>CAVPLP010000001.1:0-1103162 GCA_963706075.1 uncultured Actinomycetes bacterium
CACGGTACGGCGCCGTGCGGGCGGCGTCAAGCTGCGGAGAGGCCGCAACCCGGCTCCCCGAAACGCCGTAGGCCGTGTCTGGGCGGACGGTGAGCGGGTGTGTCCCGCAAGGTGTCCGATCGCCGCGGCGAGGCGCCGATCACAGAACCATGCAGCTCTCCTGGGACGACATCGCGCTCCACACGATCCTCTCGTTCGAGGCGCAGGTCCGCTACGGGACTGACGAGACCTGGCGGACGGTGGGGGTCATGAGGGAGTGGGCGGCCGCCGACGCGATCGCGCTCACCGCTGCCCCGGACGAGGGCGGTCGCGCCCCGATCTCGCGGCGAGTCGTGGTGGTCGACCGACCGCCCCGCTGCTACACTTAGTTAACGATGTTAACGATCTCGCCGCCCGAGGCCGTGGCCGAGAGGCTTCGGCCGCTGCTGCTGCACCTGAATCGCGACCTGCGCCGCCAGGCGCTTCCGATGGGTGTGACGGTCGGGCAGGTGGCCCTGCTCGCAGCGATCCGCGAGGAGCCCGGGGTCGGCCTGCGCGACCTCGCCAACCGCGAGCGCATGTCCGCGCCCGCGATGAGCGGCTATGTCGACCGGCTCGAGGCGGCGGGGCTCGTCGTCCGCGGGCCCGTCGAAGGTGACCGGCGCCGCGTGGGCCTCCACCTGACCGATCCCGGCAAGCGCCTCCTGCGCTCGACCCGGCGGATGCGAACGGCCTGGCTGGCCGAGCGGATGCGCCGCCTCACCGACGACCAGGTCGCCGCCCTCGAGGCGGCGCTCGAACCGCTCATGCTGCTCGCCCACGACGAGAGGCCGGCGTGACGGCCGCGTTCCGGCGCGCCAACCGCCGCACCTTCGCCAGCCTCAGACGACACCGGAACTACCGGCTCTTCTTCGCCGGCCAGATCGTGTCGGTGAGCGGAACGTGGATGCAGAACATCGCCGCCGCGTGGCTCGTGCTCCAGCTGACCCACTCACCCGTCGCGGTCGGCGTGCTGGCCCTGTGCCAGTTCCTGCCGTTCACGGTCTTCGGCCTCTTCGCCGGCGTGCTCGTCGACCGGCTCGACGCCCGTCGCACGGTGATGGGGACGCAGGCCGCCGCGCTCGTCCTCGCGGCCATCCTGGCCGGCCTGACGCTCGCCGGCCACGTCACGGCCCTGGACGTCTATCTCCTGACCGCGCTCCGCGGCGTCGTCCTGGTGCTCGACGCCCCCGCCCGTCAGGCGCTCACGTTCGAGATGGTCGGCGCCGAGGAGCTGCCGAACGCCGTCGCGCTCAACTCCAGCCTCTTCAACGCGGCGCGCGTGGTGGGACCGGCCGTGGGCGGCGCGCTCGTCGCCACGGTCGGCGTCGGCGCGTGCTTCAGCCTGAACGCCGTCAGCTACATCGCGGTCCTGGCAGGGCTCGCGGCGATGCGGCGAAGCGAGCTCTACCCCGTCGAGCGGCCCGACCGCCCGCCGCGGTTCCTGCGCGGGAACGGCCGAGGCGCTCGAACACGTCCGCCGGACGCCTGCGACGCTCCTCGCGCTCATGATCGTGTTCGTGGTCAGCACGCTCTCGTTCAACTTCAACGTCCTCCTGCCCGTCCTCGCCGCCCAGACGCTGGCGTCCGACGCCGGCGTCTTCGGGATCGTGACCGCGGCGTTCGGGGCCGGCGCGCTCGTCGGCGCACTGCTCGCCGCCTCGCTGGGCCGTGCGAGCTGGACCGTGCTGCTGGGCGCCGTCACGGGGTTCGGCGTCGCGCAGATGGCTCTCGCTCCCGAGCACAACACAACGGCTGCCGCGGCCCTCCTCTTCGTCGCCGGCGGCTGCTTCACGCTCTGGACATCGGCGGCGAACGCGACCGTCCAGCTCTCGACTCCCGGACCCGCTCCGCGGGCGCGTGATCGGCCTCTACTACTTCGCGTTCAACGGCGCCGGCCCCGCGGGCGGCGTGCTGGCCGGCTGGCTCGCCGCCCGGGGCGGCACGGAGCTGGCCTTCGCGGTGTCGGGCGCCAGCGCGCTTGCGATGGCCGTGATCGCCGTGGCGTACCGAAACCGCGAGGGCCACGAGCTGGCCGGCGGCGCGTTCGGTCAGATGCGACTTGCGCTGAGGTCCCGGGGAACGTCGTAGGGACTCAGGACCTCGTTGCCGCCGTCGGTGACGAGGAACATCTGCTCCAGCCGGACGCCGCCGATGCCGGCGTCGTATGCGCCGGGCTCGACCATCAGCACCATCCCCGGGAGCAGCTCATCGGGCGCCCCGGGGACGAGCCGGGGGTGCTCGAAGTTCGTGACGCCGATCCCGTGGCCCACGTGGATCGGGTCGCTGAGGCCGGCGTCCTCGATCACGGCGAGCACGCCCGCGGCGAACTCGCCGGCGGTCATGCCCGGCCGCAGCGTCTCGGCGGCGTGGTCGAGCGCCCGGCGGGCGACCGCATACAACCGCGCGTAGCCGGCGCTCGGCTGTCCCACCGTCCAGCTGAGGCACGAGTCGCCCCAGTAGCCGCCGGCCCGCGGCACGAGGTCGCAGATCACGGGATCGCCGTCCTCGAGCACGCGCGGCCCCGGCCCGCCCATCACCTCGGCCGTCCGGGCGACGCCGCTCAGAAGGTCGGCGCCGAGCGCGACCGGCTCTCCCGCCTCCGCGTCAAGCGCGCGGCGGATCTCGGCGAAGAGCTCGAGCTCGGTCATCCCCGGCGCGGCGGCGGCGCGCGCGGCGCGCTGTCCAACCGCGGTCAGCGCCGCGCACGCCCGCAGGGCCTCCGACCTCCGCGGCCGTCTTGACCGCGCGGGCGTCGCGGAGCGCCGCCGTCAGGTCGACCGTCGTCCCGGCGAGGAGGCCGCGAACACCGTCCGGGCATGTGGCCGGCTCGAAGCCGACCGTCCCGCCCACGCCGGACTCGGCGAGCGCCGCCCGCACCGTGTCGAGATAGAGGCCGTCGAGGCCGGGGCCGCCCGACGGGAGCGCGAACGCCTCGTAGCTCTGAGTCGCGTCGGTGCGGACGGCGGTGGGGTCGATGTCCGCGTCGGCGGCGACGAGCACCGCGTGCGCCGTCCGCGGCGACGATCGCCACCGCCGGGCCGCCGGCGAACGGCGAGCGGCCCGGCGCCGGCCGGCTCGTCGTGCCCCGTGGCGTACGAGACCGAGGCCGGCGCCGTCAGCACCGCCCAGTCGGCTCCCGCGGCGCGCACCGCCTCGGCGACGCGAAGGGCTCGCTCGTCCACCCCGGTCACTCCCCCACGGCGACGACGCGAAGCGCATCGGCGATCGCGGCGAACGCCTCGCGGATGTCGTCGGCCGTCACCACGAGCGGCGGGTAGAAGTAGACGGCCGCCCGCTCGCCCTCCGCCGCGGCGCGGAGGATCACCCCGCGCTGGTAGCACTCGTGGCAGATCCGGCGGACGGCGTCGGCGGGCGGCTCGCGGCCGGGCAGGTCGATCTCGACGCTCGTCAGAAGGCCCTTCGCCGAGATCTCGCGGACGCAGCCGAGCTCGTCGCCGAGCCGCTGCATGCACTCGCGCACGACCGCCTCGCCGCGGGCGGCGTTCTCGACCAGCCCCTCCCGCTCGACGATGTCGAGCGTCGCCAGGGCCGCGCGGCACGACACGGGGTGGCCCGCGTACGTGCTGATGTGGGCCAGCGGCGCGTCGGCGAACGCTGCCGCGATCTCGCCCGAGACGACGGCCGCGCCCAGCGGGGCGTAGCCGCTCGTGATGCCCTTCGCGACGGTGAGGATGTCGGCGGTGACGCCCCAGTGGTCGAGCCCGAACATGCGGCCGGTGCGCCCGAAGCCGGTGATCACCTCGTCGACGATGAGCAGCACGCCGTGGCGCGTGCAGATGTCGCGCAGCGCCGGGAAGTAGCCGTCGTGCGGCACCTTGATCGCCTGCCGGAACGCGATCGGCTCGGCGATGACGGCGGCGACGGTGTCGGGCCCCTCGCGCAGGATCGCCCGCTCGACGTCGCGGGCGCACTCGAGCGAACAGCCGCCCTCGCGCGTGCAGAGGCCGCAGCGCCCGGGCGACGGCTGGGTCACGTGGACGAACCCCGGCACGAGCGGCGCGAACGGCTCGCGCGACTCGGGGATGCCGGTCGCCGACATCGCGCCGTACGTCGAGCCGTGGTAGGAGCCGTCGCGGCCGATGATCTTGACCCTGCCGGGCCGGCCCAGGCGGCGATGGTAGGCCCGCACGACCTTGAACGCCGTCTCGTTGGCCTCACTCCCGGTCGAGCCGAAGAGGAAGAGCGGGTCGTCGACGGGGACGAGCGGCGTCAGCCGCTCGGCGAGCTCCGCGGCGACCGGGTGCGACAGGCCCAGGTCGAGCGACGCCCACTCGAGCGAGCCGGCCTGCTCGGCCATCGCGGCCCCGATCTCCTCGCGTCCGTGTCCGACCGAGCAGGCGCCGAGGTGCCCGCCGGCGTCGAGGAGCCGGCGCCCGTGGTCGTCGACCACGTGGGCGCCTTCGCCGCGCACCAGGACGCGCGGGTAGCTCCCCGGGAAGAGGCGGTCGAGCTCCGGAAAGCTCGCGCTCGAGTGACGAACTCGTGCCCTGAGCGTCTGCTGGACGTCGGTCCAGGTCAGACATCGCCCGCCGCGGTCAGATCCAGCGTCGAGCCGGCACCGACGGTCTGGCGGCGAGGCTCCGCGAGCGGCTCCCAGCGCGGGTAGCTCGCCCCGGCGACGAGCAGGCAGAGCTCGGCGCCCGGCGGGCAGCTCGACGCAGATGTTCCCGAGGTCGACCTCGACCTCGGACGCGCCCGTCGCGGCCCGCGCGATCCCCTCGCACAGGTTGAGAAGCGCGCCGTCGCCGTCGCGCATGCAGAGGGTGCAGACCCAGTCGGCCTGATCGCCGCCGGTCGATGCGGTCGCCAGGCGGGCGCGCACCGGGCCGGCCAGCCGGCGCGCCGGCGGCACGCCGAGCTCCACGAGCGAGACACCAGGATGGGCGGCCACCGGGCGCTGGTCGAACTGGCCCCAGCCGGGGCCGCCCGCCGTGTTGACCTTGAGGATCCGCCCGCCGAGGCTGGGCGGCAGGTTCGCGGGGTCGTGATCGAACGCCGTCCCGGGGATCGGCATCGAGACCGGCTCGGCGCCCGGCGGCGGCCACGACTCGAGCTCGAGCCACCTGCGGGCCCCGAGCATGTAGGCGCTGACCCGCGCCATCGGCGGATCCTCGCCGGCGATCGCCGCCGAGTAGAACTCGAGCTCGCGGTCGAAGAGCCCGAAGGCGTCGCCCGAGCCGGCGACGCCGAGGTTCCGGTCGCCCACGAGGTGGGTCAGCCAGTCGTCGTGGCCCCACGGCCCGATGATCAGGCGCGAGCGGGGGTTCCGGTCGGCGGCGAAGTTGCGCAGCGTCCCGTCGAGGAACGTGTCGTGCCAGCCGCCGATCGAGAGCGCGGGGACGCGGACCGCGTCGCGGCGCGCGGCGATCGAGCACCGCTCCCAGTAGGGAGACCCGATCGCCTCGCGGAACCACGGCTCGCACCAGGGCGCGAACTCGATCAGCTCGTCGCGGGCCGCTGTAGGAGCGCTCGACGTCGTCGAGCCACAGGCGGTCCTGCGGGCCGAAGATCCCGGCGATCCACGAGTGGATGAACGCCAGCTCGAGGACGCCGGAGTGGAACGTCCAGCCCTCGTCGTAGGCGTCGGGCGTGAGCCCCGGGGCGATCGCCCGCAGGCTGGGCGGCGCCTCGACCGCGGCCAGCCACTGGGTCGCGCCCACGTACGAGTTCCCGGCCATGACGACGTCGCCCGAGCACCAGTCGAGGCCGGCGACGTGCTCGATCGAGTCGTAGCCGTCGGCGCCCTCCTGGAAGTACGGGTCGAACTCGCCCTCGGACTCGCCGCGCCCGCGCACGTCCTGCGACACGATCGCGAACCCGCGCGCGGCAGCGACGCGCGGCTCCGAGAAGACGTTGATCTCCTCGACCTCCTTGGTGTACGGCGTGCGCACCATGATCGCCGGGACCGGATCGCCACCGGCCGGGCGCCACACGTTCGCGTAGGTGAGCGTGCCGTCGCGAAGCGGGATCGGGACGTTGCGCTCGAGCAGCACCCGTTCGACGTCAACCATGGTTTCCTCCCTTTTCGCCGCCGTTCGCGCGGTCGATCTCGCCGAGCATCTCGCGAACCACGGCCGCCGCACCGTTGCCCGAGAAGACGGCGCTCCCGGCGACGATCACGTCGGGCTCGAGGGCCGCGATCCGACCGATGTTCGCCCTGGTCACGCCGCCGTCGATGCCGACCGCGACCGGCCTCGACCCGACGAGCGCCCGCACCCGCTCGACGCGGTGCGGCGTCGTCCCGATCTGCGACTGCCCCGGCCAGCCCGGGTTGACCGCCAGGAGCAGCACGAGCTCGACGTCGTCGAGGAGCGGCTCGAGCGTCTCGATCGGGGTGCCCGGGTTGAGCGCGACGCCCCGGACGACCTCGCGCCCGGCGAGGCTCTGGAGCACGCGGTGCGGGTGGTGCGTCGCCTCGACGTGGAAGGTGACGACGCCGGCGCCGGCCGCGACGTACTCCTCGACGGCCGACAGCGGGTCGGCCACCATCAGATGGACGTCAGGGACGGCCACCTTGGCGACGGCGGAGACGAGCGCGGCACCGGCGGTCAGGCCGGGGCAGAACACGCCGTCGATGACGTCGACGTGCGCGAGGCGGACGCCCGCCGAGACGACCTGGTCGAGCTCGTCGCCGAGGTGCAGCAGGTCGGCGCTCATGACGCCGACGCTCAGGCTCGGCCCGCCGCCGAGCAGCGTGGACTGAAGCGCGCTCAACTGGTCTGGGCGAGCGCCCGTCCCTCCCGCGAGCTCGCGATAGAGCTCGTGCGCCTCGTCCGGGCTCGAGCCGCCGTGCACGACCGCCGCGACGGCCTGGATCATCGCCGCCGGGGCGTCGCTCTGGAAGATGTTGCGGCCCATGTCGACGCCGGCGGCGCCCTCCGAGACGGCCCGGTACGCCATCGTCAGCGCGTCGAGCTCGGGGAGCTTCTTGCCGCCGGCCATCACGATCGGGACCGGGCAGCCGGCCGTCACGCGCTCGAACCCCTCGTCGACGTAGTACGTCTTGACGATCTGGGCGCCGAGCTCGGCGCAGATGCGGGTCGCGAGGCCGAGGTAGCGGGCGTCGCGCGTCAGCTCCTTGCCGACGGCGGTCACGCCGAGCACCGGCATCCCGTAGCGGTAGCCGGCGTCGACGAGCCGCGTCATGTTCTCGACGGACTGGGTCTCGTGCTCGCCGCCGACGAACACCTGCACCGCGAGCGCGTGCACGTTCATGCGAACGGCGTCGTCGAGGTCGATGGCGATCCGCTCGTTCGAGAGGTCCTTCAGGATCGACGGGCCGCCGCTCGCGCGCATCACGACGCCGCCCTGGTGGGCGGACGGGATCGACGTGCGGAGCATCCCGCGCGTCAGCATGAGCGCGTCGGCGATACGGCGCGAGCGGCGCGATCGAGACGTCGACCCGCTCGAGGCCGGTCGTCGGCCCCTGGAAGTAGCCGTGGTCGAAGGCGAGCATCACGGTGCGGCCGGTCTCGGGCCGGAAGATGCGCGCGAGCCGGTTCTGCATCCCCCAGTCGTAGCGCGCCGGAGCCCTTCAGGAAGAATCCGGCCGTCGACGCCGGGACGTCGAGGTGGAAGTCCTTCTCGCCTTGGGTGTCTGCTTCGGGCATCGCTTCGCGTCCTTCCGTTCGATCTTCAGGTTCCGGCCGCGCGCCAGAGCGGGCGCACGACCCCGTCGGCAGCCAGCTCGAGCAGGCGTCCGTAGGCCTCGAGCCATGCCGGGTACAGCTCCTCGTAGGCCGCGACCGCGACCGGGTCCGGCTCGACGGTGCGCTCGAACCGCACCAGCCGGTCGACGTCGTCGAGCGACGACGTAGATGCCCGCCCCGAGCCCGGCGCAGATCGCCGCGCCGAGGGCCGTCGACTCCTTGACGACCGGCACGTGCACGGGGACGCCGTGCACGTCGGCGAGGATCTGCGCCCACATGGCGCCGTGCGAGGCGCCGCCCGTGAACACGATCTCGTCGGGCACGGCGCCGGCGATCTCCTCGAGGATGCCGCGGTGGCCGCGCGAGACGTACGCCGCGCGCCTCCTGGATCGCCCGGAAGCACTCGTTCTTGCCCGAGTGCTCCGGGGCGGAGATGTCGAACTGCACGAAGGCCGGCGACGCGTGGATCCAGCGGCTCGCGTGCATCACGTTCGAGAAGATCCCGAGCACGCCGTTCGAGCCGGGCGGGACGGCCGCCGGCCCGCTCGGCCAGGAGGTCGTACACGTCCACCGACCGCTCGGCCGCCCGTTCGACGTCGTCGGCGCAGAACGCGTCGCGGAACCAGCGCATCGTGAGGCCGGAGTAGAAGCCGATCCCCTCGATCATCCACGTGCCGGGAACGGCGTGGCAGAGCGTCCGCAGGCGCGCGCCTCGGGTCGATCAGCGGGTGGTCGAGCACCATCGTGTGCTGCCAGAACGAGCCGCCGACGACGGTCGTCGAGCGGTCGGCGCGGATCACCGATGCCGAGCAGGCCGAGCTGCGTGTCGGCACCGCCGGCGACGACCGGCGTGCCCGCGGGGATGCCCGTCTCGGCGGCCGCGGCGGCCGTCACCTCGCCGATCACGGTGCCCGACTCGAGCACCGGCGGCACCTGCGACGCCTCGAGCCCGACGATCTCGAGGATCGTCTCCGACCACGTGCGGTCCGGCCAGGTCGAACATGCCCGAGCTCGAGCCGAGCGAGACGTCGGTGGCGAACTCGCCGGAGAGGCGGGTCGCGAGCCAGTCGCCGAGCATCCCGATGTGGCGGATCGACGGCGAACACCTCGGGGCGGTTCCGGGCGATCCAGCGCAGCCGCGCCGGAGCGGTGATCGCCACCCAGTCGCCGGCGCGCGCGTAGATCTCCTCGGCGGCACCGGACTCGACGAGCTCGGCGGCCTCGACCCCGGCGCGGGAGTCGACGTTCGGGCAGGCCCAGATCTCGCGGCCGCCGCTGTCGTAGAGCACCATGCCCTCGCGCATGCTCGTGGTGGCGACCGCGCGGATGGCCGACGCGTCGACCGCGGCCCGCTCGATCGCCTCGGCGATGCACGCGCAGGCCAGCTCCCAGTTCGCGCGCCGTGTCGAACACCTGCGAGCCCGGCACGCCCGGCTCGGCGGCGTGGACGTACTCGCGCTGGCCGATCGCCACCTGGCGGCCGTCGGCGTCGAACAGCACGGCCCGCACGGAGCCGGTGCCCGCGTCGATCGCGAGAAGGAGCTCGTTCATGACGGGAGCGCGGCCCGGTCGACGACGTTCTCGAGCGGCTCTCCTGCCGAGAAGCGCTCGATCTCGGCGGCGATCATCTCGACGCCGCGAAGCAGCGTCTCGTGGGTCGCACCGCCGATGTGCGGCGTGAGCACCACGTTGGGGTGGCGCAGCAGCGGGTGCGGACCGGGCGCCGCCTGGGGCTCGACGACGTCGAGCGCCGCTCCGGCCAGGTGGCCGGACGCGAGCGCGTCGGCCAGCGCGTGCTCGTCGACCAGCGTCTCGCGGGCGGTGTTCAGGAAGTAGCTCCCGGGCTTCATCGCCGAGAAGGCGGCGGCGTCGAACAGCCTCGAGTTCTCGGCCGTCGCCCGCGCGTGCACCGAGACGAAGTCCGACCGGCCGAGGAGCTCGGGAAGGGAGTCGACCCATTCCACACCGTCGGCGTCGGCGGCGTCGAGGTACGGGTCGTGGACGAGGATCCGCATCCCGAACGCGCGCGCCCGGGTCGCGACCCGGCGGCCGACGTTGCCGAACCCGACCAGCCCGAGCGTGTGGCCGACCAGGTCGTGGCCGAAGAACTGCGCGCCCTCGAACGTCGACCCGCCTGCCCGGTTCCCGCCGGCGAGGAACTGCTGCGCCTCCGGGAACCGGCGGGCCAGCATGACCATGAAGGCGAGCGCCTGGTCAGCGACCGACTCGGCGTTCTTCCCCGGGGTGGTGACGACCGGGATGCCGCGCTCGGTCGCCGCCGCCGTGTCGACGTTGACCGGCCCGCCCCGCGCGCAGCACACGAGGCGCAGCTCGGCCGCGGAGAGGACGCGGTCGGTGACCGGCGCGCCGTGCACGACGAGCACCTCGTGGCCGTTCAGCGCCCGCGCGACCTGCTCCGGGTCGCCCGCGTACTCGTGGATCCTGAGCTCGGACTCGCTCGCCGGCTCGAAGGCCCCCGACTGGTCGATCTGGAGATACGCGATGTCGTGGGAGCCGCTCAGGCGCGCCAGCCCCTCCGAGAACACCTCGGTCGGGACGTAGCTGTCGCCGACGACGAGGATCCTCACCCGCCGCCCACCCCCTCGCGCGGGACGAGGGCGACGGCCCTCCCCGGCGCTCCGCTCCCGCCGACCAGCTTCAGCGGCAGGAACACGAGCCATGCGCCGGTGGCCGGGACCTGATGCAGGCCGATCAGGTTCTCGACGTACACGATCCCCGCGCCGAGGCCGATCCGGTGCACGTCGACCACCTCCTGCATCGGGCCGGCGCTCGGGGTGTCGGTCCCGAAGAGCCCCACCCCGCGCTCGACGAGGAGGCTGATCGCCTCCACGTCGAGCCCGGCCCAGGCGGTGGTCTCTCCGTCGACCACCGCCTGAGCGTAGAGGTGTCCGGCCTCGCCGGTGCGGTAGTGCGCATCGGTCCAGCCGGTGTGGAGGAGCACGGCGTCGCCGCGCTCGATTGGACGGTGCTCGCGCTCCCACCGGAGCACCCGGTCGCGCCCGAAGATCGGGCTCTGCCCGGGCTCCGCTGCCCCCGCGAGGTCGGTCGCGTCGAGCACGCACGCGGGCGCGATCAGGCGCTCGAGCGGCACCGACTCCGTCGTCGGCAGGCCGAGCCGCACCGGGTCGCGCACGAAGTGCGAAGGCGCGTCCCAGTGCGTTCCGGCATGCTCGTCGAACGAGATGACCTGGTTGAAGCAGTACGGCGGTTCGTCGAGGGTCCAGAGGCCCTCCACGGTCATCAGCCGGGTTGCCCGGCCACACCGGGTACTCCGGCGCCACCGGCACGCTCAGGTCGACGGGTACGAGGTTCTCGAGCGTCATCCCGACCACGATTACACCAGTCCGCCGTGGTGGGCGAGCTCTTCGGGGTCTCCGGCCGCTCGTGGACTGCCTGTGTGGCCTTGAGCAGCCAGTCCTCGCGGCCCCGCATCCGCATGCGCGACCAGCACCAGCGCGCCGGCCGCCAGCCAGACGAGGAAGATCGGCAGGGCGTACGACAGCCGCCCCGTCGGCGTGGGGTTCGTGAAGGTCTGGATGCAGATGTAGACGAGGATCACCGCCGGAGACGACCGGGAACACGAGGTGCAGGAGTCGGATTCAGCTCGGACCGGCGCTCGGTCAGGTAGTAGCGCATGACGCCGATGTTCCCGAAGATGTAGATCCACGACGCGCACAGCGTGAAGAGGAGGCCCGAGATGAAGAACAGCGTGGCCCCGCCCCACTTCCATCCCAGCACGAGGCCGAAGCCGAACGTGATCACAGCCTGGAGCATGATCGCGTTGACGGGCGTGCGGTGCTTCGGGTGCAGCTTCTGAAGCGCCGACGGCAGCGAGCCGGAGCGGGCCATCGCGAACCACATCCGCGTCGAGGCGTTCATCGTGGCGATCGAGACCGCGATCGCCGAGTTGATGAGGGCGAACATCGCGAGCCACCACAGCGGGCCCCAGTACTGCTTGGCCAGCGTGAACGGGATCAGCTCGGTCGAGCCGACGAGATTGTTGACGTCGTCGGTGCCCCAGCCGAGGATGAGCCCCCACGAGCAGATGGCGAAGAAGGCGCCCATGATCACGACCGAGTAGATGAGGGCGCGCGGCACCGTCCGCTTCGGATCCTCCGCCTCCTCGGCGATCGGCGCGGCGGCCTCCCAGCCGGTGAGCGCGAACACCGAGAAGACGACGGCGAAGAAGAGGTTGTGCGTCGTCGTGTTGCCCGGGTTGTAGGAGCTGAAGTTGAAGCCGCCCGGGCCGGTGTCGAAGAAGCCCCAGATGCCGAGCGCGCCGACGATCACCATCTCGGCGAGGCCGAACACGAGCAGCGCCTGGGCCGAGATCTGGATGCCGCGGTACATGAGCAGGATGACGAGCCCCTCGAGGGCGATGAAGATCAGCCACCAGGGGATGTCCCAGCCGAGGTTGGACGCCTTGAGCTCGTCACGGAGCAGGAACGACAGGAACACCGGCGACGTGAACGGCGCCACCGGCATGTAGAGGAACATGATCCACCCGGAGATCCAGCCCAGCCGGGGGTGCAGGGTGTGGCTGATGTAGGTGTAGTAGCCGCCGGCGTTCGGCAGGTGCTTGGCGAGCTGGGACACCGAGGCGGCCAGCATGAGGACGATGAGGAAGGCGAGCAGATAGCCCAGCGGCGCCACGATGCCCGCATAGCTCGCGATGAACTGGATCGTGAAGAACATCCCGATGGCGGGCGCCACGGTCGTGATGCTCTGCATGAGCACGCCTGGCAGGCGCAGCGCTGCGGGCTGAAGGCCGGTGTCGGCCGCAAGCGGCGTGCCTCTGGCCGAGCCCATCGGGGGTCCGGCCGCGGGGGTGTCGGACATGTGCGGGTCCTCCCTCTCTGGTCTGAGCCTTCTCTGCACGGGTTGCCCGGCTTCGATAGGCTCGTCCGTATGGCCGAAGAACATACCGTCATGTTGTACGTACATGCAAGGCCCCGGACCGAGGAGGCCCCGACCGATGGCCGATGACGCCCAGGCAACCCTCCGCATCGTCATGGAGGAGATCCCCGACAGCCACCTCGTGGCCGCCCTGGCGCGCGACTTCGAGCGCGAGCACGCCGGCTTCGACGTCCAGGTCGACATCATGCACTACGACTTCATGCTCGACCTGATCCTGGGGTCGATCGGCGAGTCCGGCCCGCCGAACGGCATCGTGATCTTCGACAACCCCTGGACGTCCGACTTCTCGCGCGGAGGCCTTCTGCGGCCGATCGACGACCTGCTGGCCGACACGCCCGAGCTCGACTGGGACGACTTCGCGCCCGCCCTTCGCGACGCCGCCGTCCTCGACGGCCGCACCTGGGGCGTCCCGTTCTACACGTGGTCGTTCGGCCTCATCTACCGCACCGACCTCTACCGGCGGGCGGGCCTGCGCCCGCCGCGGACGCTGGCCGAGCTGGCCGGGAACGCCGCGGCGCTCACCACGGCCGACCGGGCGGGAATCGCCATGCAGCCCAAGCCCGACTACAACGCCGCCGAGGAGTACGCCAACTACCTCTTCGCGGCGGGCGGGTCGGTCCAGGACGCGGACGAGCGGGTCGTCCTCGACTCGCCCGAGGCACGCACGGCGCTCGAGGCGTACGCCGACGTCTACCGGTCATCGGCGCCGGCCGGTACCGAGAGCTGGACGTTCGAGGACTCGATCGCGGCGCTGGCCGAGGGCCGCGCGGCCCAGATGATCAACTGCCACTGGTGGGTTCCCGTGCTGAACGACCCGAACGGGCCGGCGGGTGAGCTGGCCGGGAAGTTCGGCCTCGCCCCCGTGCCCGGCGGAGCCGGCATCCTGGGCGTCTGGTACTGGGCGATCCCCGCGGCGGCCTCACAGGTCGACCAGGCGTGGACGTTCATCCGCTGGATCGCCTCGAAGGCCGCCAACACCGAGCGCGTCAGCCGCGGCGGATCGCCGGTGCGGATGAGCACGATGACCGACCCCCGGGTCTGGGAGCGCGGCTACGGCCGCGAGTACTACGAGGCGGTCAACGCCATCCACCAGGGGGCCCGGCCGCTCGTGAGCGGGCCGAATGCCGAGGAGGCGATCCGCTCGCTCGGCGAGGCCGTCCACGGGACGATCACCGGCCAGATCGGCGTCGACGACGCGGTAAGCGGGGCGGCGAGACGGGTCGCCGAGCTGCTGGGCCGGTAGGTCCACGGGGCGGTAGGCGCCTCGCCGCCCAACATGCCGAGGAGCTCGACGGCGGTGCGCATCGGCAACGAGCGACCCTACTCGGGGTGGGGCAACTGCCAGCCCCCGCCCCGGTACATTGCGCGCGCAACTCAGCCACTCGACCAAGGAGCGAACCCATGGTGGATTCCGACGCGCAGGCCCCCGACACCGTCGTCCTCATCCACGGCCTGTGGCTCACCGCCGCGAGCTGGGAGCGCTGGATCGAGCGGTACGAGGGACGCGGTTTCACCGTCGTCGCCGAGAGCTGGCCCGGCATGGACGGCGACCTCGACCGCGCTGCGCGACGATCCGTCCGGCCTGAACGACCTCGGGATCGCCGAGATCGTCGACCACTACGCCGGCATCGTCTCGGCGCTCGACCGCCCGCCGATCATCATGGGCCACTCCTTCGGAGGCGCGTTCACCCAGATCCTGCTCGACCGCGGGCTCGGCGCCGCCGGCGTGGCGATCGACGCCGCGGCCGTCAAGGGCATCAACCGCCTTCCGCTGTCGGCGCTCCGCTCGGCGTGGCCGACCCTCAAGAACCCCGCCAACCGGCACCGCACGACGATGCTCTCGCCAGAGGAGTTCCACTACGCGTTCACCAACACGCTCACCGAGGAGGAGTCGGCCGCGGTCTACGAGCGCTACGCCGCGCCCGGCCCGGGCCGCGTGCTCTTCCAGGCGGCGCTCGCGAACTTCAACCCGCACGCCCCGACGCACGTCGACTTCAAGAACGACGACCGCGCACCGCTGCTCCTGATCGGCGGCGGCGCCGACCACACGGTGCCCGCCGTTGTCGACAAGTCGACCGCCAAGCACTACGGCAAGTCCGCCGCGATCACCGAGTACAGAGAGTTCCCCGATCGCTCGCACTACACGGTCGGCGAGGACGGCTGGGAGGAGATCGCCGACTACGCGCTCGAGTGGGCGGTGAGCCACGCCCGGATGGGCGCAGCGGTCTAGGCCGCGATCAGGAGGATGAGGACCATCGTCGCCACGAGCGCGGCGACGAGGGCGACCCACAGCGCGTCCTGGTGCGTGTAGGCGAAGCGGCGAACGCGCGCGCGGAATCCGAGCGCCCCGACAGGGAGCGAGAGAGCCCCCGAGTCGCGGCCCGGCGGCCGCACGCGCGGGAGCGAGATCCGCGGCGCTGCCGAGCGGCCCCATTCGACGAGCGCACCCCCCGCACGCATGGCGCGGGTCGTCAGCTCCTCGGAGCGGCGCATCCCGGCGCCGGCCGCGCCGGCGATCTGTGCGCCGGCGCGCGCGGGAATGGGCCGGTGGGGCGGCCCAGCCGGCGCCGGGGCACGTCGCACTCGCATGCGGACGAACAGCGCCGCCATGGCGAGCGCCATCAGGACGGCGGCGGCGGCGACCACGACGAAGACGCGCGAGCCGTAGTGCTGCACGATCACGACCACAGCCTTCGGCGGCAGGTACGGCGTCGACGCGATGGCGGTGCCGCGGCACCCAGCCACGCCGGCCGAGGCCCCCGGCGCGAGGAACCCGGCGACGATCCCCGGGCTCACGCCGGACTCCGCCGGGGTGTTCTCCGGGAGCGTGCACTGCACGACGCGGCGGCTCTGAAGCCGATCCCACACCAGCCCGAGCACGTCCGCATCGGTCAGATCGGTGACGGCCGAGTGGGCGACGGCGGTGCCCGTCGCCTGGAGGTCACCGACGCTCGTGGGCTCGAGCGCGTGCCCGACGATCGCCCGCAGAACCCGGCGCTCGGCCTGGTCGCGCTGCTCGCTGCCAGGCGCTCCCTGGCGCAGATAGACGGCGGTGTGCGGCCCGTTCAGGCGAAGCGTCCCGGCTGGGAACCGCCATGTCCGCGACGGCGAGACCGGCAGCTCGACCGCCGACGGGTTGCGAAGCTGGATCCCGCCGATCCCGTCGACGAGGCGCGAGACGTTCCCCAGGTTGATGACGGCCACGTGCGAGACCTGAACCCCCAGACGAGCCCGCAGGCCGCGGATCAGCTCCGGCGTGGATTGCCGGCTGACGCGCACGCCGTTCACGATCGTGCTCGGAGGCACCGAGAGGAACGCGGCGGTGCCGTCGTCGGGCACGGTGCGAAACAGGACGAGGCCGCCTGACGCCAGATCGCCGGATCCGCGCACGAGCGTGACCTGCGGCTGGTCGAGCGTGCCCTTCGACGGCGGGAGGACGGCGCGGATCGTCGCAGGCAGGGGCGCCTCCGACCGGTGGATGTCGGCCGAGAATCGGTTGTACTGCACCGCGAGCACGACAAAGCCGGCCGCGCCGGCGGCGCAGATCGCCATGACGAGCAGTACGAGCGCCTGCCCGAGCTTTCGCATCGCCTTCCCCCTCCGGGGCCCGATCGTCCACGGGGGCCCCCGCGTTCACCGGGTGAATTACAGCATCAGGAAGCTCAAGTCAACCGATTATGAAGATCCGGGCGCCCGTGGGTGGCGTAGTCCGGCGTGATGAGCGGCGAAACCCCGGCGGCATACACTGACCCAATGGTGGTCTGCCCGAGCTGCGGCACCGAGAACCCCGACCGCGCGAGGTTCTGCCTGGAGTGCGGCGTGTCGCTCGAGCCCGCTCCGCACTCGGCCGAGGAACGGAAGCTCGTCACGGTCCTGTTCGCCGATCTGGCCGACTCGACGGCGCTCGGCGCCCGGCTCGACCCCGAGGCGCTGAAGGATGTGCTGGCGCGGTTCTTCGCGGCGATGCGGGAGCAGATCGAGGCGGAGGGCGGGACGGTCGAGAAGTTCATCGGCGACGCCGTCATGGCTGCGTTCGGCGTGCCCGCCGCACACGAGGACGACCCCGCACGCGCCCTGCGCGCGGCGCTTCGGATGCAGCGCCGGCTGGGCGACCTGAACCACGAGCTCGAGGCGGCGCACGGCATCGAGCTCGGGCTGCGGATCGGCGTGAACACGGGCGAGGTGCTCGCCGCCACGGCGCCCAGGTCGGGCGAGGCGATGGCGACCGGCGACGCCGTCAACGTGGCGGCCCGGCTCCAGCAGGCCGCGGCGCCCGGCCAGATCCTCGTCGGTGACCGCACCGCTGCCGCGGTGCGCGGATTCGTCCTCGAGCCGGCGGCTCCCCTCGATGTGCGCGGAAAGTCCACCCCGGTCGGCACGATGATCCTCGCGGGCGAGCGCGACGAGCCGCCTCGTGGGGTGCCGGGCCTGCGCTCGCCGATGGTCGGGCGCGACCGCGAGCTCGAGCTGCTGGGAAGCCTGCTCCGCCGCGCGGTCGAGGACGCGCGCGGGCATCTGGTCACGATCTACGGCGATCCGGGGGTCGGCAAGAGCCGGCTCGTCGCGGAGTTCACGGCCCAGGCCGGCGCCCGGGTCGTGCGCGGCCGCTGCCTGCCGTACGGCGACGGGATCACGTTCTGGCCGCTGGCGGAGATCGTAAAGGCCGAGGCCGGCGTGCTCGACAACGACCCGCCCGACGTCGCGCTCGAGCGGATCACCGCGCTCGGGGAGTCCGCCCCCGAGCTCGCGGAGTTCCTGCCGGCGCTGATCCACACGATCGGGCTCGACGACCCGAGCTCCCCGCTCCGCGGCCTGTCACCGCGAGCGGTGATGAACGAGATCCACGTCGGCTGGCGCGGCTTCTTCACCACCCTCGCCGGCGACGACCCGCTCGTCGTGGTCGTCGAGGACATCCACTGGGCCGACGGCGCCATGCTCGACCTCCTCGAGGAGCTGCCCGACCGCATCCCGGCGCCGGTGGTGTTCCTGTGCCCGGCCCGACCCGAGCTCACGACCCGCCGGGCGAGCTGGGGCGGCGGGCGTCGCAGCGCGTCGAGCATCGCGCTCGAGCCCCTCGGCGCCGACGACGCCGACCACATGGTGCGCATGCTCCTGCACGTCGACGGCCTCCCCGCCGAGACGCACGGCCGGATCCTCGAGCGGGCCGAGGGAAACCCGTTCTTCCTCGAGGAGATCGTGCGCCGCCTGATCGACGAGCAGCTCATCGTCAACGAGTCGGGCAGGTGGCGGGCGGCGAGCGGCATCGAGCACGTCCCGATCCCCGACACCGTCCAGGGCGTCCTGGCCGCCCGCATCGACCTGCTTCCGCCCGACGAGAAGCGTGCCGTGCAGTCCGCCGCGGTCGTCGGTCGCGTGTTCTGGCCGGGCGCGGTCGCCGGGCTCCTGAACGGCGAGGCCGAGCACGTCGAGGAGACGCTCGACAGGCTCGAGCGCCGCGACCTCGTGCTCTCGCGCATCGGGTCGGCGATGGCCGGTGAGCGCGAGCTGATCTTCAAGCACATCCTGACCCGCGACGTGGCCTACGACAGCCTTCCGCGGCGCGACCGGCCGGCGGCCCACGCGCGGGTTGCCGAGTGGATCGAGGGAACGTTCGGGGCCCGGCGAGGCGAGGTGGTCGAGCTGCTCGCCCACCACTTCGACCTCGCAGGCGACCGGCCGCGCGCGCTTCGCTACGCGCTCGAGGCGTCGCAACGCGACCTGGCGCGGCTCGCGCTCGACCAGGCCCAGGCGTTCGCGGAGCGCGCGATCGAGCTCGCCGACGACGGACGTGACCGGGCTGCGGCACTCACCGTGCTGGGCGAGACGGCCTACCAGCGGGCCGCGGGCGATGCCGCCCACCGGGCCTGGAAGGAAGCGTTCGAGCTGCTGGCGGACGACCCGGACGCCGACCCCGGCGCGCTCGCGACGGTGTGCGGTCGGCTCGCGCTGATCATCACCCGCGCGCCCGGACTGATGCCACAGACCGTGCCCACACCGGAGGAGGCGCGACGGTACATCGATTGCGGGCTTGCGGCGGCCGGCGACGAGGAGTCGGTGGCGCTCGTCGAGCTCCTCCTCGCGGAGGGAGGGTGGGCGTACGGATTCCCCGATCCGCCTCCGACCGACGACGTGATCGAGCGCATGCGCCTGGCGAGCGCCCGCGCAGTGGCGATCGCCGAACGGCTCGGCCAGCCTGAGCTGATCTCGATCGCCCTGGACGTCGAGCACATCTCGCACGAGCTGGCCGACGACGTGCATGCGATCGTCGCGGGCGTCGACCGGCGCCGAGGGCTCGCCGACGGCGTGGTCGCATTGATCGACCTGGACGACATCTTCTACATGTCGGCGGGCGCCGCCTGGGAGCAGGGCCGCTACCGAGACGCCAAGGCATATTGCGAGGACGGCGTCGCGCGCGTGACCGCGCTCGGTGGCGATGCAGCCGGATCGGTGGCGTCGCTGGCGATCGCCCGCTTCGTGCTCGGCGACTGGGACGCGGCGGTCGACGCCTGCCGTGAGGTCATCGAACGGCACGGCCCCGTGCCGCCCGGGTTCCTGCGGGCACTGTGCTCCGTGGCCGAGTACGTGCACGCCGCCCGCGGCGGAGGCGCCGAGCTCGAGGTGCTCCGGGGGATCGAGTACAACGCTGCGATGCGGCAGGGCTATCGAGCGCTTGGACTGTCCGCCGAGGGTCGCGCAGAGGAGGCGTACGTCCTCGTCCAGGGACCGCACCGCCCGGCGGAGGGCCTGAGCTTCGTGATGATGGCCGAGGCGCGCGTGCTCCATGCGCTCGGCCGGCGCGAGGAGCTGCTCGCGCACTGCGCGGCCATCCGCGAGCGCGCCGACCGGATCGACTGGACGGCCGGCCCCGCGATGACCGACCGCCTCGAGGCTGAGCTGGTGCTCGCCGACGGCGACCACGTCCGCGCCGTCGAGCTCGCAGGACGCTCGGCCGAGACGTTCGCCGGCATCGGTGCCGCGTGGGAGGCGGCGGCCTCGCGGCTCCCGCTCGCCGAGGCGCTGCTCGGCCTCGGCCGGCCCTCCATCGCGGCCGAGGCGCTGGTGCGGGCGGAGGCTGCGCTCCGCCGGGCCGGCGCGCGCGCCGAGCTCGCGCGGTTCACGACCCTGTCGGCGCAAGCCGGGTCAGGGCCGGATCACGGTCAGCGCGGCGGCGGCGACGAGCACGCCGGCGAGGCCGCCGTTGACGAGACGGGCGCGCCGGGCGTCGCGGAGTAGCGGCGCAAGCGACGCCCCGGCCGCGAGCCACGTGGTGTTGATGGCGACGATCATCACGGCCAGCACCGCGACCTTGGCAGCGGCGTCGACGGCGGCGCCGTCGGCGAGCCGCGCGCTCGCGAAGACCGCGGCGATCGCGATCCACGCCTTCGGGATTGGCGACCCCCAGGAGCGCCCCGCCGACGAGCCCCGGCGCGTCCGACCGGGAGCCATCGGCCGGCGAGCGGCGGCGCGGTCGCGATGTGGTACGCGAGCCAGACGATGTAGGCGGCACCGGCCGCGAGCAGAACGGGGCGCACGGCGGGGAGCGCGAGCAGCGCCGCCGTGATCCCGGTCGCGACCGCCAGGAGCACCGCCGTGGTGCCGGCGATGATGCCGGCCAGGTAGGAGAGCGAGCGCCGGACACCGTACGCCGAGCCGGCCGCGGTGAGGCTGATCGTCGCCGGGCCCGGCGTCCCCATGATCGCGAGCGACGGTCACGACGAGCGTCCCGATCGCATCCCAGCGGTAGGTTCCGGTCATGCACGAGACGCTACGCGGGCTCGATCCGGATCGTCTTGAACGATCGTGCACGCCGAGGACGAACACGATCCGGCTCGGCGCCGGAGCGCCCGGCCTCGAGCGGGCCGAGATGCGGTTCGCCTCCTGCCGGTTCTCGCCGCACCGGCACGACACGTATGCGATCGGCATCACGACGGCGGGCGTGCAGGAGTTCCGCTATCGCGGCCGGCGCCACATCTGCCTGCCCGGCCAGCTGCACTTCCTGTACCCCGACGAGACGCACGACGGCGGCCCGGCGACCGACGCCGGCTTCGCCTACCGCATCCTCTATGCCGAGCCCGAGCTCGTCCGCGATGCGCTCGGAGGACGGCCGCTCCCCTTCGTCGCCGAGCCCGTCCAGGACGGGACGCCTGCGACCCGCGAGCTGCGACGGCTGCTCGACCGGATCGACGACCCGGTCAGCGACCTCGGAAGGCACGAGGCGGCCTCCGCGATCGCGGAGGCCCTGGTTGCGCTGGGCGGCGGAACGGAGCGCGAGGGACGGATCGATCTGGCGGCGGTCGCGCGCGTGCGCGAGCTACATCGCCGCCCACGCTTCCGAGCAGACGCCGGCCTCCACGCTCGAGCGGATCGCCGGCATCGACCGCTACGCGATCGCCCGCCAGTTCCGGCGCGCCTACGGCACGAGCCCCGACCGGTACCGGACCATGCGCCGGCTCGCGCTGGCCCGGACGGCGATCGAGGAGGGCGTGCCGCTCGCGCGCGCGGCAGCCGACGCCGGCTTTGCCGACCAGAGCCACATGACCCGCCAGTTCGTGCGCGCCTACGGGCTGACGCCGGGGCGGTGGGCCGCGATCGCCGCGGCCTCGGGCCCTCCCTCGGAAGGGTGATCTTCGCCGCGCGACCGCCGGATTCCGGCGCCTGGCGGGTTCTCGTCGGCATGACTGCCGCATACACACGCCCGCGCTCCGCGCGGCCTCGACGCCGCCGCCGAGTCGACGCGCAGCTCGGCCAGACGCTCCCGCTGATCTGCTTCTTCATGATGTCGCTCCTGGGCGTGAGCGGCCTCGTCCTCGACCTGGGAAACGGCTACACCCAGCGGCGGGCCATTCAGAACGAGGCGGACGCTGCCGCCATCGCCGGCGCGGACGCCATCGTGTCAGGGAACTACTCGAGTGCCGCCCAGCAGATGGCCGCCAAGAACGGCCGTCCGGCGGATCAGGTGTCGGTCACGTTCGACGGAACCGACACCGTGACCGTGACCGTGTCCCGGGTCGCCCCGACGTTCTTCCTCAAGGTGTTCGGCAAGTCGTCGATCCCGGTCTCGGCCACCGCGGTCGCCAGGCTCGAGGCACTCGCGGCGGTCAAGGGCCACGTCTCCCCGTATGCGGTCACCGTGGACGCCTACGCCAACGGCACCGGCACGACGCTCTTCAAGGAGAGCCAGCCCGGCGCGTACGGCACGATCGACCTGCCGACGACCGACAACACGAGCGGCGGAAGCTGCACGCGGGAACATCAACAAGGGCACCCCGTCGAACATCAGCCCGGAGCTCTCGGACCAGCTCCCGGCGGGCCAGCTCGTGATCGGCGGCTGCCTGTCGGTGAAGTCGGGTGCGTCGCAGCCGTCGGGGAACATCGTGAACCAGATCCCGCCCGGGAACAACCTCATGAGCCAGGATCTCCAGTCGCTCGGGAACGGCCAGTACCAGGTGATCCCGCAGTCGTGGACCGACTCGAACGGCCTGCCGCCCAGGCTCATGTACATCCCGATCGTGCAGACGCTGCCGAGCGGGAACGGCCAGGCGACGATCGTCGGCTTCGCGTGGTTCTACATGACGAGCGCGACCGGCGGCGGCAGCGGCCTCACGATCAACGGCCAGTGGGTCAGCCTCCAGCTGCCGCCCACAGGGAACACGACGCAATACGTGCCTGGAGCGATCGGACAGGTGCTGACCTCCGAGCTCATCGGCTGATGGGACCGAATTGCGGTCGAGGTTCGGCTCCAATCTGCCGATGGAGGAGTGACGCAGGGATTTCCTGCGCAGTCGCTTCTCGAGGAGTGGCGCGGTGTCGTTGGCAGAACGGACGGTCAGCACGAGCTCGGGCCGTGCGCTCACGCTGCTCTACAAGGAGCACGCCGCCGACGCGTTCCGCTACGCCGTGCACCTCACCGGACGGCGGGCGGATGCCGAGGACATCGTCCAGCAGGTGTTCCTCCAGGCGTACCGGCACCTGGAGTCGGGGCGTGAGCTGGTGAGCCCGCGGGCGTGGCTGCTAACGGCAGTCAAGCATCGCGCATTCAACTTGGCTCGCGATCGCCGTGAGGTGCCCGTCGACGCGCCGGTCGTGGCCGTCGAGTCACGTGACGCTTCCGGCGACGAAGCGGCGCAGCTGGCCGAGGTGCGCGGGATGCTCTGGACGCTTCCCGAGCCCCAGCATCATGCCTTCGTCCTCCGCCACTGGAGCGGTCTGTCGCAGAACGAGATCGCCGACGTGCTCGAGACGACGCCGTCGGCGGTCGAGTCGCTCCTCGGCCGTGCGCGGTTGACGCTCCTGCGCGCGCATGACACGGCATCCGATGCGTGCAGCCAGGTCCGGAGCCGGCTGCTCGAGTCGACGGAAACTTTGGGAGGCGCAGACCTCGCGCATCTCGGCACCTGCCGCCCCTGCCGGCAGGCGCACGATCGCCTCATGCGGGCGGCGAACGTCGCCGGGGCGCTCGCCCTCGTCCCCGGCACGCATGTCGCGCACTCGATCGCCGGCCTCGTCCCGGGTTTCTCGGCCCACGCTGCAACCTCGACGGCCGCCGCGGTCGGCGGCGCGGGCGGCGCCGGAGCGGGCGCGACCGGCGTCTCGACCGGTCTGACCACGACCACCACCGCCGCCACGGCGACCGCGAAGGTCGCGGTGGTCGCCAAGGCCGCGGTGGCCGTTGTCGCGGCGTCGGCCGCGGTCGGGGCGGTGCCGTCGGCCCACCACGCACTGGCCGCGCTGATCGCCGCGCATACGCGCACGCCGCCCTCGGCGTCCACCCATCACGGCAACTCCGGCCGCCAGCGAGGCGGCTCAGAGTCGCCGGTCGCCGGCTCCCCCACGCTCCCGACGACAGCGCCGCCCAACACCGGCGGCGCCAACGCAGGCTCCCACCGCCCCGCACAGAACCCCGGCCACCACGGCGGCGCCGGCCAGGGCCTCGGGAAGCCCGCGACGCCGGGCAGCGGCAAACCTGCCGGTCCGGGCGCCGGTCAGCGGGAACGGCAACGGCGTCGGAGCCGGAGGCAACGGGAAGGCCGTCGGGAAGCCGGCCGGCGCCGGCGGCGGGAAGGGGAACGGGACCGGCGGCGGCAAGCCCACGGGAGCCGGCGGCGGAAACGGGAACGGGACGGGACGGCACGCCCGCGGGAGCCGGCGGCGGAAACGGGAACGCGGGCGGGAACGGGAACGGCGGCGGGAAGCCAGCGGATCCCGGCGGCGGGAAGCCGACCGCCCCCGGCGGCGGAAAGCCCAGCTAGCCTCGCGCCGCTAGATCCGCCGGTAACGGGCGTCGGCGATCGAGTACACGCCGAACGCGACGAGCCCAGCCGCAACCACGAAGAGGAGCGCCGTCCCGTACGTCTGGTGGGCGAGCTTGCTGAGCGCGCCGTCCAGGCCGACGGCCTTCTTCGGCGCATAGTCGAGCGCAGCCCTGACGATGAAGACCCCGATCAGGCCGAACGCGACCATGCGCGCGAGGTGTCCCACGACGCCGATCGCCGTAATCCAGCGCCGGGTTGCGGGCCCCATCTGATCGGTCTTGTCCTCCTCGAGAAACTTGCGGCTGAGGCCCTTGTATCCCTGGTACAGGGCGACGGCGATGAAGATCGCGCCGGCCGCGCCGACGATCCACTGCCCTCCCGGCCAGCCAAGCACGCCGGCGGCGGACGTGTGCGGGCTGCTGCTCGAGCTCTGGCTCGCCGAGCCGAGCAGGATGGCCACCGCGAGCGCGCACATGACGGAGTAGGAAACGCCGCTCGCCGTCGCGACGACACGGCCCATCTTGGAGCTGTCGCCGCCGCCTTCGGGACCGTGCCCGAAGAACGCCTGCACGAACCGCCACAGCGCGTAGCCGCCGAGGCCGACGGCAACCGCGACGAGAAGCCAGTGCCCGAACGGCTGCTCCTCGATCGACTGCATGGCGCCGCGCTGGTTGGTCTTCTCGTTCGACGAGTGGATCGCCACCTGGATGGCGAGGAGCCCGATCGTGGCATAGATGACGCCGCGGGCGACGAATCCGAGCCGCGCCAGGACCTCGAACGCCGGGCTGTGGGCGGCGCGACGCCCCGTCGATCGGGCATCAGCCTGGATGGTGTTCATGCCTGCCTCCGTCACCGTTGGTCGAGAGTGGGACCCGCACCGTGATCGCGCCCGGCTCCACCGCGATCCGGTAGGCCTTGGCCTTGGTCCGCGCGCCGCCGTCGATCTCGTAGGGAACCTTGCGGTCGAGCTTGATCTTCACCTTGCCGGCCTGCGTGACCCGGAAGAACGGCGAGCGCTCCGGCCGGCCCGCGACGGTGCGCGCGACCGTGCGGGCCCACTCGGCGAGGCCCTCGGCGGTGATGACCGCGATGTCCAGCCGGCCGTCGTCCGGCGCGGCATCGGCGAACACCTCGACGCCTCCGAAGAGCGCGCCGACGTTGCCGGCGAGCACGCAGCTGGCCGGTCCGTCGTACCAGGGCACACCGTCGACCTTGATCGACGCGTTGAAGGGCGGAGTGCGCATGCTCCTGGCGCCCGTCCAGATGTACGCCGCCCGGCCGAACCGATCCTTGAGCCCACCGTCGGCGCCGCCGATCATGTCGGCGTCGAAGCCCGCGCCGGCCATGACGGCGAACCGCTCGCCGTTCATGCTCGCGACGTCGATCGCCCGCTCGCGTCCCTCGAGCCCGGTGACGACCGCTCCCTCGATGTCCTTCGGAATGCCCAGGTTGGATGCGAGCAGATTCGCCGTCCCGGCGGGGACGATCGCCACCGTCGTGCCCGTCCCGGCGAGCGTGTCGATGCAGCGCTGCGCCATCCCGTCGCCGCCCCACACGAAGAAGTGGTCGGCTCCCTGCTCGAGCAGGCGCCGGACCTGCTTCGGCGCCTTGCGGCTCTTCGGCACCTCGGCCCAGAGCGGGCGCGTGACGCCGTGGCGGGCGAGCGTGCGGCGAAGCTCGGGCAGGCCGCCCTCGATGCTCTTGCCGGCGTGCGCGATGACTGCGATCCGGCTCACGAGCCGCTCTCCCGTGCAGCAGCTCCCGCGGCCCGGGCGGCGGTCAGGGCGACGATCAGGCACCCGATGCCGACGAGGAGGCCCGCGGTCACGTCGGTCGGGTGGTGCATCCCCCGGTACATCCGGGCCAGCGCGACAAGCAGCGGGATCGCGACCGCGACGAGCCACACGATGGCCCGCGCCACGCGGCTTCGCACCCACGACGTGATGAGAAGCGCGATCCCGCAGTAGACCGCGACGGACGCCGCCGTGTGCCCGGAGTAGAAGCTGTCGCTCACCGGGAGGTCGTCCAGGCGGCGGACGTGCGGGCGCTGGCGATCGATCGCGAGCGTCGCGACGCGGTAGGTCGCAGCCTCGACGGCGATGGCCGTGAGGATGAACGCGGCCACCCGCCACTTGCGGAGCACGACCGCGACGAGGGTGGTGACCGCCACGAGCACCGGGATGGCATAGACGTCGCCGATCCCGGAGAGCCAGAAGGAGATGTCGGTGCGAAGGCTCGTCCGGTGCTCCGCCAGCCACACGTTCACGTGCTCGTCGCGGTGGCCGAAGCCGTGCTCGGGAAGCGCATACGTCTGGAGCGCCCAGCCGGCCAGGAGCGTCGCCGCCGCCAGCAGCGCGAACCCAATGACGGTGACCACCAGGTAGGCCCGCACGGGGTGCCCGGCCATGCGCGCGGCCGATCCGCGACGAGACGCGCCGAGGCTCGAGGCGCGAGCGCCGAGTGGCGGCGCCGGCGGGCGCCTGGGTGTCTGCGTGCCCGTCCGCACGCGCAGTCTGTTGTTGGACAGCCACGATCATGCAAGGTTTCCCGGATCGCGCCGCGGGCAAACTGGTTCGTGTGCCGGTGATCGTCCTGATACTGATCTCGACAGCGGCCGGGCTCGCCGCGTGGCGGTGCGCCGGCGCGGCGCTTCGCACGTGGTGGGGCCGTGCCCCGGCCGCCGCCGTCGCGGCGGAGGTCCGCGAGCACACGCCCGCCGGCCGGTTCGTCAGGAGCCGGCTCGATGCGGATGTCCTCACCGGCCTCGCGCTGACGCTGGCGCTGGCGGCGACCGTGCTCGCGGGGACGGTCGTCGGCATCCTCGCGATCGCTGTCCGCCGGACCGACGCGCTCGCCCGCGTCGACTCCGCGGCGGCTCGATGGGCCCAGGCGAACGGCACCGAGACGACCCATCGCATCCTCCTCGAGATCTCGAACCTGGCATCGACCCCCGGCGTCCTCCTGATCGGCGTCGTGATCGGCGCGATCGAGTGGGCGCGCGTTCCCAGCCGCTTCATTCCGCCGTTCCTGATCGTCGTCACGTTGGGCGACTCGCTCGTCACGAACCTCGTGAAGGGGACGGTCGATCGTGCCCGTCCGACGATCGACCCGCTCGCGGCCACGCTCGGGCCGTCCTTCCCGAGCGGGCATTCGTCGACCGCCGCCGCGTTCTTCGCCGCGCTCGCGCTTCTCATGGGCCGGCGGCGCGACGACCGTCAGAAGGCCGTCCTGGTGGGGATCGCGGTCGGCCTCGCCGTCGCAGTTGCGTGCAGCCGTGTGCTCCTCGACCTGCACTGGCTGTCCGACGTCGTCGGCGGCCTCGCCCTGGGCTGGGGCTGGTTTGCGCTGTGCGCGGTGGCGTTCGGCGGCTGGCTGCTCAGGTTCGGGGCGCCGGTCGAGCCGGCGCGCTCGCCCGCGGCCCGTCCGCAAGCACCCGCGTGTGCAGCGGCTGGAGCGCGTCCGCGTCCTCCCCGACCTCGGAGCGGAAGATCGTCACCTCGGCCCGGCGGCCGTTGAGCTCGACGATGCCGATCGAGTTGTGAAACGTCGGCCCGGCCCGGTACCGCCAGCGCACGGTCGGCGGCCTCACCCCCGCCAGCCGGGCCAGCCCTCGCAGTGCGCCGGCGGCCACGGTCGTGCTCGTCAGGCCGACGATCCGTCGCTCCTTCGGGCCGAGCGGGTTACGGAAGGGCGAGCAGACGAGCTGATGGACGCGGCTGCGGGTGGTGTCCCGACGACCGAGTGACACCTCGGCGACGTAGGCGTTGTGGATGTCACCGCCCACGAGCGTCACGGATGCCGGCGGCGTTCTCCCGCGGGCGCCGCTCGCGACGTCCCGGAGCAGGTCGACCATCTGCGCGAACGAGGCCTGGAACGCCGGCCAGTGCTCCAGGTCGAGCGCGCGGCGGATGCGCTCGCCGACCAGCGCCGCCGGTCGCCCCCAGGCGCCGGCGCACACCGCCTCGTTCCACGCCTCGAGATAGTGGACGCCCGGGGACATGAACACCGGCAGGGTGCTCACGATCACCAGGTGGTCGAGGGCCTCGTGGCTCCGCTCGACGATCCACTCCCATTCCTCCCGGTCCACCATGTCGCGGTGGTCGTCATCGAGCACACGGGCGGCCCGCGAGTCGACGACGACCACCCGCGACCGCCCGAAGTCCCGGCTGCACGCCCACCGCGAGGCCGCCGACTCGCGATCCGCATGCTCGGCGAACGCCTCCAGCTCCGGGCCGACGTCGCCGTCGGCGGCGATCGCCGTTCGGTACATCGGCTCCTCCTCCAGCTCGGGAGGCGCCAGGTTTCCGAGATGCTGATAGAGCCAGTAGGCCATGAACGCGCCGGTGATCCGCGCGTGCCACCACGGCTTGGCGCGGGCGTCCTCGATCCACCGCCACGAGATGTTCCAGTCGTCGATGACGTCGTGGTCGTCGAAGATCATGAGGCTCGGGACGGTCGCGAGCAGCCAGCGGATGTCGGGGTCTGTCCACGCCTCGCGATAGAGACGGGTGTACTCCTCGAAGTCCGCAACCTCCTCGCCTGGAGGCTCCGACGTGTCACGCCGGCTGCGGATGAACGCGGCCGTCTCGGGCGACACCTCGTCGGCGTAGACCTGGTCGCCACACAGGAGGAGCGCGTCGGGCCAGGGCTCGATGCCGGCCTGGAGCCGGCGCGAGTACGCCCACAGGGCATCGACCCCGAAGCCATGCTCGTCGTCGTCTGGCGGCAGCGTGTACGGCTCGCGCTGCGGGGCGCCGACACGGCACGAGCCGAACACGAGCCGTGCCGCGTCCTCACCTTCCCGGGTGTGGATGGTGCTGGCCGGGTGCCCGCCATCGGGCGGGGGCCAGACCCTCTCGCCGTCCAGCCGCACCTCGTAGCCGGTCACCGCACCCTCGGGCAGGTCCGTCAGCACCACGAGGGCGTAATGATGGCCGCGCACCTCGAACGTGCGGGCGACGTGGCCGAGCACGTCGACGTCGCACGCGCGGTCCGTCTCGACCCATAGGGTCGCCTGGGTGCGCCCGACGTAGCGGAGCAGCGGGCCGAGAACGAGCGACGGCGACACGTCAGCCCCGCCCGACATGTGCCAGGACGAGGTCGAGTGGCGGCGGCACGCACGCCAGGTCAAGCGCCTCGACGAGCACGCGTCCGTAGTGGATCTTGCGACCGCTGTGGGTGCCCATGAAGCGCCGGAGCTGGCCCTCGATCGGGACGTCCCGCTGGGCCGGCTGGCGTTGGAACGTCCGAAACGACCTGAGCTCGCCCTGGGCGGCGACGACCTCCTCGACGGCCGGGGGGCCGAGCGACCGGATCAGCTCGTCCTCGAGATCCTGGACGCAGGCGTAGAAGCCGAGGCGCTCCATCTCGGGTCGCGTGAGATCCGAGCCCAGGCCCGCACGTTCGAGGCTCCGCCTGACGGCCGGCTCCTCTCCGGCGTCGTACAGGCCCGCAAGCCTGACGTCGAGCCCGCGCGGCCCGAACCGCTCGAGAAACCGCCCGATGGCCTGGGCGCCGCCGATCGGCTCGACGGCGACGCCCTCGGCCGCGAGGTCGCGGCCGCGCCGCTCGGCAAGCGCCTCGAGCGCGTTTCGGTCGCTCTCCCCCTCGACGAGGACGACGGCTCTCATGCTCCCCCCTGATTCCCCAACCGCCGAAGCTTCGCACGTCACGACGATCCTGCTTGAATGCCAGCGCATGGCGACCTTCGACGATCCCGAGTTCTTCGGTGCGCACTGGGCCGGCATCTACGACGAGGGCGGCGAGCTCGACCCCGGCCCGGCCGTCGAGTTCCTGACCGGCCTGGCAGGAGGCGGGCGCGTCCTCGAGCTCGCCGTCGGCACGGGCCGCGTCGCCCTGCCGCTGGCGGCCCGCGGCGTTCCGGTCGAGGGCATCGAGGCGTCCGAGGCGATGGTCGACCGGCTGCGGGCGAAGCCGGGAGGCGACCGGATCCCCGTCGCGATCGGCGACATGGCCGACGTGGCGGTCACGGGGCCGTTCCAGCTCGTGTACCTCGTCTACAACACGCTCTACAACCTGCCGAACGCCGACCGCCAGGCCGAGTGCTTCCGGAACGTCGCTCGTGTGTTGGAGCCCGACGGCGCGTTCGTGCTCGAGTGCTTCGTGCTCGACCCGTCGCAGTACGACCGGGGCCAGCGGGTCGAGGCGCTCTCGGTCGAGGAGGACTCGGTCGTGCTCCAGGTGACGCGCCACGACGCGGCGGCGCAGCGGCTCTTCAAGCAGCACCTCGTCTTCGACGCCGAAGGCTTCCGCGGGTTCCCCGTGGCGCTTCGATACTGCTGGCCGAGCGAGCTCGACCTGATGGCGAGGCTGGCGGGCCTCGAGCTCGCCGAGCGATACGCCGGATGGGACCGGAGCCCGTTCGGCTCGGGGAGCGAGAGCCACGTCTCGGTGTACCGGCCGAGCCGCCGGGGCTGAGGCGTGCAGTTCGAGACTCAGCAATATCTCCAGCTGTTCGCCGTGCTGGTGGCGCTGGGAGGGCTGCTCGCGCTCGCGCCGACGCTGCGGCTGCCGGTCCCGATCCTGCTCGTCTTCGGCGGTGTGGCGCTGGGCTTCGTGCCCGGGCTGCCGCACGTCGTGCTCGCGCCGGACGTCGTGCTGGTCGCAGTGCTCCCGCCGCTCCTCTACTCGGGCGCGTTCTTCACGTCGCTCCGCGACCTGCGGACGAACCGGCGGCCGATCGCGTTCCTCGCGCTCGGGCTCGTCGTGGCCACGATGGCCATCGTTGCGGTGGTCGCCCACGAGTGGATCGGGCTCTCGTGGGCCGTGGCGTTCACGCTGGGCGCGATCGTCTCGCCGACCGACGCCCTCGCGGCGACGGAGATCGCGTCGCGGCTCGGCGCTCCCCGGCGCGTCGTCTCGCTGATCGAGGGCGAGAGCCTGGTCAACGACGGGACGGCGCTCGTCCTCTACCGAGCGGCCCTTGGCGCGGCCATCGGGGGCACGTTCTCGCTGCTCCACACGTCGGCCCAGATCGTCGTCGACGTCGCCGGCGGGATCGCCGTCGGACTGGCGGTCGGCTGGGTCGTCCGCATGGTGCGCCGGCGCATCGACGACCCGCCGATCGAGGTCGCGATCGCCGTCCTGAGCGGCTACCTCGCGTACCTGCCCGCGGTCGCGATCGGCGTCTCGGGCGTGCTCGCCGCCGTCACGATCGGCGTCTACATGGGCTGGCACACCCCGGAGCTCACGAACGAGCGCACCCGCCTGACCGGCGACGCCTTCTGGGAGATCCTCGTGTTCCTGGTGAATGCGCTCCTGTTCGGGCTGGTCGGACTCCAGCTACGGAGCATCGTCGACGCCCTCTCGGGCACCCCCACCTCGCGGATCGTCGGCTACTCGCTGCTCGTCTGCGCGACGGTGATGCTCGCGCGGATCGTGCTCGTCCCGATCTTCACGTACCTCCCGCGGTGGATGTTCCGCTCGATCCGCGAGCACGATCCGTACCCGCCGTGGCAGTACCCCGTGCTCATCTCGTGGACAGGCATCCGCGGCGCGGTCTCGCTCGTCGCCGCGCTCGCGCTGCCGAGCGACTTCCCCCAGCGCGACCTCATCGTCTTTCTGACGTTCGCGGTCATCCTCGCGACGCTCGTCCTCCAGGGGCTCACGCTGCCCGGCCTGATCCGCGTCCTTGGAGTGAGCGACGACGGCGGCGCCGAGCGCGAGGAGGCCAAGGCACGCATCCGAACCGCCGAGGCCGCGCTCGCCCGGCTCGAGGAGCTCCTCGAGGAGGGGTCGGTGCATCCGCAGACCGCCGAGCGTCTACGGGGCTCGCTCGGATTCCGGCGCGACCGCTTCCTGGCGCGGTTCGACGACGGAGACGATGGGCACATCGAGGAGCGCTCCGCCGCCTACCAGGGCGTCATGCGCCAGCTCCTCGCGGCCGAGCACGCCGCGCTGCTGTCGCTCCGCAACGACGGCGTGATCGACGACAACGTGATGCAGCGCGTGCAGCGCGATCTCGACCTCGAGGCCGCACGGCTCGATCAGTAGGCGGGTCGGTAGGGTTGGGCGGCCGTGACGATCGAGCGTGACGTCCTCGAGCTCCCAGCCGTCGATCAGGCGGCGCTCGTGCGGTCCGGCGAGCTCTCGGCACGCGAGCTGGTCGAGGCGTCACTGCGGGCGATCGAGCGCATGAACCCCGTGCTGAACGCGTTCGTCCTCGTGTGCGCCGAGCGTGCCCTGGCCGAGGCGGATGCCGTACGCCCGGGCGATGCGCGCCCGCTCTGCGGGGTCCCGGTCGGGATCAAGGATCTGCTGTCGGCCACCGAGGGGATTCCGACCACGGAGGGAAGCGCGGCCTTCGGCGACTGGGTCGCCGACCACGACAGCGCCCACGTGCGCCGCCTCCGCGACGCGGGCGCGATCGTCGTCGGCAAGACGAACACGCCGGAGGTCGGCATGCGGCCGGTCACCGAGAACGCCCGGTACGGCGCGACGCGGAACCCCTGGAACCCGGAGCTCTCGGCCGGTGGCTCGTCGGGCGGGAGCGCGTCCGCAGTCGCCTCGCGGATGGTCGCACTCGCCGACGCCAGCGACCTCGGCGGGTCGATCCGCATCCCGGCGTCGTGCTGCGGCCTCGTCGGCCTGAAGCCCAGCCTCGGCCGGGTGTCGATCGGCCCGGACTTCGGCGACCTCGGCGGCGGCATGCCCATGGACTGCGTCCTCACCCGCACCGTGCTCGACACCGCCGTCGCCCTCGACGCGATCGCCGGGTATGAGCCGGGCGACCGCCACCACGCCCCGGCTCCACCCGCCTCGTTCGCCGATGCTGCGCGCTCCAGCCCAGCTCGGCTGAGGGTGCGCCTCTGCCTGAGCGCCCCGTTCGGGATACCTGTCGACGCCGAGCCAGCCGCTGCGGCGCGCGCCGCCGCCGACGCCCTGGCGGCGCTCGGCCACGACGTCGGCGAGTGGACACCGCCCTGGGACGACGAGTCGTTCGCGTCGAGCTGGGCGACCTTCATGACCGGCACGGGACAGCATCTTGTGCGCGTCATCGAGCGCCTCCACGGGCAGCCGGTCGACGCGGCCCAGCTCGAGCCGGCGACACGGGCGTGGCTGCTCGAGGCACCGCCGATGCCGCTGGTCGACCACCTCGAGGCGGCCGAGCGCCTGTGGGCGTTCGGACGGCGGATGCAGGCCGGGTGGGCGCCCGACGAGATCCTGCTCACGCCGACGCTCACCCGGCTCCCCGCCCCGGTGGGCGGGATCAAGTCGCAGGCCGGCGTCACCGACGACGCGAGCCGGTTCAGCGCGCTCGTGCGGATCTGGAACGTCACCGGCCAGCCGGCGATCAGCCTCCCGCTGTCGCAGACCGGGGACGGCGTCCCCGTGGGCGTCCAGCTCGTCGGCGCGCACGGCCAGGATCATCTCCTCCTGAGCGTCGCCGCGCAGCTCGAGGCCGCCGTCGGATGGAAGCCGGCCGGGATGCCCACGGTGTAGCGTTGCCAGACATCAACCAGGAGGCCGGAATGTCGCTTGCACGAGTTGTGTCCTTCGACGGCGTGACCGCAGAGCGGATCGAGGCGTTGAGGAAGGAGATCGGCGAGGGTGGGCGCCCGGAGGAGATCCCGGCGACCGAGATCCTCGTGTTGCACGACGCCGAGGGCGAGCGATCGCTCACGATCGTCTTCTTCGACTCGGAGGACGACTACGCGCGCGGCGACGCGGCGCTGAACGCGATGTCGCCACCGGAGACGCCGGGCAAGCGCACCGGGGTCGAGAAGTACGAGGTGGCCATTCGCATGACCACCTGATCCAGGCCGGCTACCGCTTCGACGGGAGCGATCGGGCGTAGGCGGTGCCCCGCTCGACCCACGCTGCGAGCTCCTTGTCGGTGCTCACGTCGTCGGCGCCGACGCGGAGCCAGCCGCGCATCGACCGCCCGCGCATCTCCATGAGGCTCGCCGGCGTGGTGGCGACCAGCTCGTCTGACGCGTCGGGATCGACGCGCACGAGCACGCCGCCCTGCCCGCTCGCGGCGACGGCCATGTTCCCGCCGATCAGGAACGCGAGGCCGCCGAACATCTTCTGCTCTGTGAGGTTCGGCTCGTCGCCGACGAGGTCGCGGATGCGGCCGGCGAGCGCTTCGTCATAGCCCATGCCGACACGGTACCCCAGCCGCGGGCCTCGAACCGTCGAGCACCGGGAGCCATCGGGCCGGCGGGGCCGGGCCCCATCGGTGTGAAACCATGCGCCCCCGTGGCACGTGTGTTCAAAGACCCCCGGAAGTCGGAGTATCTGAACGCCGAGGGGGCCGATCGGCCGCTTCGGAGCCCGATCCCGCACGAGACGCTCGTCGCGGCCCGCGGGTACCGGAAGCGCAGGATTGTCGAGCAGGTGGTCGCCGCACGACTGCGCCGCGATCCTGCTCTACGACCCGATCAACATCCGCTACGCGCTCGACGTCTCGAACATGCAGGTGTGGACGGCCCACAGCCCGATCCACAGCGCGCTCGTCTTCGCCGACGGCCACGCGATCGACTACGAGTACCAGTCGACCGCCCACCTCGCCGAGGGCCTCGAGACGGTCGATGAGGTGCGCCCGGCGCTCGCGTGGTTCTACCTGTACTCCGGCGAGAACCTGGCCGAGTGGGTCGAGCGCTGGGCGGTCGACCTCGTCGCGACGCTGCGCGAGCGTGCCGGCCGGGGCGAGCTGCGCTGGCGGTCGACAGGCTCGACCCGCCCGGCACCGACGCGCTCCGCCGGCACGGCGTCACGCTGGTCGAGGGCCAGGAGCTGACCGAGCACGCGCGGCTGATCAAGAGCCCCGACGAGATCGCGCTCATGCGCTGGACGATCCGCGTGTGCGAGGCCGGGATGGCGCGCATGCACGAGCTGTCGGTCGACGGGCGGACCGAGCAGGAGATCTGGGCCGAGCTCCATCACGAGAACATCCGCTCGGGCGGCGAGTGGATCGAGACGCGGCTCTGCGTCGCCGGCGACCGCACCAACCCGTGGTACCAGGAGTGCTCGGACCACGTCGCCCGGCGAGGCGACATGCTGGCCTTCGACACCGACCTGATCGGGCCGTACGGCTACTGCGCCGACCTCTCGCGGTCGTGGACGATCGACCACGTCCCGATGACGGGCGAGCAGCGCACGCTCTACAGCGCGGCGCTCGAGCAGATCGAGCACAACCTGGCCCTGATCGAGCCGGGCATGGACTTCCGCGAGTACATGGAGCGGAGCTGGGCCGATTCCCGGCCGGTACCTGGCCAATCGCTACTCGTGCCTGCTCCACGGCGTCGGGCTGGCCGACGAGTACCCGGGCGTCTACGCACCCGAGGACGTGTCGGAGTTCGTGTCCGGGCGGTTCGAGCCGGGGATGGTGCTGTGCGCCGAGAGCCTGATCGCCGAGGACGGCGGCCGCGAGGCGGTCAAGCTCGAGACGCAGGTGCTCGTGACCGAGGCCGGCGCCGAACGGCTCGACACGTTCCCGTGGGAGGACGTCTAGCGCTACTGGAGCTTGCGCGGCGTGACGGACTGCCACGTCCGCGTGCGCAGGAGCTCGCCGTTCTCGTAGACGTCGAGGCGCAGGTCGAACATGTAGGTCTCGGCGTCGCTCCGCAGCTCAACGTGCGCGACGGTGCGCGCGGTCACCTCGGGCCAGGCCACCTCGACGTCGGTCTCGGACTCGACCCACGGCCCGCCCCGGGTCGTGAGGCGCGACGCCGGCGCGAACACGATCCGTGCGCTGCACGTGCGACCCCTCCGCGAGGTCGGCCCGCGACTCCTGCTCGACCACGACCCGTGCCTCGCGCCCGTAGACGTCGTGCTCGATGCGCCACGCGGCCCCGTCGGCCTCGCCATCCGTGCCGCCGTCGATGTGGACGAGGTCGGGCGGCTGGGTGATCGGCGCCGGGCCGGGGACCTCGGGGAGCACAAGCCGCGTCTCTGCGAGCACGACCGTCAGCTCCGACGCGGCCGGGGGCGGCCAGGCGTCAGGCCAGCCGGCCCCTGCGATCGCCAGGCGGATGCGGTTTCCGGCCGTGAAGACCCACGACGTCGCGTCGAGCTCGATCCGCACGCTGTAGGCCTCTCCGGGCGTGACCGGGTCCGGGTCGGTGTGTGAATCGCGGTGGGTGAGGTTCAGGATCCCGCGGCTCACGAGGGCCGACGTGCCGTCGGGGAGCACCTCCGAGAGCCGCGCGGCGGCGAACGCGACGGGGTGGCTCGACCGCACCGTCAGCTCGAGCACGGGCGGGCCCAGGATCTCGAGATCGCCGGGCACGGGCCAGTCGTAGACGAGCGAGTGGAGCTCGTCCGGCCGCTGGTCGAGCGCGAGCCCATAGGGCGGGTAGTACGTACCGCGGATGTGCCCCATGACGCCGACGTCGCCGCGCACCGCGAGGGTGTCCTCCGCATGACCGCCGTCGCGAGCCGGCTCGAGCACGAGCGGGCGGCTGCGCGCCGGCGGCCATTCCGGCTCGCAGCGCCACTCGCCCCGGAACGCGTCGAGGTGGGGCTCCGGCGGCGTCGTGCGGCGCGCGAAGAGCACGATCGGCGGCTCGAGGTCGATCCCGTTCTCGACTCCGCGAAGCCAGCGGTCGAACCAGCGGATGAGCTCGCGGACGTGGTCGATCCGGGGACCGGGACCGAGTCGATCGGGTTCATGTGGCTCCACGGCCCCATGAGCAGGCGCTTGGGGACGTCGAGGTGCTCGATCAGCCGCAGGGCGGAGTTGCGGTAGAGGTCGCTCCAGCCGCCGATGACCATCGTCGGGACCCGGATCAGCCCGTAGTCGGGGCGCAGCGAGCCCCGGCGCCAGAACGGCCCGTCGTTCTGCTCCTCGATCGAGCGGTACCAGGGCACGAGGTCGTCGATCCGCGCCAGCCACCGCTCCCGCCAGTCGTCGCCGGCCAGAGCGGGCACCGGCGGGAGGGCGTTCAGCGCGACCATCGACAGCGGGTAGTTGAACTCGATCGCCTTGCGGATCCCGCCGGCGTAGTGGATGTCGTCGGTGTAGCGGTCGTCGGTCGCGTAGAGCGGGACGATCGCCCGCAGCGCCGGCGGCCCGAGCATCGCGGCGTGGAGCGTCGCGAACCCGGCATACGAGCTCCCGAACATCCCGACCGAGCCCGTGCACCAGGGCTGCTCGGCGAGCCACGCGATGACGGCGCACAGGTCGTCGGCCTCGGTCGCCGGGTACTCGTCGACGGCGACGCCGTCCGAGGTGCCCGTGCCGCGCGTGTCGACACGGCAGACCGCATAGTCGCCCTCGTCCCGAAGCCGGCGGTAGTCGTCGGGCCAGACCGAGACGTCGTCCTTGCGATACGGGTACGCCTCGAGGATCGCGGGCCACGGGCCGGGCGTCTCGGGCAGGTACAGCGTCGCGGCGAGCCGCACGCCGTCGCCCATCGGGATGAAGACGTTCGACTCCGGCAACGGGCCCATTCTGTCATCGCCCGGCGGCGAGGGCTCGATGCCATAGCCTGGGCCCGATGACGGGATCGCGCCGCATCACGCTCGCAGTCGGCGTTCTGATGTTCGTCGACGCGGCCCTCTACCTGGCGGTGATCCCGCTCCTTCCGCAGTACGTCGAGCGGTTCGGGCTGAGCACGTTTCAGGCGGGCGTGGTCGTCGCGGCGTATCCGATCTCGGTCCCGCTCGTGTCGCTCGGCTGCATTGTCCTGGTGCCGCGGATCGGCGCCAAACGGATCACGCTCGCGTCGGCGGCGCTGATGTCGGTGGCGACCGTCATCTTCGCGTGGGCGCCGAACGCGGGCGTGCTCATCACGGCCCGCCTCGTCCAGGGGTTCGCCAGCGGATCGATCTGGACCGCGTCGATGGCCTGGGTGACCGACAACGCCGAGCCCGGCCGCCGCGGCCGCGAGTCGGGCATCGTGATGGGGATGCTCTCGGCCGGGTCGATCGCCGGGCCGGCCGTCGGCGCCGTCGCGGCCTGGGCAGGGCAGGGGCTGGCGTTCGGGCTGGTCGCCGCGGTCAGCGTCGTGGGTGTCGTGCTCTCGGCGCTCGCGCCCGCCGGGCGCCACGTCGGCGCGCCGCAACACGTGGGCCAGGCGCTCGCGAGCGCGATCCGCCAGTCGGCCACCCGAGCTGCGCTCTCGCTGACGCTGATCGACCTGCTGACGTTCGGCGCGGTCGACCTGCTCGTGCCGCTGCATCTCGGAGCCACCGGCACGTCGGTGAGCGTGATCGCGGCGGCGCTCGGCGCGGGCGCCGTCCTCGGAGCGCTCGCCGGCCCGGCTGCCGGGCGCATGGTCGACCGCCTGGGCCCGCAGCGGGTCGGCCTGGCGGCCGCCGCCTGTATCGTCCCGCTCCCCGTCGTCCTCGCGTTCGAGCCCACGACTGCGGTGCAGCTCGGCATCCTCGTCATCGGCGGCCCCCTGTTCGCGACGGTCGGGAGCGCGATCTTCCCGCTCTCGTCCGCAGGGGCCGACGCGGCCCGCGTCGCCCACGTGACGGCGACGGGCCTGATGGGCGTCGTCTGGGCGAGCGGCTTCACCGTCGTCCCGCTGGCCGTCGGGGCGATCGCCCAGTCGACGTCGAACGCCGTCGCCTATCTGGCGATGGTCGCGCTCTCGGCCCCGGTGCTCGTGCTGCTACGCCGCTTCGTGCGGCAGGAGGATCAGACCGCGGACTCGAGGATCTCGGCCGTCTCGGACTCCGGCGGCATGCCGTAGGCGTAGACGATCAGATCGTCGTCCGTGTGGTTCACCGACTGAAGCGGCGTCCCCGGACTGATGTGGATCAGCCCACCGGCGGGGACGTCGTGTCGCTCGGGCGGCTCGCCCACGTACATCGAGAGCGTGCCCGAGAGCACAACGAACGTCTCCTCCTGCTGCTTGTGGCGGTGCCGCTTGCCCTTGGCGTGCGGCTCGTACCGCCACACGTTGGCCCGGGTGTGCTCGATCCCGGCCATATCGCTCAGCTCGGCGACGTGGCGCGCCGGCTCCCCCGGCTCATGCGGCCGCGTCAGCCACTCGAAATCCTCGGGCGCGACCACTCGGAACCCCACACCGGCACCCTAGATCGCCTCCGCTATCCGATGTGGAAGGTCTCGGTGTGGCCGTCGACGGCGATCGCCTGGCCGCTGATCATGCGGGCGGCGTCGGACGCGAGGAAGAGGCACGTGTCGGCGATCTCATCGGGCTGGACGAAGCGGGCGATCGACTGGCCCTCGAGGTACTCGCGCTCGACCGCCTCGGACGACGCTCCCCGTGCGGTCGCCTCGCGAGCGATCACGTCGCGCATGCGGATCCCGTCGACCGAGCCCGGGCAGATCGCGTTGGCGCGGACGTCGTACGGGCCGAGCTCGATGGCGAGCGTCTTGGTGAGGCCGATGACCGCCCACTTGGCGGCCACGTATGGGGCGCGCATGCCGATCCCGTACTGCCCCGCGGTCGACGAGATGTTGATGATCGATCCCGCCCGCGCGGCCTTCATCGACGGGATCACGCGCGCGCACGTCCGGTAGTGGCTCGTCACGCCGATGGCGAGGCAGCGCTCCCACTCCTCCGTCGCAACGTCCTCGACGAGCGCCGTCGGGCCGGCGATGCCGGCGTTGTTCACGAGGACGTCGAGGCCGCCGAGCGCCTCGAGCGTGCCGTCGATCCACCCGTCGACCGCGGCGGGGTCGGCGACGTCGACTTCGGCCGCCATGAGTCCTTCAGCCGACGCGGCCCGCACGGCGGCGGCGTCGATGTCGCAGACGTGGACCCGGGCGCCCTGCGCGGCGAACGCTCTCGCCACCGCCAGGCCGATCCCGCTCCCCGCCGCCGTGATCGCGACGCGTGTTCCCACCGTGCTCCCCTCCCGGTCGATCGTCGGTGTCACGTCAGCCCTGGCGGTGCGGGTACTCCGCCTCGCGGTTCTGGAACGAGAGGATGCGGGGGTTCTGGACGACGCCGTCTCGGATCTCGACCGCGCGCCGGATGGTCTCGCTGGCCTCCCAGCCGTCTGAGCCCGACATGACGGCGCGCATGTGCGGGATGAGTGCGTCGCTGATCTCCCACGTCGCCGAGTTCCAGAGGTACGTCGGGCTGTGGTCGACGGCGTAGTAGTGGACGCCCGGCCCGACCGTGAAGATCGGCTCGGCGAACGACGTCGGGCGGGCCCACTCGAATCCCATCCCCTCGTCGCACGAGACGTCGACGACAAGGCTGCCGCGCTGGAACAGCTCCAGATCCTCGTTCGTGACGAACATCTGCGGGTCGTCGGTGTCCTGGAGGATGCAGTTCACGATGATGTCGTGCCGGGCCAGGTACTCGGCGAGCGACCCGCGCTCGGGATGGGTCAGCTCGGGCCGGCGGGCGGGATCGGTATCGTCGCGGTCGTAGTGGACGAGGTGCGCGGGCGGCATGGGCGACGCGACCGCCGGGACGCTTCGCTGCGTCAGCACGGTGACGTCGTGGACGCCGAGAGCGAGCAGCGCGGCGACGGCGCCGCGGGCCGTCGCGCCGAAGCTGATGACGGCGGCGCGCAGGCGAAGGCCGTAGTAGCCCGACGTGCCGCGGAGCTGCATGGCATGGAGCACGGAGCAGTAGCCGGCGAGCTCGTTGTTCTTGTGGAAGACGTGCAGGCTGAAGGCGCCGTCTCGCGTCCAGTGGTTCATCGCCTCCCAGGCGATGACCGTGAGCCGCTGGTCGATCGCGAGCTGGGTCAGTCCGGTGTCCTGGACGCAGTGCGGCCAGCCCCACAGCACCTGGCCCGAGCGCAAGGCGGCGACGTCTTCGTGGAGCGGCTTGGGCACGACGACGATGTCGCACTCCGCGATCAGCTCCTCGCGGGAGCGAAGGCCGCCCACCTTGGTCTCGAGCTCGTCGTCGCCGTACCCATGCCGCAGCCCGTACCCGCGCTCAAGGAACGTCCGGCTTCGCAGATCCGGATCAATCCGGTCGAGGTGCCGGGGGTGGATCGCGAGCCGGCTCTCGTGCTCCTTGCGCGACGTCGCGACGACGCCGAGGGTCAGCTCGCTCACGAGCTCTCCGCCGATCCGCTTGCCGCTCGCTCCTCGGGCGGGGCCTCGAAGGCGACCTCGTCGACGTAGCACCAGGCCCAGTCCTCGCCGGGCTCGGCTGAGCGGATCAGCGGGTGAGCGCTCTCGTTGGCATGGGCGGTCGCGTGCTTCATGGGTGACGAGTCACAGCATCCGATCTTGCCGCAGTTCAGGCACATCCGCAGGTGCAGCCAGCGGCTGCCCATCTTGAGGCACTCCTCGCATCCCAGCGGCGACGGCGGAAGCGCGGTCACCTGGATCTGGTCGAGGTGGGTACAAGTGATGTCTGTCATCGCCCCTCCAATCGAGTGCTTACCTGAGGATGTTGACCGCGCGTGCTGCGACCAGCACTACGGTAACCGCCGACGCCGCGGCCTCGACCAGCATCAGCGCCTTCGCCCAGCGGGTGAGCGGCATCGCGTCGGTCGGGCTGAACGCGATCGCGTTCGTAAACGAGACGTACATGTAGTCGAAGAGCCGCGGATGCCAGCCGGGCGCGGCGAGCTGCGGATTCTCCATCTGCGGGAACTGGAAGTCCGGGGGCGGCGGATCCGGCTCGCGGCGGCGGACGGGGCCGCCCCGGTCGAACCCCCAGTACCAGAGGCCGAACGCGGTCACGTTCGTGCTCCACACGGCGACTCCCTTGATGAGCAGCTCGGTGCCGTCTCGCTCCTGGTCGGAGAGCACCGATCCGATCAGCGCCATGAGCGCGATCGCGTTGCCAATGCTGATTACGCCGAGCAGCGCCAGCGCCACCGTTCGCCGATGGCCGAGCTGCTCGAGCTGGTGCCGTGGCCGAGACCACGCCAGCGGGATCAGGAGCAGGAGCTCCGGGACCGCGAGCACGAGCCAGAACCACCACGGGAGGCCCCAGAGCTTCCAACCCTCGGCATGACTCACGGCCGCCAGGGCGAGGTGCAGGGCGACGATCAACCCGACCGCAGGCGCCGCCTCCCACCGCGACTCGACCTCGGCCTCGTGCACGCCGGCGTCCGGAAGGTTCGCGTCGTCGTCCATTCCGGTGCAGCATCGCATCTCCTCGTGGCGCGCAAACGGCCCGGTTCTCACGAGCCGCCAATCAGGCGCCGCGATCGCCTTGCGCGACGACGGCGGAGGCCTGACCATCCAGGGAGGTGAACTTTCTCGTGGAGGGTGCGTCACACACACGATGACCGGCAGGCAGGGACCGACCCCACGCGCCTCCGACCCTGCGAACAGCGGGGCGGAATCGTCCGAACGGGCCCATCGGCGAGAACGCACAGCCGGGGCCGACGACGCGACGCTTGTCGACCTCGCCCGGGGCGGCGACGAGAACGCGTTCGCACTGCTCGTGGACCGATACGGGCCGATGGTGCTGAGCCTCGCGTACGCCTCGACGCTGAGCCGGATGGATGCGGAGGACGTGGCCCAGGAGACGTTTCTCGTCGCCTGGCGAGGGCTGGCGCGGTTCCGCGGTGACGCCGCCTTCTCGACGTGGCTGTACGGCCTGGCCCGCAGCCGCTGCGCGGACAAGGCCCGCCGGGCGGGCGCTCGGCCGCGGCCGGCAGCTCACGCCGAGGCCGACGCGATCCAGGTGGCTCCGGGCGATCCCGCCGGGCGCAAGACCGCGCTTGCGATCCTCGCCGCCGCCGGCCGGCTTGCGATGCCGCAGCGCCAGGCCGTCCTGATGCGCGACGTGCAGGGACTGTCCTACGACGAGATCGCCGCGGTTCAGGATGTGCCGGTGGGGACGGTGCGCTCCCGCATTGCCGCCGCGCGACGGTCGATCGCAGACGAGGTGGGCGAGGCGTGAGCGAGCACCTCACCGACGTGCAGCTGTCGCGGTTGATCGACGGCGACCTGTCGCTGACGAGCCGCGAGGCCGTCACGGCGCACCTGCGCGCGTGTCCGGCCTGCGCGGAGCGCCACGACCAGATCATCGCGGTGGCCGCCACCCTGCGCTCGGAGCCGGCCCACGCCTGGACGAGCGCCATGACGGCGTCCGCGATCCACGAACTGCCGCGTCGCAGGCGCACGGTGCGGGTGGGAATTGCGGCGGGCGTCTCGGCCGCGATGTGCGGCCTCGTCCTTCTGGAGGCGGCACCGGTCGTCGCGGCTGCGCTCGGCCTGCTCGGCGTGCTCGCGGGTGCGAGCGTCGCGGTCACGCACCCGGCGGTGGCCGTGTCCGGCTCGCCGCTCCTTGCGATCATGGCCGTCGCCATCCTGGCACCGCTGGCCGCGTATCCGCTTGCGAGGTGGCGATGAGGCGCCGGGTCGTCGGTGTGGCCGCGCTGGCATGCCTCGCGACGCTGGCGCTCCCCGGGACGGCGATGGCTGACACCGTCGTGCCGGCGGGCCACACCGTCGTCGAGGTCACGGTGATCGGCGAGGACGTCGTGCTCGACGGCACCTCGGCCGGCAGCGTCATCGTCATCGACGGCGACGTCACGATCGGGCCGCACGGGCGGGCGCTGGACGGCGTCACGCTGATCGGCGGCCAGCTGACGACGGCGCCCGGCTCGCAGATTCGCGGCGACGTCTTCCAGTTCGGCGGGCCCATCCCGCACCCGACCGGATGGACGCTGGTGGGGCTGATCGCAGCGCTGCTCGCAGCCCGGACTGCGGCCGTCTGGCTGGTCGTGCGCATCGCGCGCATCCTCGAGCCGTGGCCAACGGCAGCCGCGATGCTCGCCGCGTCACGCCAGCGGCCGATCCGAAGCGGCGTCGTCGGCGCCCTCCTCGCGGCAGGAGCGCTCGCGGCGGCCGTCCTGCTCGCCGTTGTCGTCGTCGGGCTGGTCTTCGCCGCGGCGATCGCCGGCATGGTGCTGCTCGCCACGTCGCTGGGCGTCTCGTTCGCGCTGGCCGGCGTTGGCCAGAGACCGTCAGCACGCCAACACGATCGCGTTTGCCCTCGCGGTGCCGCTCATCGGAGACGCGCTCCTTGCCCTCGCCTGCATCGTGGGTCTCGGCGCCGTCTTCCACTACGTCGTCGACGAGCGAGACGGCCGAGCTCTGGCCATGCCATCCGAGTCCTGACCAACCGAAGGAGACACACAGTTGCCAAGCGACCGAGTCCTGATTCCCGCTGCCGTCGTAGCCGGCGTCGTCCTGATCATCGTCGCCGCGATCTACTGGATCGAGCCGGCGAAGTCACTCCCGTTCCCGAACTTCCTCGGGCATGAGGCGGGCGTGACCACCCACCACATCAAGCACGGCATCGCCGCGTTCCTGCTCGGAATCGCATGCTTCATCTTCGCGTGGTTCCGATCGGGCCCGAGGCGGGTCGGCCTCGACGCGAATACGTCCGGGCGATCGTCCTGAGCACCCGCACCCTGCGCGCTCACTAGGCGGGAAGCATCGTGCTCACTCTCGCGACCGGCCCGATCTCGTACGCCCACGCCATCATCCTGGGCCTGCTTCAGGGCTTCTCAGAGCTGTTCCCGATCTCGAGCCTCGGCCACAGCGTGATCCTGCCGCAGCTCCTGGGCTGGGACATCCACCAGAACGACGCGTACTTCATCACCTTCCTGATCGCCACCCATCTTGCGACGGCGATCGTCCTCTTCCTGTTCTTCCTGAAGGACTGGCTGCGGATCTTCGCCGGCATGTGGAGATCGCTCGTGGAGCGCGAGATCGCGCCCGACAACACCGACGGGCGGCTCGGCTGGCTCCTGGTGGTCGGCACGATCCCGGCCGGGATCCTGGGCCTGCTCCTGCAGGACGCGCTTCGGAGCGTCTTCGCCTCGGCCCAGTCGGCCGCGTTCTTCCTGACGCTGAACGGCGTCCTCCTGTACGGCGCCGAGAGGCTCCGCCGCCGCGCCCCGGTGGCGGAGTCGAGCGACGCCCAGGCGTCGGACCGCCGCATCGCGACGACCACGAGCTGGCGGGACGCGCTCGGCATCGGCGGGGCCCAGGCGATCGCCCTGATTCCCGGCTTCTCCCGAAGCGGCGCGTCGATGGGCGGCGGCCTGCTCGTCGGGCTCTCGAACGAGGACGCGGCGCGGTTCTCGTTCCTCCTGGCGACGCCGATCATCGGCGCTGCGGCCGCACTCAAGCTCCCCGACCTGTTCGGCCCAACCGGCGACGGCGTGCGCGGCCCCGCGCTCGTGGCCGCACTGTGCTCCGCGCTCACCGCCTATTTCTCGGTGCGGTTCCTGGTCCGCTATTTCGAGACCAACCGGTTGACGCCGTTCGCCGTCTACTGCTTCGTGGCCGGAATCGCCTGCTCCATCTACTTCGCGGTGACCTAGCGCCCGCCCCGGATTGGAGAACCGTGAGAGCCGCGGCGATCCGGACCGAACTCGCGGCCGCACGATTGCGTCACACACGTCGTGCCCGCTTCGACGACGTCGACCGGCTGGAGCCCATGAGCGCCCGCCGCCTCCTCTCGCCGCGGTACGTCCGCCGGCGCCTGCGCTGCATGCGTGTCGGCCACAAGTGGGTGTACCACCGCCCGTCGCTCGAGTCCGACGAGCGACTGCGGCGGTGCCTTCGCTGCTCGCGATGGGAGCACGTCCGCGACCGTCCGAGCCCGGCCAGGGACGCGAGCTCTCAGCCGGCGCGGTAGCCGCCCCGCTCAGGTCGCGTTCGCGGCCTCGTACTCCGCGTCGGTGACGTGGTCGCCCCACGCGGCCACGCTGCCCTCGTCGTCCACGTCGAGGAGTGCGAGGTGGGTCATGAAGCGGTTCGACGTCGCGCCGTGCCAGTGATCCTCGCCGGGCTCGAAGAAGACGCGGTCGCCGGGGCGGATCACCTCGACCTGCCCGCCGCGGCGCTGTGCGAGGCCCACGCCCTCGGTGACCCAGATCGTCTGGCCGTTCGGGTGGGTGTGCCAGGCAGTCCGCGCGCCCGGTGTGAAGTGCACGCTGCTCGCGCTCAGCCGCGAGCCGTCCGACGGGCTCGCCACCGTGTCGATGTAGACGGTGCCCGTGAACCAGTCGCTCGGCCCGCGGCCGGTCTCGAGGCCGTTCCTGGTGATCTGCATTGGGGTGCCTCCTGGGGATCGGGACCCGCAGTCAACCATGCGGCGTTCGCTGGAGGCGCAGCCTGCCGGTGGTACGGTTCGTCGCCGAGGCACGGCCACCACCCGGGACAGGGGAAGCGTGAGACGAGTCATCTTGCTCGCGGCGGCCTGCGCCGGGCTCGTCACTCTGACCGGCGCGTCGCCAGGCGTCGGCGCCGCTTCGCCGCCCACCGGGGCGATCATCGACCTCGACTTCGGGAACATCTCCGGCTCCAAGGTGCCGGATGCGTCGGGAAGCGCGAACGACGGCACGGGAAAGAAGGGCGGCGCCGGGTCACAGACCAGCTGGAGCCCGACCACGACCCCGGACTCGCAGGGGATTCCCGCTGTTGTCTTCGACGGGACGCAGAAGGAGCGCATCGAGATTCCGAACACCGCGGGCAGCCTCGATGTCGATCACTTCTCGATCCTGGTGCGGTTCACGCTGCATCCGTCGGTGGATACCGATCCCGCACACCAGCGGTATGAGCTCATGGAGAAGGCGGGGAGCTTCTGGTTCAACGTGCGCGAGGACACGACCCCCAGGTACCTGCTTCGCGTGGGCGGGTTCTTTCACGGCAACGCCGCCGACACGTTCACCGGGACGCGGGTCATCCCGGGCAACACCCTCACATGGGCAGTCGCCACCTACGACGGCGCGCACCTGCGGACATACGTCGCCGACGGGGACGGCACCAACCTCGCCCTCGACAGGAGCGTTGCCCAGACGGGCACCCTGGATACGGGTGCAACCATCACCGGCGTCGACGAGAACCTGGTGGTCGGCGCCAAGCACCGGAAGGGACACGCTCCCGGCGGGAGCGGCACGAATGAGGATGTTGAGGCGTTCTTCAACGGCACGATGTCGCGATTCATCGTGTACGGCACCGCGCTCACGCAGCGTCAGATCTCCTCGGTCATCTCGGGCCAGGGTACGAGCGCGAAGCCAGGCCCCGTGCACGCACACTTCATCCAGCGGTCGGTCATGAGCACTGGCGCCAGTCCTACCGTCCCCTACAAGATCTCGTGGACGCCGGGAACATGTCCCACCGGCTCGACGTACACCCTCACCGCGACAACCGACGGAAGCCCGGGTGCGCCCCACACGGGTACGACGCTCAGCGCGACGATCAATCTTCCCGTCGGATCGAGCAACACGATCGCCGTTGACTGCGGCGGTGCCGGCTCCGTCTCGAACTTCACGTCGACCGGGTATCAGGAGGGCGGCGCCTCGTACACGGGGACATGGCGGAGCGCGAGCCTCGCAGGGGCGTGGGGCGGCACGACCAGGTCCACGACCGCCGCCTCGGCGTCTGCGACGTTCCACTGCTCGTCGTGCCGGGCGCTCGCCTGGGTGACCGATGAGGACTCGGCTCACGGCTCGGCCAGGGTCTACGTCGACGGAGTGCTGAAGGCGACCGTGAACACGCGGTCGTCACCTAGACTGACCCGCGTGATCGCCTCCACGTTTGAGTGGGCGAGCGACGGCGCCCACACGTTGAAGATCGTGAACGCCGCCAGCGGCGGGCATCCGCGGATCGACGTCGACGGGTTCCTCGACCCAGAGCTAGCGGTTGACCGGCGACGGTTCGCATGCGGTCGTGATCGCCGGAGGAGGCCCGACGGGCTTGATGCTGGCGGGCGAGCTGGCGTTGGCGGGGGTCGACGTCGCCATCGTCGAGCGGCGCCCCACCCAGGAGCTGGCCGGCGCGCGCGCAGGCGGTCTGCACGCACGGACGATCGAGGTTCTCGACCAGCGCGGGATCGCCGACCGGTTCCTCTCGCAGGGGACGGAAGCTCAGGTCGCGGGGTTCGCGTGGATCCGCCTCGACATCAGCGACTTCCCAACCCGGCACCCGTACGGGCTCGGACTGTGGCAGAACCACATCGAGCGCATCCTGGCCGAATGGGTCGACGAGCTGGCCGTGCCGATCCATCGCAGCCGCGAGGTGACGGGGTTCGCACAGGACGATGCGGGCGTCGACGTCGAGCTGTCCGAGGGCGGGCCGCTGCGGGCGGAGTACCTCGTCGGGTGCGACGGGGGACGCAGCCTGATCCGAAAGACAGCCGGTATCGAGTTCGCCGGGTGGGATGCGACGACGAGCTGCATCATCGCCGAGGTCGAGATGGCCGAGGAGCCGCAGTGGGGCTTGGGCCGCGACTCCCGTGGCCCCTACGGCATCTCTCGGATGGAGGGCGGTGGGCCGATTCGGGTCCTGGTGACCGAGGAGCACGTCGGGCCCGCCGCCGATCCCACGCTGGCCGACCTCGGCGAGGCGCTCATCGCCGTGTACGGGAGCGACTACGGAGTCCACAGTCCGACGTGGATCTCCCGGTTCAGCGACATGGCCCGGCAGGCGGCGGCGTACCGCAAGGGACGGGTGCTCCTGGCCGGCGACGCGGCCCACGTGCACTCCCCGGCGGGCGGACAGGGCCTCAACATCGGCGTGCAGGACGCGGTGAACCTGGGATGGAAGCTGGCCCAGGTGGTGAACGGGACGTCGCCGGAGAGCCTGCTCGAGACGTACCACGCCGAGCGCCACCCGGTCGCTGCCCGCGTCCTGCGAAACGCGATGGCGGCGACCGCGCTCCTTCGGGGCGACGACCATACCGAGGCCCTGCGCGAGACCATGTCGGAGCTGCTCGGCATGGACGAGCCGCGCAAGCGGTTCGCCGCGATGATGTCCGGGCTGGGAGTCCAGTACGACCTCGGCGAGGGGCACCCGCTGCTCGGGCGCCGCATGCCCGATCTCGACCTGGTGACCGCCGACGGCCCGCTGCGGGTCTTCACCCTGCTGCACGATGCCCGGCCGGTGCTCCTCAATCTCGGTGAGCCCGGCAGCATCGACATCGCCCCATGGGCGGACCGGGTCCAGCTGGTCGACGCCGAGTACGCCGGCGCCTGGGAGCTCCCGGCACTCGGAGCGGTCACCGCTCCCACGGCGGTGCTGGTGCGTCCCGACGGATACGTGGCCTGGGTGGGCGACGGAACCGAGCTGGGGCTCGATGACGCGCTCACCACCTGGTTCGGACAGCCGGCGGCGCCGTAGCTACGGCGGACTCCGCCAACGGAGCTCGGTGGTGAGAATCGACGGCACATGTTTGCCCCGTTGTCTCTCCGTCTAGCCTGATAGGATCGCTGCCAGGGCAGTGGCAGGAAAGGGGTCTGGTATGACGGGCAGTTGGCGTGTCGCGACGTGCGCCGCGTTCGTGAGTGCCATTTCGCTGATCGCACCAGCTTCGGCACTCGCGGCAACCTCGGGGACGGTTGATCCGGACCCCATCACGATCGACAACATCGAGATCGGCACGACGGGCTCGCTCCAGGTCACGATCACGAACACGGGCGATGCGAACGAGACGGTCACCTCGAACGTGACCGATCCCGCGCACTTCTCGGCAAGCGGACCGTGCGACACGGCGACGCTGACGCCAACGTCGACGTGCACGGAGACGATCGACTTCGCCCCGGATAGGTTCGGTCCGGCATCGGCGACGCTGACGGTCGAGTTCACGAACCAGTCCGACGCGACGACCGCGGATGTCATGGTTCCGGTGAATGCGACCGCGGTCCACCCGCCGATCCACGTCCAGTCGACCCAACTCCGGCCAAGCTTCATCTACCCGCTCGTCCGAGACGGGTACCGCGACTTCGCCAACTACACCTTCACGCTCAACGAGGCGGCCAGCGGCAGGGTACAGGTCGTCAACACCAACGGGCGGGTGCGCCAGACCTTCCCGTTCTCGAACCGGTCGAGCATGACCGTGGCCTGGGGCGGGCACGCGTCGAACGGCGCCAAGGTCAAGCCGGGCAAGTATCGGTTCCGCGTCGTCGCCCACTTGCCCGGGCGCAACGCCACCAGCGGCTACCTGCACGTCGACGTCAGGACAGGCTTCAAGACCGTGGTCAAGCGCGGGAAGAAGACCAAGAACGGGATCGACTGGAGCTCACGAAGCACCGGCGCCGACGATGTCGGCGGCAACTGCAACTGGGACCACATCCAGCAGAGCCTGCTCACGACGTGCCTGTTCGCACACGCCGACATCGTCTACACCTTCAGCGTTCCGCGAAACGCGAAGATCACGAGCTTCAGCCACAGCGTCGAAGCCGGCGTCGCCCGCTGCTTCAACAAATCATGGAAGACCACCCACTCCGGCGGCATCTACCGCGCCACCTTCCACCACGGGAACCCGAACAACTTCTCCCAGTGCCTGGTCAACCACCTCGCCGTCAGCTACCGCACCTCGAAGCGCGTGCGGATCTGACGCTGTGGGATTGGCGACAGACCGAGTTCGCCGACTTCGTGACAGCGAGGGCGCACGTGCGTGTCGCTTCGCCTAGCCCCAGCTGGGGTGACCGCACCTCATGTGGTTGGCAGCGCGGGTCACCTACCTCGGCTCCTCCCGTTGCCGGAGCAGCGCGGCGGCGTTCGCAAGGAGGACGACCGTTAGAACGATCATGACGACGAGAAACCTCTCGCTTGGGTTGTGGGCGATGCTGTAGATCGCCCACCCCACGACAAGAACGGCGACAACCAAGGCCCACGCAGCTCGGTATGCCAGGCGACCGACCCGAATCATGCTGCACACCCCCTGCGGATGGATCATTGTGACGGGACGCGGCCGCGTCCCACGATCGCTGGGGCCGTTCGTCCGCTTCTTACTGTACCCGCCCGGGAACCCCAACGGTCCGCAGCGGCACCGCTCGATTACGACCTCGATGGTGGGCCGTCCCGCCGGGTTACGTCAGTGGTCGTGCTGGTCGATCTCGCCGGGCTCGGTGGTGGAGACAACGCGCCAGGAGTCCCATGTGATCTTCAGGATGACGAGGGTGATGGCAAGGCCGATCAGCGGGTCTGCGCGCGGGAGGCCAAGGGCGACGAGGGCGGCGCTGGCGATCACGGACAGGGAGACGAACCCGTCGACGCGAGCGTGGTTTCCGTCGGCGATCAGCGCGGGGCTGTGGAGTCGCCTGCCGGCTCGGAGCCTGACCTGTGCGGCGATCTCGTTGCCGATGAAGCCGATCACGCCGGCGGCTGCGAGCACCCATAGGTGGGTGAGCGTCTGGGGGTGCAGGAGGCGTTGGAGCGCTTCGTAGAAGGCGACGCAGGCGGAGAAGAAGATGACCGCGACGACGGCCAAGCCGGCGAGTTTCTCGCCGCGGAAGCTGCGAAGCAGAAAGGCGATTCCAAGTGGGATGGCGGTGAGCGCGTCGCCGAAGTTGTGGATCAGGTCGGCGAGCAGCGCGACCGATCCTGAGGCGATAAAGATCAGCGTCTGCGCGAGGGCTGCCACGCCGAGCACGGTGAGGCTGAGCGCGACCGCTTTGACCCCTTCGCGGGAACGGATGATCGAGCGATCGATCAGGCCGTGGGAGTGGCCGTGCCCCGTATCGCCGGATGGTGAGTCGTGGTGAGGGTGGTCGTGGTCGTGAGCGGCAGGATCGCTGTGGTCCTGCCCGATTGGGTGCTCGTGCTCGTGTTCATGCTCGAGGGCGCCATGGTGGTGTGTGTGGGTGTGCCGGGCGACGGCCATCATCGAATCAGAGTACCCCCGCTCCGCCGGGAATCCTGCCGCTGTAGCTCGGCCAGGGTTCATGGCGCGTCGGGCGTGAGCGGCACTCGTCGGAACATCCGCCAGAAGGCGACGTCGTAGGCGCTCTTGAGGGTGCCGGCGATGACGAACGGCGCCGCCAGGGTGGACGCCTGGACGAGGGCGCCGGCGATGATCGGGGCAAGGGGGCGGGTGGCGTAGCGGGCGCTGTTGGTGTACGCGGCTGCGGCGGTGCGCTCGTCGGGTTGGACGACGGCGACGACGTAGGCCTGGCGGGCGGGGACGTCCATCTGGCCGAGCAGGAAGCGGCCCAGCAGCAGCGCGATGGCGACCTCGAGGTTGGGTGCGAACGGCACCGCGATCAGGAGCAGGTTCGAGGGCAGGTGGGTGAACACCATCGTGCGCAGCAGCCCGATCCGCTCCGCGAGTCGCACCGCCACCTGGAACGAGCCGGCCTGGAGCAGGCCGATGGCGAAGAAGACGACGGCGAGCGTCTCGGGTGAGGCGTGGAAGCGGCGCGTGAACCAGTAGGCGATGAAGCTCTGGATGACGAAGCCGCCGCCGAAGCTGTCCAGCGCAAACAGCATCGACATCCGCTGGACAATGCCTTTCGACCGGCGCAGCTGCGAGTGGCGCTCCGGCCCGGGCGCGGCGATCGGCTCGATGCCGTTGGAGAGGCGCGCGGCGAAGGGAAACGCTGCCGCGGCGGCGAGCGGGTAGATCAGCAGCCAGCGCTGAGGAGTGGCCGCGTCGAGCAGCGCGGGGAGGCCGGCCGCGAGCGCGCCGAGTGACCCGGTGAGGGTGGCGACGGTGTTGTACGTCCCGAAGAGTCGCGATGTCTGACCGGGCGCGGCGGTCTGGGGAAGCATGGCCTGCTCGAGGGAGGTGAACGGACCGGACTCGACGACGTCGGTGGAGACGGTGCCGGTCAGCGCGGCCAGCACGAGCAGCGGCAGGCTCTGGGTGAGCGCGAACACCGTGCCCGCCACCGCCATCCCGAACAGCAGAGCGCGGTAGGCGGTGCGCCGGCCGATCTGGTCGCCGTAGCGGCCCAGCGCGACGGAGGCGAGCGCCGCGCCCAGCAGGATGGCGGCGAACACCACGTCCGACCTGAGTGCCGGAGAGTTGCGATTGGGCGAGGCCGACGCCGATCAGGACGCTGCCGACGCCGTAGGCGAACGCGCGCAGCGCCTGGACGGTGATGATCAGGCGGGCATCGCGGGTCAGGCCGACTCGGCCCCGGCCTGGCGCTTGCACCACTGATACAGCGCGTCGTACACCGGCCATTCCAGCTCGAGCTGGCGGTGGTCGTCGTCAGGGACGAGGTAGTGGAACCCCTCGGCCACCGCCTGCAGGCCGGGCGACTGCGGCGTCGCGTCGCGGTCTTCGGCGACGTCGGCGCCGTGCACGATCCGCGCCAGCAGGTGCACCGCGGGGTCGCTGATCTCGTACTCCTCGACCAGCACTTCGAACGAGCACAGCCCGTCGCGGTGGGTGTAGCGCGCGCCCTTGGCGTCGTAGGAGTGCGCGCCCTCGCGATCCGCGACGGCCAGCACCTCATCGGCCGGGACGTAGAGGAACTCGGCGTCGGCGTCGATGAAGTTCTTGATCAGCCAGGGGCAGGCGATCCGGTCGGTCTTGGGGTGCTCGCGGGTGACCCACTTCATGGCTGCTCCTTGGTGAGCGCGTTCAGGTTGAGGTAGCCGCCGGCAACCTCGTAGCGTGTGATCGGGTGGTAGTCGACGGATCGGTGCGTGTCGGATGCGGTGAGCCGGTCGCGGTCAGGCGTCGCGATCCAGGCGTCGAACACCTCGTGCGACGGCCACGCGGTGATGACCACCGTCTCGCCCGCGCCGTCGGATGGTTCGAGCACGAGCTCGGCCAGGATCCCGTGTTCCTGGCGCAGCTCGCGGTTCTCGTCGATCCACGCCAGGAAACCCTCGCGCTCGCTCGCGGGGACGTCGACGGTGCGCAGGCAGACGATCATCGTGCTGGCCACACTACTCCCGAATACCTTGATGTGCAACCGTGGTTGCAGTACGGTTGTCGGGTGTCGCGCATCCACTGGGTCATGCTCGTCTATCGCCTGCCACGCACGCCCTCAACACCGCGCATCAACCTGTGGCGCAAGCTGCGCCGCCTCGGCGTAGCCCAGGTGGTGGACGGCGTGGTCGCACTGCCGCTCGACAGCCGAAACCGCGAGCAGCTCGAGTGGCTGGCTGACGAGGTGGTCGAGGCCGGCGGCGATGCCACCATCTGGGTATCACAGACCGCGACCGCGGCCCAGGAGCGCGCGCTCGCCGCCGAGATGGCAGGGCGTGTCGCCGAGGAGTATCGAGCGATCACCGCCGCTGCGCAGGGTGCGGTCGGGGGTGGCGAGGTCCAGCGGCGGCGCACGCTGGCGCGGCTGCGTCGTGAGCTGCGCCGGGTCGGATCGCGGGACCACTTCCCACCGCCCGAGCGCGACGAGGCGCGGGCAGCGGTCGAGCGACTCGCCGCTCTGAGCGTGGAGGTGGCGCGATGAGGTGGGCGACGCGGCGCCACTGCCACGTCGACCGTACCGCCTGCGCCTGGCTGGTACGCGCGATTTGTCGATCCGAACGCCGAGTTCGTGTTCGTCGACGACCCCGACGAGGTGCCGGCAGACGCGACGCCGTTCGACATGCGCGGCGTGGAGCTCGGCCACCACCAGGACCGCTGCAGCTTCGAGAGCTTCCTCGTCCGCTACGACCTCGACGACCCCGCGCTCAGAGACATCGGCCGGATCATCCACGAGGCCGACATCGGCGACGACCTCTACGACGCACCCGAGGCGCCCGGCCTCGACCGCCTGATCCGCGGCGTCTCGCTGACCGCACTCGACGACCACCAGCTGCTGGCCATCACCCAGCCGCTCTACGACGGCCTCTACGAGCTGCTCCGGCGATCGCACCTCCACGAGGGTCCACAGGCATGAGCTCTGACGCCCAGGCCGTCGACCGAAGGGACAGCGCGAGCGAGTCGCAGCTCGAGACGGCCAGGCCGACCGAGGCTGAGGCGTTCCGGTTTTGGTTGAAGCTGGGCTGCATCAGCTTCGGCGGCCCCGCCGGGCAGATCGCGATCATGCACGACGAGCTGGTCGAGCGGCGAAGGTGGATCGGCGAGCGCCGCTTCCTGCACGCCCTCAACTTCTGCATGGCCCTGCCCGGCCCCGAGGCACAGCAGCTCGCGTCCTACATCGGCTACTCGATGTACGGCGTCCGCGGCGCGATCACCAGCGGCGGCCTCTTCGTGCTGCCCTCCTTCGTGCTGCTGTGTGGGATGAGTGCCGTCTACGTCGAGTACGGCGAGGTGGCCGCCGTCGCCGGCATCGTCCGTGGCCTCGGCGCAGCGGTGATCGCGCTGGTCGCGGCCGCGGTGATCCGCGTCGGCGGCCGCGTCATCCACACACCCGACTGCGATCGCGATGGCCGCGGTCGCGTTCGGCCTGATCGTCGCCGGCGTGCCGTTCCCGATCATCATCGCCGTCGCCGCGCTGGCCGGATACCTGGCCGGCAAGCGCCACCCGCGCCTGCTCGGCAAACCCGGCGGGCACGGAAGCGACGAGGAATCCACCGAGACGACACCGCTCGACTCCGGCCTGCGCCGCCGCTTCGTAAAGACGCTCGCGATCTGGCTCGTCCCCGTCGCCCTCCTGCTGCTGGCGGGCGGCTTCGTCGCCCAGCTCGCCGGCTTCTTCACCGTCGCCGCCCTGATCACGTTCGGCGGCGCCTACGCGGTGCTCCCGTTCGTGGCCAGCGCGGCCGTCAACCACTACGGCTGGCTGACATCCCAGGACATGGTCGCCGGGCTCGCGCTGGGTGAATCCACCCCTGGCCCCTTGATCATGGTCAACACGTTCGTCGGTTTCGTCGCCGGCTACAACGTCGAGGGCGGACTCGCCTGGGGGCTTGCCGGCGCCACCATCGCCACCCTCTGCACCTTCGTCCCCTCGTTCGTGTTCATCATCAGCGGCGCTCCGATCATCGACCGGGTCCGCCACACCGGCTCCTTCGCCAACTCGCTCAACGGCGTCACCATCGCCGTCGTCGGCGTGATCGCCGCCCTCGCAGTCTTCGTCGCCCGCCACGCCGCCTTCCCCGACGGTGACGCGGACTGGCTCGTCATCCCCCTCGCAGCCGCCGCGTTCATCGGCGTCTGGCGCTTCCGCGTCGGAGTCGTCACCACCGTCGTCGCATGCGCCGCGGTCGGACTCGCCGCCAGCCTGATCGGCTGACCCATGTGCTCACGCGTGCGCACGTGATCGCGGCCCCACGCCATCGAGCTAAGCGGATTCGAACCGCTGACCTCCTGGACTCAGCCGTAAGGTCGCTCCGCTCCCTGACCGCCTCGGACGGGGCCCGCTAAGCGCCCCTTGATCCAGGCGCTTGTGGCCGCGATCGCACCCAGGAGGGCAACGCCCGATCGACTACCTGAATGCCGTGGGGCCGGGCCATTCAGGCCCGCCCACGCCATGGAGCTAAGCGGATTCGAACCGCTGACCTCCTGGGTGCGATCCAGGCGCTCTCCCAACTGAGCTATAGCCCCGCGAGGGCCTCAGTATATCCCCGGGCCTGGGCCGGCCAGCGCCGTCGAGGCTAGGTCGAGCGCAGGACGACGCGGCCGCCGTCCGGGCCGCCGACCTTCTCCAGCGTGACCCAGCAGAAGCCCCAGTGCATGTCCGCGGAGATGGCCGAGCGCACGGTCGCATTGCCCGCCTCGCTCGTGTTGAACGTGACCGCGGAGACCTTCTCGCCGGACACCCGGAACCACATCTCGTAGTACGAGCCGCTCGGCGCCGGACGCAGGTCGTGGATCTTGACGAGCATCGGCCGCGTCCCCTGGTTCGCATTCCCGAAGTCCACGCTGGCGGATGCCCCGGTCGGCCCGGCGAGCGCCAGGGTCGTCTGCGCGTCGAACGGCGTTCCGCGCCCGCCGACGCCGATCACGAGCGCGGCGGCGGCGGCAGCGGCCATCACGGCCACCCCGGCCGAGAACCGGATGAGGCGAATCCGCGGAACGCGGGGCCGGCGAGGAGCACGGACGACAGTCCGCCGCTCGACGCCGCCGAGCGCCGCCTCGCGGGCGACATCGATCAGCCCGGACGGAACGGTGGTCGGCGCAGACGCGGAGCGCAGAAGCTGCTCGACGCGATCGAAGTCGTCGTGGTCGCTCATCGCATCACCCCCCGCTCTCCCAGCACGTCCGCGAGCCGCGCGAGGGCGGTGCGGGTGCGCGTCTTTACGGTTCCCAGAGGCAAGCTCAGGCGATCCGAGATCTCGGTCTGCGAGAGACCGGAGTAGTACGCCAGCTCGATGACCTCGCGCTCGCGGTCCGGCAACGAGTCGACCGCCGCGTGCACCTCGAACGCCTCCATCTCGGCGATCGCCATCGTCTCCGGGAGCGGCCCCTGGTCAGGGACGTCAGGAGCCTCTCCGACGACCAGCGGCACACGCGCTCGGGCGGCGTCGACCGCCGCGTTCCGGGCGATTGCGAAGAGCCAGGCCGATGCCGTGCCCCGCTCGCGCCGGTAGCCGCGGGCGGCACGCCACACCGCGGCGAACGCCTCCTGCGAGACGTCGTCGGCCGCGTGGTGGTCGCGGAGCACGCGCTGGACGAGCGAATAGATCGCCCGGCTGTACCGGCTGTAGAGGATCTCGAAGGCTTCAGAATCGCGCGATATGGCGACCTGTTCGAGGAGTTGCTCGTCGGACAGGCCCCCCGGCTCCATGCGGCGGAGGGTACTTGATCGCGCCCGGAACGTCCCCGGGAGGGCATAGGCTGCGGTGGTCATCTCAAGGAACATACGCAGCGCGGGCAGGACCGGTTTGTGACGAAGGCCGATCCGAGGCAGCGCCGCCGGCGGCAGGCCTTCGCCGGTGTACCGGGGCCGCTGGACGACGCCGTCCCATAACGCCGAAGAGCAGTCATCCGGCCCGGCGGCACCGCCTCGAATCAGCGACACTCCCCACGCACCGCTGCGTGGTGGTGCCACGCGCCGGCCGGGGAGGAGGGTCGCTCTCACGATGGCCCGCGGATGCGCCCGGCGCGTCCCCCGAAACGGTATTCGAGTGAAGCGCTCGGCCTAGGGGAAATCGGTGCCCATGTGGGCATCCGCCGAGCCGATGTGAAGGCCCGCCGACATGAGGTCGCGGATGCTCACGATCCCCACGAGGTCGTCGCCCTCCATCACCGGGATGTGCCGGAACCGGCGCTCGCTCATGATCTGGGCCGCCTCGCTCGGGGAGTGATCCGGCGGCAGCGTGACCGGGTCGGAGGTCATGTACGACTGCACCTGGCCGACGTCGGGATGGCGGCTGTCGGCGATCGCGCGCAGCAGGTCGCGCTCGGTGAAGATGCCGACGACGGCGCCCCCCTCGACGACGACGGCGGCGCCGACGTCCCGCTTGCGGAGCGCGCGCGCGGCCTCGCCCAGCGTCGCAGACGGCTCGATCGTGAGCACATCGCCGCTGGTCATGAAGTCACGCAACGTGACACCCATTGCCCGGAGATCCTACTCGCTCGGGGCTGGCCGCAAGCGCATCTCGAGCATCAGTTCCGCGTCGAGCGCGTCGGCGATCCGCATCAGGGTGTCGAGCTTCGGCGGCCGTCCGCCCCGCTCCAGGCGGGCGATCGCTGACTGGGTCGTGCCGCACAGGATCGCGAGCTCCTGCTGCGACATGCCCCGCCGGAGCCGGTTCTCGGCGACCATCCGCCCGACCTCGACAAATCGCTGCTCGTGGTCGCGCCCGAGCGCCTCCGCGCGCTTGCGCAGGCCCTCGCGCATACGCTCGAGCGACTGCGTCGTGAGCCGCCTGCGATCGGCATGAGGATGGCTCGCCATGTGCGCATGGTATCGCGCCCGCGCTATCTCCGCCAGACCGCGCACTCGACCTCGGACGCAACCCGGCCCGGAGGTGTCCCGTCAGTTGCCTCGATGCGGCGCGTGGCCATCACGGGGCTGGGGGCGGTGACCCCGGTCGGAAATGACCTGCGATCGACCTGGGACGCACTCGTCGCGGGACAGAGCGGCGTGGACGTGATCCGGTCCTTCGACGCGACCGATTTCCCCGTCAACATCGCTGCGGAAGTCAAGGACTTCGACCCGTCGAAGGCGATGCCGCGCGAAGGAGGTGCGCCGCACCTGGAACGACGTGCACTTCGCCGTCTCCGCGGCGCTCGAGGCGGCCGCAGACGCCGAGCTCGTCATCGACAAGCCATCGCGGACCGGCGTCGTGATCGGGAGCGTGATGGGCGGCCTGCCCTACACGCTCCAGCAGCAGCGGATCCTCGAGGAGCGCGGCTGGGACCGCGTGTCGCCGCACTGGCTGCCGAACACGCTCGTCGACACCTCGACCAGCCACGTGGCGACGCTGCTCGGAGCCCGCGGCATCAACTACTCGACCGAGTCGGCGTGCGCCACCGGCACCCACGCGATCGGCGAGGCGACCGCTGCGATCGCCCGCGATCAGGCGGACGTCGTGCTGGCGGGCGCCACCGAGTCGTCGATGGTGCCGATCATCCTCGCGGGGTTCTGCGCGATGCGCGCGCTCGTCGACGGGCGGGACGACCCGGCTGGGGCCTCGCGGCCGTTCGATGCCACCCGCGCCGGCTTCGTGATGGCCGAGGGCGCAGCCGTCCTCGTCCTCGAGGAGCTCGAGCGGGCCCGGGCGCGCGGCGCGCGGATCTATGCCGAGATCGTCGGCTACGGCGCGTCGAACGACGCGTACCACATCGCGACGCCGCACCCGGAGTCGATCGGCGTGATCGAGATGATGCGCGACGCGCTGGAGCGGGCCGGCATGCGCCCGGACGAGGTCGACTACATCAATGCACACGGCACGTCGACGCCGTACAACGATGCGGCCGAGACCCAGGCGATCAAGCAGGTGTTCGGAGACCACGCATACCGGATGGCCATCTCGTCCAACAAGTCGATGATCGGCCACCTGTTCGGCGCCGCCGGGGCGGTCGAGGCGCTGGCGACGGCCCTCACGATCCACCACGGCGTGATCCCGCCGACGATCAACCTCCACCACCCCGACCCGGAGTGCGACCTCGACTACGTCCCGAACGTGGCCCGCACCGCCGAGGTCCGCACCGGGCTCTCGAACTCCATGGGCCTCGGCGGCCACAACGCGTGCCTGATCCTGCGCCGCGTGGAGTGACCGACGAGCGGATCCGGGTCGTCGAGCGGTTCCTGCCGACGGTGCCTCGCGGGCCGTCACGGCGACGACCGCTCCGGGCTCGTCGAGTGGTTCGGCGGGTGCCGAGGCGCGGCGAGGTCGCAGGCGGGGATCGACCTGCCCGCCTGGCCGAGCGGTTCGCGGTGACCGGCGTCGACATCTCGGCCGAGCAGCCTTCTCCGCGCACGCCGCCTCGTTCCCGGCGCCCGGTTCGTCCACGCCGACATGACTGCGTTCGACCCCGGCGAGGCGAGCGTCGACGGCGTGGTCGCGTGCTATTCGCTGACCCACCTTCCGGCCGACCACGAGCCGGCGATCGGGGCTCCTGGCGCGCGGTGCAGGTCTGGCCAGGGTGATCGGCCGCCGGCCGACCCGCGACCTCGCCGCTTTCCGGTAACGGGCCTACGGCAATCTACGGATGAAAAAACGGTGCCTGGCACCGTTTTTCACTCAGCCGAGGCCGGTGCGGCGCGAGGGGCGCGGGGCGCGCATGCTGAACACGGCGTCGATCAGCCCGTAGTTCTGGGCCTCCTCCGGCGTCATGAAGTTGTCGCGCTGGGTCTCGGCGTGCACCTGGTCTACGGTGCGGCCCGTGTCGCGCGCCATGAGCTCCTCCATCCGCCGCTGGAGCGAGAGGATCTCGCGAGCCCGGATCTCGACGTCGGTCGCCTGGCCCTCGAAGCCGCTCGTGTGGCCCTGGTGGATCATGATCTTCGAGTTGGGGAGCGCCATCCGCTTGCCCTTCGCGCCGCCGGCGAGGAGCGTCGCGCCCATCGACATCGCCATCCCGAAGCAGATCGTCGCCACGTCGCAGCGGACGTACTGCATCGCGTCGTAGATCGCGAGGCCGGCGTAGACGTCGCCTCCGGGCGAGTTGATGTAGAGCGCGATGTCCTTGTCGGGCTCGTCGGACTCCAGGTGGATCATCTGCGCGACGATCAGGTTGGCGATCTCGGCCGTGACCGGCGTCCCCAGGAAGACGATCCGGTCGTTCAGGAGCCGGGAGTAGATGTCGAACGAGCGCTCGCCGCGCGCCGTCTGCTCGACCACCATCGGGATGAGGGGTGCCACGAGGCCTCCTTGGTATAGTGCAACCTATGAGTTGCATGATCATAGCGCAACCTAGAGGTTGCCTATCCAGGAGGTTCCCGTGTCGGATTCCGTGACCCGCGAGACCGTGCTCGACCTCGACCGTGACGACGCCTGGCGCGCCGTGACCGACGCCGAGGAGCTCGAGCACTGGCTGGCCGACGAGGTCGAGATCGACCTGGTCGAGGGCGGCGACCTGCACGTCCGGTTCGAGGACGGGCGCGAGCGTCACGGCACCGTCGAGGAGGTGACCGCGCCCGAGCGCGTCGTCTTCCGCTGGCACCCGGTGCCCGAGGTCGACCTCGAGACGGTCGTCCGGATCGAGCTCGAGCCGGCCGAGCAGGGCACGCGCGTGATCGTGGTCGAGACCGGGTTCGAGATGCTGCCCGTCGCGAGCGCGCAGGCGTGCGCCGCCGTGAACGCGTGGGCATGGGAGGCCCGTCTCCAGGCTGTCGCCCGGCCGGTGCTGATCGCCGGATGACGGCCGACGCCGTCGGGGCGACCTTCGCAGCCCTCGCGGATCCCACCCGCCGGCACGTGATCGACATGCTTGCCGACCGCGACGCCGTCACTGCGAGCGAGCTCGCCCGCGACCTCCCGATCACCCGCCAGGCGGTGGCGAAGCACCTCGCGACGCTGGCCGACGCGGGCCTCGTCACCTCGCAGCGGGCGGGCCGCGAGACCCGCTACCGGCTCACGCCCGCCCCGCTCTCGGACGCCCGCGAGTGGATCGACAACGTCGGCGCGGAGTGGGACGCCCGCCTGTCGCGGCTCGCGCGGCACGTCAAGCGCGGCTCCTAGTCCGGGAACGCGGGTATCCTGGCGGCATGTCGACCGTGCGCCGGGCCAGCCCGCTCATGAGCCAGGCCGAGGCGCGCGAGCTGGGCCTCGACCGCGAGCACCTCGTCCGCCTCTACCGCGACATGCTCGCCACGCGGCTCGTCGAGGAGCGCGGCAACCTGCTGTTCAAGGCCGGGAAGCTGCCCGGGAGCTACTACACCGGGCGCGGCAACGAGGCGGCCTCCGTCGGCGTCGCGCGGGCGATGGGCGACGACGACGTCGCTGCGCCGCTTCACCGCAACCTCGGCGTCCACCTCGTGCGCGGCGTCCCGCCGGCGGCGGTCTTCTGCCAGTTCATGGGCCGCGGCGGCGGCGCCACCCGCGGGCGCGACTCGAACCTCCGCTCGAACGACTTCGGGCCGGGCAAGGGCCTCCTGGCGGGCGTCAGCCACCTCCCGGCGATGATCCCCGTCATCACCGGCATCGCGCTCGCGTTCCAGCTGCGCCAGGAGGAGCGCGTGGCGATCGGCTGGTGCGGCGACGGCGCGGCGGCCCGTGGCGACATGCACGAGGCGATGAACCTCGCCGGCGTCCGCAACCTCCCGATCGTCTACATCATCGACAACAACCAGTACGCCTACTCGACGCCCAACCGGCTGTCGTTCGCGTGCGAGCACCTGGCCGACCGCGGCCCGGCATACGGCTTCGAGGGGATCGTCGTCGACGGCACCGATGTCGTGACGGTGTTCCGCGAGGCGCAGCGCGCGATCGAGAAGGCCCGGGAGGGCGGCGGCCCGACGATCGTCGAGCTCATCACGTTGCGGATGGAGGGGCACGCCGTCCACGACGACGCCGGATACGTGCCGCGCGAGCTCTTGGCCGAGTTCGGCTCGAGGGACCCGCTCGATCGCTTCCGCGCCTGGCTCCAGGAGGTCGAGGAGTGCTCCGACGAGGAGTTCGCCGAGATCGACGACGACGTCCGGGCGTGGATCGACGCGGGCGTCGCGGAGGCCGAGGCGAGCCCGCCGCCCGACGCGGCGCAGATCCTCGACGGCGTGTACGCCGCGCCGGACGCGTTAAACTGAGGGCCTCATGAGTGAATTCCCGTTTGGCATGTTCGGTGACCCCGAGGAGCTCCAGAAGCAGATGGCCGCGTGGATGGAGCAGGCCCAGCAGGGGCAGAAGGTCGCGTTCGCAGACCAGGCGATCAACCTCGCCGTCGGGATGACGGTCGCCGCGATCGGGCGACTCGACCTGACCGGAACCGCCGACCAGCAGGCGAATCAGGTGCGAGACGCGATCCGCCTGATCTTCCCCGAGGCCGTCACGCTGGTGCGCGAAGCGCGCCAGGGCCTCGCCTGAGGCTCACTCCTCGACGAACAGCGCGAGCGTGGCCGTGAAGCCGTGCAGGAACGTGCGGCCGCCGACCGGCCCGATCTCGCCCGCGCAGAACATGCCGGCAACCGGCGCGCCGCCCAGCGCGGCCGCCGTCGCGGCGGCATCGTGGTCGGGCCGCCCGAAGAGGCCCGTCCCGCGGCCGTTACACGCGAAGAGCAGGCCGCCGGTGACGCGTCCCGGCAGAGCCACGCCGTCCTCGAGCGCCGCCCGGAGGCCCGCGTCGGCGGTCGACGCGTCACGCACGTGGAACCTGAACGTCTGCCCCACCCGGGGCATGTCGCCGACCGCGATCGCGCCCGACTCGGGGTCGCCGCCCAGGATGCCGCGGACGAGGTAGTCGTCGGGGCCGTAGTCCACCCGGTTCTCGTCGATGACCAGCCCCGCCAGGACGCCCCGCTGCGCCAGCTCGACCTGCGCCGGATCGAGGCTCCCGACGATCTCGACGAGCCGCTCGTACGCCGGCCGTCCGGCCAGCTCGTGGATCACGTTCGACTCGGCGCGCGTCACGACCATCTCGGGCCCGATCGGCGCACACCCTTGCGAGACGAGCACCCGGAGCTCCACCGGCCCGTCCAGGTCGACGATCACCGCACCCTCGCGGTGCACCTGATCGCCGCAGAGCAGCACGTGCTCGCCGGCCCCGCGACCGCCCGATGCCAGACCGCCGACCGCGACGCTCGTGCCGGCGTCGTTCAGGTCGTCGAGCAGCCGCTCGATGGGGAACGTGTACGGGTCGGCCACGACGACCGCTGAGCCGGTGAGCTCGGGCATGTCGGTATCGCCCGCCGTGACGTGACGGGCCCGGGCGGCTCCGGAGCCGAGCGATGCCGCGAGCACGCTCACGGCCGGCCGGCCCTCGAACTCGTGGCCGCCGCCGATCACCGCCTCGGTGCTGGCTCCCACCAGCACGCCGGGGCTCAGCTCGCGCGTCACCTCGGCCGCGACCCGCTCGGCCTCGGAGGCATGCTCCGCAGACAGGAACACGAAGGCGACGTCGGCGCTCGCGCCGCCGAGGCTGGCCCGGACGGCCGCCGCCGCGTCGGCCGCGCACGCCGAGGCGTCGGTCGCGAACCCGGCGGCCACCTCCACCGCACACCGGACGGGCGTCACTCGATGATCCTCCAGTCGGTCGACACCTCGGCAGTCGTGGAGGCCGAGATGAAGCAATCGCGCTCGGCCTTTCCCGTCAGCTCGCGGGCCGACGCCGCGTGGCCGCCCGACATGCGCACGTAGACGACCATCGAGACCTTCTGGAAGGCGTAGCGGCGCTCGGCGTTCCGGGAGAGCGATCCCTCGGCGGTCGACCGGTAGCTCACGATCTCGAGCCCGCGGTGGGCGCAGTGCGCCACGAACGACAGCATCGTGCACGACTGGATCGACGCCAGGAACAGGTGCTCGGGGCTCCAGCTCGACTCGTCGCCGGCAGGGAAGTCGGGCGGTGGCTGCACGTCGAGCGCCGGTCGAGCGCCGGCGGTGACCTCGGCGCGGCGCCCGCCGCGCCACTCCAACTCCGCCTCATACGTGAAGATCCGCGCCTCGAGCGGCATGTGTTCCCTCCAAGAGTGTGACGGAAGACTCCCACAACAGGGGGTCGTCCAGTCATACCCCTCCGGCCGATCCTGATATCGAAAGGGGGTCTCCCATGCACCAGTACGGGGCTCTTGCGGGCCCTGAGAGCGGCCAGACCATGGCCGAATATGCGATCACGCTCGGCGTGGTCTCCCTGGCCGTCGTGGCCACGCTCGGTGTTCTGACCGCGGGCGTCACCGCCACGATGAGCTCAGTCATCGCGCTCATCTAACGCGCATCTCCTCCTAGCACGGACGTCACCCTCTCGGGGGTGACGTCGTGCCATGGTCCGGCATGCCACGCGCGGTCGTCGTATCGCTCGCGCCGGAGGCTCTCGACGAGCTCGAGCTCGTTCGGAGTGGGCGGCTCACCGGCGGCCGTGCTGCCGGCGAATGCCTCGACGACGGCCGCCTCGGCCACGGCCATGCCGACACCGACGTTCGCGACGTGGTCCGGGCGGCTCCCTGCCGGCCGGGGTCGCCCGTCCAGGCTGCCTCCGCGCGGCCCGGCGAGGCAGGCCACCAGCGCATCGAGGTCGGCGTCGACCAAAAGCGTGCCGTGGACGAGCGTCGCCCGCCGGCCGCGGTGGGCTGCGACGCCCGTCACCTTCCGGCCGCCGACGCGCACGGTGCGCTCGTCGACCGTCGACTCGACGCCGAGCGCGCGGCACGCGGCGGCGATGCCGGTCAGAAGCGGGGCGTACAGGTCGGGCACGCCGAGCGCCGCGTCGGGATGCCCCGCCGGGACGACGCGGCCGACGCACAGGGTGCCCGGGTCGAGGTGGACGGCGCCTCCTCCGGTGAACCGCCGCCAGACGCTGACGCCTCGCTCGGCGCAGGCAACCGGGTCGACCTCCCAGTCGGCGCGCTGGAAGCGACCGATGACGACCGCCGGCCGCGTGTGCCAGAGGATCAGGACCGGATTCCGCGGCTCGGCGCGCACGACCGCCTCGTCGAGCGCGAGCGCGTCGGCCGGCTCGCAGCGCCCGGCCGCAACGACCCGCATCGGGGCCGTCAACGCACCCGCACGCCGGCGCGTGCGAGCCGGGTGGCCGCCGAGGCCGGCGCCGACGCATCGAGCGCGACCTCATCCGGCAGCCCGGCACGGGCCGCGTCGAGCTGGCGGCGAAGCTCCGCCGGGTCACCCAGCCGCTCGAGCTCGGCCCGCGCCTCGGCGACCCGTCCCGCCGCCGCAGATCCTTCCTGCGCAGTGTCACGGGCCGCCTCGGTCGCGAGACCGGCCAGCGCCAGTGCCTCGCGGCGGGCGGCCTCGGGCCGGGCATCGTCGCCGCCCGGCGGGATGTCGACGTCGAACGGCGACGCCTCGACGGCCTCGGCCATCGCCTGGCGCTCGCGGTCGATCAGCTCCCGCTGGCGCCGAGTCGCGAGGCGGGCGGACTCCACCCGCAGGCGGGCGGCCTCGACGTCCTCGGCGCACGGGCCCGGGTCGGCCCCGGCCGCCTCGGCGACCTGCTCCAGCTCGACGGCGCGCTGCCATGCCGTGACGAGCGGCCCCTGGTCGACCCACTCGCGCTCGAGCTCGCGTGCGATCGGCTCAAGGGCGGAGCCGGCACGCGTCATCGCCTCGCCGATGCGGGGAGCCGCCGAGACGACGTCCTCGTCGCGCGCCACCTCCGCGACGAGCGTCTCGGCCCGGTGCATGCGCCGCTCGAGGCTCTCGACCTCGTCCGCGAGCGCGAGCAGCCGCTCGAGCTCAGCCGGCTTCATCGGGGAGCGGCCGCAGCCGCAGCCGCGGCCACGCCATCGGCCGGCGCTCGAAGAGCGCCCCGAGGCGCGGCCCCAGCGCGACGCCCGCGGCGTCGAGGAAGCAGTACCCGCCGGGGATGCCGCTGGGCGGGTTGCCGATGCTGAGCATGCCGGTGGGGTCGTGGTGCGCCCACGCCCAGGCCCCCACCCCCGTCCCGATCAGCTCCAGGTAGCTCGTCACGAGGAACGCGCCGGCGTAGACCAGCGGCCGGCTGCCGCGCAGCGTGAACCAGAGCAGGAAGAGGAACATGATCGCGCCGAACACATCCTCACGCGGCGACAGGAAGACGCCCCACGCGGCCCACGCGCCGCACACCACGAGCGTGAAGACGATGAACGGCCGGCGCAGGACGATCGCCATCTGCGAACAGCCGATCGAGAGCGCCGCGAGGTAGACGAGCCCGTGCCCGGGCGGGACATAGCTCGGCACGTTGTGGAGCCGGTAGGTGTAGTAGCCGAGGAACGGCGAGGCCGTGTACTCGACACAGGTCGCGACGAGGATGACGCCGACGACCTGGATCCGCACCAACCGTCTCTCCTTTCGGAGGAGCGCGACGAGGAGCGCCCACGTCATCACGCCGACGAGCCGCTGGCGCCAGATCCCGGCGCCCGAGTCGGTGCCCGCGCCGAGCGCGATCCAGACGAAGACGATCGCCGCGACCGTCAGCTCGCGCCGCGAGCCGCGGGCCGCGTCTGCGATCTGGGCGCGGGTCGGCACGGCCGCACTGTACCCCGGGACCGTCCTACCGACTTGCGAGACCGCCCGCCGTCTCACCGCCGTCGACCGTGATCGCGGCCCCCGTGATGTACGCCGCGTCGTCGGATGCCAGAAACGCGTACACCGCGGCGATCTCGTCGGGCTGCGCGTGCCGCCGCAGCGGGATCTTGGCGTCGACCTGGGCCAGCATCTCGGGCGTGTACTCGGCCTTCTGCATCGGCGTCAGCACGTAGCCCGGGCAGACGGCGTTCACCCGCACGGTCGGCGCCCATTCGAGCGCGAGCGTCCGCGTCAGCTCGATCACGCCGGCCTTGGACGCGTTGTAGTCGGCGTAGAACGGATGCCCGACGTAGCCGTTCGTCGAGGCCGTGTTCAGGATCACCCCGCCGCCGGCCTCGAGCATCGCCCCGCCCGCCGCCTGGGCGACGTTGAAGACGCCCAGCAGGTTGGTGTCGAGGACGCGCCTCCAGCGGCGCTCGTCGATCTCGAGAGCCGGGCCGCGCTCGCTCACGCCAGCGTTCGACACGACGACGTCGACCGGCCCGAGGTCGGCGAACGCCGCCCGTACGGCCGCGCCGTCGGACACGTCCACGCCCACGCCGGCGTCGCCCGGCTCGAGGTCGAAGACGGTGACGAGCGAGCCCTCGGCGCGGAACCGCTCGACGGTCGCAGCTCCGATCCCTCGGGCGCCGCCGGTGACGACGACGCGCTTTCCTTCCAGGCCGCGCATGGCGGCGAACGCTACCGGAGCGATCTAGAGTGCGCGGGATGTCAGACGTGCAGATCGACGTGACGGCGCTCGAGGTGCGGCGCGCACTCGCACGCTCGTTCCACGGCGACGCCGATCCGGGCTCGCATGCGTGGCAGGGGAGCGTCGGCGTCGGCGACGCGCACGTGATCGTCGACGTCGAGCCCCGTGCCGGCGGCGGATCGGTCGTCCACGCCCGCGCCCGTTCGATCGAGTGCGACGCAGAGCCCGCGCGGCTGGCACGCGTGCTCGCCAGCGAGAACGCCGAGCTCGGTGCTCGGGCGCTTCGCCGTCGAGGGCGAGGCGGTCGACGTCGAGCACGCCATCCTCGCGGGCACGACGATGGACGCCGTCGAGGTGCAGGCGTCGGTGTGGACGGTCGGGTGGGCGGCGGCATCGTTCGGCCCGCGCCTGCGAGCCCTCGTCACCGAGGCCGTCCCGGTTCCCCCGCCGCCGCAGACGCCGGCCGCTCGCCTGCGTGACGCCGAGGCCCATGTCGAGCTGACGACCCGCCGCGTGCGCCAGCACCTTGACGCCCGCTACGGCGGCTTCGACCACCATCCCGACTGGGGCTTCCACGGGGCGTTCGGCAGCGCCCGCGTCTTCGTCGAGGTGCTCCCCGTCCTCGACGACTCGACCGCGGTGCGGGTCTCCTCACCGGTGCTCTCGCAGATCGCGATGTCGGATGCGCTGGCCCTTCGGATGCTCGCCCTCGCATCGGAGCAGCCGTTCGGCGCCTTCGCGCACGTCGCGGCGCGCGACGAGGTGTGGCTCCAGCACGGGATCCTGGGCGACGACCTCGACGCCGTCGAGCTCGAGACCGCGATCGACACCGTCGCCGCGATCGCCGACGGCTGCGACGACGCGCTCGCGGCCGAATTCGGAGGTTTGCGCTACGCCGATCTCGGGTAGCGGCGCCGAATGGGTCGTTCTGGGATGCTTGCGCCAGTCATGCCTGCCTCGTCACGGACCGGCTGGACGTTCCTCACGAACCACGCTGCGGTGCTCGTCTGCATCGACCGCAACCCCGGGACGCGGATCGAGGACGTCGCGAACGAGGTCGGCATCTCGCGGCGCGCCGCCCAGATGATCGTGAGCGACCTCGCGGAGGCGGGATACATCGAGCGGACGCGCGTTGGACGCCGGAACCACTACCGCGTCCGCGACGACATGCCCCTCCGCCGGACCGCATTCAAGGACAGCGACATCCGCAAGCTTCTCACCCTTCTGAGGTAGCCGTACATTTCACCCTAAAGTCGTAGCGAATCGCCGCCGATATTTGCACCACTGTCCTCTGTCGGTGCAATCCGGCAGGTGTGTCATCAAGGAGGCGATTCGGTGATCGAGTTCTTCAACCGGCTTCGTGACGAGAGCGGCCAGACCATGGCGGAGTACGCCGTCGTCCTGGGCGTCATCACCATTGCGGTGGTCGTCACTCTGGGTCTGCTCTCGACCGCGATCCAGAGCACGCTCAACAACGTCATCGCGTCTCTCTAGAGACGTGGTCGCAGCGGCCGGCGCGAGGGAAACCTCGGGCCGGCCGCGGCGTTTAACGGCTTAGCTCAACCGGTCATCGGGAAGCCGCCCGGGAACGTCCCGAGCGCCTGGACGGTCAGGCCCACGCCGAGCACGGTGATCACGGCCGCGCTGAACATCGGCGCCGCCTGAACGACTCTCCCGCTCGACGGCACCCGGTCGACGAACCGGCGTGCGTACACCACGAGCAGCCCGACGCTGGTGAGCGTCGCGGCCAGTCCGATGCTGAACGCCACCACCAGCAGGAGCCCGAAGGCGACGCGGTGGACGGCGATGGCGCCGAGCATCACGACAAGCGCCGACGGGCACGGAAGGATGCCGCCCGAGACGCCGAGCGCCAGCATGCTGCGCGCGGTGATGCCCCCGCCGTCGGCCCCCGGAGGGGCGTGGGTGTGGCCGCCGGGCCCGTGATGGTGGTGATGCTCGTGGTCGGGATCGTGCTCATGTGAATGGTCGTGGTCGTGATGATGGTGGTGCGAGGCCGCCCGCAGCCTGCGCGCCCGGCGCACGAGGATCGAGCCGCCCATCGCCACGACGACGAGTCCCGAGATAACCGAAAGCCACGGGTAGAGCGTCTCGGGCAGGATGTAGTGCGAGAGGTACAGCGTCACGATGCCGAGCACGAAGATCGACGCGGTATGTGTAACTGTCACCGTCATGCCGAGGAACGCCGCGTGACGGGCGGTACCGCGCGAGCCGACGAGATACGCCGCGACGATCGACTTGCCGTGGCCTGGGGAGAGCGCGTGCACAGCCCCCCAGAACATCGCGATCGCGATCGCGAGGAGCACGAAGCCGATCCCCAGATGGCGGTGCGTCACGAGGTCGGTGAACGCTCCGCCCGAGACGCCGACGCTCTCGCCGCCGCTCCCGCCGGGCGCCGCGACCGAGACGCTCGAGCCGCTGCCGTACCGGTAGCCGAAGGTCGCGCTCCTGATGTCGAGCGGCGTCGAGAGCATCCCCGAGGGGTAGTGCCGGAGCATGTCCGAGACGTCATGCGTCGAGGCGGTCGACTGGGTGAGGACGGCCCCTGGCGCGGCGCGCATCACGACCTCCTTCCACCCCACGCGGTTTCCGAACGTGTCGTCCGAGAACGTCGCCGTGAACGGCCCGCCGCCGGAGATGCGAGCGCTGAGCGGGACGGTCACGCGCAGGCAGTGCAGGCCGCCCTGTCCCACCCTGAGCGTGGCGGTGACGTGGCCGGTGTCGGCGACGAGCGGGACGTCGGTGCCGTTCACGGTCAGGTGCAGCTTGTTCGCGAACGTCGGCACGTGGGCCTCTGCCCACGCCCGGGCGGCCGCCGCGGTCGGCTGGCCGCCGAGCTCCTGGAACGTCGGGATCTCGGCCTCGTCGAGCACGAACGTGACCCGCACCGAGCCCTTGTCGATCTGCACCAGGCTGTAGCGGTTGACCGTGAAGTTGCCGAGCGGGTGGGCCTGCGCGACCGCCGGCGCCGCCGCGAAGGCGACGACGCCGGCGAGCACGGCCGCGAGGCGGCGGATCATCGCCCGAGCTCCTGGAGGAGCCGGCGGGCGTCGGGTGCGTAGAGGAGCGAGAAGCGCGGGTTCAGGCGGAGCGCGGCCGTGAGGTCACGGATCGCCGGCCGGGCCATGCCCAGCGATGCCTCGATCGCGCCGCGGTGGTACAGGAAGCTCGAGTCGCGCGTGCCGAGGCGAAGCGCCCGGTTCGAGGCGGCGAGCGCCGCGCGAGCGTCTCCCGCCTTGAAGAGCGTCCATGCGAGCGCGTCCTCGACCGTGACGCTCCGCTGGATGCGGGCGACGGCACGGATGCGATCGAGGGCCGCGGTTACGTCTCCGCCGTGGTCGTCGTCGAAGAGGGCAAGCTCGACGTCGACGTTCACACCGTTGGCGGCATAGAGCTGCTCCTCGGCGCGTACGAGCGAGTACTGGCGCCGGGCCGCCGCCGGCCGGCCGGCGGCTCGGTACACGTCGCCGAGCGCGATCACATAGGCCGGGAGCGGGTACCGCTGGACGACCGACGTGTAGCCGGCGATCGCCCTTCTGTAGTCCCCACGCGCCGCGGCGAGCTTCGCCTCGGCGGCGCGGGCGTGGACGAAACCGGGATACGTATGGAGCGCGGTGCGATAGCTCCGAGCGGCCTCGGCATAGCGGCCGTGGTTGAAGTCGAGGTTCCCGAGATACAGATAGGCCCAGGCGGTGTTCTCGCCCGACGGCGCGCCGGACTGGGTGGCCTGGACCAGCGCCTGCCGTGCGGCGGCCGTGCGGCCGTGCAGCTCGAGGTAGTAGGACGCACGGGAGTAGGAGGCGAGGTCGGGCCGCTGCCGCAGGAGCCGCTCGAGCGCGGTGCGGGCAGCCGGGTAGCGACCCAGCTCGACGTTCGCGTCGACCACGACGCCCATGGCGTACGGGCTCGACGGGTCGATCGCGAGCGCACGCCGGCCGAGCGCCAGCCCGCCGGCGAAGTCGTGCCGTGAGAGCGCCAGGGAGCCGCGGCCGGCGAGAGCGGTGAAATCGTTCGGCGCCAGGACGAGGGCGTGGGCGAAGAGCGCGTCGGCGCGGGTGTACCACGTCGGGTCGCCGTCCTCGCGGGCCATCTGGAGCTCCGCGAGCGCCAGGTTGTCGACCGCCTGCGCCGAGCGCGGCCTGGCCGCCGCCTCGGCCCGGTAGCGGGCGACGAGCTGCGGCGTCGTCAGGGTGCGCGGCGCGGCGTCGGCGAACGGGATCGCGACGGAGGAGGCCTGCGGACGCGGTGTGCTCGAGCCGCCTCCGTGAAGCGCAACGGCCGCGGCGATCGCGGCCAGCACCGGGAGGGCGATGAGGAGCGGGGAGATCTTGCGATGTGCGATGAGCATGACTGAGGGGCCTCGTACTCCTGGGGCCCGGCGCGGGCCGGGCCCCAGGAGTGTTGGCGTCTACGGCGTCGGCACCTGGTGGATGCCGACCGTCCCGGACTGGGCTTCCGCCAGGTACGGGAACACCGTGTCGAACGACTCGTCGTTTCGCTGCACGCCGTCGGAGGCCGAGTTCGCAATGGCGGGAGTGTCTGTGGCACCCGCCAGGGCGCGAAGCTCGATGTCGGTGACGTCGTCCAGCGGCCGGCGGCCGTTGGGGAATCCGGCAGTGTCGCCGCCGAGGACGCCCAGAGGGCTCTCGTGCCCCATGGCCGTCGGGTCGATGCTGGTGTTCAGGCGCAGCATGTCGGCGTGGACGTTGCCGGTCTTGTTGAGGCCGGGCAGGCCGGTCTCGAGGATGGCCAGGATGTCGTTGCGCGGGGTGTGCGTGTCACCGAGCGCAGCGGCAAGCTGGGGGGCCTTGAAGAACGAGTCGAACTGGCCGTCGTTGTGCGGCTCGACGTGGTTCCAGTGGTCCTTCTGCCCCAGCGGGATCAGCACCTCGTTCACGAGCGGGTTGCCGAGGCGCTCGATCTGCACCCAGCTCCCGTGGCCCGAGCCCGTGAGCTCGTTCGTGAAGGACTGCCGGTCGGTCTCGGCGTACATGCCGATGGTCGGGTGGCCCTTCTTCACGATGTGCGACTTCGGGACCTGAAGCGCGATGGCCTGGACGTTCATGCCACCGAGCGTGTCCTTCGCGACGCCCTTGGGCTTCACCTGGAGGCTGTCGCCGATGTCGCCGAGCCCGAGGAAGAACGGGTCGTCGGACTGGCCGGCCCACACCTTCCCGCCGTGTCCGGCGAGGGGCTTCACACCCAGCTTGACGAGCTGGGGGTAGTTGGGCATCGAAGCCGGGCCGACGTTGTTCGGCACCGTCTTCAGGTTCTTGGCCAGGTGCACCGTGCCGACCAGCTTGCCGTGCTTGCCGTAGTTCAGCCGGTCGACGGAGTAGGTCTGATAGACGTTCAGACCGGGGTCTGAGAGCGACGTGACCGGGTTCCCCGGGATGTTGTAGAGGAACGTGCCCTTGTTGCGCACGTGCGTCGTGAACACCACGCGATAGGAGATGTCGGCGCGAGCGTCGCCATTGTTGTCGATGTTGAACTGGTAGCGGACGTGCTGTCCGAACCCGTAGTAGTTGGGGGCGTCGCCGGGATTCTCGAGCGGGTTGGCCGTCATCACCAGGTTGAGCTTGCTCGGATCCTTCTGATCCACCCACATGAACGTGTCCGCGAGGTCAGCGACCGGATCGTTCGAGATCAGCGGCGCCTCGCGGTGGCTCGAGGCCGCGGCGGGCGATGCGGTCATTGCCGCTGCCGCCAGGCCGGTGAGCCCGAGGGTGACTACGCGCTTCAGCATCAGAGAGGTGCGTCCTTTCGTTCGAAGGGGACAGAGAGGCCTCGTCGATGCCGGCTATTCGGCGGGTGCCCGAAATCGGTTCGGACGCCCGTCAGGGCTGCTATCGTCACCGCCGCATGAGCGCGGGCCGAGCGGCAATGTGGATCATCGCGTCGGGTATCGCCCTGGCCGGGGCGGTGGTCTTCGCGGTCAACGGTCTCGACGGCATCCCCGGCGAGTGGGTCGGCGTCGCGGTCGGCGCACTTCTCTGCGCGACTGCGTTCGGTCTCGGCTACGCCGAGTAGACGGCCTCGGCGACCAGCTCGGCCGGATGGGCGATGCGCACGTCGCCGCGCCCGAGCCTCCTGAGCGCCGCCGCCAGCTGCACCGCGCAGCCCGGGTTGGCGGTCGCAACGACGTCGGGCTCGGCGGCCAGGATCGCGCGCGCCTTGCGCTCGCCGAGCTCGCGCGCCGCGCGCGGCTGGACGAGGTTGTAGATCCCGGCCGAGCCGCAGCACATCCCGGGGTCATCGATCTCGGCGAGCTCGACCCCCGGGATGGCGCGGAGGATCGCGCGCGGCTGGGCGGCGACTCCCTGGGCGTGGTTCAGGTGGCAGGCGTCCTGGTAGACGACGCGGGTCGGCGGCAGCGGCCTCCGCTCCGCGGTCGGGCCGAGCTCCGCCAGCACCTCGGTCACGTCGCGCACGCCTGCCGCGAACCGGCGCGCCTCCTCCGTCCCCAGGAGGTCGCCGTAGCCCTTCATCGCCGAGCCGCATCCGGCCGCCGTGACGACGACCCGGTCGTGCCCGGCGAACGCGGCGACCGTCGCGGTCGCCCGGCGCCGAGCCTCGTCCTCACGGCCGGCGTGGAGGGCGAGCGCGCCGCAGCATCCCTGCCCCCGGGGCACGACGACCTCGCAGCCGTCCGCAGCCAGGGCCAGCGCGGCGGCGCGGTTGACCCGGCCGAAGAGCGCCCGCTGCACGCAGCCCTCGAGGAGCGCGGCCGTCATCCGGCGTTCTCCGACGGCCGGTGTCGTCCGGTCGGGGGCGGCGCGCAGGTCGGCGGGCTTCACGCGGGGGGCGAGCGCGAACGGCCTGATGCCCAGGGCGAGCGGCCAGGAGATCGCCCGCAGGAGGCGCGGCCGCGGGACGGTCGCGAAGATCGCCGCGTCGAGAGCCCGTCCCCGGGCGCCGCGCGGCGCCCGCTCCCGCCGCTCCGCACGGGTGCGCTCGATCAGGAGGTCGTAGCGAACGCCGCTCGGGCATGCCGGGACGCACGCCATGCAGCCCAGGCAGCGGTCGAAGTGGCGGGCGGCGGTCGGCCCCCACTCGAGCTCGCCGGCCTCGAGCAGCCCCATCAGATGGATGCGGCCGCGGGGCGAGTCCGACTCGTCGCCCCAGAGCGCGTACGTCGGGCAGGCCGGAAGGCAGAAGCCGCAGTGCACGCAGGTGTCGACCAGCTCACGGGTCGAGACGTCAGCCACCGAACGCCTCCACCACGCGCTGCTCGAGCGGCTGAAACATTGGGGTCTGACCCCGTTTTTGCACGTCGGCGTGGAGGGTGCCGCGCGCGAGGCGGCCGACGATGCGCGTCGCGCCGGACGCGCGCAGGTCGTCGATCGTCGCCGGCGTGTCGGCCGGGAGCGCTCGGTGGACGTCGAGGCCGGCGGCGGCCTCGCGGTGCTCGGCCCACAGCGCCTCGTCGTCCTCGACGATCTCGCCGCCGACCAGCGTCCGCGCCAGCTCGGCCAGCTCGGCGGCCGCCGGGCTCTCGAAGCGGACGAGCATGTGCCCTGGCGGCCAGGCGTACTCGACGCAGGCCGGCGCCAGCGGCTCGAGCACGATCGGATCGGCGGGCTCGGCGACGACGGTGCAGGTCGCAGCGGGCAGGGGGTGCAGGCGCACGCACACCCGCACGATCTCGCCCAGGCGGCCCGCCGAGCCGACCGCCAGCCTCGGCAGGTCGTAGCCGGCAACGTTCTTGACGACCCGGCCGCCGCCGTGGACGACGGAGCCGTCGGGCAGCCGCAGCGCCACGCCGAGCAGCAGGTCGCGCGGCAGGCCGTAGCCGTGCGCGCGCGGTCCGGTGACCGCCGACGCGAACGCCTCGGCGACCGTGAGCCGCTCGGCGCCGGGCGGGTCGAGCGCCAGCATCTGGCCGCGCTCTGCCAGCGTGCGGCCCAGCTCGCCCAAGGTCACCGAGCCGTCGACCACGGCGGTCAGATCGCCTGGCTCGTGCTCGATCAGAAGCGTTCCGCCACCCCCTCGCGCTCGAGCGGATGGCGACGGTACGGGCCGGGCACCTCGCCGCAGAGCCGGGGCGTGGGCAGGAGCTTGCCGGGGTTGCAGAGCCCGTCGGGGTCGAAGGCCCGCCGCAGCCGGTCCATCGCCTGAAGGTCGCGCCTCCGAGAACATCCACGGCATCGAGCACACCTTGTCGACGCCGATCCCGTGCTCGCCGGTCAGCGACCCGCCCGCCTCGACGCAGGCGTCGAGGATCTCGGCGGCCAGCCGCTCGGCCCGCTCGGCCTCGCCCTCGACCGCGGAGTCGTAGAGCACGAGCGGGTGCAGGTTGCCGTCGCCGGCGTGGAACACGTTTCCGACGCGGAGCCCGTAGCGGGCCGAGAGCTCCTCGATCCGCCGCAGCGTCTGCGGCAGGCGCGTGCGCGGGACGACGCCGTCCTGGACGTAGTAGTCGGGGCTGACCCGGCCCATCGCCGCGAACGCCGCCTTGCGGCCGTACCAGAGCGTGGCCCGCTCGGCGTCGTCGGCCGCGACGCGCACCTCGCCGGCGCCGCCCGCCGCGCACAGCTCCTCCACGCGCCGGCACGTCAGCTCGACCTCCACCGCCGGCCCGTCGAGCTCGACGAGCAGGACGGCGCCCGCATCGCGCGGAAGCCCGGCATGAACCGCGTCCTCGGCGGCCTGGATCGTGAGCGCGTCCATCATCTCGACCGCCGCCGGGACGATGCCGGCGCCGATGATGGCCGACACGACCTCGCCGGCAGCGTCCGTCGATGGGAACGCGGCCAGGAGCGTCTCGACCCGCTGCGGGCGGGGCACGACCCGCACCGTGATCTCGGTCGCGATCCCGAGCGTCCCCTCCGACCCGACGAAGACGCCGGCGAGGTCGAGCGGCCCGTCGCGATCGAGCCGGAGCGCCTCGCCGTCGGCCAGGACGACGAGCAGCTCGAGGACGTGCGTCGACGTGAAGCCGTACTTCAGGCAGTGGGCGCCGCCGGAGTTCTCGGCGACGTTGCCGCCGATCGTGCACACCTGCTGGCTCGACGGGTCGGGCGCGTAGAAGAGACCGTGGGCCGCAACCGCTCGGGTCACGTCGAGGTTCGTCACGCCGGGCTGGACGCGCACCCGCCGGTTGGGGGCATCGACCTCGAGGATGCGATTCATGCGCGCCAGGCCGATGACGATGCCCTCGGCGACCGGCACGGCTCCGCCGGAGAGGCCCGTCCCCGCTCCGCGCGCGACGAACGGCGCCCCGTGGGTGCGGCACACCCGCACCGCGGCCTGCACCTCCTCGGTCGTGCGCGGCAGGACGACCGCGAGCGGCACCGCCCGGTGGCCCGTGAGGCCGTCGCACTCGTACGTCCGAAGCTCCGCGGGCTCCGAGATGACGGCGTCCGTGCCGAGCGCGCGCTCGAGATCGGCGACGAGAGTCACGCGACCAGCGTAACGCGGCCTACGACATGAGCTGGCTCATCACCATCTGAAGCAGCCCGCCAGCCCGGTAGACCTTGACGTCGGCGGGCGCGTCGAGCCGCGCCAGGCAGGTGAACGAGCGCGCACCGCCGTCCACGTCGACCTTCACGTGCGAGCCGACGTCGAGGTCGGCCAGGCCGCGGATCGTGAACGTCTCGGTGCCCGTGAGCCCGAGGCTCTCGGCCGACTCGCCGTCGGCGAACTGGAGCGGGATGACGCCGAGCGCCACAAGGTTCGAGCGGTGGATGCGCTCGTAGCTCTGGGCGATCACGGCTCGCACACCGAGGAGCGCCGAGCCCTTGGCCGCCCAGTCACGCGAGCTCCCCGAGCCGTACTCACGGCCGGTGATCACGACCAACGGCACGCCCTCGGCCCGGTAGCGCTCCGCGGCGTCGTAGATCGTCATCTCCTCACCGGAGGGCAGGTGGCGCGTGTAGCCGCCCTCGCGCTCGACGAGCGCGTTTCGCAGGCGGATGTTCGCGAACGTGCCTCGCACCATCACCTCGTGGTTCCCGCGGCGAGCGCCGTACGAGTTGAAGTCGCGCGGCTCGACGCCGTGCTCGGTGAGCCAGCGCCCGGCGGGCGTGCCCGGCGCGAACGCTCCCGCCGGTGAGATGTGGTCGGTCGTGACCGAGTCACCGAGGAGCGCCAGCACGCGCGCGTCGACGATGTCCGAGAGGTCGGCGTCGTGGGCGAAGAACGCCGCCTCGCGCACGTAGGTCGACGCGGGGTCCCAGTCGTAGAGCTCGCCGGCGGGCACGGGCAGGCCGCGCCAGCGCTCGTCGCCCTCGAAGATGCGGCCGTACTCGTCAGTGAAGAGGTCGGGCGAGAACGACGACGCGAGCGCCTGGCTCACCTCGTCGGCGGTCGGCCACACGTCGCGCAGGTGGACCGGCCCGTCGCTCCCCTGCCCCAGCGGCTCGGTGGTGAGGTCGGCGCTCACTGTGCCCGCCAGCGCGTAGGCGACGACGAGCGGCGGCGAGGCGAGATAGTTCGCGCGCACCGCCGGGTGGATGCGAGCCTCGAAGTTGCGGTTGCCCGAAAGGACCGCCGCCACCTTCAGGTCGCCGGCGTCGATGGCAGCGGCCACGTCGTCGGGCAGCGGCCCCGAGTTCCCGATGCACGTGGTGCAGCCGAAGCCGACGAGGTTGAAGCCGAGCTGCTCGAGCGGCTCCATGAGCCCGGCCCGGCGGAGGTAGCCGATCACGACGCGCGAGCCCGGCGCGAGGCTGGTCTTGACCCAGGGCTTGGTCGTGAGCCCGCGCTCGACCGCCTTTCGCGCCACGAGGCCGGCAGCAACCATGAGAGCCGGGTTCGACGTGTTCGTGCACGACGTGATCGCCGAGATGACGACCGACCCGTCGCCCAGGCCGCCGCCGTTTCGGCCCGCGCCGAAGGCGTCGGCGAAGCTCTGGCCGACGTTCGGCAGCGAGACCCGGTCCTGCGGCCTGCGGGGCCCCGCCAGGCTCGGCTCGACGGCGGAGAGGTCGAAGTCGAGCGTTTCGGTGTAGACCGGCTCGGGCCCGTCGCCGGTTCGGAAGAGCCCCTGCTCCTTCGTGTAACGCTCGACCAGGTCGACGTGCTCGGGCGTGCGGCCGGTGTCGCGCAGGTAGCGCAGCGTCTCGCCGTCGACCGGGAACGTCGATGCCGTCGCTCCGAACTCGGGCGACATGTTCGACATCGTCCCCCGGTCGGCGACGGTGAGGGCGCCGAGGCCGGGACCGAAGAACTCGATGAACTTGCCGACGACGCCGTGCTGGCGCAGCCGTTCCGTCATCGTCAGCACCAGGTCGGTCGCGGTCACGCCGCTCTCGAGGCCGCCGGACAGGCGAACGCCGATGACCTGGGGCGGCGTCATGTAGATCGGCTGGCCGAGCATGACCGCCTCGGCCTCGATCCCGCCGACGCCCCATCCCAGCACCCCGAGGGCATTGATCATCGTCGTGTGGGAGTCGGTGCCGACGAGCGTGTCGGGCATGGCCACGCCGTCGCGGACGGCCACCACCGTGCCCAGGTACTCGAGGTTCACCTGGTGGACGATCCCCATCCCCGGCGGAACGACCCGGAAGTTGCCGAAGGCGCCCTGCGCCCACCGAAGCAGGGCGTAGCGCTCGCCGTTTCGCCTGTACTCATGCTCGATGTTGCGCTCGTAGGCCGCACCCGAGCCGAAGGCGTCGACCTGCACGGAGTGATCGACAACGAGGTCGACCGGCACCTGCGGATCGACACGCGACGGGTCGCCGCCGCGACGCGCGACGGCCGAGCGCAGCGCCGCCAGGTCGACGACGGCCGGGACGCCGGTCAGGTCCTGCATGATCACGCGGGCCGGCATGAACGCGAGCTGCGCGCCCTCGGCCGGGGCCGGCCAGTTGGCCAGCGCCCGGACGTCGGCATCGGTCACATGCTCGGTCCCGGCGCGGCGCACGAGGTTCTCGAGAAGGACGCAGACGGTGTACGGCAGCCGCGAAGGATCCGCGACCGAATCGATGCGATGGATCACCTCGCCGGCCATGGCCGTAACCTAGCTCCGCACCGCCGCCTGCGATACTGACGGGCGAGGGCCGGAACGGAGAGAAGGAGGACGACCATGGATCTGGACAGCCTGACGAAGCAGGCCAAGAAGCTCGTCGACGACCGGGGCGGCGTTGACGCGCTGAAGGGCGACGCCGAGGAGCTGAAGGACATCGTGGGAGGGCGCGGAAGCGCGATGGACAAGGCCAAGAAGGCCGCCGAGGCGCTCAAGGACCCGGGCGAGAAGACGGCGAAGAAGAAGCCGCGCGCGACCTGAGCCAGGCTTCGCGCTCGTGAACGGATCCCGCGTCACGCTCCCGCCCGAGGTCGACCCGCCGTTCGAGGTGTACGTGAACGGCCTCATCCAGATCGAGGGCGGCGACTACGTCGTCGAGGGCCGCGAGCTCGCGTTCGCAAGGGAGCTGGCGCCGCCCGTCCCAGACACGGCGAGGAGCCTCGTGCGCGGGTTCTTCTTCGGCCGCTACAGGCCCGAGCACGTGGTCGACGTCGCCTACCAGGCGGGCGGCCGCGGCCACGTCGTGAGCGGGCTTCCGATCCGGCCTCCCGGCGAGCGCCTCAGCTCAGACGATGTGGGTGCCCTGCCAGAGCCACGTCTCGAGGATCGCGAAGAGCGTGATCAGGCAGACGGCGATGATGTGCCCCCCGCGTGACTTCGGCGACATGAAGTAGCCGATCACGGCGACGAGGAGGGCGATGATGCCCATGAAGATGGGGCGTGTCCACGTCCCGGCGACGGCGATCACGATCGCCCCGGCGTTGATCACGGCGACGGCGTCGTCGCGGAACGACTCCTGCTCGGGGTAGTACTCTCGCATCGCGGGGATATTACCCATGGCGGAGACGAGAGGGACCACGGAGCTGCGCCGCGCCGGCGTCGCCCACACGCTCATGACCTACACGTACCGCCACGGCGGCGGTGCGGAGCAGGCGGCCGACGACCTCGGCGTGGAGCACGCCCGGATGTTCAAGAGCCTCGTCGCCCGGGCCGGAGACGGCCTCGTGTTCGCGCTCGTCCCGGCGACCGGCGAGCTGTCGCTGAAGAAGCTCGCCGCCGCGGCGGGCGTGAAGCACGCCGAGATGGCCGACCCGCGCGACGCCGAGCGTGCGACCGGCTACCAGGTGGGCGGGATGAGCCCGCTGGGGTCGCGCCGCCGGCTGCCGGTGTACCTGGACGCGAGCGGCGGCGAGTTCGAGCGCATCTGCCTGAACGCGGGCGGACGCGGACAGATCGTCGAGGTGGGCGCCGCGGAGCTTGTGCAGCTCGTCGACGCCCACCTCGTGGATCTGGCGGCGGTGGCTAGATCGTGATCGGGACGGACGCCGAGGTGAACTCGGTCGCCGTCGTCGCCGTGATCTGCGCCGTGTAGGCGCCGTGGGGCGCCGGCGTGCCGTTGTCCTCCATCTCGCCCCAGCGCTTGAGCACGAGCCCGGCGGGATGGTCGGCGTTGTCGAGCTTCTTCACGATGGCGCCGGCGGCGTCTCGGATGACGATCTTGATCGCCGCATCCTTGTTCAGGTCGAAGCTGACCGTGACCGTCGGCGAGATCGGCGACACCTGCGCCAGGAGGTTGGCGATCGTGAGGACGTTCGGCGTGACGGGCGCCGTGACGGCGGTGCGGACCACCGTGTGGCCCGCCGAGCTGCGAGCGCGCACGGCAACCCGGAGCGTCGACCCGAGGTCGCTCGGCATCACGACGTAGGTCGCAGCGATCGACCCGGGGATGACCTTGCACGCGAGGCCCAGCGCGTTACAGCGCTGCCACTGATCGGTGACGACGGGTGCCGGCACGCCGGCCCAGGTGCCGTTCGAGGCCGTGAGCACCTGGCCGACCTGCGCGAAGCCGGTGACCGTCGGCGCGATGTCGGCGGCCGGGGCGATCCCCATCGTCGGCGCCGGGGTCGCCAGGGCCACCGCGAGGTCCGCTCCGACGGAGTTGAACGACCTCGTGCGCGTGAGCAGCGTGAATGGATCCGCGCCCTGGCCCAGGTTCCACCGCGCCCACGAGAGGCCGTAGCGGCTCATGACCGACAGCAGGTGGTGCTGGAAGTCGAGCACGCCCGAGTCGGCGGTCTGCGCGCCCCACTCCCCGACGACGAGCGGGATCCCGAGCTCGCGCGTGCGGTCGACCGCAGACGCCAGGTTCTGGACGAGCGCGTCCTCGGTGCCGTGGTAGTCGAGGAAATTCTGGTTGTGGGTGGCGTCCCACGAGGGGATCCACCCCTCCTGGTCGGGCGTGTAACCCGAGCCGTAGAGGCCGTTGTAGTAGTCGTGCAGGTCGAGGACGAGGTTGGTCATCGGCCCGAACTTCGTGAAGTCAGCGTTCTCGAGGCCGTTGTCGCCGCCGCCGCGGAGCATGAAGAAGACGGCGCGCTCGGGATCCTTGAGCCGGATCATGTTGACGATCGGCGCCTCCCACGAGATCACGGCCTGGGTCGACGTGTGGTTCTCGCCGAGGTTCCCGACCATCGGCTCGTTGAACACCTCGTAGCCGACGACGTTCGCGTGCGAGCTGTACCGCGCCACCATCATCCGGGCGAACGCGAGATAGTCCTGGCGGCCGACCGCGTCGCTCCACCAGTCGCTCATCGCCTCCTTCATCCCGTCGTCGGTCTTCGGGTAGAGGGCGGGCCGGACGTCGTTGTAGAACCAGCCGGGGATCCCCGTCCCGCCGGTGCCGAAGTACGGCGACCACTTGTACTGGTGGAAGTCGATGAGGACGTTCACGCCGTGGTCCTCGTACCAGGAGACCTGCTCGTCGAGCCGCTGGAGGTACTCCTCGTTCCACGTGTGGATGCCGCCGACCGGGGCGGTGTCCTCGACCGTGCTCCACGGCGCGGCGATGCGGACGAAGTTCGAGCCGAGGCTGAGCGCCATGCCGTTCGACCCGACGCCGGCGCCGCCCTGCTGGTTGACGCCGCGAAGGATGATCGGCAGGCCGTTCTGGTCGGTGAACCCGACCCCCTGCACGTGCACCCACGGCGACACGATCGCCGCGGAGGCTGTGGACGGCAGAACGAATGAAGCTAGGGCGAGAGCGCCCGCAGAGAGAAGCGTCCGAAAGGAGAACATCCGACCCCCGGTGAGTTGCGTTACCGGGCGGGGTATCGGGCCCTAGAGCGGTGCCTGGGCCTACTCCTTCTGTGGTAATCGCCCTCACGCTATCCGTACCGCTCGCCTGCCACAGCTGACAACTTCTCCATCGAGTGCGTGGCCTGGAGCGTGCGGACCGTGCCGGACTTCGAGCGCATGACGAGCGAGGACGTGGTGGCGCCGCCGGCGCGGTAGCGAACGCCGCGCAGCAGGTCGCCGTCGGTGACTCCGGTGGCGGCGAAGAAGACGTTCTCGCCGCGGATCAGGTCGTCGGTGGTGAGGACGCGATCGAGGTCGTAGCCGGCGTCGCGCGCCTCCTGAGCCTCGGCCTCGGTGCGCGGCCATAGCCGGCCCATGAACTGGCCGCCGAGGCACTTGAACGCCGCCGCAGCCAGCACGCCCTCCGGGGTGCCGCCGATGCCCCACAGGAGATCGATCCCGGTCTCGGGGCTGGCCGCCATCATGGCGCCCGCGACGTCGCCGTGCGGGATGAAGCGGATGCGGGCCCCGGCGGTGCGGATGCGCTTCACCATCTCGTCGTGGCGGGGCCGGTCGAGGATCACGACCATCAGGTCGCGCACCCTTCCGCGCCGAGCCCGGGCGACGAGCTCGAGGGTCTCCTCGATCGGGGCGTGCATGTCGAGCTCCTCGTCGACGTCCGCGCCGCACGCCAGCTTCTCCATGTAGAAGACCGGGCCGGGGTCGAACATGGTGCCCGACTCGGCCGCGGCGACCACCGCGAGCGCGTTCGGCTGCCCTCGCGCGACCAGCTCCGTGCCCTCGAGCGGGTCGACGGCCACGTCGACGCTCACCCCCGAGCCCGTGCCGATCCGCTCGCCGTTGAAGAGCATCGGCGCCTCGTCCTTCTCGCCCTCGCCGATCACGACGACGCCGTCCATCTCGACGGTCGCGAGCATGTGCCGCATCGCGTCGACCGCGGCCTGGTCGGCGGCCTCCTTGTCGCCGAAGCCGACCCAGCGGGCCGAGGCCAGCGCCGCCGCCTCGGTCACGCGCACCAGCTCGAGCGCCAGGTTCCGATCGGGAGCTTCCGACATCGCGCGAGAGGATACCGCCCGTGGTTCAGGCGTGGACCGGAGCGACCTCCTCGATCAGCTCGTAGGCGGCGTCCAGCCCCACCGACGCGACGAACGGCGCGATGGAGTCGAGCATGTTCTGGCGGCCGGGCATCACCGAGTCGCGGAACGCCTCGATGTCGGCCACGCGGACGATCCCGAGCTGGATGACGTGGTCGGCGTTCGCCGTGTCCTGGAGCAGCATGAACTCGAGACCCGCGGGCATGCCGCCCATGTCCTCGTTCATCTGCCGGCCGGCGTCCATGTAGGCGTCGTACGATCCCGGCTTCAGGGTCCGCTCGGTGAGGAGCACCGCCGAGTGGTTGCCCGTGGCGCCGCCCGACTCGTGGACGACGATGTCGAAGATGCCGGACACGAGCGTGTCGGCGACGTGCGGCGCCATCCGCTCGTGGCGGTCGCGCTCGGACGGCTCGAGGTCGGCCTGGAGCCGGGCCGCCTCGTCGTCGGAGACGTCGAAGAGGCCCATGACGGTGATCTGGTCGGGATCGGCCGTGTCGCGCATCAGATACGCGCCCTTGAACCCCGTCGGCCACTGATCGGGCTCCCAGGCCTTGCGGAAGTCGTCGTAGTGCCCCGCGTTCAACCGGCGGGCCGTGAAGACAGCCTTCATCGGATAACCCCCATTCGTGCCGTTTGCGACATTCTGAGGAGACTCTAGGAACGGGTGAGCCGATTCGCAAGGCCGCTCACGACCTCTTTACGCAGCAGGGGCTCGATCCAGCGCTGCGGGATCCCGCTCTCGCCGAACCGCGCGCCGGCCAGCGCCCCCGTGACGGCGCCGTTCGTGTCCGCGTCGCCGCCGAGGTTCACGGCGAAGACGACCGCCGGCTCGAAGGCCTCGTGCCGGAAGGCGGCGTTGAACGCGATCCGCAGCGTCGTCATCACGAATCCGCGCTGCTCCTGGGCGGCGGCGGCCAGCCCGGCGTCGTCCTCGGCGATCGCCGCCTCAGCGGCCTGTGCGACCTCCGAGGTGGACTGCGGCGGACGCCGGCCCTGGATCAGCGCCGCCACGGTCAGGTTGAGCCAGGCGCACGCGTCGCCCGCGAGCGGGTCGTGGTGGGTGAGGCCCGAGTCGAGGCGCGAGATGCGCTCGATCGCACCCGGGTCGCTGCGATAGCGGATCGCGATCGGCACCGTGCGCATGAGCGAGCCGTTGCCGGCGCTTCGGCCCTCGGCCTCGTGGAACGCCTCGGCGGCCGCGCGGGCCTCATCGGCCGAGCGCGACCGCCGCAGCGCTGCGGCGACCGTGGCGCCGATGTCCTTGGGCCGCGACCTCGCCCACATCGCGTAGCGCCCGAAGACATCGTTCTCGTCGTAGCCGCCCTGGTCGGCGATGCTCTCGGCGAGCGCCATCGCCATCGCCGTGTCGTCGGTCCACTCGCCGAGCGCCCAGGGAGCCGAGGCCACCATGTCGCGAAGCGGACCGCCGTAGCGGTTCCTGATCTGGTCGGGGTGGAGCCACTCGACGGGCGCGCCGAGCGCGTCGCCGACCGCGAGCCCGAGCATGGCACCGCGCGCGCGGTCGTGCACGCCCTCGGGGTCGCGCCGCCGGATCACGCCGCCTGGCACTCCGGGCAGTAGTAGGTGCGGCGGGCGTGGTCGCCCTGGGCGGTGCTTCGGATCGGCGTGCGACAGCGCGGGCACGGACGGCCGGTGCGGCGATACACGTTCGCCGGGAGCCGACCGGTCACGCCCTGGCGGAGCTGGCGGCGAGCCGATCGCGGCGAGCTCCAGCAGGCGGCGGTCGGAGATCGACGAGACCGCCTGGAACGGGTCCTGGCGGCGCTCCCACAGGGTCTCCGACTTGACGATGTTCCCGATCCCGGCGAGCACGCGCTGGTCGAGCAGGAGCTCGCCGATCGGGCGGTCGACGGCACGGGCGCGGCGCAGGTACTCGGCCGCGTCGAAGCGGCCGTGGAGGAGGTCAGGGCCGAGCGCGAGCTGCGGCGGGCGGGCGGCGACGCCGACCCGCCCGGCGATCACGACGTCGCCGGCGGCGGTGCGAAGCACGTACCGCCCGCGGCCCTCGCCGGGCGGCCGCAGGCGCACGCCGCCGTGCAGCCCCAGGTGGGCGTGCAGGCAGCGGCCGTCGGCCGTGTGGACGAGCAGGTGCTTCCCGCGCGCCTCGACGCCCGAGACGACCGCACCGGCGAGCGGCCCGCCGTCGACACGGGCGCCGACGAGCGGTCGCAGGCGGCGCGCGGCGCGTTCCAGCGAGTGTCCCTCGGGCATCGGGGCAGCCTACGCCCGCAGCACGAGCTTGCGGTGCCCCTGGAGGAAGCCGTGCTCGAGCAGGAGGCTTTCGGCCTCGGTCCCGCCGATCGGCTCGCCGTCGACCCGCTCAGGCGCGAGCCGCCGGACGCGGCCCGACTCGACAAGGCCGGCCAGCGCCGCGATCGCCGGGTCGAGCAGATCGGGCTCGATCGTGACCAGGCCGCGTCCGCCCTTCTCGACGTACAGCGCCGGCTTCCCGCCGGCCAGGACGACCCAGGCGCCGGCGATGCGGGCCAGCTTGCGGCTCGCCTCCGGCCACGGGAGCGCGGCGCCGTACGGGTTGGCAGGATCGACCGCGGAGAGGATGACGGGCGGCGGCCACCGGGTCGGCCTCGCGCACGTCTCGCAGCCGCTCCACCGCCGTCGTGACCGCGAACTGCGCCCCGCCCAGCCCCTCCACGAAGTAGCCGCGCTGCGCGAGCCCGGCCTCCTCCATGAGGCGCAGCTCGCCGTAGACGGCCGAGAAGCCGCCGGGGATGCCCTCGGCGAGGACGGCCGCCCGCGTGACGACGCCGTGGCGGTCGAGCAGCGTCTCGGCGAGCGCGCGAGCCCGCTCGCGCGGTGCCGCGGCCGGTTCGAGCAGGCCCTCGACCAGCGACCAGCGGCCACGCGCTGCCGGAAGCGACGCTGTGGGCTTCGCCCGCCGCCCGGGGCGCCCGGGCCGCTGCGGCTCGACCGCCCGAAGCGCGGCGCCGCTCCGGAGCGGCTGCCACGCATCGTTCGTGACGGCGCCTGCCCAGACCAGGCTCCAGAGCTCGGCGAGCGTCTCGCGCTCGCTCTCCTCGACCGCCGCGGCGAGGTCCGAGAAGAACATCGCTCCCCGGCTGCGCAGGGCGTCGAGGATCGAGTGTGACACTTCCGATGCGATACCTGGTCCCCCGACGAGGCGGGCGTCCGAGCGGGGGTGGAGGGCGACGCGGCCGCGGCCCGCGCCGATCCAGACGACCTCGCCGCCGGCCGTCAGCTCGTCGAGCATCGCCGGCGTGTAGCCGGGCACGCGGAGCGGCAGGACGTCGGTCTCCCACGCCTCGACCGGGAGCGCGATGCCCTGGAGCTGTGCGACGACATCGCGGAGGCGATCGATCCCGCGGCCCTGGTCGCGCCCGATCCCCTGCCACGCCGGCAGGAAGCGCGCGAGGGCCTCCGCCTCGACCGGCTCGACCGCCTTTCGGACCGCGGCCAGCGTCCGCCGCCGGACGCGGCGAAGCACGTCGGGCGCGACCCACTCCGTCCCCGCCCCGCCGGGCCGGAACTCGCCCTCGAGGACGGCGCCCTCGGCGGCCAGGTCGCGCAGCTCCGGCAGCACGTCGACCCCCCAGCGAGCCGAGAGCTCCTCCGCCGTGAACGGCCCGTGCGAACGGGCGTAGCGGCTGACGAGCCGGCGAAGCGCGCCGTCGACGGGCTCCAGGAACGACACGGGAAGGCCGACCGGAGGCACGGCGCCGAGCGCGTCGCGATAGAGCCCGGCGTCCTCGGCGGCGATCAGCCGCTCGGCGCCTGCGATGCGAACCCAGGCGGCTCGCCGGGCCGCAACGAGATCGTCCAGGTCGGCGGCTCCGCGCGCCGCGAGCTCGGCCCGCGACAGATCGCCCAGCCTGCGCAGCAGGTCGTGCGTGCGGTCGGCGTCGAGCGTGCGACCCTCGCCCTGGAGCTCGCGCTGGACGTTTCGGATCGCGTCGCCGTCGAGGAGCTCTCGCAGGTCATCTGTGCGCAGGAGCTCGGCGAGCAGCGCGCGGTCGAGCTGGAGCGCCTGGGCGCGCCGCTCGGCGGCCGGCGCGTCGCCCTCGTACATGTAGGTCGCGATGTAGTCGAAGAGGAGCGACGAGGCGAAGGGCGACGGCACCGCCGACTCGACCTCGACCAGGCGCACCTCCCCGCCTGCGATCGCCCGCAGGAGGCCCTTCAGCGCCGGCACCTCGAACACGTCCGACAGCACCTCGCGGTACGTCTCGAGCAGGACCGGGAACGAGCCGTACTTCTGGGCGACCTGCTGGAGGTCGTGAGCCTTCAGCCGCTGCTGCCAGAGCGGTGTTCGCTGCCCGGGGCGGCGGCGCGGGATGAGGAGCGCGCGGGCCGCGTTCTCGCGGAACCGGGCCGCGAAGAGCGGGCTCTCGGAAACCCGGTCGATGAGGAGGTCGTCGAGGTCGTCGGGCGGGATGGCGATCAGGTCGATCGGCGGCGGCGTGTCGGAGTCGGGCAGGCGGATCGCGATGCCGTCGTCGGCCCACAGCGACTCCACCTCGATCCCCAGGGCCTCGCCCATGCGCTTCTCGACGGCCAGCGCCCACGGGGCGTGGACGCGCCCGCCGAACGGCGAGAGGACGCACACGCGCCAGTCGCCGATCTCGTCGCGGAACCGCTCGACGACGATCGTGCGGTCGGACGGGATGACGCCCGTCGCGGCCTCCTGGTCGTCGAGATAGGTCGTGAGGTTGCTCGCCGCCAGCTCGTCGAGGTCTCCGAACCGGCGCGTCCGCGCCGCCTCGCCCACTGCCCTCCCCAGCTCGTACGGCCGCCCGATGCCGTCGCCCTTCCAGAACGGCATGCGCCCCGGCACGCCCGGCGCCGGCGAGACGAGCACGCGGTCGCGGGTGATCTGCTCGATCCGCCACGACGTCGCGCCCAGCTGGAAGACCTCGCCGGAGCGGGCCTCGTAGACCATCTCCTCGTCGAGCTCCCCCACCCTCGCTCCGGAGTCGACCAGGAAGACGCCGTAGAGGCCGCGGTCGGGGATCGTGCCGCCCGAGGTGACCGCGAGCCGGCGGGCATCGTCGCGGCCGCGCACGACGCCGGCCGCGCGGTCCCACACGATGCGCGGCCGAAGCTCGGCGAACTCGTCTGACGGATAGCGGCCGGCGAGCATGTCGAGCACGCCGTCGAGCTGCGAGCGGCTGAGGTCGCTGTACGGCGCCGCCCGGGTGACCATGGCGTGCAGGTCGTCGACCGCCCACTCATCCATCACCGTCGTCGCGACGAGCTGCTGGGCGAGCACGTCGAGCGGCTGGCGGGGGACGCGCGTGTGCTCGATCGCCCCCTCGCGCATGCGGCCGACGACCACCGCTGTCTCGAGCAGGTCGCCGCGGTACTTCGGGAAGAACCGGCCCGAGCTCGCGGCGTCGACGTGGTGGCCGGCACGGCCGACACGCTGGAGGCCGGCCGCCACCGACTTGGGCGACTCGACCTGTACGACCAGGTCGATCGCGCCCATGTCGATCCCGAGCTCGAGCGACGATGTGGCCACGAGCGCCGGCAGGCGCCCGGTCTTCAGCATCTCCTCGATCTCGAGCCGCTGCTCGCGGGCGATCGAGCCGTGGTGCGCGCGGGCGATCTCCTCCTCGGCCAGGTCGTTCAGGCGATGGGCGACGCGCTCGGCGGCGCGGCGGCTGTTCACGAAGACGAGCGTCGAGCGGTGGGAGCGCACCAGCTCGAGCAGGCGCGGATAGATCGCGGGCCAGATCGACTGGCGTGGCTCACCGTCGGGCGCCGGCGCGCCACCCAGCTCGCGCATGTCGGGCACCGGTACGACCACCTCGAGATCGAGCGGCTTGCGGTGGCCGGCATCGACGATCTCGACGGGCCGGTCGCCGCCCAGGAACCGGGCGATCTCGTCGAGCGGCCGCTGGGTGGCCGAGAGCCCGATCCGCTGCGGGTCGCCGCCCGTCAGGTGCGCGAGCCGCTCGAGCGAGAGCGCGAGGTGCGTCCCGCGCTTGCCCGCTGCCAGGGCGTGGATCTCGTCGACGATGACGGTCTGGACGCCGGCCAGCATCTCGCGCGCGGCCGAGGTGAGGATCAGGTAGAGCGACTCGGGGGTGGTGATCAGGATGTCGGGCGGACGGCGGCGCATCGCGGCCCGCTCGCGCTGGGGCGTGTCGCCGCTTCGCACCGCGACCTCCACCTCGCGCGGGGTCTCGATGCCGTGAAGCGGCGCACGCAGGTTTCGCTCGACGTCGTGGTTCAGGGCCTTCAGCGGGCTGACGTAGAGCACGCGCGTGCCGCGCTCGGCCGGGTCGCGGACGAGGCCGTCGATCGCGGTCAGGAAGGCGGCCAGCGTCTTCCCGGAGCCGGTCGGCGCCAGCACCAGCGTGTGCTTCCCGGCGGCGATGGGCGGCCAGCCCTTGGACTGGGCCGGCGTGGGCCGCTCAAAGCTCCTCCGGAACCAGTCGGCGACGGGCGGGGAGAACGCACGGAGCGGGTCGGCAGCCACCCCCGAAGCCTACCGATGAAAAAACGGTGCCAGACCCCGTTTTTTCAGGTCAGCCGCCCGCGACGTCGCGGCGCACGAACACCAGGTAGGCGCCGAGGCCCGCCGGCACCGCGTAGAGCGCGCACACCCACACGGCCCGCACGATCGGCTCCCAGTCGGTCGGCGTGCGGAAGAACCCCTGCCACGCCTGGAACTGCGTCGTCAGCAGGTACGGGTCGGTGCCCGAGAGCCCCGGGAGGATGCCGACGAGCTGCATGAGGAGCGCGAACATCAGCGTGCCGACGACCGCAGCGGCGCTGTTTCGGGTGAGCGCCGAGAGCAGGAGGCCGATGCAGACCACGGCGGCCACCGGGATCATGTAGACGCCGAAGCTCGCGGCGACGAGGCCCAGCGCGTGACCGGCGGCGACGTGCGTCCCGGAGAGGCTGACGAGGCCGTTGAAGCCGGACTCGAGGCTGCCCGCGACGACCGCCACCGACCCCATGAGCACGAGCGCGAGCGCCGCGTAGGTCGCCGCGGCGAGCATCTTCCCCGCGAAGATCTGCCCGCGGTCGAGCGACCGCGTGAGGATCGTCTTCAGCGTGCCGTTGTGATCCTCGGCGGCGATGATGTCGCCTGCGACGAGCGCCGTCACGAGCGGGAACAGCCACACCGACGCGAACAGCAAGAGGACGAGCGGGATGGCGAGACCCGAGTCGCGCACGTAGCGGCCGAACGCGACGTCGTTGGGCGACCCGCTCTGGAGCGCGAGCGCCGCGACGAAGATGAGCGGCACGGCGGTCGCCGCGCCCAGGCCGAGGTACGTCCGCTTCTGCGAGACGAGCTTTCGCACCTCCCAGCGGTATGCGGTGAGGAACGTCGGCATCACACCGCCTCCTCGGCGACGGCGTGGAGCACCGGCGGCGCGGGCGGCACGGCGTCCTGCTCGGTCAGCTGGAAGAAGAGCTGCTCGAGCGTGGCCTGCTGCGGGATGAGCGCGCGCACGCCGATCCGGCGCTGGCCCAGAGTGATCATGAACCGCTCGAGCAGCTCCTCATCTGCACTGAAGCGCAGCTCGCCGTCCTCGCGCGCGACGTCGGCCAGCCCGAACTCCCCCGCCACTCGCTGCGCGGCGTCGAGGTCCGAGGCGCGCAGCCGGTACCACGTCCCCAGCGACCTCGTGAGGCCGGTCACGTCGCCCTCGTACAGGATCCGGCCCCGGTTGACGATCGCCACGCGGTTGCACAGCTCCTCGACGTCGGCCATCTGATGGCTCGAGAGGAGCACGGTGATGCCCTGCGCCGAGAGGTCGCGGATCAGGGCCTTCATATCGCGCATCCCGGCGGGGTCGAGGCCCGTCTGCGGTTCGTCGAGCAGCAGGAGGCGCGGGCTGCGGAGGAGCGACGCGGCGATGCCGAGCCGCTGGCGCATGCCGTGCGAGTAGCCGCCGACACGGTCGCCGGCCCGGTCGGCGAGGTCGACGATCGCGAGCACCTCGTCGATCCGCCGCCGCGCGTCGCGGCCGTCGTACGCAGCGAGCAGCTCGAGGTTCTTGCGACCGGTGAGATAGGGGTAGAACTGCGGCGCCTCGACGAACCCGGCAACGCCCTCGAGCGCCCGGCGCCCGAAGACGAGCGGATCGCGGCCGAAGAGCCGGGCCTCGCCTGAGGTCGGCCGGATCAGCCCGAGGAGCATCCGAAGCGACGTCGTCTTGCCCGCGCCGTTCGGCCCGAGATACCCGTAGACGTCGCCCGCCTCGACCGTGAGGTCGACGCCGTCCACCGCGGCGAGGTCGCCGTAGCGCTTGACGAGCCCGCGCGCCTCGACTGGGCGGTCGTGAGGGGGATCACGCCGCATCAGCCGAGGGCGCGCGCCGCGGCCTCTGCTGCCGCGGGCGGCAGCGACCCGACAAGGGTGTAGCGGACGCCGCCGCGGTCGAACTGGATCGCAGTTCCGAGTGCAGTCGCGAGCTCATGGCCGGACACGCCGTTCACCGAGACGCGCGGCAGCGCGCCCAGCGGCCCGGCGTCGTGCGCATCAGCCTGCTGCTCGACGAGGACGATCGCGCCCAGGCCGTGGCCGTAGACCACGAGTGCAGCCGGCGTGCCGGAGCCGTCGATCAGCCGCACGTCCTGGCGCGGAACGCCGACCAGCGACGCGGGCGCCGTGAGGGTGAACGGAACGGCCCGGCCGACCGCCGCAACACCCACCGCGGCGGGCTCAGGTCCGGTGGTGTGCGCCGGCGCATGCGGCGGGTGCACGCGGACGATCTTGGCGCCCGGCGCGAGGTGCACGACGAGATCGCTCGCCGGCACGCTTCCGAAGCTGATGTCCGTGGCCGTCAACTGGAGCACCGGGCTGTGATCGCCCTGGCTCAGGACGGCGACCCGAAGCGGCACGGCGTGGTTGGCGTCAAAGGCCAGCTCGACCGCGCCGAGCAGGCCGCCGTCGTGCTTGGGCGAGACCCGCACGGTGTAGGCCGGCTGGCCGGCGACGTCGCCGGCGATCGCGCCTGAGAGCGACACGTGGCCCGCCAGCTTGTCGAGCGCCTGCTGGATGCTGCGCGATCGAGGGCACGCCGTGGTCCGACGTAGCGGCGTGGTCGGCGCCCGAGCGCTTCGGCATCGCCATCGTGTACGCCGTGTTCGTCGCGACGTTGTAGACGGTCAGCGTCGTACCGTCGAACCCGATCTCGGTGTCGCCGTTATCCGCCTGGAGCTCGAGCCGAGCCTTGCCGCCCGTCGCCCAGAGCCGGCCGGTCGCGCCCGAGAGCAGCGGCTGGCTCGAGTCCGGGAGGACGCCGGACGCGAGCAGATGGTTCGAGAAGCGGATCCGCGCGGTGACGCCCGCCACCCGCGGGCCCGCGAGCGCGTGATGGATGGCCGAGGCCAGCGAGCGCTTCGGCGGTGTGGGGCCGGCTGACCGGCTGGCGAGCGCGATGCTCGCCGCACCCGCGGCGAGCACGATCAGCGCACCGGCGATGATGATGCGGGTGGTGGATGCGCGACGCAGGATGTTCACGATGCCCTCCTTCGATCTGCATCCGCAGTGTCGCCCTCACCCCCTGAGAGCGGCCTGAGAGCGGGAAGCTCGATCGCAAACCGAGGCCCGTCGACGATGAGGTTGCCGCCGTGGCGCTCGGCCGTCGCGCGGACGATCGCGAGCCCGAGCCCGGAGCCTCCGGCGGCGTCGGCATCGGGGCCTCGCCAGAAGCGGCCGGTCGCCGCGTCGGCGAGGTGCGGCGGGATCCCCTCGCCCGAGTCCGTCACCGCGAGCACAACGGTCACCGGCGCCGACTCGACCGTCACCCGCACCGGGCCGCCCGGAGGGCCGTGGCGGTGGGCGTTCTCGACGAGGTTCCGGAGCGCCCGCTCGAGCGCGCCGCGGTCGCCGCGGACGAGAGCCGGCCCGTTAGCCTCGACGACGACGCCGGCCTCGCCGTCGGCCGCCTCCCGTGCCACGTCTGCGACGTCTACCGGCTCATCCGGCACGGCTCCGGAGTCCTCGCGGGCGAGAGCCAGGAGATCGTCCAGGAGCCGGCTCAGCCGCTCCGCGTCGGCGTGAATGTCGGCCAGCGTCTCGGGGTCGGCGCCGTGGGCAAGCAGGTACGCGGCATTCCCGCGCAGCGCGGTGATCGGGTTTCGCAGCTCGTGCGAGGCGTCGGCGACGAACCGCCGCTCGGACTCCCGCGCCCGCTCGAGCGCGGCGAGCATGCCGTTCAGCGTCTCGGCGAGCCGGTCGACCTCCTCGGCGCCGCGGCGGTCGCCCACCGGCAGGCGGAGCGATGCGTCGCTCGTCTGCTCGATCACGGCGGCGCCGGCGGACAGCCGCTCGAGCGGCCCCAGCGCCCGGCGGGCGAGAACGAGCGAGAGCGGGAAGGCCAGCGCCGCCGCCAGGAGCGCGCCGCCGATGATGAGACGCCGGGACTGGTCGAGCGTGTCCTCGACGTCGTCCGTCGACGCGGCCACGATGACGGCGCCGCCGGCCGCGGGACCGCCCACGTCGGAGAGCGGAGCGACGTAGACCCGGACGCCGGCTCCACGCAGGTGCGCGTCGGCGTAGCGCCCCCGCCCGCTCGCGATGGTCGCGGCGACGAGCGGGTCGACTGCGATCGTCCCGCCCTGGAGGCCGAGCGACCGGGCAACGATCCGGCGGCGACGGTCGACGACCGCGACGTCGACGAGCCGCGGCCCCGCCGACACGTCGAGGATGCCCGGCGACGTCAGGAGCGCGGGCGCCGTGGCGCTGATCTGTGCGATCTCGGCGGCGCGCTGGTGCAGCGTCGAGTCGAGCTCGGCGTGGAGGTGGTTCGACAGGAGCAGCTGCACCCCGATGCCGAGCACCGAGACGGCAACGACGATCGCGCCGGCTGCTGCGAGCGCGACGCGCACGCGCAGCGACCCGCGGCGGCGCGGGCGCTCTGACGCCGTCACCGCCGCAGCACGTACCCGACGCCCCGCACCGTGTGGATCAGCGGTGGATCGCCGAGCTTCTGGCGCAGATAGGCGACGTAGCGGTCGACGACGTTCTCGCTCGCGGCGCGGCCGTCGTCCCACACTCCGGCCAGAGCCGCCCTGCGAGTGACGACGTGGCCCGGCCGGCGCAGCAGCAGCTCGAGCAGGTCCGCCTCGCGCGCGGTGAGTTGGATCGACCGGCCGCCGCGCTCGACGGTGCGGGTGCCGGGGTCGAAGGCGAGGTCGGCATACGTACGCACATCCGCCGGCCGGGTCCGGCGCAGGAGGGCGCGCATTCGCGCCGCCAGCTCGACGACCGCGAACGGCTTCACGAGGTAGTCGTCGGCGCCCGCGTCGAGGCCGGCCACGCGGTCGTGGACGCCGTCACGCGCCGTGAGCATCAGGATCGGCGTCGCAACGCCCTTCGACCGCAGCCGGCGGGCGACGGCAAGCCCGTCCATCCCGGGCATCGAGACATCGAGGACGATCGCGTCCGGTGCTGCTGCCTCGGCGTGCGCGAGCGCCGACCCCCCGTCGGCGACAGCGTCGACGGCGTAGCCCTCGGCGGCGAGCGTGCGCTCGAGCATCCGCCGGACCGGGGCGTCGTCCTCGACGACGAGGACGCTCGGAAGCCGCGCGCCTGCCATGGCCGGACTATCGGCCGCGACGGTGAGAGCCATGTGAGAAACCACATGGGCCGCATCACCGGCGCCCGAGAACCCCTCCGCCATACTTTGCGGTGTGAGCGAGCGGCGCATCGGCAGGGCGGCGTTTCTGTCGGTCGTCGGGATCGGCGGCCTGGGGCTGCTCGCCGGAGACCGGATCTCGAGCCTCTTCTCCGGGCCTCTCGGCGTCGCCGGCTCGGTCGTCCCGCAGGGCCTGAAGGACATCCTCCCCATCGGCGGCTGGCGGATCTACGCCATCAACCCGCCGTGGCCGGAGTTCCACCCGGCGCACTACAGGCTCGAGGTGACCGGGCACGTCCGCCATCCCGTGAGCCTCTCGTGGGACGACCTCATGAACCTCCCGACGGCCCGGCAGACCACGGACTTCCACTGCGTGACCGGCTGGACGGTCGGCGGCGTCCGCTGGCAGGGCGTGCGGCTCCAGACGATCTGGGACATGGTCGAGCCGCTGCCCGAGGCCCGCTACGCCAACTTCGTCTCGCTCGAGCAGCCCTACGTCGACACGCTGTCGCTCCGGCAGACGACACTCCCGAACGTCATGCTTGCGCATCACATGGACGACGCCCCGCTCACCCGCGCGCACGGCGCACCGGTGCGGCTCGTGATCCCCGAGATGTACGGCTACAAGAACGTGAAGTGGCTGACCAGGATCGAGCTCGTGCCGAAGCTCGTGCCCGGGTTCTGGGAGGTGAACGGCTACGACGTCGACGCCTGGGTGGGCCGCTCCAACGGCTACTGAGTACGTGCGCCGGTTCAGCCGCGCGGAGCGGACGGCGCACTGGGTCGTGGCCGTGACGTTCCTCGTCATGACGGCCACCGGCCTCATCCTCTATCTGCCGATGTTCGCCTCGCTGGCCGCCGACCGGATGCTCTGGAAGTCGCTCCACATCGGTGCGGCGATCGCCTTCTGGGCGGGGCTCGTCGCGGTCGTCGCGGTCAGTCCGCGCAGCCTCGGGCGCACCGCCTCGCAGCTCGACCGCTTCGACGACGACGACCGGGCCTGGCTGGCGTGGGCCGTTCGCAGGCGCGGTGCCGAGCCGCCGGCCGGCCGCTTCAACGCCGGCCAGAAGCTCAACTCGGCGGTCATCGCCGGCCTGGCGGTGGTCTTCACGGTCTCGGGTGTCCTGATCCTGCTCCAGGAGACGGACAAGACCTTCCGCGGCGTCACGAGCGCCATACTCGTGCACGATTGGGCGACCTGGGTCGCCGTTCCGCTCGTCGCGGGCCACATCTATCTCGCGACGATCAATGCGAGCACACGCCACTCGCTCCGCGGCATCACGCTCGGGACGGTGCGGCGCGAGTGGGCGCGCAGGCACCACCCCAAGTGGGAGGCCGAGTGCGACTGACCGTGCTGGGCTCCTCGGGAGCGTGGCCGATCCCGCGCCTGGGATGCGACTGCCCGCAGTGCACGTCGCCCGACCCGCGCGACCGCCGGCTGCGTGCCTCGCTCCTGCTCGACGGGCGGGTGCTGGTCGACGCCGGGCCTGACGCCTACGCCCAGCTGATCGCCGCCGAGGCGGTGCCTGACCAGGTGCTGCTGACCCACCACCACCACGACCACGTCCTCGGGCTCCACGCTCTCGCCAAGCTGGGCCGGATCCCGCTGCACTGCACGAAGGAGTGCGAGCAGGGCGTGAGGGTGATCTTCCCGCGGCTCGACTTCCGGGTGATGAAGGTGACGCCGGGCGTCCCGATCGAGCTCGGGCACGGCCTGCGCGCGCAGGCGTTCGACGTCGACCACAGCGGGAACACCCGGACGGTCGCCTACCGGTTCACGGGGCCCGACGGCGAGTCGCTCGTCTATGCGCCCGACCTGGCGGGGCCGCCCGGCTCGAAGCTCGCGAAAGGCCCCGACCTCCTGATGCTCGGCGCCGCCACCCGCGACCGCACGGTCAAGGATCACATGCCGATGACGGAGGGGATCGAGTGCGCCCGGAAGCTCAAGCCCGGCCGCACGCTCTTCACCCACATCGGCCACCGCATCGGCACCCACGCCGAGCTCGAGGCATGGGTGCCGGAGGGGTTCGGCATCGCCCACGACGGCCTCGAGATCGACCTCGGGGCACGGAGGCGTGAGACACCTGTACCCGGTACACGTGTTTCACCGGGCGGCGGCTAGAACAGGCTGTCGCCGCGCTCGAGGTCGAGCAGCCAGCGCTTGACGTCGAGCCCGCCGCCGTAGCCGCCCAGCGCACCGCCGGTGCGCAGCACGCGGTGGCAGGGAACCACGATCGGCACGGGGTTTCGCGCCATCGCCTGCCCGGCCGCGCGCACTGCCCGCGGGCTCCCGGCGGCGGCCGCCAGCTCGGCGTAGGTCAGCACGCTCCCGAACGGGATCGCGTAGCACGCCTCGCGGGCCTTCAGGTGGAACCCGTGCGAGAGCTGCCAGTCGACCGGCGTCTCGAACGCGTTCCGGCGTCCCTCGAAGTACTCGTCCAGCTCGCGGCGCACGCCGTCGAGCCGTGCCGGCACCTCGAGGACACGCGGCGACACGCGGTCGGCCAGCTCCTGGAGCACGCCGTCGATCTCCTCGCCCTCGAACGCCAGCCTGACGATCCCGGCGTCCGTGACGGCCGCCGTCAGGTGGCCGAACGGCGAGTCCACGCCGGCGTATGCCACATCGATCAGCCCTTCGGCCTGCGCCCTCTTGACGAACTCGGCCGTGTTCATCGCACCCACTCCCTTCGCACCGAGGCCAGGCCGGCGCGCACGTTCTGGCGCGCGGCATCCTCGGAGCACTCGATCACTCTCCCGATGGAGGCGTAGTCCAGGTCGGCTGCGAACCGCAGCGTCACCGCCGCCCGCTGCTTCCCTGGAAGCCGCCGCACCGCCCGCCACAGCTCCGGGTCGGGACGCTCCGCAGGCGGCGCCGGCTGCTCCGGCACCTCTTCGACCGGGACGGGCCTGCGCTTCGCCGCGCGGTGCGCGTCGAGCGCCTTGCGCTCGGCGATCCGCAGGAGCCAGCCCCTGAGGTTCGTCTGGTGGCGAAGACCGGGATACGCCCGAAGCGCTGACAGCATCGTCTCCTGCCAGCAGTCGTCGGCGTCAACCGGGCCGACGCGCGCCGCCAGGAAGCGGTGGACGTCGGGCCCGTGCTCCTCGAGGAGCATCTGGAACGGTGGCAGCCTCATGCCAGAGAAACGCCGCACCCGCCCGCGGCGTGAGATGGCCTATGCCGGTTGCAGCTCGGGGGCGTGCCGGCGCTCCCACTCCTCGGCGTCCGGGCTGAAGTAGACGAGCCGCGTCTTCTTCCACTCCTTCGTCGAGTAGAGGACGATCCGCTCGTCGAGGCCCGTCTCGTCGGCGATCGCGTCGAGCACCGCCTCGCACTCGTCCCGGTCGCGGCCGTGCGTCATCGAGAAGAGGTTGTACGGCCAGTCGGGATAGGTCGGGCGCTGGTAGCAGTGCGAGACGCCGCGGTAGGCGGCCATCAGCTGGCCCATCTCCTCGACCCGCTCGTCGGGCACCTTCCAGACGCCCATCCCGTTGGCCGTGAAGCCGGCCGAGCGGTGGTAGAGCACGGCGGCGAAGCGGCGCATCTGCCCCGTCTCCTGGAGCTCGGCCGCCTTCGCCAGCAGGTCGGGCACGGTGAACCCGTGCCGGGCTGCGGGCGCCGCGAACGGCTCGGGCAGCGGCCGCAGATCCGACTGGAGGGCGCGCACCGCGGCGATGTCGCGGTCGTCGAGCGCGTCCGGCGCGGGCGCCTCGCGAACCGGCTCGGCGCGGACGCGCTTGGCGGCGGGGTCGCGGCCGCCGACCATGTCGAGGTCGACGCCGATCTTGAAGAAGCGCAGGGCCGGCAGCGGCCGGATCGCCTCGACGTCTGCCATCTCGCCGAGCAGCTCGACCGTGCGGTCGAGGCCCAGCCGAGACGTCGGCGGGACGCCCAGCGTGAACCAGATGTTGTACTCGTGCTTGCGCTCGTAGTTGTGGGTGACGCCGGGGTGCGTCGAGATCACGTCTGCGGCCTCGTCGGCTCGCTCGGCGGGCGCGCGGGCGGCGACCAGCATCGAGCGGTATCCGAGCTTGCGCGTGTCGAAGATCGCTGAGACCTGGCGGATGATGCGCTCGCCACGCAGGCGCTGGACGCGCTCGATCACCTCGTCCTCGCCCATCTCGAGCCGCTCGCCGATGGCGGCGTACGGGCGTTCCACGACCGGGAACTCGTTCTGGATCAGGTCGCACAGGAGCTTGTCGGCGGCGTCCATCGCACTCGAAGGATACGCTCGGGGGATGAGAGCCGCCCCGGTCTCCGTTCTCGCCGCGTCGCTCGTGCTGGCTCCGGCGTGCGGAGGAGGAGGCCAGGCGGGGACGGGCGCCGCGTTCGCGTTCGAGCAGAACTGCGCGGCCTGCCATTCGATCACGGCGGGCAAGCCCTCGCCGAACACGAACGCTGCCAACCTGGCCGACGTCCGCCCGACGCGCGAGGAGGTGCGCCGGGCGATCATCGACGGACGGCCAGGGATGCCGAAGGGGCTCGTCGGCGGAGACGAGGTCGACGCCGTGGCGGACTACGTCGTCCAGAAGACGTCGCCGTGAGCACCCTGCCACCGGATCTCGACCCGGCGGCGGTGCGGGCCGTCGCGATGGACCTCGACCGGACGATCCTGGCCGACAACCTCGAGTTCTCGCCGGCCGTCGTACGTGCCGTCGGCCGGCTCGGCGAAGCGGGCATCGCCGCGATCGTCGCGACCGGCCGCATGTTCGCCTCGGCGCGGCCGTACGCCCTCCAGCTCGGGGTGACCGCCCCGGTGATCTGCTACCAGGGCGCCCTCGTGGCCGACCCGCGCACCGGCGAGTGGCTGCTCCACCGGCCGATGGGCGTCGCGCTCGCACATGAGGTGATCGAGGCGGTCGACGCCGCCGGGTTCCACATGAACGTCTACGTCGACGACGAGCTCTACGTCGAGGAGCTGAACGAGGAGGCGGTGACGTACGCCACGCACGCACGGCTCGAGGCGCACGCCGTCGGCGACCTGCTCGCGTGGCTCGACAAGCCGACGACCAAGATCGTCGTCGTCGGCGAGCCACAGGGTCTCGACCGGCTCCAGGACGACCTGCGGGCCCGGTTCGACGGCCGGGCGTTCATCGCCAAGTCGCTGCCGATCTTCCTCGAGCTTGCGCTTCCGGGCGTGAGCAAGGGCTCTGCGCTCGAGTTCGTGTGCGACCGGCTCGGCATCGACCCCGGAACGGTGGTCGCGTTCGGCGACGGTGCGAACGACGTCGAGCTGCTCGAGACCGCCGGGCTGGGCGTGGCGGTCGCCGACGCCGACGCCGCACTCCGCCCGATCGCGGGCTGGACCGTGCCGAGCGTCGACGATGACGGGGTCGCGGGCTTCCTGGACGCGTTAGTAGACTCACGTCCCTGATGCTGGACGTCAGGCAGATCCGGGCGGATCCTGAGGGCACGAAGCGGGCGCTCGCCCGCCGCGGCGAGGAGGCCGTGCGGGACGTGGACGAGTTCCTCGCCGTCGACGCCGGCAGACGCGAGCTCTTGACGAGGGTCGAACAGGCGCGGGCCGATCGAAACGCAGCCGCGAAGGCCATCGCCGAGGCGAAGCAGCGCGGCGAGGACGCGGCAGCCGAGATCGCCCGCCAGGCAGAGCTGAAGGAGCAGCAGGCTGCGGACGAGGCGGCGCTGGCGGAGGCTGAAGCCGCTGTCGGCGAGGTCATGCTCCGCATCCCGAACATCCCCCACCCGTCCTCGCCCGCCGGCGCGGAGGAGGAGGACGCCGAGATCGTCCGCATGTACGGGAAGCCGCCGGAGTTCGGGTTCGAGCCGCGCGACCACCTCGATCTCGCCGGGCCGGGCGGGCTCGGCCTGATCGACCCCGAGTCGGCCGCGCGCGTCTCGGGGAGCCGGTTCCACTACCTGAAGGGCGACCTCGTCCGGCTCGAGTTCGCGCTCATCCAGTGGGGCCTCACGAAGCTGGGGGCGAAGGGGTTCGTCCCGGTCATCCCGCCGGTGCTCGTGAAGCGCGACGCGATGGTCGGCACCGGGTTCTTCCCCGAGGCCGAGGCGCAGGTGTACGCGCTCGGCTCCGACGACCTCTTCCTGGTCGGCACGGCCGAGGTGCCGCTGGCGTCGATGCACGGCGGCGAGACGCTCGCGGAGACCGACCTGCCGCTGCACTACGTCGGGTTCTCGACGTGCTTCCGGCGCGAGGCCGGCGCGGCGGGGAAGGACACGCGCGGGATCTTCCGCGTCCACCAGTTCGACAAGCTCGAGCTCTTCAGCTACTGCCACCCCGACACGTCGTGGGACGAGCACGAGCGCCTGCTCGCGATCGAAGAGGAGATCGCGCAGGAGCTGGGGTTCCACTACCAGGTGGTCGACATCCCGGCCGGCGACCTCGGCGCATCGGCGGCGCGGAAGTACGACATCGAGGTGTGGCTCCCCGGCCAGGCGCGCTACCGCGAGCTGACGTCGTGCTCGAACTGCACCGACTACCAGGCCCGCCGCCTGAACACCCGCTTCCGGCCGGCGGACGGCAAGCCGCAGTTCGTGCACATGCTGAACGGCACGGCGATCACGTCGAGCCGGACGCTGCTCGCGCTGATCGAGTACGGCCAGCGCGAGGACGGCTCGATCGCCGTGCCGGAGGTGCTGCACCCGTTCGGCGCACCGGCGGTGCTGCAGGCGCCCGCCGCCTAGGTCCGCGCCGGCCGTCAGTCGCTATCCTCGATCGATCGGCGGGGTGGCGGAGCGGCCGAACGCACCGGTCTTGAAAACCGGAGACGGGGTGCAACCTCGTCCGTGGGTTCGAATCCCACCCCCGCCGCTGACTGCCCCGCAACCCCATGGTTCAGCCGCCTGAGCGCGATGACCACGCGCCCACGGAGCGACGACAACGGCCCTGATGGACCGCAGTTCGCCGCAACCAGGCCACAAACTGACCATCGCCCGACTGTCGCCCGACCCTGGGCAGGTCGGCTGCGCATGTGCCGCTACAAAGTCTGGCGATGGCGCTTCTAGGCGACCTACTCCGGGAAGGGTGCGACATCGGGTGGTTTGCCGCGATTGAATAGCCGCGTGGCGCGCGAGCTTCCGACCGGAACTGTCACTTTCGTCTTCACCGACGTCGAGGGTTCGACGAGGCTGTTGCAGCAGCTGGGTGCCGAGGCCTACGCGGATGCGCTGGCGCAACATCGCCGCGCTCTGCGTGAGGCGTTCGTTCGCTACGACGGGGTCGAGGTGGATACGCAGGGCGACTCGTTCTTCGTCGCGTTCTCCACCGCGCCGGCCGCAATCGCGGCCGCTGGCGAAGCGCGGCAGGTGCTTTCGGCGGGAGCGATCCGCGTGCGCATAACCTCATGCCTTGACAAGTCGGCGGCGTCCAGCGGCGTGGGCTGCCTGCGAGTCGGGCAGCAGGACAGCGACCTGCGTACCCATGGCATCGCAGGTAACGCGGGCGAGGCCTGCCGGCGTCGCCAGACTACGACCCACTCGACTGCACCACTGGCGGCTGGGAGGTCTGCTGGGTCGCGAGGTTCGAGCTGGTGCCGGACGGCGCCGGCGTCGCGGTGGAGGGAGCCGGGGTCGTCGAGTCGTGCCGTGCTTGCTCATGGCGCCGGGCACGGTGGTGGCGAAGCTGCTGTGCGGCCGACGGCGACGAGGCGCTCGGGCCGGCCCGCAGTCCAGCCAGCACGGCGAAGGCGGCGAAGCACAACAGCGCCACACGGCGGCTGGCGCGCTTGATCCGGCGGCCGCGCTCCATGACCGCCTCGCGGGACGGGCGCTCACGCTCGCGGCGGGGCGTGACCGATCGCGACCTCGCCCGCGCGCCGCGCGCGTCGTACACGCGGTAGTCGCTCATAGCCGCGAATGGTTCCCCGGAAGACTTAGAAGGGGATTGGCGGAACCTGGGAGTCGCTCTGTCCTACGGCGGTGCCGGGGTGTTGCGCTTCAGCTCGGGCTCTGGCCACGAGTGGGCGGCGCGTCTCACCGAGCTCATCCGGAAGTGGCCGAACAGCGCGAAGATCGCGACGAGTCCGAGCAGGATGTTGAAGGCGACGATCACCGCCTGCGCGCCGATCGAGAACGCCAGCACCTGTCCCGACGTCGCCACACCGGCCAACGCGAACACGAGCAGGCCCTGCTGGGCGCCGACGCCGCCGGGCGTGAACGGCAGCACCGTCGAGACGGAGTCGATCACGACCACGAGCAGCGCATAGCGCACCGCCGCCGGGATGCCGAACGCCGCCAGCATGAAGTACGCCACGCCCACCCGTAGCACCCAGTCCACCAGCTGCGGCGCCGCCACCACGCGCGCGAACCGGCCGGGCGAGCGCAGGATGCGAAGGCCCTGGACGATATGGCGCCAGAACATGCGCAGGTGATGCGCGGCCCACTCCGCCATCAGGAACACGCCGACCGCCAGCATGCCGAGCGCGATGGCAATGAGGCGGACGTGGCGCGCGTAGAAGGAGAACTCGAAGGCCCTGGCGTCCGGCAGGTGAACGATCGGTGGCAACCAGCCCAGAGCCACGGTTGCCGCGACCAGCAGCCCGACCACCACAACCCCGAACACCGTCTCGGCCACCAACGTGGACACGAGCGTCGCCACCGGCGCGTCGACGAGCTGTCGCCGCATCGCATAAATCCGCACGATGTCGCCCCCGCGAAACGGCGCCACCGCGTTCGCGCCCACACCGGCCAGGTACGCCCACACGGTGGGGCGCAGTCCGACCCGGCGCTCAGGGAACGCAGCGCGCAAGATGCCGCACCAGACGCCGGAGCGCACGAGCAGGCTGAGGAGATGGAGCGCGAGGGCGATCGCCAGCGGGAGGAGTCGGGTGTCGCCGAGGCGGTCTCCGTACGCCGTCGCCGCGTGGTGGAGCTGAGCAACGTAGCCAGCCATTCACCCTTATTGTGCGTGCGGTTCCTCTGGGGCGCATCCGTCTGCGCACGGCCGCGAGCCGCGGACAACTACGCAGGACGGGGTCCAACCTCGTCCGTTGCCGCCTGCTCCACCCGCGCCGCGTCCTCCCAATACCGCTGAAGTGCCCGACCCGCATGTGAGTTGATGCCTGGATTCGATACGACGCGTCGGCGATTCCGGGGTGCTGGTGCCTTCGCGGGGCCGTAGTACTGCGCAGGCAGAACGAGGGCCTTCCCTGATGCAGGTCACACGCGCCGCCCCTAGCATCGAGGTGAGAGGAGGTGCCTCTGATGACGCGTCACACAACTGACGCCATTCTGCGCCTCGTGGCGATCGTGCTCATGCTCGCTGGCGTCGTGATGATCTTCACGGCGTCGAGCTCGGGGCTCGCGATCGCGATCATCACGGTCGGAATCGCGATCGTCGCCATTCAGCAGATCGGCAAGGTGTGTCGGAGTGAGGGGCCGAGTGACCACGGCGTCGGCCGTGGCGGACACGCCCATTCCTAGGATGCTTGCCGCCAGCGGGTGAGGGCTCGCTCGCGCCGCGCGACGAGCTAGTCGACGATCGAGTCGAGCTCGACCCCGGCGGGGCTGGGAGCGCGACATGCGAGGCGCGTCGCGCGAGCTCGTGGCGGACGTCGAGCGCGCTGCCAGCGACGCCGGTGCGTAGCGCTCGGCTGGCCCGCGAACTGGCCCGCGAGCTCGCTCGACGATCGCCGCCGCTCCGCGCGATCTGGCTCTACGAGTGCGATTCGCAGGGTTCCGGCGGGGTAGCGGAGCGGCCGAACGCACCGGTCTTGAAACCGGCAGTGGTCGTCAAGGTCACTCGTGGGTTCGAATCCCACCCTGCTGCTCCGGGAGCTGCGGACGCCCTGGCCGGGGAGACCGCGTGGGCGGCGGTCTACCGCAACCGCAAGCTCGTCGCCGGTCTGGCCGAAGACCAGCAGGGAGACAACGACTCCGGGCTGCTGTGAGGGCCGAGGCCCGACCTCGAGCGCAGCCGCCGGCGCTGCCTCGCGGCGGGTACTCTCGGGGCATGGGTGTCCTGCGCGAGGTCGTCGAGGCGGATCTGCCGGTGTTCTACGAGCACCAGCGCGATCCGGAGGCAACGGCGATGGCGGCGTTTCCTTCGCGCGACCGTGACGCGTTCATGGCGCACTGGGCGAGGACGCTCGCGAACGACTCAGCGCTGACGTGGACGATCGTCTGCGACGGCGAGATCGCGGGCAACATCGGCTGCTGGGAGGCTGACGGACGCATGCTCGTGGGCTACTGGATCGGGCGAGAGTTCTGGGACCGCGGGCTGGCGACGGAGGCCCTCGCCGAGCTCGTGGAGATCGTCGATGCGCGTCCGCTGCACGCGGAGGTCGTGAACACGAACGTCGCCTCGATCCGCGTGCTCGAGAAGTGCGGGTTCATGCAGGTCGCAGCGCACGTGGGCGACGACGGGATCGAGGAGCTCGTCCTGGAGCTGCACTGATCTGAGCTCGCCGGACTTTGCGAGCTGAACTGCTGGCCGCCGTCCCCTCGAGGATCGCGTCATCGCGGCCAAACCGGTGATCCGCACCCTGTCCTCGGAGGACGAGCGGATGCTGGTCCGTGGGTTCGAATCCCAACCCCGCTGGTCCACCAGCCGGAATCCCGCTCCCCGACCTCGCCGCAGGTAGGACTCAGGGCGACGCGCGCGAATCCGGTGGTGATGACAACCGAGACGCGCCTCGAGCGTCGCCTTGACCGGCTGATAGCTCATGCAGTGACCCCGCGGAGGGCGGCGGTCGTGATCGCCTTGGTGACGATTGTGATCACCGTGGCCGCAGGCATCCTGATGACGGTCGTCGACCACAAGGGTTTTCCCTCCATCGGCTCAGGGCTCTGGTGGGCCGTCCAGACCGTAACGACCGTCGGATACGGCGATCACGTTCCCGAGACCGCCGCCGGCCAGGTCATGGCTGCGATCGTGATGCTCCTCGGGATCGGATTCTTGACAGTGACCACCGCGTCGATCACCGGCGCCTTCGTGGCACGGACGCGCAGGGACGAGCGGGCCGCGGCGCGCGAACGGTCCGTCCGCGGAGCAGTTCGATGAGATCGTCGAGCGCCTCCGGCGGATCGAAGCCGCCATGAACCAGCGCCCGTGAGTCTGGTCGGAATCACTCGCAGAACGATCTGAGCGAGGCGAACTGTTTGGGTATCTCGCGGCGGATCACCGGCCCCACAAGCGCGAACAGAAGCTTCTGAGCTCCCGCCGGCCGGAACTCGAAGTCGCTGTCCAGATCGGTGCCGGCACCTGCCGGCGTCAACGTATACGCGATTGTGAGATCGGGCTTCCCGCGCGCTTCGAGCACGAGCCGTGACGGCCGATCGTGCGTCGTGATCGTCACGTCGTACGGACTTCCGCCGTTCACCATCGCAAACCGCGATCCGAGCCCGATCGGCTCAGGGCTTCGCAACTCGGCGCTGCTCACCCGGCTGTTCCACCGCGCGTCGTTTCGCACATCAGCCAGCGTGTCGAAGACCCGCTCGGGCGGAGACTCGATCCGCGTCGACGCGGTGACTCGCATGGCGCGATGATAACCGTCCCCCGTCGCCGGGGAAGACGACACTCGCCGCACGCGTCTAGCGGACATCTGTTCGTTCCCGAGGAGGAGAATCAGATGTCTCGCATGACCCGTATCGTCCCTTCGACCGTCCTCACGGTCGCCGCCCTGGCGCTCGTCGTCCCGGCCGCGCAGGCCAGGACGTCCAACGAGGGCTTCGTGAGCCCGAGCGTGCAGTCGACACAGGACGCCAACTACGGCACGAGCGTGAGCCCGAGCGTGCAGTCGACGCAGGACGCCAACTATGGCGCGAAGGTCGAGTCCGCCGGCATCACCACCGGCGACAAGCCGCTCGCGAACCCCGTGCAGCTTCCGCAGACGCTCGGCGTCGGCTTGCTGCACGCCAGCACCGTGCACGTGCCGATCGACAAGATCCCGACCACTCCGGTCGCAGTTCCCGACTCGTCGGGGAACGGTTTCGACTGGACTGCCGCCGCGATCGGCGCCGGCATCACCGGCATCCTCATGCTGATGCTCGCCAGCGGCGCCGGATTCCGCCGCCGCGGACGGCTGGCCGTCTAAGCCGGACGAACGCCACACAAGAAGGGGCCCGGTCCGAACCTTCCATCGGCCGGGCCCCCTCTTCGGTCCGGTTACGGCCCGCCGACACGGGTCGTACACTCGCCGGATGCCGACCGGTCTCCCCGAGGGATACGAGCTGGACGACGATCCCGGCCGGATCGACGTCGACGGCCGGGTGATGGGACGGCCTGCTCCATCACCCGCCCCATGACGCCGGCCCGGGTCTTCAGCGCGGCCGACGTCGATCGCCTGCTGGATCGGCGAGAGCTCCTGGACGAGCTCGCGCACGGGTTCGTCGCGCTGAGCGCAGGTGAGGTGAGCGCCCCGACTCGGATCGAGGTGCCGGTCGACAAGGGCTACTCGCTCGCGATGCCCGCCCACCGGCCCGGAAGCCACATCGTCGTCAAGATCGTGAACGTCTTCGACGGCAACCTGGCGATCGGCCTGCCGTCGCATCAGGCCGTCATCTGCGCGTTCGACGCGGACACCGGCACCTGCGTCGCCATCCTCGACGCCACGGTCATCACGGCGCTCCGGACGGCAGCCGCCGCGGCACTCTCAGCACGGATCCTCGCTCGCGACGACGCGCGAGTGCTGACAATCATCGGCGCCGGTGTCCAGGGCCAGGCGCACCTCGGGCTGATGCCGCTCGTCCGCGACCTGGACGAGATCCGGATCGTGTCGCTGCGGTTCGAGGACGCCGAGCGGCTCGCCGCGCTCGACGCGCGCGCGACCGCAGTACGAACGGCGGCGCAGGCGGTCGAGTCGAGCGACATCGTCGCCCTGTGCACCCACTCGGGGACGCCCGTCGTCGACGCCGCTGCGATCCGGCCGGGCGCGCACGTGACGTCCGTGGGCTTCTGCGAGCCCGACGGCGAGCTGCCGCGTCCGCTCGTCGAACAGGCGTCGCTCTTCGTCGAGACGCGGCTGGCGTTCGAGCCCACGCCTGCCGGCTGCTTCGAGCTCCAGGGCCTCGATCCGACGAGCGGCACCGAGCTCGGCGAGGTGCTCTCGGGCACCAGAGCCGGCAGGCGCGACGCCGACGAGATCACGGTCTACAAGGCCATGGGGCATGCGGTCGAGGACCTCGTCGCCGCCGAGATCGTGCTCAGACGAGCCGATCAGGCCGACGCAGTGACGGTCAATCTGTAGGCTCGTGCGCAGCCAGTGCGGCGGCGAACCCCGCCACGTCGGTGATCATCGTGTCGCCGGCGAACTGCAGCGCATCGAGCGAGCGGGCGCCGGCCGCGGCGTCCCCCGCGCCGCACGCGTCGCGGATCACGATCGGGACGTAGCCAAGGTCGGCAGCGTGGCGGGCCGTCGGCTCGATCCCGATCTCGAGGGCGACGCCGACCACCGCGACCGCCGTGACGCCGCAGTCGCGAAGGACGATGTCGAGCGGCGTCCCTTCGAACGCGGACATCGTCAGCTTGTCGAACACCGCCTCGTCGGCGCCCGGCTCGAGCCCGGGGACGATCTGGGAATGCCCAGCGGCCGGGGGAAAGGCGGAGACGACGTCGCCGGCGGAGTCGCGACGCTGCCAGGCCCGCCACATCCGGAGCTGCGCGGCGCCCATCAGCCTGGTCGGCAGGGTGACGTGCCGCACGAATACCGTACGCACGCCGGCTGCGCGGGCCGCAGCGAGGACATCCTGCACGCGGCTGATCACGGCCTCAGCATCGGCGATCTGCGCCAGGACTCCGACCTGCATGTCGTAGACGAGCAGCGCCAGCCGGCGCGGGTCGCACGCGTCGTCCAGCGACTGCGGAACGTCGACGCCGTTGACCCGTTCCATCCGCCTAGTCTACGAACCGGGCCCACGGCCGGCGCTACCGGCGTCTAGCCGCGCTCGTAGGTGAGGATGAGGACCCCGTCGCCGACCGCCTTCGAGCCGGTCAGGCGCATGCGCTTCTTCGAGCCCGACTCGAAGAGCCGCTTGCCGCTTCCCAGCACGACCGGGAAGACCATCAGCCGCAGCTCGTCGACCAGGTCGCTCTCGAGCAGGCCCTGCGCCAGCCTCGCGCTTCCGTGGACGACGATATCGCCGCCGACCACGCCTTTGAGCTTCGTGATCTCGTCGACCAGGTCGCCGCCGAGGACGTGCGAATTCGTCCACTGCGGATCGGTGAGCGTCGACGACACCACGTACTTGGGCATCGTGTTGAACTTGTCGGCGAACTCGCCGTCCCTCTCCGGCCACGCTGCTGCGAAGCCTTCGTACGTGACGCGGCCGAGCAGGAGGGCGTCGGAGCCGAACGTCTCCTCGAGCTTGAACTTCCCTCCCTCCTCGCCCTGCTCGATCTCAAACGTCCAACCGCCGTGCTCGAAGTCCTCGCTTCCGCCCGGGTCCTCCATGACGCCGTCCAGCGACACGAACTCGGTGACCACGATCCGCCCCACGTCGATCCCCTTCCCTCGATTCCGTCCGAACAAGGCGGTACTATACCCAAGCGGTCGCTTTATCAATCAGTTACCTGAATATGCCCACCGCCGCCGATCCCCTCACCACCACGTTCGCCGCGCTCGCCGACCCCACGCGCCGTGCCATCCTGGGTCGCCTGGCGCAGGGCGAGGCCACCGTGAACGACCTGGCCGAGCCGTTCCCGATCACGACGCAGGCCGTCTCTCAGCATCTCAAGGTGCTCGAGCGAGCCGGGCTCATCACCCGAACCAGAGTCGGCCCAGCTGCGGCCGTCGCGACTTCAGGCGGCGCAGCTCAAGGAGGCGGCCGACTGGATCGAGACGTACCGCCCGTTCTGGGACGAGAGCTTCGATCGGCTCGACGCCCGCCTGCGGACGTCAACGGAAAGGACGCAACGATGGCTGAGACCGAGCCGGGCATCCGAGATCACGCGCGTGTTCGACGCTCCCCGCGCCGAGGTGTGGAAGGAGTGGACCGAGCCCGACCGCTTCGCCGACTGGTTCGGCGGTCGCGGAGTCGACGTGCCGCTCGACAGCGTCTCGATGGACGTCCGGCCCGGGGGCATCTGGCGCGCCACGATGCTGATCGCCGGCGCCGAGCAGCCCGAGATCCACTGGGCCGGCGAGTACCGCGAGGTGGCCGAGCCCGAGCGGCTCGTCCTCACGTTCACCGACCAGACCTCAGGCGACGCCTACGAGCTCGTGACGGTGGTGCTCACCGACCTCGGCGACGGCCGCACGCAGATGGACTTCTCGCAGACCGGCGGCAATCTGACTCCCGAGGAGTACGAGGGCGCGGGTCAGGGCTGGGGCGGGTTCTTCGACGCCATGGCGGAGCGCTTCGGCGAGCGCTGAGCCTCCGCCCGCCGTTAGGACGAGCGCTCGCCGTCCAGCGCGTCGACCGCACCCGGCGCGAGGTAGGCGAACGTCAGGTCGTAGTCGTCGCTCTCCTCGACCTGGACGTCGGCCATCGACGTCATCCGGCCCAGGAACTCCATGCGGGTCGGGAGGTGCCGATCCGACAGCTCGCGGCTCTCCCAGAACGTGATCCCGAGCGTCGTCCCTTCCCTCGAGAGGGTCACGAGCCCTCGGAATCCCTCCATGTCGCGAAGCCAGCCGAGCATCTCCTCGGCGACGATGGTGGCCCGATCGATGGGCTGGTCCGCGGTGTTGATGCGGGTGAAGCGGACGTGCACGGCTTCATGTTGGCACGTCGTGCCGCGGATCCGCGCTGGTCCTAGCTGGGCTTGGTCGTCATCGCCCAGATCGCGATGACGTAGAGCACGACGACCAGGCTCGCAAGCACCGTGGCCGCCTTCGCCAGGCCGCCACCGCCGCCGCCCCGGAGCTTCCGCACGCCGACGCCCGTCAGGATCGTCGCGATGAGGATCAGGATGCCGCCGAGGTCGGCCGTGCCGTAGCCGATGCCGACCCATCCGGGCTCGTTGTCGGTCGGGATGTGCTCGCGGCTCAGGATCCACTCCGCCCCGATCCGCATCACCAGGTAGGCGGGGATGCCCGCATAGAGCAGCGTCCGGAACCCGAACTGGGTGATCGCGGCGCGCTCCTCGCCGGTCGCGCGCCAGGCAAGCGCGAGCGAGCCGACGGTCACGACGAGCGCCGCCGTCACCACCATCGCTCCGGCGACGTGCACGAAGAGCGGGAGGTTCCAGCTGTCGGGCCGGATCAGGAGGTAGGTCATGCGCCCGGCTTCCAGATCATGTCGATGAGCAGGAGCGCCACGGCAGCTGTCGCCACGACGTGCGCCGAGAGGGCCGGCCGCTGCGCCACCATCCCGTCCGCCATCCTCTTGTAGCCCTGCGAGAGCTGGCTGCCGAAGGCGCCCTGAACGAGCCACAGGACGATCGCGACGACGATCCAGGCGTCCCAGAGCTGGTAGCCCGAGACGTCGAACGCCAGCCAGATCCCGAAGACGAGCACCGCCAGGCTGCCGAGGCCCCACAGCGGGAAGGCGATGCGGCTCAGGCGCACCAGCGAGTCGGAGCCGGCGTAGAACGCCCAGTAGAGCCCGAGCATCGCCACGAGGAGGAAGGCGCCGAGGACGTGGAGGAAGAGGAGGGTCTCGTACATGCGCGGGTGATCATACGACGCCGTCGCCGGGCGAGGCGTATTGTTCGGTGAACGTTTCCCCGGACGAGATGGGGGTAATCATCGCGCTATGCAGATAGACAGGACACGAATGAGCCTCTGGTTGGTGACCCGGTATCCGCGGCTCGCCGCCCGGGTGGGATGGACGGCGGTCAAGCACCCTCGGCGGACGGCGATCGTCATCGCAGCCGCACGGCAGGCGCCCGAAGTCGCCCGGCGCACCCGGGCCGCGGTGCAGGATCCCGAGGTGAAGAAGCAGTTCAAGACCGGAAGCGACGCGCTCGGCAAGGCCGCAAGGCGGCTGCGCGACTCTGAGCAGCCCGCCGACGCGGTTGGCGACCAGAAGCTCCACGCGGAGCTCCGCCGTGCGGCGGCGGCGATGGCGTTGGGCTACGCGGCGGCGGCGCACCCGAAGAAGCGCCGGCGACGCTTCGGACGCACGGTCCTCGCCGTCGGCATGATCGGCGCGGGCGCGTACGCGGGCTATCGCGTCGTACGCGAGACACGGCAGAACGGCGCGGAGCCCATGCCGGCCGCAGACGCCGAGCGCGACGAGACGCTCGCCGCATCGTTCCCGGCCTCCGACCCCCCGCCGGGGCCGGCCGCCTGAACCGCTAACCGCCCGCCCGGGATCCGGCCGCACGCGAGCGCTGCGTGGGGCGCGGGAACCGGGCGGCGACGGCGGCGTCGACGACCCGCGGCCTGGGCGGCTGCCGCGAAGGGGACTCGGCGGGCCGCACCCGGGTCGGGTGGGCGTCATCCGCGAGCATCTTCAGGAACAGGCGGAGCATGACGGTGATCTACCCAGCTGGGCACGGTCTCAACCGACTCACACAGGCGCTGTCGCGTGCTTTCGGCCGAACCGCAGGTAGAGCGTCGGGACGAGGAACAGGTTCAGGAGCGTCGAGGTCACGAGGCCGCCGAGGATGACGATCGCCATCGGGTACTCGATCTCGGCGCCGGGGATCTCGCCCGAGATGACGAGCGGGACGAGCGCGAGGCCCGTCGCCAGCGCCGTCATGAGGATCGGCGCGAGCCGCTCGCGAGAGCCGCGCAGCACGAGGTCGATCCCGAACGGTTGCCCCTCCTCGTCCTCGAGGTGCTGATAGTGGTTCACGAGCAGGATGCCGTTTCGGGCCGCGATGCCGAACACCGTCAGGAAGCCGACGAGCGACCCGAGCGAGATCAGCCCGCCCGCCGCGAACGCCGCCAGCACGCCTCCGACCAGCGCGAGCGGCAGCGTCAGGAACGAGAACGCGGCCACCCGCCAGCTTCCGATGCACGTCTGGAGGAGCAGGAAGATGCCGAGCGCGGCGGCGAGGCCGAAGGCGAACAGCCTCCCCTGCGCGTTCTGGCGCTCGGCGAACTCGCCCAGGACCTCGGCGTGGTACTCGTGGGGGAACCGCACGTCCTGGAGCCTGTCCTTCACATCCGAGACCACCGAGCCCAGGTCGCGGCCGCGCACGTTCATGCCGACGTCGATCCGGCGCGAGTTGTCCTCGCGTGAGATGCGGTTGGGCGTCGGGCGCACGCTCACATCCGCCACCTGCGACATCTTCACGTGGCCGCCGCCGGGCGTGTCGAGCGGCAGGTCGCGGATGCTCTGCACGTCCTGCCGAGCCTCGGGGACGCTCCAGGCGATGATGTCGTACACCTTGCCGTCGACGTGCAGGTCGCTGACCTCATCGCCGGCGACGATGGTGGCCGCGGCCCGGCGGATGTCGCCCGGCTTCAGGCCGTACTTCGCGGCCTTGTCGAGGTCGGGGTCGACGCGGATGTACGGCACGTCGACCTGGAGCTCGGTCCGCAGGTCGACCACGCCCTTGATCCCCTTCATCGCCGCATGCACCTGGTGGGCCTCGTCGCGCAGCGTCTCGAGGTTCGGGCCGAAGATCCGAATCGTGATCGCCTCGCTCGAGCCGGCGAGCACCTCGTCGATGCGCTCGTTCAGGTAGGTGGTCTGCTCGCGGAAGAGCCCGGGGTAGGCGGCGACGGTGTCCTGGATCTGCTTGAGCGTCTTGTCGTAGTCGGCGTCGGGGCTCAGGCTCAGCCAGTCCTCGGCGAAGTTGATCCCGTTCACCTCCTCGCCCTGCACGGCCCGGCCGATGTGCGCCCCGAACCCGCGCACCCCGGGGATCGAGCGCAGGTCGCGGCTCGCACGCTCGACGATCCGCACGACCTCCTGATGGCCCGTGCCCGGGCGTGTCACCCAGAGGGCGAGGAAGTCGCGCTCCTTGAACGTCGGGAAGAGCGACTCGCCGAGGAACGGCGTCACCGCCACGCCCGCCACCAGCGTGACAACGGTTGCGCCGACGACCAGGATGGGCGTTCGCACGACGCGCGCCAGGGCCGCCGAGTACGCCCCCTGGAGCAGGCGCACGAGCGGCGGCTGCTTCTCGTCGAGCGGTGCCTTCCCGAGGAGCAGGAGCGCCAGCGCGGGCGTGACCGTGAGCGCCACCGCCATCGACGCCAGCACCGCGAGGCCGTACGACGTCACGAGCGGCCGGAAGAACGCTCCCGAGACGCTCGTGATGAAGAAGACGGGCATGACGGCCAGCACGATGATGAGCGTCGCGTAGACGATCGCGCGGCGCACCTCGAGCGACGCCTCGAGCACCACCGACATGACCGGCCTGGGCGACTCGGAGGTTCGGTTCTGACGGAGCCGGCGGACGATGTTCTCGATGTCGATGATCGCGTCGTCGACGACCACCCCGACCGAGATCACGAACCCCGCGAGCACCATCGTGTTGATCGTCGCGCCGGTGGCGTAGAGGACGAGCGCGGCTGCCATCAGCGAGAGCGGGATCGCGGCCAGGCTGATGACCGCAGCCCGCCACTCGAAGAGGAACGCGATGAGGACGAGGATCACGAGCAGCGTCCCGAGAAGCAGCGCGTCGGTCAGATTCGAGATCGAGATCTCGATGAACTCGGCCGGCCGGAAGATGTGGTTGTCCATGTGGATCCCCGGCAGGCCGGGCCGCATCTGGTCGAGCGCCTGGTCGACCCCGCGGGTCACGTCGAGCGTGTTGGCCCACGGGAACTTCTCGACCACCATGAGCAGGCCCTGGTGGTCGTTGATCACGGCGTCGCCGAAGAGCGGCTGGTGGCCCCACACCATCGTCCCGAGGTCGCCGAGCTCGAGCGGCGATCCGTCGGCCCTCTGTCTGCCCGACACGGTGACGCTCGCAAGCTGCTGCGGCGTGAACACCGGCAGCACGTGATGGATGCCGAGCCGCTGGTTGGGGGTCTCGATGTAGCCGCCGACCCGGTTCTTGGCGGCGTCCGTGTACTTCAGGAGGCCGAAGTCGAGCGCGTCCGAGGCGACCGACATCGCGCCGTCGATCGTCATGTTGTGGGCCTGGAGCTTGGCCGGGTCCATCTGGAACTGGAGCTGCTTCCAGCGGTCGCCCCAGATGACGACGTTCGCGACGCCCGGAACCGCCATCAGCCGCCAGCGCATCGTCCAGTACGCGATCATCGAGAGGTCGGTCAGGTCGCAGTGGTCGCACGTGAGCCCGATCTTCATCGCCCGGCTGGTCGCGGAGAGCGGCTGGAGCGTCCACGGGATGCCGGCCGACGCCGGCAGGCTCGGGATCGCCGTCGCGACGCGCTCGTTCACGAGCTGGCGGGCCTCGAGCGGATCGGTGCCGCGGTCGAAGATCAGCGTGATCGCCGACAGGCCCGGGACGGTGGTCGAGCGCATCGTGTCGAGCCCGGGCGTCGAGTTGAGCGCCTGCTCCATCGGGATCGTGATGAGGGTCTCGACCTCCTCGGTCGACATCCCGAGGCCCTCCGTCTGGACCTCGACGAACGGCGGCGCGAACTCCGGGAAGACGTCGACCGGCATGTTGCTGACCCGGGTCGCCCCGAACGCCACCATCCCCACCGCCAACGCCACGACGATGAAGCGGAAATGCAGGCTCGACCGGACGATCCAGCGCATCATGTGCGGGCGGCCTCCCGCGAAGACATGGCTGGGAGGACGATCACTCGCCCTCGATCGCGAACTCCGTGCCGAGGAGCTCCTCGCCGCCGACCGTGACGACCTCGGTGCCGGGAGCGGGGCCCTCGCTGAGCACGGCGGTGTCGCCCTGGATCGACGCCACCTCGATCGGCGCCCGGACGAACGTCAGAGGCCCGGCGCTCGTGTACGTCCAGACGCCGCCCTCGACGCCGTAGATCACCGCCGAGTACGGGATCGTCAACCGCTCGCCGCCACCGGCGAACTCCAGCTCGACGCGCAGCCGCTGGCCGGGGCTCACCGATCCGCCGACGCCGTCCAGCTCGTACGTGAGCGCCCCTCCCGACGGAGCGTCGCCGACCGGCGGCGCGACGAGCTGGTCGCCCCCGACGGCCACGCGAGCGGGCACCGCGGCATCGACCTTCGCGAGCTCCGTCGCCGGCAGCGAGACCCGCAGCAGCAGCGGGCCGGACCCCGCGGGGTTCGCGGCCACCTGGCCGCTCACGATCGTGCCCTGCTCGACCTGCGACATCGCGACGGTCGCGGTCTCGAGGCCGATGCGCTTGGCGGCGTCCGCCGTCAGGACCACCTTGCTCAGGTCGGAGTCCTCGATCGCCTCGACCTTGGCGGGCTCGTCGCCCTCACCCTCGGCCGGAGCCGAGTAGCCGCAGGCCGTCGCGGAGAGCCCGACGGCGACCAGGAGGAGCAGGAGTGCGGTGAGGTTACGACGCGGCATCGGGCGTCCTCCGTTGCATCGTGGACAGGTAGACGGCGGGGATCAGGAAGGCGATGACCAGCGTCGACGTGACGAGGCCGCCGAGGACGACGAGCGCGACCGGGTGGGCGATCTCCTGGCCGGCGATCGTCCCCGTCACGATCAGCGGCAGGATCGCGACGGCCGTGACGATCGCCGGGACGATCGTGGCGGCGAGGCGCTCGCTCGACCCGCGTATGACGAGGCCGAGGCCGGGCGCCACCCCGCCGCGTTCGAGGTCCTGGTAGCGCTCGACGAGTGCGATGATTCCGCGCGCAGCGATCGCAAGCACCGCGAGCAGCGCGGCGAAGGCACCGAGCGACATGCCGCCCCGGGCCAGGAACAGCGCCAGCACGCCGCCGGACAGCGCGACCGGGAACGTGAGGAACACGAGCCCGGCGAGCCGCCAGCTCTGGAACGCGGCCTGAAGCAGGAGCAGGATGCCGATCGCCGCTGCGAGGCCGGCGCCGAACATCCGGCGGTGGAGGGTCTCGGCGCTCTTGTAGTCGCCCATCACCTCGGCGTGGTACTCGAGCGGGAAGCTCGTGGCCTGGAGGCGGCGGTTGATCTCGCCCGCGACCGATCCCGGGTCGCGTCCGCTCACGTCGAGCCCGATGTCGATCCGGCGCGACACCTCGTCGCGCTGGATCACGGTCGGCGTGGGCGCGATCCGGACGTCGGCGACGTCGGCGATGCGGACGTGACCGCCGTCCGGGGTGTCGATGACGAGGTTCTCGATGCCGGTCACCGATGTCCGGCTGTCGGGTGTGCTCCACACGGTGACCTGGAACACCTTCTGCTGCTCGAAGAGGCTGCCGACCTCGAGCCCGGCGAGCATCGTCGCCGCGGCGCGGCGCACGTCGCCGGGCTTCAAGCCGTATCGCTTGGCCTTGTCGAGGTCGACCTCGACCTCGATGTTGGGCTGGTCGAGCCGCCGGTCCATCCGGGCGGCCGTGACGCCGTCGACGCCCGAGACCATCTTCTGGACGCTGGCGGCCGTCGCCTCGAGCGTGGCGAACGACGGCCCAAAGACCCGGACGGTGATGTCGTTGGGCGAGCCCGTGTCGAAGTGGCGCACGCGGTCGTCCAGATACGTGCTCACGCTCTGGGCGATGCCGGGATAGGCGGCGACGGCCTCCTTGACCTGCGACACGGTGGAGCCGTAGTCGGCCCCAGGATCCAGCGTCACCCAGAGCTCCGCCGAGTTGACGTCGACGACCTGGTCGCCGAGCACGGCCCGGCCGACGTGCGCTCCGACGTTGGCGACTCCGGGGATTCCGCGCAGATCGCTGGTCACCCGCGTCGTGAGCCGCGCCATCTCCGGTTCCGATGTGCCCGCCGCGGCGTTCCAGCGGACGACGAGGTCGGGGTCTCGGAACGATGGGAGAAGCGACTGGTCAAACGAGGGCGCGACGACAAGCGCCAGCACCAGGACGGCGGCCGAGGCGCCGACGACCGCGGACGGCCGAACCAGCACGCGCTCGAGCAGCGGCCCGTAGGCGGCCGAGATCCGGCGGACGACCGGCGACTCGCGCCCGCTGCCTCCGTGCGAGTAGAGGAGGTATGCCAGGGCGGGCGTGACGGTGAGCGCGACGAGCGCCGACGCGAGGATCGCGCAGATGTACGAGATGACGAGCGGCTCGGCGACGGCGTGGGCGACGTCCTCGGCGAAGAGGAACGGGAGCAGCGGGAGCAGCGCGATCAGCATCGCGAAGGCCATCCCGCGGGTCGAGGCCGACGACGCCTCGATGATCGCCGTCGAGAGCGACGGCGTCCGTCCCGCCTCGCGGTCGGCGCGCAGCCGGGTCGCGATCGCGTCGGTCGATCGCACCGCGTCGTCGACGAGGACGGCGAGCGCGATCGCAAACCCGGTGATCACCATCAGGTTGATCGAGTCGCCGCGCAGATCGAGCACGAGCACGCCCGCCATCAGCGAGACGGGAATCGCGAGCGCCGCGATCACCGCCGCGCGCCACTGGAAGAGCAGCGCGCCGAGGGCCGCCAGGAGCAGGATGGCGCCCAGCACCGCGGCGAGGGTCAGGTTGTCGATCGACTCGTCGATGTACGTCGCCGGCCGGGCGATCGACGTGTCGATGTCGATGCCGGCCAGGCCGGGCCGCAGCTTGTCGAGCGCCTCATCGACCCCGCGGGTGACCTCGAGCGTGTTGGCGTTCGGGAACTTCTCGATCACGATCAGGCTGTCCTCGCCGCCGGTCAGCACGGCGTCGCCGATCAGCGGCTGGTGGTCCTCGACCACGTCTGCGACGTCGCTCAGGCGCAGCGGGGCCGCGCCGTCGACCGTCACCTTCGAGAGGTCATCCGCGCTCACGATCGGGAAGATGTGGCGCACCTCGAGCCGCTGCTGTGGTGTGTCGATCCAGCCGCCGGAGCCCGGCGTCGAGGCCTGGAGGAACGTCAGCGGCGACACCCACATGGCGTTGCCGGTGGTCTTCACGATCTGGTCGAGCGTGATGTGGTTCGCCAGCAGCCGCTCCGGCTCGACCTGCACCTGGAGCTGGCGTTCGCGCTGGCCCCAGATCGAAACGTTGGCCACACCCGGCACGGCCAGGAGCGCCGGGCGGATGTTCCATCGCGCCAGGATCCCCATCTCGATCGGCGAGACCGTCTTCGACGAGAGCCCGACCATCATCACGCGATTGGTGGTCGAGAGCGGCTGGATGATGACGGGCGGCTTGGCGACGTTCGGGATCGCGAACGACAGGGCCAGGCGCTCCTGGACGAGCTGCCGTGCGCGGAGGACGTCGGTGCCGGGCTCGAAGGTGAGGAGGATCGACGACAGGCCCGGGACGGACGTCGAATGGATGTTCTTCAGCCACGGGGTGCCGTTCAGGAGCTCCTCGAGGTTGAGGGTCACCAGGTCCTCGACCTCCGGCGCCGAGAGGCCGAGCGCCTCGGTCTGGACCTCGATCATCGGCGGCGCGAACTCGGGCAGCGCATCCACCGGCATCTGCCGCGACTGGTTCGCGCCCGCGACCAAGACGGCGGTGCCGAGTGCGACGGCGAGGAGCCTGAAGCGGAGGCTCGAACCGACGATCCATCTCAACATGACGGGGGCTCCCCCTCCCTCTGTCGACGGCCGACCGGAGGGAGATACCGCACGCTCGTCACGCCGCCGTCACCGCAGCGTCACCGTTCGCGGACGGCCGCGGTCAGGCGGCGGCGATCGGGTCGGCGGTCACGTCGAGCCCGTCGCGGAGGAGCCCGTGCATGAGGTCGAGCATCTGCGCCGAGGGCTCGATCCCGAGCCGGCTCCAGGCCAGTTCGCGATAGAGCCGGAACTGGCGGATCGCGTCGAAGGCGTTGCCCTCGGCCAGGTAGATCCGCACCAGGAGGCGGTGCGCGCTCTCGCGCAGCGGCTCGCGCGCGAACACGGCCAGGCCGACCTCGAGCGCCTGTCGCAGACGGCCCTGCGCGGTCAGGTGCTCGCCGAGCGACTCGAGCGCCTGGAGCGACAGGTTGCGGAAGTGCTCTCGCTCGACGAGCGCCCAATCGTCGTCCCAGTCGGGAAGCACCTCGCCGGTCAGGGGCAGCCAGTCGACGTCGGCTCCCGCGCCCATCGGCACGCTGCCGATCAGGCGGCGCGCGACGGCGGACGCCTCGTCGAGATCGACGCGGACGTTCGGGGCGAGCTGGAGTGCGTCGCCGCTCCCCTCGACCAGCACGAGGCCGGTCCGGTGGATCCGCCAGAGCGCGGAGCGGAGGTTCGCAAATCCGCGCTCCTCGGGCGAGTCGAGCCAGAGCGACCCCGCCACGTGCGTCCGGAGCACCGGGTGTGAGCGCAGGGCGAGGAACGCGACGACCCGCCGCGCGCTCATCGGCAGCGAGACGCTCTCGCCGTCCCGGCACACCTGGAAACTGTCAAGGAGCTGAATCCGCGTGCGTGCCCGACCGGCCGGCGCGACCGACAACCCTGAGCGCGTGTTCATCGATCGTTCATCTTTCTCGAACAAAAATATTGTCTCAGTCGTCACGTGTCAAGAGCGCCGCGTCACGCGGTGCCGGGAACCGTCAGCCACACGTCGGCCCCGGTGTCGCTCCGGCCGGCGTGCGCGCTGCCGCCGTGCGCCTCGGCGATGGTGCGGACGATCGCGAGCCCCAGGCCCGCGCCGCCCCGCGCCCGGGCGTGGTCGTGGCGCGAGAAGCGCTCGAACGCCCGCCCGAGGAACTCCGGCGGGAACCCCGCCCCCTCGTCGATCACGTGCAGCTCCACCATCGCGCTCGCGGGCCTGGCCGAGACGAGCACGGCGCCCTCGCCGTAGCGCAGCGCGTTGTCGACGAGGTTGCCGAGAGCCTGTTCCAGCCTCAGCGGATCGCCCTGCAGGCGAAGCCCGTCCGGCTGAGATGTCGAGAGCGGCCTGCTCGCCGCCTGGGCCCTCCACTCGAAGCGGCTCGCCACGCGGGTGAGGAGGTCCGCGGCCTCGATCGACTCGACCCGCAGCGGCAGACCGCCTCCGTGCGAGCGGGCGAGCAGCAGCAGATCCTCGGCGAGCTGGGCCAGCCGGTCGACCTCCGCCGACGAGCGCCGCACGGCCTCGCGGAGCTCCTCCGCCGAGTCGGCATGCCGGAGCGCCAGCTCGAGCTCCGTTCGCAGGAGCGCAAGCGGCGTCCGCAGCTCGTGGCCGGCGTCGGCCACGAAGTCGCGCTCGAGCGCCAGCGCCGCCTCGAGCCGGCCGAGCATCGCGTTCAGGGTCTCGCCGAGGCGCTCGACCTCGTCGCGCGTATGCGGCACAGGCAGGCGCTCGCCCGGCCGCTCGGCCGAGATCAACGCCGCCTGCCGACGCATCGAGTCGACCGGGCGGAGCGACAGTCCCGCGAGAAGGTACCCGGCGCCCGTGGCGACGAGCAGTGCGATCGGCCCGGCGATCAGGAGCTCATCGCGAAGGCTGGCGAGCGTCTCGGCACGGTTCTCGCGCGTGGCGCCGACGACGAGCACGAACGTCGTATCGCCCTTCATGAACGGCGCCGCCAGAAACCGCGACGGCTCGTCGAGGCCCGGTACTGCGCTGCGGTTCCCGAAGATCACGTGGTGAACGGCACGTGTCAGCTCGGCCGGGGTCAGGACCGGCGCCTTCCCCAGCGGGTGGGTGAACTCGACGACGGCTCCGTTCGTGCTCACGAGCTGGGCGTAGCTCTCGCCCTTCTCGACGAACCGGCCGTTGGTCGCCGACGCCAGGCTCGCGTCGGGATCCCGAACGACCGTCTCGAGGTCGTATGCACGCAGCCGCAGCTCCCGGTCGAGTGCGTTCGACAGGTGCGTCGCGAGGTTGGAGTAGAGGTACCAGCCGGTGCCCGCGAGCACGACGGCCATGGCCACGGCGAACGCCGCGGCCACCCGCAGGCGGATGGGGATGCGGCTCACGCCGCGGCGTCCCGGCGAAGCCGGTAGCCCGAGCCGCGGACGGTCTCGATCGTCTGCCGCCCGAACGGCTCGTCGATCTTGCGGCGGAGGCGGCGCACGTACACGTCGATGATGTTCGAGCTGTCCTCGTACGAGCTGTCCCAGGCGTGGGCGACGAGGTGCGCCCGGGTGAGCGCCTCGTCGGGGCGGCGCATGAAGGTCTCGAGGATGGCGAACTCCTTGGCAGACAGCGACACCTCGACCGCCCCTCGCCAGACCCTGCGGCTGGCCGGGTCGAGCCGCAGGTCGTCGACCTCGAGCACGCTCGGGCGCTCGGCCTCGCGCCGGCGGGCGACGGCACGCAGGCGGGCGAGCAGCTCCGCGAACGCAAACGGCTTCACGAGGTAGTCGTCGGCGCCGGTGTCGAGGCCGGTCACGCGATCCTGGACCGAGTCGAGCGCCGTCAGCATGATCACGGGCGACCAGACGGCGCCCGCCCGCAGCCGCCGGCACGTCTCGAACCCGTCGATCCCCGGCAGCATCACGTCGAGGACGATCGAGTCGTAGTCGGCGGTGCCCGCCATCTCGATCGCCTGCTCGCCGGTCGGGGCGATGTCGACCGCCATCCCCTCCTTTGCGAGGCCTCTTCCGATCAGCTCCGCCATGTGAGGCTCGTCCTCGACGATCAGCACGCGCACCACGCCATTGTCCCAGACGCGGGGCAGGGTCACGCGCGTCGTGTGGCGAAGGTGCACCCGATGCTCGCATGGGTGCTCGCAATCCTCGGTCTCGGCGCGCTCCTCGCCGGCGCGGCCGCCCTCGTGATCGGAGGGCTGCTCCTGGGCCCGCTGGTCGTGTGGCTCGCCTGGAACGTCCTCGACCTGGCACACGCCGTCGGCGCGCCCGAGCTCGGCTTCTGGGGGCTCGTGCTCGCGGCGGTCTTCCTCGCGATCGGGCTGGCCGGGCGCGTGATCATCGTCGCCGCCGTCTTCCTGATCGACCCCGACTGGTTCCACGGCTCCGCCCGCCTTCACTGGCCCGAGCCCACGCTCCGCAACTTCGTGGCGATCTGTCTGATCCTGCTCGTCGCGAGCGCGTCCTCCCACCCGCACGGCGGCGGTCGCCGGCGGCAGGAGTCGCGCGCGCCCGCCTACGACGTCTGAAGGTCGCGCGCACAGCCGCCGCCGTGAAACACCGGCGCCTGATGCCAATGTTTCACTGCAGGACGTGCCGCGAGCCCCCTAGAACAGCGACCAGCGCTGGCGGGCGAGGAAGAACCCGTGCCCGTCGCTGTTCACGCACGTGATGCCGGTGGTCTGTGAGAGGCAGTGGACGCCGAAGCCCACCCAGACGGTGTCGTAGGGAAGCGCCGGGATCTGCGTGTCGAGGACGGCGGGCGTCGGGTCGCCGCGGCAGCTCGGCCTGGCGGCGCCGGTCCCGCCCACGACCATCCCGTTTCGGTCGAGCTCGCACGGCGGGCTCGTCGGCACGGGAACCAGGCCGCTCTCGATGATGCACTCGACCGATCCGCTGCCGTACGACGTGGCGAAGCACTTGATGTTGCCGCTCGGTGTGGCGAAGTCGTCGCACGGCCTCGTGCCGCAGTAGGTGGCGAGGCGGTCGGGCACTCCACCGCTCGTCGTGACCACCGTCGTGGCGCCGGTCGAGCCGGACGGCGGCGGCTCCGTCGACGTGGGCTGCCCCGTCGTGATCGTCGTCGTGGCGGTGACGGTCGTCTTCGAGCCCGAGCCCATGCAACCGGCCGCCGTTGCGGCCACCGCGCCGGCCAGAGCGATCAGGAGGATGGAGGAGTGTCTGCGCATACCGAAACCCGGCCGGGGCCGGTGAGACTACTCCTCCCGGCCGGGCCGTACGATGCGACCGTGCAGGCGATGGTCCTCTCGGCGCCGAACGACCTCTCGCTCCGCGACGTCGAAGAGCCCGTCGCCGGTCCGGGCGAGGTGATCGTCGAGGTGGCGGCGTGTGGCGTGTGCCGCACCGACCTTCAGATCGTCTCCGGCGACATCGAGATGCGCAAGCGGCCGGTGATCCCGGGCCATCAGGTCGTCGGGCGGATCGCGGGCACCGGTGAGCGGGTCGGCCTGGCGTGGCTGGCCGGCGCCTGCGGCCGGTGCCGTCAGTGCCTCGCGGGCCGCGAGAACCTGTGCGAGCTGGCCGACTTCCGTGGGTGGACGGTCGACGGTGGGTACGCCGAGCGAGTCGCAGCCCGGCGAGACTTCGCCTTCGCCCTGCCTGACGGGATGAGCGACATCGAGGCGGCGCCGCTCCTGTGCGCCGGCATCATCGGCTACCGGTCGCTGCGGCTGAGCGGCGTCGAGCCCGGCGGTCGCCTGGGGCTCTTCGGGTTCGGGTCGTCGGCCCACCTCGCGATCCAGGTGGCCCGCCACTGGGGCTGCGAGGTCTTCGTGTTCTCACGCTCGCCGGCGGAGCACGACCTGGCCCGCGAGCTCGGAGCCGCGTGGGTGGGCGGGTACGACGACCCACCGCCCGAGCCGCTCGACGCGGCGGTCACGTTCGCGCCGGCAGGGTCGGTGGTGGTGTCGGCGCTCGCGGCCGTTGGCCCGGCCGGCACCGTGGCCATCAACGCCATCCACCTCGACGGCATCCCGGCGTTCTCGTACGACCTGCTGTGGCGCGAGCGCGTGCTGCGCTCCGTCGCGAACTTCACGCGCGACGACGCGCGGAAGTTCCTGGCGCTGGCGGCCGAGATCCCCATCCGGGCTCAGACCCAGACGTTCGCCCTGGCGGAGGCGCCCCAAGCCCTCGCCCGCCTTGCGGCGGGCGAGGTTCAGGGCTCGGCTGTGCTTACGGTCGGCTGACCGCTAGTTCGAGAACTCGGCGAACCCCTGCTGAGCGTGATTCCCGGTGTGCCGGAAGTCACCGCCCGAGAGGAGGTTGCCCGTCGACACCCAGCCCGTCAGGGCAAACACGCCGAGCGCGCTGTCGGCGCCTGGAGCCCACGGGAGCAGGTTGCCGTTGCTCTCGTCCACCGCGAGCAGCTTGTCGCGTGCGATGGGGTTCGTGCAGGTGTGCTGGCCGTGCTGCGGCCCGCAGTAGAACTGCATGTGGCCGCCCACGTAGACGATCCCGCCGACAACGCGCGATCGCCTGGACGTTGCCGTTCGTGCCGCCCACCCATTTCTCCTGGCCGGCCAGCGAGAACCCGGCGAAGTTGCCGCCGCCGCCGGCTCCAGCGACGTACACGCCGTTTGCATCACGCGCGAGGTCGATCACCGGATAGTTGACGTGAGAGAAGCTGGCCAGCGTCCCGCTGCCACCCGGGTTGATCGCCGCGAGGTGCGCGGCCGAGGTGCCGTTCACCTGGGTGAAGAACCCGCCGACGACGACGCGGACGCCGCCCGGCGTGATGGTGATCGCCTTCACCTGGTCGTCGGTCGACGGCGACCAGCCGGTGAGGTTCGCCGGTGCTCGTGTTGAAGGCCGCGAGATGTGCGCGCGCCGCGCCGCCTGCGGTCGTGAAGCCCCCGCCGGCATAGAGGACGCCGTTGGTGTACCCGAACGCCAGCACCTCGGCGTTGGCGCCGGGATGCCACGCGGTTGGGGCGCCGCTCGTGGTGTTGACCTGCGCCAGACGCTGGCGGCCGGAGTTGCCGATCCGGGTGAACGAGCCGCCCAGGTAGACGTGCGACCCGACGACCTGGATCGCCCGGACGGTGCCGTTCGCGTTCGGGTTCCACGCGACCAGCGTGCCCTTGGCGAGGTTGAACGCCGCGACGTGGTTCCGCGTGACCTCCTGCGAGCCCGCCGGCGCGCCCGGAGGCCGGACCGCGGTGAACTGCCCGCCGATGTACACGCGGTTCTTGTGCACCACGATCACGTTCACGCGACCGTTTGTCTGCCATGTCGGCGTCGGCGTCGTCGCAACGACCGCGAACGCCGGCGAGCCGATCGCCAGCCCACACACTCCGACTCCCACGGCCATTGCAGCCGCACGCAATACCCGAGCCCTCATCAGCCCCCCCGATGGTCGAATCAATTCCCCAGTCCAGAGTACCCGGGGAACACGTCAAGTCAAGACGGTCCGGATCCCCCGGCCGATGGATGACGGCGGAGGGCCGGCGCCGCATACTGAGACCATGGAGCCTGCGGTCTTCGAGTATCCGCGCTGCGCACTTCGCGACACCTGCCAGGTCGTGGCAGCGGCGTTCCCGCCGCTGCGTGTCGTGGCGGCGCTCGCCTGGCCTGCGGCCCGCCGCGCGGATCGGGTCGCGGTGTCGGAGAACGGCATCGAGGCCCGGACGCTCGCCGGACATGAGTCCATCGCATGGAGCGACGTCGCGGCGATCCGCCGCGCGCGCACGACCTGGGGTCGAATGACGGTGCATGTGATCGCGCGAAGCGGCGCCCAGATCGAGGTCGCAGAGACCATTCCGGGGTTCGACGAGCTCGCCATGATGCTCCGTCGACCCTGGCTCAGCCTGGCAGCCTGAGCTTCTCCTCGCGGCCCGCGCGACATCGCTATAGTCGCGCCGGGCGGCTTCTCCGGGGACCCGCCCACCGCGCCTCACAGAGCCAGGTTTACCTGTTCCTCTGGGCCGCGCGCGAAGAGGAGTATTGTTGATGGTTGCCGGTGACGACCGGTCGCGAGGAAGTGGGGTCCGAAGCGAGCACACGAGTACGCAGAGCCGCCGCTGTGGCGTTGGCCGGCGCCGCCTTTCTGGTGGGCGCGGCCGTGGCAATGGGCGACCCCGCCCCGCCTCCGCCCCCGCCCAACACCGGCGGCGGCGGGGGAGCGACCTCGCCGTCCACCCCGGCGACGTCGAGCGACAGCACGCCTCCCAAGCGCGCCACTCACCTTGTCGTCACCACTCCGAAGCCCGGCCGGAACGTGCTCTCGTGGAGGCTGCCGCCGGCTCCGGACATCGCTGTCGTCATCGTCGCCCGCGGGCCCGGCAAGCACTGCCCCACACGCCCGCCGACCAACAACACCCAGATCGGCGGATTCAGCCGGCGCACCACCCAGATCGACACGACCGAGCGCGACACGACCAGATACTGCTACGCGGTCTTCACGCTCGATGCCGTCGGCAACTGGGACACGCCCGGCCACGCGTCTCGCCCGGAACCCGGGCGACACGACAGCCGCCCGGGCCGGTGACCGCGGTCACCGCCGTGGTCGGAAAGTCCGGGGCGATCAACCTCGCATGGACGAACCCTGCGGGCGCCGCGCACATCGTGGTGGTACGCGGCCACAGCTCGGCCTGCCCGCTGCCCCCGACGGATGGAGCTCGGGTGGGCACGCGGCAGCTGCGGAGCCACGAGGTCGACACCGCCGTGCAATCGGCGCCCGGGACGTACTGCTACGCCGTCTTCGCGTACGACGCGGCGAGGAACCACTCCGACATCGCGACGGCCACGGTGACGCGTCAGCGCCGTGTCGCCGACCGACCCAGGGCTCGAGCCCGGCGCCTTCATCGGGCGGGTCGGGCTCATCGCTGTCCGACATCGTCGCGATCATCGGCGGCGGGGCGATCGTGCTGGCTGGTCTCGCGTTCATCACCCTGCGCCTCGTGCGACGCGAGTGGGAGTGGCACTCGCGCACCGGCTACGGGATCCGTGACCTCATGTCGATCGACGTGCGCGACTACGATCGGCAGGCGCTGGTAATACCTGCCATCATCGGCGTCTGCATCGCCGGTGCCCTCGTCGTCCTGCTGATGTCGCTCTAATGATGCGCAAGCTCACACTCGTGATCGTCGTCCTCGCTCGCCGCGCCGGCGGCCCGACCGCGCTCGGGCCGGCGGAGTCGCCGTGAATCCTGGCGATCTGAACTTCGGCCGAGTGGCGACGAACGACTCGCCGACCCAGCCGGAGAAGATCACCAACGGGAGCGGGTCCGACGCTGTAATCGCGCTCGACACCGGCGGCAACGGCGCGTTTCGATCGTCAACGACAGCTGCACCGGCACGCTCGCCGACGGGCAGAACTGCACGTTCGACGTGCAGTACAACCCCAGCTCCACGGGGAGCGACTCGAGCACGCTCACCGTCGACGAAGGGACGGCTGGGACCGACACGTTCGCACTGAGCGGGACGGGCGTCGCGAACCGGTTCATCTTCACCAACCAGCCGGGCAATCCGGACTTCGGCAATGTCGCCGTCGGCGATACGAGCGGCTCGAAGCAGATCACCATCACGAACAACACGGACTACCCGGACAACCCGAACGTCCACCTGGGCGGGTCCGACCCCGGCCAGTTCAGCGAGTCCGACGACTGCACCAGCAACGTCGCCAACTCGTGCACCGCCACGGTCAGCTTCCAGCCGACGTCCAGGGCGGGAAGTCGGCGAACCTCCTGATCGACAGCGACTCCTTCGACTTCACGGGCACCGCGCACCGACCCGATCGACGTCCAGCCCGCTCTCGCTCGTCGTTCGGCGACCAGCGCGTCGAAGCACGGCCAGCCCGCAGCCAGCCGGTCACGGTGACCAACAACCGCAACCACTCGGTCAACGTGAACATCTCGAACGGGAACCCGAACGACTACAACGTCGCGGGTTGCGACGGCGGCCGGCTGGCGCCGGCGGGACAGCGCTGCACGATCCAGGTGGTGTTCTCGCCGAACGCCGTCGGCCCGCAGTCGGGCACCCTCACCGTGCAGGGCCACGACGTCTCGCTGACCGGACGTGGCACGCACGAACACGATCGGCGTGGCGCCCGGCTCCATCGGGTTCGGGAACCAGCCGGTCTCCACGTCGTCGGCCTCCGGACGGTCACCGTCACGAACAACGGGCAGCGAGAACGCTGCACGTGGGCGGCCCCGACCGTGCGCGGCAACAACCCGCTTCAGTTCACGGTCAGCGACAACTGCCAGGCCGCGTCGCCGCTCGCGCCCGGCGACCAGTGCACGATCAGCGTCGCAGTTCGCGCCAACGACGCCCGGAGCCATGAGCGCCATCGCTCCAGGTGAACTCCGACGCGAACGAGCGGCGACAGCACCGTCAACCTCACCGGCAACGCGACTCCGTCGGCGGTCGTCTTCACGCCGGCCCCGGTCCTGTTCAAGCGGCCACATCACGCCGGCACGTTCTCGACGCCCAAGACGGTGACGCTCACGAACCGGACCAGCGGCCCGCTCACCATCGCGCGCGTGCACCTCGGCGGCCAGAACCCGAAGAGCTTCCGGATCACCGGCGGCAACTGCGCCGGGCGGACGCTCGCGCGCGGACGCGACGCTGCACCGAGACGGTCCGGTTCGCCCCGAACGAGGTCGGGGTCAAGGGTGCCGAGCCTCGTCGGTGAACGACGACGGCGCCCAACGCGCCGCACTCCGTCGCCGCTCACCGGCACCGTCGACCTACCCCAAGGACGACGTGGCCGTGCACGGCGCGGTCGGCTGCGACGCGACGAAGCTCACATGGAGAAGGGGCGGGACGTCGCGCCGGTTCGATCGCACGGTGATCGTCCGCAGCCGAACGCACATTCCGACCGGACCGAACGATGGGACGCGGCTCCCGCACGGCGCCGGCGTCCTGCACGACCGCGGGCTCAGGCACTTCGCGGCGTACGAGTACCGGGTGTTCGCGCTCTATCGCTCGCACACCCGGCCCGGGCACGCTCAACCACTCGCGCGGAATCATCCTGCGCCTCCGGACCGGCGAGATCTGCACGCCCATGGACGGAGGCGTCATCAGCGACACGACACCGACCGTCTCGTGGCTCAAGCACTCGACGCTCTTTGGCTACTCCTTCCTGATCTTCCACGCGGGCGACCAGGTCCAGCAGAAGCGATCCGTGCACGCCACGTCGTTCACGCTCAGCGGCCGCCGGCGACTGCACCACGGCTTCACATACACGCTCTTCCTCTACGCCTACCCGCCCTCGCAGCCGGAGGGCACGTCGATCGGGCGCACGACGTTCCGCGTGCGATAGCCCTCCTACGGCGGGCGATAGCCGAGCGCCGCAGCGGCGAAGAGGATGATCTGCGCGGTCGGCGCGTAGACGACGAACGCGCGGTGCACGCGCTCGCTCCGCAGGCCCAGGTCGGCCATCGCGAACGCCAGCGGGAACGCGACCAGGCCGAAGCGGCCCGACGACTGGAGCACCCCGGAGAGGAGCGGCATCGCGAAGATGCCGCAGACGTAGAGCGTGTCCTCCCACCGGTTCGGCGCGAACAGGTCGCGCCGCAGGATCGGCACGAGCAGCGCCAGATAGGCGATGAACGTGACCCCGACGATCAGGAAGAAGACGTCGTGCGTGCGTGCGAAGTCGAGGAACTGGTCGGCGAGGCTGACGGGCGGGATCGACGGATGCCCGCCCCACCGGCGCTGGGCGTGCACCATCGCGAGCGGGTCGCCGACGGCATGCTCGAGCCAGGCGGCATGAGCGGCGAACGCCACCAGGGGGGTGATCGCGAGGGCGATCGACCCGAACGTCCGGCGCCGCCAGGCCCGCAGGGCGAGCGGCGCGACGAGGGCCAGTCCCGTGACGCGCGTCAGACCGGCGGCGAACGCGAGCGGCATGGCGGCGGCATCGCGACGCCGGTCGGAGAGGACGAAGAGCCATGTCGCCAGCGCGAGGAAGAGGCCTTCGGAGTACGCCATGGCAAGGACGAACGCGTACGGCGAGAGCACGAGGTAGAGGACGCCGCGGCGGGCGTGGTCCTCGCTCAGGCGGTCGCGCGCGAGGACGTACATCCCGAGCAGCCCGACGAGCAGCGCGAGGTTCGAGATGGCGACCGCCGCGACGGCATCGCCGACCCGCAGAACCTCACGGGTCGTCCAGATCGTGGCCGGGTAGAGAGGGAAGAATGCGAGGTCCTTGCCCGGGTGGTAGCCGGTGTGCGAGATCTTCAGGTAGTAGACCGAGTCCCATCCGGTGATCGAGCGGAAGAACTTCGTCTGCCACGGCTCGAGCGCCCGATGCCAGCCGAGCTGCGTCGTCAGGAGCAGCCCAAGGCTCAAGACCGCGAGGCGGCTGGCCGACCATACGACGAGGACGCGCCGCCACATGAGGCGGTATCGTACTGAGCGGGGTTCGGCGCGTCGTACCGTGCGGATCCCGTACCCGGAGAGGTGGCCGAGCGGCTTAAGGCGCCCGCCTGCTAAGTGGGTATGGGGGGTAAACCTCCATCGAGGGTTCGAATCCCTCCCTCTCCGCTCTTCGCGTTCCCCGCGCCGGTTTGGGCGTCCCGCAGGCGGGGTACTGACGTCACGCAGTCGTGAGATCTCCCCTGGGTTGGGGGGAGTGCGGGCGGCCCGTGAGGGCCGCCCGCTACCTAACCCATCAGCCGGTCGAGGTCTTCGAGCGCCGCACGGAGCAGCCTCGAGACGTGCATCTGCGAGACCCCCAGGCGCTCCCCGATCTCGGCCTGGCTCAGCTCGAGGCCGAAGCGCATGACGAGGACGGCCTGGGATCGACGGTCGAGCGCCCGGAGGAGATCACCAACGTCGAGGCGGGCCTCGAGCGTGGCGATCGCGTCGTCGGCCTCCGCGGCGTCCTCGGTCACGCCCTCCGGGGCCGGCGGGGCCAGCGCACGGCGCGCCGCGAGCCCCATGACCACCTCTTCCTCGTCGAGGCCGGCGGCGGCGGCGATCTCGTCCGGCGAGGGCGTCCTTCCGTGCTCTGCCGTGACGGCGTCGGCGGCGGCCTCGACAGTCGCGGCCAGCTCGCGGCCCGTGCGCGATACGTGCACCGGAGCAGACCCACGGAGCACCGCCAGCATCTCGCCGACCGCGAACGGGGCGGCGTAGCTCGCGAAAGCCGTGCCTCGGCTCGGGTCGTACCCCGGGAGCGCCGCGAGCAGGCCGACGACCCCAGCCTGCTCGAGATCCTCGCGCGCCGACCGGCCCTCGAAGCGCCGTGCGAGTCCCGACAGCATCGGCATCAGGCGCTCGACGAGCGCGGCGCGAGCATCGGAATCGCCGCCCGCGGCCCGAACGGCAAGCGCGTCGGGCGCCTCAGGCATCGAGGCTGAGAGCGATCGCGTGACCGTCGGACACCACCGACGCCGCGAGCCCCTCGAGCAGCCTACGCCGACCCCGGAGGCGGTCGTCAGCCACCGGAGACACCGTGACGCTCACATGGCCGCCCGCGCGGCGCAGGTTCGCCGTCACGGGACCCGGCTCGGCGGCGCCGATCGCGATATCGAGCGCGATCGCGAGCTCCTCGAGCCGCCCCACGTCGAGACCGGCCCGGGCCCCGAGCGCCAGCAGCACGGGCCCCGCGACCGATTTGGCCACGACCGGGCACGATGCGTGCAGACGGACATCCTCCGGCACAGTCACCATCTGCGGAGGGTAGCCAGGCCGCGTTGACAGGGTCCCCGCAGAGGACTAGCGTGACGGCGTCCAAGACTTGCACGGGGGGCCATGCGCGTCATCGAGGAGATCGTGGCGGCGGATGTGATTGGCCAGGCTCCGGCAGCCGTCGTCGTGACCGACGCTGACCTCCGGGTGGCAATCTGGAACTCCGCTGCCGAGAAGCTGTTCGGCATCGCCGCGGACGCCGCGATCGGGCGGTCCGTGGTCGACCTCGTCATCGCCGACGATCAGGTCGCCCTCGCGCGGCAGATCGGCGAGCGGGCGGCCAGCGGGCGAGCGTGGCAGGGCGGTTTCGACGTCAGGCGCGGCGACGGCTCGGCCATGCGGGTGCACGCCGCCCTGGGCCCGCTGGAACATTCGGATGGCCAACCCGCCGGGGTCGTCGCCGTCGTGCTCGAAGCCGAGCGGGCCGAGGAGGCAGAGCGCGAGCGGCGGCTCGAGCTCCTGGTGCAGACAAGCGAGATCGTCGCCGCATCGGTCGAGCCTCGGGCCGGCCTTCAGAGCGTCGCGCGGCTCGCCGCTGCGTGGTTGGCGGACATGGTCGTGATCGACGTCGTCGACGCTCGCGGCGGCCTCGAGCGGGTCGCCATCGCTCATGCCCGTTCCGAGCAGTCCGCGCTCGCCGAGCGCCTGCGCGCATATCCCCCCAATCCGGAGGCCCCGCACATCCGTCGCGTGCTCGTCGACGGTCAGGCGGAGGTGGTCGCGAACCTCACAGAGCAGGTGCTGGACGACCTGCTTCAGGGCCCCGAGCACATCGACATCGTGAAGCAGCTCGACATGCGGTCGGCGATGTTCGTGCCGCTGGCAGCGCGCGGACGAGCGCTCGGAGTGATGCTGCTCGCCGGCCGCCACGAGCGCGCGCCGTTCGGCCCCCGGGAGCTCGCCGTCGCCGAGGACATCGCCCGCCGGGTGGCGCTCGCCCTCGACAGTGCCAACCTGCTCCACGACGCGCGTGAGTCGGCCCGGATCGCCAGAAGCCTCCAGCGCATCACCGACGCCGCGCTTGCGCACCTCGAGCTCGACGACCTTCTGCCCGAGGTGCTCGACCGCCTCCACTCCGAGCTCGGAACCGACTCCGCGGCCGTGCTGCTCACCGACACTCCCGGGACCGCGCTCGAGATGCGGGCCGCACTCGGCTTCGAGCGACCGGGTGCGGCCGTGCGCGTGCCGTTCGGCACGGGCGTCGCCGGCCGGATCGCGGAGTCCGAAGAGCCGATGGTGTTCGACGACCTGGGGCCGTCCGACTTCGTGAACGCCTCGCTCCGCGAGGCCGGCGTCCGCAGCATGCTCGGAGCGCCGCTTCGGATCGGCCGGCGCGTCCTCGGCGTGGTCCAGGTCGGATCGGTCGAGCCGCGGACGTTCTCGAAGGACGAGTTCGAGCTGATCAGGCTCGCCGCCGGCCGGATCGCGCTGGCGGTCGACCACGCCCACCTCTACGAGGCCGAGACACTCGCCCGGGGCCGGCTCACGCTGCTCGCGGAGTCGAGCGAGGTGCTCGGCGAATCGCTCGACTACCACTCTGCGCTCGGCAGCCTCGCGAAGCTGCTCGTGCCGTGGGTGGCCGACTGGTGCCTCATCGAGGTGATCGGCGAGCCGGCCGCAGGACTCGCCGCGCACAGCGACCCGAGCATGGCCCGGCTGGTCGAGACGCTCGGCGGAGCGTCCGACGGAGACCGGCCCGCGCGTCGGCTCGCGTGGCCCAATCGGGCATGCCGGAGCTCGCCTGCGAGGCGCGGGCTGACTCGCTGGTGGGCGCCGACGACGCCGGCCGCCAGAGCGCGCTCGCGGAGCTCGGGCTGCGGTCGGCCATGGTCGTCCCGCTGCGCAGCCGAGGGCGAACCCACGGCGTCATCACGCTCGCCACCTCGGACTCCGACCGGCGCTACGACGAGTCTGACCTCGCGTTCGCGGTCGAGCTCGCCCGGCGAGCCGCAACCGCCGTCGACACCGCCCGCCTCTACCAGGACCGAGATCAGGTCGCGCGGACGCTTCAGCGCACGCTTCTGCCACCGACGCTCCCCGACATCCCGTACGCCGAGATCGCCGCGGTCTATCACCCGGCCGGCGAGGGCTCGGAGATCGGCGGGGACTTCTACGACGCCTTCGAGACCGGTGACGGCACGTGGACGATCGCGATCGGCGACGTCTGCGGCAAGGGCGCCGCCGCGGCGGCGATCACCGGTCTGGCGCGCCACACGCTGCGGGCGGCGGCGTTCCGGGAGCCATCGCCGCGCGCCGTGCTCGAGCGGCTCAACCGAGCGCTCCTCCGGGAGGTTCGCGAGGAGAGCTTCTGCACCGTGGCCGCCGGCCGTCTCGCACGGAACGGGTCGGGGGCCATCCTGACGGCCTCCGCGGGCGGCCACCCCGCGCCGCTCGTCCTGCGAAACGACGGGAGCATCGTCGAGGCGACCGCCCCGGGCACGCTCCTTGGCATCTACGACGAGATCGACGTCTCCGATCGCGAGACGATGCTCGCCCCCGGCGAGTCGGTCGTCTTCTACACCGACGGCGTGACCGAGGAGCGCCGGGAGGGGGAGCAGTTCGGCGAGGATCGACTGAAGGAGCTCCTCGGGGGGTGTGCCGGGCTTTCGGCGACGGGCATCGCCGAGCGCGTCGAGCGCGCCGTTCTGGAGTTCCAGCCGGTCGCACCGGCGGACGACCTCGCGGTGGTCGTGCTGCGCATCGCCGCGCCCGATCGATGATTCCGTCCAATCGAGCGCGGGTATCCTCAGACCATGGGAGTGGTCTCGGAGCGCGTTGAGATCGAGATTGCGGCTGCGGCTCCAGGCGTGCCGCTCGTCCGCCATGCGCTCCGCGGGCTCCTGTCGGGCCTCGAGGTGGACGACGACGTGATCGCCGACATCGCGCTCGCGGTGACGGAGGCGTGCACGAACGCGGTGGTGCACGCCTACCGCGACAGCAGCGGCACGATCAGCGTCACGGCAAGCCATGCCGACGGCGCCCTGACCGTCACCGTGCGCGACCACGGCACCGGCATGGCGCCGCGAGTCGACACGCCCGGGCTCGGGGTCGGGCTCCCCGTGATCGCCGCGATCGCACAGTCCGTCGAGATCGGATCGCCGCGCGGCGGCGGAACCGAGGTGCGCATGCGATTCGCGCTCGCCGGTGGTGCGGAATGACGCCGCACCTTGGCTAACCTCCCATCGATGACCAACGGAATCGACGTCGAACGTGTGGACGGGATCGATGTGGTGACGCTGCGCGGCGAGCACGACCTGTCGACGGCGACCGACGTGAGCCGGCGGATCGACTCGGCGCTCGAGACGGCCTCGGGGCTCGCCATCGACCTGTCCGAGACGACGTTCATCGACTCGGCCGTCCTGAGGGTCCTGATCACCGCTCAGGAGCGGGCGAACGAGCGCGGCGCCGGCTTCGCGATCGCCGTCGCCGACACGTCGGGACACGGCGTGCACCGCCTCCTCACGCTGACCGGGCTCGACTCCAGGCTGTCGACGCGTCCGTCCCGCGCCGACGCCATCGCCGCCGCCTCGGCGGCGTAGACCCGGTCTCCGGCGGTCAGCGTCAGGCCGCGTGCTCGAGCGAGCGCAGCTCGGCGCGCAACTGCTCGAGCGATGCGCGCAGGAGACGCGAGACGTGCATCTGGCTGATCTCCATCCGGGCGGCGATCTCGGACTGCGTCAGATCATCGAGGAACCGCAGCGCGACGATCGCGCGCTCGCGGGCGGGCAGGCGCCGGATGGCACGCTCGAGCGTTTCACGGCGAAGGACGCCGTCGAAGCCCGGCTCCTCGACGCTCAGCTCGCGACCCGCCGCGCCCGAGCGCTCACCGTCGTCCGAGACCGGGCCCTCGGTCAGCGGCTCGACGGTGTACGCGCGCTGCGCCCACAGAGCCTCGGTGACCCGCTCGACGTCCTCGCCCGACGCCTCGGCGAGCTCCTCGGCGGTGGGCGTCCGGCCGAGCCGATGGCTCAGGCGCTCCGACAGGGCGGCCATTCGCCGGCTCATCTCCTGGAGCGAACGGGGGACGCGGAGCGCCCAGCCGCGATCGCGGAAGAGGTGCATGATCTCGCCCTCGATCGTGCGAGCGGCATACGCGCGGAGCGGGACGCCTCGGCTCGGGTCGAACCGGTCGACGGCCTGGATCAGGCCGATGTACCCGCTCTGGACGATGTCGTCGTAGGCAAGGCCGCGGCCCGTGTATCGACGGGCGATGGAGCGTACGAGCTTGGCGTGGCGCAGGATCTGCGCGTCACGGTCGGCTTCCTCACGGGTGGGGGCGGTCTCGGAAGGTGTGCTGTGCCGTGTCGTCATGGGTACGTGTGCTCCTTCGGTGGTGTTCCACCGGTGATGTGTGCGCCGGGCCCGCCGGCTCAAACATCCGAGGCACGCTGGAGCGACGGGCGCAGGACGTCGACGCTGAGGCCCGATGCGGTGCGAACCGCGTCGTGGAGCTCGAGGATCGGGAGCGCGCGATCCGCCCATCCGTCGTCCGGCGACGCCGAGAACGCGAGGTGAAGCGATCCGCGCTCGACAACGGCGTCGATCGCGAGCCCTCCCGTCGCGACGGCTGCGGCGGCCTCCACCGAGCGGCGGAGCCGCTCACCCGCGAGCGGGCCCGCACCGCAGGCGACGGCGAGCGCCAGCACCACCTGGCCGGCCACGGGCGCCCGGGCGGCGGCGTTTGAGAGGACGAGCCTGACGGTACGGTTCATATGTGATGTCCGATTCGCACGTCCACCTGACCATCCCCGCCCACGCCTCGTACCTCAGCGTGTGCCGCGCCGCGCTGAGCGGCATGCTCGTCGACGCCGGGGACGACGAGGTCGAGGAGTCGAAGCTCGTCCTCTCGGAGGTGTGCGCCGCGGCGGTCGCTCAACGGCCCGAGGGCGAGCTGGAGGTCGAGTTCCGCGCCCTGCCGGGCGCGATCGAGGTGGCGGTCACGGGCCTCGCCGCGGAGGCCTTCCTCGACGACGCGGTCTCGCTCGAGGTCGTCGAGCGGCTGACAAGCCGCTGGAGCGTCGACCGCGATCCGGCGGTGACGGCGCATCCGTCACCTTCGCCCGCCGCCTGCGCTGAGCGGTTTCGCGGCGCGCGTCGCGGGGAAGAGTCGAGCGCGTGGCCGGCGCGGAGAACACTGACGAACGACTCGACCGTGAGCTGATCGAGCTCCTGAACGAGCTCCGCGTCGCGCTGCCGGGCGTGCAGATGCTGTTCGGGTTCCTGCTTGCGCTCCCATTCTCGGTCGGTTTCGAGCATACGTCGGCCGTCGACCGCCGTGTGTACTTCGTGTCGTTCCTCGCAGCGGCAGCGGCCTCGGTGCTGCTGATCGCCCCGTCTGCATACCACCGGCTGACGTGGCGCCAACGCGACAAGGAGCATCTGCTTCGCGCCGCGAACGTGATGGCGATCGCCGGGCTCGGATGCCTCGCGATCGCCGTGAGCGCGGCGGTGTACGTCGTCACGAGCGCCCTCTACAGCTCCAGCGCGGCCGCGGCGACCGCCGCGGTGGTGGCCGCGGCGACGGTCGCGTGCTGGTACGGACTGCCGATCGCCCGGCGTCTCCAGCGGTAGCGGGTTCGTCGAGCGCCCGGACCGGGTAACGTGACCGGCATGGAGCGGAACCCGGCCAGCCCGACCTTCACCCAGACGGTGGTCGACGAGTCGGCGACGGTCGTCCACGTCCAGGGGGAGCTCGACATCGACTCGGCCGATGCGCTGCGCGACGCGCTCGAGGCCGCCGAGAAGTCGGTCACCACGATCCTCCGCCTCGATGCAAGCGGCGTGACGTTCCTCGACTCGACGGCGCTCGGCGTGATCCTGGCGTCGGCACAGCGAATGGAGGAGCGGGGAGCCCGCTTCGAGCTGGTCTGCACGTCGCCTTCGATCCGGCGCATTCTCGACATGACGCTCATCAGCCGCACCGTCCACGTGCTCCCATAGGCCCATGGGGCCCTCGTGCCCCTTGGAGCGGGGCACGAAACCCTGATAGCGTGCTCACGATGGAGCCGGTCAACCTCCATGGGGACGAGTGGGATCGCACCAACGACCGCGAGGGGTGGCGGTCGCGACAGCTGAGCGTCGCGCAGCGACTCGGCGCCGAGAAGCTCGGCGCGACGCTGTATGAGCTCGCGCCCGGGCAGCGCACCTTCCCGTATCACTGGCACAACGCGCTCGAGGAGATGGGCATCGTGCTGCACGGCGAGCCGACGCTGCGCGAGCCGTCGGGCGAGCGGCGGCTCGTGCCCGGCGACGTCGTGGTCTTCCGCTGCGGCCAGGACGGCGCCCACCAGCTCCGAAACGACACCGACGAGCCGGTGCGGGTCCTGATGGTCTCGTCCAAGGCCGACATCGAGGCCGTCGTCTATCCCGACAGCGACAAGATCGGCGTGATGGCGCGGGGCATCGGCGGCGGCGACCCGGTTCGGATCCTCGTGCAGGGGACGCCGAGCGTCGGCTACTACGACGGCGAGGAGTAACGCGCCTCGAAGAGCGCCACCCAGTCCCAGACGTCGAGCTGTCGGGGACGAGCGTCGTAGGCGAGGCCGCGGTCGCGCGCGAGCCGCTTCCAGACCGGGGCGTCGGGGCCGGCGGTCAGGCGGACGGGCCGGTCGGCGCGGTCGAACGCCCGCCGCAGGAGCGCCCGGTAGGCGCCGGCGTGCGTGGCCGGGAGGAGCGGGTGCGGCCGACGGCGGGCGGCGAGAAGCGCCGCATCCACAGAAGGGCGCGGCTCGAACGATCCGGCGGGCAGGAGGCGCTCGATCGAGAGCCGCCACCATGGGAGCCACGACAGCGAGAGCATCGTGCACGGGCGCATGGCGCACCGCTTGCGGGCCAGCCCGTCCTGCACGATGAGGTCGGCGGCGACGCAGGGCGAGTCGGGCTCGTCGAGCACGCGTCGCAGGAGCGCCGTCGTGATCTGGAACGGGACGTTGCCGATCACGCGATGCCGCTCGTCGGGAAACGGCACGAGGAGCGCATCTCCCTCGACCACGTCGATGCATGGGTTCCGTGCGAAGCGGCGGCGGAGCCCGCCGGCCAGCCCAGGGTCGAGCTCGATCGCGACGACCCGGTCGGCGGCGTCAGCGAGCGGCGCCGTCAGCCGGCCGGTGCCCGCGCCGATCTCGACGACGAGATCGGACCGCGCGATGCCGGCCGCGGCGACCACCTCGGCGGCGAGGCGGGAGCTTCGGAGAAGGTGCTGCCCGTCAGCGAGCCGGGCGCGATGGCCGCGACCTCGCGCGGCCACGGAACGTCACTGTGCAGGTTCCCATCGGCGCGAGTCTACTACCAGACTCCCGGCACCAGCCGGGCTGTGGTCGCTGCGTAGTTTCGGTAGGGGTCGCCGAGGCGGTCGCTCAGGAGCGCGTCTTCGACGCGGATCCGGGGGAGGTGGCCGGCGACGGGGATCACGACGAGCGCCGCCAGGCTCGCCCAGTTCGCGAGCGCGACGCCGAGCCCGGCCAGCATCAGCAGGTTCCCGGCGTACGCGGGATGCCGGACGGCGGCGTACGGCCCGGCGCGGACGACGAGCTGGTCCTGCGCCACCTGGATGTCACGCCGGAAGAACCGGCCGAGCGCCACGATCGCCCACGCGCGCAGCCCGATCCCGGCCCACATGATCGCGATGCCGATGAGCGTCGGGGCCCAACCCGTGATCGGAAACTCGAGCCCCGGCAGCTGCACCGCGGCGAGCAGGCCCAGCCCGATCCCGGCCGTCACGCTCCCGACCAGCACCCACTTCGTGTTCCGGTCCTCCTCGCGCCGCTCGCCCGTGCGGAAGAGCGTCACCTCCCGCAGCGTCCGCCCCGCGACGGCTGCCCGGCGGCCGAGGCGCCCGCTCGCCGGCCGTGCGCTCGCGCAGCGTCACCGCCCACTCGACCAGCACGGCCCCCGCGAGCGTCACGGCGAGGAGAGCGCCTGCCGCGTCGTCTCGCTGGATGAAGAGCTTCACGCGACCGAGCGTCTATAGGCAGCGGGTGGTAGGGCGTGCGGGAACGCGGTGGGTGGCCATTTGGCCGTGCGGTGAGTGTCATTTGGCTTTCGTGACAGATCCGTTGCCGCACCCTGCCCCGGCCAACTGGCGTCCCTCGTCACCGCCAAGTGGCGCACCGGGGCGACGGCCATTTGGCCGTGCGGTGAGTGTCATTTGGCTTTCGTGACAGATCCGTTGCCGCTCCGAGCTCGCCCCACCGCCCGCGACTAGAGTCGATGCCCCGTGCCCGCCGCCACCGCCTCCGCCCCCGCCATCGAGGTGAGCGCGCTGCGCGTCGTTCGCGGCGGCGCGGAGGTGCTCCACGATGTCGACCTCCAGGTGCCGGCCGGCGAGATCACCGGCCTGCTCGGCCCATCCGGCTGCGGGAAGTCGACGCTGATGCGGGCGATCGTGGGCGTCCAGATCGTCGAGGGCGGGTCGGTGACGGTGCTGGGCGCGCCCGCAGGGTCGCCGGCGCTCCGGTCGCGGGTCGGCTACGTGACGCAGGCCCCGTCCGTCTACCTCGACCTGTCCGTCGAGGAGAACCTCCACTACTTCGCGACGGTCGTCCGCGCCGGGCCGGACCGCGTCGCCGACGTGATGGGCGCCGTCGACATCGCGGGCCTCGCGGCCCGGACGGCCGGCAGCCTGTCGGGCGGCCAGCTCGCCCGCGTGAGCCTGGCGACCGCCCTCCTGAACGAGCCGCCGCTGCTCGTGCTCGACGAGCCGACCGTCGGCCTCGACCCCGTGCTGCGGCGCGACCTCTGGGCCACGTTCCGGTCGCTGGCGGAGGCGGGGACGACGCTCCTCGTGTCGAGCCACGTGATGGACGAGGCCGACCGCTGCGACCGGCTCGTGCTGATGCGCGACGGGCGGATCCTGGCGACCGGCACGCCCACCAAGCTCCGCGAGGACACCGAAGCGGACGACCTCGAGGGCGCATTCCTGAAGCTCGTCGAGCGCACCGAGGCTCCGGGATGACGCCCGCCGCAACGCTTGCGACCGCGGGACGCGTCCTGCGCCAGCTCCGCCGCGACCCGCGCACCATCGTGCTCCTGCTCGTCGTGCCGTGCGCGCTCCAGATCCTCCTCCGGTACGTGCTCGACGGGCAGCCCGGGACGTTCAACCGGATCGGCGGCCCGCTGCTCGGCCTCTTCCCGTTCATCACGATGTTCCTGGTCACGTCCATCACGATGCTCCGCGAACGGACGACCGGCACGCTCGAGCGGCTGATGTCGATGCCGATCGCGAAGCTCGACCTCCTCCTCGGCTACGGCATCGCGTTCGGAGCCGTCGCGGCCATCCAGGCCGTGCTGACGACAACCGTCGCCTTTGGCCTCCTCGACCTCTCGTCGACCGGCTCGGAGCTGGCGGTCGTCGGGCTGGCCGTCGCCAACGCGGTGCTCGGCATGTCGCTCGGCCTCTTCGTGAGCGCGTTTGCGAACACCGAGTTCCAGGCCGTGCAGTTCCTGCCGGCGATGGTGTTCCCGCAGCTCCTCCTGTGCGGCCTTCTCGTCCCACGCGACCAGATGGCGGGCGTGCTCGAAGCGGTCTCGAACGTCCTTCCTCTGACATACGCATACGCGGGGCTCCAGCGCGTCACGACCGGTCCGGGCTTCGACGCCACCGCGGCACGCGACCTGGCCATCGTCCTCGTCGTCACCGCCCTTGCGCTCGGCCTCGGGGCGACAACGCTCCGCCGGCGAACCGGCTGACCCCCCGGCGCGGTACATTGTCGGCGTGCGCACGATCATCGAGCTCTCGCGCGGCTTCCTCCTGATCGCGGTGTTCTGCTACATCGCCACCGTCGTGATGGCCCTGCCACTGGGCGTCCCGGGCATCGTGCCCGAGGAGTGGTGCCTCGTCCCGCTCGGCGCCGGCGCGATCGCGCTGGGCCTCGGGATGATCGGCGAGGTCGCAGACCGCTAGCTACGCCACCTCGTCGTCCAGCGGAGATACGAGGTTCGGCCGGACGTAGGCCTCGCTGAAGCCGTACCGCGTGATGTTGCTGTACGAGCCGCTCGGACGGTCGGCCATGCGCTCGCCGGTCTCGGTCGTGATCGCCGAGCACCCGGCGGCGACGGCCTCGCGGATGCGTGCGGCCATGATGGAGCCCTGACCTCCACGCCGCCGAAGCTCCGGCACCGTCCCGGCGAGGCCGAGCCACGCCGCGGGCGGGCGGATGTAGACGCAACCGGCGGCCGCGGGCTCGCCGTCGCTCAGGGCCAGGTAGCAGCTCCACCCCGGCCGCCCCACGAGGGCCGCCACCCACTCCTCCATCCACCCCGGCATCTCGTAGCCCGCGATCAGCGCCCGTGCGAATGCGCCCGCGTCCTCCGGCCCCGCGAGCCGCACGTCCAGCTCCGTGGCTCGCTCCGGCGGCGGCTCGGGCCCGCGCTCGAACTTCATCCACGCGTAGCCCGCCTCGAATCTGCGGCCGCGAAGCCACGTCGAGACCTCGGCGGGATGGCACTGCGGCGCGACCGGGATCATGTAGCGCGTCTCGCCGAAGGCCTCGTCGGCGAGGTCGAGCATCGCCGGCGTCGCCGCCGTCCCGACGCCCAGCCCGATCACCCGGTTCAGCATGAGCGACGGCACGTCGCGGGCGACGATGCACGCTGCGCCCGCGCCGAGGTCGAGGACGGCAATCCCGTGCTCCTCGGCGAGCGCCGCCGGCGCAGCACGGAAGATGTCCGCCCATGCCTCTGCTTCGATGAGCTCGAGGAGTCGCGCGTCCGCCATGGGGCAGCCGATCCTACCGCCCGAGCGCCCCCATGTAGCCTTCCTGCTCGAGCCAGTGGCCGCCGTCGATGGTCAGGTTGGCGCCGGTGATGTAGGCGGCCCTCGGCGCGCACAGCGCCGTCGTCCACCAGGCGATCTCCTCGACACGCGCCAGGCGGCCGATCGGGACAGACGACGCCACGCGCCCTTCCTCCTCGGGCGTCGGCCAGAGCGCGGCGCCCGCACCCTCGGTCGCGGTCGGGCCCGGGCAGATCGTGTTGACGCGGATCCCGTGCGGCGCCCACTCGACCGCCAGCGTGCGGGTCATGGCGAGCACGCCCGCCTTGGCCGCCGCCGAGTGCACGGTGCCCGGGCCGCCCGTCCAGGCGTAGCTCGCGATCACGCTCACGATGGCGCCGCCCTCGCCGCTCTCGATCATCCGCTTGCCGGCTGCGCGGGCGCACAGGAAGCTGCCGTCGAGCACGATCGAGGTCACGGCCCTCCAGCCGTTCGGCGACAGGTCCTCGGCCTTCACCACGAAGTTCCCGGCGGCGTTGTTGACGAGGCAGTCGATCCGGCCGAAGGTGTCGACGGCGGCATGCATGAGCGCGTCGACCTGGTCCGGATCGCGCACGTCGGTCGGCTCGGCGAGCGCGGTGCCGCCGCTGCCCTCGATCAGCGCGGCGGTCTCGGCGAGCGGCTCGGCCCGGCGGCCGGCGACGACGACGGCTGCTCCGAGCCGCGAGAACTCGAGCGCCATGGCCCGGCCCATGCCGCTGCCGCCGCCGGTCACCACAGCCACCTGCCCGTCGAATGTGCCGTCAGCCAGCATCGGTCTCGCCATTCTCTATCACGCGCGCGTCGAGGGCGACGGCTCCGCCGGGTGTGACGAGGAGCGGGTTGATCTCGATCTCGGCGATGGCGGGGTGCGCCGCGGCCACATCCGAGAGCCGGGCGGCCGCCTCGGCCGCCGCGCGGACATCGCACGGCGGCCGTCCGCGCGCACCCACCAGGAGCGGAGCGCCGCGCAGCGAGAGGAGCATGCGCTCGGCCTCGTCGACGCCGAGCGGCGCGAGACCGACCGCGACGTCGCCGAAGAACTCCGTGTAGATCCCGCCCAGCCCGATGGCGGCCACCGGCCCGAACCGCGGGTCGCGCCCCACGCCGATGATCAGCTCGACGCCGTCGCCGACCGGTGCCATGCGCTCGACCGAGAACCCGGGTGGGTCGAGCCGGCGGCGCATGTCGTCGACCGCGGCCCGCAGCTCGTCCACCTCCGCGATGCCGACGACGACACCGCCGACGTCAGACTTGTGGAGCGTCCCGAGCGCCTTCAGGACGACCGGATAGCCAAGCTCGGCCGCTGCGGCCTCGGCGTCGCCGGCGGACGCGACGCTTCGGGCCGCCGCGAACTCGATGCCGGCCGCCTCGAGCAGCGAGCGCGCGCCGAAGTAGCCGTCGAGCGGCGGGAGGGCCCGCGCGGCCGGCAGCTCGGGCGCGCCGGAAGCGGGCGAGCGCGGGAGGAGAGCGGCGAGCGCGGCGACTGCCGACTCGATCCTGGGGTAGACCGGGACGCTCCCGGCACGCAGGACGGCCGCGGTCGACGACTCGGCGTACATCGTCTGCGCGACGAGCGGCCGGCCGGTCTCCTCCGCGGCACGGGCGACCTCACGGGCCACATCCGCCTCCTGACCCGCGAAGCCGTCCGAGTACTGGCTGTAGCCGCCGAAGTACCCCGTCAAGAGCGCCCCGTCGACCTCTCCCGACTCGAGCACAGCCCGGGCGACGCGCGCGTACGAGAAGAAGTCCTGCTCGCCGCCCCCGGCCAGGTCGACGGGATTGCGGGTCGCCGCTGTGGGCGGAAGCGACGCCGCCAGATCGGCGGCGAGGTCCTGAGACAGGATGGGCAGCTCGAGGCCGGCCGCCGCGGCGATGTCGCAGGCGATGGCTCCGTGGCCGCCGCCGTCGCCGATCACCGCAATGCTCGGCCCGGCCAGCGGGCCGGACCGGAGGAGGGCCTGCGCCAGGTCGATCATCTCGCCCGGCGTCGAGACGAGGTACGCGCCCGCCGACCGGCACGCCGCCTCGACCACGGCCACGTCGCTGACGAGCGCCCCTGTGTGCGAGACGGCGGCACGGATGCTCGCGGCGCTGCGGCCGACCGTGAGCAGCACGACGGGAACGGATGCCGCCGCGGCCGCATCGACGAACGCCCGCCCGTCGTTGAAGTCCTCCGCGTAGATCGCGATCAGCTCCGTGCCCTCGTGGGCGGCGAACGACGTCACGAGCTCGGCCAGGTCGACGTCGGCCTGGTTCCCGACCGACGCGAACCGCGAGAAGCCGAGGTCGGCCGCCCGCGCGAGGATCCCGAGCTCGAGCGCCAGGTTGCCGCTCTGGGAGATGAGCCCGATCGATCCGGGCGGGAACTCGTTCGACGCCAGGCCGAGGTCGGACGTGGCGTCGTAGACGCCGAGGCAGTTGGGGCCGAGCAGCATCGCCCCGGCCGCGCGGACGCGCTCGACGAGCGCGCGCTCGCGGGCCTGAGCCTCGGGGCCGAGCTCGCCGAGGCCGGCCGTGATCCCGACGAGGGCGCGCGCGCCGACCGCCAGGGCATCGTCGACCGTCTGCTCGAACGCGGCCGCCGGCACCGAGATGACGACCAGCTCGGGTGCGTCCGGGAGGTCGCGCAGCGACGCGTAGGCGGGCCGGTCGAGGATCGTCCCGCCGTTTCGGTTCACCAGGTAGACGGCGCGCCGGTGCTCGCCGCGGAGCGCCCCTCGACCGAGCCAGTTCCCCCACTTGGCCGGGTCGTCCGACGCGCCGACGATGGCGACGGACCGGGGGGCGAACAGGGGCTCGAGATCACGCGCCATGGTCCGCCAATGCTGTCACGCCGATCGGCGCGAGCGCGCCGGATCCCGGCGGCTCATCGCTCGAGGATCGCCCGCGCCGCAGCGCGTCCGGTGCGGACGGCGCCCTCCATGTAGCCCGCCACCCAGTGGTCGGACCCGGCAACGTAGAACGGCGGCTCGTGGGTGCCGTGGAGCGGCCCGACGGCCATCAGGTCGCCGGGCGCCCACTGCGTCACGTACCCCTGGGTGAACGGATCGAGCCCCCAGTCGCGGGTGATGAGCGCCACCGGGTCGGCGGCCTCGGGGCCGTAGATCCGCTCGAGGCCGGCGAGGATCTCCTCGCGGCGGAGGTCATCGGCCGCCGAGACGTGGTGGAGCAGCCGCTCGGGCGGGACGAGGATCGAGAGCACGTCCTCGCTCTGCGGCCACGTCGACCCGAACAGGTTCTCGCTCTCGGCGAGGCCGCTCTGGCCCCGCTCGCGCCAGAAGGGGGCGCGGTACGCAACCGCCGCCTTCCCGGCGCGCGCATGCCGCTGGCGGTGCAGCGAGCCCAGGCGCGCCGCCGAGAGGCCCTCGACGGCGATATCGCGCAGCGGCCCGACCGGGACGGCGCAGACGACGGCATCCGCGGCGAGCCGCTCGCCGGTGTCGAGCGTCACGTCGACGCCGCTGTCCCGACGTCGATGCGGCGCACGACGGCGCCGAGCCGCAGACGCTCGCCCAGCTCGGCCGCCATCCTGAGCGCGACGGTGGCGCTGCCCTCGGCGACGGTCATCGACTCCCACACCTCGAGGTCGTACACGCCGAACCCACCCGCCGCCGCGTCCATGCGGAGGACGGCGAGCAGCGACGTGCGCTCGGCGGACCCGCCCGACATGCTCAGGTGCGCCAGCTCGCGGGCCCGCAGAATCCCCGGCAGGGCGTCCTGCTCGCGGAGCCACGCGTTGACCGAGAGCCGATCGAGCCGCGCCGCGTCAGGATGGCTCCAGGGGTCGTCGGGGTCGACCGTCTGGGCGAGGGCCCCGGCCAGTCGGGCGAGCCGCTCTCCGTCGGCCCGCTCCTCGTCGGTGAGCCAGGGGAGCTCGTCGCCGACGTGCACGCCGTCCACCAGGTCGGACGTCATCTCGCCGGGGTCGGCGATGTAGCTCGGCCGCAGCGTCAGGCCGAGCTCGTCGACCAGCCCGAGGTACGAGGTGTGGATCTCGCCGACCAGCTCGCCGCCGAGCTGGACGACGCGGCCGTCCGGAAGCGTCGTCTGCTCGACCCGCCCCCCGGGCCGTTCGCGGGCCTCGAGCACGACGACGTCGACGCCCGCCCGATGCAGGTCGCGAGCCGCCGAGAGCCCGCCGAGACCCGCGCCGACGACGATGACGTCGGTCATCGGCGCCTCAGCTCCCCGAGCTTCTCGACGATCGCCCCGACGCGCGAGCGCTCGGTCTCGGCCTCGTCCTCCTGGCCCGGCACGGTGAGCGCGAGCAGCCAGTGGTTCATGAGGACGTCGGCGACGTGACGCGAGAGCGCATCCTCACCATGGCGGTCGATGTAACGCTCGAGCAGCGACCTGCGTTCCCTGAGGTACGCGAGCCACTCCGGATATCCGCCGTCGACGACGATGCTCTCGAGCGTCGCGCGCTCGTCGTCCTCAGCCCGGCCGGGCTCGCCGAGGGCGGCCGCCAGGGCCGCCACGGCAGCGGGCAGCTCCGCCTCCGCCTCGGGGGTCAGGAAGAGCCAGCGGTCACGGACGGGCGTCTCGGTCATGGTGTATCCTGACTGATCCGTCAGTCAGGGTAGGCATGATGACCGAGCCGGCCACCGATCGCAAGCACACCATCCTCGACGCCGCCTGCCGGGTCATCGCGCAGGACGGTGCCGCCCGGTTGCGCGTCGCGGACGTCGCCGCCGAGGCCGGCGTCTCGACGGCGCTCGTGCACTACTACTTCCCCGCCCGGGCCGACGTGATCGAGCAGGCGTTCGCCCATGCCGACGACCTGGCCGACGCCGTCGACCGACGCCAAGCTCGAGGCGATCGGAACCGGCCGCGGACGGGTCGAGAAGCTGCTCGCCACGTGGGCGGGCGACGACCCGGCGATCCGCGCCAACTGGGCGGTCTGGAACGAGATGTGGCAGTACGCGGCCCACAACGACGGCGCCCGCGCGCTCCTCGAGACCTCGCATCGCCGCTGGCTGGAGCAGATCCACGACCTCATCGCCGAGGGGATCGACGACGGCTCGATCCCGGCGAGCGTCGACGCCTGGCCGGCGGCGCGCCGCCTGGCGGCCTGCGTCAACGAGTGGGGGCGCGAAGCGCTGCTCGGCCTGCGCACGGCGCGCGACCTGCACCGCGAGCTCGTCGCGACCGCAGCACGCGAGCTGGGCCCCGCCAAGGTGGCCAAGGGCAGGGCGGCATGACCGGCGAGCCGATCCGCACGCTGCCGGCGTGGGTGTACCGGAGCGCGGACTTCTTCCAGGCCGAGCGCCGCACGATCTTCTCGCAGGGGTGGATCCTCGTCGGCCACGTCTCCCGCCTGCGCGAGCCGGGTGACTACGTCACCATGTACGTCGCCGGCGAGCCGATCGCCGTCGTGCGCGGGTCTGACGGCGAGCTGCGCGGGTTCTCGAATGTCTGCCGGCATCGGGCCGCGCGCGTCCTCGACGGCACCGGAAACTGCGGCAAGGCGATCCGCTGCCCCTACCACGGCTGGACATACGGGCTCGACGGCTCGCTGCTCGCGGTGCCCGAGAAGACCGGGTTTCCCGGCTTCGACCGCGACGAGAACGGCCTCTGGCCGCTGCGCTGCGGCGTCGCCTCGGGGTTCGTGTTCGTGAGCCTCGCGCCCGACCCCGAGCCGCTCCAGGACTACCTCGGCCCGTTCGACGAGTGGCTCGCGCCCTATCGCCCCGAGCGGCTCGTGAGCTATCAGACGAGCCAGACCGTGCTTCCCATCAACTGGAAGAACTCGATCGACAACTTCCTCGAGGGCTACCACATCCCCGTCGGGCATCCGGGCCTGCTGCGGCTCCTGGAGTACAAGAACTACCTCGTCGAGACCTCCGACGCCCACGTCTCGATCGCCCGCAGCCCGATGCGCGAGAAGGCGTCGAAGGATCGGCGGGAGCGCCTCTACCAGCGGCTCGTGCGACCGATGCCGGGGCTCCGCTCGCCGGAGCGCGACCAGTGGAACTTCGTCTTCGCCTTCCCCGGCGCGACGGTCAACCTGTACCCGGACCAGATCGACTTCTGGGTCAACTATCCGCTGGACGAGAAGCGGACGCTCACCGTGTGGAACGCCTTTCGCCCGCCCGAGACGATGGGCCGCCGCGACCGGATGGTGCGGCGGCTGAACGGGCGCATCAACCACCTCGTGCAGGCGGAGGACAACGAGCTCACCGAGCGCGTCCAGCAGGGGCTCGGGTCGAGCCTCTACCGCGCGGGCGTGATCGGGGCCCGCGAGAACGGCCTCAAGCACTTCCACGACATGGTTCGCGCGGCAATCCCCGCCGCAACCACCGACGACGAGATAGAGGGGATCACCGCGCTGCGCGATGCGGCGCTGGCATGATTGGATGACACCCGAGGGAGGGATCGGATGACCTTGCACCCCAAGGAGCGCGGCGCCACCCGGCGCGACTTCCTGATCAGATCGGGCGGCGCGGCTCTGGGCCTGTCCGGAGCGGGATCGCTGCTCGCGGCGTGCGGCAACTCGACGACGCCATCCGGCGGCGCCGGAACCGGGGCCGGCGGCGAGCCCGTCGGGCCAGGTGGGCTCCCGCTCGCGCGGCCGGACAAGCGGGTGACGCTGCCGATGTGGGAGGACCCGATCGAGTCGGGCCTCGAGCCCGAGACCGGCGGCACCTTCACCGTCTTCAACTACCCGGCCTACTTCTGGAAGAAGCTCCTGAAGGACTTCGGGAAGAAGTACGGCGTCGAGGTCCAGTACACGCCGTTCGACAACATCGCCTCCGGAATCCAGCAGCTGGCGTCCGGCTCGGTGCAGCCCGACGTCATGGAGATGACGCCGGATCACCTCGATCAGGTGGTCGCCGGCAAGCTCATCAAACCGCTCAATCTCGACTACATCCCAAATCTCAAGAAGAACATCTGGCCGGAGCTGGTCGACCCGTTCTACGACGGCGGCTCGCACTACACGGTGCCGTACACGACCTACGCCACCGGCATCTTCTGGCGCAACGATCAGGTCACCGAGGACATCGCCTCGATGCAGCAGCCGTGGGACATCTTCTGGCAGGCCGAGGCGTACAAGGGCAAGACCGTCCTGCTCTCGGAGGACCGCGAGACGATCGCGATGGCGCTCCTGCGCAAGGGGATCACCGACATCAACACCGAGGACCCGAAGCAGATCGATCAGGCGGTGGCGGACCTCAAGGATCTCTACGGCGTCTGCAACATCAAGGTCGGCGACTCGCAGTACCAGGCGATCCCTGAGGGCACGGCATGGCTCAACCAGGCCTGGTCGGGGGACCCGATCGCGGGGTACATCTACTACCTCCCCGCCAAGACGCCGCCCTCGACGCTCTCCTACTGGAAGGCGCCCAAGGGCCGCGTGCCCGTGCAGAATGACTGCTTCTCGATCTGCTCGACGACGAAGAAGCCGGTGCTCGCGCACCTGTTCCTGAACTGGATGATCGACAACGGCATCGCGAAGTCGAACTTCATCAACTTCAACGGCTACCAGCCGCCGCTCAACGAGATCGAGCCGACCAGCCTCCTCGAGGAGTTGCGGACGGTTCGCAACGCATCGTGGGGGACGAATGAGACGGCTCCGCCGGAGAACCTCTCGACGGCGATCCTGACGAACGACGACTTCGGCCCCGACTCGCTGCAGGAGATGACGCTGACCGCCGAGGGCAACGCGCTCTGGCAGAACGGCTATTCCGACTTCCTGTCGGGCGGCTGAGGTGGCCGGCTAGCCGATGTATCCCCGCTGGCTCTGGCCGGGCTTCGCGTTCCCGGGCGTCCTCTGGCTGATCATCCTGTTCGTCGTCCCGTTCTACGCGGTGATCGGGGTCGCGTTCGGGACAGTCGATCCCATCCTGCTTTCGGCGGTCCCGATCTGGAATCCGCTCGAGTGGAACGTCGGCTGGGTAAACGAGACGCTCCAACGGCTCTCGCCCGGCGGCGACCTCTGGGTTGTCTGCGTACGCACCTGCGAGTACGTGTTCGTCTCGCTCGGGCTGTCCCTGGCGATCGGCTATCCGGTCGCGTACTACATCGCCCGGCATGCGTCGCGGACCAAGAACCTGCTCCTGATCCTGCTCATCCTGCCGTTCTGGATCAGCTACCTGATGCGGATGCTCGCCTGGGTGAACCTGCTCGCCCCGGACGGGTTCGTGAACCGGTTCCTCCAGTTCGCCCACATCATCGACCAGCCGTACGGCTTCCTCGACGGCCAGAGCTCGACGGTCATCCTCGCGCTCGTCTACGGGTATATCCCGTACCTCATCCTGCCGCTCTACGCGGCGCTCGACCGGATCGACAAGTCGCAGCTCGAGGCGGCCCGCGACCTCGGGGCGAGCCCGTTCCGGACCTTCATCCACGTCACGCTACCGCTGTCGAAGACGGGCATCCTGGGTGGCTGCGTGCTGATCGCGCTCCCCATGTTCGGCGACTACTACACCCCGAACCTGGTCTCCGGGGCGCCGACGACGTCGATGCTCGGAAACCAGATCGACCTGTACTTCCACAGCACGTCGCAGCCCACGATCGGCGCGGCCCTGACGATCATCCTCTCGCTGTTCCTCGTCGTGCTGATGGGCTACTACCTCATCACCGTCGCCCGGGCAACCAAGAACCTCGAGTCCGTATGAGCGACGCCGCCCTTCCCACCGCACCCGTGCCGACCGTGTCGCTCTGGCGGCGCACCCATGGCTGGATCACGAATCCCTGGGGCCGGCCGCGCTTTCTGGTCCTGATCACCTGGGGGTACATGGTCTGGGCGATCGTCCCGGTCATCATCGCCATCCAGTTCTCGTTCAACGAGACCCGCTCGCGTACGATCTGGTCGGGGTTCTCGCTGCGGTGGTACACCTGGGATCCGTCCGACTCGGTTATGAACGACCCGAGCTTGCGCCAGGCGCTCGCGCAGAGCTTCAAGCTGGCCGGCGCGGATGTACTCATCGCGGTACCGCTGGGCGTGGCGCTGGCGCTGGGGCTAGCCCGCTGGCGAGGCCACGGCGCGGGCACCTCCAACTTCATCATGCTGTTCCCGCTCGTGACGCCGGAGATCGTGATGGGCGTCTCGCTCCTCCTCGTCTTCACGCACATCTTCACGTTCGTCCACACGGGGACGCTCGCGCAGATCCTGGGCCACGTGACGTTCTCAATCTCCTACGTGGTGGTGATCGTGCGCGGCCGCATGTTCTCGATCGGGAGGCAGTATGAGGAGGCTGCGGCCGACCTCGGCGCAACGCCGTGGGTAGCCCTCTACAGGGTGCTCCTGCCGCTGCTCACGCCGGCGATCGTGGCGAGCGCGGCGATCGTCTTCGCCCTCTCGATCGACGACTTCGTGATCAGCTTCTGGCTCTCGAACGGCGGCGGCACCGTGACGGTCCCGATGCAGATCTATGCCGCGACCCGCGCCGCACCACTTCCGTCGACGAACGCGATCGCCACGATCATGGTCGCGGTCACGCTGCTGACGGTCATGGCCGGCTTCCTCGTCTTCCGCCTGTTCACCCGCGGCGAGCGGACCCCGGGCGGCGGGCTCGTCGGCGACATGGCGGCGTTCGACATCTAGTAGATTTGGCGAATGGCCGGCGAAGTCACACTCGTTGATCTCGTGAAGCGCTTCGGCGACGTGGCCGCCGTCGACGGCTTGAACCTCGAGATGCCGAGCGGCGAGTTCTTCTCGATGCTCGGCCCGTCGGGCTGCGGCAAGACCACGACGCTCAGGATGATCGCCGGCTTCGAGCAGCCGACCGACGGACGGATCCTGCTCGACGGCACCGACATGGCCTACACGCCGCCGCACAAGCGCAACGTCAACACGGTGTTCCAGAGCTACGCGCTCTTCCCGCACCTGAACGTCGCCGACAACGTCGCGTTCGGCCTCCGACGCCAGAAGGTGGGAAAGCACGAGACCCGCGAGCGGGTCGCCGAGACGCTCGAGCTGGTGCAGCTCACAGGCTTCGAGAAGCGAAAGCCGGCGCAGATGTCGGGCGGCCAGCAGCAGCGCGTCGCGCTCGCGCGGGCGCTCGTCCTGAAGCCCGCGGTGCTGCTGCTCGACGAGCCGCTCGGCGCCCTCGACGCCAAGCTGCGAAAGGCGCTCCAGATCGAGCTGAAGGCCCTCCAGCAGCAGGTCGGGATCACGTTCATCTACGTGACCCACGACCAGGAGGAGGCGCTCACGATGAGCGACCGGATCGCCGTCATGGCCGACGGCAAGGTCGAGCAGGTGGCGCCGCCGCGCGAGGTCTACGAGGAGCCGTCGACCGTCTTCGTCGCCGACTTCCTCGGCGTGTCCAACCTCATGGACGCCGAGGCCGTGGGCGGCGCGAACATCTGCCGGCTCCAAGTCGGCGACTTCGAGCTCGACGCGACCCAGGGCAAGACCGACGCACGCGGGTCCGTGCGGGTCACGATCCGGCCCGAGCGCGTCCAGCTCGAGACCCAGGAGACAACCGGCCAGAACCGCGTCCCCGGGATGGTCGAACGGCTCGTCTACCTCGGCAACTCCGTGCAGGTCATCGTGCACCTGGCCGTCGGGACGACGATCCAGGCGCTCATCCAGAACGTCGGTACCGAGATCCCCTGGAAGCAGGGCACCCCCGTGCAGGCCCACCTCCCGCCCGACGCCCTGCGCGTCCTCGAGGACACGGGCGCCGCCCTCGCTCCGCTCGACGAGAGCGCCGTCCCCGCCTAGCCTGAAAAAACGGTGCCAGGCACCAATTTTCAGGAGGTCGCTAGCCGCGGCTGTCGAGCAGCCGGCGGGAGATGATGAGCCGCTGGATGTCCGACGTGCCCTCCTCGATCTCCTCGAGCTTCGCGTCGCGCATCCACTTCTCGACCGGGTACTCGCGCGAGTAGCCCCAGCCGCCGAGGTTCTGGACGGCGGCCCACGTGCACCACATCGCCGCCTCGGAGGCGAAGAGCTTGGCCATCGCCGCCTCGGCCGGAACGTGCTGCCCGGCGTCCATCATCCGGGCCGCGCGATGGGTGAGGAGCCGCGCCGCGTCGATCCGGGTCGCCATGTCGGCGAGGCGGAAGCCGACCGCCTGATGGCGGCCGATCGGCTTTCCGAACGCGTTCCGCGAGCCGGCGTACTCGATGCTGTAGTCGAGCGCCGCGCGCGCGATCCCGACCGCGCCGGCGGCGAGGTGGATCCGCGACTCGTCGAACGTGTGCATGAGGCTGTAGAAGCCCTTGCCCTCCTCGCCGAGCAGCCGGTCGGCCGGCAGGTCGACGTCGTGGAGGAACACCTCGGTCGAGAGGATGGCCCGCTGGCCGAGCTTCTTCATCGGCTCGCCGAACGACACGCCCGTGTCGCTCCGGTCGACGAGGAACGCCGTCACGCCCTTCGATCCCGTCCCCGGAGCCACGGTCGCGAAGACGACGTAGTACTCGCCGATGCCGCCGTTCGAGATCCACGACTTCTGGCCGTTCAGGCGATAGCCGGCGTCGGTGCGCAGGCGGCGGTCGTCATGGCCGCGGTGTCGGAGCCGACCCCGGGCTCCGTCGACGCCAGCGCCGTGAGGGGCGGCGTCGGCGGAGCACAGCGGCGCGAGCCATCGCTGCTGCTGCTCGGGCGTCCCGACCTCGACCACCGGCCGCGCGAAGAACCCACCCGACGTGACGAGATTCCCGATCCCGGCGCAGCCCCAGTTCAGCTCCTCCTGGACGATGCAGCCGGTCAGAACGTCGGCCACGCCTCCGCCGCCGACGTCCTCGGGGAGCATGAACGACGTCAGCCCGACCGCCGCCGCCCGATGGACGACGTCGACGGGGCAGTGGGTGTCGCGCTCGTCGACCTCGGCCGCGACCGGCCGGATCTCGGTGCGGGCGAACTCGGCGGCGAGCGCCTGGATCTCGCGCTGCTCGTCGGTCAGATCGGCGGACGGTGAGGCTGCATGCGACACGCCGGGCAAGCGTAACGGAGCGTGGGTCGACGGGGCTCCGCGGCTAGAATCTCGCAGCTTCCCGGAGGGGTGGCAGAGTGGTTGAATGCGGCGGTCTCGAAAACCGTTACTGGGGGTTTTCCTCAGTCGAGGGTTCGAATCCCTCCCCCTCCGCTCCACGGGCCGTATGGACCGGACGGCGACGCCGTCAGGCACCGGTGGCGGCCGACGGCGCACGGCCCATCTCGGCCAGGACCTCGCCGAGGTCGTCGAGCACCGTCGGGTCCTCGATCGTGGCGGGGATGCGCCACTCCTCGCCGTCCGCCATCTTGCGGATCGTGCCGCGCAGGATCTTGCCGGAGCGCGTCTTCGGGAGCGCCCTGACGATGCGCACCTGCTTGAAGGACGCCACCGGTCCGATCTCGTCCCGGACGCGGGCGACGAGCTCTGCCGCGATCTCTGAGCGCTCACGATCGACCCCCGCCTTCAGGACGGCGAGGCCGATCGGCACCTGGCCCTTGAGATCATCGGCGATCCCGACGACCGCGCACTCGGCGACATCCGGGTGGGCGGCGAGCACCTCCTCCATCGCGCCGGTCGAAAGCCGGTGGCCGGCAGTGTTGATGACGTCGTCGGTCCGGCTCATGACGTAGACGTAGCCGTCGTCGTCGATGTAGCCCGCGTCGGCGGTCATGTAGTAGCCGTCGTAGTGCGACAGGTAGGCGTCGACCCAATGCTGGTCGCCACCCCACAGCGTGGGGCTGCAACCGGGCGGCAGGGGCAGCTTGACGCAGAGTGCGCCGATCTCCCCCGCGGGCATCTGGTTGCTCTGCTCGTCGAGCACGCGCAGGTCGTAGCCGGGGACCGCTTTCGCGGAGGAGCCGGGCCGCACCGGGAGGTGTTCGACGCCGATGCAGTTGGCCGCGATCGGCCAGCCGGTCTCGGTCTGCCACCAGTGGTCGATCACCGGCCGGTCGAGGCTTCGCTCGGCCCACGCCAGCGTGTCGGGGTCGCATCGCTCGCCGGCCAGGAAGAGCGTGCGCAGCCGCGACAGGTCGTGGCCGCCCATGTGCGTGCCGCCCGGGTCATCCCGCTTGATCGCCCTGATCGCCGTCGGGGCGGTGAACAACACATCCACCCCGTGGTCCGCGCACACGCGCCAGAACGCGCCGGCATCGGGTGTGCCGACCGGCTTGCCCTCGTAGAGGACGGTCGTGCAGCCCTGCAGAAGCGGCCCGTAGACGATGTACGAGTGGCCGACGACCCAGCCGATGTCTGAGGCCGCCCAGTAGACGTCGCCCGGCTCGGCGCCGTAGATCGCCCCCATCGACCACTGCAGCGCGACGGCGTAGCCGCCCGTGTCGCGGACGATGCCCTTCGGCACGCCGGTCGTGCCCGACGTGTAGAGGACGTACAACGGATCAGTCGCCTGGACGGTGACGCATCCGGCCGGCTCGGCGCCGTCCACCGCCTGCTCCCACGAGACGTCCCGGCCCTCGACGAGCGCCGCCTCAGCCTGAGGGCGCTGAAGGATCACGCAGCGGGGATGGTCGCCCCCGACGATCTCGAGTGCGCGGTTCGAGCAGCGGCCCATACTCGACGACCCGGGACGGCTCGATCCCGCACGACGCCGCCACGATCAGCTTGGGCCGGCAGTCCTCGATACGGGACGCGAGCTCGTTGGCAGCGAACCCGCCGAACACCACCGAGTGGACCGCCCCGAGCCGCGCGCAGGCCATCATGGCCATGAGGGCCTCAGGAACCATCGGCATGTAGATGACGACCCGATCGCCGCGGCCCACGCCCAGGCGCGCGAACGCTCCCGCCACCCGCGCGGTCTCGTCCAGCAGCTCCCGGTAGGTGTAGGTGCGCACTTGCGCTGTGACCGGGCTGTCGTAGATCAGGGCCGCCTGCTCGCCGCGTCCGTCGCGAACGTGTCGGTCGAGCAGGTTGAAGCACATGTTGAGGCGGCCGTCCGGGAACCACCGGTAGAGCGGCGCACCGCTCGCGTCGAGCGCCGCCTCCGGCTCGTGCTCCCACTCCACGGCGCTGGCGAGGCCGAGCCAGAACGCGTCCGGATCCCGCTGCCAGCGGCGGTACGTCTCGTCGTAGCCGCCCATCACGATCAGCTTACAGCGTGCTTCGCCCCGATCGGGTTAAGCCGACACCGCTCGCGGCGGCGATACTGGGGGCGCCGGATCGGCAGGCTGCCGTACGCGCCGACGCACACCACACAATCGAAAGCAGGGGGCCATGAGCACCACGACCATCGAGATCTTCATCGCAGCCTTCAACGGCGAGAACGGGGCCGCCGCTTCGCTGAAGGACTTCCAGTCGGCGGAGCGCGCCGGCGCGATCGATCTGATCGACGCCGCCGTGATCGTGCACACCAAAGACGACAAGGTGAAGTTCGAGGAGACCGCCGACCCCAGCGGCAAGAAGTGGGCCAAGCGCGGCGCCATCGCGGGCGGCGTCGTCGGCCTGATCTTCCCGCCCAGCATCATCGCGGGCGCGGTCGTCGGCGGAGGAGCCGGCGGCATCTGGGGCAAGGTGCGCGACAAGGGCTTCAAGGACGAGGATCTGAAGGAGATCGGCGAGAGCCTTCCGCCCGGCTCCTCGGCCATCATCGCCATCGCCGAGGACCGCGTCGTCGAACAGCTGGAGCGCGGCCTCGCCGGATACCAGAAGATCGCCCGTCACGCGATCTCCGCCGACGCCGCGGTTGCGGTTGCCGCCGAGGCCGACACCATGCGCGGAGAGGACACGACCGACTCCTGATCGGGGAGCCACCCACGAGCTGGGACGAGGGGTTCTCGCACCGCTACGACGAGTGGGCGGCGCACATGACGGCCGACGTCGCGTTCTACGTCGAGCTGGCCCGGAGGGCGGACGGCCCACTCGTCGAGCTCGCTGTCGGGAGCGGCCGCGTCGCCATCCCGGTTGCGCAGGCGACGGGCCGCAGGGTGATCGGGATCGACACCTCGCCGGCGATGCTGGATCAGGCTCGGGCCCGCGCCGCCGAGGCGGGGGTCGAGCTCGACCTGCGCGAGGGCGACATGCGCGACCTCGCGCTCGGGGAGCCGGCCGGGCTCATCTACTGCCCGTTCCGCGCGCTCCTTCACCTGCCGACCTGGGCCGACCGCCGCCGCACGTTCGAGCGCGTCGCGGCCTCGCTCCTGCCCGACGGCCGGTTCGCCTGGAACGCGTTCGCGTTCAACCACCGGTTCGCCGCCGAGGCCGACGGCAGGCACGCTGACAAGCCGGTGCCCCACACGGTGCGGTATGCCGTCGGCGAGAACCGGATCGACATCGCACTCGACGACGGCTCGATGAGCTCGCTCTGGTGGGCGACGAAGAACGAATGGCTCGGCCTCGTCGACGTCGCCGGCCTGGAGGTCGAGTCGCTCTGCGGCGGCTTCTCCGGCGAGCCGTTCACGGACGAGAGCAACGAGTACGTGTTCGTCGCCCGTCGTCCGTAGCCGCCGGCGCGCTCGGCATTGCAAGCACGGCCGTCCCGCTAGGCGCGGGTTGACACATTCTGGGAAGCCGGTACCATCAACTTCGAAGGGTGGGTCAGTTCAAGCTGCCTAGGGGGAATCACATGAAACGTGCTGTGCCGGTGCTGATTGCGCTTGTCCTCGCTGCGGCATTCCCCGCGGCCGCGGCGGCCACGACGGTCGCACACTGGAACTTCGACGAGACCGGCGGAAACACCGTGATCGACTCGTCGGGCTTCGGGAACAACGGCACGTCCACGAACGTCACCATGGACCTCGACGGGGTCAACGCGCGACCAATACCGCCGACCGCGCGTACGGCTTCGACGGCACCTCCTCGCGCATCACCGTGCCCGCCTCGACGAGCCTCGTCCCCGGCACCAAGGACATCACCCTCTCGCTCTACTTCCACTCGACGTTCCACGCCGGCAACGGCGACTTCGACTGGGACATGGTGAAGAAGGGCGGCTACAAGATCGAGATCTACAAGCAGAAGAAGAAGGAGCAGGCACGCTGCGCCTTCACCGGCTCGGCCGGCAAGATCGACTTCCAGGACGGCCCGACCGTCACCGACGGCATGTGGCACCACGTCGTCTGCAAGAAGACATCGGCCGGCGTGACGCTCACGGTCGACGGGATCACCTACCCGATGCGGCCGGGGAACGTCGGCACCGTGAAGGCCGGCAAGGAGCTCACGATCGGCTGGGACGAGACCGACTTCTTCCACGGCACGCTGGACGACCTCCAGATCGACATCGGCTAGCCAGCCAATCCAGCGATACGCCTCTCGGAATTTGCGGGCTTTCGGCTGCGCTACACTCGCCGGAACCTGTAACGCTCCTCGGGAGGGATGCACATGCAGTACGGCGGGTCGATGAGGGCTGGGGTCGTCGGCGTGGTCTGCCTGACGGCCGTCATGATGTCGGGATCGACGGGCCTGGCGCGGAGCGCCGCGCCCGCCACCGCCGCGCTCGCACACAGCGCACCGTCCTGGGCGACCGGGGCCCGCGCGCTTCGGGCGGCACCTGCGAAGCAGGGCGTCGCCGTCCGTGTGTATCTCGCACCGCACGGAGGAACCGCCGCGCTCAACGCGGCCATCCGAGCCGTCTCGACACCCGGCAGCGCGAGCTACAGGCATTTCCTCACGCCCGCCCAGTACCGGGCCCGTTTCGCCCCGACGGCAAAGACGGTCGCGTCGGTTGAGTCGTGGCTCCGCGGCGCGGGAATGCGCGTGACCGGCGTCGCAGCGGGCAACCGCTACGTCAAGGCCGCCGGCACCGCCGCCTCGGCCGAGCAGGCGTTCCGGGTGAAGCTCGCCATGTACCAGCGCGGCGCCCACGTGGTCCGCGCGCCGACGGGTGATGCGCGTGTGCCGAAGGGGCTCAAGCCCGCGGTCCTCGGCGTCACCGGCCTCGACACCGCGCCGCACATCATGCGGCATGCCGACCTTGGCCCGCCGCCGGGCTTCGTCAACGGCCGGCCGTGCTCGCTCTTCTACGGCCAGGTGCAGGGCAACCTCCAGGCGGACTTCACGACGCCGCTTCCGAAGTTCAAGGGCTCGTTCCGCCCGTACGCGCACTGCGGCTACACGCCGATCGAGTTCCGAAGCGCCTACGGCACCGGCGACACCGGCCTGACCGGCAAGGGCGCGACCGTCGCGATCACCGACGCCTTCGCGGCGCCGACGATCCGCTTCGATGCCAACCACTACGCGACGACCCACGGGGATCCCGCGTTCACGCAGTCCACCCTTACGCAGTCCATGCCCTCGAAGCCGTTCCGCAACGTGAACCTGTGCGGCGGCAACGGTTGGTTCGGCGAGGAGACGCTCGACGTCGAGGCGGTGCACGCGATGGCGACCGGCGCGCACGTCATGTTCTACGCGGCCCGCTCGTGCACCGACACCGACTTCCTCGAGTCGCTGCAGCGGATCGTCGACGACAACAAGGCGTCGATCGTGACCAACTCGTGGGGCGATCTCGACCAGAACACCACGAGCGGCACCGTCGTGGCCTACGAGCAGATCTTCAAGCAGGGCGCGATGCAGGGCATCGGGTTCATGTTCTCGTCCGGCGACGACGGTGACGAGCTCCTGGCGAGCGGTCGCGTTCAGACCGACTTCCCGACCAGCGATCCGTGGGTGACCGCCGTCGGCGGTACCAGCACGGCGATCGGCGCCGGCGGGGAGCTCCTCTGGCAGACCGGTTGGGGCACCAACAAGTACAACCTGTCCGACAACGGCAAGGGCTGGGTGCCCGCGTTCACGCCGCCGTTCCTCTACGGCTCGGGCGGCGGGTTCTCGACGCTCTTCAACCGGCCGGCCTACCAGGACGGCGTCGTCCACGAGGCGGCGCCAGGGCGCGCCGTGCCCGACGTGGCGCTCGACGGCGATCCCACGACGGGCATGCTGGTCGGCGAGACGCAGGTGTTCCCGAACGGCACCCACTACGGCGAGTACCGGATCGGCGGCACCAGCCTCTCGTCGCCGCTCTTCGCCGGCGTGCAGGCGCTGGCGGCCCAGGCGGCCGGCGGCCGGCTCGGGTTCGCGAACCCGACGATCTACGCCCTGGCCCAAGCGGTGCCGGGGGCGTTCAAGGACGTCGTGCATCACGCGGGGGCGAACGTCCGCTCCGACTACGTGAACGGGTTCAACCCCAAGGACGGCATCCTCTACAGCGTCCGCACGTTCGACCAGGACTCCAGTCTGGTGACGAAGAAGGGCTGGGACGACGTGACCGGCATCGGCACGCCGACCGGCGTCTACCCGCAGGCGTTCGCCGACTCGTAACGCGGCCGAAGCTCGGGGGCGCCGTCCGCGGACGGCGCCCCCAACGGCCGTGATATAGCTGGTAGATGCCTCGCACCGGCGACACGCGGGACGCTGCCCGCGGGCCGGACCGCGAGGCCGAGTTCCGCCGATTCGTCCTCGCGACGGCCATCAGCGTGCTCGGGACGTACGCGGCCGCGATCGCCCTCGCCGTTCGGACGTACCAGGACACCGGACAGCCCGCATGGGTCTCGGCGGTGTTCGCGGCCGAGTTCCTGCCGCCGGTCGTGATCGGCGTCCTCCTTGCCGACCGGCTGAACCGGCTCCAGCCCCGGCGTGCGCTGGTGTTCGCGGATCTCGTGTGCGCCGCCGTGTTCGCGGTCCTTGCGGGCATCCACTCGCCGGCCCTGGTCGTCGCGCTCGCGGCGGTCGCCGGCGCCGCCGCCGGGATCTTCCGGCCGATCTCGCTCGCCGTCGTCCCGGCCGTGGTCGGCGAAGAGCGGATCGATTCCGCGAACGGCACACTCGCGGCCGTCGACACGGCGATGACCGCGATCGGGCAGGCCGGCGCGGGCGCCGTCGTCGCGATCTCCGGAGCGGCCATCGTGCTCGGCGCCAACGCCGTCTCGTTCGTCATCTCCGCCGCCCTGCTTGCCTCGTGCGGCTCGCTCGCCGCCTCGATCCCGGCCGGCCCGGCGCGCACGCCGCTCCGTCGACTGCGCCGCAGCGCGCGCACGATCCGCCGCAACCTCCCGCTCCGCCAGGTCGCCGTGGCCTGGATGCCGGTGCTGGCCGCCATGGGGATCGTCAACTCGATCGAGGTGCCGCTCCTCCTCGGACCGCTCGCGGCGGGCGCAGCGCTGACCGGGCTCACGATCGCCGCGGCATCGGCCGGGCAGACGTTCGGCAGCCTGCTGGCGGCTCGTGTGAGCGGATGGCTCGCTCACCACTACGCCGCGGTGCTGGCCGTCGTCGGCATCAGCGTGCTGGCATCCGGCGTAAGCCCTGCGGTCGGCATGGTGATCCTCCTTTTCATCGTGGGCGGCATCGCCAACGGGCTCGCCGTCGTCTACAACCGCTCGACGGTGCAGCGAGAGACCAGCCCGGAGGAGCGCGCCGGCATCCTCGCCCTGCTCATGTCGTTTGGCGGCGTGATGACCGCGGTGGGCGCCGCGGTCGGCGCCGCGGTCGCGAGCGCCGCGTCGCCACGGGCGGCGTTCGCCGTCGCGGGCGCGATCGTGCTGGTGTCGGCGGTCGCGGCGCGGCTCATGGCAGCGGACGAGGACGCCGCGGCCGTGGGTACACTCTCGCCCCGTGCCGGACGCGTTCGCCGCTGAGGGGCTCGAGAAGCGGTACGGCAGGGTGCTCGCGCTCGACGGCGTGAGCCTGCGTGTCGGCGAGGGGGAGCTCGTCGGCCTTCTGGGGCCGAACGGCGCCGGGAAGTCGACCCTCGTCAAGATCGGCTGCGGCCTCGTGCGTCCGAGCGGCGGGCGGGCGGAGGTGTTCGGGGCGCCGGCGGGGTCGCTGCCGGCGCGGCGCGCGCTCGGGTACCTGGCCGAGCTCTTCCGGTTCCCCGGTTGGCTCCGGGCCGACGAGGTGATGCACCTGCACCAGGGCCTGGTCGGATCGGAGGGCGGGGCGGCGGAGCGCGGATCGCTGCTCGAACAGGTCGGCCTGGCGGATGTCGGCGACCGCAAGGTCGATCAGATGTCGAAGGGGATGCAGCAGCGGCTCGGCATCGCCCAGGCGATGATCGGGGCGCCCCGGTTCCTCGTCCTCGACGAGCCGACGAGCGCGCTCGATCCCGCCGGGCGGCGCACGGTGCGCGCGCTCCTCGAGGAGCTGCGCGGCCGTGGCGTCTCCGTCCTCCTGAACTCCCATCTTCTGAGCGAGGTCGAGCTCGTGTGCGACCGGGTCGTCATCATCACCCGCGGGAGGGTCGTCGCCGAAGGCCGGCCCGACGAGCTCACCCACGCCAGCGGCGTCGAGGTCGAGACGGACGCGGGCGGCCGCCGCTACGACGTCGGCCGCGACGAGGTGCCCGACCTGGTCGCCCGGCTCGTCGCCGACGGCGAGCGGATCTACGGCGTCCGCGTCGTCCGATCGACCCTCGAGGAGGCCTACCTCGAGGCCGTGGAGGGCGCCGAGTGACGGGCTTCGGCGTCATCGCGGTCGCAACCCTGCGCGAGTGCACGCGGCGGAGGGTGTTCGGCGTGATCGTCGTCCTCACCGTGCTCTTCCTCGGGCTCTACAGCCTCGGCACGGCGACCGCGTTCGACCACCTGGGGCCGCCCTCGCCGGGCGACAGCAACGTCGACGTCACCGTCCTGGCCGGCGCGACGCTGCTCGGCCTCGCGATGTTCGCGACGCTCTTCCTCAGCACCGTCGTCGCCGTCTTCCTCACCTTCAACGTGCTGCGCGGCGATGCCGAGCAGGGCCTCCTCCAGCCGATGGTCGTTCGTCCGCCCGGGCGGGTCGTCTTCCTCGCCGCCCGGTTCGGCGCCGCCGCGGCGGTCGCGGCCGGCTACGCAGCGTTCGTCTACGCCGCGTCGGCGGTGATCACGTGGCTGGCGGGCGGATGGTGGCCCGACCAGGTGCTGCTGCCGGGCCTCGAGCTGGCGGCTGCCGCCGTGGTGGTGACGGCGGTGTCGCTCGCGGGGTCGGTGTACCTCTCGACGGTGGCCAACGGCATCGCCGTCCTCATGCTGTTCGGGGCGGGCCTCGTCGGAGGTCTCCTCGGCCAGATCGGCGACGCGATCCACTCCGACACCCTGAGCTCGATCGGCACGATCACGAGCTGGGCGCTGCCGTTCGACGCGCTCTACCAGGCGGCGCTCCACGCTTTGACCGGCGAGACCAGCGGGATCACGGGCGTGATCGTCCACCTGGGGCCGCTGGGAGGCGCCCAGCCGGCCGGCCCGCTACTCGCGCCCTGGGTCGCCGGCTACATCGGCGTCGTCATGTGCCTGGCCGGAGCCGCCTTCGTCCGCCGTGACCTGTGAGGGCAGGCCGCGCAGGGCCAGGAGCGACCCGGCGACGCAGAGCGCGACCGCGACGGCCATCCCGGCCCGGAACGCGGTGACGGTGGCGTCGCGATCGTCCTGCGAGAGGCCGTGGGTCGCGAACGGATCCAGGTTCGAGTGCTGGGCGTCGGCGGCGAAGACGAGCGTGATCACGACGCCGAGGATCGGGATCGCGATCAGGCCGCCGATACGCGAGACGGTGGTGTTGACGCCGGCGGCAAGCCCGGCGAAGCGGTCGGGAGCCGCCTTGAGGGCGGTCGCCGTGATCGGGGCCACGAGCATCGCGAGGCCGAACGCCAGCACGAGCACGCCGGGGAGCGGCACGAACGGGTTCATGCTCTGCACGAAGGTGAGCAGCACGAAGCCGACGGCCATCACGATCGGGGCAACGGCGAGGAGGCGGCGCGGGCCGTCGCGGTCGGCCAGCCGGCCGAAGCGCGCAGCCAGGAAGAACATGATGACGCTGATCGGCAGGAAGATGAGCGACGCGCGAGCGGGTGTGTAGCCGACGGCCTGCGACTGGAGGTAGAGCGCGAGGTAGAAGGTCGACGAGCCGAGCGCGGCGTAGACCAGGAACGTGTAGACGTTGGCCACGACGAAGACGCGCTTCCGCAGGAGCTCCGGAGGCAGGAGCGGTTCGTCCGCCCGCCGCTCGCTGATGACGAGCACCGCGAACCCCACCAGCGCGACGAGGAACCACGGCCACGACGACCCGAACCCCGACTGGCCGCCGTCGATCAGCCCGTATGTCACACCGCCGAACGTGACGGCGATCCCGACGGCGCCGGGCAGCTGGAGCGGCCTCGGCTTCGCCGTCCGGTCCTCCTCGGATCGGCCGGCGAACGCCATGACGAGCGCCAGCGCCGCGAACGGGAGGTTCAGGAAGAAGATCCAGCGCCACGACGCCACCTGGATGAGGAGGCCGCCGAGCGGCGGGCCGATCATCGTGCCGATCCCGCTCCACGCGGTCCACTGGCCGACCGCCTTGCCGGCGTCGTCGCCGTAGGTGGCCCGCAGGAGCGCGAGGCTGTTCGTGGTGAGGAGCGCCCCGGCGACGCCCTGGAGCACGCGCCCCGCGATGAGAAGCTCGACGTTCGGCGCGATGCCCGCCACCGCGGAGGCGGCCGCGAACCCGGCGACGCCGACCACGAACAGCGTCCAGCGCCCATAGCGGTCGCCGAGCGCGCCCGAGACGATGTAGAGCGACGCCACCGCGAGCGAGTACGAGAGCGTCACCCACTGCTGCGACGAGAGGCCCGCATCGAGATCACGGCCGATCGTGGGAAGCGCGATGTTCACGACCGTGCCGTCGACGAACGTGATGGACGACCCGATGATCGTCGCGACAAGGATCAGGGTGCGTCGCGGCGGTTGCGTCTCGTCGCCCGAGCGTGCGACCATACGACGCATGGGTGTCACATACGACCTGATCGATGCACCCTACCCGTACCTCTGCGCCGTCTACCGGTGCAGGTGCGGCGCCACCGTGACCCGCCACGGAGACGAGGCCGGGGCTCCTCCGCCGGGCTGGCACGTCCACGCCGCGGAGGCCGGCGAGAGTCGACGACGTCCTCTGCCCCGGGTGCGCGGCCCGCGCCGAGGCCGCCGAGCGGGATCAGGCCCCGCATCGGCCGTCGTGACACCGGTGTGACGCTCTCGAGGCGGGGTCTGACCCCGTCCCAGGCGACTAAAGGAATCGACGGCGCCGCGGGTCTGATGTCCCGGATGGAGTCAGTTGCGCATGAGTCGCCTGAGACGACAGCGGCGTTGGCCGGCCCGATCGACGTCGAGCGGGCGCTCGAGCGGGTGTATCGGAACAGGCTGGAGGCGTTCGTGAGGGTGGCGTCGGCGATCGTCGGGGACCGCGACGTGGCCCGAGACGCGGTGCAGGACGGATTCGCCCGCGCACTTGCTCACGCCGCGGAGTTCCGCGCCGAGGGGTCGCTGGAGGCATGGGTGTGGCGCATCGTGGTGAACGAAGCCCGGCGCAGGACGGCGTCACGGCCCTGGTCGTCCCGTGGAATGCAGGAAGTCCCGGCGGAGTCTCGCCGTTCCGAGGACGCCGCGTGGCTACGCGGCGTCGTCGCGAGCCTGCCGGAGCGCCAGCGCACCGTGCTGTTTCTCCGCTACTACGCAGATCTGGAATACGACGCGATCGCCGAGGCGCTCGGGGTGGCGCCGGGCACGGTGGCGGCGACCTTGAGTCAGGCTCGGTCGAGCTTGCGGCGCAAGTTGGAGGAGGCCGGCGATGGAATCTGACGACCTGGTCCGCGCCGTCCTCGGACGGATGGAGCCGCCGGTCCCGGCGCTGACCCGTGATTGGAGCGACGTCCTCGAGCGAGCCCAGATGATGCGGCCAAGGCTGGACAGCCGCCACCCCCTGGCACGAGTCCGGCGAGTGAGCCTGACCCGGGGGCTGCTCCTCGCCGCGGCCATTGCCGTGGTCGGCGTGAGTGCGGCGGGCGCCGCGCATCTGCTGTCGAGCGGCGGCCCACTGTTCGGCCGCCACTATCCCGTCAATCGGCACGTCGCGCACGTTCGATACGAGCACGGACCGGCCCCGGCTGACCTGCAACGCAAGGTCGGACTGGGCGCCGGATGGAACCTGTCGAAGTGGGACGAGCAGCTCCGCCCGGGCGCCGGCAGGTATCTGGCTTCCGTGAGCGTCGCCCACAAGACGTACCGGTACTTCGGCTGGCCGATGACCGAACGTCACGGGTATTGCATCTTCGACCAGAACCCTCGCCCCGGGCTCGTCTCGTCGCTGCAGTTCTGCGCCTACCAGACGCAGAGGCCAACCCCATGGGTCAACCAGCCGCCGCCGTACCGCTCCACGATCCCGCACGACAGCGTCCGGCCGTACGGAGGAATCCAATCGCCGCTGGTGGCGCAGGTCAGCGACCCGATCTCCGGCTACACGTCCGGCGGGTTCGCGGTTGGCCGCCCGGAGGCGGTCTTCACGGTGGCGGGCCTGATCCCGCCGGGCGCCCGGCGCGTCCAGATCCGCCTTCAGGACGGCTCCGCTATCCCAGCCAGCGTCAACCGGCCGTTCTTCTTCGCCGTCGTCCAGGGCCGTCACACCCGATCCGGGCATCGCCCGGTCGCCGTGGCGGCGATCGGCGGGGACGGAAGCGAGGTCGTCACGCAGAGCCTGCACCCGGCGGCATTCGATCCCGAGCAGTACGCCCTGAGCCAGGCGCTGGATCTCGTCTCCAGCCTCACCGACGACTTCATCTCGAGCAACGAGACCATCAAGACCGACGGGAGCCAGTACACGTACCACACCGACTACCTGACGACCGCAGGCCGGGTCGCACAGGTCTTCGGCGGGCCGCCATCCCGCTATCCGAAGGTGTCCGTGGTAGTTGTCTTCCAGGGGCCAATCACGATCGCAAGGCGCCAGCTCTGCGTGAACGGGTCGGTTCACTGCACTCTCAGACGAGGCCACTACCGCTGGATCGCACTGATCATGCCCCCGGTGATCCGCCGGCTACCACCGGACGCCTTCGGACCGGGCTCACAGAGCAACCATGGCTACTACGTGCCGAACCGCCGCTACAACCAGCTCGATCACGAGATCCGACTCCTCGAGGCGGCGCCGCTCGGCAAGCCTCCGCGGCACCTCGACGGGCTCGGTCCCTGGAGGTCGGAGGTCGGCGTCTTCCATCCGCACATGAACGGCTAGGGAGACCGCGGGGTCAGACTCGCATCGGCCGGCGTGACACCGGCGCGACACTGTCGAGGCCGGGTCTGACCCCGGCGGTGCAGCCGACGAGACCGGATACACTCCCGGTCCCGCGCCCGTAGCTCAGGGGATAGAGCGCTGCCCTGCGGAGGCAGAGGCCGCACGTTCGAATCGTGCCGGGCGCATGGCTCAACCGCGCGGATCCAGGAGACGAGATGGAGCAGAAACGCGTGCGATTCGCACGCGTCACGACCGCCGAGGTGCCGATGAGTCAGGCGGCGCGAGACGCTTGGGGCTTGCGAGATGGCCCCTGCTCGGGGCCCTCTCGGCGTTCGAAGTGGTCGCTGCTGCCGCTGTCGGTCTAGCAGACGCTCTCGGTCGGACAGTTCACGGCCCTGCCCGCGCTGCGGGTGTACATCTTGCCGGCCCCGAGGGAGATGCGATCGAAGTAGTACGTGCTGTGCCCAGTGGCCGGTGCGGCGCCGGAGTCCACCAGCAGGTGACGGATCGTCACGACCTGCTCTGGGAACAACGCGGCGTACACCGCCCAGGCAGAGTGCGTGCCGTCTGCCGCGTACGTTCCGGCGGTATCGCCAACCACGCTGAACGAGCAGCCAGTCTTGAAACCTGTGAAGTCAGACCGAAGCCACGTACCGCCGCTCGACGCGATCGGCTTGTTGCACAAGCTCGAGTCGAGAAACGCGACGTCGCCGTTCGAGAAGAACACGTTCATCCGCTCGGACGCGGTCACGGGATTCGCCGCCGCATACTCCCACGACAGATTCATCTGGTTCGTGACCAGAGTGCGCCTGGTGTTGCTCGCCCTCGAGAACGCCCTCCCAAACGAGCACGCCCCCAAGTTCTGGTCTGAGCATCCCGGAGCGTTCGGCCGAAGCACCAGCTTGAGCGCACGATGGTTCGCGTCAGTCGACGAGTCGTTCGTCGTCGTGACCCAGCCGAGCGTCGCTCCGTTGCTCGTCTCGAACCGCATCCGCTGGAAGTCGCCAACGACCGCTGCTGCCGCGGTGGTCGCGAACACAAGCACCGCGAGTCCCACCGCTCCCACCATCCATGAACGTCTCATGGTCTCCCCCTCACCCTGTCACGTTGGATGCGCGTGTTCTGGGGCGCCAAGCGCTCGGCCGAGCCCGACACCCGGGCCCGTACCTACCGCTCGGTCGTGCAAGCCGCGGATCCGTCGCAGGCAGATCCAAGTCAGATCGTGCCCCGATACCCGGAACCGCCACGCCATCGCCAGCCCAGTCGACGCGGTGCTCATCGAGGATCAGCCTTCACCCCTCCCTCGATTCGATCGAGAACGACGACCCTACACCCGCAACCCAGCATGCGTCAAGTGTCACAACCGGCGAGGGTTCTCCGTGAGGCCATTCGTGCCTGGCGCATCAGGGCGACGAGGGCTCACGGGGGAGCCTGCCTCCCCCGTGAGTGAACGGCTTCTGGTGGTCGACCGCCCACTGGTAGAAGCTGCCATAGACCGGCGGGTTGACGGCCTCGAACGGGAATGTCTCACGGTACAGATCCATACCGCTCCAGTCGACGACGTCGGCACCCGGCCAGTACGGCTGCCACGGGCCGCCGGTCTTCGACGGCCCGGTGGTCTGCTGGGCGCAGAACACCCAGATGCAGTTGCCACCCGCCGCCAGCGTCGCCTTCTCGACGTTGAACACCGTCCAGATGTGCCTCCAGGCGGCGGCGAACGCCGCCTCGCCACCCGTTCCAAGGCCACCCTGCCACGCACCGTAGTACGGGTTGTGAGGACCGTTTGGCTCCTGCCAGAGCCGGAAGATCACCGGAACCGCAAGCGCCTTCAGCCCGATCGCGACCGACCGCCAGTACGAGTCGAACTCGCCGTTGGTGATCCGATCGATGCCCTGCCCGTAGGAGGTCGTGCTCAGGTCGCCCTTACCGGACCAGCCCGACGACTTGACGGGAAAGTTGCTCGGCGATCCGAACGACGTCATCGGCACGACGCCCGGCGCGCTCAGCTTGGAGTCCGCAATCGCCGCCGCGCTCGGGCACTTCGCGAGCCAGCCGTAGCGCCGATTCCGGAACCCCATCCGCCGCCCGAGTTGGGTCTCGATCCCGTTTGGCGTCGTGAAGCCGCGCGTCGTGTCATCGGCGCCAAAGTAGGCACCGGTGGCCGGGATCAAGCAGGCCGCCCCAGCTGCCGATGATCACCGGGTCGCGGGCGGGGGACACGGCCGCCGCCGAGACGGGCTCCGCAGCCCCAGCCCGACCGCGAGCCCACCCGCCGCCGCCAGCTCGAGAAGCCCGCGCCGGGTCACGGTCATCGATGGGTGCCCACTGCCGACACTCCAGCGATCCTACTCCGGCGCGCCGAAGAGGCGGCGGCGTGGCAGCTCAGGGGCAGAACGCTTCCGCGCTGCGCGACCCGCCTGACGCACTAGCGCGGTGGCCCGCTTGCCAGCGTGACATCGGCGCTCTGGGTTGCGCCTCCCTGATCGAGGTAGACCGCGGAGATGGACGCGCCGGGCTTCTGGGTCATCACGATCGCGCTCAGCTCATCCGGGGATGAGATCGTGCGGCCGCCGACCGAGGTGATCAGGTCGCCGGCAACCAGGCCCGCAGCCTCTGCGGGGCTCCCCGGCATGACCGTCGTGATGGCCGCGCCGGTACCTCCGTAGCTGTTCGTTGTGGTCTCGACGCCGAGGAAGGCCGTACCGCCGATGTGGATCGTCGCCGAGTCGTTGCCACTGTGGATCTGCTCGACGATCGCAGCTGCCTTGTTGATCGGAATCGCGTAGCCGTCGCTCGTTGCCGTCTGATCGATCTCGTTTCCGACGGACGCGGCCGTGTCCATCCCGATCACCTGGCCGTCGGCGTTCAGCAGCGGCCCCCCGGAGTCGCCGGGCTTCACGGCTGCGTTCGTCTCGATCAGCCCGCTCAGGCTCTCGCTTCCCCCCTGGTCGTCGTTCACCGTGATCGAGCGGTCAACGCTGGTCACCGTGCCGGCGGCGGTGGTGAGCCGGCCGGTGCCGCCGGCGTTTCCGACAGCCTGCACGGATTCGCCGACGTCGACGGCCGCGGAATCGCCACGGGAGGCGGTCTTCAGATTCGAGACGCCGCTCGCCTGGATGACGGCGACGTCATCCGAGACGGAATAGCCGACGACCTCGGCCGGATAGCTGCGGCCCGTGCCCGGCACCTTCACTGTGATCTCGGTCGCGCCGCGGATGACGTGGTTGTTGGTCAGCACCTCACCCGACGACGTCAGCACCATCCCGGTGCCCGCGGCCTGTCCGCCCTGGAAGCCGAGGTTGGTTTCGATCACGACGACGCCTGTACCGATCCCCGCCGACCGCGTGTTCACGAGAGCGTGGCCGGCAACGGCGACAGCCGCTGCAATGGCAACGATGAGCGCTGCCAGGACGATGCGCGCGGGGAAGCGGCGGCGTGGCTCCATGACCGGCTCCCGCTCTTGGTGGTCGAGCTCCACTGGATCTCCTCTTCGCGTTGGAAATGCTGCGCCGAAGTGCATTGACGGATCGTGCCAGTGGAGAGTTGGCGAAAACCTATGTCGCTCCAACACGGCTCACACACAGCCGCACGTCGAATCGCCGCTACGCAGCGATCGCGCTGATCCGCCGTGAGTGCTCCACCCAGTAGACGTGGCCGTTTCCGACTGTGACCAGCCGTGGCGTACGGGTGGCACGCCAGAGCGTGCGTGTTCTGCCCGAGGTCGTGCTCATTTCGAGGATTCGGTGCCCGACGGCGTATGCGATGACGGCCGCGCCCATGGAGATGCGTCGCACGGAGGATGTCGCCAACGGGGTCGAGCCGAGTTTGGCGCCGGTGGCGTCGTACCGAACAATCCGCTCTCTGCCCTGCGCCTGAACGACGACGGCGAGAACGCGCCCGTTGAAGTCGATGTCGACGATGCGGCCGGGGAGGCCGATCGTTGCCAGGCGGGTCGCGGATGCGACGTCCCAGATCTCGACAACCCGTGCGACCGCGGGAGGGTGGTCAACCGGCGAAGGCAGGGAGTAGGGAACCGTTGCGACCAGGCCGCCGGCGGCGGCGACCTGGGCGGATGGGGGCGCTCCGGCCAGCACGACGGGGGTGCGGTTCTGGCCGGAGACCACCCAGATCGCTCCCCCGGTCGCCTGGATATCTCCAGGCAAACCGAACTGGCAATTCATCCCAGGGTCGACCTCGTCAGAGTGCAGCACCGAGTAGGCGAGCGACCCACCGCCTGCCCCAGCAGCGGCTATCTGGTTGCCGCCGCACGTGTATCCGAACGCGTGCCCCGCAGCGCCCGAGGAGGCTCCGGAAACTCAGAGACCGAGTCCCTGACGAGCGGATCGAGCTGGCCTCCGGAGAATTCCCATATCGTCTGCTTCCAGAAGACCGCTTGCGCATCGGCGTACACGCCGCCGCCGCGATCTTCGCAGCAGCGCGGCACTCCATGACACGGACGGATCGTCACGGCGCGATCGGTTCCGACCTGCAGCGTAGCCGGTGGACGCTCGAGCAGGCGATGCCCCGCCGGAGCGGAACCCGGGTTCGCCATGCCAGGTACCCACTGCTGGCAGAGAGCGCGACCACCGGATGCTGGGTGACAAGTATCCGCGTCGGAGCCGCGGCACCGACCGCAGGAGGCACCAGAGCGACACTCGCCGCCAGAGAGGCCGCGAACACAAGCAGGCGACACCGCCACCTCCACGGACTGTTCGCCGTCGCAACCATTGATGCAATCTTCGCGCATACGGGTTGCCGAACGCATCGGGGATTCCCCTGGGCTCTACCGGGGCGGCGGGTTGGGCTTGAGCTCCTGGACGGCCCAGGTGTTGCCGTCTGGATCGGCGAAGAAGGCGAAGCGCGACCCCCGGGCGCCCTCCGGGTCCGAGCTGCTGCACGTCGCTGATGGGGACGCCGCGGGCGGAGAGCTCCTCACCGGCCGCGTCCAGATCGTCCACGACGAGCTGCACGCCCTTCACCGAGCCCGGCTCGCCGAGAGGTAGGCCCTCGCCGATCACCACGGAACACGCCGAGCCCGGCGGCGTCATCTGAACGACTCGCATGCTGTCATTGGGACGAACGTCGTGGTCGAGGTTGAATCCGACACGCTCCGTGTAGAACGCCTTCGCCACGTCCACGTCGGCGACGGGGAGCGCCACCACTTCGAGCTTCATCTGCATTGTTCCCTCCTTGCTAGCTGATCACCCGGCGGGTGAAGTTCCGCGTGCCGACCCACAGGAAGAGCGCGCTGAACCCGACCAGCGCCGGGTAGACGGCCCACAGCGTCATATGGTTGGACGAGGTCAGCGCTGCGCGCGATCCCTCGTTGATGTAGACCAGCGGGTTGATCAGCACCACGTACTGGAGCCACGGCAGGCCCTCCGCCTTGACCGGCTCGAGCGTCGTCCACGCGTAGTACGTGCCGCCCAGGAACGTCAGCGGCAGGATCACGATCCCGAACATGAGCGGCACGTTGCGCGGGTCGAAGATCGTGCCGAACGTGAGCCCGAGGGCCGAGCAGGTGATGCAGGCGAGCGGGATCAGGGTGATCAGGGTGAGCCAGTGCACCTGGAGGTTGATGTGGATCGACGAGGCGTGCACGACCGCGGCGATGGGAAACACGATCGCCGCGGCCAGCAGCCCCTGGAGCGCCCCGAACACCACCTTCTCGAGCGCGACCAGCACCACCGGCAGCGGGGCCAGCACCCGATCCTCGATCTCCTTCGTGTAGCCGAACTCCTGCACCATCGGCAGCGCCACCGCCTGGATGCCCTGGAACATGATCGACAACCCGATCACGCCGGCGACGAGGATGGTGGCGAAGTCGGATTCGCTGGCGCCGCCACGGCCGCCGCCGACGCCGGTGCCGATGGTCGGGAAGACGTAGAGGAACACGAAGCACAGGAGCAGCGGCTGGACGATGGTGCGCGGGATGAACGCGCGCAGGTTCTTGCGCAGCACCCACAGGTCGCGCAGGAGCAGCGCACCGAAGGCGATCCGGCTCGAGCGTGCCGCCGAGTCGGTCCGGTACAGGTCGTCGCCGGTGACGGTCGCCGACATCAGTCGCGGAGATCCTTTCCGGTCAGGCCGATGAACACGGTCTCGAGCGACGGCGGCGCGATCTGCACGTCGCTCACGATGTAGCCCGCCTCCTCGGCGGCGCCGATCACGCGCACGAGCACCCGGTCGGTGCCGCGCACCGCCACCTGCACCGACCCGTCGCGCACGGCCGCGCCGTCGATGCCCTCAACACGGTCGCACAGGCTCTCCGCCAACCGCTCGAGGTCGCCGTCGCTCGAGACGGTGACGATCGTGTCCGCACCGACCGACTGCTTCAGCTCCTCCGGCGTGCCCAGCGAGAGGATGCGGCCGCGATCCATGATGCCGATCCGGTCGCACAGCTGGTCGGCCTCCTCCATGTTGTGGGTGGTGAGGACGACGGTCTGGCCGGTCTCGTGGAGCGCGCCCACGATCTCCCAGAGGCCGATCCGGCTCTGCGGGTCGAGCCCGGCGGTGGGCTCGTCCAGGAACAGGATGGCCGGGTTGTGGAGCAGGGCACGGGCGACCATCAGCCGCTGCGCGAGGCCGCCGGACAGCGCCATCACCGGCGCCTTCGCGCGCTCGGTCAGCCGGAACTTGACCAGGAGCTCATCGGCGGCCGCCCGCGATGCCTTCGCCCCCATGCCGAAGAAGCGGCCGTGGAAGTAGAGGTTCTCCCAGACCGTCAGCGACCGGTCGAGCGTGTTCGTCTGCGGAAGGACGCCGATCAGCTGCTTGGCGACGGCCGGCTGGCGGACGACGTCGATGCCGCCCACGAGCGCCCGGCCGGACGTCGGGATGACGCGGGTGGTGAGCATGCTGGCCGTCGTCGTCTTGCCGGCGCCGTTCGGCCCGAGCAGGCCGAAGATCTCGCCCTGGGCGACGGTCAGGTTCATGCCGTCGACGGCAGTGACGCCGCCGGGGTAGACCTTGGTCAGGTCGATCGTCTCGATCACGGCGGGCGCTGCCACGAACCGTCACGATAGCGTGGGGCCGCGGCGGGCCCGGCGCATGGCGGAGCCGTTGGGTTTAGCCGTAGAACGCGGTCGGAATCACCAACCGGGATGCCCATCGGCTATCTGATCACGGTCGTCCTCATGGCGGTGCTCACGTTCTGCGCCGTTGCTGCGCCAACCCCGAGACGGCCGCGCAGGTCGAGACTGCGCCACTGGCTCGGCTTCATGATCAACGAGCTCCCGGCGATCGGACTCTGCTGGCTCGTCGCCTCGACGGTGCTGGCGTGGAGTGAGGGCGACCTCGCCACTCCGGTCGGCCGGGCCGCGCTGGGGCTCGCCGGCGTGACGGCGCTCGGGCCGGGGCTCGCCGCGTGGCGGGCTACGAGGCCGGCACCGCGGTGGACCGAGCGCTGGCCGACGGCCTTCCTGGCCCGCCCGTCCCACCAGGCGGCCGAAGACCGCCGGTCGCCGCGAGCCTGTTCGCACCGCTCGCCGTCCGTCGCTCCGACGTCGAGCGCGTGGCGGACATCTCCTACGGCGACGCGGGCCGGTGGAACACGCTCGACGTTTACCGGCACCGCTCGCGGCCGTCGGGCTGTCCGACGCTCGTCTACCTGCGCGGCGGCGGGTTCCGTGGCGGGCGGAAGAACCGCGAGGCGCGGCTCCTTCTCCACCGGCTGGCCGGCCGCGGTTGGATCTGCATCAGCGCGAACTACAGGCTGAGCCCGGCCGCTCAGTTCCCCGATCATCTCGTCGACGTGAAGAAGGTGATCGCGTGGGTGGGCGAGCCCGGGCGCGGCTACGGCGCCGACCCGTCGACCCTCGTCGTGGCGGGCAGCTCAGCCGGCGGGAACCTCGCGGCGACCGCCGCCCTCACGCCGAACGATCCGCGCTTCCAGCCGGGCTTCGAGGACGTCGATACACCGGTCACGGCCGCCGTCATCCTGTACGCCTACTACGGCGACTACCACCGGCGGCGACTCCGGCCAGGCGTCCTCGCCGCTCGCCTACATCCGGGCGGATGCACCGCCGTTCTTCATCGCGCACGGTGACCGCGACATGCTGGTGCCCGTCGCGACCGCCCGGGAGTTCGTCCGCCGGCTCCGCGCTGTCTCGACGAGTCCCGTCGTCTACGCCGAGCTCCCGGGAGCACAGCACACGTTCGACCTGTACCACTCCATCCGCTTCACGCACGTCGTCGACGGGATCGAGACGTTCGCCGACTGGGCCCGAACCGCGGAGCCGTAGCCTCACGCACGCGCGTGCGCGAGCTCGTCGATCACCGAGCCGGCGTGGAACCCGGGAAGGCGCGGTCCCTCGAGCTCGATCGCCGTCCCGTCCCGATGGATCAGCTCCAGCACCCGCACGTTGAATCGCTGGTGCACCTTCACCTCGATCGCCTCTCGCTCGACCGAGAACACGAGTTTGGTCGGCACCCGCCCGCCGTGTCCGCGCTCGCTGTCGAACCCGTACACACGTGTGGCCGAGACGCCGACGACGCAGCGCTCCGGCATGTTGGAGGCGGCGTCGACGGCCTTCATCCCGGCCAACGCACCTCCCGCCGCGCCTATGCCGCCGCCGACGATGTCGCCGCCGATCAGCCCGCCTGCGAACGCACCGCCGAAGTGCCCCCGTGGCAGAAAGATCGCCGCGGCCGTCACCTGATCCTCGACTCCTGCCGTGGCGAGCGCTGTCTGGACCCGCTCGAGCATCTCGTGCTCGTTCATTTGCGTCGCTCCTTTCTCGCCCGGCCGCAACGTACATGATCGCCGGCCGAGCCCCCGTGCGACCTCCGGTACGGTGTGGGCGATGCGCATCGCCACCTGGAACGTCAACTCGGTGAAGCAGCGTCTGCCGCGGCTCCTGCCGTGGCTGGATGAGCGGCGACCGGATGTCGTCTGCCTCCAGGAGACCAAGCTCGCCGACGAGGCCCTGACCCAGCTCCTGGGCGAGGAGCTGTCGGACCGCGGCTACGAGCTGGCCGCCCACGGCGAGGCGCAGTGGAACGGGGTTGCGATCCTCTCAAGGGTCGGCCTGGACGATGTGACGACCGGGCTCGTGAACGGTCCCGGGTTCCCGCATCCGGAGGCGCGCGCCGTCGCCGCCACCTGCGACGGCGTCCGGGTGCACTCGGTGTACGTGCCCAACGGGCGGGAGCCGGACTCGGACCACTACCGGTACAAGCTCGCCTGGCTGGCGGCGCTCCGCGACGTTGTCGCCGCCGGGCCCGATGCGACGGTCGTCTGCGGCGACATGAACATCGCCCCGACCGACGCCGACGTCTTCGACCCCGACGCCTACATCGGCCAGACGCACGTGACACCGAGCGAGCGGCAGGCGCTGGCGGAGCTCCAGGCGCTCGGGCTGCACGACGTCGTGCGCGACCGGTGGCCGCAGGAGCGCGTGTTCACCTACTGGGACTACCGGGCAGGGATGTTCCACCAGGACATGGGGATGCGCATCGACCTGATCCTGGCCGGCGATCCGGTCGCCGCCCGCGTGCGGGCCGCGTGGGTCGACCGGCAGGCGCGCAAGGGCACGGGGCCGAGCGATCACGCGCCCGTGATCGTCGATCTCGACGAGGCGCCCGACGGAGACATCGGGCCGGTGGTGCCGCCGCCGTCGAATCCCGTCACGAAGCGCGGCGCCAAGAAGCTCCCGCAGGCGCGCTGACCGCGCCCGCGGGGTCACGGCGTGCGCCGGGACTCACCTGACATGATCCGGCGCGTGTCCCGGACGCATCACATTCCCCTCGACCGGCGCACGCTGCACGGCCACTTCTCACGCGACCTGGCGGCCGTGATCACGGTCGATCCGGGCGACTCGGTCGAGTTCCAGGCGCTGGACGCCGGCTGGCACTGGGAGCTCGATGGCGAGTGGCTCGACCACCGCGAGCCGGGGCTGGACGACGGGCACCCCCTGGCCGGCCCCATCGAGGTCCGCGGAGCGCGTGCCGGCCAGACCCTGGTTGTGAGGATCGACGAGGTGCGACCACGCGATTGGGGCATCACCTTCGCGGGCGAGGACTCCGTCGTCTGGCGCCTCGGCGCGGACACCGGCACGACCGCCGACGGCGATGCCACCGTCGCGCTGGCGCCGTTCCTCGGGGTGATCGGGATGCCACCGGCCGAGCCCGGCGTCCACTCCACCACTCCGCCCCGCCGGCAGGGTGGCAACATCGACTGCAAGGAGCTGACGGCGGGCGCCACGCTGCTCTTGCCGATCGCGGTCGACGGAGCACTGGTGTCGGCCGGCGACGGCCATGCGGCGCAGGGCGACGGTGAGGTGTCCGGCACCGCGATCGAGTGCCCGCTGGAGGTGGCACGCGTGACCCTCGACATCCGCGACGACCTCGATCTGCGCATGCCGATCGCCTGGACCGAGCGCGCCTGGATCGCATTCGGCTTCGATCCCGACCTCGACGTGGCCGCCGACATGGCGCTCGAGACGATGCTCGATCTCATGGAGCGCGAGCACGGACTCTCGCGCTCGCGTGCGCTCGCCCTCGCCAGCGTCTGCGTCGACCTGCGAGTCACCCAGGTGGTGAACGACTCCAAGGGCGTGCACGCCGTTCTGCGCCACGCGGCCCTTCGCGGAGCGTGAGCAGCCGCCGGCATCGAGCTGGTCGCGGCGAAGAGCTGACGCTGGCGATCCAGTCCGAAACGGGCTCGGCGGGCGGGTCGATCAGCGGCGATCTGTCCGGACCGACCGGCTCGGCCACGGTCTCTCTGGTGCGGGTCGAGCACTCCCCCAGCGGCACGTTCATGTTCGTCGTCAGCTCGTGCAAGGTCGACCTGGCGGGCGCGCCGGCCCGGTTCGAGCTGGAGGTTCCGGCTGCCCTGCCACCGGCCGTGGTGGGCGGACGGTGCCGGCTGGACTACGTCGTGCGTGCCGAATTCGCGTACTCACGCTGGAGGCGACGGCGGGCGGTGTCGCCGGTTGCCGTCACCGCCGGCGAGCGCCCCGTCCACGAGGACCCGGGGCGACTCGACCGCGTCATCCCCTCCAACCCGGCGCGCCGGTTCCATCTTGATCTGGTGGACGCCCTCCTCGAGGGCGGTGGCCACCTGAGCGGGCGTGTGCACTGGGAGTCCGAGCCTCCTGAAGGCGGATTCTCGGTGACCGTGGCGTGCGAGGAGTCATGGTGCACGAACTTCCGGTTCCGGTCGCGACGGTCTCCGCTCCTGTGGCAGACCGAACGGTTGTGGGTGGAGACGTGCGCTGCCGCGGCGGACGCAGATCGCCACTGGAGCCCGTTCCGGGTCGAGATCCCCGCAACCGCTCCCAAGGCGGTCGAGGGGAGGGTGATCGCGTGGCGCTACACGGTCGAGGCCGTGTCGGCGATGCCCCACCTCTTCGCCGACCGGGCGGTCGTCACACCGCTCCGCTTCGAGGTGTGATCGGCGGTCAGTCGAGCTCTCTGGGGACGGCATAGCCGGAGAGCTCGGCCTGATGCGCGCCGATGCCCGCCCACGAGTCGCTCTCGAACACCAGCGTCGCAAGCGCGCCCGTGGGGTACTTCTCGGTGAGCTCGTCGAGGCGATCGCCGCCCGCCGCGAGGTGCACGGCCAGGTCATGGAGCCCCGGATTGTGGCCGACCACCATGACCGACCGGATCGGCTCGGCGAGTCCGCGGAGAAGCTCGAGGATGTCATCGGCAGACGCCGCGTAGATGCTCGGCTCGATCTTGACCAGAGCGTCGCCGAGCGCCGGCCTCACATGATCGAGCGTCTGCCTGGCACGCACCGCCGACGAGCAGAGCACCAGATCGGGCCGAACGTCCTCATCGCGGAGGTGCTCCTCCATCCGCGTGGCGGCACGGATCCCCCGCGGCGCGAGCGGCCGGTCGTGATCGGCCAGCCCGGCGTCGTCCCAGCTCGACTTCGCGTGGCGCAGGAGGTGGAGCGTGCGCACCGTCAGCCCGGCCCAGCCGCCGTCGCCACCGCGACCCCTACGACGCCGGCGGCGCTGTGACCGTCGTCGTCTCGAGTGGTCGTCTCGGTGACGGTCGTCGTCTCCGCCGAGGTCACCGTCTGGGTGTGGCTCTCGTTCTGGGACTTCGAGATGACCGTGGTGGTGCCGCTGCCCGAGCCGCCGGTCACGTATCCGATCAGGAGGCCGACCATCAGGGCCAGGATCATGGCCGAGATGAGGAGTGCGATCCGCGCGCTCGTCCATCCGCCGCCGCCGCCCTGGTCGGCGCCCGGCGGCGAGCCCGGCTCCGGCATGCGCATCGTCTCGCTCACGGGCCCCAGTCTACCGGCCCCGCGTCGCTCGCTCGCCCTCCTGGCGATTCACCCGATCGAGACGGAGACGTTCCGCATGAGGCCGTTGTAGAAGTCGCCGTCGGTGCCGCCCGGAACGGGCTTGTACCCGAGCGCGAAGACCGCGTTCTTCTTCAGGTTGATCGTGCCGATCGCGATGTTGGTCGTCCCGACCACGACGCCGTCCACCGTCAGGGTCACCTGGCTCGCCGTCTTGTGGCAGACGATGGTGTGCCACTGGCCGTCGTTCAGGCTCGGCCCGGCGTGCAGCGTGGTCTTGGCAAGCGACCCGGTGAAGATGCACTGCGCCTGGGCCTTGATCGCGCCGTGCGGGAAGAGCTCGACCTTGTACATCTTGCCGGTGGGCTCGGCCCGGATCAGGTCGAAGTCGAAGTCGCCCGTGCCCGGCTGATGGGTCGTGTTGATCTCGAGGCTCGTCGTCACGTCGGCCGCGCCCGGCGAGAGCGCCGTGCTGTACGGCACCGTGATGCGCGTGTTGGAGCCGTTGAACGCCGCCTCGTGGCCGTCGAAGACGACGTTCTGCACGGCACCGTTGTGTCCGTTCCCGGAGGTGTCGTTGGCGCCCGTGGCGAGCGGCCATGTCGCGATGACGCCGGCATGGGCGACGCCCGGGGCGACCGCGATGGCGACCCCGGCCAGTAGCGGAGTGATGGCGAGCCTCTTCATCCAGAACCTCCAGCGTGGGACATGCCGACACGCGAGCAGGGGCGCGTCGCTGTGACTCGTCCCCCTCCAGGGCATTCCAGGCCGGCCTGCCCGACCGCGTCCGCCAGAGACGTTACCACCGAATCGAGGCGGCGTCGGATCCGCGTTCGAAGAAGTGCCGGCGGGGTGGCCGGCTACACGAACCGCTTCTCGATCTCGGCGAGGAACGCCGCCGAGAGACGCTCGAACTCATCGGCCGTCAAGGCGATCCGGTCACCGACCTCGAGCCCGAGGACGGACCGGTCCGGCGCATACCTGATCACGGTGCTCGCCGGCAGAGTGCCCTCGTGCAGCATGAGGCCGTCGGCGATCAGCTCGACCTCGTTCAGCGGATTTCCGTCCTTCCCGCTGACGGCGCGGACCCGGTGGACGAAATAGCGGTCGAGCGCGAGGACCAGGTTGTTGCAGAAGGGTGCCTCGAAGCCGTCGACGGCCTCGGGCCCGACGGCGGCCGTGAGACTCCGGTACGCGTCGAGCTGCCCCTTCATGGCGGCCCGGCAGGTGGCGAGCTCATCCTGCGTATAGCTGTTGCGACCAAGCATGGCGATCCTTTCTGAGTCGAGTCCGGCGAGCGTTCAGGTCATAGACAATCGGGCGACGCCGAAATCGACACCCGGCGTCAGCCGGCCCTGGCCCGGGCGCTCTTCGAGCGCTGGCTGTTTCGCTCAGACGCCGAGAGGACGGCCCGCCGAAGCCGGATCTCGGCCGGCGTCACCTCGACGCACTCGCCCTCCTGGATGTACTCGATCGCCTGATCGAGGCTGAGCGTCCGCGGCGGGTTGAGCCGCACCAGGACGTCGGCGTTCGAGCGCACGTTCGTCATCTGCTTGGCCTTGGTGATGTTGACGTCGAGGTCGCCGGTGCGGCTGTTCTCGCCGACGATCATGCCCTCGTACACGTCGGTTCCGGGCGCGACGAAGAGCGAGCCACGCTCCTGGAGGCTCTGGATCGCATAGCCGGTGGCCTGGCCCGACCGGTCGGCGATCAGCGACCCGTTCGGCCGGCTCTTGATGTCGCCCGCCCAGCGCTGGTAGCCCTCGAAGACGTGATGCAGCTGGCCCGCGCCACGCGTCTCGGTCTGGAACTCGGAGCGGAACCCGAGCAGGCCCCGCGCGGGGACCAGGTGCTCGAGCCGGACCCAGCCGGTGCCGTGGTTCGTCATGGACTCCATCCGCCCCTTGCGGAGCGCGAGCGCCTGGATGACGACGCCCGAGTACTCCTCGGGAACGTCGATCGAGACCCGCTCGACCGGCTCCTCGACCCTGCCGTCGACCTCGCGGGTGACGACGCGCGGCTTCCCGATGGTGAGCTCGAACCCCTCGCGGCGCATCATCTCGGCCAGGACGGCGAACTGCATCTCGCCCCGCCCCTGCACCTCCCAGGTGTCCGGCTGCTCCGTGTCGAGGACGCGCAGCGAGACGTTGCCGAGCAGCTCGCGGTCGAGGCGGTCCTTGATCATCCGCGCCGTCAGCTTCGACCCGCTGCGGCCCGCCAGCGGGCTGGTGTTCATCGCGACGGTGACCGACAGGCTCGGCTCGTCGATGACGATCAGGGGCAACGGCCGGGGATCGTCGGCGTCGGCGATCGTCTCGCCGATCGTGATCCCCTCGATCCCGGCGACGGCGATGATCTCGCCCGGCCCCGCCGAGCTCGGCCGCGACCCGCTCCAGCCCCTCCGTGACGAGAAGCTCGGTCAGCCGGACCCTGGTCACGTCTCCGTCGGCGCGGCACCAGGCGACGGTCGTGCCGCGGGCGACCTCGCCCTCGCGCACGCGGCAGACGGCGAGCCGGCCGAGGTACGGAGACGCGTCGAGGTTCGCGACCTGCGCCTGGAGCGGGTGGTCGGCGGTGTAGGTGGGAGCCGGGATGTGCTCGACGATCAGGTCGAGCAGCGGCCGGATGCTGTCGCCGGGCGCCGCCAGGTCGAGCGTCGCCGTGCCCAGCCTCGCATTCGTGTAGACGATCGGGAACTCGATCTGCGACTCGTCGGCGTCCTCGTCGAAGAACAGCTCGTAGACCTCGTTCAGGACCTCCGGGATGCGCGCGTCGGGCCGGTCGATCTTGTTCATGACGAGGATGACCGGCAGCCGCCCGGCGAGCGCCTTTCGCAGCACGAACCGCGTCTGCGGCAGCGGCCCCTCCGACGCGTCGACCAGGAGCAGGACGCCGTCGACCATCGCGAGGCCGCGCTCCACCTCGCCGCCGAAGTCGGCGTGGCCGGGAGTGTCGACGATGTTGATCTTGGTCTTGCCGTACCGGACCGACGTGTTCTTGGCCAGGATCGTGATGCCCCGCTCGCGCTCCAGGCCGGCGTCCATCACCCGGTCGACCCGTTCCTCGTGCTCGGCGAACGTCCCCGACTGGCGCAGGAGCGCGTCCACGAGCGTCGTCTTGCCGTGGTCGACGTGGGCGATGATCGCGATGTTTCGGATGTCTGACCGGGTGCGGCTCGAATCGGGCACACCCTGACCATAGGCGCTCCAGCCCGTCCGGCCGGAGGGTGGTACGGGAGCCCGTACCACCATTGGCGCGTTTTTCCAGCGGCGGACGCCGGGCTGTACCACTGCCGTGCCTCCCGCCTGCCGCGAGTCTTGGACGCGTCCAGTCGGGCATCGCCCGGCCCTTTGCTTCCAAGGAGTGCGCAGAATGAGTTCGATCGATACGTCCAAGGGACTTGCGGCTCGGCTCGGTAGCTGGAGCGCGCGCCACAAGAAGTCCGTGCTCGTTGGCTGGTTCGTCTTCGTCGCTCTGGCCGTCATGGTCAGCGGCTTCGTTCCCGCCAACAAGCTCACGAAGGCCGATCAGTTCACCGGCGAGTCCGGCCGGGCCGAGAAGACGCTCGAGTCCAGCTTCCCGAAGCCGGCTTCGGAGCTCGTGCTGATCCATAGCGGCTCCATGACCGCAGACGATCCCGCCTTCAAACGCGCGATCAAGCAGACGACCGCCGGCTTCGCCGCCATCCCGGTCGTCGACAACCTCAAGGCCCCGGGCTCCGGCTCGAGCGCCGGCCTGGTGTCGAAGGATCGGCACACCGCGATGATCCAGTTCGACATCAAGGGCGACGCCGATACGGCGTCCAAGCGGATCGCCCCCGTGGTGTCCGCCGTCAAGAGCGCCCAGCAGGCGTACCCGAGCCTCCGCATCGAGGAGTTCGGTGACGCGACGTCGGGTGCCCAGCTCGACAAGAAGATCCAGAGCGACCTTCACAAGGCCGAGACCATGTCCCTGCCCGTGACGCTCCTGATCCTGATCTTCGCGTTCGGGGCGATCGTGGCCGCGGGCGTGCCGGTGCTGCTTGCCGTCTCGGCCGTGCTGGCGACGATCGGGCTGGTCTCGATCCCGAGCCAGATCTTCCCGATCGACGACAACGCCTCCATCGTGATCACGCTGATCGGGATGGCCGTCGGCGTCGACTACTCGCTCTTCTACCTCAAGCGCGAGCGCGAGGAGCGGGCCGCCGGCCACGACGAGCAGACCGCGCTTCGGATCGCCTCGGCGACGTCCGGACGCGCCATCCTCGTGTCGGGCTTCACCGTGATGGTCGCCATGGCGGGCCAGTTCCTGACCGGCGACAAGTCGTCCACCTCGTTCGCGGTGGGCACGATCATGGTCGTCGCCGTCGCCATGCTCGGCTCGTTGACGGCGCTGCCCGCAGCCCTGGCGCTGCTCGGCCGTCATGTCGACAAGGGCCGCATCCGCGTGCCGTTCCGGCGGCGGGCGCCCAAGCAGCAGGAGTCCCGCGTCTGGGGCGCCGTGCTGACGCAGGTGCTGCGGCGCCCCGCGGCGGCGGCAGCGATCTCGCTGGCCGTCCTGCTGGCGATCGCCTCGCCGGCGCTCCACTTCAAGGTCCACAACACCGGCGTCAACGACCTGCCGCCGGGCCTGCCGGGGATCTCGACCCTCAAGCATCTCGAGCAGGCGTTCCCGAACACCGACATGCCGGCGACGGTCGTCATCACCGCCGACAACACGCGCAGCCCCGCTGTGCAGTCGGCCATCTCCGACCTGCGCACCCAGGCGCTCAAGAGCGGCGTGGTGCACGAGCCGATCGACATCACCACCGACAAGACGAACACGGTCGCAGTGCTCTCGATGCCGCTCGCCGGCAACGGCAGCAATCAGGCCTCGAAGGACGCGCTCACCGCGCTTCGTGACCGGCTGATCCCGGCGACGCTCGGGACGGTCGACAACGTCAGCGCCGACGTCAGCGGCCAGACCGCGATCGATCGCGACCAGAGCACGATGCTCTCCCGCAACACCCCGCTCGTCTTCGGGTTCGTGCTGACGCTGGCCTTCATCCTCCTGATGGTCACGTTCCGCTCGATCGTGATCCCGATCAAGGCGATCATCCTGAACCTGCTGTCCGTCGCGGCCGCCTACGGCGTGCTCGTGGCGGTGTTCCAGGACGGGCACGGCGCGTCACTGCTGGGCTTCACGCCCACCGGCGGCGTCGCTCCGTGGCTGCCGCTGTTCCTCTTCGTGATCCTGTTCGGCCTCTCGATGGACTACCACGTGTTCATCCTGAGCCGGGTCAAGGAGCTCGTCGACCGCGGCATGTCGACCGAGGACGCCGTCTCGGAGGGCATCAAGAGCACGGCCGGCACGGTCACGAGCGCCGCGCTCGTGATGGTTGGCGTGTTCTCGATCTTCCTCACGCTCAGCCTCGTCGATCTCAAGGAGTTCGGCCTCGGGCTCGCAGCGGCCGTCCTGATCGACGCGACGATCATCCGCGGAGTGCTGCTTCCCGCCAGCATGAAGCTGCTCGGGGACTGGAACTGGTACCTGCCCAAGCCGCTCCAGTGGCTGCCGCGGTTCCAGATCGAGCCGACCTCCCCAGTGGCGGTGGAAGCCTCTGGCGACTAGACCGGCCCCACATCCGAGCAAACCGAGCGGCCCGCCACACGGCGGGCCGCTCCGCGTTCACCGCCCGGGATCGAGCGCCGCGGCGACCACGCGAAGCAGGTCGAGCGCGATCGGCGGCACCCGCCCCTCCGGGTCGAAGCCGGGGTCGTACGCCGTCAGCGAGAGCGCCCGCACCGGCGACTCGCGGCAGATCGCGCCCACCAGATCGGCGAGCCGCGCGCCGGTCGGCCCGCCCGCCGCCGCGTACACGTTCACGCGGGCCACCTCGGTGTCGAGCACGTCCAGGTCGACGTGCAGATAGACACCGCTCGGCGCCGGCGAGATCGCCGCGACCGCGCCCGCGAGCCCATCCAGCTCCTCCGTCCGAAGGTGGGTGACGGCCGATGCTTCGAGCCGCACAACCTCGGGCGGGTCGAAGCTCCGCGCTCCGGCGAGCACGACCGAGCTCTCGGGCACCGGCCGGGCGCCGGGCACGGTGGCGAGCATCCCCTGCCACGCGCCGCCCGTGAGCACGGCCAGCCCCATGCCGTCGAAGTAGCCCTCGATCGACGTGTCGGGGGTGTTGAAGTCGGAGTGGGCGTCGAACCAGACGACGGCCGGCGCCCGCTCGGCCAAGCCCGCAACGACGCCGACTCCGGCGAAGCAGCTGCCCGACAGGATCACGGGGAACTCGCCGTCGGCGACCGCCTCCCGCACCTGCTCGGCGACCTGCCGGATCAGCTCGAAGCAGGCGTCGACCTCGCCGACGCCCGTCCGGTTGAACGCCTCGTCGATCTGGACGAGCTCGCGCCTCACGCGCGCACCCGACGCCGAGAGCACGTCCTCCGCGCCGGCGGCCAGCAGGCGCTCGGGCCCGTTGCCGACGCCGTCTCTGAGCCGGCCCAGCTCGTACGGGACGACGATCAGGCGGTAGCCGGTCATGCGCCCCATCGTACCGGCGCTGGCAGGTACTTCCAGGTTGTGATGCTTGACACAAATTGGGGTCGCGATTACGCTTTGACGGCGCGCCGGGGACGAGCCGGCAGATCGGATTGGGCTGCGTGGCGGACGAAACGCTCACGACACACGCGGAGGACGGCATCGCCACCGGCGACGTCGTCGCGCCGCACGGAAGCGAGGGCGTCCTCGGCCGGCCGGCGGCTCACGGCAAGGACCAGCCCGACCTCGGGCCGCCGTCGTTCGCCGAGCTCGTCTGGGCGCACTACCTGTGGCGCCGGCAGCTTCAGGAGCTGGAGACGAGGCAGGCCAGGCGCGAGCTGCACGTGCCGCTCGAGGCCGCCTACCGCCGCCGGTTGGCCGCGTTCGAGCGATTCAACGGCCGGATCGTCGACGCATACTGGTGCCGGTCCGAGGCGTCCGCCGTCGCGATCACCGCGAAGCCGGCGAAGCCGTTCGCCAGGAACATCATGCGCCGCTCGTCGACCATGCGGTTCCACTCGGCGACCGACTGGAAGACCGCGCGCTCGCCGGTCATCGCGACGCTGATGCAGGACTGCGAGACGCTTGCGATCCGGGCCGGCGAGGTGCTGAACGGGACGAGCCAGCGAATCGCCATCCGATGGATCATGTCGGTCGCAAGCTTCCTGCTCGCGCGGTGCGACATGGAGCCGCCCCGCGCGCAGGACAAGCGGCGGGCGAGCACACAGGCCCGCGCCCACGTGGCGCCGGAGCTCCGCGTCATCGAGAACTACTACCTCCAGGCCGCCACCAAGCGCGCGCGCATGGTCTACGTCTGGGGGATGGTGCAGGGGATCATCGCCATCTCGGCGCTGATCGCGGCCGTCGGCGTGTACATGGCCATCGAGTCCCGGCCGACGCTTCACGACCCGAGCGCCCAGCAGCTCGCCGCAACCCTGGCCGCGGGAGCCGTCGGGGCGCTCATCAGCGTGCTCCTGCGGATGGACGAACGCCGGACGTCGACGTTCAAGATCGATGCCGAGATCGGCGGGCGGGCGGTGCGGCGGCTGGGGCTCTTCCGGACGACCGTCGGCGCCATCCTGGCGACCGCCGTCTTCTTCGCGCTGAAGGCCGGGCTGCTCCAGCAGATCACGATCCCGCAGGGGCCGCGCGCGATCTACTTCTTCCTCGTCGTCGCGTTCCTGGCCGGCTTCAGCGAGCGATGGGCGCAGATCGTGCTCGGGGGAGCGGAGGGCGTCCTCACGCCCATGCCACAGCAGCAGGCCGCCCCCAGCACCGACGGCGCACCTCCGCACATCACCGGCACCCCCGGGAACGGCACCGACCCCACCACCTAGGCGGCCGCGCCGGTACCGTTCGCGATGTGACAGCGGACGTGACGGAGGTCGAGGACCGGCTCTACGGCGCCGATCTGGACGAGTTCGTGAAGGAGCGCGCGGCGGCGGTGAAGGAGCTCCGCAGCGAGGGCCGCCGCGACGACGCGGCCGTGGTCGCGAAGCTGGCGAAGCCGAGCGTCGCCGCGTGGATCGTGAACAGGGTCGCCCACGACGAGCCCGGGCTCGTGAACGACCTGCTCGACGCCGGAGCGCGGGTCCGCGACGTGCAGCTCGGCGCCGGGTCAGCCACCGATCTGCGAACGGCGGCCGAGGAGCAGGAGGCGGCGCTCCGGGCGGTCATGCGCAAGGCCGAGAAGGCGGCGGCTGCTCGTGGGTCGTCGACCCCGGCAACGCTCGAGAAGGTGCGAGAGACGCTCCGCGCCGGCGCGCTCGACGCCGACCTCGCCGAGCAGGTGCGACGCGGCGTCCTCGTGCGCGAGCAGCGGGCCGTCGGGTTCCCGCTCGGCGTTGCGGTCCCGGCCGAGCGGCGCCGTCCCGCCGTCGCGAAGCGCGTGCAGAAGGAGCGCCGGCCGGCTGCCAAGACCCGCAGCCTCGAGACGAGGTCGCGGCGAAGCGTGTCGAGCGCGCCACCGCGGCGGCCGAGGCCGCCCGGGACGACCTCGCGAGCGCCGAGGACGACCTGAGCCGGGCGCGCGAGGCGTTCGAGGCGCTGACCGACGAGGTCGAGAGCGCGCACCGGGCCGTGACCGCCGCCGAGCACCAGGCCGCCGACGCGCGCCGCGCGGTCGAGCGCGCTGAGAAGGCGCATGCCCGGGCGAGCCAGACGGCCGCTCGGGCGGCCGCGCAGCTCCAGGAGCTCACTGCACCGTGAGCTGAGCCTCGAGCGCCTTCAGGTACTGGTGGACGAAGGCGATCGCCATGCTGCCCTCGCCGACCGCCGCCGCGACCCGCTTCACGGGGCTGTAGCGGACGTCCCCGCAGGCGAAGATCCCCGGGACGCTGGTCTCGAGCAGGTACGGGTCGCGGCCAGACTCCCAGCCACCCCCGGCGGCCGCGTCGGTGCCGGTGAGGACGAAGCCGTGGTCGTCGAGCGCGATCTCCGGCGGCAGCCACGCCGTCTCGGCATCCGCACCGATCAGGATGAAGAGGCCGGCCGACTCGAGCCGGGTCGATTCGCCGGTCTCGGCGTTCCGCACGTCGATCGCGTCGAGTGACGAGTCGCCGTGCGCCGCCACGACCTCCGTGCGCCGCATCACGTCGATGTTCGGCCGCGTGGCGATCTGGTCGACGAGGTAGCGCGACATCCCCCTCTCGAGCCCCTCGCCCCGGCACAGGATCGTCACCGTCCGGGCGTGGCTCGAGAAGAACATCGCGGCCTGCCCCGCCGAGTTCCCCGCGCCGACGATGTGCACGTCGAGGCCGTGCGCGCTCGCGGCCTCGCTCCGCACGGCGCCGTAGGAGATGCCCTTGCCGGCGAGACGTCCGAAACCGTCGATCTCGAGATGCCGCCATGCGACGCCGCACGCCAGGATGATCGTCTTGGCCCGCAGGACGTCGCCCCCGTCGAGGTGCACCTGGCGGGTGGCGGTGTCGATCCGCGTGATGGTGCGGGTGACGAGGATCTCGGCGCCCAGCCGGCGCGCCTGCTGGAGAGCCCGGCTCGCGAGCTCTTCGCCGGACACGCCCGAGGGGAAGCCGAGGTAGTTCTCGATCCGCGACGACGTGCCGGCCTGACCGCCGGGCGCCTCACGCTCGATCACGATCGTCCGCAGGCCCTCCGATGCGCCGTACACCGCGGCCGCGAGCCCGGCGGGGCCTGCGCCCACGATCACCGTGTCGTACTCGGCCCCGACCGGCTCGGTCGAGAGCCCGAGCAGCTCCGCGACCCGGCGAAGCGTCGGGCGCATGACCGTCTTGCCGTCGACGACGCGCAGAACGGGACAATCCTCCTCGGCGGGCAGCGGGCCGTCCCAATGCTCGGCGGCGTCAGGCGCACCCGGCTGGATCCACCGGAACGTCACCTGGTTTCGGTCGAGGAAGTGACGCAGCGCGGTGCACGCCGGATCCAGCCGCGGGCCGACCACGATCGCCCGCGGCGACCATGGCTCGGCCACGATGCCCTGAAGGCCGCCCGCCCCGCCGATCCTGTGGCTCGCGAGCCGGCCTACCTCCTTGCCGATGTCCGGAGCCACCGCCGCGATCATGTGGAAGTCGTGCGGATCGATGCGCATGACCCGCGACGGCTCCGATGCGCGGAACCCCGCCGGGAACACCGTCCCCAGCGTGACCGGCACCTCCCCGCAGATGTCGCCGGGCTTGCGCTCGCCGACCACGCGGTCGGAGCCGTCGACCCGCTTCACGGCCTCGATGCGGCCCTCGAGGAGTCCGAAGAGGGCGGGCTCGCTCCCCTCGTAGGCCGCGTACTCGCCCGTCACGAGGTTGATGTCGGCGGCGACGCGCGAGATGCTTTCGCGTTCGGCCTGGGTCAGGCCCGCGAAGATCGTGATCTGACCAACCTCTTCCGGCGTCAACATCGCTCGTCAACGGTACTGTGTCGCGCCCTCCTCCGCCACGGCTGGCGTCGCTACAGCGTGTTGAACGTCTGCTTCGCGGCCTCGAGCATGCCGACGTAGCCGGCCCGCTGGCGCGTCTCCGGGTCGGCCTCGCGGGCCACGCTCATCAGGCCGCGCACGTCCTCGAGCGACGCGAACCCCTTTGCGTCCATCCACTCCACGAGGCCGCCGAGCAGCGCCCCGGCGTGGTCGCGGCCGTGCCTGAGGAGCGCCGATGCCGTCATGACGACGTCGGCGCCCGCGAGCAGGAACCGGGCCACGTCGGCGGAGGTCTCGACGCCGCCCGACGCCGCGAGCGACGCGTCGACCCGGCCGCGCAGGATCGCGATCCACGTCGCCGGCAGGCGCTGGTCGGCGGGTGTCGACAGGTCGATCCGAGCCGAGATCGAGAGCGAGTCGGGGTCGATCTCGGGCTGGAGGAAGCGGTTGAAGAGCACGAGGCCGCTCGCACCGGCCGTGGCGAGCCGCGTGGCCATCGAGCCGATCGAGCTGTAGTAGGGGCTCAGCTTCACCGCGACAGGGATCTCGACGGCGTCGAGCACCCGAGTCGACCACATCGAGGTGCCGGGCCTCGACGTCGGCACCGGTGACCTTCGGATCGCCCGGCACGTCGTAGACGTTCAGCTCGATCGCGGTCGCTCCGGCCTCCTCGATGGCGCGGGCATAGCGCGTCCACCCCGCCGGCGTGACCCCGTTCAGGCTGCCGATCAGCGGGACGTCGACGGCCTCTCGCGCCCGCTCGATCAGGCTCAGGTAGCGCCGCGACGAGTCGGCGTCGGCGTCCAGCTCCGGCATGTACGTGAGCGCCTCCGCGAAGCTCTCCGTCCCGGCCGTCCCCAGGGTCGCGAAGGCGTCGGCCTCGCGCCGCAGCTCCTCCTCGAAGAGCGAGTAGAGCACGACGGCGCCGACGCCCGCCTCCTCGAGCCGCCGGATCCCGTCCACCGTCTGCGACAGCGGCGAGGCCGACGCGACGAGCGGGTTTCGCAGATCGATGCCCATGTACGTGGTCTCGAGGTTCATGCGCTCGTCTTCCTCGTGTCGGGCTGGAACCGATCGGGGCCGCGTGTCGCCATCTCCTCGTACACCTGCCAGCGCTGGTTGACCGCGACCTGCGCCGCGGCCGCCAGGCGCTCGGCCTCGGCCGGGTTCGTCCGCGCCAGCGAGCGGAAGCGCAGCTCGCTCTTCGTGTACTCCGAGAGCGGCATCCGCGGGCGGGGCGAATCGAGCAGAAACGGGTTGCCGCCCTCGTCGCGCACGACCGGGTCATACCGGATCAGCGGCCAGTAGCCGCTCGACACGGCCCGGTATTGCTGCTCGAGCCCCTTCTGCATGTCGATCCCGTGGGCGATGCAGTGGCTGTAGGCGATCACGAGCGACGGCCCCTTGAACGCCTCGGCCTCACGCATCGCGAGCAGCGTCTGGCGCTGGTCGGCTCCCATCGCGACCCGTGCCACGTAGACGCTGCCGTAGGCGATCGCCTGGAGCGCCAGGTCCTTCTTGGGCACCTGCTTCCCGGCCGTCGCGAACTTGGCCACCGCTCCGAGGGGCGTCGCCTTCGACGCCTGGCCGCCGGTGTTCGAGTAGACCTCGGTGTCGAGCACGAGGACGTTGATGTCGAGGCCGCTGGCGAGCACGTGGTCGAGCCCGCCGCTTCCGATGTCGTACGCCCAGCCGTCGCCGCCGACGATCCAGACGCTGCGCCTGACGAGGTGGTCGACCACGCTGCGAAGGTCGTCGGCGGCGGGGCCGGAGACTCCTTCGAGCAGCGCCTTCAGGTTCTCGACCCGGGTGCGCTGGGTGCGAAGCTCGGTCTCGGTCACCTGCGGCGCGTCGAGGATCTCGTCCACGAGCCCATCGTCACCGAGCTCGCCGCGGATGGCGTCGAGCCGCTCGCGGGCCAGGCCGACGTGCGCGTCGGCCGTCAGGCGGAAGCCGAGGCCGAACTCGGCGTTGTCCTCGAACAGCGAGTTCGACCACGCCGGGCCGCGGCCGTCGCCGTTCTGCGTCCACGGGGTCGTCGGCAGGTTGCCGCCGTAGATCGACGAGCACCCCGTCGCGTTCGCGACCATCAGGCGCTCACCGAAGAGCTGCGAGAGCAGCTTCAGGTACGGCGTCTCGCCGCACCCGGCGCACGCTCCCGAGAACTCGAACAGCGGCTGGAGGAACTGGGCTCCACGAACGCTGGCGTAGTCCACGCGGGAGCGGTCGTTGACGGGCAGCGTCTCGAAGAACGCGATGTGCTCCCGCTCGGCGTCGACCAGCGGCTCGCGAGCCTCGAGGTTGATCGCCTTCCGGGAGGGGACGGTCGGGTGGTGGACGGGACATGCCTCGACGCAGAGGGCGCAGCCCGTGCAGTCCTCGACGTACACCTGGAGCGTGAACCGCGCGTCGGGGAGGCCGCGCGCGTCGAGCGGCGCAGATGGGAACCCCTCCGGGGCGGTCTCGAGCCGCTCCGGCTCGTAGAAGCGCGAGCGGATGACCGAGTGCGGGCAGACGAAGCTGCAGCTGCCGCACTGGATGCAGGTGTCGGGATCCCACACGGCCACGAGGTCGGAGATGTTGCGCTTCTCGTACGCCGCCGTGCCGCTCGGGTACGTGCCGTCGACCGGTAACGCGCTCACGGGCAGCTCGTCGCCGCGGCCGGCCAGCATCATGCCGGTCACCGAGCGGACGAACTCGGGCGCCGAGTCGGGCACCGGCGAGCGCATGTCGTGCTCGGACGTGAGCCGGCCCGGCATCTCGACGGCGTGGAGCGCCTCGAGCGCGCTGTCGACGGCGGCGTTGTTCCGGTCGACGACCTCGGCGCCGCGGCGGGCGTAGGTGTGCTCGATCGCCTCCTTGATCCGCGTGATGGCCTCGTCGCGCGGCAGCACCCCGGAGAGCGCGAAGAAGCAGGTCTGGAGCACCGTGTTCGTACGGCCGGGCAGCCCCGCCTCGCGCGCGACGCGCGTGGCGTCGATCGCGAACACCTTGATGCCCCTGGCCAGCACCTGCTTCTGCACGGTGAGCGGCAGCGCATCCCAGACCTCCTCGGGTGGGTCGGGGCAGTCGAGGAGGAGCGTCGCCCCGTCCGCGGCCCGGCCCAGCACATCGATCGTCGAGAGCAGGCCGAACTGGTGGCAGCCGACGAAGCTCGCGCCCGTCACCAGGTACGGCGCCTCGATCGGCTCGTCGCCGAAGCGCAGATGCGAGACCGTCTGGGAGCCCGACTTCTTGGAGTCGTACACGAAGTAGCCCTGGGCGCAGAGGCCGGCGTCGCCGAGGATCTTGATCGTGTTCTTGTTGGCGCCGACCGTGCCGTCGGAGCCCAGGCCGAAGAAGACCGCGCGCACCGTCCCCGGCGGCTCGATGTCGAGCGGCGCGCCGATGGAGATGCTGGTGCCGCCGACGTCGTCCGTGATGCCGACCGTGAACCGGCGTCGCGGGCGCTCCCCCGTGAGCTCCTGGAGCACGCCCGCGACCATCGCCGGCGTGAACTCCTTGGACGAGAGCCCGTAGCGGCCGCCGACGACGAGCGGCAGGTCACGCTCGCCGCTGGTGTGCGCCTCACCGAGCGCGGCGACCACGTCGAGGAAGAGCGGCTCACCCTCGGACCCGGGCTCCTTCGTGCGGTCGAGCACCGCCACCCGGCGGGCGGTGGGCGGAAGCGCGGCGAGCACCTGGCGGGCCGGGAACGGCCTGATCAGGCGGATCTGGAGAGCGCCGACCCGCTCGCCCTCGGAGGCCAGCCGCTGGACGGTGCGTCGAGCCGTGACGGCGCCCGATCCGGCGAGGACGAGCACGCGCTCCGCCTCGGGATGCCCGTGGTAGGAGACGAGCCCGTGGGCGCGGCCCACCCGCTCGGCCAGCTCGTCCATCGCGCCCTGCACGATCTCGGCCGTCCGTGCGTAGTACGGGTTCACCGTCTCGCGGCTCTGGAAGTACGTGTCGGGGTTCTGGGCGGTGCCGCGGATGAACGGCCGGTCGGGCGAGAGCGCCCGGCCGCGGTGGGCGTGCACGAGCTCCTCCGAGACCAGCGCGCGCAGGTCGTCGTCGGAGAGCGGCTCGATCGTGTTCAGCTCGTGCGAGGTGCGGAAGCCGTCGAAGAAGTGGATGAACGGCACCCGCGACCGGAGCGTGGCCGCCTGTGCCACGACCGCCAGGTCGTGCGCCTCCTGCACGGAGTCCGAGGCGAGCAGCGCGAAGCCGGTGCCGCGGGCGGCCATCACGTCGGAGTGGTCGCCGAAGATGGAGAGGCCCTGTGCCGCGAGCGACCGGGCGGCGACGTGGAACACCGCCGGCGTCAGCTCGCCGGCGATCTTGTACATGTTGGGGAGCATCAGGAGCAGGCCCTGCGACGCGGTGAACGTCGTCGCGAGCGCGCCCGCCTGGAGCGAGCCGTGGAGCGCCCCGGCCGCGCCGCCCTCGCTCTGCATCTCGACGACGGTGGGCACCGTCCCCCACACGTTTGGCCGGCGCTCGCTCGACCACTGGTCGGCCAGCTCCGCCATCGTGGAGGACGGGGTGATCGGATAGATGCAGCAGATCTCGTTCAGGCGGTACGCGACCGAGGCGGCGGCTTCGTTGCCGTCCATGACGACGCTCACAGCACGTCCCTCACCATGTCGATGGCGTGCACGGGGCACTGCTCGAAGCACGCCCCGCATCCGGTGCACAGGTCGTAGTCGAAGCGATACCGGTTGCCCGTCCCGAGCTTGATCACGGCGTCCTCGGGGCAGGCGCCGAGGCATCCGTCGCACTCGAAGCAGTTGCCGCACGACAGGCACCGTTTCGCCTCGTAGACCGCCGCCGTCTCGTCGAGCCCGCCGACCACCTCGTCGAAGGTCGCCGTCCGCTCCCCGGCCGGCTGCTCCGGCTGGGCCTGCTTGGGGGCATCGGCGAAGTACCAGACGTGGAGCTTGTCGAAGCTCGCGGTGTCGTGCTTGGGAGGCGCCTCGTACGACGTGCTGCCGAGGTACGCGTCGATGTGGCGGGCGGCCGCCTTCCCGTGGCCCGCTGCGACGGTCACGCTCCGGATGCCGGGCACCATGTCTCCGCCCGCGAAGAGGCCGGGCCGGTCGGTCATGAGCGACGGCGACACCCTGACGACGCCGTCGCGGGCGACCTCGACTCCCGGGACGCGGCGGAGGAACTCGGTGTCGGCCTCCTGGCCGAGCGCGAGGACGACGGCGTCGGCGGCCAGCGTCTCGAACCGACCGGTCGGCTGGGGCCGCCCGTCGGCGTCGAGCTCCATCACCTCGATCTGGAGCTCGGGGCCGTCGAAGGCCGTGATCGTGCGCAGCCAGTTGATCCGGACGCCCTCGCGCTCGGCGTCCTCGGCCTCCTCGGCGTGCGCGGGCATCTGCTCGCGGGTGCGGCGGTAGACGATCATCGCCTCCTCGGCGCCCAGCCGCTTCGCGACCCGCGCGGCGTCCATCGCGGTGTTCCCGCCTCCGTAGACCGCGACGCGGCGCCCGATCTGCGGACGCTCGCCCTCGGCGACGCTGCGGAGCAGCGCCACGGCGTCGATGATCGGCCCCGCGTCCTGCGCCGGAATGTCGACCCGCTTGGCCAGATGGGCGCCGACGGCGGCGAAGACGGCGTCGAACCGCCCCGATTCCTGCTCCTCGACCAGATCCTCGACACGGTGGTCGAGGACGATCGTGACGCCGAGCGCCTCGATCCGCCTGACCTCGGCTGCGAGCACCTCGGCCGGCAGGCGATACGCCGGGATGCCGAACCGCAGCATGCCGCCCGCCTCGGACCCCAGATCGCGGATCTCGACCTCGTGGCCGCGGCGGGCGAGGTGATAGGCGGCACAGAGGCCGCTCGGGCCGGCGCCGACGATCAGCACGCGCTTGCCGGTCGAGGCGGACGGCGTATCGAACCCCCAGCCCTGCTCGGTTGCGAGGTCGCCCAGGAACCGCTCGATGGAGTGGATCGAGACCGTGCTGTCGAGCTGCGCCCGGTTGCAGGAGTCCTCACACGGGTGGTAGCAGACGCGGCCGTGGATCGCCGCGAGCGGGTTGTCGGCGACGATCGTGCGCCAGGCGTCCTCGAATCGCCCGGTCTCGACATGCGCGAGCCAGGCCTGGATGTTCTCGCCGGCCGGGCATGCGACGTTGCACGGCGGCAGGAGGTCGACGTAGACGGGCCGCTGCTCGCGCATGGGACCTGCCGTCGAGCCGGTCGCCGCCAGGTCGGGGACGCGCGTCAGGTCTTGGCGCTCGCGAGCCACCCGCGCAAGAATGCCACGAAGGGGCCCTCCCCGCCATCGGGGAGTGTCCCCCTCGTTGCTTCGGACTTCTACGGACTGGCGCTAGCCGGGCAGCGATGCGCCGATGTCCGTGAACGGCGGCGCCTCGTAGGCCGCTCCCGGCGTCCCGCCGATGGCGAGCAGCTGCACGGGCTGGTCGCCGGTCGTCACCTTGCGCCGCTCGCCGGCCCCGATGCGCGCGAAGACGCCCGGCTCGAGCTGGTACTCCTGCCCGCCGACATGGAGCGTCGCCGACCCGGACAGGGCCGTGTAGACCTCCTCCTGGCCATCGTCGGAGTGGTCGTGCTCGGGGTGGTGCTCGAAGTGCGGCGGGAAGTTCTCGACCTGCATCCCGAACGCGCTCACGCCGAGCGTGGCGCGAGCGCGGCAGAAGCCGCCGCTGTTGGGAGTGTCGAACTCCTCGATCCGCTTGATGGTGACGTCGGCCATGTGTCCTCCTGGTCGGTGGTTGCGATCACCCAGAGGACGAACGGGGCGGGCCGAAATCGACACGTGCTCTACGATCGCCGGATGGACGACCTCGAACGCTCCCTCCACCGCGCCGCCGGCCTCATCGCCGACTACCGCCGGAACGGCGCAGACGCCCGCGTCAGCCCGGTCTCGACCCGCGAGGCCGTCGCATCGCACCTCGATCCCACGCTGCCGTCCGGGCCAACGCCCATCGACACCGTGATCGACGAGCTCGTCGCGTCGGCGGCTCCGGGCCTCATGGGTTCGGCGGGGCCGCGGTACTTCGGCTTCGTCGTCGGCGGCTCGCTCGACGCGGCGCTCGTCGCCGATCTGCTCACCTCGGGCTGGGACCAGAACGCCTTCAACGGCGCGCTCTCGCCCGCATCGCTCGCGTTCGAGGACGTCGCCGGCTCGTGGTTGAAGCAGCTGCTCGGCCTGCCGGCCTCGGCGTCTGTGGGGTACGTGACCGGTGCCGGCGGCGCCAACACGGTCGGCCTGGCAGCCGGCCGGTCGCACGTGCTCGCCGCATACGGGTGGGACGCCGACCGTGACGGGCTCTTCGGAGCCCCGCGGCTGCGAGTCGTGGCGAGCGTCGAGCGGCACGCGACGGTCGACCGGTCGCTCCGCCTGCTCGGGCTCGGCGACGGCTCGATCGACGAGGTGCCCGCGACGGCAAACGGGGCGATGGACGCCGATGCGCTGTCCGCGAGGCTCGCGGCCGGGCCCGAGGGCCCGACCATCGTCTGCGCGCAGGCGGGCAACGTGAACACGGGAGCCTGCGACGACCTGAGGGCGATCGCCGCCGCCGCCCGCGAGCACGGGGCATGGCTCCACGTGGACGGCGCGTTCGGGCTCTGGGCCGCCGCGAGCGCCAGGACCGCCGCGCTCGTCGACGGGGTCGAGCTCGCCGATTCGTGGGGATGCGACGGGCACAAGTGGCTGAACGTCCCGTACGACTCCGGCTACGCGTTCTGCGCGCATCCGGAGGTGCATGCCGGCGCGATGGCCTACGTCGCCTCGTACCTCTCCGGCCAGGTCGAGGGGCGGACGTTCGGGGGCGGCGACTTCACGCTCGAGTCGTCGCGGCGGGCCCGGGGGTTCGCGACGTGGGCGGCGCTGCGATCGCTCGGCCGCGCCGGCGTCGCCGACCTCGTCGATCGCTGCTGCTCGCTGGCCCGCCGGTTCGCTGAGCGCCTCGACGCGCTCGACGGGTTCGAGGTGGCGAACGACGTCGTCCTGAACCAGGTGCTCGTACGGGTCGGCGACGAGGCGCTCACGAATGGCGTCGAGCGGCGCGTGCAGGACGACGGGACGTGCTGGCTCGGCGCGACGACGTGGCGCGGCGAGCGGCTGCTTCGGATCTCGGTCTCGAACTGGTCGACCACCGCCGCCGACGTGGACGCGAGCGTCGAGGCGATCCGGAGCGCGCGCGAGGCCGCCCTGGCGGAGCGGGCCTAGCGGTCGCGCGGCGCGACGGCGCGGAGCCTCTGCACCAGCTCGCCGATCTGCGCCTCCGTGTACTTCAGCTCCCGGCGGCGCGTGCCGGGCAGGATCGTGGTCGAGGCCGGTCCCCTCGCGCCACTCGCCGCGGGGCCGGATCGGCCGCGGCACGAACCCGCCGCCGCAGTTCGGGCAGACGTTGGCGAGCGCCTGCTCCGCGCACTCGACGCAGAACGTGCACTCGTAGCTGCAGATGCGGGCGTCGGCGTCGGGCGGCAGGTCGCGGTCGCAGCGCTCGCAGTTGGGACGGAGCTCCAGCATCGCCGGGAGCCTACCGAGCCGGCGCCGGGCCGATGAGCCTCTCGATGCCGCGCCGCGCCCGCTCGAGCACCTCCGGGCTGGGGCTCATCACGTACGCCGCGTTCGCCATGAGCAGCATCGCGTCGATCTCGAACGTGAGCTGCTCGGCATCCTCGGCCGGGTCGATCTCGCCGGCGGCCTGCGCGTCCTTCACAGTCTGGAAGAGCTCCCCGACCCAGCCCTCGATGAACTCGACGATCCGGTCGCGTACCCGGCCGGGACGGGTGTCGATCTCGGCCGCCACGGACGCGAAGAAGCAGCCGCCCGGGAAGACGCCGCGCTCGAGGTGGGCGAGGAACTCGTTCGAGAGCGCCCACAGCCGCGCGCGGCCCGGGCGGCGCCGCGACGCCGGGCTCCACGACCTCGACGTTGAAGAGGTCGGCCGCGGTGTCGATCGTCGCGAGCTGGAGCTCCTCCTTGGACTTGAAGTGCGCATAGAGGCCGCTCTTCGACATGCCGATGTGGTCGGCCAGCCCGCCGATCGAGAGGCCGTTGATCCCCTCGACGGTCGCGAGCCGAGCGGATGCGTCGAGGATCGCGTGCCGGCTGCGGAGGCCGTCCGAGCGGGGTTTGCGTGTGGTCTGCGTGTTCATATTTGCAAGATAGCACGACCGGTCGTATAGTTCACCTCCTATCCCGCACGATCGTTCGTGTTAGTACCACCACAAGGAGATCCACCCATGAGCACCATCGAAGCCCCACCCGACCTGGCCGAGGTGACCGCTCGCCAGCGGCAGGTCTGGTCGACCGGCGACTACACCGTGATCGCCACCCTCGTCCACCCGGTGTCCGAGACCCTGGTCGACGCCGCCGACCTGCACGCCGGATGGCGGGTGCTCGACGTCGCGACCGGCTCGGGCAACGCCGCGCTCGCGGCGGCGCGGCTCGGCAGCGACGTGACCGGCATCGACTACGTGCCGGCGCTCCTCGACCGGGCCCGCGAGCGGGCCGCGGCCGAGCGGCTGGACGTCCGCCTCGCGGAGGCCGATGCGCACTCGCTGCCGTTCGGCGACGGCGAGTTCGACGCGGTCACGTCGGTGTTCGGCGTGATGTTCGCGGCCGACCCCACCCGGGCGGCGCGCGAGCTCGTCCGCGTCGTCCGGCCCCGCGGCACCATCGCCCTGGCGAGCTGGACGCCCACCGGGTTCGTGGGCGAGATGTTCCGCGTCATGACGGCGCACGTCCCGTCGCTCGTGCGGGTCCCGGCCCCGTTCGTCTGGGGAACCGAGCCCGGCCTGCGCTCGCTGCTGGCACCCGACCTGGCGTACCTCCAGCTGCGCCAGCGCACGTTCACGTTCCGCGCCCGGTCGCCGGAGCACTTCGTCGAGATGTTCGGGCAGTCCTACGGCCCCACCGTGCGGGCCCTCGAGGCCGCCGGCCCGAACAGGTTCCTGCTGGAGGCCGACCTGCTCGACCTCGTCCGGCAGCGAAACCGCGTCGGCGACGGCAGCGTCTCGATCCCGGCCACGTACCTGGAGGCGATCGCGACGCGGCGCTGACCTCCGGAACCACCGGGGCCAGACCCCATAGCTCGATGGCTATGGGGTCTGGCCCCGGTTGTGGTCGACCTACACGCCGGCCATCGTCACCTGGGTGAGCCGGATGTGGTTGCCGGACGGATCGCGGAAGGCCGAGTCGATCCCGTAGGGCCGCTCCTCGGGCTCCTCCGAGAACTCGAGGCCGCGGGCCTTGAGCTCCTCGACCGACGCATGGATGTCGTCCGTCTCGAGGAAGATCGTGCCGGCAAAGCCCTTGGCCATGAGCGTCCGGACCTGCTCGGCGGTCTCGGCGTCCATCACCGGCGGGCCGGGGATGGCCATGAGGACGACCGCGATGTCGGGCTGCCCGGCCGGCCCGACCGTGAGCCAGCGGAAGTTCCCCATCTCGGCGAGGGTGACGTCCGAGCGCACCTCCATACCGAGCTTCTGGGTGTAGAAGGCGAGCGCCTCGTCCTGGTCGTCCACCCACACCTGGGCGGTGCTGATCCTGTACATCGTGCCCCTCCTTGGGTCAGTCGCACCTGTCGAGAGGCACGCTAACGGCGCGGTTCGCGGCTGTCTTCTCGAAACGTGCGGCGTTGCGGGCGCCCGTAGAACCGAACGACGCAGGTGGGGATGACGGCGTGGCTCGAGGCCGGCGGATGCGCCGCCCGGTAGGCGGTCGGCGACGTCCCGTAGGTGCGGGTGAAGCTGGTCGTGAAGGAGCCGACGCTGCGCAGCCCGACCGAGAAGCAGATCTCGGCCACCGAGCGGTCGGTGCCCCGGAGGAGCGCGGCCGCGCGCTCCAGGCGGCGGGTGAGCAGATACGCGTGCGGCGACTCGCCGAACGCGCGCCGGAACTCACGGCTGAAGTGGGCGCGCGAGAGGCCGGCGGCGTCGGCCAGGTCGTCGACGTCGAGCGGCTCGGAGTACCGGGCGTCGGCCAGGTCCTTGGCGCGCAGCAGGTGACGGGCGGTTGGGGCGTACGCCACGGCTAGCCGTCCTCCGCGTACTCGGCCAGCCACGCCTTGGCGACGCGCTTCTGGGCCCGTGTCAGCCAGGCGTCGACGACGACGTCTCGCAGCTCGTCGCGGTCGAGCCGGGCCAGGTCCGGGATGCGCACGAGCACTGCCGGGTAGCCGCGGAAGTGCGGCGTCGTGAAGTAGATCGCCGCGGTCGTCCGAGAGCAGGAGCTCCTTCTCCTCGAGGTCGGGCACGCGGAACATGAGGACGTCGGCGAGCCGCTCACCGGTCTCCGGGTCCACCGCATCGGGCCGGCGGCTGCGGTGGAAGCAGAACATCTTGCCGTGGACGAGATACGAGGGCCGGCCGTCGTCGGCGACGTCCTTGGTCGCCTGCGGCATCGCGAGGGCCAGCTCGTCCAGATCCGCCATCGTCGCCATGGGAGCAGTTTGCCACCGCAGGCGCCCGGCCGGTCAGGATCTCAGGTGGAGACGCGGCCGCGGTTCGAGGTGGCGTCGATCGTGACGGCGGCCAGGAGCACGAGGGCCGTGACCATGAACTGCGCCGGTGCGCCGTATCCCATGAGGCCCATGCCGTTGTAGATCGCCGCGATCACGATGCCGCCCAGCACGCCGTGGAGCGCCTTGCCGCGCCCGCCCATCAGGCTCGTGCCGCCGATGACCGCGGCGGCGACGGCGTAGAGGACGAGGGTGCCGCCGTCGATCGTGGTCGAGATCGAGCGCAGCCGTGAGGCGTAGACGATCCCGGCGATGCCGGCGGTGAGCGCTCGTCAGCGTGAAGGCCAGCGTGCGGATCGCCGACACGTTGATGCCCGCCCGGCGGGCCGCCTCGGCGTTGCCGCCGATCGCGTAGATGTAGCGGCCGACCTGCGTGCGGCCCAGAAGGAAGCTCCAGACGCCGAGCACGCCCAGCACGAGGAGCACGACCCACGGGACGCCCGAGATGGGCTCGATGATCCCGCGGTTCACGGTGCAGAGCAGCGACGAGGCCGACGCCGCTCGCGAGCACCACGCCGATCTTGAGCAGCGTGATCGTGGGCGGCGGCGCGACGAGCCCCGCGCGGCGCCGCTTGGCGTCGCGCCGCCACGCACACGAGGCTGAACAGGCCGACGATCACCAGCATCACCACCCAGCTCGCGGCGTTCGACAGGTTGTTGCTCGCGATGTCGTTGATGACGGTGTCGTTGATCGCGATCGTGCCGCCGTTGCCGAGGATCTTCAGAAGGACGCCCTCCCAGAACAGGAGGCCGGCGAGCGTGACGACGAACGACGGCAGCCCGATCTGCGTGATGATCAGCCCCTGGATGCAGCCCGATCCCGGCGCAGGCGAGCAGGGCGAGCCCGATCGCCGCCCACCACGGCCAGCCGTGCGCCGGGCCCGCCGCGTCGGCCATGAGCACGGCGCCGATCCCCGCGACGTAGCCGACCGACAGGTCGATCTCGCCGAGGAGCAGGACGAACACCTCGCCCATCCCGAGCAGGGCGAACACCGCGGCCTGGATGAGCAGGTTCACCAGGTTCTGGGCGGTCAGGAAGTGCGAGTTCAGCGACTGGAAGAGGATCGAGACGAGGATCGAGCCCGCCGACCACCGGCAGGATCCCGGCCTCTCCGGCCCTGATGCGGGCCACCGCCGCGCGCATGTACTCGGTCGCCGAGCCGGCGACGAGCGCGGCGGGGACAGCCAGCTCGGCCTTGCGGGCGGCGACGTCCGTCAGCTCCTCGGACGGGATCTCAGGCCCGGTCGGCTCGTCGACCTTCGACACGCCTCAGACCGCCCCGCCGACGTCCGGCGCCGCCGTGGAGAGCCGCGGCGACGTCCCGGTGGTCATCAGCTCGACGGCGAGCTGCCGGTCGAGCTCCGAGGCCGGCCGCACGGCGACCATGCGGCCGAGATAGAGGACGGCAATGCGGTCGGCGACCTCGAAGACGTCGTTCATGTTGTGCGAGATGATGAGCGCCGCGTGCCCCATGTCGGCCAGCCGGCGCACGAGGTCGAGCACCATCCGGGTCTGTGCGACGCCGAGCGCCGCGGTCGGCTCGTCCATGATCACGAGCTTCGCGTTCCAGAGGACAGACTTCGCGATCGCGACGGACTGGCGCTGGCCGCCCGAGAGCGAGGCGACCGGCTGGCGGATCGACCTGACCGTCGTGACCGCCAGGCTCGCGAGCGTCTCCTGCGCGGCCGTCTCCATCTGCTCCTCGTCCAGGATGAAGTGGTTCAGGCGCTCGCGCCCCAGGAACATGTTCTCGACGATGTCGAGGTTGTTGCAGAGCGCGAGATCCTGGTAGACGGTCTCGATCCCGAGAGCCGCGGCATCGCGCGGCGAGCGCATTCGCACCGCCGTCCCCTCCCACTGGATCTCGCCGTGGTCGGGGCTGTGGATGCCCGCGATGCTCTTGACGAGCACCGACTTCCCGGCGCCGTTGTCGCCCAGGAGCGCGGTCACCTCGCCGGCGCGGATGTCGAGGTCCACGTCGGTGAGCGCCTGCACGGGCCCGAAGGACTTCGAGATGCCGCGCAGGCGAAGAAGCGGATCCGAGCCGTTGGTCGCGCTCACGAGCACGGAGCCTTTCCGGAAGGCCGCCTGGGCCGCACCCCACGGAGGGGGTGCGGCCCGGCGAGTCCGGCTAGCTGATCCCTGCCGAGGCGCACGCGCTCGCCAGTTTACCGGCACAGAGGTCAGAGACCTTGACCGCGCCGTCCTTGACGACGGTGTCGGCCATGTTGTCGGTGGTGACCCAGATCGGCTTGGCCAAGACGGATGCGATGTCGGCGCCGGTCTTGGAGTCCTTCGTCGTCGAGTTCGACGAGCGACGTCGGAGGCGTGACGCCGGCCCTGAGATACAGGGCGAGGGCGGCCGCCGCCTGGGCCTCCAGGTAGATCGGCTTGTAGACCGTGCCGCACTGGTAGCCCTTGAGGATGTTCTGAAGCCCCGACGGAGAGGCGTCCTGACCGGTGGTCGGGAACGTCTTCGGCGGAACCTTGTCCTTCTGCAGCACGCTGATGACGGCGTTTGCGTTGTCGTCGTTGGGTGTGACGACGGCATTGATGTTCGAGTGGGCGGTGAACTGCTGCTCAAACGTGGTCGCCGCCGTGGGCGGATCCCACGTCCCGGCCGGCTCTCCCACCTTGGTGTACGTCCCGTCCTTGAAGCTCGGATCCAACACGCTCTTATAGCCCTGTGCGAACAGCAGCGCATTGTTATCGGTGGGGTCGCCGTCCATGATCAGGATGTTGGGATTCTTGACGTTCCACGCCGAAATGCAATCCACCTCACCCTGCCCGATCAGCTTGCCGACCTCGACGTTGTCGAAGCTGACGTAGTACCGATCAGACGGACCACCGGTCACCAGCCGGTCATAGTCGATGACCTTCACGCCCTTGGACTCGGCGTTCGACTCGATCGCCGCACCGGATCCCGGGTCGAGCGGGTCGACGAGGAGCACGGACGCGCCCTCGGTGATGTCAGCCTCGGCCTGCTGCTGCATCGTGCTCGCGCTGCCCTGGGCGTTGTCGATCTTGAAGTCCGTGAACCCCGCCGTCTTGAACGCCTGCGTCAGAAACGGCGCGTCATACGTCACATACCGAGCCGACGTCGTCGTATCCGGCAGCAACACCCCAACCTTGCCCTTCCCCTGCGCCGCAAGGCCCTTCAACTGCGACATCAACGAAAAGTCCGACGTCAACGCACTCACATCGATATTCGGCACCGACGCCGCGGGCGTGCTCCCACCCGACCCCCCACTCGACGACGATCCCGACGAACCACATCCCGCCGCGGTCGCGACGGCAAGGGTCGCGACGCTCACAACGACGACCCCTCTGCTCCGGAGCCTCATATCCATTCTCCTCTCTCGGGTGCCAGACCGTGACGAGATGGCAGGCCGGGAGGATATACCCGGTTTCCTGCACGGGCAATCACCGTCCGCTAGCGGACGGCCTCAGGCGTGGACCGGCTCGACGGCCGCCCGGGCACGGCCCCGAGCACGACGAAGATCCCGCAGACCACGACCAGGATCGCAACCGAGGCGCTGGCACTGGCCGGAGACCAGCCGGCCGCCGAGGCCGCTGGGCGGGAGGCCGTGCGGCTGTACGAGGCGAAGGGAACGCGGCGGCAGCCGCGCGACCGATCAGCGTGGGGTGAGCAGCTCCCTGCACGCGGCGGCGGCCGACCATTCCTCGTACTGCTCGGGAGTCCAGCCGCGCTCGCCGGCCAGGAGCTGCCACACCGTCGGATGGTTGATCGCCCACAGGATGTCGGCCGCGCGGTCGACGTCGAGGCCCGGCCGGAGCGCGCCCTTCTCGGCGAGGCTCTCGACGATCGCCCGCTGGTTCGCCAGGTACTCCGTGCCGATCCGCGCCCACAGCTCCTCGATGTCCCCGTCGACGGCCGCCGCCGACCGGATCACCTCGATCACGGCCCCCAGGCGGATCTTGCCGGCGCGCGAGTTGCGTGCATTCAGCCGTAGCTGGCCGGCGGGGTCGGGCTCCTCGAGCACGTCGAGGTACGGGCGTCGCTCGGCGATCGGCGCGTCGCCCTCGTCCCCCCGCAGGCGCGCATTCCACAGCGCGCGCAGCACGCCGGCCTTCGTCTCGAACGCGACGTACACGGTCTTCAGCGACACGCCGGCGCCCGCCGCGATCGCGGCCATCGTCGTTCCGGCATAGCCCTGCGCCGCGAAGAGCTCCTCGGCCGCCCGCAGGATGTCGACCCGGGTCGCGGCCGCCTGCTCACGCCGCCGTGGCGAGTCGTATCGGCGGGTCGATTTGACAGCGTCCGTCATTTCGGTAGAGTACCTCAGTATTCGTTACTCTCTACATGTAGTCAATACGAAAGGACAGGAACCATGAGCATTGCCGTCACCCCCTCCCACGATCCGCTCCGGGCCCAGCTGCACCAGATGTGGTCCGGCGTGGCCGGAGCGTGGGCCGCCCACCTGGGCTACATCGACAGCCGCGGCGCGCATGTCACCGAGCGGATGCTCGACCTGACCCGGCCGCGCTCCGGCGAGCGCGTCCTCGAACTGGCCTGCGGAACCGGCGGGCCGGGACTCGACGCCGCCCCGCTCGTCGCTCCCGGCGGCGAGGTCGTCATCTCCGACTTCTCGTCCGAGATGACGGCGATCGCCGCCGGCCAGGCCTCGGACCGCGGCCTCCTGAACGTCTCGGCGCGCGTGCTCGACATCGAGCACATCGACGAGCCGGACTCCTCGTTCGATGTGGTGCTGTGCCGGGAGGGGCTCATGCTCGTCCCGGATCCGGCCGCCGCAGCCCGCGAGATCCGGCGCATCCTCCGTCCGGGCGGCCGGGCGGCGATCACGGTCTGGGGCCCGCGCGAGCGCAATCCCTGGCTGAGCGTCGTCTTCGACGCCGTCAGCGAGCAGCTGGGCGTCCCGACTCCCCCGCCGGGCATCCCCCACCCGTTCTCCCTGTCGGACGCCGACCAGCTGGGAGCCGTGCTGGCGGGAGCGGGCCTGGCCTACGTCCAGGTCGGCGAGCTCTCGGTGCCGTACCACGCCGCATCGGTCGACGAGTGGTGGGAGCGGACGGCCGCCCTGGCCGGGCCGCTGGCCCAGCGGCTGGCGGCGCTCCCCGACGACGCCGCGCGGGCGCTCAAGCAGCGCGCCGCCGAGCGGATCGGCGCCTACCGGACGCCGACCGGGCTCGAGATCCCCGGCGTGTGCCTGGTCGCCACCGCGGTCAGTCCGGAAGCAGGGGCACGGTGAGGCCCGGGTTGCGCCCCAGCAGCACGGCGCGTGTCAGCGCCTGCGAGCCGAAGCGCCGGCGCACCTCGTCGAGCGCCTCGTCGAGAGCCTCGCTCCGGTCGGGCTCGAAGGGCAGCTCGAGCTGACGCTCCCCCGCGTCCTCCAGGTTGGTCACCGCCACGCCGATCAAGGTCAGGCCTCTGCGCTCGATCATCGGCGTGGCGGCGGCCACCAGGCCCCGCATCGCCACGAGGATCGTCTGCGTCTGGGCCGTGGCGCGGCGCATCGTGTGCGACCGCGTCGCCCGCGAGAAGTCGCCGAAGCGGAGGCGCAGAACGACCGTCCGGCCGACCCGGTCGGCGGCTCGCATCCGCCGCGTCACCCGGTCGACGAGCGTGATGAGGCTCGCGTCGATCTCGGCGGCCGTCCGCGGGCCGCGCCCGAGCGCCCGCTGCGACCCGATCGAGCCCCGGCGCGGCCGGGTGCGGACGACGCGCGGGTCACGGTTCCCGGCGAGGGCGTGCAGGTGCGAGCCGGCAGCCCGGCCGAGCAGCGACACGAGCGCCCCCTCGCCGAGCCTCGCGACCTGGCCGACGGTGGCGACGCCGCGGTCGTGCAGCTTGCCGGCGGTCACCGGGCCGACGCCCCAGAGCCGCTCCACCGGCAGCGGCAGCAGGAAGGCGCGCTCCCGGTCGGGAGCGACGACGAGGAGGCCGTTCGGCTTCGCGACGCCGCTCGCGACCTTGGCGAGGAACTTCGTGCGCGCCACGCCGACGGTGATCGGGAGCCCGACGCGCTCCTGCACGTCGCGCCGTAGCCGGGCGGCGATCTCGGCCGGCGTGCCCGGCGATCCGCTCGAGCCCGCGGACGTCGAGGAAGGCCTCGTCGATCGAGAGGCCCTCGACCAGCGGCGTCGTGTCCTCGAACACGGCGTACACCGCCTTGCTGGCCTCGGAGTAGGCCGACATCCGGGGAGGGACGACGATCGCCTCGGGGCACAGCCGGCGGGCCTGGCGGCCGCCCATGGCGGTGCGGACGCCGTGCACCTTCGCCTCGTAGCTCGCGGCGAGCACCACGCCGCCTCCGACGATGACCGGCCGTCCGCGCAGGCTCGGGTCATCGCGCTGCTCGACCGACGCGTAGAACGCGTCGAGGTCGGCGTGCAGGATCGTCGCCTCGGCCCGCATCGAACGTATGTTCGCACACCGATCAGGAGGTTTGCAGGTCGCGGCGCGCGAAGACGGCAAGGCCGCCGACGGCCGCTGCGGCCGCCACCACGAGCATGATCGCCGCGCCCGCCGTGTCGAACCGGGCCACCGGGACGGCGGCGACGTGGTGGAACGGCGAGAGGGCGAGGGCCCATGACGGCGCGCCGACCACCGCCCCGACCAGCTCCCACAGGAACGCTACGCCGACGAGCGCCATCGCCGCGCCCGCGCTCTGCCGCGGCGCCACGGCGAAGAGGAAGGTGCCCAGACCGAGGAAGAGGAGCGCCGCCGGGATGCAGTTCGCGCCGGCCGCGACGAGCGACCCGAACCCGACGCCGGCGCCCTGCGTCGCCGCCCCCGCCCAGGCCAGAACGCCTGTCAGGACGGCGAGGGCGACGCTCGCGACCGCGGCGATGACGACTCGCCCCGCCAGCCAGCGGGTGCGGCCGACCGGGAGCGCGAGCAGCGTCTCGAGCCGCCCGGACCCCTCCTCGTCGCGAATGCCGTTCAGGTGGCTCGCGGCGAAGAGCGCGACGACGAGCGCGAAGAAGACGAACGTGAGGGCCAGGTAGCCGCCCGGCGTCGTGTAGTCGGTCCCCAGCGTGGAGTGCAGATTCGCCTTGCGCGCCTCCTCGGCGATGCTCTTCGAGAACCCGCCGATGAGCGCGGCGAAGATCCCGGCGCCAAGCACCCACGTCGTCAGCGTCGGAGCCTCGCCGCGGACCGCGGCCTGAAGCGGCGAGCCGAGCAGCCTGCCGTGGGAGCGCGGCGTGTGCCTACCGCCCACGAGCCCCGTCCCGACATCGCGACGTCGCGCCATGGCGAGCGTGGCCCACGTCGCGAGCGCCGTCACGACGACGAAGAGCAGCAGCACGGCCGGACGGCTGCCGGTTACCGGCCGCACCTCGCCCGCCCACCCGAGCGGCGTCGCCCACCGCAGGTCGCGGGCCCCGTCGACGAGGTCGGCCGCGATCCTGAGCAGCAGGAAGAGGCCGACCAGGGCGCCTCCCAGCGCCTGCGCGCCGCGATGGGTCGCCGCGACCTGGCACACGAGCGCGCCGACCGCCGCGAAGAGCGCCGCCGGGGCCACGATCGCCACGCCCAGCAGGAGCGACTGCCCGAGCGAGATGTCGCCGAACGCCGTCCCGGTCGCGATCAGCGCGATGACCGTCGCGGCCCACAGCACGATGCACTCGGCCCCGAGGGCCACCAGAACGGCCGCGGTCGCCTCGGCGTGCCGGACGGGCCCGGCGAGGACGAGCTCGAAGCGGCCGGCGTCCTCCTCGCCGCGCAGGGCTCGCACGGCTGCGAAGACAGCCCACGCCGCCAGGACGACCGAGAGGATGCCGACGACGCGAAACTCGACGTACCCGGCGACCGTCGCCAGATCGTGCGGGAGCCCGTAGAAGAGCCGCAGCGCGACGTTGTCGCCGAACGCAGCGGCAAACCGCTCCCGCTGCGCGGCCGTCGGGTACGTGTCGCGGTACCCGACCACGTTCGCGGCGGTGTAGAGGACGACGATGGCGGCGAACACGCCGAGCCGGACGCGCTCCTGCCGGAATGCGTACCGGGCGACCGCCGCCCGTGGGCCGCTACGTGGCCCGCGCCCCGGCATCCTCGGGCTCGCGGTCGTACTGCGCGAGGAAGAGCTCCTCGAGCGACGGCTCCCGGCTCACGAGGCCGGTCAGGCCGCTGCCGGCGAGCGCGTCGACGAGCGGCCCGATCGCGCCGCTCACGGCGAAGCGAAGGGTCGTCTCGCCCGCGGGCGCGGCGGTCACGCCCGGGGGCAGCGTCAACGCCGGCGGCGGGCCGGAGAAGGTTGCCTCGACGATATGGCGTGACAGGTGGCGCAGCTCCGCAAGGGTGCCCTCCTCGACGAGCCGCCCCTCTCGGAGGATGCCGACACGGTCGCAGAGCGCCTCGACCTCGCTCAGGATGTGCGACGACAGGAACACCGTCTGGCCGCGCTCGCGAGCCTCGGCGACGGTGTCGCGGAAGGCGACCTCCATCAGCGGGTCGAGGCCGCTGGTGGGCTCGTCGAGCACCAGCAGGTCAGGGCGGGCCCCGAACGCGGCAATGAGCTGGATCTTCTGGCGGTTCCCCTTCGAGTAGTCCCGCACCCGCTTCCCCGGATCGAAATGGAAGCGGTCGATGAGCGCGGCGCGGTATGCGCGGTCGACGGAGCCGTGCAGGTTGGCCATGAACTCGAGGCACTCCTCGCCGGTCAGCGCAGGCCAGAGGAGCGGCTCGCCCGCGACGTAGGCCAGCCGGCGGTGCGAGCTCACCGGCTCGGTCCACGGGTCGAGCCCGAACACGCTCGCGGTTCCGGCTGTCGGCCGGTGGAGGCCCAGCAGGAGGCGGATCGTCGTCGTCTTGCCGGCGCCGTTCGGCCCGAGGTAGCCGTAGACCTCGCCCGGCGCGATGGCCAGGTCGAGCCCGTCAAGCGCCAGCGTGGTGCCGTAGCGCTTCGTGAGCCCGTCGGTGCGGATGACGAGGTCGTCCGAGGCCGTCATGCCTCCGTCTTGCGCGCCCGGCTCGGCGCGACGCGGGCCGGCTCGTTTGGCATCTTCGGGTAGACCGGCGGCCACGGGGCGTCCATCATCCCGGCGTCCATGTCGCGCCGGTGGAGCTCGAGCAGCGGCTCGAGCGACTGGGGCGACGCGATCATCGCCTCCCATGGATCTCCGTTCGCGGCGACCCGGGCCGGGACCGTCGCGAGCGTCAGCTCGTCGGGCACGACCGAGTCGAGCTCGTCCCAGGCGAGCGGGGTCGAGACCTGCCCGCCGACTCGAGGGCGCACGCTCCAGGCGCCGAGCACCGTCTTGTGCGGCGCGTTCTGGTTGAAGTCGATGAAGACGCGCGTCCCCCGCTCCTCCTTCCACCAGGCGGCCGTGATGAGGTCGGGCCGCCGGCGCTCGAGCTCGCGGGCCAGCGCGACCGCAGCGGCCCGGACGGCGAACGAGTCCTGCTCCGGCAGCAGGCGGACGTAGATGTGGATCCCGTTTCGCCCGGTGGTCTTGGGGGCGCCGCTCAGGCCGAGCTCCGTCAGGAGCCCGCGAACCTCGTGGGCGGCCTCGCGCACCATGTCGAAGGTGACGCCCGGCGACGGGTCGACGTCGATCCGAAGCTCGTCGGAGTGCTCCGGGTCGGCGGCCAGGTACGGCCACACGTGAAGGCCCAGGCAGCCGAGGTTGACCGCCCACACGATGTGGGCCACGTCCGCGGCGACGAGCGCCTGCGACGGCGTGCCGTTGGGCGTCTGCACCGTCGTCGTCTCGAGCCAGTCGGGCGCGTTCTTGGGGACCCGCTTCTGGAAGAACGACGGGCCGCCCGCCCCCTCCGGGTACCGCTCCATCAGGATCGGCCGCCCGCCGAGCGCGCGCATGAGCGGCTCCTCGACCGCCAGGTAGTAGCGCACGAGGTCGAGCTTCGTCTCGCCGCGCTCCGAGAAGTAGACCTTGTTCGGATTCGAGACCGCGAACGGCCTGCCGGCCGCCTCGACCTCGAAGGGTGCGTCCGCCATCGGGCACAAGGATAGGCCCGACCGTGAAACACCTGTACCCGGTACCAATGTTTCACCGATCTCACGCCACGGCAGCGAGCAGCGTTCTCACACCGTCACCCCGCGAGAGGAGCCCTCCCATGCCGAGCTTCACCGTCCACGCACTGCCCGAAGACGTCGCCGACGAGGCCCGGCGAAGCCCAGGCGCGATCCCCGCAGTCGCCGGCGACGGGCCCTACCCCGTGCGGTGCTGTCTGCGCGATGCAGACGATGCGAGCGAGGTCGTCCTCGCCTCGATCATGCCGTTCCGGGGCGAGAGCCCGTACGCCGCGGCGAGCCCCGTGTACGTCCACGCCGAGCGCTGCGAGGGCCACACCGCCGAGCGCGACGCGGTGCCCGAGATGCTGCGCGATCGCATCCTGTCGGTGCGCGCCTACGACGGCTCGCACATGCTGACCGGGACCGAGGTGATCCGCGGAACCGGGCTCGAGAGCGCACTCGACCGCCTGCTGGGCGACGAGCCCGGCGCGTACGTCCACGTGCACTTCGCGGGCCCCGGCTGCTTCGCATGCCGGATCGACCGGGCGGCGATGAGTGATCCCCAATCCCCGTGATGTCCTGGGCGGCGAGAATCGAGCGTCGCCAGGACGCAGGGAGCGTCGATATTGGTTGAAATATCGGCGTGACCGAGGACGCCGCGAGGCGACGGTTCGCAGCCGCAGCCCCACCACCCCCCGACAACGCACCACCGATGCACGTCCAGGCGCGCGGGGGTTGGGGATCTCTCATCTCACTAGCGGACGATGAGCGGGCGAAGCGTGCGGTGGGCCACGTCGAGGCCGGCCTTCACCCGCTCCGGGTCGCCGCCCCAGACCGGGTCTTCGTGCTCGACCGACAGGACGCCGTCGAAGCCGCCCTCGTAGAGGGCGTCGACGAACCGCGGCCAGTCGATCTGGCCAAGCCCGGGCATCCGGTAGCGCCACCAGCCCGAGTCCCACCCGTCGGTGCGCTCGACCGTCTTGCCGAAGACGCCGTAGCGGTCGCGCCGCTCGGGGAACACCTCCGCGTCCTTGGCATGCGCGTGGGCGACGCGATCGACGTACGGCCGGAGCGCGGCGATGGGGTCGATCCCGAGCCACAACAGGTGGGAGGGGTCGAAGTTGAGCAGGAGCCCCAACGAGAACATCCACTCCCAGAGCTCCGGGGAGTAGGCGAGGTTCCCGGGATAGCCGTCGGGATGCCATCCCTCCATCGGGCAGTTCTCGACGATGAGGGCCACGCCGCGCTCGCCGGCCAGGTCGACGAGCGGCTTGAACACCCGCTCGGCCTCGGCCAGGTTCTCGGCCACTGTCCGCGACGGGTCGCGGCCGACGAACGTCCCGACGCTCGGGCAGCCCAGGAGCGCCGCCGCCTCGATGCACGCCGCGACGTGCGCGTGGATCGCCCGGCGCGCGTCGGGATCGGGATGGAGGTTGTTGTCGTAGTAGGCGATCGACGACATCTCGAGGCCGTGGCGATCGAAGAGCGCGCGCACCTCCTCGGCCCCCGCCTGGTCGAGCCCGGCCGCGTCGAGGTGGCTGGCCGTGAAGTCGCGGTCCCCGATCCGCGGCCAGGCGGCGACCTCGAGCGCCTCGTAGCCGGCCCCCGGCGCCCAGGCGGCGATGTCGGCCAGCGACGCCTCGGGCATGCACGCGGTCAGGAATCCGAGCCTCATGCGACGTCAGGGTAATTGACCGGCGCGCCGGCGATGCCGAGGTCGATCCCCGTCACCGCCTGCCCGCCGAGCGACGCGATGGCAACGCTGCGGAGGCCCTCTCCGTAGAACGCGACGTTGGTCGGCGTCGGCATGTGGATTCCGGTGGGGTCGTCGAGGACGACCTCCGGGGATCCCCCTCCCGGCGGGACGCGCAGCAGGTGGAACGGGTAGTAGAGCGACACGATGAATCCGCCGTCGGCGCACGCGGCGAGGCCGTCGGGCGTCGTTCCCGGGAGCTCGGCGATCACCTCGGCCCGGCCGTCGACGATCGTCGAGAGGCGCGGTGTCAGCGTCTCGAGGAAATGCACCGCCCCGTCGCCGGTGACGCACACGCCGTTCGTGAAGTGGAGCGTCCCCAGGTCGAGCACCTCGCCGTCGCCGCCGCCGGGCGGGACGCGGATCATGCGGCCGTTTCGGACGTCGAGCGACTCGGTGCCCGAGTCCGAGAAGTAGAGCGCCCCGTCCGCCGCGAAGGCCGGGTAGTTGGGCGTCTCGAGCGGCGCCCCGCCGGCGGAGTCGCACCAGACGCCGACGTCGCCGGAGCGCGGATCGACCCGCAGGATCGCCTGGCGACCGGCGTCGCACAGGTAGAGCCGGCCGGCCGCGTCGTGGGCGATGCCGAGCACGAACCCGCCGGTGTTGGCGATCTCGGTCGCCGTCCCAGCCTCGCTGTCGATGCGGTACACCTGGCCGGCCTCGCCACCGGCCCAGAGCGTTCCGTCGGGTCCTGTGGCGACGCCTTCAGGGTGGTCGAGCCCGGAGGCGATCACGTACAGATCGGAGATCGACGCCATCGTGCGACGATACCGCGGTGCGCATCCTCCTGACCGGGGCAACCGGCTACATCGGGGCTGTCGTCGCCGAGAGCCTGGCGCGGCGCGGGCACACCGTCGTCGGCACCGCCCGAACGGACGCGGCGGAGGTCACGCTCCGGGCTGCCGGGCACGAGGTCGCCCGCGCCGACCTGCACGACCCCGACGGCCTGGCCCGGGCGGTATCGAGCTGCGACGCGGTCGTCCACACCGCGGCCACACAGGACGAGGGCATGGGGCCCGCCGAGCAGGCGGCGGTCCGTGCGATCGTCCGTGCCCTGCGGGGCTCCGGCGCACCCTTCGTCTGCACGAGCGGTGTGTGGGTGTACGGGAGCGCGCCGCCCGGGCAGCTCCTCGACGAGGACTCGCCGACCGACCCCGTCGCGACCTTCGCATGGCGACCCTCGCTGGAGTCAGAGGTCGTCGCGGCAGCCGCGGACGGCGTGCGGACGGCGGTCATCCGCCCGGGGATGGTCTACGGCCGGGGCGGCGGCCCGCTGAACCAGTTCGCGGCCATGGCCGACGCGGGCGTCCCTCGATACGTGGGCGACGGGGCCAACCACTGGACGCTCGTCCACGTCGACGACCTGGCCGACCTCTACGCGCTGGCGATCGAACGCGCGCCTGGCGGGACGCTCGTGAACGGCGTCATCGGCCCGCCGCTTCGCGTCCGCGACCTGGCAGAGGCGGCCGCTACCGGGGCAGGGCTCCCCGCGCCGCGGCCGTGGCCGGTCGCCGAGGCCGTGCTCGAGCTCGGCCCCGAGGACGCCGACGGGGTCACCCGCGACCACCGCATCTCAGGCGACCGGGCGCGGGCGCTCCTCGGCTGGGAGCCGCCGCCCCGGTCGCCGCTCGACGAGCTGCGTTCAGGCTGAGGCCGGCTCGGGGATCTCGAGCCAGCTCATCCCCGAGACGCCGAGCCAGTACCGGCCGCTCCCATGCACCACGACGGCCATCGCGTTCCCGCAGTGCACGCACCGCATCACGGTGCCCGGCGCGTGGGCATAGACAACCTCGGCCGCGAGCTGCTCGGTCGCGCCGCAGCCCGCGCAACGGCAGCGGGCGGCGGTCAGGTCCACGGCGAAGAGCTCGCCGAAGAGGCCGGCGGCGGAGTTCCCATCGAGGCGCAGATCGTCATCGTGCATGCCTATCCTCCTGTCGGTCCGAAGCGTTCTGTCCTGACGCTCGCCGGCGGGTAGCCGCCCGCCACGAGCCCGTCGGCCACCGCCTCGACGAGCCGGGTCGGCCCGCAGACGAAGGCGGCCGGGCCCTGCGACGCCGGCCACGCCACCTCGGCCAGCATGGCGGCGTCGATGCGGCGCGTGTACCCCTCCCAGCCGTCCGGATGGGAGCGCGTGAACGTGTGGATCACCTCGATGCCGTCGACGTCGGCGAGCTGCTCGAGCTCGTTCGCATAGATGACATCCGCCGGGGCCCGCGACGAGTAGAGGAGCTTCATCGGGGTCGCGGCGCCCGTCTCGAGACGGCGGCGCAGCATCGCGGCAAGCGGGACGACCCCAGAGCCGCCGGCGACCAGGAGCACCGGCTGCGCGGCGCCCGGCTCCCAGACGAAGTAGCCGCCGACGGGGCCGCGGATCTCGATCGAGTCGCCCCGGCGGAGCTCGCCGACCAGGTACGGCGACACCTCGCCGTCGTCGAGCCGCTCGACGGTCAGCCGGAGCACGCGCTCCCCGGGTGCCGACGCGATCGAGTAGCTGCGCTGGGCCTGGTAGCCGTCCTCGGCCGTGAGCCTGACGTCCACGTGCTGCCCGGCGCGATGGCCGGGCCAGCCGTCGACCTCGAGGACGAGCGTCGCCGCCCGAGCGGTCTCGGCGACGATGTCGGCGACCTCGGCGAGGCGCCAGGTCAGTCGCCCCAGTACCGCTGCTCTTTCCACGGGTCGCCGTAGTTGTGGTAGCCGTAGTTCTCCCAGAAGCCGGGCTCGTCCTCGTTTCGGAGCGCGAGGCCGCGCACCCATTTCGCGCTCTTCCAGAAGTAGAGGTGCGGGACGAGAAGCCGCGCCGGGCCGCCATGCTCCGGGTCGAGCGGCTCGCCGTCGTACGTATGCGCGATCCAGGCGTTCCCGCTCGCGACGTCCTCCAGCGGCAGGTTCGTCGTGTAGCCGCCGTCGCAGAACGCCACGACGTACTCGGCCGCCGTCTCGACCCCCGCGAGCAGCGCCGAGACCGGCACGCCCTCCCACACGGTGTCCAGCTTCGACCACTTGGTCACGCAGTGGATGTCGCGCGTGATCGTCTCGGTCGGGAGCGCGCGGAACTCGTCCCAGGAGTAGCTCCGCGGTTCGTCGACCTCGCCCGTGATGGCAAACGACCACTCCTCGAGCGGCGTCCGCGGCGTCGGCCCGGCGGACAGCACCGGGAAGTCGTCGGTCAGGTACTGACCGGGCGGGACGCGCCCCCGGTCATCCGGCGCATCGCGCCGCTTTCCGCGAAATCCTCGTGACACATACGACACGACGCCACCTCCGCCCGTTCGCCTGTTCGACGCGGGACGGTCTCCCGCGCACTGCGAACGTTACGCGCAGATGCGGCGCTGCTTGCGCTCTTCGGCGATCACGAGGCGGTTGATCGCCGCGCGGTCGGCACGTGCGACCTCGCCGAACGCCAGGTCCGCGCCGCGCTTGTCGATCGGCCCCACGGTCGCAGCGAGCATGAGGTCGCGGCCGAACCAGCGCTCGTCGAACCGCACCACGACGTCCTCGCCCTCGGCCACCGGGCACGGCGCCGCAACCTTGGTCCCGTCAGCGCACAGGTTGATCGTGGAGCCCCGGTGCAGCTCGCCGTCGTGTCCCTCGATCACGACGGGGATCGCGATCGAGATCCGTACGTGGCTCACCCGCTTGGCCGTCTCGGCCTCCTTCTGGAAGCAGAACCGGACGAGCTCCCGCTCGGTGGTCGACGGGATCCGCTCGAACCGGACGGCCGAGAGCCAGGCACCGTCGGGCGCGCGGTCGCAGCGGACGACGCGGCCGCGCGCGATGACGTCGAGCGCGGGCTCGCCGCTGCGGAGAACGACCTCCACGAGGTGCTCCTCCGGCGCGGGCTCGCTGCCCGCGAGCAGGACGCCGCCGGCCGAGAGGTCGATCGTCTCGCCGCCGTACTCATCCCAGGGCTCGCCGCCGGCGTCGAGCCGGCGAACGACGGCGGGCACGACGACGTCGATCCGGAAAAAGGCGCGCTGATTGTCGCTCACGAGCCGAGTGATCGCCCTCGATCGGGCCGACAACATCACTCGTCTGGGGGATCGACGGGCTACCGCATCCTGTGGCCGGCCGCCACACCGGCGCCCATCTTCGACAGTGCACATCGCCACCCCGCGATCCGCGAATATCCGGAGATGCGCGATGCCCGCTACGACATCCTCTTCGAGCCCGTGCCACTCGGCCCGGTCACCGCTCGCAACCGCTTCTTCCAGGTGCCCCACTGCAACGGGATGGGCCACCACCACCCAACCGCCCATGCGCACATGCGCGGCGTGAAGGCTGAGGGCGGCTGGGCCGTCGTCTGCACCGAGGAGGTCGAGATCCACCCGTCGTCGGAGGTGAGCCCCTACATCGAGGGGCGCCTCTGGGACGACGCAGACATCCCGGCCCTGGCGCGGATGACCGAGAAGATCCACGAGCACGGGTCGCTCGCCGGGATCGAGCCCTGCCACAACGGCATCCACGGCGCGAACATGTACACGCGCGAGACCGGGATGGCGGTCGGCCACCTGCCGGTGGGGACGTACGACCCCGTGCAGGTCCGGCGGATGGGCGCGGACGACATCCTGGCCCTGCGGCGCTGGCACCGGGCGGCGGTGCGACGGTCGCTCGAGGCCGGGTTCGACGTCGTCTACGTGTACGCCGCGCACGGGCTCAACACCATCGGGCAGTTCCTCTCGCGCAAGTACAACCTCCGCACCGACGGCTACGGCGGAAGCCTCGAGAACCGGGCGCGGCTCTTGCGCGAGATGCTCGAGGACACCCTCGACGAGGTCGACGGGCGCGCGGCGGTCGCCTGCCGCATTACGGTCGACGAGCTGGTCGGCGCCGACGGGATCGACCGGCCGGACATCGAGGGCGTGCTCGGCCTGGTCGGCGAGCTACCCGACGTCTGGGACTTCGTCGTCGGCGAGTGGGAGAACGACTCGTCGACGTCGCGGTTCGCGCCGGAGGCGGTCCACGAGGAGTATGTCCGCGGGCTGAAGGCGCTCACATCCAAGCCCGTCGTCGGCGTCGGCCGCTTCACGTCGCCCGACACGATGGTGCGGATGGTGCGCGACGGCGTGCTCGACATGATCGGCGCCGCACGGCCGTCGATCGCCGATCCGTTCCTGCCGCGGAAGATCGAGGAGGGCCGGCTCGAGGACATCCGCGAGTGCATCGGGTGCAACATCTGCGTGTCGGGAGACGGCACGATCAGCCCGATCAGGTGCACGCAGAACCCGTCGATGGGCGAGGAGTGGCGGCGTGGATGGCACCCCGAGGTGATGCGCCCCAAGACGTCCGACGCGTCCGTCCTCGTCGTCGGCGCGGGGCCGGTCGGGCCTCGAGGCGGCGATGGCGCTCGGCAAGCGCGGCCACCGCGTCGTCCTGGCCGAGGCGACCCAGGCCCTCGGCGGCCGGGTCGCACGCGAGGCGCGCCTGCCGGGCCTGGCGGAGTGGATCAGGGTCCTCGACTACCGCCGCGGCCAGCTCGACCGGCTCCCCGACGTCGAGATCGCCTACGACAGCCGGCTGACAGCCGAGGAGGTGCTGGAGTACGGCTTCGACCATGTCGCCGTTGCGACCGGCTGCCGCTGGCGGGCCGACGGGGTCGGCCGCTGGCACCTGCGCCCGATCGAGCTCGAGGGCATCCAGATCCTCACGCCGGACGACGTCATGGCCGGCACCGAGCTCGAGGGCGGCCGGGTGGTCGTCTACGACGACGACCACTACTACCTGGGCGGCGTCGTCGCCGAGGCGCTCGCGCGGAGCGGCCACGCGGTGACGTTCGTGACTCCCGCAGCGCGAGTCTCCGAGTGGACCGTGAACACGCTCGAGCAGGTGCGAATCCAGCGGCGCATGCTCGAGGCGGGGATCGAGATCGTCCCGTCCCGGGCGGTCGACGGGGCGGGCGCCGGAGCCGTTCGCACGTCCTGCGTCTACACCTCCGAGGTCGAGGAGCACGCCGCCGACGCGCTCGTCCTCGTCACGTCGCGGCTCCCCGACGACGATGTGGCCGCCGACCTCCTGGCGCGGGCCGGCGAGTGGGAGGCCGCCGGCCTCACGTCCGTCCGCGCCGTTGGCGATGCGCTGTGCCCGGGCACGATCGCAGCGGCGGTATGGGACGGCCGCCGGTACGCCGAGCAGCTCGGTGAGCCGCTCGACGCCGACGGCGTCCCATTCCTGCGCGAGATCGCAGGTCTCTCGCCGGACGGCTGACGCTCAGTATCCGTACGAGCCGCCGCTGCTTCCCTGCTGGGCCGAGGTCATCACGACCTTGCCGTCAGGCGCAACGACCCACCACAGCGCGCCGAACGTGTTCAGGCCCTGGCCGCCGGTGGCACCCGGTGCGGAGTCGCCCGAGTACGTATAGAGCGGGTGACCGTCGTACGTGACCTGCTTCGTGCCGTCCGCCCGCACCGTCGAGCCGAGGAGCGAGGCCTGGAGGCCGTTGCCCGCCTTCGGTGTGCCGGTGTAGGGCGGCCAGAACTTCGCGCACGCGCCACTGCACGCGCTCTTGTCGCCCTGGTCGCGCGCGAACATGTAGAGGGTCATCCCGTTCCCACCGACCAGGATCTTGCCGAGGGATGAGGATGCCGCGGTGATCGCGCCGCCCGCCGTCGCTCCGGCAGCCGAGGCCGGCGGGGATGATGCCGACCCGCCGCCGCAGCCGGCGGCGACCAGGATCGGGACGGTGAGGAGGGCGACCAGGCCAACCCTCCGCTTGATGCTCTTCATGACGTGCTCCTCTCATCGATCGTTTTTCCGGTGTACGAGAGGAGAGGGCCTGAAGGATTGGTGGCGTGGACCGGATTGCATGCCCGGTCACATTGGAGTCACGGCGTGCCGATCTCGGCCTCCACCTCGGCCTGGGCGCGCGGGTCGCCGCTCACCTGGATGACGACCGCCAGCATGATGATCGCGCCGCCGACGAGGGTGGCGGTGTCGGGCCGCTCCGAGAGCACGAGCCAGACCCAGATCGGGCCGAGGATGACCTCGAGCAGGGTGATCAGGGCCGCCTCTGCGGCCGGGACGAGCCGCGCGCCGGCGGCGAAGAGCCCCATGCCGAGCGCCATCTGCACCGCACCGATCAGGACGAGCAGGACGAGGTCGCGGCCGTCCACCTGCCCGGGGCTCGAGATCGGCGCCACCGTCAGCACGAGCAGGAGCTGGGCAAGGCACGTCGCGGGCAGCATCGAGACGTCGCGCCGGTGGCGGGTTACCACGATCGCGACGGCGAACGCGGCCATCATGACGAGCGAGGCCACGTCGCCGGTCACGTCGCTCCCGCCGGGCGATCCCATCATCACGCCCACTCCGGCCAGCGCCCCGGCCATCGCGATCCAACCGCGTGGCGCGACCTGCTCGCCGAGCGCGATCCAGGCGAGCAGGGCGGCGGCCACGGGCGACACCGCCTGCACGAAGAGGACGCGGGCCACCGACGTGTGGTTCAGGGCGATGATGAAGCTGCCAGAGGCCACCGCCATGCAGACGGCGACGACGATGCCGTCCCGACCGATCGCGACGAACGCCTGGCGCACCCGCCCGCGGTCCGCGAGCGCCACGTAGAGCCCGAGCGCAAGGAACGCGAAAAACGCCCGGCCGGCCATCTGGGTCGGCACGTCGAGGGTCAGCTCCCGCTGGAAGAGACCGGCAGTCGACCAGGCGATGGCGGCCAGCGCGACCAGGGCCTGCCCGCGCCGATGCTCGGCGTGCGCCTCCCCTGCCGACGCGTCCGAGGCAAGCATCGCCGAAGTGAAGCAGAACCCCTGGAGTGTGAGGTGACGTACAAACCGGTCCGGCCCGGCGCCCGTACCCCCCGCCAGTCCACCGCGCACCCGGACGGGGTGCGCCAGACGTGAGGGGGCCACATGGACGCTCGCACATCCCCGAGACGGCTGCGCTTGGCAGCTGTCGTAGGGGCGATTCTCACGACGGCGGCGCTGGCAGCGCCGGCCGCCGCCCAGGCCGCAGGGTTCCGCCAGGTGAACCTGGTGTCGGACAAGCCGGGCCTGGCGATGATCACCGACTCGAACCTCGTGAACCCGTGGGGGCTTTCCGCGGGGCCGACCACACCGCTCTGGATCGCCGACAACGGCACAGACGTGTCGACGATCTATCCGGGCGCAGCCCAGGGGATGCCGATCTCGATCGCACCGCTCGTCGTCTCGATCCCCGGCGGCGCTCCGACGGGAACGGTCTTCAACCCGTCGACCTCGTTCAAGGTGCACGTCGGAAACCAGGACCTTCCGGCGACGTTCATCTTCGACTCAGAGGCCGGCATGATCACGGCCTGGCCGTTCACGAATCCGCCGGGCACGTCCGCGACCGCCGAGCTGAGCGTTCCGGGCGCGATCTTCAAGGGCCTGGCGCTCGGGTTCGTGCACGGACGGGGGCATCTGCTCTACGCCGCGGACTTCCACCACAACCAGATCGTCGTGGTGAACGGGAAGTTCCACCGCGTCCACCTGGCGGGTGGCTTCCGTGACCCGAACCTGCCGCACGGCTACGCGCCGTTCAACGTCCAGAACATCGGCGGTCGCCTGTTCGTGGCATACGCCAAGCAGGACTCCGCCGCGTCGGACGAGATCGCGGGCAACGGGCTCGGGTTCGTCGACGTCTACTCGCGCCGCGGCTTCCTGATGCACCGCATCGCGAGCAGGGGAGCGCTCAACGCGCCGTGGGGCCTCGTTCAGGCGCCCGGCGGGTTCGGCCGGTTCGGCCACGCCCTCCTGGTCGGCAACTTCGGCAACGGCATGATCAACGCCTACAACATCCGCACCGGCAAGTGGCTCGGCCAGCTTCGCCGGCCGAACGGCCACGCTGTCCAGATCGACGGCCTCTGGGGCCTGCGGTTCGGAAACGGCGTGACGGGCGACCGCAACTCGCTGCTCTTCAGCGCCGGGATCGACGACGAGGCCCACGGCCTCTTCGGCCTGATCCACGCCGCCCACTAGCACCCCGCAGACAACCGGGGCCGGGCCTTCATCGCCCGGCCCCGGTGGGGCTGCCCAGCGTGAAACAGCGGCGCCTGACGCCAATGTTTCACGGCACGCGCAACAACGGGGTCTGACCCCGTTGTTGCGTCAGGGGGCGAGCATGTGCGCGTGGAGCGGGCGGCCGTCCGCGTGGCCGTCGATGTCGGCCCTCGCGGCCCGCACCTGCTGTGACCACCGCATCCGCAGCCGCTCAACCGTGCCGCCGGCGTGGACGACCAGCACGGCGCGGACGCGACCGGTCGTGTACGTCCAGTGCACCGTCCCTGACACCGCGACGCCGGGCACGAGCACGTCGCGCCGGAGCACGAACGTCGTCAGGTTCCCGCCCGAGTACGACCACCGGCCGCCGCGAAGGCCGACTCCCGTGCCGTCGTAGTTGACCCACCAGCGCTGGAGGGCATCGGCCACGGTCGCGGCCGCCGCGGCCGCCACGCGCCGGTCGAGCAGCGTCGAGGCGTCGCGCCGCCCTGCCCGCGCCGGAGCGACCGCCGTCGCAGAGCGCGCGAAGGCCGGCACGACCCGCACCTCGGGCGTGCGGTGCGCGCACGACGTGTCGCCCGCCCGCAGGTCGGCGACGAAGTGGAGGTAGATGACCGAGGCGCAGTCGTTCTGGTCGAGGAGCGCGGTCACGTGGCCGGCGTTCTCGACATCGACGAGCGTGCTCCGCGGGAAGCGGCGGGCGACGATGGTCGCGTCCGACAGCGGCGTGATGTTGTCGAGGTCGCCGTTCAGGATGAGCGTCGGCACCCGCGGATAGGTGGCCGACGGCGGCGCGGGCGGGTCGGGCCTCGCGGGCGACGGCCAGCGCAGGCAGGCAAGCGCTCCCTCGAAGTCGGTGCCCGTCCACGCCGCCGCCGAGAACGGCGCGAACGTGCCGGCGGGGTACGCCGCGAGGGCCGAGCGCACCTCGGCGGGGCGCTGGGGGATCGGCGTCGAGGGGCTCCAGAGCTCGGGATAGTCATGGCAGATGACCGCCAGGTAGAGCGACTCCGAGTAGAGCCGCGGGTCGCCGTTTGGCCCGTCGGTGGTGACGGTCTCGGCCGCGAGCCGGAGCAGCGGCTGCGGGTCGCCGGCCCGCGCAGACCGGGCGGCGGCGAGGATGTCGCGCCAGACGCCCTGGTAGTAGAACCCCGACATCAGCACCTGGACGAGCGCGTCCTCGTCGACCCGCACATGCGTGGGCGTGCCGTCGCCGTCGGGCGCGGTGCCGACGATCGGGTGCTGCCGGACCTGCGCGACCAGCCGCTCCACGGCCCTCACCGGGTCGGCGCGCCCCGCCGGGCACCCCGGCCGGCGGCCGCACGCCAGCCGCAGCGAGCTCCGCGTGCTGGCGGCGAGGTCGGCCAGCGCCGGGTCGGAGCCGGGCAGCTGATAGGTGCCGTCGAGCACGAGCGAGCGCAGCTTCCCCGGATACCGGAGCGCGAAGGCCTGCGCCGCGTACGACCCGTACGAGTCCCCGTAGAGGTCGACGCGGCCGATGTTGAGCGCACGAAGCACGGCGGCCAGATCCTGCACCGACTGCGAGGTGTCATAGGCGTCGCGCGCCGGCCCGAGCTGAGCAGCGCAGCGGGCGGCGCGGGCGATGTAGCCGAGGATGTGACGCCGGAACGCCGGGCAGTCGAGCGGCTCCGACCGGCCGGTGCCGCGCAGGTCGACCAGCAGCAGATCGCGCCGGGCCGAGAGCGGCCTCCAGAGCTGGATCCGTGCCGAACGGTCGGCCGTCGTCGAGAACCCGGGGCCGCCCTCGACCGAGAGCACGGTCGAGACCGGTGGCCGCGAGCGGTCAGATCGCGACCGGTGCTCGAAGTAGATCCGGATCGTGCGGCCGTCCGGCAGCGACCTCGTGAGCGGGACCCGCACGAACCCGCAGACGTCGTGTGCGCTCCCGCCCGGGCACGCCGTGCGGATGATCGCGGGCGCCGCGTGCGCGCTTGGGGCCTGAGCAGGCACCTGAGCCGACATGGCCCGAGTCTACGACCGACCCGGGGCCGGCACAACGAGAACGGTCACGGCGCCGGTACCCTGCACGTGAATGCCACCCGGCTCTGGCATGCCGCTCGCCCGGCTCGTCGACGTCTCCCGGTCGGTGCGCGACACGTCGTCGCGCAAGGCCAAGATCGCCCTGCTGGCCGAGTGCCTGCGCGAGCTCGGGCCGGACGAGGTCGTGGCGGGCGCCGCATTCCTCTCCGGCGCACCGCGCCAGCGTCAGACCGGCACCGGCTGGGCCGCCCTCCGCGAGCTCCCGGCCCCGGCGGGCGAGCCGGAGCTCACGGTGAGCGAGGTCGACGCCGCGCTCGAAGAGCTTGGCAACCCTCGCAGGGCCAGGGTCGAGGACGGCGCGCCTGACGGCGGTCGAGCGCCTCTTCGCCCGCGCGACCGCGGTCGAGCAGGAGTTCCTGACCGCGCTGATCCTCGGCGACCTGCGCCAGGGTGCACAGGCCGGCGTCATGGCGGAGGCCGTCGCCCGGGCCGCGGAGGTTCCCATCGCCGATGTGCGGCGGGCGGCGATGCTCGGCGGCGACCTGGCCGCCGCGGCCGGGACGGCGCTCGGCGAGGGCGTCGAGGGCCTGCGCCGGGTCGGGCTCGAGGTCGGACGGCCCGTGGCGCCGATGCTGGCCGGGACGGCCGCCGACGTCGACGCGGCGCTCGAGCGCATCTCGCCGGCCGCGGTCGAGTGGAAGCTCGACGGCGCGCGGATCCAGGTGCACCGGCGCAATGGCGAGGTGCGCGTCTTCACCCGCAGCCTCGACGACGTCACCGCAAGCGTGCCCGAGGTCGTCGAGGCGGCGCTCGGCCTCCGCGTCGAGTCCGCCGTCCTCGACGGCGAGGCGATCGCGCTTCGCGAGGACGGCAGACCGCACCCGTTCCAGGTGACCGCGAGCCGCTTCGCGAGCCGTCGCGACGTCGATGCGCAGCGCAGCTCGGTGCCGCTCACCGCCCTCTTCTTCGACGTCCTCCACGCGGACGGTGCCGACCTCCTCGACCGCCCCGCCGACGAGCGCTTCGCGGTGCTCGAGTCGCTCGTCCCCGAGCCGATGCGCGTGCCGCGGACGGTCGTGGACACCGCCGCCGACGCCGCCGCCGTCCTCGAGGACGCCCTCTCGCGCGGGCACGAGGGTGTGATGGTGAAGGCGCTGGCCGAGCCGTACGCGGCCGGCGGCCGCGGCGGCGCATGGCTCAAGGTGAAGCCGCGCCACACCCTCGATCTGGTCGTGCTGGCAGCGGAGTGGGGCCACGGACGCCGCCGTGGGTGGCTGTCGAACCTGCACCTCGGCGCCCGCGAAGCGGACGGCGGCTTCTGCATGCTCGGCAAGACGTTCAAGGGGCTGACCGACGCGATGCTCCAGTGGCAGACCGAGCGGCTGCTCGAGCTGGAGACGAGCCGCACGGAGTACCGGGTGGACGTCAGGCCGGAGCTCGTGGTCGAGATCGCCTTCGACGGCGTCCAGCGCAGCCCGCGCTACCCGGGCGGCGTGACGCTGCGGTTCGCCCGCGTGCTTCGGTACCGGCCCGACAAGCGCGCCGACGAGGCTGACACGCTCGAGGCCGTCCGCACGATCCACGCAGGCACATGACGAGACGGCCGGACTACTACAAAATGGGGATGCCCGCATCCCCGGGTTGCGACGACTCTACCGCCGTAAGGCGTTCCACCCCCTGGAGGTGCTCCCAATGACCGAAGAATGGTCCCAGGCGCGCCGGCTCGAATCCTGGCCGCCGCCATCACTGTCCCGCGCGCTTGCCGATGCGGGATCGGTGGCGGCATCCGCGACGTTCGTCGCCCGTCAGCCGATCTACGACTCGCGGATGGAGGTGTACGGCTACGAGCTCCTGTTCCGGGCCGCGGACGAGAGCTGGGCCGACGTCGAGAACGCCAACGAGGCGACGGCGTCGACCATCGTCACGACGTTCGGCGACATCGGCCTCGAGACGCTCGTCGGCGGCCGGATGTGCTTCGTGAACGTCACCCGCGAGTTCATCCTGAACGACTTCGTCCCGCTGCTCCCCGTGGGCCGCGTCGGCCTCGAGATGCCGCGCGACATCGCCGCCGATCCGGAGGTCTCCGCGAAGCTCGGCGAGCTCGGCGAGATGGGCTACATCATCGTGCTCGACGACTTCGTGATGCGACCCGACAGCGAGCGGCTCCTGGAGCTGGCCCACATGGTGAAGCTCGACGCGCAGTCCTTCACCGACGAGCAGCTGCGCGACCAGATCGAGTCGATCGCCGCCCACAAGGTGAAGCTGGTCGGCGAGCGGATCGAGAGCTACGAGGAGTTCGACCGCTGCAAGGCGGCCGGCATCGGCTTCTTCCAGGGGTACTTCTTCTGCCAGCCGAAGACCGTGGCCGGCAAGGGCATCCCGTCGAACCGGCTCGCGCAGGTGCAGCTCATCGCGGCGCTCCAGAACCCCGACGTCGACCTCGAGGAGCTGGACGCGGTGATCAGCCGCGATCTCGGCGTCTCGTACCGCCTCCTGCGGTGGATCAACTCGGCGTACTTCTCGCTGCCGCGGAAGGTGAACTCGGTGCACGAGGCCCTCGTCCTCCTCGGCGCGCGGAACGTTCGCAGCTGGGCGATGCTGGTCACGCTCGCCGGGCTCGACGACACGCCGACCGAGCTCACCCGCACGGCCATGCTGCGCGGCAAGATGGCCGAGCTCGTCGCCCACGAGCTCGAGCGGCCCGATACCGAGGCGTACTTCACCGTCGGCCTGTTCTCGGTGATCGACGCCTTCATGAACATGCGCATGGAGGACGTCCTCGCGGAGCTGCCGCTCGGCCCCGACGTGTCGCTCGCGCTCCTGAAGCGGGTGGGCCCGATGGGCGAGGTCCTCGACTGGGTGACGGCGTACGAGCGGGGCGAGTTCGACGCCCTGGGCGAGCCGGTCCCCGCCGCCGACCGGATCCTCCGCGACGCCTACGTCCGCTCGCTGCGCTTCGCCGACGAGGCGTGCGGCAGCGTCACGCCCGACTGAACGCCGACGGGGCCCCGGAGCGAGCTGCCCCGGGGCCCCGTCGTTGAGCTCGGCTAGACGCTCGGGAAGATGGCGAAGCGAGCCTGGTCGCCGCCGTCGACCCGGGTGAAGTCGCCGCCGACGTACATGTTCCCGCCGCCGCCGCGAAGCGCCCACACTCCGAGGACGCCCTGGGTGGAGGTGAGCGCGCGGGGCCCACGTCTGGAGCACGCCGTCCGGGCTCAGCATGAACACCTTGTGGCGCGAGATGCGCGCGCTGTTCCCGTACTCCTTCATCGACACGTTGGCCTTGGGAGCGACGTAGTCGCCGTGCATGCCGTAGACCGGGTACCCGCCGACCGTCGCGACGGCCTGGACGTTGCCGTCGGTCTTGTAGTACCACTGCTGGTGGCCGCCGGCGAGGTCGAACGCGAGCGCCGTGCCGCCCGGGGCCGCCCATGGCGGCGTAGAGCTCGGAGCCGCAGCGGGCGATGTCGAGGATCTCGTAGCCCGGGTGGCTCGCCCAGGCCGCGAGGTCGCCCGAAGCGAGCGAGACCGCACCGAGATGCGGCGAGGAGACCGCGCCGTCGAGCGCCTTGAACCAGCCGGCGACGATGAGCCGGCCGCTGGCCGGGTCGGCGACCAGGTCGCGCACCTCGTCCGAGGCGCTTCGCGTGCCAGCTCGGGTCGACCGCGAAGCGGTCGAGCCCGAGAGCGACAGCCGGGCCAGGCGGACGTGCGACTGCCCGGAGACGGTGGTGAACCCGCCACCGACGTAGAGGTCGCTGCCGACGGCGGCGATGGCCTTGACCGTGCCCGTTGATGCCGAGGTTCGGCATGACCGGCGACACCTGCCCCGAGGCGATGTCGAACGCGACGAGCCGGCTGTGCGCCTGGCCGTTCACGGTCGAGAACTGCCCCCCGACGTAGAGCGTCTTGTGGTCGGGCGACGCGGCGAGGAAGAAGGCGCGGCCGTCGAGGACCGGCGCGAACGGCAGGAGCGTCCCTGCTGACGGCGTCCTCAGCTGCGAGATAGGACCGCGGCTGAATGTTTCCGCTGTGATCCTCGGCGGTGGTGAAGTTGCCGGCGATGAACACGATGTGGCCCACCCGCAGGATGTCGTCGACGCGACCGGCTTCCTTGTTCGTGTGGGTCCAGCCCGGGACCGGGAACTGCCAGCCCTGCTGGACGGCGGCCGCCGACGACGTGCGGGATGGTCGGCGTGGCGCCGGCGGTCGAGGCGACCGCCAGAGTCGTGGTGAGGGCGGCTGCGACGGCGACGATCTGCCCCGCGGCGCGCCAATGACGTAAAAACATGATGAAAGACCCCCAAGTGAAGCGATCAAGGACAACCGCCGAAAACGGCGGCGATCACTTCGAAGATCGGCTCGGCGGCGGGAGGCTTGACAGCCGCGGCCGAAGTTCACCGGGACTGGGAGGTTCTGTCACCCCAAAGGGTGCCCGCTGTCTACGCAGGAGTGGTATCTAGACGGCTGCGCGTGCGCTCGAGGAGCGGGCCGGCGGCCCGCCGGAACGCGCTGAGAGCAGCGGGGATGTCGCCCGCGGACCCCGTCAGGTGGTAGACGGCGATGTCGAAGACGAGCGCGGCGTCGTCGCAGTGCGCCCCGACGTCGGTGGCCGCGGCGTGCCCGAAGACCCGCGCGCCGACGTCGAGCGCCTCGACGGCCTCCCGGTAGGCATCCGGATCGAGCGCGCCGGCCGGATCGGCCAGGTCAAGGGCCGCACACAGCGAGCCGTGGCACGGGATCTGCGCGCGACCGTCCCTGATCGCCCGCACGGCGGTGGCCGTATGCGGTGTCGGCGAGACGCTGAGCTCCATCGACGCGGGGTTCACACGTCAAGCGTACGGCCGGGACCGGCATCGGGCCACCCCCGCACCGTCAGCCGCAGCAGCCCTCCTTGTAGCGGCACGACAGGCAGTGCCACGACGCCTTCGTCCAGATCATCGGCGAGGAGCAGCGCGGACATGCGGGATCGTCGCCGCTCTGCCCGGGGATCGCGCAGGCCGCCGCAGAGGGCTTCGGTGTGACCGGCATCACCCCACCGTAGCGGCCATGGAGGACGCACAGCCGGCTCTCGAGGAGTTCATGATGGAACTCTCATCGTTGCCGGTTAGCGTGATCGCCATCGTCACCGATCCGTCATCCCGCACCGCGGCGGCACGCCGCCGCGCCCGCAGCGCCCGGTTCGTCCTCGGGACGGCCGCAATCGGAGCCTTCCTGGCCGCCGGGATGCTGGCCCGAGCGAACGCCGCGGGGCACGCCAAGCGGCCCCTGGCGCCGCTGGCCGCCCCATCGAGCTTCCGGGCGGCCGTACGCGCAAACGCCCTTCAGGGCGGCCTCGTCGCGCCGGCGAGCGCCCCGCCCAGCGCCTCCACGAGCCAGTCGTGACGCCGACGGTCTTCCGCTCGATGGGATGCCGCGTCGTCGTCGCGGGTGCTCCCCGCGCCACGGTCACGGCGATCCGGCGCCGATTCGACGAGGCCGACCGGCGGTTCAGCCGCTTTCGGCCCGACAGCGAGCTGCGATGGGTCAACGCGCGGTCGGGCCGCCCCACGCTCGTCTCGGCGCCGTTCGCCGCCACGCTCGCGATGGCTCTCGAGATGGCGGCGGCGACGGACGGCCTGGTCGAGCCGACGGTGGGAGCCGCCATCGAGGCTGCCGGGTACGACCGCGATTTCGCGGCCCTCGGCGACGATCTCCGGCCCGCCGTCGCGGCACCCGCGGGCCGCTGGCGCGAGATCGCCCTGTCGGGACGAACGCTCACGATGCCGCACGGCTGCATCCTCGACCTGAACGGCGTCGTCAAGGCGGCGACGGTGGACGAGGCGATTCTGCTGCTTCCGGGACCGGGGTTCATCTCTGCGGGCGGCGACGTCGCGACTCGCGGCGGCGTGGATCTGGCGTTGCCGGCCGGCGGCTCGGTGAGGCTCGTCGAGGGCGGGGTCGCCACCAGCGGCTGCACGGCGCGCCGGTGGCGCCGCGGAGGCGTCTGGCAGCACCATCTGATCGACCCGGCCACGGGCGCGCCGGCGCGATCGCCGTGGGCCGACGTGACGGTATGCGGCGCAACCTGCCTCGCTGCGGACGTGGCGGCCAAGGCGGCGTTCCTGCTCGGGCACGCCGGGCCGGCCTGGCTGGACGAGAGAGGGATCCCGGGCCGGCTGGTCACTCCATCGGGACGGACGAGGCTCACGAGCCGCTGGGATGCGCTGGTTTCGGAGCCGGCGTGCACCTGACGTCGAACCCCGTCGACTGGTACGCGGCCAGGGCGGCCGGTATCGCTGCGTACCTCATCCTGACGGTCGTCGTGGTGCTCGGGCTCGCGCTCGCGGGCCGCGCCCCGGGGCGGCGCTGGAAGCGGTGGCCGATGTTCGCCGTCGAGGACGTCCACCGCTTCGGCGGCCTGCTCGTCGGCAGCTTCATCGCGATCCATATCGTCGCGATCGCGACCGACGCCTACCTGCCGTTCTCGCTGTCGCAGCTCGTCGTGCCGTTTACCGCGTCGTACCGGCCGATCTGGACGGGGCTCGGAATCGCCGCCGCCGAGCTCCTGCTCGCACTTGCGGTGACGAACCGCTACCGCCGCCGCCTTCCGCACCGGCTCTGGCGGCGAGCCCACTATGCGAACTTCGCGGTCTGGGGCGCGGCGACGCTCCACGGGATGGGCAGCGGCACCGATCGCACCGCGCTCTGGAGCATCGTGCTCTACGCGGTCTCAGTCGGCGCCGTCGCGTCCGCGGTTGTCCTTCGGCTGGGCGCGGCCCGCCGGATTTCGACGGGATGGCTGCTGCGGCCCGAGGGAGTGCTGTCGGTCGGTGCTGTGGCAGCCTTGGGCGTCGCCGCGCTCGCCGCAGGCCCGCTGCACGTCCATCACCGGCCCTGGAACGCTGACCGCTTCTCGGATTCGCTCGCGGGAAAGATCCGCCAGCAGAACGGCGCCACCCACGCCATCGTGTCGATGACCGGCTCTGCCCGCGGACCACAGGATGTCCTCCTCCGGGCCGACCTCCTCCTGGCGTCCAGCGGCGTCAGCTCGACCAGCTTCCAGATGGAGTTCCTCCCGAGCGGCGCGGTCTGCCGGGGGCGTGTGGGCCACGTCCAGGCGTACGGCTTCCAGGCCCGCTGCCTGATGCCGGACGGCTCCGCCCGCCACGTGCGGGCGCGATGGCACCTGACGCAGGGCTCCGCTCTCCGCGGAATCCTGGTCGCGCAGCCGTGACGCGGGTGTTTACGGGATCCGTACACGGCGTTCATGGCCGCGGCGGTGCGGCGGAGTACGCTCGGTCGGCGCATGAACCGGGGGATTGGGGATCGTTCTGACGGGTACCGCTTCTGCAGGTGGGAGGCGGATCCGTTCGCGAGTTCGGTGACCGCGGGGCGGCGGTTGCCGACGCGCGGCGCCCGCCCTGCGTGGTCGCCCACGGCGACTTCGGCCCGACCAGATCTGCCAGAGCGTGACCGGGTCCCGGCCCGGCGCGTCGCAGGGTGGTTGCCGGCCAGGTCGACGGCCAGGCCGGCCGGCCACGCGGGCGGGGCCGCAACACCCTTCTGGAACTGCTGGCCTAGGTAACGACCAGCTTGCGCAGCATCCCCATGGCCCGGTGGCCGGGGATGCTGCAGTACAGGTTGTAGGTGCCGGGCTTCAGCGTGACCGTGAACTGGGTGTGACCGCCCGCCGGAATGCGGCCGCTGAAGCCGTGCCCGATCTGGTGACGTGCCACTTTCAGGTTATGGTCATCCTGCCCGAAATTGGCGATATAGAAGGTGATACGGCCGTGGGGCACGGTCGTTCGGCCGAGGGTGATGCGGTACTCGGTCTCGGTCACACCGACACTTCGGGACGTGGTCGCGGCGGCGCCGCTCGACGATGCCGCAACGCAAGCGAGCACGATCAACACCAAACACAGGCGAGCAAACCCCATTGGCTAACCAATACCCGACACTGCCGCGGAATGCCACCACGCCGCACTTCCGCCGTCTGCTCTGGCGATGCGGCTTCTCCGGTTCCGAGAAGCAGATCGCCCACTACCGATCGCTGGGCCTGAACGGCGCCATCGAGAACCTGCTCGCGCCGAGGTCGCCGGCGAAGCTCTCGGGCCCGGCGCCGAAGGTGAACGGCAACCCGATCGCGCCCGCCAACGCATGGGGGCACGACACGCTGTGGTGGCTCGACCGGATGGTGCGGTCGCACAACCAGCTCGAGGAGCGGATGACGCTCAGCCTGCACGACCACTTCGCCACCTCGAACTCGGGCGTCGGGAACACGCGCCACATGCTCCGCCAGAACAAGCTGCTGCGCTCGCATGCGGTCGGCAACTTCCTCGATCTTGTCACCCGGCTGACGCACGACCCGGCCATGCTCCTCTGGCTGAACGGCGCCGACTCCAACAAGTGGGCGCCGAACGAGAACTACGCCCGCGAGCTGATGGAGCTCTTCTGCCTGGGCAACGACCCCGCTCTCGAGGCGGCGACGTACGGCCTCTGGAAGCAGTCGAAGGTCTACACGCAGGCCGACATCCACGCCGCCGCGCTGGCGCTGACCGGATGGCGCTACGACTGGAACAAGGCCTCCAGCGGGAGCGCCGCCCAGCAGGAGAACCCGACGTTCTACGACTCGAGCTGGCACGCGACGGGGTCGAAGACGATCTTCGGGCACACGGGGACGTGGGACTGGCAGGACGTCGTCCGGCTCGTCATCCGAAACCCCAACCATGCCCCGTTCCTGGCGTGGAAGCTGTGGTCGTACTTCATCCCGACGCCGCCGCCCAAGTCGGCGATGCAGATGATGGTCGGCAACTACCTGAGCTCGGGCTACAACCTGAAGCCGCTGCTGCGGGTCATCCTGCGCCACCCGGCGATGTACCAGGCACTCGACGCGCCGGATCTCGTGAAGCCGCCCGTCGTCTTCGTCGCGTCGACGCTTCGGATGACGAACCAGTTCATCACCGACGACGCCTGGGCGTGGCTGCTCGAGGCGATGGGCCAGGTGCCGTTCTACCCGCCGAACGTCTCGGGCTGGGATCAGGGCCCGGCCTGGCTCAACACCAACTCAGCTCACGCCTACTGGCAGACCACCGACTACCTGATCCGCGACACCGTCGGCGACCCCGGCGAGGAGTCCGCGTCGGCGGCGGTCACGCGGGCCATCTCGGCGCTGTCGCATCCGTGGGTCTCGAACGGCGTCCGGACGAAGCTCGAGGGCTATGCCCAGTCGTTCTTCAGCGCGCACAACTCCGTGGTCGGCGGCAAGCACGTGCTCGACTCGCATGAGCGCGTGGAGCGTCAGCGCGTGCTGCGCGCGCTGATCCTGGCCGGCCCCGACGGATTCCTGTCCTGAACCCCACCGAGGAGCATCGATGACGGCCTGCGGCTGCAATGACTGGCACACCACCCAACGCGCCTCGATGCTGCGCCGGCAGGGGCAGCGCGTGCCCATCCCGCGGGCGGTGCTCGAGGGGGCGACGGCCGGCATCTCGCGGCGCGACTTCCTCCGGAACGGCGCGATCGCCACCGTCACCGTGTACGGCGCCTCGATGCTGTCGTGGAACCGGATCTGGGAGGCGGCGGCTGCGCAGGCGGCGACGCCCGGCGGCGTCACCGACCCGATCATCGTCTCGATCTTCCTCGACGGCGGAAACGACGGCCTGAACACGCTCGTGCCCGTCGACAACCAGAACTACCCGGCGTACGCCCAGGCCCGGAACTACATCGGCCTCGACCCGAACGACTGTCTGACGCTCGCCGGTCCCGCCGCCACACCCGACTTCAAGTGGAACCCGGCCGCGACCGGCCTGAAGTCGCTGTACGACGCCGGCAAGATGGCGGTCATCCCGGCCGTCGACTACCTGCCGCCCGACCTGAGCCACTTCCATTCCCGGGCGTTCTGGCAGGCGGGCGAGCTCGACCCCAACCCGGCGACGGGCTGGCTGGGTCGGTGGGTCGACCAGAACGGCGACGCCAACAACCCGCTTCAGGCGCTCTCGGTCGACTGGACGCTTCAGGGATCGATGAAGAGCGCGGCCAACCCCGTGGCGGTGCTGACCAGCCCGCAGTCGGTGCAGTACGACCTGAACGGGGTGTGGACCGACGAGTCGCTGATGGTGCAGACGCTCGGCGACCTGGCGCAGCGGACGCCGAAGCACGCGCCGATGGCCGCGGCCGACAAGGCGGTCGGCGGCGCCGTCGACGTCGCCAACCAGCTCGCCGGCCTGGGGTCGACCACGATCCCGCCGAACGGGCTCGGCTACGGCACGACCGGCTTCGACGACCGCATGTCGACGCTGGCGTGGCTCATCCGCTCGAACCTGGGTGTGCGCGTGGCATGCCTCAGCTTCGATGACGGCTTCGACTTCCACGACAACCAGGTGAACCGGCAGGCCGACTGCCTCTCGTCGCTGGGGCAGACGCTCGCGGCGTTCCAGGCCGACCTCGAAGCCCACGGCATCGCCGACCGGGTGCTCACGCTGGTCTGGAGCGAGTTCGGCCGGCGGGTCGACGACAACGACTCCGGCGGCGGCGGCACCGACCACGGCGCCGGCGGCCTCGCGATGGTCATCGGAACGCACGTGACGCCCGGGATCGCGAGCCCGTTCCCCGGCATCCGTCCGGTCGATCTCGACGGCAACGGCAACCTGAAGGTGCCGGTCGACTACCGCCAGATCTACACCGAGCTGCTCGGGCAACTGGATGGGCACCGACCCCGCGGCCGTGATCCCGAACGCCGCGAGCTTCAGCCCGCTGGCACTCGTGGCGTAAGCGCGGGGGAACCCAGGGTTCCCCCGCGAGCCCCCTCCTTACCGGGTGGCGCGCCGTTTGGCGCGCTCCGGCGAAGAGCGCGGTCTTCGCCGGAGCCACGACGCCCTGGTTCACTGCGTGAAACATCGGTGCCTGATGCCAATGTTTCACGCCTGAGGCCGTGTGTACGAATAACCGCTGGAGCGCAGAGGAGAACCCCGGGGTCAGACCCCGTATCACTTCGAAGCGCGAATCGTTTCCGCCGCGTGACCGGTGTCGCGGACCTGGTGCAACTGCGAGCCGCGCCCTGGTGGTTCGCGCCTACCATTCCCCGGATGCGGCTACGCCTGGGCCTCCTCGTCGCGCTCGTCCTCGTGGCGACCGGCTGCCAGCATCCGGTCTTCGGGCACGGCGATGCGTCGAGCGGCGGGCATTGGGCGGCCGTTCACCCGTCGCGGCCGCACATCGTCCAGCGGCCCATCCCGTTCTCGGCGACGCGGCGGGCCGAGACGGCCGCCTACGCGAAGCGCCACTACGGGATCGACACGTGGCAGCTCCGCCGGCCCAGGGTGATCGTCGAGCACTACACGGCGGGCACGACGTTCGCGTCCGCCTACGCCACGTTCGCCGCCGACGTGCCCGACTCCGAGCTGCACGAGCTTCCCGGCACCTGCGCCCACTTCGTGATCGACACCGACGGCACCATCTACCAGCTCGTCCGGCTCGACACGATCTGCCGCCACACCGTGGGCCTGAACTACACCGCGATCGGCATCGAGCACGTCGGGACGAGCGATGGCGAGATCCTCGGGAACGCCGCCCAGCTCGACGCATCGCTACGGCTCACCGCCTGGCTCCAGTGGCGCTACGGGATCAAGCTCAGGAACGTGATCGGGCACAACGAGAGCCTGACGAGCCCGTTTCACCACGAGCTCTACGCGTCGTGGCGGTGCCAGACGCACGGCGACTGGACGGCGGCCGACATGAACACCTACCGCGGGCGCCTGCGGAAGCTCGACCGCCGCTACGGCGTCGAGGTCGGGCCGCCCGCCAGACCCGTCTCAAGCGGCTGCTGACGTCGCAGCCGGGCGGGGAGAGGGACACGCCCGCCCATGGCCGCTGACACCATGACGACGGCACCCACGGCGATCAGGACGTCGCCGACCGAGTAGACGTTCCCGCCGGGGATCCAGTGCGGAACCGCCCAGCGGTCGACGAGCCACGCCAGGTGCGGATGGCTGGCGACGATCTCGTTGTTGTGCGACCCGGTGTACGTGTGCCCCGCAGCCCGAAGCGCCGAGGGGAGCCCGGGCATGTGGCCGCCGTTCGCGAGCACCGCAACCAGGTTCGAGGCCATCCCCAGGCCGACCAGGGCGGCACCCTTCACGCGCAGGTTGCAGGCCGCCGCGACCACCAGGCAGGCGTAGGACGCGAGCCAGAGGCCGATCGCGAGCCGGTCGCCCACGCTCCACGGCAGCGTCTGCGACGGGAATGCCACGATCTGAAGGCCGATCGCGACGTAGAAGAGCCAGATCGCGCGCAGGCGCAGGTCGGCGAGCCGCGAGAGCCGTCCGCCGAGCGCCCATCCTGCGAGGATGCCGAGCCCCACCGCCAGGAGCAGCACCATCAGCCGGCCGCGCTCTCGACGCTTGCGAGGTGCGAGCTCTCGGACGCGAGGTACTCCTCGAGGGCGCCGACGACCCGCGCGTCGAACTGGGCCCAGCTGCGCCGCCGAAGCTCCGCGAACGCGGCCTCGGCCGTGCCCGCCGCTCGGTAGACGCGGTCCGACGTCATGGCGTCGTACGCGTCAGCCACCAGGATGATGCGCGATCCGAGCGGGATCTCGTCGCCGGCCAGTCCGAGCGGATAGCCGGAGCCGTCCCACCACTCGTGGTGATGGCGGATCCAGCGGTCGACCGGCGACACGCCCAGGCCCTCGAGCAGCCGGTAGCCCAGCTCCGGGTGCTCGCGCATGATGCGAAGCTCGTCCGGGTCGAGCTTGCCGGGCTTCTGAAGGATGCGGTCGGGGATCGCGATCTTGCCGAGGTCGTGGAGGAGCCCGGCCAGGCGCACCTGCTCGACGGTCTCGAGGTCGAGGCCCATCGACCGGGCGATGCCCTCGGCGAGCCGCGAGACGGACTGCGAGTGGGCGCCGGCGTAGGTGTCCTTCGCGTCGACGACCCGGATCAGGCCCTCGGCGGCGCGCAGGCGGGCGGTGCGCTCGGCGACGTTCGCGATCTCGGCCGGCGTGTAGATCCGCACGACGGAGTCGGAGTAGAGGCACGAGCGGTTCTTTCCGTGGTTCTTCGCCCAGTAGAGCGACGCGTCGACGACCTTCAGGAGGTCGTCCCGGTCGTCGGCGTGGTCGGGATACGTGGCGACGCCGGCGCTGACGGTGACGGGCTCTCCGTGAGGGAACGTCGTCTGCCACAGCCGGTGGTGCACCCGCTCGAGATCCGCGTAGGCGATCGGCCCGGAGCGCTCGGGCAGGAGGAGCGCGAACTCCTCGCCGCCGATCCGGTAGGCGGAGTCCGCGCCGAACGCCTCGCGCAGGATCTCGGACACCTGCTGGAGAACGCGGTCGCCGACGGGGTGGCCGTAGCGGTCGTTGATGCTCTTGAAGTCGTCGAGGTCGATCAGGACGAGCGAGACCGTGCTGCGCGTCGACGCTGCGAGCGCGAGCGCCTCGCGCAGGTCGGTCTGGAACGACCGGTGGTTGCCGAGCGCCGTGAGCGCGTCGGTCTCGGCGTCGCGCACGGCGAGGACGGTCCGGTAGGCGTAGCGCTGATAGAGCGCGAGCGCGAAGAGCGGCCCGGCGAGCAGCATCTCGAGCGTCGGGTTCACCTTCCACAGCGACACCGCGAGCGCCGAGATGAACGCCATGATGACGAAGGCCGGCCCCGAGTGGCTCATGTACTCGTGCGACATCCTCCGCAGCGGCACGCCCTGGGCGAGGGTGACGGCGATCGCGACCAGCATGACGTTCGTCACGAGGTAGGCGGCGCCGCCGGAGAAGGCCAGCACCACCAGCGTGTCCGCGTTGGCTGCGCCGATGCGCGTGCCGTCGACGCCGAGCAGGAACGCAGGAACGGCGGAGGCGAACGCGGAGAGCCCGTACGTGGCCGTGTTGAAGGCGCCGCGCAGCGAAACGCCGCGCTCGACGACCTCGACGGCTGCGGCGGCGATCAGCGCGGCGAGGACGGCGTACTGCCAGCCGAAGAGCACCTGGGCCGACAGGAGGAAGACGAACGCCAGCGAGACCCGCCTGTGGCCCTGCTCGTCGAGCGGGACCGGCTTTGCCTCAGCGGCGAGCGCGGCCGCCGAGAAGGCGACGACGCCGACGATCACGTCGGCCGGCGGCGGCGCGGAGGCGATCCGCAGGATCGCCCCGACCGCGACCGGCACCGTCACCGAGATCACGGCGACGACGTACCGGAGCAGCCGGGGCGGATACGCGTGGGACGTTGATGAAGCTCGGGAGCTCACAGGCGTTAGGGAGTCTTATCGGCCGCTCCCAGCACCAAGGTGAGCACCAGGGTGCGTCTTCTGACTACGCGACCCAGCGGACGCCGGCGCCCGACGACACGACGAACGATGCGATCGCGGCGAGGGCCAGGGCGACGCGGAGAGTGCGATGGTTCCACTTGATCATGTCGGCAGCCTTTCTTGCTCGTGTTCCAGGGGTTGAGCGACGTCCACGACTGCCGACGGGGGGAGGGCGACGGCCGGAGCAGCGGCTCTTCGGGGGGCCGAAAGGAGCGTCAGTCTCGTGATAGCGACAGACGCGGTACGGAGGAATGCCCCGAAGGGGGTAACGCAGTCAGGCCCTGGAAGTGAGGGCGCCTACCCGCGGCGCTGAATGACGCCGCCCGGCCCCACCCGAATGCCGCGCGCGCCGAGGTCCGAGCGCGAGAGCTGGGCGACGAGCGCGGCCCCGGCGCCGGACGGATCCGGCACCGGCTGGCCGGCGCCGGCGAGCCTCACCGATACGAGCCGCCCCGCGCGGAACGCGCCGTCGGCGGCGAGCGTCACGTGCAGGACGACGGACTCGCCGAGGACGCCCTCGACCGTGAAGTTGTGGTACCCGGCGAAGTTCCCGAGGCTGTACGCGATCAGCCGGTCGTGGTAGAGCTCCATGGCACGCAGCACGTGCGGCCCCGACCCGAGCACCAGGTCAGCGCCGGCGTCGACGGCCATGTGCGCGAACGCCTCGGGGTTGCCGCGATCCTCGCCGAGGTAGGTCTCCTCGCCGCCGGTCAGGTGGAGGGCCGCGGTGCCCTCGGCCCCCGCATGGATGGCGACCACGACGAGGTCGGCCTTCTCCGAAGCCCGGTGGATGAGCCGGCGGGCGGCCGGGAGGTCGGTGAGCGAGCCGGTGTTCGGGTACGGCGCGAAGCCGAGGAACGCGATCCGGAAGTCCTTCACGTGCATGATCGTGATCTCGCCCGGCATGCCGGTCTGGGCGATCCCGGCGCGATGGAGCGCCCGCACCGTGTCGTCCTCGCCCGCCTGGAAGTAGTCGAAGAAGTGGTTGTTGGCGTTCGAGACGATCGTGAACCCGGACTGGCGCAGAGCGCGGGCGAACTCCGGCGGCGCATGGAACGCGAAGCACGACGACGACGGCGCGCCCCCGCACTTCGAGGCCGTGGCGTCGGTCAGCGTGCCCTCGAGGTTCGCGAAGACGACGTCGCCCTGGAGGGCCGACCGCATCTCGCCCATGTACGTCCCGGGCGAGGCGGGCAGGGTGGGCGTCACCCCGAACATCGTGTCGCCGACCGCGGCGATCGTGACGGTGCCGTGCGGCGCCTGGGTCGTCGGAGGCGGTGCCGTGGTCGAGGTCGACGGCTCGGAGCCGGGGGCGGTCGTGCCTGACCGGGCCTCGCCGCCCGACCGTGACGTGAGGCCCGCCGCGGCGGCGACACCGGCGGCCATCACGACCGCAAGCGCCAGGACCGCGAGCGCGATTCGCCGCTGGCGACGGCCGCGCCGGCGGGCGGAGTGGCGGCCGTCGTGTGCGCCGAAGTCGTCCAACTGTCACCTATCATCGCCGACAGTGACGCTGGAGCAGCGCATCCTCGACGAGGTTGCCGCCGGGCGCGAGGAGCTGGTCGAGCTGACGTCGACGCTGATCGGCTTTGACACGACCGCGCGGGAGCCTGACGACCCGGCCCGGGCGGAGGCCGACCTCCAGGCATACCTCGGAGAGCGGCTGAGCCGGGCGGGCGCCGCCGTCGACATCTGGGAGCCCGCCGCTGCCGACGTCGCGGGCACGCGCCAGATCCCGCCGGGCCTGGCGTTCGACGGCCGCCCGCAGCTGGCCGCCCGCTACGCGGGCACCGGCGGAGGGCCGAGCCTGCTTCTGAACGGCCACATCGACGTGGTGCCGTCGGATCCCCGGGAGCGCTGGACGAGCGACCCGAACCGGGCCGAGATTCGTGACGGCAACCTCTACGGTCGCGGCGCGTGCGACATGAAGGGCGGCGTCGCGTGCATGGTCTATGCGACCGAGGTGCTCTCCCGCCTGGGCGTGAGGCTCGCCGGCGACGTGATCGTGAACACCGTGACCGACGAGGAGTCGTCGGGTGCCGGCGGGCTGGCCGCCGCCCGGCACGGCGTCCGCGCCGACGCCGGAGTCGTTCCGGAGCCGACCGCGTTCGAAGTGTGGGTGGCGTGCCGCGGCTCGCTGACGCCCACCATCACGGTCGAGGGCCGCCCCGGGCACGCCGAGATGGCGCAGCCGCACTGGAAGGCCGGCGGCGCGGTCAACGCGATCGAGAAGATGTCGGTGGTGCTGGACGCCGTCCGCCGCCTGCGCGAGGAGTGGGACGGCCGGCCCGACAAGCAGCACCCGCACCTGTCGTCGGGGACGATCGTGCCCGTCAAGATCTCGGGCGGCGAGTGGGCCGTCACCTACCCGGCGTCGTGCTCACTGACGTGCGAGGTCATGTACCTGCCGGGGAACGCCGACGGCGACGGGTGGGGGCGCGAGGTCGAGGCCGAGATCGAGGCCTGGATCGCGACCGCGGCCGCCGCCGACCCGTGGCTCGCCCTGCACCCGCCGGTGATCGACTGGGCGCTCGACATCCCGCCGGCCGAGGTCGATGCGGCCCATCCGATCGTCGAGGCGGTGGCCAAGGCCAGCGCCGCCGCAGGCGAGCCGCCGTCGCTGGGGGGCCTCGACTCGTGGTTCGACGCCGCCACCTTCACGCGCTTCGCCGACACGCCCTCGATCGGCTACGGCCCGCGGTCGCTGGCGTGGGGCCACACGATCGACGAGCACGTGCCTGTCGACGATCTGGTGTCGTGCACGCAGGCGCTGGCCCTGGCGGCCGTCGACTACTGCGGGGTGGCCGAATGACCGCCGCTCCCAGGCTCGCGACGTCGGACGACGTCGAGGTCATCACCCGGCTCCTGAAGGCGTTCTTCAGCCACGAGGGCCGCGAGGTGCGCCACCTGCGCCAGAACGTCGAGGCCATCCTCGACGATCCCGGCCGCGGCTTCTTCACGCTCGCCGGGGAGTCGGCGGTGGCGACGACGACGATCCGCATCTCGGCGGGCGGCGGCGCGTCGGCCGAGATCGAGGAGATCTGGGTGCAGCCGTCGGCGCGCGGCCGGGGGATCGGCTCGCGGCTCCTGCGGAGCGCCGTGGCGGAGTGCCGCCGGCGTGGAATACAGTCGATCGAGCTTCGCGTCACGCCTGACGACCACGAGGTCGGGATCCCCGACTTCTACCTGAAGCAGGGCTTCCGCGACCGGGGCCGGCAGATCATGGAGTTCGCAGGGGAGTAACCACCGAGGGAGGCGCTCCGGATGAGCACGACGACGCACGAGGGGACCGGCTGGAAGATCGCGGATGTCGACGAGATCCCGCCCGTGAAGCCCGACTGGCCGGCGACTTGGAAGTCGGTGCGCCACCACTTCGGGATCAGCGCGTTCGGGATCAACGCGGTCACGAAGGACGCCGGGAACGTGCTCATCCCCGAGCACGACGAGCGCTCGTCGGGCCAGGAGGAGGTCTACTTCGTCCATGCGGGCGAGGTGCGCGCGACGCTCGACGGCGAGGCCGTCACGGTTCCCGCCGGCGGCATGGTCTCGGTCGGGCCGGCCGTGACCCGGAAGCTCGAGGCGACCGCATCGCCGACGACGCTCGTGGTCGTCGGCGCGACGCCCGGCAAGGCCTACGAGATCGGCGACTGGGAGAAGTAGGTCAGGCGAAGGGCAGCGGGCGGACGACCGCTGCCTGGCCGCCGGCATCGACCTTCTGCCTGTCCGCGATCTCGCGGCGGATGACCGCGAGGCCGATGCGGCCGAAGCTCGGCGAGTCGGCGACCGAGGTGACGCGGCCGACCTCCCGCCCCTCGGCGGTGACCGCCGAGCCCGGCTCGGGCGCGTCGCCCGGGAACGCCAGGCCGCGCAGGCCGCGGTTCGCGTGCCCGCGGTAGTGCAGCCGCGCGATCGGCTCCTGGCCGGGATAGCAGCCCTTGGTGAAGCTGACGGCCCGCTCGATGAGGCCGGCCTCGGCGGGCATGGTGTCGGGCCCGAACTCCCGGCCGAACCTGGGGATGCCGGCCTCGATGCGCGCCACCTCCCAGTCGCCGGCGCCGTTCTCGGCAGGCGCCCGCTCGACGAGCCGATACGGCCCGATCGGCGTCTCCATGGTGGCGAGCGCACCGTCGGCCTCGCCCCACACGACGGCCCCGGCGGCGGCCTCGAGCTCGACCTTCTTGCGGAAGCGGGCCCGGACGAGGACGTCGACCACGTCGTCGCGCGTCTCCGGCGGGCACGCCAGGACGAGGCCGGCCGGGGTGTTGAACACCTCGAGGTCCGAGATCACCCGCGCCTTCGGCGTCAGGAGCAGGGCATACGCTCCGCCGCCCGACGGGATCGCCTCGACGTCGTTCGACACCATGCTCTGGAGGTGCGCCACCGCGTCGGGCCCGGACATCCGGACCAGCGCTCGATCCGGAACGACGGTCATGTCCGCAGCGTACTACCGCGCCGCCGGCCATCGGGAGGCGGCAGACTACCCCGATGCCGCGCACGAGCCAGGATCGCAAGGCCGCCGACGCCGGGATCGACGAGTCGCGGATCCCACCCGGCCAGTACTACACGGACAAGTGGCCGGTCCTGCACGCGGGCAGCGTGCCGAGGGTCGATCTCGCGACCTGGGACTTCCGGGCGTTCGGGCTTGTGCGACACCCGCTCCGGCTGTCGTTCGACGAGCTGCGCGCGCTCGGCGAGCGCCAGACCGTGGCCGACATCCACTGCGTGACGCGCTGGTCGCGGCTCGACATGCCGTGGCGCGGCGTCCCCGTGCGCGCGATCCTTGCCGCCGTCGAGCCGCTCGACAGCGTCCGGTTCGTGATCGCGCACGCCGAGCAGGGGTTCACGGCCAACCTGCCGATCGAGGCGCTCGACGACGACGCGGCGCTCCTGGCGTACGAGGCCGACGGCGCGCCCCTCACCGCCGAGCACGGCTACCCGCTGCGTCTGATGGTGCCGAGCCGCTACTTCTGGAAGAGCGCGAAGTGGCTGCGGGGACTCGAGTTCTCGGACGTCGACCGGCCGGGGTTCTGGGAGGGCTACGGCTACCACAACGACGCCGACCCGTGGAAGGAGGAGCGCTACGGCTTCTGACGTCGTCGAGCGCTTCTGCGACCGGCTCGAGCAGCTCGTGAACCACGACTCGCCGTCTGACAGGACGGAGCAGGAGTGGATCGCCGAGCGGGTCGCCGAGTGGCTGGCGCCGGCCGGGTGCAGCGCCCGGTGGGTCAGCGAGCCCGACGGGCCCGCGCGCAGCATGGTGGTGACGCTCGCGGGCGACGGCGGGCCGATGGTCGCGCTTCTCGGCCACACCGACACCGTGTTTCCGATCGGGACCGCCGCCGCCCGCCCGTTTCGGCGCGAGGGCGATCGCTGCTTCGGCCCCGGCGTGGCCGACATGAAGGGCGGCGTGCTCCTCGCAGCGGCCGCGGTCGAGCGCCTGGCCGCGGCGCCCAGCCGGCCCTTCTCGGAGGTGCGCCTGCTCGTGTGTGCCGACGAGGAGACACGCCTGCGAGCGCCCGCCGTGTGCGACGAGGCGAAGGGCGCTGCGGCCGCGCTGGTGTTCGAGTGCGCACGCGAGAACGGCGACCTGGTGTCGGAGCGGAAGGGCGCGATCTGGCGCACGCTCAGGCTGCACGGCCGGCCCGCGCACGCGGGGGCTGACACTCACCGCGGCAGGAGCGCCGTCTCGGCCCTCGCGCAGGAGATCGTCCGCATCGAGGCGCTCTCCGCCGGCCGCTCCGAGATGACGTCGGTGATCACGACGGTCCGAGGGGGCGACTCGATGAACACCGTCCCGGGCGAGGCGCTCGCCACGATCGACATCCGCTCGAGCGTCCCCGGCGATCTCGTCTTCGCGCTCGCGGAGCTCGAGCGCGACGGTGCCTACGACGGCGTGACCGGCGAGATCGAGAATCGCGGCACCTGGCCGCCGATGCCGAGGACTCCGTGGCTCGTCGACCTGGCGCGCTCGCTCGCGACGGAGCTCGGCCTCGACGTCGGCGAGCAGCACTCCGGCGGCGTCTCGGACGGGTGCTGGACGGGAGCCGAGGGCATCCCGACGATCGACGGCCTCGGGCCGGTCGGGGGCGACGACCACACGCCGTCCGAGTGGATCGAGATCGAGACCCTCGAGGCCCGCATCGAGCTGGCGGCCCGCCTCATCGAGGCGGCGGCGGCACACGCGGCGACGGATCTCTAAGGAGCGGCGGCTTCGGACGGGCCGCGGAAGTCGACGTCCTCGGCGTTGACAGTGCCGGCCGTTCGCCCTGGCCCCGTCTGGTACGCCCAGTACAGGTTCGTGTGCGCGATGACCTTGTCCGGCGGCGGCGCGCCCGACTCCGTCTGATCCTCGGTCGTGTGGGCGTCGCCGACGAGGGTCGCGTCGTACCCCCTGACGAAGGCGCCGTGCAGCGTCGAGCGGACGCACCAGTCGGTCTGCGCGCCGACGACGACAAGCCGTCCGACACCGAGGCCGGACAGCACGGTCTCGAGCGTGGTGTCCTCGAAGGAGTCGCCGTGGCTCTTCTCGACCAGCGGCTCCGCCTCGCCCCGGGTGAGCTCGGAGACGATCTGCCACCCGTCGCTCTCCCGTGCAAGGTGCTCGTCGAAGTGCTGAACCCAGACGACGGGCACCCCCTCCCGCCGCGCCCTCTCGACAAGGCTGCCGACGTTCGCGATGACCGCATCGCGCTCGTGAGCCCGCTCGAGGGCGGCGTTCTGGACGTCGATGACGAGGAGTGCAGCGTTCGGCCGGTTCTCAAGTGTGGTCATGTCTCCCCCTTAACGCCGCGGCGCGTAGATCGGGACGCCCGAAACCACGGCGACGCGGCGGTAGCGATCCTGGAGGATACGCCCGGTCGCACCGGTGTGGTCGATGCCGGCGGGCAGGTTCACGACCACGACGAGCGCCGGCGGATTCGGTCCGGCCAGGGCCCGGCGGGCCTCGCCGAGCGCGCCGGGGATGGCCTGGATGTTGCGGTACCACATGTAGCGAACAGCGGGATCGCGGTCGGCCAGGTAGTAGATGTCGGCGGCAGCCCACAGGACGAAGATCCGCTGGCCAGGGCGGGTGTGGGCACGCACGTACCGCACGACGGCCGCGTCGGTCTGGAGGTGGGCGTCGTTCGGGAAGACGGCCCGCGCCTGTGCGGTGGGGGAGTCGAACCAGAGCGGCGCCGTGAAGCCCAGCGCGACGACGGCCGCCGCCGCGCTGACGGCGATCCACGCACGCGACCGCGTCTCCCATATCGCGGCCACCCCGACGCCGGCCAGGACTCCGAGCGGCGGGACGAGCTGCTGGTAGTAGTGGGCGTGGAAGTTGCCGCCGCCGATCACGGCGACGGCGGCGACGGCGACCCAGATCCGCGCCAGGAGCGGCGAGCGGCGAAGGCCCGGGATCGCGATGATCGCCATCGGCCCGAGCGCCTTCAGCGCCGCCGGCAGCGAGTCGCGGGCCATGTCGAGCCGCCCCGAGAGCGAGCCCGTCACGATCGAGTCGGCCTGGCCGCGGTAGGACACGAGCGCGTACCACCAGTCCGAGAGGCTTGTGGCCGCGGCGGCACCGAGGGCGACGGGGACGAGCGCAGACCCGACGAGCAGCGCCACCGGGGCCAGCCCCGCGCGCCGGCGGGTGACGAGAAGGTAGATCGCCGCGGCCGCGCCGGCGTCGAAGCCGGACTGCTTCAGCATCACCGCGCATCCGGTGAGGAGGCCCGCCGCGACGAGCCACGACCGCCGGCCGCTGCGGAGGTGGGTCACGAACGCCAGCATCGACGCGCACGCGGCGAGCGACGCGAGCAGCTCGCCCGAGAGCGTGAACGACTCGATGAACGGCGACGCACCGGCGGTTGCGACCAGCATTCCCGCACCGACGGCGGCTATCCTCCCCGCCATCCTGGCGGTCACCGCCATGGTCAGCGCTGCCACTCCAGCCGCCACAACCGACGCCACCGCCCGCATCGCCGTGGCCGAGCCGCCGTCGATATGAAGGATCGCCCGAAACACGAGCTCGAGGCCCTGCGGGCGATCGACCCACGCGTCGCCGTAGAGGGTGGCGCCGTGACTCCACAGGCGGGCGACCTCCCCGTAGCCGCCCTCGTCGGCGGTGAGCGGCGCGCCGAAGAACGGGGCGCGCAGAGCAACGGCAAGGAGCCCGGCGAGGGCGACGGCGGCCGCTGGGGCCCGCCACGCACGTCGATCGACGGACGCACCGCCGCCCTGGCCGCCGTCGTGTTCGCGCTCGCGCTGGTCGCCCAGGTCCTGACGTTCGGGCTGTCGCTCACGCCCGACCGCTACGTGCTCGTCCTCCTCGCCCCCGCGCTCGTCCTCGGCTGCGGTCGCCGGTTCGTGCTCGATTTCGTCCCCTTCGTCGTCCTGATCGTGCTGTACGAAGAGTGTCGCGGAATCGCCCACACGCTGCACCCGCACCCCTACTACCTGCCACAGCTTGACGCCGAGAAAGCGCTCTTTCTGGGACACGTCCCGTCGGTCGAGCTCCAGGACTGGCTCTGGACCGGGACGCTGCACTGGTACGACCAGTTCCTGAGCGCGATGACCCGGGTGCACTTCATCGTCCCGCCGACGCTTGCGTTCGGCCTGTGGCTCAAGCGGCGGGCGCTCTTCTACCGGTTCGCGGCGTCGCTGCTCGTCCTGTCGTACGCCGGGGCACTCACGTTCTGGCTCTTCCCCGCCGCCCCGCCGTGGGCCGCTGCGGAGCGCGGCCTCATCCCGTACCTCGCGAACCCCGCCGGCGTCCAGGCGGCGACGTCACCGCTCCCGACCGACTCCGGCCCGGTGTACCGCCTGGTCGACGGGAACCCGTACGCCGCCGTGCCGTCGCTCCACGGCGGCTACTCGCTGCTCGTGGTGCTGTTCGTCGCGACGCTGGCCTGGCCGACCCGGTGGCGCTGGTGGGTGATCGTCCCGGCCGCGGCCTATCCGCTGATCCAGAGCATCGCGGTCGTCTACACGGGCAACCACTACGTCGTCGACCTCCTGATCGGCTTCGTCTACGCGATCGGTGCCGTCTACGGGGTCCACCGGTTCTGGCGCTGGCGGGGATGGCCGGAGTGACGGACACGGCCGTCGAGCCGCCGTCTCTTCCGGTCGGGAGCGCGGAGCCCGCCGGCCAGGGCTGGCTCGCGACGTACCGCTACCCGCTGACGGTCTTCGCCGCGAGCCGGGTCGCGGTCTACCTCCTGATCGCGGCCGCGTCGTGGACGAGCCGCATCCCGCGCCAGTCGGGCGTCTCGTGGCACGCGCTCTTCGGCGCGCTCGGGCAGTGGGACGTCGTCTGGTACCGCTGGATCGCCGACCACGGCTACGACCCGGCGATCGGGCACGGGAACGCGGCGGCGTTCTTCCCGCTCTACCCGCTCATCTGGAAGCCGTTCTCGATCCTCCCGGGCCCGATGGAGCTCTGGGGCAGCCTGCTCTCGACGGCGCTCTTCGGGGGCGCGCTCTGCCTCCTCTACCGGATGACGCTCGGCCGGTACGACGAGGCGATCGCGCGGCGCACGGTGCTGTACCTCTCGATCTTCCCGCTGACGTTCGTCTTCTCGCTGCCGTACGCCGAGAGCCTCTTCCTGCTGCTCGCCCTCGCCGCATTTGCGTTGACGTGGTACGGCCGGCAGTGGGCCGGCGCGGGAGCCGGCGCGCTGGCGGTGCTCGCGCGCCCGGTGGGGATCGCGCTCCTCCCGGCGCTGGCCTGGAGGACGTACCGCCGGCATGGCCTGCGCGTGCGGCCCTATCTGCCCCTCCTGCTCCTGCCGCTGGCCGAGGTGCTCTTCTTCGTGTACCTGGGCTGGCGCACAGGGGACGTGCTCGCGAACGTCCATGCCCAGGAGCGCGGGTGGGAGCGCGGCGTCGGCGTGCTGCCGTACGTGTTCGTCTACACCCTCTGGCACGACGTGATCGAGGGCGGCCATCTGCGATTCCTCGTCCACCTCGGCTTCACGCTCTTCTGGTGCGGCGTCTTCTACAAGGCCTGGCGGATGCGGATGCCGGCCGAATACCTGATCTTCGCCGCGCTACTGATCCTGCTGCCGACGACCGGCGGCCTCCTGGTCTCGATCGGCCGGTTCGGGATGGTGGCGTTCCCGCTGTTCTGGGCGCTCGCCGAGCTCGGCGAGTCCGAACGGGTCGACACGCTGGTCAAGACCACGTTCCCGATGCTGCTCGCCGCACTCATCATGATCACGTACACGGCGCACACGTTCACGCCGTAGGGGTTGGCCTACACCACCCCGACGAGCATCAGTACCGCGAGAAGGAACGTGGCAGCGATCCCGAAGACGGCGGCGTACTGCGTCATGGTCGGCGCGGACGCCGAAACAGCGTCGAGGTGCTTGTTGAACATTCAGAGACCCCCGGTGAGAAGGCATGGACCCCCCATGCCTGGGCCTCCATTCTGACGGCGGTCGCCCGCGTGGGCATCACCCCGAGGAGGGATCTCAGCCAGGCTCGGCGTCCGGCGCGAGCAGGTAGTGCACCGCCAGGTTGGCGTGCTCCCCGAACCCGAGGCAGGCCTCGCGCACGCGGGCCTCGGGCCAGATCGGGTCGTCCGAGAACCAGCGCGCGATCGCCTTTCGCACTCCCAGGTCGCCGGCGGCGAAGGCGTCGGGGCGGCCCAGCGTGCGCGCCAGGAACCAGTCGACCGTCCAGCCGCCGATCCCGGGGAGCGCCGTCAGGTGGGCGCGGAGCTCCGCGTCGGTCATCCCCGACAGGTCGAGGTCGGCCTCGGCGAGCGCGGCGATCGAGCGGATCTTGGCGCGCGAGAGGCCGACCCCCTCCAGGTCTCCGCCGGCGACGTCCTCCTGGCGCGGAAACGCCCACACCTCCACCCCGCCCAGCTCGTGGCGGCGGCCGAAGCGCTGAACGAACCGGTTACGGATCGCGCAGGCGGCGAGCAGCGAGATCTGCTGCGCCGTCACGGCGATGACCAGCGACTCGAACGGGTCGGCCGACAGGGGCGGCCGGAGGCCGGGCGCTCGGGCGAAGATCTCCGGGTACGCCGCCGCGAACGACTCGAGGTCGAAGCTCGCCCCAAGCGTGTGCAGGACCTCGGCGTGGTCGGCCGCGGTCGGCTCGCCCGAGGCCGTGACGCCGTCATCCGAGATGCGGACGACGAGCCCGGAGCGAAGCACGCGATAGAGGCCGCCTTCGGCCCAGACGCTCGCCACGTCGTCGCCGAACGTCCGGTACCGAAACGTCGAGCGATGGAAGTCGTACGGCGCGGGTGGGAGCTCGAGCCTCATCGGCCGCACTGTAGGCTGATGCCCCTGCTTCAGGAGGTTCCGTTGTCAGACAAGATGCTCGACCTGCTCGCCGCTCTCGACGCCGCCATCGGCGTCTCGGGGGACGAGCGCCTGGTCGCCGACGTCATCGCCGCCGAGCTCGACGGACATCACGACGAGCACGAGTCCGACCCGCTCGGAAATCACTACTTCACGCGCCGCGGGAGCGACGGCGGCCCCACCGTCATGCTCTGCGCGCACATGGACGAGCTGGGGTTCATCGTCCAGCACGTCGAGGACGAGGGCTTCGTCCGGATCGTGCCGGTCGGGTTCCACGACGCCCGGATGGTGGTCGACCAGGATCTCGCCATCCACGGGAAGAAGGGGGCGGTCCACGGCATCACCGGCGCGAAGCCGGCCCACGTCCTGCCGCCCGACGAGGCGAAGAAGGCGATCCCGATCGACCAGCTGCACGTCGACCTCGGCACCACGAGCCGCGAGGAGACCGAGGCGCTCGGCGTGCGGGTGGGCGACCTCGCGACCTTCGCGCGCACGGGCCTGGCCCTGAACGGGACGCGCGTCTTCTCGGGGAAGGCGGTCGACGACCGGGCCGGCTGCGCGGTGATGGTCGAGGTCATGCGGCGGCTCGGCGACTCGCCCGCCGCGACCGTCGTCGGCGTCGCCGCCGTGCAGGAGGAGCTCGGGATCCGCGGTGCGGGCCCGGCGGCGACGCGAGTGAAGCCCGATGTGGGCATCGCGATCGACGTCACGTTGTGCGGCGACACGCCGGGGCTCGACTACTCGCGGCTCCCGATCTCGATGGGGAAGGGGCCTGCGATCAAGTACTTCGACTGGGCGCCCGAGGTCGGCTACGGGAGCGCCGTGCCGCGCCGACTGACCGACCAGTTCGAGCGCGCTGCCGATGCGGCCGGAGTCGCCTACCAGCGCGAGGTGCTGCTCGGAGGGGCGACCGACGCCTGGGGCATCGCCTCCGCCGGCTTCCTCACGGGCTGCATCTCGGTGCCGTCGCGCTACATCCACTCGGCGGTCGGCTGCGTGCACCTCGACGACGTGGAGGGCACCGTCCAGCTGATCCTGGCGTTCATCGACGACGTGGGCAAGAACGGCGTGGCGGCCTGAGCGCAAAATTGGGGTCTGACCCCGTTTTTGCACCTTAACGGCTGAGGCCCGGGGCGATGCCCCGGGCCTCGTATTGCCACTCGCAGGGGGAGCCTGCTCCCCCGTGATGTCCTACATCATGTCCGGCATGCCGCCGCCCATGGGGGCAGGCTGGTGCTTCTCCGGAGCCTCCGCCACGACAGCCTCGGTGGTGAGGATGTTCTTGGCGATCGATGCGGCGTTCTGCAGGGCGGAGCGCGTGACCATGGCGGGGTCGATGATGCCGGCCTTCACCATGTCCACGATCTCGCCCGTGTCGACGTTCAGGCCGAATCCGGCCTTCGCGCCGCGGACGTCGTTCACGACGACGGAGCCCTCGAGGCCGGCGTTCTCGGCCAGCTGGCGAAGCGGCTCCTGAAGCGCGCGCTCGACGATCCGAGCACCCGTCTTCTCGTCACCCTCGAGCTTCTCGGCCTCGACGGCCTTGATGGCGTGCAGAAGTGCCACGCCGCCGCCGGGGACGATGCCCTCCTCGAGCGCCGCTCGGGTCGCCTGGAGGGCGTCCTCGACGCGGTGCTTCTTCTCCTTCATCTCGGTCTCGGTGGCAGCGCCAACCTTGACCACCGCGACGCCCCCGGCCAGCTTGGCCAGGCGCTCCTGCAGCTTCTCGCGGTCGAAGTCGGAGTCGGTGGTCTCGATCTCGGACTTGATCTGCTTGATCCGGCCCTTGATCTTCTCGCTCTCACCGGCGCCGTCGATGATCGTGGTGGAGTCCTTGTCCACGACGACCTTGCGGGCCTTGCCGAGCTGGGCGAGGGTGGTGTTCTCGAGCTTGAGACCCATCTCCTCGGTGATGACCTCGCCGCCCGAAAGGATGGCGATGTCCTCGAGCATCCGCTTGCGGCGGTCACCGAAGCCCGGCGCCTTGACGGCGACGGCGGTGAACGTGCCGCGGAGCTTGTTGACGACGACCGTCGCGAGCGACTCGCCCTCGACGTCCTCGGCCACGACCAGGAGCGGACGGCCGGCCTGGATGACCTGCTCGAGCACGGGCAGGAGGTCCTTGACGGCGCCGATCTTCTGGTTGGCGATGAGGATGTACGGGTCGTCGAGAACCGCCTCCATGCGCTCGGAGTCGGTGATCATGTACGGGGACAGGTAGCCCTTGTCGAACTGCATGCCCTCGGTGAACTCGAGCTCGAGGCCGAAGGTCTGGCCCTCCTCGACGTTCACGACGCCGTCCTTGCCGACCTTCTCGATCGCGTCGGCGATGACGTCGCCGATCTCGCGGTCGCGGGCCGAGATGGTGGCGACCCGGGCGATGTCCTCCTTGCCCGAGATCTCCTTCGACTGCGACTTGATGTCGTCGACGACGGCTCCGACCGCAGCCTCGATGCCGCGCTTGAGCGCCATCGGGTTCGCGCCGGCCGAGACGTTCTTCAGGCCCTCGTGGACGATGGCCTGGGCGAGCACGGTGGCGGTGGTGGTGCCGTCACCAGCGACGTCGTTGGTCGCCGTGGCGACCTCGCGGACGAGCTGCGCGCCCTGGTTCTCGAAGACGTCCTCGACCTCGATCTCGCGGGCGATGGTGACCCCGTCGTTCGTGATCGTGGGGGCGCCGAACTTCTTGTCGAGCACCACATAACGGCCCTTGGGGCCGAGCGTCACCTTGACGGCGTCGGCCAGGGTGTCGACGCCCCGCTGCAACGAGCGACGGGCGTCCTCACTGAACTTCAGTTCCTTGTGTGCCATACAGTCCTCCCCTACGCCTTCGCGGCGACCTTGCTCGTGGCGACCTTCGCGAGGATGTCGGACTCGCGGAGGATCAGGTACTCGTCACCCGAGACCTTCACCTCTGTGCCGCCGTACTTGGAAAAGATGACCTCGTCGCCCTTCTTGACGTCGAGCGGGACGAGCTTGCCGTCCTCGTACTTGCCGGGGCCCACTGCGAGCACCTTGCCGCGCTGGGGCTTCTCCTTGGCCGTGTCGGGCAGAACGATTCCGCTGAACGTCGTCTCTTCCTCATCGAGGACCTCGACGATGACGCGGTCGCCCAGTGGCTTCAAGTCCATGCAACCCTCCTGGTCGATCGTGGATGACAAGTCACGTGCGCTGGCACTCTGCCCTTGAGAGTGCCGAACATGATGATAGCAGCCGGGAGGTGGCCGTCAACCGGGATCGTTGGCACTCCTATGCTGAGAGTGCCAACGAGCGCACGTTCGCGGCCACGACGACCATGAGCGCGACCAGAAGCGCGTACGTCACGCGGTCGGAGCTGGCCTCGGCGATCGCGGCTCCCGCGGCGGGGCCGATCAGGAAGCCGAGGCCCCACGCGAGGTTCAGGATCCCGAACACGCTCGAGTGCGCGATGCCCGCCCCGTCGGCGCCGGCGGCGCACAGCGGGAAGGCGACGGCGTACTGCCCCGCGATCGGCGGCGTCGATATCAGGAAGACCGCGATCACGACCACGGCCGCGGCGAACACCACCGGCAGCGCCACGAGGGCTGCGGTCGCCAGTATCGACACCACCGCGATGCGTATCCCGCCGATCCGGTCGAAGAGGCGCCCCACGCTGTAGTTGCAGACCGTCGCGAGCACGCCGGCGACCGTCAGCACGCCGGTGATCGCGATCGCGGAGTATCCGGCCTGGCCCATCCGCAGCGGCACCAGCGTGTCGAGCGTGCCCGAGACCGTGGCCACGAGCGTCATCACGACGAGCGCCGCCAGCACGAGACGGCTCTCGCGCAGCGTGCGGGCCAGCGCGCGGAACGGCACCGGCTCTGCCGCCTCCGGGGCCGGAGGCGCCGAAAGACAGGCGACGGTCAGGCCCGCCGCGGCCAGGCCGAGCACGATGAACGGCACCTTCACGCCGTAGGCCGACCCGAGTATCCCGCCGACGACCGGCCCGACGAGCGTGCCGATGCTGGCAAACGACATCGCCGCGCCCAGCACCCGCCCGCGCTCCGACGGCGGGCTGGCCTCGGAGAGCCACGCCATCCCGGCTGTCCACGACACGGCCGACGAGAGCCCCTGTCCGACCCGCACGCCGAAGAGGCCTGCGAAGCTCGAGACCTCGGCCAGGGCCAGCGTCGCCACGGCCAGGAGCGCGACCCCGAAGATCGTCAGCCGCCGCGCCCCGATCCGCGCGCTCCAGTGGCCGACGATCGGGGAGCCCACGAGCACCGCTCCGGAGTAGGCCCCGACGGCGATTCCGGCCTGCGTCTTCGACATGTCCAGGTCGCGGACGTACTGCGGGAGCAGCGGCACGATCGCGAACAGGAGGAGCGCGTCGAGGAAGACGACCCAGTAGATGACGCGCGGGCGCCGCACAGTCGTGCGACAGTAGCGCAGGAATCGCGAGCGACCTCGGAGAGGCCGATATGATGCCGTCGCCGGTGAACGCCCTCAACTTCTACTCCTCCGTGGTGGCGGACCAGCTCCGCCACCGGCGAAAGACGGCGACCATCAGGCTCGGCGACAAGTCCTCCAAGTACCGCAAGGGCCAGGTCGTGATGGTGCTCGTCGGGCAGCGCTACGGCATCCGCGAGAAGGTGTTCGACGCGGTGATCGACAAGGTCGAGGTGAAGCCGCTCCGGGAGGTCTCGCCGCGCGAGATCCAGCACGACAATCCCGAGATGCGCCACATCGACGAGTTCACGCACTTCCTCGGCCAGCTCTACAACCGTGACGTCAGCGAGGACGACAACGTCACGGTGATCCACTTCTCCGAGATCCGCGCCTAGCCTCCGGCGGCGCGCGGCCGAACAATTCCTTAAGAGGTCAGGGGACCCCGTTCCCCCCGTCCGGGGGTGGCCGAAACCCCCCGCGAGCGCCGATCTTGAGAAGCAGACTTCTCGTTTTCTCCTCCCCGCGCGCTCGCTGCGCCTTCACGAAGGACTTTTCACCATGCTCCACTCAGTACGGCATGCCGTGGGCAGCCGCCGGCTCCGCCGGCCGACGCTGCTCCTCGCGTGCGTCGGGGCGCTGGCGATCATCGCCGGCCCCGCCACGGCATCCACCTACACCATCGTCGCGAACGGGACGCCCGTCACCACGACGACCACCACCGGCGGCGAGACCGCCTCGCTGACGTTCGCGGGCACCGCCGGGAACCGAGTCGCAATGCGGATCTACGGCGTCACCATGAGCCCCAAGCCCAACACGGGCATCAAGGTCTCGATCCGAAAGCCCGACGGCACGACTCTCGTGTCGCCGTTCGACGTGGGCTCGTCCGGCACGTTCATGGAGCCGGTCTCGACGCCCGTCACCGGCACGTACACGATCGTGCTCGACGGCCAGAGCACCTACAAGGGCAAGGCCACGGTCGCGCTCTGGACCGTCGGCGCCGATCCCACCGCCCCGGCGACGCCGGGCGGGGCAGCGGTGCCGCTCGCGCTGACGCCCGGCCAGAACGGCACCGTCACCTTCACCGGCACGATCGGCCACCGCGTGAGCGTGAAGCTCGCGCCCGTGACCATCAACGGCAACGCGGTCAACTCGGCGCGCGTGTCGGTGCTGAAGCCTGACCTGTCGGTGCTGGTCGCCAACTCGAACTTCGGGAGCTCCGGGAGCTTCCTCGAGCCGTTCACGATCCCGGCCACCGGGACGTACACGATCAAGATCGACCCGCGGCAGTGGTACGCCGGCTCGACGACCGTCACCGTGTATGACATCGCGAACGACCAGGCCGGGACCATCACCGCCGGCACCCCGCTCCCGCTGACGTTCGCGGCTGCGAACGCCGGGCAGAACGCGACCGAGACCTTCTCCGGCACCGCCGGCCAGAAGGTCAGCCTCAACCTGACCGCCAACACGATCGGCGCCAACACCATCAGCGGAACCAAGGTGTCGATCGTGACCGGCAGCACCACCGTGGTGGCCGCCACCGACGTCGGCACCAACGGCAAGTTCATCGAGCCGGTGACCCTTCCGGCGACGGCGACCTACACGATCAAGGTCGACCCGCAGGGCGCGAACACGGGCGGCATCACGCTCAGCCTCGCGAACTTCGGCAGCGACACGACCGGCACGATCACCGCCAACGGCTCGGCCACCGTGGTCACGTCGACCGCGGCGGGCCAGAACGGCACGCTGACCTTCACGGGCTCCGTGAACCAGCGCATCGCGCTCAACCTGTCCTCCAACTTCGGGACGATGTTCTCGGGCGCGCGGGTGTGGGTGAAGTCGCCCACGAACACGACCGTGGTCGGCCCCGTCGTCGTCGGGACGAGCGCCTCGTTCGTCGAGCCGGTCACGCTGGCGGCCGCGGGCACGTACACGGTCAAGGTCGACCCGGACGGGGCCAACACCGGCAACGTCACGCTCAACCTCTACACCGTTCCGGCTGATGTCTCCTCGGCGATCACCGCCGGCGGTGCGGGTGTCGCGCTGGCCAACACGGTGCCGGGCCAGAACATGAAGCTCACGTTCACCGCCACGGCCGGTCAGAAGGTCAGCATCAAGCTGAACCCGCGTCACGATCGGCTCGAACGCGATCTCGGGCACCACGGTCACGCCTGCTCAAGGGCACGACCACGGTCGGCATCCCGATCACCGTCGGGCACGAACGGCGGCTACATCGACGTCACGACCCTGGCCACCGCCGGGCACGTACACGATCAAGGTCGACCCGCAGGGCGTGAACACCGGCTCGCTGACGGCGACAGCTCTACACGGTGCCGGCCGACGCCACGCGGCACGATCCTGACCACCGGGCGCGCACCACGCCGTCGGTGACCAACACGGTCCCCGGCCAGAACATCAAGCTACTCGTTCACCGGGACGGCTCAACCAGAGGATCAGCCTCGACTTGTCGAGCGTCTCGATCGGCTCGTCGCCCGGCGGCGGCACGCTCGTGACGATCCTGAAGCCCGACGGCACGACGTTCTACGGGCCGTTCTCGCTCGGGACGACGGCGACGTTCATGGACACCAAGACGCTTCCGGCCGTGGCGCGGGCACGTACAAGATCAAGCTCGACCCGATCGGTGCCAACACCGGCAGCGCGACGCTGAAGCTGTACACGGTGCCCGCTGACATCTCGACGACGATCATCAAGAACGGCGCGACGGTGACGCCGACCACGACTGTGCCCGGGCAGAACGCCACGGTCACGTTCACGGGCGTCGCGACGGACCCGCCGTACACGCTGTCGCTCGGCCCGTCGATCGCCGTGCCCGTGCTAGATGACGATCACCGGCCCGAACGGCATGGTGGTCCGGACACGTTCGGCACGCCCGATCCAGAACTCGTCGTTCACCGACGGACGGATCGACCAGCACCGTTCCAGATCCCTGTGAACGGGACCTACACGATCAAGGTCGACTACGTCGGTAACGGCGTCGGCGCCATCCCGATGTCCTTGATCGGCTAGCCACTCACGCCAAGGGGCCGGGCCCGCACACCGCGGGCCCGGCCCTTTGCGTTGGCGTCCCCAAAACGGGTGATGGCCGTGCACGCGGGGCTGTTCGATGTTGAGAGAAGGGCGCAAGCACCCGCACGCAGTCTCTCCCCGCGCCCTGAAGGAGCACCGAAATTTCTGGTCTGGTTCGACATCTCCGCTCGCTGATCGTCCCGTGCGCCGTCATCGCAGTTGCCGCCGTGGCCGCTGCACCCGGCTACGGCTCCCTGTCCGCACCGACGTTGAGCACGCCGGGTAACGGTGCCGGCGCCGACAGTCTCCCCGTGTTCACCTGGGGTGGCGTGTCCGGAGCCGTCAAGTACGAGTTCCAGCTCGCGAACACGAGCTCGTTCGCGTCGACGGTCGCCGACTTCATGACGTTCAACCGCCGGGCCGCGGTGGCGACGGTGCTGCCGAACGACACGTACTACTGGCGCGTCCGGGCCATCGGCGCAACGTCGAACGGCCCCTGGGCGTCCGCCCGCTCGTTCGACTACGACTGGTCGGACACGGCGACGCCGCAGTCGCCGGGTGACGGCGATACTCTGACCTACCCGGACCCGATCCTGCTCAACTGGACGTCGGTGCCCCAGGCGCAGAAGTACGAGGTGGACGTCTCGAACGATCCGGGCATGGGGACCTCGGTCGCCGGCTTCCCGGTCACGACCGCGGCGACCGCGTACTCGCCCACGAGCCGGCTCGCCCCGGGCACGTACTACTGGACAGTCACGCCGCTCGACGCCGAGAACCACTCGGGCGCCGTCTCGCCGACGTGGTCGTTCACCTGGGCATGGGACGTCTCGACGACGCTCGCCGTGACCGACCTGGATCTCGTCGGACGAGGTCTACGACCCGCAGTTCTCCTGGACAGCCGTCCCGGGCGCTGCGTACTACCAGGTGGAGGTCAACTCCGACCCGAGCTGGGCATCCGGCTCGAAGGTGTGCTGCTCGGGATTCTCGGTGTCGACGTCGCTGACGCCGACCAAGCTCCTGCCCGCCGACACGTACTACTGGCGCGTGCGGCCGTACGACGCCAGCAACAACCCGGGCTCCTGGACGCAGTTCACCGACGCCGGCGCGACGCCGCAGGATACGTTCACGATCCTGTACGACCCCGACCAGACCGACACGGGTGGCGCCGCCTCCGTGCAGAACCTGTCCTTGCTCGACTCGAACGCCGACCCGATCGCATGGTCGCCGGGCGGTGTCACGACCGACACGCCGATCGTGGGCTGGGACCCGGTGCCCGGCGCGTCGCACTACGAGGTGAACGTCACCCACTACACGGCCGGCTCTTGCGACTGGACGGCCAACAGCTTCACCCAGTGGGACGACGTGACCGCATCCACGTACTGGACGCCACTCGGAAACGGGTGGAACAGCGTGAAGCCCTTCAACGACGCGCACAACCACGCCGTTGCGCAGGATAGCGTCACCGCGCTCACGGTCGGCTACGACTACTGCGTCCGCGTCCGTGCGGAGCGCTCCACCGACACCTCCAACCACACGATCTACGGCGACTGGACGTACATCGGCCCGAACGACGGCAGCGACTTCGCATTCGCGTTCTCGCAGTATCCGACGGGCGGAAGCTGCACGCCGTCGTGCTCGTCCGGCTACCTCGGCTCGGGCGACTATCTCCTGCCCGCGAGCGGCTCCTCGAACCAGCGCCTTCCGCTCTTCACGTGGAACCCGCTCTCGGGCAAGCAGAGCTACTTCGTGATCGTGGCGACCGACCCGAACTTCCAGAACGTGGTCGACTACGCGTTCACCAAGGTCCCGGCGTACGCGCCGCGAACGAGCACGACGAGCATCACCACCTATCCCGACACGGCCTCGCTCTTCTACTGGGCGGTGCTACCTGCGACCAACGCCAACGGCGGCGGTGCGGTGGGCGATCCGGTGAGCTCGGCCGCGAAGCACAACTTCCAGAAGCAGTCCGTCGCACCCAGCCTGCTCACGCCGGCGGACAACGACGTCGTGGCGACGCAGCCGACCTTCCAGTGGACCCCGACCGAGGGGGCGAATTCGTATCGCCTTCAGGTATCGACCGACTCGCAGTTCGGCACCCTGAAGGATGACGTGACCGTCGCGGAGACCTCGTACACGGGGAACACGACCTACCCCGCCGGAAGCACGCTCTACTGGCGCGTGCAGGCCATCGATGCCGGCGCACGGGGACTGTCGTACTCCCCAACGGGCACGTTCCAGAAGACGCTCCCGGTGCCGACGTTCGACACCGTCTCGAACGACGCGGCCGGAAGCCAGATTCCGACCTTCAGCTGGGATCCCGTCCCGGGCGCGATGTCATACGACATCGACGTCACGTGTCCGACCGCGAACGGCCAGTGCGGCGACGCCAACAACATCGACACGACGGCCACGGCGCCGATCACGATGACCGGCGTCGGAGGGTTCACCTGGAAGGTACGCGCCAACTTCCCGGCGGTCACCTCGAGCGGTGTGAGCATCTCGAACCCGGTTCACGGCGGATACTCGAGCGTGCAGACGTTCGACCGAACGATCACCGCTCCGGTGAATCCCGTGACGAGCTACGGCGGCCCGAAGGACTTCTCGTTCTCGTGGGACTCGAAGGCCACCGCCAAGACGTACGTCTGGGAGGTTTCGACCTCGCCGACGACGACCACCGGCGGGCACTTCGCCTCGTCCCTGGAGACGGGGACGAGCGAGACCACCGGGGTGGCCCCGTTCCTGACGTATGGCGCGTACACCAACGGCGGCAACCTGTACTGGCACGTGGCCGCGAAGGACGCCGACGCCAACCTCGGCGCCTTCACGGCACCGCAGCTGCTCGCGCTGCCGGTGCTGATCAAGGTCACCGCCTCGCCGCTCTCGATCCTGAAGAAGACCACGACGACGGTGACCGTCTACACGAAGAACGCGGCCGGCGCGAACATCAACGGCGTGAGCGTGAAGGCGTCCGGGGCCGGGATCACCGCCGTCACGAAGACGAGCGCCAGCGGCAAGGTGGTCTTCAAGCTGCATCCGACGAAGGCCGGGAAGATCACCTTCAAGGCCACGAAGTCGAACTTCCAGACCGGCACCGTCACGATCAACGTGGTGTGACGGAGCGCTCGGCGCCCGCCGGCGCCGGAATTCGGCCCGGCGGGCGCCAGCCGTCCCTCCGCAGCTTCCACAGGATCCGCGCGCCCTCGCGGGCGATGCCGGGCGACATCTTGGAGGCACCGTGCAAGCGCTCGGCGAAGACGAACGGCACCTGTTCGATCCGGACGCCCGCGATGTGGGCCCGGCGGGTCGACTCGACCTGGAAGATGTAGCCGTTCGAGACCGTCGTGGAGACGTCGATCAGGCGCAGCGTGTCAGCGGTCCATAGCTTGAAGCCACCGGTCAGGTCGGGGTATGGCAGGCCGAGCACGCGCATCGCCGTCATACAGCCGACCCGCGAGATGATGCGACGCCCGAGCGGCCAGCCGCTCGTTCCGCCACCGGCCACGTAGCGTGACCCCAATACGAGACCGGCGCCGCGGTCGGCCGCCGCCCGCATCGCCTCGAGCGCTCGCGGAGGATGCGAGAGGTCGCAGTCCATCTGGCCGATCCGCTCGTAGCCGCGCTCGAGCGCCCACGCGAACCCGGCCCGGTATGCAGCTCCCAGCCCTTCCTTGCGGGGGCGGTGGAGCACGTGGAGCCAGGGCCGGTCGCGTGCCAGGTCGTCTGCGAGCTCGCCGGTGCCGTCGGGGGAGCTGTCGTCAACGATCAGGCACTCGCCGCCGGCGCGGGCGAACTCCTCCAGGAAGAGCGGGAGCATCTCGCGCTCGTTATAGGTCGGGACGACGACGATCTCGAGCGGCACGCTGGAACCCTAGATTAGGGAGATGAGTTCATCAGCCGCGATGGTGCCAGGGCGGGTTGGTGAATGCCTCGCGCAGCGCCCGGCGGCCACCGTGGAGCACCGACTGTCCGTGCGTCACGAGCACGCGCTCGATGTCGAGGAGGGCGAGCGGCTCGAGCGTCGGAAGGAATCGCTCGGCGTACCAGCGCTCGCGGCGCGCGCCGCCGTCCGTCTGCTCCCACACCCGCAGCCCGTCCGGCGTCCCGACGACGGCGTCGCCGAAGACGAGCGCCCGCTGTGACGAGATCCGAAGCGGCATCTCGTACCGGCGGGGCTTTCCGATCGTGTACGCGCTGACCCCGTCGGGCGCGTGATCGGGCCGCAGCTCGCGGAAGACCGACCGATCCGGGAGGCGCTTGGCGCAGGCCGAGTGCCCCCACACAGGCGCGCCGCCGTATCGAGCCGACACGGGCCCGGCCGAGCGCACGTGGTACGGGATCGTGAGCAGGATCTCGACATCGCCCGCGACGACGGCGTCGAGCTCTGGCGCGAGCTCGTCAGGGACGAGCGGGTCGATCAGGAGCGTCCTCCTGGGCTCTCCCACCGCGAAGCTCACGACCTCGGCGCCCCATTTGCCCGGGTGCCATTCGGGATGGCGACCGCGCCACGCCCACAGTCCGTCGTCCAGCCGCTCGATCACGCGGCCACCCTACCCCGGGTCGTAGCCGGCTACGCCTCGTCGTCCCAGACGGCCATCGCGACCGGGACGGTCCCCGGCCGGCGCGGCTCGTCGCGAACTGCGCGCCGGGCGCTCCGAAGCGCCGCACCCGCCCGCTCGATCAGCTCGTCGAAGCTCTCCGCATGGGCCGGGCACGCGGCGATACCGACCGCCGCCTGCGGCTTCGAGCCGTCCTCGGTGCGGGCCCTCGCGATCGCGCGCAGCACGCGCTCGGACGCGACCGACGCCGAGCGGCTGTCCGTCTCCGGCATGATCACCCCGAACTCGGTGGAGCCCACCCGGCACGCCACGTCGATCGAGCGGACGCTCCCGCCGATCGCCTGGCCCAGGCTGCGCATCGCCTGCTCGACCTCGCTCGGCGTCAGGTCGTCGACCGATGCGAGCGCGAGCGCGACGGGGCGCTCGTAGGTGCGGGCTCGCTCGATCTCGTGGGTCAGCGTCTCGACGAAGTGCCTGCTGTTCCAGAGGCCGGTGTCGTCGTCGCGGCGCTCGAGCATCGCCACCTCGTCGCGAAGCCGCTCGAGCTCGCCGGCCAGCCGGCCGGCCCGAATGCGCTCTCGCACGGCAACGCCGACGGCCGCGATAAGCGTGCCGCACACGAATCCGAGCAGAGGTAGGAGGACGTCAGTGCTCAACAGCGGTACTCTCGTTATCCCGCCGCAGACGCTCCGCGTCAACCCGTCGGTGTCGTTCGGGCTTTCGCCGGATGTCCTCGCCGAAGGCCTGTGGGCCGCGCAGCTCGGCCCCGCAGCCGCGGCATGTGAGCGCCATCAGCGACGCGATCGTCTCGCCGCACTTCGGGCATGCGGTGATGACGGCGCCCCCGCAGTCGGGGCACTCGGCCGGCACCGCGGACGCGCCGCCGACCATGAACCGCCGCCCCCATCCACACCGCAGGCAGAAGCCGCAGCAGTCGCCCAGCTCACGGTTTCGGTCGTGGGAGGCCATACCCCGATTGTTGCATAGGGTTTCGGGCCGCGGCTCACAGATCAGTAGGATCGCGGGGTGGCCGTGACGCTGCATGCCGACGACTCCGACGCCCTTCCGGCGCACGCCGTCGCCGGACCTGACGCTCGCCGCCTGCGCGGGGCGCGGCAGTGGCCGTCGCAGGTCGATCGCGCGTGGGCGTTCGGCGGCTCGACTGGCGCCGGCGCCACGGTCTGCGTCGTCGACAGCGGGGTCGACGCCGAGCATCCGCTCGTGGGCGGCGTCGGCAGGGCCGTCGCGATCCGCATCGAGGGAGACGAGACGCACGTCGAAGCCGACGAGACCGGCGACGTGTGCGGCCACGGCACGGCATGCGCCGGGATCATCCGGTCGGTCGCCCCGGACTGCGAGCTCGTGAGCGTGCGTGTCCTTGGCGAGGGGTTCGTCGGCAGCGGCCCGGCGCTGATCGAGGGTCTGCGCTGGGCGGTCGAGCAGGGGTTCGACGTGATCAACATGAGCCTCTCGACGACGAAGGAGCGGTTCGTCGCCGACCTGCATGCGCTCACCGACGCGGCCTACTTCCGGCGCAGCCTGATCGTCGCGTCGGCCCACAACATGCCGGTTCGGAGCTACCCGTGGCGGTTCGCCTCGGTCGTCTCGGTTGCCAGCCACGACATCGACGACCCGCTGGCGTACCTGCGAAACCCCGACCCGCCGGTCGAGTTCTACGCACGCGGGGTCGAGGTCGACGTCGCCTGGTCGGACGGCTCGACGCTTCGCGCGAGCGGCAACAGCTTCGCGACGCCGCACATCTCCGGCATCTGTGCGCTGATCCGCGCGAAGCACCCCGACCTGACCCCGCCTGAGGTGAAGACGCTGCTCGGGCTGACGGCGACGAACGCGGTGACCGACGGATGAGCGGCGACCGGGCTGCCATCGCGGCGGGGCTCCTCCCCGGGGACGACCTCCACCGCGCGCTGCTTCGCTCGATCGTCGACACGGCCCGCGCCATCTTCCGCGCCCAGGCGGCCTCGGTGTTCCTGCTCGACGCCGAGACCGACGAGCTCGTGTTCGAGGCGGTGAGCGGCGAGGGCGAGGAGTCGCTCGTCGGACGACGGTTCCCGTCGAGCACCGGCATCGCCGGCTGGGTGCTCGTCACGGGCCAGTCGCTCGTGCTCGACGACGTGACGGCCGATCCACGCTTCGCATCGCAGGCGGCCCAGTCGACCGGCTACGTGCCGAAGGCCATCATGGCCGTCCCGCTGGAGTCGGGCGAGCGGACGCTCGGAGTCCTCGAGGTGCTCGACCGGCCGTCCGGGGAGCGCTTCACGATGGCGGAGTCGGACCTGCTCGGGATGTTCGCCGCCCAGGCCGCGATCGCGCTCGACCTGCTCGAGCGCTCGCGATCGGCGCGCAGGCTGCTCGACGACGGGGGCGGTGACGCAGCCGTGCTGACCCGGCTCGCGGCGGCGCTCGAGTCGGCTGATGTGGACGACCGAGAGGCGGCGCTGGCGCTGCTTCAGGCGCTCGAGCGGGTCGTCTCCCGGCTGGGATGAGCGCCCGGCGCGGCGGCCACCGCGCCGGGCGTGCGCTCAGCTAGCGCTTGTGGACGTGCGCCTCGACGTCCGGCGTCTCGTCCTCGGGCTCCTTCATGCCCTCACCCGAGACCTTGTGCCGGTGCGCCTCCACGTCGGGGTCGCCGTCTTCAGTTCGCTTGTGACGACCCACCTCGTCAAGGTCTTCCGATCGCTTATGGCGATCACGCTCGTCCGGTCCCATAGGAGCTCCTCCTTGTAGGGATAGGGATGCTCACCAGACGGCGAACATCCCCGGAATCTTCCCACACTCCGCGCGGAGTTGGGAAGATCCCGCCGTGGCGGCCTACCTGCGACCGATCGCCGTCGTGTTCTCGAACCGAGAGCTGCGGCGGCTCCAGCTCGCCTGGGCGGGCTCGTCGCTCGGCACCTGCGCGTACCTGATCGCGCTGGCGGTCGTCGCGTTCCGCTCCGGCGGCGCGGCCGGAGTCGGCTTCATCATGCTCGTCCGAACCGTGGCCGCCGCGGTCGCGGCGGCACCGCTGTCGTCGGTGGCCGACCGCTACTCACGCCGCGCCGTCATGGCGATCAGCGACCTCATACGGGCCGGGCTGACCGCCGCGATCGCGATCCTCACCGCGACGGGCGCTCCGATCGCGACCATCTACGTGCTCGCGACCGCCATCGCCGTCGTCTCGACCGTGTTCCGCCCCGCCCAGGCGGCGCTGACGCCGGCGCTGGCCGGCACGCCCGAGGAGCTCACGGCGTCGAACGCAATCGCCGGAACCGTCGAGAGCACGAGCATCTTCCTCGGCCCCGGGATCGGCGGTCTGGTGCTCGCCGTGAGCGGGACGGCCGGCGTGTTCGTGGTCTGCGTGGCAGCGTTCCTGTGGTCGACCGTGCTCGTCTGGTCGATCGACGAGCCCGAGCAGGCGGCGGAGGCGGCCGCCGGCGCGGACGAGGTGCCCACCGGAACCCTGGCGGGCTTCCGGGCGCTCGTCGCCTCGCCGCCGCTCCTGGCGGTGACGGTCACGTATGCAGCCCAGGCGATGGTTGCAGGCGCCCTGATCGTCTTCGCAGTCGTGCTCGCGATCGACGTCCTCCACCTCGGAAACGCCGGCGTCGGCTATCTGGACTGCGCCTTCGGCGTCGGCGGGATCCTGGGCGGGGTCGCCGCCGTCGGCCTTGCCGGCTCACGCAGGATCGCCGCCGGCTTCGCGATCGGGGTGCTCGCGTGGGGCGTGGGCGTCGCGCTGCTTGGCGTCACCACGACCACGGTCGTCGCGCTGGTGCTCCTGGCCGGTATCGGCGCCGGGAACACGGTGGTCGACGTCGCCGCGGTGACGTTGCTTCAGCGCTCTGCCGACGACGCCGTCCTGGGCCGCGTCTTCGGCGTGCTCGAGACCGTGCTCCTGTCGGCGCTGGGGCTCGGCTCGATCCTCGCGCCGCTCGCGATCCACGTGCTCGGCATCCGGGCGGCACTGATCTCGACAGGGCTTGTCCTGCCCGTCGTCGTGGTCGCCTTCTCGCGCGCCCTGCTCGCCCTCGACCGGCCCGACCCCGCGGTCGCCGAGCGGGCGGCTCTGCTCCGCGCCCACCCGATCTTCCAGCCCCTGGCCGAGGGCACGCTCGAGCAGCTCGCCCGCGCGCTCGAGCCGGTCGCCCTCGTCTCCGGCGCCGACGTGATCCGCCAGGGCGATCACGGCGACCGCGTCTACGTCGTCGTCTCGGGCGACCTCGACGTCGAGGTCGACGGGCGGGCCGGAGCAGCGCCTCGGCGCGGGCGACGTCTTCGGCGAGATCGCCCTCCTTCGCGACGTGCCCCGAACCGCCACGGTCAGGGCGGCGACCGCCGCGGAGGTGCTCACGCTCGGGCGCGACGAGTTCCTGGCCGCGGTGACCGGGCACCCGGCGAGCGCCGCCGAGGCGGACCTGGTCGTGGCCACCCGGCTCGCCGCGCTGCGGCCGGGCATCGTCAAGGGCTGAGCGACGTTCCGCGCCGAACGTCATCCCCACAGGGGGTGCAGACACCGACCCAACACGCGGGTACACTGCGGGGAAGGATGGCGATCGCCCGCGAAGCCACGCCGGTCTCTTCGGCGGCGGACATCAAGGATGCGGACCTCGACCGCGAGGATCTCCTCCAGATCTACCGCAACATGCTCGTGACCCGCGGGATCGAGGAGCGCGGCCACATCCTCTACCGCCAGGGGAAGATCCCGGGGAGCTTCTACACCGGCCGCGGCAACGAGGGAGCGTCGGTCGGCGTCGCGACCGCGATGCGGCCCGACGACGTCGGCACGCCGATCCAGCGCGACATGGGCGTCCACGTCACGCGCGGCACGGAGGCGTGGCGGATCTTCGCCCAGTACATGGGCCGCCGCGACGGCCTTGCCATGGGGAAGGACGGCAACGTCCACATGGCCGACATCCGGCTCGGGCTGATCGCGATGGTGAGCCATCTGCCGGCGCTCATGCCCGTCGCCGTCGGGTGCGCGCTCGCGTTCAAGATCCGCCGCGAGCACCGCGTCGCGGTCGGCTGGAGCGGCGACGGCGCGATGGCGCGGGGCGATGCGCACGAGGCGATGAACCTGGCCGGCGTCCACCGGCTCCCGGTCGTGTTCATCTGCGACAACAACCAGTACGCCTACTCCACGCCGAACCGGCTCGAGTTCGGCGTCGACCACCTCGCCGATCGGGCGGCCGCCTACGGCTTCGAGGGGGTCGTCGTCGACGGCACCGACGTGCTCACCGTCTACCGCGAGGCGCACCGCGCCATCGAGAAGGCGCGCGAGGGCGGCGGACCGACCCTGCTCGAGCTCGTCACGCTCAGGATGGAGGGGCACGCCGTGCACGACGACGCGTTCTACGTCCCGCGCGAGCTGCTCGAGGCGTACGGCCGGAAGGACCCGATCGAGCGCTACCGGCGATGGCTGAAGGAGCAGGCGTTCCTCGACGACGAGTCCGACGAGGCCGTCACCGTCGAGGTGAAGAAGCTTCTGAACGACGCGATGAAGCGGGCCGAGGAGAGCCCTCTGCCCGATCCCTCCGAGCTCGAGGTCGGCGTCTACGCCGAGCCCGAGGAGCTCGACACCCCCCACCACAAATAGCGAGAGGACGAGTTGGCGACCAAGACCTATCTCCAGGCGATCTCCGACGGCCTCCGCGAGGAGATGCGGCGCGACTCCCGCGTCTTCCTCATCGGCGAGGACATCGGCGTCTACGGCGGCGCGTTCAAGGTGACCCAGGGCTTCCTCCAGGAGTTCGGGGAGGACCGCGTGATCGACTCGCCGCTCTCCGAGACGGCGATCGTCGGCTCGTGCACCGGCGCCGCCCTGATGGGCATGCGGCCGGTGTGCGAGATGCAGTTCTCGGACTTCGTCTCGTGCGCGTTCGACCAGCTCGTCACGGTCGCCGCCAAGCAGCACTACCGGGTCGGGACGCCGGTGCCGATCGTCGTCCGCCTCCCGTCGGGCGGCGGCTTCTCGGGCGGACCGTTCCACTCGCAGAACCCGGAGGGCTACTTCGCGCACTGCCCGGGCCTGAAGCTCGTCTGCCCGGCCACGCCGGCCGACGCGAAGGGGCTTCTGATCCAGGCGATCCGCGACCCCAACCCGGTGCTCTACTTCGAGCACAAGCACCTGTACCGGCGGATCAAGGGCGAGGTGCCCGACGGTGAGCACACCGTCGAGTTCGGGAAGGCCCGCATCCACCGCGAGGGCACCGACCTCTCGATCATCACCTACGGCGCGATGGTCTACACGGCCGAGGAGGCCGCGACCGCCGTCGCCGAGAAGGACGGGACGTCGGTCGAGATCGTCGACCTGCGCACGGTCACGCCGTGGGACAGGCAGGCCGTCCTGGACTCGGTGGCGAAGACCTCGAAGGTGATCGTGCTGCACGAGGACACGCACACATCGGGATTCGGCGCCGAGATCGCCGCCACCATCGCCGAGGAGGCGTTCGAGAACCTCGACGCGCCGGTGGCGCGGCTCACCGCGCCCGACACTCCCGTCCCGTTCGCGCCGCCGCTCGAGAAGGCGTTCCTCCCCCAGGTGGAGGACGTCGTGGCGGCGATCGACAGACTGTCAGCGTATTAGGAGGCTCCCGCTATGGCCACAGGAACACTCGTCGATGTCGTGATGCCGCAGATGGGCGTGAGCGTGTCCGAGGGCACGATCACCCGGTGGGCGAAGAGCGTCGGTGAGACCATCGAGGCCGACGAGACGATCGTCGAGATCTCGACCGACAAGGTCGACACCGAGGTCCCCGCCCCTGCGACCGGCGTCGTCCGAGAGCTCCTGGCCGGCGAGGGCGAGACCGTCCCGGTGAACACCCGCATCGCCATCATCGACACCGGCGGCGGCTCCGGCGACGCCGAGCCCGCAACATCGGGGTCAGACCCCGATGTTGCAGCCGAGGCGCCGCAGGCGGCCGAACCCCCGCCCGCCGAGACGCCGGCGCAGCCGGCTCCCACGAACGGCAACGGGCATGGCGGTGAAGGCCGCACGTTCGTCTCGCCCGTCGTCGCCCGCATGGTGGCCGAGCACAACCTCGACATCAACGCGATCTCGGGAACCGGCGCCGGCGGCCGTGTGACCAAGAAGGACGTGCAGGCGTTCATCGACTCCGGCGGTGCGAGCGCCCCGGCGCCCGCGCCCGCTGCCGAGGTCCACGACGTCCCCCACTTCGCGCCTCCCGCGGAGCCGGAGACTCCCGCGCCGCCGCCCGCACCGGTCGCAGCGCCCGCCGCAGCGGCTCCCGCCCCGCCGCCCGCGATCGTCGAGGGCGAGCCCGGGCCGGGCGAGGAGCTCTACCGCTTCAACACTGTCCGCAAGGTGATCGCCCGCCACATGCGCCACTCGCTCGAGACCGCCGCCCAGGTGACGACGGTGATCGAGGTCGACATGACCGGCGTCGTCGGACTGCGCAGGAAGTGGAAGCCGATCTACGCCGAGCGCCACGGCGTCAACCTCACCTACGTCCCGTTCGTCGCCCAGGCGACGATGGACGCGATCGGCCGCTGGCCGTGGGTGAACGCCGAGATCCGCGGTGAGTCGGCGCTGATCAAGCGCTACGTCAACCTCGGTATGGCCGTCGCGATCGACGACGCGAAGGGCCTCATGGTGCCGGTGATCCACCACGCCGAGGAGCTGAACCTCGTCGGGCTCTCGCGCGCGGTGATCGACCTCGCCGACAAGGCGCGCACCAAGACGCTCACGCCCGATGAGATGTCGGGCGGCACGTTCACGATCACGAACCCGGGCGTCTTCGGCGCGCTGATCGGCACGCCGATCATCCCGGAGGGCCAGGTCGCGATCCTCGACGTCGAGGCCATCGTGAAGCGCCCGGTCGTCGTGACGGACCGCCACGGGAACGACGCGATCGCCATCCGCCACATGATGTTCCTGTGCCTGTCGTACGACCACCGGCTCGTCGACGGCGCCTACGCCGCCCAGTTCATGGCCCAGATCAAGCAGAACCTCGAGGGCTGGGGCGAGGACTCCTACGGCCTTTGACGGGCGCCTACCTGTACGAGCTCGGCGTGACTCCCTACGGGGAGGCGCTCGCGATCATGCAGGAGCTGGCGGCGGCGCGAAACCAGCAGGCGGTCCCCGACACGGTGATGCTGCTCGAGCACGAGCCGGTCATCACGCTCGGCTCGCGCGCGGTTCGTGACGAGGAGCTGCCGCTCCCGGCCGAGGACTACGCCGGCCGGGGCATCGAGATCGTCGAGGTCGGCCGTGGCGGGCGCTCGACGTACCACGGGCCGGGTCAGCTCGTCTGCTACCCGATCCTCGACCTCACGCCGCGCGGCCGCGACCTGCGCCGCTACGTGCGCGCGCTCGAGGAGACCGTGATCGCGACGCTGGCGGATCTCGACGTCGAGGGCCACACGCTCGACGGGCCGCACGCGAGCGGCGTCTGGGTCGACGACAGGAAGATCGCGTCGATCGGCGTGCGCTGCGCGCGGTGGGTGACGAGCCACGGCCTGGCCCTGAACGTCGACTCCGACCTCGGGGTGTACGAGCTCTTCGACGCGTGCGGCCTGGGTGGCGCACAGTTCACGTCGGTCGCGCGCGAGACGGGCCGGCCGGTGACGACCGCCGACGTGCGCGGCCCGCTCGTGGAGCGCCTGGCCGAGAAGCTCGACCTCGAGCTGGAGCGGCTGCCGGCGGCGGAGGATGCCCGTGCCGTGGTCTGAGCTCCAGAAGTCGCGCCCGCCGTGGATGACCGTGCGGGCGCCGTCGCCGGCCGGCCGGCACGCCGAGCTCCGAGGCATCATGCGCGGCGCCGGGCTGCACACGGTCTGCGAGGAGGCCCGCTGCCCGAACATCGGCGAGTGCTGGGGCCGCGGCACGGCGACGTTCCAGATCCTCGGTGACGTCTGCACGCGCGCCTGCCGCTACTGCGCCGTCACGTCGGGCCGGCCCGAGGCGGCACCCGAGCCGCTCGAGCCGCTCCGCGTCGCCCGGGCCGTCGAGCGCATGGGCCTCGACCACGTCGTCGTGACGTCGGTCGACCGCGACGACCTCCCCGACCGCGGCGCGGCCCACTTCGCGGCGACGATCCGCTCGATCCGGCGGGCGAGCCCCGGCTGCGGCGTCGAGGTGCTGGTGCCCGACTTCCTGGGCTTCCGCGAGGAGGCCCTCCGGATCGTGCTCGAGGCGGCGCCCGACGTCTTCAACCACAACATCGAGACCGCCGAGCGCTTCTACCGGCGGGTGCGCCCGAAGGGCGACTACCAGCGGGCGCTCGACCTGCTCGACACGGCCAAGGACGTCTGGGCAGATCTGCATCCCGGCCGGCCGCCGCTGCTCACGAAGAGCGGCCTGATCGTCGGCATGGGCGAGACCGACGAGGACGTGCTCGGAGTGATGCGCGACCTGCGCGACCACCGCGTCGACGTCGTCACGATCGGCCAGTACCTCCAGCCGACCGAGCGGCACCTGCCGCTGGATCGCTGGGTGACGCCGGCGCAGTTCGCCGAGTACCGCCGCGCCGGCGAGGAGATGGGCTTCGCCTCCGTCTTCGCAGGCCCGCTCGTCCGGTCGAGCTACCGGGCCGACGAGCAGCGCCTGGCCGCGCGGGGCGAGTCCCGCGCAGTCGCGCACTGAACCGGGCCTGCGGGCGTACAATCGGCGCTGGTGCCGACGGGGTTTCACATCCTCACCTGGGGCAGCGAGGAGCAGCCGCCGCTTGTCTGCCTGCATGCCGAGCGCGGCCACGCCCGTCGCTTCGAGCGCCTGGCCCGGATGCTTCGCGACCGGATGCGCGTGATCGCCTACGACATGCGCGGCCACGGGCGCTCACCGTGGTCGGGCGACCAGTCGCTGGCAGCGCACGCTGACGACGTCGGCGAGGTGATGGAGGCCTGTGGAGTCGAACAGGCGGCGATCCTCGGCGATTCGTTCGGGGCCCGGGTGGCGATCGAGCTCGCGGCCGCGCACGGCGACCGCGTGACGGCGCTCGTCCTGCTCGACCCGCCGCTCTATCCCCGGTTCCCGCCGCCGGACGAGGTCGAGGCTCAGGGTCAGACCGGCGCGTTCGTGAGCGTCGACGACGCGGTCGAGCGCCTTCGCGCCGAGGCCGGGCTCGTCCACACGCCGCGGGCGCTTCTGGAGGAGGAGATGGCCGAGCACCTCGTCGCCGACGAGGACGGCCGGTTCCGGCTCCGCTACAGCCGCCAGGCGGTGGCCGGCGCGATGGACGGGCTCATCTTCAGCCCGCCCAGGCTGAAGGAGATCGTGTGCCCGACGCTGATCGTGCGTGCCGAGGAGTCGAAGGTGCTCAGCGCCGAGGACGTCGCGCGGGCCGCCGCGGAGCTGCGGCGCTGCCAGCTCGCGGTCGTCCCGGGGAGCCACGCCGTGCTGTGGGACGCGCTGGCCGAGACGGGCGCGCTCGTCCGTGACTTCGTCACCGAGCGGATCCGGGCATGACGCGCCTGCGCCCTCTGCTCAAGGACGAGATCGCCGACTACGTCCCGCGCCTGACGATGACGTACGCGGCCGAGCTCACGGAGCATCTCTTCCTGAACGCCGAGGCTGCGGCCGCGCGAGCCACCCGGAGCGCGACGGACGCATTCCCCGCCGGCGAGGCCAGCGCCGGGAACTGGCTCTTCGCCGTCGAGGACGGAGAGGGGACGCGGGTCGGTGTCCTCTGGCTCGGCGACCCGTTCGACGGCGAGCGCGACTCGTTGTGGGTCTACGACATCGAGATCGACCCCGAGCATCGAGGCCGGGGCCTTGGGCGGGACGCCATGCGGCTCGCCGAGGAGGAGGCTCGGCGCCTGGGCCGGCAACGGATCAAGCTGAACGTCTTCGCCCGGAACGCCGTCGCCCGCGCGCTCTACCTGTCGCTCGGCTTCGAGGAGATGAGCATCCAGATGTCGAAGCCGGTCGGCGAGGACCAGGCCTAGCGTACGAGCGCGTAGACGATCGTCCCGAGCAGGACGACGACGAGCACCGCGAGCGGGACGGCCGACGACCCGGACCGGGCATCGACCACCCGCTGCGAGGGCTCGGGCGTCGGGTACATCGGCTCCTCGCCCGATGCGATGCGATGGGCGACGACCTGCGCGTCGTCGGCCTTCACGAGCGCCGTCACGACCTCGGCATCGACGCCGAGCTCCTGGGCGATCGCGTCGTCGGACGCCGCCTGGTCGCGAAGCTCGACGAACCGGCGCACCTTCTCGTCGTCCATGCCGAAGTCGGTCGCCTCCTGCGCCGCGAACCGCAGGGCCAGGAAGCGGCTATCGGGGGACGGAGACGGCAATCTCGACCCAGCGCTCGAACATGCGCCGGCCGACATCGAGCATCCGATCGCGAGCGGCGTCGAAGTCGGCCATGAGCCGGTCGATGCCGCCGGCGCCCAGCACGCGGTCGGCGTACTCGGCGTAGGCCGGGACCTCGGCCCACTCGCGCGCCATCTGGTCGGTCACCTCGACGTGGAACTGGACGCCGTAGGCCGTCTGGCCGAACCGGAACCCCTGGTTGGGGTACGCGGGCGACGATGCCAGCCGCACGGCTCCCTCGGGCAGGTCGAACGTGTCGCCGTGCCACTGGAGCGTGAGGAACTCGGCGGGAATCTCGGCGAAGACCGGGTCGGCGCGCGCCTCGTCGGTGAGCGTCACCGGCAGCACGCCGACCTCCGGCTGGGTGCCGGGATAGACACGCGCACCGAGCGAGGCGGCCAGGAGCTGCACTCCGAGGCATGAGCCCCAGTACGGCACCCCGGCCCGCACGGCTTCCGCGATCGCCTGCTTCTCGAGCGTGAGCCACGGCAGCTCGGCGTCGTCGTTCACGCTCATCGGGCCGCCCATCGCGACGATGGCGACGTAGTCCTGCCACGGCGGAAGCGGGTCGCCCTCGTCGAGCTCGACGCGGTGGATGTCGGCCCCGGCGGCGCGCAGCACGTCCTCGAACGCGCCGGGCGGCTCGCAGGCGATGTGCTGGAGAACCAGGACGTCCATGCCGGGCGAGCCTACTGGTTTCCGCGCGCCATGCCGCGCAGGTCGAGCGCCTTGTCCAGCACGGCCTCGTCGACCCCGTGCTCGCGGGCGACCTCACGCAGCGACCGGCCGGAGGCGGCGGCGTCCTTGACGATCGCCGCGGCCGCGTCGTAGCCGATGTACGGGTTGAGCGCCGTGGCGACGGTGAGCGACACCTCGGCGTAGTGCTCGTTCTGCTCCCGGTTGGCCTCGATCCCCTCGACGCAGCGATCGGCGAAGAGCCGGCTCGCGGCCGCGAGGAGCTCGATGGACTGGAGCAGGTTCCGGGCCATGAGCGGGATCTGGACGTTCAGCTCGAAGTTGCCCTGCATCCCGCCGACCGTGATCGCCGTGTCGTTTCCGATCACCTGGGCCGAGACCTGGCAGACGACCTCGGGGATGACCGGATTCACCTTGCCTGGCATGATCGACGAGCCCTTCTGGAGCTCGGGGATGAAGATCTCGGCCAGGCCGGTGCGCGGGCCCGATCCCATCCAGCGGATGTCGTTGGCGATCTTGGTCAGCGAGACGGCGACGGTCTTCAACGCGCCCGACGTCTCGACGAGCCCGTCGCGGGCAGCCTGCGACTCGAACGGGTCCGCGGGCGGCGAGATCGTGAGGCCCGAGGCGGCGGCGAGGCGGTCCCGGACGCGCGCGGCGAACTCCGGGTGGGTGTTCAGACCCGTGCCCGTGGCGGTGCCGCCGAGCGGGATCTGGCCGAGGCGCGGAAGCGCGGACTCGACCCGGGCCTTGCCCTCGCGGACCTGCGCGGCGTAGCCGCCGAACTCCTGGCCGAGCGTCACCGGGACGGCGTCCATCAGGTGCGTGCGGCCGGTCTTCACGATGTCGGCGAACTCGTCCGCCTTCGCCGCGAGCGCGGAGGCAAGGCGGTCGAGCGCCGGCAGGAGCTGCGTTCGTCGCGGAGTCGAGCGCGGCCAGGTGGACGGCGGACGGGAAGACGTCGTTCGACGACTGGCCCATGTTCACGTGATCGTTCGGATGGACACCCTCGCCCGCGAGGTTCGCGATCACCTCGTTCGCGTTCATGTTCGACGAGGTGCCCGAGCCGGTCTGGAAGACGTCGATCGGGAACTGGGCGTCGTGGCGGCCGTCGCCGACCTCGTCGGCCGCCGAGGCGATGCGGTCGGCGACGGCGGTGTCGAGCAGGCCGAGGTCGGCGTTCACGTGGGCGGCCGCGGCCTTGATGCGGCCGAGCCAGTGAACGACCGAGGCGGGGATGGGCTCGCCGGAGACGGGGAAGTTCTCGACCGCCTTACGGGTCTCGGCACCCCAGAGCTCGGTCTGCCCGGTCACGTCGGTCATGGCTCAGGCAGAGTACTTGCGCGCACGCGCGCGGCGCGACATTCGCCACGCGTGGCGGTAGGCCGCGGGGAGGCGGGAGCGGGCGGTGCGAAGCGCCACGGAAAGGGCGCCGGTCGCATCCTCGGTGACGGGCGGACCGTGCCCGACCGCGACGGCGGCCGGGGCGAGCCCGCGGAGCGCGCGCCGCGGCGGGAAGGGACGAACGAGCGGGTGGACGCCGAGCCGCTCGTCGTCGGCGGCGAGGAAGTAGCCGATGGTGCCGAGCACGTCTGCCGAGACGAGCAGCCGCCGGTCGGGAAGCCAGAGGACGACCTCGTGCCAGCCGGGGAAGCGGACGACCCGTCGCGTCTCGACACCGGCCGGGAGCGCGGCTCCGACGCCGACGCCGTGACGAGCGGCGATGGCATCGGCGTCGCGGCGGTGGCGCCCCATGAGGACGGCGACCCCGATGACCGGGGCCGCGGCCAGTGCTTCGTCGAGGTCAGGGGCGTCGACGGGATCGGCGAGGAGCCAGCCCTCGTCGAGCCGAACGGCGGTCGACGCACGCCGCAGGAACTCGTCCGGATGGGCGAGCCAGGCGAAGCTCCCGCGCTCGTCGAGTGGGTGCGTCTCCAGGGCGCGGGATGGTAGCGGCGGGCGGGCCGCTCACCCCGGCAGGCGGCGCTTCAGCGCCCTGATCCGGTCGTACGAGGCGGTCAGCTGCGACCCGCGCAGGCCGCCCGACCTCGCGGCCCGCATCAGCCGCTCGAACACCCGCTTGCTGGTCGCGGCCGGCCCCGTCACCAGGAGCAGATCCGCGCCGGCCTCGGCGCTCCGGAGCGCCACGGCGGTCGTCGGCCGGTGGCGAACCATCGCCGCGGCGTCGAGCGAGTCGGTCGCCGTCACGCCCGCGAACCCGAGGGTGCGGCGCAGGAGCCCGTGGATGACAGGCGGCGACCAGGCGGCCGCGCGCCAATCGAGTGCCGGGTACACGGCCGTCGAGAGCATCACCACGGGGTGCAGGCTGCGACGGAGCGCGACCTGGTAGGGGAGCAGGGCCCTCGTCAGCTTGCGCTTCGTCGCCGTGATTCGAACGAGCGCGTCGTCGGTCGAGACGGTGGCGAGGCCGAGCCCGGGGAAGTGCTTCAGCGTCGGCCACACATGCCCCGACTCGAGGCCGCTCGCAAACGCGGCCGCGTGCGACGCCACCGTGAAGCGGCTCGTCGAGAAGGCCCGGTGCTGCCGTTCGATGAAGTCGGCCGGCCCGGCGGGCACATCGGCGACCGGCGCGAGGTCGACGTTGATGCCGAGCGCGCGGAGCGCGCGCGCGGTCGCCGCCCCGCTCCGCGCCGACCGCGCATCCGGGAGCGTCCCGAGCATCTGCGCCGACATGTTGGGAGGCGCCCACGAGATCCGCTTCACGAGCCCGCCCTCCTGGTCGGTCGCAATGATGAGACGTGGCTGCCCGCCGGCGCGCGCGGCCGCCTGGAGCGACGAGGTCAGCGCCGCAACCTGCGACGCCGAGGCGATGTTCTGCGAGAAGAGGATGACGCCGCCGACCTGCCCGGCCCGCACCCGCGCGAGCAGGCCCGTGCCGGCGTGGGTGCCACCGAACGCCACGATCAGGCGCTGGCCGACGAGCTGTGAGCGCGTCGGTGCGGCGGAGGCCGCCATCGCCGGCGTACCGCTCGCGAGCAGGACGCCGCACGAGGCGAGCGCGAGGATGACGAGCCGGCCACGGCCCCCGACGTGTCGTCCTCGTGTCACCGATCCACGGTACCAGCAGCGTCCGCCGCGACTGCGGAACCGCAGGGCACGCGCCGGTGTCAGAAGACCATGCATCGACGGACAGCCGCCTTCCTCTCGATCCTCGCGCTCGCGGGAGCGGGATGCATGAGCTCCGCAGCACACTCGACGACGCCCCCGACGACCGGTATTGAGCGGGAGAGCGAGGCAGATCGGCGGCCCGTGGCCCGGACGGCGGCCGCTGGCGAACGTGCGCATACACGTGCTCGCCGGCGACCAGGTCGTGGGACTGGTGCGGACCGACGAGCACGGCCGTTTCTCCCTCCGGCTGCCCCCGGGCACGTACCGCGTCGAGCTCGACGGCGGCCAGGATCTCCACCCGGGGCGCGTCACCGTCGAAGCGAGCGGCACGACACACCTCTCGCTGAAGCAGTCCGTGAAGTAGCTAGCCTCCCGGCCGGAGCCGTACGAGCCAGAGGAGGGATCTCATGCCGCGCCCAGTGCACTTCGACATCACCGCCGAGGATCCGGATCGCGCAGTCTCGTTCTACGAGCAGGCGTTCGGGTGGAAGTTCAACCACTGGGGAGGCGGCGGCCCGATGGACTACTGGCTGATCGACACGGGCGAGACGCAGCCCGGCATCAACGGCGGCCTCAGCCGCCGAAGCGAGGGCGACGCCGCGGCCACCACGAACACCATCGACGTCGCGTCGCTCGACAGCGCGATGGAGGCCGTGAAGGCCGCCGGGGGCGAGATCATCGGCGACCGCATGGCCATCCCCGGCGTCGGCTGGTTCGCCGCGTTCACCGACACCGAGGGCAACCGCTTCGGGCTCATGCAGTCCGACGAGGCAGCCGGCTGACGGAGCGCCCTACTCGGTCGAGTACTTGGGCTGCGCCTTCTCGCCGCGGATCCGCGCCACCGCGTGGTTCGCGGCCAGGGCCGCCTCCGAGAACCCGACGGTGATCAGCGTGATCTTGCCCTCGTAGCCGGCGACGTCACCGGCTGCGAAGACGCCCGGCAGGTTCGTCTCGCCGATCTGGTTCACCCGGATCTGGCGCTTGTTCTCGAACTCGAGGCCCCAGTTCGCGATCGGACCGAGGTGCGACACGAAGCCGAGCAGCGTCACCAGCTCGTCGCACGGCACCTCGCGCATCTCGCCCGTCGCCGTGTTCTCGACGGTGATCGCCTCGAGCCGCCCGTTCCCGGTGGCCGCCCGAACCTCGCACGGCACGAGGATCTCGACGCCGCCGCCCTCGGCCAGACGGCACACCTCGTTGTACGACGACTCGAGCCCGCGGAACCGCTCACGCCTGTGGATGAGCGAGATCGGGAGCGCCGCCGTGTCCTGGAGCCCCATCGCCCAGTCGAGCGCGGAGTCGCCGCCGCCGACGAGCGCGACCCGCTTGCCCGCGAAGACGTCCTTCTTCTTCACGAAGTAGTGCAGGCCGTTCCCCTCCCAGCTCTCGAGATCCGGGAGGTCGAGCTTGCGCGGGTTGAAGGCGCCGTGGCCGGCGGTGATGATGATCGTCCGGGTCAGCAGCGTCTCGCCGGCCTCGGTGTGCAGCTCGATCACCTCGTCGTCGCGGTGCGTGATCGACTCGATGACCTCGCCCAGCCGCACCTCCGGCTCGTACTGCATCGCCTGCTCGGTCAGCCGGTCGATGAGCTCCTGGCCGTTCACCTTCGGGTAGCCGGCCACGTCGAAGATGTGCTTCTCGGGGTAGACGGCCGCCACCTGGCCGCCGAGCTGCTCCAGGCTCTCGACGATCCGCACGGAGGCGTCGCGGTGCGCCCCGTAGTAGGCCGCGGCGAGTCCGGTCGGGCCGCCGCCGATGATCGTGATGTCGACGATGTGCTCGCCCATGAGTTTGGATCCAAACCCTAGCCGAGGGGCCGGAATCCAAGCCTCAGTCTAGAGACCCGGGAGGGTCAGCCGGCGTTCTTGGCCTGAAACGAGCTGCCGCAGCCGCACGCCGCCTCGACGTTCGGGTTCGTGATGTGGAACCCGGCGCCCGTCAGGCCGTCGACGTAGTCGACCCCGGCACCCTCGAGATACGGCAGGCTGTAGCGGTCGACCAGGATCCGCACGCCGTGGAGCTCGGCGACGGCGTCGCCCTCCTCCGGCTCGGAGTCGAACCCGAGGGCGTACTGGAACCCGGAGCAGCCGCCGCCCTCGACGGCCACCCGAAGAGCGGTCAGCGTCGGATCCCCCTCGGCCTCGAGGAGCTCCTTCAGCTTGGCCGCGGCGCGCTCGGTGATCGTCACCATGGAGTGATCATCGTACGCGGACCCGGAAAGGTTGAGCGCGCCCCGCGCACACCCGCGTTTGTAACACCGGATACCGCGGCCCAATCCCGCCTCCGAAGCGGGTTTCTCCGGACGGTCGGGAGTTGTTTGTGCCCGGTGCTATAGTCGCGGCCAGTGCTCGGCGATTGGGCAGCCCTGCTCGTCTTCGCAGCGATCGCGCTGATGATTCCTGCGAGCCTGATTGCGGCAACGTTCCTGCTCTCGACGAGGGTGCCGCGGCGGGCCGGAGACAAGCGCGTCCCGTTCGAGTCCGGCGTCTCGTCGCACACGTTCACGCCGGGCCGGTTCACGATCTCGTACTACCTGACGGCGATGCTGTTCATCGTCTTCGACATCGAGGTCGTCTTCCTCTATCCGCTCGCGATCAAGCTGCACGCGCTCAAGACCTACGGCTTCGTCGAGATGGTGACGTTCGTCGTCCTGCTCGTCGTCGCCTACGTCTACGTCTGGAAGCGGGGGGCGCTGGAATGGCGGTAAGGCCCGTCTCGATCTCACGGGCGGTGCGCTCGGAGGACCTCGAGCAGTACATCATGCTGACGACGGTCGAGAAGGCGCTCGCCTGGGCGCAGTCCAACTCGATCTGGCCGGCGGGCTTCGGCCTCGCCTGCTGCGCCATCGAGATGATGGCGCTCCCGTCGCCGCGCTACGACATCGCCCGGTTCGGCGCGGAGGTCTTCCGCTCGTCGCCGCGCCAGTCCGACCTCCTGATCGTCTCGGGCCGCGTGAGCCACAAGATGGCCCCGCCGCTCCGTCAGGTCTACGACCAGATGCTCGTCCCGAAGTGGGTCATGGCGATGGGCGCCTGCTCGAGCTCGGGCGGGATGTTCGCGAACTACGCGATCCTCCAGGGCGTCGACAAGATCGTGCCGGTCGACGTGCACGTCCCCGGCTGCCCGCCCCGGCCCGAGGCCGTGCTCGACGGCTTCCGCCTGATCCAGAAGAAGATCCGCGCGGGCATCCCGCCGGCGTACGAGCTGGAGAAGTCGAAGGCGTGACCTCGGCGCAGCTCGCTGCGGCGGTGAAGAAGGCCGTGCCCGGATCCGTGACCGCGCATGAGCAGGGCCTCGACATGCCGACGCTCACCGTGAAGCCCGAGAAGCTCGTCGAGGTCGCGACCCACCTGCGCGACGCGATGGGGAAGAACTTCCTCTCGGCGGTCTCGGCCGTCGACCACCTGGGCTACGGCGAGGACGTCGCCGGCTACTTCGGCACGGAGCGCGGCCGCGACATGAACGCGACGGGGAGCTGGGGCACCCCCCTGACGGTCGCGCAGCCGCCCAAGCGCTTCGCCGTCCGCTACCACCTCGCCCACGTCGGCGACGGGCCGACCGAGCGCGTGCGCATCCAGGTCTGGCTCGACGACGGCCAGGAGGTGCCGAGCGTCGTCGGCGTCTGGCCCACCGCGGACTGGCACGAGCGCGAGCAGTACGACCTCATGGGCATCCACTTCGCGGGCCATCCCAACCTGCGCCGCCTGATCATGCCGACCGACTGGGCGGGCCATCCGCTCCGGAAGGACTACCCGATCGGCGGCGAGCCGGTGCAGTTCACGGACGCGGTATGAGCACGATCGAAGAACGCCCGCCCGCTCCGGTCCTGCCGCTGTACGAGCCGGCGAAGATCCCGCCGGGCGCCCCGTCGAAGGTCGACCCGCCGGCCGGGGCCGACCTGATCACCGTCAACTTCGGCCCGAACCACCCCTCGACGCACGGCGTCCTTCGCCTCATCGTGACGCTCGACGGCGAGGTCGTGGTCGGCCTCGACGCCGACATCGGCTACGTCCACACCGGCTTCGAGAAGAACTTCGAGCAGAAGACGTACTGGAAGGGGATCCCGTACTCCCCGCGGATGGACTACGTCGCGTTCTTCGCCAACGAGCTGGCGTACGTGGGCGCGGTCGAGCGGCTGATCGACATCGAGGTGCCGCCGCGGGCCCAGTGGATCCGGATGCTCTTCGCCGAGCTGAACCGCATCCACAGCCACCTGATCTACCTGGGCACGTCCGCCGTCGAGATGGGCGCGCTCTCGGTCTTCTTCTACTGCCTGCGCGAGCGAGACAGCGTGCTCGATCTCTTCGAGATGGCGACGGGCGTTCGCATGCACGACCGCTACCCGCAGTTCGGGGGCGTCGCCGAGGATCTGCCAAAGGGCTTCTACGCCGAGTGCCGGCGGTTCCTGGCCGACATGCCCAAGCGGATCGACGAGTACCTCGACCTGCTGGCCGGGAACCCCGTCTGGAAGTCGCGCTACCAGGGGATCGGCACGATCACCGGCGAGACGGCGATCGCGATGGGGCTCTCGGGGCCGAACCTGCGCGCGTCCGGCGTCCCGTACGACATCCGCCGCGTTGAGCCCTACCTGGCCTACGACCAGGTCGAGTTCGACGTCATCACACGCCCCGGCGGGGACGCGTACGACCGGTTCATGTGCCGCACGCTCGAGATGTACGAGTCGGTCAAGATCGTCGAGCAGTGCCTCGACTCGATGCCGTCGGGCCCGGTCATGGCGCACGACCGCAAGTACGTGCTGCCGCCGCGCCACGAGCTGCACACGTCGATGGAGTCCCTCATCCACCACTTCAAGCTGGTGACCGAGGGCTTCAGGGTCCCGCCCGGCCAGGTCTACCACACGGTCGAGTCGCCGCGGGGCGAGTTCGGCTGCTACCTGGTCTCGGACGGCGGGGCGAAGCCGTGGCGAGCCCACTTCAGGGCGCCGAGCTTCGTCAGCCTCCAGTCGACCGCGATGATGTCGGTGAACCGCTACGTCGGCGACATGATCGTCGTCGTCGGCTCGCTCGACGGCGTCATGGGAGAGGCCGACCGGTGAGCGACCCGGCCGCCGCCGAGACCATGGCCGGGGCGCGTGAGACGCGTCCCGCGATGCCGCAGCCGGCGCACGACGGCGCGCCCGAGAAGCCGCTGCGTGAGCGCATCCTCGACGTGATGGCGCTCTATCCCGAGCCGCGCTCGGCGATCATCCCGGCGCTGCGCCTCGCGCAGGACGAGTACGGGTGGCTCTCGACCGAGGCGCTCGAGGCCGTCGCCGACGCGACCGGCTTCACCCCGGCGCTCGCCAAGTCGGTGGCGTCGTTCTACGACATGTTCCGGCTCGCGCCGGCCGGGGCGCACGAGATCTGCGTGTGCACGAACGTGTCGTGCGCGCTCGTCGGAGCCGGCGAGACGCTGCGCGAGCTCGAGCGCCAGCTCGGCATCCACGCCGGCCAGACCACCCCCGACGGCAGGTTCACGCTGCGCACCGTGGAGTGCTACGGCGGCTGCGGGTGGGGGCCGGTCGTCTCGGTCGACGAGCGCTACCACGAGCCGTGCGGGCCCGACCAGGTGGAGGGCATCCTCCGCGAGCTTCGAGGCGACGCATGAGCGAGACGACCCGGATCCTGCTCGACTTCGACGGCGACCGCCGCGACGCCCACGCCTACGAGCAGGCGGGCGGCTACGCGTCGCTCCGCAAGGCGATCTCGATGGAGCCCGCCGACGTCGTCGCCCAGGTCGATGCGTCCGGCCTTCGCGGGCGCGGCGGCGCCGGGTTCCCGACCGGCCGCAAGGCGTCGTTTCTGCCCAAGGACAGGCGGCCGGCCTACCTGTGCGTGAACGCCGACGAGTCCGAGCCAGGCACGTTCAAGGACCGCGAGATCATGCTCCGAAACCCGCACGCGCTGATCGAGGGCGTCCTCATCATGAGCTACGCGATCGGCGCGACCTCGGCGTTCATCTACATCCGCGGCGAGTACCGCACCGAGTTCGAGGTGCTGCGGCGGGCGCTCGACGACGCCCGCAGCCGCGGGTACGTCGGGCTGAACGTCCTCGGGTCGGGCTACAACGCGACGGTGGTGCTGCACCGCGGCGCCGGCGCCTACATCTGCGGCGAGGAGACCGCGCTCCTCTCGTCGCTCGAGGGGGAGCGAGGGCAGCCGCGCTCGAAGCCGCCGTTTCCCGCCGTGGCCGGGCTCTACGCCGCGCCGACGCTCGTCAACAACGTCGAGACGCTGGCCGCGGTGCCGTTCATCCTCGAGATGGGCGCCGAGGCGTACGCCGCCCTGGGCACCGAGCGCTCGAAGGGCACGCGCGTGTTCTCGCTGTCGGGGAACGTGCGCCGCCCCGGAAACTACGAGCTGCCGCTCACCTCGACGCTGCGCGACCTGATCGAAGGCCACGGCGGCGGGGCGCCTGAGGGGCGGACGATCAAGGCGATCATCCCCGGCGGCTCCTCCACGCCGATCCTGCTCCCCGACCAGCTCGACACGGGCATCGACTACGAGTCGATCGCCGCGGCCGGGTCGATGGCCGGGTCGGGCGCCATCGTCGTGATCGACGACCGCACGTGCATGGTGCAGCTGGCCCTCCGGGTCGCGGAGTTCTACCGCCACGAGAGCTGCGGCAAGTGCACGCCGTGCCGCGAGGGCACGCGCTGGGGCGTCGACATCATCCGCCGCATCGAGATGGGCGAGGCGGCGCAGGGCGACCTCGACCTGCTGCTGAACGTCTGCGACCGCATCCTCGGCAAGTGCCTCTGCCCGCTCGGCGACGCGATGGCGATGCCGGTCGCGAGCTACGTGACGCGGTTCCGGGAGGAGTTCCAGCGCCATATCGACGAGGGCGGCTGCCCGTTCACCGAGACGAGCCCGATCGCGTCGCTCTACCACGACCACGCGGGGGCGCCGGCGTGAACACCTTCCACGACGCGTTCCTCGACGCGCGCCGCCGGATCGAATCGGGAGCCGACCCGGAGGAGGTCGTGCCGATCCTGCTCCGGCTCGCCGAGGCGGACGACGAGATCGGCCTGGCCCAGGGCCTCTACGCCGATGACGACGACCCGGACGGCGAGGACGGCTGATGGCGACCGTCGACACCACGACCGTGACGCTGACGGTGAACGGCCGCGAGGTGACTGTCGCAAAGGGCCTCTCGCTGGTCGAGGCGGCCGCCGAGGCCGGGATCGAGATCCCCGTCTTCTGCTACGAGCCGCGCCTCGGCGCCGGGGTCGGCGCCTGCCGCATGTGCCTCTGCGAGATCGAGGGCATGCCCAAGCTCCAGACCGCGTGCACCACCCCCGCCGCCGACGGCATGGTGGTCGACTCGCTCTCGGAGCGCGCCCGCGAGGGCCAGGACGCCGTGCTCGAGTTCCTGCTCCTCAACCACCCGCTCGACTGCCCGGTGTGCGACAAGGGCGGCGAGTGCCCGCTCCAGGACCTCACCTTCCGCTACGGCCCCGGCGTCACGCGGATGCGGATCCCGAAGCGCACGCTCGAGAAGCCGATCCCGATCTCGCCGCTCATCAAGCTCGACCGCGAGCGCTGCATCCTCTGCTACCGGTGCACCCGCTTCTCGGAGGGCGTCTCGGGCGACATGCAGCTCGTGCCGGAGAACCGCGGGGCGCACTCGATCATCACGACCTTCGAGGGCCGGCCGTACACGAACGAGTTCTCCGGCAACGTGACGGAGCTGTGCCCCGTCGGGGCGCTCACCTCGTCGACCTACCGGTTCCGCGCGCGCCCCTGGGAGACGCAGCAGGTCCCGAGCGTGTGCGGCCTCTGCGCCGTCGGCTGCAACACGGCCGTCAACATCCGGGAGGGGCACGTGGTGCGGGTGCTCTCGCGCAACCACCCCGAGATCGACGAGGGCTGGCTCTGCGACAAGGGCCGCTACGCGTTCGGCCTCCTGGCGAGCGACCAGCGCATCACGAAGGGCCTCATCCGCGGCGGCCGCGGGCTCGAGGAGGTCGCCTCGGCCGACGCCCTCGATCACGTCGCCGACCGGCTCCGCGCCACCGTGGAGCGGTTCGGGCCGGGCTCGGTCGCCGTCCTCGCCTCGGGCGAGCAGACCAACGAGGAGGCCCACGCCTGGGCGCGGCTCCTCGACGAGGGCCTCGGCGGCGGCGTCTCGGTGTGCGGGCCGGAGGGAGCCGCGGGCTGGGACACGCTCGCGCCCCACGCGGCCTCGATCGCCGACCTCGCGAGCGCCGGCGCCATCGTCGTCGCCGGAGACACCGACCTGACGCACAGGGCACCCGTCGTCGAGCTCCGGATCCGGAAGGCCGTGCAGGCCGGCGCCCGGGTCGTGACGGTCGGCGCGGGCGGCACGCGCCTCGAGACGCTCCGCGGCTCTCACCACGTCTCCGCCGGGCCCGGCACCGCGCACGTCGAGCTCCTCCGAGCCGCGGCCAACGAGGGCGAGCTGTCGGCCGCCGTCGGCGACTCGGCGGCGATCCTCATCTGGGCCGGGCCGATGCGCCCCTCCATCGCGGCCGTCCTGGCGCACGTCGCCCACGCACGCGGCTGGACCGTGCTTCGAACGCCGCGCGCCGCCAACGAGCTCGGCTGCCAGGCCGCCGGCCTCGGATCGTCCACGCCCGACGAGGCGCTGGCCGCGGCCGAGGAGGGCCGCATCAAGGCGATCGTCCTGCTCGGGGCCGACCCGGTCGGAGACTGGCACAACGGCGAGCGCTGGCGGGCGGCGCTCGGCCGCTCGTTCTTCGCCCTCCAGGTGACGGCGGTCCAGAACGACTCGAGCGGATGGGCGACGACGATCGTCCCCGCCTCGACCGTGCTCGAGCAGGACGGCACCCTCACGAACCTCGAGGGCCGCACGCAGCGCGTGCGAGCCGCCGCGACGGCGCCGCAGGGGGTCATCGAGGGGTACGCGCTCGCCGCGGGCGTCGCCGGGAGGCTGGGCGTCGAGGTGCCGCCGGACGCGCCGTCGGCCTTCGCCGACATGGCCTCGCGCCGGCCCGCCTTCTCGGGTCTCGACTGGTCGGCCATCGGCGAGCGGGCCGCGCTCGGCGAGCGGCCGGCAGCCGCGGGAGCGCCCGCGGCGACGCATGCCTCGCCCGCCGAGTCGCCGGCGGGCACCGTCGTCGTCGGCTACCGCGAGCTCATGTCCGGCGCAGCCGTCGACCACAGCCCGGCGCTGCACTTCCAGCGGCGCACCGGCATCGAGATCTCGCACGACGACGCCCAGCGGCTGGGCGTGAAGCCCGGCGACCGCGTACGCGTGACGTACGACGGCGGCGAGCACGAGGGGGCGGCGATCGTGCTGCGGCGCCTGCGCCCCGGCGTCGTCCGCGTCGCAGCCCGACGGCCGTACGTCGGCCCGGGCGCCGTGGTGGTCGCCCCGCCGGAGGCCGCGGGTGCCTGACGGGTTCATCGTCACGTTCATCAAGGCGTTGGTGCTCGCGAACCTCGTCATGCTCGTGTTCGCGTTCCTCACGTGGCTCGAGCGGCGCCTGCTCGGCCGGTTCCAGGTGCGGCTCGGCCCGAACCGGGTCGGGCCGTTCGGCCTGCTCCAGCCGATCGCCGACCTCGTGAAGCTGATCCGCAAGGAGAGCCTGCTCCCCGAGGGCATCAGCCCGCTGCTCTACATCGCCGCGCCGGTGATCTCGCTCTTCGCGTCGCTGGCCGTCTTCGCCGTCATCCCGTTCGGCGAGCAGGCCACGATCCCGGGAACCGACTATCAGATCTACCTGTGGATCTCGGACCCGAGCGTCGCGCTCCTGGTCGTGTTCGCGCTGGGGTCGCTGAGCTTCTACGGCTTCCTGATCGGAGGCTGGTCGTCGAGCTCCAAGTACAGCCTCTTCGGGTCGATGCGAGCCGTGAGCCAGCTGATCTCGTACGAGGTCAGTCTGGCCCTCGCCGTGATCGGGGTCGTGATGATGGCGCAGTCGCTGTCGCTCACGGGGATCGCCGAGGCTCAGAGCCGTGACGGCCTCTGGTACGTCTTTCCACAGTTCCTCGGCTTCCTCGTCTACGTCGTCGCGTCGACCGCCGAGGTGAGCCGGATCCCGTTCGACCTCCCCGAGGCCGAGGGCGAGCTGGTCGCCGGCTACCACACCGAGTACGGCGGCATGCGGTTCGCGATGTTCCAGAACGCCGAGTACGTCGCGCTGATCGCGTTCTCCGCCGTCGCGTCGATCCTCTTCTTCGGCGGGTACGAGGGCCCGTGGCTGCCGGGTCCGGTGTGGATGCTGATCAAGATGACGTTCTTCATCCTGATCGCGATGTGGGTCCGCGCGACGCTCCCGCGGATCCGCTACGACAAGCTCATGTTCATCGGCTGGAAGGTGCTGCTCCCGGCCGCCACCCTCAACCTGCTCGTCACGTCAGCGATCGTGACCTGGAGGGCATAGGCATGGCAGTCGTCGACTCGGTCAAGGGCTTCGGCGTCACGTTCCGGCACCTGTTCCGAAAGCCGGTGACGCAGCAGTATCCGGAGTACAAGCGCCCGGTCTACCCGCGCTTCCGCGGCCGCCACCGCCTGCACCGGCACGAGAACGGGCTCGAGAAGTGCATCGGCTGCTCGCTCTGCGCGGCGGCCTGCCCGGCCGACTGCATCCGAGTCGTCGCCGACGAGAACACCGACGAGGAGCGCTACTCGCCGGGGGAGCGCTACGCACGCATCTACGAGATCAACATGAGCCGCTGCATCTTCTGCGGCTACTGCGAGCTGGCGTGCCCGTTCGACGCGATCACGCTCGGGCACGACTACGAGCTCGCCGAGATGAGCCGCGAGGCGATGGTCTACACGAAGGAGATGCTGCTCGAGCCGATGCACCCGAGCCGGACGACTCCGGTCGCCCCATCTGACCCATTCGACATCGTGGAGCCCGGGACGGCTGGATGACATACGACGTCGTCTTCGTCGTCGCATCTGCGCTCGCGATCGTGTCGGCGCTCGGCGTCGTCCTCTCGAGCAACCCGTTCCACTCGGCGCTGTCGCTGATCGGGAACCTGGTCGCGCTGGCCGCGATGTACCTGTTGCTCCAGTCCGACTTCCTGGCCGCCGCGCAGGTGATCGTCTACGCCGGGGCCGTCATGATCATGTTCCTCTTCGTGATCGCCTACCTGGGCGGTCGCGCGAACGAGCCCGTGCGATCCCGGCCCTGGTGGCAGACGGCCGCGGCGCTGATCGCCGCGATCGCCGTCGTTGCCGAGATCGGCTTCGCCGTCGACCAGCAGGCGTTCGGCGACGGCGCCCATGTCAGCGACCTCTTCGGCGCGCCGCAGGCGATCGCGGGCAGCTTCCTCGGCCGGTACGTGCTCGCGTTCGAGGCGACATCGGTGCTGCTCCTGATCGCGGCGGTCGGAGGCGTCACGCTGGCCGCGCGGCGCCCGGCGCCGCGCGAGGGCGGAGCCGTCGGCGCGTTCGAGGTGGAACGGCCCGAGCCGACGCCGAGCCTCCAGGCCCAGGCCGTCGACGCGGAGACGCGGTTCGACGTCGTCCGGTCGGGCAGCGCGCCCGAGAAGGGGGACGGCGACTGATGCACGTCGGCGTCGCGTGGTTCCTCGGAGTCTCGGCAGTCCTCTTCGGCATCGGCCTCTACGGCGTCTTCACCCGGCGCAGCCCGATCATCCTGCTGCTGTCGGTCGAGATCATGCTGAACTCGTCGAACCTGGCGCTGATCTCGTTCGGCCGCTACTGGGGCGACCCCGCCGGGCAGGTCTTCGCGCTCGTGGTCATGGCGGTCGCCGCATCCGAGGTCGTCGTCGGCCTCGGCCTCGTCGTCGCCATGGCGCGGCGGCGCGCCGACCTCGACGTCGACTCGCTCACGGGGCTCAGGAACTGATGAGCACGCTCGAGGTCCTGAGCTGGATCTGCCTCTTCGCGCCGCTCGCCGGCGTCGCGGTCCTGACCCTGGCCGGCTCGCGGATCTCGCGGCAGGTCGCGGCCTGGAGCGGCACCGGCTTCGCGCTCGTCAGCTTCGTCGCGGCCCTCGCCGCGGGCTACAAGCTGCACCACGAGCCCAAGTACCACCACCACGGCGCCCGCGAGCACGTCTTCACGCTCTACACGTGGGCCACCTCGGGCAGCTTCCGCATCCCGCTCGACATCCTGGTCGACCCGCTCTCGATCCTCGAGATGCTGATCGTGTCGGGCGTCGGGACGCTGATCGTCGCCTACTCGATCGGCTACATGTACGGCGACCAGAAGGAGCGGCGGTTCTTCGTCTACCTGAACCTGTTCCTGTTCTCGATGCTGCTCCTGGTCATGTCGGCGAACTTCGCGCTGCTCCTCGCCGGCTGGGGGCTCGTCGGCCTCTCGTCGTACCTCCTGATCGGCTTCTGGCACGAGCGCAAGGCGCCGGTCGACGCCGCCAAGAAGGCGTTCGTGATGAACGCGATCGGCGACGTCGGCCTCGCGATCGTGGTCTTCATCATGGTCCGCGACCTCGGCACCGTCCAGTTCCAGGCCGTGTTCGACCAGGCCGGTGCCCGCTGGGCGCAGGGGTCGGAGACCGCCAACTGGATCGCGTTCCTGCTGCTCGTCGCCGCCGTCGCCAAGTCGGCCCAGATCCCGCTCCACACCTGGCTCCCCGACGCCATGGAGGGCCCGACGCCGGTCTCGGCGCTGATCCACGCGGCGACGATGGTGACGGCCGGCGTCTATCTGGTCGCGCGCACCCACCTGCTGTTCGAGAACGCGCCCGACATCCACGATCTCGTGGCGCTGATCGGCGTCGCCACGCTGCTCATGGCCGGAGCGATCGCCGTCGTCCAGACCGACATCAAACGCATCATCGCCTACTCGACCATGAGCCAGATCGGCTACATGTTCGCCGCCGTCGGAGTCGGCGCGTACTCGTCGGGCATGGACCACCTGCTGACGCACGCCTTCTTCAAGGCCCTGCTCTTCCTCGGGGCCGGCATCGTGATCCACGCCCTGAGCGGCGAGCAGGACGTGCGCCGTATGGGCGGGCTCCACAGCGCCCTCCCGCGCACGACGGGCCTCATGTGGATCGGGACGATCGCGCTCATCGGCTTCTGGCCCACCTCGAAGGACGGCATCCTGGCGGCCGACTACGAGAAGGGCGGAACGCTCGCGATGATCGTCTGGGTGGGCGGCCTGATCGGGGTGTTCTTCACGGGCGTCTACGGGGCGCGGCTCATGCGGCTCACGTTCTACGGCCCGAAGTCGACGTACGCCGACGTCCACCTCCACGACACGTCGCACGGCGAGGCGCCGGCGACGATGTTCTGGACGGTGACGGCGCTCGCCGCCGGCGCGATCCTGTCGGGCTTCCTCGCCGTCGGGTTCGGCGCGCACGATCTGCTCGCGGACTGGCTCCAGTTCGTGGCGCCGACGATCGACGCGACGGTGGGTGACGACGTGCTCACGACCGCTCTCGCGTGGACCGCCGGGCTGGGCGGCGCGGCGCTGGTGTGGTGGGTCTACGCGCGCGCCGAGCGGCTGGCCGCCATCAAGCGCCCGCTGGCCGGCGGTGCGGTCGTCGCCGAGAACCTCTTCTACTGGGATGCCCTCTACAGGCGAATCGCCTACCTGCCCGCGTCGCTGACCGCGACCGCGCTCTACCGCGGCTTCGAGCGCTGGGTCATCTGGGGCTCGGTGAGCCTCGTCGCCTACATCGTGCGCGCGTTCAGCCGGGCGGCGACCGCGGCCCAGAACGGCGTCGTGCGGATGTACGCCACGGCATTCGTGGCGGGCGCGGCGGTGCTCGCCGCCTACTTCCTGGGGAAGGCGTCGCTGTGACGAGCGCCCTGATCTTCCTCCCCCTGGCCGGCGCGCTCCTCGTGGCGCTCCTGCCGCTGCCGCGCAGGGCGACCGAGGGTCTCGCGCTGCTCGTCACGCTGGCCGAGTGCGGGCTGGGAGCGGTGGCCCTCATCGGGTTCAACGCGGGCGGCGGCCAGCAGTACGTCGAGAACCGCGACTGGATCTCGGACTTCGGCGTGAACACGGCCGTCCGCTACCACGTGTCGATGGACGGACTCTCGCTCTTCATGGTGCTCCTCGCAGCCCTGGGGATCGCCGCCGCCGCGGGCGCCGCGATCAGGCTGGGCCGCGAACGGCCGCGCGCCTACTTCGCGCTGCTCCTCGTGCTCGAGTTCGCGCTCGTCCTGCTCTTCACCGCGCAGGACCTGGTGCTGTTCTATTTCGGCTGGGAGATCATGATGATCCCGCTCTACGTGCTCATGGGCGTATGGGGCGGGCCGGGGCGGCGCGCCGCGACGATCCAGTTCGTCGTCTACACGCTCGTCGGGTCGCTGCTCATGCTGGTCGCGATCGCATCGCTGGGCGTGATCGCGGGGACGTTCGAGCTGCCCGCGCTGATCGCCCAGCCGCACGAGTCGGTCTGGCTCTTCCTGGCGTTCGCCGCGGCGTTCTGCATCAAGGCGCCCCTCTTCCCGCTCCACGGCTGGCTGCCGTCCGCCTACCGGGAGTCGTCGCCCGAGGTGGCGGCGCTCCTGTCGGGAGTCGTCTCGAAGGCCGGCGCCTACGGGCTCCTGCGCTTCGCCGTGCCGCTCTTCCCGCAGACCGCGCACGACTGGCGGTGGCTGCTCCTCGGGCTCGCGCTGGTCGGCCTCCTCTACGGGTCGCTCGTCGCGTTCCGTCAGCCCGACGCGCGCGGCGTCGTGGCCTACTCGAGCCTCGCGCAGATGAACCTGATCATCATCGGGATCTTCGCGTTCAACGCCAACGGGACGACGGGTGCGATCTTCCAGATGGTGAACCACGGCGTGGTCTCGCTCGCCGCCTTCCTCCTGATCGGCATCATCGAGGCGCGCACGGGCACCGACCTGTTCGCCTCGCTCGGCGGGCTCGCCAACTCGCGCCCGATCGCATCGACCGTGTTCCTGATCGCGGCGCTTTGGGCCCTGGCCGTGCCCGGCTCGAGCGTGTTCGTCTCGGAGCTCTACATCCTGATCGGCGCCTACCAGCAGGAGGCGCTCCTCGGCGCGGCGGCCGCGCTCGGGATCGTGCTCGCGGCGATGTACATGCTGCGCTGGTACTCGGCCATCGCCCACCTGGACGACGGTGAGCGAGTGCCGGAGGGGATGCCCGACCTGCGTCCGGGTGAGCTTGCGATCGCGCTGCCGCTGATCCTGATACTGCTCGTGCTCACGGCGTACCCGTTCGGCGTCATGGACCGGATCTCATGACCTCCGCGATCCCGATCCCGATCTCGTTCTCGGCGATCGCGCCCGAGATCATCCTGCTCGTCACGGCATGCGTGCTCCTGACCGTCGGCGTGTTCCTGGCGGGTGAGCTCGCGCGGCGGCTCTCGGCCGCGGCTGCGGCCATCGCGCTCACGGCGGCCGCCGCCGTTTCGGCCAGCCAGTTCGAGGACCCGGCCCGGTTCGCCTTCGACCACACCGTGCGGATCGACGCCTTCGGCCAGGGCGCCCGTATGCTGATCTTCGTGTCGGGGCTCCTCGCCGTGTGCGTCGCGTTCGGCATGCGCGACCTGCGCGAGCGCGGCGTGGAGTACCACGCGCTCCTGCTCTCGGCGTGCGCGGGGATGTCGCTGCTTGCGGTGGCGAACAGCTTCGTGACGACGTTCGTGGCGCTCGAGCTCTTCTCGATCTGCCTCTACGTGCTCGTCGCCATCGAGACCGACGACCTGCTCTCGCTGGAGGGCGGCCTCAAGTATCTGATCATCGGCTCGATCGGCGCCGCGTTCCTGCTCTACGGGGCAGCGCTCGTGTACGGCGCCACGGGCCAGCTGGAGTTCGACCGCATCAGCACGGCGCTCTCGACCGGCGACGCGCACGGCGTGCTGCTCCTCGCCGGCCTCGCGCTGGTGCTCGTCGGGCTGGGATTCAAGGCGAACGCGGCGCCGTTCCACATGTGGACGCCCGACGCCTACGAGGGCGCGCCCACGCCGGTCACGGCGTTCATGTCGGCGGCGACCAAGGTGGTCGCGCTCGTCATCGCGCTGCGCGTGCTCGTGACCGCGTTCCCGCGCCAGTCCGACGTCTGGGAGATCGCCGTCGCCGGGCTCGTCTTCGCCTGCTTCATCGCCGGGAACCTCGGCGCGCTCAGGCAGAAGAACGTGAAGCGGATGCTGGCCTACTCGACCGTCGCCCACTCCGGGTTCCTCCTGACCGCGGTCGCGGCGAACAGCGCGGTCGGCGGACAGGCGCTCCTCTACTACCTCACGATCTACGCCGCGATGAACGTGGGCGCGTTCGCGATCGTCGCCATCCGCGAGCGCGAGCTCGGCCGGCCGGTCGAGGTGGCCGACTTCGCCGGCTGGGGCTACCGCCGCCCGATGCTGTCGATCGCGATGGTGGTCTTCATGCTGTCGCTGGCCGGATTCCCGCCGACCGGCGGGTTCCTGGGCAAGCTCTACATCTGGAGCGCGGCGGTCGCGAACGGCCAGACGTACCTCGCCATCGCCGGCGCGCTCGCGACCGCGGTCGGCCTCGTCTACTACCTGCGCGTGCCGTTCGCGCTGTTCGACCGCGACGCCGCGGTGCCGGCCGCCCGCCCGTCGGCCGGCTTCGAGCTGAGCGCCGGCGTCTCGCTCGCAGCCGCGCTCGTCGTCGTCGGGCTCGGGATCATCCCCTCGCCGCTGATCGACCTCGCCCGGACGGCGAGCGCGTCGCTCTTCGGCTGAGGAAGTCGAGCAGCCCGGCCCCTCGCGGAGAGAGGCGGTAGCCGGGCCGCAGGCTCTCGGTCAGGCCCAGCTCCTTCAGCCTTCGCACGTCGGCCTTGAACGGCAGGCGCTCGCGGCCGACCGCCGCGGCCAGGTCGGCGGCCGCCACCTCGGGCCGATCGCCGATCAGCCGGAGCGTCGCGACCGTCCATGGGCCGCGCTTCGTCTGGCGGTCGATCCGGTCGAGCTCGGCCGCAAGGTCGGCCCACGCCGAGTCGGGCATGCTGTCGGCGGCGCGGAGCTCGATCCGCGGATCGGCGCCGACGAAGTGGAAGGCGATCCGGTAGTGGGTGCCCGCGCGGCGGGCGAGGATCGTGCGGATCTCGTCCGCGTCCGCGGCGCCCGCTCGGCGTGCGGCGGCGTCGGTGATCCTGGCGGGATCGACCGCCTTGATCGAATCGATCTCGACGACGCCGGCGGGCGTGCGGTGCCTGGCCCCCGCGCGCGCCCGCGGCCGCTCCCAGCGCCGGAACGCCAGCGTCACGGAGCCGTCGGCGATGCCCGGCCAGAGCCGCTTGGGGAAGAGCATCCCGCAAAGCTAGATGATTGGCAGACCGAACATATGTTCGATAGACTTCGCTCATGGGCATCGAGCAGCCGACCCTCTTTCCGGAGCCCGACGGCTGGGGTGACGGCCGCAGCCTGCACGACGTCGAGTACCTCCACGTGCGCGCGAAGCGGATCGTGAACCGGGTACCCGAGGCGTCTCGGATGCCGTTTCGGTTCACCATCAACGCGTACCGCGGCTGCGCCCACGCATGCACGTACTGCTTTGCGCGGCCCACGCACGAGTTCCTGGGGATGAACGCGGCCGACGACTTCGAGCGCAGGATCGTCGTCAAGGTGAACGCCGTCGAGAAGCTCAGGCGCGAGCTGCGCGAGCCACGCTGGGGCGGCGACCACATCGCGATGGGCACGAACACCGATCCCTACCAGCCGGCCGAGGGCCGCTACAAGCTGACGCGCGGGATCATCGAGGCGCTGGGCGAGGCGCGGAACGAGTTCTCGATCCTCACGAAATCGCCGATGATCATCCGCGACCTCGACGTGCTCGCCGCCGCGGCCGAGCGCACGCGCGTCCGCTGCAACTTCTCGATCGGCACCGTCGACGACGACGTGTGGCGGGCGAGCGAGCCGGGCACGCCGCCTCCGCGCCAGCGCATCGAGGCCGTCCGGCGCCTGAACGACGCCGGCATCCCGTGCGGCGTCCTCGTCGCCCCGATCCTGCCGGGCATCTCCGACGACGAGGACCGCCTCGAGGCGGTCGTCGAGGCCGTCCTCGCGGCCGGCGCCGTCTCGATCACGCCGATCTTCCTGCACCTGCGGCCGGGCGTCCGCGAGGTCTTCATGCCGTGGCTTTCGAAGTACCGGCCCGACCTCGTGCATCGCTACCGCAAGCTCTATGCCAGCTCGTACGCGACGGCGGCCGGCGCCCGCACGAGCCAGCTCGTCGAGGAGCTCGTCCGCAAGCACGGCGGCGTCCAGGTCGCCGCCGCCGGCACCCGGCTCGCTGCCTAGCGCAGAAGGCCGCCGAGGCGGCCCCACACGGACCGTGGGCGGCCGCGTCCGGCCGGCTCGAGCAGGAACCGGGCCAGGCGCTCGGCCTCGGCATCCTCGAGAGGGATGACCGACTCGGCCGTGCTCTCGTCATCCCAGATGCTGAGGCGCACGTGGCGCTCCTCGACGTCCCCGCCCAGGTACCGCGAGACCCGAAGCGCGCGGCCGCCCTCGCCCTCGAACGCCGGATGCGGATGGAAGAACTCGACGAGCTTCGAGCGCAACGGCGCGGCGCACCAGGGGCAGAACCGGTACCTGCCGGACATGCTCTGCCCGCAACTCGCGCACACCTGCACAGCTGACCCCGAATCGCGTATGCAACGAGCATATTACGGAGCCGCCGAATCCGCCAGAATCCGGTCGACATGCTCGAAGGGGCAACACCTGTGGCGTTTGTCGGCGCCGCCGACCTCGATCGCTCACACGAGTTCTACGGCGGCGTGCTCGGCCTGGAGCTGGTCGAGCGCACCGAGTTCGCGAACCTCTACGACGCCGGCGGCACTCCGCTTCGCGTCACGCGCGTCGCCGAGCCGGCCGGCTCGGAGTACACCGTCCTCGGGTGGATCGTGTCCGACATCGCCGAAGCCATGACGGCGCTCCGGGCGAGGGGTGTCAGGTTCGATCGCTATCCGGGTGTCGTGCAGGACCCGGACGGCGTGTGGACCGCACCCGGCGGCAGCCTGATCGCGTGGTTCCGCGACCCGGACGGCAACACGCTTTCGCTGCAGGAGCGCGTCTAGCGCTGCAGGAGCTCGCGCACCCCTCGGTGCGCCCGCCGCTGGATGCGCGGCCACGGCACCATCGGCGCGACCAGGGTCGCCACCACGAGCGCGAGCGCGATCAGCGCGAGCTTCGCGGCGCCGGCCGGGGCGCTCGCCGAGGCCACGCCCGGGACGCGCATCGCGACGTCGGCGAGCAGGAGCGCTCCGGCGACCGCGCAGACCGCTGCTTCGTACAGGCGGGCGGGGCGCGGATCGTCGACCGCGACGAGATATGCGAGGAACGCTGCGCCCATCAGCGCCGCCACGGAGAGCGTCGTCAGGTAGAGCGCCGCCACCGGCGAGAGCGCACCCGCGACCACGGCGGTGAGCACTCCTGCGAGCGCGATCCAGTTCGGCGTGACGGGGGCCACGTCTGGTCGTTCGCCGCCGCCGCCGGGGCTCCTTCCACCGGCTAGTGTGCTCGCCGTCGACGAAGGAGGGTGATCGCATGTCCCTGAACGGCGCACGGCTGACCTGGTTCGGCCACGCAACCTGGTTGCTCGAGACGCCCGGAGGAAAGCGCGTCCTCATCGACCCGTGGTTCACCGGGAACCCGAAGACCCCGACCGCCGACCCCGGCGCGGTGGACGTGATGCTTTTGACGCACGGCCACTCCGACCACACCGCCGACGTGCTCCGGCTCGCGGCGGAGAAGAAGCCGAAGGCGGTCATCGGCATGCTCGAGATGATCGACTACTTCGAGATGAAGGGCCTCGAGAACGGCGTCGGGATGAACAAGGGCGGATCGACCGAGGCCGAGGGCCTGCGCGTGACGATGACCGACGCCCACCACTCGTCGAGCTTCGGCGAGGAGGACGGCACGATCGTCTACATGGGCGAGCCTGCCGGACTCGTTGTCACGCTCGAGAACGGGTTCAAGATCTACGTCGCCGGCGACACGTGCGTGTTCGGCGACATGGCCCTGATCGGCGAGCTCTACGCGCCGGACGCGGCGGTGCTCCCGATCGGCGACTTCTACACGATGGGGCCCCTCGAGGCGGCCAAGGCCGCCGAGCTGCTCGGCGTGAAGCAGGTCATCGCGACCCACTACGGCACGTTCCCGGTCTTCACCGGCACGCCGGACGGGCTGCGCGCGGAGCTGGCCAAGCGTGGGCTCGGCGACGTCGTCGTCCTCGACACCGAGCCCGGCGGCACCATCGAATGACCTTCTCGCTCGTCGCATGCGACCTCGATGCGGGTGAGTGGGGCATCTCGGTCGCGTCGAAGTTCCTGGCGGTGGGCGCCGTCGTCCCATGGGCGCGCGGCGATGTCGGCGCGATCGCGACCCAGAGCTACGCGAACGTGAGCTACGGCCCGGACGGCCTGGCGCTGCTCGGCGGGGGTGCCGACGCTCAGACGACGCTCGACCGCCTCGTCGCCGACGACCCCGGCCGGGACCAGCGGCAGGTGGGCATCGTCGATGCCGCCGGCGGATCCGCGACGTTCACCGGAAGCGGATGCTTCGAATGGGCGGGCGGCCGCACCGGCCCGTGCCACGCCGCCCAGGGCAACATCCTCGCCGGGCCGCAGGTGGTCGATGCGCTGGTGGACACATTCCTTGCCACCGATGGACCGCTGGTCGAGCGGCTTCTGGCGGCGCTCGCCGCGGCCGACACGGCAGGCGGCGACCGCCGGGGCCGGCAGTCGGCGTGCGTCGTCGTCCGCCGCACCGGCGGGGGATACGGCGGCAACAACGACATCCTGATCGACCTGCGCGTGGACGACCACACCGAGCCGGTGGGCGAGCTGCAACGGCTCTACGCCATCCACGACCTGCTTTTCGGACAGACGCCCGAGGATCGGATGATCCCGCTCGAGGAGGTCCGCGCCGAGGTGACCGAGCGGCTCGCCAAGCTCGGATTCGACGGCTCGACAGAGGATGCCATGCGGGCCTGGGCGGGCCGGGAGAACCTGGAAGAGCGCCTTCGCGAGCACCGCATCGATCCGGTGCTGCTGCGCGCGCTCCGCGAGGCGACTTGACGGGTTGTACGTGACCACCTAGCGTCCGGCTCGCAACCGACGAGAGGGGGATCATGCGAAGGGTACTTCGCGTTTCGGCAGTGGCCGCTGCGGCGGTCGGTGTCCTGGCTCTGGCGTCACCGGCGCTCGCGACCGTTCGCCACGTCCATCCGGGTCAATCGATCCAGGCGGCGATCAACGCCTCCCACCCCGGCGACACGATCAGGGTCGCCGCCGGTGTCTACCACCAGAACCTGACAATCACGACGACGAACCTCACGCTCTGGGGAGCCGGCGGTGGGACTCACGGCACCATCCTGAGGCCGCGCAAGAACCCGATCGACAGTCCCTGCACGAGCTCGGACGGGAGCGCCGTCCGCGTGAGCGGGATCTGCGTCATCGGCCAGTTCGACCCCGCCACGGGTGATCCGGGCACGCCGATCGACGGCACCACGATCCACGGCTTCCGGGTCGTCGGCTTCTCCGACACCGGGATCCTGTTCTTCAACGACTCGCACACCACCGTGTCGGGGAACCGCGCGATCGGGAACGCCGGCTACGGCATCGCGGCGTTCGTGAACAACCACATCACCTACACGCACAACGTCGCGAGCGGGAGCGAGGAGGCCGGGTTCTACGTCGGCGACTCGCCCGATGCCGAGGCGGTCGTCACCCACAACACCGCCACGGGGAACCTGTTCGGGTTCTTCTTCCGCGACTCCGAGCACGGGCTCTACGCGCACAACTTCGCGAAGGGCAACTGCGTCGGGATCATGACCCTCGACACCGGCGCTCCTGGCGCTGAGGGCTTCGTCGAGATCCGGCAGAACCGGATCTTCCACAACCAGAAGGCGTGCCCGCCGGGCGAGGGGCCGGCCCTGTCCGGCATCGGCATCATGCTCTTCGGGACGACCCACGCCAACGTGTGGGGGAACCGCGTCACGAAGAACCTCCCGACCGGCCCGAGCTTCGTCACGGGCGGTATCGTCGTCCACTCGGCCGGCATCGTCGGCGGGGCGGATCCGACATCGAACGTCGTGACGAACAACTTCGTCCACGGCAACCTGTCCACGGATCTGAAGTACGACGGCACCGGGTCGGGGAACACCTTCCCCGGCAACGACTGCGGCACGTCGCACCCCGCAGGGCTCTGCTAGCGAGCTAGGAGAGCACTCCGAGGCGCCGCGAGATGCGCTCCGCCCCTGACCGGGGGCGGAGCGCGCCCGGCAGGCCCTCGGCGAGCGCGGCAACGGCCTGGGCCGAGTCGGCATCCGGCGCCGAGAGGACGAGCGGCGTTCCACCGTCCGCCGAAACGCGCAGCGGCTCGTCCAGCGGGATCTCGGCAAGCAGCGGCACGCCGAGCTCCTCGGCCAGCGCCTGGCCGCCTCCGCTGCCGAACGGGTGCGACACCTCACCGCAGCAGGGACAGCGCGCGAAGCTCATGTTCTCGACGACGCCCGCCACGCGCATGCCGGTCTTCTCCGCGACGTCGGCCGTACGGGCGGCGACACGCTGGGCGGCCGGCTGCGGCGTCGTGACCACCAGCAGGTCGGGCTCCGGCAGGAGCTGCCCGAGCGAGATCGCGACGTCGCCCGTGCCCGGCGGCATGTCGACCACGAGATAGTCGAGCTCGCCCCAGTGGACATCGGTGAGGAACTGCTCGAGCGCGCGGTGGAGCATCGGCCCCCGCCAGACGACCGCCTGCTCGGAGTCGAGGAAGAACCCGATCGACATGACGCGCAAGCCGTGGGCGACCGGAGGGATGATCATCTTCTCGACGACCACGGGCCGCCGGCTCACGCCGAGCATGCGCGGGATCGAATAGCCGTAGATGTCGGCATCGACCACGCCGACCTCCGCGCCGCCGGCCGCCAGCGCGGCCGCGAGGTTCACCGAGAGGGTCGACTTCCCGACGCCGCCCTTGCCCGACGCAAGCGCCACCACGCGGGTGCGCGCGCTCAGCGAGATCTCCTTCTTGTCGCCGCCGTTCCCGCCCGGCTGAAGGCGCTGCCGGAGGGCCGTCTTCTCCTGCGCGCTCATCACGTCGAAGCTGACGCCGACCGAGGCCACGCCGTCGACGGCCCCCACGTGGTGGCGCACCTGCCCCTCGAGGTCGGACTTCATCGGGCAGCCGGCGACGGTGAGCGCGATGGTGACGTCGACGTGGTCACCGCGGACGTCGACACCCCGCACCATCTCGAGCTCGACGACGCTGCGGCGGATCTCGGGATCGATGACGGCGCGGAGAGCCTCGCGGATCGACTGCTCGGCGATCATGGTCGCAGTCTAGGCCGAACGCGGGCGGCCGCCGTCAGCCGTAGACGAGCTCGCCGAGCGTGCGGCACCACGTGTCGTCGCGGGCGGCGACCGCTCGCGTGCGGCCGTCCAGGCCCAGATCGAGGGTCTCGCTGTCCCACGTGAGGAGCGTCGAGCCCGCCTCGCGGACGATGAGCGCCGCCGCCGCCAGGTCGACCGACCGGCTCGGCTTCAGCGTCGCGACCCCGTCGACCCGACCGTCGGCAAGCTGGCAGAGAGCGAGCGCCAGCGCCCCGAGCAGCCGGATCCGGCCGACGTGCCCGTCGAGCCGGGCCGCGGCGGCGGCCACCAGGCCGGCGTTCGTCGCCTCGAGATCGACGACGCCCAGGCGCTCCTTCGGGCGGGTGCCGCCGAGCGGCCGGCCGTCGACCGTTGCGCCGAGGCCCCGCTGGGCCACCCACTCCTCGCCCGTGCCGAAGTCGCGGATGTAGCCGAAGCGGACGTCGTCGAGGGTCGGGCCGTCGGCGAACGCGAGCGAGATGCACCAGAACGGCAGGCAGCGCTTCGCGTTGAGCGACCCGTCGATCGGGTCGACGACGACCACCCAGGGGCTCTCGCCCCCGAACTGCCGCTCGCCGAGCTCCTCGGAGACCAGGCGGAAGTCGACGCCTCCGGCGTGCAGCTCCTCGAGCCTCGCGACGACGGCGGCCTCGGCATCGCGATCGATCACGGTGGTGTCGTCGCCGCCCTCCCCCCTGCCCACGACCGGCTCGCGCTGGTCGCGGGTGGGAAGCGCGGCGAGTGCCGCGCCGACGTCGTCGGAGACCTGCCGGCAGAAGCCGAGCCAGCGCTGGTCGATCAGTCCTCCAGCGGGTTCAGCAGGAACCCGCTCCACAGCTTCGGGAAGAAGTACGTCGACTTCTGCGGCATCACCGCGCCGGCGTCTGCGACCGCACGAACCTGCTCGACCGTAGGCGCGCGCAGGAGAAACGCGGCGGCCGATTCTCCCCGCTCGACCGGAGCGGTCGCCGCCCCGAGCTCGCGCACGTACTGGACGGCGTCGCTGGCGGCGAACTGCTCGGCGTCCAGCAGGCCGAGCATGGGCTGGAGGATCGCCGCCTCGAGCACCGCGGCATCGACCTTCCGCACGGCCGCGGGCACCCCGGGCATCGCCATGCTGATCGCCGCCCGGTCACGCAGCGTGCAGATGAGCGCGGGCCGCTCGGCGCCGTGCCAGACGGCGAAGGCGATCGTGTCGGCGGGGACCGCGTTGAGCTCGGCCTCGACCTGGAGCGGCGTGCCCTGCGACCTCCTTGACCGCGAAGGCCGACAGGAGGTCGGGCGTGACGTCGCGCTTCCCCGGGACGACCCGGTGCGTGGGATAGACGACGAGCCCCTCGCCCTGCATGTTCACGAGGTGCATGAGCACGAAGTCGCACGGCAGGTCGAGCGGCGAATCGCCCTCCCGCGCTCGCAGCTCGTCGCGGTAGGTGAGCGCCGTCTCGTAGCGATGGTGGCCGTCCGCGATCACGATCGTCCGCTCGGCCATCGCCTCCTGGACGGCCGCGATCGCCCCCGGGTCGGTCACCTGCCAGAAGCGGTGGACGGTCCCATCGGCGTCGGTCGTCTCCATGGCCGGCGGGCCGGAGACGTGAGGGGCGAGCGCCGCGCGCGGCGTGCCGTCGGGATCGTCGTAGAGGCCGAACACCGGCGAGAGGTTGGTGCGCACCGCCCGCATCAGCTCGAGCCGGCCCTCGCGGGTGGCCGAGTGCGTGCGCTCGTGGCGCCGGATCCGGCCCTCGTCGTATGCGGCCAGGCGTATGGCGGAGAGGAAGCCCGACCGCTCGCCCTCGTCGCCGTCCGGCGCGACGTACGTCTGCGTGTGCCACCAGATCGACGGCTGCGTGTCGCGCAGGAACGCACCTTCGCGACGCCATTCCTGGAGGAGCCGCGCGGCCTGGCTGGGCGCGTCCGGCAGGAGCAGCCGCACGATCGAGTGCGAGCTCCGCTTGATGTACGCGTCGCGATCGGCCGGCGAGATCACGTCGTACGGCGGGGCGACGACCTCGCCGAGCTCGACGAACTCCGGGTTGTAGCGCAGTGCCCGCAGCGGCTCGAGCGCCGTGCGCGTGGCCGGAGTGGATGCCATCCGCGCCAGTCTAATAGACTCGTTCCGGATGGCCGGGAGCACCTACGTGGCCGACTTGTCCGAGGGGGCGGTGGTCGACGCAACGTTCGCCGTCCAGCGCAAGCTCCGGCGCACGACGCGCAACGGCGACCCCTTCCTGTCGGTCGAGCTGGCCGACCGGACGGGCCGCGTCCCGGGCGTCGTCTGGAACGACGTGAACCTGCTCGGGGCCCGGTTCGACCAGGGCGACACGGTCCGGGTGCTCGGCAAGGTCGAGGCCTACGGGGGGCGGCTTCAGATCTCGGTGCGCGACCTCGAGCGGATCGAGGGCGGCGACCCGCTCGAGCTCGTCCCGGGCTCGCGGCGCGACGCCGACACGCTCGAGGGGTTCCTCGAGTTCCTCACGGCCGAGATCCACCACGACGGCCTGCGCGGGCTCGTGAGCCGCGTGCTCGACGACCCGCGGCTGCGCGAGCGGCTGCGGACGGCGCCCGCGTCGGAGGCCCACCACGACTACGCCGGCGGCCTCCTCGAGCACACCGTGGCCGTCGCGACGCTCTGCCGCGAGGCGGCCCAGCTCCACCCGCGCCTCAACTCCGACATCCTGCTCGCGGCCGCGCTCCTGCACGACGTCGGCCGCACCGAGACGTTCCGCCCCGGCGTGACGATCGCCGTCACCGACGAGGGGCGCATGATCGGCCACGTCATCGCCGGCGTGCGCCTGATCGACGCCGCCGCCCGGGAGGCCGGCCTCGGCGACGACGTGCTGCTGCCGCTCCTGAACGCCGTCGCCGGCCACCACGGCCCACTCGAGGGCCGCAAGCTCGAGACGCCGGAGGCTGTGGCCCTCTACCACGCGAACGCCCTGGACGCCCGCCTCGGCGAGGCGTTCGGCGGTTAACCGCACAGCGGGAAGGCCTCGAGGCCGGCGCCCGCCCGAGCGCGCCTAGCCCTAGTCCTCGTCGCCGCCCGACCCGGGCGACGGCCCGGGCATGTGCGCGTGGTCGCCGCGGATCGATCTCCAGATCGCCTCGTTCAGCACCTGCTCGTCGGGGCCGTCCGGGATCGAGTAGTCCTGCGCCGCCGAGGCGGCGGCCAGCGGCGCGTTCTTGCCGTTTCGCGGATAGCCGGGATCGCCGAACGGGATCACATGGGTCGGCAGCACGTCGAACGGGCGCATGTTCGGCCAGCGGGCGAACGACGGCCACATCCGCGCCCCGCGCTGGTCGAAGATGCTCATCGGGTCGAGGCCGAGGATGTCCTCGATCGTCCCGAGCATCCCGGCGGTGTCGTAGTGCGTCGAGTCGACGCCGGCGTGCTGCGTGAACGGGCTGATGACGAGCGCCGTGGAGCGGTGCGCGTCGACGTGGTCGGGGCCGTCCTGGGCGTCGTCCTCGACCACGAAGATCGCGGTGCTGCGCCAGTAGCGGCTGTGCGAGACGGCGTCGACGAGCTTGCCGACGGCCACGTCGTTGTCGGCCTCGTATGAGGCCGGCGTCGCCGTGCCCGGCGTCGTCCCCTGGGTGTGGTCGTTGGGCAGGTACACCACCTCGAGGCCGGGGAGCTTGCCGCTCTTCTCATAGCCGCGGAACTCCCGCTCCCACTCGGGCTCGCGCACCGCGTGGTCGGAGCAGTCGAGGTTCCAGCCGGGGTAGCGCGGGTCGACGTGCTCGCCGAAGCGGGCCTGAAGGTGGGTGAGGTCGGAGGACACGGTCCCGCTGTGGCAGTTGTGCGGGTCGTTCCACGGCGTGCCCTCGCCGTAGTCGCGGAAGCTGACGCCGTGGACGTACGCGTCGTCCCACAGGTACCCCACCGTCGCGGCCGCCGCAGTCCGCGGCACCGTCGGGTCGTCGGCCAGCGGCTCCGACGCGAACTGCTGGGCGAGCGGCACGAACTCGCTGTCGTAGCTTCGGTAGTACGCCCAGGCGTAGTCGAACGGCCAGACCTTGTCGACGTAGTCGGTCGCCGTCGCCTGGGTCGACCATGGGTGGCCGTCCTGCGACACCTCCGCGTCGACGTAGAAGTTGTCGAGCAGCGTGAACCTGCGGGCGAGCGCGCGCTGGTTCGGCGCGGAGCCGTCCTTGAACAGGTCGAGCGAGGGGTCGCCGTTTCCCTTGCCCAGATCGCCGAAGACCTGGTCGTAGGTGCGGTTCTCCTTGATCACGTAGATGACGTGGTGGATGGCGGACACCGCCGCGGGAGGGCGCGCGCGCCGCTCGGCGACGTGGTTGTTGCGGCGCACCTCCGCCGTCCACCGTCGCAGCCGGTGGGCGAACCCGTGCCCGTCGCGCAGGTCGACGACCTGCACCGACCCGCGGATCATGGTGCCGCTGTACTGGTTCTCGAAGTAGCCCGGCAAGTACTCGATGCCCGTGCCGCAACCCTGGGCCTGGAGCGGAGAGAACGGCCCGCACGGGTTCGGGCCCGCGCCGAAGCCGTTCGTGTTGACGACCACGAGCCGGTGCCCGCCGGGTGCCACCTTGACGTCGGCCGGGTACCAGGCCGTCGGGATGAACCCGCGCACGTGGCGCGTGTGGAGGTCGACCACCGCGACGGCGTTCTCACCGGCGTCGGCGACGTACAGCGTCCCGCCGTCCGGGCTGACCGCGAGCCCCTCCGGCATCGACCCCTTCGGCGCGCCCGGGACGAGGGCGACGTCGATGGTGGCGACGAGTCGGTCGCGGCGCGAGTCGAGGACGCTCACGGTGTCGCTCGAGGCGTTGGCCGTGTAGATCTCGGCGTTTCGCGGGTTGGCGGCGATCGCCGTCGGATGGTCGGCCTGGAGCGGATCGTCGGCCGGCGAGAGCAGGATCGTCTTCAGCACGCGCTGGGCGCTCGTGTCGATGACCGAGACCGAGCGGCCCGTCCAGTTCGTGACGTACGCCTTGGTCGCGTCGCGGTTGAAGGCGACGCCGAACGGGTCTCCGGGCGTCCCCAGGTCGATCGTGGCCGTGGTCCGGCCCGTGTTCGGGTTGATGACCGTCACCTGGTGGCCGGGCGGGTCCTCGTACGGCCCCGTGGTGAACGGATCGGCACCGAGGTTGTTCGCGACGTACAGGCGGTCGCCGAGCGGCGTCCGCCCGTAGGCGATCCCCGCCGGGAAATGGCCGGCCGGGATCGGGCCTTCGGGAACGAACCGGCCGGCCTGTGTCACCGAGTAGGCGTGCAGGACGTCCTGCCCTCCGCCCGAGGCCCACGCGCGCTTGCCGTCCGGCGAGAACGCGACGCCGTAGAAGACCGAGTGGCCGCGGTGGCCGTTCATGACGCGCACGTCGGTCCGCGCGCGGCTCGTGATGTCGAACATCTCGAGCGTCTCGTCCTGGACCGCCTGGCCGCTCGACGTGACCAGCGCGTGGCGGCCGTCGGGCGAGAGCGCGACAGCCCAGGGGCCCGAGAGCCCCGGGCCCTGTGTCACGGTGAGGAGGTGGCCGGCCGGCGTGACCCGCCACCCGGACGGCGTGCGCGGGACGTCAGAGCCGCTCGCCGCCGTGGGCGCGCCTGCGCCGCAGACCGCAACGGCGGCGACAAGGGCCGCACAGACTCCCCGCTTCATCCGATCCCCCCTCGGACGCACGACGTGCTGCGGCGATCATACGCCTCACACGTTGAATCGCACGTTCAGCGTGTCGCCGTCCTTGACGACGTAGTCGCGCCCCTCGACCCGTATCCAGCCGCGGCGCTTCGCCTCGACCTCGGAGCCCGCCTCGACCAGGCGGTCCCACTCGATGACCTCGGCGCGAATGAATCCTCGGGCGAGGTCGGTATGGATGCGGCCGGCCGCCGCCTGCGCGTTCTGACCGCGCCGGATCGTCCAGGCGCGGGTCTCCTTCGGCCCGGTGGTGAAGAACGGGATCAGGTCGAGCAGCGCGTACGCGGCGAGCGTTACCCGGTCGAGTGCAGACGCCTCGATCCCGAGGTCCTGAAGGAAGGCGGCCGCGTCGGCGTCGGGCAGCTCGCGGAGCTCGGCCTCGATCTTGGCGTTCACGGCGACGCACGGGGCGCCACGCTCGGCGGCGAACGCCTCGACCGCGGCCGCTTCCTCCGTGTTGCCCGAGTCGTCGACGTTCGCGAGGTAGAGCGTCGGCTTGGCCGTCAGGAGGTCGAGCGCCGCGGGCACGTCGACGCCGGCCGATCTGGCGGGCCGGCCGGCCTCGAGCGTCGCGCGGAGCGCGTCCATGGCCTCGACCTCGGCGACGGCATCGCGATCGCCCCCCTTGGCCGTCTTGGCGACCCGCTCGTGCCGGCGCTCGATCGCGGCCAGGTCGGCGAACGCGAGCTCGAGCTCGACGGTCTCGACGTCGCCCTGCGGGTCGACGCTGCCTCCGGGATGGGCGACGGACTCGTCGCGGAAGCACCGGACGACGTGGATCACCGCGTCGGTCGACCGGATCTGGCCCAGGAACTGGTTGCCGAGGCCCTCGCCGTGCGACGCGCCCCGTACGAGACCGGCGATGTCGACCACCCTGAGCGTCGCGGCGACGACCTTGGCCGAATCCGAGAGCCGCGCGAGGTCCGCCAGGCGCGGGTCGCGCACCTCGGCCTCGGCGCTGTTGGTCTCGACGGTCGAGAACATGTGCGGAGCCACGGCTGCCCCGGCGCCTGTGAGCGCGTTGAAGACCGTTGACTTGCCGCTGTTCGGCAGGCCGACCAGGCCCACCTCGAGACTCGACATCAGACGGCTCCTGCGGCCGCGCCGGTGACGGCGCCGAGCGCGGCACCGGCGACGACGTCGCCGGGCCGGTGCGCGCCCACGTACACGCGGCTGGCGGCCATGGCGGCCGCCGCCGTCCACCACACCGGCGCGAGGCCGGGCCGGGCGCGAGTCAGCGCGAACGCCGCCGCGACCGACATCGCCGCGTGGCTCGACGGGAACGAGCTCGACGAGGGCAGCGCGATCATCGCATCGTCCGCGGCCGGGCGTTCGCGGCCGACGGCGAGCTTGACGGCGTAGTTCAGGCCGAGCGTCCCCCACACCGTCGCCGCCACGCGGACGGGCGCCCCGACGACCGCGCCGACGACGACCCAGCCGATCCCGTAGTTGCCGGCGGTCGTGTACGCGACCACCGCGCGGTCAAGCGCAGGGCGGTTCACAGCCTCAGAAGCCGACGCGGCCCACGTGCGCCTCGTGCTTCACGTAGCCCACCTTCGAGACGTCGATGTGGTAGGTCGTGTCGTCGGGCGCCGCGATCTGCACGATGCCCTTGCCGGCGTCCAGCGCCGCCTCCAGCTTCGCCCATTCGGCCACGTCCAGCTTCGTGATCACGATCAGCCCGCTGTCGAATCCGAGCTCGACCCGGGACATGTCATCAGCCATCGACCGCTCCTTCGAGTTGCACGTATTCGACCAGCACGCCGGCAACGCTGGACGGATGGATGAACGCAACCTCGAGCCCGAAGAGACCGGCGTGGGGCTCCTCGTCGATCAGCTCGGCGCCGGCGGCGGCGGCGTCGTGGAGCGCCGCGCGGACGTCGTCGACACCGAAGGCGATGTGATGCATCCCGGGCCCGCGGCTGGCCATGAAGCGGCCGACGGGGGTGTCGGCGCCGAGCGGCCGGAGGAGCTCGATGCGGGCGCTCCCGACCCGCAGCGAGACCGCCTCGACTCCCTGCGCGGGCACCGTCTCGCGGTGCTCCGTTACCGCACCGAAAAGCCGTTCGTACGCGTCGACGGCGGCCTCGATGTCGTCGACGGCGTGCCCGATATGATGGATGTCACGGGGCCGCATCGCGCCCGCATCCTACGAGACTGCAATCCGCAGGGGGGCATTGATGGGGTTTCTCGACAAGATCAAGCAGCAGGCGACGGACGTCGCCTCGACCGTCGCCGAGAAGACGCAGGAGACCGCGAAGGTCGGCCAGCTCCAGATGCAGCTTCGCAGCCTGAAGGGCGAGGAGAAGGAGGCGCACGCCGACTTCGGCCGCCAGGCCTACGGGCTTCATCGCGACGGCGCGCTGGCCGAGCGCTCGGGGGAGCTGGCGTCCGGGGCAGCGCGGATCGCCGACCTCCAGTCGCAGATCGCGGCCAAGGAGCAGGAGATCGCCGACACCAAGGGCGACGAGGACTCCGCGACCGTCGAGGGCTCGGCCGAAGAGGTCGCCGAGCCGGCAGCTTCGCCTCGCCCCCGCCTCCACCGCCTTCCGGCGAGGCGCCTCCGCCGCCGCCCCCGACCGAGTAGCTAGCGAGCCGCCAGGCGGCCGTGCCCGTTGGACGCGGGCGCGGGGAGCTCGACGCCGACGTCGAGCGACGAGTTCGACTCCGGCTCGAGACCGTCCAGCAGCCTGTCGATCTCGGGGCGCTCGAGCGTCTCGTGCGCCAGAAGGGCCTGGGCCAGCCCGTCGAGGTACGGCCGGTACCGCTCGACGAGCCCGAGCGCGTCGCGATAGGCGGCGTCGGTGATCGCCCGCTGCTCGGCGTCGCGCAGGCGCTTGGTCTCCTCCGAGAGCGCGTAGTCGTCGGCGCGCACCTGGAGGTGCGCGGCGCTTGCGCCCATGCCCCACTCGAAGACCATCGACCGGGCGATCTGCGTCGCGCGATCGAGGTCGTTGACGGCGCCGTTGGTGATGCGGCCGAACACGACCTGCTCGGCGGCGCGGCCCGCCAGGATCACCTTCAGCCAGTCGCACAGCTCCTCGGTCGACTGGAGATAGCGGTCCTCCTCCGGCAGGTTCAGCGTGTAGCCCAGGGCGAGACCCCGGGGCACGATCGTCACCTTGTGGAGCTGCATCGCGTCCCCCATGAGCCGCGCCACGAGCGCATGGCCCGGCCTCGTGGTAGGCGATGACGCGCTTCTCCTTGTCGGTGATCAGCTTGCGCTGCTGGAGGCCGGCGACCACGCGGTCGAGCGCGTCGTCGAAGTCGACGGCCGTGATCCGGTCGCGAGCGGCGCGGCCGGCGAAGATCGCGGCCTCGTTGGCGAGGCTCGCCAGGTCGGCGCCGTTCAGCCCCGACGTCCGGCGCGCGATCTCGTGCAGGTCGACGTCGTCGTCGAGCGGCTTCCCGCGGGTGTGCACGGCCAGGATCTCCTCCCGCCCGCGAAGGTCGGGGGGCGAGACGTTCACGTGCCGGTCGAACCGGCCCGGCCGGAGCAGCGCCTGATCGAGATCCTGGAGACGGTTCGACGCGCCGATCACGACGAGCCGCTGGCTCTCGTTGAACCCGTCCAGCTCGACCAGGAGCTGGTTCAGCGTCTGGTTGTGCTCCTGGGACGACGGCCCACCCGACCGCTGGCCGCCGACCGCGTCGAGCTCGTCGATGAAGATGATGGCGGGCTGGTTCTTGCGCGCCGCCGAGAACAGGCGCCGGATGCGGGCCGCGCCGACGCCGACGAACATCTCGACGAACGACGAGGCGCTCGCGAAGTAGAACGTCGCGCCCGACTCGTGGGCGATCGCCTTGGCCATGAGCGTCTTGCCCGTGCCCGGCGGGCCGTAGAGCAGCACCCCGCGCGGCACGCGCGCCCCGAGCTTCTCGAACCGGTCGGGGTGGCGGAGGAACTCGACGACCTCCTGGAGCTCGGCGCGGACCTCGTCGACGCCCGCGACCTCGTCCCATCCGACCGAGGAGGCCGACGTGGGCGTGATCTCGACAGGCTTCGTGTTCGGCATCATCCGCAGCATCCGCCAGCTGATGTAGACGAGCAGCGCGAACAGGATCGGGATGATCCACGCGATCGCGAGCCCGGCCAGGGCCGTGAGCAATGCGCGGACGGTGTCCAGCAGGGCATGCACCGACGGCATCGTGAAGAGGACGTCCACGCCTCCAGGGTACCTGCCTCGGGTGGCAGTGCCTAGGTCTGGGGGACGCCTTCGAGCCGCAGCACCTCGCCCAGCGCGGCCTCGGCCACCTCGAGCTCGGCGGCGCTCGGCTCGCGGGTCGCGGCGACCCGCTGCAGCTCGAACCCGGGGCGGCGGAGCGCACGGGCGACAGGGTGATCGCTGTGGCGCCCCATCCAGCCGAAGGCCTCGGTGGCTGCGCCCAGCGCCGCCACGCCGACCACGAGCCGTGCAGGCCCTCGCCGCGACTCCGGAAGCCGGCTCGCGAGCGCGTTCCCGGCGGCCGTGAGGACGACGATCGGTCCGACCATGTGCGATCCGCAGCGCTCGTGCTCCTTGGTCGCATCGACAGCGTCGGTGCCCTTCTCGTAGGCCCCGATCGCCTTGTGCTCGGCGCCGTGGTATCCGGCGACCTCCGAGCCGCGAAGCGCCATGAGCGCCGGCGCGAGCGCCGCTGCGGCGGCCAGCGACTCGCCGACCACCGGGTGGAGCCGGCTGCGACGTACGGCCTGGGCGAGGATGGCCGAGCCGGCCAGAGCCGCCCCCATCCCGGGCCCCTCGACCGGCAGGCGCGCATCGGGCAGGCGCCGACGGACGACGGGGAGCAGCCACGCCGCCTCCGCCATCCGCGCGACGCCGCGCAGGAGCGGCATGCGCATCACGGCGTCGGGCATGTCCGGCTTCTTGCCGGACGCAAGCCGGATCTCGCCGTCCTCGGTTCGCACGGCCGCGGCCCAGTGGGCGAGGCTGTGGACGAGGATGCCGTTGCGAAGCGCCATCCCGCCCAGCCTGACGGTCGGCGGGCTCATCCGGCCTCCCCCATCGTGCGTGCAACGTGCAGGAAGCAGCGGACCGCCAGCTCGAGGTCGTCCATTGCCGCCCGCTCGTCGGCCGAGTGGACGAGCACCCCGGCGAGGAGCGGATCCATCCGCATCGGCATGAAGCCGTAGGCGACCGAGCCGAACGCCTCGCGCATGTAGTGGCTGTCGGTGAACCCGGGGTTGACCATCGGCGCGAGGGTTGCCCCGGCCTCGATCTGCGGCGCGAACTCCTCGAAGGCGCGATAGAGCGGCGTGCCCACGCGGCGAGAGCGTGCCGCCGACGTTCTCGACGAACTCGAACTCGAAGTCGATCCCGGCCAGGGCGGCTCGCACGGCCCCCTCGATCTCGGCGTGCGTCATCTCCGGAAGGATCCGGCAGTCGCACACAAGCCGCGCGCGCCCGGGGATGATGTTGACCGCCGTCGAGGCCTCGCTGATGGTCGGCGCGATCGTGGCGCCCAGCATGGGCTCGACCGCGGCGGCCAGGAGCGGGTTCTCGCTGCGGCAGCGGCCGACGAGCTCGGCAGGGTCTGCGCCGTCCTCGCCGACAGCAGCGAGGAAGTCGGCCAGCGCGGCCAGCTCGGCGGTGGGGCGCGGCATGCGCTGGATTCGGTCGATGACGGGGCCCAGCTTGACGAGTGCGTTGTCGGCGGCGCCGGGGGTCGACGCGTGGCCGCTCTTCCCGTGGACGGTGACGGCGAAGGCCGCGCACCGCTTCTCGCCCACTCCGACCGTGTAGGCGACCCGGCCGCGGTGCTCGATCCGCTCGCCACCGCCTTCGTTCAGGACGTAGTCCGCGCGGACGAGGTCGGGGTGCTCCTGGACGAGCCATGAGAGGCCCCAGTCGTCGCCAACCTCCTCGTCGGCGACCGCGCACAGGATGAGGTCGCCCGCGCCTCGCCATCCCTCCCGTGCGAGCGTCGCGACCGCCACGGCCTCGGCGGCGACCTGGCCCTTCATGTCGAGGGCACCGCGGCCCCACACGAACCCGTCGCGCTCGAGTCCCGAGAACGGCGGCACCGACCACTCGTCGGCATCGGCGCCGACCACGTCGGTGTGGCCGAGAAGCATCAGCGAGGGCCCGTCGCCCGTGCCCGGGAGACGCGCGATCAGCGACGCTCGGTGCGGCTCGCGGCCGACGAGCTCGGACTTCACACCCGCCTCGGCAAGGTACGCGGCGAGGTGCTCGGCGGCGGCGGTCTCGTTCCCGGGCGGGTTCGAGGTGTCGATGCGGATGAGCTCGGCAAGGAGGCGGCTCGTCTCCGTGCGCACATCGGCCGCGATCATCATCCGGACGGTACACGATGGGGCGCAGTAGATTCCGCGAGATGGCCGATCTCTTCTCGCACTCCGCCGAGTCGCGGCTCGCGACGGTCGCCCCGCTCGCACAGCGGCTGCGACCGGGCACGATCGACGAGTTCGTCGGCCAGGCGGGCGTCGTCGGCGAGGGGAGCGCCCTGCGGCGGGCGATCGCCTCCGACCGCGTCCCGTCGATGATCTTCTTCGGCACGCCCGGGAGTGGCAAGACCACCCTCGCCCGGATCGTCGCCCACACGACGCAGGCCCACTTCGAGGAGCTCTCGGCGGTGCAGGTCGGCGTCGCCGACGTCCGCCGTGTGCTCGGCGAGGCGCGCGACCGGCTCGGCGCGAACGGGCAGCGGACGATCCTCTTCCTCGACGAGATCCACCGGTTCAACAAGGGCCAGCAGGACGCGCTCCTGCCCGCGGTCGAGTCCGGCCTCGTCACGCTCATCGGCGCGACCACCGAGAACCCGTACTTCGAGGTCAACTCGGCGCTCCTCTCGCGCTGCCAGCTGTTCCAGCTCGAGCCGCTCACCGAGGAGGACATGGCGGCGATCATCCGCCGTGGCGAGGCGGCGCTCGGCGTCGAGCTCGCCGAGGACGCACGCGAGGCGGCCGTCCACTCCGCCGGCGGCGACGCCCGAAACGCGCTCAACATCCTCGAGGCGGCCGTCGGCGCAGCCGGCGACGGCCCGGTGACGCCCGAGCACGTGCGCGATGCGGCCCGGAAGCGGCCGCTCCTCTACGACAAGGGCGGCGACCAGCACTACGACGTCATCTCGGCGTTCATCAAGAGCATGCGCGGATCCGACACCGACGCCTCGATCTACTACCTGGCGGTCATGCTCGAGGGCGGCGAGGACCCGCGGTTCGTCGCGCGCCGGATGGTGGTGTTCGCGTCCGAGGACGTCGGGAACGCCGACCCGCGCGCGCTCGAGGTGGCGGTCGCCGCCGCCCGCGCGGTCGAGTTCGTCGGGATGCCGGAGTGCCGCATCAACCTGAGCCAGGCGGCCGCGTATCTGGCCCGGGCGCCGAAGTCGAACGCCTCGTACGTCGCGATCGCCTCGGCCATGCGCGACGTGCGCGAGCGCGGCAACCTGCGGCCGCCGCCGCACCTTCGCGACACCTCGTACGCGGGCGCGAAGCGGCTCGGGCACGGCGCCGGCTACGTCTACCCGCACGACCGCCCCGAGGAAGCCGCGAAGCAGCAGTACCTGCCCGACGAGCTGGCCGGGACGCGCTACTACCCGGAAGACTCCCCCGGGGCCTGAACCAGCCGGACGCCGGCGGACACATCACCCCGACCGGACGATGCGCGCGCGGCCGGGATGTGACGTAGATCCCCTGTATGCAGCGGAGGGCGCGTCCATCCAAGCCATGGCGGTGGGTGATTGCGGCATCAGCCCTCATCGTGGGCCTGGTGCTCGGCGGCTGCGGTGGAGGCGGCGGATTGCCCAGCTCGTTGCCGAGCTCGCTCCCGAGCTCGCTCGGCGGCTCCCTGCCGGGCTCGTTCTCGGGCACCAGGACGAGCTCGACCGAGCCTGGCACCACCACAACCCAGCCAGGTACGACCACAACGCCTACCGAGACGACCACCGAGACCACGACCGAGACGACGACGACCGAGCCCCCGACGACCACGACACCGTCCGAGACGGTGACGACCGCTGCCGCATCGACGGCGACGCCGACCTCGGAGAACGACACTCCGTGGGGCTGGATCGCGGTGGGTGCGCTCCTGGTGGCGCTGCTGGTGGCGGCCATCGCCTGGGCGCTCGGCCGGCGCGGCGCACCCGGACGGGAGTGGCGGGCGACCGCGGCGCAGACGGCGGCTGACGGGACCGCCTTCCACGACGCTGCGCTCGGCGAGCTCATCGCAGCGACGGCCACGAACCGTCCCGAGCGGTGGTCAGCCGTCGCGAGCCACGCCGACCGGGTGGCCGCATCGCTTCAGCAGCTCGAGAGCTCGGCGCCCGACGACGACGCCAGGCAGGCGGCGCGCGGCGCACTTGAGGCCGCGGGATCCGCGCGCTCGGCGCTGGCCGTTGCGAGCGCATCGCCGGGCGGCCAGCCGCTCGACGCCGATGCGGAACGGACGCTGCGTCTACGGCTCGACGAGCTTGCGGCCGCCCTCGGCCGCCTCCGGACGGCTGCCGGCCACAACTGACGTCTCAGGTGGGCGCTACAGGATGCGGGCGCCGAAGGCCGAGCAGGCCAGCTCGACCGCGAGGCTGGCCGTCTGGTTGTGCTCGTCGAGCACGGGGTTCACCTCGACCAGCTCGAGCGACGTGAGCATGCCGTGCTTGGCGACGAGCTCCATCGCCAGGTGCGCCTCGCGGTAGGTGATCCCGCCCCTCACGGGCGTCCCCACGCCGGGCGCCTGGTCGGGGTCGACCACGTCCATGTCGAACGAGATGTGCACGAATGGAGCGGTCGACGTGATCTCGATCGCCTCCTCGACGACCCGGTGCATGCCGTAGCGGTCGATGTCGTGCATCGTGAAGACCTTGAGCCCGAGCTCCGACATCCGCCGCCGCTCGCCCTCGTCGACCGAGCGAACGCCGATCAGGACGGTCGACTCCTCGGCGATCATCGGGAGCGGCCAGCGGTCACTCCGGAAGCGGTCGTCGTCGGCCAGCCCGAGCGCGATCGCGAGCGGCATGCCGTGGACGTTGCCGGAGGGTGACGTCGCAGGCGTGTTGATGTCGCTGTGGGCGTCGAACCAGATCACGCCGCCCGGTGCGCCGTGGGCGCTCGCGAGACCGCCCAGCGTGCCGATGGCGATCGCATGGTCGCCGCCGATGACGAGCGGCACCCGCCCCGCTCGCGTGGCGGCCTCGACCTCGCCGGCGAGCTCCTCGCAGGTGCGCTTGATCGCGTCCCAGTACCGCGCCGACAGGATCTCCGACGTCGAGCGCCTCGACCATCCCCGCGCCGACGTTCCCGCGGTCGTCGAGGTCGTAGCCGAGGGCCCCGATCCGCTCGGCGAGCTGTGCGTACCGGACCGCCGACGGGCCCATGTCGACACCGCGCCGTCCCGACCCCAGGTCGAGCGCAGCGCCGATGACGGCGATCGGAGCCTTCGGTTCGGGTTCGGCGGGCACGGGCCGGAGGAGCGTAGATGATTGCGCGATGCCCGACCGACCCGCCCCGACCCGCGCCGCCGGTCTGCTCCTGCTCCTGACCCCCGTCATCTGGGGCGCGACGTTCCCCGCCGCCAAGGTGGCGCTCCGCGACGTCTCGCCGTGGACGTTCGTGGCGTGGAGCCGCGGGCTCGGCCTCGCTCGCCATCGTCGTCGTCCTGACCATCTGGCGCCCTCCGCGCGTCGCGTGGACGCGCGGCCTCGTCCCCGCCGGGGCTGCTCCTCGGCAGCCTGATGACCGCGGGCTACCTGCTCCAGACGGTCGGCATCAACCACACGAGCTCCACGAACGCGGCGTTCATCACGGTGCTCTACGTCGTCCTGGCCCCGGCCGGCGCCGCGCTGATCGGCCGGCACTCGCCCGACCGGGTCGACGTGGCGTGTCTCGCGCTCGCCCTGGTCGGCCTCGGCCTTCTGTCGATCCGCGGCGGCAGTCTCCGCGCCGGAGATCTGCTGGTGCTCGCGGGCGCGGCCGCCTTCGCGGGTCACATCGTCGCCGTCGACGTGCTCGTCGACCGGTACGCCGCCGCGCCCCTCGCGCTCGCCCAGATGGCGGCGTCGGCGGTGCTGACGGCGGCGATCGCGGTGCCCGCAGGGCCGCAGGCCGGCGAGGTGGCGTCGCTCTGGTGGATCTTCATCCTCACGGGCGTCCTCGGTTCGGGCATCGCGTTCTCGGTGCAGGTGATGGCGCAGCAGTGGATGAGCCCGGTGCGGGCGTCGATCCTCCTCGCGTCGGAGGCGCTCGTGGCGGCGCTCGTCGCGGCGATCTGGCTGGACGAGCGGCTCTCGGCGCGGGCGTGGCTGGGCGCGGCGGTGGTTCTCGCGGCCATCGCGATCTCCGAGCTTCACCCCCGCCGAATGAGGACTCGCCTCGAGGGCTAAAGCCATGGGCCCTATCGCCCGATAAGGGGACCTACCCCCGTTCTTCGACTTGCATTCTTCGCGCCTTCAGGAGGGCTCCGCAATGATCGACCTGGCGAGCATCCGTAATGCCTCGTTCACGCTCACCCCTACGGGTTACAACCCCGAGGAGGTGGACCGGTTCCTCGCGGACCTCGCGGACCAGCTCGAGGCACAGCCGATTTCCATCGAGGCGGCTCCCGCCGCCGCGACGCCTGCCGCCGCGCCGGCATCGGCACCAGCCCCGCGCCCCGAGGCCGACCTCGACGGGCTGACCAACGCCATCGACCGCACCGTCGGTGCGCTCGACGCCTTCGTCCAGAACGAGCTGGCCGCGGTTCGCGCCGCGTCCGACCTCGAGGTCGAAGAGATCCATCGCGAGCGCGAGCGCCTGCTCGAAGAGGCCGCCGACGCCGCCCGTGCCCACCTCGACGAGGCCAAGGCCCGCGCCGAGGACGTCGCGACGCAGGTGCGCGTGAACGCCGAGGAGGAGGCCGCGAAGATCGTCGCCGCCGCCGAGGAGAAGAAGAGCCAGGCCGACGAGATGGTCGCCGCCGCCGCACGCGTCCAGGCCCAGGTGCTCGGGTCGCTCGAATCCGCCCGCGCCACGCTTGGCCTTCCGTCCGACGCCGCCGGTGCCGCCGTGCACGCGATCGACTCGAATGCCACCGCCCAGCCGGAGCAGACCGCCGACCCTGAGGCCAAGAAGGTCCGGGACGCGACGGATGCCGCGGCTTGATGAACCACTCGAACCGCTCCGTCTGACCGCCGCCGGCGGCGCGTCCGTCGATCTCGGCGCGCTCGCCGCCGGCGCACCCGTCGTCCTGGCCCTGCTCGAGTCCGAGCTGGAGCCGGGACCGCGGCTCGACATGCTCCGCGAGCTCGGCCGCCGTCTGCACGGCTCGGGCGCACAGCTCGTCGTCGTGACGGCGTCGGAGTCGGCGATCGCCCGGACGCTCGAGGCCGAGGCGCTGGCGCTGTGCATGACCGACCCGGCCGCGAGCGCCTTCGCAGCACTCGGCCTGGTCGAGCGCGGGATCGGCCGCGTCCGCCGCCGAGGCGGCGTGTTCGTCGTCGACGGCACGGGCATCCTCCGTTTCGCCTACGTCGCCGAGCGCGACCACGACTGGGTGCCGTGCACGTTCGTGCTCGGTCGCCTCCAGCGGCTGGGGATCGCCGCGGACGGGGCCGTCGCCACACCGGCCCCCACGTCGCCCGAGCCCCCAGAGCCGCAGGAGCTGGACGACGAGGAGGACAGCGCCATCGAGATCCTCGCGGGCCGCGTCGGGGCGGAGATGGGGATGTCGGCCGAGGAGCTGAAGGATCTCGCCACCGCCGCAAAGTTCCGCGACCTGGGCATGGCGACCGTTCCCGACGAGATCATCACCAAGCTCGGCCCGCTCACCGATGACGAGTGGGCGATCGTGCGCAGCCACCCGCAGCGCTCGGCCGAGATGCTCGGAGCGGGGCCGGCCTTCGACCGCGCCCGGGCCATCATCCGCGCGAACCACGAGCACCTGGACGGCACGGGATACCCGAACGGCCTGGCCGGAGCGGAGATCCCGACCGGATCGCGCATCCTTCTCGTCGTCGAGTCGTACGTGGCGATGACCGAGGACCGGCCGTACCGCAACCACCTCGGAGCGAACGCAGCCATCGAGCATCTCGAGCAGCATGCGGGCGCGATCTATGACGCCGACGCCGTGTCGGCGCTCGCCCGCGTGCTTCGGCACCGGCGCATGAGCGCGGCAGCCTGACGAGGGCGGCATCCTAGGATGCCGCGATGGGACTCGCACTCGGGCTGGCGTCCAGCCTGGTCTGGGGTACCGCCGACTTCCTCGGCGGGCTCTACACACGCCGCCTGACGCTGGCCCCCGTCGCGGTCGGATCGCAGATCGCCGGCCTCGTGGCGCTGCTCATCGCTGCCGTCTTCATCGGCGACATCGAGGGCCGGGCGCTCGAGATCGGGCTTGCGGCAGGCGCCTGCGGCGCGGTCGGCCTCTCGGCCTTCTACCGCGCCCTCGCCACCGGCACGATCAGCATCGTCTCGCCGGTCAGCGCGTGCGGCGCCCTGGTGCCGGTCGGGCTGGCTCTGGCGACGGGCGAGCGGCCCGGCGCGCTCGCGCTGGCGGGCTCGGCGGCCGGGCTGGCCGGCGCCGTGCTCGCCTCGGTGCACGAGATCCGGGGCGATCACCCGGCGGCGCGAAGCTCGATCGGGCTCGCGCTGCTGGCCGCGCTCGGCATCGGCGGCTTCCTGTGGTTCCTGGGCCGGGCGGCCGACGGCGGGCACACCCTGTCGGCGCTCCTCGGCGCCCGCCTCGGGTCGCTCGCCCTGCTCAGCCTCGGCGTGGCGCTCACCCGCAGCTCGATCGCCGTCCCGCTGTCGGAGGTACCGGCGATCGCGCTCATCGGCCTCCTCGACACGGCTGCCAACGGCCTCTTCGCCGTGGCGATCCAGCACGGCTACATCACCGTCGTGTCGGTGCTCGGCTCGGAGTACCCGGTCGTGACGGTCATCCTGGCCCACGTCTTCCTGGGCGAGCGCATCACGCGCCCGCAGAAGTTCGGCGTCGCGCTGGTCCTGGCCGGCGTGGGCATGGTGGCCGCCGCGTAGGCGGAGCAGAAGATGGCGAGGGCCGGGATCGAACCAGCGACACCGCGATTTTCAGTCGCGTGCTCTACCAACTGAGCTACCTCGCCGCGGCCGGGATTCTATCGGCACGCAAAACGAACGGCCTCCGGGACGGTGCTACCGCTCCTCGGAGGCCGTTCGACTACCTCGGATTCCAGCACACCCCGAGCGCTGGGTCAAGCAATTCGCCCGTGCCGGCTGGGCGAGAACTCCACGCCGATCTTGTCGCCGGCTTCGGCGGCCGTCAACTCGGCCGCGCTGCCGCGGTTCACGGCCACCGAGAGCAGCCCCGAAGAGTCGGCATACAGCACGAGCTCGCCGGGATCCACGTCGGTGAACGTCTCGGCGCAGCGCACGTAATACCGGTCGTCGGGGGTGACGACCTCGGCGAGCCGGCCCGGCTCGAAGAGGCCGTCGAGCTCCGAGGCGAAGACGGCGAGCTGGATGTTCCCGAACCGGTCGGTGTGCTGCACCGAAGCCGTGAGGAGGGAACCGTCGAGCACGTGGTCGATGCCGACGCGACGCACGAGGTCAGCCGGATCCAGTGCCGGACCGACGTCCGCGAGCGCCATCCCGGCCGCCAGGCGGCCCGTCACCGGCGCGAACACGTCTCGTGCGTGGAACGTGCGCGACACCGGGTGGAGCATCACGTCGGGGTTCGCGATCTCGTGGGCCTCGACGATCCCGCCGCAGGCCTCCGCGGCCGGGATCAGGAGGCCGTTGTCGGGTCCGACGAACAGGCGCCCGTCGCCGGTCTTGAGCGCGATGGCCCGGCGGCCCGACCCCACCCCCGGGTCGACGACCGCCAGATGGACGCCGACCGGCAGGTACGCGATCGCGCCCGCCATGACGCGGGCGCCATGCCCGATGGCCTGCGCGCGGATCCCGTGCGTGACGTGCACGACCTGCGCCCCCGGGCACGACCTCAGGATGACGCCGTGGCAGATCCCGACGAAGTCGTCCGCGGTGCCGAAGTCGGACAGGAACGTGACGATGGTCATCGCTTCACCGCCCGGAACGCGAGGATGCCCGGCGGGTCGCCGTGCACCTCCTCGACGCGGTCGATTGCGAGGCCGGCCGCGGACACGTGGTTCAGGAGGTCGGCCAGCGGCACGTGTCGTGCTCCGGCCAACCGGCGGATGCCGTCCCCGAACCCGGGCGCCTCGAAGTGCAGCGTCCGGTCCCAGTATCCGGGCGGGACGAGGACGCCCTCGTCGGTGGCGTGGGCGTACGGGCCGACGAAGCACGGGTGCGCACCGGCGTACACGAGCCGGCCGCCGTCCACAAGGACACGGGCGCAGTCCTCGAAGACCGCATCCAGCCTGTCGACGTCGGTGTGGGTGAACGTCGAGACGACGGCGTCGAAGACGCGGTCGGCGAATGGCAGCGAGGCCGCGTCGGCCTGAAGCAGCGCCTCGGCGAGCCCGCCGGCGCGGGCGTCGGCCACGCGCAGCTGATCCGCGGAAAGATCGACGCCGGTGGGCGTCCACCCGGCGTCGGCGAGCGCGACGATGAGCCGTCCGCCACCGCAGCCGACATCGAGGCACCGGCCCGGTCCCGCGCCGAGCAGGCGCAGTGCCGCGGTGACGGCCTCCCCTGAGAAGCTCGCCACCGCCGGACGCTCCGACCAGGTGTCGTACCAGTCGGCCAGGCCGTCGTAGCGCGCCGGGCTCACGATGGCAGGACTCTACCGGCGGCCGCCAGGACAGCCGCGACCAACCCGGCGACGTCGTGCGGGTCGGCCTCGGCCACCGGCTCGATCCCCGCCTCGCGCAGGCTCGTGCTCGTCACGGGCCCGATCGATACGGCGCGCAGGCTCGAGAGCTCTCGCCCCTCCATCGCCGCGACCAGGTTCGAAACGGTGGACGACGACGTGAACGTGACGAGGTCCGCTCCGAGCACGGCCTCCGGGTCGACGGGCTCTGGAACGGTCCTGTAGGTGTGGAGCACCGTCACGTCGGCGCCGCCGGCGGCGAGCCCGTCGGGCAGGACGTCGCGCGCTCCCTCTGCTGCTGCGACGAGGATGCGGCGGCCACGCACGTCGCCGAGCTCCTCAAGGAGCGCCTCGCCGACCGCGCGCTCGGGGACGACGTCGGGGACGAGCCCGCGGGCCACCAGCACGTCGGCCGTCGCCCGCCCGATGGCAGCGACCGTGACCCCGGCGAGCGCCCGCACATCGGCCGGCAGGATGCGCTCGACGCCGTTGGCGCTCGTCAGGACGAGGATGTCGAAGCTCCCGATCTCCGGCGCCTCGAACGCGAGCGGCTCGATCCGGATGGCGGGCGCCTCGGTGACGGCGGCTCCCAGCTCCTCGAGCCGGGCGCGGAGACCGCTGGCCTGCGCCCGCGCCCGGGTCACGACGACCCGCCGTCCGTGAAGCGGCCGGTGCTCGAACCACGTGAGGTGGTCGCGCATCAGGACGACGTCGCCGACCACCGTGATCGCCGGGGCGGGGAGCGACGCGGCCGCCTCGGCGATGCGCGCAAGGGGCGCGGTGACGGTGCGCTGGTCCGGCTGCGTGCCGTGCGAGATGACGGCCGCCGGAGTGTCGGCGCGCATGCCGTGGGCGATCAGCCGGCGGGCGTTCTCCTCGAGCGCGCCGACGCCCATCAGGAAGACGAGCGTCCCGGGCGTCGCCGCCAGCGAGGCCCAGTCGATGGCGCTCTCGGGCCGGGTCGGATCCTCGTGCCCGGTGACGAAGGTGACCTGTGCCGCGACGCCGCGCTGCGTCACCGGGATACCGGCATACGCGGGGACGGCGTGCGCCGAGCTCACGCCGGGGACGATCTCGAAGGCGATCCCGGCCCCCTCGAGTGCGAGCGCCTCCTCGCCCACCGCGGCCAAACACGAACGGGTCGCCGCCCTTCAGGCGAACGACGGTCTCGAGACGGCCGCCGAGCTCGACGAGGAGCGCGTTCAGGCGCTCCTGGGTCATGGCGTGCTCACCCGGGCGCTTGCCCGCGTAGACCCGGTCGGCGGTGTCGGGGGCGAGCTCGACGATGCGCGGGTCAGCGAGGCGGTCATAGACGATGGCGTCGCAGCGCTCGACGAGGTCCCGTCCCCGGACGGTGATGAGCCCCGGGTCGCCCGGGCCTGCGCCCACGAGATAGACCGTCACGCGGCGGTCCAGTGCTGGAGCCGAAGCTCGCCGCCCTCGTGCCAGGCGTGCGCGGCCACGGCCGCGGTGCAGCCCCCGCCCAGCCGCCGCACACACTCGCGCTCCGCCTCGACCGCGGCCCGGCTTGGGGCGTGGTCGAGCGCCGCAACGAGCGCCTCCTCGCCGGCGCGCACCTGGACGGCGATCGCGCCCTGTCCGGCCTCGGGCACGAACTCGCGCGGGTCGAGCAGGAAGGCGATCCGCGCGCCGAGCCCGAGGCGCTCGAGGCCCGCGGCGGCGAGCACGATCGCGTCGGCCTCACCCGCGTCGAGCTTCGCAAGCCGGGTCTCGACGTTGCCCCGCAAGGGCACCACGCGGATGTCGGGGCGCAGCTCCGCGAGAAGCCCCGCCCGGCGTGCCGACGAGGTGCCGACCCTCGCGCCGGAAGGCACGTCCGCGAGGGAGTCGTAGCCGCCGCAGACCGCGTCGCGGGGGTCCGCCCGCTCCAGGATCGCGCCGAGCACGAGCCCGTCGGGCATGTCGCCCGTCAGATCCTTTGCGCTGTGCACGGCCGCGTCCACGTCACCACGCAGGAGGGCGCGCTCGATGTCGCGCGTGAAGACGCCCTGCCCGGAGCCGATCGACGAGAAGCTCCGGGCGGCGTCGCGGTCGCCCTCGGTCGAGATCGGCACGAGCTCGGCCTCCTCGAGGCGGTCGGCCACGATCCGGGCCTGCGCCGTCGCCAGGCGGCTGCGGCGCGTCCCGAGCCGGATCATTCGACGGCGGCCAGCCCGAAGAGCTCGGTGACCGCCTCGGCGTACGGCGCCGATCCGTCCTCGGCCGCGAGCTGCTTCAGGCGGACGGTCGGGCGATGGAGGAGCTTGTTCACGATCCCCCGGGTCAGGGCGTCGAGGCGCTCGCGCTCGGCGTCGGAGAGGTCGCCCAGCCGTGCGCGCTCGAGCTCGGAGACCCTGATGCGCTCGGCGTGGGCGCGAAGCGACGTGATCGCGGGGACGACCTCGAGCGCCGCCATCCAGTCGCGGAAGGTCGCGGATTGGGCGGCCACGATCTCGCGGGCGTGATCGGCCTCGCCGTGGCGAAGCGAGATGGTGCGGGCGACGACCGCCTCGAGGTCGTCGATCGTGTGCAGCGACGCGCCGTCGACCGCGGCAACGTCGGGGTCGATGTCGCGGGGCACGGCGAGATCGATCAGGACCCGGCGGCCGGGCGGCACGTCTGCGGCCGTGATCAGGGGCTCCGGCGAGGCCGTCGAGGCGACGACGACGTCGGCAGCTGCGATCGCCGCCCGCAGGTCGGCGAAGTCGACGGCGCGGCCGCCGAACCGCGACGCCAGCGCAGCGGCCCGGTCGGGGTCGCGGTTGGCGACCGTGATCGAGGAGACGCCGCGGGCGGAGAGGTTTGCAGCGACGAGCTCGGCCACTCGGCCGGCGCCCACGACGAGCACCCGTGCGTCCGCCAGTCCGTCACCCATGCGCTCGACGGCGAGGTCGGCGGCGACGGAGGCCGGCGAGGCGCCGCCCTGTCCGATCGCCGTCTCGTGGCGCACGCGCTTCCCGGCCTCGAGCGCCTGGTGAAAGAGCCGGTTGGTGACGGGGCCGGTCGCGTCCCACTCGTACGCCGACTCGTATGCCTCGCGGATCTGCGCGAGGATCTGCGCCTCGCCCGGCACCATCGAGTCGAGACCGCCGGCGACACCGAACAGGTGGCGGGCGGCGAGCTCGCCGCGGTGGACGTAGAGCATCGGCTCGAGCCGCTCGGCGGCGTGGCCCGACAGATGGCCGAGGCCCTCGACGGCCGCCTCCCGCATCGCGTCCGCATCGGCGCCGACCATGTAGAGCTCGCACCGATTGCAGGTCGAGAGGCCGACGGCCTCGGCGACGGCGGCGGAGGCCGTCAGGTGGTGCAGAAGCTCCCGGCCGTGGTCGTGCGCCGCCAGCCGCTCGCGCACGGCGAGCGGGGCGCGCGTGTGGTTCGTGCCGACCAGGACCAGCTCGGCCGCGCTAGGCATCGGAGCCCCTCGACTCGAGCATCCCCGCGAGCTCCTCGAGCTGCCGTTCGAGGCGCCCGAGCTTGGCGTTCAGGATGACGACGTAGGCCAGCGTGGCCACCCAGGCGATGCCGTAGACGGCCGCGACCGACCGGACGGCCGACTCGTCGATCATGCGGCCCCCCGCGCGAGCCGGCGCAGCTGGGCCATCCGCTCGTCGACCCGCTTGCCGCGCATCTCGACGAGGTACATCGAGACGGCGAGGCTCAGCATCGCGGCCAGCGCGACGAGGAAGGTGAGGAACATGCTCCCGTCCATGTTCACGCCGTTCGATCGGAAGACGATTGGGTGCAGGGCGTCCTGCGCGATGCGCACCGCCAGCACCGAGAGCGGGATCAGGCCGACGCCGAGCAGTGCATAGACGGCGGAGTACCGCGCCCGCCGCTCGCCCGGCTCGACCGAGAAGCGCAGCATGAAGTAGGCGCAGTAGAACAGGAAGATGATGAGGAACGTGTTCAGCTCACGGCTGCCCCAGTCCCACCAGGTGCCCCATGAGATGTGCGCCCAGATCGACCCGGTGATGAGGGTGAGCGACCCGAAGATGACGCCGAGGTGCATCGGCACGTAGCTCTGGAGGTCGAGCTCCTCCCTCCCGGTCCACAGATACCGGGCGGCGTTCACGGCTCCCCAGGCGAAGAGCGTGTAGGTCGTGAGCGCGATCGGCACGTGGAAGTAGAAGATCCGCTGCGAGTAGCCCTGATCGACGTCGCTCGGGACGTAGAAGAAGATCAGCGCGACGGCCGCGGGCATGAGCAACGCGGCAACCAGCGTGGCGGCGGTTGCCCGGTCGAGGCGGGCTGTGTGTGCCATCAATCCTCCACGACGTACTCGAAGAGCGCCCACCCCAGAAGCGCAAAAACCGTATCATAGAGAGCGAGGAATCCCAGGCGCTCAAGGGTCTCCAAACCGCTTGTTTGCGGGGGAATCGTGTCGGTCGTCACACGGACGGCGGTGAGGACGAGCGGGATCGAGAACGGCAGGTAGAGGGCGGGCAGGAGCACCTCTCGGGCGCGCACCGACGACGCCAGGCCGGCCAGGAGCGAGCCGAGGCAGGCGATCCCGACGTCCGCCAGGAGCACGGCCGCGACCAGCACGGGGTACGACGGGCCCGCCTGCTCCTGGAGGAAGAAGAGCCAGAACGCGGGCAGCGCGAGCACCTGGACGGCGACCAGGAAGAGGAAGGTCGAGCATGTCCGCGCGAACCAGAAGAGCGCGCGGTCGACGGGTGCGGCGAGAAGGCCGTCCCACGTTCTCCCCTCGCGCTCGTGCGCGAACGCCCGCGACAGGCCGACGAGCGCGGTGAACACGATCGCGACCCACAGCATCCCGGTCGCGGCGCGCGTCCCGCCCGCGAGCTCTGTGCCGCCGAGCCCGAACCGGAAGAGCACGAAGGCCGCGCCGACGAAGACCGCCATCGACGGCACGACCTCGCGGCCGCGCAGCTCGACGAGCACGTCCTTGCGGATGAGGGCCCTGACCGCGCGCCCGTTCACGCCGTCACGCGTCCGGCGTCCATTGCGACGACCCGGTTCTCGAGGCCCGCGAACCACTCCGGCTCGTGCGTCGCGGCGAGGATCGTCCGGCCCGGCTCGGCGAGAAAGCCGCGCAGGACGTCGCGGCCGTCCGCGTCGAGCCCGGCGGTCGGCTCGTCGAGCAGCACGATCGAGGGCCGGTGCAGGCCGATGCGAGCCAGCGCGAGCCGCTGGAGCATCCCGCGCGAGAGCTCGGCGGCCCGGTCGCCCCGGCGTCCGTCCAGACCGACGCGGTCGAGCTCCTCGTCGACCCGGTCGTCGGGGACGTCGTAGAGCGCTGCGTAGAGCGCGAGGTTCTCGCGAGCCGTCAGGTCGGGGTAGGCGAGCGCGTCGTGGCCGGCGTAGCCCACGGAGCGGCGGACGTCCGGGGCGCCGGCCGGGAGGTCGCGGCCGGCGACAGCCACCCGGCCGGAGCTCGGCCGAAGGACCGTGGCGAGGATCCGAAGGAGCGTCGTCTTGCCGGCGCCGTTGGGACCGGTGATGAGCACGGTCTCGCCCTCGGCGACCGCGAGGTCGACGCCCGCGAGCGCGTCACGCTCCCCGAACCTGCGTGCGAGGCCCTCGCAGACGATCGCCTCAGGCGAGCGCATCGGCCAGCACCCCGGCCAGGAACACCATCGCGATCACCCCGTTCATCTGGAGGAACGCCATGTCGACGCGCGACAGGTCGTCCTCCGAGACGATCGAGTTCTCGTACGCCAGGAGCACGGCGACGACCGCCAGCCCCAGCCAGTAGAGCGGCCCGAGGCCGAGGTTGATGCCGAGCCAGATGAGGAGGGCGACGGAGCCTGCGTGGGCGATCCGGGTGATGAGGAGGGCCGTCCCGACACCGAAGCGGAGCGGGATCGAGTGCAGGCCCTCGCGCCGGTCGATCTCGAGGTCCATCGTCGCGTAGATGATGTCGAAGCCGCCGATCCAGAGTGCGACGGCGCCGCCGAGCAGGAACGGCTGCCAGTCGACGGTGCCGGTCACGGCGATCCAGCCGCCGACCGGCGCGAGCCCGTCGACCGCCCCCAGGAACGGATGGCAGAGCCAGGTGAACCGCTTGAGATACGGGTAGATGACGAAGCCGGCGACCGGGATCGGCCAGAGGACGTGCGTCACCGGCGGGAGCTGCCAGACGGCAACGAGGAACACGGCGAGCGACGCGGCGGCGAACGCCCCGACCTGGACCGGCGTGAGGAGCCCGGCCGGGAGCTCGCGGCGCGCGGTGCGCGGGTTTCGGGCGTCGATCCCCGCGTCGATCAGCCGGTTGAGCGCCATCGCCAGGCTGCGCGCGCCGACCATCGCCACGGTGATCCACGCGAGGAGCTGCGCGTCGGGCACCTGGCCGGCGGCGAGGATCGCGCCGGCATAGGCGTAGGGCAGGGCGAAGACGGTGTGCTCGAGCTTGACGAGCGAGACGAGCCGGCGGGCGTAGACGGGGGTCGCGGTCAATGCGCCGTCGGGAGGTCGAGCAGGAGCCGCAGGCCGTGGTCGAGCGCGGGGGCGACGGCGTCGAAGAGCTCGGCGCACGCCCGCGGGCTGCCGGGGAAGTTGACGATGAGCGCCGAGCCGGCGATGCCGCTCGAGCCGCGCGAGAGCATGCCGTGTGGAGAGGCGGCGATCGAGACGGCGCGCATGTGCTCGTCGAGGCCGGGCGTCGGGCGCTCGACGACCCGGGCCGTCGCCTCCGGGGTGACGTCGCGCGGCGCGAATCCGGTGCCGCCCGTCGTGAGGACGAGGGCGGCCGTTCCGGCCAGCTCGCGCAGCGCCTCCTCGATGTCGCGTCGCTCGTCGGCGACGGTGCGCCGCGCGGCGACTTCGAAGCCGGCGCCGGCGAGGCGCTCGGAGAGGAGGTCCCCGCTCAGATCCTCACGGGTGCCCGCGACGACGCCGTCCGAGACGGTCAGGACAGCCGCCCTCACGTCTCCTCCCGGTGCCAGTCCCCGCTCTTCCCGCCGGACTTCTCGATCAGCACGACCTGCTCGATCGACGAGTTCGGGTCGAGCCCCTTCGTCATGTCGTAGACGGTGAGGGCGGCGGCCGCGACGGCGGTCAGCGCCTCCATCTCGACGCCCGTCTGCGCGGTGGTCTCGGCGGCGGCGGTCACGGTGACGCCCTGGTCGTCGAGCACGGGGTCGACCTCGACCATCGTCAGCGGGAGCGGGTGACACAGCGGCACGATGTCCGGCGTCCGCTTGGCGGCCATGATGCCGGCGACCCGCGCGACGGCGAGGACGTCGCCCTTGGGAAGCGTCCCGGCGGCGATCCGCTCGCGCACGTGCTCGGACAGCGCGACGCGCCCGCGGGCGACAGCCCGGCGCCGGGTCGCGGGCTTCCCGCCCACGTCGATCATCCGGATCTCACCCATGCGCCGGGAAGTGTACGGGGTCAGGTACCGCGTCGGGCCACGGCACACGCTCGACACGCATCCGCGACGAACGCCCGCATCGGTGCGGCGCGCGCAGTCGCACGGGAGGCGCGGGAGGGTGACAGGCGCCGATGCGGTACCAGGTATGGCACATACGGCCGTGACGCGGCTGTGGCGAAGCCGTGACCTACGGGCCCAGGACCGGCTCGAGCGCGCGGGCGTACGCTGCGGCCGAGCGGCCCTCCGGGTCGCGGCGGGGGTTGCCGCAGCAGAGGCTCACGCCGACCACGCGGCCGGTCGCGGCGAGCGCCGCCATCTCGTCGACCAGATGCGGAAGGCGCCATCCGCCCGGCGCGGGGAAGTCGACCCCGGGGGCGTCCTCCGGGTCGAGCACGTCGCCGTCGAGATGCACGTGGAGCGGCGCGTCGTCCGGCAGGCCGGCGAGGGCCGCCGCGACGTCGTCGGCGACCACCAGCCGCGAGCGGCCGATCGCGTCGCGCTCGCCGGGGTCGAGGTCGCGAGCGCCGACCAGGGCGGCCCGCTCCTCGGGAAGCGCCGGGTCGAGCCCCGCGGACGTGCGCAGCTCGTCGTGGCACCAGCCGAGCAGGATCGCGAAGGGCATGCCGCCCAGGAACCCGCTCGGCGTCGTCTCGGGCGTGTTCAGGTCGCCATGGGCGTCGACCCACACGAGCGCCAGGTCGGGGTGCCTGCGACGGAGGCCGGCGGTGACCGCAGGCGCCAGCGTGCACTCGCCGAGGAGCGCGAGCGGGTCGGCCGCGCCGCGCACCGTGTCGGCAAGGTTCGGAAGCCCCGCTGCGAGCGCCTGCTCGGGCGGCGCGTCGAGGTCGAAGTCGACCCCCCACCACGTGTCCGCCCCAAGCACCGCCGCGATCGCGGCCGGCCCCTCCTCCATCCCCGGTCCGTGGAACCGGCTCGACCACGGCGCCACCACGAGCTCGCGCCTCACCGGAGCGCCTCGCGCACCGACACGCCGTCCACCTCGGCCAGATCGTCGAGCTGATCCTGCATCCAGCGGCCGATGTCGTGCTCGCGCACCTGGTTACGGATGCCCTCGATCCGCTCGTGCCGCTCGGCCTGGGGCATGACGAGCGCGTCATGGATCGCGTCCGCCGTCGCCTGGATGTCGAACGGGTTCACGGTGAGCGCGAAGCGGCCGAGCTCGACGTGGGCGCCGGTGTTCTCGCTCAGGATGAGCACGCCGTCGCGCTCGTTGATGAGCGGCGCCTCCTTGGCGATCAGGTTCATGCCGTCGAAGATCGCGTTCACGAGCAGGACGTCGTAGTGCTTGTAGGCCGCGACGGCCTCGGGGAAGTTGTCGGAGATCCGCAGATCGATCGGCATCCAGTCCCCGGTGTAGTACCGGTCGTTCACGGCACGGGCGGCGCGCTGGATCGCGCCCACGTACTCGGCGTACTCCGGGATCTCCGGACGCGACGGGTCGAGCAGCGCCAGCATCGTCACCCGCCCGGCCCACTCCGGGTGATCGGCGAGGAAGAGGTCGAACGCCGAGAACCCCCGGACGACGTTCTTCGACGGGTCGGTGCGATCGACGCGGAGGATCAGCTTCTCGGGCCGCGCCTCCAGCACCTTCGGCTCGGCCTCCGCCACCTCCGGCATCGCGCCGAGCCGCTCGAACTCGGCCGGGTCGACAGAGATCGGATACGCGCGGACGCGGACACGGCGGCCGTCGATCTCGGCCTCGCCGCCGCGCACGTCGACCTGGGCATTCGGGACGAACCGCTCGCAGCACTGGAGGAACGACCGGACGTAGCGGGGTGTGTGCAGGCCGACCAGGTCGCACGCCAGCATCGACTCGTGGATGGCGGTGCGGACGTCGGTCGGAAGCACGCGCCAGTAGTCCGGCTGCGGCCACGGGACGTGGGTGAAGTGGTGGATGACCGCCCCGGGGACGCGTGTGCGCAGGAACCCGGGCACCATGAAGAGCTGGTAGTCATGCACCATGACGAGCGGCCTCGGCCCGGCGCCGGCCAGCTCGGCGGCCGCCGCGTCGGCGAACCTCTCGTTGACCGGCACGTACCCCGCCTCCCACGCCAGCCGGACGTTCCGGTCGACCGACGGCTCGAGCGCCAGGCTCCACAGGTAGTGGTGGATGAACCACAGGGTCGGGTTCGCGAAGACGTTGTAGTAGCGGTCGTACTCCTCGCGGTCGTGCTGGACGAGCCGCAGCGTGAGGTTCTCGTCGCGGTACGCGCCCTCCTCGGCCACCGCGGCGTCGCCGTCCGTGAGGGCGCTCGCCACCCATGTGACCGGCCGCGTCGCTGTGAGCGCCGAGAGCGCCGTCACAAGTCCGCCGCCGCCGCGCCTGGCGGTGACCTCGCCCTCGGGCGAGATCGAGAACCGGAGCGGCCCGCGGTTCGACACGATCAGGAGCTGCTGGTCGTCCATGCTCGGGGTCACGGGCCGCGCCTCAGTCCCCGGCCACCACCTCGAGCTCGACCGTCTCGCCGGCCATGCGGTGCATGAGCGCGAGCCAGTCGCGGAGCAGGCGCGGCATCAGGAAGCGCCGGCGGACGTGCTCCTTGGCTCTCCGGGTCATGTCCCGGGTCGAGCCTGGGTCAGCGAGGATGTCGAGCGTGCGCTGGGCGCACTGCTCGGCGGAGTCCACGAGGTAGCCGGTCTCGCCGTCGGTGATCTGGGCGACGATGCCGCCCACGCGCCCGCCGATCGTCGGGCGGCTCTTCCACAGCGCCTCCGACACGGTCAGGCCGAATCCCTCGCGGATCGACTTCTGGATGCACACTGCCGCCTGCACCTGGAAGGCGTTCACCTCGACCGCGCCGACGTTGTTCAGGTTGGAGAACATGAAGATGTCCGGATCCTCGTTGCAGTAGTCCTGCGTCCGGTTCCAGTATTCCCAGCCCTCCGGGTCGTCATGCGCCATCGAGCCGACGAGCGCGAGCTGCATCCCGGGATGGACGCGCTTCACCTCGCGGTAGGCGTCGATCACACCGAGCGGGTCCTTCCACGGGTCGAACCGCGACACCTGGAGCATCAGCGGCCGGCTGACGTCGACCCCGAACTGGTCGACGATGTAGGCGGCGTCGTCCGGCGCGAGCGCCATGTTCTTGGGTGCGAGCGGGTCGATCGCGGGCGGCCAGATCACGGCCTCGCGGAGAGCGGTGCCGCGCGGGACGTAGTCGTGCATGTGGAAGATGCAGGCGTCGTACAGGCCGAGCCGCGGGGCGAGGAAGTCGAGCACCTCCGGGTTTGGCGTGGACAGGTCGATGTGGCACCGCCACACCCATCGCGGCCGGGTGGTCTCGACGAACTCGGGGATCGCGATCGGCTGGGGGTCGTGCACCACGATGACGTCCCACTCGTCCGCGTCGGTGAGGGCGTCGGCGTTCATCTTGTTGTAGCCGTCGAAGACCGCGCGCTGGCCGTCGGTCAGCGTCCGCTCGTCGCCCTGGAGGGCGTTGTGGATCGTCTTCGTGACGTCGTAGAACTCCTCCTGGCCCTGGATCACGCGCCACTCGGCGTCGATGCCGGCGTCGATCATGAGCGGGATCAGGGTGTACTGGATCTCGGCCACGCCGCCCCCGAACGCGGTCGCCGAGAGGTGGAGCATCCGCCGGCCCTTGAGCGGCTCCGCCAGGACTCTGATCTCCTCGGCAAGCGTTCGCCCGATCAGCGAGTTGTAATCGGCGAGAGCCTTGTGTCCGACGTTGACGCGCTGCATCGCTCGCGGAGGTTAGCCAACCAGGTGCGCTGCAGACGACGAGCGTCAGGCGACGGGCTCGGCCGGCAGCACGAGCGCGAACCGGGTGAGGCCGTCCTCGGAGTCGACGACGATCGAGCCGCCCATGCGCTGCGCCAGCTCGTCGGCGATGGCAAGACCCAGTCCGCTGCCGGCCGCCGTCGTCTCCGGGCCGCGCGAGAACCGCTCGAACAGGTGGTCGCGGACACGCGGGTCGATGCCGGGGCCGTCGTCCGAGACCATGAGGCGGACGATCCCGTCCTCCGACTCGACCGCGACCCTGACGTTCGTGCCTGGCGGCGTGTGCCGGACGGCGTTGTCGAGCAGCGCCCGCCCGATCTGCTGAACCCGCTCCTCGTCGCCGATGCCGCGCGAGGGGGGCGTCTGCGCCCGCGCCAGCACGATCCGGCTCCCGTGCCTCGCGCCGAGCCCCCGGAACTCCCGCACCAGCGTGCGCGCCGCAGCGGACATGTCGACCGGCTCGCGGACGAGTCCGACGGCGCCGGAGTCGAGCCGGCTCAGGTCGAGGAGGTCGCCGGCGAGCTTGGTCAGGCGGCTCACCTGCTCGCGGGTCGACTGCACGAACTCGGCGCGGGTCTCGGGGTCGAGGTCCTCCTCTGCCAGGAGCTCGAGGAACCCGCCGAGCGAGAAGAGCGGCGTTCGCAGCTCGTGCGACGCGTTGGCGATGAAGTCCTTGCGGGCGCGGTCGACCTGGGCCAGCCGGGCCTGCATGAGGTCGAACGAGCGCGCCACCTGGCCGAGCTCGTCGGGGGACTGGTCGCCGATGGGCTGGTCGAACGTGCCGGCGGCGATGCGGCTCGCCGCCTCCTTCAGGCGCTCGAGCCGGACCGAGATGGCGAGGGCCGCCCCCCACCCGACCACCACCGCCACGGCCACGGCCACGAGCGTCGCGATCAGGATCTGGCGCTGGACGAGCGACGCGGCCGAGTTGACGTCGCTCAGGCCGGACGTGAGGAAGAGCAGGCCGCCCGACACCGTGAACGCGACCACCACGCCGCCGCTCGGCGTCCGGCCGCGGGCGACCCCCGAGCGGAGGGCCGCCTTGGCAACCGGGTCGCCCCGCAGGAGGAGCGGCGGTGCGAGCTCGAGCGGCTCGAGCTCGCCGTCAACCAGGCGGTATCCGGTGACCGTGGCGTTCGCGAGCCGCTGCGTGCGCACGAGCGGGCGGCGCAGGCGCTTTCCGGACGCCATCGCGCGCTTGAGGCCGGTCGCCTGCTGCTGGAGCTGCGCGACGCGTTCCAGCCGGTCGAGCCGGTCGTTCACGAGATCGTCGCGGAGGCTCGGGACGACGTAGAGGAAGAGCACGCCCATCGCCGTGGCGACGACCGCGCCGAACATCAGGATCAGCCGGAACCGCAGCGAGCGAAGGGACGGCACGCCGATGCCTAGGTCATCGTGTCGCGGAAGCGGTATCCGACGCCGCGTACGGTGAAGATGTACGCCGGCTCGCGCGGGTCGGCCTCGATCTTCTCGCGCAGATGGCGGATGTGGACGTCGATCGTCCGCGGCTCACGGTAGGCGGAGTCGCCCCAGACGGCCTCGAGCAGGGCCTGCCGGCTGTAGACCCGGCCCGGATGGCTGGCGAGCGTGTGCAGCACCTCGAACTCCACATAGGTCAGCTGAGCCCGCTCGCCGTCGACCGTGACCGCGCGCTTCACCGGGTCGATCGCGATCGAGCCGACCTCGATCGCGCCGTCGGCCGCGCGGTCGGCCCGGAGGCCGGCGCGGCGGAGAACGGCGCGGATCCGGCTTCGGAACTCGCGGATCGAGAAGGGCTTTGTGATGTAGTCGTCGGCGCCCAGCTCGAGGCCGAGCACCTTGTCCACCTCGTCGTCCCGCGCGGTCAGCATGATGATCGGGACGGCCGAGCCCGTCCGCAGCCGCCGGCACACCTCGAGACCGTCCAGGCGGGGCAGCATCACGTCGAGCACGACGAGGTCGACGGGCTGCTCGGCGAAGCGGCGCAGAGCCTCCTCGCCGTCGCGTGCCTGGACGACGGTGTAACCCTCCCGCTCGAGCGGATAGGTGAGGAGCTTCTGGATCGACTCCTCGTCGTCGACCAGCATGATGGTCGCTTCGCCGGTCATGATCGCGAAGTTTAGTCCGCCGTTCCGTGTGCTATAACCGCCGCTCCCGTGGCGACTCAACCTCGCAGCCGGCGCGGGCGGACGCGTGCCGTCTTGGTCTCGTGGCCGCTGTACCGCGTGCTGGCCGGCGCCGCGCTCCTGCCGCCTCTGATCGCGCTCCTGACGCTTCGCCAGCCGGCGCTCCCCCAGCACCCGCTGCCGCCGCTCGAGTTCGACGGCAAGGCCGCCGCGACCGCCGCCGCCTCGTTCGTCGCCGCCGAGCACGCCAACGGCCAGGAGTGCTGCGCCCCCGGCTCGGGCGGGGAGCTGGCCGGCGCCGATTGGGTGGCACGGAAGCTCGCCGTCCTCGACAACAGCCCGTCGCAGGTGGCGTTCGCCGCCCGCGTGCCCGGCGAGTCCTCGCCCGTCCCGATGTCGAACGTGATCGCCTACCGGCCCGGCCGCTCGCCGCAGATCGTCGCCGTCATCGCCCACCGCGACGGTTCGAGCGGCGGCGATGCCGCCGGGACGGGCATGCTGGTCCAGCTCGCCCGCACGTTCGTCGACATGCCGCGGGATCGCGGCCTCGTGCTCGTCTCGACCGACGGCGGGACCACCGGGGGACAGGGCGCGGCCGAGTTCGCCCGGACGTGGGGCCTGCGGTCGCGGATCGTGGCCGCGATCGTGATCGACAACGTTGCCGCGCCGGTCGGGACGCAGCTCCGCCTCGTCGTCCGTCCCGACACGCCCCGGGGCACCTCGCCCACCGCCTACTCCACCGCACGCGACGGGCTCGCGACCTTCTACGGCGTGCCGGCCGGCACGCCGGGCTTCTTCGACCAGCTCTCTGGATACGCGATCCCGTACACGACCCAGGAGCAGGGCCCGATGATCACGCGCGAGATCCCGGCCGTGACGCTCACGGCCGGCGCCGCAGGCGACGACCTCCGGTTGAACGACCTCGATGCCGCGCAGCTCGGCCGGACCGGCGCCGCGGCGGCCAACATCGTCGCCGAGCTCGACTCCGCAGTGACCATCGAGCGCGGCGGGGAGCCGGCGCTCTTCCTGTCGGGGAAGGTGCTCCGGGGCTGGCTCGCAGAGCTGACCATCGCGATGCTCCTCGTCCCGTTCGTCGTCTGCGTCCTCGACGTCGTGGCGCGGCTGCGGCGGCGGCGGGTTCCGATCGCGCCCGGGATCCAGGCCCTGGGATGGAGGTTCGCCGCATGGCTCACGGTGCTGGTCGCCCTGTGGGTCGAGGCGCTCGCGCCGGGCGATCTCATGCCCAAGTTCGACTCCGCCCCCCTCCCCGGCGAGACCGGCGCGACGACCGCCGGGATCCTGCTCGCGGCGGGCGCCGGGCTCCTCGTGTGGCGGTTCGGAGGCCGGCCGCGGCTCGTGCGCGACGGCAACGTGACCGGCTCCGACCGCACGGGCGGCCTGGCCGGAGGGCTCGTGGGCCTGCTGTTCGCCGCGGTGCTCCTGACGGCCGTCAACCCGTTCACCCTCATCATCCTGCTCCCGGCCGCGCACCTGTGGCTGTGGATCCCGGAGGCGGCGCGGCTCGGGCGGTGGGGGATGCTCGGCTGCTATGCCGCCGGCTTCGTCGGGCTCATCGCCGTCATGTGGGAGCTGGCCGGCCCTCAGGGGCTGGGCTCCGACGCGCCGCGGGCGTTCGTGGCGATGATCGCGAGCGGCTACCTCTCGCCGGTGGTCGCGACCTGCCTGTGCCTCGCCGCGGCGGCGGCGTCGCAGATCGGCGCCCTCGTCCTCGGCAGGTACGGCCCACCGCATCCACCGGTATAACTCAACTGATGGGCACGACGATCCCGGCGGAAGCCGAGGCGCAGGCCGGAGCAACGGCGCGGGCGGGCCGCACGCGCGGTCGCACCTGGGTGCACCGCACCGGAACGATCCTGATCGGCCTCGGCGTCGTCCTGGTCGCCTACGCCGCGGTCGTCTGGTTCTGGGGCGACCCGATCACCGCCCTCTATGCGAAGTACGAGCAGCACCAGCTCACGCAGTCGTTCGACCACGAGGTGCGAGCGTGGCCGACGGCGCCGCCGGCGCCTGACACGACGACCGCGATCACCCACCTGCGCACGGACGCCCACAGGTACGCGGCCGGGCTCAAGGACGGGCACCCGTTCGGCCGGCTCAACATCCCCCGGCTCGGGCTGAGCGTGATCGTCGTGCAGGGAACCGACTGGCTGAACGATCTGAGCAAGGGGCCCGGGCACTACACCCAGACGACCGTGCCGGGACTCGGGCGCACTGTGGCGATCGCGGGGCACCGCACGACGTTCGGCGCATGGTTCAGGCACATCGACTCGCTGCAAGCCGGCGACCCGATCACGCTCCAGCTGCCGTACGCGACCTTCCGCTACCGCGTTCAGTACCACCGGGTCGTGAAGAGCGACGACTGGAGCATCATCCGCCCGCAGGGCTACGAGCGGCTCGTGCTGTCGGCCTGCCACCCGCTGTACTCGGCCTCGCACCGCTGGATCGTGTTCGCCCGGGCCGTCTCCGAGACGCCCCGCGGCGGCCGGCCGATCGCAATCGGCCGGCCATGACGCCCGCTACAGCCGCAGACGTCCGCGACCGGATCGCCGCGGGCCGCTCCGATCTCGTGGCGGCGACAACGCGCCTCGTCGAGATCGCGACCGAGAACCCGCCGGCGGCCGCATACCCCGAGTGCGTGAGCGCACTGGTCGACCTCGTCGAGGATGCCGGGCTCGAGCCCGAGGTGATCGAGCTCGAGACGCCGGACGGCGCGCCGCGGGCGGCGGTGCGGAGCTTCGTCGGAGAGGGCCCGACGCTGTGGTTCCACGGCCACTACGACGTCGTGCCGGCCCAGCACGCCGGCCAGTTCTCACCCGACGTCCGAGACGGGATGCTGTTCGGCCGCGGCAGCGCGGACATGAAGGGTGGCCTCGCGGCGATGCTCCTCGCGGCTCGCGCCATCCGCGACGCCGGCGCCCCGCTCAACGGCCGCCTCGGGCTCCTGTTCGTGCCGGACGAGGAGACGGGCGGTGCGGGTGGGTCGGCAGCCCTCTCACGGGCCGGGCTGCTCGCGGCGGACGGGATCGGGATGCTCAGTCCCGAGCCGACGGGCGGGATCGCGTGGAACGGCTGCCGGGGTGCGATCTCGCTGCGCGTGACCGTGAAGGGCACGAGCGCGCACGTCGGCCTGAGCCACACCGGCGTGAACGCCTTCACGCACATGCTCGAGGTGGCGTCGGCGCTGCGCGACCTGGCCGCCGAGGTCGGCGAGCGCCGGACGGCGTACGCGATCGAGCCGGACGCGGCCCGCAATTCCATCCTCCTGCTCGGGGGCCAGGTGGAGTCGGGTGCGAACTTCAACGTCGTGCCCGGCCGGTGCACGTTCACCGTCGACCGCCGCATCAACCCCGAGGAGGATCTCGACGAAGAGCGCGACCGCCTCCTCGCCCTGCTGGAGCGGCTCCGCGGCGACGGGCACGACATCGAGGTCGAGATCTTCCAGGAGGAGCCCGCGGCGGGCGTGTCGGCCGACACCGACCTGGGCCGGGCGCTCGCGGCAGCGGTGCGAGAGGTCGAGGAGCGAGACCTGCGCTTCGAGCTGTGCCCGGGCCTGCTCGAGATCCGGTTCTACGCGGCCCTCGGCGTGCCCGCGTACTGCTACGGCCCGGGCCTGCTCGAGGTGTCGCACGGGCCCGACGAGCATGTCGACGTCGACGCCCTCGAGCGGTGCGCCGAGGTGTACGCGCTGACCGCGCTCGACGTGCTCGGCGCCTGATCCCGCGCTAGAGCGGCAGGTACTCGACCAACGTCCCCGCCGGCACCTCGCCCGTGCCCGCACCGATCAGCGCGACCGCGTCGGCGCCCGATGCGTGGACGATCAGGTGCGAGTCCTGCGCGCCGGCCTGGTCGAGCTCCATCCCGTCGGCGCCCGGAAGGAGGCGGCAGCGGACGGCGTGGTCGCGTGTCGCCAGGCGTGTGATCGGCTGGGCGAGGCGGGCGACGGGGCGCGGCTCCTCCGGGGCGCCCTGCAGCGCCCGGAGCGCCGGCCGGACGAAGAGCTCGAAGCAGACCAGGCTCGAGACCGGGTTCCCGGGGACGCCGAACACGAGCGCGCCGGTCGGGGCGACGCCGAACCAGAGCGGTTTCCCCGGCTTGTGGGCCACCCGCCAGAAGACCTCTCGGACGCCGAGCGCGTCGAGCGCGCCCTTGACGTGGTCGTGCGGGCCAACCGAGACGCCGCCCGACGACACGACGACGTCGGCCGACAGCGCGGCCGAGAACGCCGCCTCGGTCGCAGGCCGGTCGTCGGCGACGATCGCAGCGGCGACGACCTCGGCGCCCGCCCGGACGGACTGGGCCACGATCGACGTCAGGTTCGACTCGTAGATCTGGCCGGGCCCGAGCGGCGTTCCGGCGCGCACCAGCTCGCTGCCGGTCGCGATCGCCGCCACGCGCGGCTTGCGCGCCACGCGCACCCGAGCGGCGCCGACCGCCGCCACCGCCGCGAGCAGCGCCGGTGTGAGCACCCTCCCGGCCCGGGCCACGACGCGACCAGACTCGACGTCCCCGCCTGCGGGACGGATGTGGGCGCCGTCCGCGGGGCGGCCCGCCCGCAGTGCGCCGTCGATCTCCTCGGCGTCCTCGACCGGAACGACCGCGTCGGCCCCGGGAGGCATGGGAGCTCCGGTGGCGATGCCCGCGGCGGCGCCGACCGGCAGCGGCTGCGGCGGATCGCCGGCGGCGAGCCGGAACGCGATCGGCACCGGCCCGTCGCCGAGCTCCGCCGCCCGCACGGCATAGCCGTCCATCGCCGAGGTCGAGAACGGCGGCAGGCTGACAGCCGCCGCGACGTCGGCCGTGAGCACCCGGCCGGCGAGGGCCGGCGACACGTCGACCTCCTCGTCGTCCAGGCGCGTGACGAGCTCGAGGATCCGCGCGATCGCCTCTTCGGGCCGGATCACGGCGTCACCGGGTCGTCGTCGGCGGGCCACCGGTGGTGGTGCCGCCGCCCGAGCTCCCGCCGCCCCCGCCGCTCGTGGGCTTGCCGCCCTTCGTGCTCTTGGGCGGCTTGGGCGTGGGAAGCGTGAAGTTGGGCGAGTGCCACGGCTGGAAGGTGATGAAGTGCCTCGGCACCGGCCACGGGGTGGGCGGGAACTTCGTCGGCTCGTGAGCGAAGACCGCGCTCGCGAAACGGCTCCAGATCGTGGCCGGATACCCGCCGCCGAACGCCGGTCCCGGGATCGGGCCGCCGAGGTCCATCGCGATCTCGCCGCGCGGGTAGCCGACCCACACGCAGGCGGCGATGTTGGGCGTGTAGCCGCAGAACCACGCGTCGGTGTGGTCGTCGGTCGTGCCGGTCTTGCCGGCCTGAGCCCGGTACGGCGAGACCTGAGCATTCAGGCCGGTACAGCAGCTGTGGACGTTGGCGTCGAGGAACTTCGTCACATCGGCCGTGGCGCCGTCGGGGACGACGGCCACGCCCTTGCCGGGCTTCGTCTTGTCGACACCGCCGCTGTACTTGGTCACCTTGGTGACCGCGAGCAGCGGCCGGCGGACGCCGTTGGCGGCGATCGTCGAGTAGGCGTGGGTCATGTCGAGCGGCGAGACGGCGCCCGAGCCGAGGATGACCGACGGCACCTCCGGGAGGTGGTCCGACTTCGGGATGCCGAGCTTGTAGGCCATGTTCGCGACGTTGAAGGCGCCGATGTCGATCGAGAGGCGGGCGAAGACCGCGTTCACCGACTGCTCGAGGGCTGAGTCCAGCGGCAGGACGGCCGAGCTCGCCGACTCCGCGTTGTTCACCGTCCACAGCTCGTTCGGGTCCGTGGCGCCCGGGATGAGCGGGTAGTTCTCGAGCGGGGACGTCGCGTACTGCGTCGTGTACGGGTCGATGCCGAAGTCGACCATCGCCGCCAGGAGCCCGTACGTCTTGAACGTCGATCCGGCCTGGCGCTTGGCGTCGACGGCCAGGTTGAACTTGCTCTGCGTGTAGTCGGTCGACGACTGCATCGCCAGGATCTCGCCCGTGCGCGGGTCGATCGCCACCATGGCGGCCGCCGGGGCATTCGTGAAGTTCATCGTGTTGGCGATCGCCGCGCGCGCATCGCTCTGGATCACCGGGTCGAGGGTGGTCTTCACCTGGAGGCCGCCGCGCTTCACCGCGAACTTGCCGTACTTGCGCTTCAGGAGCTGGCGGACGTACTCGACGAAGTAGGGCTGGCGGATCCTGGTCGACTTGGTCGGCTTCTTGAGGCCGAGCCCTCTGGTCGTCGCGGCGTTGAACTGCTCCAGCGAGATGTGCCCCGCGGCATACATCGCGGCGAGCACCTGGTTTCGGCGAGCCTTCGCCGCCGCGGGATGGAGCCTCGGGTTGTACTCGGTCGGCGACTGCGGAAGCCCCGCGATCAGCGCCGCCTGGCCGAGGCTGAGGCTGGAGCAGTGCGTGTTGAAGAAGGCGGCGGCGGCCGCCTCGCAGCCGTACGTGACCGGGCCGTAGGGGATCGTGTTGAGGTAGGTCGTGAGGATCTTGTCCTTCGACCACTGGTCGGCCATCTGCGTCGCGAGATACGCCTCGCGGAGCTTCCTGGTGAGCGACTGCTCGTCGGTCAGGTAGACGTTTCGGACGAGCTGCTGCTCGATCGTCGACGCGCCCTGCACGACGCCGCCGGCGGTGACGTCCTCGTAGGCGGCTCGCAGCACGCCCTGGTAGTCGACGCCGCCGTGCTGGTAGAAGCGCTTGTCCTCGACGTCGACGGTGGCCGTCTTCAGCAAGGGCGATATCTCGCTCGACGTCACCGGGGTCCGGTTCTCGATCGACGGGATCCGGGCGAGCTGGTTGCCGTTCCTGTCGAAGATCCGAGTGGTGACTCCCGGGTAGTGGGGCTTCAGCGTCTTCAAGTCGTAGCCCTTGAGGACGTCGCTCACATACAGCGTCGCGCCGACGCCGCCCGATGCGACGACCGCGGCGAACCCGATCGCGATCACGATGAGGGCCGTGGCGGCGACCGACCGGCGGCCGTGCCGGCGGGCGATCGCCCGCCGCCGCCGCCTCCGCGCGGCGACGTGTCCGAGGACGTCGTCGTACGCGCGCCGGTTCCGGGCCGGGCCGCTCATCAGGCCGTCTCCTCCTCGAGCGCTGCCAGGACGCCCTCGTCGTTCAGGCGCGCGAGCGCCCGCTCACGGAGCCACGCCGCCGTCTGCGCCGCCTGGGTGGCGTCGGCCGTCCAGACGCCGACCGTGAAGACGGCCGCCGACCCCGTGAGGTCTGCGACGCTCACCCCCGGGCCCGGCCGGTCGGCCAGCGCGCCCGGCGCCGCCGCCGCAAGCTCCGACAGCACCTCGCGCACGCGGGTGCCCTCGGCCGTGATCGGGACCGTGACCCGCGCCTGGGCCAGGCTCACCGGGTCGACCACCGTCATGTTCGAGACCCGGGAGTTGGCGAGCTCCTCGTTGGGGATCAGCACCCGCCTATTGTCGGGCGTCCGGAGGCGCGTGTATGTGAGGCCGACGTCCTCGACGATCCCCTCGACGTCCGCGATCGCAGACCCTGTCGCCGAGCCGTACCGGCTGGTTGATCGCGATCATGACCCCCGCCACGAAGTTCGCGAGCGTCGAGCGGGCCGCGAACCCCACGACGAGCCCGAGCACCGCGGACGACGCGAGCACCGTCTGGGCCGCCGCCTTGGTCTGGTCGAACGAGAACAGGGCGGCGATGACGCCGACGAAGACGATGATCGCCTCGATCGCCCGGCGCATGAGGCGGTACCGCGTCTTGAAGACGGCGCGGTCGGCCTCCGGCAGCCGTTCGAGGAAGCGCGTCCCGAACCGCTCGAACACGAGGCGGTCGAGCAGCACGATGATGACGAGCAGGGCGAGAAGGCCGCCGAGCACGATCTGCTGATGGCGGGTCACGGCGCGGTCCTCACGTCGTAGGTCAGCTCCCCAGTGGCGAAGTCGATCAGCCCAACGGTCTGCACCGGGCCGTCCGGGCGGACGCGGCCCGACACTCTCCACACTAGCCGTCCCTTCGCCGTCGCCTCGTCGCTCCCTGCGCCGACCGGCACGCGCAGGCCGGGCACGTAGAGGAGATCCACCCGCACGGGCTGCACGGTCGAGCCCGAGAACGCCCGTGCCGCCAGCGCCCCGGCCTCGCCCGGGGAGCCCGCCCGGGCCGAGCCGATCTCGCGCATCGCGTCGGCGACGAAGTGCCAGCCCTCCTGGGGGTGGGTCAGGAAGTCGACGGGCTCGCCCTGCCCGGTCGAGCGGCGGGCCAGCTCGGCGGGTCCATAGACGAGCGTCCCCGCGACCAGCACGGCGACGACCGCCCAGAACAGGCTGCCCCTCCTCGGCATACGCGAAGTCTAGAATCGGCTCGAAAATGAGCTCCTGCCGCCTGCGCCTCGCCGTGCCGCTGGCCGCGCTCGCGCTGGCCGTGTCGGCGTGCGGGTTCAAGTCGGAGCCGGTGGGCGTGCTCCCGTCGTTCCCGCGCACCGCGGACGACGGCCAGGGACGCTCGGTGACCGTCGCCGCCCAGCCCACCCGGATCGTGTCGCTCGACCCAGGCCTGACCGAGACCGCGTTCGCCGTCGGCGCGGGGGCCGACGTGGTCGGAGCGACGGGGACCGAGAGCTACCCGCCCGCCGCGCGGCGCGCTCCCCGTCGCGGTGTCGAGCGACGGAAAGCCCGACACGGCGAAGATTCGCCGGCTGCACCCGGACCTGATCCTCGTTCCGGCATCGCTGGCGGGCGAGGCGGCGGCCCTCGGGTCGCGCTTCCACGTCCCCGTCTACGTCGGCGGCAACGGAAGGTTCGCCGACATCGAGCATGACATCACCCAGATCGGCGTGCTGACCGGGTACGCCGTCCGCGGAAGGTCGCTCGTCCAGCACATGCAGCAGCGCGTGGCGGCGATCCGCCGCGGGGTCGGCGCCGAGCCGCCCGTCCGCGTGTTCGTCGACAACGGGTTCTTCTACACGATCGACCCCGCCGGCCCGGCGGGCGACCTGATCACGATGGCCGGAGGCGTCGACGTCGCAGCCGACGCCGAGCCCGGGAAGCCCTATCCGCTGGCGAAGCTGCGCGCCGCCAAGCCGCAGGCGTACCTCGCCGTCGCGGGCCGCGGCACGACCCTGTCCGGCCTGCGGACGAGCGGCGCGACCAAGCACCTGCCGGCGGTGCGGTCGGGCAGGTTCCTCCTGATCGACGCCAACGCGCTCACCGACACCGGCCCGCGGGTGGTTGCGACGCTGCGCCAGATCGCCCATGCGCTCCACCCATCGGCGACGCTGAGCTAGATGGCGTACGCCGCGGTCCTCCTGGACGCATACGGCACGCTCGTCGAGCTCGACGACCCGTTCGTGCGGCTGCGCGAGTCGCTGCGGCGCCACATCGGCGTCGAGGTCGCGCCGGCCGACGCCGAGCGCGCCTTCCGCGCCGAGATGGCCTTCTACTCGGAGGAGTGCCAGGTCGGCGCCGACGCCGAGAGCCTCGCGGGGCTCAAGGCGGAGTGCGCCCGGATCATCCTTTCCGAGCTCGGGATCGAGGCCGACGAGGGCGCGGCGGCGAGGATGCTCACCGACGCGGTCGCCTTTCGCGCCTTTCCGGATGCCGCGTCGCTGCTCGCCGGCCTCGAGCTCGCCGGCGTGCCGGTCGCGGTCGTCTCGAACTGGGACTACTCGCTTCGCGGGACGCTCGCCGGCCTCGGGCTCGAGTTCGACGCCATCGTGACCTGCGGCGAGACCGGCGTCCGGAAGCCCGATCCTCGCATCTTCCTCGAGGCCCTCGGGCGGCTGGGCGTCGCACCGGCGGATGCCCTCCACATCGGTGACCGCGACGGCACCGACGGCGTCGGCGCGCGGGCGGCCGGCATCGATGTGCGGATCGTCGATCGCACCGGGGCGGTCCCTGGCCGGGATACCATCGCCGCGTTGACCGACGTCCTGGGGCTCCTGTGAACGATCGCCGCATCGGCACCGCGGCCGTCCACGCCGGGCGGCTGCCCGTCCTGCCGGGCGACCCCGTGATCGCCCCCGTCCACCGCTCGGTGATCTACGAGTTCGAGTCGGCGGCCGAGTTCGGCGAGATCATGGCCGACTCGGGCCGCGGCTATCTCTATACGCGGATCCGAAATCCGTCGACCGACGAGCTGGCGGCGGTGATCGCCGAGCTCGAAGGCGCGCGAGCGGCCCATTGCTTCGCCTCGGGCATGGGCGCCATGACCGCGGCGATGGCCGTCATGGCCCCGCCGGGCGCGGGGGTGGTCGCGGCCAAGCAGATCTACGGGCAGACGCATCGGATCGTGAATGCCCGCGACGACGGCAGGCTGTTCGACATCGCCGACCTCGACGGCCTGCGCGAGGCGTGCGAGGGCGCCGCGCTCGTGGTGGTCGAGACGCTCTCGAACCCGAACCTGGCCGTGGCCGACCTGCCGGCGATCTGCGAGGTCGCCCACGCCGCGGGGGCGAAGGTGCTCGTCGACAACACGGTCGCAACGCCGGTGAACTGCCGGCCGCTCGAGTGGGGAGCGGACATGGTGATGCACTCCGCGACGAAGTACCTGAACGGGCACTCCGACGTGCTCGCCGGGGTCGCCGCCGGGCCCGAGTGGCTGATGGCCGAGATCCGCGCCGCCTCGCTCGACCTGGGCGCGACCCTCTCACCCGACTCCGCGTGGCTTGTGCGCCGCGGCATCCGCACGCTCCACCTCCGGGTCGAGCGCGCGGGCCAGAACGCGATGCGGATCGCAGAGTTCCTCGAGGCCCATCCGCGGGTGCAGCGTGTCGTCTACCCCGGGCTCGCGTCGCACCCCGCTCACGACGTCGCTCAGCGGATCCTCGACGGATTCGGCGCGATGCTGGCGTTCGAGCTTGAGGGCGGGCGGGCGGCGGGCGAGGCCGCGATGGACCGCGTGCGCCTGTGCCTGCGGGCGACGAGCCTCGGCGGGGTCGAGACGTGCATCTCCCATCCGGCGTCGACGAGCCACCGCGAGCTCACGGAGACCGAGCTCGAGGCGGCCGGAATCCTGGCCGGCGACCTGCGCCTCGCCGTCGGGATCGAGGATGCCGACGACCTGATCGAGGACCTCGACCAGGCGCTTCGGTGACGCCCGAGCGGCGGGTGTCGCCGTGGTGGATGCTCCTCCCGGCGCTCCTGTTCGTCCTGAACTTCGTGGGCGGGCTGGCGTCGGACACCGGCGACCGGTCGAACGCGGTCTACGACCTGCCGACGCTGATCGCGTCGGGCGCGATCGAGGTTGCGTTCGCCGCGTACGCCGTGCTCGCGGTGCGCCTGTCGGCGCAGCCGGTCGCCGAGACCCTGGCGATCCGGCGCGTGCCGCTCCGCGCAGCGCTCGTGACAGGCGTGGTGGGGCTCATCGCCATCCTGGCGTCCGAGGCGCTGCTCGACCCGTTCTTCAACGGCGGCGCGAAGCAGGGGATCGAGCCGACCCACGGCCCGCAGACGACCCACCAGTGGGTCTCCGTGGCCGTCGCCGCGGTGACCCTCGTCCTGATCGCGCCGATCGCCGAGGAGCTGATGTTCCGGGGCCTCGGGTTCGCCGCGCTGGGGTCTGTCGCCGTGCCCGTGACGTCGCTCCTCTTCGCCATCGCGCACGGCCTGCCGTCCCTCCTCGTCGAGGTGGCCGTGGCCGGCCTCGTGCTCGCCGAGATCAGGCGGCGAACCACATCGGTGCTGCCCGGGATGGGCGTCCACATCGCGTTCAACGGCATCGCTCTCGTGGTCGCGTTTCTCACTCTGTGAGTCCGGGTAGCTTCGCCTCTCAACCCATGCCTGCGTACACTCTCGCAATGCCGAATGCCGCCCAGGACCCCGTCGTCGACGAGCTTCGGGCCCGCATCACCGCAGCAGACGGCGAGATCGTCGCCGCCGTGAATCGCCGCGCCGCGCTCGTGGCCGAACTGCACGCGCACAAGCGCGCGAACGGGTACGACGTGTTCGACGCCGGCCGCGAGGAGCAGGTCATCGCGGCGGCCCTCCGGGCGAACCCTGGCCCGATCTCGGACGCCGGGATGCGCGAGCTCTACGGCGTCATCCTGCCCCTCTGCACCCGGGAGGCTCGGACCACATGACAGCGACCGCCACCGCCGTCGTCTCCGCCCGTGACGTCACCCGCCGCTACGGCGAGGGCGACGCGGCCGTCGATGCCCTCCGCGGCATCACCCTCGACATCGCGCCCGGCCAGTTCGCCGCCGTGATGGGTCCGTCGGGCTCGGGCAAGTCGACTCTCATGCACATCCTCGCCGGCCTCGACAAGCCGACCGAGGGCGTCGTCGAGATCGCCGGAACCGACATCACGAACCTCTCGGACAGCCGCCTGACGCTCCTTCGCCGCCACCAGGTCGGGTTCATCTTCCAGTTCTTCAACCTGCTCCCGATGCTGACGGCCGAGGAGAACATCCTGCTGCCGTTGCGGCTGGCCGGGGAGAACATCGACCGCACATGGGCCGACGAGATCATCGACCAGGTCGGCCTCGACGACCGTCGCAAGCACCGGCCGTCCGAGCTATCCGGCGGCCAGCAGCAGCGCGTCGCCATCGCCCGCGCTCTTGCCTCGCGCCCGGCCGTGCTGTTCGCAGACGAGCCGACCGGCAACCTCGACTCGACGACCAGCGGCGAGATCCTCACCCTGTTGCGGACCATGGTCTCGACGCACGGGCAGACCATGGTGATGGTCACCCATGACGCGAACGCGGCGGCGATGGCCGACCGCGTGCTCTTCCTCGCGGACGGCCGGATCGTGCGCGACCAGGGCCGCTCCGATGCCTCGGAGGTGCTCACCGCGATGGCGGAGGTCAGCGCGTCGTGATGCAGGTCGCGCTTCGCGGCCTGTGGGGTCGCAAGCTCCGCACGGTCCTGACGGCGCTCTCGATCGTGCTCGGCACGGCGATGATCACGGGCACGTTCATCCTCCGCGACCAGATCAACAATGCGTTCTCGGACATCTTCCACGAGAGCAACCAGGGCATCGACGTGGTGCTCTCAAAGCAGACCGCGTTCACGTCCGACAACGGCACCGTCGCCGGACCGCTCCCCGAGTCGGCGATCGCCATCGCGAAGACGGCGGACGGCGTCGACAAGGTCGAGGGCCAGATTCAGGCCACCGGCTCGATCGTCGTCGACGGCAAGTACGTCACCGGGAGCGGTGGCGCGCCGAACCTCGTCTTCTCGTACGTCACCGAGCCCTTCTCGAACTCGCAATTCATCGACGGTGGCCCGCCGACGGACAACACGGTCGCCATCAACCAGAAGCTCGCGAACGACGAACACCTGAAGACCGGCGATCGGGTCAAGCTGGCCACCGACACGGGCGAGGTTCCCGTGACGATCTCGGGCGTCTTCAAGCTGGCCGGCGTTTCGTCGATCGGCGGCGCGACGCTCGTCGTCCCGACGTTCCACAACGCCCAGCAGTGGTACGACCGGGTCGGCAAGACGTCGGTCGTCTACCTGTCGGCACAGCCGGGCGTCTCCCCGGCACAGCTCAAGAGCAATGTCCAGGCGGTGGTGCCGGACGACGTCAAGGTGCAGACCGGCCAGGAAAACGCGGACCAGCAGACCAGCGACGTCGAGGGCGCGACCAGCTTCCTCACCTACATCCTGCTGGCCTTCGCCGGCGCCGCGGTGTTCGTGGGGCTCTTCATCATCTTCAACACGTACTCGATCACCGTCGCCCAGCGGATGCGCGAGTTCGCGATGCTGCGCACGCTCGGCGCCAGCCGGCGGCAGGTGATGCGCTCGGTGCTGCTCGAGGCGGCGCTGATGGGGCTGGCCGCCTCGCTGATCGGGATCGGCTTCGGCGTCCTGCTCGCGATCGGCCTGAACGCGCTCTTCAAGGCCGTCGGCGTCGACCTGCCGACCGCGGCGCTCACGATCCCGATCGTGTGGAGCGTGCTCCTGCCCCTGGCGGTCGGCCTCGGCGCCGCGCTCGTGGCCTCGGTCGCGCCGGCCGTGAAGGCCACGCGCGTACCGCCGATCGCCGCCCTTCGAGAGGGGTTCACGCTGCCGGCCGGCAAGCTTGCGCCATACATCCCGTACATCGGCGTCGGGATGGCAATCCTCGGAGTCGGCGTGATCGCGTTCGCAATCCGCGCGGGCGGTGGCGGCAGCCGCGTCCTCCTGACGATGGCCGCCGGGGCGATCATCGCGTTCCTCGGCATGAGCATGCTCTCGCAGCTTCTGATCGTCCCGATCGCCGCCGCGCTCGGCGCGGTCCTCGAGGTGGGGCTTCGGCTCTCGAGGTTCCTGGGCCGGATCCGCGACCGCATTCCGGTGCTCGGACGCGGGATCCGACGGGTGGGCTACGGGCTCACGCTGGGCTACGTCTGGGCCGCGATCATCACGGCGCTGATCCTGATCTCGATCCTCCGTGGAGGCATCTCGGCCGGCACGCTGGTCGGGATCGTCGTCGTGCTGGCGATCGGCGGGACGATCTTCTTCGTCATGTGGAAGCGGCGGCTGCGCGAGTGGCCGTGGGACGCGTCCTCGCCGACCGCCGGCGTGCTCGCCCGTGAGAACACCTCGCGGAATCCCAACCGCACCGCCGTCACGTCGGCGGCGCTCATGATCGGCGTCGCGCTGATCGTGTTCGTCGCCGTCTTCGTGAACGGCTTCAAGGAGTCGTTCCTCGGCGCGATCGACCGCTCGATCACGAGCGACATGATCATCCAGGGCCAGAGCTTCCAGACCATCCCGGCCCCGGTCGTGCAGGCCGCGGCCAAGGTGCCGGGCGTCGCGACCGCCTCGGGCATCCAGTTCGCCGACGCCAAGATCGGCAACGGCGGCATCGACACGGTGAACGGCGTCGACCCGGCCACGTTCTCGAACGTGTACCGCTTCGACTGGCTGAAGGGCGGGTCGAACACGCTGCTGCACAACCTCACCTCGAAGCAGGCACTGATCGAGGAGCAGTTCGCGAAGTCCCACGACCTCGAGCCCGGCAGCACCTTCAACATCACGAGCATCGACGGCAAGAAGCTGCATCTGACCGTGGCCGGCGAGTACAAGGACCCGAGTCTGATGACGGGCCTCATCATCCCGGCTCAGACGCTCACGACGTTCTCGCCGGGCAGCAAGGACCCGGGCATCGTGCTCGTGTCGTTCGACAACACCCCGGCGGGCGCGCAGGCGGAGAAGTCGATCCGGCAGGCGCTGAAGTCATTCCCCGCGGCCAAGGTGCAGACGAACGCCGAGTACAAGAAGAGCGCCGAGGACTTCGTGAACGGCCTCCTCCAGTTCCTCTATGTGCTGCTGGCCATGTGCCTGATCATCAGCCTGATCGGGATCGTCAACACGCTCGCCCTGTCGGTGTTCGAGAGGACGCGGGAGATCGGCATGCTCCGGGCGGTGGGCATGACGCGCCGCCAGCTGCGGCGGGTGATCCGCTACGAGTCGACGATCACGGCGATCATCGGCGGCCTCCTGGGTATCGCCGTCGGCCTGGTGTTCGGCTGGATCGTCGCCCAGGGCCTGTCGGACCAGGGGCTCGTGTTCGTCGTGCCGTACAGCCAGCTCGTCGGCTTCCTGATCGTCGCCACCCTGTTCGGGATCCTGGCGGCAATCCTGCCCGCCCGCCGCGCCGCCAAGCTGAACGTGCTCGAAGCTCTGCAGTACGAATAAGGACCGCGGGGGACCAGGTTCCCCGCGAGCCCCTCCAGGGCTGTCGGCCGCCCGGTGGTTCAGGTGCGGATCTGGCCGTCTCCCCAGGCGACGTACTTCGTCGTCGTGAGCTCCTCGAGGCCGATCGGACCGCGGGCGTGCAGGCGCGAGGTCGAGATCCCGATCTCGGCGCCCATCCCGTACTCGCCGCCGTCGGTGAAACGGGTCGACGCGTTCACGTAGACCGCGGCGGCGTCGACCTCGTTCGTGAATCGCGCCGCGGCCTCGAAGTCGGACGTGACGATCGCCTCCGAGTGCCCGGTGCCATAGCGGTTCACGTGCTCGATCGCCTCATCGAGCGAGTCGACGGTGCGGACGGCCATCCGCATGTCGAGGAACTCCGTCTCCCACGCCTCCTCGCCCTCCAGGATCTCGACCCCGGCCTCACGGAGCGCGGCGCAGATCTCGTCGCGGAGCTCCGGCCGGTCGCGGTGCACGAGCAACGTCTCGGCCGCGTTGCACACCCCCGGGCGCTGCGTCTTCGCATTGACGGCGATCGCGACCGCGGCGGCAGCATCGGCGGAGGCGTCGACGTAGACGTGGCAGTTCCCACCGGCCGCCGCCAGCACGGGGATCCGCGAGTCGCGCAGGAGCCGCTTCTTCAGCTCCTCGCCGCCGCGGGGGATGACGACATCGGCCGTCCCCGGATCGGCGAGGAGCTCGTCGAGCGCCTCGTGCCCGCCGCCGACGGCGACGACGGCGTCGGCCGGGATGCCGCCGGCCTCGAGCGAGTCGCGCACGATGTCGACGAGCACGCTGTTCGTCCGCGCCGCGAGCCGCGACCCGCGCAGGATGCACGCATTCCCGGACTTGATGCAGAGCGCGGCGGCGTCGACGGCGACGTTGGGGCGAGCCTCGAACACCACCATCACGACCCCCAGCGGGACCCGCAGCTTCCGCACCCGGATCCCGTTCTCGAGCGTGAAGTCGCGCAGGACCGCGCCGATCGGGTCGGGCAGGTCGGCGATCGTGAGCACGCCCGCCGCGATGGCCGCCAGCCGATCCGAGTTGAGCGTGAGCCGGTCGATGATCGCGGCGGTCTGGCCGGACGCGCCGGCCACGTCGGCGGCGTTGGCGTCGAGCACCTCGGCCGAGCGCCGCTCGAGCGCGTCGGCGATCCCGGCCAGGGCCGCATTCCGCGCCTCGCCGTCGAGGGCGGCAAGAACGCGTGCGGCGCCGCGAGCGCGAAGGCCGGGCGCCGCTGTTCCGGTCGCGCTCACACCAGCACCAGATCGTCGCGGCGGACCGCCTCGGGCAGGCCGCGGCGGCCGGCCAGCCCGGCCAGCTCGCGCGCCTGGTAGCGGCTGACGCCGATCGCAAACCGGCTGCCGTCGGGCCCGACCAGCTCGACGGCGTCACCGGCGTCGAACGAGCCGTCGACCGCCACCAGCCCGACCGGCAGGAGGCTTGTCCCGCGCTCGGCCACGGCTTGCCGCGCGCCGTCGTCGACGACCAGGCGGCCGCGGACGGGCGTGCCGTGCCGCAGCCACAGCTTGTAGGCCGAGGGCAGGCTCGACGCCGCCGGGAACCGGGTGCCCGTGCCGCCGTCCGCCGCCGCGGTGAGCGCCCCCGGCTCGAGCCCCGACGCGATCACGGCCTCGACACCGCCGGCGCCGGCCGTCCGGGCGGCCGCGACCTTGCTCCGGATCCCACCCGTCCCCCACGGCGAGAGCCGGTCGCCGGCCTCGGCCACCTCGACCGGCGCCGACTCGCCGACCTCGGCCAGGCGGCGGGCGCCCGGCAGAGCGGGATCCCGGTCGTACACGCCGTCGATGTCGGTCAGAAGCACGAGCGTCCTTGCCTGGAGCATGATCGCGACCTGGGCCGCGAGCGTGTCATTGTCGCCGAACGTGATCTCGTCGGTCGCCGTCGAGTCGTTCTCGTTCACGACCGCCACGACATCCCAGCCGATCAGCCTGCGGAGCGTGCGGCGGGCGTTCACGTAGGACACGCGCCGGTGGACGTCCGCCTCGGTCAGGAGCACCTGCGCGGTCCGGACGCCCGACGCGCCGAAGGCGGCCCGCCAGTGATCCTGGAGCAGGGTCTGCCCGACCGCCGACGCGGCCTGGAGGTCGCCGACGCCGCGGCGGCGGGCACGGCCGTTGAGCTCGCCGACGCCGAGGGCGACTGCGCCCGAGCTGACGAGGACCACCGGAACGCCGGCCGCCTGGAGCTCGGCGCACTCGCCGGCCAGGCGCGCGAAGACCTCGGTCCGCGCGCGGCCGTCGTCGTCCACGAGGGTGCTCGAGCCGACCTTGACGACGACGATCCGGCGCAGGCCCGGCCGCCGGCTAGCCATCGCCCACCGCCGCCCGCGCCCGGGCCAGCTGGATCCGCAGCGCGTCCGGCGCCTGGCGGCCCGCAGCGGCCTCGGCCGGTGCCGGCGCCGAGAAGCGCTCGCCGGCTGCGACCCTCGCCGCGACCGCGGTGTGGGCTGCCCGAAACGGCGTCCCCTCGCGCACCATCGCCTCGGCGACGTCGGTGGCCACGCACCATCCGTCGCCCGCCGCCGCGGCCATCCGGTCGGGGTGGAACGTGATCCCGCGAATGCACACGGTGAGCGCCCGCAGGGCGCCGGCCAGGTCGTCGGCCGCGTCGAAGCAGGCCCGCTTGTCCTCCTGGAGGTCGCGGTTGTACGCGAGCGGGAGCCCCTTCAGCGTCGCGAGCAGGCCGGCCAGCCGCCCGGCCGCCGTCCCGGCGCGGCCGCGAACCAGCTCGGCGGCGTCGGGGTTCTTCTTCTGCGGCATCATCGACGACCCCGTGGCCGCGGCGTCGTCGAGCTCGGCGAACCCGTACTCCGCCGACGTCCACAGCACGAGCTCCTCGGCGATGCGCGAGAGGTGCGAGAACGCGAGCGTGCACGCGAACACGAGCTCGACGCAGTAGTCGCGATCGGACACGGCGTCCATCGGGTTCTCGTGCACCGCGGCGAAGCCCAGCTCCGACGCCACCGCCGCCGGGTCGAGCGGCAGGCTCGACCCGGCCAGAGCGCCGGCCCCTGAGGGGCAGGTGTCGGCGCGGCGATGGACAGCGCGAAAGCGGTCGATGTCGCGGGTGAGCGCCCAGACGTGCGCGGCCAGGTGCTGGCCCAGCCAGACGGGCTGGGCGCGCTGTCCGTGCGTGTAGCCGGGCAGGACGGCGTCGCCGTCGCGCTCGGCGCGGTCGAGCAGCGCGCCGGCCAGGCCGCGGAGGCCGGCGGCGAGCTCGTCGCAGGCGTCCTTGACCCAGAGGCGCATGGCGGTCTGCACCTGGTCGTTTCGGCTGCGGCCGGCGTGGACCCACCGGCCGAGCTCGCCGAGCTCGCGCTCGATCGCCGAGTGGACGTCCTCGTCCGGCGCGTCGGCCGAGATCTCGACGCCGTCAAGCGCCGCGCAGATCTCGGTCGCCAGCGCGGCGTCGAGGATCCCGCGGGCGGCGAGCATGCGCACGTGCGCCGCCGTCGCGCGCAGGTCGTAGGGGAGCAGCCTGCGGTCGACCGCGAGCGAGGCCGTGAAGGCCTTGACGTCGGGATCGAGCCCGCCGGGCAGCCGGCCTGACCAGAGCGCCTGGGTCATGCCGGAGCGGTCTCCCGCGACCGGTCCGCGGCCGCCCACGTCTTGGTGGGCAGCGACCAGATGTGGATGAACCCGGCGGCCGCTCCGTGCTGGAAGCTGTCGCCATGCTCGTAGGTCGCAAGGCCGTGGTCGTAGAGCGCCGACTCGGCCCGCCGGCCGACGATCGCGCACGACCCGCGGTAGAGCTTGACCCGCGCCGTCCCCGTGACGACGGCGGACGTCTGGGCCATGAACGCCTCGAGCGCGAGGCGAAGGGGCGAGAACCAGAGCCCGTTGTAGACGAGCGTCGCGTACCGCGCGGCGAGCTCGGCCTTCATGTGGGCCAGATCGCGGTCGCAGACGAGCTCCTCGACGCCCGCGTAGGCCGCCAGGAGGAGCGCCGCGGCGGGCGTCTCGTACACCTCGCGCGACTTGATCCCGACGAGCCGGTTCTCGATCATGTCGATCCGGCCGACGCCGTGCGCACCGGCCACCGCGGCAGCCCGCGCGATCAGCTCGACGAGGCCCATCTCCTCGCCGTCGACGGCCACCGGGACGCCCGCCTCGAAGGTGATCTCGACCTCCTGCGCCGCGTGGAAGGCCCGCTCCGGCGCCAGCGTGAGCGCGTAGGCCGCCTCGGGCGGCGCCGTCCACGGATCCTCGAGCGGGCCGGCCTCGATCGACCGCCCCCACAGGTTCTGGTCGATGGAGTACGCGGCGCCGCTCTTCACGGGCACCTCGATGCCGTGGCGCTCGGCGTAGGCGATCTCCTGCTCGCGCGTCATCCCCCAGTCGCGGACCGGCGCGAGCACGGCGAGGTCCGGCGCGAGCGCGGCGACCGCCGTCTCGAACCGGACCTGGTCGTTCCCCTTCCCGGTGCAGCCGTGCGCGACGGCCGTGGCGCCGACCTCGCGCGCCACGGCGACGAGGTGGCGGGCGATCAGCGGGCGCGAGAGCGCGGAGACCAGCGGATAGCGGCCCTCGTAGAGGGCGCCGGCCTGGAGGATCGGGAGCACGAACTCGTGCGCGAACTCCTCGCGGGCGTCGGCGATGACGACGTCGGCGGCGCCGGCGGCCATCGCACGCCGGGTGACCGCCTCGCGGTCGATGCCCTGGCCGACGTCCACCAGGAGCGCCACGACCTCGGCGCCGTACTCCTCGGCCAGCCACCGCAGTGCGACCGACGTATCCAGCCCGCCCGAGTAGGCGAGCACGATTGTCTCAGACACCCCACACCCCCATCGTCATTCCACGATCATGGCCAGCAGCGCCTTCTGGGCGTGCAGCCGGTTTTCGGCCTCGTCCCATGCGGCCGAGTGCGGCCCCCACAGGACGTCCTCGGTGATCTCCTCGCCGCAGTGGGCGGGCAGGCAGTGCAGGACGACGTGATCGGGCGCGGCGCCCGTGAGCAGGCGGGCGTTCACCTGGTAGCCCGCCAGGTCGCGCAGCCGCCGGTCGCGGTCGTCCTCCTGGCCCATGCTCGTCCACGTGTCGGTGACGACGGCGTGGGCACCCTCGACCGCGGCGACCGGGTCGTCGACGACCTCCACCGACGGCTGCCGCCGCGTCGACGACGTCGGGATCGGGCGCGTAGCCGTCGGGAGACGCGACGACGACCTCCATCCCGACCATGGCGGCGGCGGTCAGAAGCGAATGGCAGACGTTGTTCAGCCCGTCGCCGACCCACGCCAGCCGCCGGCCCTCGAGGTCGCCGAGCCGCTCGCGCAGCACCATCAGGTCGGCGAGCGCCTGGCAGGGGTGGTGCTCGTCGGTGAGGCCGTTCACGACGGGCACCGACGCCGCCTGCGCAAGCTCCTCCACCCGGGAGTGCGAGTGCGTGCGGATCATGATGGCGTCGACGTAGCGCGACAGGACGGCGCCGGTGTCGGCGATCGGCTCGCCGCGGCCGAGCTGGCTCTCGGCCGTCGCCAGGTGCACGGCGTGGCCGCCCAGCTGCACCATCCCCACCTCGAACGACACGCGTGTGCGCGTCGAGGGCTTCTCGAAGATCATCGCCAGCGAGCGGCCGGGCAGGAGCGGATGCGGGATCCGCTCGTGCTGGAGCGCCTTCAGGCGGTCGGCCAGGTCGAGCAGGGCGAGCAGCTCGTCGACGACGAGGTCGTCGATCCGCAGCAGGTCGCGGCCGCACAGGCTGCCGAGCCCGGGCTTGTCCTCGACGAGCACGAGCTCAGGCACGGACGGCACCCGCCTGGATCTCGGCGCACATCGCGGCCACGTCGGCACCGGTGTGCGGCTCGCGGGCCACGACCAGGATCACGTCGTCGCCGGCCACGGTGCCGGCAACCTCGGCGAGCTCGGTCACGTCGAACGCCCGCGCGACCGGCATCGCGTTGGCCGGCGCGGTCTTCAGCACGAGCAGGTTGCCCGACGGCTCCATCGTCCGCACGAGCGCGAGCGCCTCGCGCAGCCGCTCGAGCGGCTCGACGGGCGCCTCGTCGGCCGGCAGGGCGTACACCAGATGGCCGCCCTTGCGCACCCGCACAGCGCCGAGCCGCTCGAGGTCGCGCGACACGGTGGCCTGGGTCACGTTGACGCCGTTGCCCGCGAGCAGCTCGACGAGCTGCGGCTGGGACGTCACGGCATGGCGGTCGAGCAGAGATGCGATGAGCTGGCGGCGATCGGACATGAACGCATGAGAATACCGTCTATTGCATGATCATGCAACGCGGAACTGTCCCTCCTCGTAGAGCGCCCGTCCGACCACGACCGCGTCCGCACCGGCGCCCACCGCCGCGGTCACATCCACAGGGGCGTACACGCCGCCGGCTGCGATCAGCTCGCCCGGCACCGCGGGCCGCAGGCGCCCGATCAGCGCAGCATCCAGCCCGGCGCCCGTGCCGTCGCGGTCGATGGCCGTGACCGCAAAGTCGCGGACGCCGCACGTCGACGAGCCGCGCCACGAGCTCGACGGGATCCGCGCCCGAGTCCGCCGCCCAGCCGCGCACCCGCACGCTCCCGTCGCGGCAGTCGACGGCGGCCACCAGGCGGCCGGTCTCGCGCGCGATCCGGCCGGCTGCCTCCGGATCGTCTGATGCCAGCGTCCCGACGATCACGCGCCAGGCGCCCGCCTCGACCGCGGCGGCGACGTCGGCCTCGGAGCGGATGCCGCCGCCCAGCTGGAGGCGCACTCCCGGGAGCGCCGCGATCCGTGCGATGAGGTCACGGTGCCGAGCAGGCCGGGCCCCGTCGCGCGCGGCGTCGAGATCGACGACGTGAAGTCGGCGGGCGCCGGCGGCAACGAGGCGCTGCGGCCACGCCGACCGGGTCGTCCGAGTAGACGGTCGCCTGGTCGTAGCGGCCCTGGTGCAGCCGCACCACACGCCCGCCCAGGAGGTCGATCGCCGGTACCGCCTGCTTCCCCCAACGTTTTAGCATGCTAAAATGCTATCACGATGAGCGAATGGCGCACACCCCAGGTCGACGACCTCTGCGACGCGGTCGTCGCCCTTCGCACGCGCGACGAGGCTGCCGTCCTTCCTGCGCGACGTCTGCACGCTCCACGAGCTCGAGGTGCTGGCGCACCGATGGCACGCCGCCCAGCTGCTCGACCGCGGCATCCCCTACGCCGAGGTCGCGCGGACCGTCCACGGATCGACGGCGACCGTGACGCGGGTCGCCCACTGGCTCCGCCACGGCGAGGGCGGCTACCGGCTCGTGCTCGACCGCCGCAGCCGCTCGACGAGGCGGCCGTGACGCGGCCCTTCCGCCTGGCGCTGCCGTCGAAGGGGCGGCTGCACGGTCCGGCGCTCGAGCTCGCACGGGCCGCGGGCGTCGAGGTCGACGTCAACGGCCGGGCGCTTCACGCACACTGCTCCCGCTGGGACATCGAGGTGCTCTTCGCGCGCGCCGACGACATCCCCGCATGGACGGCCGACGGCGCCGTCGACGCGGCCGTCGCCGGCCGAGACCAGATCGTCGAGGCCGGAGCCGAGGTCGACGAGCTCGTGCCGCTCGGGTTCGGGCGCTGCGCGCTCGAGGTGGCGGTGCCCGCCGACGGGCGGATCGCCGCCGTGGAGGAGCTCGACGGCGGGCGGGTCGCAACGGCGCACCCGCGGACCGCGGCCGCGTTCTTCGCCGCCGAGGGCCTGTCGGTCGAGACGATCCCGATCCGGGGGTCGGTCGAGCTCGCGCCGCGTCTCGACGCGGCCGACGGCATCGTCGATCTCGTCTCGAGCGGAGACACCCTGCGCCAGAACGGGCTGCGCCCGATCGCGACGGTGCTCGAGTCGCAGGCGACGCTGGTCGCGCGCCGCGGGCTCGACGGCGCCGCGCGCGCCGTCGCCTCCGAGCTCGCCACGGTGGTCGAGAGCGTCGTCGCGGCCCGCGGCAAGCGCTACCTCATGCTGAACGCGCCCGACGGCTCGCTCGACGACGTGATCGCCCTCCTCCCCGGGATGGACTCGCCGACCGTCCTGCCGCTGGCCCGCGGCGGTCTCCACGCCGTCCACGCCGTGGTCGACGCCGACGCGGTCGCCGACCTGCTCGCCCCGCTCCAGGCCGCCGGCGCCCGCTCACTGCTGGTGCTCCCGATCCAGAACCTCATCCCATGAGTGAAACAACGGTGCCAGGCACCAATGTTGCAGCGGCTGCCGATTCGCGCCGACCTGCTCGACGCGGAGCCCTACCACTGGGAGGAGGGGCTGCCGGAGGGCCGGCTGCGGCGGTTCGACATGAACCTCTCCCCGGTGCCGCCGGCCTGGTACGGGCGGGCCGTCGCGACGCTGGGCCGGGTGGCGGTGAACAACTACCCCGACGCCACCTACCTCGGCCTCCGCGACGCGGTCGCCGAGCACACCGGCTTCGACCCGGAGTGCGTGGTGCTGACCGGCGGGGCCGACGAGGCCGTCCAGCTCTGCGCGCTCCTGACGCTCCGGCCCGGCGACGAGGCGTACGTCCGCCGCCCGTTCTACTCCTGGTACGGGAACGCCACCCGGCTGGCCGGGGCCACGCTCGTGCACGAGCCCTCGCCGGCTGTCCGCCTGTGGTGGTCGTGCGTGCCCCACAACCCGACGGGCGCGGACGCGACCGAGGACGACCTCTGCGAGCGCGACGGCCTCGTCGTGATCGACCAGGCCTACGTCGAGTTCGGCGGGCGTGACCTGTCCCCGCTGGTGCGCGAGCGCTCGAACACCGTCGTCATCCGCACGTTCTCGAAGGCGTTCGCGCTCGCAGGGGCGCGGATCGGCTACATCCTGGCGCCGCCCGCCATCGCCCACCGCCTCGACGCGATCCGGCCGCCCGCCTCGATCTCGTCGTTCTCGGTCGCGCTCGCGGGGATGGCGCTGCGCGAAGCCGGCGAGATGCGCGCGCGCGCCGCCGCGACCGTCGCCCAGCGCGACCGCATGGCGACAGCCCTCCGCGCCGCCGGGCTGGGCGTCGAGGACTCGTGTGCGAACTTCCTGCTGGTCGACGTCGGCGAGCCGGCGGCAGCCGTCTCGAAGCGGCTGCTCGATCAGGGCCTCGTCGTGCGCACGTTCGCCGACCCGCTCGCTTGCGAACCACATCCGCGTGAGCCCGGCCACCGCCGCCGACGACGACGTGCTCCTGGCCGCGCTGGGCGCTGCCGCCGAGCCGGTGGCGACGGCGGCAGGCACCCGCATCGGGACCGCCGAGCGACGCACGGCCGAGACCGACATCCGGTGCCGCGTCGCGCTCGACGGATCGGGCCGGGCGGCCGTGAGCACCGGAGTCGGCATGCTCGACCACATGCTGACCGCGCTCTCGACCCACTCCCTGATCGACGTCGAGCTCACGTGCACGGGCGACCTGTGGGTCGACGAGCACCACACGGTCGAGGACGTCGCGATCGTGCTCGGGCAGGCGCTCGACGCCGCCCTCGGCGACCGGGCCGGCATCGCCCGGTTCGGCGACGCCCGCGCGCCCCTCGACGAGGCGCTGGCGCACGCGACGGTCGACCTCGGCGGCCGCGGGGTGGGGGCGATCGAGCTGCCGTTCGCGAGCGACCGCATCGGTGCTCTCCCGGGCAGCCTCGTGCCGCACTTCTTCGACACGCTCGCACGGAGCGGCCGCCTCGGCATCCACATCTCCGCCGCGGGCGCCGACGACCACCACATGCTCGAGGCGTCGTTCAAGGCGCTGGCGCGCGCGCTGCGGGCGGCCGTCGCCGTCGATCCGGGCCGGGCCGGGGAGATCCCCTCGACGAAGGGCAGCCTGTGACCGCCGTGACGATCGTCGACTACGGCGCCGGCAACCTGCGCAGCCTGCGGGCGGCGTTCGAGCGGCTGGGCGTCGGCGTCGAGATCACCGCCGAGCCCGCGGCCGCCGAGCGGTCGCGGCTGCTCGTCGTCCCCGGCGTCGGCGCGGCGGGCCCCGCGATGGAGCGCCTGCGGGCCACCGGCCTGGCCGGCGCCGTCCGGGCGGCCGCCGACCGCGGCGCGCACGTGCTCGGGATCTGCCTCGGCCTCCAGCTCCTGTTCGACAGGAGCGAAGAGGGCGACACGGAGTGCCTCGGTCTGCTCCCCGGCCGCGTCCGCCGCATCGACTGGGCCCGGACCGTCCCGCACATGGGCTGGAACGACGTCGCCCCCGCGCACCTCGACTCGCTCGCCGGCACGCTGCCGGCGGTCTGCTACTTCGCACACGCCTACGTCGCCGAGCCGGCCGAGGCCTCCGATGTGATCGCGACGACCGAGCTCGACGGCACGGCGTTCGCGTCGGCCGTCGGCCGCGGCCGGGTCGCGGCGGTGCAATTCCACCCTGAGCGAAGCGGCGCCGCGGGCCGGGAGCTGCTCGCCGCGTTCCTGCGACGGAGCGGCGATGCTGCGTAGGCGGATCATCCCGTGCCTCGACGTCCGCCGGGGCCGGCTCGTGAAGGGCGTCCGGTTCCGTGACCTGCGCGACTGCGGCGACCCTGTCGACGCCGCGGCTCGCTATGCCGAAGCCGGCGCCGACGAGATCGTATGGCTCAACATCTCGGCGGGTGACGAGGCCTGGGCCGAGCTCCTGCAGGCGGTCGAGCGGGCGGCCCGCCGCGTCGACGTGCCGCTGTGCGTCGGCGGAGGCGTGGACGGGTTCGAGCGGGCCCGCGACCTGCTCCTGGCGGGCGCCGACAAGGTGAGCGTGAACACCGCGCCGCTCGACCGGCCCGAGCTGGTCGAGGAACTGGCCGACCAACTGGGCTCGCAGTGCGTCGTCGTCGCCGTCGACGCGGCGCGCGCAAACGGCAGCTGGGAGGCGCACGCCTCGGCCGGGATGCGCCCCACGGGCCGCGACGCGATCGAGTGGTCGCGCGAGGCGGTCGAGCGCGGCGCCGGCGAGCTCCTGGTGACGAGCATCGACGCCGACGGCGGCCACGCCGGATACGACCTCGAGCTCATCGCGGCCGTGACCGAAGCCGTGCGGGTGCCCGTCATCGCCTCGGGCGGAGCGGGCGGCCCGGCCGACATGGCGGCCGCGCTCGGCGCCGGCGCGCAGGCGGCGCTGGCCGCGTCGATCTTCCACGACGGCGAGGCGACCGTGGCCGACGTGAAGCAGGAGGTGGCCGCGTGCGGCCTGCCCGTCCGCTCGTGAGCATCCCGAAAGGGGCGCTCCTGCCGTGCGTCGTCCAGCACGCCGACACGGGCCGCGTCCTCATGCTGGCGTACATGGACACCGAGGCGCTCGAGGCGACCATCGAGACCGGGCTCGGCCACTTCCACTCGCGCTCGCGGGACCGGCTCTGGAAGAAGGGCGAGACCTCGGGCAACCTCCTCGAGGTGACGTCGCTGGCGGCGGACTGCGACGCCGACGCGATCCTGATGCTGGCCCGCCCCGCCGGCCCGACGTGCCACACGGGGGCGGATTCGTGCTTCGAATCGCCCGGCCCGGCGCTCTGCGACCTGGCCGAGACGATCGCCGAGCGGGCGGGCGCGGCGGACGGCGGCTCCTACGTGGCCGGCCTGCTCGCGGAGGCGCGCGACGCGCGTCAGCGGAAGGTGGGCGAGGAGGCGGTCGAGACGGTGCTCGCCGAGCCGGGGAGCGACCATCTCGTGTCGGAGGTCGCCGACCTGTGGTTCCACTCCATGGTGCTCCTGGCCGGGCGACGGACGGGATCCGCTCGCCCCTCTGGTCGAATTGGGGCGGAGGCGGCGCGATCCCGCTGTGTGAGCGGGATTGGAAAACGATGGGCGGAGCGCACGTCTCCCTTGACACGATCCGCATGGTGGAGTATCCCTGGCGAGCGGGTACCATTCGGCCCGCCGCTCAGCCTTTTTCAGGGAGGAAGGTCGCGTGATCGATGATATTGGGCGTCCGGGCCGTCCCATGGCCGACTATGTGCGCGTAATCCGCCGAGGGTGGTGGATCGTGCTCGCGACGCTGGTCCTCGTCACGGCCGTGACCTACTTCGTGTCGTCCCGGCAGGCGCCGCAGTTCCAGGCGACTGCGGACGACGTCATCACCACGCTCGACCTGAACAACCCGACGTCGAACCAGCACACGTCGTCCGGCAGCGCATCAGCAGTACGTCGCGACGCAGGCGCAGGTCGCTCAGAGCCGAGCAGGTCGCGGCCGCGGCCCTCGCGAAGGTCGTGCCGGATCATCCCGAACATGACGCCGCGGAAGCTGCTCAAGGCGTCGACCGTCACGGCCGACCCGACCGCGACCATCGTCGAGTTCAAGGTCAATTACCGCACCAAGGCCGGCGCGGTGGCCCTGGCCAACGCCTACGCCCAGGCGTTCGCGGAGTACAACAAAGAGCAGACGACCACGCGGGTGAACCATCTGAAGACCCAGGCGGAGGACACGGCCAGGAGCTACCACCACCTCGCGACAGTCGCCTACGACAAGTGGCAGGCCGACAAGAACGCGGGTCTGCCCGACGCCACGGTCCAATCCGACTTCAAGAACTACACAGAGCTCAACGGCAAGGCCGGGCGGGCGGACACGAACGTCATCGAGATCCAGAGCCAGGCGGACGCCACGCTGGGCCAGATCCAGGTGCAGAACAAGGCGTCCGGCGCCGCCCAGCTCGCCCCGAACACCAAGCGCAACACGGCGATCGGCGTCATCCTCGGCCTGGTCATCGGCATCGGCCTGGTGTTCGCCCGCGAGGCATTCGACACTCGCATCCGCTCCGCCGAGCAGGTCGCCGCCGAGCTCGGCCTTCCGCTGTTCGGCCGCCTGCCGCGGCCCGACAAGGACATGCGAAAGCACGACCAGCTGACGCTCCTCGCCGATCCGCACGGCATCCACAGCGAGGCCTACAAGAAGCTCCGGGTGAGTCTCGACTTCGCGAACCTCGACCCGCAGGCCCAGATGCTCCTCGTCACGAGCGCCGTGGCGCAGGAGGGGAAGTCGACGACCGCCGCCAACCTCGCCGTGGCGATGGCGGCGTCCGGCAAGAACGTCATCCTGGTCGACCTCGACCTGCGTGCGCCGTACCTCGACCGCTTCTTCGGCCTCACCGGCCGCCCCGGCGTGACCGATGTCATCCTCGGGCACGCGACGCTCGACGAGGCGCTCGTCCCCGTCGTCGTGCCAGGCGCGCCCGATCCCGGCGCACGCCGCAACGGGCACGGGAACGAGCCGTCGGGCATCGCTGCTGCACGTCCTCATCGCCGGCGAGCCGCCCTCTGACCCGTCGTCGCTGCTCACGTCCAAGGCGCTCGCCGCGCTTCTGACCGAGCTCCGCGAGCGCGCCGAGACGATCGTGATCGATACTCCGCCCGTCCTGCCCGTTGCCGACACGATGGCACTGACGTCGCAGGCCGATGCCTACATGGTCGTGTCGAAGCTCGACCTCGTCCGCCGGCCGATGCTGCACGAGCTGCGGCGCGAGCTCGGGACGGCCCGCGCCCTGGGTCTCGGAGTCGTCGTGACCGACGCCGAGTCCGAGTCGGGATACGGCTACGGCGGCGGCATACGGCTACGGCGGCTACGGCACTCCGGCGGAACAGCCGACCCGGACGCGCGCCAGTCAATGATCGGTGCGATGGCGGGCACCGACCACCCACAGAACACGTGCACCGTGATGGGCACCGAGCTCTACGCCGGTGACCTCGAGGGAGCCGCGCGCGACCGTGATCGAGCGCGCCCTGTCGAGGCAGGGCGGGTACGCCTCGCTGACCGGCGTCCACGGCCTGACGCTCGCGCAGCGCGACCCCGGCCTGCGGCACGCGCTCCACGAGGCATGGATGAACTTCCCGGACGGCGCGCCCGTCGCATGGCGGCAGCGGCGCAACGGCACCGCGGACGCGAAGCGGATCGCCGGCCCCGACCTCATGCCCCGCGTCATCGACCTCGGGCGCCAGCACGGCCTGCGCCACTACCTGTTCGGTGCCACGCCGAGCGTGCTCGAGCGGCTCGAGCAGAACCTGCTCGAGCGGTTTCCGGGAGCGCAGATCGTCGGCACGAGCTCGCCGCCGTTTCGGGCGATGAACGCGCCCGAGGAGCGCGAGGCCGTGGCGACGATCAATGCCGCCTCGCCGCACATCGTCTGGGTCGGCCTCGGCACGCCGAAGCAGGATCTCTGGATGCACCGGCTGTCGCCCGACCTCGAGGGCGTGCTCGCCATGGGCGTCGGCGCCGCGTTCGACTTCATCTCCGGCAACCGCCCGCGGGCGCCCATGTGGATGCAGGAGTCGGGCCTCGAATGGGTGCACCGGATGGTGCACGACCCGATCAAGCTCGCGCCCAGATACGCAGCGGCGAACACGGTCTTCATCGCAAGCACGATCGCCGAGGTGACCCGCGACACGGTCGGGGCAGCCCGCCCGTCCCGGTGATGAATGCGCGTCCTGGTCGTCCACAACCGGTACCGCAGCGCCCAGCCGAGCGGCGAGAACGCCGTCGTCGAGGAGGAGACGGCCCTCCTGCGCGAGGCCGGGGCGGTCGTCGAGCTGCTCTCGGTCGAGAGCGACGACATCGCCGGCTGGCCCGCCGCCAAGCGCCTGACGCTCCCCGGCGAGGGTGGTCTGGTCGCGCGACGGCGCCCGGACGGTGCGCCGTGCGATCGCCGGCTTCCGACCCGACGTCGTCCATGCGCACAACACGTTCCCGCTCCTGAGCCCGGCCGCGCTGCGCGCCGCGCACGGCAGCGGTGTGCGGGTCGTCCAGACGCTCCACAACTTCCGCCCGCTCTGCCCGGCGGCGACGTTCCTGCGCGACGGGCGGGTGTGCGAGGACTGCCTCGGGCCGCGTCCCGATCCCGGCCGTCGTCCACGGCTGCTACCGGTCATCCCGCGTCGCGACGCTTCCGATCGCGGTGAAGGACGCGCTGCACAGCGCCATCGGCACGTGGTCGACCGCCGTCGACACGTACATCACGCCGTCCGAGTTCGCCCGCAGCCGCTACCTGAAGGCCGGATGGCCGGCCGACAGGATCGTCGTCAAGTTCAACACCGCACCCGACCCCGGCACGCCTCGTCCGGCGTACGACGGCGGCTTCATCTGCCTGTCCCGCCTTGCTCCGGAGAAAGGCGTCGATGTGCTGCTCGAGGCGTGGGCGACAGGCCTTCCCCGACGGCGGCCAGCGGCTGCGCGTCGTCGGCGCGGGTGAGCTGGAGCAGACGCTCCGTGCCCGCGCCGAGACGCTGACCGGCGTCGAGTTGACCGGCCAGGTTCCGCGGGACCGCGGACTCGAGATCCTCGCCGGAGCCCGCGCGCTCGTCGTGCCGTCGCGCTGGTACGAGGTCTTCCCCCGGATCGTCGCCGAGGCGTACGCGCTCGGGGTCCCCGTCATCGCCTCGCGGCTCGGCAGCCTGGCCGAGATCGTCGCCGACGGCGAGACCGGCCTCCACGCCGAGCCCGGCGACGCGGCCGACCTGGCCCGCGCCCTCCGGCGCCTGGCCGACGACCGCGACCTCGCCGAGCGCCTCGGCGCAGGAGCCCGCGCGCGAGTACGAGCGCAACCTCAGCCCCGAAGGCGACCACCGACCGGCTGCTCGAGATCTACTCCGGGGCGCCGCGGCAGCGACGCCGCGGCCGCCGACGAGCCCCGCTCGCCGCGGGCGGTGCCGCTCGATGAGCGTCGTCGCCCAGCGGCCCACCGCGCGGCGCAGCCCGCGTGCCGGTCACGCAGCCGTGGAGATTCGGCGCGGTTCGTCTGGTGGTCGCTGGCGACGCTCATCCTCTTCTGCGCCGTCTACTTCCATTCGAAGACCGACCCGGGCATCCGCTTCGCCGTCAAGCACAGCGGCCTCACGAACTACGGCCCGTCGTGGTGGACGCAGCAGAAGTTCGGACAGTTCACGCCCGGCGACGTCGCCGTGTTCGCGTTCGCGTACGCCGGCCTCGTCGAGCGCTTCGGCACGGGACGGCTGCGCGATCTCGAACCGGATGGCGTGGCTTCTCGGGCTCGGCGACGACCGCGGTGCTGATCGGGATCGCAGCGGGCGTCTACCACGAGACGCAGAGCCCGTTCGGCGACTGGCGCAACCTGGCGGTCGGGCTGCGTGTACGCGTTCGCGCTCTGGTCGACCGTCCTCCGCACCGATCGCGACTGCTTCCGCTTCGCGCAGATCTTCGTCGCGATCATGACGGGCTACGGCGTCGACCAGCTCGTCCAGTATGCATCGGGCGGCGGCGAGATCGCGTTCTACGGCCGGACGACGACGGCGACCACGCCACGCTCGAGTTCATGGTGGCGGCGGTCGGCGTGTCGATGGCGATGCTTCGCACGCGACGCGCACGCCGGTTCCTGTGGATGGCCGGCGTCATCGTCGGCACGAGCGTCGTCGCGCTGGCATTTCGCCGGTACGCCTGGGTCGAGCTGGCGACCGTGTTCGCGGCCTTCGTCCTCTTCTCGGGCGTCAACCGGCGTCGGTACGTCGTCTCGATCGCAGCCGTCGCTGTGGCGTGCCTCGTGACCATCGCGCTCACCTGGTCGTCGCTCGACTGGGGCGGGCGGTTCGCCAGCCTCGATCCGACCCAGACGCGAGCGGACAACGTCTACGCGACGACCAACCAGGGCCACATCAACGACATCCTCGACGGCTTGGACGAGGTCAAGGCTCATCCCGATCACCGGCCTCGGCGTGGGCGTCCTCTACCACGGACACGCGCACGGCCCAGTGGAAGGGCGACGCCGGGATGGTGCACAACGCCCCGGTCGAGGTGTGGATCAAGTTCGGGCTCCTCGGCCTGGGTCGTCTTCTTCGCGATCTACGTGATCCTGTTCCGCGACATCTGGAGACGGCGAAACCGGCGGCCGCGGATCTGCGATCTCCTGTCGTTCGGCGGCGGCGCGTTCCTGCTTCGGGCAACTTCGTCGTCATCGGCACCGTCTACTCGTGGCCGTTCGGCGCGTCGGAGAAGGGCATCCTGATCTTCACGCTGATCGCGATGGCGTACCCGCCCAGATGGCGCGGCGCCCCCGGCGCCGCAGCGCGCCGAGCACCGACGACCGCGCTGGAGCTGACATGGAGCGAGACCCGCTGGAGACCGAGAAGCTCGACCTGACCGTGGTCACGCCGTCGTACGGCTACGCCCACTATCTGCGCGACGCGATCGTGAGCGTCGCCGAGCAGCAGGGCATCACGGTCGAGCATGTGATCCAGGACGGCGCATCGACCGACGGCACCGTCGAGCTGCTGCAGGAGCTCGACGACCTCGTGGACTGGGTGTCCGAGCCCGACGACGGGCCAGTCGGACGCGCTGAACCGCGGGATCGCCAGCGTGCGCGCGGCCGGTGGATCGCGTGGCTGAACGCGGACGAGTTCTACCTGCCCGACGGCCTCGCGGCGCTCGTCCGCGAGGGCGACCGGGCACGGGAGCCGACGTCGTCTACGGCGACACGCTCTTCTCCGACGGCGACGGGCGTCTGACCGCGCCTTCTGCCACAGCACCGTTTCTCGCCGTTCGTGCTGCGCTCCTACGGTTGCTTCATCAGCACCGTCTCGTGCATCGTCCGGACGCTCGTCGCTCGGCGCCGATCCGATCGACGCCAGCATGCGGCGGATGATGGACTGGGATCTCTACCTGCGCCTTCTCGACGAGCGGGCCTCGTTCCGGCACGTCCCGATCCCCGTCGGGCGTCTTCCGCGCACACGACACCCGCGTCACGGCCACCGAGCGGCGCGGCTTCCTCCAGCGCCTGAACCGCGGCGACGGGTTCGGGCGCGAGTACGACATGGTGCGGGAGCGCTACGGCGCGATGCGCGCCCGGCGGCTCGGCCACGTCGTCCACGGCGCGATGAAGCTCACGAGCGGCGCCTACCGGCGACAGATCCGGGCGCGCGGACTGCACGGCTCCGACCTGCGGTGGTGTCGGCTCCGACGACGGCGCGCGGCAGTGGCAGCAGGTCGTCCAGGCGGCTGCTACCCCTCGGTCGCGCGGCCGGCATGAGCGCGCGGCCGCTCTTCGTCTTCTCGCTGCCTCGCGCCGGTTCGACGCTTCTCCAGCGGATGCTCGCGACGCACTCCGAGATCGCGACGTCGTCGGAGCCGTGGATCCTGCTCCCGCAGCTCTACGCGCTCCGCCCAGACGCGGCGCAGGCGGAGTACGGCCACCGCACGGCCGCCCGCGCGTCGCATGACTTCTGCGAGGTCCTTCCCGGAGGGCAGGGCGCGTACCTCGCCGAGGTGCGCCGTACGGCGCTGGCTCTCTACCAGCAGGCTGCCGGCGACGCGACCTGGTTCGTCGACAAGACGCCGCGCTACCACTTCGTCGTGGACGAGGTCATGGAGCTCTTTCCGGATGCGCGTTTCGTCTTCCTGTGGCGAAACCCGCTCGCGGTCGCTGCGTCGATCATCGAGTCGTTCGGCCGCGGCCGGTGGAACCTGGATCGGTACGCGCCCGATCTCCACGGCGGCCTCGAACGCCTGGTCGCGGCCTCCGAGCGCCGCGACCCCCGAGCATGTGTCCTGCGCTACGAGGACATCGTCGCCGAGCCGGAGCCGGCCCTGGCGAAGCTCTTCGCGTTCCTCGACGTGCCGCACGACCCGGGCGCACAGGAGCGGTTTGCCACCGTCGACCTGGCCGGCAGGATGGGCGACCGGACGGGCCGCGTCCTGTACTCGACGATCACGACGGACTCGGTCGACCGGTGGCAGGAGACGATGCGAAATCCACTCCGCAAGCGCTGGTGCCGGCGCTACCTCGAGTTCGTCGGCGATGGACGGCTGGCGACGATGGGATATGACGCCGGCGCCCTGCGGGAGCAGGTCTCCGGAATGCGCGCGAGTCGCGCTTGCCTGGGCTCCGACGTGGCCGGGCGCGTGCTCGGACTCGGCGGCCGGCGCTCTCTGTCCAACCTGGGCGCGCCGCTGCGAGAGCCGTGACCGACGACCGCACCGTCATCTTCCTGCACATCGGAAAGACGGCCGGGTCGACCCTGCGCCAGATCCTGAAGCGCCAGTACGCGCCGTCCGCCGTCATGACAGTGCGGGCGCAGCGACGGCCGCGCGAGGAGACGCTCGAAGAATTCGGCCGGCGCCCCGAGGAGGAGCGCCTTCGCCCGCGCCTCATTATGGGCCATACGGTCTTCGGGCTCCACGAGAGCGTGCCACGCCCGTCGACCTACATCACGATGGTCCGGAATCCCGTCAGCCTGGCCCTGTCGCAGTATCGCTACGTGTTGCGGACGCCCACCCACAGGCACCACGAGACTGCACTGGGAATGAGCCTCGAGCAGTACGTCGCGAGCGGCATCGCGCTCGAGATGGACAACAGCCAGACCCGGGCGATCGCGGGTGACCTCAACACCCCGTACGGAGCCTGCACCCAGGGCATGCTCGAACGCGCGAAGCGGCACCTCGACGAGCACTTCTCATGGGTGGGGCTGACTGAGCGGTTCGACGAGTCGATCCTCCTCCTCGGACAGTCGTTCGGCTGGACAGATGTCCGCTACGTGAGCGTCAAGGTGGCACGCCGCCGGGCGGAGCTGGCGCCGGAGGACCGGGCGCTACTGGAGCGCCAGAACCGCCTCGACCTCGAGCTGTACGACCACGCCAAAGCGATCGTCGAGCGGCGCATCGCGGAGGTCGACGGCTTCGCTGCGAGCTACGAGGCCTTCCAGCGCGCGAACGCCCGCTACCGCTGGTCGGGGCGAATCACCCACACGTGGCCTGCCGCGCTGAAGCGCCGCATCACGCGCTGAGCCGCATTCGCGCCGGCGGGATTGACACCTCCTTCCACCGCTCGTAGGTTGGCGGAAGGTGCCGTGTCGTCCCCTGGAGGGAGGGGGCACGTCGGCGGCGGCTCCAAGCGATCGGAAGGATTGACATGCGCAAGGGATTCGCCCTGGCGACGGCGTTCGCGTGCACGCTCGCCCTCAGCTCGTCCGCAACGGCGGACTCCGTCGAGCTCCTCTCGAACGGGACGTTCGAGGGGTCGTCCGGCAGCGGCTCTCTCGCCGGTTGGACGAGCCAGAACGCCACGCTGTCGCTCGTCGCCCGCGACGGGGGCGGCTTCGCAGCCCGCCGGCCTGGAACGGCGCCGGCACGCCCTATGGGATCACTACGAGCCCGAACCCGGTGACGGGGACTGCGTCGACCGGCACCGTCTACACCGCCGCGGGTAGGTTCAATGCGCCGACGGGTAAGTCGGTCTGCCTCAAGATGAAGGAGTCCGGCTCCCAGTCCAACATCGTGACCGCCTGCGCGACCGGCACGGGCGCGTGGCGGGATCTGGCGCCGATCGCCTACGCGCCTCTGGCTGACGGCGACACGCTGAACGTCACAGTGATCCAGAAGACACCGGTCGGCGGCGACGCCTTCATCGTCGACAACCTGACATTCACCACGCCGACCGCTGGGACGATCGTGCCTCCGGCGAACCTCACAGCAAATGCCGTGTCGGCGACCAGGATCGACCTGGACTGGGACGCCTCGGCCACGCCCGGCGTCAGCGGATACCACGTCTACCGTGACGGCGGCGCCACGCCGATCGCGACGGTGGACGCCCCAGCGACGTCGTTCTCCGACACGACGGTCGACCCGTCGACCACGTACACCTACAGAGTGACGGCGTTCGACGCCTCCTTCGGAGTCCGAAGCGTCGAACACGGCCTCCGCGACGACTCCGGGCGGCGGCGGGCCTGAGAACCTGATCTCGAACGGGACGTTCGAGGGCACCGGCAGCGGCTCCCTCTCCGGTTGGAAGGGCCAGAGCGCCACGCTGTCGCTCGTTCCCGGCGACGGGGGCGGCTTCGCCGCGCGCCAGGCCTGGACCGGTTCGGGCACCACGTACAGGACACGACCAAGCCGAATCCCGTGGACGAGACGGCCGTGGCCGGGGCGGTCTACACCGCAACGGGACGATTCAACGGCCTGACCGGCAAGTCGATGTGCCTGAAGGTGAAGGAGACGGGGGCCCAGTCGAATACGGCCACCTCCTGGACCACCGGAACCGGGGCTTGGAAGGACCTGCCCGGGATCCACTACACGGCGCTCGCGAACGGCGACACCGTGAACGTGACCGTCATCCAGAAGACGCCGGCGAGCGGGGAACTCCTTCTCCATCGACAACATGTCGCTGACGACGGAGGTCGGAGAGGTGATCTCCCCGCCGCGAACCTGTCGGCGACCGCGGCCTCGGAGACGGAGATCGACCTGACGTGGGATCCGTCCGGCTGAGCGGCATCACTGGCTACCACGTCTCTCGCGACGCGGGCTCGCAGCCCATTGCCACGGTCGACGCCCCGGCGACCTCGTAGGCGGACACGACGGTGAGCGCCGCCACGACCTACTCCTACACGGTGACGGCATTCGACGGTCGGGCGGAATCCGACCCGTCGAACCTGGCGACGGCGACCACACCCGGAGGGCCGGGAGCGGTGACGCTGGCCGTCGCCGGCGACATCTCGTGCCATCCCAACGACCCGGACTACACCAACGGCAACGGGACGGGCCTGGACGGGAACTGCATGCAGAAGGCTACCGCGAACATGATCGGCCAGGGCTCGTACGACAAGGTGCTCGCCCTCGGCGACCTCCAGTACGACTGCGCCTCGCTCGGCGCTTTCAACGCCAGCTTCGACCAGACGTGGGGGCAGTACGACTCGATCATGGAGCCGGTGCCCGGAAACCACGAGGCGCAAGGGCACAGCGAGGACGGCGAGACGGGCCGTTCGCGGAACGCCACCGGCTATTACACGTACTTCGCCAACCACGGCGTCACAGACGCCGCGGGCGTCGACGGCCACGGGTACTACAGCTACGACCTCGGCTCCTGGCACGCCATCGCCATCAACGCGAACTGCGACACCATCGGCGGCTGCGCCGTCGGCGATCCGGAGGAGGAGTGGCTGCGCGCCGACCTGGCGGCCCACCCAACCAGTGCACGCTCGCCTACTGGCACCATGCCGCCTGGTCAACGACGGGCGACGACAAGGGCGTCCCGAACATGCGCCCCATCCGGAGCGATCTGGCAAACGGGGGCGCCGAGCTCGTCCTGAACGGGAACTTCCATCACTACGAGCGCTTCGCCGACCTCGACTCGTCGGGCCAGCCGGTGACCGACGGGACGGGCATGCGCGAGATCATCGCCGGCATCGGCGGAGAGAGCCAGGGCGGCTTCGGCTCGAAGATGCCGCTTCCCGGCTCGCACGTCAGGACGATTGGCTACGGCATCCTGTCCCTCACGCTGTTCTCGGGCGGCTCCTCGTGGCAGTACAAGCGCGTCGACGCCACGACCGGCGACCAGGGGTCGGACACCTGCCATGCGTAACCGACCCACAGTCCGCCGATGGCAATGCTTGACATGTTCCGGGGACGACCGTACGCTGGCCTGAAGTGCCGATCGGCGGCCGCCGTGCCGTTGCGTGCAGTCGAGCGAAGGGGATAGGTGGGCAGGATGCGGAAGGGAATCGCACTCGCAGTGATCGTGGTCTGTGCTCTCATCGCCGGGCCAGCCGCTCTGGCGGACACCGAGCTCCTCGCGAACGGGACCTTCGAGGGCTCTGGCAGCGGCTCCCTTTCGGGGTGGAAGAGCCAGAACTCGAGCCTCACCCTTGTGACGGGCGACGGCGGTGGGTTCGGAGCCCGAGAGGCCTGGAACGGCGCCGGCACCACCTTCGGCATCACCACCAACCCGAATCCGGTCGTGTCGAGCACCGTCGCCGGCGCGGTCTACACCGCGACCGGCCGGTTCAACGCACCGAGCGGCAAGTCGGTCTGCCTCAAGGTCAAGGAGTCGGGGGCGCAGGCCAAGACGACGACGGCGTGCACCACAGGCAACGGCACATGGAAGAACTTCACCCAGATCGCCTACACCGCGCTCGCCGACAACGACACGTTGAATGTGACCGTCACCCAGAAGACGCCGATCAGCGGCGATGCGTTCGTGATCGACAATATGTCGCTCACGAGCCCGGCCGTCAGCAGCATCGATCCGCCGTCGAACCTCTCTGCGACGGCCGTCTCCGAGAACGAGGTCGACCTCGACTGGGACGCCTCCGCGACGCCGGGGATCACCGGCTACCACGTCTACCGGAACGGCGGCAGCAACCCGATTGCCACTGTGAACGACCCGACGACGTCGTACGCGGACACCAACGTGAACGCCGGCACGTTCTACACGTACACGGTGACCGCGTTCGACGCGACCGATGAGTCCGACCCGTCGAACGAGGCCTCGGCGACGACGCCGGGCGGCGGCGGATCCGTGACGATCGCCGCGGCCGGGGACGTCGCTTGCAACCCGGGTGACATCGACTACAACAACGGCAACGGTACCGGCGGCCTGACGGGTCACTGCCAGCAGAAGGCAGTCGCGGACCTGATCGGCCAAGGCTCGTACGCGAAGCTGCTCGTGCTGGGAGACGAGCAATACGACTGCGGCTCACTCGGGGCCTTCAACGCGAGCTACGACCCAACCTGGGGCGCCTACGACTCCATCGCGGAGCCCGTGCCGGGCAACCACGAGTACGAGGCGTCGAGCGAGAACAACGAGACCGGCTGCTCGAAGAACGCGACCGGCTACTTCAGCTACTACGCGAACCACGGCGTCTCCGACGCCGCGGGGGTGAACGGCAAGGGCTATTACAGCTTCGACGTCGGGAGCTGGCACATCCTCGCGATCAACGCCAACTGTTCGCGGATCGGCGGCTGCGCGACCGGAAACGCGGAAGAGGCCTGGGTGCGGGCCGACTGGCCGCCCACCCCAACCAGTGCACGCTCGCGTACTGGCACCAGGCCGCCTGGTCGACGACCGGCGGCGGCACGACCGGCATGCGGACCATCTGGAAGGATCTGGCCAACGCCGGAGCCGATCTGGTCCTGGGAGGCCACTACCACCACTACGAGCGCTTCGCCGACCTGAATGCCAACGGACAGCCGGTGGCGGACGGAACGGGAACCCGCGAGATCATCGCCGGCACCGGAGGAGAGAGCCAGAACGGCTTCGGCAGCACGACGCCCGCGCCCGGCTCGCAGGTGCGCAAGACCGGCTTCGGGATCCTGTCGCTGACGCTGAACAGCGGGAGCTACTCCTGGCAGTACAAACAGATCGGCGGCGCGACGGCCGACTCCGGTTCCGACACCTGCCACTGAGGTTCGGCGGGTACCCTTCCGGACATGGCGAGGGGCGTGCGCGCGCGGTACTGGCTGCGCTACCGGTTCAACTGCTACCAGCCGTATCTACGGCTGATCGAGTGGCGGCACCGGCACCGGCCCGACCGCATCATCAGGCCTGATACGGAGCTCGTCATCGAGGGCTTCGGCAGGTCGGCGTCGTCGTACGCTGTGGCGGCGCTGGAGCTCGCGCAGGGCCGCGACGTCAGGTCGGCCCACCACACCCATGCCGCGGCCCAGGTGGTGCGGGCGGCCCGCCTCGGCCTGCCGACGCTGCTCATCGTGAAGAAGCCCGACGAGGTCGCCGTCTCGCACATGCTGCGCCACCCGGGCCTCGATGCGGCCACCGTGTACAGGGCCTGGATCCGCTTTCACCGGACGACGCAGGGCGTCGCGGATGGCATCCTCGTCACAACCGTGGACGAGCTCGACCGCGACTACACCGGCACCATCGAACGGCTGAACGAGCGCTTCGGGACGACGTTCGTCCCGCCCCCCGCGACCGAGGAGTTCGACAAGCGCGTCCACGACGAGATGTGGGAGAGGCATCTGAAGCAGGGCCGGCCCGACCTCCACTTCGGGCGGCCGACGCCCGAACGGCAGCGCGCCAAGGACGCCCTGCGCCACCGCCTAGAAGCGCCCGGACTGGCCGGGCTCCGAAGCGGTGCCAACCGGCTGTACGCCGAGCTCACGGGAGCCGGCGATCCCACACCCGCTCGAATCCCGTGATCGACGTCCACCACCCGTCCGACGACGCCACGGTCGTCTTCCTCCACATCGGGAAGACCGCCGGATCGAGCATTCGCAGGGTGCTGTTCAGGAACGTCCCGCAGGATCGCGTCATCTGGATCCGGCAGCCGAGGGAGCGCCCGCACGGATTTCTGGGCGACCACGTGATGCGCGACCTGGCGGCACTCGACGAGGACAAGCGCCGCCATGCACGGCTCATCGTCGGACACATGTACTTCGGCGTTCACGAGCTCGTCCCCGGGGAGTGCGTCTATCTCACGATGCTGCGTGACCCGGTGGCGCGCGCCGTGTCCCAGTATGCGCACGTCCTGCGTCGGACGAACCACCGCTACCACGAGCTCGTGAACTCCCAGGGGATGGGGCTCGGCGAGTACGTCACGAGCGGCCTTGCCACCGAGACGGACAACAGCCAGACTCGGGCGATCGTCGGAGATGTGGATACGCCGTTCGGAGCATGCGACGCGGACATGCTCGCTCAGGCGAAGGAGAACATCGACCGTCACTTCGCGCTCGTGGGGCTCGTCGAGCGGTTCGACGAGACGCTCGTACAGCTCCAGTCAACGTTCGGCTGGAACCGGCTCCGGAACGTCCGGGCGAACGCCGCGCCGCGATCTCAGCGGCCCACAGTGTCCAACGCCGACCGCACGGCGATCGAGAACCAGAACCGGCTCGACATGGAGCTCTACGCCTACGCTTCGCAGCGGTTCCAGGAGCGTGTCGACGCCGATCCCTCGTTCGACGCCCACCTGCGCCGGTATCGCCGTGCGAACGCCGTCTATCAGCCCTGGGGGCGCATCAAGTACCGCGCCCGGCGCGAGGTCGTGTTCTTCATGAAGCGCCGCCGTGCGCGCCGATGAGATCCGCCGTTACCCGCGGATCAGCTCGACGAGCGGACGCAGCGAGAACCGAGCGTGAGTCCAGATCCCGACCTGGAGCCGCGCGAATCCGAGCTGCAGGAGGTTCTGGCCGATCTGCGCGCACGATGTGGCGATCGCGACCCCTGTAATGCCGTAGCCGGGCGCAAGCAGGATCTCGCCCGTGAGGGCTGAGACACCCGAGACCAGCGTTATGGCGAACATCGTGCGCTGGTGCCCGGTCATCATCAGCGTCGTGCCGCTCGATCCAGTCGCGACGGCGACGAGGCGCGAGACGCTCAGAATCCCGAGCACGGTGGCCCCGGCCTCGAACCCCGGCCCGTAGACGACCCGCATGATCGGGCCACCAGCGACGAGGAACGTGATGAGGATGATCGCCGCCGGAATGCCCGTGATCGTCGACACGTTTCGCAGCGAGTCCTCGAGCTGCCGGCGCTCACCGCGCGCATAGAGTTCAGCGACGATCGGCGGTACGACCTGGGAGACGACGATCAGCGGGGTCGCGACGAAGAAGACGAGCCGCGACGCGGCACCGTAGAGCGCGACGTCGTAGGCCGGCCGGAAGTGGCCGACCACCCAGAGGTCGACTCCCGTACCGAGCATGAAGCTGGCGACGGCTGTCCCGAGGAGCGGAAGCGAGATCGACGTGACCTTCCGCACGCGCACGGTTCCGGGGCCCGAGAGCGCCGACACCGGCCGCACCAGCATGATCGCCCCGACCGCGAGCGCGATCGCCGACGCCGACGCGCTGACGGCGACGGCCTGGTTCAGCGAAGGCCGCGCTCCGGCCACCCAGAGGGCGCCGAACCCGACGGTGAGAAGGACGTCCACCGCCAACCCACTGAAGAACGTCGCGGGCCAGAACCGCTGGAATCCGCGGAACGTCTCGCCCGTGAGGGAGAGCAGCGCGTTCAGGATGATCCACACGGAGGCGAGCGTGATCGCACCCGCGACAGCCTCGGAGTGGTACACGCGCTCGGCAAGAAAGTCGCCGAGTCCGAGAACGAGGGTCAGGGCAACGACAGCCGCGCCCACCGAGCCGAGCCCGAAGGCGATAAGGATCGCTCGCCGCGCTCGGCCCGGAAGGCCCGTCGCGAGCGACGCCGACACGAGCCGTACGACCGTGCGGTCGAGGCCCAGCTGAGCGATCGTCGTCCCGAAGATGACGAGGCTGAAAACCAGGAAGTACGAGCCGAGCCGATCGTGGCCGAGGATGCGAGCCAGGATCGCGTTGACCACGAGCGTCAGGATCGTGCCGGCGGTCATTCCGACGAACACGGTGGCCGAGCCCCGGACCAGCCTCCGGCGAATCGCTGTTGCCGCCGACGGCGACCGGGGCGCGTCTTCGGTCAACTCGGCGTCGCAAACGGCCACACGGCGAGGCCGTGAATGGCGTTCCGGACGTCCATGGAGAGATTGACCGACACGACCGGTTGGTCGTCGTCCATGCCGTAGAGGGTTACCGTAGCCGGAGAGCAGCCGCCGACGATCCGCCCGTCGGGCAGCGCGACGAGGCCGCGGCCGAAACCAGGTCGCGCGAGGTCGCGCGACATCCCGCCGTGGACGAGGCTGGCCTCGTCGTACCGCGGAAGCGCATACGTCCGGATGGGAGCACCGCGACGGTCGAGAAGGCAGATGCTGTCGGTCCGGGTGTGATTCACGAGGACGCCGTCGCCAGCGGGCTGCGCGTTGTGGCACCCGAGGGGGATGCGCGCGTAGACGCCGCGTCGGCCTCCGGCGATCGTGTAGATCCTGTCCGTCTTCGTGCCCGAGACGTACAGCACACCTTCCCGGCTCACGACGGTGTTCAGATGCGACGTGTCGCCCGGCTCCGGCCCGTCGGCCCCGTTTGGGTCGAACTCGTGCAAACCCGGAGCGACGTGTCCCCCGAACCGGCGCGCGGCCCGCTGGACGGCGCCGCGCCGAAGACACCAGCCATGCGCCCACGAGCCGCCCGCGAGGTCGAGCTCGAGCACCGAGTCGTACCCGGTCGACGTGGCAAAGAGCGAATCGCCCTCGATGCAGATCTCATGCGCATGCTTCAGGTACGGGTTGCGAAACGATTCGAGCAACCGGAACTCCGGGTCGTAGACGTAGATCTCGTCGCTCGCGGCCAGATACACACGATCGCCGCGAAACGCGATCCCGCGCAGCCCGCGATCCGCGCCGCGCCCCTCCCAACTGATACCCGAGGCGTTCCAGTCCATGACCTGCCGGCTCTCGCCGCCGTGCAGGTCGACTAGGTACACGCCGCCGTGGCTTTCGCCCTGGTCGGTAGCGCGCACCACGGAGCTCACGAGGACGGTGGGCGCCGCGAGATCGTCCGTCTCGCTCGCCTCTGGCGCGGACATGGTCATCGACATGGGCGCATTTGGGCCGACACCTTCCGACCGTAAGCCGAGCGACGGTCGGTGTCAACCGCGGGAAGATCGGTTAACCTCCGATCGAGGCGAGAAGCATGACGGGCACCCGGGGATCTCAGAACGTGTCCAGCTGATCGGCCCTCCGCGGCGAGCACTGGACGAGAACCGGTCAAGCTCGAACCGGTAAGGGTTGACAGATCGACAGGTCGTGGGACACTGGGACGGTCAAGCAGACGTGGGAGGGGAAATGACGGTAGCGCACGCCGGCGTGGGCACTGATGACGGTTGCCGGTTGTACCTGGTTCGCCATGGGCGGACTGTTATGAACGCCGAGGTGCGGTTCCGCGGTCGGCTCGAGGTGCCGCTGGACGCCGTCGGACGGGCCGAGGCCCTTTCGACTGCACGGCAGCTCTCCGGCGCAGGACTCGGCGCCGTCTACACGAGCCCGCTGGCTCGCGCCCGCGAGGTGGCCATGGCGGTCGCCGCGGCCGCTGACCTGGATTGTGTCGACGACCACCAGGGCCTGAACAACCTCGATTACGGCGCGTGGGAAGGCCTCACGAAGGAAGAGTGCGCCGCCCACGATCCCGACGCGTTCCGGCTCTATGCGGAGGCTCCGGAGCAGGCAGCGTGCCCCGACGGCGAGCCGCTCGCAACGGCGGCCGACCGCATGGTCGAGGCGCTCCACGACATATGCCACCGGCATCCCGGGCAGTCGGTCGCCGCGGTCAGCCACGGCGCGATGGTCCGACTGGCAGTCCTGCGCATCGCGGGGCCGACGATCGGAGACTGGCAGTTCAAGCTTTCGACGGGCTCGGCGACGGTGATCGACTACTCCGACGGGACGCTGCGGATCGCATCGGCCCTCAACCGCCACCTGCCCGACCCGCACAAGGCTGCGGCCGGCACCATCGACACAGACGAGGCGGTTGCGTCATGAGCAATGAACTTGCGGTCGTCGCCGGCGGCGGCGGCTTCATCGGGGGGCACCTCGTTCGCGATCTGGTACGCCAGGGAATGCGCGTCCGCGCCGTCGACATGAAGCCGCTGGACGCCTGGTATCAGGTGGCTCCGGAGGCCGAGTCGTGCGTCCTCGACCTTTCCGAGCGCAGTGCATGCGAACAGGCCGTGACGGGAGCGTCGCGCGTCTTCAACCTCGCCGCCGACATGGGCGGCATGGGCTTCATCGAGAACAACAAGGCTCTCTGCATGCTGTCGGTGCTCATCAACACCCACATGCTCATGGCTGCCCGTGCAGAGGGCGTGGAGCGCTTCTTCTTCTCGTCGTCCGCGTGCGTGTACGCGGCCGACCGGCAGACGATCCCCGGACGTCACCGCGCTGGCCGAGGGCGACGCCTATCCGGCGATGCCCGAGGACGGCTACGGGTGGGAGAAGCTTTTCAGCGAGCGCATGTGCCGGCACTTCCGCGAGGACTTCGGCTTCCAGACGCGCGTCGCTCGCTACCACAACGTCTACGGCCCGTTCGGGACCTACGACGGCGGCCGCGAGAAGGCGCCGGCGGCGATCTGCCGAAAGGTCATCGCGGCGAAGCTCGCCGGCTCGAACGAGATCGAGATCTGGGGCGACGGCGAGCAGACGCGGAGCTTCATGTACGTCGACGACTGCGTCTACGGCACGCAACTCCTCACCGGCAGTGACGTCACCGAGCCGATCAACGTCGGGAGCCCGGAGCTGGTGACGATCAACCAGCTGGTTTCGATCGTCGAGGAGCATCGCCGGCCTCGACCTCAAGCGCAACTACAAGCTCGACGCGCCACAGGGTGTGCGCGGACGCAACAGTGACAACACGCTGATCCTCGAGCAGCTCGGCTGGGAGCCGTCCATCAGCCTGCAGGACGGCATGGAGCGGACGTACCGGTGGATCCACGACCAGATGGTCGGCACCGGATCGGCCGCGACGCTCTCGGCCGCCAGCTAGCGGGCCTTACGACCAGTCGAGGTCGGCTTCGTAGCCAAGCGCGACGAGCTGATCGCCGGCAACCGCCTTGAACAGGGCGACGTGATCGGCGGTCAGCTCGTCACGCCATCCCCCCGCGCGCCCCTGCCGGAACGTCGAGCTCTTGTCCGACCACACCCGGTCGGCAACGGCGCGCACACGTTCAGGCGAGAGTGCGCGATCGACGTGGTGGGCGATGGCGCCAACGAGCTCGTCCTGCCGCTCGCGGCTGCCGCCGCCGGCCTCTCCCACGAGATCCTCGAAGCGGACGACCAGTACCTCGGGCATCGAGAGCCACGGCAGGTAGCGGCTCAGACGTTCGCCGATCGAGTCCTGGCCGCGGCCGTACTCGTCGGCCGGGAACCCCTGGATCGTGGCGGCGATTCGCTCATCCTCGGTGCGGTACCGCTCCGTGAAGCGCCGGTGCAGGTCATGTGAAGCCATCTTCGCCACGTAGTGCTGCGCCGAAACCACCACGTCGCGCGGATCCCGCAGGATGAGAAGCGAGCGGTAGCCCAGGGCGTCGAGCTCGTCGCCCAGGCCCTCGACATACGGGAAGTGCGCCGTCGTGAACTGGCCGCGGTTCACGCTTCCAAGCGTCCGCCGGAGCCGATCCCAGTCCGTGTTCCCGGGCTCGGCGCGCGGGGCTCCGCCTGTGAAGTCGCCGGCGGCGCAGTGCACGCCCGAGAACATCATTCGGGGCAACTCCCCTAGGAGGGCCGACAACAGGTGCGTGCCACCCTTCGGGAAGCTGTTCGCGAAGACCCGGGGCGCCGGCAGGAACACGTTCGCACGTGCGACGGCGCGGTACGCCGGGACGACTGCACGCCGCTTCACTCCGGCGTGTCGTGCGATCAGTTGCGAAAGCGTCGGCATGCCCGCTTGAGTATCCGGCCCGCGCGTGCGGGTGTCAACGCGACCCCGCAGGCGACCGAGTGATACTGCCCCGATGTCGAGCATTCTCGTCACGGGATCGCACCGATCCGGCACAGGATGGGTCGGCCAGGTGCTCGCCGCCTCGCCCCGCCGAGTTGGCTACATCTGGGAGCCATTCAGCATCCTGCACCGGCCGGGAACGTGTGCCGCTCGGTTCGAGCATTGGTTCCCCTACATCTGCGCCGAGAACGAGGCATATGTCCGCGAGCCTGTGTCCGAGATGCTCGCGTGGCGATATGCCGCCCGGGAGGAGCTGCGTGCGCTGCGCTCACCGAAGGACGCTGCCCGTATGGCCCGAGACGCCGCCCGCTACGCGCGGAACCGACGCGCGGGCGCTCTCCCGCTGCTCAAGGATCCCATCGCGGTCTTCTCGGCAGAGTGGCTGAACACGGCCTTCGGCACCGAGCCGGTGCTGCTCGTCCGGCATCCGGCGGCATTCGCCGCCAGCGTGAAGCGGCTCGATCTGCGGCATCCGTTCTGCCACTTCCTCGCGCAGCCGCTGCTCATGCGCGACTGGCTCGGCTCCTACGCCGAGCAACTCGAGATATTCGCGCGCCGCGAGCAGGACATCGTTGATCAGGCAATCCTGCTCTGGAACGTGATCCACCACGCCCTCGCCGAGTACCGGACGCGGCACCCCGAATGGATCCTCGTCCGCCTCGAGGACCTGTCACGGCGGCCGGCCGACGAGTTTCATGCCGTATTCGACCGGCTCTCCCTGCCCTGCGACGCCGGTGTCGACCGCCTGATTGCCGAGTCCACGGACGCCTCGAACCCCGTCGAGGCCGACACCGCCGACTCGATCCGGCGCGACAGCAAGGCGCACATCTGGAATTGGAAAAAGCGCCTCTCGCCCGCCGAAATCGAGCGCGTGCGCAGCGGCACCGCCCACATTGCGGATCGTTTCTACGGGCCGGATGACTGGTGACGCCGATCCTCGTCACGGGGCTGAACCGCTCGGGCACGACCTGGGTGGGCCGAACGCTGGCCCGAGCGCCGAACGTCGGGATGATCTACGAACCGTTCAACCCGGGGCACCGGCGCGGCATCCTCAGGGCGCCGACGCCGCACTGGTTCACGTATGTCGATCGCGACGCGCCTGCGGACCTGATTGCGGACGTTCAGCGGACGCTCGCATTCCGCTACTCGTACGCCGCGGAGCTCCGACGCCTGCGATCGGCGCGCGACGCCGGGAGGATGGCCCGCGACGCGGCGGTCTTCGCGAGTCACAGGCTGCGGCGGAGCCGCCCGCTCGTGAAAGATCCGATCGCTGTGCTCGCGGCGCCCTGGCTGGCACGCCAGTTCGGAATGCAGGTCGTCGTCATGGTGAGGCACCCGGCGGCATATGCCGGCAGCCTGAGGCGCCTCAGATGGACGCACGACTTCTCCCACTTCCTCGACCAGCCCGGCCTCGTCGACGAGCTGGTGCCGGAGCTTCGCGCCGACATCGAGGCGTTCGCCCGGCGCCCGCCTGACGTCATCGACCAGGCAGCGCTGCTCTGGGACGTGATCTACACGGTCGTCGATCGCTACCGCGCCGAACACCCCGACTGGCTCTTCCTGCGCCACGAGGACCTCTCCACCGATCCGGACGGGGGGTTCCGGTCAACGTTCACGCGGCTCGGCCTGACGTACTCGCCGGACGCGGCGCGCTTTGTCGCCGAGACGACCTCGGCCTCCAACCCAGTGGAGGCGGGCGACGGGGTCGTGCACGCACTCCGCCGTGACAGCGCCGCGAGCATCCGCACCTGGCACTCTCGCTTGACGGCCGAAGAGATCGCCCGCGTGCGTGCCCGCACCGAGGAGACGGCGGCGGCGTTCTACGCGGACGCCGACTGGTCGGCGCCGGCCACGACCTAGGCGAGTTTGCACGATCTTTCGCGGCCGTTTACATGGCCATTACAACTGGTGTCGATTGTGACCCCGTGCGACTTCGCCTCGCGCTCATCGCCGGCGCCACGATGCTCTGCGTGGCCCCGACTTCTGTGCCGGCCTTCGCGGGCAAGGGCGCGTATTGGGGCACGTACGTCTCGCCGCCGTCGGGCCAGGCGCCGCTTGACGCGCTGACCTCGTTCGAGTCCAAGGTCGGTCGGCGGTTCCACATCTATCGCTTCTATCGCCCGATCGACAACGGCGACCTGGGGAACGACATCGCCGACTTGATGCGACGCCGCGGCGAGCCGGTTTACCTCAACGTCTCCTCCCAGTTCCACGGGCGGTGCGTACCGTGGCGAGGCGTCGCAGCCGGCCGGTACAACCGCTACCTGCACATAATTGCCCGGCACGTGCGTGCATACCGGTACCGGGTCTACTTCTCGTGGAACCACGAGATGGAGAACAATTGCCACACCGGGACGGCGTCCGACTACCGTGCAAGCTACGCTCGCGTCCGCCGAGTCTTCCGAGCCGAGCAGGTGACGAACGCCCGCTGGGTGGTCGTTTTCGCCGCCAGCAACTTCAAGAAGAAGCCGGCGAGCGTTCGCAGGTACCTGCCCCGGCACTACGACATGATCGGCGTCGACGGCTACAACCGCGCGCGGAAGTGGCGGACGCCCGTCGAGATCTTCGGCGCGGCGCACCACTTCGCGGCCAACCGGGGCGTGCGGCTCTTCATCGGCGAGATCGGCTCCGAAGAGAGCCCGTCCGATCCCGCTGGCAAGGCCGCGTGGATCACATCGGCAGCCGACACGTTCCGGCGCTGGAACGTGGGCGTCGTCCTGTGGACGAACTCGCCCAGCGACACGGGCGACTATCGCGCCGATTCGTCGCAGAACGCGCTCCAGGCGTATCAGCACGCCGGTGACATGTCGTTCTTCGACAGATAGTCGCCCTCATGGGATCGTGCCGCGACACATCGGCCGGCGGCAGTTCGCCTCCAACGCGCCTGGACTACCTGCCGCCGGCGAGAGCCGCGTCGAGCCGGTCGAGGAACGGGACCTGCGCCGCCTTGAGCCGCCGGCGCGCCTCGTCGCGACCGAACCATTCCACTCGGTCGATCTCCGGAAACGACTGCATGCGACCCGAGCGCGGGGGCCACTCGAGTTCGAACGTGTTGCTCACCGCCGCGGCGGGGTCGACGTCGCCCTCGACGGCCCATCCGAGCACCCGCTTTCCGGACTTCTGCCGGATCTCACCCAGCTCGACGGCGGGGCCGGCCGGCACGTCGTGCCCCGTCTCCTCGGCGAACTCCCGCCGCGCCACGTCGGCGACCGCTTCGCCCGGCTCGACCTCTCCCTTGGGAATCGTCCAGTGGCCGAGGTCCTTCCGGACCCAGTGCGGCCCGCCCGGATGCGCGAGGAGCACCTCGAGCTCTCCGTCGCGGTGGCGCCAGAGCAGGATTCCCCCGCTCGTCCGCCCGGACTTGTCGATCGTCATACCCCGACCATATCGCGGCGGCCCAGCTCCACGATCGGTCGGTGTGCGGCGTGTCCAAACCGAAAACCGAACGGGCCGAGTGGGCGCAACAGGGCTCGAACCTGTGACCTTCCGCGCGTGAAGCGGACGCTCTCCCAGCTGAGCTATGCGCCCCGGGAGGCGCAGTCTACCGGCTCGCGCTCGGGCGGTGGCCGACGTGCTCACGCACGTGGCGCATGAGCTCGGGGACGCTGAACGGCTTGGCCAGGCACGCCGCGGCGCCGAACCTGTGGACGTGGGCGATCTCGGCCTCGACGGACCGGGCGGTCATGATGACGACCCTGAGATCGCGTGAGCCGGCCTGGCGCACCTCCCTCAGGATCTCCCATCCGCTGCGCAGCGGCAGCGCCGCGTCGAGCAGGCACAGCTGCGGCTCGTACCCGTAGATCAGGTCGAGGGCGGCCTCGCCGTCGGCGGCGGGCAGCACGTGGTAGCCGGCCCGGCCGAGCTTGTGGTGCACGAGGCGAAGGAGGCGCGGCTCGACCGGCGGCGACGACGATCCGCGGGCGCCTGGTGCTGGAGATGAGCGGGCTCCATCCGGAGCGGGCGGTGTGGTGGTGCTTCGAGAGTGCGTACGCGAGCATCGAGGGCCTTCCGTGTCCGTTCGACTACCTGTCGGGTGGCGCCGCGGGGGCTCAGCGTTCTTGCATCCATCGACCATCGGGGTGAGCGGCGCGATACGCCGCAACGGGGGTTCGGGTCCGCGATCCGGCGTAATTCGGACGCCGCGCCGTCACACCTCGACGTCGATGCCCAGGCCCCGCTCTCTGGCCGCTGCGAGGACCAGCGCAGCGGCGGCGGCGTCCTGGGCGGCGACGCCCACCGACTTGTAGAGCGTCACCTGATCGGGTGCGGTCCGGCCCGGACGGGCACCCGAGACCAGCTCGCCGATCTCGGCGTGGATGTGGTCGGGGCCGATCACGCCGTCTCGGATCGCCCAGACGAGATCGTTCGATCCGGACGGATACGGTGCGAGCGCCGCGGCCCGCGACTCGACAACGACGAGCGCCCGCGCCACCGCGTCGGCGTCGACCTCGCGCCCCGCCGGGTTGAACCCGACCGACGTGACGTGCGTTCCCGGATCGAGCCACTCCCCCCGGACGACGGGGTCGGGCGAGTGGCTGCACGAGCACACGATGTCGGCGCCCGCGAGCGCACTCTCGTACGACGCCGCGGCGACGGCGCCCAGCGCCCCGGCGAGCTCCTGGACACGGCCGGCGTCGCGGCCGGCGATCCGCACCTCCCGGATGGGCCGCACGCGCCTCACCGCCTCGACGTGGGCCCGGGCCTGCACGCCGGTCCCGAGCACCGCGAGCACCGCCGCGTCCTCGCGGGCGAGCAGCCGCACCGAGAGCGCCGAGCAGGCCGCAGTCCGCAGCGCCGTCACGACCTCGCCGTCCATCACCGCTTCGGGCGCGCCCGTGGCCGGGTCGAAGACGGCGACGATGGCCTTGTGGGTCGGAAGGCCACGGGCGGCGTTCTGGGGGAACATCGCGACGAGCTTGGCCGCGAGCGCGCCGGCCCCTGCGAGATATGCGGGCATCGCGATCAGCACTCCCTCGACCTCGGCGACGTCGGCGGCCGTCCGGTTGGGAAACGACCCGTTCCCGGCGCTCATGTCGGCCATCGCGGCCGCGACGGCGTCGACCAGCCGGTCGGGATCGAGTGCCGCTTCGACATCGCGCCTGCTCAGGACGAGCATGAGCGGAGAGGGCGGGATTCGAACCCGCGAACGAGGAAAGCCCCCGTTACGCGATTTCCAGTCGCGCTCCTTAAGCCAACTCGGACACCTCTCCGGGGCCGGTGCAGTATGCCACCGTCTCTGTCCGCACGGGCATCGGGATGGTAGGCTCGCGCCGGCACGTTCAACCCGAGACGAGGTATGGGGTATGCCCGACGAGCGAATCGACATCTTGCGCCGTGTGTCCCTGTTCGACGATCTTTCCGACCGCGAGCTCGAGGCGGTCGCCAACGCCGCGAAGGAGCGCCGATTCGACACCGGCGACACGGTGGTCGGCGAGGGCGAGGGCGGCGTCGGGTTCTTCGTCGTCGCCGACGGGACGGCCCGCGTGGAGGTGTCCGGCCAGCGGCGCGGGACGATCGGCCCGGGGGCGTCGTTCGGCGAGGTGGCGCTCCTCGACGAGGGCGGCCGGCGCACGGCAAGCGTCGTCGCCGAGTCGCCGCTTCGCGTGTTCGGCATCACGGCCTGGCAGTTCACGCCGCTGCTCGAGCAGCACCCGTCGATCGCCGTCAAGATCGCCAAGATCCTCGCCCGCCGCCTGCGCGAGGCCGAGGAACGCTCGGCCGCGACTGCCTGATACGATCACGCCGACCGTGCTAAGCGGGGAGCTAGCGGTACCCTCCTCCGGCAATCCGCTCTAGCCGGGCCGAATCCCCGTCCTGAGGGGTGCCGGGTTCGGGATCAGGGCCGGCGCGCTCCGCGTCGATCGCCAGGTCCCACGCAACGGAGACTTGTGAACCGCGTCAGGTCCGGAAGGAAGCAGCGCTAAGCAACGTCACCCGGGTGCCGTGGGCAAGCCTGGCGGGAGCGAGCGCCGCGGGCACCGCCCGGGTTCGACACTTCGAAGGCGGGTGCACGGTCGCTATTTGGGGGGACAGGCTGAGGCCTGTCCCCCGGTGGTGGCCGGCACGTCGTTAAGCTGCACCCAGGTGTCTGCCCTCTACCGCACCCATCGTCCCCTGGACTTCGACCAGGTCGTCGGCCAGGAGCACGTCGTCCGCACGCTGCGAAACGCGGTCGAGCTCGACCGGGTCGCCCACGCCTATCTCTTCGCCGGCCCGCGCGGGACCGGCAAGACGTCGATGGCCAAGATCCTGGCGAAGGCGATCAACTGCGAGCACGGGCCGACGCCGACGCCGTGCAAGGAGTGCGAGTCGTGCCGCTCGATCCACGACGCCACGTCGGTCGACGTGATCGAGCTCGACGCGGCCAGCCACCGCGGCATCGACGACATCCGCGAGATCCGCGACCGCGTGGCGCTGCGGCCGGTGCACGGGCGCAAGAAGGTGTACATCGTCGACGAGGCGCACATGCTCACGAAGGAGGCGTCGAACGCCGTCCTGAAGACGCTCGAGGAGCCGCCCGACCATGTGGTCTTCGTGCTCTGCACGACCGAGATGAGCGCCATGCTGCCGACGATCCGGAGCCGGTGCCAGCGGTTCGCGTTCTTCCGCCCCGGCCTGCCCGAGATCTCGACGCTGCTTCACCGCATCGCCGCCGCCGAGAGCATCGAGATCGACCCGGCGGCGGTGTCGCTCGTCGCGCGGGCCGCCTCGGGGAGCTTCCGCGACGCCGTGTCGGCGCTCGACCAGCTCGCCACCGCCTGCAGCGGCCCGATCGGCGTCGACGACGTCCGGGCCCTGCTCGGCACGACCGACGCCGGGATCCTCTTCGACCTCATGGACCGCGTCGCCGCCGCGGACGCCGCCGGCTGCCTGGTGGCCGTCGACGCGCAGGCCGACGCCGGGTCCGACTTCGGGACGCTGGTCACCGACCTCCTCGCCCACCTGCGGCTGATCTTCCTCCAGCAGCAGCTCGGGCAGCTGCCGGCCGAAGCGGCTGTCACCGACGACGAGCGGGCCCGGGTGGCAAGCCAGGCCGAGCGGCTCGAGCCGGCGACCGTCCACCGGCTGATCGACCTCCTCCGCGGCGTGCTCGACGACGTGCGCGACGGCGCCGACCCGCGCCTGCCCCTGGAGCTGGCGCTCGTCCGGACGTGCAGGCCCGCCGGCGACCTCACGGCCGAGGCCTTCGACCAGCGCCTGTCGCGGATCGAGGCGGCGATGCAGGGCGCGGCGCCGCCCCCACCGCCACCGCGGCCGGCCGCCCCGGCGCCTCCACCGCCGACCGAGGCAGCACCCGCCGAGGCGCCAGCACCCGCCGAGGCGGCAGCGCCCGCCGAGGCGCAGCGCCCGCCGAGGCAGCACCCGCCGTTCGAGAGCCCGCCGTCGCGGCCGCTCCGCCCGCCTCGAGCACCGGCCGCCTGGCCGACCGCTGGCACGAGGCCGTCGTTCCAGAGGTGAGCCGGCGCTCGGCCGCGCTCGGCTCGCTGATCGAGCTGGCCGTCCCCGAGGCCGAGTCCGGCGACGTCGTCCTCGCCTTCCCCAAGTCCCAGCTCTTTGCCAAGGCCGCCGCCGACACCCCGCAGAACCGCGCGCTCATCGAGTCGGTGCTCGAGCAGGCGGTCGGAGAGCCGGTGCGAGTGCGCATGGAGGTGGCCGAAGGGGACGCCGAGGAGGTGCCCGCCGCCGAGAGCGGCGCGCCCGAGCGGCTCGACGAGGCCGACCTTCTGAGCCAGCTCAAGGAGAAGTTCGACGCCCGCGAGATCGAGGAGCGCGCATGACCAAGATGGACCCGAACAAGATGATGGCCCAGCTCGGCAAGATGCAGGAGCAGATGGCGCAGGCCCAGGAGGAGCTGAAGACGGCGTACGTCGAGCACTCGGCCGGCGGCGGCGCCGTCACGGTGAAGGCGTCCGGCGCGCTCGAGATCACCGACATCACGATCAAGCCCGAGGCGATCGACCCGGACGACCCGGAGATGCTCCAGGACCTGCTCGTCTCGGCGGTCAACGGTGCGATCACCGCGGCCCAGGCCCTCCAGCAGCAGAAGATGATGGGTCAGCTCGGCGGCCTCGGAGGCCTGGGCATTCCGGGCCTCTAAACCCCGTTGTACGCCCCGTCAGTCGACAACCTGATCGCTCAGCTCGCGCGCCTGCCGGGCGTCGGGCGGCGCACGGCGCAGCGGCTCGCGTTCCACATCCTGAAGGCGTCGCCCGCCGACGCCAACGCGCTCGCCGACGCGATCCGCGAGGTCAAGGAGCGGATCCGGCCGTGCTCGCGCTGCTTCAACCTCGCCGAGGAGGAGCTGTGCACGATCTGCGCCGACACCCGCCGTGACGGCTCGCTGATCTGCGTCGTCGAGGACCCGTCCGACGTCGTCGCCCTCGAGCGCACGAACGAGTACCGCGGCCTCTACCACGTGCTCGGCGGCGCCCTCTCGCCGATCGACGGCGTCGACCCCGAGCATCTGCGCATCGCCGAGCTGCTCCAGCGGGTCGAGGGTGGCGAGGTGGCCGAGGTGCTCCTCGCCACGAACCCCACGATGACCGGGGAGGCCACCGCCGCGTACCTGGCCGACCGGCTGCGCGACCGCTGCCGGGTGACCCGGCTCGCGAGCGGCCTACCGGTCGGCGGCGACCTCGAGTACGCCGACGAGGTGACGCTGGGCCGCGCGCTCGCCGGCCGGAGGGACATGTGATGGCGCGCCACGTCGTCGATCCCGACATCGATGCACCGCTACACCGACGAGACCGAGCGGGTCGCCCGGGCCGCGCTGGGCTACGCCCGCGACCGCCTGCGCCTCCACCCGGTGCCGCTCGACGGTCCGAGGACGGCAGACGAGCTGACGGAGGCGGCCGGCGCCACGATCACCGAGGACGGCCTCGGCGGAGAGGCGGCGATGCGGCTCTTCGCCGACGTGCTGGCCCCGGCCATCATCTCGATCGACAACCCCCGTTTCCTCGCGTTCATCCCGGCCGCGCCGACCGAGCTCTCGATGATGTTCGACCTCGTGGTCGGGGCGTCGTCGATCTACGCCGGGACATGGATGGAGGCCTCGGGCGCCGTCTACGCCGAGAACCAGGCGCTCGACTGGCTCGCCGGGCTCGCCGGCCTTCCGGCGACGACAGCGGGCTGCTTCGTCTCGGGCGGCACGATCGGCAACCTGTCGGCGCTGGTCGCCGCCCGGCACGCCCACCGCGCGGCCCGCGGCGACGGCGGCGGCCGGCTGCGGGTCGCGTGCACCGACGAGACGCACTCGTCCGTGGCGACCGCCGCGTCGGTGATGGACGTCGGCCTGCTCCGGATCGCACCAGACACCCGCGGCCGGATGACCGGCGAGGCGCTGGCGGCGGCGATCGAGGCCGAGGGGACGGACGGGCTCTTCGCCGTGGCGGCCACGGCCGGGACGACCAACGTCGGCGCCATCGACGACCTGGCCGGCATCGCCGCGGTCTGCAAGGAGCACGGCCTGTGGATGCACGTCGACGGGGCGTACGGCGGTGCGGCGCTCGCGGCGCCGTCGGTGCGCGACCGCTTCGCCGGGATCGAGCACGCCGACTCGTTCATCGTCGACCCGCACAAGTGGCTCTTCGCGCCGTTCGACTCCTGCGCGCTCCTCTACCGGAACCCCGGGCTGGCACGGGCCGCCCACACGCAGCAGGCCGGCTACCTCGAGCACGTGCAGGGCAGCGAGCTCAACCCGTCGGACTACGCCGTCCACCTCAGCCGGCGGGCGCGGGGCCTGCCCTTCTGGTTCTCGCTCGCAGCACACGGGACGCGCGCCTACACCGAGGCGATCGAGCACACGCTGGACGTCGCCCGCCAGGCCGCCGACGAGATCCGGTCCCGGCCCCACGTCGAGCTCCTGAACGAGCCGGAGCTGACGGTGCTCGTGCTGCGGCGGCCGGGCTGGGAGCCCGCCGACTACACGGCGTGGACGGAGCGGCTCCTGGCCGACGGCGTGGCGTTCGTGACGCCGACGGTCCACGCCGGCGAGACGGTCACCCGGTTCGCGATCGTGAACCCGCGAACGACGCTGGCGGACATCTCCGCCATCCTCGACACCATGGCCTAGGGCTCGCCGGCGGCCCGGATGGCGCCCACCGAGCGGTGCGACATGATCGACCAGCGTGACCGCGACGAGAGCGCGGATCCGACCGAGGCGAACGACCCGACCGACAGCACGGAGCAGGCGCTCCCGATCGACCCGATCGAGAGGAACGAGCCCACCGATCCGATCGAGAGCACCGAGTCCTTGGACGCGATCGAGAGCACGGAGCCCTCCGACCGTATCGACCATCTCGAAGCCGGCACGGACGTGTTCTCGCACACGGCCGCCCGGGGTGCGCCGGTGACCACGGTCGGTACACTGGCGGGGATGGCCGAGGCCGCACCCCAGTCCGCTGGGCGCGTGCTCGTGATGAAGTTCGGGGGCACGTCCGTCGCCGACGCCGACAAGATCCGGCGCGTCGCCGAGCGCCTGGTGGCTGCTCAGACGGCGGGCCGGCGGGTCGTCGGCGTCGTCTCGGCGATGGGACAGACGACCGACCAGCTCGGCGCGCTGGCCCGTGACGTCTCGCCCCACCCGCATCCGCGCGAGATGGACATGCTGCTCTCGACCGGCGAGCGCATCACCGCGGCGCTCTGCGCCATGGCCATCAACGACCTCGGACGGCACGCGGTCTCGCTCACGGGCTCGCAGGCCGGCATCGTCACCGACACCGTCCACACCAAGGCCAAGATCCTCGAGATCCGCCCCCGCCGGATCTCCGAGGCGCTCGATCGCGACGAGATCGTGCTCGTCGCCGGCTTCCAGGGCGTCTCGACGGCCTACGACGTGACGACCCTGGGCCGCGGCGGATCCGACACGACGGCCGTCGCGCTGGCCGCGGCGCTCGACGGCGACTGCGAGATCTACACCGACGTGGCCGGCGTCTTCAGCGCCGACCCGCGCATCGTCCCCCACGCCCGCAAGCTGGGCGCGGTCTCGCCGCTCGAGATGCTCGAGATGGCGGGCTCCGGGGCACGGGTGCTCCAGCTTCGCGCCGTGGAGTTCGCCCGAAACCACGGCGTGCCGCTGCATGTCCGGTCGACCTTCACCGACGCGGAGGGCACCTGGATCCGTGAAGATACGGGCATGGAGGCGCCGATCATCTCGGGCATCACGCACACGACCGACGAGGCCTACGTCACGCTCACCGACGTGCCCGACAAGCCCGGGACCGCGGCCAGCATCTTCAACGCGGTCGCCGCGGCGCACATCAACGTCGACACGATCATCCAGAACGCCGTCACCCACGGCGACGCCGACGTCACGTTCTCGGTCCCGCTCGACGACCTCCCGCTGATGACGAACACCATCGAGGGGCTGTGCCACGACCTCGGGCTGCACTGGCGAGTCGACGACACCGCCGCCAAGGTCAGCCTGATCGGGGCCGGGATGAAGAGCCATCCGGGCGTCGCAGCGAAGATGTTCCAGGTGCTCGCCGAGCTCGGGATCAACGTGCGGATGATCGCGACGTCGCCGATCAAGGTCTCGTGCGTCGTCAGCCGCGACCGGGTCGCCGAGGCCGTGTCGGCGCTCCACGAGGCCTTCGAGGCCGAGCTGACCGAGGCCGATGGGAGCGAGGCGGATGCGTAAGCCCCGGGTGGCCGTCGTCGGTGCGACCGGCGCCGTCGGGCCGATCGTGCTCGACGTGCTCCACGAGCGCGGGTTCCCGGCCGCGGAGGTGGTTCCGTTCGCGTCGGCCCGCTCCGCCGGCACACGGGTGCGCTTCGCGGGCGCCGAGCTCGAGGTGCGCGAGCTGACCGCCGACGCGCTCGAGGGGTTCGACCTGGCGCTCTTCTCGGCGGGCGGCTCGACGTCACGGGCGTTCGCGCCCGAGGCCGTCGCCCGCGGCTGTGTGGTGGTCGACAAGTCGAGCGCGTTCCGCATGGATCCGGCCGTGCCGCTCGTCGTCCCCGAGGTGAACGCCGACACGGCGGCGGCCCACCACGGCATCGTCTCGAACCCGAACTGCTCCACGATCCAGCTGATGTGCGCGCTCGCGCCGCTCCACGCGGCGGCGGGCCTGGAGCACGTGACGGTCTCGACCTACCAGGCGGTGTCGGGCACCGGCGCCAAGGCGGTCGAGGAGCTGCGATCGCAATCGCAGGCTGCGCTCGATGGACACACGACCGACCCCGTCGTGTACCCTCATCCGATCGCCTTCAACGCGATACCGCAGTGCGAGGTCTTCGAGGGGGATAGCACGCTGGAGGAGACCAAGCTCGTTCTCGAGTCGCAGAAGATCCTGGGCTCAGACGCCATCGGGATCCACGCGACGTGCGTCCGCGTGCCCGTCTGGCGCGGGCACTCCGAGGCGGTCTGGATCGAGACACGCTCGCCGCTCGAGGCGGACGAGGCGCGCGAGATCCTGGAGGCGGCACCCGGCGTCCGGGTCGTCGACGACCCCGCCTCCTCCGAGTATCCGCTCCCCTCCGACGCCGTCGGCGACGACGACGTCCTGGTCGGGCGGATCAGGCGCGACCCGTCGAGGCAGAACGGGCTCGCGCTGTGGATCGTCTCCGACAACCTCCGCAAGGGAGCGGCGACGAACGGCGTCCAGATCGCCGAGCTGCTCGTCGAGCGCGACCTCGTCCGCGTCCCCGGCCGGGCGGCGGCCTGATGGGGACGCCGGCCCGGGGCGGGCACCTCTGCCCGGTGTGCATCCGCCCCGCAGGCTCCGGCACCTGTCCCGAGCACGGCCCGTGGGAGCCCCACCAGCTCCTCACGCGTGACGACCGCCGGCGCGCAGCGGCGAACATGCTCCGCCACCCGTTCGAGCCGCTCGTCCACGCCTGCCCGCGCTGTCTCGGCGAGGTGGCGCCCGGGCGGGTCGGCTTCCAGTGCGTCGAGCACGGCGACGCCCGCGACACGCACGGCCCCTATCGGGTCGACGAGCTGCTCGGGCCGACGGCCCAACGCGAGGCGGCGCTCCACCGGTCGAAGCTCGCGCGCCGCACCCGCGCCCGCCGCGACGCGCAGGTCATCGAGCTCCAGTCGCTCCCGTGGCCGGACGCCGCCCGCACCGCACGGCTGGTCGCCGGCGCCGCCGTGATGGCGGCGACGCTCGCGTTCCTCGTGCGCTAGACGTTCTGACTTGTCGCGATCGGCGTCGTGGTGGGCTTCTTCGAGCCGCCGGACGGCTCGATCGTGACGGCGATCTTGTCGCCGGGCTTCGCGGCCTGCGTCAGGTGAAGCTCGACCGTCCCGCCGCCCTGGAAGACACCCGCCGGGAGCGCGACGCTTCCGCGGATCACCCACGCCTCGTAGGTCTTCCCGGCCGGGGCCGGCCGCAGGCTCGCGAACAGCGTCGCGTTGCCGTCGGTCTGGGCGACCACGTTGCCGACGCCCGGCAGCATCACCGCCGCCCCGTTCGCCAGGTTGTCGCGGTTCGCGCTCACGTCGTTTCGGAGCGAGACGTTCCACGCCAGCAGGCCCACGAGGGCGAGCGCCATGGCCGGGACGGCGACCGCCGCGAACCGCGGCCACCAGCCTCGACGTGCGGGCGTGCGCTGCGGCCGGGCGCTGGATGCGGCAGCCACGGGAGCGGCCACGACCGGCTCGGAGATCGCGAGCACCCGGCTTCGCAGCTCCGGCGGAGGGGCGACCTGGGGCACGCCGTAGGCCAGCGACGCCGCGACCGCCTCGGTCTCGCGCAGCTTGCGGCGGCACTGCTCGCACTCGGCGAGGTGCACGACGACGCGCTCCTCGTCCTCGGAGGAGAGCGCGCGCAGGGCGTGGCCCGCGATCAGCTCGTCGACGTGTTCCACTCGTCCTCCGGTCTCATACCAACCGCCGCAAGCGCGTCGCGCAGGGCGTTCATCGCAGCGAACGTGCGGCTCTTCACGGTGCCGATGGGAACGGCGAGCCGCTCCGCAAGCTCGGACTGGGTGTAGCCCGCAAAGTACGCCAGCTCGATGACCTCGCGGTGCGGATCGGGAAGCCGCGCGAGAGCGACGGCGATCTGCTCGCGGGCGACTCCGAGCCAGGCCTGGTGCTCGACGGCCGGCTCCGGGTCGGCGGCCGCCGGCACGTCGTCGAGCGGCTCCGTCCGGCGCCGCTCCTCCCGCCTCACGATGTCGACTGCCTTGTGATGGGTCATCGTCAAGATCCACGTCGAGGGCTGGCCCCGCGACGAATCGAACGTCCTGGCCTGCGTCCACACGGCCAGGAACGCGTTCTGCACCACGTCCGCCGCGAGGTCCCGGTCACGGACGATGCGCAGCGCCAGCGAGTACGCCGCGCCGCCGTACATGTCGTACAGGCGGGCGAACGCCTCGCGGTCACCGCGTCCTACCAGTGCCAGGAGTCCGTGATCGGAGAGATGCTCCAAGCGCCCTTCCTTGTGATCCGGTTCCGGGGTCATTCGCGCCGGCTCCGTAACCGGTTCACCGGACCGCCGCCGGGGAAGGGCTGATCACCGCCAGGCGCGACCGCAGCCGCTCGAGGCGGCCGGGCTCCCGGGCGGGGACGATCGCTCGCAGATCGAGGCGCATCAACTCGATTCTGCCAGCGGTCCGGCGCGTATGGAAGCCGAAATCGCGCAGGAAATCGGCCGGGAAGATCGTCCTGTGACGCACGAACCGCTCGGGGAACCCCGCGTCGGGGCCATACCGGTACGCAAACGCCTCGAGCGCTGGGAGGCCGCGGTCGCGGCACTCGCCGATCGCCGCCAGGATCAGGCTCTGGAGCGCCCACGGGCTCCCCGCCTCGATCAGGTAGGCGCAGGTGATGATCGCGGCGTCGCGGCTCGGAGGCCCGGCCGGCATCGCGTGCGCCCGCGGGAACTCCTCCGCCGGGCCGTACTGGACGAGGCCGATCACCCGGCCGCCGTCGCGGTAGACCTTCCCCCACGGCCCGAACTCCTCCTCGGCAGCTTCGATCCACCGCCGCCGGTCCGCCGGTTCGCGCCGCGGCTCGGTCTGCCACCACATGCACTCGCGGCACGGCTTCGGCGCGTCGCCGATCGTCGCGCCTGTGAGGTGGTCGACGCCCGCGGCGCTCATGGGGCGGCGACGTCGTCGACGTGCACCGAGACGATGCCCACCTCGAGCGCCACCATCGACTCGAGGTAGGTCCGCACGGCCTCCTCGACCTCCGCAGCGACCGCCGGGATCGACGCCCCCCAGGCCGTGACGATGTGCAGCTCGACCTCGAGGCCCTCGGGGCCGGCCGCGACACGTACCCCGGCGCGCTCGGGGTCTGTGCGCCGCTCGAGGGGCGCGAACCCGCTCGCCGTCAGCGCGTGGACGCCCTCCACCTCGCGCGCCGCGGCCGCGGCATAGGTGGCGATGACGGCATGCGAGATATGTGCGGCGACGCCGGCCGAATGGACCGACTCGGCCGGCGCCCCTCCGGTCGCGTCGCTCATGAGGCGAGTATACGACCGGGACTGTTCACGCCGGACGCAGCCGGAGCAGGCTCACCTCGGGCCGCGCCGCGACCCTGAAGGGGACGAGGGTCGTCCCGAGCCCCCGCGTGACGACGATCGTGGTCTCGCCGTCGCGGTAGATCCCCTCGCGGAAGCGGTGCACGCCGTGCGCCAGGCGGAGCTTTCCCCACGGCGTCGGCAGGCAGATCTGGCCGCCGTGCAGGTGCCCGCACAGCACGAGGTCGGCCGACCCCGGCGCGAGCTCCTCGGCCGCCTCGGGGAAGTGCGCCAGGAGCAGGCGCAGATCGGCGGCGCCCGAGAAGAGCTCACCGGGCGGCGATCCACGGCCGCCGAGCCACGCCGCCGCGTCGAGGCCGCCCACCTCGATGCGCGCGCCCCACGCCTCGATCATGTGGGTCCGGTCGTTCAGGAGCGTCACCTGCGCGCCGCCCCAGTCGTCGATGATCGCGCCGCGCGAGAACGGGTCGTTGCTGGCGCCGACGTCGTGGTTCCCGAGCACCGCCACGATGCCGAAGGGGGGCCGCAGCCGCTCGAGCTCCTCGACCACCTGCCGCGAAGCCCGGGGATGGCTCACGATGTCGCCGGTCAGGGCGACCAGGTCGGCGCCGCACTCCACGCCGAAGTCGACGCCCTTCCGAAACGCACGCAGGTTGAGCGACGGCGTCCCGGCGTGCAGGTCGCTCAGGTGAAGGATCGTGAAGCCGTCGAGCTCGCGGGGGAGGCCGGCCACGTCGACGTCCAGCGTCCGGCATTCGACCCACTGCGACTCGAAGAGACCCCAGGCCGCTGCGCCGACTCCGGCGGCCGTCAGGGTGCCGAGCGCTCGGTGTCTACTCCCCACGCACGGAGTCGAGCTCGTCGCGCAGGCGACCTCGCGCCTGGGCGATCCGCTCGCGCAGCATGCTCCGGCGGTCCTCGTCGCCCGAATGGCCGTTGCCGGACGCGGCGATCGGCTCGCCCCGTTGGGCCAGGTACGCGGCTGCGGCGACCGCTGCAGCTGCTCCGAGGAGGAGGGCGAGAATCCAGCGCATGCGGGGATTCTACCCGCATGCGACCCACAGGCCCCTCCCTCCCAGGGCAGCCCGGCGCTCGAGCGCGGCGAACAGGGCCTCGTGGGCGGTGTTGGGCGGGAACGGGTACGCCCGGGCATAGCCCAGCTCCACGAGCCGTCCGTTGACGAACTCCGTCGGATGGGTCAGCCAGACGTATGCGAGAAAGCGCCCGTACCGGTCCTTCGTCTCGTGGTCGTACCGGAGGATGACCCGGCGGCCGGTGAGGAGATGCTTGGCGAACGCCGAGGCCTCGGGACCGAAGCACCCAACGGGACGCCGCGGGTCGACGGTCTCGGGCGTATCGATCCCGATCAGCCTGACGTCCTCGGTGCGGCCGCCGGGGCCGCGGACGATGATGGTGTCGCCGTCGACGACGCGGACGACGGTGCCGGAGGAGAACGGCGCAGCACCGCCGCCGGTGAGCGCCCAGACGGCGCCGGCGACGCAGAGCGAGACCCCGACGACGGCGACTCGAAGACCCCTGACAGAGCGCATGCCACGACGGTACGCGCCGCGGTGTTCCACGGGGGTCACGAGGGGTCGCAGTTCCGTGAGGCGCCGCTCACGGAAGCGGCTCCATCCGGAGGCGACCCTACACTGGGGGGTCCGGCCCATGAAGATCCTCCACGTCGCAGACACCCACCTCGACCGTGTGTTCGGCGCCGCCGACGATCGTCGCGACGCCGGTCGCCGCAGGGCGGGTTTGCGCGACGCGCTTTCGCGGGCGCTCGCCGCCGGGCGGGCCGAGGGAGTCGGCGCCGTCGTGCTCGCCGGCGACGTCTACGAGCACGCATCGGTCACCGCCGACACCGTCGCGTTCCTGGCGGGCGAGCTCGAGCGGGCCGAGGTGCCCGTGCTCGTGACGCCCGGCAACCACGACCCCTACGTCGCCGGGTCGGCATGGCAGCTCGCCGCCTGGCCCGCGAACGTCCACGTGTTCGCAGCCGATCGCGTCGAGGCATTCGAGCTCGGCGACGGCGTCGTGGTGTGGGGAGCGGCGTTCTGCGCCGCAACGGCGCCGGCAGGCATCCCCGACGGGTTCTCGGCCCCGTCCGACGGGCGCACCCATCTGCTCGCGATCCACGCCGCCCTCACGGGCGAGCGCTGGGCCGACGAGGGCCGGCATCGCTCGGTGACGCGGGCCCAGCTCCGGGCGACCAACGTCGCGCGCGTCCTCCTCGGACATTTCCACGACGGCTACGACGACGGCATGCTCTGCTACCCGGGCAGCCCCGAGCCGCTTGGATGGGGCGAGCGCCACGGCGATCACGGCGCCTCGATCGTCACGGTCGCGGCGGCCGGAGTCACCGCGCGGCACGTGCCGATCGCGACCCGCCGCTACGTCGAGCGAACCGTGTCGGTGGCGGGCGCGGCCGGGTCATCCGACATCGAGGCGCTGGTCTCCGCCGAGGCGATCCGCGAGCAGGGCGCCTGCCTGCGCCTGATCCTCGAGGGCGAGGTGGCGCCCGGATGCGCCATCGACCGCGACGCGCTCTCCGAGCGGTTCGGCGCCGACCTCGAGCAGCTCGTCGTCGTCGATCGCACCCGCCCGGCGTATGACCTCCAGGCGATCGCGCGCGAGCGCTCGGTACGCGGCCGCTTCGTCGCACGGATGCTCGAGCGTGACGATGCGCTCGCCGGCGAGGCCGTCCTGGCGGGCCTGCGGGCGCTCGACGGACATGCGGAGGTGCTGGGTGCACATTGAGTCCGTCCACCTCCACGGCTTCGGCCGCCTGGCCGGGCGCGAGTTCCGATTCGGCCCGGGGCTGACAGTCGTCCACGGCCCGAACGAGGCCGGCAAGAGCACCCTCCACGCAGCGCTCTCGGCGGCGCTCTTCGGCCTCGTCGGAGGCGGCCGCCGCAAGAAGGACGACACCGCCCGGATCGACCGCTTCCGGCCGTGGGACGGAGCTCGCTACGCCGCCACCGCAGACGTTGTCGCCGCGAGCGGGCGCAGGCTCCGGCTGGAGTGGGACTTCGACCGCGGGCGGGTTGCGGTGGTCGATGCCGCGGCGGGCGCCGACATGACGCGCGAGTACGGCGGCGGCGACCCGGACCAGCTCGTGCGCGCGGTGTGGGGCGTCGAGCGGGGCGTCTACCTCCACCTCGGCCATGTCGCCCAGGCCGAGCTGGCCCGCATCTCCGATCCTTCGGGTGTCCGCCACGCGATCGAGGCCGTCGTCGGCCAGGGCGCAGCCGACTCCCCGGCCCAGCTCGCGGTCGCGCTTCTGAAGGAGCACCGGTCGCGCGTCGTCGGCCTGAACTCGGCCGCGACCAAGCCGCTGGCCCGCGCCCGCGCCGAGCGCGACGCGCTCGCCGGTGCCGTGACCGAGGCCGAGCTTCAGCGCGTCGCGGTCGACGAGCTCGCGGCAGAGCGCGACTCGGCGCACGCGGCGGCCGCGGCCGCAGCCCGGCGGGTGCACGCCCTCGAGCACGCGGCCGCGCACGTCCAGGCTCGCGAGCTCCGCCGGCGGATCGAGTGCGCCGACGAGCTGGACCGGGCCGCGCGCGCCGCGGCCGAGGTCGCCGAGCGCGAGGCCGCCTACGCCGGATTCGCACCGTCGGACGAGATCGGGCCGCTGCGGCACCGCCTGCGCGACCTCGAGGCGGAGCGCGACCGGCGCTCGGGCGAGCGCGTCCTCGACACCCAGAGGCTGGGCGAGGTCGAACGCGAGCGGACGGCGCTCGCCGCCCGGGCCGGCACCCTCGCTCCCAACCGCGGCGCCACGGCTCGTGCGCCCGAGGTCGAGGCGCTCGCCGCGGCGGCGGCACGCGGACACGACGGCCGCAAGCGTCGTCCTCGGTCTCGGCGCTCTCGCAGGCGTCGCCGCAGCTCTGGCCTTCGCCCTCGGGCAGCCGATCCTGGCCGTCGTGGCCGCCGTCGCCGGCGGCGTGCTGCTGATTCTCGCCGCGCGCAGCCGTCGCCCGGCCGCCACCGAGCTCGAACGCGTCCTTCCCGGCGGCGGTGCGCTCGACGCTCGGCTCGCGGCCTTCCGCGACGCATGCGCGGCCGAGAGCGAGCTCGACCGCGTCGAGCGCGAGCTCGGCCGCGTCGAGGTGAGCTACGCCGGTCTCCGCGCCGACCTGGCGGCACTGGACCAGATCGAGCACGAGCGCGCGCAGGTCTCCGAGCGGGTACGGTCGGAACTGCTGCGGGCGGGGTTCGACGACCTCGACCTCGAGGACGGCCTCCACCGCTACGACACGGCGGCCTCTGGCCACGCCCTGCTGGTCGACGCAGCCGCAACCCGGCGCCAGAAGACGGCCGAGCTTGAGCGGCTCCTCGGCGAGGAGTCACTCGACGAGGCGCGGCGCCGGCTGCGCGAGATCGAGACGACTCTGAACGGCCACGCCGCCCTTGCCGAGGGGCGCGACGTCGCGGCGATCGAGGCCGAGCGGGCTGCCGCCGAGGCCGAGCGCGATCGTGCCGCCGTCAGCGCCGCCGCGCTCGAGGCCCGGCTCGCCGAGCGGCAGCAGGCCGCCCCCCGGGTTGCGGAGCTCCGCGAGCAGCTCGAGGCGGCGACCGAGCGCGTCGCCCACCTCGAGCACGTCGACGCCGTGCTCCGGCTCGCCGAGGCCGAGCTCACGGCCGCCGCCGACGAGACGTATCGCGACGTCGCCCCGCTCCTGGGAGCGGCGCTCGCCGAGCCGATCGGCCGACTGACCGGCGGCCGGTACACGACCGCGTTCGTGAAGGACGATCTCGGCGTCCGCCTCGAGACGCCCGAGCGCGGCGAGGTCGTCGACCTCGCCGCCCTGTCCCACGGGACGCAGCGGCAGGCGTATCTCGTGCAGCGGCTCGAGCTCGTCCGGCTCCTGTGCCCCGAAGGCGCGACGCCGCCGATCCTGCTCGACGACCCCTTCGCCCACTTCGATGCCGAGCGGGTCGAGCGGACGCTCGCCTACCTCGCCGATCTGGCGGCCACCAGACAGCTGATCGTGTTCTCGACGGACCGTGCCGCGGTCGACCTCGCGCCGGGCTCCGCCGCCGTGATCGAGCTCGCGCTCGAGGGCGCTGCGGCCGCCTAGGAGCGGGCGATGCGCCGCCGGCCGGCGAGCCGGGCGGACGGAGCGATCAGGCGCTCGGCGTGCAGGGTCGCAAGGCCCAGCAGCGGCACGTCGATCGCGCGCTCGAAGCAGATGTAGCGGGTGCGCCACTCGGGATGGAACTTCCGGTTGAAGCTGAAGAGGCGCTCGAGCTGGAAGACCCGGTCGAACCGCAAGACCACGCTCCGGGCAAACCGCATGTGGAGCGGCGCCGCGTCGTCGGCTCGAAGCACATCGGCCAGCGCCGCGAAGTTGAGCGAGATCTCCTCGACCCCGGCCGGCGCAGCCCACAGCGTGGTGCGGGCGATCAGATACTCCATGAGGCCGTTCGGCGTCTCCCGGCCGCGACGCATCGCCGAGAGCGAGTACCCGCGCGACGACGGCACGAGGTGGAGGTAGCCGCGCACCCGGCCGTCGCCGTCGGTGGCGAGGGCGAACCGCGCCTGTTCGTGGGAGTGCAGATCATCCATCGCCATCGAGAAGCCGCGGTCGACGGCTCCGCCGAGCCACTCGCGTGTGACGGCGTCGACATCGGCCCGCTCGGCCTCCGACAGATCGTCCGGCGCGGCGACCCGAAACGCGAAGCCGGCACGCTCCAGCCGGGCGACGGACTGGCGCACCTTCCTGATCGCGCGGCCGTCGAGCGAGAACCGGGTGGGGTCGAGCACCGCCTCGTCGCCGCTCGGGAATGCGCGCATTCCGCGCGCACGGTAGATCTCGAGCCACCGGTCGGAGGCGTGCAGCACGACGAACCGCCAGCCGCGCTCGCGGCAGACGGCGGCGAAGTCGTCGACCAGCCCGGGCACGTCGTCGGCAGATCCGATGGGATCGCCGGCGACCAGGGCGCAGCCGGCCACGACGCGGTAGGCCAGAAACGCGTTCCCGGCCCGTGAGAACACGTACCGGCGGTCGCGGCGGAGCGCAAAGAACGACAGGCTGTCCTCTCCGTGATCGGCGACGAGGGCGCGTGCGCGGTCGAAGTCGGCGTCGGTCTGCCCGCACGGCTCCCGGTGCGCGCGCAGCCACTGATAGAGCGCCCAGAACGCCCCGGCGGCGAGCACGAGCTCGAAGCCCAGGTCGGTGATCCGGTTCAGGTGCTCACTTGCGGCGGAGCCCACGATCGCCCACGCTACGAGCGCGACCCCGAGGCCGGCGACCAGAGGCCGCAGGCTCGTCGGGTCGCCGGGGGCATCGAACCACCGGCGCAGGCGCAGAAGCGCGACGAGCAGCACCAGGCTTCCGATCGCCTCCTCGATGTCGAACCCTTCGGCGAGATGGGCGGCGGCGGCGAACGTGACGACGCCCAGCGCGGCCAGCCACGCTCGGCGCTTCCGCCGGGCCAGCCCGCCCGAGAGCCACACGAGCGCGACCCCGGACGCGAACGTCACCGAACCGGCGAGGTCTCCGGCGTCCATCGGCAGCATCGCCTGGAAGAGGTTGAGGCGGTCGGTGAGGGCGGGGGTCACCGACGAGACGATGTCGATGACGCCCACGACGAGCGCACCGATCGCGACCACGACCGGAGGTTCGACCGCGACCGATGGGAGCCGGCGAAGCACCATCCCCACGGTAGCCACCGGGGGTTGGAGCGGGCTTTAGGGCCCGGTCAGCGCAAGGCGCACGGCGGCGGCGACGCTCGGGTCGTGATCGGGCACCGCGGCGCGAAGTGCCGCCGCGGCGCGCTCGCCGCCGATGGCTCCGAGCGCCTCGGCGGCCAGGGCTCGCAGCTCCGCGTCCTCGGCCGCGGCCAGCACGCGGGCGAGGAACGGGATCCCCTCCTCGGCACCGGGCCGACCGAGCGCCCTGACCTGGACGCGCAGCTCGGCGTCGCGGGCGGTGGCGGCCTGGGCCCCGGCCGGCCTGCGCACCAGCGGGTACGGGCCGCCGGTGAGCTCGAGCGCGCCGGAGTCGATCAGCGAGTCGACGGCCCGGAGCACCTCGTCGGACGAGAGCGCTGTGAGGACGCCGTACGAGCCGAGCCGGTCGTGACCTGCCGAGACGAGCGCCCGCCCGCGCGAGCCACGCAGAATCTGGACGATGCGCGTGCGACCGACGCGTCCCTCGGTCTCGTCGACGGCGTGCAGCACCGCCGACGGCACGTCGACGTCGACCGCGTGCATCGGCGCGGGCGCCTCGGCGTCGGGCAGGCGCACGACAGCCGCTCCGCACACGTCGCAGCACCGATCGGGCGCCACGCTCGACGGTGCGTCCGAGAAGTACCCCAGGAGCGCGGCCCGGCGGCAGTCGCCGCTCGTCGCGTAGGCGTCGATCGCCGCGAGCCGGTCCCACCGGCGCCGCTCGACGCGGCGGCCCGCGATGACCGCCGCGGCCAGGTGTCGCTTCGAGAGCTTGGCGTCGGCGACCCGGCCGGCGGCCGAGCCGGCGGGCGCCGGGAAGAGCTCGAGCGCACCGGCCCGCTCGAGCACGGCCAGCGCGACACGGGGCTCGTCGATGCCCAGGTCTCGCTCGCGCACCCGGAAGACGCCCCGGTCGTCGGCCCGCTCCGCGACAGCCGCGTGCACGCCGGTCAGGTCGGTCGGGGCCAGCCGCGCGCGGTTGATGAAATGGACGATGAGGCCCTTATCGCGACGTGCATAGAGGAGCGTGCAGCGCGCCGGCAGCCCGTCGCGCCCGGCGCGGCCGGCCTGCTGGTAGTACTCCTCCGGCGAGGGCGGGAGCGCCCAGTGGACGACCGAGCGGACGTCGGCCTTGTCGATGCCCATGCCGAAGGCGGTCGTCGCGCACACGACATCGAGCTCCCCTGCGAGGAAGGCCGTCAGGGTGGCGGATCGCCGGGCGCTGTCGAGCCCAGCGTGATACGGCGATGCACGCAGCCCGCCGGCTGACAGCGCATCGGCCACCTCCTCGCACGTGCGCCGGCGGCCGCAGTAGACGACGGCCGGAAGCGCGTCGGGCGCGTGCAGCAGCGAGCCGAGCACGCGCGGCTTGTCGCGGTCGCCGGCCACCGGGACGACGGCGAACATGAGGTTGGGGCGGTCGAAGCCCGTCCGCGGCATCACCGGGTCGCGGAGCCGGAGCGCCGTCGCGATGTCGGCCGCCACCCGCGGCGTCGCCGTGGCCGTCAGCGCGATGGTCGGCGGAGAGCCCAGACGCTCCCGCACGTCGGCCAGCCTCAGGTAGTCGGGGCGGAAGTCGTGGCCCCACTCCGAGAGGCAGTGCGCCTCGTCGACGGCCAGGCGGGCGACGCCGGCCTCGGCAATCGCGTCGAGGAAGCGGGCGCTCGTGAAGCGCTCGGGGGCGACGTAGACGAGCCGCGCCGCGCCCGTGCGGATGCGCTCGACCGCCGCGGTGACCGCCTCGGGCGACATCGCCGACGTCAGCATCTCGACCTCGTCGATGCCGCGGTTTCGCAGGGCGCCGTACTGATCCTGCATGAGCGCGATGAGCGGCGACACGACGAGCGTGACGCCCGGAGCGACGAGCGCGGGCAGCTGGTAGCAGAGCGACTTGCCCGAGCCGGTCGGCATCACCGCCAGGACGTCGCGGCCGTCCAGGATCGCCTCGACGGCCTCGCGCTGCCCCGGCCGGAAGCCGGGGTGGCCGAAGAGCCGCCGCAGATCGGCGGTGATGTCGGTCTCGACCGTGCCCACGTCCGCAGTGTCTCAGACCTTCCGGACCGAGCGTCCGGCGCCGGCCTAGGTGACGGCCTCGGGCTCGACCATCGCGTGCTCGGCCCGGACGGTGCGGACGTCGCTGCGGAGCCACAGGCAGGCGGCCACGCCGAGCAGTCCGACGACGGCCGCCCCGAGGTACGTCAGGCGGGCGGCGTCGACGACCGAGGGCACGTGGGCACCGGCGCGCTCGGCATCGTGCACCTGGGCCGACGTGAGCGCCGCCGCGAACACGATGCCGGCGATCGCCGCGCCCATCCCGGATCCGATCTGGCGTGCGAGCGGGATGCTCGACGTCGATCGGCCCTCGCGGCCCTCCGCGCCGTCGGCCAGCACCGCCGCGAACAGCGCGGGGCTCGCGATCCCCATCCCCAGCCCCGAGAACATGTAGGCCGCGATCGGGACGACGGCACCGCCGGCGGGGATCGCCATCACGAAGGTGGCCGCCACCGTCAGGCCCGTCCCGAGCGCGATCTGGTTCCGCGGCCGCGCTCCGAGGCGCGCGGCGGTCATCGACCCGGTCGTCCACCCCAGCGTGCAGAGCAGAAGCGCGACCCCGACCACGCGCACGCCGTCGCCGAACCCGACCTGGAGCTGGAGCGGCAGGTAGGTCTCGGCGCCGAGGAACGCGACCCCGGCCCCGAAGGCGGCGACGTTGGCGGCGATCGAGTTGGCGGTATGCGTGAAGACCGGCTGGGACGTGCGCCGCTCGTGGAGGAAGAACCCGATGGCCGGGACCAGCGCCAGCGGTGCCAGCACCAGCGGCGGAAGCCAGTGCTTGGTGAGCGCGAGGAGCACCGCGACGACCAGGCCGAGCAGCACCGGGCCGGCGATGTTGAGGCGAGCGTCCCTCCCGGAGCGCTCCCTCGGCTGGACCCCGCGCAGGGCGCGCGCGGCAGACCACGCGACGACGGCGATCAGCGGGAGGTTGATCCAGAACACCCACCGCCAGCCGACCGTGGCGGTGAGCACCGCTCCCAGGGCCGGCCCGATCAGAGCCGAGACGCCCCACATCGCCGCGTTGATCCCGAAGGCCCGCGGCCGCAGCTCGTCGGGGAGCGAGACGGCGAAGAGGCCAAGCGGCACGGCGAACATGAAGCCGGCGCCCGCCCCGAGGATCGCCCTCGACACGGCCACGACCGGCATCGAGGGCGCGAGGCCGCCCAGCACGTTCGCCGCTGCAAAGAGCGTGCAGGCGATCGCGAACGAGCGCCCGACGCCCTCGCGGTCGATGACCGCGCCGGCGACCGGAAAGGTCATCGCGACGGCCACGGTCGTCGCGCCGACCGTGACGGCGATCAGGTCGACGCCGCCGATGTCCTGGGCCGCCGACGGCAGCGCGGTCGTGACCATGAGCGCGTCGAGCGAGCCGAGGAAGGTCGCACCGAGCGCCGCGATCATGAGCGCCGTGTACGGCGCGCGGAAGAGGGCGGCGTAGCTGGGCGTCACGGGGGTGTTACGCGCTTGCCACGGCGGAAGTTCGGGGACTGTCCCCGCCTAGTCGCCCGCCGCGTAGATCTTGTCCGTCGCCGGGTAGGTCTTCGTGACGTGGCGCTTGAAGAGCAGGTCGTCGTACGAGAGGCCGGCGGCCGCCCCGACGAGCTGGGCCAGGTGGAAGATCGGCAGGTCGAACTCCATGTCGGCCTCGCGGCTTGCCTTCCCCTGCCACGCGTCGAGCGAGAGGTGGCAAAGCGGGCACGGCGTCACCATCGCGTCGGCGCCCGCCGCCTTGGCCTCGGCGAGGGGCTGGATGAGCTCGCCGAGCGCGACCTCCTCGCGGGCCAGGACGATCGGGAAGCCGCAGCACTTGATCTTGGACGGGTAGTCGACCGGCTCCGCGCCGCACGCCTCGATGATCCGCTCGAGCGACTGCGGCCGGTCCGGATCCTCGAACCCGAGCATCTTCGACGGCCGCAGGATCTGGCAGCCGTAGAACGGCGCGATCTTGACGCCGGTGAGCGGCTTCTGGGCGATCTGCTTCAGCTTCTCGTACCCCTCGCCCTCGGCGATCTCCCAGAGCAGATGCCGCACCTCGACGCCGCCCTCGTAGGAGGCGGCCCCGACGTCGCGCAGGTTCTTGTTGACGCGCTCGCGCAGCTCGGCGTCGGCCTTCAGCTTGAGGTCGGCCTGGCGCAGGTTGAGCGTGCAGACGTTGCAGATCGTGAGCAGCGTCTCCTGCCCGAGCTGCTCCGCCTGGCCGAGGATGCGGGCGTTCAGGTGCAGGTAGTACTCGGGCCGGGCCTCGTGGACGTCGCCGGCGCCGCAGCACGTGAACCCGGGGATCTCGACGAGCTCGGCGCCCATCTTCTCGGCGATCGCGCGCGTCGAGGTGTCGAGCTCCTTCTGCGAGAGGCTGGCCAGACAGCCGGGGTAGTAGGCGTAGCTCGGCTTCACTCCGCGGTCTCCTCACGGTCGACGGAGACGCCGGAGCGGCGCTTGTCGCGCGCCTCGGCCTCCTGGGTCTTCAAGAGCTTGTGCAGCTTTCGCACCTCGCCGAGCTTCTTCGCACGATGGGGCTTCAGCGGGTTCGGGACCTTGCCGGCGCGGGCCAGGTTCATGGCGAACTTGACGTCCAGCGCCTTCAACGGGTCGGTGTACGGCACGAGCGCCGTCTCGAGCAGATAGCCGGTGGCCCGTGTCGACATGTCGAACACCTGCGCGTGCCGGGCGCCCTTGTCCGAGAGCATCCCCTCGGAGTAGATCTCGGCGCCGAGCTTGGCGATCGCGTCGCGCGGGTCGACACCCTTCGGGCAGCGCTCGTTGCAGAAGTAGCACCGGGTGCAGTCCCACACGCCGTGGGGGCCGTTCAGCGTCCGCAGCCGCTCCTCGCGGTCGCGGTCGCGGGCGTCACCGACGAACCGCTGGGCCTTGGCCAGGGCCGCCGGGCCGAGGAAGTCGGGGTCGGCCGCCATCGAGTTGCACTCCGAGACGCAGCAGCCGCACTGGATGCAGAGCGCCTCCTTCATGATCCGGTCGAGCTCCTCCTGCTGGACGCGCCACTCCTTGACCGGAGGCCGGTCGTCCTCCTCGAGCCACGGCTTCACGGCCTTGAACTTGGCCCAGAAGGGATCCATGTCGACGACCAGGTCCTTGATGACCGGCAGGTTGCCCATGGGCGAGACGACCGGGACGTGACCGGCCTCGGCCAGCGGCGCCATCGGCGTCTTGCAGGCCAGCACGGCGGCGCCGTCCATCCGCATCCCGCACGACCCGCACACCGCCATCCGGCAGCTCTTGCGGTACGTGACCGACCCGTCGACCGTGTCCTTCACGACGTCCAGGACGTCGAGCAGCGTCGACGTCTCGGGCGCGTCGACCGTGAACTCCTCGAGGCGGCCCTCGTCGGTGTCCGGGTCGTAGCGCTCGATCTTCAGGGTGAACTGCATGCGGCTCCGGTCAGTAGGCGCGGACGGCGGGCTCGAACTCGGTGATCGTGACGGGCCGGTAGTCGAGCGACACCTGCCCGTCGTCGTAGCCCGCGAGGGTATGGCGCAGCCAGTTCTCGTCGTCGCGCTCGGGGTGGTCGAGGCGGGAGTGCGCGCCACGGCTTTCGGTGCGGGCGACCGCTCCGGCGACGAGGCAGTCGGCCATCTGGAGCATCGAGCCGAGCTCGAGCGCCTGGATCAGGTCGGAGTTGAACGTGCGGGACTTGTCCTGGATCACGACCCCCAGCCCGTCGCGGTAGCGCTCCCGCAGGTCGGCGACGTCGGCGGCGCACTTCTCGAGGCCCTCGGAGGTGCGGAAGATGCCGGCGTTCGCGTACATCGTGTCGGCCAGCTCGTCGCGAAGGACGTGCGGGCGGACGCCGTCGAAGTTGTAGAGAAGCTGGGCGATCCGGCGGTCGGCCACGCGCACGGCCGACGGCGAGAAGACGCCTCCCGTGCCGTTCGAGCGGACGTCCTGCGCGGCCGCGGCCCCCGAGCGGCGTCCGAAGACGACGGTCTCGAGGAGCGAGTTGCCGCCGAGGCGGTTCGCGCCGTGCACCGAGACGCACGCGCACTCTCCCGCGGCGTAGAGGCCCGGCATGGACGTGCGCCCCCAGACGTCGGTGTCGATGCCGCCCATGTGGTAGTGCGACCCGGGGCGCACCGGGATCGGCTCCTCGATCGGGTCGACGCCGGCGTAGTCCATCGCCAGCTCCCGCGACCCGTGCAGGACCGTGTTGATCTTCTTCGCGCCGAGGTGGGTCAGGTCGAGCAGGACGCACCCGTCGACGCCGCGGCCCTCGTCGATCTCGGTCTGCTCAGCGCGCGACACGACATCGCGCGACGCGAGCTCCCCGGCGTTCGGCGCGTAGTTGAACATGAACCGGTCGCCCTCGGCGTTTCGCAGATAGCCGCCCTCGCCGCGGCAGCCCTCGGTGATGAGGACGCCGTTCGCCTTGAGCGTGGTCGGGTGAAACTGCATGAACTCCATGTCCTTGAGCAGCACGCCGGCCCGCCAGGCCATCGACATGCCGTCGCCGGTGCACGCGTAGGCGTTGGTGGTGCCGCGGTACATGCGGCCGAGCCCGCCCGTGGCGAGGACGACGGCGCCCGCCTCGACGCCCTGCACACCGCCGTGGACGAGATCCCACGCCGTCAGGCCCACGCAGCGCTCGCCGTCCATCACCAGGTCGAGGGCGAACCACTCCTCGTAGACCGTGACCTCGGACTTGACGAGCTGCTCGTAGAGGACGTGCAAGAGGACGTGGCCGGTGATGTCGGCTGCGTAACACGTGCGCGGGGCGCCGCCGGCGCCGAACGGGCGCTGAGCGATCTTCCCGTCAGGCGTGCGCGAGAAGATGCAGCCCATGTGCTCGAGCTCGTAGATGTCGCCCGGGCCCTCCTGGCACATGACCGCGATCGCGTCCTGGTCGCCGAGGTAGTCGGAGCCCTTGACGGTGAAGAAGGTGTGCTGCTCGGGGGAGTCCTCGGAGGCGTTGCCGAGCGCGGCGTTGATCCCGCCCTCCGCGGCGCCCGAATGGCTGCGCGTCGGGTGCAGCTTGGAGACGACCGCGACATCGGCGCCATACCGGGAGGCTTCGATGGCGGCACGCATCCCCGCGACCCCCGCACCGACCACAACGACATCGTGTCGCACCATCGCCGAGGCAGCCTACCAGAGCACTTCTCGGGGTCACTTTGTAACAGGTATGTGCGGGCTATGAAGCTGGGAAAAGTGCGGTAAACTGGTCTATGGCCGCACGCGGCGCGCGGCATCTTGTGACTCAGGGAGGATGCGTGGCGAAGATGGCCTTTGCACTGCCGGCCGCCCGGTCGGTGCTGCGGAACCCGACCCAGGCGGAGCTGCACGCTCTGGCCAAGGCGATGCCCAATGCTCGCGAGACGAGCTACGGCGCCGTCAACATCCAGACGCAGGTGCTCTCGCGGTCGAAGGGCTCGACGTTCATCGTCGCCGACGACCCCGACGTCTACCCCCACCAGGCGATCGACCGCGACGAGTGGGAGCGCATGTCCGAGCGCCAGGACGCCTACATCGCCGAGACCGAGATGATCCAGGTCGACGGGTTCATCGGCGCCGACCCCGAGCACCGCGTCCCGACGCGCCTCTTCGTCGAGGCGGCGTTCGCGAACATCGCCGGCATGCAGGACGTCCTCTACTTCCACGACGCCGATGCGGACTTCGAGCCCGAGCTGGTCGTCGTGTACACGCCCGGCCTCGCGGCCGCCGGCTACCCCGACGACCGCCTGATCGCCGTCAACCTCGACCTGCACGTCACCCGCGTCTTCAACTCCGACTACTTCGGCGAGTCGAAGAAGGGCGGCCTCAGGATGTGGAACAAGATCGTCCACGACCGCGGCGGCCTGGCGCTCCACGCCGGGTGCAAGATCATCCCGACGCCCCGGGGCGACCGGGTCGGGCTGATCGTCGGCCTCTCGGGCACCGGCAAGACGACGACCACCTTCACGCGCCAGAACGGGTCGCTCCCGGTCCAGGACGACTTCGTCGCGTGGTGGCCCGACGGCTCGGTCTCGGCGACCGAGGCCGGATGCTTCGCAAAGACGTTCGCGCTCAACCCGAAGGACGAGCCCACCATCTACGGCGCCGTCACCCGCCCGGGCGCGTACCTCGAGAACGTGAGCCAGTCCGACGCGGGCGAGGTCGACTTCTTCGACCAGGGCTACACCAGGAACGGCCGCGCGGTCTTCGCCTTCGCCGACATCGAGGCGGCCGACCCCGACGCGGTCGACCGGGCCGACTTCCTGCTCGTCCTGAACAAGAACGAGAACATCATCCCGGCCGTGGCGCGGCTCGAGGGCCCGCAGGCCGCGGCGTTCTTCATGCTGGGCGAGACCACCGGCACGGCGGCGGGCGGCGCGGACGAGGAGGGCAAGTTCCTGCGCGTCCCCGGCACGAACCCGTTCTTCCCGCTCTCGCACGACCTCCAGGGGAATCGCTTCCTCGAGCTGCTCGCGCTGCACCCGATCGACGTCTACATCCTGAACACCGGCCGCGTCGGCGGCGGCGACGGCGACGAGCGCTCCAAGAAGGTGCTGATCCCGCACTCCTCGGCCATCGTGAAGGGGATCGCCGAGGGGACGATCGAGTGGGAGGTCGATCCCGACTTCGGCTACCGGGTCGCCCGGCGGATCCCGGGGATCGACGACGCCGACATCGACATCCTCCAGCCGCGCCGGCTCTACGCGGCGCAGGGGCGCGAGGCGGAGTACGCCGACCGCGTTGCCCGCCTCAAGGCCGAGCGGGCCGCATACCTCGAGGCCTTCGCCAGCCTCTCTGCCGAGATCGTCGAGTCCGTGAAGTAAATGATCTAGCGTTCGCCGCGTGGCGGACGTCTCGGTCAAGCTCGAGGTGCAGCGCGTCGCGCGCACGTTCGAGACCACGCTGAACGCCGGCGACGTCGAGGGCTCGAAGGCCCACTTCGCCGCCGAGTTCGCAGACCGCGACACGGAGCTCGGCCCGCTGCTCGAGCGCACGGCCCGCGGCGAGCTGATCGGAACCGTCGCCAACCGGACGCTCGTGCACCTCCACCTGACCGACGGCGACACCCGCGTCGTCGAGCTCCTGTGGCTCGAGCTCCACGGGGCGTGGCGGATCCACGACGCCCGGGTGTTCTCGCTGCTGCCGGGCGAGTAATTCCGGTACAAGGAGGGGTTTTTGGCCCGACGGGGTATCTTTAAGGCCCCGCTGCACCCTTCGGAAGGCGAGTTGCCACCAATGCCAGCTGCCAACACACCCCGTGCCGTCTGGACCGGATCCATCTCCTTCGGGCTCGTGAACGCGCCCGTCCGGATGTACACGGCGATCAGCGAGAAGGATCTTCGCTTCAACCTCATCCACGAGCCGGACAACGGCCGGATCGGCTACGTCAAGACCTGCAAGGTCGACGGCAAGGAGGTCCCGTCCGACGAGATCGTGAAGGCCTACGAGGTCTCGAAGGGCGAGTTCGTCACCCTGACCGACGAGGACTTCGACGCCGCCCGGGTCGAGGGCGGCCACTCGATCACGATCCACGACTTCGTGCCCGCCGAGCAGATCGACCCGATCTACTTCGAGCGGACGTACTACCTGGGGCCCGAGGAGGGCGCGGGCGAGGCGATCTACGCGCTGCTCGCCCAGGCGATGGCGGAGTCGGGCCTGGCGGCGGTCGCGACGTACGTGCGGTCTGACCGCGAGAACCTGGCGTGCCTGCGCGTCCGCGACGGCGTCATCACGCTCGAGCGGATGTTCTTCGACGACGAGGTGCGCTCGTCCGAGGGCATCGCGCCGTCGGCCGCCAAGGTCGACAAGCGCCAGCTCGAGATGGCCCGCGACCTGATCGGCGCCTACACGGCCGAGTTCGACGTCTCCAAGTACCAGGACACCTACCGCGAGCGCCTGCTCGAGGTGATCGAGCGCAAGCGGCAGGGCAAGACGACCAAGCCCAAGGCCGTGTCGACCGAGGAGAAGCCGCCGGATCTGATGGCCGCGCTCACCGCGTCGCTCGACCAGGCGCGGGAGGCCAAGAAGTCGAGCGCCGAAGGCAAGAGCAGCACCGGCTCGAAGGCGTCGTCGCGATCCCGCCCCAAGGCGGCGGCGTCCCGGCGCAAGACCGCCTGAGCCTCGGCCGGTATGCTCGCCGCGTGACGGTCGGCGAGAGGATCGAGGGCACGCTCGTTGCGCTCGTGCCCCTCGACGCTGCCGACGCCCGGGCCTGGGCGCGCTGGCTGCGCGACCCCGACACGACGCGCTACCTGTACGGCCGCCGCGGCCCGCCGCCCGCGCCGGCGAACGAGGCCGAGCTGCGGACCTGGGGTCGGCGGGCATCGGCCGATCCGCGGATGCTGGCGGTCGGGATCGAGGAACAGGGCGGTCGCACGGTGATCGGGAACGCCCGGCTTCAGCTCCTGGGCCGCCGCCGGGCGCGCTTCTCGATCCTGATCGGCGAGGCCGAGCACCGCGGCTCCGGCCAGGGACGCGAGGCGACGGCGCTCCTCTGCCGGTATGCGTTCGACCGGCTCGGCGTCGACGAGATCACGCTCGAGGTCGACCCGCGCAACACGCCCGCCATCCGCGCCTACCGCGCGGTCGGCTTCGAGCACGCCCGCGGTCAGATGATGCGGCTCACGCGGGCATCGCGATGAGGTCCGGGTCGACCCACGCCGCCCTGGCCTCGCCGCTCGAGAGCAGCTCCGCCGAGTAGTGCCGCCGGGCCAGGCCCGGATCGAGCAGCCACGGCTCCGCGTCGAGGAACTCGGCGAACGTCGCCGCCGGGCGCCGCTCCGACACGTGCGCGACCAGCCGCACCCAGAAGAGGGTCAGCGTGCGGTTGTACCGCTCCGGCATCCCGTGCGCGGCGGCCAGGTCCCGCAGCCGGCGCTCGATCTCGGGCGTCGCCGCATCCAGGCCGTGGCGGCAGATCAGGATCCAGGCCAGGCGAAGGTGCTCGCGGTGTCCGAAGACGCCGCCCTCGGGATGGCCGGAGTCGAACGCGTCGAGGAACGCCGCGTCGGCCGCCGCGGCGCTCACGCGGCCTGGGAGCGGCGCTCGATCGGCTCGTACGTCCGCGGGCTCGGCCCGACGTACTCGGAGCTCGGGCGGATGAGGCGGTTGTCCGAGTGCTGCTCGATCACGTGGGCCGCCCAGCCGACGACCCGGCTCATCGCGAAGATGGGCGTGAAGAGGCCGGTGTCGATCCCGAGGTAGTGGTAGGTCGACGCCGAGTAGAAGTCGACGTTCGGGTAGAGGCCCTTCTCGCTCACCACGGTCTTCTCGATCGCCTCCGACATCTCGAACCAGCGCGGCTCCGACGACTCGTCCGCGAGCGAGCGCGAGAACCGCTTCAGGATCACGGCGCGCGGGTCCCAGGTCTTGTAGACGCGGTGCCCGAAGCCCATGATCCGCTCCTTGCGCTCGAGCCGGGCATGGATCTCGTCCTCGACCGACGCTCCGTCCGGGATGGCCTCGAGCAGGTGCATGACCTGCTCGTTGGCGCCGCCGTGGAGCGGGCCCTTGAGCGCGCCGATGGCGCCGGTGATCGCGGAGTGCATGTCGGACAGCGTCGAGGCGATCACCCGGGCGGTGAAGGTCGACGCGTTCATCTCGTGGTCGGCGTGCAGGATGAGCGCGACGTCGAACGTCTTGGCCGCCGCCGGGGACGGCCGCTCGCCGGTCAGCATGTGCAGGAAGTTCGCCGCATGCCCGAGCGCGGGGTCGGGCGGGATCGGCTCCGCCCCGGCGCGGCGGCGCGCGTAGCGCGCGACCATCGTCGGCATCTTGGCGATGAGGCGCGTGGCCTTCCGGCGGTTGGCGTCGGGGTCGTTCGAGTCCTTGTCGGGGTCGTCGAAGCTGTCGGACGACACCGCGGTTCGCAGCATCTCCATCGGCGCGGCGTGGCTCGCCAGCATGTCGACCACCTGGGCGGTCTCCTCGGAGAGCTCGCGGTGCTCGGAGAGGTCGGCGAGGAAGCTGTCGAACTGCTCCTTCGTGGGCAGCTCGCCATACAGCGTGAGGAAGCAGACCTCCTCGTAGGAGGAGTGCTCTGCGAGGTCGCCGACGTCGTACCCGCCGTAGACGAGGACGCCGTTCTGACCGTCGATCCAGCACAGCCTGCTGCGGGCGACGACGACGCCTTCGAGTCCGCCCTTGTCGGCCATGGTGGGATCCTAGATGATTGGTTCTCCATCCCCGCGACGTCTGGGCGACGGTTCGCAGTCGCGAAACTCTGATATGCCGGAGCCAGACGGGTTTGGCTCAACCATGCGATCCGCAGCTGCCGTATCCGCCGCGGAATGCTGGGGCGGTGTGGTCCCGGTGTGGGCTGTGCAGACAGCGCGACCACAGAATGGACTTCCCGCGGAGGAAGAATCCCGCCCAGGCTGCCGTCTAGCCGGTTGTTTGACATGATCGCCACAACCGGCAAGGAGGTGTTTCGATGGGCCCCAGGTTCATGTCGCCCCTGAGCTTTGAGTGCGATGGGACACTCGAGGTGTGCGGGCCGACCAATTTCGGCCCCGACGACGTCATGCTTCGGATCGAGCAGCTCACGATCGAGCAGAATGGCAAGTCGATGTCGCCAAATCTGCCGATCATTGCGGTCGCTCCAGCTCTGGAGTGGGAGGGTGAGATTCCGAACGCCAAGAAGCCGCAGGGAAAACTCGACGTGGGCCAAGCCAGAGGCGCGGCGAGTGGCTATCTGGTCAAGAAGAGCGGTCAGATCGTGCCCGTCGCGTGGCCCGGCGCGCCACGGCTTGTGGACGGGTGCGCGATCCTGACAGAGATCGCGCCCGATACGGTGGAAATCTGGACTGACTACAACCGCTCTGGCCGGAATTACGCGGCCTGACGGAGCGACCCAGAGATACCCGGCCAGTGAGGAATCCCTCGGATCCAGCGACCACTGGCCGGGTTGTCCGCCCCCATTGTTCGGCCTCGAGTCCCTGTCCGTGCTCCGTGTCGGGCGGCCGGCTCTGCCGCGGACCCGGCGAAGAGTGGCGAGCCGGGGCTGGTCGCGCCTCGCCCTCGCACGCCGACGCGGCGGTCCCAAACCGCCCATAGCCGTGTTGGCCTGCTGCCGGTGTGGTCCAGCGCCCGGATAACGAGGCGCTGGACCGCTCCCAACCTCAAGAGGCAGTTCGCGGTCGCAGCCCCGCCACGTGCCGCGGGGGATGGGGAACCAATCATCTGGCCTGTGGTGTCTTGTACGCTCCGCCCCTGTGTCCCACCCTGTGACGCTCATACCCGGAGACGGCACCGGGCCGGAGATCGCCGAGGCGACCCGGCGCGTGCTCGAGGCCACCGGCGTGGCGTTCCGGTGGGACGTCCAGGAGGCCGGGGCCGACGTCATGGACCGGCATGGCGGGAACCCGCTGCCCGATGGCGTGATCGACTCCATCCGCCGGAACGGGACCGCGATCAAGGGGCCGATCACGACGCCGGTGGGCTCAGGCTTCCGGTCGGTGAACGTCGGGCTTCGCAAGTCGCTCGACATGTACGCGCAGGTGCGGCCGTGCAAGCTCTATCCCGGCGTGCGCACCCGCTACGCCGACAGCAAGGTCGATCTCGTGATCGTGCGCGAGAACACCGAGGATCTGTACGCCGGCATCGAGTTCGAGCGCGGCTCCGACGGCGCGCGCCAGGTCGCTGCGGCGATCGAGCGGGCCGCGGGCGTGCGCCTGCGCGACGACGCCGGGATCTCGATCAAGCCCATCTCCGAGGCGGGCACGCGCCGCGTCGTGCAGTTCGCCTTCGACTACGCCCGCAGCACCGGCCGGCGCAAGGTGACCTCGGTGCACAAGGCCAACATCATGAAGCACACGGACGGCCTCTGGCTCGAGGTGTCGCGCCAGGTCGCAGCCGAGAACTCCGACGTCGAGTTCGAGGACAGGATCGTCGACAACATGTGCATGCAGCTCGTGCAGAAGCCCGAGCTCTACGACGTCCTCGTGCTCCCGAACCTGTACGGCGACATCGTCTCCGACCTCGGAGCCGGCCTCGTCGGCGGCCTGGGCGTCGCACCGGGCGGGAACTTCGGCGTGGACGCGGCGGTGTTCGAGCCGACGCACGGCTCGGCGCCGAAGTACGCCGGCCAGAACCGTGTGAACCCGATCGCGATGATGCTGTCGGGCGTCATGATGCTGCGGCACCTCGAGGAGGCCGGAGCAGCCGATCGCCTCGAGGCCGCAATCGCGGCCGTCATCGCCGAGGGCCGGTCGGTCACCTACGACATGAAGCCGTCGCCCGACGACCCGACCGCCGTCGGCACGTCGGACGTCGCTGACGCGATCATCGAGAAGCTGGGGGATGCTGCATGAGCCGCACGAAGATCACCGTCGTCGGCGCCGGGAACGTGGGCGCGACCACGGCCCAGCGCCTCGCCGAGCGCGACTACGCCGACGTCGTGCTCGTCGACATCGTCGAGGGCCTGCCCCAGGGCAAGGCGCTCGACCTCAACCAGTCCGCCCCGGTGATCGGCTACGAGCCGACCGTCGTGGGCACGAACGGCTACGACGAGACCGCCGGGTCGAGCATCTGCGTCATCACGTCAGGCCGCGCGCGCACACCCGGGATGAGCCGCGACGACCTCCTGCGCACCAACCAGGCGATCGTCGCCGACGTGACCCGAAACCTCGTCGAGCGCTCGCCTGAGTCGATCCTGATCGTCGTCACGAACCCGCTCGACGCGATGTGCCAGGTGGCGTCGGCCGAGGCGGGCTTCCCGCGCGAGCGGGTGATCGGGATGGCGGGCGTGCTCGACACCGCCCGGTTCCGCACCTTCCTGGCCTGGGAGCTCGGCGTTTCGGTCCGCGACGTGACGGGGTTCGTGCTCGGTGGGCACGGCGACCAGATGGTGCCCGTGACGTCCTACACGAACGTGGCCGGCATCCCGATCGCCGACCTCATCCCGGCGCCACGGCTGGCCGAGATCGTCCAGCGGACACGCGACGGCGGGGCCGAGGTCGTGAAGCTCCTGAAGTCGGGCTCGGCCTACTACGCGCCGTCGGCGTCGATCTGCGAGATGGTCGACTCGATCGTCCTCGACCAGAAGCGCGTCCTGCCCTGCGCCGCGCTCCTCGCCGGCGAGTACGGGCTTCACGGGCTCTACATGGGCGTGCCGTGCCGGCTCGGGTCGGGCGGCCTCGAGGAAGTGATCCAGATCGACCTCTCGGCGGAGGAGCGCGCCGAGCTCGAACGGTCGGCCGCCGCCGTCCGCGAGCTGATCGCCGTCATGGGGCTGTGACGGGGACAGTCCCCGTACGGACCGCGTGACACATGGGTGACGAGCGTGTGACCGGTACGGGCGGGCGGCTGCGCCAGCTCGCCCGGCACTCGTTCGTGTACGGCCTCGGCGGCCTCGTCTCGAAGCTCGTCGGCATCTTCCTCCTGCCGATCTACACCCACCGGGTCAACCAGGCCCAGTTCGGCGAGGTCGAGCAGGTGATGGCGTTCGTGGCCGTCGCCGCCGTCGTCCTGCGGATGGGGCTCGTGACCGCGATGTTCCGGTTCTGCTGGGACCACCGCGAGCCGGACGCGCGGGCGCGCACGATCCAGACGGCGTTCACGGCCGTCCTTGCGATGTCGACGGTCGGCCTCGTCGTGTGCCTGCTCTTCATCAACCCGCTCGCGGAGGTGCTGACCTCGAGCCGGGAGCTCGTCGTGATCGGCGCCTTCGGCCTGTGGGTGTCGATGAACTTCGACATCCTCGCCGGGATCTACCGGATCGAGCAGCGGCCGACGGCGTTCGTCGTCTACTCGCTCGTCAACGTCGCACTCACGGTCGTGCTCTCGATCATCCTCGTGATCCCGCTCGACCTGGGTGCGGCGGGGATCATGATCGGCAACTTCTCGGGGACGTACATCACCTACGTCCTGCTCCTCTACGCGCGTCGCGAGACCGTCGCGCTCGCGCTTGACCGTCCGCTCCTGCGACGGATGCTCGACTTCTCGCTGCCTCTCATGCCCGCCGGCCTCGCCCTCTGGGCGCTCAACCTGGCCGACCGCTTCCAGGTGATCAACCTGTCGTCGCCAACCGAGCTCGGCTCGTACTCGGCGGCGTCCAAGATCTCGCTCGGGATCATGCTGCCGATCGCGGCGTTCCAGACGGCGTGGGTGCCGTTCGCCAACTCGTTCACCGACGAGGACGAGGCGAAGCGCACCTACCGCGCCGTCTTCTCGTACTGGACGGCGCTGATCGCGTGGGCGGTCGTGGCGTTGAGCCTCTTCGCGCCGCCGTACATCCACCTGCTCATGCCCCACACCTGGTGGGGCGCGGCTCCTGTCGTCCCGCTCCTCACCGCGGGCTCCGCGCTCTTCGGCGCCTACATGATCCTCTCGATCGGGGTCAACCGCTCGAAGCGCACGAAGCTGACGCCCGTGGTGAACGCCACCGCGGCGGCCATCAACATCGGGCTCAACTTCGTGCTGATCCCGGCCTGGGGGATCGTCGGGGCCGGCGTCTCGACGGTGGTCGGCTACGCGGCGCTGGCCGGGCTCGGCTTCGCCAACGCCCAGGCCGGATACCCCGTGTCACACGACTGGCCGCGCGTCTTCCGGACGACGCTCGTCGCCGCCGTCTTCCTGCTGCTCTCGGCGGAGGTCGTGCCCGCAACGGGGTGGGTCGGGATCCCGGTCCGGATCGCGCTCCTGGCGCTGTTCCCGCTCGCGCTCGTCGCGGCCGGCGTCCTGAACCCCGGCGAACGGCGCCGGATCGCCCAGCTCTTTGCCGACATGCGCCGGCCGCGGAAGGGAAAGAGAGTCGAGGAGGCCGTCGAGCTCGAGGTCGAGCAGGAGGAGGAGGCGCAGGTGTAACGCGACGGGCGGCATCGCTTGTGGCGGAGTACACTTGCAGTATGTGGGGCGGGTTCGAGCACGGTGCGCTGGGCGTTCTGATCGTTGTCGCGGTGTCGGTCCCGCGAGCGCTCCATGGCCTGGCGGCTCGACGAGGCCGGCCGGATGTCGCGAGCTTCCGTGACCCTCCCGTGTGGCCGGCGCAGCGTCGACCGGCCTGAGCCCCACTACCGCCCGAAGACGGACACGGCCAGGATGCTCCGCGAGTCGAACGGCTCGCCGTTCCATCCGCCGAAGCGCTCCTTGAGCCGAAGCCCCGCGATCCGGGCCATCAGGTCGAGCTCGCTCGGGTAGCAGTAGCGGGTCACGATCGGGAACAGGCGCACGCCGCCCGCGGCGCTGAGCGACACGTGCGTCTCCTCGAGCCGCTGCGAGACGGGGTCGTACTTCGCGACGTCGAGCCACACCTCGTCGACGCCGATCTCCTCGGCGTCGACATACTGGTTCTCGCGAAGGCCGTTGATGTGCGCCGGGACGGCGGCCTCGATGACGAAGGCTCCGTCGTCGGCGAGATGCGCGGCGACGTTCTCGAAGCAGCGCACCTGCTGCTCCTGCTCGAGCAGGTTGAAGAACGTGTTGTAGACGACGTAGATCAGCCGGTAGGTGCCCGAGACCGGCACCTCTGAGAAGTCGCCGATCGTCACCGGGATGGCGTCGCCGCCGGGCTTCTTGCGGAGCTGCGCGACCATGTCCGGCGAGAGGTCGATGCCCTCGACGGCGACCCCCCGGGCCGCGAGCGGAAGCCCGATCCGGCCGGTGCCGATGGCGAGCTCGAGCGCCGGCCCGCCGGCGGCCAGCCCGGCGAGGAATGCCACGGCATCGTCCTCGTCACCGCGAAGGTGCCGGTCGTATTGCTCGGCCGCTTCCCCGAGGAAGCTCTTTACCGGGTCGTAGTCCTGCATCGCTCCTCCGTGCCTACGGCCGCGCCCGGGCCTTGGCCTCCTTGTTGATCGCGCGCCAGCGCTTGCGCTCTTCCGAGCGGGCGCGGGCGTCATGGCGGATCTCGAGATACCGGAGCTCGCGCTGGAGCTTCGTATAGCTTTCGAAGCGCTCGGCGTCGAGCCGGCCGTCGGCGAGCGCCGCACGTACGGCACAGCCCGGCTCGGACTCGTGCGCGCAGTCCGAGAAGCGGCACTCGGCGATCAGATCGTCGACATCCTCGAAGGCCCGCTCGAGGCCCTCGGCCGAATCCCACAGCTGAAGCTCGCGCATCCCGGGCGTGTCGATGACGCATCCGGTTCCGGGCAGGATGATCAGCTCGCGGTGGGTGGTGGTGTGGCGGCCGCGGCCGTCGTCGCGGATCTCGCGGGTCGCGAGCCGCTCCTCGCCGCAGAGGCCGTTGATCAGGGTCGACTTCCCGACGCCCGACGACCCGATGGCCGCTCCGGTGCGGCCGCCGTCGAGGCAGGCGCGCACGTCGTCGAAGCCGGCGCCGGTGAGCGCCGACGTGACGTGAACGGGGACGCCGAAGGTGACGGTCTCGACGAGCGCGAGAGCCGGCCCGATGTCGGGACACAGGTCGGCCTTCGTGAGCACGACAACCGGGTCGGCGCCGCTCTCCCAGGCCAGGGTCATGTACCGCTCGAGGCGGCGCACGTTGAGATCGTGGTTCAGCGACGTGACCAGAAACAGCACGTCGACGTTCGCCGCGACCACCTGGTCGGCCGTCTCGTGCCCGGCCTGCTTGCGCCGAACGGCCGACCGGCGCGGCAGGATGGCCTCGACGGACGCCCGCTCGGCTCCGTCGGGCCGGTTGTACGCCACCCAGTCACCGACGGCGGGAAGGTCGGAGGTCGAGTCGGCGGCGTGGCGGAGCCGGCCGCGGATCTCGGCCCACACCTCGCCCTCCTCGGCGAGGAGGACGTACGCGCCCCTGTGCTGGATCGTGACGCGGCCGGGGCGAAGGCCCGCGTCGGCGTGGGGCTGGAACTCGTCGGCGAGGGTCGGGCCCCAGCCGAGGGATGCGATGTTCACGCAAGATCTCCTGAGTCGGGATGGACAGCGCTACGGGCGCCGGCGACCCGACTCAACGGCAGGAATGTGCGTGACGCGGAGTCAGAGGGCGTGGCGCCGGGAGGCTGCTCGATCAGTCGTCATCATCTGTCCGCCTCCTTCGGTCGACTCCGGGTTCCATTCACACCCTAGCAGTCTCGGCGGCTCAGAGATAGCCCAGCTCCCGCAGCCTGTCGGCGATCTCCTCGTCCTCGTCGCCCGCGATGGCCACGGTCTCGGCCTCGTCGGCGACGAGCGCGCGCAGCGTCGCTCGCAGCCGGTCGGCCACGTCGGGCATGCGCCGGGCGAGGTTCCGCCGCTCGTCCGGGTCGGATTCGAGGTCGTAGAGCGCGTCGACCCAGCGAGCGTCGTCGAACGACGTGATCAGCTTGTACCGGCCGTCGCGGATCGCACGCTGGCGCACCGGCGGCATCTTGGGCTCGCCGGCGATCTCCATCGCCACCGGCCGGGCGGCGGGCTCGCTCCCGCTGCGGATCGAGGCGGCGAGGCTCTGCCCCTGCCATCCCGCGCCGGGCTCGACACCGGCGAGCTCGAGGAGCGTCGGCGCCAGGTCGACGTGGCTGACCGGCGTTCGGAGCTCCGCCGGGACGGCGCTTGGGCCGCGGAACACGAGCGGCACGCGGACCAGCGGCTCGAACAATGTCTGGCCGTGGCCCCACAGGTGCCGCGGCGCCATCTGGAGCAGGCGCTTCGAGTCGGACCGGGCGCCGCGGTTCAGCGTCCACTGCGCCCACGGAATGACGGGCAGCCGGCGGACGGCGCGCCGGTGGAGCTCCTGGGTGCGCAGCGTGTGCGGTTCGAGCCGCGTGTTCTCGCCGTGGTCGCCGGTGAGGACGACGAGCGTCGACTCGCCGACCAGGGAGAGCAGCGTCCCGAGCCAGAGGTCGAAGCCTGCGACGGAGCGCTCGTAGGCGTCGCGCCCGTACCGGCGGTGGTCGAACCGGGCCGGATAGCGCCGCGGCATGTGGACGTCCCAGATGTGGAGGACGGCGAAGTACGGCCGCTCCCCGCCCTCGAGCCCCGCGACGTGGGCCAGCGCCCGGACGCCGAACTCCGAGTGCACCGACCGGTCGCCGGCCTCGCGGTACTCGACGTCCTCGAACCCGCGGAACGTCCCGACGGTCTGAAGCAGCGGGCCTGTCGCCGAGCACCAGGTCGCGTACCCGGCCGCCGACAGCTGCTCGGCGACCGTCGGCATCGACTCCGAGAGCCGGGTGCCGCGCAGGCCGCGCACGCCGTGGGCGGTCGGGTACCGGCCCGTGAACATCGACGTGAACGCGGGCGTCGTCGTCGGGCAGGTCGAGTAGCAGGCGGTGAACGCGGTGCCGTCGTCCACCAGCTTCGAGGCCACGGGCCACTCGGGCCGCGGCCGCGCCAGCATGTCGGCCCGGAGGCAGTCGACGATGACCCAGAGGATGTTCACGGGGCCGCCACCGGACGCGGGGACGACCAGCCAAGATCGCGGCCGATGAGCTCGTAGAGCTCTTGGTTGGGCTCGTCGAATCGTGCCGTGAGGAGCGAACGGGCCGCGTCGCTCATCGGCGGATACGGGCGCTGGTTTCGCACAGGGAGCGGCGGGACCGTGGCGTCGAGGCCGAGGAACTCGAGCACCGTCGCGGTCGTCCGGCCGGGATCGGCGAAGAGCTCCTCGCTCGAGACCACGAGCAGCCGCTCGGGCGGCACGTGCGCGTGCCAGCGGCGGAGCTGGTCGGCGTAGGCGCCGCGCGCGGCGTAGGACTGATGGCGGTGGGCCCGGCTCCGGTAGGCGCGGTCGGCGAGCAGCCGCGCCTCCTCGCCCGCGAGCCGCTCCGGCTCGCTCGCGAGCGCCTCCTCGAATCCCAGCGTCTCGTGGCCGTCGCGCACCGAGAGCTGGTACTGCGAGTAGGCGCGGGCGACGGGGTCGCGCAGGAGCGCGACGAGACGTACGTCCGGGAGCGCCTCGGCGACACGCGCCGGCACGCCCGGGTGGAACAGGTAGTAGGGACTGGCCTCGCCGGTGATCCGGCCTCGCGAGCGCCCGGCGGGCGGGAAGTGGCTCCGGTACCAGCGCAGGCCGCGGAAGCTCTGGAGGTCGAAGTAGTGGATCTCCTTGTGGCTCGGCGCCGCAACTCCGGGGTGCTCGCAGAGCTGGGCGAAGAGCGATGTCGATCCGGCCCGCTGGGCGCCGATCACGAGGAAGTCGGGCAGCCGGCGGGCGCTCGCGGTGGCGAGGCGGGCGCGACGGCGGAGGCGCACGGAGACGTGTCCCACGCGGAAGATCGTACCGGCGGGATGGACGCCGCAGAGCAGGCGGGAATCGACTACGTTGCGCCGCGTGGACCTGGGACTCGAGGGAACGGCAGCCATCGTCGGCGGCGCGTCCGCCGGGATGGGTCTCGCGATCTCGCAGGCGCTCGCGGCCGAGGGCTGCGCCGTCACGATGTGCGCACGCGGTGAGGAGCGCCTCAAGGAGTCGGCGGGCCGTATCCCCGGCGCCATCGCGATCGCCGGCGACGTGCGCGACCCGGCCCTGCTCGAGCGCCTCGTCAGCGAGACGGTCGGCGCCCGTGGCCGGCTCGACATCGTCGTCAACAACGCCGGCGGTCCGCCGCCAGGCACGTTCGAGTCGACGCCCGACGAGGCCTGGGCCGACGCGTTCGAGCTGTCGCTGCGCTCGGTCGTGCGCCTGACCCGTCTCGCCCTCCCCCACCTGCGCGCGAGCGGCCGCGGGCGGGTCGTCAACATCACATCGTGGTCGGTGCGCGAGCCGATCCCGCACCTCATCCTGTCGAACGCCATCCGGCCTGGGGTGCTCGGCCTTGCCAAGTCGCTGGCCCACGAGCTCGGCCGCGACGGGATCACGGTCAACACCATCGCGCCCGGCAAGGTCGCGACCGGGAGGATGCGCGAGCTCTGGGAGGCGCGCCCGGATCCGGCGGCCGCCGAGGCCGAGGACATCGCCACGATCCCGGTTGGCAGGATGGGTACGCCGGAGGAGATCGCGGCCGCGGTCGCGTTCCTGTGCTCGACGCAGGCCGGGTACATCTCGGGGGCCGTGCTGCCGGTCGACGGCGGCGCCCTCCGCGGTGTCTGGTAGTCACACTCCGGCTAAATGGCCCGCGCCTAGCATGTGAGCGTGGAGACCTGCTACCGCCATTCCGACCGTGAGACCGGCGTGCGGTGCGCCCGGTGCGGCCGGCCGATCTGCGCCGAGTGCATGGTGTCGACGCCGGTGGGCGTCCGCTGCCCGGAGTGCGGTGGGCGGTCGTCCGTCCGCCGGCCGGGGTTCCTGATGGGACGCGAGCCGTACGTCACCTACGGGCTCATAGCCGTCAACGTCGCGCTGTTCCCGCTGACCAACGCCGTCGGCGGTGGGTTTGGCTTCGGCGGCGGGGGGCTGAAGCCGCTCGGGGTCGACATGGCGCTCTACGGCCCGGCCGTGGCGCGCGGCGAGGACTACCGCCTGATCACCGCCGCGTTCGTGCACTACGGCCTGCTCCACCTGGCCTTCAACATGTACGCGCTCTACCTGATCGGAGGCGTCTTCGAGCGCTACGCCGGCCACGTTCGGTTCGCCGCGGTCTACTTCGTGTCGGCGCTCGCCGGCAGCTTCGGCGCGCTCCTTGTCACGCCGCACTCGCCGACGGTCGGAGCGTCGGGCGCGATCTTCGGGCTCATGGGCGCGTTGTTCGTGTTCGAGCGCCAGCGCGGGATGAGCCTCCTGGGCGGATCCATCGGCGGGCTCATCGTCATCAACCTCCTGATCACGTTCGGCATCCCGGGGATCTCCGTCGGCGGCCACATCGGCGGTCTCATCGGCGGTGGGCTCGTCGGGTTCGCCCTCTCCGGCTACGGGCGCGGACACCTGGCGTACGGACGTCTCGGCGTGCTCTCCGCGATGGGCGTGGCCGCGATCGGGATCGGCTCCCTGGTGGGCGCCCTGGCGGTGGCCGGATGAACCTCCTGCGCCGCCGGTGGGTCGCCGTTTTGGCCGTCGTGTTCGTGCTGCTCCTGGGTGGGCTGGCATGGGCGATGACCACGCCGTCGGGCTACTACGTGTTCTGGCCCGACGAGGCCCACCCGGCCGTCGACTACCTGCACGTCCCGGGCGGGAAGCCGCCCGCCGGGAAGAGCGGGTTCTACTTCGTCGACGTCCACGAGATCGAGGCGAACAAGCTCGAGGAGTTCTGGGGGCGGCATCTCCAGGACGGCGCCGATCTGATCCCGGTCCGCGACCTGCGAACCCCTGGCGTGAGCGAGACCCAGCGCGTGCATCAGGACTTCCAGGCGATGGCCAACTCGCAGAGGACGGCCGAGGTCGTCGCCGAGCGCGCGCTCGGTAAGCCCGTCAAGATCGCCCGCCTCGGCGCGCTCGTCTACGCCGTGTCGAACCGCTTCCCGGCGGCGCAGGCCGGCATCCGCCCCGGTGACATCATCACCGCCGTCGACGGCCACGCCGTTCACAGCGAGGGGGATCTCATCCGCCTCACCCAGGGGCTCACGCCGGGCGACACCGAGCAGTACACGTTCGCCGACGCCGGCACGAAGACCCTGCGCACGGTCGCCTCGACCGACGGGAAGCACCGCGCGATCATCGGTGTCGCAGATCGGCGACGCCGTCCGGGTCAAGAGCGTCCCGATCCACGTGCGCTACACGATCCACGGGATCGGCGGCCCCTCCGCCGGCCTGGCGTTCGCGCTCGACATCTACGACAGCCTGAGCGGCCGCCACCTTCTCGACGGCCACCGGATCGCGGTTACAGGCGAGCTCGACCTGTTCGGCAACGTCGGCACGATCGGCGGCGCCAAGCAGAAGGCGCTCGGAGCGATCGAGGCCGGCGCCGACACGTTCATTGTCCCGGTAAACAACGTCGCGGCGGCGCGCGCCGCTGCCGACGGCAAGCTCCGGGTCATCGGCGTCAAGACCTTCGCGCAGGCGCTCGACGTCATCCGTCACCTTCCGCCGGCCTGACGTCCGGAAGCCGCGCGAGGTCTTTCCCCGATTTAGCGGCAATTCAGTGCGGACAACGGTGGATTCGGCTGCCGCCGTCTACGTAGACTCCGGCGCTCCGGCCTACCGCTCCAGGGGGAGATCTGACTGTGGCATCCAAGACGCGCTGCGTCACCTGCGACGACTGCTATTTTCGCAAAGCGAATCTCTGCGCATTGCGCGTTTCGGAACCGTGTCCGACCTTCCGGCCGATGCTCAAGGGCCAGATGGTGCCCCCGCCGCAGCCTCGGCTGATCGCCCGCGAGCTGGCCGCCGCCGTCTGACGGCGAGCGCCGCTCCGCCGCCGGCGACGAGCAGCCCGAGGAGCACGACGGCCACGATGGGCGCCGTACGGCCGCTCGTCGGCCGGTGCCTCGCAGGCCGCGCGGGGCGGCCGGCCGCAGGCGCCGGCGCGGGCGACCGCGTGACGCGGAACGTCGAGCGGTCGACCGCGGCCAGCACCGCTCCGCCGGAGACGATGTCGAGCCGGCCGCCGTCGACCGACAGCCCCATCATGCTCTGCACCACCCCGGCCAGGCGCGGCAGGTCGATGCACCGGGCGATCCCGCGACTCGTGTCGAGGGCGTGCACGAAGAGCCGTCCGCGGGGCTTCTGGTAGAGCGTGTACGCCCAGACCCCGTCGCCGGTGGCCGCCCTCGCGACGGGGTAGCCGGCCATGCGCTCGTCGGGCTCGCGCCTGTCGACGATCGTGCCCGGCACGAGCCGGTCGGTGCGAAGGTCATACGCGCGCACGGCGTAGCGCAGGGTGTTGAACGCCGACGTGTGCTGGATCAGGTACATCGTCCGGCCGTCCGGTGAGATCGCATCGAAGTAGAACGCGCCGGGCAGGGTGACCACACGCTGCAACCGCATCTTCACCGGGTTCACGAGAGCGAAGCGGCTCCGGCTCGGGAGAAGCGTCTGCGAGCTCTGGGCGAGCACCAGCGTCTGGCCGTCGGCGCTCACGCCGGACGTCGTGCCGTCGAACGCGACGATCGGAACCCCCCACGAGCCGCGCAGCGACACGAAGCCGTTCACGGTGCCGCTGGCCGAATCGATCTGCGCCACCGACGTCCCGCCGGGCGCCGGGAGCGCCACGTATCGGAGCGCGCCCCACACCACTCCCGAGCCGCCCTGCGACACCCCAGCCGACGGCGCACCGTCGGCGTAGGCCGTCCCCCCGCCGACGACCACTGTGGCCGCGAGCCCCAGAAGTGCAGTCCAAACCCTCATGCTCGACCTCCTTCGCGTGCCGGGAATACGGCAGCGAGGCCCTACGGCGTCCCGCCGACCTACGCCTGGTCGGTGGACTCGACCGTCGTCGAGGCGAGCCAGTCGTGCAGGCCGCGGCGGCGGCGGTCGACGAGCACGGGCAGGAGTCCCACGAACAGCACAGCGATCGCGATGATGAGCCCCACCAGGCGGACCAGCGAGCGGCCGAGGCCGGGCGGATCACCGTCCGGCCCGACGACGCGGAGGTGCAGGAGCCGCATCCCCGGCGTCTGGCCGCTCATCGTCCAGAAGACCACCAGGTACGCGTCCACCACGAACGCCCACCCGACGGCGACGAGCACGGCGACCAGCCATTCCGGCCGGAGCCCGCCGACGACGGACGCCACGAGCCACAGCCCGCCGGCCACGGTGATCGCGGCCAGGTCGGCGAGCCCGACGTCGAGCACGAGTGCGACCGCACGGGCCGAAAGGCCGCCGTACTTCGTCGGTGCGGCCGCCGTGCCGGGCGATGCGGTCCCGCGTCGCAGCCACCCCCGCATCTTCGCCTGCACCGAGTCGTCGAGCCGCTCGGCTGCACCGCGGATCTCGTCGACGACGTCGTCGACCAAAGACCGCGTCTGCGCCGCCACGGCATCCCGGACGGCGGGGCTCGAGGCGACATCCTCGATCGCATGCTGGAACTGAGGGCTCGCGAGCACACGGTCGGTGATGTCGGCGGTGGCCTGACTCTCAAGAACCTCGGCCAGAAGCGCCTGGACGTCGGTCCGCGCGAGGAACTCGGCCGCGATCCGCTGGGGCACCTCGTGGTCTGCAAGCGACCGCCCGATCGCCTCGGTCACGGGCCCGGCGAGCACCCGATCGATCGCCAGCTCGACCTCGGTGAGCGCCAGATCGTCGACCCGACGCCGGCCACTGGCCTGCACCGCCCGGCCGTTGGCGGCCAGGCCCTGGCGCGCGCGTCCGAGGGCAGGCTTCACGATCGGCGCCCCGGCGACGGTACGAGCCGGCAGAAGCGCCCACCGGCCGGCGGTGCGGACGGCGCGGGAGCCGAAGACGGCCGCGCCGACTGCGGCGTCGCGTCCGGGCTTCCACGGGGGGTCATACGCCATACGTGCCTCCGGCGCGGACCATACTCTCGCCGGTCACCTGCCGGCTCAGCCCCAGGCGTCCGTCGATCCGACCGTCAGCCCGTAGATGACGAGGAGGTTCGTGATCACGGCGATCAGGGCCGCACCTGGTGCCGCGAAGAGGAAGAAGAACCAGACGAACGCGGCGGCCATCGCCAGCAGCACGCCCAGCTTGTAGCCGGTGAGGTTGCGCGAGAACACGAGGTACCCCGCCACCGCCTGCAGGATGCCGACCACCAGGACGACCCAGCCCCAGCCGGTCAGGCTTCCGAAGAGCAGCTTGTCGGCGTAGTAGCTGCCGCGGTGGATGGCGGTCGCGCCGTTGACAACGTTGAACGACCCGGCCACCACAAGGACGATGGCGGCGAAGACGCCCCAACCGCTCATGGGCGCTGTGCGCGTGGTGGTCATTGGTTCCTCCTCGTACAGTTGGTGGACAACGGGCCCTGTGCCTGCACTGATGGCAGTGCCGGGAGCGGCCCACCACAACTGCGATCCGGTCAGCCATCCGAAGGCCCGGCCTCAGGGACGGCGGCGACGTGCCGGGAGCCACGACAAGGGTGAGGCCGTCCAGCGCGAGGATCGTGACGGTGTCTCCGACGTCCGCCCCGGCGTCGCACCTGGCCGCCCACAGCTCGCTGTGCACACGTACCTCGCCGTTCGGGTGGCACGGCTCGACAACCTGCGCAGGCTTTCCGATCATCGCCTCGGGGCCCGTCTTCGGCCGCCACCGTTTCGCCAGCCGGCGGCCCCAGATGATCTCGCCCACCTCTCCGATTGCGCCGGCGACGAGGACGATGACGTTCGCCGGCGACGGGAGCACCAGCGCGAGGATGATCGCGACGGTCAGGACCACTAGCCGGTGCCCACGAGATCGGTCGACGGCGCGCCCGTCGTGGGCTCGACCAGGCCCAGCCGGGTCGCGCGCTCGATCGCATCGCTCCGGCTGCACACGCCGAGCTTGCGGTACAGCGAGATCGCCTGGGTCTTGACGGTGTTGCGCGAGACGAAGAGCCGCTCGCCGATCTCGCGGAACGAGAGGTGCGTCGCCAGGAGCGGGAGCAGCCGGAGCTCCGCGCCCGTCAGCCCCGAGCCCTTGCCCGGCTCGGCATCCGGCATCGCATCGATCTGGCGCTGGAGCTCGTCGGTCTCATCGAACAGCCCGCCGAGGCGCGGACGGCGACGCAGGATCTCGCCGGCCTCGGACACCATCGCACGCGCGGCGGCCTCGTCGCGCAGCGTCACGTGGGCTCGTGCCAGCTCGAGACGCGCCTGCACCGCGAGCCAGGGCAGGGCGTGGGAGAGGAACGGCGTCAGGCTTCCCGCCGACTCCAGCTCGGCGCGCGCCTCCGCCCAGCGGCTGTGCCGCAGGAGCGCGCGGGCAGACGTGGCCGACTCGAGCGCCCCGGCCGCGTGTCCCTCCACCCGGCTGTTCGCGACGAGGCTCCGCGCCTCGAGCGCGAGCGACTCCGCGGCGGCGTGGTCGTTCCGGTGTGCCGCGACCACGGCCCGCTCGCTGATGGCGGTGACCTGGGTGGCGGTCGCATCGACGCTCTCGGCCGCATCGGCCGCGCTGGCGAGGACGGCGTCGCCGCGGCGGTCGTTTCCGAGAAGCACGAGCGCGGCCCCCTGAAGCAGGAGCGCCGTCGGGCGCCACTCGCTCTCTGCCGGCAGCTCCGACAGGGCAGCCTCCGCGTCGGTCAGCATCTGCTCGACGCCGTCGCGGCACAGGGCCGCCCGGACGAGCGCGATCCACGGGCGAACGCTCGTGGACCCATCGGGCAGCGTCCCCTCGAAGCTGCCGCCCTCGGCCGCCGAGAGCCACCGCTCGGCCTCGACGGGCCGGCCGCGCAGGGCGTGGACCCAGGCTCCGAGCACGGCAACCGCCGGGTACGCATCCAGCTCGGCGGCGTCGAAGCGCTCGAGCCAGCCCTCGGCGACACCGATCCGGCCGCTCTGGTAGACCGGGAGGACGAGCGACGTCACGAGGCGCGCCACCCGGTCCGTGTCGCCCGACGCCGCCGCGGGCTCGAGCGCCGCCTCCGCGTCGCCGCGGGCCTCGAACCAGTCGGCCGCGCGCCGGTTGAGCTCCGGGGTCAGGTGCGCCTCGTGCTGTTCGAGCTCCCGCCTGAGCAGATCCTTGAACAGGCGGTGGTACCGATACCACCCGCGGTGGTGGTCGAGCGGGACCACGAACAGGTTCGCCCGGTCGAGGCTCTCGAGCTCGGTCGCGGAGTCCTGTCGCTCGAGGACGGCGTCGCAGAGCGGCCCGCACATCCTGTCGAGCACCGACGTGCGCCTGAGGAACGCAAGCTGCTTCGGAGACAGCTGGGCGAGGTACTCGGAGCGGAAGTAGTCGGCGAGGTATCTGTCGTCGCCCCCGATGTCCATGACCTCGCGAGGGCCGCCGTTCTCGTCCTGGAGGGCGAGCGTCGCGAGGTAGAGGCCCGCCGCCCACCCCTCGCTCCGGCTCAGGAGCTCGGCGACATCCGCGTCGGTCAGCTCGATCCCGGTCTCGCGCAGCAGGAGCTGCGCCTCGCGCCGGCTGAGCGCGAGCATCTCGGGGCCGACCTCGAGCAGCCGTCCGCCGGCCCGGAGAGCGGCGATCGGCAGGTGCGGCTGGGCACGCCCGGCCAGGACGACCGCCGATCCCTCCGTCAGATGCTCGATGAGCGTCGCGACGGCCTCGGCCGAGTCCCCCGGCCGCAGAATGTCGACGTTGTCGAGCACCAGCACGATCGGCTCTCTCGTCGCGGCCAGCGTCGCCCCCAGCCGCGGGACGATCTCGGTCCAGATCGACGGAGCCGGTGATCGGAGGGCGTCCACCACACTCGAGTCGACCGGATGGAGCGTGTCGAGCGCTGCGGCGAGGTGGGTGAGAAACACGATCGGGTCGTTGTCGCGCTCGTCGATCGACACCCATGCGAACGGCCGCCGGTCGCGGCTCGCCCACTGGGCAAGGAGCGTCGTCTTCCCGAAGCCTGCCGGAGCCACGAGGGTCACGAGCGGGACGGGCGCCGCTCCGCGGAGGCGGTTCACGAGGGCCGTCCTCAGGATGCTTCCGGCCCGCGGAACCGGCACCTGGACCTTGGCCGAGACGAAATCAAACGACGGTGCCGGCGGCGGCGCGATCCCGATCGGCACGCTGCGGCCCGCCCGTCCGGGAGAGGACGGCGCATCGAGTGTGAGCGAGCGGGTCGTCACGCGGCTTCCGATCCGCCCTCACCGGGTCTCGCCTCTGAGCCCATGAGAACGACCGAGTATCCAGCCGCGCACGACCGGCGACAATGATGCGCGCACGTCCATGGAGAGCCAGGCACGCGGGGGCACGCACCACCATGGCCTTCGAGTTCGCACGAGGCCGGGCGTCCGCCGATCGCGGGGGATCATCGCATCGCCGCGGGCCCGGGACATCATCCTGACGGGACGATGACACCAATCGTGCTCGCGGCTTGCATTCCCCCGATGCCCGAAGCGGATGTGAACGTCGAGACGACACACCATCTGCTCGGGACGGAGGCGGAGTCGTCGCGCTTTGGTTCGGCCGTCGAGATCGTCGAGGCCATCCTGCTGGCGCTCGTAGCGGTGAGCACCGCGTGGAGCGGGTATCAGTCGGCGCGCTGGGACGGCCGCTCCGTGAGCTACTACGGCGAGTCGTCGAAGATCCGGATCACGGCGACGGCGGCCGGGACGCGAGCGGGTCAAGAGCAGCTGTACGACGCGACCACGCTGAACGCCTGGCTCCAGGCCAGCCTGACCGGCGAGACCACGGTCGCTCGCCAGTTCGAGCGTCGATTCCGCCCCGAGTATCGCCCGGCGTTCCGGGCCTGGCTGGCCACAGATCCGCTCCACAACCCCAAGGCGCCGCTCGGGCCGCTCTACATGCCCCAGTACACCAACCGGCTCGCCGAACGTGCGGCGGCGCTCGAGGTGCAGGCCTCGAACGTGTTCGACCGCGGGACGGAGGCTCGCGACACCGGCGACAACTACGTCCGCACGACGGTCATCCTGGCCACCGTCCTCTTCCTGATCGCGCTCAGCCAGCGGTTTCGCCTCTTCGGGGTGCGGGCGGCCCTCCTCACCGTCGCGCTGGTTCTTCTCGCGATCTCCCTCGCATCGCTCGCGTCGTACCCGAGGCACTGAGATCGTCCGCATGGGATGACGGTCCGGTTTTCGACCGTGCGTACTCTGGATCCAGATCGAGATGCCGAAGAGCACCGAGAACGACCACCATCGGCGTCCACGCGTCGTCATCCTGGGCGGCGGGTTCGCCGGAGTCGGCGCTGCCACGAAGCTGAAGCATGCCGACGCCGACGTCGTGCTGATCGACAAGCACAACTACCACACGTTCCAGCCGCTCCTGTACCAATGCGCCTCCGGCCTCCTCGAGACCACCGCCGTGGGGCACGCGCTGCGCGACCTGGTCCACGGCCAGGACAACGCGACCATCCACCAGGCGACCGTCACCGCGGTCGATCTGGACGCGCGCGAGGTGCAGTTCGCGGATCTGGAACCGCTGACGTACGACTACCTCGTGTTCGGCCTCGGGGCCGAGGTCGAACTTCTTCGGGACGGACGGGGCGGCGGAGCACGCGTTCCCGATGTACACGCTCCCCGACGCCATGCGGCTCAGGAACCACATCTTGGAGCGCTGGGAGGCGGCCGACCGGAATCCCGAGCTCGTGGACGACGGCGCGCTCAACATCGTCGTCGTGGGCGGCGGTGCGACGGGGGTCGAGAGCGCCGGCGCGCTCGCCGAGCTCTACCGCGCCAACCTCGCCAAGGACTATCCGAAGGTGTCCCAGGACAAGGCCCGCGTCATCCTCGTCGAGGCCGGCCCGACGCTGTTTCCGATGTTCAAGGAAGACATCCGCGAGTACACCGAGAAGGCCCTCGCGAAGCGCACGGTCGAGGTGATGGTCGGCGAGGCGGTGGCGTCGATCTCTCCGACGCGGGTGACGCTGAAGTCGGGAGCCGTGATCCCGGCTCACACGCTCGTCTGGGGCGCGGGGCTTCAGGGGAACCAACTGGTCCAGGCGCTCGGCATCGAGCTGGCGCGAGGAAACCGGATCGCCGTCGGCCCGGAGCTCACGGTCCAGGGCCACCCCGAGATGTACGCCGTCGGAGACGTCGCCGCGATCACCGACGCGAAGATCAAGACGGTGCTGCCCCAGCTCGGATCGGTCGCGCTCCAGTCCGGCGAGCACGCCGGCGAGACGATCGCCCGGCGGCTCGCGGGGAAGGAGGCGAAGCCGTTCAAGTACCACGACAAGGGCACCATGGCAACGATCGGCCGGGGCGCCGCGGTGGTGCAGACGATGCGCGGCCGCACGATGAAGGGCCGGACGGCCCAGGTGGCGTGGGGCACCGTGCACCTGGCTCTGCTTCCGACCAACGAGGACCGCGCGAAGGCGGTCGTCGACTGGGCGGGCGCCGGGCTGACGCACCAGCGGGCAGGCCGGATCACGGTCGAGACGGATGAGGAACGGGACATGGCCGGAGCCGGCACAAAGGCTCCGAAGGCACGACGTTGACCCGGCGCGAGCCTGGGGAGAGGAACGAGAGATGACGAGAACTGCGACACCTTCTGCGGCACGGGGCCCGGCGGCCGGCGCGAGCGACCAGCGACCGGCGGACGTCCTCGTGATCTTCGGGATCACGGGCGACCTCGCGAAGGTCATGACGTTCAGATCGCTGTACCGCCTCGAGGCGCGCGGGCTGCTCGACTGCCCGATCGTCGGCGTGGCGGTGGACGACTGGAATGTCGACCGCCTGAGGGTGCGCGCTCGCAGCTCGATCGAGGGAACCGGGGAGAAGGTCGATCCGAAGGTCTTCGATCGCCTCGCCGAGCGCCTCTCCTACGTCGAAGGCGACTTCGCCGACGCCGCGACGTACGAGCGGGTGGCCGATGCGATCAGCGGCGCCGGGAGCCCGGTGTTCTACCTCGAGATCCCGCCGTTCCTGTTCGGAGCCGTCGTCAAGGGCCTGGCCGATGCGGGACTGACGAAGGATGCCCGCATCGTCGTCGAGAAGCCGTTCGGCCACGACCGCGCGTCTGCGGCGCGAGCTGGCCGGCGAGCTCCACGAGTACATCGACGAGTCCCAGCTCTACCGGATCGACCACTACCTCGGCAAGATGGGCCTCGAGGAGATCCTCCACCTGCGCTTCCAGAACTCGATGCTCGAGCCGATCCTGAACCGCAACTACGTCGAGTGCCGTGCAGATCACGATGGCCGAGAGCTTCGGGGTCGAGGACCGCGGCCACTTCTACGATCCGGTCGGCGCGCTGCGCGACGTGGTCGTGAACCACCTCATGCAGGTGGTTGCGGCAAGCGCGATGGAGGCGCCCTCCCGCGGCGACCCGCAGACGCTCAAGAACGCTCAGGTCGGGCTGTTCCACGCTGTGGCGGAGGCCGACCCCGCGCACTACGTCCGCGGACAGTACGACGGATATCTCGACATCGACGGGGTCGCGTCCGACTCGACGACCGAGACGTACGCCGCGCTGCGCCTCCAGATCGAGAACTGGCGCTGGTCGGGCGTCCCCTTCTTCATCCGCACGGGCAAGCGTCTTCCGGCGACCCAGACCGAGCTTCGATTCGTCTTCAAGAGCCCGCCCCGGCTCGGCTTCGGGTTCGCGGATCACCGCGCCGAGCAGAACCAGCTCGTGGTCAAGCTCGACCCGTCGACGGGAGTGCGGCTCACGCTCGAGGCGCACCGGGCGGATCGTGCCGGGCCCGCACCGATCGAGCTCGACATGGAGTTCTCCGACGAAGGCGGCGAGGGCCCGACCCCGTACGAGGTGCTGCTGCACGCGGCCATGGTCGGCGACAGCACTCGATTCACCCGCCAGGACGGCGTCGAGGAGACGTGGCGGATCATGCAGCCGCTGCTCGACGACCCACCGCCGGTGCACCCGTACGCGCCCGGCTCCTGGGGGCCCAAGGAAGCAGAGAAGCTGGTCGCCGGGCACGGTCGCTGGCACGAGCCGTGGATCGCGTCATGAGCGCCGCCACGAAACAGGCCAAGAAGAGGCAGCCGCAAAGCGCGGCCGCGCCGTCGCCGTTCACGCCGATTGCGGACTACGCATTCCTCTCGAACTGCCATACCGGCGCGCTGATCGCGCCCGACGGAGGGATCGACTGGCTCTGCATGCCGTCGTTCGACTCCCCGAGCGCGTTCGGGAGCCTGCTCGACCGCGAGGCCGGCACCTTCCGGATCGGGCCGTTCGGGATCCACCACCCCACGGCGCGCGTCTACGAGCCGGGCACGAACGTGCTCGAGACCACGTGGAAGACGCCGTCCGGCTGGATCGTCGTCCGCGACGCGCTGACGATGGGACCGCGCGGCCACGACGACGAGATCACGCCGCACACGCGGCCGCCGGCGGACGACGACGCCGACCACGTCCTCGTGCGCACGGTCGAGTGCCTCGAGGGCCGCGTCGAGGTCGAGCTCGTGTGCGAGCCCGCCTTCGACTACGGCCGCACCCCGGCGGAGTGGACGCTCCTCGACGACGGGCGGGACGCGGCCGACGCGACCGGCGCCGGCCAGACGATCCGCCTGCGGTCCGACCTCGCGCTCGGGGTGGAGGGCAGCCGCGTCCGGGCCCGACACGTGCTGGAGGCGGGTGACCGGGCGTTCTGCTCGCTCTCGTGGGCCGAGCAGCTGGCGGGTCCGGCGGACGTCGACGACGCCGCGGCCCGGATCGCCGCCACCACGCGGTTCTGGCGGGCCTGGCTGGGGAGAGCGCGTATCCCTGACCACCGATACCGCGATCCGATCCAGCGCTCGATGCTGGCCATCAAGGGCCTGACGTACATGCCGACCGGGGCGACGGTCGCGGCGCTCACGACGTCGCTGCCCGAGACCCCGGGCGGTGAGCGCAACTGGGACTACCGCTACACCTGGATGCGCGACACCACCTTCACCCTGCAGGCCCTGCACTGGCTCAATCTCGATTGGGAGGCCGACGAGTTCATGCAGTTCGTGGCCGACGTCGAGGCGACCGAGGACGGCTCGCTTCAGATCATGTACGGCATCGACGGCCGCCGCGACCTGACCGAGACGACCCGCGACGAGCTCTCGGGGTACGCGGGCGCGAAGCCGGTGCGAATCGGAAACGGCGCCTTCGACCAGCGGCAGAACGACGTCTTCGGCGCGGTGCTGGACTCGATCCTGCTTCACAGCCGTCACAGCTCACGCCTCCCGCGGCGGCTGTGGCCGATCGTCGAGACGCAGACCGAATGCGCCATCAAGGTCTGGCGGGATCCCGACCAGGGCATCTGGGAGGCACGCGGCAAGCCGCAGCACTACGTCTCGTCGAAGCTGATGTGCTGGGTCGCGCTCGACCGCGCATCGCAGTTGGCCCACATCCGCGGGGATACGGAGCGGGCCGGCACATGGGCGGCGACCGCCGAGGAGATCAAGGCCGACATCCTCGAGCACGGCCTCGACAGCCGCGGCGTGCTGCGACAGCACTACGAGACCGACGCGCTCGACGCGTCGACGCTCCTGGCCGCGATCTTCGGCTTCCTGCCCGCCGACGACGAGCGCCTCCGCGCCTCGGTCATGGCGATCGCCGAGGAGCTGACCGAGGACGGCTTCGTGCTGCGCTACAAGACCGACGAGACCGACGACGGACTCTCGGGCAAGGAGGGGACGTTCCTGATCTGCTCGTTCTGGCTGGTGTCGGCCCTGGCCATCGTCGGTGAGCTGCAGCAGGCCCGCGATCTGATGGAACGTCTGCTGAGGATCGCCTCGCCGCTCGGGCTCTACGCCGAGGAGTTCGACGCCTCGACGGGCTACCACCTGGGCAACTTCCCGCAGGCGTTCTCCCACCTGGCCCTGATCGAGGCAGCGGCACGGATCGTCGTCCCCGAGATGCTCGCGGAGTACTGAGATGGACGACTACGACGTGATCATCATCGGGACCGGCGCGGGCGGCGGGACGCTGGCCCGTCACCTGGCGCCGTCCGGCCAGCGCATCCTGCTCCTCGAGCGGGGTGACTGGCTGCCCCGCGAGCCGCAGAACTGGCTCGCACAGGACGTCTTCGTCGACAACCGGTACGTCTCGCCGGATACCTGGTACGACCCGTCCGGCAAGGCGTTCCAGCCCCAGATCCACTACTTCGTCGGCGGTGCGACCAAGCTCTACGGCGCCGCGCTCTACCGGCTCCGCAAGGAGGACTTCGGCGAGCTGCAGCATCACGACGGAATCTCACCCGCGTGGCCGATCTCGTACGACGAGATCGAGCCCTACTACACCCAGGCCGAGAAGCTGTACGAGGTCCACGGCGCCCGGGGCGAGGATCCCACCGAGCCTCCCGCGAGCGCGCCGTACCCGTTCCCGGCCGTCTCGCACGAGCCGCGGATACAGCAGCTGTCCGACGACCTCGCGGCGGCCGGGTTCCACCCATTCCACGCACCGTGCGGCATCCGGCTCGCCGAGAAGGACATGCCGCACAGCGCCTGCGTCCGGTGCCAGAACTGCGACGGCTTCCCGTGCGCGGTGCACGGGAAGTCGGATGCGGAGGTGCTCGGCGTCCGGCCGGCGCTCGAGCACCCGAACGTCACCCTTCTCACCAACAGCACGGTCATCAAGCTCGAGACCGACGAGGCGGGCACCGCCGTGACCGAGGTCGTGGTCGAGCGCGACGGCGGCACCGAGCGGTACGCGGGCGGAATCGTCGTCCTGGCCTGCGGCGCCGCCAACACGGCGAAGCTGCTCCTCCTGTCGGCGAACGACCGGCACCCGAACGGGCTCGCCAACGGCTCCGACCAGGTCGGCCGGAACTACATGTTCCACAACAGCTCGGCGGTGCTCGCGCTGTCGCGCGACGAGAACCCGACGATCTTCCAGAAGACGCTCGGCCTGAACGACTTCTACTTCGGAAGCGACGACTTCGAGTACCCGCTCGGGAACATCCAGATGGTCGGGAAGTCGCAGGCGCCGATGTTCCGCGGCGAGAAGCCGGGCGAGACCAAGCTCGCCCCGCAGTGGACGCTCGAACGCGTCGCCCGGCACGCGGTCGACTTCTGGCTCTCGACCGAGGACCTGCCCCGGCCCGAGAACCGCGTGACGGTCGACCGCGACGGCAAGCTCACCCTGAGCTACACCGCGACGAATGACGAATCGAAGAAGCGCCTTCACGAGAAGCTGAGGGCGATGCTCGGCCGGCTGCGGATGGAGCCTGACCACCTGTTCCACCGGTTCGCCTACATGTCGAACGACATCCCCGTCGCCGGAGTGGCGCACCAGGCCGGCACGTGCCGGTTCGGCACCGACCGGGCCACATCCGTGCTCGACGCCGACTGCCGCGCGCACGAGCTCGACAACCTGTACGTGGCCGATACGAGCGTCTTCCCCAGCATCGGAGCCGTGAACCCGGCGCTCACGGCCATGGCGAACGCACTCAGGGTGGGCGACCGTGTGCTCGAACGTCTCGCCTGAGGCAACCCTGGCGCCCGCCCGGACGCCCGGCGAGGAGGTGGCGATCGCCGCCGGCGACCAGCGGGCGGTCGTCGTCACGCACGGCGGCGGCCTGCGCGCGTACTCGAGCGGGACGAGGCAGGTGATCGACGGATACCGCTCGGGCGAGCCGTGCCGCTCCGGACGCGGGCAGGTGCTCATCCCGTGGCCGAACCGTCTCGAGGACGGGAGCTACGAGTTCGACGGGCTGCACCACCAGCTCGAGCTGACCGAGCCCGAGCACGGGAACGCGATCCACGGGCTCGTCCGCGAGGCGACGTGGACCGTCGCCGAGCGCGAGCCGCACCGCGTGGTGATGGAGCATCTGCTCCAGCCGCAGCCGGGGTATCCGTTCACGCTTGCGCTCCGGATCGAATACGACCTGTCAGCCGACGGGCTCCGGGTCTCGACGACGGCGACCAACGCCGGCCCGGACGCCTGCCCGTACGGGAGCGGCGCGCATCCGTACCTCACCGTCGGCACGGCGACGGTCGACTCGGCGTTCCTGCGCTGTCCCGGGTGGACCGTGCTCCGGACCGACGAGCGCGGCCTTCCGGTGAGCACCGAGTCGGTCGACGGCACGGACTACGACTTCCGGCGACCGAGGCGAATCGGCTCGACGCGGCTCGACCACGCCTTCACCGACCTCGAGCGCGGCGCAGACGGCCTGGCGCGGGTCGAGCTCGCGGGCTCCCGAGCGGGACGCAGGCTCATCCTGTGGGTCGACGACGCCTACGGCTATCTCATGCTCTTCACCGGCGACCCGCTGGCCGACGTCAACCGGCGCAGCCTCGCCGTCGAGCCGATGACGTGCCCGCCGAACGCGTTTCGCACGGGCGAGGGCCTCGTCCGCCTCGAGCCGGGCGCCTCGTTCCGAAGCGCCTGGGGGATCAGGCCGCCGTAACCCGGCCGTCGTCGAGCTCGAGGATCTCGTCCATCCGCTCGAGCCCTTCCGACCGGTGCGTGATGAGCAGGAGGCTCTTGTCGCCGAGCCCGTCGAGGACGTCGTCCAGGAGCGCCGTGGCGGTCGCGAGGGTCGAGGTGGGCGGTGGGCTCGTCCAGGACGAGGACGGGGGCGTCCGCGAGGAGCGCCCGGGCGAGGCCGATGCGCTGGCGCTGACCTCCCGAGAGCCATGTCCCCTCCTCGCCGACCATCGTGCCCATCCCCTCGGGGAGCGTCGCGACCCAGTCCCAGATGCGGGCGCGGCGAAGCGCGTCCTCCAGCTCGGCATCGGTCGCGCCGGGCCGCGCCAGCCGCACGTTCTCCCGGATGGTCGTGGTGAACAGGTGAAAGTCCTGGCCGGCAACCGCGATCGCACGCCGGACGTCCTCCTGGCGGTAGTCGCGCAGGTCGTGCCCATCGAGGGTGACGCGGCCGGACGACGGGTCGAGGAAGCGCAGCAGGAGGTTCACGATCGTTGTCTTGCCGGCCCCGCTCGGACCGACGAGCGCGAGGCGCCGTCCGGGGGCCAGCTCGAAGCTGACGCCGTCGAGGACCAGCGGCTCGCCGGGCGCGTACCGGGCGCCCACGCCGTCGAGCGCGAACGTGGGTCGAGCCGACGGGACGCGCGCTGCGCCGGCGAGGTCGCGAACCAGCGGTTCGCGGTCGGTGATGTCGAGCACCCGGCGGCCGGCGGCGAGCGTCGCCGAGAGCTGTCGGGCCGCCTCCGGCAGCGGTGAGACCGCGTCGAACGACGCCAGACAGAGGAGCCCGAGCGTCGCCACGAGCACGCCGTCGATGGTGCCGGCGGATCGCGCCGCGGCGGCGACCGCAAGCACGCCGACGACGGTGAGCCCGGCGACGGCGATCCCCAGCCCGTCGGCGACACCGGAGGCGAGACCGTCCCGGCGAGACATTCGCACGACGGTCCGGTCGAGTCCGGCCAGCCGCGCCAGAGTCGCGTCCTCCCTGCCGCATGCGGCGAGCTCCGGCGCGCCCCGGAGCACCTCCACGAGCTCGGCGCTCAGCGTGCCCTGCGCCGCGGCCATGCCCGCCGCCGAGCGCCCCAGCCGCCAGCTGACGAACGGCACGACCGTGGCGGCGACGAGCAGCCCGGCTGCCATGGTCACGGCTGCGACCGGCAGGATCGCCGCCGCGACGCCAACGGCGACGGCCCCGACCAGCACGGCGACGGCCGGCGGGCCCAGGCCGCGCAGATAGAGGCTCTGGAGGGCATCGACGTCGCCGACCATCCGGCCGAGCAGGTCGCCCTGGCGATACGCGTCAAGCCCGGCCGGCGCGAGCGGCTCGATGCGGTCGTAGAAGCGGACTCGGACGCGTGCCAGGAGCCGGAACGCGACGTCGTGCGACGAGAGCCGCTCGAGGTACCGGGCCAGCGGCCGGCCGAGCCCGAAGAACCGCACCGCCACGATCGCGACGGTCAGCGACAGCACCTCCGGGCGCTCCGCGGCGCGGGCGATCAGGTACCCGGCTGTGGCCATCAGACCGACGCCGCACACGACGGCAGCGCTTCCGAGCGCGACCGACAGCGCCGAGCCGGGCCCACGGCGGCGGGGCGAGATCGAGCAGCCTCCGGGTGGTCGCGATCACGGCGCTGCCACCGCCCAGCGGTCATCGGCCACGCGGCCCGCGGTCAGCCCGACGACTCGATCCGCGCGCCGCACGACGTCGGGCGCATGTGCGATCAGAAGCACCGTGTGCTCGCCGCCGAGCCGCGCGATCGCCTCGCCGATCGTGGCCGCGGTCGCGGCGTCGACGTTGGCGGTCGGCTCGTCGAGCACCACGAGCGGCGCGCGGCGGACGAACGCACGGGCGAGGGCGATGCGCTGCCGCTGACCGGCGGAGAGGGGCCGCCCGCCTTCGCCGACCGCGGTCTCGTACCCATCGGCAAGATTCCGGATGAAGGCGTCGGCGCCGGCGAGCTCAGCCGCCTCGCGAACCGCCCGTGCGGGTGCCGACGGGCGGCCGAGGCGGATGTTCTCGGCAACGGTGCCCCGAAACACCGTCGGCCGTTGCGGCACCCACGCCACCGACCGGCGCCAGAGCGCCATCTCGCAGCCGGCGATGTCGACGCCGCCGACCGTCACCCGGCCGGCGGTCGGCGCAGCGAACCCGAGGAGCACCGACGCGACCGTGCTCTTGCCGCTGCCGGTGGGCCCGACGAGCGCCACGACCTCACCCGGGTCGAGCTCCAGGTCGACGTCCGAGAGCACGGGCACGGGGCGCAGCGGGTAGGCGTACGAGACACGTTCGAGCCTGACGACGGCCCCGCGCGGGCTCGGCGGGCGCCTGCCGACGCGCGGGCCGGGCGAGATCGGCTCGGCGAGCGGAAGCAGCCGTCCGGCGACGGCGGCCCCGTCGGCGCTCGCGTGGTACATGGCGCCGACGTTGCGAAGCGGAAGGTAGAGCTCGGGCGCCAGGATCAGAACCGTCAGGGCGGACTCGAGGCCGATCCGGCCGGCGTCCAGCCGCAGCCCGACGCTGACGGCCACGAGCGCGACGCCGAGCGTCGCCGCGAGGTCGAGCACCGCACCCGAGAGGAACGAGATGCGCAGGGTGGCGATGGTCGCCCGGCGATAGCGCTCGCCCCGCTCGGCGATCGCGAGCGACTGCGCGCCGCCCCGATTGAACGCGCGCAGCGTCGGGAGGCCGCGGACGACGTCGAGGAAGTGGACGGCGAGCCGGCCGAGGGCGTCGGCTCGCTCCTCGGTGCGCCGGGCGGTGTGGCCGCCCACGAGGATCATGAAGACCGGCACCAGCGGGAGCGTCACGATCATGATCGCGGCGGAGACGGCGTCGATCGGGATGATCCAGGCGACGACGGCGACCGGCACGAGCGCTGCGAGCACGAGCTGGGGCAGGAACCGCCCGAAGTAGGTCTCGAGCGTCGCGGCTCCGAAGACCGAGGCGGCGGCGAGCTCGGCGCTCTGGGCGCCGTCGAGCGCCGTCGGCCGGTCGATGAGCCGGCGCTCGGAGAGCGCGAGCCGAAGCTGCGAGAGGACGCTCGTTGCCGCGAGCCTCCCGACGGCCTCGAAGGCCCATGCGAGCCCCGCCCGCGCGGCGAAGACGAGGAGGAGCAGCACGAGCGGCCGCGTCAGCTCCTCGACGGTCGAGCCCGCGAACGAGCCCGCAATCACGCGCGCGAGCAGCGTCGCCTGAGAGATCACCAGCACGGCGGCCACCAGGCCGATCGCCACATCGAGGGCGAGCAGGAGGCGCACCGGCCGTGCGCGCCCGAGGAGTCGAGGATCGAGAGGGCCCGTGGCCGGCCGCCTCAGCTACTCGGTGGCGCCGCCGGCGCACCCTCGAGCCGGCGCCGGAAGACGCAGCGCGGAAGCCGTGGCGCTCAGCTCGCCCACTCGTCCACGGCTCCCGCGGTGAGGCCGTAGACGATGAGGATGTTCAGCATCACGCCGAGAATCGCCGCCCACGGCGTCGAGAAGATCATGAAGAACCACAGGATCGACCCGGTCCCGGCCACGACGACGCCGATCGTGTTGCCCGAGATGCGCCCGGCGACCGAGGCGACCCCCGCGTAGAGCTGCGCCAGGCCCCAGAGTATGAACGCCCAGCCCCAGAACGTGAGGTTGCTGTAGACGATGTCGCTCGTGAAGTACTCCTTGCGCTCGAGCGCCGCGAAGCCGTGGATGATGTTGAAGCAGCCGCCGACGATCAGGAGGATGCCTGCGAACCACACCCAGCCGGTGATCCGCACCGCGCCCGGTCGTCCCGTGGACTGTGGTCGAGAGCTCGTCGCCATCGCATCCTCCTCCGTATTTCCGCGCCCGCGAGGCTCGCGTGTGCGGACGCGGCCAACCTAGTCACGCCGTACCGGGCCAGCATCATCCGCATAGGATGAGGCGGCGATGATCGGTTACAGGTGGAATCCACGATCGGAGCGACCACCACGACCGGAGGGAGGAGTCGCATGAGCGCGAGCCCATCCGTGCTGCTCGGCGTCGCGGTCGCACTGGCGATCGGCGGGGGCTGCGGCGGCCAGTCCGAGGCGTCGAAGGCCAACGACGACGTGTGCTCGGCCAAGGCCGACATCCAGAAGCAGGTCACGAGCCTCCAGGGGATGACCGCGTCCACGATCACCGTCGACGCCGTGACGAGCGACCTGAAGGCGATCCAGACCGACCTGACCACGATCGGCGACGCGATCCCCAAGCTCGCAGACGAGCGGAAGCAGCAGGTGCAGGCCGCCAACGACTCGTTCAAGACGGAGGTCAACACCGTCGCCTCGACGGTCCTCAAGAGCCTGTCGCTGTCCGATGCGCAGGCCCAGCTCCAGACCGCCGTCTCGGATCTCGCCGCGGCCTACAAGACCTCGTTCGCGAAGGTCGACTGCAGCAGCTAGCTGGAGGCGTCACCGATCACGAGCACGGGAACAGCGGGTCCGCCGGCATCTCCCGATCCCGTCCAGCTGCTCCGCAGCCGCCAGTACCTTGCCCTGGTCGTCCTCGGCGCGATCGTCGGCGTCCCCGTCGCGGCCGTGGCCTACTTCTTCCTCAAGGGCGTCGCTGAGCTCCAGCACTTCGCGTTCACGACGCTCCCGAAGGATGTGGGGTTCAGCGGAGAGCCGATGTGGTGGCCGGTACCGGTGCTCGCGCTGAGCGGCGTGCTCGTGAGCTCTTGCAATCCGCTATCTGCCCGGAAACGGCGGGCACGTTCCGGCCGAGGGGTTCAAGGCGTCCGGTGCGGTCAGTCCTGGCGACCTGCCCGGCATCGCCGCCGCTGCGGCGGCGACGCTCAGCCTGGGTGCCGTGCTGGGCCCCGAGGCGCCGCTGATCGCGATCGGCAGCGGGCTCGGCGTGCTGGCGATCCACCTGCTGAAGCGGGACGCGCCTGCGACGGGCTACGCCGTGATCGGCGCCGCCGGCAGCTTCGCCGCGATCAGCACGATGTTCGGGTCGCCGCTTCCGGCCGCGTTTCTCTTGATGGAGGTCGCCGGGATCGGCGGCCCCATGCTGGGCGTGATCCTGGTTCCCGGGCTGCTCGCCGCGGGCATCGGCTCGCTGATCTTCGTCGGTCTCGACAACCTGACCGGCTTCGGCACCTTCTCGCTCGCTGTCCCGAACCTGCCGACGGCGGGCACGCCGACCGTCGCCGAGTTTCTGTGGGCCGTCCCGATCGGCATCCTGGCTGCCGTCCTCGCCGTCGGGATTCGCCGTCTGGCCTTGGCCATCCAACCCGTCGTCGCCCGCCGCATGCTGCTCCTGACACCTCTGGTCGGGGTCGGGGTCGGGTGCCTGGCGGTGGCCTTCGCCGAGGGCACCAGCCACGGCTCGTCGCAGGTGCTGTTCTCTGGACAGGACGCGCTCACGCCGCTCGTCGAGGATCCGGCCGCGTGGAGCGTGGGAGCGCTCGTGTTGCTCATCGTCTGCAAGGGGCTGGCCTACAGCCTGTCGCTGAGCAGCTTCCGCGGCGGCCCGACGTTCCCGGGCATGTTCATCGGGGCGGCCGGCGGGATCGCACTGTCCCACCTCCCGGGCCTCCCCGCTGCGGCCGGCGCCGCGATGGGCATCGGCGCGATGAGTGTCGCCATGCTCGGCCTGCCGCTCACCTCGGTGCTGCTGGTCGCAGTGATCCTGGCAGCCGAAGGGCTGGCCCTACTGCCCCTGGTGATCGTGTCGGTCACGGTGTCCTACATCGCGACGGCGCGGCTCATGCCGGCGCCCGCGGAGCACACGTCGGCCGGGGCTCAGTAGCTGTCGCGGATCCGGGCTTCGCGACGATCGTAGATCCAGGCGACCAGGAGCAGCACGGCGGCGAGAGCCAGGAACGCGCCGAAGAGGCCCCACGCATAGACCGCGCGCGTGAAGAGGATCAACACGAGGCCGAACCCCGCTGCAACAGCGAAGGCGATGGCGGCCAACCAGAGGTAGAAGCGATATCCCATGCTCAGTCCGAGATCGAGACCCTACGAGGGGCCGGGACCGGCGACATCATCCCAACAGGGTGAAGACCGGCGGTCGCCGGATTTGACCGGCCGAGGATACACCAGCGAGCGAACGGCCGGCGCTCGCTACGAGACCGAGAACTGCGCGAAGTGGGCCTGGTCGAGCCCGCCGGCCTTGGTGAAGTCGCCGCCGATCATCACCTTGGTCGAGGTCGCCGCGACGCCGAACACGCCGAGCGAGCTGTTCACGCTGGGATGCCACCCCGTGTCGAGCGCGCCGGTCGTCACGTTGGCGGCGAGCACCTTGTGGCGCACGATCGGGCTCTGGCAGTTGGTTCCCGGGTTGCAGACGTTGTCGAAGTGGCCGCCGGCGACCAGCTCGGAGCCCGTCACGGCCACTCCCTGGACGTTGCCGTCGACGGAGATCTCCCACTGGAGCGCGCCGCTCGACGCGCTGAGCGCGCCGACCCGTCCGCCGCTGCCGCCGCCGGCAAGGAACAGGCTTGACGACGTCGCGGTCATGCCCTCGACCGGGTAGCTCGGATGGTAGGCCCAGGAGAGCGTCGCGCCGGTCGACGGGTTGAGCGCCGCGACGTGGTTCTGGGACGACGAGCCGATGTGCGAGAAGAGCCCGCCCACGAACACCTTCGAGCCGTCGGTCGCCGCCGCCACGGAGGTGACCTCGTCGTCGGCAGAGGGCGTCCACCCCGAGACGAGCACGCCCGTCGTCCCGTTCACCGCGGCGAGCCGCGTACGAGCCGTCGAGTTGATCGTCGTGAAGTTGCCGCCCGCGTACACCGTCGAGCCGATCATGGCGAGGCCGAAGACGCTCGCGTCCGCCTGGGCCTTGAACGACGTCACGGTGCCCGACGTCGTGACCGACCCCAGGCGCTTGCGGTTCTTGCCGCCGAGCGTGGTGAAGTCGCCGCCGAGATAGACCGTCGAGCCCGAGACGACGATCGCGCGCACCGTGCTGGACGCGTTCGGATCCCACGAGGTGACGGCGCCCGTCGAGACGTTGAACGCGGCGACGTGGTTTCGGACGGCGGTCTGGCCCGTGTGATCCTCGACCTCGGTGAACGAGCCGCCGATGTAGACGGTGTTCCCGCTGACGGCGATCGCGATCACGCGGCCGTTCGTCTGCCAGGTCGAGTCCGGAGTCGGCGCGATGGTCGCGAACGCCGACGGCGCCCAGACGAGCGCCGCACCGAGCGCAGCGGCCAACGTGACGAATGTCCGCCTGGTCCTCACTGTCAATCTGAAAGCGCGCCGGCGGGCGCGCGCTCGGCCTCGAGCACGGCGCCGAGCCGGGCGATCCCCTCGCGGATCGCGTCCGGGCCGCAGGCGCTGAAGGCCAGCCGCAGAGCGGAGTGACCGCCGCCGGATGCGCAGAAGTCGGCGCCTCGCACGTATGCCACGCCACGCTCGGCCGCGGCGGGCAGGGCCGCGACGGTGTCGATCCCGGGGAGCTCGACCCAGAAGAAGTAGCCGCCGGCCGGAGTGGTCCACCGCGCCCCGGTGGGGAAGCCGTCGCGCAGCGCCTCCTCCATCGCGTCGCGCCGGGCCCGCAGCTCCTCGATCACCCGGGCGACGTTGGGCTCGAACCGGCCCGCCTCGCAGTACGCCGCGACCACCGCTCCGGCGAGCGTGTTCGGCGCGATGGTGGTGTTGGTCGAGAGCAGCCGCAGCGGATCGACCAGGCGCTCGGGCAGGAGCAGGTAGCCGGTGCGCACGCCGGGCGCGATCGTCTTCGTGAACGAGGAGGAGTGGATCACGTTCTCGCCGCCGTCGAGCTCGTGGAGCGTCGGCAGCGGCTCGCCCTCGAATCGCAGGAGGCCGTACGGGTCGTCCTCGATCACCAGGACGCCGCGCTCGCGGGCCAGCGCCACGATCGCCTGGCGCTTCTCGAGCGAGGTGCACAGGCCGGAGGGGTTCTGGTAGGTCGGGATCAGGTAGACCGCCCGCGGGCGGGGCGTCGCCCCGAGCAGCTCCGCGAGCCGCTCCAGGTCGGGGCCGTCGTCATCGAGCGGCACCGGCTCGATCCGCGCGCCGTGGGCGCGGAGCACCTTCAGCGTGCGGTCGTAGGTCGGCTCCTCGACGATCGCGGTCCCCTCGCCGTCGGCGAAGAGATGCCGGGCCAGGAAGTCGACGCCCTCCAGCGACCCGTTGACCACGACGACGCGGTCGGGGGTCGTGCCGTGGCGGCCGGCGATCCAGCTCCGAAGCGGCGGATAGCCGGCCGGAGCGTACGAGAGCACCGCCGCCGCGTCGGCCTCGAACGCGGCCGCGGCCGCCGCACGCAGGTCGGCGACCGGCAGCAGGTCGGCCGAGGGAACGCCGCGGGTGAAGGGGATCTGGTCGCTCACCGCCAACCGCAGGGTACCGGGCGAGGCGGCGGGAGCGGCGCGCTAGCCGAGCGCGGCGAAGGCCTCGGCGGCCAGCCGGGCGGCCTCGGTCGGGCTGGCGCCCACGCGGACGCCGTTCGCCTCGAGCGCGATCTTCTTGGCCTGGGCCGTCCCGGCGCTCCCGGAGATGATCGCCCCCGCGTGGCCCATCGTCCGTCCGGGCGGAGCCTGGAAGCCGGCGATGTACGCGACGACCGGCGTGCGCATCCGCTCGCCGATGAACGCCGCCGCCTTCTCCTCCTCGTCGCCGCCGATCTCGCCGACCATGACCACGAGGTCGGTGGCGGGGTCGGCCTCGAACCGGTCGAGGACGTCGATGAACGACAGCCCGACGACGGGGTCGCCGCCGATCCCGACGATCGTCGAGTTGCCGAGGCCGAGGTCGGCCAGCTCCTTGCCGATCTGGTAGGTCAGCGTGCCCGACCGCGACACGAGCCCGATCCGGCCGCGGGCGAACACCTGGGCCGGGATGATCCCGACGTTCGCGAGCCCCGGCGAGAGCGCGCCCGGGCAGTTGGGGCCGAGCAGCGTCACCCCACGCGGGCGCACGTGGTTGTAGATGCGGAGCATGTCGTGGGCGGGGATGCCCTCGGTGATGCAGACGATGGTCTCGACGCCGGCGTCGGCCGCCTCGAGGATCGCGTCCCCCGCGAACCTGGGCGGCACGAACACCATGGCCGTGTTCGCGCCCTCGCGGCGGACGGCGTCGTGGACGGTGTCGTAGACCGGGATGCCCTCGACGTCCTGGCCGCCCTTGCCCGGCGTCACGCCGGCGACGACGTTGGTGCCGTACTCGCGGTTTCGCAGCGTGTGGAACGAGCCCTCACGGCCGGTGATCCCCTGGACGACGAGCCGCGTCTCGGCGGTCACGACGATTGCCATCAGGCCTCCGCTCCCGCGAGCTCGACGACGCGCTCGGCGGCGCCGAGCATCGTCTGTTCGACGTGCACGTTCGGCGGCGCGGCGTCGGCCAGGAGCTGCCTGCCCTCGACGTCGTTCGTGCCGTCGAGGCGCACCACCATCGGCACCTTGACGTCGAGCTGGTCGAGCGCCGTCAGGATGCCGCGCGCGACCTCGTCGCAGCGCGTGATGCCGCCGAAGACGTTGAAGAGGACGGCGCGCACGTTCGGGTCCGACAGCAGCACCTCCATGGCCGTCACGATCTCGTCGGCCTGCGCGCCGCCGCCCACGTCGAGGAAGTTCGCGGGCTTCCCGCCCGCGCCCGCGACGACGTCGAGCGTCGACATGACGAGCCCGGCCCCGTTCCCCAGGATGCCGACGTAGCCGTCGAGCTTCACGTAGGTCACGCCACGCTCGCGCGCCATCCGCTCCTCGGGCGGGAGCGCCGCCAGGTCGCGCATCTCGGCGATGTCGGGATGGCGGAAGAGCGCGTTGTCGTCGACCGTGTACTTCGAGTCGAGGGCGTGCAGCTTCCCTTCGGGGGTGACGATGAGCGGGTTGATCTCGACCAGCATGGCGTCGGTCTCGACGAAGGCCCGGTAGGCGGCCGCCATGATGTCGCCCGCCTGGCGCATCTCCTCTGCGGGGATGCCCGCGTCGAAGCACAGCCTGCGGGCGTGGAACGGCTGGAAGCCGACCAGCGGATCGAGGTGCAGGCGGGCCAGGCGCTCGGGCGTCGTCGCGGCGACCTGCTCGATCTCGACGCCGCCTGCGGTCGTCAGCATGAGGAGCGGGCGCTTTTCGCCGCGGTCGAAGGTGATCGAGAAGTAGTACTCGCGCTCGATGTCGGAGCTCTGCTCGACCCAGACGCGGCGGACCGTGTGACCGCGGATGTCCATGCCGAGGATCGCCGCGGCGCGCTGCTCGGCCTCCGCCGGGTCGGCGGCCAGCTTGATCCCGCCGGCCTTGCCACGCCCGCCGACGAGCACCTGCGCCTTCACGACCACGGGCACGGCCAGCTGCTCGGCGGCGGCCCTGGCCTCGGCCGGGGTGTCGGCGATGACCCCCTCGGACACCGGGATCCCGTAGCGCGCGAAGAGCTGCTTGCCCTGGTACTCGTAGAGGTCCACCGGCGCGGCAGTGTAGAGGGTCGGGCCGTCTCGGGCGTACGCAAACCGCCCCGCCGCGACGTGTTATCGAGATGTTGGCCTTACATATCGCTAACTATTTCGCCACGATTCTCGAACACTTCGCGTCAAAAATCGCCTTTGGACGCTGCGACCGAACGTGCCCACACTTCGCAGCTACCTGCCTCCTCCGACGACCCGTCCCGCGGGTCGTCGGGCTTTAACGGCAGGTGCCGGCCCGGGCACCACGCCCGGGCCGGCACCGACCAACCGTCCTACGCCGCCGGAGCGACCGGGTGGTTCGAGCGGAAGAGATCGGCCGGGTCGTACGCCGCCTTCACTGCCCGCAGGCGGTGATGGGCGTACGGGCCGAAGAGCCGGTCTCCGGCGATGTCGCGCTCGGCGAAGTTGAGGTAGGTCGTCTCGGCCTCCCACGACGCGAGCGCCTCGTGGATGACCTCGACGTGCGCCGCCACCGCTGCACCCATCTCCGGCGACATCGCGATCCCGACGCCGAAGAGGACGAACTCGGCGTCGAGGTGCGACAGCGCACCGCCGCCCGCCGCCGGCTTTCCGATCGCGCCGCCGAGCTGGCGCACCTCGACCGAGAGGAGCGGCGAGCCCGAGTCGGGCCCGGCTGCGGCGACAAGGGCGTCGATGCCGGCCGCCGGGAGATCGTCGAGGAGCATCCCGTCGCCCAGGCCGGGAACGGGCTGCTCGGGGTCCATGTGGACGTGCTGGAGCGCCGCGCGCGGGAATGGTCGCGACCGTGTCGATCTCGGGCCCGAGCGCGCGGATCGGCGCGACGAGGGCGGCGCCCTCGGCCTCGGTGCCGAGATAGAAGGCCTCGACGCCCACGAACGAGCGGCCGCGAAGCGGCTCGGGGATGTCGGGGATCGGCGGGAGCTGGAGCAGCCGGCCGACGGTGGTCATGTCGTCGGGCATGTCGGCGGTCCACTCGCGCCAGGCGTGCAGGATCTCGCTCGCGCGCTCGATCGGGAAGAGCATGACGCCGGCGTAGACCTCGGCCACAGGGAAGAGCACGAACTCGATCGCCGTCACGGCGCCGAAGCTTCCGCCGCCGCCGCGGATCGCCCAGAACAGGTCCGGGTCGGACTCGGCGTCGATCCGGCGGATGGCGCCGTCGGCCGTCACGATCTCGACCGAGACGAACGTTCGACGCGGCCAGGCCGTAGCGGCGGCCGAGCCAGCTGAGCCCTCCGCCGAGCGTGTACCCGACGACGCCGACGTCCGGCGAGGAGCCGGCCAGCGCCGCAAGCCCGTACGCCCCGGCGGCCTCGGCGACCTCGGCCCAGACCACTCCGGCCTCGACGCGCGCGGTGCGGTTCACGGCGTCGATCTCGATGCCGCGCATCCGCTCCATCTTCATGAGGATCGCGCCGGAGAGCTCGCCGCCCCTCGCGGCCGCGCCGTGGCCCGTCCCCTGCACCGCGACGCGCAGGTCGCTCTCGGCGGCGTAGGTCACCACGGCCGCCACGTCTGCGGCCGACTCGGGGAGGGCGACCATCGGCGGGCTGCTGGTCGATCGGCCAGGTTCCAGGCGAGGCGCGCAGCGTCCCAGTCGGCGTCGTCCGGAAGGACGATGTCGCCGTCGAGTTGCGCGCGGAGAGCAGAAGGGTCAAGCGGCGCTGCCGCTCGCGGAAAGGTTGACATCGGGCCTCCAGGGGACGGAATCCGTGCGTGTCCGTCCACTCTGGCAGCCGCTTCCTGCCGGCGGAATACGGCTAACCGGGGCGAAGGGTGCGGTTAACCCCTCTACGCGCTACTGCGGGGTCGAGCCGGGATTGTTCTCCTGGGCCAGCTTCACGCCGGCCACGCTGGCCACGTAGGCCGCCACGTCGCGGGCGTCGTTGCCCGTCACCAGGTTGCGCGGCATCGGCTCATCGGCCTCGTCGATCTGCTGGCGCACGAGCGCCTCGAACGACGACTGCTCGAGGCCCTCGATCCGGGAGCCCGCGTAGGCGTCGTCGAGGTTCGGCCCGAGGGTGCCCGACGTGCCTGCGTCGGCCAGGACGTGGCACCCGCCGCACTTCTGCTGGAACTGCGCCTTGCCGTTGGCCAGGTCGGCCTCGCCCGGGGCGGAGACGCCGCTTCCGCCGCACCCGGCGAGCCCTGCGGCCACGAGGAGCACGGCGATCAGGACGGCGGGCCGAAGCACGGCGGGGACATTAGCAAGCGGCCGCGCGGGAGTCACGATCGCGGCGGCAGCGCTCCGCGCCAGGTGAGCGCCTCGGCGGCGCGCTCGGCGCCGAAGGCGAGCGTCCGGTCGATCGCCCAGCCCGAGGCCAGCCCGTAGAGGACGCCGGCGACGAACGTGTCGCCCGCGCCGTAGGTGTCGACGACCGGACCGGGAACCGGCGCCGCGGAGTAGCCCGAGCCGCCGTGCGCCCCGTCAGTGACGATGACGTGATCCGGGCGCTCGGCGAGGCGGTCGAGGTCGAACCGCTCCCCGCGGTCGCGGCCGCTTCCGACGAGCGCGTCGACCCGCACACCGCTCTCGACGAGCGCGTCGAACCGGCGGGCGGTCACGACGAGCACGCGAGCCTGCCGGCCGAGGCGCACCGTCTCCGGGTCGTAGCCCGTGAAGTAGCACCCGTCCATCTCGGCGATCTCGGCCCACGGCAGCGGGTCGCCGGCGAGCGGAGCGTCGTTGTCGCCGATGACGTAGAGCGTGCGCTCACCCGCCGGATCGAGCAGGGCGAGCACCTCCGTCTGCGGCCGGTCGCGCATCGCCGCCTCGACGCGGACGCCGTGCTCCTCCAGGACCGGCCGGGATCGCCCGTCGTTTCCGAGCGCCGTGTAGAACGTGACGTCGGCGCCCATCCTGGCGAGCGCGACGGCGGTCACGGCACCGCCTCCCGCAGGCTGCGAGAACGGATCCTCGAGGTGGACGATCTCGCCCGCCGCCGGAACGAACGGCGCCCGCGCGAACGTCACCCACTCCACATGGCCGATCACAGCGAGCCGCACGCGCCCCATCGTACGCCGCGCAACAACGGGGTCAGACCCCAATGTTGCGCGGCGATACACAAACCGGGCGGCCCGAGCGTCGATCATGTGCTGCGATGACCGACGCGCTCGCCATCGACCCGCCCGCTGCCGACGCCACCCTCGAGGCGATCGAGGGCGTCTACCGCAGCCGGGGCGCGGCGTTCCTGCGGGTCGCGACCGCCATCACCGGCGACGCGGCGGCCGCGCACGACTCCGTCCAGGAGGGCTTCGCGCTCGCGATCCGGCATCGCGGCCGGTACCGGGGTGACGGGCCGCTCGAGGCCTGGATCTGGCGGCTCGTCGTGAACGCCGCCCGCAGCCAGCGCCGCCGGCGGGCTCCGGTGCCGACGGCCGACACCGGGGACCACGCAGGCCCGGCACCGGCCGACGTCACCGAGCTGCGCGCGCTCGTCGCGAAGCTGCCGGAGCGCCAGCGGCTCGCGGTCTTCCTTCGCTACTACGCCGATCTCGACTACGCGGCCATCGGGACTGCGCTCGGCATTCGAACGGGAACGGTCAGCGCGACGCTCGCGGCGGGCATCCGGTCGCTGCGGCGCATGGCCGAGGAGGTGGAGCTGTGAGCGAGTTCGATCCCACGCACGACGGCGCTCCTCGAGAAGTCTGGCGCCCGCGATCGAGACGGGCCCGGAGGCGTGGGCAGACGTCGTCAGGCGGTCCGAGGAGCGCCGCTGGTGGACGCTGACCCGACGCGCGGGCGGTCGTGCTGGCGCTGGCCGTCGCCGCGCTCGCGGCGGCAACCGCGTCGGGGGGCGTGCACGGGCTCGTGACGCGCTACTTCCCGGGAGCGGGGCACACGGCGCCCCTCGACATCCGGCGGGAGTTCAAGCAGATCCTCAGCCAGAGCACCATCGAAGGCGTTCGTGAGATCACGTGGCTCGACCCGCGTGCGATCCGCCGCGTCGCCCACTTCAGCACTCCCCGAGGGACATACGACGTCTACGTCGCGCCGCTCACCCGCCCCGGCTCGCTGTGCACGCTCACGGTCGAGGGGCGGACGACCGTCGTCGACCAATGGTGCAACTACCCGCCCGCGGAGCGCCGGTACGGCGTGATCGCGATCGCCCAGATCGAGCCCGGCGTGTGGACGGTTGCCGGCCGGACCCCGGCCGGCGCGCCGATCGGCTCGGTGAGGGTCCGCTTCGAGGACGGCACGGAGACCGCGGCGGCCCACGGTCCGGGCTGGTTCGTGTTCCTCGTCGACCCGGCCCGGCTGCGGCCAGGGCACCGCCCGGTGGGCGTCGACATCACCCGCACGGACGGCACCAGGCTGCGCCGGTTCCACTTCTTCCCGGGCTGCATCCGGCAGCTGCCCGAGGACGTCCGCGGCGTGATCACGAGCTGCGATGGCGAGCCGTAGAGCGCGCCGCGAAAATTGGGGTCAGACCCCGATTTTCCACTGCGGCGACGATTGTGGCTAACACCACGCCACCCCCTAAGGAGGGGGCTCACGGGGGAACCCTGGGTTCCCCCGTGTTACGGGCACGTACACGAGCTTGCCCTGCACCTTCAGATCCTCCATCAGCGCCTGGGCCTTGCCGACCTCGGCGAGCGGGAAGACGTGGTCGATCACCGGTTTGATGTGCCCGGCCTCGACCGCGCGCAGCGCCGCGGCCAGCTCGGCCTTCGACGAGAGGTGCGAGCCGAGCAGGTTCTGCTGCTTGTTCCAGAGGAAGCGCAGGTCGGTGACCGCCTCGAAGCCGGTCGACGCGCCGCACACGACGAGCCGGCCGCCCCACCGCAGAGCGGCGATCGACGTCGGCCACGTGTCCTGCCCGGAGTGCTCGAAGACGATGTCGACGCCGGCCTTCTTGGTGATCTCACGCACCCGCCCGGCGACGTCCTCGGACTTGCGGTCGATGACGTCGGTCGCGCCGATCTCCTGCGCCTTGGCGACCTTCTCGGCGCCGCCGACGACCGGGATCGGGTTCGCCCCGAAGAGGCGGCAGATCTGGATCGCCATGACGCCGAGCCCGCCGACGCCGCCCCAGATCAGGACGTTCTCGCCGGCCTGGATCTTGGCCCGTGTCACGAGCATCCGCCACGCCGTCTCGAGGACGAGCGGCATCGACGCCGCCTCCTCGAACGACAGGTTGGACGGCTTCGGGAGCACGTTGGCGGCCGGCATCGTCACGTACTCGGAGTGGCCGCCGTCGTTCGGGCCGGTCTGGAACCCCCAGATGCGGAACTGGCGGCAGAAGAACTCCTGGCCGGACGTGCACATCTCGCACGTGCGGCAGGAGAGGCCGGGGTGGACGACGACCTCGTCGCCCACCGCGACCTGCGCCGAGCCGAACCCCTGTCCGCTCACGTCGGCGCCGACGGCCTTCACGACCCCGGAGACATCCGAGCCCGCGACGTGCGGGAAGATCGACCTTCATCCCCGGCATGCCGCGGCGGGCCCAGATGTCGTTGAAGTTCGCGCCGGCCGCCTTGACCTCGATCAGGACCTCGAACGGCTTCGGCTCCGGCTCCGGGATGTCGGTGTACTGCAGGACGTCGGGGCCGCCGTGCTCCTCGAAGACGACCGCCTTCATGCGGAGATGGCCTTGCCGAGGAACTCGAAGTTGTCGACGTAGCGGCGCACGTCCTCCTCGGAGTGCTGCACCGAGAGCGTCCAGTTCTCGGACTTGCCCCACGGCGCCATGAACACGCCGCGGTTGAACTGGACGAGCCAGTTGATGTAGGCCAGCTCGTCGGACACCTCGAGGTAGTCGCGGTAGTTGCGCACACGCTCCCCGCGGTAGGTGACCGCGCCGCGCGCCGACATGACCGTGGTGTATCCGGCGATGCCCGTGTGCTCGATGACGGCGTCGCATCCGCTGCGGAGGATCTCTCCGAGGCGGTCGAACTCGGGGTAGACGTCGGGCGTCAGGATCTCGGTCAGCGTCGTGCGCATCGCCGCCATCGTGAGCGGGTTGCCGTTGAACGTGCCGACCTGGTCGATCCGGCCGTCGGCGATCCAGCCCATGACCTCCTCGCTGCCGCCGATCGCGCCGCACGGCAGGCCGCCGCCCGTCGACTTGGCAAGGCACAGGAGGTCGGGGGTGACGCCGAAGCGCTTCGTCGCGCCGCCGTGGGCGATCGTGGCGCCGGTCTTCACCTCGTCGAACGCGAGCAGCGCGCCCGCGCCATGGAGGAGCTCCTTCACGCCCGCCAGGTAGCCCTCCTCGGGCGTGACCATGCCGGCGTTCATCATGACCGGCTCGACGATCATGCCCGCGACCTGGCCCTGGTAGCGGTGCAGCGTGCGCTCGAGGGCGTCGAGGTCGTTGAACGGCACGACGCGGGTGAGCTCGACGACGGCGTCGGGGAGCCCGATCGTCTGCGGCACGGAGTTCGGGTTCTCGTAGTCGCCGATCGAGTCGCCCGGGGGCGCCACCGAGACCATGACCGCGTCGCCGTGGCCGTGGTAGGAGCCCTCGATCTTGAGCAGGATGTCGCGCCCGGTCACGGCCCGCATCAGCCGGACGGCATCCATGGTGGACTCGGTGCCGGAGTTGCCGAACCGCCAGAGCGGCAGGCCGAAGCGCTGGGACAGGTGCTCACCGACGACGACGGAGTCCTCGGTCGGCTGGGCGAAGTGCGTGCCGCGCCGCACGCGCTCGGAGACGATCTCGGCGATCTTCGGATGGGCGTGGCCCACGGCCATCGCGCCGTAGCCGTTGTGGAAGTCGACGTACTCGTTGCCGTCGACGTCGACGACCTTCGAGCCGTGGCCGTCGGCCAGGTAGATCGGGTGCGGCTCGGTCGCCTGCCAGCTCGAGGCGACGCCTCCGGCGAGCACGCGGCCGGCGCGCTCGGTCATCGCCCGCGACTCCTTGTGGCGATCGTTGAACTCGGCCTCTTCGGTCTCGATCAGCCGCGCGAGGCGGGTGGGATCGATCGTGGACTCTGCAACGCTCATGCTTTCGCACCTCCCAGGATCTCGCCGTAGCGCGCGTCGCGCCATGCGAGGGCGGCCTTCAGGCCTTGTGACTTGACGATGTCCATGAACTCTCTCTGCTCCGGTGTATCCGCCGCGTTCAGCATCGAGGACAGGTCGAGATTCATATTGACAGCTTCCCTGAGCCCCATCGCCTCGTATGCACGGACGAGCGCGATCTTCGTGAGCCGCAGGACGGGAAGCGGCGTGGGCGCGATCTTCCGAACCAGGCCCTCGACCTCGGCCTCGACCTGGTCGTCGGGCACGACCCGGTTCACGAGCCCCGCCCGTTCCGCGGCGCCTGCGTCGATCATATCGCCTGTGAAGAGGAGCTCGTTGGTCTTCTTCTGCCCGAGGATGAACGGCATGAGGAGCGTCACCGGGCCGGAGCCGTACCGGATCTCGGGCTCGCCGAACCGGCCGCTCTCGCCGGTGATGATCATGTCGCAGGCCATCGCCAGCTCGCAGCCGCCGGCCAGGCAGTAGCCGTGCACCGCGGCGATCGTCGGCTTGGGGAGCGCCCAGACCCGCATCGTCGCGTCGATGTCGGTGGCGAGCACGTCGTGCCACGTGTGGGCCGGGATCTCGGAGTGGGCGGCCTCCGCCGACAGGTCGTAGCCGGACGAGAACGCCCGCTCGCCCGCACCGGTCAGCACCACCACCTTCACCTCGTCGTCGGCGACGGCGCGGTCGAGCGCTGCGTTCAGCCCCTCGAGCACGTCGCCGTTCAGGGCGTTCAGCTTCTCGGGGCGGTTGAGGGTGATCCACGCGGCCGGGCCGCGCGTCTCGTACAGGACAGCGTCGCTCATGCGGGCTCCTTCAGGACGATCAGGCAGTCGAGCGCGACGGCGCGCTCGGGGGTGACGAGGAGGGGGTTGACGTCGATCTCGACCACCTCGGGGTGCTCGGCGACGAGCTGGGAGACGGCCACGACCGCATCGATCAGGCCCTGCGGCACGTGGCCCCCGAGCAGGCGGTCGAGCACGGGAAGCGAGGCGACGAGCCGGCGCGCGCCGTCCTCGTCGAGCGGCGCGAGCGCGGCCGTCACGAGGTCGAGCTGCTCGGCCAGGCCGCCGCCGATGCCGACCGCGACCGTCGCGCCGTAATCGGAGTCGCGGACCGCCCCGATCAGCACCTCGACGCCCTGGGACACCTGCTCGGCGACGACCACGCTCCCGCCCATCCGCTCGGCCGCGCTCCGGACGGAGCCGGCGTCGGTGAGGTGAAGCGCGACGCCGCCGACCCGCGCCTTGTGGGCGACGTTGTCGATCTTGCACACGACCGGGTAGCCGATCCGCTCGGCGGCATCCGCCGCATGGTCGGGCGACGCGCACCGCTCGGCACGGACGTACGGGACGCCGTGCTCGGCAAGGATCGCCGCGGAGTCGAGCTCGGAGAGCGCACCCGCGCCGTCGATCGGCGCGTCGGCCGGGATCTCGCGGGCCGGCGGCGTGTACGGCGAGTGGTCGAGCCGGGCCGCGATCGCGCGCAGGCCCGGAAGGCTGCCCTTCAGCATCGGGATGTCGTGGTCGCGCGCCCACTCCAGGTCCTCGATCGGCGGGTCGGCGGTCGTCACGCCGATCACCGCCGGGAAGATGTCGGTGCCGTCCACGGCGTTCCGCAGATCCTCGGCGATCGCCCTCGCCAGGTGCCGCTCGGTGCCTCGCAGCCAGTAGGAATGGTCGATCGCCGAGATGAGGACGTCGAACTCGCCCGACTCGGCAAGCATCTGGAACACACGCGGGAAGACGACCCGGTCGTCGTCGATCGCCCAGCAGTCGACGGGGTTTCCGACGTGGAGGAAGTTCGGGAACTCGGCGCTGATCGCCGCCCGCAGCTTCTCGGGGAAGAGCGATAGCGGGATCCCGGCCTGCTCGGCCTTGTCGGCGAAGTACTCGCCCTCGCCGCCCGAGTTCGTGACGACGCCGATCCGGCGTCCGCGCGGCGGCTTCTCGCGGCCGAAGACCTCGAGGTGCTCGATCCAGTCGCCGAAGTCGTCGACCCGGATCGCGTTGTAGTGGCGGAGCATCGCCGAGAAGCTCCGGTCGGAGCCGACCAGCGCGCCGGTGTGGGCGAGAGCCGCCTCGGCGCCCATCTCGGATGTGCCGACCTTCATGACGATCGCGACCTTGCCGGCCTCGGACACGCGCCGCAGCGCCTCCTCGAAGGCCTCAGGCCGGCGCACCGCCTCGAGGAAGAGCCCGATCACGCGGGTCGCGGGGTCCTGGGCGAACCAGGCGACGAAGTCGGCCGCATCGACGACCGTCTCGTTCCCCGACGAGACCATCGTGCGGAAGCCGACCCGCGGCCCCAGCGAGACGAGGATCTCGCCGATCGAGCCCGAGTGGGCGAGCGTCGCCACGGGCCCCGGCACGAATGTGGGGTGCAGGCTCCCGATCCACGGCGACGGCGAGCCGGGCGTCGCGATCCCCATGCAGTTCGGCCCGACCATCGCGATGCCGGCCTCCCGCACGCGGGCCGAGATGCGCTCCGAGATCGGCGGGCCGTCGTGGCCGGCCTCGTTCCCGAGGCCCGGCGTGATGATCGCCTTCACGCCCTCGACCGACAACACGTCCTCGATCGCGGTCTCGATGCGGCCGTGGCCGACGCCCATCACGACCATCTCGGGCACCGCCGGGCACTCGGCCATCGACGGATAGCAGGCGACACCGCACGCCTCCGTCTTGGTGGGGTTGATGCCGTAGAACGGCACGCCCGGCTTCGTCATGTTCTCGGCGATCCGCACGGATGTGCGCTCGGAGATGCCGTAGATGGCAACCGAGCGCGGGTCGAAGACCGCGTCGAGATCGGTGTTCAGCAGGGGCCGGTCGATGACCGACATCAGTCGGCTTCGACGAAGAACTTGCCGGTCTCGCCGCCCGAGAAGTAGCGCGACGTCACGGTCTTCTTGCGGGTGTAGAAGTCGACCGCGTCGCTGCCGTGGGCGTGGAGGTCGCCGAAGAACGAGCCCTTCCAGCCAGAGAACGGGAAGAACGCCACCGGGGCGGCGACGCCGACGTTCACGCCGATCATGCCGACCTCGGCGTCGTGCCGGTAGCGGCGGACGGCGGCGCCCGACTCGGTGAAGATCGACGTGCCGTTGCCGTACGTCGAGGCGTTCACGATGTCGATCGCCTCGTCGAGCGACGCGGCATGGATGACCGACAGCACCGGGCCGAAGATCTCTTCGCGGGCGACGTCCATGTCGGGCGTGACGCCGTCGAGGATCGTCGGGCCGACGAACGCGCCGTCCGGGTTGGCGTCGGGGCTGCGGCCGTCGACCGCCAGGGTCGCGCCGGCCTCGACTCCGCGCTCGATCCATTCGAGGATGCGGTCGCGGGCGGTCGTCGAGACGACAGGCCCGACGTCCGTCCCGCCCTCGAGGCCGTCGCCGACCGAGAGCGCCTCGGTGCGGGCGACGAGCTCGTCGACGAGCGGCCGCTTGGCGTCGCCGACGGCGACGACGACCGACCCGGCCATGCAGCGCTGGCCGGCGGCACCGAACGCCGAGCCGATGATGTTCGAGACCGTCTTCGGGATGACCGCGTCGGGCATGACGACCATGAAGTTCTTGGCCCCGCCCAGGGCCTGGACGCGCTTGCCGTTGGCGGCCGCGCGCTCGTAGACGTACTTCGCCACCTTCGCCGACCCGACGAACGAGATCGCGTCGATGCCGGGGTGGTCGAGGAGGCCGTTCACGACGTCGACGGAGCCGTTCACGAGGTTCACGACGCCGTCCGGGAGCCCGCCGGTCTCGTCGATCAGGTTGTAGAAGAGCTCCTGGGTGAGGGGCACCTGCTCGGAGGGCTTCAGCACGAACGTGTTGCCGCAGGCAATGGCGAAGGGCAGGAACCAGAACGGCACCATCGCCGGGAAGTTGAAGGGCACGACCGCGGCGCACACGCCGACCGGCTGGCGGATCGTCTCGCAGTCGACGCCCGTCGCGACGTTCTCGAGCACGCGGCCCTGCATCGTCTGCGGGATCGCCGACGCCGCCTCGATCATCTCGATCGCGCGACCGACCTCGGCGCGCGCGTCGGGGAGCGTCTTACCCATCTCGCGGGTGACGGAGCGGGCGAGCTCGTCGGCGTGGGCCTCGACGACCTGGCGGAAGCCGAACAGCCAGCGGGCGCGCTCGATGGTCGGGCGGCGGCGCCACTCGGGGAAGGCGGCGCGCGCGGCCTGGACGGCGGCGTCGACGTCGGCTGCGCCGGAGAGCGGCACGCGGGCCAGGATCTCGCCGGTGGCGGGATTCGTGACGTCGAGCTCGTCGCTCGCCGTCGAGGCGACCCAGTGGCCGCCGATGTAGTTCGAGAGCAGGCGCGTATCGGTGCGTGTGGACATGGCTGCATTCAACCCGCCGGCCGTCCGCGCCGCCACCTTACACTGTGTCCATGGATACCCCAGATATCGGACACTCTGTCCTGACGGTGGGCGACCTCCTGGGCCTCGAGGAGTTCCTCCGCGCCGACGTCTCGGTGGCCGCCGGCGGACACCGGCTCGGGAACCGGGTCGAGTGGGTGCACGTGTTCGAGACGCCGTTCGTGGCGGAGGTGATCCGTGGCGGCGAGTTCCTCCTGACGACCGGCATCGGCCTGGCTGGATTGCCTGCCACGGAGGTCGGGGCGCTCGTGGCCGGCCTCGCCCGGGCGGGCGCCGCGGGCATCGGCTTCGAGCCCACCCACGCCCCGGCCGCGGCGCTGATCGAGCCGTGCCGCCGCCACGAGCTGCCGCTGCTCGTGTTCGGCCGCGACGTCCGCTTCGTCGATATCACGCGCGTCGTCCACGAGCGGCTCGTCTCGAGCGAGCTCGCCACCCTGCGCCGGGCCGTCGGCCTCCAGGCCCAGCTGCGCGAGGCGGCCCGCGAGGGCCTCGGACCGGCCGGGCTCGTCGCCGCGCTCGGAGACGTGCTCGAGGCGCAGGTGCTGCTCGAGCGCGTCCGACCGGACGCCGATCGCCTCGTCGCCCGAGGACGGTCTCGACGTCGCGTTCATGGACGCCCTCGACCGCCACCGCCAGCGGCTGCCGACGCCGCTTCACTCCCGGCCCGTGAACCCCGCCGCGCGCCTGCACGTCCTGCCGGGCCGCGGAGACGAGCTCGATCTGCTCGCGGTCGACGAGGCGGCGTTCCTGCTCTCGGTGGCGATGGCCGCCCAGCCGCCGCAGGAGGAGGTGCCGTCGGCCGAGCGGGCCCGGCTGCTCCAGCGCCTCGCCGAGGGCCGGGCGGGATCGAGCGCCGACATCCTCCGGCGGGCGCGCTCTGTCGGCGTGGATCTCTCGCGGGCGACGCTGTGGGCGTTCCACGGGCGCGGCGGCCTCGCCCGGCTCGAGCGGATGGGCCTCGACGCGCTCGTCGACGGGCCGCGGGCGCTCGTCGCCGTGCGCGGCGACCTCGACCCGGCGGCGCTGGCTCGCGACCTCGTCAGGCGCGACGTGACCGCGGTCGGCTACGACACGCGCGGGACCGAGCCGTGGCAGGTGCGCGACGCGCTCGCAGGCGCGGAGCGCGCGTGCCTCGTCGCCGCCGCGGCCGGCCCGCCGGTCCGGCATGGCTCCGAGCTGGGAGCGCTCGGCGGGATCGCGCGCGACGTCCTCGCCGGCGAGCGCATCGAGCCGCGCCTGGACGAAGGGTCGCTCGCCGTCGTCGAGGCCCTGGTCGCGACCGGGTGGTCGAAGGCCGCGGCGGCCCGCCGCCTCGGGATCTCCCGCCAGGGGCTGTACGAGCGGATCGCCGCGCTTCGCGGCCGCCACGGCGTCGACCCCGACCTGCCGCAGACCCGCGTCGAGCTGGCCCTCGAGGTGTGGGCGGTGCGGATGGGCGAGCTGGCGTAACCTGCGGGCATGGCCGGCTTGATCGACTCGGGGTGGGCGGCGTGGCTCCCGTCGGAGCTCGTTGGCGCGATGGAGGCGCTCGACGCCAACGCGGCCGGGAAACGGGCCTTCGCGAAGCGGCTTGCCGACGGCCCGGATGCCGAGGCGCGCGAGCGCTGGGATCGCTTCGCGCTCGTCGCGCCGTCGCGGATCGACGTCCCGGCGAGCGCCGACGGCCTGACGCCAGAGGAGTGCTGGGCGCTCTTGGCCGACCTGGGCCTCGCCGAGGGAGACCCGCCGCGGCCCGTCGCGCAGCCCGAGCCGGTCGAGCTCGTCCTGACGCTCGACCACGACCAGGTGCGAGACCTGGAGGGCGTTCGGATGGCGCGTGAGGTCGGCGACCCCGCGACGCCCGTCGAGGCGCTGCCGTCGCTCGAGGCCCGCTTCGGCGGCGCCAAGGTCGGCCGCAACGACCCCTGCCCGTGCGGCTCCGGCAAGAAGTTCAAGCGCTGCCACGGATCATGACCGCGTTCGACCCGCGGATCCTGCCGGCCGACCTGCCCGTCCCCGAGGACGACGGCGCGGCGGACCACCTGCCGGGCAGAGACCTGCCGGCGCTCTCGCTGCCGTCGACGGCCGGACCGGTCGACCTCCGCGGAGCCGCGGCGGGAACGCTCGTCCTCTACATCTACCCGCGAACGGGCCGCCCCGGGGAGCCGCCGCCGGACGGCTGGGATGCGACTCCGGGAGCGAGGGGCTGCACGCCGCAGTCGTGCGCGTTTCGCGACCACCGCGCCGAGCTCGCCGCCCTGGGAGCGGACGTCGTCGGCATGTCGGCCCAGACGCTCGACGACCAGGCGGAGTTCGCCGCGCGCGAGCACATCCCGTATCCGCTGATCGCCGATCCCGGTCTTGAGCTCGCGGCGGCGCTCGATCTGCCGACGTTCGAGATCGCCGGGATGCGCCTCTACCGCCGGATCACGATCGTCGCCCGAGCCGTGCGGATCGAGCATGTCTTCTATCCGGTCTTCCCGCCAGATCGGAACGCCGCCGACGTCGTCGCGTGGCTCAGCCGGGCTCTACCAGCCGCTCCCTGACGGCGTACATCGCCGCCTGGGTGCGGTCGGTGACGTCGAGCTTTCGCAGGACCGCCGAGACGTGCGTCTTGACGGTCTTCTCCGACAGGTGAAGCTCGGCGGCGATGCCCTTGTTCTGGAGGCCGCGCGCGATGAGCCGAAGCACCTCGAGCTCGCGAGGCGTCAGGTCGGCGTGGGCTGCAGGCGGACGGCGCCGCTCGGCCAGGAGCTTCGCCGCGACGGCCGGGTGGAGCACCGCCTCGCCGCGGTGCGCCGCGCGGATCGCCGAGACGACGTCGCGCGGGGAGGCGTCCTTCAGCAGGAAGCCGCTCGCCCCGGCGTCGACGGCCTCCATCGCCAACCGCTCGTCGGCGTAGCTCGTCAGCATGACGACGCGGGTCTGCGGCCGCACCTCGGCGATCCGGCGCAGCGCCTCGACCCCGTCCATCCTGGGCATGACGACGTCCATCAGGACCACGTCCGGCGACAGGCGCTCGGCCGCCGAGAGTGCGGCGTCGCCGTCCTCCGCCTCGCCGACCACCTCGATCCCCTGCTGCGTCGAGAGCAGCGCGCGCAGGCCCTGCCGCACGACCGGATGGTCGTCGACCAGGAGCACGCGGATCGCCGGCGTCACGCGTCCTCCCCGCTCCGTGGCCGGTGCCGCGCGGCCGGGACGCGCAGCGAAACGGTCGTCCCGGCGCCGGGCTGTGAGCGCACATCGAGCTCGGCGTCGAGCAGGGCGGCTCGCTCGGCCATCGACGTCAGTCCCAGGTGGCGGCCACGGAGGGCCTTCGCGTCGGGGTCGAAGCCGATGCCGTCGTCAGCCACCTCCAGCTCGATCACGTCGTCGTGGTCAGACAGGCGCACGTCGACGGTTGCCGCACCCGCATGGCGGACGGCGTTGGCCAGCGCCTCCTGCGCGATCCGGAGCACCTGGCGCTTGGCGCCTGCGCGCAGGACCGGCTCGGGCGGCGGCGTGTAGCGAATCGCCGCGTCGTGCACCTGGCGCAGCACGTCGACGTGCTTCTGGAGCGCCCCGGCGAGGCCGTCGGTCGCCACCTCGGCCGGGCGCAGCTCGAACACGAGCGAGCGGAGCTGCTCGAGCGCGGAGCCGGCCAGATCGCGGACGCGGCCCACCTCGGCGGCGGCACCCGCCGGGTCGGTCGCCATGAGCTCGGTGGCCGCCTCGGCCGTGAGAACCGCGCCCCACAGCGTCTGGTTCACCGAGTCGTGCAGCTCGCGCGCGAGCCGGTTTCGCTCCTCGACCACCGACAGCTCGCGCGACCGCTCGCCGGCCGCGGCGTGCTCGATCGCGATCGCCGCGTGCGCGGCGAGCAGGCGGATGGCGTCCTCGTCATCCTGCGAGAACTCGCCGCCGCCGTCCTTGTTGACCAGATAGAACGCGCCCACGATCTCGCCGCCGGCCACGATCGGCACGCCGAGAAACGAGGTCATCACCGGGTGCGCCGACGGCCACCACCGGTAGCGCGCGTCGTGGCGGATGTCCGCCATGCGCTCCGGAGCGGGCGACTCGAGCATCGCCGCGAGCAGGCCGTGCGTGCGCGGCAGGGGCCCGATCCGCGCGATCTCGTCCTCGCTCATCCCGGACGTGACGAATCGGGCGAAGCCGCCCTCGCCGTCGGGCACGCCGATCGCACCGTACGTGGCCGCGACCGCGTCGCGGGCCGCGTCGACCAGCATGTGCAGGCGCCGGCCCGTCGAGGGCTCGGCCGCCACGGCGAGGAGGACGTCGGTCACGGAACGCAGCCCGTTCTCGGACATCCGCCTACGTTACGGCAGGATCAGGTGGACGTCGCCGAACTCGTGCCACAGGTAGCCGTCGGCGAGAGCCGACGCGTACGAGCGGGCGGCAAGCGACGGGCCCGCGACGGCCTCGATCATGTCGAGGTGGCTCGCGCCAGGCTCGTGCCACCCGGTGAGGAGGCCGTCGACCGCGGTCACGGGGCGATCGGGCCCGATGACGACGTCCGTCCAGCCGGCCGTGGCGTGGATCTGCCCGTCGGCTCCGGCCGCGGACTCGAGGGCGCGCACGGCCGTGGTGCCGATCGCGACGACCCGTCCCCCGGCGCCGCGAGCGCCGTTCAGGCGCGCTGCGGACGCGGCCGAGACGGCGAACCGCTCGGGGAGCGGGCTCTCGTGGTCCTCGAGCGACGAGACGCCGCAGTGGAGCACGATCGGGATGACCTGGACGTCGCGCGCCGCCAGCGCGGCGAGCGTGCGGGCGGTGAACGGCCGCCCCGCGCTCGGCATCTCGGCGCTGCCGGGCTCGATGCCGAAGATGGTCTGGTAGGCGTCGAGGCCCCACTCGCCGGCGGCGTACGCGTACCGGATCGGCCCGCCGCGGCGCCCCAGGTAGCTCTCGACCGAGCCGACCATCCGGGGCCGGCCGACCCATAGCCGCTCGCCGAGGTACGGCTCGCGCAGGTCGATCGACGCGCCACCCGGGAGCGCGAGCCGATCGCCCGCCCGGACCCGCGAAAGGGGGCGGTGCCCGCGCCGGCGGGGAGCCGGGGCTCGACGACCCAGAGGCGCTCGTCGGCGGGGTACGGCGACGAGAAGTGCAGCACGAGCTCCTCCCCCCGCGGCGAGATCGCCGGAACGGCAGCCGGGAGGGTGCGTGACACGTTCACGACGACGGCGTCGCCGGGGTGGAGGTGCTCGGCGATCCGGTCGAACCGGGAGTGCTCGATCGAACCGGCCAACCGGTGGGCGACCATCAGGCGGACGCCGTCGCGGGCCAGGCCGCGCTCCTCGGGCGGCGCCGCCGCCTCGAGGTCGGGCGAGAGCTCGAACGTCGCGAGGGCCGGGGTGCTCATCCGGCGACTCCGGCCTCGGCGAGGGCGCGGGCCTGGTAGCGGCCGCTCGGCTGGTCGCCGTCGATCAGCGCGACGAGGCCTGGCACGCTCTCCTCGGGGGGCGGGCGGTCCGAGATGTCCTCGCCCGGGAAGGCGTCCTGATGCATCTGCGTGCGCATGTCGCCGGGGTCGACCCAGTAGACGCGGACGTCGGGGTGCTCGGCGGCAAGGACGTTCGAGAGCTGCTCGAGCGCCGCCTTCGAGGCGCCGTAGCCACCCCAGCCCTCGTACCCCTCGACCGCCGCGTCGGAGGTGATGTTCAGGATCCGGCCGCGGTGCGCCTCGAGCAGCGGAAGCGCGAGCTGGACGAGGGCGAGCGGCGCGACGGTGTTGGTGCGCAGGATCGCCTCGAGGTCGGCGGGATCGAGGCTGGCGAGCGGCGGCATCGGCGACGGGCCGAGCGCGCTCGCGTTGTTCACGAGCAGGTCGAGGCGTCCGAGCTCCCGGACGGCGTCGACCAGAGCACGGCGGTGGTCGGGGTCGGCGACGTCGCCGGGGACAGCGACCGTGCGGCCCGAGCCCGTGAGCGTCGCGTGGGCCGCCCGGAGCGCGCTCTCGTCGCGGGCGTCGACGACGAGGTTCCAGCCACGGGCGGCAAGGTCGCGGGCGAGCGCGAGGCCGAGGCCGCGGGAGGCCCCGGTGACGATGGCGGTGCGAGTGGATTCCATGCGTCCACGGTAGGCCCGAGCCTTCCCCGCCGCCTCGGCCACCGGGCCCATCCGTTCCGGGTAATTGGTCCTAGCGTCGGGCCGAGCCGGACGAGCGCCTGGCCGACCGAGACCTGGTCGCCCGCGGCAACCTCCACCGCCTCGACGGCGCCCGGATGGTGCGCGACGATCTCGTTCTCCATCTTCATCGCCTCGACGACGATGAGGACGTCTCCCGGCGAGACGGTGTCGCCGGCTGCGACCCCCACGGTGAGGACCGTCCCCTGCATCGGGCTTCGCACCACGTCGGCGGCGCCGTGCGCGGTGCGCTCGCGCTCGGCGATCGCGGCGCGGCGCTCGCGCAGGCGCGTGCGCCCGGCGTGCTCGGGCACGGTGACGGTCACGTCGAAGCGCTTGCCGTCGACCTCGACAGGGAGCGTACGGACCTCGCCGACCCCTGGGGTCAGACCCCGCGGCGCGGGGTCTGACCCCGGTGGTTCGTCCGCACCCAGCGTGCCTCCCGCTTCCACGAACTCGTGCAGGAGGCCGCCGGCGATGAAGTCGGGATGCTCGAGGATCTGGCGGTGGAGCGGGATGAGCGTCTTCAGACCCTCGATCTCGAGCTCCGACAGGGCGCGCAGCATGCGTTTCCGAGCCAGCTCGCGATCCTCGTCCCAGACGACGAGCTTCGCGATCATCGGGTCGTAGAGGCCCGAGATCGTCGAGCCCTCCGCCACACCGGAGTCGATCCGCACGCCGGGACCGGACGGCTCCCGGTACCGGGTGATCGTGCCCGGCGTCGGCACGAACCCGTTGGCCGGGTCCTCCGCGTTTATGCGGCACTGGATCGAGTGGCCGGAGAGCCGCACGTCGGCCTGCGTCCAGCCCAGCGGCCGGCCGCCTGCGATCCAGACCTGCTCGCGGACGAGGTCGAGCCCGGTCACCATCTCGGTCACCGTGTGCTCCACCTGGAGCCGGGTGTTCATCTCGAGGAAGTAGTAGGAGCCGTCGGCGTCGAGCAGGCCCTCGACCGTGCCCGCGTTCGTGTACCCGACCGCCCGGGCGGCGTCGACGGCGATCGCGCCGATGCGCTCGCGCAGCTCGGGCGTGACGGCGGGCGACGGCGTCTCCTCGAGGATCTTCTGGTGGCGGCGCTGGATGGAGCAGTCGCGCTCACCGAGGTGGATCACGTTGCCGTGCAGATCCGCGAGCACCTGCACCTCGACGTGGCGGGGCCGCTCGAGGTAGCGCTCCAGGTAGACGGCGTCGTCGGCAAAGTACGCCTTGCCCTCGCGCTGCGCCGACTCGAACGCGCGGTCGAGCTCGTCCGGCCCGGCCGCGGTCTTGATCCCCTTGCCCCCGCCTCCGGCGGCGGCCTTCACGACGACCGGGTAGCCGATCTCCGCGGCCGCGGCGCGCGCCTCGTCGAGCGTCGCGATCGGCTCGGTCACGCCCGGGCACGATCGGGACGCCGGCGGCGGCCATCACCTGCCGGGCGGCGGTCTTGGACGCCATCGCCTCCATCGCGTCCGGCGAGGGGCCGATGAATGTAAGGCCCGCCGCAGCGCACGCCCGCGCGAACGCCGGGTTCTCGGCGAGGAAGCCAAAGCCGGGGTGGATCGCCTCGGCCCCCGACCGCTGGGCGGTGCGGATGATCGTCTCGCCGCGGAGGTAGCTCTCGGCGGCCGGTCCGGGGCCGATCGCATACGCCTCGTCGGCGTACTCGACGAACGGCAGCTCGCGGTCAGCCTCCGAATAGACGGCGACCGAGGCGATCCCCATCTCGCGCAGCGTCCGGCAGACGCGCACGGCGATCTCGCCCCGGTTTGCAACGAGCACCTTGGTGAACACGCGGCGATCTTACGGGGTCAGGTACCGCATCGAATCCGTCACGGATCCGTCACGGCCGATGGTGCGGTACCTGACCCCGGGTTCGCCGGCGGGTCGGGCGCCCCGGGCTCCACCAGGCCGAGGGCCTCCAGCGCGCGGCGGATCGCCTCCTTCTCCTCGGGCGTCGGCTCCGGGGTGACGTCGATCTGCTCGCCGCTCACAGCGGGATGTTGCCGTGCTTGCGGCGGGGCGGGTCGGTCCGCTTTCCGGCGCTCGCCTCGAGCGCGGTGATGAGAACCGGCCGCGTGCGCCGGGGGGCGATCACGTCGTCGACGTAGCCGCGCTCGGCAGCCGTGAACGGGTTTGCGAACTGCTCGCGGTACTCCTCGACCAGCTCGGCGCGGCGGGCGTCCGGATCGTCGGCCGTCTCGAGCTCCTTGCGGAAGACGATGTTGACGGCGCCGTCCGGCCCCATGACGGCGACCTCGGCGGTGGGCCAGGCGAAGTTGAAATCCGCCCCGACGTGCTTCGAGCTCATGACGTCGTAGGCGCCGCCGTAGGCCTTGCGTGTGATCACGGCCAGCTTCGGGACGGTGGCCTCGCAGTAGGCGTAGAGCAGCTTCGCGCCGTGCCGGATGATGCCGCCCCACTCCTGGTCGGTCCCCGGGAGGAAGCCCGGGACGTCGACGAACGTGACGAGCGGGATGTTGAAGGCGTCGCACGTGCGCACGAAGCGGGCGCCCTTCACGGAGCTCGAGATGTCGAGCACCCCGGCGAGGGCCCGCGGCTGGTTTGCGACGACGCCGACGGGGTAGCCTCCGAGCCTGGCGTACCCGCAGATCAGATTCTCGGCCCACCGGGCCTGCACCTCGAGGAACTCGGCGTCATCCACGACACGGCGGATCACCTCGTGCATGTCGTAGGGCTTCGCGGCGTCGTCGGGGATCAGCTCGTCGAGCTCGGCGTCCTCCCGGTCGGCCGGGTCCGACGGGCGGCTCCCACGGCGCCCGCTCGGCGTTCGAGGGCGGCAGGAACGAGAGCAGGTAGCGGCAGTCGTCGATGAGCGCGCGCTCGTCGGGCGCCGTGAAGTGGGCCACGCCCGACCGCGATGCGTGGGTCGCCGCCCCGCCGAGCTCCTCGAAGCTCACCTCCTCGCCGGTCACCGTCTTCACCACCTCGGGGCCGGTGATGAACATGTGCGAGGTCTCCTCGACCATCATCACGAAGTCGGTGATGGCGGGCGAGTAGACCGCCCCGCCGGCGCACGGCCCCATCACGAGCGAGATCTGCGGGATGACGCCGGAGGCCTGCACGTTTCGCAGGAAGATGTCGGCGTAGCCGGCCAGCGAGACGACGCCCTCCTGGATGCGGGCGCCGCCCGAGTCGTTGATGCCGACGATCGGGCAGCCGAAGCGCATGGCCATGTCCATGACCTTCACGATCTTCTCGGCGAAGGCCTCTCCGAGGGAGCCACCGAATACAGTGAAGTCCTGCGAGAAGACGAACACCCGCCGGCCCTCCACCGTCCCGTGCCCGGTGACGACCCCGTCGCCGTAGGGCCGCTTGTCCATCATCCCGAAGTTCGGATTGCGGTGCTGGACGAACGCATCCAGCTCGGTGAAGGAGCCCGGATCGAGCAGCAGCTCGACCCGTTCGCGGGCCAGGAGCTTGCCGCGCTCGCGCTGGCGGTCGACCGCGGCGGACGATCCGGCGTGCGCCGCTTCCTCGCGCAGCCGCTCGACCGCCTCGATCCGATCACGGGTGGTTCGGGGCGTCATCGCGGCGGCAGCCTACCGAAGTCCTCCAGGAGCGGTAGGATGCCGCCGGGGACGAGGTGGGGGCCGAAAGGCGTTGAATTGCAACGAATTGGTGACAATCCATCTTGACTCGGCGTAAAGAGACGGGTACGTTCGACCTTGCGAGGCAGACAACCGAGAAGGGTGGGCACCCTGTGGGCGAGCAGGTTCGAGCGGAGACTTCACCGACCGTCAGGTTGGACCAGGACACGGTCAAGACGAGCGTCGTCAGCGCGCCTCGTCAGAGCGCAACCGTCCATCCGCTGCCCCGCTCCGCGCGCCCCACGGGCCGCGTTCGCAGAGGCATGGTGCGCTACGCGCTCGCCCTCGCGGACCTCGCCGGGCTGGTCACCGCCCTCGCCGGTGCGTACTTCCTGTCGAGCGGCGGCACCACTCTCGATCCGCTCCTGATCGTCCTCGTCGCCTGGGCGGCGCTGTCGGGCTTCTACGGTCTCTACCGGCGCGACCGCGTCGGCGCCGATAACGCGACGCTCGACGAGGTGTGGCCGATCTTCCACTGCGTCACCGTCGCGTCATGGACGGTGTTCGCGGTGATCCAGGTGATCTCCCCGAGCTCGCTTCACGGCGGCCGCGTGATCGCATTCTGGGCCGTCGCCTCGGTCGCCATCCCGGCGTACCGGAGCCTCTCGCGCTCGGTGCTCCGCCGGCAGCTCGCGCTGAAGCAGAACGCGGTGGTCGTCGGCGCCGGGCTCGTCGGACAGGAGATCGCGCGCAAGATCCGGCGCTCGCCGAACTACGGCCTTGACCTGGTCGGCTTCGTCGACCAGAACCCGCTGCCGCTCCACGATGAGGTCGCCGACATCCCCGTGCTGGGCTCGACGGACGAGCTCGGCATGATCCTCCAGACGCACGACATCGACCACGTGGTGCTCGCGTTCACCGCCGACCACGAGGCCGGCCTCGACGTCGTCCGCGTCTGCAACGAGCTCGGCGTCCAGGTCGACATCGTCCCGCGCCTGTTCGAGGTGGTCGGGAGCCGGGCCGGCGTCTACTCGCTCGAAGGCACGCCGCTCCTCGGCCTGACGCCGCCCGAGCTCGGCGCGTCGCACCGGCTGGCGAAGCGGACGATGGACGTCGCGGGCGCGGTGTTCGGGCTCGTCGTGCTGTCACCCGTCTTCCTGGCGACGGCCATCGCGATCCGCATGAACAGCACCGGACCGGTGTTCTTCCGCCAGACCCGGATCGGCCGCGGCCAGCAGCCGTTCACGATCATCAAGTTCCGCACGATGGTGCGCGACGCCGAGCAGCGCAAGGACGAGGTCGCGCACCTGAACGCGCACCGCGACAAGGGCGACGCGCGGATGTTCAAGATCCCCGACGACCCCCGAGTCACGAGCGTCGGCGGGTTCCTCCGCCGCTACTCGATCGACGAGTTCCCGCAGCTCTGGAACGTGCTGCGCGGCCAGATGAGCCTCGTCGGGCCCCGGCCGCTGATCCCGCACGAGCACCAGTTCGTGAACGACTGGGGCCTGCGCCGGCTCGACCTGACGCCCGGCCTGACCGGCCTCTGGCAGGTGTGCGGCCGAAGCGAGGTCACGTTCTCGCAGATGCTCGTCCTCGACTACCTGTACGTGACGAACTGGAGCCTTTGGGGCGATATCAAGCTCATCATGCGGACCGTACCCGCGCTGATGGGCAAGACTCGCGGCGCCTCCTAGAGCGCCGGACCCCAGGGGCGTCGGCGCCCGTCTCGCACGGCGGCGCAGGCGCCCCATTCGCGCGCCCCGCCGCGGCTAGGTGGGCGTATGCGCAGTGTCGTACGTGCCCCAGGCCTCGCGCAGGATCCCGCACACCTCGCCGACCGTCGCGCCGACGCGCAGCGCCTCGCGCATCGGCGGCAGCACGTTGGCTTCCGAGCCGGCGGCGGCGCGGACGGCTGCCGCCGCCGCCTCCCACGCCGCGGTGTCGCGCTCGGCCCTGGCCCGCCTCGTGCGGTCGACCTGGCGCTGCTCGGCGTCGGGGTCGATCCGGTGGAGCTCGATCGGCTCGGACTCGCCGCTCTGGTAGCGGTTCACGCCGACGATGACGTCGTCGCCGGCCTGCACCCGCCGGTGGAAGTCGAAGGCGCTCTGCTCGATCGCGTCCTGCACCCAGCCCGACTCGACCGCCGCGACCGCGCCGCCCAGCCGGTCGATCTCGTCGATCAGCGTCCGGCCCTCGCCGGCCAGCTGGTCGGTCAGCGCCTCGATGTAGTAGCTCCCGCCCAGCGGGTCGGTCGTGGCCGTGGCGCCGGCCTCGGTCGCAAGGATCTGCTGTGTGCGGAGCGCGATCGTCGCCGAGCGCTCCGTCGGGAGGGCGAGCGCCTCGTCGTAGCCGTTCGTGTGCAGGCTCTGCGCACCGCCGCAGACCGCCGAGAGCGCCTGCACGGCCACGCGGACGATGTTGTTCTCGGCCTGCTGCGCCGTGAGGGTGGAGCCACCGGTCTGGGCGTGGAACCGAAGCATCTGTGAGCGCTGGTCGCGGGCGCCGAACCGGTCGCGCATGATCTCCGCCCAGAGCATCCGCGCCGCCCGGAACTTCGCCACCTCGGTGAAGAAGTCGTTGTGGGCATTGAAGAAGAACGAGAGCCTGCTCGCGAACGAGTCGACCTCGAGCCCGGCGTCGACCGCCGCCTGTACGTAGGCGATGCCGTTGGCGATGGTGAACGCGAGCTCCTGCGCCGCGGTCGAGCCGGCCTCGCGGATGTGATAGCCCGAGATCGAGATCGTGTTCCAGCGAGGCAGCCGCTCGGTGCAGTACCGGAACGTGTCCACGGTGAGGCGCATGCTCGGCCTGGCCGGGAAGATGTAGTTCCCGCGGGCGATGTACTCCTTCAGGATGTCGTTCTGGATGGTCCCCGAGAGCGCCTCGGGGCCGACCCCCTGCTCCTCGGCGACGAGCTCGTAGAGGAGCAGCAGGAGCGACGCCGGCGCGTTGATCGTCATCGACGCCGAGACCTCGCCCAGCGGGATCCCCTCGAGCAGGAGGCGCATGTCGGCGAGCGAGTCGATGGCGACGCCCGTGCGCCCGACCTCGCCCAGCGCCAGGGGGTCGTCGGAGTCGAGCCCGAGCTGCGTCGGCAGGTCGAACGCGACCGAGAGGCCCGTCTGCCCGCGGTCGAGCAGGAGGCGGAACCGCTGGTTCGTCTCCTCGGCCGACGAGAACCCGGCGTACTGGCGCATCGTCCACGGCCGGCCGCGGTACCCCTCGGGTCTGACGCCGCGCGTGAACGGGAACTCGCCCGGCGGCGGGCGCATGGCCGGGGCGTCGTCGGGGCCGTAGACCGGCTTCGTCATTGCCGGAACGATAGAGCGCGGGCCGAGGCCGGACCGCCGCGAGCCGGTACGCTGCCCGGCGTGCGGATCACCGTCAGGCTCTTCGCCGCGCTGCGTGAGCGGGCCGGCTGGTCGGAGCGCGAGCTGGACGTCCCCGACGGCGCGGCCGTTGCCGACGTGTGGCCGAGGCTCGAGCTGGGAGACGAGCCGCCCGGGCTGGCCTACGCCCGAAACCGCGAGTACGCAGGGCGCGGCGACGAGCTCTCGCCTGGCGACGAGGTCGCGGTCATCCCGCCGGTCTCGGGCGGTGCGTTCACCGTTCGGGCAGGCGCGCTCGACGTCGAGGCCGTCGTGGCCGAGGTCGCCGATCCGGGCGCCGGCGCAATCGCGACGTTCATCGGCATCACCCGCCTCCACAGCCGCGGCCGGACCGTGACCCACCTCGAGTACGACGCCTATCCGGAGATGGCCGAGGCCGAGATGGTGCGGATCGCGGCGGCCGTCCGAGCGAGGCACGACGTCCTGCACGTCGCGATCGCCCACCGCACGGGCCACGTGCCGCTCGGCGAGGCGAGCGTCGTCATCGCCGTCTCGGCCGCCCACCGGGGCGCCGCGATGGATGCCTGCCGCGAGGCGATCGACACGCTCAAGCAGACCGTGCCGATCTGGAAGAAGGAGGTCTTCGAGGGCGGCGAGGAGTGGATCGGACGCGAGGGGACGTGACATTTCCGCACATGGACTTTCCACCCGCCACCGCTACTCTGAGGCCATGACGTACGACCCCTGGGAGGCACGCGAGTCGCCGACGGGAACGCTCCCGCCGCGGCCGCCCGAAGACCCGCCGTTCCAGAGCCCGGTGCAGGAGCACCGCGGCCTTCTCCGCCGCGCCGGCGGAGGCATCGCCGCGGGCGGCCTCCTCGCGCTGAAGCTGATCGGGAACCTCGCGTTCCTCTTCAAGTTCAAGTTCCTGCTCAGCTTCGTGATCTCGGCGGCGCTCTATGCGTGGGTGTGGGGATGGCAGTTCGGCGTCGGCTTCCTCCTGCTCCTGATGGTGCACGAGCTCGGGCATGTGATCCAGCTCCGCCGGGAGGGGATCGAGGCGTCGGCGCCCATGTTCGTACCGTTCCTGGGCGCGTTCGTCGCCATGAAGGAGCTGCCCGACAACGCCTGGACCGAGGCCAAGGTCGGCCTGGCCGGTCCCGTGCTCGGCAGCCTCGGGGCGCTCGCGGTGCTCGTGTGGGCCGAGCAGGTCGACTCGAACCTGCTGCGGGCGCTGGCCTACGTCGGGTTCCTGCTGAACCTGTTCAACCTCGTGCCCGTCGTCCCGCTGGACGGCGGTCGCGCCGTCGCAGCCCTGCACCCCGTGTTCTGGTTCGTCGGGCTGTTCATGGTCGCCCTGTTCTTCTTCGCCTACCACAACATCTTCGCGCTGCTCGTGCTGGGCCTCGGCGGCTACGAGCTCTACCGCCGCTGGACACACCGCGCCGAGCCCGCGTTCAAGGCGTACCACAGCGTGACCTGGCCGCAACGGACGGTCGTCGCCACGGTCTACCTCGGGCTCATAGCCGCGCTTGTGTTCGCCATGCACGCGGCATACGTCACGCCGCCGTCGTGACCACCTGAACGTGGGTCGCGCACTCGTCGCCGAGGGCGACGTGGAGCGCGAACCCCGGTGCCGCCTCGGCGAGATCGAGGATCGTCCCGCCGATCTCGAGGCGCGCCTCGAGGTACACGGCGGGGCACGCGACCACGCCGGAGTGCCCGAGGGTCGCGAAGGCTGCCCTGTGCACGTGCCCGGCGACGACCCGGCGCACCTGAGGGTTCGCCGCCAGCACCTCGGCGAGCGCCCGCCGGTCGTCCTCGGGCAGCCCGAGCACGTCGAGCGACGGGATGCCGGTGAGGAGCGGCGGATGGTGCATCGCGACGACGGTCGGCGTGGCCGGCTCGACCGCCAGCTGCTCTCGCAGCCACGCCAGCCGGTCGGCCGAGAGCGAGCCGTCGTCGTGGCCGGGCCGCGTGCTGTCCATCGCGACGAGGCGGATCCCCCCGACGCGCACGCCGAACCCGTGCGGCCCATCCGCGCCGAACACCGCGCGCAGCTCGCCGGCGTCGTCGTGGTTCCCGGGGATCGCATGCACCGGCATCGGGAGAGGCGCGAGCAGCTCGCGCGCCCGCTCGTACTCCCGAGCCGCTCCCGACTCGGCCACGTCGCCCGTCACGATGAGGGCGTTGGGCGCAGGTCGAAGTGCGCCGACGGCCTCCACCGCCGCGGCGAGCGCGCGGGCGGGGCCGGCGTCGCCGGGCCCGACCTCGACATGGAGGTCGGTGAGCTGGGCAAGGACTGTGGGCGCGCTCGTCAGGGGTCCTCAGTCGTCGTGCTTGAAGCCCCAGTCGAGCAGGCGGCCCGCGGTCGCAAACTCGTCACCGCCGACGTGCAGGAGGACCACCACGACCGAGCGCCCTCCACGGCGAGCTGCCGCGGCGATGCAGTTCCCGGCCGCGGTCGTCTGACCGGTCTTGATCCCGATCGCGCCACGGTAGTCCCAGAGCAGCGTGTTCCTGCTCACGTACGACGACGTCGGCCCGGCCGAGTAGGTCTTCACACCGACCATCCGCCGGAGCAGGGGCTGCTCGAGGATGCGTAGCGAGACGGTCGCCTGATCCCACGCCGACGAGCGGTTGCCCTGGTCGTAGATCCCGGACGGGTTGGAGTAGTGGGTGTCGGCGAGGCCGAGGTCGCGGGCCTGCGCGTTCATGCGGCGCACGAACCGCGCGACCGATCCCGAGCGGTGCACGGCAAGGGCATTGGCCGCGTCGTTCGCCGAGGCGATGAGCGCGGCGGCCAGCATCCGCCGCTCGGTCACCCGGTCGCCGGCATGGAGCCCGAGCGTGTAGCCGGGCACGCCCGTCATCGGCGGCGTCACCCGGAACGACGCGTCGAGCTTCCCGTCCGCGGCGACGAGCGCGGTCATGAGCTTGGTGAGGCTCGCGACGGGGAGGGGACGGTGTGCGTCCTTCTGCCACAGCACCCGCCCGGTCGTGCGATCGACGACGATGGCGGCGCGGGCATGGACGTTCGCCGGGCTGCCGGCCGCGTCCCCGGCGACGAGGTTGACCGGCGCAGGCGTCCCCGGCCCGCCGCCCGCCACCGGCAGGCCCGGGGCGTCGATGGCACCGGCGGCGCGGTCGGTCAGCGGCCACAGGCGGTGGGTCACGAACGCCGCCGTGGCGAGCAGTGCCGAGGCCACGACGACGGCGATCGCGGCCAGCGGCCGCACCGGCGGAAGACGCCGCGGCCGCTGGCGGCGGCCGAACGACTGCATCGCATAGAGGGTCGGGCGTCTCTGCCTGGGCACGTGTGGGCATAGAATTGCACCATGGCCGATCACCCGCTGCGAGGACTGCCGTCCGTCGACGCCGTGCTCGGCGACGAGCGCGCCGCCGACCTCGTCGCGCGCCACGGGCGCCCGGCCACCGTCGAGGCGGTCAGGGCGGCGCTCGCCGATGCCCGCCGGCGGGGCGTCGCAGAGGCTCCCGAGGAGCTCCTCGCACGGGCCGAGCGGCAGCTCGACCGAGCGCCGAGCCTGCGCCCGGCGCTCAACGCCACCGGCGTCATCGTGCACACGAACCTGGGCCGGGCGCCGCTTCCGGCCGCGGCGATCGAGCGGGTCGCGCGCGTCGCGAGCGGCTACTCGAACCTGGAGTACGACCTGGACGCCGGCGTGCGCGGGTCTCGCCACACCCATCTCGGCCCGATCCTCTCTGAGCTGACGGGCGCCGAGGACGGCATGGCCGTCAACAACAACGCCGCCGCGGTCATGCTGGTCCTGGCGGCGCTCGCCGCCGGGCGGGACGTGCCCATCAGCCGCGGCGAGCTGATCGAGATCGGCGACGGCTTCCGCATCCCCGACGTCCTCGCCCAGTCCGGCGCCCGCCTCGTGGAGGTCGGCTCGACGAACCGCACCCGGATCGGGGACTACGCCCGCGTGGTCGGTCCCGAGACCGGAGCCATCCTCCGCGTCCACCAGTCGAACTTCCGGATGGTGGGGTTCACGGGCGCGCCGTCGCTCGGCGAGCTCGCGGCCCTGGCGGCCGAACACGGTGTCCCGGTGATCGACGACCTCGGCTCCGGCCAGCTCATGGACCTGCCCGACCTCGCCGACGAGCCGACCGCGCGGTCGAGCATCGAGGCCGGCGCGACGGTCGTCTGCTTCTCGGGCGACAAGCTGCTGGGCGGCCCGCAGGCCGGCGTCATCGTCGGAACCGCCGACGCCGTGGCGCGCATCCGGCGCCATCCGCTCGCGCGGGCGGTCCGGATCGACAAGCTGTCGCTGGCCGCGCTCGAGGCGACGCTCGAGCTCTATCGCGACCCGGCCCGCGCCCTGCGCGAGGTGCCGGTGCTGCGCGCCGTGGCCGAGCCTGCGAGCGCGGTGCACGCCCGGGCGGCGGCGCTGGCCGAGCGCCTGGGCGGCACGGTCGTGGCCACGCGGGCCCGCGTCGGCGGCGGCGCGGTGCCGCTGCTCGAGCTCGAGAGCTTCGCCTGCGCCCTCGACGGCGGCGACGGTCTGGCGGCCACGCTGCGCGGCGGCGAGCCGCCGGTCGTCGCGCGCGTCCAGGAGGGCCGGGTCCTGCTCGACTGCCGCACGCTCACGGACGACGAGTGCCTGCGGATCACCCTCTGACACTCGGCACCGCGGGTCACATCGACCACGGCAAGACCGCCCTGGTCGCGGCGCTCACCGGCGTCGACACCGACCGGCTGCCCCAGGAGAAGGCGCGCGGCATCTCGATCGAGCTCGGGTACGCCCCGCTCGAGCTTCCATCCGGGCGGCGGCTGTCGGTGGTCGACGTCCCGGGCCACGAGCGCTTCATCCGGGCGATGGTCGCCGGGGCGACCGGGATCGACCTCTTCCTGCTCGTCGTGGCCGCGGACGACGGCGTCATGCCGCAGACGCGCGAGCACGCCGCGATCGTGCAGCTGCTGGGCATCCGCGACGGCGTGGTCGCGCTGACCAAGCGCGACCTGGTCGACGACGACGGCGCGGAGCTCGCCCGCCTCGGCATCGCCGAGCTCCTCGAGGACGGCCCGCATGCCGAAGCGGAGGTCATCGAGGTGTCGGCGAGGACGGGGCTTGGGCTCGACGCCCTGCGCTCGGCCCTCGACCGGGTGGCCGGCACGGCCGGGAGCCGCCCGTCCGACGGCCCGGCCCGCCTCCCCGTCGACCGCTCGTTCTCGCTCCGCGGGATCGGCACCGTCGTCACCGGCACCCTCTGGTCGGGCAGCGTCGGCACGGGCGACCGGCTCGTCGTCCAGCCGGGCGGGCGCGAGGTGCGCGTGCGAAGCGTCCAGGTGCACGACGAGCCCGCCGAGCGGGCCGCGGCCGGACAGCGGGTCGCGCTGGCGCTCGTGGGCGTCGAGCGAAGCCAGGTCCGCCGCGGCCACGTCGTCGCGACTCCCGGCGCCTTCCCGGAGTCCTACCGGCTCGAGTGCGACGTCCACGTGCTCGAGTCTGCGCCGCGCGGCCTTCGAAACGGCGAGCCGGTGATGGTGCACCACGGCACCGCCGAGCTCACGGCCCGGGTCGCGATCCCGGGCGGCGGCGAGCTTGTGCCGGGTGCCGCCGGCCGGGTGCAGCTGCGGCTCCGAAGCCGCGCGGTCGCCGCCCCGGGCGACCGTGTCGTGATCCGCCTGACAGGGCCCGCGATCACTCTCGCAGGCGGGATCGTGACGGACCCCGATCCGCCGCGGGTGCGCCGGGCGGCGCCGAAGCGCGCGCCCGAGCCCGCCCCGCTCCGACGCCCGAGCCGCCGTCGGCGGCCGCCGAGGAGCTCTACGCCCGGCTCGCGGCGACGCCGCTCACGCCACCGGCGGTCGGCGCCGGCGACGAGCGGCCGCTCGCCCACCTCGTCGCCGCCGGCCGGGCCGTCCGCGCCGGGCGCGACCTGGCCTTCACAGCAGAGGCGGTCGCGGTCGCCCAGCAGGCGGTGGTGGAGCTGGCCGGCGAGGGCGGGCGGGTCACGCTGGCCCAGCTGCGCGACCGGCTCGGCATCTCGCGGAAGTTCGCCCAGGGCCTGCTCGAGGCGCTCGATGCACGCGGCGTCACGCGCCGGGTCGGCGACGAGCGCATCCTTCGCCGCCGGGCCCACGAGCCCTGACCTGAAACACCGGCGCCTGGCGCCAATGTTTCACCGCTCCGGCCCGTCGAGCCGTCGGGTCGGACGTATGCTGCAGGTCTCGCCACGAAAGGAGCGGGCCATGGCAATCGCCTCGTCATCCGACCTCGCCGCCATCGAGTCGATCCTCGGTGACGACGCCGAGTCGCTGCTGTCACACGAGTGCACCACGATCCCCCGTGAACGTCTGCACCTGCCGGGGCCGGACTACGTCGACCGCGTCGTCGCGGCGACCGACCGTCCGATCCCCGTGATGCGCTCGATCCAGGCGATCCTGGATCACGGCCGCCTCGGAGGCACCGGGTACGTGTCGATCCTCCCGGTCGACCAGGGAATCGAGCACTCCGCCGGCGCGTCGTTCGCGAAGAACCCCGACTACTTCGATCCCGAGCGGATCGTCCAGCTCGCCATCGAGGGCGGGTGCAACGCGGTCGCCACGACGCTCGGCGCGCTGGGCGCGACCGCCCGCCGGTACGCCCACCGCATCCCGTTCCTGCTCAAGCTGAACCACAACGAGTTCCTGTCGTATCCGAACGCCTACGACCAGATCATGTTCGCGTCGGTCAAGCAGGCCCGCGAGCAGGGCTGCGTCGCGGTCGGCGCCACCATCTACTTCGGCTCTCCCGAGTCGAAGCGCCAGATCCAGGAGGTCACGACCGCGTTCCAGGCGGCGCACGAGCTCGGGATGGCGACCGTGCTCTGGTGCTACCTGCAGGAACTCGGCGTTCAACACCACGTCGAACGGGAGCGGCCACGACTACCACGTGGCGGCCGACCTGACCGGACAGGCGAACCACCTCGGCGTGACGATCCAGGCCGACATCATCAAGCAGAAGGCGCCCGAGACGGCGGCGCCCGGCTTCCTCGACCTGAAGTTCGGCAAGACCGACAAGCGCGTCTACTCCGAGCTCATGAGCGACCACCCGATCGACATGACCCGCTACCAGGTCGCGAACTGTTACATGGGCCGGGCGGGCCTCATCAACTCGGGCGGCGCCTCGTCTGGCGAGAGCGACCTGCACGACGCGGTCTTCACCGCCGTCGTCAACAAGCGCGCCGGCGGCATGGGGATGATCAGCGGCCGCAAGGCCTTCCAGCGGCCGATGGACGAGGGCATCGGCCTTCTGAACGCGATCCAGGACGCCTACCTGTGTGACGAGGTGACGATCGCCTGATCCTGAGCCGTGACCGCCGCCCGGGTGCGGCGCTACCGTGCGAAGCATGATCGCAGCGATCCAGGACTCGGTCCCGCTCACGGGCGACTGGCGAACGGCGGCGCTGATCGTCGGCGCGTTCGTCCTGGCCTGGATCGTCGCCAAGGCCTCGGGCCGCGTCGCCGAGATCGTGACCCGCTGGTGGGAGCGCCGCCACGGCGAGGCAGGGCCGTCGCCCGACGACACCGCCGCACTGCGCGGCCTGAAGAGGCGCGACACGGCGGTCTCGCTCGTCAGCTCCACGGTGCGCTACGTGGCCTTCGGGCTCGCGCTCGTCTTCTCGTTCGTCCAGATCTCGGGCTTCTCGAAGGTCACGGCGCTCGCCGGCGCATCGCTGATCGTCGTCCTGATCGGATTCGCGGGGCAGCGGTTCCTCACCGACATCATCGCCGGGTTCCTCATGTTCTTCGAGGGCTGGTTCTCGGTCGGAGACACGATCACCGTCGAGCCGTGGGCGCTCTCGGGCGTCGTCGAGGAGATGTCGCTGCGCTCGACGACCCTCCGGGCCGTGACCGGCGAGACGATCCGCGTGAACAACTCGGCCATCTACGCGACACGCGTGCTCCCCAAGGGCGTGCGGGAGGTCGAGATCGAGTTCATGGCGACCGACGGCGACGAGTGCCGGCGGGTGGTCGACGAGGTGGCGCGGATCGTCCCCGCCGGCCCGACCCGCTTCGTCCGCCGGCCCGAGGTGATCGAGGTCGAGGTGCTCGACGAGGAGCTCGTCCGCGTGCTCGTCCACGCGAGCGTCGCCCACGGTCGCGAGTGGCTCGTCGAGAAGTTCCTGCCCGACCTCATAAAGGAGCGGGCACCCGAGGGCCTGATCGCGCACGGGCCGATCGTGATGTTCGTCGACGAGCGCGCGACGCGGCGGTTCGCCCGGTCGCTCCCCGGCTCGCGCGGCCCGCGCCCGCACACCGGCGCACGCGCGGAGTAGCCGACGACGGTGGATGAGGTCCGCCCGGCGTACGGCGGCCGCTGCTTCGCCGACATCCCCGGCGCGGTCGTGCGCCTCCTGACCGGAGACGGCGAGGGCGGGCTCGATCCGGACGTGCTCGGCGATCTCGACCGGCGGTGGACCCGCGTCGCCCTGGTGCTGGTCGACGCCTTCGGATGGTCGTGCGCCGAGCGGCACGCCGATCACCCCTTCCTGCGTCGCGTCGTCGCCGAGGGTCGCCTCGCACGCCTCACGTCGCAGTTCCCGTCGACCACGTCGGCCCACATGACGACGCTCCACACGGGCCTGCCCGTCGGCGAGACGGGGATCTACGAGTGGTTCCAGCTCGAGCCGGCCCTCGACCGCGTCATCGCGCCGCTCCTCTTCTCGTACGCCGGAGACGACGAGCGCGAGACGCTGCGTGCCTCGGATCTCGACCCGGGCACCCTCTATCCGGCGACGACCGTCTACGAGCGCCTGGCGACGCTGGGTGTCTCCTCATCTGCCGTCCAGCACGCGGCGATCGCGGACACGACCTTCAGCCGGGCGACGCTGCGCGGGGCGACCGTCCGGCCGTTCGAGCAGGGCGGCGGCTGGGCCGCCCGGGTGGCCGCGGCGCTGCGAGAGCCCGGCCCGGCCTACGTCGTCGCGTACGTCGACGACGTCGACGCGACCGGGCACGTGCACGGCCCGGAGTCGGACGCCCACGTCGCCGCGGCGACGGGCGTGCTCGACACCCTCGAGACGCTCGCCCAGGCCCTGCCGGCCGACGGCGAGACGCTCCTCCTCGTCACGGCCGATCACGGCCAGATGCAGGTCGACCCCGAGACGACGGTGTTCGTGAACGAGGCCTGGCCCGAGATCGTGGATCACCTTCGCCGGGGCGCGGACGGGCGGCCGCTCGCGCCGGCCGGGTCGGCTCGCGACCTCTTCCTCCACGTCCTCCCCGGCCGCGTCGATGAGGTCGTCTCGCACCTCCAGGGCCTCCTGGGCGACCTGGCGTCGGTGCGGCCGACCGCCGAGCTCCTCGCCGCGGGCCACTTCGGGCAGGCGGGCCCGCGCCTCCGCGAGCGGATCGGCGACGTCGTCGTCCTCCCCGGCCCGGGCGCGACGGTCTGGTGGCGGGAGGCGGGCCGCTTCGACATGCTCTTCCGCGGCCACCACGGCGGCCTCTCACCCGCCGAGATGCTGATCCCGCTGGCCGCGCTCCCGATCGGCTGAGAGGCAGGGGTCCGGGAGGCGACGCCGAACCTCGGGAGCATGGAGCATCCCGTCGACCTCAGCCAGGCAACCGACATGCCGGTCCTTGCACGGATCGTCGTGCCGCTGACCGCCGTCCAGAAGGAGGCCGTCGGTGAGGTGCGCGGCATGTCCCGCGAGTCGTGCCAGGTGCCGCTTCCCAAGGAGGCCCGCGTCGTCCAGGCCGAGCGGACCGAGGGTGCCTGGGTCGTCTGGTACGTCGAGAAGGTCGAGGCGATCTAGGCCGCTTCGTCGGCGAGCGACGCGCCGCCGACGAGCCAGCGCCGCCCGCGGTACCGCACCGCTCCGACCGCCGTCCTCACGCCGATGAACGTCGTGAGGCCGATCCAGATGCCCGTGAGCCCCCAGCCTTCCTGCGCCGTCATGAGGGTGATCGGCAGGAAGCCGCCGAGCGCGGCGAGCACGGTCACGTTGCGCATGAACCGCAGGTCGCCGGCGCCGAACAGCACGCCGTCGAGCGCAAACAGCCAGCCGTTCAGCGGCATCATCAGCACGAGCCACGGCCACAGGACATGGGCCTGGTCGATCACCGGGCTGTCCGAGGTGAAGAGGGCCGGGATGACCGTGTAGCCGGCGGCCAGGATCGCGGCGAAGCCGACGCCGAGGATCGCGCCCGCCCAGAGCAGCCGGTGCGCCAGCGCATGAGCGACATCGACCGCGCCGGCGCCGAGCAAGCGCCCGATCAGCGCCTGGGCCGCGATCGCGGTCGCGTCGAGGAAGAGCGCGGTGAAGAACCAGATCTGCGCCCCGATCTGGTGGGCCGCAAGCGCAGCGTCGCTCGTGCGCGCCGCCACCGACGCCGCGACGGTGAACGCCACGAAGAAGGCGACCGTGCGCAGGCCGAGATCGCGGGCGGACGCGAGCTGGCGACGGATCCGCTGCCACGAGGGAGTGAGAGGAGCGCCGCGGCGGACGAGCAGCACGAGGAAGACGCTCCCCGAGGCCACCTGGGCCACGACGTTGGCGATGGCCGAGCCGCGGATCCCCATGTCGAGCCCGAACACGAGCACCGCCGACAGGAAGACCGACGCGATGTTGGCGACACCGATGACGTAGAGCGGCGTCCGCGTGTCCTGAAAGCCGCGCATCCATCCCTGCGCGGCCGCGGTCACGAGCACGAACGGGGAGCCGAGCGCCGCGATGCGGATCCACTCCAGCCCCTGCGCGGCGGCGGGGGTCGAGCCGCCCGCCATCGCGTGCAGGGCCGGCTCCGCGACGAGCTCGATCGCCACGACGAGGATCGCCCCCAACCCAAGCGCGAGCCAGGTCGCCTGAACCCCGGCGTCGAGCGCGAGGCCGTGCTCGCCCGCGCCGTAGAGGCGCGCCGCCCGCGCCGTCGTCCCGTACTCGAGGAAGGTGCAGAACCCGAGGATCTCGGCAAGCAGGAGGCCCGCCAGCGCGAGGCCGGCCAGCGGCACCGTGCCGAGGTGGCCGATGATCGCCGTGTCGCCCAGGACGTAGAGAGGCTCGGCGACGAGCGCCCCCAGCGCGGGGAGCGCCAGCGCCAGCACCTCGCGGTCGGACGGCATCCGCGTGTCCACGCTGGGTAGTGTCGCTAGATCAGTTGGAGCACGGCGCGGGTCGCCTCGCCGGAGCGGAGGGCCGCCACGGCGGCGTCGGCCTCGTCGAGCGGCATGCGGTGCGAGATGAGCTGCTCCAGGGGCAGCCGGCCGCGGAGGTAGAGGTTCAGGATCTCGGGGAAGTCGCGATCGGGCCGCGACGAGCCGTAGATCGAGCCCAGCACCCGCCGCTCCATCCGCGGGATCGAGATCCCGGGGAGCGAGATCTCGGCATCGCCCCGCGGCACCCCCATCATGACGACCGCCCCGCGCGCCCTGGTCGAGAGGAACGCCGCCCTGACCGCGGCCGGCCGGCCACGCGACTCGAAGGCGTAGTCGACGCCGCCGCCGCTGGCCTCGACGACCGCCGCTGCGGCCTCCTCCGGCGCGCCGTCGAACAAGACCGTCGCCGTCGCCCCCGCCTCCCGCGCACGCTCGAGCCGCTCGGGGCGCGCGTCGACCGCGACGATGTGCGACGCCCCCGCGACCACCGAGCCGAGGATCGCCGACATCCCCGTCCCGCCGAGGCCGAACACGGCGACGCGCTCGTCGGGCCGCACGCCGGCCGTCCGCCACACGGCGCCCACGCCCGACGTGACCGCGCAGCCGACCAGGGCCGCCACCTCGAACGGCACCTCCTCGGGGATGCGGACGCACGAGCGCTCGGGGACGACCGCCCGCTCAGCGAAGGACGAGAGGAAGCAGTAGTGGTGCACCGTCGCACCGCCGAACGAGAGCCGCGTCGTCCCGTCGAGCATGCCGCCCGCCAGCATCAGCGGCCAGGCCGTCCCGCACAGGTGGGGAAGGTCGCGCAGGCATTGCTCGCAGGTGCCGCAGTACGGCGCCCATGAGAGGGCGACATGGTCTCCGGGCGCGAGCCCCCGCACGCCCTCGCCGATCTCCTCGACCACGCCGGCTCCCTCGTGCCCGGGCACGACCGGGCATGGGATCTCGATCGAGCCGTCGATGGCGTTCAGGTCGTCGCTGCAGACGCCGCTCGCGTGCAGCCGCACGCGGACCTCGCCCGGCCCCGGCGGCGCCAGCTCGAGCTCGACCACGCGGAGCGGCGTCCCGGCGGCGGGGAGCAGCGCGGCGCGGGTGGTCACCGCCTCAGGCATGCACGCCCTCGACGAGCTCCTCGAGGCGCCGCTCGAGCCCGCCCTCGCCGACCTCGCGCTCCTCGAGCGGAAGACCCAGCATCTGGGCGGCACGGGCCGCGGCGGCGCGAAGCTCGGGCGTCGGCCGCTGCGAGAGGTAGACGACGCGGGTGTAGTTCTTGAAGTAGGCGTCGCGCAGGTCGGGGTGGCGATCGAGGCCGAGCGACCGCCACACCGTGCGGTCGAAGGTCCGCGCCAGGAAGTCGGTGAGGAAGTAGGTGCCGGGCTCCTCCGCCATGGCCCGCCGCACGTCGTCGCCTGCGAAGACGTCGTAGCAGTGGTCCCCGGCCAGCCGCTCGACGCCGAGGCGGTCGAGGGCCCCGAGGGTGCCGCAGTCGGCGTAGGCGACGACGAGCCGGTCGTACGTCCCGTCGAGCTCGCCGGCCAGCTCCTCCACCGCCGGCGCGATCAGCTCGGGCCGGTTGTGCAGCTCGGGCGGGAGCGGGTGGACGTCGACCGGCCACCCGCGCCGGCGCGCGATCGCCTTCACGTGGAGGGCGAGCGCGCCGCAGGCGATGACGCCGATCCGCCTCATCCGGGAAACGCCAGCTGGTCGACGAACATGTCGTTGAAGTCTGCCCGTCCCGAGAGCTCGACGTACTCGACCTCCTCGAGGATGGCGTCGGCCGCCGCCCGCTCGCGGAGCGAGAGCGCAGCCATCTTGGCCCCCTCGCCGGCCACGTTCCCGGCCGAGATGATCCGCGGCAGCGGCAGCTTCGGCACGAGGCCGATCCTGACGGCGCTCGCCGGCGACAGATAGGAGCCGAAGCTCCCTGCCAGGAGCACCTGCGTGATGTCGGCCGCGGTGACGCCGAGCTCGCTCAGCAGGATGTGCCAGCCCGTGGCGATCGACGCCTTCGCGAACTGGAGCTCGCGGACGTCGCGCTGCGACAGGTAGATCGCGTTGGCCGGGTCGTCGCCGCGCCAGGCCAGCACGAACACGCGCTCCTCGCCGACCTTCACGAGCCGCGGAGCCAGGCCCGGATGCGCCTCGGCGGCCTCCTCGTCGGGCACGAACCGGCCCGAGTGGTCGAGCAGGCCCGCGGAGACGAGCTGCGCGACGGCGTCGACGAGGCCCGACCCGCACATGCCGACGGGAGGCGCGTCGCCGATCACCTCGAGGGCGAGGTCGTCGCCCGCGATCTTGACGCCCTCGATCGCGCCCTCGGCCGCCCGCATCCCGCAGCGGATCTGGGCCGCCTCGAAGGCGGGCCCGGCGGGTGCGGCCGTCGCGACGACCCGCTCGTTCGACCCGAGCGCGATCTCGGAGTTGGTACCGACGTCGATGAAGAGGCGGAGGCGCCGGTCGCGCGTCAGGCCGGTCGCGAGCATCCCCGCGATGATGTCGCCGCCGACGTAGGCACCGAGCGCCGGGAAGACGAACGCGGGCGCGCGCGGGTGGATGCGGACGCCGAAGTCGGCGGCCGTGACCGGCGGGAGGCGGCGGGCGGTCATGATGAACGGCGCCACGGCCAGCGGCTCGGGATCGATGCCGAGCGCGATCTGGGTCATCGTCACGTTGCCGCACAGAACCATCTCGTAGACGCGCTCTGCGTCGACCCCGGCCTCGGCGCACACCTCGCCCGCGAGCAGGTTGAGCGTCTCGGAGGCGCGGGCCTGGAGCGCCTCGAGCGCATCGGGGTCGAGCATCGTCGCCGAGACGCGCGAGATCACGTCGGCGCCGAACGGCTGCTGGCGGTTCAGCACCGAGCGCACCGCGAGCGGCTGGCCCGTGTTGAGATCGAGGAGCGTCGCGACGACGGTCGTCGTCCCCAGGTCGAACGAGATCGCGTGGCGGGTGGCGGTCGTGTCGCCCGGCTCGACGTCGATCACGAGCTCGTCGCAGACGACGACGGTCACGTCGAAGTTCGACCCCCGGAGGGTCCGGCCGAGCGTCCGCGCGGCGGCCGGGTGGAACGTGAGCGCGATGTCGTCGACGGCGCGCTCGATGCGCTCGAGATCCGACGCCTGATCCTCGAGCGACGGCTCCTCCATCGTGATGTGCCGCTTCTGAACCGACGGCCGCAGGATGACGTGGCGGCCCACGCCGACCAGGGCCGCCTTGGGGCGCGTCTGGAGCGGCGGCACGTCGATCTCGAGGTCCTCGACGGCAGCCGCGCGGCACGCCAGCCGCCACCCGTCGCGCAGCTCGTCGGGGCTGAACGCGCGCGGGTCGACCGTGTCGATCGGGACGCCGCCCGAGGCCACGCGCACCTTGCACTTCCGGCACGTCCCATGGCCGCCGCAGGTCGAGTCGATCGCGATGCCGTTCCAGGAGGCGGCGTCGAAGACCGTCGTCCCCGCCGGCACGCGGACCTCGCCGCCCTCGGGGCGGAAGCTCAGGCGGACGCGGCCCGTCCCCGACTCGACGGCGGCCTCGGTCACGCCTGCGCCGCCGCCTGCTTCGCACGGTGGGCGGCGATCCAGCGACCGCCCCACTCGTCGTGGCCGAGCAGGAAGTCGGCGGCGCGCACGCCCTCGACGCACACCGGCGAGCGGGCGTCCATGATCGCGCTGGTCAGGCCGTGGCTGGCGGCGATCGCCAGGAACCCCGCGCCCAGGACGTGGCGGCCGGGGAGGCCGAACGAGGTGTTCGACGCGCCGCACGTGGTGTTCACACCGAGCTCCTCGCGCAGGAGCCGCAGCGTCTCGATGAAGAGCGTCACCGCCCGCGGCTCGGCGCCGACGGGCATCGCGAGCGGATCGATCACGACGTCCTCGGGCGGGATCCCATGGTCGCCCGCGACCGAGACGATCTTGCGCGCCACCTCGAGGCGCCGCTCCGGCTCCATCGGGATCTCGTCGTCGTTCGCGAGGCCGATCACGGCGGCGCCGTGGCGCGCCACGATCGGGAGGATCGCCTCGAGCCGCTCGTCCTCACCGGTCACGGAGTTCACGAGCGCCTTGCCCTCGTAGGCGTCGAGGCCCGCTTCGAGCGCCTCGATGATCGACGAGTCGATGACGAGCGGCAGGTCGGTCAGATCCTGCACGCGGGCGACCGCGGCGCGCATGAGCGCCACCTCGTCGGCGAGCGGGTCGCCGACGTTCACGTCGAGCATGTCGGCGCCGCCCTCGACCTGCTCGGCGGCGTCGATGTCGAGCTGCGACAGGTCGCCCGACTGGAGCTGGGCCTGGAACGCCTTCCGGCCCGTCGGGTTGATGCGCTCGCCGATGACGCAGAACGGCCGTCCCGCACCGATCGTGACGGTCCTAGACCGCGACTGGAGAACCGTATCCATGCTGAACCCTCTCTTCGTACGTCGGAATGCCAAGGCGACGGCAGGTCTTGGCGATGCCGGCGTCCTTCCTGAAGCTGATGAAGTGGAGGCCCCTGACCCCGGGCAGCGACATGGCGTGCGCCGCCTGCTCGTGGGCCAGGTCGAGGCACGCCTCGAGCGGGTCGGGCGCGGACTCGATCCGCTCGATCACCGCGGCCGGGACCGAGATCCCCGGCACTCGCGCGTCGATGAAGCGAAGCGCGGCGGCCGAGCGCAGGATCGTGATCGACGGGAGGATGGCGACGCGGTCGGCGAGCCCGGTCCGCACCGCCTCGGCCATGAACGTGTCGAGCCGCTCCGGCTCGAACGAGATCTGGAGCTGGACGAACCGGGCGCCCGCGGCCGCCTTCTTGTGGGCCCGGGCGACGCGGTACTCGTAGGGTGGCGCGCCGGGGTTCTCGACGCAGCCGATGAAGAGCTGCGGCGCCGGATCGACGCTGCGGCCGGACAGGTACCGGCCCTCGGCGATCCCCTGCGCCGTCGCGATCAGCGTGGGCGCGTCGAGGTCGAAGACGCGCCGGGCCTCGGGCTCGTCGCCGGCGGTGACGTCGTCACCGGTCAGGCAGCACACGTTCTCGATGCCGTGCATCGAGGCGCCGACGATGTCGGCCTCGAGCGCGAGCCGGTTCCGGTCGCGGCAGACGAGCTGCATGATCGGCTCGACGCCCTCCTCCCGCAGGGCGACCGCGACCGCGAGCGGCGACGCGTGGGCGTGGGCAGCCGTGTTGTCGGTCGCGTTCGCGGCGTCGAGGTAGGCCCGCATCGGCTCCAGCTGATGGCGCACCTCGTCGCGGCCGCCGCCGTCGATCGTCGGCATCTCGGCGGTGACGACGAAGCGGCCCGCCGCCAGGGACTCCGCCAGACGGCTCATCGCTCGTCGGCCCGCCAGCCGGCCGGCCGTTCGCGGTCGCGCTTCGTCGCGAGGTTGATCCACGACGACGTCCCGCGGAGCCGGTTGTCGACGGGCGGGCGCAGGTGGTTGAACTCGTCGCGCCAGGCCTCGGGGAGCAGCGGAAGCGACTGCGAGCGCTCGTAGCCCTTGAGCCACACGCAGCGCATCTCGGGCTTCACCTCGCAGCCCCCGTCGGCGCGGACGCCGCCGCAGGGGCCGTTGCGAAGCGTCTTCGGGCACCTCATCGGGCACGTCATGCCGGTGGAGTGCAGGACGCAGTGCCCGCACATCCGGCACCCGAAGAGCGGTCGCTTGACGGCCGCCTCGACGCCCGCGACCACGCCCATCAGACGGCTGCCGGCTCCCGCCGATGCTGCTCGATCAGCTCCTTGGCGAGGCGCACCGCCGTCGACGCGTCGGCGGCGTAGCCGTCGGCGCCGACCGCGTCGGCGTACTCCTTCGTCACCGGGGCGCCGCCGACCATGACGATGACCTTCTCGCGCAGGCCGGCCTTCTCGAGCGCGTTGATGTTGGCCTTGAACATCGGCATGGTGGTCGTGAGGAAGGCCGAGAAGCCGACGATGTCGGGCTCGTGCTCCTGGATCTGCTCGACGAACTTCTCCGGCGCGACGTTCACGCCGAGGTCGTAGACGGTGAACCCCGCGCCCTCGAGCATGATGTTGACGAGGTTCTTGCCGATGTCGTGCACGTCGCCCTTGACCGTCCCCATCACGAACGTGCCGATGGGCTTGGCGCCGGTCTCGGCCAGGAGCGGGCGCAGGATGTCGAGCGCGCCCTGCATGGCCCTGGCCGCGATCAGCATCTCGGGCACGAAGAAGTCGCCGCGCTCGAACCGCGCGCCCACCTCCTCGAGCGACGGGATGAGCGCGTCGTAGAGCAGCGTCTCGGGATCCATCCCGTCGGCCAGGCCGATCTCCGTGAGCTCCCGCACCGAGGGGGCGTTCCCCACGAGCGTGTCGTCGTACAGCCCCTGAAGGATCTCGTCGTGCGTCATGCTGCTCCTTGGGTCGTGGTGCGGTAGCCGAGGCGGGCCGAGAGGCCGTCGGCCCCGGCGACGAGCGCCGGTGCGAGCTCTGCGATGCGTGCTGTCGTCAGGCGGTGCTCGGGCCCGGAGATCGAGAGCGCGGCGACCGTCTCGCCACCCGCGTCGCGGACGGGGGCGGCCATCGCGGCGAGGCCCGGCTCGAGCTCGCCGACGGCGACGGCGTAGCCGCGCGCGCGGACCGCGTCGAGCTGCGACTCGGGCGGGGCGGAATCGAGCGTCTGGGGTGCGGCGCCGAACGCCGCGAAGACCTTGCCGACGGCCGTCGTCGAATAGGCGACCCGGCGGCCGAGCCAGTTCGTGCTGCCGATGAAGTGGCGGCTGTCCACCTGGGCGAGGTGCTCGACGCCGAGCGGCGTCGGCACGGCCAGGTTGATCGTCTCGCCGCTCGCCTCGCCGAGGGCGTCGAGCACCGGCGCTGCGAAGTCGACGAGGTCGGCGTCGGGGACTCCGCGACGGGCGAGCCCGAGCAGGACCGGACCGGGCCGGACGCCGCGGCGGACACCGTCGCGCTGGAGCAGGCCGCGCCGCTCGAGCGCCGAGATCGCACGCGAAACCGTGCTCTTGGGAAGGCCGCTACGCTCTGCAAGCTCGCCGACGCTCGCGGCGCCGTCGCCCTCCACGACCAGGACGAGAAGCTGCGCTGCGCGGTCGATCGACTGGGTCCCGGTCATTGCGTTAGGCTCCGTCATATGAAACACTCGTTCCACATACAGGAATCTTAGGGAGCGCGGAGATGTTCGTCAACAGGATGCCGCGGTACGAGATCCTCTCCGAAGAGGCGATGGCCACCCTCGACCGCGGGTGGCGCCGGATCGTGTCCGAGATCGGAGTGGAATTCATCCTGCCCGAGGCGGTCGAGGTGTTCGCCGCCGCGGGGCAGAAGACGGAGGATGCGAAGGTCTGGCTCGACCCGGACTTCGTGATGGAGCAGGTCGGAAAGGCGCCGAAGGAGTTCGACCTCCAGGCCCGCAACCCCGAGCACAGCGTGCACGTGGGCGGCGACGGGATGGCGTTCGGGTCGGTCTACGGCCCGCCGTTCGTGCGCGACGGTGACGTGCGCCGCGAGGCGACGATGGCCGACTTCGAGAACTTCTGCCGGCTCTCGCAGGCGTTCCCCCAGCTCGACTCGGCCGGTGGGACGATCTGCGAGCCCAACGACGTCCCGCTCGACTCGCGCCACCTCGACATGGTGCTGGCGCTCCAGACGCTCACCGACAAGCCGTACATGGGCTCGGTGACCTCGGGCCCGAACGCCGCCGACACGATCGCGATGACCGAGCTTCTCTTCGGCGGCCGCGAGGCCATCGAGCGGACCCCGGCGGTCATCTCGCTGATCAACGTGAACTCACCGCTTCGCTACGACGACCGGATGCTCGCCGCCATGTTCGAGTACGTGCGCGCGGGACAGCCGGTGGTGCTCACGCCGTTCCTGCTCATGGGCGCGATGTCGCCCGTGTCGGTCCCCGCGTCGCTCGTGCAGCAGATGGCCGAGGCGCTCGCCGGGATCGCGCTGGCCCAGCTCCTGCGGCCGGGCTGTCCCGTCGTCTTCGGATCGTTCCTCTCGAACACCGACATGCAGTCGGGCTCGCCGAGCTTCGGCACGCCCGAGTCGGCGGTCGGCCTGCTCTGCACCGGCCAGATCGCGCGCAGCTTCGGGCTTCCGTGGCGCTCCGGCGGCGGGCTGACGTCGAGCCAGACGGCCGATGCCCAGGCCTCCTACGAGGCGATGATGACGATGCTGCCGACGTTCCTCGCCGGCGCGAACTGGGTCATGCACTCGGCGGGCTGGCTCGAGTCGGGGCTCGTGTCGTGCTACGAGAAGTTCGTCATCGACGTCGAGATCCTGCGGATGCTCCAGGAGGAGTTCACGCCGCTCGAGGTCGACGAGGCGAGCCTCGCGTTCGACGCCCACCTCGAGGTCGGCCAGGGCGGCCACTTCCTCGGCGCGGCGCACACGCTCGAGCGGTTCCGCGACTGCTTCTACCGACCGCTGCTCTCGTCGACCGAGAACTTCGAGCGGTGGAACCGGCTCGGGGCGCGCGACGCCGCCGACGAGGGCCGGCGAGATCTGGCGGGCGACGCTCGAGGAGTACGAGCAGCCGCCGCTCGACGACGGGATCCGGGCCGAGCTGGACGCCTACGTCATACGCCGCCGGGCGGAGCTCGGCGACTAGGAACGGAGGGATCATGCGACTCGCTGGCCACTACGAGCGGCTCGGAACCGAGCGGGCGTTCGAGGTCCTCGCCCGGGCGAGGGCCCTCGAGGCACAGGGGCGGAACATCATCCACCTCGAGATCGGCGAGCCCGACTTCGACACCCCGCCGCACGTCGTCGAGGCGGGCGTGCGGGCCCTCCGCGAGGGTCACACGCACTACTGCCCGGCACCGGGCCTTCCCGAGCTGCGCGAGGCGGCCGCGGAGCACCTCACCCGGACGCGCGGCGTGGCCGTCGACCCGGCCCGCGTGCTGGTCGCACCCGGCGCCAAGTGGTTCCTCTTCTTCGGCGTGCTCGCCGTTGCGGGCGAAGGCGACGAGGTGATCTACCCGAACCCGGGCTATCCGATCTACGAGTCGGCGATCAACTGGTCGGGCGCCACGGCGGTGCCGCTTCCGATCACCGAGGAGACCGACTTCGCGTTCACGGCGGACGACCTGGCGGAGCGGCTCACGCCGCGGACGCGGATGGTGATCCTGAACTCGCCCGCCAACCCGACGGGCGGCGCGCTCGACCGCGAGCTGAACGTCGAGATCGCCCGCATCCTCGCCGACCACGACTGCTGGATCCTGACCGACGAGGTGTACTCGGAGCTGCTCTACGAGGGCGTCCACGACACGGTCGCCGCGCACGGCCTGCTCGACCGCACGATCCTGCTCGACGGCTTCTCGAAGACGTACGCGATGACCGGGTGGCGGCTCGGGTATGCGGCGGTGCCGCCCGCGCTGATCGAGCCGCTCTCGCGGTTCCTCATCAACTCGGTCGCCTGCACGGCGCCGGCGGTGCAGCTGGCCGGGGTCGCCGCGCTCACCGGCCCGCACGACGCGATCGACGCGATGGTGGCCGAGTTCGTGCGCCGGCGCGAGGTCCTGGTCGAGGGCCTGAACCGGCTCCCGGGCGTCTCGTGCGTGATGCCGCGCGGGGCGTTCTACGCGTTCCCGAACGTCACCGGGACCGGCATCGACGAGCGCACTCTGGCCGACCGGCTGCTCGACGAGGCCGGCGTCGCCGTGCTGGCGGGGACCGATTTCGGCGCGCACGGGGCGGGGCATATCCGGCTCTCGTACGCCAACTCGCTCGAGCATCTCCAGGAGGCGCTGGAGCAGATGGGCGGCCTGCTCGAGGCTGTCGCGGTCTAGCCCGTGGCGGCGCGGATCGTCGTCACGAGGCGGATCCCCGAGCCGGCGATCGAGCTTCTCCAGGAGGCGGGCGACGTGTGGGTCTCGCCGCACGACCGACCGCTTGCGACGGACGAGCTGCACGCTGCGGTGGCCGGCGCGGACGGGGTCGTCACGCTGCTCCACGACCGGGTCGACGACGCGTTCCTCGATGCCGCCGGCTCCGGGCTTCGCATCGTGGCGAACGCCGCCGTGGGGTACGACAACGTCGACGTCCCCGCGTGCGCGCGCCGAGGCGTGGTCGTGAGCAACACGCCGGGCGTCCTGACGGAGGCGACGGCCGACATCGCGTTCGCGCTCATCCTGATGGCGACGCGGCGCCTGGGCGAGGGCGAGCGGCTCATCCGGTCGCGCACGCCGTGGTCGTGGAGCATGTTCTTCATGCTCGGCTCGGGGATCCAGGGAAAGACGCTCGGGATCGTCGGGCTCGGGAAGATCGGCCTCGCGACGGCGCGGCGGGCCCGGGCGTTCGGGATGGAGATCGCGTATGCGGGCCGGCGGCGGGCCCCCGCCGATGTCGAGACCGAGCTCGCGGCGCGCTTCCTTCCGCTCGAGGAGCTTCTGGCGCAGGCCGACGTCGTCTCGCTCCACTGCCCGCTCAGCGCCGAGACGCGCCACCTGATCGATGCCGAAGCCCTCGGGCGGATGAAGCCGTCGGCGTTTCTCGTCAACACGACGCGCGGCCCGGTCGTCGACGAGGCTGCGCTCGCCGACGCGCTTCGGTCGGGCACGATCGCGGGGGCGGGGCTCGACGTGTTCGAGCGGGAGCCCGAGGTGCACGAGGCGCTGCTCGACCTCGAGAACGTCGTCCTCATCCCGCACCTCGGCTCGGCGACGGTCGAGACGCGGACGGCGATGGGCGTTCTCGCAGCGCGGAACGTCGTCGCGGTGCTCGGCGGCGGCGAGGCCGTCACGCCCGTCGCCTAGCGCAGCTGGAAAATTCACCCATTTGCGCGCAATTCCCGCGCGCCGCCGCCGATCTCTGGGAACGCGCGTCCTCGCGCGCACATGTTTCCAGGGAGGGAGCTCGATGGGCCAAGGAAGGTCCCAGCGCGGGCGGCGCGTACGCGCGGCCGCTCGCTCATTTGTCGTGTTGGCTGCGCTCGGCGCGTTCTACGCCGCGGCGGCGTATGCCCACGGCGGGCATCCCAAGGGCGGCCCCGCCGGCTCCCTCCACGTCGCCATGTCCGGCACGCTCGGGCTCGACGCCGACGCGGCTGACCTGGCCGCCGGCGACGTCGTCGCCCGCACGGCGACGCTCGAGAACCGCGGCAACGGCGCGATCGGCGCGATCGCCCTCGCGGTCGACGTCACACGCAGCTCCGCGCTCGACCGCGACGCCCGCTCCGGGCTCCGCATCCGAGTCGACCGCTGCTCGACGGCGTGGACGGCAGGCCCAGGGACGAGGTCGCTCCTCTGCGCCGGCCGGGTGACCGAGATCGTCGGCTGGCGCCCCCTGGCCGCCACTCGATCGCCATGGCCGCTGGGAAGCCTGCCCGCGAAGGCCTCGGAATGGCTCCGGGTGTCGCTCCAGCTCCCGGCGAACGCCTCGGCAGAGCTCGCCGGCCGCCGGACGACGATCCAGTACCGCTTCACGGCTCAGTAGCCCCCGGGCTGAAACACCGGTACCAGGTACCAATGTTTCACGCCGCGCCGAGCCGTCTGCTGAGTGTCGCCGGCGAGAGGCCGACGACTGCTGCGATCTCCCGGAGCGGGTATCCGTACGCTGGTTCGCCAGTCGCGATCTCAGCGAGCGTGCCCATCGCCGATGAGCTTGCTCAAGCGACGGACGCTCGTGAGGCTCGTCGACGCCCGGCGTCGACGAACGCTCGGTAGCTCGTGCCGCCTCGGGCCGTGCGCGCCGAACCAGCCGTGCACCGTGTCGACCGTCAGGAACGGCGGGCGAGGCGTCAGCCAGCCGTCGCGCGATGGCTCGACCATGGCCACTCCTCGGGGGTCCGGCACAATCCCGGCTCGAACCGGATTCCGAACGATGTATCGAACGGCCTCCATCGTCGATCGCGGCTCGCCCCATGACCCACGACCGGTACCTGCGCTCGAAGAGATGCCCCTCGCGCTCGTGCGTCATGTTGAACTGCTGGGCGATATGCCGCGATTGATCCGATGCATCGCCTCGCCGAGATTCGCCCGCGGAGTCTCGACGAGCAGGTGGTAGTGATTGCCCATCAGGCAGTAGGCATGGCAGATCAGACCGTCGTCGCTGCATGCTCGCTCGACGAACCCGAAGAAATCGTGCTCTGTCCTCTTCGGCGAGGTAGATCGGAGCTCGCAGGTTCCCGCGACGGTGACGTGATAGAAGCGCAGTCCTGACCGTTGGACTCGATCGAGCGTCGCACTCACGCGCCGTGAAGGTACGGCGACGCGAGCATCGCATGTCGTGAGACCAGGGCGTGCTGACACGGAACTTGCGTCGACGATTCACGGCCGCGCCAGCGCCGTGAAACATTGGTACCAGGTACAGGTGTTTCAGCCGGTTGGGGCGAGGTCGAGCGCGGCGCGCATCGCCGCGACGTGCGCCGGCGTCGAGCCGCAGCACGCGCCGATCACCCCGACGCCGAGCTCGCGCATCTGCACCGCGTACTCGGCCATCACCTCGGGCGTGCCGTCGTAGTGGAACTCCGAGCCGTGGAGCTGAGGCATGCCGGCGTTGCTCTGCGCGATGAGGTGGACGCCCGTCGGCCGGCGGTGCGCCATCTGCGTCATGACCGGGCCGATCTCGTCGGGGCCGTTCCCGCAGTTTCCTCCGACGATGCGCGCGCCGAGCGATGCGAGCGCCTCGGCGGCGCGCTCCGGGCTCACGCCCATCATCGTGTGGCCGTGCGTGTCGAACGTGAGCGTGGCGGCGACCGGGAGGTCCGGCGCCACCTCGGCGGCGGCGCCCACAGCAGCCTCGACCTCGGCGAGATCGCTCATCGTCTCGACGAGGATGACGTCGGCGCCGCCCTCGACGAGCGCTGCGATCTGCTCGACGAACATCGCCCGTATCTCATCCGGCTCCACGAGGCCGATCGGCGCGAGCAGCTCGCCGCGTCGGGCCGACGTCGCCGAGCACCCAGCCGTCGAACCTGTCTGCCACCTCGCGGGCGATCCGCGCGCCGGCGACGTTCAGCTCGTGCACGCGATCCTCGAGGCCGTGCAGCGCCAGGCGCGCGCTCGTTCCGCCGAACGTGTTCGTGGTGACCAGGCGGGCGCCGGCCTCGGCGTACTCGGTGTGGATCGCCGCGATCGTGTCGGCGTGGTCGACGTTCCAGAGCTCGGCCGCGCCGCCCGGCTCGATTCCCCGGGTCTGGAGGAGCGTGCCCATCGCGCCGTCGCCCAGGACGACGCCACCGCCGTCGAGCAGATCGAAGAGCTCTTCCGCGCGCCCGCTCATCCGTCGAGCATCCCCTCGAGGCGGTCAGGCGGATGCTCGTCGTCGAGCTCCGCCGCGATCCGTCCGGCCACCTCATCGGCACTGCCGTCGGCCTCGCGCCAGTCGTCGTGGTGCCACTGCTCGAGATAGGCGTCGGAGCCGGCCATCCCGCGCCGCATCGCCGCGTCGTCGATCGCCTCCTGGAACCGCTGCGGCAGCTCCACCTTGGCGGTGCCGCCGCCGCCGTCACGGGCGGTGACCAGGGACGGGATCTCCGCCCATCGGGTGACGCGGTACTCGGCCATGTGTCGGCGAAGTCTACGCCGGTCCGGCAACGATCCGGTAGCCAAGATCCAGCTCGTCCAGCTCGAGCAGATCCGCGTGACGGCGATGCCAGGCGCCGGAGTCGAGGTCGGCCGCGAGACGCTCGAACGCCGGCGCCAGCGCGTCGCCGAAGTGGGCGAGGTTCGAGATCCCGGCCCGGACGACCGGATCGAGGTACGCCTCGGGCCGCCGCCAGAACGCGCCGAAGAAGCCGTCCGTGCAGTCGTGCGGCACCGGTACGGGGGTGACCGCGGCATCGGGGCCGATCAGCCGCGTCACCGTCTCGAGCGGCGGACACCGGGCGATGTCCCACTCGACGGCCTCGTCCGGCAGGTACTCGCGCGAGAGCCAGAACGACCGCGCCATGCTCGGGTCCCAGGTCAGGACGACGATTCGCCCGGCGACCCGGCGCATCTCGGCAAAGCCCCTCGCGAGATCGGGCCAGTGGTGGATCGTGAGGACGGCGAGCGCCGCGTCGACGGCGCCGTCGGAGAGCGGGATCGCCTCGGCCGTCGCCTGCACCGCCGGGGCGAGGCCCGCCGGCCGCTGAGCGATCATCACCGCCGACGGCTCGACCGCCAGCACCGTCTCGCGCGGCTCGTACGAGCCTGAGCCGGCGCCGACGTTCACGACCGAGCGCGCGCCTCCGAGCGCCGCCCCGATCGCTGCGTCGATCCGCGGATCGGGGCGCCGTGTCTCTGCGTAGGTGACCCCGATGCGATCGTAGACGGCCATCAAGCCACCCTACCGCCGGCCGATTACGGGGCGCATGCCCTACGACTACGACCTCGTGGTGATCGGCTCGGGGCCCGGCGGACAGAAGGCGGCGATCCAGGCCGCGAAGCTGGGCCGGCGCGTCGCGCTCGTCGACCGCCGCGAGATGATCGGCGGCGTCTGCACGAACACGGGCACGATCCCGTCGAAGACCCTGCGCGAGGCCGTCGTCTACCTCACCGGGATGAGCGAGCGTGGCATCTACGGCCAGAGCTACCGCGTCAAGGACGACATCTCGTCGCACGACGTCTTCCACCGCACGCAGCACGTGGTGCAGCGCGACATCGACGTCGTCCGCGCACAGCTGGCGCGAAACCACGTCGTGCTCCTGAACGGCCACGCCCGCTTCGCCGACCCGCACACGCTGAACGTCACCGCCGCGTCGGGCGAGGAGCGGCGGGTCACCGCAGCGAAGATCGTGATCGCCGTCGGGACGCGCCCCGCCAGGCCGGCGACCGTCGCGTTCGACGGTCACCGCGTCCTGAGCTCCGACGACATCCTCGGCCTCGACTGGCTGCCGAACTCGCTCGTCGTCGTCGGCGCCGGCGTGATCGGCATCGAGTACGCGTCGATGTTCGCCGCGCTCGGCTGCAAGGTCACGGTCGTCGAGCAGCGCCGCCGCCTGCTCGAGTTCTGCGACTCGCAGATCATCGAAGCCCTCCAGTACCACCTGCGCGACCTGAACGTCATCTTCCGCTTCGACGAGAAGGTGACCGCCGTCGAGAAGCACGGAGCGGGAGCGGTCACCCACCTTGCGAGCGGGAAGCTGATCCCGGCCGACGCCGTGCTCTACTCGACCGGCCGCCAGGGCGCGACCGACTCCCTCGACCTCGAGAACGCCGGACTCGAGGCGGACGCCCGGGGACGGATCGCCGTGAACGACCGCTACCGGACGGCGGTGAAGCACATCTACGCGGTGGGCGACGTGATCGGGTTCCCGAGCCTGGCCGCGACGTCGATGGAGCAGGGGAGGCTCGCCGCCTGCGACGCCTTCGGCGTCACCGGACAGACCATGGGCAAGGTGCTCCCGATCGGGATCTACACCATCCCCGAGATCAGCTTCGTCGGACGCACCGAGGAGGAGCTGACCGACGCCGCCGTGCCGTACGAGATCGGCATCGCCCGGTACCGGGAGCTCGCTCGCGGCCAGATCCTGGGCGACGCCCACGGCATGCTGAAGCTGCTCGTCTCGGCCACCGACCACACGCTGCTCGGCGTCCACGCCTTCGGCACCGGCGCGACCGAGCTCGTGCACATCGGCCAGCTCCTGATGACGACCGGCGGCACCGTCGAGGTGCTCGTCGACACGATCTTCAACTACCCGACGCTGGCCGAGTCGTACAAGGTCGCCGCGCTCGACGCGATGAACCGCCTGCGCGCGGTCGAGCGTCTCGCTGCCTGACGCTCTACCCTGACGGGATGAGCGAGATGCACGAGGGCGGGTGTCTGTGCGGCGCCGTCCGCTATCGCGTCGCGGGGCCGCTGCGAGAGGTCGTCGTCTGCCACTGCGGCGTCTGTCGCCGCACCCATGGCGGCCCTGCGCCGTTCACGGCGTCTCCGCGCGAGTGCCTCGAGATCACGCTCGGCGACGACCTCCGCTGGCACGAGCACGACGGGGCCCGTCGTGGATTCTGCGGAGTCTGCGGCTCGCGGCTGTTCTGGGATCGGGGACGGCCGACGATCTCGATCGCCGCCGGAAGCGTCGACGAGCCGACGGGCCTCACGACCGGTCGCCACATCTATCTGGACTCCGCGGGCGACTGGGAGGACGCGGGCTGAGGCTCAGGCCGCGGCCGAGAGCGCGGGCCGCCCCGGCGTCGCTGCCGGCAGCAGGATCCGGCGCAGCGCGGCGATGCACTCCGGGTCGAACTGCGTCCCCGAGTGGCGCTCCAGCTCGGCGAGCGCCTCGTCGACCGGGCGCCGCGGACGGTAGGGCCGGTCGGAGGTCATCGCCTCGAAGGCGTCCGCCACCATGATGATGCGCGACTCGAGCGGCACGTCGCCGCCCGTGAGGCCGTCGGGGTAGCCGCGGCCGTCGAGGCGCTCGTGGTGATGGAGGATCCACCCGGCCTCCTCGTACAGCTCTGCCGCCGAGACGATGTGCGCCCCGAGGTCGGGGTGGGTGCGCATGATCGCGGCCTCCTCGGCCGTGAGCGCGGCGGGCTTCTGGAGGATCGCGTCCGAGATCCCGATCTTGCCGACGTCGTGGAGGAGGCCGGCGATCCGGATCCGCGCCACCCGATCCGTGTCGAGCCCGAGCTCGCCGGCGATCAGCACGCACAGCTCGGCGACCGTCTCGCAGTGGCTGCGCGTATACGAGTCCTTCGCGTCGACGGCCCGCGCGAGGGCCGTTGCGAGCGTGCTCAGGTGACGCTCGTCGGGCGGAAGGTCGGTGCCCGCCATCGACTCCATGTCGGCGGAGTACACGAGCACCTCGCGGTGGGTGCGCTTCGCGGCGAGGAGCGCCAGATCGGCGCGCCGGATCAGGCCGTGCTTGTCCTCGCCCGCCCGGAGCTCAGCGACGCCGGTGGTCGCACCGGCGACGTGCATGCGGAGATCCTGTGCGACGCCGAACGCGTCGACCGCCGTGCCGTCGACCACCATCGCGAACTCGTCGCCGCCGATCCGAAACGCTCGGCCGTCGGGCGACACGTCCGCCAGCGCGCGGGCGAGCCGCTCGAGCAGCTCGTCGCCGGCCTGGTGCCCGCACGTGTCGTTCGTCAGCTTGAGGCCGTCGAGATCGACGATCGCGAGCGAGAACCGGTCGCCGGTCTCGACGAGGCCGTCGAGGCACTCATGGAACGCCCGGTGGTTTGCGAGGCCGGTCAGGCTGTCCCGCGTCGCCGCGTCGCGGAGCCGCTCGATCTCGGCCCGGCGGGCGTCGTCCAGACGCCGCTTGAACCGCAGGACGGCGACGACGGCACCGGTCAGGAGAAGGCCCAGCACGAACATCACGAACGTCGCCCCGAGCGCGACGTCCTGCGAGCGCCGGGCGCTCGCCAGACCCGCCGAGAGCCCTGCGCGGTGCGCGGCGGCGGCGGCGTTGACCGTGCTCTCGATCCGGTCGAGGTGAGGCGCCACCTCGACCGGTTCAGGCGGTCGACACCCGCGGCGTCGAAGTTCTCGGCGGCGGTCATCAGGTGGCCGACCCCGATCGTGGTGAACCCGATCTCACGGCGCAGATCCGCGGTGAGGGCGCGGTCGCGCGCGTCGCCGTTTCGGTCAATGGCCGGAAGTGTTCCTCTGAGGTCCGAGAGCGCGGCGAGCACCCGCCGCCGGCCCGCGGGCGTCGGCTTCAGCTGGTCCTCGCGCACCGCCAGCTCGAACTGGGCGACGGCGTAGCGCGCCTTCCCGTACGCCTCACTGAGCTTGCTCTCCTGGGCGGCGTTGCCCGTCGACGCGTCGGTCGAGAGCGCGGCCCAGCCGCCGAACCCTCCCAGCGCCGCCAGGATCGCCGTCGTCGTCGCCACGATCGCGAACCGGGTGCGCCGCCCGGCGGGTCGCATCCTCGGGGACGTCGACTCCACCCCCAGCCTCAGCCGACGTAGTACTCGATCGTGACCGATACGATGTCGGCGCGGCCCGGGCTGTCCTGGGTGACGGTCACGCGGAACTGCGTGTCGGAGACCCGCTTCGTGCTGACGACCGCGCCGCGGTGGGACACGAGGGGGTTGAAGTTCACCTGCGCCGTGACGCTGCCCGCCTTCTTGGGGAGCGTGAAGAGATACTTGACCCGTGCCTTTCCGTCCGAGTCGTCGCACTTCAGCATGAGATCCGTAAGCAGCGCGACCGAGGCGGAGCATGAGCCCGTCGCCGACCGCGAGCTCGTCTGCACGCCGAGCTTGGTCTGACCGGTGTACAGCTTGGGTGAGAGACCGGCAGACGCCGGCGCCGCACCGAGCAGTGCGAGAGCGAGAACGAGAGGAGCGATGAACCGCAACAAGGGAGCCGCCAGGGGGTCGTTAACGGACGGGTCTCATGATCGCTCTTTGCGAACTGCCGGGGCGTCCCCCGAACGGGTCAAAACACCTGCCTAGCTGCGCAAAAGCGGCTTGTACTTGATCCGATGTGGCTGGTCGGCCTCGGCACCCAGCCGAGATCGCCGGTTTTGCTCGTACTCGTCGTAGGTTCCCTCGAACCACACGACCTCGGAATCGCCTTCGAACGCCAGCATGTGGGTCGCGACCCGGTCGAGGAACCAGCGGTCGTGCGAGATCACCACGGCGCAGCCCGCGAAGTCGACGAGGGCGTCCTCGAGGGCGCGCAGCGTGTCGACGTCGAGATCGTTGGTCGGCTCGTCGAGCAGGAGCACGTTGCCGCCCGGAGCGAAGGAGCTTTGCGAGGTGGAGGCGGTTTCGCTCGCCGCCCGACAGGTCGCTGACGCGCTTCTGCTGGTCGCCGCCGCGGAAGTTGAACGAGGCCGCGTAGGCGCGCGATGAGACCTCTCGCTTCCCGAGAGTGATGGTGTCCTTGCCGCCGGAGATCTCCTTCCACACCGTCGTCGCGGGATCGAGATCGGACCGCGCCTGGTCGACGTAGGCGAGCTCGACCGACGACCCGACTGTGAGCTCGCCGTCGTCAGCCGACTCCTCGCCGGCGATCATGCGAAAGAGCGTGGTCTTGCCGGCGCCGTTCGCGCCGATGACGCCGACGATGCCGCCGGGCGGCAGCGAGAACGACAGGTCGTCGAAGAGCAGCCGGTCGCCGTAGCCCTTGCTGACCTCGCGGGCCTCGACCACGACGTCGCCGAGCCGGGGCCCGGCGGGGATGTGGATCTCGACCCGGTCGAGCTTGACGTTCGCCTCGTCGGCGAGAAGCTGCTCGTAGGACGCGACCCTGGCCTTCGACTTCGCGTGGCGGGCGCGGGGCGCCATCCGCACCCACTCGAGCTCCCGGGCGAGCGTCCGACGGCGCGCCGACTCCTGCTTCTCCTCGACGGCCAGCCGGGCCTGCTTCTGCTCGAGCCAGGACGTGTAGTTGCCCTGGAACGGGATGCCGTGCCCGCGGTCGAGCTCGAGGATCCAGCCGGCGACGTTGTCGAGGAAGTAGCGGTCGTGGGTGACGGCGAGCACCGTCCCGGCGTACTCGGCGAGGAACCGCTCGAGCCAGGCGACGGACTCGGCGTCGAGGTGGTTGGTCGGCTCGTCGAGGAGCAGCAGGTCGGGCGACGAGAGCAGGACGCGGCACAGCGCGACCCGGCGGCGCTCGCCGCCCGAGAGCGTCGCGACCTCGGCGTCGCTCGGCGGGCAGCGGAGGGCGTCCATGGCGGTGTCGAGCGTGCGGTCGAGGTTCCAGGCGTCGGTGCGGTCGATCCGGTCCTGCACCTCGCCCTGCTCCTCGAGGAGCGCCGTCATCTCATCGTCTGACATCGGCTCGGCGAAGCGCGCCGAGATCTCCTCGAACCGCTGGAGGAGGTCGCGCTTCTCGGCGACGCCGTCCTCGACGTTCCCGCGCACGTCCTTGGCCGGATCGAGCTCGGGCTCCTGGGGCAGGAAGCCGACGGTTGCGCCCGGCGCGAGCCGCGCGTCTCCCGAGGAGGTCTCCTCGAGGCCCGCCATGATGCGCAGGAGCGTCGACTTGCCCGCGCCGTTCGGGCCCAGGACGCCGATCTTGGCGCCCGGCAGGAACGACAGCGAGATGTCGCGCAGCACCTGCCGGTCGGGACCGTGGAACTTCTGCACGCGGTGCATCGAGTAGACGTAGGTCTGGCTCACGGCGGCGAAGGATAGGCGAAGGGTCTCGGCGACCCGTCAGCGGCGGCGTGATGCGACCGCCGCGCCCAGGACGACGGCGGCGCCGAACCCCACCGCGCCGGAGAGGATCGCGACGATGGGCCCGGCGCCCAGGTCGTTCAGCCCCACGATCCCCGGCGCGGCCACCAGGAACACCGGCGCGAGCACCAGGAGGCGGTCGCGCCAGAGCTCGCGCGGGCCGGAGCCGAACTGGAAGAAGCAGGCGGCCCCGACCACCGCCGCGATGGCGACGGCGACCGTGGCCGCCGCCGTCACGGACACGAGGCCGACCCGGCCCACCACCAGGATGGAGAGCGCCACGATCGCCGCGGCGGCGCCGATGCCCGCGACCAGCACGTCGGCCTTGACGAGCCGGCGAAGCTCCTCCGGCGTGAGAGCCGGGGAGGGCCGGCCTTCCGGCCCTCCCCGCGCATCCGTCACAGCGTGCCGGGCGCCGCCTGGGCTTCAGGCGCCGCAAGGGCGTCCGCCCGGTGCTCGGGCAGGATCTCCATCCGGTGCCGCTGGTAGCCGTAGTACAGGATGAGCCCGCTGATCATGACGACTGCGACGCCCGTGATCGGCCCGTAGTGCTGGTACCACTTGGGGCCGTAGAACTCCTCACGCGGCCAGCAGAGGTTTACCGCCATGGCCGCGCCGTAGAAGATCGCGATGCCATTCGTGAGGATCGCCCAGCGCCCGAGGCTGAAGAGCCCCAGGTTGGCGGTGGGGAGGTTCCCCGGCCAGCCGGCCAGGCGCTGGCGGAGAAGCGGGATCGTGACCCCGAGGTAGGCGAGGTACATGAAGATGATCCCGAGCGCCACGATGACCTCGAACGCGTACTGGTTGTAGACGTTGAAGGCCAGGATCAGCATCGCGATGGCGCCGACCAGGAGGGCCGGGAACACCGGGACCCGGCGCACGCCGGAGACCGACGCCAGCCGCGACCCGCCCGGCAGGTTGTTGTCGCGGCCCATCGCGAAGAGGATCCGTACCGACATGGCGTGGATCGCGAGGCAGCACACGAAGATCGCAAGGGCGCAGTCGATCAGGAAGATGTTCCCCCACGTCTCGCCGAGCACGTCCTTCGTGATGGCCACCAGGCCGAGGCTGGTCGGATCGGCGTAGAGCTTGTCGCTGACCGCCATCGTGCCGAACACGATGAGCAGGAAGCCCATGATGCCCGCCGTGGCGAGCGCCTGGAGCACGGCGCGCGGGGCACGCCGGCGCGGGTCATCCGTCTCCTCGGCGAGCGACCCGGCCGTGTCGAAGCCGTACATCACGTAGAGCGGCATGATCGCGCCGATCAGGAGGGCGCCGAAGTATCCCCAGTCGTGCCCGGCACCGGTGCCGGCCGTGTTGGTGAGCACGTCGGCCGGGCTGCGGTTGGCATGGATGAGGAAGATGATGATGAGACCCGTGGCCCCGATGAGCTCCGATGCGACTCCGATGTTGTTGATTCGCGAAAGGACGGTCACGCCCATGACGTTGATCGTCGTTGTGAGGGCGACCATGATCAGGCCGAGAATGACCGCGTTCACGGCGAAATCGGTGCTGAAGTAGTTCGCCGAGTTCGCGGATGAGCCGTAGATCTGGAACTTCGGCGAGATCTGCGGCAGGATGATCTGCCAGGCGAGGGCCACGGCCGGAACCGTGACGATCTGGGCGCACAGGTACATCCACCCCGTGTTCCACGCCCATGACTTGCCGGCGACCTGCTTCGACCACTGGTAGACCGAGCCCGCCAGGGGGTAGTGCGCCGAGAGCTCCGCGAACTGGAGCGCGACCATGAACTGCCCGAAGAGGACGACGAGCCAGAACCACGCGAACGCGGGCCCGGCGAAGAGGAAGCCGAGTGCCGCGGTCTGGAACATCCCGGTCAGGATCGAGATGTAGCTGAATCCCGCCGCGAACGACGAGAAGCTCCCGAGTGTCCGGTGCAGCTCCTGCTTGTACCCGAACTGTGCCAGCTGCTGGGCGTCCGAGTTGGCGGACTCCGACATACACGCTCCTTTCGGCGCCCAGCTGGGCGCGCGGTCTAGACCGGGCGATCTTCCCGCACGCGCCGGATGTTGTCAACGGCTCGGACCGGGCCGGCGGAGCGCGCCGACCCGGCCCCGATGCCGCTACTCGACGGGGATCTCGGCGTTGATCCGCGTCAGGTCGATGCCCTCCCGGCGCCGCATGACCCGCGAGAACACGTAGATGCCGATCGCGATCGCGTAGAGCACGAGCATGTACCTGAGCGACGGCGAGTGGTTGACGCCGTAGGCGTCGTCGGTGAACCACTTGTAGATGCAGAAGGCGAGGAAGCCGCCGAAGATGACGCCCGCGAGCGTCACGAGCGGAATCCCGGCCACCTCGTACTTCGAGATCGGCGACGCCCGGTAGATCTCGGGCTTCCGCCACGGCAGGACGATCGCCGCCAGGGTCGTCCCGAAGTAGGTGATCGCGATGACGACCGTGGCGTCGAGGGTGTACGAGTAGAACTGCGAGTTGTACGCGTAGAGGTAGCTGATCGGGATGGAGGGCAAGAGCATCAGCGCCAGCGCTCCGATGGGGACGTGCGTGCGGTCGTCGACCTTGGCGGCCCATTCGGGGAGAACCCGGTCGAAGGCCGCTGCGAAGATCATGCGGGTCGAGCTCAGAAAGACGCTCCCCGCCCACCCGAAGAACCACAGCGAGAGGAGCAGCAGGAGCACGACCTGGACGAGCCCGTTCGAGAAGAACATCGCGGCGAGCATGCCCGGGTACGGGAACCAGTACGTCGGCGACGTGAAGGCTGCCCAGTATTCCGAGCTCAGGATGCCGTAGAAGCTGAAGCCCATGGCGTGTGCCATCGCGGCGAACGTGATCAGGACGACGACCGTGGTGAACAGCAACGCGCCGCCCATGGCGTAGATGTTCTTTCGGAAGTCGCTGGCACCGCGGACCTCGCCGTAGAGGGTCGCGCCCCAGTTGGGCCACAGGTTGAAGAAGAGCATGAACGGGATCAGGAGGAACGTCGCTCTGAGCGGCGACGAGCCGTAGCCCTGGAACGACAGATCGGCCTTGTGGGCCGCGCCGACCGTGCCCTGGTAGGCGTTCGAGGCGTGTGTCCCGTAGATGTCCGTCTGGCTGTTGAACGCGGTGATGAAGTCCGCCTTCGAGTGCAGGAGGAAGACGGCGATCATGAACACCAGGCCGACCATCGCGCCGTAGAAGCACCACTTCTGGAACCGGGCGTACCAGCGCATGCCCGCCGAGACCACCACGGTCGCGATCACCGCGGTGAAGATCGATGCGACGAAGATCCCGGTGCCGTGGATCGGGTTCCACCACGCGGCGTGGAACGTGTCGGTGCCGTTGTAGCCGAGGACGTTCAGGATCGGCTGGATGACTTCCAGGATGAGGATGTTGGCGTAGATGGGCACCCAGTGCCACAGGATGAACCACCAGCCGGTCGCGGCGAGGACGAATCCCACGCCGCCGCCGAAGACGCGCGACTGCCACACGTAGTCGCCGCCCGCGCGGGGCATGACGGCGATCATCGAGGCATAGACGAGCACCTCGAAGATGATGAAGAGCCCTGAGAGGACGATGGCGGCGATGAGGCCGCCGGTCGGGATCACCGCGACACCCGTGAACGCGTATCCGAAGCCGAGCGCCATCAGGTTGATCGCGAACGCCGAGTAGATGAAGGCGTCGAAGACCGACCATCCCTTCACCAGGCCCGTGGCCTTGCGCACGAACATCGTGCGTTCCACTGGCATGTCTGCACTTGCCAAAGCCCCTCCTTTCCTTAGCCGGACGTCAGCACGAACTTCTTGACCTTCTTTCCGGACAGATCGATGAGGGCGCCGAGCAGCTCGCCCTGCTCGTATGCGCTCCCGGGGTTGATGCAGAGGGTGTCGCCGATGCGGGCGTGCCCGCGGGCCTCGTGGATGTGGCCGTGCAGCGAGAGGGCCGGCCGCGTCTCCTCGATCGCGGTGCGCACGGCCTTCGAGCCGACCGGCTCGGGAGCGTGGCCCCCGTGCTTCGGGGTCAGGTCCTCGTTCAGGCCGGGCGCGTCGTCGAGCCCGGAGGCGTACGGCGGGCAGTGGAGGTTCAGGATCACACGCTCGGGCGGGTTGGTGAGCTTCGACGTGACGCCCCGGATCCGCTCGAGGAGGACATCCTCGGGCTCCTCGCGGTAGGTGTTCCAGGGCGTCACGTTCGACCAGCCGGTCGACGCCATCTGGTAGCCGTCGACCTCGACGACCCGGCCCTCGGCGAGCTCGACGCGGGTCGCCGCGCCGAGGATCTCGTCGACCTCGAACTGGTCGTCGTTGCCGGGGCACACGAACACCCGCTGCGGCTCGCCGGCGAGCTTGTCCGCAGCCATCGACATCCAGCGCTCGACCGTCCCGAGCATCTCGCCGTGGAACAGGTCGTCGAGCCGCTGCGTGTCGGACTCGAGCTCGGCGAGCTCGTCGGGCGTCGTGCGAAACGGGTAGTAGCCCCGCCGGATCACGTTCTGCTCGAACGCGGCGACCTCGTCGTCGCCGGTCAGCTCGCGGCGCTGCTCCTGGAGCGTCCCATGCCAGCGGTCGCCGCCGTCATGCACGACCGGGACGAGCGCCTTCCCGGTCATGTCGCCGCCCAGGATCATCACGTCGGCCCCGTAGTGCGTGCCGGAGTTCAGGAACTTGCGCCAGCACGTCTCGGACCCGTGAATGTCCGTCGCGAAGAAGACCCTCACGATGGCGGGGATTGTCCGTCACGCACAGGACGGAATCAAGGAGCCACGTCGCGCGCGGCGGCCAGCAGCTCGGTCCCGTGGAAGGGCACGGCCGTGCCGTCGACGATCATCGCGCCACCGTCGACGGGGATGGTCGCGCCGTTCACGTACGTGGCACCCGGACCGGCCAGGAATGCGACTACTGAAGCGATTTCGGCCGGCTCGGCCGGGCGGCGGAGCGGCGTCGAGGAGCTCGTCAGGCGGTACGCGCCGTCACGGTCGGTGCGCCCACCTGGCGGCGATCTCATCCATGTCCTCGTCGGCCATGGGGGTTCTCACCCAACCCGGGCACACGCAGTTCGCACGCACGCCCTTCGGGCCGTAGTCGTTGGCGATGCTGGCGGTGAGCATCGCGAGGCCGGCCTTCGACGCGCAGTAGGACGCCCAGCCGGGCCCGGCCACCCAGGCGTTGGTCGACGCCACGGTCACGATCGCCCCGCCCCGTTCGACGAGGTGCGGGAGGGCGGCCCGCGCGACGAGAAACGCGCCGGTCAGGTTCGTGCGGACGACGGCGTCCCACCCCTCCGGCGTCTCGTCGCCCGCCATGGCCGAGCCGCCCACGCCGTGGGCGAGGACGAGGACGTCGAGCCCGCCGAGCGCCGCGACAGCGTCCGCCACCGCGCGCCCGGCCTGCGTCGACGTCGCCGGCATCGCCTGGCACGGCGAGCGCGTGCCCGCCGTTCGCCGCGATCTCGGCGGCGGTGCGCTCGAGCGGCTCGGAGCGGCGCCCCATCAGGGCGACCGCGCAACCCTCGGCGGCGAGGTGGTGCGCGACCGCGGCGCCGATCCCGGTGCCGCCGCCGGTGACGAGGGCTGCGCGCGACTCGGCCACGCGCGGGAGTTAACCACTATCGTCCGGGCGTCCGTGGAGCACCCGGCGCTCACCTACACGTCGTACCTGCACCTGGACGAGCTCCTGGCGTGTCAGGAGCCGCTCTCCGAGGGGCCGGAGCACGACGAGCTGCTCTTCATCGTCATCCACCAGGTCTACGAGCTCTGGTTCAAGGTGATGCTGCATGAGGCGTCGCAGCTCCAGCGCTCGCTCGAGAGCGACGACACGGCCACGGCGCTCGCCGCGATGAAGCGGATCCTGACGGTGCTGAAGACGGTGGTCGCCCAGGTCGACGTCCTCGAGACGATGACGCCGCTCGCATTCGCGAGCTTCCGCGGCCGGCTCGAGCGCGCCAGCGGGTTCCAGTCGGCGCAGTTCCGCGAGCTCGAGGCCGTCCTCGGCCGGCGGGACCCGAGCGTCCTCGCCGACCACCCGCCCGGACCAGGCCGTGACCGGATCACGGCGGCGATGGAGCGGCCGAGCCTGTACGAGTCGTTTCTCGCCTACGTCGGCCTCGCCGGGCGGCCGGCGGCCGACGTGCAGGACGGGCTCGTCGAGGTCTACCGCACCGACCCGGCCCGGGCGCAGGTCTGCGAGCGGATGGTCGACATCGACGAGGGCATCCAGGAGTGGCGCTACCGGCACGTGAAGATGGTCGAGCGGACGATCGGCGAGCAGGCCGGGACCGGCGGATCGGCGGGCGTCGCCTACCTGCGCTCGACCCTCTTCCAGCCGGCCTTCCCCGACCTCTGGGCGATCAGGGCGCGCCTCTAGGGAGCGAACGCGAGCCGCACGATCGGGGCCGGAACGGTGCCGTCCGGCACCGTCCACAGGCCGTCCGGCGCCCAGCCGACGGCCTCCGACGCGATCAGCGTCGCCTGGCAGGGTGCCGCCGGGTGCGCGGCGAACGTCGCCTCCACTGTCGGATCCGTGCGCGGCCAGATGTACGCGACCGCACCGGCCTTGAGGGCGATGTCGCCGGACGGCGAGATGTCGGCAGACACATAGGACTTCGCCGTGGTGGTGATCGCGACCTTGCGCGCGACGTTGATCACGCCGTTCTGAAGTGGCTGGTCGAGGCGGAACACCCAGTTCTGCTTCTGGACGCCGATGGTCTGGACCTTCTTCTCGACGACGTAGACGTCGTGGGTGGTCGGGTCGATCATCAGCGACTCGGAGTTTCGGGGAGCGATGAACGTGCCGTTCGCGTCGGCGTAGCGATAGACGAACGTGTCGAACGCGGTGATCGTGCCCGTCACCTTCGGCCCGGTGGCCGAGACCGTCGGCTCCGGGAACCGGTAGAGGCGCACCCGGCTCCTGTTCGTCGTGTTGCTGCCGTCCCGCGTGCCCTTGTTGTCGCCGATGTCGCCGACGTACAGGAAGTCCGTCCCCGCCTGGCGGTCGATCGCGAGATCCTCCCAGTCGATGTCCCTCGTGCCCTGGATCGTGAACACGCCGACGATCTGGCCCGTGCCGTTGATCGCGTAGACGTTGTTCGGATTGGAGGAGTCCTCCTCCGTCCAGAACACTCCGGGGTTGTCCGTGCTCGCAACGAGGTCGGAGAGCTCGTTCAGGCTGTTGTCGGCGACGTGCCCCATCACCTGGCTCGAGCTCGCAAACGTCGGGCATGCCGCGCGCGCCATGGCCGGCTGAAGACCCGCCAGCACCAGGGCCAGAACGGCAATCCCGAACGTGCGCCTCCCCATCTCCAGGAGTGAGCGTACCACTACGGCGAGCCGACGAACAGGCCGCGGCCTGTCCACACCTGGCCGTCGCCCACGGCGGCGCCGCTGACAGCCGTCTCGGTGCCCGGCACCGGAGCGCCCGCGCTGAAGTCCATCGCGTAGAGCGTGCCGTCGCGGAGGTAGTACAGGTGGCCCGACGCCAGCGTGATGCCGCTGACACCGCTCCAGTCGATTCCCGTCGCGCCGCCCGACTCGACGAAGCGCTGGGCGCCGACGATGCGGCTCTGCGGCTCGAACCAGCGCCAGTACAGGTGGCGGTCGCCGTTCACCGTGTAGTAGAGCCGCCCGTCGGTGAAGAACATCCCCGTGAGCTTCGACACCGGCAGCCTCCCGGCGGTGAGCCCGTGCAGGTCGATCGCCTTGGGCGCGCCCGCCGTGCGTGCCGTCGAACGAGCGCATGTCCATGTGCCCGTCGCGCCAGGCGAGGTAGAGCTGCCCCGACAGCATGAACGCCCCGCGGATGTCCGCTGAAGCCAGGCCGACGCCGGTGACGGCCGTCGGCGCGCCGACGGCGGTGCCGTCGAACGTCCGCCGCATCGGTGTCGCACCGGCCCCGACCGTGTAGAGGTCGCCCGGGAGGGACCCGGGGACAGCCGCCGGAACCGTCTTCCCCCCGGCCGCCGGCAGGAACGCCAGGCGCGGGTGGTAGGCGAAGTCGACGTAGTCGGTGTCGCTTCCGACCCACAGGCCGTCGGCCGTCCCGAGGAACGCCCACACGCCCGAGCCGCGCGGGTAGCGACCGGGGTTCCAGGTGTAGGGCAGGCCGTTCTGCGGATCGAGCGCGGCGATGCCCATCCGGCTCACGGCGCCGGCGCCGGCGGTGTCGCCGGCGAACGGGTTGTTGAGGTACCGCTGGTGGCCGCCGACGTAGACGGCGGCGCCGGTCGCGGCGACCTGGGTCAGGCTGTCGCCGCCGGTGTAGTCGACCCATGTCGGCTGCTGGCCCGGCCCCGTCGCGCCGCTCTCCCACCGCTGGACGGAGTCGCAGATCACGCCCGCGTTCAGCCCGCCGAAATACGCGCCGGTGTTGGCGACGACGAAGTACGAGCCGTCCGGGGCGAAGCTGACGTCACGGACGTACGTGTCGAAGCGGGTCGCGCACGCCGGGGTGAATGCGTCGGTCTGCCAGGACGACACCGAGGCCGGCGTCGTCGAAAGGTCGATCATCGCGATCTGGTTGCGATCGAGCCCGTCGACCTTCGTGAAGGTGCCCGTCGCGACGAGCTTGGTGCCGTCGGGGCTGATGTCGAAATGCGCCACGCGCAGCTTCCCGGCGCGCTTGTCGGTGAAGTCGAGCGCCAGGTTCGGGTCGACGGCGCCGGTGGTCGCGTTCAGGGCGGCAAGCCGGCCCCGGGCCACGCCGTCGACCGACGAGATCGCCCCGCCGATGTAGAGCGTGTTGCCGCGCACGTCCGAGTCCTCGACCCAGCTCCCCATGAGCGCCGCGTGGAAGCCGGGGACGATCGAGCCGTCGGCGAGGCTCAGCTTGACGAGCCGCTTCTCGGGCTGGCCGTTCACCGTGTCGAACGTGCCGCCGGCGAAGACGCTCTGTCCGTCGGGCCCGACCGCGAGCGTGCTGACCTGGCCGTTCGCAACGGTCGGCGCGAAGGCCGGCTCGACGAGCCCGGTGGCGACGTCGAAGGCGAAGATGTCGGTGCGCGGCAGGACGTGCCCGTTGGCCTCCATCACGCGCGTGAACTGGCCGCCGACCACGATCTGGCCGCCGACCTGGACGACGGCGTTCACGACGCCGTCGAGGACGGCCGGCGTCCCCTGCGCCGGGATGTTCGACACGATCCCCGGCTGGGCGGCGTTCAGGGCAGCCGCGGGCGAGGCGCCGACAAGCAGCACCCCCGCGGCGATCGCGAACAGTCGGCGGTACATCCAAGATCTCCTGACAGCGGCGTCCAGCACTCGCTCATTCGAGCGTACTTGTGGTTATGGCAGGACGCTAGTGAGCGCGAGGTCTCAGATGGCGGAGATCCAGTCGCAGACGACCTGGTTGAAGCGGTCGGGAGGTCGTGCAGCTGCGCCATCGGGCGATCGTGGAGGAGACGTGCCACAATGCCGCCATGACGATCCTCGAAGGGCCGATTCGAGGCGCGGAGCGGACGGAGGTCGGCGGCCTCACCGTCGATGACGTGGTCGTGGGAACGGGGCACCTGAAGCGCCTGATCTATCCGCCGGGCTGGCGGTGGTCGACGCACATGCGCCCGGTGACCGGCGGCGAGATGTGCATGCACGCGCACGTCGGCATGCTCGTCCAGGGCCGGATCGCGATCGAGTACGCCGACGGCTGCCGGGAGGAGTTCGAGGCGCCGGCGGCGGTGGCCGTCGTCCCTGGGCACGACGGCTGGGTGGTCGGAGACGAACCGGCCGTGCTCGTCCAGTACGACTGCGGCCCGGCCACGGTCGAGCGGCTCGGGCTGCCCTCCGCGCACACGCACGACGGCTGAGTCGCACCCCCGCGAGCGGGAAACCACGTACTTCCTACGAGGGCGGATACCTCAAACGGGGGACGTTGACCGCAACGCATTGCGGCCGATAGGTACCGCAGAGCGGTTTCCCCCCAGACCGCCCGCCTACCCGTCGTTCCACCTCAGGAGTACCCATGACCCGTCGTCTCGGCTGGGCGTCTGCCCAGCGCCGCAAGCTGCTCGTCTCGCTTGCGGTCATCTCCGCTGCGGCCAGCATCGCCGGCCTCGGCACCTTCGCGACCTTCACGAGCTCCACGAGCGCCAGCCAGAGCGTCTCGTCGGGCACCGTCACGATCGCGCTCGGCGCCACCGGCGCCTCGACCAACCGGCTCACCGTCGGTGCGTCGAACATCGCCCCCGGCGACACCATCCAGCGCAGCGTCGACCTCATCGACTCGGGCTCCATCGACCTGGCCAGCATCACGCTGACCACCAACGCGACCTCGAGCTCGCTGCTCGACACCGACGCGACGAACGGCCTGCAGATGGTCATCGACCGCTGCTCCAACGCGTGGACTGAGGGCGGCACCGCGCCGGCCTACACGTACACGTGCTCGGGCGCCACCTCGACGGTGCTGGCGAGCCGCGCGATCATCGGCACGAACCTCGCGCTGAGCAACCTGTCGGCGCTCACGAACGGCGTCACGGATCACCTCCGCGTCACGCTGTCGTTCCCGTCGGCCGCGCCGAACTCGTTCCAGAACCAGTCGTCGACGGTTCAGTACACGTTCACCGGCACGCAGCGCGCCGGCACCAGCAAGTAGGCAGGTAGCAACGCACCGAGGCGTGGCGGCTCCGGCCGCCACGCCTCACGGTGAGCCCCCGCGCCGTGCACACCGACACCCCCCGCACCCAGTCCGACCCGATCCGACGCCCGGTGGTCATCGACGTGCCCGTCGCGTCCGATCCGGCCCCGGCCTGCGGAGCCGCGCCCCCGTCGCAGCGTCTCGCGCGCCCTCGTCGGGATCGGCATGTGGATCGTCCTCGCGCTCGCGGTCGCCGTCCTCGCAACCGTGACGCTCGGCCCCCGCCTCGGCCTCTTCCAGGTCGAGACCGTCCTCTCGGGCAGCATGGAGCCGCTGTTTCGGCCCGGCGACCTGCTGGTCGTGCGGCCCGAGCCGCTGACCGACGTGCGGCCCGGCCAGATCCTGAGCTTTCACGCCCCAACGCCCGACCACCGCGTCGAGACGCACCGCGTCATCCGAGTCATCCACCCGGGTGCGCACCCCGTCATCATCACGAAGGGCGACGCCAACACCGCCCCCGATCCCTGGCGCGCGCAGCTCCACGGCACAACCGCCTGGCGGATGGTGGGCGTGGTCCCGCACGCCGGGTCGGCGATCCGCACGCTCAGGCAGCCCTGGGTGCACGTCATCGCCGTCCTCCTCGTGCCGTTGCTGCTCGCGGCCGCGGCGCTGCGCTCGATCTGGCGCCCGGCGAAGCCGCAGGACGACTCGCCATGAGGCGCGGAGCGCGAGTGCTCGCAGCCACCGTCGCGGCCGTCCTGCTCGCCGGGACCGCGACAGCTCTCGCGGCGTTCACCCAGGCTTCGGCCGCGTCGCAGACCGTCTCGAGCCGGAACCTCGGCGCACCGACCGGACTGACCGGGGCCGCGTCGGGCCACAACGTCAACCTGTCGTGGACGGCCGGCACGAACGGCAACGGGTATGCCATCGCCGCAGCGGCCAACGGCACGTCGTCCAACTGCACCGCCGCGTCGTTCTCGGCGCTCACGACGACGGCCGGCACGAGCATCACCGACACCGGCCGCTTCACACCGCAGGGGACGTTCGAGTGCTACCGCGTCACGACCACCTACGGCACATGGTCGAGCCAGACCGCGAACCCGACCGTCGCGGTGCGGCTCGGCGTCGTCGCGCAGTCCGTCGCCGTGGCGAACGGCGGCACGGCGGGGAGGTTCGACCAAGGCGACACGATCACGATCACGTTCAACCAGGCCATCACGACCGCCAGCGGCCCGGTCGCCGCGAACAACATCTGCACGAACACCGGCGGCACCGTGATGCTCGGCGTCACGGGCAGCGGCACGACGTGCTCGACGGCGACGGCGACGACCATCGGGACGCTCACATCCCTGACGATCAACCGCGCGGCCCGCTACGCCGCGACGTACGCGTGGTCGGCGGGGAACACGGTCCTCACCGTCACGATCGGCGCGCGCTCCGCCGGGGCACAGGACCCGACGATCTCGGGCACGGCGGTCTACACGCCGACGACGACGGCCACCGGCCTTCTGTCCGCCACGGGCTCGTTCCACACGTGCAGCTCGAACACGGGCGGCGGCAGCTGCACGCCGAGCGCCACCGGCAGCTTCTGAGGCCTGCGGCTATCCGACGAGGGCGACGCTGTAGTCGCGCCCGCCGGCGACCTGCTCGCCGGTCGTGATGCCTCCGACCCGCACCGGCGCGCGCCGGTCGGTCTTGGTCCCGTCGCCGAGCTGGCCGAAGTCGTTATCGCCCCACGCCCAGACGCCGCCGCCCGATCCGACGGCGAGCGTGTGCAGGCGCCCCGTCCCGATCGCGACGATGCCCGAGATCGACGCGAGCCGCACCGGCGTCCGGCGCTCGACACCGCTGCCGTCGCCGACCTGGCCGAAGGAGTTCTGACCCCATGCCCAGACGTGGCCCGCGGCGCTCAGCGCAACGCTGTGGTCGGCGCCGGCCGACACCTCGACGATCTTGAGAGTCGTAGGCAGGTCGACGCGCACCGGCGTCGTGCGGTTCGTCTTGGTGCCGTCGCCGAGCTGGCCGTACGCGTTCCACCCCCACGCCCAGACGCTGCCGTTGCTCTTCACGGCCAGGGAGTGGTCGCGGCCGCCGGCGATCGCGACGACGTTGGTGAGGCCGCTCACGCGGACGGGGACGTTGCTCTGCGGGCCGCCGCCGTTTCCGAGATTGCCGAAGTCGTCGTCACCCCACGCCCAGACCGTGCCGTCCGACTTCAGGGCCAGCGCATGGTCGCGCGCGCCCGCGATCTGAATGACGCCCGTCAGGTTCCTGACCTGCACCGGGACGCGGCGGCTGGTCGTCGTCCCGTCGCCGAGCTGCCCGAAGTGGTTCCAGCCCCAGCTCCAGACCGTGCCGTTCGTCTTCAGCGCCATGCTGTGGTAGTGGCCTGTCGAGATCTGCTTGACGTCGGTGAGGCCGGACACCTGCACGGGGAGGTTGCGGTTCGTGACCGTACCGTCGCCGACCTGCCCGTAGTTGTTGTGGCCCCAGGCCCAGACGGTGCCGTTCGAGCGCAGCGCGACGACATGCTCGCGGCCGCCGCGAAGCTGGGTGACGTTGGCCAGGTTGTGGACGGCCGCCGCGGTGACGTGGGCCGAGAACGACCCGTTTCCGAGCTGGCCGTCGGCGTTGTCGCCCCAGGCGACAACCGTCCCCGGTGCCGCAGCCTGCGCAGCCGCCCCGGGCAGAGCCCCGAACGCTGCCGCCGCGACGACGAGCCAGAACATCCCGCGCATCCTGCCGAACCGCATAGCCGCCCCTTCCCGCTCCCCAAGCGGGAGCCACACAGACCAAGTAGAGGATACCACCGAGCTCAAAACAGCAAGCTGTGGGTCGTTCGCTCACCCCTCCGGTACCATCCGCTTTCGGATGGCCAAGCGCCCCCAGACCGCGTGACCCGGCGCGCCGCCGACAGGTTGATCGATCACCTCGTGCGAGGCGCGGCGGAGGCCGATGCGGTCCGGCTGCACGGCGCGATCGTCGCGGCGTTCGAGCTGTTCACGCCGCCCGTCGCCCGGGATCTGGTGTTCGCGCCGGCGCTCCAGGCGCTCGACGGCCGCACCGACGCGCACGGCCGGGCGCTCGCAGCGATCGAGCGGCACGAACCGCTCTACGGTGCCTGACGGACGACGACGCGCGTCGCCGTGGCCTTCCAGACGGCCACGACATCCAGGCCGGGACGGAGCGCCAGCCGCTCGACCGACTCGGGCGTCACCTCCGCGACGAGGCCGCCGAGCGTCACCCGCGCCCGGTTCCCGACGACGACGACCCGCTCGACCCGGACCGGAAGGCGGTTCAGGGCCGAGTCGCCGTCGCCTCCGGAATCGCCGAGAGCCAGCGTGATCTCCCAGGGTGCGACGAGGACCGCGACAGCACCGTCAGCCGGATCCCTCGTCCTCACCGTCTGCCCGCTGTCCAGCCTGACCGTCGTGCCCGCGGCGGTGCCCTTGAGGTAGTTGATCCCGGCGAACTCGGCGACGAACGCCGACGCCGGCGCCTCGACGACCTCGGCCGCCCGGCCGCGCTGGACGATCGTGCCCCGGTCCATGACGGCGACCTCGTCCGCGAACATCACCGCCTCCTCGTACGAGTGCGTCACTACGACCGTTGGCACGGCCGCGGCGTCGATCACCTGGGCGAGCTCGGCGGCGACGGCCGTGCGTGTGGACGGGTCGAGCGCGGCGAGCGGCTCGTCGAGCAGGAGCACGCGCGGCACGATGGCGAGCGCTCGCGCGAGGGCGACCCGCTGGCGCTCACCTCCCGAGAGGCGGTCCGGTTTCGCCGCCTTGAGGTGGTCGATCCGCAGGCGCTCAAGCAGGGCGTCGACATCGGTCCGGGCCTCGAACGCGATGTTCGCGCGGACCGACATGTGCGGGAAGAGGGCGTAGTCCTGGAACACGAACCCGACCCGGCGGCGCTCGGGCGGCACCCACACGCCGTCGCCGCTCCAGCGCTCGCCGTCGCACTCGACCGAGCCGGCGGCGGGGCGCTCGAGCCCCGCGATCAGGCGGAGCAGGGTGGTCTTGCCCGACCCCGATGGGCCGATGACGGCGAGCGTGCCCTCGACCTCGACGCCGGCATCCAGCGCGAAGTCGCGCAGCGGGTGGGTTACGTCGGCACGAAGCGCGGCAGCCTCCCGCGTGCGATCAGCTTGGCCGTGAGGAGCACGGCCGCACTGATGATGATCAGCACGGCGCCCAACCCGTACACCTCGTCGAACGCCCCCCGCTCGAACCCGAGGTAGATCGCGATGGGCGCGGTCTGCGTGATGCCCTGAAGGCTGCCCGCGAACATGATCGTCGCCCCGAACTCGCCGAGCGCCCGCGCCCAGCCGAGCGCCGCGCCGGCGCCGAGCCCGGCCGATGCCAGCGGTACGGCGACCCGGATGAACACCTTGCCCGGGCCTGCGCCGAGCGTCTGCGCGGCGGCCAGCAGATCCTTGTCGACGGCGACGAAGGTCGCCTCGGCCTGGCGGAGGTAGAGCGGCCCGGCGACGAAGGTCATCGCCATCACCACCGCGGCGGGCGTGAAGGGCAGCTGGATCCCGAGGGCGTCGAGCTCGGAGCCGAGCATGCCCGTGCGGCCGAATGCGGCGAAGAGCCCCAGTCCGGCGACGGCCGGCGGCAGCACGAGGGGGAGCTCGAACGCGGTCGAGAGGATGGCCTTCCCGCGGAAGTCGCGCGTCGCCATCCAGTATGCGACCGGCGTCCCGAAGAGCACCATCGCGCCTAGCGACACCGCCGAGAGCTCGAGCGAGATCCTGAGCGCCGGCCTGGCAAGATCCGAGCTCAGACCGGCGCCCAGGTCACCCTGGCGCAGGATCCCGATGAGCGGTAGCAGGAAGAACGCGGCCGCGATGACGACCGCGGCGGCTGTCGCTATGTGGAAGGCGGAGGCCCGAAGGCGAGATCGTGAAGCACCGTCTGGCCCTCCGTTCCCGTTACGAGGTCGATCCACTGTTGGGCTGCCTCAGTCTGCTTGCTGCTCGACACGATCCCGATCGGATACACGGCCGTCGCCTCTGCAGACTTGGGGAAGGTGATCTGCTTCACCTTGTCGCCCGCGGAGAGGGCATCCGTGATGTAGACGAACCCGGCGTCGGCCTCGCCCAGCGTGATCTTCGCCAGCACGCTCTTCGCGTCCTGCTCCTTGCTCACGATATTCAGGTCGGACTCCGAGATCCCGAGGTTCGTGAGCACGGTCTCGGTGTACGCGCCGAGGGGCACGGCCGGGTCGGCGACGACGAGCTTCGCGCCCTTCGTCAGGTCGTTGACCGTCTTGATGCCCGCCGGGTTGGCAGCTGGGACGACGACGACCAGCGTGTTGGTCGCGAAGTTCGTCGTGTCGCCCAGCAGGTTCTTGCCCTGGAGCTCCTCGGGGTACTTGGGGCTCGCGGCCGCGAAGACGTCGGCCGGTACGCCCTGCTCGATCTGCGCCGCCAGCTGGTCGGAGCCGGCGAAGTTGAGCCTCACCGTCCAGCCCGGGTGGGCCGCCTGATAGGTGTCGGCGAGCTTCGTGAACGCCTCCGTCAGCGACGACGCCGCGAACACGTTCAGCGTGCCGCCCTTGGGCGTCGACGCACCGGACGACCCACCGCCGGACGAGTCGCCGCCGCCGCACCCCGCCGCCGCCAGCACGGTGGCGAGCAGGATCCCAAGCATGGTCCTTCTACGCATCTGTCAGGGCCTCCCGATCATCACGGACGTCGCTTTTACTGTGGCCACCGCCGGCACTCCCGGTGCCAGGCCGAGCTCCTCGACCGCGTCGCGGGTCACGATCGAGACCACCTGGTAGGGGCCGGCCTGGATCACGACCTGAGCGACGACGCCGGTCACCTCGACCGACTCGACGATGCCCTCGAACCGGTTTCGGGCCGAGAAGGCATCGCCCGCCCGCGTGGGCAGGTGCCCACCTAGCCGCTGGATCTCGTCGACGGACACGAGCCGCCGGCCGCGCCTGTCGCGCTCGGTCTGAAGCCGGCCTTCGCGGTCCCATCTGCGAAGGGTGTCGAGGCTCACGCCGAGCGCCTGCGCGGCCTCGCCGATGGGCATGACGCGGGCCATGGGCGCAGAACCCTAACGCATAGGCATTGCATATGCGTTGCCGATCGGCGAGCGCGGTCCGACACCGTCGTCTACCGTGAGCCCGTGGAACGCATCGCCGCCGCGCTCGACCAGGCCGCCGGGCGCCACCGGCGCCTCGGCGTGGTCGCGAGCGTGGTCGCGGTCGCCGCCGTGACGGGCGCGATCGAGCTTCTCCAGCTCGCCGTGCCGGTGCTCAGCCTCGGCGTGCTCTACATCTTCGCGGTCCTCCCGATCGCCGTCCTGTGGGGGACGCGCTTCGGGATCGGCGTCGCGATCGCCTCGATGCTGGCGTTCAACTGGTTCTTCCTGCCACCGATCCACACGTTCACGCTGGCCGACTCGCGAAACTGGCTCGCGCTGGCGGTGTTCGTGGTGACCGCGGTGGTCGTCAGCGAGCTGGCGGCGCGGTCGCGGCGGCGCGCCACCGAGTCGGAGCTCCTGGCGGGGATCGCCACCTCGCTCCTGGCCCACGGCGAGGTGCGCGGCGAGCTCGAGCGGATCGCCTCCGAGGTCGCCCGCGTCCTCCAGGTCGACCGGGCGCGGATCGAGCTGGGCGACGGCACCCCGGACGGTGAGGGCGCGTACCCGCTCGTCGCCGGCACGCGCCGGGTCGGCGTCATCCACCTCGACGGTCCCGCCCCCCGCGGGACGGCCGCCCGGCGGCGGCTGATCCCGGCGCTCGCGTCGCTGCTCGGGGTCGCCGTCGACCGCGAGCGCCTGGCCGCCGAGGCGCTCGAGGCCGAGGCGCTCCGGCGCACCGATGCGATGAAGACGGCGCTCCTGCGCGCGGTGAGCCACGACCTGCGCTCGCCGCTGATGGCGATCCTCACGTCCGCATCGGCCCTGGCGCGTGACGACCTCGAGCTCGACCCGGACGACCGCCGTGAGCTCCTGGTCACGATCTCGGCCGAGGCCACCCGCCTCGACCGTCTCGTCGCCAACCTGCTCGACCTCTCACGCCTCCAGGCCGGGCGCCGCTCGCCCGGAGGCCGACGTCTGCGTCGTCGACGAGCTCGTCGGTCACGCGCTCCACGAGGTCGGAGACGCCGGATCACGGATCGACGTCTCGCTCCCGGAGGGCTTGCCGGCGGTGCGGGCCGACTTCCACCAGATCGAGCGCGCGCTCGTCAACCTGATGGAGAACGCGCTCAAGTACTCGCCGGAGGACGAACGGGTGGGCGTCCACGTGACTCACACGTCGGGCGAGGTGATGGTCCGGGTGATCGACCACGGCCGCGGCATCCCCGCGTCGGAGCTCTCGAGCATCTTCGAGCCGTTCCAGCGGGGCTCGTCCACCGGCGGGGCCGGCGGCGCCGGGCTGGGGCTCGCAATTGCGCGCGGGTTCGCCGAGGCCAACGGCGGTCGCGTCTGGGCCGAGTCGCGTTCGGGCCAGGGGGCGACGTTCGTCCTCGCGCTGCCGATCGCCGCCGCAGTCGAGGCGATCGCGTGAGCGCCGGGGCACGCATCCTCGTCGTCGACGACGAGCCGCAGATCCTGCGCGCGCTGCGCACCAGCCTGCGGGCGGCGGGGTACGAGGTCGAGACCGCCGAGACGGCGGAGGCCGCGCTCGCGCAGGCGGCGATGCGCCCGCCCGACGCGGTGATCCTCGACCTGATCCTGCCCGACGGCACGGGCACCGACGTGTGCCGCGAGCTCCGAACGTGGAGCGCGGCGCCGGTGATCGTGCTCTCGGCGGTCGGCGACGAGCACGAGAAGATCGCCGCGCTCGACGCCGGGGCCGACGACTACGTGACGAAGCCGGTCGGGATCGACGAGCTCCTGGCCCGGCTGCGCGCGAGCCTGCGCCGCGTGACCCCCTCGGGCGAGCCGGTCATCGAGATCGGCGACCTCGTCGTCGACCTCGAGAAGCGGCTGGTCACGAACGCCGGCGAGGAGGTCCACCTGACGCCGCACCAGTTCGACATCCTTCGCGTCCTCGCCAAGAACGAGGGAAAGCTCATGACGCACCGCTCGATCCTGCGCGAGGTCTGGGGGCCGGGATACGGGACCGAGTCGAACCTCCTCCACGTCCACATGTCCCAGCTGCGCCGCAAGATCGAGCCCGACCCGGCGCGGCCGCGCTATCTGGTCACGGCGCCTGGAGCCGGGTACCGGCTGGTGAATCCAGACCGATAGCGCCGAGAGCGCGCCGCAGCCTCCAGGACGCCGATCCGGCGATCACGATCTCGCTGGGTGGGTGCTCGGCGCAGAGAGCCGAGATGGCGGCGTGCACGCTGCGGCACGGCACGACGTCCACCGACCCCTTCGAGCCCGAGAGCGTCCATCCGCGCCCGGGCCGCCTGTCGCTGACGGCTGACCCGCTCGAGGATCCGGGCGGGCGCGGCCCACATCGGCAGCGCCGACGGAAGCACGGCCGGAATGACGACCGCGACCGTGGTCCCGTCCGACGTCGTCGCGGCGACGGCCTCCTCGAGCACATGAGTCGGAACCATCCAGCCGGCCGAGACGACGAGCCGGTACCGGCCGGGCTCGTGCGCATGCATCTCCATCACACCACAACGTAGGTGAACCGGCATCGCCAGGTCATGAAACCCGGGGCCTCCGGCCTGAAGATTTCATCACGGCCCGCCGGCTTCAGACGAACTTCAGATCCGGCGGTCGGAGCTTAAGCACGCCGGCAGAGGCCCAGGACTAGGTTGAGCTCCATGTATGACGTTTACGCAGTTCTCATAACAGCAGGATGCTTCGGCTTCTCATACCTGCTCCGCTACGTTCTGGAGAGGATCTGATGTCTGCCGGTGACGTGTTCGGGCTGATCGTGGCCATCGCGATCTTTGCATATCTCCTCCTGGCCCTCTTCCGCGGGGAGCAGTTCTAGTGACGTTCCAGGGTACCGCACAACTGATCTTCTACGCCGTCGTCCTGACGGGACTTGCGTATCCGCTCGGCATCTACATGGCGCGCGTCTACGACGGCAATCTCGGCCTCGTGAACGGCCGGCTTGCCGCCGGTGAGCGCTGGTTCCTGCGCCTCGTCGGATCCGATCCGGAGCACGAGCAGAACTGGAAGCAGTACGCCGGCTCGACGCTCGTCTTCACGCATCGTCTTCACGGTGCTGCTGTACCTGCTCCTGCGCTCGCAGGGGCATCTGCCGCTGAACCCGGACAACCTGCCCGGCGTCTCGGCGCCGATCGCGCTCAACACCGCCGCGAGCTTCGTCACCAACACCAACTGGCAGTTCTACGGCGGCGAGTACACGATGTCGTACCTGACGCAGATGGCGGGACTGGCCGTGCAGAACTTCGTCTCGGCGGCCGTCGGCATGGCTGTGCTGGCCGCGGTGATCCGAGGATTCGCACGACGCACGACCAGCGGCATCGGGAACTTCTGGCGCGACCTCTACCGGTCGCTCGTCTACATCCTGCTGCCGCTCGCGGTGATCCTCGGGATCGTGCTCATCAGCCAGGGCGTGCCGCAGACGTTCGACGGTCACGCCACGGCGACCACGCTCCAGGGCGGGCACCAGGCGATCGCCCGCGGCCCGGTCGCATCGCAGATCGCCATCAAGCAGCTCGGGACGAACGGCGGCGGCTGGTACAACTCGAACTCGGCCGTACCGTTCGAGAACCCCAACGGGTTCACGAACTTCCTCGAGGACATCGCCATCCTGCTCATCCCGATGGCGCAGGTCTTCATGTTCGGCCGAATGATCGGCCGCATGCGCCAGGGCTGGGCGATCTGGGGCGCGATGTTCGTCCTCATGGTCGCCGGCGTGGCGATCACCTACCCGGCCGAGCAGCATGGCTCGCAGGTCCTGCGCGACTCCGGCGTGAACATCACCGCCGGTTCGCAGCAGAGCGGCGGCAACATGCAGGACAAGGAGGTGCGCTTCGGGATCGCCGACACGTCGCTCTGGGCGTCGACGACCACCAACGCCTCCAACGGCTCGGTGAACGGCGGCCACGACGCGCTCACGCCGATCGGCGGCGCGGTGCCGCTCGTCAACATGTTCTTCGGCGAGGTGATCTGGGGCGGCGTCGGCTCGGGCCTCTACGGCATGTTCTTCTACGTCCTGATCGCCGTCTTCGTGGCCGGCCTCATGGTCGGGCGCACGCCCGAGTACCTGGGCAAGAAGATCGAGGCGCGCGAGATCAAGATCGCCGCCGTCGGCGCGCTCTTCGTGCCATCGATGGCGCTCGTGCTCGCGGCGATCTCGGTCGTCACGCACGCCGGCCTCGCATCGGTGTTCAACAGCGGCGCCCACGGGTTCACCGAGGCGCTCTACGCCTACACGTCGCAGTCGAACAACAACGGCAGCGCATTCGCCGGCTACGGCGCGCTTCCGTTCTCGGCGAACCTCGGCGCGCGTGGCCCTGTACCTGGGCCGGTTCGTGCCGCTGCTCGCCGCGCTCGCGGTCGGCGGGACGCTGGCCGCCAAGAAGACGCACCCCGAGTCGGCCGGCACGTTCAAGACGGACGGCCCGACGTTCGCGGTGCTGCTCGTCGCAATCATCGTCCTCACCGCCGGGCTCATGATCTTCCCGGCGCTCACCCTCGGCCCCATCGTGGAGGCGCTCTCGTGATCCGCTCAGTCGTTCGATCCATCGTCGCCGTCGTCGTCCTGACGGTCGCGTTCGGATTCATCTATCCCGTGGTCATGACCGGCATCGCGCAGATCGCATTCAAGGACAAGGCCAACGGCAGCCTGATCACGCGCAACGGGCACGTGATCGGCTCCCGGCTGGCCGCGCAGGAGTTCACGAAGCCGGAGTACTTCCACGAGCGGCCGTCGGCGACGGTGCCGGCGTACAACGCCGATGGGCACCACGTTCTCCAACCTGGGCCCGACCAGCCCCGAGCTCACGGATCAGGTGAAGAAGCAGATCGCCGCGATCATGAAGCTCGAGGGCCCGTACAACCCGGGGCTCACGGTGGGCGACATCCCGGTGGATGCCGTCACGACCAGCGGCTCGGGCATCGACCCGGACATCTCGCCGGCGTACGCACACCTCCAGGCGCGCCGCATCGCAGCCGTGCGCGGGATCCCGCTCGCAACCGTCGAGCAGCTGATCTCGGAGAACACGGACGGGCGCAGCCTCGGATTCCTCGGTGAGCCGGGCGTGAACGTGCTCGAGCTCAACCTCGCACTCGACCAGATGAAGGGAAAGCAGTAGTGGCACGATCGGAGAACATCTTCTCGCGGGACCTGGTGCTCGCCGCAGTCAAGGACTCGTTCCCGAAGCTCAACCCGCGGCAGCAGATCCGAAACCCGGTGATGTTCATCGTCGAGGTCGGAAGCGTCATCACGACCGGGATCTTCCTGCTCGACCTCGCACGCGGCCACACGGGCAGCCTCTGGTTCGTCGGCACGATCGCGTTCTGGCTGTGGCTGACGGTGCTCTTCGCGAACTTCGCCGAGGCGATCGCCGAGGGCCGCGGGAAGGCGCAGGCGAGCGCGCTCCGCGCCACGCGCACCACGACGACCGCGCACCGCCGCGGCCTCGACGACACGGTCGAGGACGTGCCCGCCCCGGAGCTCGCCCGCGGCGACGTCGTCATCGTCAAGGCCGGCGAGGTGATCCCCGCCGACGGTGACGTGATCGAAGGAGTCGGCTCGGTCGACGAGTCGGCGATCACCGGCGAGTCGGCACCGGTCATCCGCGAGTCCGGCGGCGACCGCTCGGCGGTCACGGGCGGCACGCGTCTGCTCTCGGACATGCTCGTGATCGAGGTCACCCAGGAGCCCGGACAGTCGTTCCTCGACCGCATGATCGCCCTCGTCGAGGGCGCAGAGCGGCGCAAGACGCCGAACGAGATCGCTCTCAACATCCTGCTCGCAGGGCTCACGATCACGTTCCTCGCGGCCGTGGTGACGCTACGGCCGTTCGCGATCTACGCCGGGACGCCCACGTCCGAGACCGTCCTCATCGCGCTGCTCGTCGCCCTGATCCCCACCACGATCGGCGCGCTGCTCTCGGCCATCGGTATCGCCGGCATGGATCGACTCGTGCAGAGAAACGTGCTCGCCATGTCGGGCCGCTCGGTCGAGGCCTCGGGCGACGTGGACGTGCTGCTCCTCGACAAGACCGGCACCATCACCCTCGGAAACCGGCAGGCCTCCGAGTTCGTGACCGTCGACGGCGTCGAGGAGCGCGAGCTCGCCGAGGCCGCGCAGCTGTCATCGCTGGCCGACGAGACGCCCGAGGGGCGCTCGATCGTCGTCCTCGCCAAGGAGCGCTACGGGCTGCGTGAGCGGGAGCTCACCGGGACCGAGGCCACGTTCATCCCGTTCTCGGCGACGACCCGCATGAGCGGCGTCGACCTGGACGGGCGCCGGCTGCGCAAGGGAGCGGCCGATGCGGTGAAGCGGTTCGTCGAGGAGCAGGGCGGCCACGCGCCGGCCCGGCTCGACGAGGAGGTCGACAAGATCGCCCGAAGCGGCGGAACGCCGCTCGTCGTCGCACAGGACAACTACGTGCTCGGCGTGATCCACCTGAAGGACATCGTGAAGGGTGGCATGCGCGAGCGGTTCGACGAGCTGCGCCGCATGGGCATCCGCACGATCATGATCACCGGCGACAACCGCGTCACCGCAGCCGTGATCGCCGAGGAGGCCGGGGTCGACGACTTCCTGGCCGAGGCGACGCCCGAGGCCAAGATGGCGCTCATCAAGGAGGAGCAGTCCAAGGGCCGGATGGTCGCCATGACGGGCGACGGCACGAACGACGCCCCCGCCCTGGCGCAGGCCGACGTCGGCGTCGCCATGAACACGGGCACGTCCGCCGCGAAGGAGGCCGGCAACATGGTCGACCTCGACTCGAACCCGACCAAGCTGATCGAGATCGTCGAGGTGGGCAAGCAGCTCCTCATCACCCGCGGGTCGCTGACGACGTTCTCGATCGCAAACGACGTCGCCAAGTACTTCGCGATCCTGCCCGCGATGTTCGCCTTCACCTACGCCACGAAGCCCGGCGAGCGCGGCCCGCTCGACACGCTCAACGTCATGCACCTGGGGACGCCGAAGAGTGCGATCATCTCGGCGATCGTGTTCAACGCGCTCATCATCCCGGCGCTCGTCCCGCTGGCGCTGCGCGGCGTCCGCTACCGCGCGATCGGGGCGACGGCGCTCCTGCGCCGCAACCTCCTGATCTACGGCGGTGGCGGCGTGCTCCTCCCGTTCGTCGGGATCAAGATCATCGATCTCGTCGTGCACAACCTGCTCGGCGCGTGAGTGCGCGGCCACTACCGGATCCTGCTGGGCATGGCCGCGGGGGTCGGCAAGACCTACCGGATGCTCCAGGAAGGGCGCCAGGCGCAGAACGACGGCCGTGACGTCGTGATCGGCTACCTCGAGCCGCACGACCGGCCAGAGACGGCAGCCCTCGCGGACGGCGTCGAGCAGGTTCCCCGGCTGCGGAGCGACCACGGCGACCTCGTGCTCGCCGAGATGGATCTCAACGCCGTCATCGCCCGCAGGCCGGAGCTGGCCCTCGTCGACGAGCTGGCACACACGAACGCGCCGGGCATGCGAAACGCGAAGCGCTACGAGGACATCGACGAGATCCTGGAAGCCGGGTCCGACGTCATCTCGACCGTGAACATCCAGCACCTCGAGAGCCTGAACGACTCGGTGGCCGAGCTGACGGGTGTCCGCGTTCGCGAGACCTTCCCGGATCGCATTCTGGACGAGGCCGACGAGGTGGTGCTGGTCGACCTCACCCCGGAGGGGCTGCAGGAACGGATCCGCGCGGGCAAGGTCTACAAGCCCGACCGCATCGAGGCGGCCCTCTCGAACTTCTTCCGAGGCGACCACCTGAGCGCTCTCCGGGAGCTGGCGCTCCGCGAGGTGGCCGAGGATGTGGGCGAGCGGGCGTCGCGGATCGGGGTTCTCGGCGATCTGAGCCGGCAGGCGGTGCGCGAGCGCACGCTCGTGCTGGCGAAGCCTGACCCCCGCTCCCAGCGGGTCGTTCGACGGGCGTGGCGCTCTGCCCAGCGGCTGAACGCCGAGCTCGACGTGCTCTGGGTGCGGAGGCCCGGTCGCGAGCTGTCCGAGGACGAGGCGACGGCGCTCGCGGCCCTGCGCCGCCTGATCGTCATCCTCGGCGGCCACTTCATCGAGGAGCAGGGCGACCGCTTCGTCGAGACGGTCAAGCGCGTGGCCGATGAGCGCGGCACCACGTACGTGTTCCTCGGCACGCCGGACGAGCGCCGCCGCACGGAGATCCTCCGCGGCTCGCTGGTCTCGTCGTTGATCCGGGAGCTGCCGGGCGTCGACATCCGCGTGGTGGCCAACCGTGCCGACCGCAGGGTGCGGCCGTGATCGAATTTGCCGTCATCGTGTCGCTGATCGCGGCCGCGATCGCCGTCGCGGCGTTCGTGGTCGCTCACCGCCGGTCGCCGGGCAAGCCGCTCCCGGCCGGCACGCGCCGCATCCTCGTTCCCTTCACGGGCGGCGAGCTCGACTCACGTGTGCTCGACGCGGCCATCAGAGTGAGCCGCGCGGAGCACGCGACCCTGGTGCCGGCGTACCTCGTGATCGTGCCGCTGAGGCTGGCCGAGGACGCGCCGATGCAGAGCGACGTCCACGTGGCCCTGCCGCTGCTCGAGGCCGTCGAGCACGCCGCGCTCCGCGCGGGCATCCCCGTCGACGCGCGCATCGAGAAGGGGAGGACGCCGACCCACGCCCTTCAGCGCATCTGGGAGGCTGAGCGGTTCGACCGGGTGATCGCCCCCGCTCCACCGGCCCACGGCGGCGGGTTCACGCCGAAGGACCTCGCCTGGATCCTCACGAACTCGCCGGTCGAGACCCTCGTCCTGCGCCCCGCGCCCGGACGACGCCGAGCCGGTCAGGCAGCGTGACGCAGGGCCCGAGAACGCTCCGGGCAGGCCTCGAGCTCGTACCGGATCCGCGTGAGCTCGCGGCCGAGCCAGGCCTGATCCGCCTCGTAGAGCGCCGAGCCGTAGCCGCCGGCGGCGAGCCGCTCGACCATCACGATCGCTCTGGCGGACGCATCATGGTCGCGAAGCCCCCGCGCGACGTCCCGGATGGACGCCGCGTGGGCAGGCAGGTTGCGCACGCCGACCGGCGGCCGCGCGGCGGGCAGGAACTCGTGCCAGCGCTCGCCGTCGGTGAGCGCGTGCTCGAGAGCGTCGGCCAGCCGGCGGCCGATGCGCACCGCTCCGCAGCCGCCGCACCTCGGCACGGACGATGTCGAGGTCGGGCACAGAGCCCGAAACGATCAGGTCGTGGATCCGCTGCCGCCGCACGTGCCGGAGGGACGCCAGCACGACCGCTGCCCCGACCGCCGCCAGCATTGCGCTCGCGACGGTGGCCGCCCAGACCTCGCGGCCCGCGAGCAGCATCGCCGGCGAGCCCACGATGAGCACGACGCACACCAGCGGCCTGGTTCCGGACGCTCTGAAGCGACGTCTCGACGGACGTCAGCGGATGATCCTCACCGAGGATCCGGCGTGCGCTGGCTGGAGACATCGGTTTCGGCCCTCGTGATCGGACCGTAGTCCGCGGGCATCTCAACCGCGACTTCAGGGTCATCGGCGGACCCTGAAGACGTCATCACGGTGCCCGCCGGCTCGGCTACGCTCATGGCGGAGCGCCGGGAAGGCTGGTCGGCAACATGCGATGACGCGCCTCCCGACCATCCTCGTGATACTCGTCTTTGCCGGCTCGCTGGCCCTGGCGCTCGGCGCATCGATCGTCTTCGCCCGCCGCCTCGATCGCCTGGGCAGTCGCTTCGGCTGGCCTGAGGCGATCGTCGGGCTCCTGACCGCCACCGCCGCGGACGCGCCGGAGCTCAGCTCGGCCGTGATCGCCATCGCGCATGGAAGCAGCGCCGTCGGCGTCGGGGTGGTCGTCGGCTCCAACCTGTTCAACCTCGCCGCGATGGTTGGCGCGGTCGCGCTCGTCGCACGAGCACCGATCCGGATCGGCCGGCGGGAGCTGGTGCAGGAGGCCGGCGTCGCGCTCGCTGTGACGGGCGCGGCGACGCTGGTGCTCGCCGGCGCCCTGCCTGCCTGGATCGGCCTCGCGGCGTGCGGCGTCGCGACGTTCCTCTACATCGAGGGGCTCGACCTGCCCACCCGCCCCCCGGGATCGCTTCGCACGCGCGCGCGGGCGATCGGGATCGCGGCGGTCGAGCTGCCTGCGATCGCGTTGATCGCCCTGGGAAGCCTCGGGATGGTGAATGCCGCGCTCGTGCTGGCCGACCGCTGGGACGTGTCCGGACGTCGTCGTCGGCATGGTCGTCCTGGCCTGGCTCACGAGCCTTCCGAACGCCTTCACCGCGTTTCGGCTCGGGCTCGCCGGGCGCGGCGACGCCCTCGTCAGCGAGGCGCTTCACTCGAACAGCATCAACATGGTCGGCGGCCTCGTGATCCCGGCCCTGTTCGTCACGATCACCGGCGTCTCGGCGGCCGGTCTCGCGCTGCTCTTCGCCCTCACGGCGCTCACGCTCGCGCCGCTCGCACGGTCGGGCGGCCTCGGCCGCCAGGCCGGTGCTGCGATCGTCCTCGCCTACGTCGCGGCCGCGGCCGTCCTCGTCGCGACCGGGAGCTGACTCAGGTCACAGCCGCCCCGTGCAGCGCCTCGGTCACCTCCGCGCTCGTCATCGGCTGCGAGAACATCGGGTAGTCGCGGGCCGTCGCCACCCGCTGCTCCTCGCCACTCGTGGCGGCAGTGCAGTCGGTCAGCGTGATCACGTCGTAGCCTCTCTCGTAGGCCGTTCTCATCGTCGACTCGACGCAGCAGTTCGTCAGGAAGCCGCCCAGGATGACGGTGTCGATCTCGCGGCTGCGCAGGACGAAGTCGAGATTGGTGGTCGCGAACGTGTCGAGGCCGCGCTTGCCCTCGACCACGATGTCGCCCTCCTGCGGCGCCATCTCGTCGCAGATCTCGACGCCCCACGTCCCCTTGACGAAGGAGTTCGAGTCGATCACGCCCTTCAGAATCCCGTACGCCTTGGCGGGATCGCCAAGCTCGCCGTAGCCCGGCGCGAACGAGATCGGGGCGTGCACGATCGTCGCTCCGGCCCGCCGCGCCTCCTCGACGACGCGCTGCGAGTTCTCGAGCATTCCGGTCTCGTCCATGACCTCCTTGACGGCATCGTGGAGGGTTCCGCCCTCCGTCGTGAAGTCGTTTTGGTACTCGATCAGGACAAGTGCGGTCCTCTTGGGATCGACATCCATGGCGCACCTCCGCGCGTCGGGAGCTGAGCCACCCATGGTACTCCCGCGCGTAGGGGAAAAATCATGCGCTCTTTCCAGGCTAAAGCTCGCGCTCAGGCATGCCGATTCCCTTCCTCGTGGACCCCCTCCGCGAACCCGGGACGCGCGGCGCTGCGCGCGGTGATCGGTGGATCGATCGTTGGCTTCTCGCCTGCGCAGATCTGGCTGAGCTGAAACGGTCGAATCCGATGACCGACGCTGTCATCGACGAGATCGACGGCCGCATGATCAGGATCGGCGACCAGTGGCTCGCCGACTTCGCCTCGTGCAACTACCTCGGCTTCGATCTCGACACCGAGATCATCGACGCCGTGCCGGAGTACCTGCGCCGCTGGGGCACGCACCCCAGCTGGTCGCGGCTGCTCGGCAGCCCGGTCCTCTACGAGCAGATCGAGTCGCGCCTCACCGAGCTCCTGGGCTGCGAGGACTCGCTCGTCCTGCCGACGATCACCCACATCCACATGTCGGTGATCCCGGTGCTGGCCGCCGGCGGCACGATCTTCCTCGACAGCCGGGCGCACAAGACGATCTATGACGGCTGCCAGGTCGCGCGGGCTCGCGGCGCCATCGTGAAGCGGTTTGCGTTCGAGGATCCCGACGATCTCGACCGCCTGCTCCGCGACGATCTCTCGGACACGCGCATCGTCTGCATGGACGGCGTGAACAGCATCACCGGCAACGCCCCCGACCTGCGGGAGTTCGCCCGGGTCGCACGCGAGCACGGCGCGCTCCTCTACGTCGACGACGCCCACGGGTTCGGCGTCATCGGCGAGCGGGGCGAGAACGAGACCTCGCCGTACGGGTTGCGCGGCAACAGCATCGTCCGGCACTTCGGCGAGTCGTACGACGGCGTCGTCCTCGTGGCCGGCTTCTCGAAGGCGTACTCGTCGCTGGCCGCGTTCATCGCGTGCCCGACCGAGCTCAAGGAGCTCCTGAAGACGGCCGCGCCGCCGTACCTGTACTCGGGCCCGTCGCCCGTCGCGTCGCTCGCGACGGTGCTCGCGGGCTTCGACGTGAACGAGGCGCGCGGCGACCAGCTTCGCTTTGCGCTCTGGCGGAAGACCGAGGCCGTCCTCAAGCGCCTGGCGGAGCTCGACGTCTACACGCCGAACCATTCCGGATACCCGATCATCGAGGTGCCGCTCAGGCGCCACGAGGAGATCGGCGAGGTGGGCCGCTTCCTGTTCGACCGCGGCGTCTACGTCACCCTGGCCGCGTACCCGCTCGTGCCCAAGCACGAGGTCGGGTTCCGCGTCCAGGTGACCGCCGCCAACACGGACGCCGAGATCGGGCGTCTGACGAGCGTCATCGAGGAGCTGGCCGCAGCGGGCAGGCTGCGGCTCCGCTCCGACGCCGAGGCTCAGCGGGAGGCGGCGTGACCGTCTCGCGCGCGGTGGCGGCCGCACGGCCTGTCGCGGCGGAGCGCCTGGGGCTGGTACCTGGCGGCCGGCGCGCTCGTCACGCTGCTCTACACGATGGTCTCGCCCGTCGCCGGCAACGGGCGGGTGATGAACGCGCTCGGGCTCTCGTCGTCCGTGGCGATCGTCCTGGGCATCGTGTTCCACCAGCCGAAGCTCCGCAAGGCGTGGGTGTTCTTCCTCGTCGGGCAGCTCCTGTTCTTCCTCGGCGACGTCTACACCTACAGCCCGAACGTGCCGTTCCCGTCGCCCGGCGACGCGCTCTACCTGACCGTGTACCCGGCGCTGATGGCCGGTCTTGTGCTGCTCGTCCGGAGGCGTAACCCGATCTCGGATCGCGCCGGCCTGATCGACTCGCTCATCCTGTCGCTGGGCATCGGCCTCCTGTCGTGGGTCTTCCTGGTCGCGCCGTACATCCACCTGAGCGGCATGACCGACCTCGCCAAGGGCGTCTCGATGGCCTACCCGCTCGGCGACGTGCTGCTGCTCGCCGCAGCGATCCGCCTCGCGGTCGACGCCGGCCGCCGCCAGCCTGCGTTCTACCTGCTCGCGTCGAGCATCGTGTGCCTGCTCGTAACCGACTCGGTCTACAACTACATGCTGCTCAAGGGCACCTACGACCACCAGGTCATCCTGGACGTCGGCTGGATCGCCTACTACCTCCTGTGGGGAGCGGCCGCGCTTCACCCGTCGATGCGCACGCTCGAGGAGCCCGCGCCCGACCGGCGCGTGCGGCTGACACGCACGCGGCTTGCGCTGCTCGCGGTCGCCTGTCTCATCGCGCCCGCAATCCGGATCGTCCAGGCCGACCGTACAGCCGAGATGCTCGTCGTCACCTCCGCGTCGATGATCCTCTTCCTGCTGGTCGTCGCCCGAATGGCGGGCCTGGTCCGCCAGGAGGAGCGCGTCGTCGCCCGCGAGCGCGCCCTGCGCCATGCCGGACTCGCGCTGGTGGGAGCCACCGGGCTCGGCGAGATCTACGCGGCGACCATCGAGGCCGTCCAGTCGCTCGTCGGCCGGGCCGTCGCGGTCTGGGTCGTCGACGTGCAGGAGAACGGGTGCCACATCGTCGCCTCGTCGGACGGGCCGCGGGCGGAGCCGGCTCGGCTCGACGTGCTCGCGACCGCGTGGGTGGCCCGCCGTGCCGCGACCGGTTCGGCGCCGCTCAGCGAGGCCCCTCCCGAGCTGCGCGCCGTCCTGGGCATCGCCGACGACGCCGTCGAGGCGGACGACCGGCTGGTGCTCTCGCCGCTTTCGGGCCGCGGGAACGCGCACGGCTACGTGGTGGCCGCAGTCGACAAGGACGACGTCGCCCTGCTCATGCCGCCGCTCGAAGCGCTCGGCTCGCAGGTCGCCCTCGCCGTGGCGAGCGCCCTGCTCTCGGAGGACCTCCACCGCCGCCAGAGCGAGGCCCGGTTCCAGTCGCTCGTCGCACACTCGAACGACCTCATCACCGTGCTCGACGCCGGCGGCGAGATCAGCTACCTCAGCCCGTCGGTCGAGCGGCTGCTCGGCTACGGCGCCGACGAGCTGCACGGCACGACGTTCCTGACGCTCGTCGCACCCGCCGACCGCGGCCGCATCGGCCACATCCTCGAGCCGTCGGGGCTCGAGAACGACAGCCATACGCTGGAGTGCACGCTGGTGCACCGCGACGGAACCGAGCTCGAGTTCGAGATCCGGCACTCCAACCTGATCGACGACGAGCACATCCGGGGCATCGTCCTGAACTCACGCGACATCAGCGAGCGCAAGGCGTTCGAGCGGCAGCTCGCCCACCAGGCGTTCCACGACTCGGTCACCGGGCTCGCGAACCGCGCCCTCTTCGCCGACCGCGTCGCGCACGCACTGTCGCGGCGCTCGGAGGAGCGCACGCCGATGGGCGTCATGTTCATCGACCTCGACGACTTCAAGACGATCAACGACAGCCTCGGGCACCCCGTCGGAGACGAGGTGCTCCGCGAGGTCGGCGAGCGGCTGCTCGCGGCGCTCCGCCCGACCGACACCGCCGCCAGGTTCGGTGGCGACGAGTTCGCCGTGCTGCTCGAGGACATCGAGGGCACCCAGCACGCCGCCGACATCGCCGAGCGCCTCAAGGAGGCCATCGAGCGCCCCGTCTCGATCGAGGGCAAGCAGCTCTTCGTGCGGGCGAGCATCGGCATCTGCCTCACCCGGCCCGGCGAGGCGACGAGCCCCGAGGATCTGCTGCGGAACGCCGACGTCGCCATGTACATGGCAAAGCGCGACATCAAGGGCAGCTACCGGATGTTCGAGCCGGCGATGCACGAGAGCGTCGTCGAGCGGCTCGAGCTCCGCGCCGACCTCCAGCGCGCGATCGACGAGCACCAGCTCGAGGTGCACTACCAGCCGGTGGTCCGGCTCGACCGGGGCGCGGTCTCCGGGCTCGAGGCGCTGCTTCGCTGGCAGCACCCGACCAAGGGCACGATCTCGCCGCTCCAGTTCATCCCGCTCGCCGAGGAGACCGGGCTCATCCTCCCGATCGGACGCTGGGTGCTCCACGAGGCGTGCAAGCAGGGCGCCGCGCTTCAGAAGGCCGTCGGCCGCCACCACAGCCTGGAGATGGCCGTGAACCTGTCGGCAAAGCAGCTCCAGTCAGACACGATCGTCGCCGACGTGAAGTCCGCGCTCGCCGAGTCGGGCCTCGCACCCGGCAGCCTGGTGCTCGAGATCACCGAGTCCGTGATGATGCACGACACGGACCTCGCCGTCGAACGGTTGAGGGGGCTCAAGAACCTCGGCGTGCGGATCGCGCTCGACGACTTCGGCACCGGGTATTCGTCGCTCAGCTACCTGAGCCGGTTCCCGATCGACGTCCTCAAGATGGACCGGTCGTTCCTCCAGTCGGGCAAGGCCGACTCGGGGCTGGCCGCGGCGATCGTCAGCCTGGGCGAGACGCTCGACCTCCAGGTGGTCGCCGAGGGCATCGAGATGCCCGAGCAGCTGGCATCGCTGCTCAACCTCGGCTGCGAGCTCGGCCAGGGCTTCCTGTTCGCGAAGGCGATGCCGCTTCCCTCGGTGGTGGAGTACCTCGGATCGGCGGAGGCGGACGACGAGCCGCCGGCCGACGAGATCGACCGCCCCGAGCGCGATGCAGCATAGTTACGAGGCGCTCGACCGCCCGGGCGGGTTCTCGCGTGTGAACCTGCTTCACCCGCTGCGCCACCGGCGCTTCCTGCTCCTCTGGAGCGGGATGACGGTGTCGCTCTTTGGCGACGGGATCTTCCTCGTCGCGATGGCGTGGCAGGTCTACGAGCTCTGGAACGCGCCCGCCGCGCTCTCGGTGATCGGCATCGCCATGACGGTGCCGACGATCGCGTGCCTCCTCCCGGGCGGCGTCGTGAGCGACCGGTTCGACCGGCGCACGGTCATGCTCGCAGCCGACGGCCTGCGCGCGGCCGTGATCAGCCTGCTCGCGGTGCTCTCGGCGACCGGCTCGCTCACGCTCTGGGAGCTCGCGCTGCTGTGCGCCGTCTACGGCGTCGGAACGGCGTTCTTCAACCCGGCGTTCGACGCGATCGTCCCCGACATCCTGCCGGCCGACCAGCTGGCGGCCGCCAACTCGCTCGACCAGTTCGTCCGGCCGCTGGCGCTGCGCCTCGCCGGCCCGGCCGCCGCGGGCTGGCTGATCTCAAGCCTCGGGCTGAGCCTGGCCTTCGCCGTCGACGCGGCGAGCTTCTGCGTCTCGGCGATCGCGCTGATCGCGATCGGAAGGACGCCGCGCCCCCGCCAGGGGCCGAGCCCCTCGGCCGTCGAGGACGTCCGCCAGGGGTTCGAGTTCATTCGCCGGCGCGTGTGGCTGTGGGGCACGCTGCTCTCGGCCGCCGTCGCCTACCTGGTCTTCCTCGGGCCCACCGAGGTGCTCCTGCCCTACATGGTGAAGAACGTCGTCCACGGCTCGGCCGAGTCGCTCGGGCTCGTGTTCGCAGCAGGCGGCCTCGGCGCGATCGGATGCGCCCTGGTGATGGGCCAGCGCGGGCAGCCTCGCCGCGGCGTCGCGTTCATCTACGTGACGTGGACGCTCGCGACGCTCGCCGTGGTCGGATACGGCCTCGCGACCGCGACCTGGCAGCTGATGCTCGCATGCCTCGTCTTCAACGCGCTCGAGACGGCCGGAACGATCGTCTGGGCCACGCTCAAGCAGACCCACGTGCCCGCAGAGCTGCTGGGCCGGGTCTCGAGCCTCGACTGGCTGATCTCGATCGGGCTCCTGCCGCTGTCGTTCGCGCTCACCGCACCGGCGGTGGCGCTGCTCGGCGCGCGGACGACGCTCGTCGCTGCCGGAGTCATCGGCGCCGTGGTCACGGCGTCCGCCCTGCTCCTGCCCGGCATGCTCGACCTCGATCGCGACGAGGAGCCCGGCGAGGCCGGTGACGTGGACGTCGTCGTGACGCGCATCAGCATGCACGAGAGCGACCCGTCGCCGCTTCCGCGCCCGCGGGCGTAGGCCGCGCCGCTCGACACGGGCAAACTTGTGCACATAGTTGCTTGTGGCGCTGCCGGCCGCTAAGGTCGCGTCTCGACGGACCGGGGGCTGATCGGTCCGGGCTCGAGTTCGGGCTCGAGCCGAGGGAAGAGGCGGGGTGGACCCCCAGTGCCGCCGGCATGTCCGGGCTTCCCTCTCGACCCTCGATACCTGGGAGGAACGATGTCCAAGAGACTCGTGACTGTGCTTGCCGTCATGCTCGGAATGCTCGTGTTCGCCGCCGTCGCGTCGGCGGAGCCGAAGGTCGACTCCAGCCAGCGGCTGCGGGTGCAGGTCGACCCGACCCAGTCGGGCTGCAACTCCGTCGACTCCGTCGCCGGATGGGTCACCGGCCAGGACTCGCCGAGCGACTCCAACACCGCACCTGTTCCATACGAACGTCGGCGATGGTGGCGGCTGCGTCCTTCTGTTCTCGAACGCGAGCATCAATCGCCATGTCGCGGTGGGGAACCAGAAGAACATCTCGATCCAGCTCCGTACGACGTCGGAGTCGCTCGGCCTGAACTACATGGTGGCCGAGGTCAGCACCGACGGGAACAACTCGACGACCGAGGACACGCTGTTCCTCGATCCGGCCAACTGCCACCATCCGTGAACGCGAGCACGACGTGGGTCGAGCTGACTTCACGGGCTTCACCGCCGACGACTCGTGCATGATCGTGGTCAACTCGCCCTCCGACGGCGACGTACTCGTCCGACGCGGACCCACTCGGCGTTCCAGGAACTACGCGATCGCCAACCCCGAGGCGGTCGTGATCCACAGGTACGTCGTGATCGCGAAGGCGGGCGACAGCCGGTTCGACCGGATCGCACTCGGCGTCGGCAAGATGTACGACAACGACAGCTCGCACGCCGTGAGCTGCACCACCGAGGCCAGCTGCTCGTAGCGGTACCGGGGGAGAGTCGGGGTCGTGTGTCACGGCCCCGGCTCTGGCCCCTCGAGAGCCGCCGGGAACCGAACCGTCGCGACGGTGCCGCCACCGGGCGCCGCTTGGAGCTCGAGCTGGGCGCCGTGGCGCTCGCAGACGGCCCGTGCGATCGCGAGCCCGAGCCCGCTCCCGGGAACGCCCGACGACGCCGAACCGCGATAGAAGCGGTCCAGCGCCCGCTCCCGGTCCGTCTCTGAGAGACCCGGGCCGCGGTCACGCACGGCGAGCACCGGCTCGCCGGCGTCGCCAACCGTGACCGTCACGGGCATCTCGGACGGGCTGTACTTCAGGGCGTTGTCGACAAGGATCCGGATGAGCTCGCCGAGCCGCCCCGCATCCCCGCGAACAGTGACCTCGGCCAGGTCCGTGTCGATCGCGCGCCCGTCGTGGAAGCGCGCGCATCTCGTCGCAGGCATCGCGAGCGGCCACGTCCAGCCGCACGGGCTCGAGGGGCCGGTCGGGCCCGCCGCTTTCGGCGAGCGAGAGCAGCTCGGTGAGCGTGGCGGCGAGCCTGCGCGACTCGGCAACGACGACCTCGGCGGACTCGCGCGCCTGCTCGAGGTCGGCCTGGTCGATGGCGCGAACGACGATCCGGGCGTGACCCTGCAGCGCGGTGACGGGCGTGCGCAGCTCGTGCGATGCATCGGCGACGAAGTGGTGCTGCTCGGCGGTGGCCCGCTCGGCACGGGCGAGCAGCCGGTTGAACGCGCGGGCGAGGCGGCCGAGCTCGTCGGCGCGCCCCTCGGCGATCCGCCGGTCGAGCTCGGCACCCGAGATGTCGTCGACCTCTCGCCGCATCCGCTCGACCGGGCGCAGCGTGCGGCCTGCGAGGACGACGCCCAGAAGCGCCGACGCGACGATGACCACGGCGCCGACGGCGAGGAGCGTCCGCAGAAGCGTCGAGAGCGACGACTCGATCGTCCGGTTCCTGACGAGCACGATCGCGAAGCCTCCCCCTGGCCGCCGCCAGCGCGCGGATGTCGAGCCCGACGGCGCGTGCTCGATCTCCCGGTCGGCATCCGCCGCCGTGGCGTCGCTGCGCCCGGGGAAGCTGGAGGCGATGACCGTGCCCTGGGCGTCGGTCAGCCAGATGCGGTCCCCGGGTCCGGCGAGCCGGTCGAGCTCGCCCTCGCGCGGCTGCTCATGGGCCGCTGCGCGAGCGACCTGGCGCGCGTGCCGGCGGGCCGTGTCGCCCAGGCTCGATCGCACCACGAGGTAGGTGGCCGCCGAGGTGGCGACGACAAGCACCGCCATCATGAGCGAGAACCCGAGCGCGAGCCGAGCGCGGAAGCTCACGCCCGGATCGTGTAGCCGACGCCGCGCACCGTCCGGATCACCGACGGGGACGAGTCCACGTCGAGCTTGCGCCGGAGCGCCGAGACGAAGAAGTCGATGACCTTCGAGTTGCCGAGATAGCTGTACCCCCAGACGCCCTCGTAGATCTGATCGCGGGTGAAGACACGACCGGGGGCATGCATGAGGTATGCGAGCAGGTCGAACTCGCGGGCGGTGAGCTCGACCGGCCGGCCGTCGATCGTGACCACGCGCGTATCCATGTCGAGCCGCAGCGACCCGGCCTCGAGGATCGGCCGGTCGGGCGTCGCCCGCCTCGTCAGCGCGCGCAGGCGCGCCAGCAGCTCCTCGATCGCAAAGGGCTTCGCGAGGTAGTCATCGGCCCCCGCGTCGAGGCCGATCACACGGTCTCCGACTCGGTCGAGCGCCGTCAGCATCAGGATCGGCATGGAGTGGCCGCTGCGGCGAGCCTGGCGGCAGACCGAGAGGCCGTCGAGGTCGGGGAGGCGGACGTCGAGCACCACGACCGCTGGCTCCTCGCGCTCGATGGCCGCGAGGCCGGCCGCGCCGGTCGCCGCGAGGTCGACGTCGTATCCGGCGTCCGCCAGCTCCACCTCGAGCAGGCGGGCGATCGACGGGTCGTCCTCGACCACCAGCACACGCTGTTCAGAGGGTGCCACGCGCCCACGATAGCGACCCACGGACGTCCTCTCCGAAAACTTACGAAACCCTGGACGAACGCTGGAGAGGCGCTCGGCCGGCGCTCAGCTACGGCTCCTACCGTGAGTGTCATACCACCATCGGAATCGAGTGGAGATGCTCACGAACAAACGACAGATCCTTGCAACCGCCGCGGTGCTGGCTGGAATCGTCATGACCGCCGGGACGGTCGTCGCCGAGGTGGCGACGCAGCCGACCCCGGCAGCACACCCGGCCAAGACGGTGGTGTGGCAGCCACCGGCTGTTCCGCTGTCACCGGCGGGCGCGCAGCACATCGAGGACGGTGAGTCCACATGATGCGCCGCATCTGGGCCGCCATCGCGGCGACCGTGTCGGTCGTCTCGGTCTTCGCCGTGCTCGCGCTCGCGCAGCGGCCGTTCCAGACCGCGTCGCCCCAGACGACGCAGACCGTGCTCGCGCGTGCCGCCAACGGCGCACTCGTCCCGGTCCCGGTCGCATCGACCGGATCGGTCCACGCAACCACCCAGACCTCCCCCGCGGCGGCGACGCCAGGTGGAAGCCCGGCCGGCCAACCCGTGACCTACGTCAAGACGGCCTCCGGCAACTTCGTCCCTGTCCGCCTCGGGCCCGCCCCGCAAACCCACGCCACGACGAGGACCTCATGATGCGCCTTCTCGAGCACCACACGTTCCGTGCCATGGGCACGGCCTGCGGCGTCGGAGTCACCACGACGCTTGCCGAGCTCCCGACCGCACACCGCGCAATCGCGGCCGCGGTGGCCGAGGTGTCGGCGTGCGAGCTGGCGCTGTCGCGCTTCGATCGCCGAGAGCGAGCTCTCGCGCCTGAACGCCGCCGGCGGAGCCTGGACGGACGCCGGCCCTCGGCTCCTCGGGGCGCTGACACGCAGCCATTGGACGCGAGGGAGGAGACCGGCGGGTTGTTCGACCCCGCGGTGCTGCCCGCGCTCGTGGCCGCCGGCTACGACCGGTCATTCGAGGAGCTCGAGCCGCGCGCCGCCAGGGCCGCCTTCGGGTGGCGCGCGGGAGCCGCCGTCGAGGTCGATCACACCCGTGCCCGTGCCCGGATCGAGCCGGGCGCGGCGGTCGACCTCGGCGGCATCGGAAAGGGCTTCTCGGCCGACCGCGCCGTGCGCGCGATGATCGCCGCCTGGCCGTCGATGCCGGGCTGCCTCGTCGACCTCGGCGGCGATATCGCCGTCTGGGGCGAGCCGCCGGATCGGGGGACCTGGCGGATCGCGGTAGCGGATCCGCGGCACGGCGGCCGGCTCAGCGTTCTGAGCCTGCGCGCCGGCGGGGTCGCGACCTCCGGACGCGACCGGCGCCGCTTCGGGCTCGACGGCGAGCTGCACCACCTGATCGACCCGGCGACCGGCGAGCCGGCTGTGCCCGGGCCGCTGGCGGTCACCGTCGTCGCCCCTGACGCCGCGTCCGCGGAGGCCCACGCCACCGCGCTCGCGATCACCCCCGTCGCCGAGTCGTCTCGCTACGTCGCGGCACGGCCGCACATCGCGGCGCTCGTCGTGCCCACGGCCGGCGCGCCGTTCATCGCCGGAGATCTTCCGACCGGTGTGCCCGCATGGGCCCGGGACGTGGCGTCATGAGCGCGGCAGCCGCTCTCCCCGTCGCATGGCTCGTCGCCCGCGCGGCCGGGCTCGTCGCCTTCGGCATCCTCACGCTCTCGACGTGGCTCGGGCTCGGCATGAGCACGAGGCTTCTGGGGCCGAAGTTCCAGTCGAGGCTCCTCGGCTGGCATCGGACGCTCGCATGGACAGGCCTCGCGATGGTCGGGCTCCACGTGGGAGCCCTGCTTCTCGACCCGGTCATGCATTTCGGCCCGGCCGCCGTGCTCGTACCGTTCGCCTCGCCGTTCCGGCCGGCGGCTGTCGCAGCCGGCGTCGTCGCCGGCTGGCTGATGCTGACGCTGACCCTGTCGTTTCGGATGCGGCGATGGATCGGCCAGCGTGGCTGGCGCCGCCTGCACTACGCGAGCTTCGGCGCGTTCGTCCTCGCCCTGATCCACGCGCTCGCATCCGGCACCGACACCGCCGGCGTCGGCGGGCCGATCCTGGCGCTCGTCGCAGGCGGCCCGGTCCTGTGGCTCGTGCTCGTCCGAATGCTCAGCCCGGGGATCCGGCGAACGCCGGTCGCCCGCCCCAACCCCACGACCTGACCTCACCTTCATCCCGATCGACTGGAGCGACACCATGGCCTACCGAATCGTTATCGACCGAGGCGCCTGCAGCGGCTTCGGATCCTGTGTGGAAACCGACCCCGAGACGTTCGCAATGGGTGCCGACGGCCTCGTCGAAACCCTCACCGAGACGACGGACCGCTCGGCCGCGATCGAGGCGGCCAGGTCGTGCCCGATGGGCGCGATCACCGTCCTCGACGACAACGGGAGCGTCGTCCGATGACCGTCGAGCGCACCGACATCCTGATCGTCGGAGCCGGCCTCGCCGGTGCCCGCTGCGCCGAGGCGCTCCGCGCCGGGGGCTACGACGGCCGGATCCTGGTGGTGGGCGACGAGCCGCATCCGCCGTACGAACGCCCCGCGCTGTCGAAGGAGCTCCTCGCCGGGAGCCGGGCCGCGGCGGAGCTCGCGCTCCGCAAGCCCGGATTCTGGGCGGCCAACCGGATCGAGCTCAGGCTGGGGACGCGCATCGACACGATCGACCTGCGCACGCGCCGGGCGCTCATCGGCCCCGCGTCGATCCGGTGGAAGCAGCTCGTCCTCGCGACGGGCGTCCGCGCGCGCCGGATACCGGGCCTGGACGGCATGACCGGCATCCACCACCTGCGCACCCTCGACGACGCGGAGACGCTGCGGGACGCGCTCGCGCCCGGTGCTCGCCTCGCGATCGTCGGAGCGGGCTTCGTGGGGCTCGAGGTCGCCTCGAGCGCCCGCGCGCTCGGCCTCGAGGTCACGGTGATCGAGCCGGCGCCCGTCCCGTTCGAGCGGACGCTCGGTCCGGCGGTCGGCTCCCTCCTCGCCGAGCGTGCCCGGAGCGCCGGCGTCGACCTGCGCCTGGGCATGCCGGTGGGCGCCGCCGTGCGCGGTGGCGGTGCGGTCTCTGCGGTGGAGCTGGGCGACGGGACGCGGCTGGCCTGCGACGCCGTCCTGGTCGGCGTCGGAGCGCGACCGAACGCCGAGCTCGCCGCTGGCCTGTTCGACCTCTCGCCGGACGGAGGCGTCCCGACCGACGCCTGCGGGCGGACCGCGGCCGATGGCGTATTCGCGTGCGGTGACGTCGCAAGCGTCGCGTACCCGTCCCTGAACCGGCCCGTGCGGCTCGAGCACTGGAGCGCCGCCGCGGCAACTGCCCAGGCCACCGCCGGCGCCATCCTCGGCCGCGCGGCGGGGCGCTCGCCGGTGCCGTTCTTCTGGTCGGATCAGTTCGGGTGGCGGATCCAGGCGATCGGTCACGTCGACCCCGCGCTCCGTGTGAGCGCCGAGGGCGACGGCGAGCGCTTCGTGGCGCGGTACCGGGACACGGGCGGGCGGCTGCGCGCCGCGGTCGTCGGCAACGGCGCCGACCTTCTCCCCGAGCTGCGGCGCGAGCTGGCCGGCGCCGACCTGGCGCTCGCGAGCTGACGGAAGTCAGGGGCCGTGTCGGATCGCAGCCGGGTTCGGCCTGCCGCCGGGCGTGACCGGCACGAAGTCGAACCCGTCCGGAACGTGCAGGTAGCCGGGACCCGTACCGCCGACCGCCCTGTGGCCGTACTGCCAGACGATGCGCTTCGATCGCGGGTCGATGATCACGATCCGGTCGTTGTAGTCGTCGACGACGATCACGTTGCCGTTCGGCAGCATCGATGCGAGGCTCGGGTGGTCGAGCTCGCCGGGGCCCGACGTCGGCCCGTAGCGCCAGAGCAGGCGCCCGGTCTGCCTGTCGAGGATCACGACCCCGCCGGGACGGGAGTAGTCCGCGAGCAGGATGTTGCCGCGCCGCGTGACCTGCGGGTCGGACGGATAGCCCACCGGCGCGTGGATCGCGCGAACCAGCCGCCCGCCGAGCGTGAGCTCGTCGACCCACGACCCGTTGATCTCCGACACGAGCACATGGCCGTTCGCGAGCGGCGTGTCGCCGTTCGGCGCCGCGAGCGAACGCGGCGGATCGTGGGTGCACGATGCCGGGCTTCCAATCGAACGCACCACGTGATGCCCGCGGATCTCGAGCAGCCGGCAGTTGCGGTCGTCCGAGACGATGACGAGGCCGCTCGACAGCTTGTACGCGTCGTCGGGGGTGTTGAGGTAGCCGGGCGAGGACCCCGGTTGCCCCGAATGCCCGTAGCGCCACACGATGCGGCCCGACGGGTAGCTGATCTCGACGATGTCGTGGTTGTCCTCCTCGTTCGAGATGATCGAGTGCCCGCCGGGCGTGAAGAACGCGTCGTCGTCGAAGTTGAGGCGCGGCTGTCCGGGCCGGCTCGGGTAGCGCCACAGGATGTGGCCGGCCGGATCGATCATGAGCATGCGGTTGTTCCCGCGGTCGGCGATCAAGAGGTCGCCGGGGAGCGGGCCGCGGAATCGGCGAGGCAGCCCGGCGTGGCGGCTCGGAGGATTCGGCCGATGCACCGGGCCGCCGGTCGCTGAGATCGAGAGCACCGCCCGCGTTGGTCCGGAGCCGTCGCTCCCGCCGATCACGAGCAGCCTTCCCGGCAGGCTGGCCACTCCCGCATCCGAGAGCGGGCGCGGAAGCGTTGCCGCGCGCTGGACGTCTCCGCCGGCGCCGACGGCGAGCACCGACGACACCGGAGCTCCGGCGGCTCCGATCCCGCCGACGACGTACATGGTCCCGCCGAGGGTGCCCGCCGAGGCATGCATCAGCGGCTGCGGCAGCGTCCCGATCCTCGCCACCGAGCCGTCCGCCGGCGTGAATCGGTAGATCGCCCGGCTCGGCCCCGCCTGCGTCCGGCCACCGGCGATCAGGATGGCGTTGCCGACAGCCGCCACCGCCGCGTAGCGAAGCCCAACGGGAAGCCGTGGCCACCCGCCGGGCACGCCCGGCGTCGATCGCGACGATTCCGTCCGACCACGCCGCGCCGGTGAAGCCGCCCACTGCGAACGTCGTCCGACCCACCGTCGCGACCGAGAGGTCGGAGAGCGGCGTCGGCAGCCGGCCGACGATCCGCACACCCCCGGTCGCCGGGTCAAACGCGGCAATGCCCGCGTAGCTCGCGACCTGGCCGCCTCCGAGGACGACGAGGCGCCGCCGCCCGCTCGGCGCCGCCGCCGCGTCGTGGATCGCGAGGGGGAGGCGCCCGGCCGGACGTCACGGACGAGCCGCGAACGACCGAGATGGCGGTGGTGGAGCCGCCGCCGGAATCGAGGCCGCCGAATGCGTAGGCGCGGTCGCCGAGCGACTGCGACCGCGGCATCCTGGACGGGGGCCGGGAGCGTCGCGATCTCGCGAATGCGAATCCGCGTCGCGCCGGCGGACACCCGATGCGATGCCCGTGTCGACGCCTGCCCCGTCGCGGCCGGGTCGGACATGGAGCGCGGGGTGCTGCGGGTTCGCGGAGGAACTCTGCCGGCGCGGAGCAGATGGATCGACCCGACGGCGGCGACGGCGAGGACGGCGAGGATGACCACGCCGCCCGCTCGGCGCAGGCGACGCTGCCGGCGCGCCCTGCGCCGCCGCCGATCGCGCCCTCGGAAGTCGTTGGCGGCGGCCACGCCGGCACGGTACGCCGCTCTGATGAAAGGCGTCTTACACGAGCCGCTCGGGCGCTATCCTCTCGCGCCGTGTGTCACGACCCCGACTCCGGCCCGCCGATCCCGCCGATCGCGGGCGCGTCGGTCTCGCACGACGATCTCGTGCTCGAGGCTGCGGACGGGACACGGTTCGCCGCGTTCGCAGCCGGCCCCGATGCGCCGGCTCGGTGCGGCGTCGTCGTTCTTCCCGACGTCCGCGGCCTGCACCACTTCTACGAGGAGCTCACCCTGCGGCTCGGCGAGCAGGGCATCGCGGCCGTCGCGATCGACTACTTCGGCCGCACGGCCGGGGTCGGGAAGCGCGACGAGGACTTCCCGTATGCGGACCACGTGCCTCTCACCACCGGGGCGGGGATCCAGGCCGACGTCGGCGCTGCCGTCTCGCACCTTCGATCGCAGCGGTGTCCCGGCCGTCTTCACGGTCGGCTTCTGCTTCGGCGGGCGCCACTCGTGGCTCTCGGCGGCGGGCGGGCACGAGCTCGCCGGCGCCGTCGGCTTCTACGGCTCGACCGGGCCGCGGAACGGCGAGCCCGGGCCGATCCAGCGGGCCGCCGAGTTCCGCGCGCCGATCCTCGCGCTCATGGGCGGCGCCGACCAGGCGATCACGGCGGACGACGTCGCCGCGTTCGACTCGGCCCTCGCCGAGGCCGGCGTCGAGCACGAGGTCGTGACCTACGACCGCGCGCCGCACAGCTTCTTCGACCGAAAGCAGGAGCAGTTCGCCGACGCGTCGGCCGACGCGTGGCGCCGCGTGCTCGCGTTCTTCGAGAGCTACACGCCCGCCTGACGGGCGCGGGCGCCTACTGCTCGGTCGACTCCGGCTGCGGTCTCGGCCTCGCCTCGCACGGCCTTGCGAAGACGGGCCCACGCCGACGCCGTCTCGGCCTGCGGCTCGGCGACGGCTTCGGGTTCGCCCTCGGCCTCGGCCTCCGGCTCGGCTTCGAGCTCGCGGCTCGGCTCCGGCTCCACCTCGGGCTCCGGCTCCACCTCGGGCTCCGGCTCCGGCCTCGGGCTCGGGCTCGGCGACGGCCTCGGGCTCGGGCATCGGGCTCGGGCTCGGCAGCCACGAGCACAGGGGCGGCCTCCTCGACCGTCGCCGCCCGCCGCAACGCCTCGCGGTCGGCCAGGCGCCGGACGCGCTCCGAGTAGCGCTGCGCGCGATCGCCGAGGGCGTCACCCTCGCGCTCGGCCGCGGCGAGGATCTGCTCGGCGCGGCGCTCGGCGTCGCGCACGAGCTCCTCGGCCTCCCGGACTGCCGCCTCGCGCTCGTGGCGGGCGGCGGCGGTGACCTGCGACACCTGATCGGCCAGCATCCGCTCGAACGACGCGAGCGTCGCCTTCGTCCGCGCAAGGGCGGCCGTGGCATCCTCGGCGGTCTCGCAGCTCCCCCGCCTCGTGCGGAGGCGTCATCGCCAGAGCGCGCGTCGATCGCCGCGACCAGCTCGTCGGTCGTCATCGAGACGGCGTCGGGCACGCCGAGCGCGATCGCCATCCGGAACAGCCGAGCCCGGTCGGCCGCCGGATCGACCGTCTCGGCCTCGACCGCCTCCTCGACGCGGAGCGGCGCAGCCGAGACGACGTCGGGGACAGGAGCCTCTGCAACCTCGGCAAGCACGGTCGAGCCCGTCGAGGCCTCGGTCACGCGCCGCAGGCGCTCGACGATCCCCTGAGCCCATCCGGTCGGCATCGGCCGCGTGCTCATCCGCGGAGTCGTCGGCCGGCTCAGGGGCATGCTCGGGTGCGGCGCCGTTCATCGGGCGCTCGCCCGCGCGTTCGTCCATCCACGCGTGGAGCTCCGTCATGTACGAGTCGACGTCCGGCCGCCAGTAGCCGAGCGACACGACCGTGAACGAGTGCCGGGCGAGGCGATCCGCCTCGCTGCTCCAGTCGACGTCGCCGGAGTCCACCCGGTCGGCGAGCTCGCGCATGTAGCGGTCGACCTCGTCCTGGTTGTAGCCATGCGCGCCGAACGAGAATGTGCGATTCCGAATGTCGTAAGCCTCTTGCATCCCATGCACCGCCCTCACCAGATTCCAGGTTCTTCCTATCGCGAATGTACGTGCGATCGCGGCGAGGTCAATGCCCCCGTGCCTCTTGACTGCCGCCCGCACCTCCCGTATTCGTCGTGAGAGATGTCAGATCAGCGAACAACACTCATGGCGAAGATGGCGGCCGCCCGGCGCAGGCTCTGGATCGCAGCCGTCGTCGCGGTCGTCGCCGGCGTCGCCGCAGCCGCGATCGCGTCGGCCCAGGCTTCCGTGTACGCCGCCACGGCGCAGGTCGGGTTCGGGACCACGACGCTGCCGGCCCAGGCGTCCGTCGCGCTGACGCCCGCGATGGCCCGCGCGACGCTCGACCGGGCGCATGTGACCAGCGTCTCCGCACGAGAGCTCCTGTCCCATACGACGATCACGGTCGACCCGGGCTCCGGCGTCGCCGTCATCCGCGTCACCGACGCACGCGCCCCGCGGGCGCGGCGGCTCGCCAACGCCTATGCCCGCACGCTCGTCGCAGCGCGGCGGCATCAGATCGCAGAGGCGGCCGTGCGAACGAAGGCTCGGCTGCACCGCCAGCTGGTCGCGGCCGGCAGCAGCCTCAAGACTGCGCAGGGGTCCGAGCGCATCTCGATGCGGACCCAGTACGGCGCCGTCGTGCACCAGTGGCAGGCCATCGACACCCGCACCACGATCGCGATGGACGGCGTGCAGGTGATCGGCCCGGCGATCGGCGCAAGCGCTGAGGACCAGCACCCCGTGCGGGACGGCATCCTCGCCGCGATCGCAGCCGGACTGGTCGCGATCGTCCTCCTCGTGCTCACCGCCCGGCCGGGACGTGAGCGAGCCCGATCGGCTCGCGAGCTCGGCCGCGCGCTCCGCATGCCCGTGCTCGGAACGCTGAGCGGCACCGTCTCGGACGCCTGGGCGGGCATCGGCCAGGTGCGCGCCCGCATCGCCTCCGCAGGACTCGCCCAGCCCGCCGCGATCGCTGTCGCCGGCGCCGGTCACGACGACTCGACGTCCGACACCGTCGTCGGCCTGGCGCTCGCCGTGGCCAGACAGGGCCGCCGGGTGACGATCGTCGACCTCGACGTCGCGCGGCCACGGCTTCATCGCCGCCTCGGCGCCGACGGCGCCCCGGGCGCAGCGGACGTCGTCGCCGGCAGGATCCGGATCGACGACGGGCTGATCACGTTCGACGACCAGGGCACCCCGGTGACGGACGCGCCGTTCGCGGCCGGCTGCATCAGCCTGCTCCCCGCGGGCGAGCTCGACGGCAACCTGTGGGACATGCTCTCGTCGCCCGCCCTGCGTGACGTCTTCCGCCGGCTGCGGCGCGACTCCGACCTGATCCTCGTGGCGTGCCCGCCGGCCTCCGAGCCGGACGCCGTGGCGGCGCTGGCCGACCTCGCGGACGGGCTCATGGTCGTGGCGCGGCTCGGATCGCTCAGGTGGGACGAGGTGCCGGCGCTGCGGGCATCGCTCGAGAGCATCCCGATGCCGAAGCTGGGAGCAGTGGCCGTGGCGGCCCAGCCCGCTCGGCGTCAGCCGTCGTACGCACCGTCGGGCCGCCCGGCGCCCGCGACGTACTAGCGACCGAGCGCCAGCCGCGATCCGGCTCACGATCTGGGCGGCGGGCTCGACCGACGTCACCGCTCCGACGCCCTGACCGGCATAGAGGCACATCGCCTCGAGATCGCCGGTCGTCGCCCGGCGAGGCTCGTCCGCCGCGTACCTCACGATGGACGTGCCGCGATGGTCCGCGACGACGTCGCCCTCACCCGGCCGCGACCCGGCGGTCGGGCGGCCCGCCTCGTCCCACCGCCGGTAGGTGCTGTTCCGAAGCACGCGGTGTGGCGCGTCCGGCCAGCCGCCGTCGAAGCAGCCGGTCAGGACCGTGTCCGCTCCCGACGCTCCGAGCAGCCGCTCGGCCCAGTCGGGGTGGACGTCGGCCTCGGGAGTGGCGAGGAACCGCGTGCCCATCGCAACGCCGATCGCGCCCGGCGGCGACGGCGGCCTGCGCGCCGCGCACGTCGGCGATGCCGCCCGGCGGCGATCACGGGGACGGCGAGCGTCCGTGCGAGCTCGCCGACCAGGGCCAGCATGGGCGCCTCACCCTGGACGTGGCCGCCGGCCTCCACCCCCTGGACGAGAACGATGTCGCATCCGGCGGCGGCCGACGCGTGCGCCTCCTCGACCGAGCCGGCCTGTGCCACGACCAGCCGGCCGGCGGCATGGACGCGGGCGACGAGATCGGCGCGGACGCCCCACGAGAACAGGATCAGCTCGACGCCCTCGGCCAGGGCGATCTCGAGCCGCTCCTCCTGCTCGAACGCGAGCACGAGGTTGACGCCGAACGGCCGGTCGGTGGCCCGCCGGATCTCGCGGATCTGCGAGCGCAGCTCGTCCGGCCTCGGTCCACGACGCCCCCAGCGAGCCGATCCCGCCGGCCTCGGACACCGCCGCGGCGAGAGCCGGCGTCGCCGCCGGCCCGATCGGCGCCTGCATCAGCGGCACGCGCCACGGAAGCCGACTGTCGGGGGGACGACACGCCGGCGATCGTACCGCCGGGCGCACTCGTGGCGGCCGGGTCGAGGAGCCCGGCGCCTTACGTCTTCTCGACGGCGCCGGCCTCGGGCCACCTGGCCGCGAGCTCGGCGCGGTTCCGCACGCCCAGCTTCCGGTAGATCCGCGACAGGTGCGCCTCGACCGTCTTCTCGCTCATCCACAGGGCGCCCGCAATCTCCTTGTTGCGCTTGCCCTCCGCGACGAGGCTCGCGACCTCGAGCTCGGCAGGCGTCAGCTCGTCGCGCTGGGCCGTCTCGCGGCGGAGCACCTTGCCGCTGCGGGCGAGGGCCGAGGCGGCCTGCTCCTCCCAGAGCCCCGCTCCCAGCCGCTCGAGCTGGGTGCGCGCCTCCTCGAGGCGCTCGCGTGACTCGACCCGGCTTCCGCCTCGCCGCAGCGCATCACCCCACGCCAGCGTCGTGCGGGCCGCCGCGAACGGGTCGGCCGTGCCCGCGTGGAGCTCCGACGCCCGGGCGAAGTGTGCGTCAGCGTCGACGCCGGCGACGGCCACGGCGCGCTCGGCCACGGCGAGCGCCGAGACGCGCCCCGACCGCAGCGCCTCGGCGTGGAGCGCGGCGGCGGCCGCCGATGCCTCGTCGCCGCGGCCGCACCGCACGAGCGCCTCGACCAGGTCGGCTCCGACCACCGGATGGGTCGTGGCGTCGGCGATGCCGCAGTCGCGCTTGATCGCGAGGGCGCGGGAGAGCTCGTCGACAGCCGCGTCGGCAGCGCCCGCCGCGAGGGCGTGGTGGCCGCGACAGGCGTGGACGCACATCAGCTGGTACGGCAGCTCGAGGCGGTCAGAGAGCTCGAGCTGATGGGCGAGCCCGTCCTCGTCGAGCCGGCCCTGGGCGGCGGCGATCCACGTGAGGATGCTGAGCCCCCAGCACTCGTCGTTCGCGCGGCCGAGCTGACGGGCGAGGCGGACGGCTCGCTGACCGTCGGCCTGGGCGCCCTGCCACGCGCCCGTCGTCCGCCGGAGCCAGGCGCGGCTGATGAGCGGGTACGTGAGCGCCCCCGGGCGCGGACTGCTCGCACTCGTCGATCAGGACGTCCAGCGTTTCGGTTGCCGACTCGATCCGTTCGGCGAAGGCCAGGGTCATGCCCAGATAGGCGCGGAGCTGGAGGTCGTCCCGAACCGAAGGCGTGCGCGGCGACGTCGGCGGCGACGGCGTCGATGTCAGCTTCGGCGGCCGCGGCGTCGCCGAGGAAGACGAGCGACGCTGCGCGGGCGATGCGCGCCAGGAGCCCCATCGGATCGCCGGCCGGTGCGAGCTCGAGCGCCCGTTCGGCCGCGTCGAAGGCGTCCTGCGGCCGGCCCGCTCGGATCGCCGGGTCGACGGACTCGATGTAGAGCCCGGCGGCGGCGTGTGGATCGGCGTCCTCGAGGCTGCGCGCGGCGTCGAGCAGCCGCGAGCTCGCGGCCCGCGTCGAGCTGCTCCGGGCCTCGATCCTCCCGCGCAGAAGCTCGACGCGCGCGACGTCGGCGGGCGCGGGCCCCTCGAGCTCGATGTCGCCGAGGATGGCCTCGGCCGCCTGCCCCTCTCCGCTGACCTGCGCCGCGTCGGCCGCCGCGAGCAGCCGGCGGAGCCGCCCGGCGGGCTCACCGCTGAGCGCCGCCGCCCGCTGGTACCACTCGACGGTGGCGATGGCCCCGCCGCGCAGCCGCACATCCGAGGCGAGCCGCTCGACCGAGGCGGCGAGCTCCTCGTCGGGCTCCGTCGCGGCGGCCGCCCGATGTGCGACCCGCTCCCACTCGAGCTCGGGCTCGACACATGCCGAGGCCAGCGCGTCGTGGGCGCGGCGCCGGTCGGGGCCGGACGCCGACGCGTACACCGCCGAGCGGATCAGCGGGTGGCGAAACCCGAGCCTCCCGGGCTCGAGCACGACCAGCCCGGCGTGCTCGGCAGGGGCGAAGGCGTCATCGGTGAGCCCGGCGCCCGCGAGCGCGCGGCGGATCACGACCGGGCGGTCGGACCGGCTCGCGGCGAGGAGGAGGATCGCCTCGCGGCACGAGTCGGGCAGGGCCTCGACCATGCGGGCATAGGCCTCCTCGAGGCTCGAGTGGCCGCGTTCGAAACGCCCGCCGTCGGGGCTCGCGAGCTCGAGCAGCGCGAGCGGGTTCCCGGCGGCATCGCGAACGGCCTCTTCGAGGCCGTCCGGCGCCAGCCCACGGTCCTCGAGCAGCGCGCGGGCCTGGTCGGCGGTCAGCAGCTGCGGGCTGACGGACGGCAGCTCGGCGTGGCCCTTCGAGCGCGTCGCGATCAGGAGGGCGACGCGGTCTGCGGCGATGCGCCGCCCGGCAAACGCGATCGCCTCCGCCGACGCCGCGTCGAGCCAGTGGGCGTCGTCGACCAGCGCGAGCACCGGCTGCTCCTCCGCGGCGGCGCAGAGCAGGTTGAAGGCGCCGACGAGCACCGCCAGCCGGTCGACCGGCTGGGTCGGCCCGATGGCGAGCGCGCTCCTCAGCGCCTCGGCCTGGCGTCCCGGCAGGTTCGGCGCAAGACGGGCGAGCGGTGTGAGGAGGTCGACGAGCCCGACGAACGGCACCGATGCCTCGGTCTCGACGCCGCGCGCCCGCACCACGCACATGTCCTCGGCGCTCGCGGCGGCGTGCTCGAGGAGCGAGGTCTTGCCGATCCCCGGCTCGCCCGAGACGACGAGCGCCCCGCCGTTGCCCCTGCGCGCGTCGTCGAGCAGCCGATCGATACGCAGGCACTCCTCCCCCCTGCCCACAAGCATGCGGCCGAGTGTACCGATTGTCGCAAGTGCCGGGAAACGGATTTCAGGCAAATCCGCCGGGTACAGCGGGCGGCGGGGCCACGGTGGCCCCGCCGCTGCTGTCATGCGACGCCTCGCGAGCTACGACCCGCTGCCGTGGTCGCCCGAGCCGCCGTGCTTGTGCCCGTTCCCATTCCCCTGGCTTGGGTGATCAGGGTGGTCCGGCTTGTGCGACCCACTCGGGTGGTCGCCCTTCTTGGCCAGCCCCGGGGGGTTCCCGACGTGGCTCTTGCCGCCGCTCGCGACCGGGGCGATGACCTTGCCCTTGCCCGGAGCGGCTGTGCTGTGGGCGAGCTCAGAGATCGTCTTGCCCTTGCCGTGGTCGCCTGAGTCCGACGAGCCCGAGCCGTCGTCCCCCGTCCCGCCGGTGTCCTCGCCCGGCGTGTCGCCGGTGTCGCCGGACTGTCCGGTATCGCCGGACGGATCGTCGGCGGTTGGCGCGCCGGTGCCCTCGTCGGCCGCCGAGCCGTCGTGCGGCGTGGGGGCGGAGACGCCCACCTTGCCCAGCACGTTTGACGCGACGCCCTGAGCTCCGTCGGGAAGCGCGCCGGCGTATGCCAGCCCGCTCATTGCGGTGAGTGCGGCGCCAACGAGTGCGGCGCCCAGCGAAATACGGAAACGACGAGAGGCCACTGATGCTCTCCTATGGTTCGGCGGTGCCGGCCGCACGAACGGCAGCCGCGAGCCGAGCCACTGACCGCGCCTCGCCGTCAAGCTCGTCATCCAGCCCAGGCTGGCGAAGCGCGTCGAGCATCTCGGCGAGAGGGTCTGCGCCTGCCGGCTCGGTCGAAGTCGGCAGGCGCGCCCCTCCCCAGGGATCACGCGGAAAGTGACTCATCCGTCTCCAAGATCGTGCAAGCCTCGGGTTTCGTTACACGCTCGTCCACCAGTACAGCTGCCAGCCGTTCCAGGCCTCGGTGCTGGAGCACCCGCACGGTCCCGGGGCGCTTTCCCAGGATCTCTCCCACGCTGTCGGCATCGAGCCCGACGACGACGCGCAACAGGATCACCTCCGCCTGATCACGTGGGAGCCGGGACAGGTGTGCAAGCGCGGCGTCGAGCGCGAGGCGCCCTGCGAGTTCGCCGTCGACCTTGGGTGCGTGAAGCTCGAGCACCTCCGGCGCGACGGGATCCGTGCGCCGCCGTGCTTCGCGCCGGCCCGCATCGATCACCCGCCGCCGGCAGATCGTGAACGTCCATCGGAGGAACGCGTCGCGATCGCCCGCGAATCCACCGAGGCCACCGGCGACCTCGAGCCAGACGTCCGACGCGAGATCCTCGGACGCCGCAGCCGGGAACCGCGACCCGCAGATAGCGAAGAAGCCGCGGATGGACGTCCCGCCAGACAGCGGCCACAGCCCACTCCTCGACCGAGACGAGCAGCGGCCAGGATGCCGCCGAAGGTGGTGTCGGTCAGATCGCTCACGTCGTGCCCCACACACACATCGCGCGTGGAGGCATCGAACGTGAGTCATCCGGTCGTCAGTCGGTCCACCAGCCCTGCGCCATCTCGACCTCTGTCGGGTCGTCGCCGGCGCCGAACGCCAGGTACTCCACGCCGTCGGGCCCGGCCTCGACGTCTCGCATGGTGTCCTTGTCGATGCGGATCGCGTCCCACTGGCCGAGCTCGACGATCTCGTCCTCGACCTTGATCCTGGCCGAGCCGCTCGTGACGACGTAGACCTCTTCCTGGCCGACGTGCTTGTGGCCGAACGGGATCCGGAAGTTGGGAGCGAGCCGGAACAGGCTGAGTCCCAGCTCCTGGCCCTCGAGAGGCCGGCGCGCAAAGCGCGCCTCGAGCTCGTCAGAGATCCCGAAGTTGGGCGCCTGGTTCTCGACCCTGGTCAGATTCTGCTTGGTGTAGCCGCCCATCACTCGACCTCCTCTTGGAGCACGGGCGGTATCGGTACCCACGCCCGGGGGCCGGCAAACTAGTGGGTCGCGGCGGGATCGCGCGGCGTGCAGCGCGGATCGTGGTGGGCCGCCAGCCGAACGAGGAGCGTGTGCAGGACGGCGCGCTCGCCGGCGTCGAGCGGTGAGAGGAACTCGTCCTCGAGCTTCTGCACGATCGCGCGCATCTTGCCGAGGGCCCTTCGGCCGTCGGCGGTCATCTTGACGACGTGACGGCGGCGATCGTCCGGGTCGCGCTTTCGCACGACGAGGTTTCGCTCCTCAAGCTCGTCGAGCAGGCGCACCAGGTGGCCGCGGTCGTAGCCGAGCGCATCGGCGATCACGGCCTGCGTCTCGCGCGGGTCCTCCTCGAGCAGAGCCAGCACCGCGAAGTGAAACGGGCTGAGCCCCGTGCCCTCGAACGCATCGTGCGAGTCCTCCTTTGCGGCGAATCCGAGCCGCTTCAGAAGGAACGTCGTGCTCGAGAGAAGCTCCTTGGGCGGGCCTGCAAGAAGCGGCCCGATCACCGGTTTCTGGGTGTCAGGAACGTTCATCGAATAGAAGTGTAGCGCGTCCAAGCGTTTCTGTGTGCTATCGTTGCACTCAACAACGATTCATTGGAGCAATAGATGACACAAGCCTCGATCACAGCACAGACCTCCCGGCGGAAGTGGCTCGCGCTGGCCGTCGTCGTGGCTGCGCAGTTCATGGTCGTGCTCGATATCGCCATCGTGAACGTCGCTCTGCCGGCGATCAAGACCGACCTGCACTTCGCCGAGGAGAACCTCCAGTGGGTGATCAGCGCGTACGCGATCCTGTTCGGGGGTGCCCTGCTCCTCGGCGGGCGGCTGGCCGACATCTTCGGCCGCCGTCGGCTCTTCATGCTCGGCCTCGGCCTCTTCTCTGCGGCGTCGCTGCTCTGCGGCCTCTCGTGGTCCGAGGAGTCGTTGATCGGCTTCCGTGCGCTCCAGGGCCTGGGCGGCGCACTGCTCGCGCCGGCCACGCTCTCGATCCTCATGACGACGTTCGCCGAGGGCGCAGAGCGAAACCGCGCACTCGGGATCTGGGGCGCAGCCTCCGGGAGCGGCGGCGCAGCCGGCGTCCTTCTCGGCGGATTCCTCACGTCCTATCTCAGCTGGTCATGGGTCTTCTTCATCAACGTCCCGGTCGGGATCGCCGTGATCGCCGCCGCGCCGCTCGTGCTCGCGGAAAGCCACGGCCAGCACGGCCACCGGCACTTCGACGTGGCCGGCGCCGCCTCCGTGACCTCGGGCGTGATGATGCTGGTCTACGCGATGACGCGGGCGACGCAGGACGGCTGGGGCAGCACGGCCACCCTCCTGCTGCTCGGCGGCTCGGCGGCGCTGATCGCCGCATTCCTGGCGATCGAGCTGCGCTCGCCGGCGCCGCTTCTTCCGATGCGGATCTTCCGGCTCCGGTCGCTCTCGGCCGCCAACGCGACGGCGGTCATGATCGGCGGGATCGCGTTCTCGCAGTTCTTCCTGCTGACGCTCTACATGCAGGACGTGCTCGGCTACTCGGCGATCCGCACGGGCGTGGGCTTCGCCACCATGACGTTCACGATCATCGTGTTCTCGCAGGTGGGCCAGCGGCTCGTCACCCGCTACGGCGTACGCAGCGTGCTGACCGCAGGGCTCCTCCTGGACTCCGTCTCGCTCGCCATGTTCACCCAGCTCCCGGCCGGCGGCCACTACTTCTGGAGCCTGTTCCCGGGGATGGTCGTGGGCGGCATCGGACTGGCGCTCTCGTTCGTCCCGGTGACGATCGCCGGCCTTACCGGCGTGAGCCGGGCCGACGCGGGCATCGCGTCTGGCCTCATCAACACGAGCCGCCAGGTCGGCGGCGCGGTGGGCCTCGCCGCGGTCTCGACGATCACAGCGGCCTACGCCACGACCGGCTCGGCCGCCGTCGTCCAGGACGGCCTCACCCGCGGCTTCCAGGTGGGATTCCTGGTGCTCTCGGGAGTGGCGCTTCTGGGCGCCGCGATCGCCGGAACCCTGCTCGCACCGCAGCCGGAGCGCGCTGAGGTGGAGATCTTCAACCGTGAGACCCCAAACCCGCTCGAGGAGGCGGCCTGATGACGATGATGCACATTCCCAGCCACTCCGACGATCGGGACGTGCTGCTGGGGCGCGAGATCGACGACCTGCTCCTGCGTCTGCGAGGGCTGGTGCTGGTGCGAGACCTGCTCGCCCAGCGCGGCGCGACCACGGCCGAGATCGACGAACATGCCCGGGAGGCCGACCGGGTGCGCACGCACCTCGCGGCGCTCATCGGCGGCCAGGAGGGAGCGGCGGCGGCGTGACGCAGGTGGTGCTCGTGACGGGGGCGACCGACGGGCTCGGCAAGGCCGTGTCCGTCGAGCTCGCCCGGGCGGGATCGACCGTCCTCGTCCACGGGCGCAGCCACCGGCGCGCCGAGGCGGCCCTCGCCGAGATTCGCGAGGCCTCCGGCAGCGAGCTTCTGCGGGCCTACGCGGGCGACCTTGCGTCGCTCGCGCAGGTCCGCTCTCTGGCCGAGAGCGTCCTGGCGGACGAGCCCCAGCTCGACGTGCTCGTGAACAACGCAGGCGTCGGGACCGTGGAGCCCGGCGGAGGAGCTCGGGTCGAGAGCGCCGACGGTCATGAGCTTCGGTTTGCAGTCAACTACCTGGCGCCGTTCCTCCTGACCGAGCTCCTCGAGCCGCTCCTCGTCCGGTCCGCCCCGGCCCGGATCGTGAATGTGGCGTCGGCCGGCCAGGCGCCGATCGACTTCGACGACGTGATGCTGGACGACGGCTACGACGGCAGCCGCGCCTACAGCCAGAGCAAGCTCGCGATGGTGATGATGACGTTCGACACCGCCGAGCGGCTGGCCGGAAGCGGTGTGACGGCCACGTGCCTTCACCCGGGCACGTACATGCCGACCAAGATGGTCCTCGCCGCCGGCGTCGACCCGATCGATTCCCTCGAGTCCGGCGTTCGGGCGACGCTTCGGCTGATCGCCGGCGGCGAGCTGGACGGGGTCACGGGCCGATATTTCGACCGGCTCACCGAGGCCCGGGCCCGCCCACAGGCCTACGACCCGGACGCCCGGGCGCGGCTGCGGTCGCTCAGCGAGCAGTTGGTCGGCGTCGCCGCATAGCCGGTACGCTCTGCGACCGATGCCGACGTGAGCAGCCTCGCCCGAAAGGCAATCCTCGCCGCGGCGACCGACCGCCGCACCCGAGCGTTCATGAACCGCTACGGCATGCGCCTCGGCGCGGCCCGCTTCGTCGCCGGCGAGACGCTCGACCAGTGCCTCGACGTGCTCGCCGACCTGAGCGCGAAGGGGCTCGACGCCAACACGACGCTCCTGGGTGAGGACGTCGAGTCGCGAGCCGAGACCGAGACGGTCGTCGCCGAGTTCCGCACGGTGCTCGACCGGATCGATGAGCGCGGGGTGCGGTGCAACCTGGCGGTGAAGCTGACCCATCTGGGGCTCCTGATCGACGAGGAGCTGGCATTCCAGAACGTGGCGCAGCTCGTCGACCATGCGGCCGAGCGCGGCAACTTCGTGCGGATCGACATGGAGCACTCGAGCGTCGTCGACGCGACGCTCCGCATCTACGGGCGGCTGCGTGAGAGCGGCCGCGACAACGTCGGCTGCGTTCTTCAGGCCTACCTCTACCGAACGCCCAACGACCTCGAGCTGCTGCTGCCGGCGACGCCGAACATGCGCCTCGTGAAGGGGGCGTACCTCGAGTCGCCCGACATCGCGTATCCGAAGAAGCCCGATGTCGACGCGGCCTATCGGCGGCTGCTCGAGCGAGCGCTGGCCGGGGGTGCCTACGTCGCGATCGCGACCCATGACGAGAAGCTGATCGAGCATGCGATCCGGCTCGTCGACCGCCAGGGCATCGGCCGCGACAGGTTCGAGTTCCAGATGCTCTACGGCGTTCGCCCCCAGCTCCAGCTCGACCTCGTCGCCCGCGGCTTCAAGGTGCTCGTGGCGACGCCGTACGGCCCGGAGTGGTACCCGTACCTCATGCGCCGCCTGGCGGAGCGACCCGCAAATCTGCTCTTCCTGCTGCGGAATCTCTTCGCCAGGTAGCGGCGCGGCGGACGACGCCCAGAAGGCCTTCACGGCGCTCGGGTCGCCGACGAACTGATCGGCGGGTCGGCTAGTCTGAGGGCACCTGCCCCGGGAAGTCGAGCTGGTTCCCCCTGACTCCGTCCCTCCCGGCGGAGTCTCCCGTTGAATCCGTTCGACCCCGACGATTATCCGCTGCGCCCGACCGTGCGCCGGCTCTCGCACCTCTGGTGGAGCGAGCGGCGGCTCGTGGTGATCGGTCTCTCGTGCGCGCTCGCCTACACCACGCTCACGCTCAGCATCTCGGTGCTGATGCAACGGGCGATCGACCACTCCATCGTGCCCCGCCACCCGAGCGCGCTGTGGCCGTATGTCCTGGGCATCTTCGGGCTCGCACTGGCGCGGTTCTGGATCAACTTCACCCGCCGCTTCGCCACGGCGCGCATCGGCGTCCGGCTCGAGGCACGCCTGCGGGAGATGCTGTACGAGGGCTACCTGGGCTTCCCGCGAGCGTTCTACGACCTGCACTCGACGGGACAGGTCGTGTCGCGGGCGACGAACGACCTCTTCCCGATCCGGTACTTCATCGGCTGGGGCGTCGTGCAGGGGTTCCAGAGCGCGATGATGATCGCGGGCGGCGTGATGGTGCTCGCGCTCGTGGACCTGCGCCTGACGCTCTACTCGGCGGTCGCCACGCCGCTCATCGGCTTCGTCGCATGGCGATTCGCGCACCTCGTCATGCCGATCTCGCGCCTCGTGCAGGCCGCGAAGGGCGACGTGACCGAGGCGGCCAACGAGGCGGTCGTCGGCATCGAGATGGTGCAGGCGTTCGGGCGCGAGGACGACGTGCGGGATCGATTCGGCGACAAGGCCGCATCGGTCCGCAACATCGTCGTGCGCCAGGCGGGAGTCGAGGCGAAGCACCTCCCGGCGCTCTTCTATCTGCCGACCCTGTCGATCGCCACGGTGGTCTTCTTCGGCGGCCGCGACGTCATCGCCGGGAACCTGACCATCGGCCAGTTCGTCCTCTTCAACACCATCCTCCTCCAGCTCACCTGGCCGCTCGAGGCGCTCGGCTGGATCCTGAACCTGGCCCAGCGGGCGATCGCCTCGGCGGGGCGCACGTACGCGTGGCTCGAGCTCGTGCAGCGGCTGCCGGAGGCGGAGCATCCGCGCGCGCTCCCCGAGGGCGGCCTCGCGGTCGCCTTCGAGGACGTCCGCTTCGCCTATCCCGGCGAAGAGGATGTGCTCGTCGGCGTCGACCTCGCTCTCGCTCCGGGCGAGATCGTGGCCGTGTGCGGCGGCACCGGAGCCGGCAAGAGCACGCTCCTCGATCTGCTTCCGCGGTTCTATGACCCCACGGCCGGCCGGGTGCTCCTGGGCGGGGTCGACCTGCGTGACGTCGCGCTCGCGGAGCTGCGGTCGGCCGTCGCCGTCATCACCCAGCGGCCGATCCTCTTCTCGGCGACGCTGCGGGCCAACCTGCTCGCCGGCCGTTCTGACGCGGACTGGGAGGAGGTGGAGGCGGCGTGCGAGGCCGCCGGCGTCGCCGACTTCGTGCCCGATCTGCCGGACGGGTACGACACGCTGATCGGCGAGCGCGGCGTCAACCTCTCGGGCGGGCAGCGCCAGCGCGTCGCCCTCGCCCGCGCACTCATCGGCGGCGCCCGGGTGATCGTGCTCGACGACCCCCTGTCGGCCGTCGACACGCACACCGAGCACGACCTGGTGGGGCGCCTGCGGCCCGCGCTCGAGCACCGCACCGTGCTCGTCGCCACCCAGAGGCTGTCGACCCTCGCGCTCGCCGACCGCGCGGCCGTCCTCGTCGACGGCCGCATCGTCGAGGACGGCCGCCCCGCCGACCTTCTGAAGCAACGCGCCGCCTTCGCCGACCTGTTCGGGGACGAGGTCAGTGTCGCCTAGCCGCACCGGCCTCACCCGCCTCGGCCGGTACCTGACCGGCCGGTGGCTGCTCGTCGCCGGCCTGATCGCCGTCGCGACCGGCAGCGCCGCGGCCCAGTCGGGCGGATGGCTCCTGGTGCGCGCCGCGATCGACGACGGCATCGCCAAGGGCGACGAGCACACGCTGACGGTCGTCGTGATCGCCTACCTGGCCCTGAACGCCGTCGGCTGGGTCTGCCAGCTCGTGCTGATCCGCGGGCTCGCGGTCGTGGGCCAGGGCATCGTCCTCGGGCTCCGCCGCGACCTGTTCGACCACCTCACCTCGCTCTCGCTGCGCTACTTCTCCGAGCAGCGGGCGGGATGGATCATCGCCCGGGTGACGAGCGACGTCGACGCGATCTCGGACGCCCTCTCACAGGGCCTGCCGACGCTCGTCTCGAACGTCGTCCTCCTGCCGACGACGGTCATCGTGCTCTTCGTCGTCGACTGGCGCCTGGGGCTCGTGGCCATGGTGATCCTGCCGCCGGCGCTCGCGCTCTCGCGGTGGTTCCAGCGCAAGTCCGCGGTCGCGCAGCTGGACGTCCGCAATCGCATCGCCGCCGTCACCGCACAGGTGGCCGAGTCCGTCGCGGGGATGGCGATCGTCCAGGCGTTCAACCGCGAGCGCCAGTTCCAGAGCGAGTTCGACGAGCTGAACCACGAGAACCGGGCGTCGAACACCTACGCCCAGCAGCTGTTCTCGGTGTTCTTCCCGTCGATCGAGCTCCTGGGGACGATCTCGACGTGCGTGGTGCTCCTCGTGGGGTCGCAGCTGCTCTCCGACGACAGCCTGACGATCGGGACGCTCATCACCGCCATCTACCTGCTCCAGCTCGTGTTCCAGCCGCTGCAGGAGCTCTCCGACGTCTACGGCCAGCTCCAGGCGGCCGCCGCCGCCATGGTCAAGATCAGCACGGTGCTGGACGCAGAGCCGGAGATCGGCGACCTCCCCGACGCGCATCCCGATCGGGCCGATCGCCGGGGCGATCGACCTCGACCACGTCAACTTCGCCTACGGCGAGACGGACGTCCTGCACGACATCTCCATCCACGTGCCCGCCGGCGGCTGCATCGCACTCGTCGGCCAGACGGGCGGCGGAAAGTCGACGCTCGCCAAGCTGATCGCACGGTTCTACGACCCGCGCGCCGGCACGGTGCGCGTCGACGGCACCGACCTGCGCGACGTGCAGCTCGGCAGCTACCGGCGACGCCTGGGGGTGGTGCTGCAGGATCCGTTCCTGTTCTCGGGCACGATCGCCGACAACATCCGGTTCGCGCGGCCGGAGGCGACCGACGCCGAGGTGCGCGAGACGTCGGCCGCGATCGGGCTCGACCGCCTGACCGGCCGGTTGCACGGCGGGCTGGAGCACGAGGTGCGCGAAGGCGGCGCCGGGCTCTCGGCCGGCGAGCGGCAGCTGATCTCGATCGCCAGGGCCCTGCTCGCCGATCCACGCATCCTGATACTCGACGAGGCCACGTCGAACATCGACCGGCCCACCGAGGTCGTGATCGAGCGGGCCCTCGACCGGCTGCTGCACGGGCGCAGCTCGGTCATCATCGCCCACCGCCTGGCCACCGTCCGCCGTGCCGACGCCGTGCTCGTGGTCGAGCGGGGCCGCATCGTCCAGCAGGGATCACCGGCCGAGCTGCTCGCCGCCGACGGGCCGTTCCGGCGCCTTGCGGGCAGCCCGCACCTGGCTCAGCCCCCCACCCACGAGCCGGGGCAGTTCCGGCCGGCCTCCGTCCGGGCCCGGCCCGGCCGGTAGCCGCGGTCCGTCAGCCGCGCCGGAACAGCCGGCGCAGAAGCGACGGTTCGCGCGGCTGAGTCCTTCGCCACTCGTCGAGCAGCGGCAGCCGCCCGGCCTGGCGCGCGGCCTGAACGCATTCCGTGTGCGCGTGCCGCCTGCGATCGGCGTCGCCCTCCGGGGCGATCAGCATGTGGCTCGTCATGGCGTGCAGGTGGTAGCCGCACAACGGGCAGCGGTAGGTGGCCGGCTTGCGGTTCTGCGCCGGGCGAATCGCCCACCACCTGGCTGTGTCCAGCTTCCCCACCCACAGAATGATGCCGCTACGGTTCGCGCGTGCTCGCACTCGTCACAGGCGGTGGACGGGGGATCGGGGCGAACATCGCCCGCCGGCTCGCCGAGGACGGCTGGGACGTCATCGTCGCGGCGCGCACGCTCGAGCAGGTCGAGGCGGTCGCGGACGAGGTCAACGGCCGCGCCGTCGCGCTCGATGTCACCGACCGCGAGGCCGTCGAGCGCGTCGTCGCCGACGCGGGACCCGTCGACCTGCTCGTCGCCAACGCGGGCATCGCGAACCGCGGCGACGCCACCTGGGAGATCGACACGGACGACTGGTGGAGGACGTTCGAGGTCAACGTCCTCGGCGTCCACCTCTGCTGTCGCGCGGTGATCCCCGGGATGCTCGAGCGCGGGACGGGCCGGATCGTGATCACGGGCAGCGGCGCGGCCTACCTACCGGGCCAGCGGACCACCGCCTACCCCGCCAGCAAGGCGGCGGTCTGCCGCTACGGCGAGTCGCTCGCCGGGGAGCTCGAGGGCCGGATCCCCGTCTTCTTCTTCAGCCCGGGGCTCGTGCGCACCGACATGACGTCGGGGGCTCCCGACGACGCGCCCTGGACGCCGCCGGAGCTGGCCCCGCGGCTCGTCGCCGCGCTCGCGACCGGGCGCTACGACGCGCTCGCCGGCCGCTACCTCCATGCCGAGCACGACGATCTCGACGACCTGCTCTCCCGGATCGACGACGTGCACTCGCAGGATCTGAACGCGATTCGCCTCCAGCGATAGCCGTTTCACCCCCTCGGGGCGATGCGGCGTGCGCTGGGTGGAGCCATCGTCGCGATATGCGAACCACCCGTCGCGACGGTGAGGCGACGTGACCGGGAATCCGGTCGCGATCAGCGGTGCTGAGGCTCCGGGGGTCGCGGGGATCTCGCCGCGGAGGTTGATCCTTCCGCTCGCGCTTGCGCAGTTCATCTGCAGCTTCGCAGGCTCGAACATGAACGTGATGATCACCGACATCAGCAAGGACCTGAACACCGACGTGCAGGGTGTTCAGACCGCGATCACCCTCTTCCTGCTGATCATGGCGATCCTGATGATCCCGTGCAGCAAGCTGACCGACCGGTGGGGCCGCAAGCGGTGCCTCAACCTGGGCCTCGCGCTGTACGGAGTCGGCGCGCTCCTGAGCGCGGTCGCTCCGAACCTCGGCGTGCTGATCCTCGGGAACTCGGTGTTCGAGGGCGTCGGGACGGCGCTTCTGATCCCGCCGGTCTACATCCTCGCCACGCTCTGGTTCAGCGACCTCACCTCGCGGGCCTGGGCCTTCGGCGCGATCAGCGGGCTCGGCGGGATCGGCGCAGCGGCGGGGCCGCTGATCGGAGGTCTGATTGCGACGGCGATCGACTGGCGGGCCGCGTTCGTCTTCCAGGCCGTCGTTGTCGCGACGATCCTCGTGCTGAGTCGTCGCCTTGTCGATCCGCTCCCGGCCGACCCGACCCGGCCATTCGACGCGGTCGGAGCGATCCTGTCGGCGGTCGGCATGTTCTTCGTGGTGTTCGGAATCCTGCAGGCCGGCACCCACAACGCGCTCTTCGCCCTGTTCGTCGTGCTCGGACTCGCGTTCCTGGCCGGGTTCTATTTCTACATCCGCGCTCGAGAGCGATCCGGGAAGGAGCCGCTCCTGTCGACCGGCCTCTTCAGGAATCGCACGTGCAATCTCGCTCTGGTCACGCAGAACATGCAGTGGCTGCGTGCTCATGGGGACGTCGTTCGTCGTGTCCGTCTTCCTCCAGACCGTTCGCGGATACAGCGCGATCGGGACGGGCGTCGTCTTCACCGCCGCGACGCTCGGCGTCCTCGTCTCGTCGTTCGCTGCGGAGCGGTTCGCCAAGAGGCGCTCGCAGCGGACGCTGATCGTGGCCGGCTTTCTCGATCACCCTGGCCGGGATCGGGCTCCTGCTCGCCTTCGTCGACGCCTCGTCGAGGGTCGTCGCGTTCGTGCCCGGGCTCCTGCTCATCGGGTTCGGCCTGGGCGGGATGCTCACACCGTCGGTCAACGTCGTCCAGTCGAGCTTCCCCGAGGCGCTCCAGGGCGAGATCTCGGGACTCTCGCGGAGCGTGTCCAATCTGGGCTCGACCTTCGGCACGGCGATCGCGGGCACGATCCTGGTCTCGGTCGTCGCCACCGACACCCGGTCGTACGCGATCGCGATGATCGTCCTCGGCCGGGTTCGGGCTCATCGGACTGGGCGCGGCGTGGCTCCTCCCCAGGCAGGTCGAGCCGCAGGAAGGGTGACACAGATGACGGATTCGACGACCGAGTTCTTCGAGGCCCTGGCGGCGCGCGGGCACGAACCGGCGCTGGAGAAGATCACCGGCACGATCCGCTTCGATCTCAGTGACGCCGACTCGCGCCCGGTGCGCTGGCTGATCACGATCAGCAAGGGCGATGTCGCGGTCTCCCGCAGGAACGCCAAGGCCGACTGCGTCGTGCGCACCGACCAGGCGATCTTCGCCGGGATCGCGAGCGGTGAGAAGAACGCGATGGCGGCGTTCCTCCGCGGAGCCATCGCCCTCGAGGGCGATCGCGGGCTGCTGCTCGCGTTCCAGCGTGCGTTTCCAGGACCACGAAGGAAGGGCGCATGAGCAACGATCACGTCACGATCCTCGACGGCAACACGTTTGTGGTCAGTGACTCTCGCGGCGACATCGAGGCGTCGCTCACCGATACGACCGGCCTGTTCTCGTTCGACACCCGCTTCCTCGCCCGGTGGGTCCTGACCGTGGACGGCGAGAAGCTGAATCCGCTCTCGGTCGACGACCTCCAGTACTTCGAGACGCGCTTCTTCCTCGTGCCGGGTACGGGCACGGTGTACGTCGACGCGAAGCTGTCGGTGATCCGCCGGCGCGCGGTCGGAGACGGGTTCCACGAAGAGCTCACGATCCTGAATCACGACGACCATCCCGTCGACCTCACCGTCCGCATCGATGCCGCCAGCGACTTCGCCGACCTGTTCGAGGTCAAGGACGCACTCCAGAAGAAGGGGCGCTACTCCGCGCGGGTCGAGAAGAAGCGGCTGGTGCTCGGATACGAGCGCGAGACGTTTCAACGTGCGACCGCGATCTCGGCCAGCGCACCGGCGAAGATCGACGAGCACGGCCTGACCTTCGCCGCTCACATCGAGCCCGGCGGTGAGTGGACAACCGACCTCGACGTGGTCCCGGCCGCCGGTGCGAGCGGAGCGTACGCCCGGCCGAAGTACGCGCGCGGCCAGAGGCGGGCCCGGCCGAACATGGAGCGCAGCCTGGAGGCCTGGGTCGAGGAGGCGCCCCGGCTCGAATGCGACCTGGACTCGCTGAAGTCGACCTACCGGCGGAGCCTCGTCGACCTCGCGGCGCTGCGCTTCTCGCCGCCCGTCGCGGGACGGGGCAAGTCGCTTCCGGCCGCCGGTCTGCCGTGGTTCATGACCATGTTCGGCCGCGACAGCATCTTCACGAGCCTCCAGGCGCTCCCGTTCACGCCGGAGCTCGCCGCCACGACGCTGCGTGCGCTCGGAGACTGGCAGGGAACCCGGGTCGACGATTTCCGCGACGAGGATCCCGGCCGCATCCCCCACGAGATGCGCTACGGCGAGATGACCGCCTTCGAAGAGCGGCCGCACTCGCCGTACTACGGCGCCGCCGATTCCACGGCGCTCTACGTCGTGCTTCTCGACGAGTACGAGCGCTGGACGGGTGACACACGCCTCGTTCACGAGCTCGAACGCGAGGCGCGGGCGGCGCTGAACTGGATCGACGAGTACGCCGACCTGATGGGCAACGGGTACGTCTGGTATCAGCGCCGGAACGAGGAGACCGGCCTCGAGAACCAGTGCTGGAAGGACTCCTGGGACTCCATCTCCTACCGGGACGGGCGGCTGCCCGGCTTCCCGCGCGCGACCTGCGAGATCCAGGGCTACGCCTACGACGCGAAGGTGCGCGGCGCTCGCCTGGCCCGGAGCATCTGGAAGGACCCGGCCCTCGCCGACAAGCTCGAGCGGCAGGCGGCCGACCTCAAGCGGCGGTTCAACCGCGACTTCTGGGTCGAGGACGGCGAGTACTTCGCGCTCGCACTCGACACCGAGGGCAACCAGGTCGACTCGCTGACGTCGAACAACGGCCACCTGCTCTGGAGCGGCATCGTCCAGAAATCGAAGGCGAAGGCAGTCGCGCGCCAGCTGCTGGGGCCAAGGCTCTTCTCCGGCTGGGGCGTCCGTACGCTGGCCGAAGGCGAGGGGCGGTACAACCCGATCGGCTACCACGTCGGCACGGTCTGGCCCTTCGACACCTCCTTCATCGCGTGGGGGCTGCGGCGCTACGGCTTCAAGGAGGAGGCGGCCAGCCTGGCTGCCGGGATCCTCGACGCGGCGGCGGTCTTCAACGGACGCCTCCCGGAGGCATTCGGAGGCTACGAGCGGGGCGTCACCAAGTACCCGGTGCAGTACCCGACGGCGTGCAGCCCGCAGGCCTGGTCGACCGGAGCGCCACTCCTGCTCCTGCGGACGATGCTCGGGCTGGAGCCCGTCGGAGACCAGCTCGTCGTCGATCCCGCGCTCCCCGAGAGCATCGGGCTGCTCGCCCTGCTCGACATCCCGGGGCGCTGGGGCCACGTCGACGCGTTCGCGCGCGGGCGGCTCCAGACGGGCGAGCGGCTCGCCGGGGCCCGCGGCCGGTACCGCGTGTAGCCGGCCTCATGGCTTCTCCGCCACGAACGCGATCTTGCGGACGCGCCCCGTCGCGAGCCACTCGCTCCAGAGCCGGTGAGATGCCAGGAGCTCGTCCAGCGCCCGGCGCCCGATCCGGGCGGCGATCGCCGTCGCGTCGGCGGCGAACGCGTCGATCAGCGCATCCGCCACGGCGCGGTGGGCGCGGCTCCAGTCCGCCTGCCAGCTGACGACCAGCCCCGCCCGCTCCAACAGCGTGCGCATCTCCGCGACCGGAGTGAGCCAGACCGTGTCGGCGTCGGGCATGCGCTCCCGCTCCGGCTCGGTGAGAGGCAGGCCCTCCTCCAGGGTGAAGGCGAAGCGCCCGCCGGCGGTGAGCGCCCCGGAGATCCCCTGGAGCAGCGTCGCCTTGTCGCGAAACGCGAGCATGGTCTCGAGCAGGAGCACCACGTCGAACGTGCCCGGCGGGAGCGGCGGCACCTGCGCGACCTCGAAGCGGCACGGCGAGGCCCCGGGCGCGCTCGCGTGCGATGTCGATGGCGCTGGCGCTCTGGTCGATCCCGAGATAGCCGCAGCCCCGCTCCCGCGTGATCAGCCGTCCCGGCCCGGCGACTCCGCAGCACAGGTCGAGCACGGAGACGCCGGTCGCGATGCCGGCCCGCTCCGCGAGCGCACGGATCTCGCCCGCGCGCATGAAGCTCTCCTGCTCGACATACTCGTCCAGGCCGTAGGCCGCCTCCCGGGCTCGCCGCAGGGCCTCGGTCGAACGGAGCGCGGTCGTCCTGCTTCATGAGAACCGGATCACGCCTTCCACAGTAGATCCCTTCAGATGTTCGAGCGCGGAGGGAGGTTGCGAGCGCTTCAGGGGCCGGCGACCGGACTGGTCGCCCAGGTGCTCCTGCTCGCCGCCACGACGGCGATCGGCGTCGGCAGCGCCGGGCTGGTCGTGGGAGCCGCGTGCGCCGTCACCCTGGACGGGGCGCTGGCGCGGGGCCTCCTGCGCAACCCATCCGAACGGCTGGGCCCGGCCGGGTGGGTGACCCTCGGCCGGGCGACGCTCGCCGTCGGCGTCGCGGCGCTGACCGCGGAGTCGTTCTTCCGGGACGTGCCGGTGGCGGTGCTGGTCGCGCTCGCCACCGTCGCGCTCGTGCTCGACTACGTCGACGGCTGGGTCGCGCGGCGCACCGCGTCGGCGTCGGCGCTGGGCGCACGCCTGGACGGCGAGGTCGATGCGTTCCTGATCCTCGTCCTCAGCGTGTACGTCGCCCCCACGGCGGGCGCGTGGGTGCTCGCGATCGGCGCGGCGCGCTACGCGTTCCTCGTGGCCGGATGGCTGCTCCCGTGGATGCGCGCGCCGCTGCCGCGGCGCGACTGGCGCAAGGTCGTCGCGGCGACGCAGGGCATCACGCTGACCATCGCCGCAGCCGGTGTCGTGCCCCCGGTCCTGATGCAGGTGGCCCTCGCCGGCGCGCTCGCACTGCTCGCCGAATCGTTCGGCCGCGACGTCTGGTGGCTTTGGCGCAACCGGCATGCCGACCGCTCCGCCCAGGTCGTGCCGCAGCGAGGTCGCCGCCCGCAGGCCGCCGCCCTCACGGTGCTGGCCCTCCTGGTCGTGTGGGTCGCCCTCGTGGCCCCGAACCAGCCCAGGCATCTCACACCGGACGCGTTCGTGAGGGTCCCGCTCGAGGGCATCGTCGTCATCGCGCTGGCACTCGTCCTGCCGGCGACAGCTCGGCGCCTCCTGGCCTGGGTGGTCGGCCCCGTGCTCGGCCTCCTGGTCATCGTGAAGCTGCTCGACTTCGGCTTCTTCACCGCCTTCGACCGGCCGTTCAACCCCATCGACGACTGGAGGTACACGTCGATCGGCATCGAGACGCTCCGCGCATCGATCGGTCGCACCGACGCCAACCTCGCGCTGGCCGGAGTGGTGCTCCTCATCGTCGCGGCGCTCGTCCTCCCGACCCTGGCGGTGCTTCGCCTGACCCGGGTCGCAGCCCGCCACCGCCGGTCGTCGCTCCGGGCGGTGGCGGCCCTCGGCGCCGTGTGGGTGCTCTGCTGGGCATTCGGCGCGGAGCTCGTCTCCGGCGCCCGCATCGCCTCCACGAGCGCCGCGGATCTGGCGATCCAGGAGGTACGCGCGGTGCAGGCCGGCCTGCGCGATCAGGCGCGGTTCGCCCACGCGATCCGCCGAGACCGCTATCGCGACACGCCTGGCAGCCGGCTCTTGACCGACCTGCGCGGCAAGGACGTCCTCCTCGTGTTCGTCGAGAGCTACGGGAAGGTCGCGGTCCAGGGCTCGTCCTTCTCGCCGGGCGTCGATTCGGTCCTCGACTCGGGGACGCAGCAGCTCGCCGCAGCCGGCTTCTCGTCGCGCAGCGGCTGGCTCACGTCGCCGACCTTCGGCGGCACCAGCTGGCTGGCGCACTCCACGCTCCAGTCGGGGACGTGGGTCTCGAGCCAGGGGCGGTACGACGAGCTCGTCGCGAGCAATCGCCTCACGCTCAGCCAGGCGTTCGAGCGCGGCGGATGGCGGGCGATCGATGACGTGCCGTCGAACGACCGGTACTGGGCGCAGGGGTCGTCGTTCTACCACTACGACAAGGTCTACGACCGGCGCGACGTCGGGTACCGCGGCCCCACGTACGCGTACGCCTCCATGCCCGACCAGTACGTCCTCGCGGCTCTCCAGCGCCTCGAGCTTGCGAAGACCCACCGCCCCCCGCTCTTCGCGGAGGTCGACCTGGTGTCGAGCCACACGCCGTGGACCCGCATCCCGCCGCTCATCAAGTGGGGCGACGTCGGCGACGGCTCGATCTTCAACCGGCTCCCGGTCGACGAATCCGGCCTGAGCGACGTCAAGCAGGGCTACGGCCGGTCGATCGAGTACACGCTGCGCACGCTGTTCTCGTACGTGGAGCACTACGGCCGCAAGAACCTCGTGATGGTCGTGCTCGGCGACCATCAGCCGGCCACGGTCGTCACCGGATACGGCGCCACTCACGACGTGCCGATCTCGGTCATCGCCCACGACCCGGCGGTGATGCGCCGGATCGGCGGGTGGGGCTGGGTGGATGGGATGCGCCCCAGCCCGACGGCGCCGGTCTGGCCGATGAGCGCCTTCCGCGACCGCTTCCTCGGCGCATTCGGATCGCAGCCGGGGCCCGGTGGCCCGGGATGAGCGTCGACCTGGAACCGGCCGGCCGCGCGCGGGCCACCACACCCGCGGCTGCCGCCGTCCCCGCGAATGCCGACCCTCCGCGGACGTGGCTCGCAGGCCTGGACGGCATCCGGGGCCTGGCCGCGCTGTTCGTGGTGGTGAACCACGTCTTCCTGCGGGCGTTCCCCGGCTACCCGGTCGACAACGCGCCGTTCTGGGCCGGCTGGTTCATCTACGGGCGGTTCGCGGTCGTCGTGTTCATCGTCCTCTCCGGCTTCTCGCTGGCCCTGTCGCCGGTGCGCCACGGCTGGCAGCTCGGCGGCGTCTCCCGGTTTGCCCGGAAGCGGATCCGGCGCATCGTCCCGGCGTACTGGGCGGCGCTCGTCTTCAGCCTCGTGGTGGCGTGGCTGATCGTCCCGCCGCCGGGCCAGGGAGCGCCCGACCTGAGCTCGGTCGTCACGAACGGCCTCCTCGTGCAGAACCTCGTCAGCGCGCCGAGCCCCAACCGGGCGTTCTGGTCGATCGCGGTCGAGGCCCAGCTCTACATCCTGTTCCCGCTGCTCCTGCTCACGGTCCGCCGTTGGGGCGCGATCGTCATGGTCGCCGCCGTCACGCTCGTCGTGGCGACGGTGGGGGTCATCGGCCCGCACATCGCCCACGTGGACTTCCTCGTGATCCAGTCGCCGCCCGACCTGGCCGCGCTGTTCGCGGTCGGCATCCTGAGCGCCGGCATCGTCGGCGCGGGCGCGGCTCGCAGATCGTGGCCGTGGGCGTGGCTCGCGCTCGCCGCCGCGGCTCCCGTGGTGGCGACGATCTGGTGGCAGGGGTCGGTGTGGACGCTCGACCACCTGTTCTGGGTCGACCTCATGCTGGGCCCGGCCGTCGGGTGCCTGCTGGCCGCTCTCGCGACGGGGCAGCCGGCGCCGCTCCTGCGCCTGCTCGACACGCGGCCGCTGCGCAGCCTCGGCTGGTCGTCGTACAGCCTGTACCTGACGCACGGCCCGATCGTCGTCGTCGTGTACGAGCGCGTCGTGGCCGGCCGGGTGCGCCCGGGCGTCCCGGCCTTCCTCGTTTCGCTCGCCCTCGTGCTGCCGTTGACGATCGCCTTCGCGCGGGTCTTCGCGGCGGTCTTCGAGACCCCGTTCCGCAGCGGCAGCAGCCAGGGCTTCTTCCGTCAGTCGGTCCGAAACCGCGGCGAGAGCGCGTAGCGCAGGAGCACAACGTCGCCGATGCGGCGGACGTCGGCGAGCGTCGCGCGCCGGCCGGGGTTCCAGGGGAACACGCCGTCGCGCACGAACCGCGGAGCCTGCGAGTCGCCGACGAAGATCGGAGCGACGACGAGCTGCAGCTCGTCGGCGAGATCGTCGGTCAGAAACTGCGTGTGCACCTTGCCGCCGCCCTCGACCATCAGCCGCTCGACGCCGCGCTCCGCGAGGTCGGCGCTGAGCTTGCGCATCTGCACGATCCGGCCGCCGTCGACGACGGTCGCGACCGGTCCGAGGCGGGCGCGGGCGTCGACGACTCGCGGGGTCGCGCAGTAGACGAGCTTCTCGGCGTCGCCGGTCGTGAAGAAGTCGGCGCGCGCGTCGAGCTCGGCCCGCCGGGTCACCGTCACCTTCATCGGCGACGGGGCAAGCCCGCGCGCCGTGCGCTCGGCGCGGCGGGCCTGTGAGCGCACGACGAGCCGCGGGTTGTCCAGCCGCACGGTCGCCGCTCCGACCAGGATCGCGTCGCACGAGGCGCGGACCGCGTCGACCCGGTCGAAGTCGGCGTCGTTGGACAGGAGCAGGCGAGACGCCGCGCTGCCGATGTAGCCGTCGATCGAGACGCTGCACGAGAGCAGGGTGTACGGGCGGTCATCCATCGCGGACTCCGTCCCGCCGCGCCACGACCGCGACGCGGACCGGGTGCGGCGGCTCGAGCTGCGCCGAAGGCCGGGCACGGGGGAGCCACGCCCACAGGAGGACGAGCGCGCCGGGCAGGCTCGCGACGAGCGCCATGATGCCGTAGACGACCGCGGTGGCGACGCCCAGATCCGCGCCCAGGCCGGCGGCGGCGAACACCCACGCCGTCGCTCCCTCGCGCGGCCCCCAGCCGGCGACGCTGGGCAGCACCATGGCGAGCATGGCGAGGAAGGCCAGCGGCAGCATCCGGGACACGGGCGCGGTGGCGCCGGCGGTGCGGGCGGCGATCAGGAACGTGGCGGCGTGGCCGAGGACGACCAGGGCGGAGGCGAGCACGACGGCCGGGAACCGCCTCCCGGCGAGCAGCCCGTCGCGAACGTCGCGGGCCACCGCATTCCGCAGGCGCGCCCACCGGCCGCCGCCCGGCCGCGCCCGGTCGAGGAGCACGACGCCGATCGCCGCCGCGACGAGCGCGCCCGCCACCAGCGGCATGGACGACTGCACGGGCGACGGCAGCGCGAGGAGGACGATGACGGTGAGGACGACCTGCACGAGCTGCCCGGCCGTGCGCTCCCATGCGACGGCTCGCAGGGCTCCGCCGACATCGCGCACGTCGCGGCCATGACTGACGCCGCGGTGAACGTCGCCGACGACTCCACCCGGGAGCGTGAGGTTCAGGAAGACCGACCGGTAGTACGCCGCGACGGCAGCGGGCAGCGACAGGTCGACGCCCAGGCCACGCGCCACGATCGTCCACCGCCACGCACAGCAGATCGTGGTCACGACGCCGATGGCCGCGGCCGCCGCCAGAGCCCCGCCGTCGACCGCGCGGACGCCGTCGCGGAACGGGCCCGCACCCAGGCGCCACACGACGACGGCGAGCGTCGCGACGGCGCCGCCTGCGCGCGCCCACGCCCACATGGCCGGAGTGATCCTGGTCGTCACGGCAGCACCAGGAGGTCGGTGTGGCCGACGGTGACGTGGAGCTGCCCGGCTCGCGCCTGGGTGAGCCGGCGCTCGAAGTACGGCTCGAGCTCGGCGGCCAGCTCGACCTCCTGCTCGCCCGCGGCACCGACCCAGCCGGCGAGCCACTCGGCGGCCAGGTCGGCCTGGGCGCCGCCGAGTCGCCAGGGGCTGGGCCTGACGACCACCTCGGCTCCCGCCCGCCGGAACTCCGAGACGGCGGCGGCGGCCGCGTCCGGCCCCAGCAGGCGGCCGGCGGCGGTCATCCGGCGCTGGTGGGCGTCAAATGCGGCCGCCACGCGGGAGTCGAGCGGATCCGCCGGGGCGAGGTCGACGCGACCGGCGACGGAAAGCGTGAGCAGCACCGGGCATCCGGGTGCGGCGCAGACGCCGGCCAGCCGCGCCAGCTCGTCGCCGGTCATCAGGTCGAGCAGCGCGGACGCGGTGATGAGGGTCGCGTCGGCGAGATCGTCCGGGTCGAGCTGGGTGATGTCGGTCCGCCTCGTCTCGACGACGACGGGCGCCCCGTCGGCGGCCGAGCCGGGGAGGTCGGCGGCGGCGACCGCGAGCAGATCGGCGTCCCGGTCGTGCACGACCCAGTGCTGCGGCCCCGGCAGGAGCGGCGCCAGCCATCGGCCCATCGCCCCGGTGCCGCAGGCGAGGTCGTGGATCACCCAGCGGCCGGTTGCGGGGAGCCGCCGCCGGACGTGCGCGACGAGATCGCGGGCTCGGGCCGCGGCGTCGGCCGCCTCGCGGAGGTCGAGCCATCGGGAGCTCACCCGGATCTCCTCGACCGTCATCGCGCCGCTCCTGCCAGGACGCCGGACAGCACGGACGTGGTGGTCGACCAACGGGAGAGCGACGCGCGCCGCTCGCGCGCGGCCCGGCGCAACCGCTGCCTCAGATCGGCGTCGCCGAGCCAGGCCCGAAGCGCTGCGCCGAGCGCAACAGGGTCGCCGGGCGGGACGAGAAGCCCGGGGCGTGTCCCGTCGGCGCCGTGACCGAGGGCCTCCGGCACACCCCCGACCTCGGCTGCCACGACCGGCAGGCCACGGGCCAGCGCCTCGGTGACGACCATGCCGTACGTCTCGGCGCGGGACGCCAGCACCAGCAGGTCGGCGGCGGCGTAGCTGCGGGCGAGATCGGCCTCGGTCTGCGGGCCCCGGAAACCGCACCCGCCCGTCCAGCCCGCCCTCTCGAGCCAGGCGGCGGAGACCCTCGGCGAACGCCGGGTCGCGGTCGAGGCTGCCCACGCACCGGCAGTCCCAGTGAAGTCCCGTCATCGCGGCGAGCGCATCGAGCAGCACGTCATGGCCCTTGCCGGGGATCACCGCCGCGACGGAGAGCAGCGCCCCGGCGGTCTCGGTTCCCGGCGCGAGCTCGGCGGCGTCGACGCCGGGCTCGGCGACGTGCACGCGATCGCCGGGCAGGGGATAGAGCTCGAGAAGCCTTCGCCGGGCCCACCGGCTGGTCGTGACGACCGAAGCGGCGGCCGCGAGGACGGCGCCTTCCTGCGCCCGGTCATCCTCCCCGCCGTGGCCCAGCGGCATGTGCACGAGCACCACCAGCCGCAGCCGGCCCGCCCGAGGCAGCAGCACCTCCGGGGCCGTCGAGGCGACCAGCCCGTCGAGCAGCACGACGGCGCCGTCGGGGATCCGGTCGACGACACCCGCGAGGGCGGCGTACGACGGTGCGCCGGGCCGCGGCCAGGAGCCGGGCACGGCGTGGACGTGCACCGACCAGCCCGCGTCGGCGAGCTCGCGGCACACCCGGCGGTCGTACGCGTTGCCTCCGCTCGGCCGGGCCGGATCGTCGATGCCGTCCGGCACCACAACATGCACCGTCGTCATAGCGCTCGCTCGTAGGTCGCCCAGGCGACGTGCGACTCGTGGAGCGTCACGACCAGCCCGTCGAGCTCCCGGCCGGAGTCGCCGAGAGCGCCGGCGTGCACGCGCTCTGCGAGCCGATCCGCGACGACACGCGCGAGCGCCTCCGTCGAGGTGTTCATGCCCGCGAACGCCGGGTCGTCGTCGAGGTTCGTGTAGTTGAGCTCGGCCACCACGGCGCGCAGCTCCTCCGCGGCCCGGCCGATGTCGACCACGATCCCGTCGGCGTCGAGGTCGGCGCGGCGGAAGGTGGCGTCGATGACGTAGGTCGCGCCGTGGAGCCGCTGGGCGGGCCCGAACACCTCGCCCCGGAAGCTGTGGGCGATCATCATGTGGTCGCGGACGGTCACGCTGAACACGGGCTCACCCCTCGCCGTAGGTGATCGTGTGGCAGAGCGCCGGCAGGCTCCCGGCCGCCAGCCGAGCCATGACGTCGGGCAGCTCGTCGAAGCGCGACTCGCCGGTGAGGAGCACGTCGAAGGCGGGGTCACGCAGCAGTTCGAGCGCGAGGCCCAGCCGGTCGGCCGTCGTGCGGCGCCCGGCGCGGGCCGGGGACACGGTGCCGACCTGGCTCGAGCGGATGCCAAGGCGACCGGTGTGGAACGCCCCGCCCAGCGAGAGCGCGACCTCCGTGTCGCCGTACCAGCTGAGGTCGATGACGGTGCCCTCGGGAGCGAGCAGGTCGAGCGAGAGCTGGAGGCCGGCGGACGTCGCGCTGGTGTGGACGACCATGTCGCGTCCGTCGGCGGCGTCGGCCGGCAGCGCGAAGTCGACGCCGAGGGCATCCGCGACGTCGGCCCTGCCGGCATCGACGTCCACGAGCGTGACGCGCACGCCCGGGAACCGGCCGAGCAGACGCGCGACAGAGCAGCCGACCATCCCGGCGCCCACGACCGTGACGCGGTCACCGACGAGCGGGGCGGCGTCCCACAGGGCGTTGACGGCGGTCTCGACGGTGCCGGCCAGCACGGCCCGATCCGGAGGCACGCCCTCCGGCACGACCGACACGGCGCCGGCCGGGACGACGTAGGCGGTCTGGTGCGGGTACAGGCAGAAGACCGTGCGGCCGCGCAGCTCCGGCGGCCCCTGCTCCACGGCACCGACGCTCAGATAGCCGTACTTCACCGGCCCGGGGAAGTCGCCCTCCTGGAACGGTGCGCGCATGCTCGCGTACTGCGCCGGCGGCACGCCGCCCCGGAACACCAGCGCCTCGGTGCCGCGGCTGACGCCTGACCGCGTGGTGCGCACCACCACGTCGTCGCGCCCGGGCTCGGGCAGGCTCACGGGCCGGATCTCCCCGCAGCCCGGCTCGCGCAGCCAGAACGCGTGCGCGATCGCGCGATCGCCGATCATCGACGAGTTGCCGCCGTGCACATCGCGGACATGTTCGCACGCTCCTCCCACCAGAGTGCTTTCCGGGAGTACGCGGAAACGCCGCCGGCGGATTCAGCCGTCAGGGTCTGCAGCGCGACTGCGTGTGATCGATCATGACGAGGGCCGCGGCACCGAGCGGACGAACTCGTCCACCGCCCTGGTCACGCCGTCGTCCCACCAGCCCTCCAAGCGGAGTCGTCACCGCCGCGGATCCATCGCCGGCGCACCTTCGGCGCCCGAGCGCCGGGAGATCGGCCCGAACGTACTCCTCGAAGTGGTTGCCGTCGATGTAGACGAAGTGGACAGTACGCGTCCGGGAAGCTACGGCCGCGTCCGGTCGAGGGAAGGCGGTGGACCTGGACGATTCCCTGTTCGCGGGCGAGTGCGAACCGCCATCGAGGCACGCCTCGTGGACGGCATCCGCGTCGCCTGCCCGTGGTGCGAGCCGTCGCCGTACCAGGCGTCGTCGAGGCCGCCCGCATCGACGCCGGGTCGACTAGAGGCAGCTCGGCCGGATCGCACGGCGTCGAGGATCCGCTGCGGAAGTCGCCCTTCGCCGCCGATCTCGTCGCAGATCCTGCCGGACGCTGCCACGAGGCTCGAGCGAGCGCGAAGCGACCTCGCGCCACCGTAACGTGGTCGAGCCTGCCTCTGACCTGTCGTCACTGTCACGGCCACGAACTCCGCTCGAGGTGCCAACCGATCACGAGTTCGGGAAGATACGGCGCGGCCGAGAGGAGCGCCGTGTAGCCGTCGCGGCGTCTAGTCCGCCCAGCGGAAGCCGGTGGCGTCGGGGCGAGGCTCCAGCGGACTCCGGGGCAGGCCGCCCGGCGGGTCGTCCTCGTTGTAGACGCTCGGCGCCACGTCGTTGGGCGCGTCAGCGTGGAACAACGCCGCGAGCAGCTCGATCTGCCCCCGGCCCACGCCCAGTTCGCCCATGCCGCCGCCGTACATCGGCCGCCGCTCCCGCGCGCAGCGCGCGTACACCTCGAGCAGCGGGCGCAGGCCTCCGATCCGCGACGGCTTGACATTCACCACGCGCGCGGCGAGCGGCGTCGCGCCGATGTCCTCGGCGCTGTGGATCGGCGCGTCGTAGGAGACACGGTCGAGGTGATCGCGGAGCCGCTCCGCGATCTCGGGGAGGTCGTGCGGGTCCTCCAGGTAGGCGTCCGGGAACACCGTGAGCACGTGGTCGTACAGCGCACCCAGCGCCTCCGGATCCTTGACCTCGAAGCCGTAGTGGCCCTTGAAGTCGATCGTGTCGACCGCGCCGGTTGCGGCGACCTCGTCGACGAGCGCCGGCGCCCAGGTCGCCTCCGCGTCGAGCTTGAAGCGCACGCCGGGTGAGCGGGAGAGCCGCCGGCGCACCGGCTCGATCGAGGGGTCCTTGCCGAGGCCGAGCGAGTTGACGAAGCGCACCGGCTCCGGCTCCAGCCCGAGCACGTCGTGCAGCGGGCGACCGGCCTGGCGCAGTGCGAGGTCGAGCGCCGCCGACTCGAACGCCCAGTTGCGAAAGCGGAGCGCGACGTCCCACTCAGGAGGCTCCGGCCACAGCTCGAGCGTGGCAAGGTGGTCGCAGAAGCTCGCGAGGGTCCACTCGCCCTCAAGCGGCAGCGCCGGTCGGGCCTCGTGCAGGGTCGTGCCGTTCTCCTCGAACGCCGAGATGTCCTCGCCCAGCCCCTCGGCGCCGGCGCCGACGAGCCGCACGTGCGTCGTGAATCGCTTGAAGTCGTAGGCGAGGACGGCGTGCAGCCGGTCGTACTCACACGCCTCGACGACGAGCGGCAGCTGCGCGAGCCGCGGCCACAGCGACTCGCCGCCTCCCGATGTGGGTGTTGGGCTCACGGGTGTCAATTGTGGCATCCGGGTGGCGCGGCTGTCGCATTCGCCAGCTGGTCGCGGCGACGGATGAGGTACGCCGTCTCGGCGGTGTTGCCGGCGAGCCCGATGGCCCGGTCGTACGCCGCCCGCGACTCCTCGCTTCGGCCCAGCCTGCGCAGTAGGTCAGCCCGGGTGGCGTGGAAGGCGTGGTAGCCCTCCAGCGGCAGACCGTCAACCTCCGCCAACGCGACCTCCGGGCCGTCGAGCTCGGCGACCGCGATCGCCCGGTTGAGCCGAACGATCGGCGAGGGGTCGAGGCGGACCAGCTGGTCGTAGAGCGCGATGATCTGCGACCAGTCGGTGTCGCGGATGTCACGGGCGTCGGTGTGGACGGCGTTGATCGCGGCGAGGATCTGGTAGCGCCCCGGCGCCTGGCCGGAGGCCAGACGCGCGCGGACCAGAGCGTGGCCCTCGGCGATCAGCTCGCGATCCCAGGCGCCGCGGTCCTGCTCGTCGAGGGTGACGAGCTCACCGCTCGCCGACACCCGCGCGGCCCGGCGGGCCTCCGTCAGGAGCATCAGCGCCAGGAGCCCGGCGACCTCGCCGTCCGCCGGCAAGAGGGCACGGACCAGCCGGGTCAGCCGGATCGCCTCGGCGGTCAGGTCGCTGCGGACCGCCTCCTTCTCGGGGTCCGAGGCCAGGTAGCCCTCGTTGAAGATCAGATAGAGGACGGCGAGCACCCCGCTGACCCGGGTCGGCAGGTCCTCACGTGACGGCACGCGATAGGGGATGGTCGCCGCCTTGATCTTCGCCTTCGCGCGGGTGATCCGCCGGCCCATGGCGGTCTCCTGGACCAGGAACGCGCGGGCGATCTCGGACACGGTGAGCCCGCCGACCATCCGCAGGGTCAGCGCAACCCGCGCCTCCATGCCGAGAGCCGGGTGGCAGCACGTGAAGACGAGGCGGAGCCGGTCATCGTCGATGGCGCCGAGAGACTCGGGCGCGTCGTCGGCGTACACCAGCCGTGCCTCCTTCTGCTTGTCGTCACGCTTGCTCTCGCGCCGGATCCGGTCGATGGCCTTGCGGGTGGCGGTGGTGGTCAGCCAGGCGCCCGGGTTGGGAGGCACGCCGTCAGCCGGCCAACGCACCACGGCGGTCGCGAATGCTTCGGCCGCCGCCTCCTCGGCGATATCGAGGTCGCCGAAACGCCTGGCCAGGGCGGCGACCACCCGCGCCCACTCCTCATGGTGGGCCTGGGTGATCGCGTCCCGGGCGTCGATCGAGCTCACAGGAACGGCCGCACCTCGACCCTCCGGTTGCAGTGCTTCGAGCCCTCGGCGGCGAGCTTGAGCGCCACGTCGAGGTCGGGGGCCTCGATGATCCAGAAGCCGGCGAGGTACTCCTTCGACTCCACGAAGGGCCCGTCGGTGAACACCGCCTCCTCGCCCCGATTGTCGATGACGGTGGCCGTGTCTGGGGAACCCGAGGCCGCCGGCGAAGACCCAGTGGCCCTCGGCCTGGAGCCTGTCGTTGAAGACATCGATCGCGGCCATCTCCTCGGCGGTGGCGGAGTCGGTCGAGTCGTGGAGCACGGAGAACAGGTACTGCGCCATCGGAATCATCTCCTGTCGTCGTGTGGCCGCCCCGAACGGGCCGCCCTTCACCTCTACTACGAACGGCGCAGCCTCGATCGGACACGGCGGGTTACCGCAGATCGCTCGCGATTGCAGCGTCAACCCGGTCGAACAGCTCGTCCACCCGCGGCGGCGTCGCCTCGGGCAGCGACGCGTCGAGCGGCGGCAGGGGAAGCGTGGTCGTCACGGCCTCGGGTGGTGGCGCGTGCCGGCCCGCGCAGGCATCGGTGGCTCGCGCCCTGTGCACTGTGAGATCGTCCGTTGCCACGCCTGCGGCCACGGCGTCCGCGTGGTCGATCGCCGAGCGCGCGGCGGCGGTGTCTCCGCCGGCCGCTGCCAGCGCCGCGAACCGAAGCCAGGAGATGGCCGCGTCGTGGGGACGGCCGAGCCGCTCCTCGAGGCGGGCGTGGCGGTTCCACCAGCTCGCCGCACGCACACCCTCTCCCCGGAGCTCCGCGACCGCCGCCGGCACGTGCAGGCAGTCGAGCGCGATCGCGACGTCGCCGATCCGAAGCGCGCTGTCGGTGCTCGCGACGGCGACCCGTGAGGCGCCCTCCAGGTCTCCGCCGGCCAGTCGCACCTGGGCCGAGTTGCCGAGAGTCATCGTCACCAACCGCCGAGCGCCGAGCCGATGGGCGAGCGCGGTCGCATCGTCAAGCAGTTCCACGGCCTCGACCAGCCGCCCGGTCGTGAATCGCGCCCCGGCGAGATCACCGGTGACATGCGCCAGCCGGATCAGATCACCCTGCGCGGCGGCGATCCGGTGAGCCTCCTCGAGGACGGTCGAGGCTTCGTCGAGGTTCCCCTCGCGGACCGCGACGACGCCCAGATTCGCCAGGGCGTCGAGCCGCAACGTCGCGTCATCGCCTGCGGCGGCGAGCTGGGCGGAGGCCCGCGTTCGCGCCTGGCCGAACCGGCCGAGGTCGCACAGAGCCATCGTCAGCGGCCACGACACGGCCGCACCCTGCTCGCCCATGTCCTCGGCTGCCTCGAGATGCTCCACGGCCTCGGACAACCGCCCGGTCTCAAACGCGATCCTGCCCTGCAGACGTTCAGCACCGCGAGCGACGGCTCGATCGCGGTCGTCCAGGAGCTCGAGGTGCCCGATCGCCTGCGTGTACTCGCCGAGCTGCTGCTCGACCTCGGCGAGAGCGAGGACGTCCGCCGCGCGATGGCGCTGATCGGAGCGCGTCGCGGTGAGCGTCGCCCAGTGCCTGGCCTCTCGCAACGACCACAACGAGGAGGCCTCGTCGCGCGCCCGCCGGTACCAGCGCTGTTCGAGGTCGGGCAGCGAGCACTGCTCGACATGTCGCGCGATCTCTCGAGCCGACGCGCTCTCCTCGACGAGGTGGAGCGCCATCCGCTCGTGCAGCGGCGCGCGATCCGCGTGCGATGCGCGGGCGATCAGCGCCTCGGCCAGCGTGGCGTGGCGAAGCCAGATCCGCTGCATCCGCGCGACCGGGATAGGACGAGCGATACCGGCCCGTTCGAGCACGGCCAGGTCGGTTGCCGAGCCGGTCGAGTCGTCGCCGAAGATCGCTGCGAGCTCGTTCGAGGTGGTCGGCCGCCCGACGACGGCGAGCGACAGGGCGGTGCGCTGCGGCGAATCTCCGAGCGCATCGAGGCGAGCCGTCAGGAAGGGCAGCAGCTGATCGGGAAGCGGCACGTCCGGAAGCGGCTCGCCGGGCGTGTAGCTGCGGCGTACGAGCTCGGTGACCGACTCGGCGAAGAGCGGACTGCCTGAGGATCGCTCCACCAGCATGCCGACGTACGCCGGAGGCAGCGTCCCACCTCCGAGCCGACCCCAGGTGTCGCGAACGACGGTCGCCAGATCATCCTCTTCGAGCTCGGCGAGCACCACGTCCGCCTCGCGGTCGCCGGCCGCATCGGCGTCTCGCCGCTCCGTGACCATGACCGCGAGGGAGGTGGCCGGCAGGCGAGGAAGCAGCTCCGCGAGGAGCTGACGGGACGCCTCGTCGGCCCAGTGGGCGTCCTCGAGAACGACGAGCGCCGGCTCGGGATCGGAGCAGAGCAGGTCGACCGCCAAGCCTCGGGCGAGCTCGCCCCGCTCGGCGTCCATCCCGACCCGGGCCGAGTCGGAGATGCCGAGAAACGGCGCGAGCAGGCCGGCCAGGGGGCGCGCGTCCGGCCTGATCGCCGCAACCCTGTCGGCGAGCTCGTCGGCGCCGGCGATGCTGCCGCCCAGCCGCCGCCGCAGCAGCTCGGCGAAGGGGCCAAGCGGCTGCCCAAGCCCGAACGCCTCGAAGACGCCGTAGATCGCCTCGATGCCACGAACCCGAGCCCGGCGGATGACCTCGCGGACGAGTCGGGACTTGCCCGAGCCGGCCGCTCCGGCCAGCCAGAGCGAGCCGCCCGAGCCGCCGACAGCCCCGGCCAGCAAGGCATCAGCTGCGGCGAGCTCTGCGGTTCGACCCACGACCGCCGTGTCGCCCGCACCGTCGAAGCGCCCCTGAGCGGAGGTCAGCCCGAGCACCTCGGACACGGCGATGGGATCGGCCTTCCCCTTGACCGCGATCTGCCGCCCGCCGCCGAGGCGCACGGACTCGGCGAGTGCGTCCGACGTCGGGCCGTCCACGAGCGTGTGGCCGTCCCCGGCGGCGGCCATCAGCCGGGCGGCCAGGTTGGTGGCATCGCCGAGCCCGGTCAGAAAACTCCTGGTCGCGCCGCCGAACGCCGCTGCGAAGACGAGGCCGGTGGCCACGCCGGCTCCGAAGCTCGCTCCGGTCGCCCGCTCTCGCAGTCGGCGGCTGCTCCCGGGCGAGCGTCAGCGCTTTCGTGCCGCATCGCCAGCGCGTGAGCGATCGGCGCGTCAACCGGCGGTCTCGTCGGGGATCTCCGGTCTCGGCCGCAAGCAATCGCGAGCGTCGTGACCGGGTGAAGCACGCGCCCGGCCCAAGCCGGGAAGCTCGAGAGCATCGATCTCGGCCTCGGCAGCGGGATCGACCACGATGCCTGGAGCGGCCTGCTCGTCCAGCGGGCCGTCCAACGTCGGCATCCCCCTGGCCTCGTCGACCAGCCGGATCACGTCCTCGGCCGCCCGCAACGCTCCTTCCGCGGCCGCAGGAGCGGCGAACGCCGCGGTGATCGCATCGCCACCGAAGGCAACGGCGTCGCCGCCTTGCAGCGTGACCGCCTCGATGGCGCCGCCGATCACCCTGCGAACGATCGTGCCGAGCTGCTCGGTGCCGGGCGTTCCGTGGCGGGCGAGCCGCTCGGAGAGCGTCGTGAACCCGGCGAGGTCGACGAAGACGGTGACGGCGTCCTGCGCGAACCAGCCGTCACCCGTCGCGAGCGCGGGATGGCGCGCGGCGCGCGGCAGGAATGGCTCCAGTCGTTCCACCGGCGTCTCGTCGCCGCCCGCTGATCGGTGTGTCATCGGCTCAGTTGATAATGTGTTGGCCTCGCCAAGCAACCCGGGGGGGTCATCGTGCGACGCAAGATACTCGTCGGAGCCGGCATCGCCGCGCTGTCGTTGCTCGCGATCGCGCCTCCCGCATCCGCGAAGTGGATCCTCGGGAACGGCACGACCGATCTCGAGATCACCCCGCCCGATCCAGCGCAGCCCTTCCAGGTGTGCGCCGACCGTGTCCAGGGGCGCGCCGGGCTCAACACGCCGGACGACCCGGCCGTCACGCCGCCGCCGCCCGGGCCATTCGCTCCAATAACCGTCCGGGTCTTCACGGGGCCATCCGGGAGCCTCGAGGGTGCAACGGTGCAGGGCGACGGGACGCTCCTCCTGCTCGACGGCACGACAGTCCAACAGGCCGCCGCCACGCAGGTGACATCGGCGCCGACGGCCGTGGATCCTCCCGAGCCGTACTTCGGTGATTTCAGCGAGACGTTCCTCATCTGGGAGTACGCCGCGGCACCCTTCGACATCTCCATCCCAGCTGACAAGAGGTTCCCCGGAGGCGAGGTGCTGGTGCAACAGGGGTCGCATTCGGCCTACGTCACGCTTGGCGCAGTCGCGTGTTCGAGCGGGCCGATCGATGCGAGGATCGACGTGCTCCCCGGGAAGTCGCAGAATCGCGTCGTGCCGTCGCAAAAGCGGCCCGTCCTGATCGTGAGGCTGTACGGCTCGGCCACGCTGGACGTCACAGGCGTTACCGATGTCAAGCTGGGGAACGCCGCGGCTGCCCCGATACCGCCCGATCAGAGGAAGCGGTTCGCGCCCCACGACAGGAACCACGACGGGTTCCTCGATCGCGACTTCCGGTTCGTGCCCGCGGATACCGGGATCACCTGCAGCTCGACCTCGGTGAGCCTCACCGGACACACCGCCGACGGGACGTCGTTCTCGGGATCGGATGCCGTGAAGCCGGTGCGCTGCTGAAGAGATGCAGACGTTCGCGTCGCTGAGGCGGCGCGGCGGTGGACGAGAAAGCGTACCGGTCTTGACGACCAGAGGTCAGGCGTGCGCCTCGGCGGTGCGGCGTGCGGTCGCCTCGGCCCAGCGTGTCGTGGACACGACCGCGAGCACGAGGACGGTGGCGACGGCGCCGAGGATCACCCACCACGCCGGGCGGGCCGCAGTGGTGAAACCGGCCGAGGCGCCGCCGTCGAGTGCGGCGCTCCCGCCGGCGATCGCGCCTGCCAGCGCAACTCCCAGTGTCAGGCCGACCTGGCGGCTGGTCGAGGCCACGGCGGCGGCGACGCCGGCCTGTGAGGCGGGCATGCCGGAGACAGCGGTGTTGGTGATCGGCGGGTTGACGAAGCCGAAGCCGACCCCGAACACCGTGTAGGCGATGAGCACGTAGGCGATCGAGCTCGAGGCCTGCAGCTGGGTCAGCATCGCCACGGCGGCGATCAGCGCGACGCCCGCCGCGAGCAGCGGCGACCGCGGGCCGCGGGAGCCGACGAGGCGGCCGGAGAGCGGTGCGAAGACGAGCACCATCGCGGCCATCGGCAGCATGCACAGGCCGGCCCGAAGCGGAGAGAGCCCGCGGACGTCCTGCAGGTAGAGGGTGTTCAGGAACAGGAACGCCCCGAGCGCCGCGAACGCGCAGAGCGCGATCGCGCTGGCGCCGGAGAACGGCGCGCTGCGGAACCAGCGCACCTCCAGCAGGGGCTCGCGTCGCCGCAGCTCGTACGGAATGAGGGCGGCGAGGGCCAGCGCAGCCACGGCGAGTGCCGCCACGATGTCGACCGAGGCCCAGCCGTGGTCGGGCCCCTCGATGATCCCGTACGTGAGCGATGCCAGGCCCACGATCACGAGTATCTGACCGACGGGATCGAACCGGCGCGGCCGCTCGGCGCGCGACTCGGGCACGAACCGGTGGGTGGCTACGACCGCCAGTGCGCCCACCGGCACGTTCACGAGGAAGACCGCCCGCCAGCCGACGGCGTCGACCAGCATGCCGCCGAGCACGGGCCCGAGCGCGATGCTGAGCCCGAACATCGCCGCGTACACGCCGATCGCGCGGGCCCGCTCGGCCGGATCGACGAACACGGTGCGGATGATCGACATCGCCACCGGGCTCAGCATCGAGGCGCCGATCGCCTGAAGCACCCGGGCGGCGATCAGAACACCCGGTGTGGGCGCCAGCGCGCACAGCAGCGAACCGAGCGAGAACACGACCAGGCCGAGCTGGAACACACGCTTGCGCCCGACACGGTCGGCGGTGGAGCCGGCCAGCATGAGCAGGCTCGCCAGCACGAGGGTGTACGCGTCGACCGTCCACTGCAGTCCGGCCAGCGAGGAGCCGAGCGAGCGGTGGATGGCGGGCAGCGCGATGTTCACGATCGTCGCGTCGAGCCCCACCATCAGGAGGCCCGTGGAGCAGATCGCCAGCACCAGGTGGCGAGAGCGGGTCGGGGTGATGTCAGTCACTGTCGTAGCGTATCATGCGATGACAGCCACTGTCGTCACTACAATCGTCTCCATGGCTCGCTGGCAGCCCGACGCACGCGGCCGCCTCCGGCAGGCGGCCCTCGAGCTCTACGGCGAGCACGGCTTCGACCAGACGACGGTGGCGCAGATCGCCGAGCGGGCCGGGCTCACGGAGCGCACGTTCTACCGCCACTTCACCGACAAGCGCGAGGTCGTGTTCTCGGGCGAGGTGCAGCGCGTACTCGTAAGCACGCTCGCCGACGCTCCCGCGTCGATGACCGCGATCGAGGCGGTCACGGCCGCCCTCGACGCGGCCGGCGCCGTGCTCGACGAGCGGCGCGACATGACCCGCCGGCGCCAGGCCGTCATCGCCGCCAACCCGAGCCTGCAGCAGGGCGAGCAGATCAAGTACGCGATGCTCGCCGCGGACATGGCCGAAGCGTTGCGCGGACGCGGCGTCGAGCCGCTGTCCGCCCGCCTGGCCGGTGACGCAGGCGTGGCTGTCTTTCGGGCCGCGTTCGAGCGCTGGATCGACGAGGAAGAGCACCGCGATTTCGGCCGGCTCGTCCGGGACACGCTGAACCAGCTCGCAGCTGTGATCAGTGGCTGAACGTCGCGGAGGAGCGCGCGTCATCGACGATGCGAACCTGCGAACAGGTCGTCGCGATCGTCCCAAGCCAGCTCCGCCAACGACAGCGACCGTGCGGCGACCCGGCAGGCGCCCACCTACTTCACCCGGGTCTTCGGGTTCATGGGCGTGACCATCACGGCGACCGCGCGGGCGACGGTGTCCTCGTTCACCACTGTGCACTCGAACCAGGACATCATGCCGTGGGGCGTCATGAAAGGCACGTATACACCGGGCCAGCCCTACCAGATCTACACCGACAACAGTTCGTCGAACAACGGCGCACTGTCGCTGCCGTACGTCAACAACGCCAACTGTCCAGTCCCCAACGGCGCCAACCCGTATCGCGACGAGATCGACGGCACCCTCAACGCGTGCCCTGTCTCCGTCGGCGAGCAGTTGGACGTGAAGCCCGGACAGAACGCCGGCCCTACCCGCCAAGGAATCGACACCCGCATCACCAGCTGGAAGCCGCTCGACCAGATCGTCCAGATGAACCCGAACGGACAAGCCACGGTCATCGACCAAACCAGCAAGCAACTCGTCCTCATCCCCATCGTAGAAGACCCCAACGGCGCCACCAACTGGCTCAACGGAGCGGGATGGGTGCGCGTGGTTGGATTCGCTTGGTTCGTGATCACCGGCCCCCCCGGCTACACGAACAACGGCAAGACCGTCACCGGCGTCTTCGTTGGCCTTGACGACGCCACCACAACCGGCGACGCGACCGGCGCCTACGACCCCAACCACAACACCGACTACACGATCGGTCTCACTCAATAGGCCGGTGTTCGGCTGAGCGCCCTCCGGGCTCCACCATTCGGCGACGCCGCCGACGCCTTCCTCGGGCTCGACGTCGTCAACGTGACCTCATCGACTCGGCCGGCGATTCAACCGGTCGGCGATGGATCCGTCGGCGCCCGTCGTCGATCGCGGTGAGCTGCGGACCTCGGCGCTGACGTCGTTGGTCGAGCTCCGGCGAGGATCGACACCGCGCCGATCAAAAGCCCGAGAGCTGCGAGCGCCAGGCCGGCGCGCATGCCGGTCGTGAACGCGTCTGCGGCGATGTCGCCGAAGCGGTGACCAAGCCGCGCCGCCACCTGCTCGACCTGGCCACCGGCCACCGTCTGACCGAGGCCGTCGGCCACGTGTCCCGCGCGTTCGCTCCACGAGCGCTCGGCGACGGTCACGGCGACAGATCCGAAGGCCGCGATGCCGAGCACCGTGCCGAGCTGACGTGACGCATTGACGATGCCGGCGGCGAGCCCCGAGCGGCCGGCCTCGACGGCGCCCATGGCGAGCGTGGCGACGCTCGGCGTGATCGCTGCGAAGCCGGCGCCAAGCAGCAGGTACGGGCCCAGGAACACCGCGTAGGGGGTGTTCTGGTCGGTCAGCGCCACCGCTGCGATCGACACGGCAGCGGCAACACAGCCGGCGGCGATCACGCGGGCCGTGCCGAATCTCTTGCCGGCCCGGCCCGCAAACGGGGCGAGCAACCCGAACGACAGGCTGATCGGCACGACGCTCAGCCCGGCCTTGAACGGGCTGTACCCGCGGATGTCCTGGAAGAACAGCGTCATCATGTAGAGCACCATCCCCAGCGCGGCATAGGCGCAGAGCGTCGTCACGACGACGGTCGCCAGCCGCCGGTCGCGGAACAGGTCGAGGGGCACCATTGGCTCCGTCGAGTGGGCCTCCCACCAGATGAAGGCGCCGGCCAGAACCGCCGCGAGGGCCACCATCCCCAGCGTCCGGACGGAAAGCCATGGGTGCGTCGCCGTGCCGATCAGCGCCAGCGTCAGCACCAGCAGCGCCGTCCCGGCAAGAATCGCACCCCCGGCATCGAGGCGGCGCGCGGCGGGGTCGCGGGACTCGCGCACCGCGAGCAGGGTCACGGCGCCGCAGAGAAGACCGAGCGGCACGTTGATCCAGAACACCGCTGACCAGTCGAAGCGGTCGACCAGGAAGCCACCGAGCACCGGGCCGGCGCCGAACCCGAGGCTGCCCACGGCCGCCCACAGGCCGATCGCTCCCGCCGCCCGCTCGCCGGGAAACGCGGCGACCAGGATCGACAGCGTCAGCGGGCTCATCGCGGCTGCGCCGACACCTTGGATCGCCCGCAGCGCAATCAGCTCAGGGTCGTCCGGTGACAGGGCGCAGCCCAGCGAGCCCAGCGTGAAGATCGCGAGGCCGATCAGGAACACGCGGCGGCGGCCGTATCGGTCACCGAGCACGCCGCCGACGAGGATCAGCGACGCCAGCACCAGCGTGTAGGCGTTGAGTATCCACTCCAGATTGGTGGGCGGCACGTCGAGCTCCTGCTGGATCGACGGCAGCGCGACGTTCACGATGGTCATGTCGAGCATGATCATCACCTGCGCGACGCACATCGCTGCGAGCGTCAGGTGCTCGGCATGCGCGGTCCGTGGCTGCCACCCGCGGCATCGGTCAGCCAGTCCGCGCAAGAACACCGGGGCCATAACAGCCGGACGTCCGAGCACGGCTCGCTCGCTCCCCGGTCAATGCCTCTAGGCTTCCGCGCGACCGGATCGCCGGGTGGTGGTCGCGTGAGGCAGAATCGTGCAGGCACCGAATCTGCTGTGTAGCCCAGGTGACGCGGACCTGTCCGAACCTCCGACTAGCAACAGGCGGCGCGCGAGGAGGTCGCTGTGGTTACTCCGCAGCAACGAGCTCCGGCTTACCCGGTCCGACGAGAACACTGCCGTCCGCGGCAATCTCAACGACCAGACGCTGCGTGGCTGGTGCACCTCCGGCCAGTGCGCGCACGCGGCCGACGGCGGCATCGGTGAGTGGCTGCTGCTTGGGTCGGCGCCGCAAGATGAGGCTGGTCGCGTGCTCGTCTTGGTTGACGCGAACAACGGGCAACGGGAGTCGGCGCGCGATCTTGTTCTTCGGCCGGAGCGCCTCGCAGTCGTCGTTCTGATGAATCCCTTGCGCATCAGCGCCATGGTCGCGGCGCCTTCCTCTGCGGGAAGCTCATCGTCAGCGAGGGCCATCAACACGCTGCGATGGAACACGACGCCCTCGACCGCGGCGCGTGCGAGCACCTCGCGCTCGTCCGTCTTCAGATGGTCGATGCGCTCCTGAAGCAGCCCGCGCAGCGTCAGCGGCAGCGCGCTCGTGCCGACGAAGTCTCGGGCCACCTCAAGTGCCACGACCTGTTCGGCGAACAGTGGGTTCCCGTCGCTCCGAGTGGCGATGTGCTCGGCCACCCCGGTCGGCGCCGAACGACCCGCAAGCATCTCGCGCACGAGCTCGTGGGTGTGCGCTCTGGACAGCGATTCAAGTTCGATCACATCGCCCGGACCACCAGGCGCGCCCACTCCGCGCGAACCTCGAGCAGCTCTTCCGTCCTGGCACAGCTGACGACGAGGACCGGGGCGGCGGCGAAGGCGGCCAGATACTCGACGAGATCGAGCAGCCAGGGCTCCGCCCAATGCACATCATCAAGCCTGATGACAAGCGGCCGGTCCGTGGCAACGCACTCCAGCAGCCGGCGGACCGCCCACTGGATCTCCTCGGCCGGACCGCCCTGATCGCCGGCGCCGACAGCGGCCGCGACTCGGGCCGCGATCTGCCCACCCCGCTCGACGCCCGAGAGCCGCGTCGTCAAGCCCTCTTCGACGTCCTCGCCCACCATACCCCTCACGACCCCGCTCAGGGCAAAGACGCTGGTGCCCTCGCCGTACGAGAGACAGCGCCCACCGACCACTGTGACTCGACCGGCGACGGAGGATGTGAACTCGTGGACGAGACGGGACTTGCCGATGCCGGGGGGCCCAAGGACGGTGACGACCTTCGCCCGCCGCTCCCAAGCGGCTGCGTCCAGCGCACGGACGAGCGCGTCCGCACTCCGGCTGCCGATTCACAAACGCCGCCGTTCCGAGAGGACGAGCGGGAGCGTCGGTGACCGAGGCGAGGGTCCACGCACGCACAGGCTTCCGCTTACCCTTCACGACGAGCGGCTCGGTTGGGTCCGCGACGACCGCTCCCTTCACCAAGCGATAGGTCGAGTCGCCGATCAACACGTGACCGGGAGTGGCGTGCTGCTCCAGCCGCGCCGCGACGTTGACGGCGTCGCCGGTCACGAGCAAGTCGCCGGAGTGGGCCAAGACCTCGCCTGTGTTCACACCGATCCTCGCGGGGATCCCGAGCTCCACGAGTGCAGCCTGGATCTCGTATGCAGCACGAACCGCCCGAAGTGCATCGTCCTCGTGCACGATCGGGACGCCGAACACGGCCACAACCGCGTCGCCGATGAACTTCTCGACTGTCCCGCCATGCCGTTCGAGGACCTCGCGGACGCGGTCGAAGTAGGCCGACATCAGGGCGCGCACTACTTCCGGATCCATACGCTCGCCCATGGCAGTCGACCTGACGACGTCGCAGAACAGGACGGTCACGGTCTTGCGCACGTCCTGGGCACGGTCGCCGGAGGCGGAGAGCGGTACCCACACATTCCGCACAGAACGAACCCGTCAGGATTCTCCTGGCCACACTTCGAGCAGGCGGCCACGGCTCCAGTCTACGACGTGGCGCGATCCGACGCTGGCCCGCCCGAGCGCGCCGTCAGCCGATCCGCTGGACCATGGCCGATTCGGCTAGCGGAGCTGCACCCGGGTTGAACCATCGTGCCCGAGATCAGCGAGCTCAGGCGACCTCAGACGAACGGGCGCTCGCGAATCGCGCACGCTCCTCCGAGTTCGACCACTCCGCCCAACCATGCTGGCTTTGGCCTAGCGGAGCGGCGCAGGAGTCGAACCTACCAACCGTGGGGTTACCACGGCCTGCCGGTTTTGAAGACCGGATGGGCCACCGGGCCCGTGCCACTCCAGGGCGCCGAATTCTACGCGGTCGGCTCTGTGCCCGAGTCCGACGACCCCTCGTCGTCGTCCTCGTCGTCCGACTCCGGCGTGGCCGCCATCGCCTTCTCGCGCAGCCGCGAGCGGCTCTCGCCGATCCGGGCCCGCAGGTCATCGGCAGCCTGGTCGGGCGGGGGCGGCGACGGAAACGGGATCTCGTCGGTGTCGTCATCGTCGTCCTCGTCCTCGACGACGGCGGCTTCGGCCTCATGATGCGGAGGCGGCGGAGGCGGCGGGGGTGGCGGCGGCGGCGGCGCGTAGGCGTCTCCCGGGAGGAGCTCGCCGACGGGCCCGCCGGCCACTCGCTCGCGCAGGCGGGTGTATGTCTCGGGGGACGCGACCAGCACTGCAGCAGCACCGGCAGCGCCCGCAACGAGCCACAGGAGCCGCTTCATCGCCCCGACCTCGCGTGCCTTCGCCCCAGCCTCACCGTCCCAACTATACTCGCCCCAATCGAGCAGCTTCCTGCTCCGAGCCCGACGCCGCCCTCCTGATCGCGGCGCCACGCGCGGCCCGGGGCTGTCCAGTCCACAGGAGGTGATCAGGATCAACCCGTACGAGATCATGCTCTTGATCGAGCCGGAGGTGGCGGAGGAACGCCACACCGAGATCATCGAGCGCACCAAGGCGACCGTGACCGAGGGTGGCGGGACGTGGCATGGGGTCGAACCGTGGGGCAAGCGCAAGCTGGCCTACGAGATCAACCATCTCACCGACGCCTTCTACTACGTGCTGACGTTCGACGCGCCCGTCCCGGCGCTCGAGGAGGCGACGCGCGTGCTTCGGATCACCGACGGCGTGCTGCGCTTCATGGCGGTTGCGAAGCCGCCCCCCAAGGCGGCGGCAGCGGCGCCGGCAGAGCCGGCCGAGGCGTCGGCCTGACCCACCGTCCGGTCACGCCCCTACTATACACGAACGTACGTTCGTAAGAGGAGGCAGAGGAGGAACCCGTGGCAAACATCAATCGAGTCATCCTGACAGGCAACCTGACCGCCGATCCCGAGCTCTCGACGCTGCCAAGCGGCACGTCGGTGTGCCGGCTCCGGCTGGCAGTGAACCGCCGCTACAAGGACCAGTCGAGCGGCGAGTGGATCGAGAAGCCCAACTACTTCGACATCAAGGTCTGGGGCGCCCAGGGCGAGAACTGCGCCCAGTACCTCTCGAAGGGCCGCCCCGTCGCCGTCGACGGCCGGCTCGAGTGGCGAGAGTGGGAAGCGCAGGACGGCGGCAAGCGCTCGGCCGTCGAGGTCGTCGCCGACACCGTGCAGTTCCTGGGGTCGCGCGGCGACAGCAGCGGCGAGGCCGGCGGAGGCTTCCGCCAGACCGCCGAGATCAAGCCCGAGCCCGTCGAGGCCTTCACCGGCGCGGCGGCCTCCGACGACGACATCCCGTTCTAGGAGCGGCGAGCGATGGCATCGAAGCCCAAGAACAAGCAGGGACAGGGACGCAAGCGCGGGGCGCCGACCGGCGGCTCGACGCGGCGAAAGCCGTGCTACTTCTGCAAGGAGAAGGTCGAGGAGATCGACTACAAGAACTACAACCAGCTGCGGCGGTACACGTCCGAGAAGGGCAAGATCCGGTCGCGGCGGATCTCCGGAGCCTGCCGCCGCCACCAGCGTCAGGTGGCGGTCGCGGTCAAGCGCGCCCGCGAGGTCGCGCTCCTGCCCTACGCCGTCAACTAAACATTTTCCACGCTGCGAGCGCCCGATTTGGCGCTCGCGGGGTGGTCACGCCCGGCGCCGCCGTGCAACGATGCAACGGCGGCGCGCCGGCCCGACTGAAGAGGAAGGAAATGGCAAACAAGGCGACACAGGCGATCCTGCTCCAGGACGTCGAGAAGCTCGGCCGCAAGGGCGACGTGGTCCAGGTCGCCACCGGCTACATGCGCAATTTCCTCGGCCCGCGGAAGCTGGCCGAGGCGGCGACCGACGCCCGCGTCGCCGAGGTGCAGCGCCAGGCGGAGCAGCGCCGCCGCCACGAGGCCCAGAGCGACGACCAGGCCCGCGACATGGCCCACACGCTCAACCGCACGGTGCTCACCATCAAGCGCCGGGCGGGCACCGAGGACCGGCTCTACGGGTCGGTCACGTCGACCGACATCTCCGACGCGATCTGGCAGGCCCGCCGGATCCGCATCGACCGGCGCAAGGTCGAGCTCGACGAGCCGATCAAGACGCTCGGCTCGCACCGCGTGCAGCTGACCGTGTACGGGGACGTCCGCGCCGTGCTCAAGGTGATGGTCGTGCCGGGCGGCGCCGACGAGGAGGGCGGCGTCGAGGCCTTCGAGGCCGAGCCGTCCGAGCCCATCGAGGGCGAGTTCTCGTAGCCACATGGCCGTCGCCGACAGGCCAGCCAACGTCCCGCCCCAGGACATCGACGCGGAGGAGTCCGTCCTCGGCGCGATGCTGGTCTCGCAGAACGCGATCGCGATCGTCTCGGAGCTCCTGAAGCCCGAGGACTTCTACCGCCGTTCGCACGCCACCATCTACCGCACGATCCTCGAGATGTACGGCAAGGGCGAGGTCGTCGACTCGATCACGCTCACGAGCGCCCTCGACAACCGCGGCGTGCTCGACGACGTCGGCGGGAAGCCCGTCGTCCACACGCTGGCCGCGACCGTCCCGGCGGCGGCCAACGCCCGCCACTACGCCCAGATCGTCCGCGACACCGCGACGTACCGCGGCCTCATCCGCGCGGGCACCGACATCGCCTCGCTCGGCTTCGAGCACATCGGCGAGCCGCAGGAGCTCGTCGACCGGGCCGAGCAGATCGTCTTCTCGATCGGCGACCAGCGCATCTCGAGCGACTTCGAGCGCATCGACGGCCTGCTCAAGCAGTCGTTCGAGCGGCTCGACGAGATCCAGAACTCGGACCACGACATCACCGGCGCGCCGTCGGGCTTCAAGGCGCTCGACGAGCTGACCGCGGGGTTCCAGAAGTCGAACCTCGTCGTCCTGGCCGCGCGGCCGGGCATGGGCAAGACGTCGCTCGCGCTCAACATCGCCACCCACCTCGCCGTCCGCGAGCAGATCCCCGTCGCGATCTTCTCGCTCGAGATGTCGCGGGAGGAGGTCACGACCCGCCTCATGTGCACCGAGGGCCGGGTCGACTCCAAGCGGCTCCGCGTCGGCAAGCTCTCGAAGGCCGACTGGAACAACCTCACCAACGCCTCCACGCGCCTCTACAACGCGCCGATCTTCGTCGACGACTCCGCCGGCGTCTCGCCGATCGAGATCAAGGCCAAGGCCCGCCGCCTGAAGGCCCGCCTCGACGGGCACCTCGGCCTCGTCGTCGTCGACTACCTTCAGCTGATGGGCGGGCAGACCAGGGTCGAGAACCGCGTCCAGGAGATCTCGCAGATCTCGCGCGCGCTCAAGCTGATCGCCCGCGACCTCGACGTGCCGGTCCTCGCCATCTCGCAGCTCTCACGCGCGGTCGAGCAGCGCACCGACAAGCGCCCCGTCCTCTCCGACCTGCGCGAGTCGGGCTCGATCGAGCAGGACGCCGACCTCGTGATGTTCGTCTACCGGGACGACTACTACGACGACTCGAGCGACGACAAGGGCACCGCCGAGCTCATCCTCGCCAAGCACAGAAACGGGCCGATCGACAAGATCCGGCTCGCGTACATCGGGCGCTACACCAAGTTCGACAACCTGGCCCGCGGCGTCGAGCAGCAGGTGTAGCCCGATGCCGCTGACGGTCGTCGTTGGGGCGCAATGGGGCGACGAGGGCAAGGGCAAGGTCGTCGACCTCCTCGCCGAGCGCGCCGACGTGGTCGCCCGCTACCAGGGCGGAAACAACGCCGGCCACACGCTCGTGATCGGCGACGAGACGTACAAGCTCCGGCTCGTCCCGAGCGGCATCCTCTACCCCGACACGCTCTGCCTGCTCGGAAACGGCTGCGTGATCGATCCCGAGGTGCTGATCGAGGAGCTCGACGGGCTGATCGCCCGGGGCATCGACGTCGGCGGCCTGCGCATCTCCGGCAACGCCCATCTGATCATGCCCTGGCACCGGATCATCGACGCCGACTCCGAGCTGGCGCTCGGGCGGCTCCAGATCGGGACGACCCGGCGCGGCATCGGCCCGGCCTACGCCGACAAGGCGCTGCGCGTCGGCATCCGCGTGCAGGACCTGCTCGACGAGAAGATCCTGCGGCTCAAGATCCAGACCGCGCTCTCGGTCAAGAACGAGCTGCTGCGAAAGCTCCACCACCACCGGCCGCTCGACAAGGAGGAGCTCACCGTCGCGATGCTGGGCTACGCCGAGCGCATCTGCCCGTTCATCTCCGACACGTCGCTCGACCTCGACCGCGCGCTCTCCGCAGGGCGCTCGGTGGTGGCCGAAGGCGCGCAGGCGACGCTCCTCGACATCGACCACGGCACCTACCCGTTCGTCACCTCGTCGAACCCGATCGCCGGCGGCGCGTGCACCGGGCTCGGCGTCGGCCCGACCCGGATCGACCGCGTCCTCGGCGTCACCAAGGCGTACCTGACGCGCGTCGGCGCCGGCCCGTTCCCGAGCGAGGCCGACGAGGAGGGCGGCGCGGCGATCCGCGAGCGCGGCGCCGAGTACGGGACCGTGACCGGCCGCGACCGCAGGTGCGGATGGCTCGACCTGGTCGGGCTTCGCTACGCCGCGCGCGTCAACGGCCTGACCGAGCTGGCCGTGACCAAGCTCGACGTCCTCTCGATGCTCGACTCGATCCCGGTGTGCACCGCCTACCGCCTCTCCGACGGCACGGTGACGACCGACTTCCCCTCGCACCAGACCGACTTCCACCACGCGACGCCGGTCTACAAGGAGCTCGACGGGTGGGGCAGCGACATCTCGTCGGTGACCACCTACAACGCCCTGCCGCCAGCCGCCAAGGCCTACCTCGAGCTCGTCGAGGCCGAGGTCGGCGTGCCGATCGCGATCGTCGGCACCGGCGCTCGCCGCGACCAGACGATCGTCGTGCGCGAGCTTCAGCCCGCGGCCTGACCTGACCTACGAGCGGATGCGCTCGCCCGCCGGGTCCCACAGCGGCTCGGCCGTCACCTCGGCCCCGACCCACTCGCCGAACACCTCGACCTCGACCGCCGTCCCGACCTCGGCCGCAGCCGCCGGCACGTAGGCGTAGGCGATCGACCTGCCGACCGCGAAGCCGTAGCCGCCGCTCGTGACGCGACCGGCGACCTCGCCGCTCACCCGGACCGGCTCCTGCCCCAGGCACACCGCCTTCGGATCGGCGAGGACGAGGCACGCGAGCCGGCGCTCGGGCGTACCCTCGCGGGCCCGCAGGAGCGCCTCGCGGCCCCGGAACTCGACGCCCTTGTCGGGCTTCACCGCGAACCCGAGGCCCGCCTCATCGGGCGTCTCCTCGGGCGTGATGTCGGCGCCCCACACGCGGTAGCCCTTCTCGACCCGGAGGGCGTCGATCGCGCGGTAGCCGCACGCCAGCATCCCGTGCTCGGCGCCGGCCGCCCAGAGGATGTCCCAAAGGCCGGCGCCGTACTCGGCCGGGCAGTAGAGCTCCCATCCCAGCTCGCCGACATACGTGACTCGGGCGGCGAGGCACGGGACGTTGCCGATCGAGATCTCGCGTGCCGTCATGTAGCGGAACGCCTCGTTCGAGAGGTCGGACTTCGTCAGCGGCTGGACGATGTCGCGCGACCGCGGGCCCCAGATCCCCAGGCACGCCCAGGCAGACGTCACGTCGGCCACCTGCACCGATCCGTCGACGGGCGCGTGCTTCCTGATCCAGCCGAGGTCGTGGTTTCCGAACGCGGTGCCCGTGACGATCCGGAACCGGTCGGCGGCGAGACGGGTGACCGTGAAGTCGCACTCGATCCCGCCCCGCGAGTTCAGCATCTGGGTGTACGTGATCGACCCCACCTTCTTGTCGACGTCGTTCCCGCACATCCCCTGGAGGAACTCCACAGCGCCCGGCCCCGACACCTCGATCTTGGCGAACGAGCTCTCGTCGAAGAGGCCCGCCCGCTCGCGGGTCGCGACCGACTCGGCGTGGATCGCCGGCGACCAGTGCTGGCCCGCCCAGCCCCGCGGCCGCAGGCCCTCGTCGCCCTGCGCGGCGTTCGGCTCGAACCAGTTCGGCCGCTCCCACCCCGACTTCTCGCCGAAGACGGCGCCCAGCGCCGCCACGCGGTCGTAGGCCGGCGAGAGCCGAAGCGGCCGGCCCGCCTCGCGCTCGTGGTTGGGGTACTTGATGTCGTAGTAGGTCGCGTAGATCTCGGTCGCCCGGGCGAGCGTGAAGGCCTGGCTCCGGTACTGGCGGCCGAAGCGGCGCGAGTCCATGTGCCACAGGTCGAGGCTCGGCTCGCCGTTCACGATCCACTCGGCGACCTGCCAGCCCATGCCGCCGGCGCCGGCCAGGCCGTGGGCACAGAACCCGGCCGCGACCCAGAACCCCGGCACGTCCGACTCGCCGAGGATGAACTCGCCGTCCGGCGTGAACGCCTCGGGGCCGTTGAAGAGCTTTCGCACCTCGGCCGTCTCCATCGCCGGCACCCGCTCGACCGAGTTCGTGAGCAGCTCGTCGAAGCGCTCCCAATCCTCGGGCAGGAGCTGCGCCTCGAAGCCGTCCGGGACGCCGTCGAGCGCCCACGCCGCCGGGTTTCGCTCGTAGCCGCCCATGATCAGGCCGCCCACCTCGGTCCGGAAGTAGATCAGCCGGTCGGGGTCGCGCAGCGTCGGCAGCGGCTCGAGCGGCGGGTCGAACGCCTCGGTCACCAGGAACTCGTGCGCGTACGGGATGATCGGCACCTCGACGCCGGCCATCCGGCCGATCTGCGGGGCGTACATGCCGCCGGCGTTCACGACCACGTCGGCGCGGATCGTCCCCTTGTCGGTCACGACGCCCCGGCAGCGGCCGCCCTCGACGATCACGTCGAGCACTCGCGTCCGCTGCTCGATCTCGGCGCCGAGCCGCCGGGCCCCGTCGGCCAGGGCGAAGGTGAGCTGGCTCGGATCGAGGTAGCCGTCCTGCGGCAGGAACGCCGCGGCGACGACGCCGTCGGTCGACATCGGCGGGAAGAGCTCCTTCGCCTCGGCGGGCGAGACGATCTCGATCGGCAGGCCGAAGCTCTTCGCCCACCCGGCCTGGCGCTGGATCTCCTCGTAGCGCTCCTGCGACGACGCGAGCCGCAGGCCGCCGAGCTCGTGCCAGCCGGGGTCCTTGCCGGTCTCGCGGGCCAGGTCGGCGTAGAGGCCGACCGAGTACTGCATCATCTTCGTCAGGCTGACGGTCGAGCGCAGCTGGCCGACGAGCCCGGCCGAGTGCCACGTCGAGCCGTGCGTGAGGCCGTACTGCTCGACGAGCACGACGTCCTTCCAGCCGAGCTTGGCGAGGTGGTAGAGGATCGAGCACCCGCCCACTCCGCCGCCGATCACCACCGCCCGGGCGTCGTCCCTCATGCGAACAACCCTCGCACGGTCGGTATAGACCAGTCAAGGCCGGCCACGACCGCCTCGGCCCCGGCGTCGAGAAGCCGGTCGGCCGACACCGTGGCGCCCACGCCGACGCACCGCATCCCGGCGGCGACCGCCGCCATGACGCCGAAGTGGGTGTCCTCGAACGACAGCGCGTCGGCACCGCGGACGCCGAGCCGGTCGAGCGCGATCAGGTAGCCCTCCGGGTCGGGCTTCCCGCGGGCGACGTCGTCGGCCGTGACGACGGCCGCCAGGAGCGGAAGCAGGCCGCTGCCCGCGAGCACGGCCTCGACCTCCGCGCGGACGGCGCCGGAGGCGACCGCGACCGGCACGCGCTCGGCGATCTCGCGCACGCATGCGGCGACCGGCGGATGCACGGTCTCGCCCGTCCCGGCGCGGGCGAGGTAGAGCTCGGTGCGGCGGTCGAGCAAGCCCTGCGCGACGGCGGCGTCGGGGCGGCCGGCGCCGGCCAGAACGCGCTCGACGATCTCGGGGTCGGAGTAGCCGGCGAACTCGCTGAAGTAGCGCTCCTCGGTGACTTCGATCCCGATCTCGCCGAAGATCAGGGTGCAGAGCTCGGCGAGCAGCGGCTCGTCGTCGGAGATGGTGCCGTTGAAGTCGAAGACGACTGCCCGCGGCGGCTCGTGGGCGTTCACCGGCTCTACGATAGGGCATCGGCACCGCCCTCCCCACCCGTGACCTCGACGGCCGCTGGCTCGTGCTCGACGCGCCCTCCCCGGACGCGTTCGACCGCATCGAGGACTTCCTGGCCGCCAACCGCGGGCTTCCGGCCGACCTCTACCTCGGCTACGGCCTCGCCGGCGCCGGCCCGCCCGAGCCGTGCCCGCTCCCCGCGGCCGCCTGCCGATCGTCGTGGGCGAGCGCGCAACATTGGTGCCTGACACCGTTGTTCCACGTTACGCGGTGGGGGCATGGGAGCGGACGTGGTCGCCGCAGGAGCATGCGGCGGCGATCGCCGAGGTGCAGGCTGCGATCGGCCGCGGCGACGTCTACCAGGTGAACCTCGTCCAGCACATGCGCGCGCCCTTCCGGGGCGACCCGGCGGGAGTCGAGCGCGCGCTGGCACCGCTCGGCGCCGAGTTCGCGGGCGCGATGCACGGCGACGGCTGGTCGATCGTCTCGGCGACGCCGGAGCTCTTCCTGCGCACCCGCGGCGACCGGGTCTGGACGATGCCGATCAAGGGCACGCGCCCCGCCGACTCGACCGAGCCCATCGCCGCGAGCGGCAAGGACCGGGCCGAGCACGTGATGATCGTCGACCTCGAGCGAAACGACCTCGGCCGCGTGTGCGTCCCCGGATCGGTGCGGGTGAGCACGTTCCTCGAGGAGCGGCCGATGGCGGGCGTCCGCCACCTCGTCTCGACGGTCGAGGGGCGCCTGCGGCCCGGCGTCGGCACCGCCGAGCTCCTGCGCGCGACGTTCCCCGGCGGGTCGATCACGGGCGCACCGAAGCTGGCGGCGATCGAGCACATCGCCCGGCTCGAGCCCGTCGGCCGGGGCGCCTCGATGGGCGCCATCGGCCGCGTCCACCCCAACGGCGACCTCGACCTGGGGCTCACGATCCGTACGTTCGCGATCGCGGGCGGGCGAGATCCACCTCTGGGTCGGCGGAGGGATCGTGTGGGACTCCGACCCCGGCGAGGAGGTCGAGGAGTCGCTCGTGAAGGCACGCCCGCTCCTGCGCCGGCTCTCAGCCGGCGCCGGCGATCCGCGCGACGGCGGCATGCGCATCGCGGCCCGCGACTGACTCCCACCAGCGGGCGTGGCCGACGACGAACGTCTCCCAGGCCCAGTCGGCCTTCTCGCGGTCGTGCTCGACGCCCCAGTAGTAGTCGAGGAACGAGATCCCGTACTCGAACTGGCAGGCCTGGAGGACGTCGGCGAACGCCTCGCGCTCGGCGTGGGTGAGCGGAGCGACGGCCTCGTAGGCGCCCACCAGCGCCGCGACGTGGCCGAGGTCATATGCACCGTCGTCGCCGGCCGAGATCCTGTTCCAGAAGAAGCAGTTGCGCTCGACCGCGACCGCCAGGTCGAGCGCCCGCGGGGCGTAGTCCGCCTGGTGAAAGTCGATGATGCCGCTCACCGCGTCGCCGTCGAAGAAGAGGTTGTTGGTCTGCCAATCGCCGTGGAGAGGGGCCTGCGGCAGCCCGGGGATGACCGGTCGCAGGCGGTCGAAGACGGCGTCGTAGGCCTCCGCCACCTCGCGCTCCCATCGCCTCCCCGCCAGGTAGTCCGCGACGGCCGGCCTGGCGGCGGCGAGCGCCGCGACGGCCTCGACCGGCTCCATGGCGACCGCCCCGAGCTGAACGACGAACCCGGCCTGAGGCTGCGGCCGAACGCTCGGGGAAATCCGCCGCCGCCACGTGCAGGCGCGCCAGCGCGGCGCCCGCCGAGGCCGCGTGGGCCTCCGACATGAACGGGTCCCAGCTGTCGGCCCCGGTGTAGACGTCGTCCCCCGCGGCCGGCTCGTGCACCTCGTACCAGTGGCCGCCGTGCTCGACCAGGCCGAGCGCCCGCGCGGCGGGCACGCCGCGATCGGCGAGGTGGTTCGCGAGCCGGTGCTGCCACGCCAGCTGGTCGAGCGCCCGTCCCATGGGCGGCTGCCGCTTGAGATAGACGTCGCCCCGCGGCGTCCGGCAGCGGGCAACCGCGAAGAGCCAGCGCCGATGGCGGGCCACCACGGACGTGCCCGCGCCGAGCACGGCCGCCGCCTCGGCGTCCCCAATCGGATCCCAGTAGCGGTCGTTGAGGCCCATGCCTGCCAAGATACCGGTGTGCCGACCGACGCCCTCGTCTCTGCCGAGTGGCTCCGCGAGCGGCTCGGCGATGTGCGGCTGCTCGACGTGCGCGGGCGGGTCGTGAACGACGAGCCGCGCTACCGAGCCGATCCCGACTGCTACCGCGACGCCCACATTCCGGGCGCCGTGTTCGTCGACTGGCGGGCCGACTTCACCGACCGGTCGGATCCCGTTCCGGTGCAGCTCGCGCCTCCCGTCGAGTTCGCCGCTGACGCGACCCGGCTCGGCATCGGAAACGACTCGGTCGTGGTCGCCTACGACAACTACCGAAACGTGCTCGCCGGCCGCGTGGTGTGGGCCTTTCGCGCGTACAGCCACCGGCGGGCGCACGTGCTCGACGGCGGCCTCGGGGCGTGGCGCGACGCCGGCGGCCCGCTGCGGAGCGGCGAGGAGCACGCCGTCCCCGCCGTGCCGCCGTACCGGACGGGCCCGCGCGACGACTCGCTGTGGGACATCGACCGCATGCGATCGACGCTCGACGGCGGCGTCCTCGTGATCGACGCGCGGGCGCACGACGAGTACGCCGGCGTCGAGACCCACGCCCGCCGCGCCGGCCACATCCCCGGCGCCGTGAACGTCCCCTATCGCAGCCTCCTGCGCGACGACGGGCCGTTCCTCGAGCGATCCGAGCTCCGCATGGCGTTCGCCGACGCCGGCATCGACGTCGACGCGATCGACCGGCCCGTGGTCGCCTACTGCAACGGCGGCGTCTCGGCGACGGCGGTTGCGAACGCGCTCGAGGCGGCCGGCGGGCCGCGGCCGGCCGTCTACGACGGCTCGTGGAACGAGTGGGGAAACCGCTCGGACACGCCGATCGAGAACTAGGGGCCGTCGACGGCCCTCGCGCTCCTGATCGCGGGCATGGTGCTCGCCGCCGCCGGCTACCTGTCGGCCCGGCGTGTCGACCCCACCCGCTGGACGGGGAAGGCGCTGCGCACGCTCTTCTGGCTCGGGGCGCCGGCCTCGGGCGTCGTCGCGACGCGAACGGACGTCCACGCCGGGCTCGTGATCGGGATCGTCGCCGCCTGGATCGTGCTCGCGGCATCGGCCGTGGCGGTGCTCCGCCTCACCCGCGACCGGGTCGCCGGCGAGCGGGCCGAGCTCCTGCTCACCATCTGCTGGCCGAACGCGGCGTGGCTCGGGTTCCCGGTCTGCGTGGTCGTCTTCGGATGGGGTGCGCTGCCCCTGGCCGTCGCGTTCAGCCAGCTCTGCTCCGGCCCGTTCACGCTCGTCGTCCTGCCCGGCCTGGTGGCGGCGCTCGTGAACGCGCGGGCCGACTGGCTCGGCCGGGCGCTGGCCTTCGCCCGAAACCCGTACTTCGTGTGCGTCTCGACCGGCTATGCGCTCAACGCGGCCGGCGTGGCGCTCCCGACGGCGGTCACCTCGGTCGGCCGCACCGTGCTCCTTCTGAGCACGCTCCCCGCCTTCGCCGCGGTCGGAGCAGTCCTGGCCGGCCACAAGCTCCGGGTCGACACCGGCACCGTGCGGCTCGTCACGGCCAGGCTCGCCGTCGCGTCGATGCCGCTCCTGGCGCTCCGCGCGCTCCTGCCGATCCCCGGCCCGTTCGTCGTGTCGGCCGGGATGGCCGTCGGCATGGGCAGCTTCGGCGTGGCGGCCGTCTACGGCGTCCCCACGCGGCGGCTCGCGCCGGCTCTTGCGCTCTCGACCGCCCTGGTTCTGGCAGCCGCCGCGGGGGTCGCAATCGCCCGGAATTGAGGGTTAATGCGGTGTGCGGGAGCACGCGCAGGGCGCTCTGCGAGTGTCCACTCCTTCCACTTGTGCGCGCCCCCCGCCCGACGTAGCCTTTGCGCGGGCTGGAAGCGGGGCATGCCCGCGAGACCGACAAGGAGGGTGTTGGAGTGGCGACCGATCTCGAGCAGTTCGTCGACGCAGACGGGCGCGCAGAGCGCGTGGCCGAGGTGCGAAGGCAAATCGACGCAGCGGGGATCACCTACATCTACTACCAGTTCATCTCGGTCACCGGCCGGATCATGGGGAAGGGCGTGCCCGCCCCGCACTGGGAGTCGATGGCCCAGAAGGGCTTCCAGCTCGTGTACGGCTCGACGGCGAACCTCTTCGTCGACCGGCACGGCGAGTACATCGGCTACGGCCCCGAGGCGTGGGAGCTGGTCGGCATCCCCGAGCCCGAGACGTTCACGCCCCTGCCGTGGGACCCGAAGGTCGCGCGCGTGTGGTGCACGTGCTTCCGCGGCCGCGAGGATCAGGAGGGCGGCGGGTCGTTCCTCACCTCGGACTGCCGCGGCAACCTGAAGCGCATCCAGGACGACTTCGAGTCGCGCACCGGGATGCACCTCCGCGCGGGCATGGAGCCCGAGATGATGTGGCTCAAGATGAAGCCGGACGGGACGCCCGATGTCGAGGGCGTGACCAAGCCCTACTGCTACCACATCGACCAGTTCTCCGAGCTCCAGCCGATCATCCACAAGGTCATCGAGTACGGCCAGAAGATGGGCCTCGACATGATCCAGGGCGACCACGAGGACGCGCCGGGCCAGATCGAGCTCAACTTCATGTTCGACCGGGCCGAGCACACCGCCGACCTGCTCTCGACCTTCCGCCAGATCTGCAAGCAGGTCGGGCGCGAGCTGAACGTGTTCCCGTGCTTCATGCCCAAGCCCTTCATGGGCGTCTCGGCCAACGGGTGCCATACGAACATCTCGATCTGGAAGGGCGACGAGAACCTGTTCATGCCCGAGAGCGACGACCAGCGGCTGCCGAGCAAGCTCGGCCTTCAGGCGATCGGCGGCATCCTCGAGCACCTCGGCGCGCTGACGGCCGTCACGGCCTCGACCGTGAACTCCTACCGCCGCCTCTGGGACACCGGGTTCTGGGCTCCGGTCTTCGCCGACTGGGGATACCAGAACCGGACGACCGCGCTTCGGGTGTCGGCGCCGGGACGGTTCGAGTACCGGTCGGTCGACTCCGCCGTGAACCCCTACCTATGCCTCGCCGCCCTCATCAAGGCGATGGACGACGGCATCTCGCGCGAGGTCGACCCGGGCAAGCCCGAGGAGCGCAACATCTACGAGGCGATGGCCGGCGGCAAGGAAGTCAAGAAGATCCCGATGACGTTCGGCGACGCGCTCGACGCGCTCGACGAGGACGAGGTCGTCCGCTCGGCGCTCCCCGGCGACATGTGGCGCGTGTTCCGCCACTACAAGCGCGACGAGTGGGAGCGCTACTGCGCCGAGGTCACCGACTGGGACGTGAAGGAATACCTGGACGTGCTGCCCTAGCGGCGGCGAGGAGGTCGCCGCATGTGCGGAATCGCAGGAATCATCTACCGGAACGGGAACGGCGGACGGCCGCTCGGGGTCGACATGACCCGGATGCTCCAGTCCATGAAGCACCGCGGCCCCGACTCGACCGGCTACGCCCTCTACGGGCCGGCGTCGGATCTCGTGCTCGTGCGCTTCACCCTGGCCGACGCCAACGATCCGCGTGACTTCGAGTTCGCCGACCGCCTCGTGCGGCACCGGGCCGAGGTCGAGGGCCGGATGCGCGAGCTCGGCGCCCAGATCATGAACATGGAGGTCGACACCGAGTACGCCTTCCGGGCCGCGCTTCGCTACGACGGCGACCTGAAGCGCCTCGCCGACTACCTCGAGGACGTGCCGGGCTGCGAGGTGCTGTCGCTCGGGCGGTCGCTCGAGATCGTGAAGGACCTCGGCGACGCCGAGACCGTCGCGGACCAGTACGGCCTCGGCACGTTCCAGGGCACGCACGCCATCGGCCACGTCCGGATGGCTACAGAGTCGGACGTCGACATCTCGGGCGCGCACCCCTACTGGGCGTACCCGTTCGCCGACGTCGCGGTCGTCCACAACGGCCAGCTCACGAACTACTTCCAGTGGAAGCGGCGGCTCGAGCGCTCCGGCCACCGCTTCCAGTCCGAGTGCGACTCCGAGATCATCGCCGTCTACCTGGCCCAGAAGATGAGCGACGGCCTGTCGCTCGAGGAGGCGATGAACGCCAGCCTCGACGACCTGGACGGCGTCTTCACCTACATCTGCGTGACCGGCGAGGCGCTCGGCGTTGCCAAGGATGAGATGGCAGCGAAGCCGCTCGTCCTCTACGAGGGCGACGACATGGTGGCGCTCGCATCCGAGGAGATCGCGATCCGGGCGATCATCGACCACGAGATCGAGACCTACGACCCGTATGAGCGGGAGGTGCTGGTATGGACGCGCTAGTCGGCGAACGGCGCATCTCCTACGACGCGCGCGGCCTGGCCGAGCCGACGGCGGATGTGCCCCATGTGTCGGAGGTGTCTGGGGAGACCGCGGTGTTCGACGCCGCCGGTCTCACGACCCGGCAGATCAACCTCGAGCTGCGCTCGCTGCTCTACGAGCAGGGCGTGAAGGACGTGACCGTCAAGAACCCCGGCTCGAAGCACTCGATCGGGGTCGGGATCCTCACCCGCTGCAAGATCACCTACGAGGGCAGCCTCGGGTACTTCGGGTGCGGCCTGATCGACGGCCCCGAGGTGCACATCACCGGCCGCGTCGGCTGGTCGGCGTGCGAGAACATGATGTCGGGCGTCGTCGTGATCGAGAGCAACGCCGGGTCACTGACCGGGGCGGCGCTCCGCGGCGGCGACATCGTCGTCAAGGGCCGGGTCGGCGCGCGGAGCGGCATCGACCAGAAGGGCGGGACGATCATCACGCTCGGGTCGGCCGGCTCGATGACCGGCTTCATGATGCAGCGCGGCCATCAGATCATCTGCGAGGACGCGGGCCCCGGCCTCGGCGACTCGATGTACGACGGCATCATCTACGTCGGCGGCAAGGTGAAGGCGCTCGGCATCGACTGCGTGCCCGGCGAGTGGACCGAGGCCGACACCGAGTTCGTGAACCGCAAGTTCTCGATCTACGGGCTCGGGTCGCCGCCCGAGTTCCAGAAGTTCGTGTGCGGGAAGAAGCTCTACAACTACGACAACCTCGAGCCCTCAGAGCGGAAGCTGGTGCTGTAGATGCCATCGGACAAGACATCCTCCAAGCGCAACGTCCTCGGGCGAAGCGGCATCTTCACCCAGGAGGTCATCGACGACATCCACGTGAAGGCCGAGCTCGGCCGCTACCGCATGCGCGGGTTCTCGATGTTCAAGCCGATCCCGCACTGGGACGAGCTGATGTTCATGCCGGGCACGCTGACCCGGTTCGTGATCGAGGGCTACCGCGAGAAGTGCGAGACGAAGACCGTGCTCGGCGCGCGGTTCGCCAAGAAGCCGATCGAGCTCGACATCCCCGTCTACATCACCGGGATGAGCTTCGGCGCCCTGTCGCTCGAGGCCAAGATGGCGCTCGCCAAGGGCGCCTCGATGGCCGGCTCGGCGACGTGCTCTGGCGAGGGCGGCATGATCCCGCCCGAGCGCGACCTCTCGACCAAGTGGTACTACCAGTGCATCCAGAGCCGGTACGGGTTCAACCCGCACCACCTGATGCTGGCCGACGCGTGTGAGTTCTTCATCGGCCAGGGGTGCAAGGTCGGGCTGGGCGGCCACCTGATGGGCCAGAAGGTCACCGAGCAGGTGGCCGAGATGCGCTCGCTGCCGGCCGGCATCGACCAGCGCTCACCCGCGCGCCATCCCGACTGGCTCGGCCCCGACGACCTCTCGCTCAAGGTGCAGGAGATCCGCGAGGCGACCGACTACCAGATCCCGATCCAGCTCAAGCTCGGCGCGGCGCGCGTCTACGACGACGTGCGCATGGCCGCCAAGTGCGGGCCCGACATCATCTACCTGGACGGCGCAGAGGGCGGCACCGGCGCGGGGCCGCACATCGCCACCGAGGAGACCGGCATCCCGCTCATGGCGGCGATCCCCGAGGCCAGGCGGGCGCTCGAGGACGTCGGACTGGCCGACGAGATCGACCTCGTCGTCGCCGGCGGCATCCGAAACGGCGGCGACGTCGCCAAGGCGCTGGCGCTCGGGGCCAAGGCCGTTGCGATCGGCCACTCGGCGCTGATGGCGCTCAACTGCAACAAGGAGATCCCCGGCGTCACCGACTACGAGGGGACGATCGGCGTGCCTGCCGGCCAGTGCTATCACTGCCACACCGGCCGCTGCCCCGTCGGCATCACCACGCAGGATCCCGAGCTCCGAAAGCGCCTGGTCGTCGACGACGCGGCGGAGCGGGTCTACAACTTCCTGCACACGCTGACGCTCGAGGTGCAGATGCTGGCGCGCGCGTGCGGCAAGACCAACATCCACAGCCTCGAGCCCGAGGATCTGTGCGCGCTCACCGTCGAGGCGGCCGCCATGGCGAAGGTGCCGCTGGCCGGGACGGACTACATCCCGGGCGTGACCGAGCGCGAGACGCTCACCGAGATCCGCCGCCTCCTCGAGAAGAAGCACGAGGAGGAGGCCATGACCCACGTCGGACAGCCGCTCGAGGCGGCCGGGGAGTAGAGGCCATGAGCGAACAGGAACGCCACATCGCGATCGACGCCGAGACGCTCGCCGGCCATCGCTTCCCCTACCAGGAGGACATCTCGCTGGTGGAGGACATCGACCTCCTCGCCGCGACGCCCGGCGAGGACATCAACTGGCTCGAGGACATCGAGCTCCTCGAGGAGGAGGGCGTCCCCGCCGTCTTCGACCGCTACTCGAACTCGTTCCTTCGCATCCACTTCCCCATTCCGGAGGGGCGTGAGAACGAGATCGCGCGCAAGGTGCTGATCAAGCACCTCCAGTCGGGGAACTCGTACGGCATCCAGCTCAAGGAGCAGCACTGCAAGTTCCCGCAGGTCGAGCTGGGGCCGTGGGTCGAGGGCTCACGCACCGTCGGCACCGACTGGAAGCCGCCGGTGCTGGAGGGCTGGGAGCCACCGATCCACTGAGGTCTGGATCATCGGATCGCTCGCTGCACTCCTGGCGGCCTCAGCCGTCGTCGCAGGCTCGGGCCACGCTGTCCACCGAACGACGGTGATCGGACACTCGGTCGACGGCCGTGCGATCCACGTTGTCGAGTCGGGGACGCAGGGCGAACCGCGGATCCTCGTCGTAGGCTGCATCCATGGGAACGAGTGCGCCGGGATGGCGGTCATCCGCGCGCTCCGGCGACGGACGCCTCCGAAGCACGCCGACCTGTGGCTCGTCCCGACGCTCAACCCCGACGGCCGGGCCGCGGGGACGAGGCAGAACGCCCGCGGCGTCGACCTGAACCGCAACTTCGCCGCCGGCTGGACGCACCACGGCGCACCGGGGAGCACGTACTACTCGGGGCCGAGCCCGTTCTCGGAGCCCGAGACGCAGGCCGCGCGCCGGCTGATCACGGCCATCCGGCCGAAGGTCACGATCTGGTACCACCAGCACATGCGGCTCGTGTGGACATCCGGGACGAGCGTGCCGCTGGGCCGAACGTACGCAACGATGGTCGGCCTGCCGCTTTACGTGCACAGCTCTCCGGGAGGCGCGGCGTCGCGGTGGATCCGGGTGCGGTTCCCGCGACTGCACGCGTTCGCGGTCGAGCTCGCGGCGGGGCAGCTCTCGCGCGGCGGCGTACGCCGGCATGTGAGCGCCGTGCTCGCGATGGCCGGCGTCTGAAACATTGGTACCTGGTACAGGTGTTTCACGTGGGCTGCCTGAAACATTGGCGCAGGCACCGGTGGTTACCAAGGCCGCTCCGATGGCCGCCGGTAGGGTGGGCGGGTGCCCGCTACGGCCCTTGCGCTCGCCCTTGCCGCAGCGGCGCTTCATGCCGGCTGGAACATCCTGATCGCCCGCGCCGGCGACCCCGAGGGGGCGGGGGCCGCGGCCATCCTGATTGGCGTCGTGGCGTTCGCGCCCGTCGCCGCGCTCACGTGGCAGGTCGAGTGGTCGGCGGTCCCCTACATCGGCGCGTCGGCCGCCTTCGAGCTGGCCTATTTCGCGCTCCTTGCCGCGGCGTACAGGCGCTACGACCTCTCGGTCGTCTACCCGATCGCACGGGGCGCCGCTCCCGTCCTCGTCCTGGTCGTCGCCGTGGTCGCGACATCGGCGCAGGCGTCGGCGCTCGAGGTGGCCGGCGTGGCGATCGTCGCCGTCGGCATCATGCTCGTCCGCGGCGTCCACGTGGGCGGGGGCTGGGCCGCCCCCGCGATGGCGCTCGGCGTCGCGGCGTGCATCGCGGCGTACACGGTCATCGACAAGTCCGGGCTCCATCACGCGGCGGCGATCCCGTACCTCGAGATGACGCTCGCGACCGCGGGTATCGCCTACGCCATCGGCCTCTCGGCGGCGCGGGGCACCCAGGTCGTTCGCGACGGGTTCTCGCGCTGGACGGCAGGCGCCGGCATCGGCATGTTCCTCGCGTATGCGCTCGTGCTCGCGGCCCTTCGCCTGGCGCCGGCCGCATCGGTTGCCGCCGTGCGCGAGACAAGCGTCGTCATGGCGACCGTGCTCGCTGCGGTCGTCCTCCACGAGCCCGTCTCGCGCGGCCGGGCGACCGGCGCGGTGCTGGTCGCCGTCGGGGTCGTCGCGCTCGCCCTCGCATGACCGCCCTCGCCGTCACGATCCTGGCCTACGCGATCGGCTGCGTCGCCACCGGCTACTACGTCGTCCGGCTCGTCACCGGCGAGGATCTCCGGGGGCATGCAACCGGCTCCACCGGCGCCCGGAACGTCGGCCGCCGGCTCGGGGTGGCAGCGGCGGTCGCGACCTTCGCGGCCGACGTCGCCAAGGGAGCAATCGCCGTCGGCATCGCCCTTGCGGCGGCGGGAGGCGCCGCCGGCGACGCGGCTCTGGTCGCCGTCACCGCCGGCCACATCGCGCCGGTGCAGCTCCGATTCCGCGGCGGCCGCGGCCTCGGCCCGGCGGTCGGCGGGATCGCCGTGCTCGACTGGCGGGTCGCCGCCATCGCCCTCGGCGCCGCGGCCGTCTCGGCGGTCGCCACGCGCGCGCTCACGGCGTCAGGGCTCGTGGGCGCCGTCACCGCACCGGTCGCCGCACTCGCCCTGGGCGAGCGCAGGACGGCGCTCGCGGCGGGCGTGACGGCCGCCCTCATCCTGGCCGCACACGCCCGCCGGCGCCCGGATCAGCTCCAGGGATAGGGGCTGTTCGAGACCGGGTGCAGGTCACCCGTCGCGAACCGCTCGTACCGGAACGGGTAGAGCAGGCTCGAGTCGCCGCCCGCGACCACCCGTGCGACCTCGCGGCCGACGCCGATCATCTTGTAGCCGTGGTTCGAGTCGGCGATCACGTATGCGTTCGGGCACATGTAGTCGAACACGGGGAAGCTGTCGGCGGTGAAGCAGCCGACGCCGCCGGAGCGGACGTTCTTGTAGGTGGCCCGCTTGCCCTCGAAGCGCTTCATGCAGTGCGAGAGCGACGCGCACCACATGTCGGCGAACGACGACTCGACGCTCGCGGTCGGATACGGGTCGACGTCGAAGTCGTTGCCGACGATGACGGGCGCCGCCCCGCCCTGCACGCCGTGCAGGTCCTGCTTGAAGTAGTTGCCCCAGAGCTCGTCGGTGATCAGCGCGCCCTCGTCGTCGTAGAGCGGGGCGTCGGAGTCGACGTGCAGCACGGGCGGCATCGAGCCGTCCGGCAGCGAGAGCAGGCCGGGGTCGACGTCGATCTCGCCCTCCTGGAGGTACCAGTACGTCCACATCTCCTGGTTCTCGTGGACGCTCCCGTCCGGCGTCCGCACGTCGAGGGTGTTCGGGAGGCCGAGCATCGTCCAGATGGTCTTCACCCACGGTCCGACCGCGACGATGACCTGCTCGACAGCGATGTCGCCCTGGTCGGTGTGCACGATCTCGACCGCGCCGGAGCCGTCCATGTCGAAGCCGGTGACGCGGACGCCGTCGACGAGGCGCGCCCCGGCCTCCTTCGCCTTGGCGGCGAGCCCGTGCATCGAGGCCATGTTGTTCGCGAAGCCGCCCTTGTGCTCGTGCAGGCACACCTCGACGCCCTGCGCGCGCCAGTCGGGGAACATGCCGCGCATGTGCTCGGCGACCTCGGCGGCGCCGACGACGAGATCCGACGGGTAGCCGATGCGCTCCTGGCGCTCGTGGACCTCGGTCAGGTCGGAGACCTGCGACGCGGCACCGAGCGCGACGTAGCCGACCGGGTGATACGAGAAGGCCTCGGGATCCTGCTCCCAGACCTCGACGTTCGCCGCCATCAGCTCGGACATCGCGGGCTGGTAGTAGTTGTTGCGGACGACGCCGCACGCGATGCCCGAGGCGCCCGCGCCGACACCGGTCTTGTCGAGGATGAGGACGTCGGGCTCCTCGCCGCGCGCACGCTGCTCCTTCGCCAGGTGCCAGGCCGTCGAGAGGCCGTGCACGCCGGCCCCGATGATCACGTACTTCGCGGAAGCTGGCAGGCTCATCCTCGTCTCCTCTGTCTATTGCCTCTGCGGCAATGCCATTGCCATTTCACGTCACACCATACCCCAGCGCAGCCGAGAGCGCGAGCGCGTGGGAGCGAAGGAGCGGCACCGCCGCGTCCTGTGCGCGGACGCGGAAGCGGGCCTCCGGCCCCTGCACGCCGAGGATCGCGATCAGCTCGCCCGGCGCGCCGAAGACGGGGACGGCGACCGCGTTCAGGTCCGGCTCACGCTCGCCCGACGCATGGGCGTGGCCGATCCGGCGCACGGTCGCCACCTCCTCCGCCAGCCGCGCCGGGTCGGTGACCGTCCGGTCCGTGTAGCGCGCGAGTGGAGCGATCGGCAGCTCCTCGGCCGAGAACGCAAGCATCACCTTGCCGGTCGCAGTGGCGTGGGCCACGCTCGGGCGCCCGACCCGCGCCACCGAGGCGACGCTCGCACGGCTCAGGACGAAGTCGATCGTCACGGCGTCGCGGTCACCGGGGACCGAGAGCGTCGCGGTCTCGCCGGTCTCGTCGACGAGATCGTCCAGGTGCCGGCGGGCGGCCGACCGCAGGTCGACGCCGCCGAGCGCGTGGGTCGAGAGCCGCAGCACCTGCGGGCCGAGCCGGTAGCGACCGGTGGCGGGGAGGTGCTCGACGTAGCCCGCGGCGGCGAGCGTCGCGAGGATCCGCGACACGGTCGACGGGTTGATGCCGGTCACCCGCGAGAGCTCGTTGGTGCCGACGTCGGCCCCCAGCTCCGGAAAGGCATCGAGCACGCGAAGCGCGCGCTCCACCGCAGCCAGCCGCCGCGTGGCGGGTCGTCCTGTCGGTGGCACAGGGGATGTCTACCACCCGCCGGACGGCACCGGTGTTAGGCTCGGGCCATGTTCGAGGACCCGAGCCGGCGGCTCGACTTCCGCGACACCGTCGGCGCGTTCGCAACGGGCGTGACCGTCGTGACCTCGCGGGTGGGCGACACGCACGCTGGGATGACGCTCAACTCGTTCACGTCGGTGTCGCTCGACCCGCTGCTCGTCCTCGTCTCGCTCGCGCACGGCACGCGCACGCTCGAGATGGTGGGCCGCTGCGACCGGTTCGCGGTGAACGTGCTGCACCGCCGCCAGCGGGACGTCGCGATGGCGTTCGCCAAGCCCGGCGTGCCGTTTCCCGACGGGCACACCGTCGTCGACCCCGCCGGGTATCTGGTCGTGATGCACGCGCTCGCCATCCTCCGCTGCCAGGTCCACTCGATCCACACGGCCGGCGATCACGACCTGGTCGTCGGCGAGGTCGTCGACTTCGAGGGCTCCGGCGGAGAGCCGCTGATCTTCCACCGCGGCGCGTTCGGGGGACTCGACGCCGACGGACTCGTGCCGACGAGGCCGCGTGATCGGCTTTGCCGGCTCCGGCTGGTAGCGCGGGTTTCCCTAACGAATGAAGGCTTTTGCGCCGATTCACTCTGTGACCCCGTCACGTTTGGCGTTTTGTCCCTTTCGCTCGCCCACCTTCGCCCCAGGATCGGCCTCCTGGGAAAGTTCGCCGTTGCCAGCGCGGTACCCGTTGTCGTGCTCGGACTCGTGCTCGCGAACTACCTGGGAAGCCAGATTCACGACCGCACGCTGCGCTCGAGCGTCGAGGCCGCCGACCTCACGGTCCGCCTTGGCATCGAGCCGCATCTGACGCGCGACGCGCTGGCGCACGGCCTCCCGGCCGCGGAGGCGCAGGCCCTCGACGACGCGGTGCACGGCCTCGCCCCCGGCGAGCTGCACGTGGCCCGGGTGCAGATCTGGAACCAGCAGCGCAAGATCATCTACTCCACGGACTCCACGCTCATCGGTCACGGCGCGGAGGGCGAGCCGTCGGCCGAGCTGGGCGAGGCGCTCAGCGGCAAGACGGCGTCGGAGGTGATCTCGAACCGCGGGGACGTCGAGATCCAGAACCGCACCCTCGTCCGGCGCTTCGGCGACCTCCTCGAGGTGTACACGCCGATCCGGGCGCAGAGCACCGGCAAGCCCGTCGGCGCGTTCGAGCTCTACATCCCGTACGCACCGGTGGCGGCGGCGATCGCGCATGACACGCACCGCCTCTACCTGGTGCTCGTGATCGGCCTCACCGTGCTGTACGGCGTCCTCTTCCGGCTCGTCGCCAGCGCCTCACGCGAGCTCAGGCGGCGCGCGGACGAGCTGAAGGAGCACGCCGAGCGCTCGGCGCACGACGCCTGCCACGACCCGCTCACCGCCCTCCCGAACCGCAGCCTCTTCCGCGACCGCGCGCACCAGGCGATCCTGGCGAGCGCGCGCCACGGGCACAACACCGCCCTCCTCCTGATCGACCTCGACCGGTTCAAGGAGATCAACGACACCCTGGGCCATCACTCGGGCGATCTCCTCCTGCGGGAGGTGGGCCCACGCCTGCACCGCGTGCTGCGCGAGTCCGACACCGTGGCCCGCTTCGGCGGCGACGAGTTCGGGATCCTGCTCACGCACGTCTCCGGCCCGGCCGCGGCCGAGGAGGTCGCGCGGGCCGTGCACCGGGCACTCGAGGAGCCGTTCGCCATCCAGGGGCTGACGCTCGACGTCGAGGCGTCGATCGGGATCGCGCTGCACCCGCTGCACGCGTCCGACTTCGAGGAGCTCATGCAGCGCGCCGACGTCGCCATGTACCGCGCCAAGGCCAAGCGGTCGGGCTACGAGGTCTACGTCCCGAGCGAGGACGAGTCCGACGCGACGAAGCTCAAGCTGGCGAGCGAGCTGCGCCAGGCGCCGCTTCGCAACGAGCTCGTCATGCACTACCAGCCGAAGGCCGACCTGCGCACGGGGCGCATCGTCGGCGCCGAGGCGCTCATGCGGTGGCGGCACCCGCGCCACGGGGTCATGATGCCCGACCGCTTCATCCCGCTGGCCGAGCGGAGCGGCCTCATCCGCTCGCTCACGCTCTTCGCCGCCCGGACGGCGCTGGCCCAGGCCCGCACCTGGCGCGAGGCGGGGATCGAGCTCACGGTGTCGGTCAACCTGTCGACCCGCGACCTGATCGACGTCTCGCTTCCCGGAGGAGATCGGGGCGCTCCTCGAGGAGGCCCGCGTGCCGCCGCACCTGCTCGAGCTCGAGATCACCGAGAGCGTCATCATGGCCGACCCGATGCGCGCCCGCGGGGTCGTGGCGCGCCTGCGCGACATGGGCGTGAAGGTGGCGATCGACGACTTCGGGCTCGGGTACTCATCGCTCGGGTACCTCAAGAACCTGCCCGTGAACGACCTCAAGATCGACAAGTCGTTCGTGATCAACATGATGGAGGATCACGGCGACGCGGTGATCGTGCAGTCGACGATCGACCTGGCGCACAACCTCGGCCTGACGGTGATCGCCGAGGGCGTCGAGAGCGACGAGACCTGGCGCCGCCTGCGGACGCTGGGATGCGACGTCGCACAGGGCTGGCTGATCGGCCGGCCGCTGCCGGCGGCCGACTTTGCGACGTGGCTCAACCGGGGCGGCTTCATGCCGCCGGCGGCGCGCTGGTCGGCTGCCTGACTACGGCCCCTCGCCGGCGATCCAGAGCAGGCACGACGAGCGCTTGCGGATGCGGCGGACGACGCGCGAGAAGAACCGCGGCCGGAAGCGCGAGGGGTCGGGCCCGAACACGAGGAGGCCGGCGCGCCGCTCGGCGGCGATCTGGATGACGGCCTCGGCCGGTCGCGGGCTGCGCACCCGCAGGTGCTCCACCTCCACGCCCAGGCCGGCGGCCTGTGAGACGAGCTCCTTGATCTGTGCGCGGTCGGATTCGAGCTCGGTGTCCGCGTGGCGCGTGGCGATCGACTGGGGCCAGAAGGGGAGCTCGACTGCGTCGACGACGATCAACGTCACGCTCGACTCCATCGCGGCCTGGAGCGCGATCCGGAACGATTCCGGCTCGAATGGGACGGCGAGCGTCGCCAGGACGACCGGGCGCGGGTCAGAGCCGGCGACCGTGACGTCGGCCGGAGGAGTCGGCGCCGAGCGCTCGCGGAGCCTCACGCCTCACCCTCCGCGCGCAGCGTCCACGTCCGCTGCAGCTCGCCCACCCGCCGCCGGTAACGGCTTCGCATGAAGGGTCGGACATAGATGAACCAGACGAGCAGGATCGCCGGGAGGCCGATGAAGAGCTGGTACTCCTGGGCCGTCAGGGCGAGCAGGAGGACGAACGCCGCGATGAGCACAACGCCGGTGTACCCGACGATCCGATACCGACGCCGAAGCGACTGGATGGCCTCGAAGTCGGCCTCCGGGATGCCGGCCGTGTCGTAGGTGCGCCCGCACGAGCCGCACGTCCACCGCTCGCCGTAGGCGACGAGCTCCTCGGCGCCGCAATCGCAGCGCAGCGTGATACGAGGAGCGGCCATGACAGGCATCTTCGCGGATGTGTCGAACCTTCCGCAAGGTCTTGGTCACAACGTGTCCGAATGATCTTGACCCGGACAGGCGAATCCTGTTTCATCGGCGCATCTTCGTGCCCATCGCGGCTTCTTGGGAGGTTCTTGCATGGCCACTGCGGTAGTTGAGGAACGGGAGCTCCTCAAAACGATCAGCTGGTTCGACGGATTCGTCGTCGCGCTGGCGAATCCGAGCTTCCTGATCACGGGCCTGGGCGCATCGGTGTTGGGTCTCGGCGGCTGGGGCGCCGTCATCCTCTGGACCGTGTCGGTCATCGTCGGCGCGCTCCACAACTACGTGTACTCGGAGCTGGCCGCGATGTTCCCGAAGCTCTCGGGCGGCATCGCGATCTACGCGCACGAGGCGTGGAAGAAGTACCTGTCGTTCGTCGGGCCGGTCGCGGCGTTCGGGTACTGGATCGGCTGGTCGGTCGTCCTTTCGGCCACGGGCGTGGTCGTCGGGTTCCTCGTCCAGGCCCAGTTCTACCCGAGCTCGGCAGACCCCGGGTCGTCATGGAACCACGCCGGGCACTTCCTCGGGATCCCGGTCTACTTCTCGTTCCCGATCGCGCTCACCATTCTCATCATCGCCGTGATCTGGACGTTCAACGTGATCGGGATGCGCCCGGCCGTATGGGTCGGGTACGTCACCGGGGCGCTGCTTCTGATCCCGCTCGCGGTGATCATGTTCCTGCCGTACATCACGGGCGACTGGCACTCGTCGAACCTGAACTCGAACGTCAACTGGCACTCGCTCACGGCCGACAACGGCATCAAGCTCGTGATCGTCTGGCTGTACGTGATGTGCTGGTCGTCGTATGGGATGGAGTGCTGTGCGACGTTTGCGCCCGAGTATCACGACACCGAGCGGGACACCGCCAAGGCCCTCCGGGTCGCCGCGATCTTCGGCGTCATCGTCTACAGCCTGCTGCCGCTGGGCGCTGTCGGAACGTTCGGCGCCCAGAACATCACGCTCGACAACTACCTCGGCAGCTTCTACGCCGACACGTTCCACGACATCCTCGGGACCGGGACCGGGGTGGCGATCATCCTGCTCTGTGCAGGGATCGTGCTCGCGATGAACACCGCCACGGCCGACGGCTCGCGAGCGCTCTACGGCATCTCGCAGGACGGGATGACGATCCACTGGCTCGGGAAGCTCAACCGCTACCACGTGCCCGCCAACGCGATGACGGTCGACGCGCTGCTCAACATCGTGCTGCTCTTGACCTATGCGTCCGACCCGATCGGGGCACTCAAGATCCTGGTGTTCTCGAACCTCGGCTACGTGCTGTGCCATGTGTTCGCGACCTCGGGATTCGTGCTCCTGCGACGCGACCGGCCGAACTGGCCACGTCCGATCAAGGTCTCGTCGACGTGGGTCGCGATCTGCTGCGCCCTGTTCGTGTTCGACCTGACGCTCCTGATCTTCGGTGCGGCCAACGTCGGCCTCGCCTACGGAGCCAGCACTCGGTCGACGTTGATCCCGTCGATCGCCATCCTGGTGATCGCGCTCGGCCTGTACGTCTTCCGGGTCGTCGTCCAGGACAAGAAGCGGCTCCAGTTGCGGCTCCCGGCAGCAACGATGCCGGAGGAGGAGCGGTCGATGGACACCCCCACCACCTCGGTCTGAGGCTCTCGACCTGGGGCGGGCCTCGCGCCCGCCCCAGGTCGTCTCCCACCGCGGCAGGAAACCGCCGCGACGCGCTCGAACTCCTCGCCATGGGCAGGATCGACCCCCGCTGGCTGCGGGCAGCGCGCCTCGCCGGGGCGACGCTCGTGGCCGTCGGCGCGCTCGACGTGGTCGTTCGCGGGAGCTCGCTGAGCAGGAACGAGGACGGCGCCATCCTGCTCGCCGCGGGCGTGGCGCTCCTGGCCCTGCACGTGGTGCTCTCCCGCCGCGGCGGGCGTGACTCCACCGACGCGCTCCTCGCCGCGGCCCTGGCGGTGCCGTTCGTCCCCGTCGGCGTCGCGCTCCTTGCGTACTCGCCCCCGTCCGCCGCCTCGTTCTTCACGTCCGGCGGCGACCTCCTCTCGCCGTACCGGGACGCGGCGTCCGCGGGCCTCATCGTGGCCGCGATCGCCTTCGCCGGAACGCTATGCGCTGACCCGGCATCCGCGGTGGGTGCTCGTGGTGGCGCTCGCGATCGGATTCGGAGCCGAGCTTCAGAGCGCGGCGCCCGTCCCGATCTTCTTCGGATCCGCCGACTCGTGGACGCCGGCGCTCATCATCGCCGCCGCCGGGGCGGTCGCGCTCGCCTTCGCGTGGAGGGTCCCCGTGGAGCCCGAGCGGCGAAACCTGGTGATCGCCGCCGCGATCATGCTCGCCGCTGCGGCCGAGGCCCGGGCGTTCGGCGGGAGCGCCGACGCCGGCCGTGACCTCTTCCTCGTCGGGCTCCTCGCTGTCCAGGTCGCCATCACCTGGTGGCGGGCGACGCCCGGGATCGCCGTCGCCCTCATCGTCACCGGCGGGATCCTCGTCGTGTCGCTCGCGAACCGCACGGGCTACGTCGGCGTGGCGATCCTCATCGTCGGCATCGCGCTCGCCGGCGGGGCGACGCTGTTGACCCGCATGCCGAGCCGCGGCGGGCCACCGGCGCTGCCGCCGGCGCCCGCCGCCTGATGCTCGCTACGCGCCGGCCTCGGCCAGGAGCTTCTCTGCCAGCTCCCGCTTCTGGTCGGCCGTCATCTTCTTGAACTCGTTCTCGAGCGCGCGCCGGTTGATGACCTGGTTCCAGTAGTCGAGCGACTCCATCCCCAGGAGGGCGGTCTTGCCCACGAACTGGCGCAGCACCTCGTTCGTCGGGCCCATCACCCAGCCGGCCTTGCCGTCGCGCAGGTAGCGCTCGAGCTGGAGCGGCTCCTTCTTGAAGCCGGTGCCGCCGCAGCAGTGGAGCATCTTGTCGACGACGTGGGCCACGTTCTTGGCCGCGTTGAACTTGATCTGCCACAGCCAGTGCAGGTAGTTGCCGCGGGCCAGCTCGCCCACCGCGGGGTTCGTCTGCGAGCCGTCGGTGACTCCGTCGAGGGCCTGCGCCACGCCGAAGACGAATGACCGCGACGCGTTCGTGTCCATGATCGCCTCGCCGACCGTGTCCTGGATGGTCGGGTAGTCGCACACCCGGAGGCCGACGTCCTTGTGGGTCTTGCGCGTGGTGTGGCGGATCGCGATGTCGATCGCGCCGAGCGAGATGCCGTTCCACGTGCCGGACGAGCCGATCAGGAAGTTCGGGTCGACCGACTCGTCGTTCGAGTTGGCGCCGTCGCCGACGGGGCCGACCAGCTGGCCCTCGGGGACGAACTTCCAGTCGAGCAGGAGCGAGCCGGACTGGTTCCCGCGCAGGCCCATGGCGTCCCACTCCTCCGGCTTCGCCTCGATCTCGTCCTTGTCGACCACGAACACCGACAGGTTCGAGTAGTCGCCGCCGTAGTCGGGCGACGTGGTCTGGAGGACGTAGAAGTCGGCGAATCCTGCCGACGTCGTCCAGGACGCCTTCTTCAGCACCTCGAAGCCGCCGTCGACGCGGCGCGCGCCGGACGCGATCGGGTACCAGAAGTGCGACCCGGTCTCGGGGTCGGAGTACGAGAGCGTCCCGATCAGGCCGTCGCGCACCTTCTTCAGGTACTTCTCGATCGTGTACTCGGTGGGACGCAGCTTCAGCGCCTCGACGGCGCCGATGTGCATGACGTAGCACATGGCGCACGACGCGTCCCCGTAGCGCGCGATCGTCTCGGTGACGTTCGCGTACATCACGTGGTTCTGGCCGAGGCCTCCCCACTCCTTGGGCAGCATCAAGCCGAGGAAGCCGTCCGGCGCGAGCGCCTCGAGGCTCAGGCGCGGGAAGGTCAGCGTCCTGTCGTTCTCGGCCGCGAGTGGACGGATGGTCTCCTCGCAGATCTGCTTCAGGCGCTCGAGCAGCCCGAGCTGCTCCTCGGTGAGATACCACTCGGGGTTGAACATGGGATCTAGCCCGTTCATGGCCGAATCGGGAACGACCGTTGCCATACAAAAGCTCCTCTCCTGGCGTGCCAGGAATATCCTAACGACGCGCCGCGCGCCGGGTCTATGGTGCCTCGGCCAACTCGGCCTCGGCGAGTCGCTCGACCTCGGACACCCCGAGCGGCCTTCCGGCCCGGATCCACAGGCGGTGGAGCACGAGGGCGATCGCGCAGGCGGCGCCGAGCGAGGCGATCGGGTAGCCACGGCGGAGGTTCACCGCCAGCGTGACCGCCACGGCGGCGATCGCGACGGCGTTCACGACAAGGAACAGCCGCGCCCCCTCCCGCCGTGAGAACAGCGCCATCGCGAGGAGGCCGAAGAGGAAGGACATGAAGACGGCGACGGCGTAGAACAGCACCAGCTCCTGCTCCCGGCCGCCGGCGGCGGCCACGACCACCGCGGCCACGCAGAAGAAGACGACGACGCCCCAGTACGGCGTGTGGTGGCGGTTGGCGGCACCGAGCGGCGCCGGGAGGACGCCGACCCCGTGCCCCTCGCCCGCGCCGCGGCTGAGCGCCTTCAGGAGCCCGGGCCCGGCCTGGTACGACGAGCTGGCCGCCGCCAGGAGGAGCACCGCGCTCGTCAGCTGGAACGCCGCGAAGAGGGTTCCCTCGCCCACCGCGGCCCGCGCCACCTCGGCGATCTGGGTCGAGTCGCTCGGCGGCAGGCCGACGCGCAGGCGCACCGCGACGGCGGTGAGGCCGATCGTCAGCCACGCGACGATCCCGAGCGTCAGCCACAGCGTCACGCGCCCGAAGTGCACCTTGCCGCGGTGGTCGAGCTGGCCCAGCTGGGCGACCGCCGACGACGGCGCCTCGACGCCGGTGGCCAGCGCCATCGCGACCGGGAACGCGAGCAGGACCGCGAGCGGCTCGGAGCCGTGGACGCCCGCGGGATGGAGCACCCCGCTTCCGTGGCCGTGCGGGGCGACGAGCCCGAGCACGAGCACGGCCGATCCGACACCGACGAACGAGAGCGTCATGACCGCGAAGACGGTGCGGCCGGCGTGGCCGAACCACGTGAGCCCCGCGACGGCGGCCAGGAGGACGAGGGCGAGCGGCACGCGCACGCCGCCGAGCGACGGCTGGTAGGCGATGACGGCCGAGGCCGCCGCCGCGACGCTGATCGCGATCGTGAGGGCGTAGTCGACGATCAGGGCGCCCAGGGGGAGGAACGCCCAGCCCTCACCGAACGCGGTGCCCGCGGCGGCCGCGTCGCCTCCGCCCGGGAACCGCGCCACGAGCCGGTGGTAGTTCGCGATGACGAGGGCGATGATCGCGACGACGATGCCCATCGTCGGGAGCAGCAGGGCCAGGCGCCCGTCGAGCGCACGGAGCGCCGCCTCGATGGCGTAGGCGACCGACGACACCGGGTCTCCCATCACGGCGAACGCGAACGCCAGAAGGAGCACGGGGCGGGTGGAGAGGAGGCGGCGAAGGGCGTGCATGGCGAGGATCGCCGACCAGTCTTCCCGGCACGCCGCCCGGGAGGATGTCACAGATTCCGGACAACCACATGTAGCATCTTCATATGTCCGCAATGCACACACCGGACGCCCCGGCGCGGTCCACGGACACGCGCCACCTGTACCGGATCATCAACACCGTCTCGTCGACGCTCGACCTGGACCGCGTGCTCAGGGCCATCGTCGACCTCGTCTCCGACGCCGTCGACTGCCACGCCTGCTTCGTCTACGTGGTCGAGCCCGACGCGTCGCTGGTGCTGCGCGCGGTGTCCGATCCGTACACCGCGCTCGTCGGCCGGCTCCGGTTCGAGCAGGGCGAGGGGCTGGCCGGATGGGTGGCCCAGCACGACGAGCCGGTGTTCCTCGCCGAAGGGGCGCTCACCGACCCGCGAGCCAAGGTCGTGCCCGAGGCCGAGGAGGATCGCTACCAGTCGCTCGTCGCCGTCCCCTTGCGGGGCAAGGCGGGCGAGGTCATCGGCGTCATCTCGCTTCACTCGGAGGCGCCCCGCGAGTTCACGCAGGACGACTCGGACTTCATGATGCACGCGGCGAGCCTGGTCGCGGGCGCGATCGAGAACGCCCGCCTCTACGAGCGGACGCGACGACGGCTGACGCTGGTCGAGGGGCTGGCCGACCTGTCGCGCGCCGTGTCGGCGGCCTCGACGCTCGAGCAGCTGCTCCCCGCGGTGGCCCGCCGCGCGCAGCGCCTCCTCCACGCCGAGGCGTGCGAGGTCTTCGTGGTCTCGGGCGCCGACGGCAGGTTCCGGCGCGGTGCGGCGTGGCCCGACGCCCCGGCCAGCCGAGACGCCGCTCACGGCCGCCGAGATGGGCGTCGAGCTGGCCCGGGCGGCGGCTGACGGCAGCGACGGCCGCCACATGGCCGAGCTCCTGTGGGGTGCCAGCGGCGGCCGGGCCCTGGTCGTCCCGCTCGTGGCCGCCGACGAGCTGGTCGGCGTGCTCGCCCTGCGGATGTCGGCACAACGGCCGATCGACCCGGAGGAGCGCGAGCTGGCGGCGTCGATCGCCGGCCAGACCGCGGTCGGGATCACGAACGTCCGCATGATCGAGCGCCTGACCGCGCACAACGCCATCAAGGACTTCCTCGAGGATCTCTCGGCCGGCCGCACGCCCGCCGCCGACCTGCGCGAGCGCGGCCGGGCGCTGGGCGTCGACGTCGACCTTCCCCACGTCGTGCTGCTCGCCGTTCCCCGCTCGGGGCCCGCGACGCGCAGCTGGGACGACGTCGCCCGGGCGCTCGAGGTGGCCGCGGGCCGGACGTTCCCCGGGTCGCTCTTCGACCGCCGGGACGGCGCCGTGCGGGGGCTCGTGCACCTCGGCTCGCGCGACGCGGCGCACGCGTCGGCGCGCCTGCGCGAGATCCACGCCGGGCTCAACAAGGACCACCCGCTCGCGATCGGCCTGTCGCAGCGCTGCGAGGGCGCGGCGGGCTCACGGACCGGGTTCGAGGAGGCCGAGCACGCCGTCACCGCGGCGGCGATCGTCAGCTCGACCCCCGACGTGGTCGGGTTCGACGACCTGGGCGCGTACAAGTACCTGCTGCGCGTGAGCCAGGACGGCCGCACCCGCGACCCGCGCGGCGAGGCTCTGCGGAAGCTCGACGAGTACGACCGCCGCCACCGCTCGCAGCTCCTCCTGACGCTCGAGGAGTACCTGAAGCGGCGCGGCAATATCGCCCAGGCCGCCCAGACGCTCTACGTGCACCCGAACACCCTGCGCCAGCGCCTGCGCCGGATCCACGATCTGACCGGACTCGACGTGCAGCACGAGGACTGGCTGATGGTCGAGATCGAGCTGAAATTGCTCCGCCTCGAGCACGTTTTGGGGCAGCCGCCGCGCTAATTGGGTAATTCCTGCCGCGTTTCGGGCGGGTTGGGGGGCAAAACCGCACGGAATTGCGCTGCGACGGGTAGCAATTCACGTCGCGGCGTGGAACAGTTGTCGCGGCCCGCACCCAGCGAAGGAGAGGGAGGATATGGCGACGATCATGGCGCGTCCCGCTGCCGAGGCGATCAGGAGAAGGGCGGAGGAGGACGGGATCGAGTTCTTCTTCGCCCAGTTCGTCGACATGCACGCGAAGCCGTCGGCCAAGCTCGTGCCGATGTCGAACTTCGACGGCCTCGTGAGCGAGGGGGCGGGGTTCGCCGGCTTCGCCGCCGGGCCGATCGGGCAGACGCCGGCGTCGCCCGACATGATGGCGATCCCGGACCTCCGCACGTACACCAAGGTGCCGTTCAAGCCCGGGCTGGCCCGGTTCGCCTGCGACATCCACGTCGAGGGCGAGGAGTTCCCGTACTGCCCGCGCACCATCCTGCGCCGCCAGCTTGCCCGGGCGAAGGAGCTGGGGTTCACGTTCAAGATCGGCATGGAGCTCGAGTTCTTCCTCCTGCGCGAGAAGGAGGACGGCGGCATCGAGCTCGCGGACCCGCTCGACCGGCTCGACCAGCCCTGCTACGACATGAAGGGCCTGACCCGCCAGTACGAGTTCCTCTCGACGCTCTCGAAGAACGTGAACGAGCTCGGCTGGGGGTCGTACGCCAACGACCACGAGGATGCGAACGGGCAGTTCGAGTCGAACTTCGAGTTCGCCGACGCGCTCGAGACGGCCGACCGCGCGATCTTCTTCCGGTACATGGTGCACGCCATGGCCCAGGAGCGGGGCCTCCTCGCCACGTTCATGGCGAAGCCGTTCGGTCACCTGACCGGCAATGGCGGCCACTTCCACATGTCGCTGTGGGACGAGTCGGGCCAGCGCGACCTCTTCGATGACCCGTCCGACCGGAACGGCCTCGGGCTCTCGACCCTCGGCTACCACTTCCTCGGCGGCCTGAAGAAGCACGCCAAGGCGTACATCGCCATCACCGCGCCGACGGTGAACAGCTACAAGCGCCTGACGACAGCGACCGACCGCCCCACGTCGGGGGCGACCTGGGCGCCTGTCTACGTGAGCCACGGCCGAAACAACCGCACCCAGATGCTGCGCTGCCCGGGCGGCCACATCGAGGACCGCACGGTGGACGGGAGCTGCAACCCGTACCTGGCGGCCGCGGCGATCCTGGCGGCCGGCCTCGACGGGGTCGAGCACCACATCGATCCGGGGCCGACGAACGACGACAACCTCTACACCCTCACGTCGCGCGAGCTCAAGCGGCGCAAGATCGAGCTCCTGCCGTCGAACCTGCTCGACGCCACGCGGAACCTCGAGAAGGACAAGGTCATCCGCGCGGCCCTCGGGAACACCGGCACCGAGGACTACGTCGACTACTTCGTGAAGACCAAGCAGGAGGAATGGACGCGGTACCACGAGCAGGTCACGCCGTGGGAGGTCAAGAACTACCTGACGCTGTTCTAGAGCAATGCCCCCGGGGGCGGTGGTGCGTGGTGGATTCGCACACACCGCCCCCGGGAATTCGTTGTCGCCTGGCACTGCCGCAGGAGGCCGATCCAGCGTAGGATTCCCGTCGGTCCACGGAAGGGGTGCGCGCATGTGCGGGCTGTGTGGGTTTGTCTATAAGGACGCGGCGCGGACCGGTGCCGTCGGCCGCGTGCTCCACGGGATGCTCCTGCCGATGGGCCGGCGCGGGACCGACTCCACCGGCATCGCCCTCTACGGCGCGCCCGAGGCCGGGTCGTACGTGGTGCGGGCCCGGATCGAGGCCAACTCCGGGACGCCCGAGCGCGTGCTCGAGGCGATGGAGCGGGCCGGCGGCGTCCGCGACCACACGTTGGAGGGGCCGAACCTGCGCGCCCGGCTCACCTACGACGGCGACCTGGGCGACCTGACCGACCGGATCGAGGCCGAGCCGCACGTCGAGGTGTTCTCGATCGGCCGGTCGATGGAGATCGTGAAGGAGGTCGGTGACGCGAACGACGTCGAGCGCTCGTCGCCGTTCTCGGGCTTCGAGGGGAGCCACGCCATCGGCCACACGCGGATGGCGACGGAGTCGCTCGTCGACGTGGCCCACTCGCACCCGTTCTGGGCGCGGCCGTTCCCCGACATCTCGGTCGTCCACAACGGCCACATCACGAACTACCACAAGCTCCGCCGAAAGCTCGAGAACCAGGGGCACCGGTTCGCCACCGGGAACGACTCCGAGGCGATCGCGGTCTACATCGCCGACAAGCTCGCCGCCGGCGAGAGCCTCGAGGATGCCCTGCGCGCGTCCGTGCAGGACCTCGACGGGACGTTCAGCTACCTCATCTCGACCGCCGACGGGATCGGCTGCGCCCGCGACCGGTTCGCGCTGAAGCCGCTGCTCTACACCGAGAACGACGAGATCGCGATGATCGCCTCCGAGGAGGTCGCGATCCGCGCCGTCGACGGCGACGCGACGCTCGAGCCTCGCGAGCTGGCCGCAGGAGAGGTGCGCTGGTGGCTACGCTGACCAGCGAGATCGACTGCTCGGCGCACACGACGCGCGAGATCAACCAGGCCATCAAGCGGGCCGCCGCGGACGGCGTCCCAGAGATCCGCCTGACCAACCCGGCCGCCCGCCACTGCCTGGCGGTCGCGGTGATGAGCCCGATCCACGTCATCTTCGACGGGCCCGTCGGCTGGTACTGCGGCGGCATGAGCGACGGCGGCCGGATCACGGTCAACGGGTCGTGCGGGTGGAGCGTCGGCGAGAACCTGATGTCGGGGTCGATCGATGTGCACGGAAACGGCGGATCGTCGGCCGGCGCGACGCTCCGCGGCGGCCGCGTGTTCGTCGCCGGGACGACCGGCGCGCGCACCGGGATCTCGATGAAGGGCGGAACGCTCGTCGTCGGCGGCTCGGTCGGCTACATGTCCGGGTTCATGATGCAGCGCGGCACGATGATCGTCTGCGGCGACGCGGCCGACGGCATCGGCGACTCGATGTACGAGGGCACCGTGTACGTCGGCGGTGCCATCCACTCGCTCGGGGCCGACTGCATCGAGGCCGAGCTGGCCGACGAGGACCGGGCCATGCTCGCCGCCGAGCTCGAGCCGCACGGAATCGCCGCGAGCGGCGTGGACTGGAAGAAGCTCGTGGCGGGCAAGAAGCTCTGGAACTTCTCGAAGCACGAGTACGACGCCTGGAGGGGGGCGCTATGAGCGACGGCATTCCGCGGGGTCGCGACGGCCACGTCCTCCAGCCGCTCTGGGTGTGGTCGCCCGAGACGATCGAGGACATCCAGTCGAAGGCCGACCTCGGCCGCTACACGAACCGCGGCCTCGGCATGACCAAGCGCCCGCCGCACTTCGAGGACCTGACGTTCGTGCCGTGCACGCTTTCGCGCGTCCCCCTCGAGGGCTACCGCGAGACGTGCGCGACGGCGATCGAGATCGGCGGACGCCACGGCGCCAAGCCGATCAAGCTCGCCACCCCGATCACCATCGCAGGCATGAGCTACGGCGCGCTCTCGCGAAACGCGAAACAGGCGCTCGGGATGGCGGCCACCCGGGTCGGCATCTCGACGACGACCGGTGACGGGGGCATGCTCGACCTCGAGCGCGAGGCCTCCGACCAGCTGGTCTACCAGGTGCTGCCGAGCCGTTACGGGTTCAACCCGCACCACCTGCGAATGGCGAACGCCGCCGAGATCGTCGTCGGCCAGGGCGCCAAGCCAGGCACCGGCGGCGTGCTGCTGGGCGCCAAGGTCTCGCCGATCATCGCCGAGGCTCGCCAGCTCCCGCCGGGAGTCGACCAGCGCTCGCCGGTTCGCCACCCCGACTTCGTCGGGCCCGACGACATGCAGATCAAGATCGAGGAGCTGCGCGAGGCGACCGACGGCCAGATCCCGATCTACGTCAAGATGGGCGCCTCCCGGGTGCCCGACGACGTGAAGCTGGCGTGCAAGGCCGGCGTCGACGTCATCGTGATCGACGGCATGGAGGGCGGCACGGGCGCATCGCCCGACTCGCTCATGAACCACACCGGCATCCCGGCGATGGCGGCGACCGTCGAGGCGGTCGCGGCGCTTCGCGAGATGAAGCTCGAGGGCGTCGTCAACCTGATCATCTCGGGCGGCATCCGAAACGGCGTCGATGCGGCCAAGGCGATCGCGCTGGGCGCCGACGCGGTCTCGATCGGGACGGCCGCGATGATCGCGCTCAACTGCAACCGGCCGATCTACCTCGAGGACTACGAGAAGCTCGGCACCGTCCCGGGCGCGTGCCATCACTGCCACACCGGTCTCTGCCCGGTCGGGATCACGACGCAGGACGAGGATCTGATCGCACGGCTCCCGGCGGCCGAGGCGGCCGAGCGGGTCGAGGGCTTCCTGAACTCGATGACCCAGGAGCTCCAGATGTTCGCGCGAGCGTGCGGCAAGAACGCCGTCCACGACCTCGAGCCGGAGGACCTGCGCGCGATGACCATCGAGGCGTCCGCGATCACGGGGATCCCGCTCGTCGGGACGAACTTCTCGTTCCGGCCGGAGAGCTTCGCCCAGGCCGTCGCCGACGCGATGGCCCAGGCGTCGACCAACGGCCACAAGTCGCCGTCGGGAGCCCACTAGCTTCATGAGCTTCCTGTTGCAGTGCCCGAACTGCGGCCGCCGGCCGGTGGACGAGTTCTCGTACGGCGGCGAGGTCACCGTCCGGCCGCGCTCGTCCGAGGATGAGCGGGCGCTCTTCCGCTACCTGTACTTCAAGGACAACGTCGCCGGCGAGCAGCGGGAGTGGTGGTTTCACTCGTCCGGCTGCCGCGAGTGGTTCCAGGCCGAGCGCGACACGCGCTCGAACACGGTGCTCCAGACCGCACCGCCCGGAGGGCTGGCATGAGCCGGCTTGCAGAGCGGCGCGGCGAGCTGATCGACCGCTCGGCGCCCGTGACGTTCGGATGGCGCGGCGAGCAGGTGACGGGCCTCGCGGGCGACACGGTCGCCTCGGCGCTCTTCGACTCCGGCGTCAAGGTCTTCTCGCGCTCGTTCAAGTACCACCGCCCGCGCGGCCTCCTGTGCTGCGCCGGCCAGTGCCCGAACTGCCTCGTCCAGATCGACGGCGAACCGGCCGTCCGCGCCTGCATGACACCCGCGAAGGAGGGCATGCAGGTCGACCCGATCAACGCCTGGCCGTCGCTCGAGACCGACGCGCTGCACGCCGTGGGCCGCGCCACGCCCTCGTTCGGGATGCAGGTCGGCTTCTACTACAAGACGTTCATCCGGCCGCGTTGGGCCTGGAAGTACTACGAGAAGTTTCTTCGAAGCGCGGCCGGGCTCGGCAAGCTCGACCCCGAGCACCGGCGCACCGGGCGATTCGAGAAGGTGCACCGCCACGTCGACGTGCTCGTCGTCGGCGGCGGCGAGTCGGGCCTCGAGGCGGCGATCGCCGCTGCGCGAGAGGGCCGGGAGACGGCCCTCGTCGACGAGGGCCTGGCGCTCGGCGGGCGGCTGGCCTTCTCGGGCATCGCCGCAGCGGAGCGGGCGGCTGACCTTGCATCGCAGGCCCGCGAGGCCGGCGTCGAGATCCTGAGCCCCGCGTGGGCCGGGGGCGTCTACGAGGGGAACCTCGTCCCCGTCTACCAGGGCAACACGATGTTCCGGTTCCGCGCCGCCGAGATCGTCGTCGCGACGGGCGTGATCGAGCAGCCCCTCGTGTTCGGCCGAAACGACCTGCCCGGCGTCATGCTCGGCTCCGCCGCCCGCCGGCTCGTGAACCAGTTTCGGATCGTGCCCGGCGAGCGGGCCGTCGTCGTCACCGCCGACGACCTCGGCATCGACGCGGCGTGCGACCTGGCGGAGGCCGGGATGGAGGTGGCCGCCGTCGCCGACCTGCGCGACGCGGGCGAGGACGAGCGCCTTGCGATGTACGGCATCGAGCATCTGACGGGCTTCGCGCCCGTCGAGGCCCGCGGCCGCAAGGAGGTGACCGGCCTCGTGGTCGCGCGCGGCTCCGAGCGGCAGACGATCCCGGCCGACACCGTCGTCATGAGCGGCGGCACCGTCGCCCAGTGGGGCCTCCTCGTGCAGGCCGGTGGGACGGTGCGGTACGACCGTGCCCGGCGCGTCTACGTGCCCGAGCGGGTGCCCGACGGCGTGCGCGTCGCCGGCGAGGCGGTCGGCACCGAGCGGGCCGTCCCAGCCAAGGCGGAAGGCGCCAGAGGAACGCAGTTCGTCTGCTACTGCGAGGACGTCACGACCAAGGACGTGCACCTGTCGGTGTCGGAAGGCTTCGCCTCGCTCGAGCTCTCGAAGCGCTACACGACCGTGACGATGGGGCCGTGCCAGGGGAAGATGTGCCACCGCAACTCGGGTCTCCTGATGGCCCGCGAGCTCGGCGTCGACCCGGACGAGGAGCGCGTCGGCGTCACCACGGCCCGTCCGCCCCACAACCCCACGAGCTTCTCGCTCCTGGCCGCGCGCGGCTACGAGCCCGAGAAGCGCACCGCGATCCACCACTGGCACGCCGAGCATGGCGCCAAGATGCTGTGGGCCGGCGACTGGAAGCGCCCCTACGACTACGGCGGCGCCGAGGACGAGACCGCCGCCGTCCACGAGTCGCTCGGCCTGATCGACGTCTCGACGCTCGGCAAGCTGATCGTGCGCGGCCCCGAGGCGGCGGCGTTCCTCGAGCGGATCTACCCCAACCGCTACGGCGACATGAAGCTCGCCCGCGTCCGCTACGGGATCGTGTGCGGCGACGACGGGTCGATCCTCGACGACGGCACCGTGGCCCGCCTGTCCGAGACCGAGTACTACGTCACCACCACGTCGTCGGGCGCCGGCGGCATGGAGCAGTGGTTCACGTGGTGGAACGCCGTCTGGGGGATGGACTGCCAGATCGTGAACGTGACGTCGGCGATCGCCGCGGTGAACCTGGCGGGGCCGAACGCCCGGACGGCCCTCGCGAAGCTCACCGGATTCGACCTCTCGAACGACGCCTTCCCGTATCTCGGTGCCGGCCACGCGAACATCGCCGGCGTGCCGTGCCTGATCCTCCGCATCGGGTTCGTCGGCGAGCTCGGCTACGAGATCCACTACCCGACGGCTTCGGGAGAGCACCTCTGGGGCGAGCTCATGGGCGCGGGCGAGGAGTTCGGCGTGAAGCCGTTCGGCCTCGAGCCCCAGCGCGTCCTGCGCCTCGAGAAGATGCACGTGATCATCGGGCAGGACACGAATGCCGAGTCGCAGCCGCTCGAGGCGGCGATGCCGTGGATCGTGAAGCTCGACAAGGAGAACGACTGGATCGGGCGCTACTCGATCGAGTGGTACCAGCGCCGCGGCGACCGCTTCGCGCTCGTCGGCTTTGAGGGCCAGAACGGGTCGGTGCCGAAGGAGGGCGCGCAGATCATCGGCGCCGGCGGGATGCCGGTCGGCCGGGTCACGTCGTCCAGGTTCTCGCGCCGGCTCGGGAAGTCGATCGGGATCGCGTGGGTGCCGGCCTCGAGCTCCGAGGAGGGGACGCCCATCGTGATCTCGGATCCCTCCGGCGCGCAGATCCCGGCGAGCGTCCGCCGCAGCGCGTTCTACGACCCGGACGGAGCGCTGCTCCGGTCATGAGCGCCGTCGACCCGTACGCGTTCATGTCTCCCGCGACCGCCGGGACGGGCGTCGCGCTGCGAACGCCGATGGAGCGCCGCCACATCGCGGCGGGCGCGGCGATCGAGAAGCACGGCGGCTGGCGGATCGGCGTCTACCCCGACGCCGACGGCGGCGACCCCTGGATCGTCGACGTGTCGCACTTCGGCAAGCTCGACCTCCGTGCGACCGCCTCGGGCCTCGACCAGCTGACGGACGGGCTCGCTCCCGGCGAGGCGCGGGCGGACGGCGAGGTCTGGACGCTGCGGCTGACGCCGACGCACGGGTACATCCTCTGCCCCTTCGGCAGCCTCGAGGCGATCCGGGCCGCGACCGGAGGCGCCGCGATCGACCTCACCTGCGGCCTGGCCGGCGTCGCGATCGGCGGGACGACATGGCGCGACGTGATGAACCGGTCATCGGGGCTCGACGTGCGGCCCGCCCGGTTCCCGGCGGACCGCTGCATGGCCGGCTCGGTGATGCGCGTGCCGACGCTCGTCCTGAACGAGGGCGAGCACGTCTCGATGTTCGTCGGGTGGGAGTACGGCGAGTACTTCTGGGACGCGATCCTCGACGCCGGCGCCACGCTCGGAATCGCGGCACGGACGCCCGCTGTCGCCCGCACCCCGGAGGCGGTCGCGTGATCGGCCTCTTGAAGAAGCACCGCTACTTCCGCCCGCACACGCTGCGCGCGACCTACGACGCGATCGTGATCGGCGGCGGCGCCCACGGCATGGCGACGGCCTACTACCTGGCGAAGGACCACGGGATGAAGAACGTGGCGGTCGTCGACCAGAGCTACATCGGCTCGGGCGCGTCAGGCCGAAACACGACCATCATCCGCTCGAACTACCTGACGCCGGAGGGCACCCGCTTCTACACGGCGAGCGTGAAGCTCTACGAGACGCTGTCGCAGGACCTGAACTTCAACATGCTCTTCTCGCAGCACGGCCACCTGACCCTGGCCCACTCCGACCGGTCGGTGAACACGATGATGGAGCGGGCCGAGGTGAACCGGCTGCTCGGCGTGGACTCGCGGGTGATCTACCCCGACGAGATCAAGGAGCTCGAGCCGATGCTCGACGTCTCCGACCACCCGACGTTCCCGATCCTGGCCGCGCTCTACCACCCGCCGGGCGGGATCATCCGCCACGATGCCGTCGTCTGGGGCTACGCCAAGGAGGCCGACCGGCTCGGCGTCGAGATCCACCCGTACACGCGCGTCGAGGGCATCACCCGGCAGAACGGCCGCGTCACGGGCATCGAGACGAACCGCGGGGCGATCTCGGCCGGTACGGTGATCTCGTGCACGTCGGGATGGTCGACGCTGGTCGGCCGCATGGCGGGGATCGAGGTGCCGATCACGACCCACATCCTCCAGGCGTGCGTCACCGAGCCGGTGAAGCCGCTCCTGCGGAAGATCATCGTGTCGGGCACGCTGCACATCTACATCTCCCAGTCCGACCGCGGGGAGTTCGTCATGGGCTCCGAGATCGAGCCGTACTCGGGCTACTCGAACACCGGCACGTTCCGGTTCATCGAGGACCTGGCGATGCACATGGTCGAGCTCCTGCCGATGCTCGGCCATGCGAGGATCCTGCGCCAGTGGACAGGTCTCTGCGACGTCTCGCCCGACTACGCCCCGATCATGGGCCTCACGGAGGCCGACGGCTTCCTGATCGACGCCGGCTGGGGCACCTACGGCTTCAAGGCCTCGCCGATCGTCGGCAAGACGATGGCCGAGCTCGCCGCCACCGGCCGCACGCCCGACCTGATCGCACCGTTCCGGCTCGCCCGCTTCTACGAGAATGAGCTCGTCTCCGAGCGCGGCGCCGCCGCCGTCTCCCACTGACCCAAAGGAGCACCCGTGAAGTCAAGCCTCGAGATCGCCCAGGAAGCCACCCTCCGGCCGATCCTCGACATCGCCCGCGAGATGGGCCTCGAGGACGACGAAATCGACCTGTACGGGAAGTACAAGGCCAAGGTCAGCCTGGGGGCGATCGACCGCCTGGCGGGCGCACCCGACGCCAAGATCGTGTGCGTCTCCGCGATCACGCCGACCAAGGCCGGCGAGGGCAAGACGACGACGTCGGTCTCGCTCACCCAGGGGCTCGGGCACATCGGCAAGCGTCCGGTGCTGTGCCTGCGAGAGCCGTCGCTCGGCCCGATCTTCGGCATCAAGGGCGGCGCCGCGGGCGGCGGGCTCACCCAGGTCGTCCCGATGGAGGACCTGAACCTGCACTTCACGGGCGACTTCCACGCCATCGCAGCCGCGAACAACATGCTCGCGGCGTTCGTCGACCGGCACATCTTCTACGGCAACGAGTGCCGCATCGACCCGCACAAGGTCACGTGGAGGCGGGCGCTCGACATGAACGACCGCCACCTCCGAAACGTGATCACGGGCCTCGGCGGCCCGACGCACGGCATCCCGCGCGAGACCGGGTTCGACATCGTCGCCGCCTCCGAGGTCATGGCGATCATGGGCATGGCGACCTCGCTCCAGGACCTGCGCCGCCGGATCGGCGCGATCACCGTCGGCTACGACGTCGACGGGGCTCCCGTCACGGCCGAGCAGATGGGCTGCGCCGGGGCGATGACCGTGCTCCTGAAGGACGCGCTCAAGCCGAACCTGATCCAGACGCTCGAGGGCCAGCCGTGCTTCATGCACATCGGCCCGTTCGGCAACATCGCCCACGGCAACAGCTCGATCGTGGCCGACCTGGCCGGCCGCAAGATGGGCGAGTACCTCATCACCGAGGCGGGCTTCGGCTCCGACCTCGGGATGGAGAAGTTCATGGACATCGTCTGCCGGGCGGGCGGGTTCGCCCCGAACGCGATCGTGATCGTGGCGACGGCGAAGGCGCTGAAGCATCACGCCGGGCTCGAGGACGACCCGCGCAACTCCGCGGCCGACAACCTGCGCGCCATCGAGGAGGGCTCGGCCAACCTCGGGCGCCACATCGTGAACGCCAAGGAGTTCGGCGTGCCGTGCGTCGTGGCGGCCAACCGGTTCCCCGGCGACACCGACGACGAGGTCGCGCTCGTGCAGAAGCTCGCGCTCGAGCACGGAGCGCACGCGGCCGTCCTGAACGAGGGCTTCTCGCAGGGCGGGGCGGGCGCGGCCGACATGGCCGAGGCGGTCGCCGACGCGGCCGACCAGCCGGGATCGTTCCGCTTCGTCTACGAGGACTCCGACCCGATCGACGTCAAGATCGAGAAGATCGCAACGCGCGTGTACCAGGCCGACGGCGTCGACTTCCTGCCCGCCGCGCGGCAGAAGATCGAGCAGTTCACCCGCGACGGCCTGACCGGGCTCTCGATCTGCATGGCCAAGACGCATCTCTCGCTCTCGGCCGATCCGGCGCTCGCCAACGCGCCCACGGGATTCCGCATCCCGGTCCGCGACATCCGGCCCTACACCGGCGCCGGGTTCCTGACCGCGCTCTGCGGGGACATCATGCAGATGCCCGGCCTCGGGAAGACGCCGGCCGGCTTCAACGTCGATATCGACGACGATGGACGAACCGTCGGCCTCTTCTAAGACGGCCGCCACCGCGGACGCGAACGGCACGCCCGACCCATACATGACGGCGACGGTCGCCGAGTTCCTCGACGACCTGGCTGCCCGCACGCCCGCGCCGGGGGGCGGCGCCGCCGCGGCCGTCACATGCGCAATGGCCGCCGGCCTCGTCGAGATGGCCGCGTCGTTCGCCTCGGCGACGGGCCTGGAGCACGTGCGCGAGCGGGCCCACGACCTGCGGCTCGAGGTCTCGTCGCTGGCCCACGCCGACGGCCGCGCCTACGCGGTCGTGCTCGAGGCGCTCCGCATGGCTCCGGGCGAGGAGCGGACGACGCGCCTGGACACCGCCGTGGCGGGGGCGATCGCCTGCCCGATCCACGTCCTGCGAGTCGCCGCCGAGGTCGCCACGCTCGCCGCCGACATGGCCGAGACGGGGAACCGCAACCTGGAGGGCGACGCGCTCGCCGGAGCGCTCCTCGCCGAGGCGTCGGCGCGCTCGGCGGCGACGCTCGCCCAGCTCAACGTCAGCCTGCTCTCGCGGCATGCCTCGTCGGACGCCCACCTCGAGCGGCTCCGCCCCGAGCTGGCGAGGGCCACACGGGCGCGCGAGCGGGCGGTCGACGCCTACGCCCGCATGGAGCGCGTGTAGCGCGCAACATCGGGGTCTGACCCCGTTGTTGCGCGGGGTAGGATCCGGGCACGATGGTCGAGGCCGATCAGGCCGATCGCGCGCCCGCAGAGTTCCTCCGCCGGTTTGCGCCGTTCAACGGCCTCCCCGAGGCGGAGCTCGAGCGGGTCGCCGCGGCGGCGCAGGAACGGTCGTACGCCGCCGGCGCGACGATCCTCGCCGAGGACGGCGCCCCGTCTGAGGGGCTCTACGTCGTCCGCTCCGGGGCGGTCGAGCTGCGGCACGAGGAGGAGACGATCGACGTCCTCGAGCCGGGCGAGGCGTTCGGGCATCCGTCGCTCCTCTCCGGGATGGCGCCCGCCTTCGACGTCAACGCCCGCGACGCGACGGTGTGCCTGCTCATCCCGTCCGACGCCGCCCGGATCGTGCTGTCGAGCACGGCGGGCGTGCAGTTCGTCGCCACCTCGCTTCGGGAGCGGCTCGTCCGCACCGGCTACGTCGCCCACGCCCAGGCCGAGCAGCGCACCGCCCATCTGGGCTCACTGGTCCACCGGCCGGTCGTGGTCTGCGCGCCCGAGACGAGCGCCTCGGAGGCGGCCCGGCTGATGGCCGCCGCCGACGTCTCGTGCGTCCTCGTCCAGCTCGATGAGGGCTTCGGGATCGTGACCGACTCCGACCTGCGCCGGAAGCTCGTCGCCGAGGACCTCCCCGGCTCGACGCCGGTCGGCCGGCTCATGATCGCGCCGGCGAAGACGTTCGCGCCCGAGAGCCTGGCCGTCGACGCGATGATCGACATGCTCGACGCCGGCATCCATCACCTCCCGATCGTCGACCCGGCCGGGACGCCGCTGGGCGTCGTCACCGCGACCGACCTGATGTACCTCGAGAGCCGAACGCCGTTTGCGCTTCGCCGGTCGATCGCCCACGCCGCGAGCGTCGACGAGCTCGTCGACGCCGCCGGCCACCTGCCGCAGATGATCGTGAGCCTCATCCGGGCGGGCGTCTCGCCGCTCGACGTTGGCCGGGTCATCGCGCTCCAGTCCGACACCGCGACGACGCGGCTGATCGAGCTCATCACCGCCCAGCGCGGGCCGGCGCCCGTCGCGTGGTCGTGGCTCGCGCTCGGATCGACGGCCCGGCGCGAGGCGACCCTGGCCTCCGACCAGGACAACGCGCTCGCCTACGCCGATCCCGGCGGCCCCGAGGTCGACGCGTACTTCGCCGAGGTCGCGGGGGAGGTCAACGTCGCACTGGCGCGCTGCGGCTTCGGTGCCGACAACGCCGAGGTGCTGGCGCGAAACCGTGTCTGGCGGCTCTCGCAGTCGGAATGGGTGCGCGTGTTCCACGACTGCCTGGAGAACCCCGACCGCAGCCATCTCGTCCGCGCGGCCGTGGCCTTCGACTTCCGCGACGTGGTCGGCGGCCTCGAGATCGTCCGCCCGCTGGTCGAGATCGAGCGGCGGGCCCCGGACCACCCCGACTTCATCCGCCGGCTGGCGCGAACGGCCACCGACTTCACGCCGCCCACGGGGTTCCGCGGCCGCCTCACGCTCGGTGACGACGGCCGCATCGACCTGAAGCGCGGCGGGGTCGTCCCGATCGCGAACCTGGCCCGGTTCCATGCGCTTCAGGCCGGGGTCACGATCTCGAGCACGGTCGGCCGCCTGCACGCCTCGGAGGCCGCCGGAACGCTCCAGCGAGACACCGTCGCCGCGCTCCTCGAGGCGTTCGCCCTGATGACGCGGCTCCGGCTCGAGCACCAGGCGGCCCAGGTCGACGCCGGGGCCGAGCCCGACAACCGGATCGATCCCGGCGATCTCCCGCCGCTGACCCGCGAACAGCTGAAGAGCGCCTTCCGGGCGGTGTCGGAGGCCCAGCACGCGCTGAGCCGGTTCGTCCCGCTCGGAATGTGAGCTAGCCCGCGAAATTTCCGGTTGCGTTCCGACCGGTCCGCGTGGTTCACTTGCACGTACATCACGCCGTTCGTGTGGGAGGAGATCGTATGGCAACAGATACGGGCGCAGCCGACTACGAAGGTGGTGGTCTGAGCCGGGAGACGAACTGGTGGGGCGCGTTCGTCATCGGACTCGCGGGCACGATTCTCGTGACGGGAATCGCCCCCGTCATGGTCACGTCGCTGGGGGCAGCTGCGATTCCTCTCATGGTCGTCGTCACGATCTCGGGCTACCTGCTCTGCCTGATCCTGGCGGAGCTCTCGGCGATGATGCCCGAGCGGACGGGTGGGTCTCCGTCCTACGCCTACGTGGCCTACAAGGACAAGTGGCCGCGGTTCGCCAAGCACGTGAACGGGTTCACCGCCTGGGCCTACTGGCTCGGATGGTTCCCGGTCGCGCCGCTCAACATGATCCTGGCGTCGTTCTACATCGTCGACAAGTTCGGCCTGTCGACCAACGGGATCACCCCGATCCACACGCCGATCGCCTACTGGACGATCATCATCTCGATCATCGGGATCCTGCTCGTGTTCATCCCGGCCTGGCTCGGCATCCGGCTGGGGGCGATGTTCGCAACCGTGCTCGGGCTGCTGTCGATGATCCCGCTCACGCTCATCGCCATTCTTCCGCTGTTCAAGCCCTCGTCGCGCGACTTCGGCAACCTGTCCGGCTTCACGCAGCTCGACGGGACGTCGTTCTTCTCGCCCCTGCTCGGGCACGGCTGGCTGACGATCTACATCGCCTTCGCGTTCCTGCTCACCTGGAACGTGATCGCGATGGAGGCCGCGGCCTGCTACATCGGCGAGTGCCGAGACCCGGAGAGGGACGCGAAGATCGCGATGAACCTGGAAGGCGCCTACGGCCTCTTCATCTACACGATGATCCCCGTCAGCTTCGTGATCGTGCTGGGAGCCGACCAGCTCTCCAACGCGGCGAACGTCGATCCGAAGACGATCTTCTCGAACTTCGCCTCGGCGATCTTCGGCTCGAGTGCGAGCTGGCTCGACTGGGCGATCTCGATCATGCTGGTGGTGGCGCTCTCGCTCTCTGTGCTGAACGCCATCATGGGATCCGCCCGGGCCGTCTACCAGATGTCGATCGACGGCCAGTTCCCGCGGATCTTCGCGACCGTCAACAAGCACGGCGTCCCCGGCTTCTCGATGGGGTTCAACGTCGTCTGCTCGATCGCGCTCGTGTTCACGGGCGGCGCGGTCGAGATCTACACGCTGTCCAACGTCGGGTACACGGCGTCGTTCATCCCGGTGCTGGTCGGCTACTACCTGCTGCGCCAGAACCGGCCTGACATGCGCCGGCCCGTGCGCATGCCCAACTTCATGAAGTACATCGCACTCTTCCTGGCTGCGGCCTACTTCGTGATCTGGTCGTACGGCGGGCTCGTCGAGGCGTCGCTTCCGAACGCACTCCTCGGGGGCAACGACACCAAGGTGTACTTCTTCATCGGGTGGGCGATTCTCCTGAGCTACGTGTTCTTCTACTGGTACCGCGTCAAGGTGGAGGACCCGAAGCACGAGACCCACGCCGAGGCGGCCGAGCCGCCGCCGATGGTCGCCGGCGACTGACGCCGGCCCGTGTTCGATAGGTTGGGGGCGATGTTCCGCAAGGCATCGCCCCCACCCGAACCCGGCACGTTCCCGGTCGAGCGCCTCGTGATCGCCTCGGAGGGGCGCCCGATCGCCTGGCCCGTGCTGCAGCAGGCGTTCGAGCTGGCGCGCCCGGCGGGCGCGAGCGTCCTGATCGTGGTCATCGTCCGCGTCTGGGGCACCGCCATGGGGTTTCCCAACCCGGGCCTCAACCCGTCGAAGCAGGAGTGGGACGACCACCTGCTGATCGCGCGCCGCGCCAAGGAGGCGGTCGAGAAGGCCGGGTTCGACGCGACGGCGAGCATCCGCGGCACCCGCAGGGCGACGAAGCGCATCGTCCAGGAGGCGAAGGCCTTCGGGGCCGATGCGATCGTCATGGGCTGCGACTCCGACCGCGGGCTCATCGGCGACTTCAGCTGGTCACACGAGCCGTACCGCGTGCGCCGCCGGGCACCCGTCCCGGTCTACCTCGTCCCCCTCGACTCCGCCGAAGCCGCGGGCGAGACGCGCTGACGCCCGACATGTAGACTCGGAACCATGCGAGTCCTCCTCGTCGGATCCGGCGGCCGCGAGCATGCGCTCGCATGGAAGCTGGCCCAGTCGCCGGGCCTCACCGAGCTCCACGCCGCGCCCGGGAACCCCGGGATCGGCCGCGTTGCGACGCTCCACGACGTGGCGGTCTCCGAGCTCGAGGCGATGACCGACCTGGCGTCGCGGCTGGCCGTCGACTTCGTCGTCGTGGGGCCGGAGGCGCCGCTCGCCGCCGGCCTCGCCGACCGGATGGCCGACGCCGGCATCGCCTGCTTCGGGGCCTCCGCCGCGGCCGCGCGCATCGAGAGCTCGAAGGCGTTCGCAAAGACGGTCATGCAGACGGCGGGCGTGCCGACCGCCCGCGCGGTGGTGTGCGACACCCTGGCCGCCGCCCACGCGGCCATCGCCGAGGCCGAGGGCCGGGTTGTGATCAAGGCCGACGGCCTTGCGGCCGGCAAGGGCGTGACCGTGTGCGGCTCGGTCGCCGAGGCCCACGACGCCGTGAAGGACTGCCTGGTCGGCGAGCGGTTCGGCTCGGCCGGCCGGCGCGTGCTGGTCGAGGAGCTGCTGGAAGGCGACGAGCTGTCGCTCCTGGCGCTCTGCGACGGCGAGCACGTCGTCCCCCTGCCGGCTGCGCGCGACGCCAAGCGCGCGCTCGACGGCGACCGCGGGCCGAACACCGGCGGCATGGGGTGCTACTCGCCCGTCCCCGGCGTCACGTCCGATCTGGTCGACGAGATCGTCGCCACGATCCACCGGCCCGTCGTGAACGAGCTCGCCCGGCTCGGCACGCCGTTTCGGGGCTGCCTCTACGCGGGGATCATGGTCACCCCCACCGGCCCGCGAGTGTTCGAATGGAACGCCCGGTTCGGCGACCCCGAGGCGCAGGTGATCCTGCCGCGCCTCGACGCCGACCTGCTCGACCTGCTCCACCGGGCCGCGACCGGCTCGCTGGGCGACGTCACGGCGAGCGAGCTCCGCGGCCCCTGCGTGAGCGTCGTGATCGCCTCGGGCGGCTATCCCGAGACGCCGCAGGTCGGGGGCTCGATCTCGGGGATCGAGGCGGCCGGCGCGGTCGAGGGGGTCACGGTCTTCCACGCGGGGACGGCGGAGCACGACGGCGCGCTGGTGGCCGCCGGCGGCCGCGTCCTCAACGTGACGGCGACCGGGTCCGACTTCGCCGAGGCCCGCCGCCGAGCCTACTCCGCCGTCGACCTGATCCACCTGGAGGGAAGCATGCACCGCACCGACATCGCCCTGGCGGCCGAGCACCTGGAGCACGTGCATGCCTGATCCCGTCCCCGCCCCCGAGGTCAAGCACCTCTGGGCCGAGCTCGAGACCGACGGGCCGCAGGTCGGGATCCTGATGGGATCGGAGTCCGACAAGGAGGTCATGCAGGCGGCGGCGGACGAGCTGCTCGAGCGCGCGATCACGTTCGAGATGAAGGTGCTGTCGGCCCATCGCGACCCCCGTGGCGTCGCCGAGTACTCCTCGACCGCGGCGCTTCGCGGCGTGCGCGTCATCATCGCGGGAGCCGGCAAGGCCGCCGCCCTCCCGGGCGTGATCGCGGCGTACACGGAGCTCCCGGTGATCGGCGTCCCGATGAAGACGTCCGACCTGGGCGGCATGGACTCGCTGCTCTCGATCGTGCAGATGCCGTCGGGCGTCCCGGTGGCGTGCATGGCGATCAACGGCGCGCGGAACGCCGCGATCTACGCGGCCAAGATCCTGGCTCAGGGCCAGGCGCCGCCGCCCAGCGACGACATCTAGGACCAGCCCAAAGGGGCCCGGCCTCTGGGAGGTGTGAGGCCGAACCCCTTGGGATGTGGCTGCCCTTCGGCTCAGGCGGCCAGTTGTCCGCGGCGGCGGAAGCCGACGCCTCCGGCCACCATCAGCATGAGGATGCCGACGAGGCCTGCGCCGATCGCAGCCGATGTCCAGTCGATGCCGTTCGACGGCGAGGCGGGAACCGAGACGGGGCGACCCGAGTCGACGTGCGACGGAACGGTGCTCGCGTGCAGAAGGCCGACGCCGAGCGTGGCGGAGCCCTTCACCGGGTTCGCGAGAGGCTTGTCGCCGGTCGTGACGACAACGGTGGTGATCTTCGGGACCGAGTTGCGGTGCGCGGCCTGCGACGACGCCGCGATCGGGCTCACGCTGGTCGAGTTCGAGCCGTTCGGGCCGCCGGCCGGGGCCGTCACCGGCTTGGCCTGCGCGGCCGGCGCGACGAGCGCCAGCGCGGCAACGGTCAGGACGGTGGTCGGGACGATACGAGAGATACGAGACATCTGGTGTGCTCCTCCTCGAGACGATCAGATGTCCAACCAGACGCGGGCGGCGGGTGTCCTCTTCCCCCTTCGATAGAATCGCCCCAGATTGATCGCCCGCTATACCCGTCCCGCCATGGGCGCCGTCTGGTCGGACGAGCGCCGGTTCACCCGGTGGCTGGACGTTGAGATCGCGGCGATGGCGGGCTGGGCCGAGCTCGGAGTCGTGCCGGCCGACGCGGTGTCGGCCGTGCGTGAGCGGGCGCGCGTCGATGTCGCCCGCATCGGCGAGATCGAGGATCGCACGCACCACGACGTGCTGGCCTTCACCGAGTCGGTCGCCGAGCAGGTCGGCGAGCATGGGCGCTGGTTCCACTACGGCCTCACGTCGTCCGACGTCGTCGACACGGCGCTGGCGCTCCAGCTCGGAGACGCGGGCCGCATCCTGCTCGAGGGCGTCGACGCCGTCGACGTCGCGCTCCGCGCACGCGCCGAGGAGCTCCGGCATACGCCGACGATCGGCCGCACGCACGGCGTGCACGCCGAGCCGACCACCTTCGGCCTGAAGCTGCTCGGCTGGCTCTGCGAGCTGCGCCGCGGGCGCGTGCGGCTCGAAGCTGCGCTCGCCGGCGTCCGCGTCGGAAAGCTGTCCGGCGCTGTGGGCGCCTATGCCAACACCGATCCCCGCGTCGAGGAGTCGGCCCTCCGGGCCCTCGGCCTCGATCGCGAGCCGGTGGCGACCCAGGTCGTCGCCCGTGACCGGCACGCCGCCCTCCTGAACGCGGTCGCCGGCGTCGGCGCCACACTCGAGCGGTTCGCCCTCGAGATCCGCCACCTCCAGCGCACCGAGGTGCGCGAGGCGTTCGAGCCGTTCGCCGCGGGCCAGAAGGGCTCCTCGGCGATGCCACATAAGCGGAACCCGATCGTGTGCGAGCGGATCTGCGGCCTCGCGCGGGTGCTCCGTGCGAACGCGCTTGTGGGGCTCGAGAACGTGGCCCTCTGGCATGAGCGCGACATCTCCCACTCGTCGGCCGAGCGGGTCGTCCTGCCCGACTCGACGATCGCGCTCGACTACATGCTCGACCGCACCCGCTGGCTGATCGAGGGGCTCGAGGTCGACGCCGGCCGCATGCTCAGGAACCTCGAGGCATCGCACGGCCTCGTGTTCTCGGGGCGCGTGCTCCTGCGGCTGGTCGAGTCCGGCATGAGCCGCGAGGATGCCTACGCCGTCGTCCAGCGAAACGCCCTCCGGGCGTGGGACGACGAGCAGCCGCTGCGGGAGCTGCTCGAGGCCGATCCCGACGCGTCCGTTTTGACCCCGTCCGCGCTGGATGAGATCTTCGATCTCGACTCGTTCCTGATGCACATCGACGAGATCTTCGACCGCACACTCACAACCTCCGAGGTGGCCCATGTCTGAGACGAGCACGCTCCACGACCTTCACGAGGCTTCGGGGAAGGTGCGCGAGATGTACGGCTTCGGCGACCGTCTGCTGATGGTGGCGTCGGACCGCATGTCCGCGTTCGACGTCGTCCTGCCGACGCCCATCCCCGACAAGGGGCGCGTGCTCACCGGCCTCTCGCAGTTCTGGTTCGGGCGCACCGAGCAGATCGTCCCCAACCACCTCATCACGACCGAGCTCGCCGCATACCCGCCCGAGGCGCAGTCGGCGCCCGACCTGGCCGGCCGGTCGATGCTGGTGAACCGGCTCACGATGATGCCGATCGAGTGCGTGGTGCGCGGCTACCTCGTCGGCTCGGGATGGAAGGACTACAAGGCCACGGGCACGGTCTGCGGCCACAGCCTCCCGCCGGGCATGGTCGAGGCGCAGAAGCTGCCGAAGCCGCTCTTCACGCCCTCGACGAAGGCCACCGACGGGCACGACCAGAACATCGACCGCGACGCCGGCGTCCTGCTGGTCGGCGAGGAGCGGTTCAACCGGCTCGAGCAGGTGGCGATCGAGCTCTACGAGACCGCCGCCGAGTACGCGCTCGAGCGGGGCATCATCATCGCCGACACCAAGTTCGAGTTCGGCGAGGACGAGACCGGGCGGATGGTGCTGGGCGACGAGGCGCTCACGCCGGACTCGTCGCGGTTCTGGCCCGCCGACGAGTACGCCACCGGCGGCTCGCCGCCCTCGTACGACAAGCAGTACGTGCGCGACTGGCTCGAGACGCTCGACTGGGACAAGACACCGCCCGGGCCGGCGATCCCCGACGAGGTCGTCGCCGGGACGCGGGCGCGCTACGTCGAGGCCTACGAGCGCCTGACGGGCGGATCGTTCGACGCCTACCTCGCCTCGGCCGGGGGGTCGCGGTGAAGGTGACGGTCACCGTGCGGCCGCGCGAGGGCATCCTCGACCCGCAGGGCGAGGCGCTGCGGCGCTCGCTCGCGGGGCTCGGCTACTCCGTCTCGGACGTGCGCGCGGGCAAGGTCTTCGACCTCGAGCTCGAGGCGGCCGACGAGGCCGACGCCCGCCGCATCGCCGACGAGATCTCCGAGCGGGTGCTCTCGAACCCGCTGATCGAGGAGTACGAGGTGGGCGCGTGACCAGGGTCGGCGTCCTCGTCTTCCCGGGCTCGTGCGACGACCGCGACGCCCTCCGGGCAGTCGAGCTCATCGGCGCCGAGGCGGTGCGGGTCTGGCACGGCGACGACCACCTGAGCGGAGCCGACGCGGTGATCGTCCCGGGCGGGTTCTCGTTCGGCGACCACCTCCGCTGCGGGGCGCTGGCCGCGCTCTCGCCGGCGATGGCGGCAGTCCGCGCGCACGCCGACGCCGGGGGTCCGGTGCTCGGCGTCTGCAACGGGTTCCAGGTCCTCACCGAGGCCGGGCTCCTGCCGGGCGTCCTTCGCCCGAACGCCAGCCTGCGGTTTCGCTGCCACGACGCGGCGCTCCTCGCCGAGCGCGAGTCGCCGTGGCTGCCCGGGGTGGCGGCCGGCGATCGGCTCACGATCCCGATCAAGCATCACGACGGCGCGTGGTTCGCACGGCCCGAGCAGGTCGTCGAGCTCGAGCGGCGCGGCCAGGTGCTGCTGCGCTACGCACACAACCCGAACGGATCGTTCGGTTCGATCGCCTGCGTCACCAACGAGCGCGGCAACGTCGCCGGCCTCATGCCGCACCCCGAGCACGCGGTCGACGAGCTCCTCGGGTCGACCGACGGCCGGGTGCTCCTCCAGGGGCTGCTCGACCTGGCGCGCACGCCGGTAGCCGCTTAGTCCAAGCGGTCGGTCCGGCAGAAGAGCGCGAGGACGAACGCCAGGAAGGCGATGCCCGCCAGCGCCTCCATCACCTCGGTCAGGCCGGCATGGTCGGCGACGATCCCGAGGCCGGCCGCCACGGCACCGCCGAGGCCGAAGGCGAAGCCCAGCACGATGCCCGACGCCGCCCCGGGGCGGCTCGGCAGCATGCGCTGGGCGAGGACGACCGTGATCCCGAAGTTCGCGTCGAGCGCGAGGCCGATCCCGGCACAGAGCCCGAACGCGGCCACCTCGCCGGCGACGGGGAGGAGGGCGACCAGTGGGAACAGCGCGGCCATGCCGCCGACGATGACGGGGCGGGCGCCATATCGGTCGGCCAGGCGTCCGCCGATCAGCGTGCCGGCGGCCCCCGCCGAGAGGAGCAGCGTGAGCGCCGCGTTCCCGGCTCCCGCCGACATGTCCAGGTGGCGGACGAACCAGATCGGGACGAATGCCAGGAGGCCGTACCCCACGGCGGTACGGGCGACGACCATTGCCGAGAGCACCGTGAACGCGCGCCAGTCGTCGTCGGCGGCCGCGCCCCCGGCCGGCGCGGCCGCCCGCGCAGACGCCGCGGCGGAAACGAGCCGCGGACGGATCGACCAGAGCAGGAGCGCGGTGAACGCCGGGATGACCGCGACGAGGAGCGTTCCTCGCAGCCCGAACGCCGCCACCCCGGCCGTCACGACGACGGGGCCGACGACGAAGCCCGCGTTCCCTCCGACCGAGTAGAGGCCCATGCCAGTCGACGCCCCCGAGCCGGCCACGAGCGGGACGTAGCGCGCGCCCTCGGGATGGAAGGCCGCGACGCCGACGCCTCCGACGATGACGGCGCAGAGCGTCGCGGCATAGCTTCCGGTGAGCCCGACGAGGGCGATGCCGACGCCGCCGACGAGCACGCCCGCGGGCATGAGCCAGGCGCCCTGCATCCGGTCGGAGGCGTGGCCGAGCAGCGGTTGGATGACCGACGAGCTGACGGTCAGCGCCAAGAGGAGCGCGGTCGCGCCGGCGTAGGAGAGCCCGCGGTCCGAGATCAGAAACGGGAGGAGCGCGGGGACGGCGCCCTGGCAGAGGTCGCTCGACATGTGCCCGGCGGCGATCGCCGTGAGCGCGCGCCGGTCAGCGCGGACCGCCGCGGGGAGTGCGTGGGCATCGGTCGCCATGTGGCGCCACGGTACCGAACGGGGTGCGGTTAACCGCACCTGCATTCACCAGCCGGCCGCACCGTGCGCGACCCGAAATCGCGCCAAGATGCCCGGCATGAAGTTCGAAAGCTTCTCCCGCTTCTCCTCCTCCTCCGCCGCGGCCGTGTCGGCCGCCGTCGCCGCCCCCGCCGCAACCACGGCCGGGAACGCGAGCGCGACCCGCCCCACCGCGGCGAGCACTCAACATACGCAATAGCGACCGTTAGCCCCGGGATCCCTCCTCCCGGTCTCGGGGCTTGACGGTCGTTGGCCCGTGCAGTCGGGGGCGTTCGCTACGATCATGCTCCCGCGCGCACAGCCGTTTGAACGCCGTCTCGCCACAGCCTCTCCACCGCGCCCTCGGTCTAACCGACGGCGAGCACGAGCAAATTCACGTGCTGATGGGCCGCGAGGCGAACGATTTCGAGCTCGCCGTCTTCTCGCTCCTCTGGAGCGAGCACTGCGGGTACAAGCACTCCCGGCCCCTCCTCGGGCGGTTCCCGACGTCAGGCCCGCGCGTCCTCCAGGGGCCCGGTGAGAACGCCGGCGTGATCGACGTGGGCGACGGCCTGGCGGTCGCCCTCAAGGTCGAGAGCCACAACCACCCGTCGGCCGTCGAGCCCTTCCAGGGCGCCGCCACCGGCGTGGGCGGCATCCTGCGCGACATCTTCGCGATGGGGGCGCGGCCGATCGCCATCCTGGACTCGATCCGCTTCGGCGACCTGTCGTCGGAGCACCAGCGCCACCTCTTCTCCCGCGTCGTCGAGGGGATCGGCCACTACGGCAACTGCGTCGGCGTCGCCACGGTCGGCGGTGAGGTCGAGTTCGACCCCGCCTACGAGCACAACTGCCTCGTGAACGCGATGTGCGTCGGGCTGCTCCCGGCCGACCGGCTGACCTCGGCCAGGGCGGGCGGCGTCGGCAACCTGGTCGTCCTCTACGGGTCGCGCACCGGGCGCGACGGCATCGGCGGTGCCAGCGTGCTCGCCTCGCAGGGGTTCGGCGAGGACTCGGCCGCCAAGCGCCCAAGCGTCCAGATCGGCGACCCGTTCACCGGCAAGAAGCTGATCGAGTGCACGCTCGAGCTGCTCGAGCGCGGTCTGCTCGAGGCCCTCCAGGACCTCGGCGCCGCCGGCCTTGCGTCCTCGACGGCCGAGATGGCGGCGAGCGGCGGGGTCGGCATCGACCTCGACCTGGCGCGCGTCCCGCTGCGCGAGCCGGACATGGAGCCGTTCGAGATCATGATCTCGGAGTCGCAGGAGCGGATGGCGGCGGTGGTCACCCACGACCAGTGGGCGGCGGTCGAGGAGACGTGCCGCCGCTGGGAGGTCGACGCCACCGTCATCGGCGAGATCACCGACTCCGGCCACCTGCGCTGCTTCCACGCCGAGGAGCCGGTGGGTGACATCCCGGTGAGCGCGCTCACGGACGGCTGCCCGCGCTACGAGGTCGAGCGCGTGCGCCCGGCCCGCCTGCGCGACGACCCCCTCCCTGCAAAAACGGTGCCTGACACCAATGTTGCATTGCGGGCGCTTCTGGGATCGGTCGAGGTCGGAAGCCGGCGGTGGGTGTTCCGCCAGTACGACCACCTGGTCGGCTCGGGCACCGTCGTCCGGCCCGGCGGCGACGCGGCAGTCGTCCGGTTGACCCCGTCGCAGCGGGCGATCGCCGTCTCGCTTGACGGCAACGGCCGGCGCACGTCGCTCGACCCGCGCCGCGGCGGGATGAGCGCGGTCTGCGAGGCGGCCCGCAACGTCGCCTGCACCGGCGCCCGGCCCGCGGCGGTCACGAACTGCCTCAACTTCGGAAACCCCGAGACCTCCGACGTCGGCTACGAGCTGGCCGAGGCGATCGAGGGGATGGCGCTGGCGTGCGAGGCCCTCGGTCTCCCGGTCGTCTCGGGCAACGTCTCGCTCTACAACGAGCACCACGGCCGCCCGATCCACCCCACGCCCGTGGTCGGAGTCGTCGGCGTGCTCGACGATGCGTCGCTTGCCGTCGGCGCCGCCTTCCGCGCGGAGGGCGACATCGTCCTGGTCGCCGGCGACGGGCCGGCGGCGGTCGACGGCTCGGCGTATCAGCGCGTGGTCGACGGCACGACCGAGGGGCGCATCCCCGAGCCCGACCTCGCGGCCGAGCGCCGGCTCCACGAGCTCCTGGCCGCCGCAGCCGAGCGCCGGCTGCTCGCGAGCGCGCACGACGTGTCCACGGGCGGGGTCGCCGTCGCGATCGCCGAGTCGGCCATCCTCGGGGCGATCGGCGTCGATGCGACCGACCCCGGCGACCCGTTCACCGAGGGCGACGGCCGCGCCGTCGTCTCGGTCAGGCCCGAGCACGTGGCGGCACTCGAGGAGCTGGCCGGCGATGTCGCTCTGCGCCGGGTCGGCACCGTCGGAGGCGAGCGCATCGTCGTGGCCGGCGCCGCGATCGACGTCGCCGAGGCGACGGCGCTCTACGAGGGCGCCATCCCGCGGGCGCTCGGCGAGGCGGAGGACACCGCCTGATGTGCGGCGTCTTCGGCATCTACGACCCGCCCGGCGATCACGACCGCGACGTCGCGCGGCTCACCTACTTCGGCCTCTATGCGCTCCAGCACCGCGGCCAGGAGAGCGCCGGGATCGCCGTCTCGGACGGCTCGCGCGTGATGGCGATGAAGGACATGGGCCTCGTGAACCAGGTGTTCGACGAGCCGCGCCTCTCCGGCCTCTCGGGCCATATCGCGATCGGCCACGCCCGCTACTCCACGACCGGCTCGACGGTATGGCAGAACGCGCAGCCGATCGTGCGCCACTCGGCCAACGGGGCGATCGCGCTCGGCCACAACGGCAACCTGACCAACACGGCGGCCCTCCGTGCCGACCTGCGCGAGCGGCGCGTCCGGCTCGAGTCGACCTCCGACACCGAGGTGATCGCCGCCCTGATCGCGCAGCACCCGTCCGCCGACCTGGCCGACGCCGTGGCCGACACCATGTCGCACATCGAGGGCGCGTTTGCGGCGGTCGTGCTCTCGGAGCGTGGTCTGGCCGGCTTCCGCGACCCCGACGGCATCCGCCCCCTGGTCGTCGGCCGCCTCGACGACGCCTGGGTGCTCGCGTCCGAGACCTGCGCGCTCGACCTGATCGGCGCCCGCCTCGAGCGCGAGCTGCGGCCCGGCGAGCTGGTGGTCATCGACGAGCAGGGAGCGCGCTTCCGCCAGGCGGTCTCTCGAAACGGCGGGTCGCTGTGCATCTTCGAGTTCATCTACTTCGCCCGCCCCGACTCCACGATGGAGGGCGAGGCGCTGCATGACGTCCGCCGCCGGATGGGCGCGCGGCTCGCCGACGAGGCGCCTGCCGAGGCCGACGTCGTGATCGGCGTGCCCGACTCGGGGACGCCCGCCGCGGTCGGATACGCCGAGCGGAGCGGCATCCCCTACGGCGAGGGGCTCGTCAAGAACCGCTACGTCGGCCGGACGTTCATCCAGCCCGACCAGGGCCTCCGCGAGCGCGGCGTCAAGCTCAAGTTCAACACGCTGCGCTCGGCACTCGAAGGCCGGCGGGTGGTGGTCGTCGACGACTCGATCGTCCGCGGGTCGACCACGCGCAAGCTCGTGCAGCTCCTGTTCGAGGCGGGCGCGGTCGAGGTGCACCTGCGCATCTCCTCGCCGCCGATCGTGTCGCCATGCTTCTACGGGATCGACATGGCCGACCAGGGCCAGCTGATCGCGGCAGGCCGCAGCATCGACGAGGTGCGCGACCGGCTCGGCGCCACATCGCTCGCGTACCTCTCGCTCGACGGCCTCACCGACGCGACCCGGCTGCCCGGCGAGAGCTTCTGCCGGGCGTGCCTGACCGGGCAGTACCCGACGGAGATCCCGGCGGACATGCGCCTCTCGAAGCTGCGGTTCGAGGCCCGGCCCGTCGAGGCGGGATGACCGACGACCCGCTGACCTACGAGCGGGCGGGCGTGAGCCTCGACGCGGCGGAGTCCGTCGTCGAGCGGATCAGGGCGGCCGTCATCTCGACGCACGGCCGCGAGGTCGTGGGCGGGCACGGCGGCTTCGCCGGCCTCTTCGCGCCGTCGGTGGGCGACCCGCTCCTGTCGGCAGCCTGCGACGGGGCCGGGACGAAGGTGCTGCTCGGCCACGCCGCCCGGCGCTACCGCGGCCTCGGGATCGACACGGTCGCGATGAGCGCGAACGACGTGATCACAAGCGGCGGCCGGCCGGCGTTCTTCCTCGACCACATCACGTGCGGCCGGATCGACCCCGGGCTGGTCGCCGAGCTCGTCGAGGGTGTCGCCGAAGGGTGTCGCCTCGCCGGATGCGTCCTCCTGGGCGGCGAGACCGCCGAGCACCCCGGGATGATGGAGCCCGAGGAGTTCGACATCGCCGGGTTCTGCGTCGGCGTGTGCGAGCGGCGCGAGCTGGTGTCGGGCGCCCGCATCGAGGCCGGTGACACCATCCTCGGGCCTGCCGTCGAGCGGCCCGCACTCGAACGGCTTCTCGCTCGTGCGCAGCCTGATCGACCGGGCGGGCGCCGGGCTCGACTCGACGCCGCCCGAGCTCGGCGGCGCGTCCGTCGCCGACGCGCTCCTCGAGCCGACGGCGATCTACGCTCGCGCCGTCGCGGAGCTCACGCGCACGGTGGACGTCCGCGGGATGGCGCACATCACCGGCGGCGGCATCCCGGGCAACCTCGCCCGCCAGTTCCCGGACGGCCTGGGAGCCGAGATCGATACGAGCACATGGGAACGCCAGCCGGTGTTCGGCTGGCTCGCTTCGCTCGGGGTCGACGACGAGGAGATGTGGCGCGTCTTCAACATGGGCCTCGGATTCGCCGCGGTCATCGCGGCCGAGTCGACCGATGTCGCGCTCAAGGCCCTCGAGCGGGGCGGCACGCCCGGCTTCGTGGCGGGCCGGGTGGTCGAGGGCGACGGAGTGACCCTGCGCTGAGGGTCGGCGTCCTCATCTCGGGCGAGGGCACCAACCTCCAGGCGCTGATCGACGCCCCCGACATCGACGTGGCCTGCGTGGTGTCGAGCCGCCCGGAGGCACGGGGGATCGCCCGCGCCGAGACGGCGGGCATCCCGGCGACCGCCACGACCGACGAGGACGAGACGGCGGCGTTCCTCGATCGCCACGACGTCGAGCTGGTCGTGCTGGCGGGGTACATGCGGATCCTCTCGCCGGCGTTCCTGAGCCGGTTCCCGGGACGGATCGTGAACGTCCACCCCTCGCTGCTGCCCGCGTTTCCGGGCCGAACGGCGGTCACCGACGCACTGGCGCACGGCGTCCGCGTCACCGGCGTCACCGTCCACATGGTCGAGGAACAGGTCGACAGCGGGCCGATTCTCAAGCAGGAGGCGGTCGAGGTTCCGTATGATGGCGACGCCGTGGAGCTCGAACGCCGCATCCACGAAGTCGAGCACCGGCTGCTGCCGCAGGCGGTGCGCGAATTCGGGACGCCCTCGTGAGCATCAAGCGGGCCCTCATCTCGGTCAGCGACAAGAACGGCCTGACGACGCTCGCGTCCGGCCTGGCGGAGCTGGGCGTCGAGATCATCTCGACGTCGGGGACGGCGTCGTTCCTGGGCGATGCCGGCGTGCGCGTGACGACCGTCGAGGAGCTGACCGGGGCGCCCGAGCTCCTCGGTGGCCGCGTGAAGACCCTCCACTCGACGCTCCACGCGGCGATCCTCGCCCGGCGCGACCACGACGACGACATGCGCTCGCTGGCGACTGCCGGGATCGAGCCGATCGACCTCGTCGTCTGCAACCTTTATCCGTTCCGGTCGGTGGCGATGCGCCGCGGCGTGCCCGAGCCCGAGGTGATCGCGAACATCGACATCGGCGGCCCCGCGATGGTGCGGGCGGCGGCGAAGAACTTCCACTCGGTCGCCGTGGTGACCGAGCCCGACCGCTACGGCTTCCTGCTCGACGAGATCCGGAACTCCAAGGGCGAGCTGTCGCTCGACACCCGCCGCGACCTGGCCGCCGAGGCGTTCGCCCACGTCGCCTCCTACGACGCCGCCATCGCGGCCTGGTTCTCGGACACGGAGCCCTTCCCCGAGCGGGTCACCCTCGACCTCCTCAAGGTCTCGGATCTCACGTACGGCGAGAACCCGCACCAGCGCGCCGCTCTCTATCGCGAGGCCGGCGCCCGCCGGCACCTGCTGTCTCGGATCGAGCAGCACGGCGGAAAGCCGCTCTCGTTCAACAACCTGACCGACCTCCAGGCGGCGCGCACGATCGCGTCGGCCTTCCAGGTGCCGTGCTGCGCGGTCGTGAAGCACGCGAACCCCGCCGGCGCGGCGGTCGGCGCGACCATCGAGGACGCCTACGAACGGGCACTCGCCACCGACCCGCAGGCGGCGTTCGGAGCGGTGATCGCCGTCAACAGGCCGGTCGGCGAGGCGCTTGCGAGGCGGATGCTCGAGACGAAGGTCGACCTCCTCTTCGCGCCGGGCTACGACGAGGGCGCCCGCGAGGCACTGAGCGCCAAGACGTCGACGCGGGTGCTCGAGGACCGCGAGCGGCGCAAGAACTCACCCGGCGAGCGGGACATGCGCCGGGTGCTCGGCGGCATCCTGATCCAGGACCGCGACCTCGAGGTCGAGGACCGCTCGGACATGCAGGTCGTGACCGAGACCCAGCCCGGCAAGCGCGAGTGGGACGACCTCCTGTTCGCGTGGCGGATCGCACACTTCGTGCACTCGAACGCGATCGTGCTCGTGAAGGACCTTGCGACCGTCGGGATCGGCGCCGGCCAGATGAGCCGCGTCGACGCCGTCCGGATCGCCGTCGAGAAGGCGCGAGACCGGGCCAGCGGCGCCGTCCTCGCCTCGGACGCGTTCTTCCCGTTCGACGACGGCCCGCGGCTCGCCTTCGGCGCCGGCGTGGCCGCCGCCATCCAGCCCGGCGGCTCGGTTCGCGACGAGGAGGTCATCGCCGCGGCGAACGAGACGGGCACCGCCATGGTCTTCACCGGCCGGCGCCACTTCCTGCACTGAGCGGAAGCCTCAGCCGGCGGCGATGAGGCTGCGGTAGGCCTCCTCGTACTCCGTGACCATCCGCTCGGCCGAGAACTTCTCCTCGACGACGGCGCGGACCTCGCGCCGGTCGAGCGCGGCTGCCTCGTTGACGAAGGGGATGAGCTCCTCGACGGTGTCCGCAACGATGCCCCCGCGGCGCTGCTCGACGACCTCGGGCACGGCTCCGAGCGCCGTCGCGAGGACGGGCGTGCCGCAGGCCATCGACTCGACCATGACGAGGCCGAAGGGCTCGGGCCACTGGATCGGAAAGACGGTGAGGAGCGCGCGCTGGAGCAGGTGCACCTTCTCCTCGTGCGAGACCTCGCCGACGTACTCGATCTGGTCGCCCAGGTACGGCCGCACCGTGGCGTCGAAGTGGGCCTGCTCGTCGAGGTCCTGCATCTTGCCGGCCAGCTTCAGCGGCAGCCCCACCTCGCGCGCGATCCGCACGGCGTTGTGGGCCCCCTTGTCGGGAGACATCCGGCCGAGGAAGAGCAGATAGCCGTCGTTCCCGGCGTCGAACGGATAGTCGTCGAGGTCGATCGCGTTGTGGCAGGTGGCGAGCCACGGGAGATCCGGGAGCGGCGAGCGCTGGTCGTACGACAGCGAGATCAGCCGCACGCGCGGGCACACTCGCGCGATCTGGGAGTAGACGAGCCCCGGCTCGCCGCGCAGCGGGCCGTGGGTGGTGTGGCAGAACGGCGTCTCGATCACCTGGCCGAGCGCGCACGCCAGCGGCCCCGAGTGGTCGTTCACGACGTCGAACTCCCCCGCCCGCTCGAGGCACGTGAGCGCGTGGTGGAGGTCGGGCAGCGAGAGCCCGATCCGGTAGCTCGGCGGCTCGTCGTAGCTCGTGACGAGCTTCGCCTTGGTCTTGGAGTCGCCCGCGGCGAACAGCGTCACGTCATGGCCGCGCTCGACGAGCCCGTCGGCGAGGTGCGACACAACCCACTCGATGCCGCCGTAGCGCACCGGCGGCACTGCGAACCACGCGGGTGCGAGAAGCGCGACCCTCATCGATCGGCGACCGGGATGACGAACTTCTCGGCGGTGTGGGTCTCGGAGAAGCGGACGACCTTGACGTCGACCAGGCCGGCCGCCTTCCCCGCGGCCATCACGTCCGACTCGGTGAGATCCTTCCGCCCCTTCCGCCGCACCGTCCACACGGCGCCGTTGCGCTCGATGAGCGGGACGAGGCTCGGCAGCGCCGCCAGATCGTCCTGGGTCTCGACGGCGACGAACAGGTGGTCGGCCCCGCTCTTGACGAGCGCCGCGCCCCGCGCCTCGAGGTCGCCGGCGAAGCCGTCGGCGTCCATGCCGCGCAGGATGACGCGCTGGCCCGGCTTCACGCCGAGCTTGTCGATCACGGTCTTCGGGTTCCTGATCCGGTCGGCCCAGTTCGCCGCGCGGTCGCCCAGCTCGAACGTGCTCGTTGCGCCCTCGTGATCGACCTCGAGCACACCGTCGGCGGCGCGCACCGCGGTCATCGATGCATAGGGGATCCGCAGCCGCAGCCCGTCGCCGCGGAAGAGCAGCTCGTCGGTCTCGAGCTGGGCGCGACCCTCGACGCGACGTCCGTCGCTCGCGGCGGTGCAGGCGATCTCCTGTCCCACGACCCAAAGTGTATTGCGCGTGATGATTCAGCCCAACCGCACGGATATCTCGGTGAACGAGAGGAGGCGTGCGATGAAGCGGATGCTGCTCATCGGAGCATTGACCGTCGGGGCAAGCCTGACGACGGCGCAGGCTGCCGAGGCCAAGGGATACATCAGCGCGATCCGGGTCTGCGGGCCATCGGGGTGCGCCACCGTGCACCACCCGCGAGCAGCGATGCAGCGGTTCGGGATGGACATGCTGAGCGACACCGGGCGGCAGGCGGAGCGCCCGCCGCTCTTGCCGTACTACCGGCTCCGGTTCCTGCCAAGCTACGAGGTCCCGAACTCCGACGCGTTCTACATTCCGGGGGCGAAGGTGATCTGCACGGACGGCGGATGCATCCAGGTGCGGCGTGGCCTCGTGCCGGCCCTGTCGGCGGCGGCCGCGAACGTCGGCGCATTCACGCCCCGAATCAGCTCGATCACGGTCGGCGACCGGCCGCGGGCCGACCGCGCCCGCTTCGCGATCCTGTTCAACCAGAGGCCCGCGCCGCTGCCGTCGACCGTGGTGTGGAAGAGCCGTCACTACTCGGTCATCGCCAAGTTCGGCGAGATCACGCCGTGGTCGCTGGGCGGCGCGAGCTGGATGGCGTACTACCCGCGGTATCACGCCCTGAGCCTGGATGGGCGCTGGTTCCACGCCGGCGCCGACGTCGACCGGCTCGTCCGAGGCCAGGCGGCCGCCGCGGAGCCAGCGAACGGCCACAGCTGGTCCATCGCCGCCGTGGTGGCCGTCGCGCTCGCCGCCGCCGCCGGCGTGGGCCGCAGGCTGCGGAGGCCGAGGTCCGGCTGATCCGTGGCGGGGGACGACCATGCCCGGTTCCGCCACCACCAACGTGACTTCGACGCCCTCTTTCGCGAGCACTACGCCGAGATCGTGCGCTATCTCACGGCCCGCCTCGGCTCACGCGACGACGCCGCCGACGTTGCGGCCGAGGTGTTCGTGGCGGCGTGGCGCGGCGCCCCGCGCCTGCGCTACCGCGGCCGGCCGGTGCTGGCGTGGCTCTACCGGGTGGCCGCGAACATGGCCAGCGACCGGCTGAGGGAACGGATGCGCGAGCCGGTCCCCACCGAGCATGTGACCACGCCGGCCGTCGCCGATCCCTCGGCCGCGGTCGCCGACCGCGACGCCCTGAGCCGCGCGCTCGGGCGGCTCCCCGCCGACCAGCAGCTCGCGGTGCATCTGCGCCTGGTGGAGGGCTACTCGTTCGTCGAGGTGGGCCGGGTCATGGGCCGAAGCGCCGGTGCGTGCCAGATGCTGGTGCTGCGGGCCGGTCGGCAGCTGCGCGAGCAGCTCGAGCGGGAGGGTGTGCATGTCGCGTCTTCCTGAGCGCGAGGCGGCCCGCCGGCTGGCCGAGGTGCTCGACGGCGCCGAGCCGGGCGACGCCGACGTCGCCACCGTCGCGCGCGTGCTCCGCGATGCCGCCGCGGCGGCGCGGTTCGATGTTGCCGGCGCCGAGATCGAGGCGGCGCTCGAGCGCGCCCGGCCGCGCTCGGCACGCCCGCCGAGGTCGCGGCTTCGCATCGCCGCCGTCGGCCTGGCCGCCGCGGTCGTCCTGGCCGTCGCCCTCGTGCTCGCCCTGCCCTTCACGTCGGGGCCCGCCGACGTCGAGGTGCAGGCGAGGGCGCTCGCGGCGCTCGGCGGCGGCGGGCAGGTGCTGAGCGTCGCCGAGGAGATCCGCCCGGGGCCGGGCGAGTCGTTCCCGACGTCGGTCCGAACCGGGTGGATCGACGTGAACGGCGACCGGCAGCGCTGGACGCAGTCCGTCGACGGGACGGTCGTGGCCGAGACGCTGGTCGACCACGGCCGCGTGACGCGGTACGACCCTGTGGCGGGCACGGCCGTCATCGCCACCTCGTGCGCGGCCCTCGCGAGCGGCTGCGCCGACAGCGTCGACCCGGTCGCCTTCTACCGCCGCGCGCTCCAGGCCGCCGGGCCGCTGCGGACCGCGGCGAGGACGATCGACGGCCACCGGGTGTTCCGCGTCGTCCTCCCCGTCCAGCGCCTCGCCGACGCCGTCCGCATCGTCCAGGTGGCGACCATCGACGCCGAGACCTATCTGCCGCGCAGGATCGACTGGCGCGAGATCTCGGCCGGACGGCCACGCGCGCACCTTCGCCGAGATCGTCATCCGCGACGTGACGCGCCAGGAGGGCGCCAACCTCGCTCCCGGCCTGCTCGACCTCGAGCTGCCGCCGGGCACGAAGACCACCCAGCTCGCCCCGCCGGGCGTCCCCGTCCGGCTCCTCGGCCAGGAGCGGCTGACCCTCGCCCAGGCGCGGGCGCTCGACCCCCGGCCGTGGTGGCTCGGGCGCACGTACGCGGGCCACCGGCTGACCAGCATCGTGCTCCTCCGATTCACCGGCGGCACGGCCGTGCGCATCCGCTACGGGCCGACGACCCTGTGGACGTACGGCCGGGTGATCCCGCCGCCGCTCCTCGGCGCACAGGTGCCCGGAAAGACGCTTCCGCTGAGCGGTGGTGCGGTCGGGCGGTTCTACTCGACCCCCGGCGGCGTGCTGATCGGCGAGCGGTCGATCCCCTCCGGGACGGTCGCCGTCGAGGCGCCCGAGAACCTGTCGGCGTACTCCGCGCTGGGGAAGGTCAGGCCCGTGGGCTAGCTGTAGCATCCGCGCGATGGACGAGGGCAGCTTCGACATGGTCGCCGCGGGGCTCCGCGCCGACGCGACCGACCTGAACGCGTTCGTCGAGGCGCTCGCCGTGAAGCTCGAGGGTGCGCTCCCGGGCCGCGTGACGATCGCCCGCCAGGGCGGCCTCTTCTCGCGGTCGAAGGGGGTGCGCGAGATCTCGGTCGACATGGGCGACTCCCGCTACAACCTGGTCTCGAACGGCGGCCGCATCGAGACGACCCGCCGGAACGAGGTGCGCGGGATCGCGATCAAGTCCGAGCCGCTCGAGCTCGACGAGTGGATCGCCGCGCTGTCGCGCGAGCTCGAGGCGGCCGCGCGCGAGAGCGCCGACGGCCGCCAGGCGCTCGAACGGCTGCTCGAGGAGTAGGGCCGATGGGCACTCTTCAAGCGCGGCTCGGGCGAGAGCCGCGAGGCGGAGCGGGAGCGCGAGGAGCGCCAGGCCGCCGACATCGAGCGGATCACCGCCGGCGGAATCCCGCAGACGGCCGAGGAGCGGCTGCGGCGGCTCGGAGCCGAGAGCGGCGAGGCCTTCACGTCCGACCTGTCGGTGCCCGAGTTCGCGCTCATCCGCCGGCACGGACTCGACCCGCTCACCCAGGTGATGGGCACGTCGATGTACCACGTCGGCTGGCAGTCGGCCACGCGTGGGTTCTTCGGCGCCACGTCCCAGGAGCTCGGCGTGCTGACCGACGCCTTCAACGACTGCCGCCGCCGGGCGCTCGACCGGCTCCAGCAGGAGGCCGGGCTCGCCGGAGCCGACGCCGTCGTCGGCGTGCGAATCGCGACCGCCCAGTACGACTGGGGCAACGACCTGGTCGAGTTCCAGGCCATCGGCACGGCAGTCCGGGCGCCTTCGCTCAGAACGCCGCTGGGCGCCGCGCTCACGAACCTCTCCGGCCAGGACGTGGCGCTGCTGCTCGACGCCGGCTACCGGCCGGTGGGCGTCGTCGGCGCGACGAGCGTCTTCTACGGCCAGCTCTACACCTGGGGCCAGCCGTTCCCGACCGGCAACTGGGGCCGGTGGATGAACGTCGAGATGGAGGGCGCGACCCGGACCTGGTACCACGCCCGCCATCGCGTGCTCGTCCGGCCTCGAGGCCCAGGCGACGGCGCTCGGCGCCGACGGCATCGTCGCGACCGTCTGGGGCCAGCATGAGCGCCCGTACGAGTCAAACGACCAGCTGATCGGCGTCACGTACACGATCCACGCCCTGGCCACCGGCATCGCCGCGACCGGACACGCCCAGGTCGACACACCCACCACCGCCCTGATCGTCTAACGAGGAGCCGACCGCCATGAGCTACGACCCCACCTCGCTCGAGGGCGTCCCCGAGGACGCCCGCAGCCGCCTCGCCCAGAACAAGGCCGGCCTCTTCACCTCCGACCTCTCGGTGCGCGAGTTCCTGCTCGTGAAGCAGGCGGGGTTCGACCCGCTCGGGCTGGTCGTGGGGAGCTCGATCTACCACATCGGGTTCCAGCAGTCGAACTGGAACCAGAACCAGGAGATGGACGTGCTCACCCAGGCGATGTACCACGCCCGGGAGCTGGCGATGACGCGCATGGAGGAGGAGGCCGACCAGCTCGGCGCCGACGGGATCGTGGGCGTGCGGCTCGACGTGGGCCGGTACGAGTGGGGCGCCGACCTGGCCGAGTTCATCGCGATCGGGACGGCCGTCAAGCACCGCGGGGGCGAGCTCCACCGCGCGCCGAACGGGCGCCCGTTCACGAGCGACCTCTCGGGCCAGGACTTCTGGACGCTCCACCAGGCCGGCTACCGGCCGGTCGGCATGTGCATGGGGAGCTGCGTCTACCACGTCGCCCACCAGGGCCTGCGCGGCTGGTTCTCGAAGGTCGGCCAGAACGTCGAGATGGAGAACTTCACCCAGGCGCTGTACGACGCGCGCGAGCTGGCGATGGAGCGGATGCAGGCCGAGGCCCAGGCCGTCAAGGCCGAGGGGATCGTCGGCGTGCAGATCCAGGAGCGAAGCCACGGCTGGGGCTCGCACGTGATCGAGTTCTACGCCGTCGGTACGGCCGTCGTGCCCACGAAGGCCGAGCACACGATCGACCAGCCGACGCTCATGCTGAGCCTCGACAACTGATGCCGAGGCTCAGCCGGAGCGCTTGAGCCGGCCGTGCCGCTTGGCGTAGCGCTCGCCCTGCGCGAACACGGCGAGGCCCGCCGGGATCGCGATCACGCCGATCAGAAGCAGCGGCCAGATCTCGCCCCACAGCGCGGCAACCCCTGCGCCGTCGAGCACCGCCTTGCGCGCCCCTTCGAGCGTGTACGTCGCCGGCGAGAAGACCGACAGCCACTGCATCCACTGCGGCAGCACCGACACCGGGTAGTAGACGCCCGAGATCACGAGCAGCAGGCCCTGTGCGATGAAGCCGAGCTGCGTCCCCTTCTCGGGCGAGATGAGCGGGAGCACCGCGGTCATCATGCCGATGCCGACGAACGAGACGGACGACACCGCGATGATGACCATCGCCGAGGCGAAGTTGGCATTGGTGTAGTGCACGTCGAGGAACGCCGACACGACGCCGAACAGCAGGATCGTCCGCAGCAGGCCGTAGACGACGGCGAAGGCCCCCATCCCCAGGAGGTGCGCCGGGCGGGAGAGCGGGGCCATGAACGTGTACTCGATCGTCCCCTCCCAGCGCTCCCACGCGACCGTCTCGGTGACGATCTCGAACAGAAGCCCGAGGTACGACCAGACGACCGCGCCGATCAGGAGCACGATCGTCTCGCGGTTCACGTCGAGCCTGTAGCCGGCCGCCTCGGCGCCCTTGGCGATGAAGACGATCGTGAGCGTGTTCGCGACCGTGTAGAGGAACCACGCCACCTCCCACCACATGAACCGGCGGATGAGGTACGTGTTGCGCTCGACGATCCCGGCGAAGCCGACCAGCTCGCGCCGGACGGCGAGGGTGTCGATGCGGATCACTCGTCACCTCCTTCGTCCTCGAACTGTCGGCCGGTGGCGGCCAGGAACGCACCCTCGAGGGTGTCGGCGCCGTTGGCGGCCTTCAGCGCGTCGGCCGTGTCGAGGCAGATGAGCGCGCCCTCGTGGAGGATCCCGACCCGGTCGGCCAGCGCCTCCGCCTCGGCCATGTCGTGGGTGCAGAGGAGGATCGTCGCGTCGTGCTGCTCGCGGATCGAGCGGATGAACTCCTGCACCTCGAGCTTCGAGCGCGGGTCGAGCCCCGTCGTCGGCTCGTCGAGCAGGAGCAGCACGGGCGCCGTGAGAAGCGCGCGGGCCAGCGCGATCTTCTGCTGCATCCCCCGCGAGAGGTCCTCCATCGGCTCGCCGCGCCGCTCGGGCGGGAACCCGACCCGCTCCAGGATGCGCGGGATCGCCTCGCGCGACTGGCGCGGGGTCATCCCGTAGAAGCGGGCCGAGTAGCTCAGGTTCTCGGCCGGCGACATGCGCTTGAAGAACGACGCCTCGACCGACACCCGGTTCACGAGCCGCTGGACGGCCCGCGGGTGCCGGAAGACGTCGTTCCCGAAGACCTCCGCCGAGCCGCCGTCGTGCAGGAGCAGGGTCGAGAGCAGCCGGACGAGCGTCGACTTCCCGGAGCCGTTCTGGCCGAGGATGGCGACGCACTCGCCCCGCCGGAGCGTGAAGCTCACCCCGTGCAGGGCGGCGACGCGGCGCCGGCGCTTGCGATGGCGAATGCCGCCGTCGCCGTCACGGCGGATGAACTCCTTGCGCAGATCGCGGACTTCGACAGCAGGCTGGGCGGACACGATGACTCCATGCCGAGGAGGGCCCCGGGCGACGCACGCAGAGGCGCGGGCCGGGAGGAACGTCGATTGGGGCGCGGGCGGCGGGCGGCGCGCCTGAACGTTCTCGGCACGGCGCAACCGGCCACTCTATCAAGGCGGCGCGCCGACCTCAAGTCGCGCAGCCGCCGCCTACGATCCACACATGCTGGCGCTCGTCAAGAAGCTCGCCGAGCCGGGGCTCTGGCTCGAGGACGTCCCGGAGCCCGAGCACGGCCTGAACGACGTCCTGATCCGCGTGCGCCGGACGGGCATCTGCGGCACCGACCTGCACATCCGAAACTGGGACGCCTGGGCCCAGAGGACGATCCCCGTCCCGATGACGATCGGGCACGAGTTCGTCGGCGAGATCGTCGCCGTGGGGTCGAACGTGAGCGACTTTCACCCCGGCGACGTGGTGTCGGGCGAGGGCCACGTCGTGTGCGGCCGGTGTCGCAACTGCATGGCCGGGCGGCGCCACCTGTGCGCGCACACGAGCGGCGTCGGCGTGAACCGCCCGGGCGCCTTCGCCGAGCTGATCGCGCTCCCGATGACGAACATCTGGCACCACGCCGAGGGCATCGACGCCGACATCGCCGCGATCTTCGATCCATTCGGGAACGCTGTCCACACCGCGCTTCAGTTCCCGGTGCTCGGCGAGGACGTCCTCATCACGGGCGCCGGGCCGATCGGCTGCATGGCCGCGGCGGTCGTCCGGCACGCCGGCGCGCGGCACGTGGTCGTCACCGACCTCAACCCCTACCGGCTCGACCTCGCCGGGCGGATGGGCGCGACCATCGCCGTCGACCCACGCGAGCGCGACCTCGCCGACGTGCAGCGCGACCTGGGGATGACCGAGGGCTTCGACATCGGGCTCGAGATGTCGGGCAGCCCGGACGCGCTCCACGCGATGGTCGCCGGCATGGCCCACGGCGGCCGCATCGCCGTGCTGGGCCTCCCGTCCGAGGAGTTCGCCCTCGACTGGAGCACCGTCATCACCAACATGCTGACCCTGCGCGGCGTGTACGGCCGGGAGATGTACGAGACCTGGTACCAGATGACCGTGCTCCTCCAGTCGGGGCTCGACATCACGCCGGTCATCACGCACCGCTTCTCGTACCGCGATCACGAGGAGGCGTTCGCCACGGCCGGATCCGGGCAGTCAGGCAAGATCGTCATGAGCTGGGAGGACGCATGAGCACGCTCCGCGAGGAGCTCGAGGGGACGCTGGCGGGGCTTCGCGAGTCGGGGCTCTACAAGGACGAGTGGGAGATCGAGACGGCGCAGAGCGCGCACGTGCGCGTCGACGGCCGCGACGTCCTCAACCTGTGCGCGAACAACTACCTGGGCCTCGCGAGCCACCCGTCCGTGGTCGCCGCCGCCCACGCGGCCCTCGACCGGTGGGGGTTCGGGATGGCGTCGGTGCGGTTCATCTGCGGCACCCAGACCATCCACCGCGACCTCGAGCGGCGCATCTCGGAGTTCCTCGGCACCGAGGACACGATCCTCTACTCGTCGTGCTTCGATGCCAACGCCGGCCTCTTCGAGGCGCTCCTGACGGCGGAGGACGCCGTCATCTCCGACGAGCTGAACCACGCCTCGGTGATCGACGGCATCCGGCTCTGCAAGGCGCGCCGCCTCAGGTACCGAAACGGCGACATGGACGATCTCGAGCGGTGCCTGGGCGAGGCGGCCGACGCCCGCCACCGGCTGATCGCCACCGACGGCGTCTTCTCGATGGACGGGTACCTGGCCGACCTGGGCGGGATCTGCGAGCTGGCCGGGAAGCACGACGCGCTCGTCATGGTCGACGACTCCCACGCGGTCGGGTTCGTCGGCCCGCGCGGCCGTGGGACGCCCGAGCACTTCGGCGTCACCGACCGGGTCGACGTCGTCACCGGGACGCTCGGGAAGGCGATGGGCGGCGCGTCGGGCGGGTACGCCTCGGGCCGCCGCGAGATCGTCGAGATCCTGCGCCAGCGGTCGCGGCCCTACCTCTTCTCGAACAGCCTGGCCCCGCCGATCGTCGGCGCGGCGCTCGCCACGCTCGACCTGCTCGAGACCTCGGACGAGCTGCGGACGCGGCTCGCCGAGAACACCGCCTGGTTCCGCGAGCGGATGACAGGCGCCGGGTTCGAGATCCTGCCCGGCGAGCACCCGATCGTGCCGGTGATGTTCGGCGACGCGGTCGCCGCCGGGCGGTTCGCGCACGGGCTGCTCGACCACGGCGTCTACGCGGTGAGCTTCACGTACCCGGTCGTGCCGCAGGGCAAGGCGCGGATCCGGACGCAGATGTCGGCGGCCCACAGCCGCGACGACCTCGAGGCCGCGGCGGCGGCGTTCGAGGCCGTCCGGGACGGCGCGCCGTGACGCTGCCGCTGTTTCAGGTCGACGCCTTCACCGAGCGCCCGTTCGCAGGCAACCCCGCCGCCGTCTGCGTGCTCGAGAGCGAGGAGGAGACCGCGTGGCTGCAGGCGATCGCCGCCGAGCTCCGCATGCCCGCAACAGCCTTTGTCGTCCCGGCCGAAGGCGCATGGCACCTGCGCTGGTTCACCGCGGAGACGGAGCTCGACCTGTGCGGCCACGGGACGCTCGCCGCCGCGCACGTGCTGTGGGAGACCGGGATGGGCGACCCGAAGACGAGCGTCACGTTCCAGACCCGGGCCGGCGAGATCGAGGCCGCTCACGAGAACGGGTTGATCCTCGTCGCGCTGGAGCCGGGTGTCGTGGCCGACGCGGCGCCTCCTCCCGGCCTGGTCGCGACGGTCGGAGCTCCCGTGACGTCGGTCTGGCGCACCCCGCTCGACTACCTGGTCGTGCTCGACGACCCAACCGCCGTGGTGGACGCAGCGCCGGCCATGGACGCGGTGGCGGCGCTGGACGCGCGGGGCCTCATCGTGACGGCCGCCGGCGGAGACGAGGTCGACTTCACGTCCCGGTTCTTCTGCCCGAGCGTCGGCATCCCCGAGGACAGCGTCACCGGATCGGCGCATGCGAGTCTGGGGCCGTTCTGGGCGGAGCGGCTCGGAAAGACGCGGCTGCGCGCGCGGCAGGCCTCTGTCCGCGGCGGCTACGTTGATCTGCGCGTGGAGGCCGACACTGTCCGCGTCGGCGGACCGGCCGTGACGGTCTCGCGCGGCGTCCTGGTCGTCTGAGTGAGATCCGGTGAAACATCGGCGACAGGCGCCGGTGTTTCATGCTGGGCCGACTGACCTACCCGCGATCCGGAGGCTAGGATGCCGGCAACGCGATGAGGCTCGCGTCCAACCGCCCTCCGGGCTGATGGCCTCTACCCCAGAGACACAACCTCGGAGGTGGAGCGGTGAGCGACCTGGCCCTTGCATCTGTCCTCGCGATCACGATCCTGCTCGCAAGCACGATCTCGATCGAGATCGGCCTCTCGGTCGCGCTGATCGAGCTCGCCGCCGGAGTCGCCGTTGGAAACGCGTTCACGATCGCGATCCCGGACTGGCTCACGTTCATCGGCACGTTCGCGGGCGTCGTCCTCACGTTCCTCGCCGGAGCGGAGGTGGACGTACCGCAGTTCAAGCGGGAGTGGCGGGCCAGCCTCTCGATCGGCGCCGTGTCGTTCGTCGCGCCCTTCCTGGTGGCGATGGCGACGGCGTACTGGGCGGCCGGCTGGACGAGGGAGCAGGCCGAGATCGGCGGGCTCGCCCTGTCGACGACCAGCCTGGCGGTCGTCTACGCCGTGCTCGTCGAGACCGGGCTCAATCGGTCGGTGACGGGCAAGCGCATCATGGCCGCAACCTTCGTGACCGACATCCTGACGGTGATCGGGCTGTCGGTGCTCTTCGTCACTCCGAACATCTGGATCGTGCCGTTCGCCGGCGTCTCGGTGCTCGTGATCTGGGGGATCCCGCGGATCGCGCCATGGTTCTTCGGGCGGTACGGCGACCGCGTCATCGAGCCCGAGATCAAGCTCGTCTTCGCGACGCTGTTCGTGCTCATGTATCTCGGCGGGCGGGCCAGCAGCCAGGCGGTGCTCCCGGCGTTCGTGCTCGGCCTGGCGATGAGCGACCACTACGCGACCCACCGCCTCGAACAGGAACGCCTGCGCGTGGTCGCGTTCGCGTTCCTGACGCCGTTCTTCTTCATCAAGGGCGGGCTCAACCTCTCGCTCGGCGCCGTGTGGGCGAACCTCGGGCTGCTCGCGCTCCTGGCGGCCGCGAAGATGCTGCCGAAGCTGGGAGGCGTCTACCCGCTCGCACGGCGCTACTGCTCGCCCGACGCGGCGTTCACGACGCTCCTGATGTCGACCGGGCTCACGTTCGGCACCATCACGGCGCTCTACGGGCTCCAGGCGGGGATCATCGACCGCACCCAGTTCTCGCTCCTGCTCACGGTCGTGGTGCTCTCGGCCGTGGTGCCGACGGCCATCGCCCAGCGGGCCTTTCAGCCGGCGCCGCCCTGACGGCCGATCGCCGCCTCGCTCTCGGGATCGAACAGCATCGCCCGGTCAGCGCTCGAATGCCGAACTCGAGCCGCTCGCCCAGCTGGTGCGACGCGGCGCCGTCGAAGCGGACGATGAACTCCAGCTCGTCAGCGGAGCGCACCCCGACGAAGGTCTCGCGGCCGAAGGCCTCGATCGACTCGACCGTTCCGGAGAACGGCCCCTGCAGCCCGGCGTCGGCGGTCCACGGCCGCACGTGCTCCGGACGGACGCCGACGATGACCTCGGATGGCACGTCCCGCCCAGGCGCGCCCTGGGTGAGCTCGATCGCACCGGCCCTCAGCCGCAGCGAGCCGTCGGCCGGCTCGGCGGCGAACCGGCCGAACGTCATCGCCGGACTGCCGATGAACCCGGCCACGAACACGTTCGCGGGCCGGTTGTAGACCGCCTCCGGGTCGCCGATCTGCTCGAGCACGCCCGCTCGCATCACGGCGATGCGATCGCCCATCGTCATCGCCTCGACCTGGTCGTGGGTCACGAATACGGTGGTGACGCCGGTCTCGCGCTGGAGCGCCTTGATCTCGGCACGCATGTCGACCCGCAGCTTGGCGTCCAGGTTCGAGAGCGGCTCGTCCATCAGGAACACCTGCGGGTTCCGCACCAGCGCCCGGCCGAGCGCGACCCGCTGACGCTGGCCGCCGGACAGCTGCCGCGGCTTTCGGTCGAGGAGCCCATCCAGTCCCAGCCGGCCGGCCGCCTCGGTCACCAGCCGCTCCACCTCGGCCTTGGGCACCTTGCGCGTCTCGAGCCCGAAGGCGACGTTGCGGCGCACGGTCATCTGCGGGTAGAGCGCGTAGTCCTGGAACACCATCGCCACGTCGCGCTGGCGCGGCGGCAGCTGCTCGACGTCGCGATCGCCGATGCTGATGCGGCCGCCGCTGACCGCCTCCAGGCCGGCCAGCATCCGAAGCGCCGTCGTCTTCCCGCAGCCGGACGGCCCCACCAGGACGACGAACTCGCCGCTTGCGATGTCGAGCGAGAGGTCGTCGACGGCGACGACGGGGCCGAACCGCTTGCTGACGTGGTCGAAGCTGACCGAGGCCACGGCTATCCCTTCAACGACCCGGCGAGCATGCCGCGCAGGAACTGGCGCTGGAGCAGCACGTACAGGATCACCACCGGCGCCGCCACGAAGACGGCCGCCGCCGACACCCCAGGGATGTCGACGCCGTAGCGGCTCTGGAACGCGGACAGGCCCAGCGGCGCGGTGCGGTGCGACTCGTCCGAGATCATCACCAGCGCCAGCAGGAACTCGTTCCACGTCCACATGAACACGAGCAGCACCATCGTCAGGATCGCCGGTCGCCCGATCGGCACCAGAACCCGCCAGAGGATCCGCCACGAGGAGGCGCCGTCCACCCGCGCCGCGTCGGCCAGCTCAGGAGGCACCGACCGGAAGAAGGCCCGCATCCAGAACGTGCCGAACGAGATCGAGAGCGCCGTCTGGGGCAGGATCAGCCCCCAGTAGGAGTCGGTCAGGCCATGATCGCGGAAGCTGTAGTAGAGCGGCACGATCAGCGCTTCGAACGGCACCACGATGCCCGTCAGCATCACGTAGAAGAGCAGGTTGGCGAACGGGAACCGCATGGTGCCGAAGGCGAACCCGGCGGGGATCGAGAGCACGGTCGTGAACACCACCACGGTGACCGCCACGATCATGCTCGAGGTCATGAGGCTTTGGAAGTCGCCCTCGTCCCAGGCCACGCGGAACGTGTGCAGGCTGAACGAGCTGGGCAGGCTCAGCCCCGACAAGAGCTCGCCGGACGGGTGCAGCGCGGCCAGCACCACGCCTACAAGCGGCACGAGCGCCATCACCGAGAACAGGGCGAGCACCGCGTAGGTGAGGTAGCGCTCGAACGGGCTGGTGGTCACGTTCGCTCCTCCACCACCCGCGTGATCAGGACCGCCAGGCCGAGGATGATCGCGCCCATGATGGCGCCGATCGCGGCCGCCGAGCCGACCTGGCCGGTCACGAAGGCACGCTGGTAGATCAGGAGCGACGGCACGGTCGTCTGCGACCCGGGACCGCCCTTGGTCGTGACGAAGATGATGTCGAAGGCGCGCAGGGCGGTGATCACGGTCAGGGACAGCGCGACCGCGAGCTCGTTGCGCAGCCCCGGCAGCGTCACGGCGAAGAACTCACGCACCGGGCCGGCGCCGTCCACCCGCGCCGCCTCGTAGCGGGAGAGCGGGATCCGCTGCACGCCGGCCATGAACAGCACCAGGCAGAGGCCGGTGGTGACCCAGGTGCCGATCACGCCGACCGCCGGCAGCGCCGTCGTGAAGTCTCCCAAGCCACGGGCGCTCGAGGCTGCTCAGGCCGATGTTGCCGAGGAAGGAGTTGATCGGCCCCTGCGGGTCGTACAGCCACTTCCAGGCGACGCCGATGACGACCGCCGCCAGCACCTGGGGCAGGAAGATGACCGTGCGAACGGCGGTGATCCCGCGGACGCGGGCGTGCGAGAGCGCCGCCGTCAGCACGAGCCCGATCACGATCGGCAGCGCGGCGTAGAACACGATCAGCACCAGCGAGTGCTCGAAGGCCGTGCGCACGGCGGGGTCGTTCACGATGTCGCGGTAGTTCTGGAGGCCGACGTAGCGGCCGACCGTGACGCCGTCCCACTGAAACAGCGAGATCCAGGCGCCGTCCACCATCGGCGCGATCACGAACACGGCGAACACCGCGAACGCCGGCAGCACGTACAGGTAGCCGATCAGGCGGGGTTCGCCGGGCGCGGGTGCCGCCGCCGGCGCAGCGCGCCGGAATCGCCGCCGGCCGGCGGCAGCACCCCCGCCGTCACGAATGTGCCTTCTCCCAGTCCTTCTGCACCGCGGCGGCGAACTGGTCGGGCGTGACCTTGCCCTCGCTCAGCTGCTGGAGACCGCCGAACAGGGTGTCGCCCATGGTCGGCGTGGCCCAGTCGAGGTAGGGCGTGAGCGTGCCCGCCTTCGACTTCTCGCCCCAGGCCTGCGAGATCGACTCCAGCGACGACTGGGGATCGACGCTGGCGCCCACGGGCGTGGCCGCCGGCAGGTCGCCGTTCGAGATCACGATGCCGGCCGCGTGCGGGTCGGTGATCCAGTTGATGAACGCCGCGGCCACCGCCTTGTTCTGGGACTTGGCGCTGATGTGGTACGGGAGCGACAGCGAGCCCGTGGTGGGGGCGCCCGCGCTGCCGTCCACGGAGGGCAGCGGGAAGAAGCCGACGCCGTCCTTCAAGGGGCCGGCGAAGGTCTGGTTCTCCCAGGGGCCGGTGATGAAGTAGAGCCCCTCGCCCTTGCCGAAGCGGGCGGCGGCGGCGGTCTGGCTGACGCCGTTGAAGCCGTTCTCGAAATACCCCTTGGTGCCCCACTGCTCGAGGATCGAGGCTGCCTTGCGGGTGCCGGCGTCGTCGAAGGTGGAGCCCGGCCGGCCGTACGTCCAGTTGGCGATCGCGGTGGGGTCGTCGAAGCGCGACTGCAGCACCATGAAGACGTGGCCCATCGGCCAGCGGTCGAGGTTGCCGACCATGATCGGCGGCACGCCGCCGGCCTTGGCGGTCGCCAGGCTCTGCTCGAACTCGGCGAACGTGGTCGGCACCTTGATGCCGAGCCGCTTCATGGTGGCCTTGTTGTAGAAGACTCCCAGCACCTCCGCCTTCTGGGCGACGCCCCACAGATCGCCGGTGCCCCAGTGCTGGCCGTCGGCCGACCAGCGCAGCGGGTTCAGCGCGGCCGAGCTGCCGAAGCGGTTGTCCCAGCCGTAGGCCTTCGCCAGCGAGTCGAGCGGCACGATCAGGTGCGCCTTCACCAGCGCCTGGTCGACCGATCCCTCGTTGCCCTGGAAGACGTCGGGCGCGTTGTCGGACGAGGCGGCGAGCTTGATGGTCGCCATGTAGTCGTCGAAGTTCTTGACCGTGCGGTCCACCGTGACGTTCGGGTACTTCTGCTCGAACTGCGAGATGAGCTCGTTCAACGCCTTCGACGGCCCCGGCGAGTTCTCGGTGTCCCACATCGTGATCGTGACCTTCTTCGACGTGTCGAAGCTGGTCGAGGCCAGGCCAGAGGCGGCCGAGCCGCCGTTGCTCGAGCCGGGGCTGCCGCAGGCGGCGGCCATCAGCGCGAGGATGGCGGCGACGAGCACCACGGTGAGGGATCGTGCGTGCGAACTGGTCATCGGCGTGCTCCCTTCGGCGGGATGATCGCATCTAGCAGTTGTGCTTCGCGCCGGAACGCGTCCAGAGTGAGAGCTCCGTCACGAGTTGTGGCCACCCGCACGGACAGCGAGGCATAGGCAACGGCCAGCTGCAGCCGCTCCTCCGGGGGTACCCCGGCCAGGTCGGCCCACACCCAGGCGGCGGTGAACAGATCGCCGGCGCCGTTGGTGTCGACGACCGTCACCTCCGGGGCCGGCGCGCGGACCAGGCCGTGCTCGCCGGCGCAGAGAGCGCCGCCGGCGGCCAGCGTGACCACGGCGGTAGGGCCGTGCCCAGCCAGGGCGCGAGCGGCCGATTCGACGTCGTCGAGGCCTGTCAGCATCAGGGCCTCCGGCTCGTTCGCCAGCAGGGTGCGGGCATCCGCCAGCGCGGCCGGCAGGTGCCCGGCCAGGCGGCGAGCGTCGACATCGCCGACCACGGCATGGACATCCGCACCCGCCGGCGCCCGCTCGACCACGGGCAGGTCGATCACCACGGCCCGCGGCTCGAGCGCAGCGAGCGCGTCCGTGTCGATCTCGAACTCCGGGCACGCGGAGAGGAAGCCGCGGTCGCCGTTCAGCGGCATCACCACCGACACCGCGGTGGCAGCCCCCGGTGGGCCCACCCAGTCGATGCCCTCGGCTGCCAGGAGCCCGTTCAGCACGCGGCCGCTGATGTCGTCGCCGACCGGCGCCCATATGGCGGCGTCAACGCCGAGCCGGGTCAGGCCGAGCGCGATGTTGGCGATCCCTCCGGGGGTGTACTCGACCGCCTCCGCCATCCGCTCCTCGCCCAGCGCGGGCATCCGGTCGAAGCCGGTGAACGTGATGTCGAGGAACGGCGCGCTGGCGCAGACGACGTCGACGCTCATGCCAGCCGGTCCGCGAGGCCGTGGCCGTCGACGTAGGCGTCGAGCAGCTCTTCCGCCACCGCCACCGACGGCACCAGCGGATGCAGGGCGAATGCGCGCAGGGCCTGCGCGCGGGAGCCGGTGACGGCGGCATCGATGGTGGCCCGCTCGGCCGCCCGCACCTGCGAGATCAGGCCCTTGCACTCGAGCGGGCACGTCGCCGATGGCGGCGGGCATCACGCCGCCCGGGCCGACGAAGCACGACACCTCCACCACCGCATCCTCGTCCAGGAACGGCATGCTCGACCGGTTGGCCGTGTTCAGGATCATCACCGCCGTCCGGGCGTTGAAGACGGCGTCGACGATCTCGAGGGCGACGCCGCCGTAGCCGCCGGACTCGCGCGCCTCCGCGATCTCGGCCTGAGGCACGCCCTTGGACGACCAGGCCTCGGCCATGTAGGAGGCCTCCCGGCTCGCCGTGGCAGCCCGCCAGTCCGACAGCGCGTCGCCGCCGTTCGCTGCATAGAACTCGCGCTGCTGCTCGAGCAGCACCTCGGCCCGCAGCTTTCCGGTGCGCATGGACTCGAGCGCCTCGCGCTGGCCGTAGTAGTAGTACAGATACTCGTTCGGGATCATCCCGATCGTCTGGAGCCACTCGGCCCCGAACAGGCGGCCCTCCTCGAAGGCCTCCAGCCGCTCGGTGTCCGCGAGCAGCTCCGGGAGGAGGTCGCGGCCGCGGTGGATCACCGCGCGCAGCCAGCCCAGGTGGTTGATGCCGAAGTAGTCGAACCAGAGCTGCTCCGGCGGCAGCCCGACAGCGTCGGCAACCCGGTTGCAGAGGCCGGGCGGGCCGTCGCAGATGCCGACCACGCGGTCGCCCAGCACCCGCCTCAGCGCCTCGGTGACCAGCCCGGCGGGGTTGGTGAAGTTGATGAAGAGCGCGTCCGGCGCGTGCTCGACAACCTGCTCGGCGATCGCCATCACGGCCGGGACCGTTCGCAGCGCGAACGCGAGGCCTCCCGGGCCGGTGGTCTCCTGGCCGATCACGCCGCGGTCGACCGCGATCCGCTCGTCCTTCAGCCGGCCCTCCAAGCCGCCGACCCGGATCGCGCAGTAGACGACGTCCGCGCCCTCCACCGCATCGCGCAGGCCGGTGGACATCCGGTAGCCGACCGACGCGCCGAGCTCGCGATCGATGCCGTCCAGCACGGACGTGATGCGGCCGAAGCGGGAGTCGTCGGCGTCGTACAGCACGATCTCGTCGAAGCTGACGTCGGCGACGCCGCTGACCAGCGCGCGGTAGATGGCGGGCGTGCGAAAGCCGCCGGCGCCGACTACGGTAAGCTTCACACCCGGAGTAGTACCAAAGAGGTACCAAGGATGTCAAGCGGCCTCTACAACCAACGCATCGACGCGCGCGGCAGCGAGCCCCTGTACGCGCAGGTGATGCAGCGGCTGCGCGCCGACCTGGCCGACGGCCGGCTGAAGGTGGGCCAGCGCCTGGCGCCCGAGCGGGAGCTGTGCGCCCGGTTCGGTATCTCCCGCAACACGCTGCGGCGGGCGCTGCTCGACCTCGAGGAGCAGGGGCTTCTGGCAGCCGCTGGTCGCGACGGCTGGTATGTGGCCGCCTCACCGCTCGTCGAGCTGGCGCGGGGCCCGCACAGCCTGACAGCATGGGCGCGCGAGGCCGGGCTCGTCCTGACGTCGCGGGTCATGCACCAGCGGCTGCGGCCGGCGAGCCCGCTCGAGGCGGCCGCGCTCGGCGTCGAGGAGGGTGCCGGCCTGTTCGAGCTCGAGCGGCTGCGGATTGTGGACGGGTTGGCGTTGTCACTCGACCGCTCCTGCCTGCCGGGAGCGCTGGCGGCGGCGCTGGAGGGCATCGACTTCACGGCGGCGTCGCTGTACGACGCGCTGGCCGAGCGCGCGGGGCTGGTGCCGGGCGGACGCGACTGCGTGCTCCAGGCGACCACCGCCGATGCTCGCAGCGCCCGGCTGCTCGCGATCCCCGAGGGGGCGCCGCTGATGCTCGTGCACGAGACGGTGGTCGACCAGCGCGGCCGCCCGCTCGAGTTCGCGCGGCTGGCAAACCGCGGCGACCGCTGGCGCTACCGGGCTACGCACCTGGCGCCCGAGCTCGGGGGCGCGGGTCGGTAGTCTCCGCTGGCATGGCCTACGACTTCGATCTGCTCGTGATCGGCTCGGGCCCGGCAGGGCAGAAGGCCGCCATCCAGGCGGCCAAGCTGCACCGCCGGGTCGCGGTCGTCGAGCAGCAGCAGACGGTCGGAGGGGTGTGCATCAGCTCGGGCACGATCCCGTCGAAGACCCTCCGCGAGGCCGTCATGTATCTGACCGGAATGACGCAGCGCTCGATGTACGGCGACAGCTATCGCGTGAAGGACGACGTCACCGTGTCGGACCTCTTCTGGCGCACGCAGGCTGTGATCAAGCGCGAGGCCGACGTCGTCCGCGACCAGCTCTCGCGAAACCACGTCCGCATCCTCACCGGCAAGGGGCAGTTCACGGATGCCAACACCGTGACGGTCTCCGGCGAGGACGGCGTACGCCGCCTGGTCACCGCCGAGAAGATCGTGATCGCGGTCGGGACGCGCCCGGCCCGCCCCAAGAGCGTCGACTTCAACGAGCGCACGGTGCTCGACTCGGACGGCATCCTGCACCTCGAGAAGATCCCCGATGCGCTCCTGGTCGTCGGGGCGGGGGTGATCGGCATCGAGTACGCGTCGATGTTCGCGGCGCTCGGATCGAGGGTGACCGTCGTCGAGGCCCGGCCCCGGCTGCTCGACTTCTGCGATGCCGAGATCGTCGAGGCGCTCCAGTACCACCTCCGCGACCTGAACGTGGTGCTCCGGCTCGGGGAGGAGGTGGTCGGCGTCGACGAGCACGACGGCGGGACGATCACGCATCTCCAGAGCGGGAAGCGGATCCTCGCCGACACGGTCCTCTACTCCGCGGGCCGGCAGGGCGCGACCGACGCGCTCGACCTCGAAACGGTCGGGATCGAGGCGGACTCGCGCGGCCGGATCAGCGTCGACGAGCACTACCGAACGTCCGTCGAGCACATCTACGCCGTCGGCGACGTCATCGGCTTCCCCAGCCTGGCCGCGACGGCGATGGAGCAGGGCCGGCTGGCCTCGGCCCACGCCTGCGGGCTCGAGGTGAAGCCGATCTCCGACTCGCTGCCGATCGGCATCTACACGATCCCCGAGATCAGCTTCGTGGGCAGCACCGAGGAGCAGCTCACGTTGAGGCAGACGCCCTACGAGGTCGGGATCTCGCGCTACCGCGAGCTCGCCCGGGGCGCCATCCTCGGCGACGCCTACGGCATGTTGAAGCTGCTCGTCTCGGCCGAGGACCGGCGCCTGCTCGGAGTGCACGCCTTCGGGACGACGGCCACCGAGCTCGTCCACATCGGCCAGACCGTGATGGGCTTCGACGGCACGGTGGACTACCTCGTCGAGGCCGTGTTCAACTACCCGACGCTCGCCGAGGGCTACAAGGTCGCAGCGCTCGACGCCACCAACAAGCTGCGCGCGATCTCGTCGCTCTCCGCCTCGGCCCCAACCTGATCGAAAGAGAGCCAGGCCACAATCCGGGCGGGCCGCCGCACCGTATCTCCTTCACCGGCGTGCCTCTCGCAAGGACGCCTGCCCCGGAGCGGGGTGCAACCCCCTCGGACACCCCGCTCCGGCGGCCGGCCAGGCTCAATCGCGGGGTTTGTGCGGCCGATCACAGGGGCAGAACCCGGATTCTGCCCATGAGCACGCACGACATCGAACCGACGCTCGCCGAGGCTGCGGCCCTGTTGGCCGCGGCATCCGTCGTCGATGTCGAGACCGACCGGGGAGAGTCCGTCGAGCTCTGGACGATCTCGAGCGAGGGGCAGTCTGTCGCCGCCAGCGCACCGCGCCTGGCCGTGGCGTCCGGGATGCGGCTCGAGTGCCGGCTCGCGACCGACGAGGTGCCGCTGCACGTGTGGGCGGTGATCGAGTCGGCCGAGTACCGGTCGCAGGCCCGCGCCGCGCTCAGGCTCCGCGTGATCGACGTCGAGTCCGAGGGCTACGAGCGGCGCACCCAGCGCATGCCGATATCGGCGTCTGCCGTCGTACGGGCCAGCGTCTGCGACCGCATCCCGTCGGGCGAGTCGATCGCCGCCCGCATCGTCGACCTCTCGGAGTCAGGCGCCGGCCTCCTGATGGACGACATCCGGCCCCGGCCCGGCGACCGGATGTGGCTGGCCGCGCGGTTCATCGAGGGTGAGCTCAACGCCGACATGCGCGTGGCGCACGTCCGCCCGACCGGCCGCGGCGCCGAGACGATGGTCGGCTGCTCGTTCATCAACCCGGCAGCGGTCGCCGGCGTCGTGTCGAGCCTTGTCGCCCGCCTGGCCGGAGCCGGCCGCGCGCAGTCCGACGGAGCGACCCTCCGCGAGACGCTCGGGATCGAGCAGCCCGACTCGCCGCGACCGCGCTAGCCGCGTTCGACGAGCACCCACCTCCGCACGACCAGGATGCCGGCGGAGTGCGGCGTGTACGGGCCGATGTCGTAGTGCTCGTAGAGCCGCTGCTCCTCCTCCGGGCTGAGATCGCCGTCGGCGGCGATGTGCGGGGCGGCGTCCACCGCCGCCTTCGTGACGCCGAGCGTGACCGTCTCGTCCTCGGAGCGGGTCGCCCCATCGGCTGGAGCGAGGTGCAGCCGGTTGTGCAGGAAGCCGCTCGCGACGAGCAGGAACTCGGGCTCACCGGACTCGTTGTTCACGTAGACGTCGATGAGCTTTCCGACGGACTGCCCGTCGGACGAGACGACATCGAGCTCGTGCCAGTCCCTGACCTCCAGGGGTGACGGCATTCAGCACCTCCGCGTGCGATTTCGGACGTTTACGAGGACGGCGACGATCGTACCGGTCGGAGCGCCTCGTCGTACAGCGGGCCCGGAGTTCTCCACCTCTTCTCCGGTTTTTCGGCGAACTACCGACGCCGATCCGAGGCTCCCCTCATGCGGGCGACACCCGGCCGGCACGACGATCCAGGGTGACACCGGCGACCCGCCGGTCGACCACGAGGAGGGCGAGGATCATGCGGCAGAACACGACTCAAGATGTGCTGATCGAGCAGAACGGGGCGCGGATGACGGTGGTCGCGACGTTGACACCGGATACGGAGACCGGCGATCCCGAGGGGTGGGCGATCCTCTATCGGGTGCCCGAGGACGGCGTGCACGAGCTCGACGACGCCAGGCCGTACAGCGTCGTCTCGGCGACCGGGCAGCGGGCGCACTTCATGGGGTGGCGCAAGGTCGGACGCCGGCGCCTGGGCGTCGGGATCGGCAGGCCGCCCGTCGAGCGCGCCTGACGGCCTACGCGGCGATCTCGACGCGACGGCCGAGGCCGAGCCGGCGGGCCACGCCCTGAGCGGCGGCGCCGTTGACGGTCGTCTCGTCGAGCAGCCGCACGGGCGGCCCGAGCACGAAGAGCGCGAGGTAGAGGGCGTCGCGGGCCTCGGGCGTGATCGGCTCCCACCGCCCGCTGACGCGCATCCCGGCGCCGGCCCGGCGGGCCGAGACGTCGGTCATCGCGAATCGCCGCACTCCGAGCGCGCCGAAGTCGACGTCGACCTCCAGCTGCGTCGCGCTGATCGCGGGAGCGTCGATCTGAAGCGCGCACCCTCCGACGCTCATGTCGGTCACGGTGACCGGCTGGTGCGAGCCGACGATGGCGGCGGGGAGGTGTGACGGGAACCGGTAGGTGAGCCGGACCTGGCGCCGGCGGGTCAGCGACAGAACGGCGACCATCAGGCGGGCGAGCTCGAAGAGCGCGGTCGCCGTGATGATGGCGAGCAGGGGAAGCGCGAGATGGCGGCCCGGGAGCACAGGCCGGCCTGAACGCCGCCACGCCAGACGAGCGCGCCGCCGAGGCCGGCGACGAGCACCGCGAGCGGGACGTTCAGCCGAAGCCACGAGAGCCCGCCGCCGTCGACTCCGGTCTTGGGCGTCACCTTGAACCGGTCGTCGGGCCAGACGAGCGCGAGCACGGCGCGGAGGTGGGCCGGGAGCGTGTAGTACTCGAACCGAACCGCGGTCAGGAGCTTCAGCCGGCCGGACGACAGCATCAGCGACGCCATGGTCGAGGCGACCGCCCACGGCACGAACTCGGCGAGGAACTGGCCGGCCGAGGCGTGGATCGGCAGCCGGCCCCAGCCGACGGTGACGGCGAGGACGACGATCAGGAGGGCGCGCTGGAGCGACGTGAGCACCTCGGCGAGGCCGACTCCGTAGCAGACCCGCTGCCGCCAGGTCAGCCGCGACGCGCGCAGAGGGCTGTCCGGGGTGCGGAGCGTGGCGAGGTTCCCGGCCGCCCAGCGGTGCCGCTGAAGCAGGAACTGCTCGAGGTTGTGCGGCGCGATGCCGTACACGAGCGCCTCGTCGTGGAAGCGGCTGCGCCAGCCGCGCCGGTGGATCCGAAGCGACGTGTGGAAGTCCTCCGTGATCGTGTCGGTGGCAAGGCCGCCGACCTCCTCGAGCGCCGCCCGGCGGATGACGGCGCCGGACCCGCACCAGAACGCGGCACCGTGGTCGTCGCGCCCCGGCTGGACGACGTGGAAGAACATCGACTGGTCGTGGTCGTCGTGCTCCACGTGCTGGACGGAGTCACGGTTGTAGAACTCGTGCGGCGTCTGCACGTAGGCGAGACCGTCGTCCTCGAAATGGCCGACGACCGCCTGCAGCATCTGCGGCTGGGGCACGTGATCGGCGTCGAGGATGAGGATCAGCTCGCCCCGCGTTCGCGGGAGCGCGGCGTTGATGTTCCCCGCCTTGGCATGGACGTTCTGCTCGCGGGTCAGATACCGCGCGCCGAAGTCGGCGGCGAGATCGGCGACCCACGGCCTGCGACCGTCGTCGAGCACCCAGATCTCGAAGTTCGGGTAGTCGAGGGCGGCGCACCCGATCAGGGTCGACCGCAGCACCTGCTCGTCCTCGTCGTAGGTCGGGACGTAGACATCCACGGCGGGTTGCCGCGCCGGCGAGATGCGATCGACCGGCCGCAGCCGCCAGGTCGTGAACGTGAACCCCGCCAGGCTCAGGAGCGCGTACAGCTCACCCGCGAAGAGCGCGAGCGTCAGCGGCAGCCACACCCCTGACATCGTCGAGTCGACGCGCCACACGAGGTAGCGCGCTCCAAGGATCAGGGCGAGCGCCGCGATGGCGCGCGCCGGCCAGTCACGGCGGGAGTTCACCCACCGATAATCGGCGGGACCGCAAACTTGTTAGCCCAGAATGAGGTAACTGCAAAGAAACTGAGGCCGAGCTAGCCAGGAAGCGGCGTGTCGGGCCGCGAGGCCCCGCGCGCCAGCGCCGCGATCTCGGCGAGGGCCTCGCGTCGCTGGCGGCGCATCACCACCGCGGCCGCCGCCTCCCAGGCGAGGCCCGAGGGCGTCGGAAGCTGCCGGACGCGCGCATACGAGCACGAGACGCCATGGCGGGGGTAGACGCCCCCGAAGTGGTAGCGCACCCTCGGCAGGTGGAGCAGGCCGCAGACGACCGTCACCTCACGCACGCCCCGCTCGAGCAGGTGTGGCAGCGACCGCGACATGTTCTGCGCGGTGATCGCGGCGGTCGGCTCGGCCACGAGCTCGATCCCCTCGGGCCCCTCCCAGGCGTCCAGCATCTGCTCGGCCTCGGACCTGCCGCCGACCGGCGACCAGCCGGTGAACACCACGACCCGCGGGCGACGGCGCTCGGCCAGGCGGGCCGCCTCGCGGAGGCACGCATGGGCCCGCGGCCCGATGCGGTAGGTGCCGTCGGCGCCCAGCCGACCGCTGCCGGGTATCACCAGGCCCCATGTGCCGTCGGTCACGCCCATCCCCGAACGGTACTCACCCCCGCCGCTTCAAGATCCGGCGACCCAGGAGCAGCGTCGCTGCGACGGTCACGACGATCCCGAGCGCCTTGCGCCCCTGGAGCTTGGACTCGCCATGCTGGCGGGGCCGCATGTGCACCGGGACCTCCTCGAGCCTGAGGCCCGCCTCGGTGACCCGAAGCAGCGCCTCGACCTCGGGCGCCTCGCTCGTGTAGGGCCGGGAGAGCAGCTCGGTCGCAGCCGCGCCGACGGCGTACATCCCGCTCATCGGATCATGGAACGGCCGGCGCAGCCCGACGGCGATCGAGCGTCGCACGAGCGCTGTCCCGAGCCGGCGAACACCCTCGAGCCGATAGCGCGACGCCTCGTAGCCTTCGCCTCCGAGGTATCGGGATCCCACGGCGACGTCGCACCGGCCGGCGCTGACCTCCTCGATCAGGCGCCGCAGCTCCGATGCAGGGTGCTGGCCGTCGGCGTCCACCCGCCCGCACACGAGATAGCCGTGCTCGTGCGCGTATGCGTACCCGGCCGCAATGACCGCACGAAGGCCGCGATTCTCGGGAAAGCTCACCACCTCGGCCCCGTGGCTGCGAGCGACCGCCGCCGTGGCATCCGTCGATCCGTCGTCGATGACGAGCACGTCGGCGTCGGGGAGCTCGGCCGCCAGCTCCTCGAGCACGCCGGGGAGATTCGACTCCTCGTTCCAGGCCGGGATGAAGACGAGAACATCGGACATGGGCCGCTCGGAGGACTGTAGGGGTTCTGGCGACCTAGACTTGGCCGGTGGAGCGCAAGCTCGCGACGATCCTGTTCGCCGACCTCGTCGGCTCGACGGAGTTGGGCGCGTCGCTCGACCCGGAGCACACGCGCGACCTGCTCGATCGGTTCTACGACGCGATGGAGGCGGAGATCGCGCTCGGCGGCGGGACGGTCGAGAAGTTCATCGGCGACGCGGTCGTCGCGGTGTTCGGCGCGCCCGCAGCCCAGGAGGACCACGCCGAGCGCGCGCTCCAGGTCGCTCTCTGGATGCAGGAGCGTCTGCAGGAGCTCTTCGACGGCCGGCTCTCTCTGAGGATCGGCGTCAACTCCGGCGACGTCGTGGTCGGCCGTCCTCGCGAGGGCAGCTCATTCGCGACCGGCGACGCGGTCAACGTGGCCGCACGCCTCGAGCAGGCGGCGGAGCCCGGCCACGTGCTCGTTGGGGAGCGCACGGCATCGCTCGTCGGCGGCGCGTTCGAGCTCGGCGAGCCGCGGACGGTCGAGGCGAAGGGGAAGGAGGGCGGCGTCGACTGCCGGGAGCTCGGGCGGATGCTCGCGCCGCGGCGGCCGCGCGGCGGGCACGGGCTCGAATCGAGCTTCGTGGGTCGCACGCGGGAGCTCGAGTGGCTCGACGCTGCGGTCGCGCGAACGCACGCGGGCGGGCGCCCGCGCCTCGTGAAGGTCGTTGGTGAGGCGGGCATGGGGAAGACGAGCCTCGTCCGCGAGCTCCAGGAGCGTTTGCCGGACGGGACGGCGGTCCGGCTCGGCCGCTGCCTTTCCTACGGCCGGAGCGTGACCTACAGCGCGCTCGCCGACGTGCTGCGGGCGGAGCTCGGCCTGCGGCAGGAGGACTCGGCCGAAGACACCCTGGAGCGGCTCGCCGGCCGCGAGATCCTCGGCCTGACGCTCGGCCTCGACGTCGCCGGCGACCTCGACCCGCGGGCCGCGCTTCTCCAGCTCCAGGACCGATGGGTCGAGCTGATCTCGCAGCTCGGCGAGCGGGGCCCTGCGGTGGTGATCATCGAGGATCTGCACTGGGGCACCGGGCCCCTGGTCGAGGTGCTCGAGCGCGTGCTGTCCGACGCGGCGGGCCCGGTGCTCCTGCTCGGGACGATGCGCCCCGACGGGGCCGCGTTCCCGGCGGCGGAGACGCTGACGCTGGAGCGCCTCGCCGACGAGGAGGTGGCCGAGCTCGCCGAGGCCGCGCTCGCGGGCCCGCTCGACTCGCACGCGCTGGAGCTGGTCGCCGGCCACGCGGACGGGAACCCGTTCTTCGCCGAGGAGGTGCTCGCGGATCTCCTCGACAGAGGGCTCCTCGAGCGCAGCGGCGACGGCTGGTCGCTTCGCGATGCGGCGGTCGATCTCGGCATCCCCGACACCGTCCGCGGCGTCCTCGCCGCCCGCATCGACCTGCTGCCGCCCGAGGCGAAGGAGGCGCTGCAGGCCGCCTCGGTGATCGGACGCTCGTTCACTCCTGGAGGCCTGGCCGCACTGACCGGATCGAGCGCCGCGGTGCGCACGCTCGTGGAGCGCGGCTTCGTCCGCCCCACGGAGCCCGAGCTCGTCTTCAAGCACGCGCTCACCCGCGAGGTCGCCTACGCCGGCCTGCCAAAGGCCGGCCGCGCGCGCCTGCACGCCGCCTTCGCACGCTGGATCGAGGCGGACGATGCGACGGACCGCCGCGCGGGCGTGCTGGCCCATCACTACTCGGAGGCGGTCGCCCCTGACATTGCCGAGCTCGCCTGGCGCGACCGTGAGGACGAGCTTCGGCAGCTCTCGTCGGCGGCGCTTCGCTGGCTGCGGCGGGCCGCCGAGCTCTCGCTGGCGCGTTTCGACCTCGACGACGCCCTCTCGCAGCTTCACCGCGCCGCCGAGCTCGCGCCGGGCGATGCCGGCTGTCTGGCATGCGATCGGCCGCGTGAACGCGCTGAAGTTCGACGGCGAGGCCATGTGGCCGGCGATGCAGAAGGCGATCGAGCTGACGGAGGGCACGGAGGAGCTGGCCGACCTCTATGCGGAGCTCACGTTCGAGTCGGTCATGCGGGGCGGGATGTGGCAGCGCCCGCTCGACCACGCCCTGGTCGAGACCTGGCTTGCCCGGGCCCTCGAGCTCTCCGATGCCGGGAGTGGCGCGCGCGCCAGAGCCCTCGTCACCAAGTCGATGTGGGAGGACGCGGCCGAGCCGGCGGTGCAGGCGGTCGAGCTCGCCGAGCGGCTCGACGATCCCGTGCTTCTGTCCTATGCCTACTGGGCGCGGTCGGGGATGGCGTTCGTCGGTCTCGACTTCCACGAGGCCGACCGGTGGGCGCAACGCCGCTTCGAGCTCCTCGACCGCATCACCGACCCGGACAAGATCGCCCACATCCAGTACTACGGCGCGACCGCCGCCCTCGCAGCCGGCCGGCCGGACGAAGCCGAGATGCTCGTACGCAGGCACGACATCGTCGCCTCACGGCTGAGCCCGCACCACGAGGTCCATGCGCTCGCCGTCCTCCTGTTCGTGGAGGAGGCGCTCGGGCACTGGGACGAGGTTCGACGGCTTCAGGACCGCGTCGAGCGGGCCGTCTCAGCCAACAAGGGGACGCCGTGCGTGCTCGCTCCGAGGACGCTCCTCTCGTGTGCCGTCGCCTGCGGCGAACTCGATCTCGACGGCGAGGCGCGGCGACTCGAGGAGACCGCGGCCGAGCAGGGCTTCGGAGGCGGCGACGTGGGTGCCTGGCTCGACCCGCCGCCGGCCCATCTCGCATTGCTGCGAGGCGACCTGGACCGGCTCGACGCCCTGCTCGAGGCGTCCGGCGCGACGTGGCAATTGACGCAGGACGGCAGCCTCTACGCACTCGCGACGAAGCTCGATGCGCTGATCGCGCTCGGCCGGGCGGAGGAGGCGGAGGAGGCCGCGACCGCCCTTCTCGAGCCGGGGACGTATCTCGAGCCGTTCGCGCTGCGCGCGCTCGGTCGCGTGCGCAGCGACCGTGCCCTGACGGAACAGGCGGTCGAGCGCTTCGAGGCGATGGGCCTCAGCTGGCACGCCGCGAAGACGGTTATCGCACGGTGAACGTGGCTTCGAGGTGGGCCTCTTGATCCTGCGAGAGGTTGGAGTGGACAAGTCGGAGGGACCTCGACGCGCCGCCGAATGCTTCCAGAGTGCGATCCAGGTCGGCCCGCTCGGCGACCAGGAAGAGCAGTGAGCTGCCCTGGGTCATCTCGACTCGGAGACGGCGGATCGATTCGTCGTCAATGCTCGCCTGGGCGAGCGGCTCGGTGATGCTCGCCGGCGCCGATGCGCAGATATCGGTGGATGTCGGAGCGGCGAACAGTGCGTCGAAAACCCAGCGCCAGAACTTTCGGCCGAATGCTCCGTGCGCGGATCGGTGGCGAAACGGCGTCAGGCGGGCCTTCCGCTGAGATTCGGCCCATTCGATCACCGCCCCGTCCACGATGTGCCCGGCGCCTTCGATTGCCAGCGTCTCGAGCCTGGCTGCAGCGCTCGCCGCGCCGCCTGGAGAGTCAAACTTCCATACAGTCACGTTCGCCATCGGCTGCTCCTGGTCCGCGTCTCGAATGGATGATTTGTAGCGCCCGTTCGCGGGAACGGTAGTGGGCCGTGCTGGGATCGAACCAGCGACCTTGGGATTAAAAGTCCCCTGCTCTACCAGCTGAGCTAACGGCCCCGGACCGCCAAGTGTAGGTGGTAGCTTGGGCGCCCATGCTGCGCATCGGCCATCGCGGCGCGGCCGCTCTCGCCCCCGAGAACACGATCGCCGCGATGCGTGCCGCGATCGCCGCAGGCGTGAACATGGTCGAGTTCGACGTGGCCCCGGGGCTCGTCGTCGGACACGACGGCGGACGGCCGGCGCCGGCCCTCTCGGAGTTCCTGGCCGAGCTCGCGGAGATCGCGCCGCGCGAGCTTGGCTTCCTGGTCGACCTCAAGGGCAGCGGCTACGAGCGCGAGACGCTCGCCGCGTGCCGCGACGCGGGCATCGCCGACCGGTGCGTGTTCTCGACGGGCGAGATGCCATCGCTCGCGGCGCTCAACGACCACGCCCGGACGAGCGCGACCATCGCCCCCGGCCGGTGGGTGCCGTGGAGCCGGACGACGCCCGCGGACGTCTACGCGGAGTCGGGCGCCCGCGACGCGACCCTGAGGCACGACATCGTCACGGCCGAGGCGGTCGCCGCCGTCCACGAGAACGGCGGCCGGGTCTTCGCCTGGACCGTGAACACCCGCACCGGCATCGAGCGGATGCGCGCGCTCGGCTGCGACGGCGTCATCACCGACGACCCCCGACTGTTCGATGAGGAGTGACCATGCAGGCCAACCGTCCCCATGAGCCCGCCTATGGCGGCATCGCGACCTTCTCGAAGCTGCCGCTCGTGCTCGACCCGGCCGGGCTCGAGGGCGTGGACGTCGCGATCCTCGGCGCGCCGTTCGACGAGACCGTCTCGAATCGCCCGGGAAGCCGCTTCGGGCCTCGTGCGATCCGCGCGGCCGACGACTCGGCCGGCGTCCCGCCGAGCCGGCCGCACATGTGGCTCGGGATCGACCCGTTCACCGAGATGCGCGTCGTCGACTACGGCGACGCCGAGACCGTGCCGGGGAACGCCGCCGAGAGCCACGCCCAGGTGCGGCGGCGGGTCGGCGAGATCTGCGCCGCCGGGGCGATCCCGGTCGTCCTCGGCGGAGATCACTCCGTCGCCCACCCGAACATGGCTGCGGTCGCCGAGCACCGCGGCAAGGGTGCGGTCGGCGTCATCCACTTCGATGCGCATGCCGACACGGCCGCCGATCTTCGTGGCGTCGTCCGCTCGCACGGGACGCCGATGCGGCTCGTCGTCGACGAGGGATGGGTGCGCGGCGACCGGTTCATCCAGGTCGGCCTCCGCGGCTGGTGGCCCGAGGCGGAGGAGTTCGGGTGGATGCGCAAGGTCGGGTTCCACTGGTACACGATGTACGAGCTCGACGAGCGCGGCTTCGACGTGTGCCTCTCGGAGGTGATCCGCACGGCCCGGGACTGGGGCCAGGCCGTGTTCCTCTCGATCGACGTCGATGCGCTCGATCCCGCCTACGCGCCGGGCACGGGAACGCCGGAGGTCGGGGGCCTCACGATGCGCGAGCTGCTCCGCGCGGCCCGCCGGATCACGGCCGAGCTCCCCATCGCCGGCATGGAGATCGTCGAGGTCGCGCCGGCCTACGACCCGTCCGGGATCACGGCCGTGAACGCCCACCGGCTCGTCATCGAGGCGCTTTCGGGACTGGCACTCGGACGGAGCGGCCGCGAGGCGCGACCGGAGCACGATGGACGGCCACATGTGTAATGCTGCCCACCAGGCGGGAACTATCTTCCGGCCTCGAACGTATTAAGAGAGACATGACCTCCGGCAAGCCCGCAACCATCCTCCCGCTCACACAGGACGCCGCCTGGCGGCGGTACCTCGAGCTGACCCGCGACGCGGAGGCCGACGGCTACGCCGAGACCGAGGCCGAGGCCTGGGAAGAGCTCCAGGCGGCTCTGGAACGCCTTCCGGCACGGCCGGACGACGCGGCCTGACCGGTATCCTGCGCCGGCGCGCCCCCATCGGCTAGCGGCCTAGGCCCCCGCCCTTTCAAGGCGGTAACACGGGTTCGAATCCCGTTGGGGGTACTTGGAGCGTTCTTGCATGCGGATTCCGCATGGTTACGCGGGTCACACGTGTCGCTGGTGCCGCCAATGCGCGCGTCGTGCCCCCTCGGTGGCCCCGTGCTATCTGTCGATGGGACGGAAGACGAGGTTCCGTCCGAAGAACCAAAGCCGGCCGGGCCTCGCACAAGGGAAGTGTGGAGGTACAGGCCCGGGTGGCCCGGCGACCTGGCCTCGACCAGCCAGGCCTGCAATGTTTCCACTCGCTTTCGAAGGCCGCACCTTCACCCGCGATGTTGCGCCTTTCGAGCAGATACGCATCGGAGTTCGAGCGTATTGCGGCGCTCACGCTTCGTTCAGGGTCTCCGCCTGAGATCCGGCTTGGAGACGATCAGGAAGTTGTCGCGGGTTTCGACGACGACCTCGACAGCGGGATCCTCATGGCCAGGTACAACCACGAAACGGTCGGGAGCCTCCACGGCACGCTCGTATTCGCCGAGCGGAACCTCAATCGCTCTCCAGCACTTCGGCTGGTCACACTCGCACACGAACGGCACCGGCTCATCGTCAGGCGTCCCGCCGGACTCCTCAATGGCAGCGCGCCTGGCGTTGTAGGACTGGAACGACTGCTCGTTCTTCGCTGCACGCTCGCGGCGCGCTCGCCATTCGGAGCTCATTGGCGCGATGCTAACACGGCAGGTGTGGGGTGCCCAGGCGTCTCATCCCGACCTGTCAAGCCAAGTATCGCCGCCGATGGCGGCGCTCCACCCCATCGGGATCCTGCTCGTTTTACCGCGCCCCCGCCCGCGACAGACGGGTTTGCGACTCTTCGGGGGACGCACCCAGGGTAGGAGACGAGGCGCGGCTAGCCCGACACGACGTCGGGCAGTCCAAGATTAAGTGCTCCAGAAGACGAAGGCCGGCCGGGCCGCGCACAGGGAAGCGGAGGTAAAGGCCCGGCCGGCCCGCGGCCTGGCTTGGAGCAACCAGGCCCTCAACGTTTCTCCCTCACCCCCGAACACCGCGCGTTCGGCGCCGATCGTTACACCCACCGCAGGGCTGGATCGCCTGGTCTCGATTCAGGGTTCAGGCGGATCAGATCGACCGGCCAGCCGATCCCGGCGTGCGATCCGCGGCGCTGCTGCGTCCAAGGCGCACCGCAAACGAAGACGGCTACTAGGCTTGCGGCATGAAGATCTTCAATCTCAACGCAGACGAGTGGGATCGCACGGAAGAGCGCGAGGGCTGGCGCTTCAAGGACGCCTGGGTCGGCGCGCACACCGACGCCGAGCTGATCGGCGCGAGCATGTACGAGGTCGAGCCGGGTAACAAGCAGGGGCCATTTCACACCCACCACGCGAACGAGGAATGGGCGATCGTCCTCCGCGGCGAGCCGACGCTGCGCACGCACGAGGGCGAGCAGCAGCTGCGCCAGGGCGACGTCGCCGCGTTCCCGCGCGGCAAGGAGGGCGCGCACCAGATCCGCAACGACACGGACGCGCCCGTCCGAGTCCTCATGCTCTCCACGCTGATCGCGCCGGACATCGTCGAGTACCTCGACACCGGCAAGATCGGCGCGCGGAGCGTCGCCGGGGAGCGGATCATCTTCGCTCGCCCGGGGCCCGAGCTCGAATATTGGGAGGACGAGGACTAGTTAGGACTCCGGCGCGACGCTGATCGGATCAGCGTCCGAATCGAACACGCCGGATGACCTCGGCCAAGCTCGTCGCTGAGCGGTTAGCGAAAGAGAGGGCGACACACTCCCCGGTAGATATGGAGTCGCTAGAGGGGGGCATGCCGCCCTCGTACTTTCCGGGCTCTCTGCCGTTTTGGGAGGACGACAGTCGGAGACCCGGCGTCTGCAGTCCGGGGTTCGCCCTTGGAACCCCCAACGCCGCCAACTTTACCGGTTCTGACTCCGCCTGTCCACAAAGAGAATCCGGGCTCTGTGCCGCGTCCCGCCCTACCAGCGCGCTTGGGCACGGTGTGAGCGTCGCTGGCGTCGGGCGACCGGGCGGGACGCGACGTCCTCACGCAGCCCCGCTCGGGGGAGCGGCGAGGCTGCAACGAAGATTTTAGAACCAGCACTGCGTCCGGCGCCAACGGGCAGCCGCGCCGCTACGTTCGCGGCACTCGCGCCAGGCCGACCGGCGCAGGTAGATAGCCGTCGCGGCCAAGTACGACGTAGTTCGCGGGATCATCGAACTGGGCCACCCGCGCTGCCTCGCTGCGGCCGTCGGTCTGGATTGCTTCCCGCGTCTGTACCGGCAGCAGTCTGGGCGGATCTACGTTGAACGCTTCGCGGCTTATCACCACCGTCAGTTGCCGCTCACGGCCGCCGCGGGCCAGCGTGAACATCCAAGCCCGGCCGTCGACCATCGTCTCCGCGAGGCGTGGGCCGCCGGTGATCTGCCACGGCGTCGGAAAACCGCGATGGGGGGCCGCCTGGGAGCCTGTGGATGCATTCACGCCGGCCGCCGGCACCGTACGCAGATTCCGTCGTCGCTGAACCGGTCCCCGCACCAGTCGCGGCGCCCCACCCTCCGCAGGGTTACGAGCTCTGCAGATAGGGCCGCAGAGATGATGCCTCAGCCGCGCGGCGGAAAGGGGTCACGTCCATATCGAAAACGGCGGTGATCCGATTCCCTCCCAAGCAGCGAAACAAACGGTTCGAGAAGGGTCTTCTTCCAAGCCGCCTACGTCGGCGACTCGGCCAAACAGCGGAATCTCTGCGGCGCGGCGTCGGTTCCCTGCCCGAAGCCGCCGCGGCTGCCCCTGACGAGCGCCCGACGAGCCGCGCGGCCGTCGCCCGGTCGATCCCATCCACCAACACCTGGTCATCCGAACAGCCGGCACGCATCGCCATCGCGTCGTCCGTAGGGGTGGCGAACGGGGATTGAAGTTCCCCGGCCCGACGCGCAGACTGAGGCGTATGAGGCGAGTCGCCCGGTGGGGTCGTATGTGACGGTGGCTGCGTACGCGACATGTCTCTTGCTGATCCTGCCGGGTCAAGCAGTTCCCAACTAGGCGCGATCGGCGTCGTCGGGTGGCTGGCTGCCATGGTCCTCGCGCTGCTGAACCTTGCATTGGGCGGACTCGCTCTCGCACCGGATGGTCGAGCGGCCGGCGGCACAGCAGCCGTCGCCCTGCCGCCCTGCTTGGCGGCACCGGGCTCAATGTACCTTGACAGTTACGTACCTATCTTGGTACACTCGCCTCGTGGAAGCTGTTCTGCGGGCACTGGCGGATGAGAGCCGACGGACGCTGCTGGAGACCCTGGTCGGCGGTCAGGCAACCGCGGGTGAGCTGGCGGCGCTGCTGCCGATTGCTCGCCCGGGCGTCTCGCGGCATCTGCGGGTGCTCCGGGAGGCGGGGCTCGTCGAGGTTCGGCAGGAGGCGCAGCGGCGGGTCTACGGTCTTCGCCCCGAGCCACTGGCCGAGGTGGATGAATGGCTGGGCCCCTACCGGGCATTGTGGGAGCGGCGGCTGGACGCCCTACACACGGAGGTGGCTCGGGGAAAACGCGAACGAAGGAGCACCAGATGACCAGCGACGAACGTGGGAGCGACCGCATCCTGGGCAGCCTGCGATCAGCCGACGGCAAAGGCATCGTGCGCATGGAAGACCGCTTCGGCACCGACATCGACGACCTGTGGTCAGCACTCACTGATCCCGGGCGTCTGGCCCGCTGGTATGGCGCGGTCGAAGGCGACCTGCGCCGCGGGGGCGAGTTCCACGCGACCGTTCCCGGCGCAGGGGAACGCACAGGGCGTGTGGACGCATGCGAGCCGCCGCAGCGGCTACTGCTCACGTTGCGCGATCCAGACCCTCATCCGGGTCAGCCGGACGAGACGGTCATCGAGGCCCAGCTAGCCGCCGACGGCGACCAGACCATCTTGGTTGTCGAGCAACGCGGCTTGCCGCTCCCGCTGCTCGCCGCCTACGGCGCCGGGGTGCAGATCCACGTCGAAAATCTCGCCGCCCACCTCGCAGGACGCGAGCCTGACTACACGGACACGCGGTGGGACGAGCTCCTCCCTGCCTACCAAGCCTTGGCCACCAACGTCGGCTAGTTCAACACGAAGTTGGAGGCACCCACAGCCGCCAGTCGAATGGATGGGAAGGTCAGCGTAAATCCTGTTGGGGGTACTTCCAGGTCGGTGACAATCACCGCCAACCCTGTCAAACAGGCCGTTTGAGGGCTACGCCGAGGCCGGTACGGGATGCCGCATCCACAGATTCGGCTCGACGTACACGCCACGCCCGCCAGACACCTCCATGGGCACAAGGGCGCCCGGCAGTACGTAGAGCCCGTCGGCCGGCAAGCGCATTCCGGTCCACTCCTCCCACTCCTCGCGCGTGCCCTCCACCGTGAGCGATGCTGGGCACACGTCGAGCCGCTCGGCGCCGAGGCGGGCGTGGAGGCGGATCCACGGATCGAACGGGAGCCCGTCGAGGCGCGTCCAGCCCACGTAGTCCCCAATCGGGATGAGCGGGTAGCGCTCCTTCCAGGTCGGCCGCACCGGCGCGATCAGGGACGCGAACCCGCACCGGCCGGCCAGGTCGCGCATCCTCTCGATGAGGAGGCCCGAGAGCCCCTCGCCCCGCCGCCGGTCGTCGACGACCGCAACGAGCGCGGAGAGGACGTCCGGCTCGGGGCGCGTCTCCTCGCCGAACCAGCGGGCGACCATGTCGTCGACGCCGCCGGGCAGGCCCTCGCGTTCGCGGGCCGGGATCGTGCGGCCGTAGCCGATGACGGCATCCCGCTCCTCGTCCCAGAGCACGAGTTGGAGCTCGGGTAGCTGCTCACGCAGCCTGCCCCAGTGCTCGACGAGCACCGCGCCGTGCCCCATGTACTCGGGAAACGCCTCGGGTACCTCGTCGGTGCGCTCCGCCAGATCGGGCCGCTCGGCGAACGTGAACACGCGCACGGCGACTCACTCTAACGAGCCTCCTCCCGCCACCGGGGAGGAACCCCCACGCCGCCACCGAACGTTGTGCCCAGTTGACGTGCTTCGAAAGGAGGTGCCAACGTGTCGTCAACCACCTCTCGAGTCCCGAGTCTCTCGGGCTGGGCGATGTTCGCGGCGATCTGGCTGATCATCGCGGGGTCGTTCAACGTCGTCGAGGGGATCACCGCGATCCATAAGGGCAACTACGTCGCCAATGAGTTCCTGTTTTCGAATCAGGACTTCTGGGGATGGGTGCTTCTGATCTTCGGGATCCTCCAGCTGGTGGCCGGATTCATGGTGTTCTCCGGCAATCCCAGCGGTTTCATGCTCGGCGTCTCCGTCGCAACCGTTGCGATCTTCATCTGGTTCTTCTTCCTGTTCGCCGCTCCGCTTGGAGCGCTGATCGCAGTGATCGTCAACGGGTTGGTCATCTACGGCCTCACGGTCGGGAGCGAGACCACCTGAACGCAGCACCGCCTCTGGCAGCGGCCCAGCCTCCGCCAGAGGCGGTGCCTCAACCCCCACCGCCGTGTGCGGCGTCGAAGCGAGGGTGCGCCCCGCCCTATAGGTTGGACAGGTCATATCGACCGACAGGAGGGGGCTGGCATGCTGAGGCGAGGGATCATTGGAATGGTGGTGGGCATTGCGCTGACGGGAGCGGTGCTCGCGGTCACGGCGTCGGGCTCGACCAGGTCGCATTCGGCGGGGCACGTCAGGTTGCACCTAATCGAGCATCCCGTGAACGAGCACGTCGTCGACCTGCCGCCCAGGGGCGTCGACTCACAGGGCGATCAGTTCCCGTTCTCGAACCTGCTGTTCGACAGGTCGAACAGCCACCAGGTCGGCCGCGACCAGGGCAACTGCATCCGCACCAACCCGAACCGCGGCGAGTGGCAGTGCAGCTGGACGAACAAGCTCGGCAACGGTGAGATCACCGTCGAAGGGCCGTTCTACGACACTCGCGACAGCGTGCTCGCGATCATCGGCGGCACGGGCCAGTACCGGGACGCCCGCGGGCAGATGCTGCTGCATGCCCGCCCCGACGGCTACGACTTCGTGTTCTCGATCGACCGCTGAATCGCGCTGGCTCTGGGCCGCCTCCGACCAGGGAGGCGGCCCAGAGCACTTCGCACTCACATCGATCTCCCATATCACCGGCGCTATGGTTCGTCGGTGCTATGGACATCCCCATCCGAGAGGCAAGAACCGCGCCCAACACGGGTCCAACGGCCCGTCGGCAGAGTGCTCGGTGGCGTTCGTAACGAACTTCGGATGTGACGCGACGTGCCCCTCCCACAGCCTGACCCTGACATCCTGCGCCTGGCGCAGCACGGTGACGACGACGCGTTCTCCGTCATCGTGCGTCAGTACCAGACGCCGCTCTACAACTACGTGGTGCGCGTGCTCTCGGGAGACCGGGCGCTGGCCGAGGACATGTGCCAGGAGGTCTTCATCCGCGTCCACCGGGCGCTGCCGGCCTTCGACAACCGCTGCCTCTTCACGACCTGGCTCTTCCAGGTGGCGAAGCATCGGGTGGTCGACGAGCTCCGGACTCGCGAGCGCCGGGGTCGGCCGTCGCTGGAGCTGGACGCCGACGCCTACCTGGAGCTCACCGCCCCGCCGCAGCCCCGCCCGATCGAGGAGATGGACATCGTCTGGCGGGCGATCGGGGCGCTCAGCGTCGACCTGAAGATGGCGCTCCTCCTCCGCGACGTGGTCGGTCTGCCGTACGCCGAGATCGCCGATGCGATGGAGACGACCCTGGCGAACGTCAAGTGGCGGATCTACAAGGCGCGCGAGATCGTCGCCGCCGAGCTCTGCCGCGAAGGGCTGGACCTCCCGGCCACCGGCCGGACCGCGGCTACTTGATCCCGGCGGAGAAGAACCTGACCGGCGCCGGATGCGCGCGCGCCTCGGGAGTCAGCCCGATCTCGAGCGGCCCCTTCTCCTGCCCGTGGCTTGTCAGCATCGGCTCGGCGGGGTCGTCGACGTTCAGAACGACACAGGCGTGCTGGTGTGCGGGATCGTGGCCGAGGATGACGTAGTCGCCCGGCCTGAGCTCGGCCTTCGTGATCTCGCGCGCGTGGGCGAGCATCGTGACCGTCGTGACCGGCGTGTGCCCTCCGGTCGGATCGGGAGCTCCCGCCGCGCTCGCGATGCAGGCGGCGAACTCCGAGCAGTCGAGCGTGATCGGAAGGTCGTGGTTGTGCCACCGCTCGATCGCGATCGCCGTCTCGTTCGGGCCCCGCACATCGTCGACCGGATAGTGGATCTGGTCGGTGTTCGCGATCGCCCACTGCTGCTCGGCGACCATCGTGTCGCGGATCTTCTGCCGGCGGGCAAACGACACCAACTGTGAGCGGCCGAAGGCATCGATGTGCCGGAAGAGCAGGGCGTACGTGCGCTTGCCGATCGATCCGTTCTGCGTGATGTTGGCCTGCTTCTGGAATGCGACGACACCCTCTCGCATGTTGGCCTCGAACCGGCCGCGCTTGGCGTGGGGCACGAGACCCATGCTGTGAAGCGCGCGCCGATAGGCAAAGACGTCAAGGCCGCTGTCGCCCTCGCCGACGATGCGGGGCAGCGGGATCAGTGGGTCGCCGGACATCGGATCGAGCCTCCTCGGGACGACGGGTACCACCTAGACGCCCGCGCCCCACTGAAGCTTCCCGGCGCGATGCCTCGCTAGCGGCGCAGGAGACCGCGGACTCCGCGGCGGCGCTCGGGCTTGTCGTCAGTGAGGAGGCGCAGCTCGCTGTAGCTGATCGGGGTCTCGGGGTGGAGCGCGTGGTCGAGGACGCGGTCGATCGCGACGCGCCCGTCGGCGTCGATGTCCTCGAACCAGCAGCTGACGACGAAGCCTCCCGCATCCCCGTCCGTATCCACCGACGTGACGCACACACCCGCCCGCACTTCCTCGGTGAAGAACCGCCCGTGAAAGCGCAGCCGGTCACCGGTCCGGAGCGGCTTCGATGTCGCAAACGCGACGCCGGTCGCCGACAGCCCGACGACGCGGCCGAGCACCTCGGTGTGCTCGAGAAGACCGCCGCAGTAGACGGCCTCGAGCGTCGCCGATCCGCCGATGTCGAGCTGGAACGGCGCCTGCCGCTCGAGGTGGTCAACCCCCGCCGGTCGCAGCGCCAGGTGCGACCGGTCGCCGCGCTCGCGCTCGGACTCCACGTGGAGGTCGATGCGCCACGGCTCGCCGGCCTCGTCGACGATCGAGCCGACCAGCGTCGCGCCCTCGCCGGCCAGCCCAGCGTCGGTGCTCACCGTGACGAGGCCTCCCGTGCGGTACTCGACGACGGCGGTGAGCCGGCGCCCGGTGTCGGTCTCGAGATCCCCGATCCCGCTCTCGCCGAAGAGCAGCTCGAGCGCCGCGTCCATGTCGGGCGGTCCATCGTCCGGCGCGGCGGCCGGCGCCGCCCCGCGGTCCGCCTCGACGAGGTCGGCGATCGCCCGGGAGCGCTGGATCGTCACGGCCTGGCGTGCGAGGCACGAGGTCAGGCGGTTCTGCATCTCTGAGACCTCGGCCCTCGAGCGTTCGATCGGCTCGCACTCGCCGGCGGCCATCCCGGCCTCGATCAGGGCCTCGGCCGCGCCGTCGAGCGCGGCGACCGCGAGCGCCAGCCGCGCCTGCGCGTCGAGCAGCGCCTGCTCGTCGACCCCTGTCTCATCGACCCATTGCGAACACATCTCGATGAGGTCATCGGCGCGCGCCGAGCGGGCGTGAATACGCGGATGCCCCAATCGCCCCTCCCCAACTTGCGGTATGCCGCAGAGCGCTCCGTTACGATCGCGCGCCGTAGGCAACTGGAGGGAGAGGCATGACGCTTCGGGTCGTAGGTGCAGGGCTCGGACGGACCGGCACGCATTCGCTCAAGCTGGCGCTCGAGCAGCTTCTCGACGGCCGCTGCTACCACATGAGCGAGCTCATCGAGCGGGAGGACGACACCGCGGCATGGGCTGCGGCGGCCCGCGGCGACGACGTCGACTGGCCCGGGCTCCTGTCGGAGTTCACGGCCACGGTCGACTGGCCCGCGTGCGCGTTCTGGGAGCAGATCGCCTCGGCGGCGCCCGATGCCGTCGTGCTGCTCTCGCAGCGCGAGTCGCCCGAGGCATGGTGGGGAAGCTTCGAGCGGACGATCGCCCAGGCGCTCCAGAAGGATGTTCCGCCCGACGACCAGGCGTGGGTGGACCGCCGGCGAATGGTCATCTCGATGCTCGAGCGGACGTTCACCCCCGACTGGCCCGACCGCGACGCCGCCATCGCCGCCTACGAGCGCCACAACCAGCACGTCCGCGACACGGTGTCGGCCGGGAAGCTCGTCGAGTGGCAGCCCGGCGACGACTGGGAGCCGATCTGCGCGGCGCTCGACCTCGAGATCCCCTCCGAGCCGTTCCCGCACACGAACACCCGTGCCCAGTTCCGCGAGCACAGCGGCCTGGAATAGACGCCACCGGGGTACGATTCACCCGTGGAGAGGAGGTGATGAAGAAGATGCGAAAGCCACTCACCCGGCTCACCGAGCCGCTCGTCCGCGAGGACGGCGTTCTGCGTCCTGCGACGTGGGATGAGGCTCTCGATCGAGCCGCGGGCGGGTTCCGCGACGCGGTCGCCGCGAGCGGCCCGAACGCATTCGGCCTGTTCAGCTGCTCGAAGGCGTCCAACGAGGTGAACTTCATGACACAGAAGTTCGCCCGCGTCGTCATCGGCTCGAACAACGTCGATAGCTGCAACCGGACTTGACACGCTCCCAGCGTCGTCGGTCTGGCGACAGTGTTCGGGGCCGGGGGCGGCACCAGCTCCTACCAGGAGGTCGAGGAGACCGATGTGATCTTCCTGTGGGGGTCGAACGCCCGTGAAACCCATCCGATCTTCTTCCATCACGTCTTGAAGGCGGTGAACGCCGGCGCGCGGCTTTTCACCGTCGATCCTCGCCGCACCGGATCGGCGCAGTGGGCCGACGCATGGCTCGGCATCGACGTCGGCACCGACGTCGCCCTCTCGAACACGATGGCCCGCGAGATCATCCACGCCGGCCTCGCGAACATGGAGTTCATCGAGCGCGCGACGACCGGCTTCGCCGAGTACGCGGCGTCGGTCGAGGAGTGGACGCTCGAGCGCGGCGAGCTCGAGACCGGCGTCCCCGCCGACGTGATCCGCGAGGCGGCCCACACCTACGCCCGCGCCGACCGGGCGGTCATCTGCTGGACGCTCGGGATCACCGAGCACCACAACGCCGTCGACAACGTCTTCGCCCTCATCAACCTGGCGCTCCTCACCGGCCACGTCGGCCGCTACGGATCGGGCCTGAACCCCCTCCGCGGCCAGAACAACGTGCAGGGCGGCGGCGACATGGGCGCCATCCCGAACAAGCTGCCGGGCTTCCAGGACATCGAGCGCGACCACGAGGCCCGCGCGCGGTTCGAGCAGGCATGGGGCGTCCACATCCAGCCGCGCTACGGCTGGCACCTCACGCAGATGTTCGAGGCGATGGAGCGCGGCGAGCTGCGCGCGCTCTACGTCGTCGGTGAGAACCCGGCCCAGTCCGAGGCCGACGCGAAGCACACGCGGAAGCTGCTCGAGAGCCTCGACCACATCGTCGTGCAGGACATCTTCCTCACCAAGACGGCCGAGCTGGCCGACGTTGTGCTGCCGGCCTCGGCGAGCTGGTGCGAGGCCGAGGGCACCGTCACGAACTCGGAGCGGCGCGTGCAGCGGGTGCGGCGCGCACTCGACCCGCCCGGCCAGGCCCGCGACGACATCGAGATCGTCTGCGATATCGCCGCCCGCATGGGGCACGACTGGCCGAACCGCGACGCCGAGTCGGTCTGGGCCGAGCTGCGGTCGCTCTCGCCCATGCACGCCGGCATGACCTATCCCCGGCTCGAGGAGCTGGGCGGCATCCAGTGGCCGTGCTTCGACGAGGAGCACCCGGGCGAGCTCTTCCTCCACGGCCGGCTGTGGGAGACGCCGGCCTCGGGGCCGCCCGCGCCGTTCAACGTCGTCGAGCACGTGCTTCCCGTCGACAAGCTCTCGGACGAGTTCCCGATCCGGCTCACGACCGGCCGCCGGCTCGACTCCTACAACACCGGCGTCCAGAGCGGCGGCTACACCTCGCCGCTTCGCCGCGGCGAGTCGCTCGACCTCTCGCCGGAGGACTGCGAGCGGCTCGGCGTCGAGGAAGGCGAGCAGGTCAAGATCACCTCACGCCGCGGATCCGTGACGGCGCCCGTGCGGGTCGACCCGACGCTGCGGCCCGGCCTCGCGTTCATGACGCTCCACTTCCCCGACCAGGTCGAGACGAACGTCCTCACCATCGACGCGACCGACCCGAAGTCGGGCACGGCCGAGTTCAAGGCGAGCGCGATCCGCGTCGAGCGGCTCTCCGACGACGAGCGCAACGCAGAGGCCGTGTCGCAGCTGGCGGTGCCGGCGAAGTAGATGGATATCCGGCTGGCAGATGCGCCGCCGACGACGGCCGAGCGTGAGGCCGTCGACGGCGTCCTCGGCACGCCGCTCTCGGCGTGGGAGGGCGGGGCCCGCGGAGCCGACGGGCACTTCGCGCGCGGCGGGCACTCCGCGCGCTCGCAGCGCCATCTGCTCCTGCCGGTGCTCCACGAGGTGCAGAGCCGCGTCGGCTGGATCAGCCCCGGCGCCCTCTCGTACGTGTGCCGCAGGCTCACGATCCCGCCGGCGGAGGCGTACGGGGTGGCGAGCTTCTACGCCCTCTTCGCGCTCGAGCCGCGTCCGCCGCTCGTCACCCACGTCTGCACCGACATCGCCTGCATGTGCCGCGGCGGCACCGAGCTCGTCGAGGAGCTCGAACGCACGGTCGGCCCGGCGGGCGAGCACCCCGGGAACGGCACATCGATCTGGCTCGAGAGCCCCTGCCTGGGGATGTGCGAGCGCGCCCCGGCGGCACTCGTCACTCAGGCCGGCGAGCACGCGGCCGAGTACGAGATCGCGCCGGCCCGCGCGGCCGACATCGCCGCCGCGCTGGCGGGCGCCGAATCGCCGGATCCTCCGCCCGCGCTCGTGCCTCAGGCCGGCGAGCCCGGCCTCCGGCTCCTGCGCCGGATCGGCCGCGTCGACCCGGCGAGCCTCGACAGCTACCGCGCCGCCGGCGGCTACGCCGCCCTCCGCCGGGCGCACGAGATCGGCCCGGCCGGTGTCATCCGCGAGGTGACCGACTCGAAGCTCCTCGGCCGCGGGGGCGCCGCGTTCCCGACCGGCCGCAAGTGGGATGCAGTGGCGCGGAACCCTGTCCGGCCGCACTACCTCGTGTGCAACGCCGACGAGTCGGAGCCCGGGACGTTCAAGGACCGGATCGTCATCGAGAACGACCCGTACGCCCTGGTCGAGGCTCTCACGATCGCCGGCTACGCGACGGGCTGCGAGCTCGGGTACGTGTACCTGCGGGGCGAGTATCCGCTGGCGTGGGAGCGGCTCTCGGCCGCGATCGACGCCGCGCGGACGCGCGGGCTCCTCGGCGACGACATCATGGGCTCGGGCACGGCGTTCGACATCGAGATCCGCAAGGGCGCGGGGGCCTACATCTGCGGCGAGGAGACCGCGCTCTTCAACTCGATCGAGGGCTACCGCGGCGAGCCGCGCTCGAAGCCGCCGTTCCCGGTCGACTCGGGCCTCTTCTCCAAGCCGACGGTCGTGAACAACGTCGAGAGCCTGATCAACGTGCTCGACATCGTGACCGAGGGCGGCGCGGCGTTCGCCGAGATCGGGACCGAGGGGTCGACCGGCACACGCCTCTTCTGTCTCTGCGGCTGCGTCGAGCGCCCGGGGCTCTACGAGGCGCCGTTCGGCATCACGCTCGGCGCGCTGCTCGAGATGGCGGGCGGCGTGGCCGGCGGCGGGACGCTGCGCGCGGTGCTGCTCGGCGGCGCGGCCGGCGGGTTCGTCGGCCCCGACTCGCTCGATCTCGAGCTCTCGTTCGAGGCCACACGCGCGGCGGGCGCGACGCTCGGCTCGGGCGTCGTCATGGTCTTCGACGACGCGGTCGACCTCGTGCCGATCCTGCTTCGGATCGCCGCCTTCTTCCGCGACGAGAGCTGCGGCCAGTGCGTGCCGTGCCGCGTCGGGACCGTCCGGCAGCAGGAGGCGCTCCTGCGCCTCGCGTCCGAGCGGCCGCGCGGGACCGTCGCCGACGAGGTCGCCCTGCTCGACGAGATCGCGGTGGCCATGCGCGACGCGTCGATCTGCGGCCTCGGGCAGACGGCCGCAAACGCGATCGACTCGGCGATCCGCGTCCTTGGCGTCTTCACCCCGGAGGAGGTCGCGTGAGCGCAGTCCCGGTGACGATCCGCCGCACCGTCGAGCTCGAGGTCGACGGCGAGCCCGTGCGCGTGCCCGAGGGCGCGACGATCCTCGACGCCTGCAAGTCGCGCGCGCTCGACATCCCGACGCTCTGCTTCGGCGAGACGCTCACCCCGGTGAACGCCTGCCGGGTGTGCGTGGTCGAGCTCGAGGGGTCGCGGGTGCTCGTGCCGTCGTGCGCGCGGAAGGCCGAGAACGGCATGGTCGTCCGCACCGACAGCGAGCGGGTGCGTCACAGCCGGAAGATGGTGCTCGAGTTCCTCGGGTCGAGCGTCGACCTCTCGACCACCCCCGACGCCGAGCGCTGGACGGCGCAGTACGAGGCGCGGCCCGAGCGGTACGGCCCGCCGGCGCCGCCCGCCCCGGCGGGTGCCCGCGACGGCGCCCAGGCCGGCCACCACCACGCCGGCGACGGGCAGACGGCCGCAACGGTCGCCCAGCCGGTCAAGGTCGACAACGAGAACTACGTCCGCGACTACTCGAAGTGCATCCTCTGCTACAAGTGCGTCGAGGGCTGCGGCACCGACTGGCAGAACACGTTCGCGATCGCCGTCGCCGGCCGCGGGTTCGACGCCCGCATCGCCACCGAGTTCGCAGCGCCGCTGCCGGACTCGGCGTGCGTCTACTGCGGCAACTGCATCGCGGTCTGCCCCACGGGCGCGCTCATGTTCAAGAGCGAGTACGACCTGCGCCAGGCGGGCACGTGGGACGAGTCCGCCCAGACGGTCACCGAGACGATCTGCTCGTACTGCGGCGTCGGATGCAGCCTCGAGCTGCACGTGCAGGACAACGACATCGTCAAGGTGACGTCGCCGCTCGACCATTCGGTCACCCACGGCAACCTGTGCGTGAAGGGCCGGTTCGGGTTCCAGTACGTCCAGAACCGGGCACCCGAGGCGTCCGATGGCTGACCCGGTCGAGGACGCCGGCGAGCGCCTCGAGACGGCCGAGCGGCCGACCAGCACGAGCCGCGTCCGCGTGCTGAACGTCGAGGGCGGCGAGCGCCAGCGCCGCTCGGATCGGCTTGCGACCGAGGAGCCGATGGAGATCCGGGTCGACGAGCCGGGCGGCGAGCAGCGGAAGGTGGCTGTGACGATGCGCACGCCGGGCCACGACTTCGAGCTCGCGGCCGGGTTCCTCTTCACCGAGGGCATCATCGGACCTGGCGACGTGCAGCGGCATCCGGTACTGCGACGTCCCCCGCGAGGAGCAGCACTACAACGTCGTCACCGTCGCGGTCGGCCGGCCGCTGCCCGACTTCGCCGCCCGCAGCTTCTACACGACGTCGAGCTGCGGGATCTGCGGGAAGGCGTCGCTCGAGGCGCTCGATGTGCAGTGCGCACCGGTCGCCCCGGGGCCGGTCGTCACAGCCGAGCTCCTGACGTCGCTGCCCGACGAGCTGCGCCGCGTGCAGCGCGTCTTCGACCGCACGGGCGGCCTGCATGCCGCCGCGCTCTTCGACGCGGACGGGACGCTTCGGACGTCGCGCGAGGACGTCGGCCGGCACAACGCCGTCGACAAGGTCGTCGGGGCCGAGCTGATGGCCGGGGCGCTGCCGCTGTCGGACCGCATCCTGCTCGTGTCGGGGCGCGCCAGCTTCGAGATCGTCCAGAAGGCCGCCGTCGCGGGCGTGCCGATCATCTGCGCGGTCTCGGCGCCGTCCAGCCTGGCGGTCGACGCCGCCCGCCGCTTCGGGATCACGGTCGTGGGATTCCTCCGCGAGCAGCGGTTCAACGTGTACTCGCACACCGAGCGCATCGCCGGCTCGTAGACCCGCGGGGTCAGGCCCCGGTGGTTCAGCCGCGGTCAGACAGCGTGAACTGCGCGACGATCCGCTCGAGGTTCGCGGCCGTGCGGCTCAGATCCTGGGCTGACTCGGCGAGCTCCTGCGTGGCCGCCGACGTCTGCTGGGTGGCGGCGGACACCTGCTCGGCCGAGGCCGAGGACTGCTCGGCGACGGATGCGATCTCGCTCGTGGCCCGGCCGATCGTCTCGGCCCGCACCGTGATGTCGACGACCGCGTGGCCGATGGACTCGAACGCCTCCCGCGTGCGCTGCACGGTCTCGACCGACTCGCGCGTTCCCTCGGCGCTCGCCGTCACGACCTTCGCGGCGCCGGCGGTCTGCGCCTGGATCTCGCCGATCAGGCCCGCGATCCGCTCGGCGGCCTGCTGGCTCTCCTCGGCGAGCTTCCTGACCTCCTCGGCCACGACGGCGAAGCCGCGTCCCTGCTCGCCGGCCCGGGCGGCCTCGATCGCCGCATTCAGGGCGAGCAGGTTCGTCTGGGCGGCGATGCTCGAGATCGTCTCGACGATCCCGCCGATCTGGCCCGACCGGTCGGTGAGACCGCCCATGGCGCCCGCGAGCTCGGTTGCCGAGTCGGCCAGCCCCTGGATCGCCGCAGACGCCTCGGCGGCGACACCGACGCCCTGATCGGCGACGCGGCTCGCCTCGGCGGCGGCCTTGTTCGCCTCGTCGACGGTGCTCTTGGTCTCGCCGATCATCGCGACCTGACGCTGGGCGCCCTCGGCGACCTCGCCGACGGCGGTCGCGATCTCGTCGACCGCTCGCTCGGCCTCGCTCGACGCCGTCGCCATCTGGCTCGACGCCTCCGTCACCTGCCGGGTCGCGGAGGCGACCTCGGAGATGACCAGCGACATGTTGTCGGTCATGCGCGCGAAGGCGTTTCCGAGCACGTCGGCCTCGCCGCGCGGCGTCACCGAGGCGGTCAGGTCGCGAGCCGCAAGGCGCTCGGCGGCGTCGGCCATCTCGGACAGGTAGGCCTGCATCCGCACGAAGGCCGAGCCGAGCTGGTCGGCGGCCGACCGGGCCTCGACGTGCGTCGAGAGGTCGCCGTCGCTGATGCCGGCGGCCACCTCGGCGATCCCGATCAGGTAGTCGTGCATCGCGACGAACGCGTTTCCGAACTCGTCGCGCTCGCTCAGCGGCTCGACAGTCGAGGACAGGTCGCCGGCGCCGATCTCGGCCGCGATCCTCCCCATGTCCGCCGTCCGCGCGCGCATCGAGTTGTACGCGACGATGGTCGACTGGGCGTGTTCGAGCATGTCGTTGAAGATCTCGCCGAGCGCCGCGATCTCGTCTCCGCCGCGCACGTCGACCGGGGTCGTCACGGGCGTCACCTCCTGCGACAGGTCGCCCTCTCCGGCCATCGCGTTCAACCCGGCCTGAAGATCGGTCAGGCAGTGGTCGCGGAGGCTTCGAAGGCGATCCCTGAGCGGAGCGAGCCCGCCCGAGATCCGCCGCGTGAGGAGGTAGGCGATCACCGACGCGGCGAGCACCGCGACGACCACGAGGACGATCGACACGGTGCGGGTCGTCGAACCGTCGGAATGGAGCTGGGTCACGGCCGCCTGGCGGCTGGCCTCGGCCTCGCTCAGAAATGCGTCGAGCTTCGCGGTCAGGGCGTCGACCGACTCGTCGGAGGCGTCCACGAGCTCGAGCGCCTTGCGATGGTGGCCGGCCCGCACCGCGGCCCACATCTGCGAGTCGACGCCCATGAAGTCGGCGAAGGACGCCTTGACCTGGGCGAGCGTTGCGCGCCCCTTCGGATCGGTCGTGTTGCGATCCGCCTGGGCCAACACGTCGCGGAACGCGCCGACGTCGGCCAGGAAGTCCTGGCGGGCGGACGGGCCGACGAGCACGTACTTGGTCTGCGAGTAGTGGAAGTCGCCGGCCGCCGCGCTCATCTCCTGGGCGACGACCAGCTTGTGCGACACGACGGTGTCGATGTTGTCGGCCGCGCCGGTGATGTTCGAGGTGCCCCAGAACGCCGTGGCGGCGACCCCGACGAGCAGCACCAGGATGGCCCCGAAACCGGCGTAGAGCTTGGCGCGGATGGGCAGGCGGTCGAGCACATGCTGGAGTGGCAGACGCACAAGCCCCGTAATCGGCTCAACCACGCGGGATTTAAGCGGCGACGGCGGGGTCGCGAAGGCGGTATCCGACGCCCGTCAGCGTCTCGATGGCATCCCGGGGGATCCCGCCCGCCTCGAGCTTGTCGCGGAGCCGGCCCATGTGCGTCCGCAGGAGCTGCATCTCCTGCGCGTAGCCGGGGCCCCAGACCTTGCGGAGGAGCATCTGATGCGTGAGCGGCCGGCCGGCGGCAACGGCGAGCTCCTTCAGAAGGTCGAACTCCGTCGGCGTCAGGCGAAGCTCGACGCCGTCGACCGTGACGACGCGGCGCGGCAGGTCGATCGAGAGCCGGCCCACCTCGACGACGCGGTCTCCCGGGGCTGCGCCGTCCGAGCGTCGCAGGAGGGCGCGAACGCGGGCCAGGAGCTCGCCGATCCCGAACGGCTTGGTCAGGTAGTCGTCGGCTCCCGCGTCGAGCGCCCGGATCTTGTCGGGCTCGTCCTGCACCGCGGAGATGAGGAGGATGGGCGCCGAGAGCCAGTCGCGCAGCTGGGCGCACACCTCGGCGCCGTCGCCGTCGGGCAGCATCAGATCGAGGATCACGAGGTCGGGCGGCGTGAGCGCCGCCGCGGTCAGCGCCTCGGCGGCGCCGGCCGCCGTGGCGACCCGGTAGCCGGCCTTCGTGAGCGTGACCTCGAGCGCCCGCCTGATCGGGCGCTCGTCGTCGACGACGAGGATCAGCGGCTCGCCGCTCACGGCCCGCTCGCTCCGGCCGCCGGGAGCTCGAGAACGAAGGTGCTGCCGCCGCCAGGGGTGTCGGCGGAGAGGCGGACATCGCCGCCGTTGGCGACCGCGAGCCCGCGGGCGATCGCCAGGCCGAGCCCCGATCCCGGCACGTCGCGCGTGCGGCCGCCGCGGGAGAAGGGCTCGAAGATCTGCCTGGCATCCTCGGATGCGACGCCGGGGCCGTGGTCGCGCACCGCGATCTCGACAAGCCCATCCCGCGGGGCGACGCGCACCTCGACCTCGCGGTCGGCGGGCGAGAACTTGAGCGCGTTCTCGACCACGTTCACGACGACGCGCTGGAGCTGGGGCCCGTCGCCCCGCACCAGAGGCACGTCGGCAGCGGCCTCGACCCGCACCCGGGTCTGCGACTCGCCGCGGAAGAGCTCGGCGACGGCCGCCTCGACCAGGTCGCGCGGATCGAGCCAGTCGGCGGCGGGCGGCAGCGCACCCGCGTTCAGGCGCGAGAGGTCGAGGAGGTTCTCGACCATCCTGGTCATCCTGCTGCTCTCGGCGCCGATCGTGTCGAGAAGCTCCTGCTCGTCGTCGTCGAGGGCGGCGAATCGCAGGCCGCCCGACGCGGCCGCGATGGCCTGGAGCGGCGAGCGCAGGTCGTGCGAGACGGCCCGCAGGAGCGCCGTCTTGAGCTCGTCCGACCGCAGGAGCGCCTCGGCGTTCACCTGCTCGCGCATCCGCCGCTCACGCTCCTCGCCGAGCGCGATCAGGCCGGCGAGCTGGCGCGCGATGCGCATCGACGCAGGCGACGACAGGAGCTCGGGCCCGCCGCCGGAAAGGCGAAGCTCGCCGATCGGGCGCCCGTTCAGCTCGAGCGGGAGCGCATGGGCGCCACCCGTCGCCGCCGGCCCGCGCACGATGACGCCGCTCTCCGCACCGAGCGTCCTGGCCGCCTCGTCGCCGAGACCGGCGAGGGCGTCGTCGAGGTTGGGCGCCGTGGCGATGACGGTCGCGAACCGCTCGCCGAGGCGGGCCTCCTCGGCCCGGCGGGCGGCCTCCTCACGGCCGCGGCGCTCGCGCGCGGCGAGGTCGCTCGTGACGACGGCCGTGACTGCGAACGCGGCGAGGGCGAGCCAGTCGCTCGAGGAGTCGATCACGAGCGTGTGCGCGGGCGGCAGGAAGAAGAAGTTGAACGCCAGGGCGGAGGCGAGGCTGGTCGCAAGCCCCCACCAGAGCCCGTAGATCGACGACACGCCCAGCACCGCGAGCAGATAGAAGACGCCGGCCGAGCGCGCGGGAACGCTGGGGGTGACGGCGGCCACGAACGCCGTCGACGCCGCCACGAGCGCGGCCGAGACGACGAGCGCCGACAGGCGCGACGACCGCCCCGCCCGGACCCGCACGGCGGCCGGAAGGTTGGCTCTGAGCCGCCGGTCGGTGCGCGTCGCGGCCATGCTCCGGATTGTCGCAGGTGGTGCCGTCAGCCGGAGCGGCGCAGGAGGCGCCGCCAGGGCGCTTCCTCGACGTGCTCGACCGTCAGGGAGCGGCGCACAGAGGCGATGTCGAGCGGCGCGCTGGCCGGCACGTCGGTGCGGGCGCGGCCGATGCGCTCGACCATCTCGGCGAGCTCCCGGGTCGGCATCTGAAATGCGCACTCGGCGATGACCTCGCCGTTCACCGTGCGCGTCGACGCGACCCGGACGGTCGTCTCGAGCGGCTCGGCGTAGAACCTCGCCCGCAGGAAGAGGCGGTCGCCCCGCCGCAGAAGGCGAGTTGTCTGGAACGTGACGCCGAGGCGTGTCAGGTCAAGGATCGTCCCGTCGACGACGTCGCCGTCCACGACGTCCGAGCAGTAGATCGCGGTCATCCGCGCCGGCCGCTGAAGCGTCTGGCGGGTGGCGAGGACGATCGTCTCGGCCCCCTCCTCGGCGACCTCGACGGCCCGTAGCCGCACGCGTGCGTCGTACGCCGTCTCGAGCACGGCCCGCTCGCAGACCAGGGTGACGCGATACCTGCGCCCGACCTCGACGACCCTGCCCGAAAGCTCCATCCCGCCGACGATCCGCATCCGGTCGGCCGTGCCGGTGAGCTGCGAGCCGAAGACCCGGGTGATCCCGATCGTGAGCACGCCGCCGATATCACGCTCGAAATCGGCGCTTCCGGTACGCGACAGCAGTTCGACTGCCCTCTCTAACGACGGCTTGCTCATTCCCCCCCACATTCGATTCCGACCAAAACGGTCAGAAAGTGGACACCCGCCTGGGGGAACGTCCTCCCGGAATGCGGTAGGGAGTCTCTAGCCCGGCGGCCGTAGTCGCGCACGGTGTACGTGGCCGGCGTGCCCTCGCGAAGCGCGAGCGGCAGGGTGTCGAACGCCGCGACGAGCGGGCTCGACCCGTCGGGCTCGAGCGTTCCGCGGTACGTGAGGCGGGCGAAGGGCCGCGTCCGGCCTCCAGCCTGGCAGGAGAGGCCCGTCCGAATCGCGGGCGGGCCTGACGTGAACGTCGCCGAGCCGGTCATGAACTCGTCGCCCGACGCCGAGATCGACGCCTCGAAGCGGCCGGCGCCAACCTTGACGGGCTTCGGGAGGCTCGACCTCCCGGCCAGGGCCTCGATGTCGTGGAATTCGCCGCTCGTCGGGGGGCACCTGGCTCGCGCGGAGCGCGTACTGGAAGATCTGGGGATACCGGTAGGCCTTCTCGAACCCGAAGAAGCGGCCAGGACCGACCTTCGCGCCGAGCGCCCGGTTGAAGAAGCACGGCTGCACGTAGCGCTCGTGCGGCGCAGAGGTGACGATCGCAGGGCCGATCTTGGGGATCGCCCGCACGGCGTTCGCGGCGCTCGAGAAGACGACGACGCCCTGCGAGCAGCCCGGGTCCTTGATGATCTTCGCCGTCACCGGCTGCGTGTGGATCGTCCCGAAGAACGGCGCCGTCGAGGTCACGACGTCGAACGCGCTCCACGACATCGTCCCCGTGGCGACTCGCTTCGTCCCCATCCGCCCGTCGTAGAGCCGGCACGTCTTCGACTTCACCGACGTCGCGCGGTGAACGCGCCCGTGACCTGGCTCGGCGTGATGGCGGTCGTCGTGTCGAGGGCGGCCGTCTGGAGCGTCTTCTTGTCGTACGTGAGGTGGATCCCCGACTGCGGTGAGAACGTGTAGCTGTGAGCCTGGAACGCGCGGCCGTCCGGCGCCACGCGGCTGAGCCTGAGCTGGAGCGTCCCCCCGGAGCCCGTGTCCTGGTAGACCGTCATCGACATGCGTGTACGTGACGCCGTTTCGGACGACGTCGACGGGAGTCGTCTGGAGGGCGACGGTCGTGAACGAGAAGAAGAACCCGTGCGGCACGAGGTGCGCCCGCTCGACCGCCAGGGCCCGCATGCGCAGGCTGGGCGCCATCGACGTGCTCGCCGTCGCGCTCGCCGCGCCCGCCGCCAGGAGCGCGGCCGTCGCGGCTCCGACGGCCCCGAGCCTGAACATGCGCCGATCCATGCTTCGAGCGTACGTGCCAATCGGCCCGTGCGGAAGCCGATACGCTATCGGCCATGTCGGAGATCGAGCGCCGCCAGAACCCATCCGGACGGCGCGTCTTCGACGAGGCCGCCGACGCGACACGACGGACGCGCCTTGCGAACGAGCGCACCTATCTCGCGTGGTGGCGGACGGGCCTCACCGCGCTCGCCGTGAGCCTCGCGGCCGGGCGGATCGTCCCGACGATCTCACACGGAACGGCATGGCCGTACGAGCTCGCAGGCACCGGATTCGCGGTCCTCGGCATCCTGTGCATCTACACCGGCTACCAGCGCGAGCGTGAGATCGACCGGGCCCTCGAGGAGGGCCGTTTCGCGGCGCTCGATCCGCGGATCAACCTGGTGCTGACCACGGTCGGCGTCATCCTCGGGATCTTCACATTAGGGCTGATTGTCGTGAATCCGTGACCGGCACGCGGGCCTCGCGCAGGACGTCGCGGAGCATGAGCGCGTTCGTCGGCGCCTGAGCGATCGGCGTGCCGCCGTCGCCGGCGCTGCGGCCGTTGTTGTTGAACATCACGAAGGCCCGTTCCGACAGCGTCGACAGCCGCCGGAGCGGCTCGGACCACTCGGCCAGCTCGTCGGTCGAGTAGAGGTAGTCGAAGCGCTCGGCGGCACTGCCGCCGCGGTGGTTCCAGGTGGCGGCGTTTCGGCCGTGCAGGCGCAGGTAGGCGGTCGGGCTCGTCGCGCCGACGACCGTCGGGACGAGGTTCTTCGCATCGGTCCGCGGAGCGTCGACCATGACGTAGGTCGCGCCCCGGCGCTCGAGGAACCCCAGCGTCTCGGCGCTCGCCGCGTCGTCCTCCAGCCAGCTCCGGTGCCGGAACTCGACCAGCATCTCGTCGCCGCCCAGCTGCTCCTGCGCCCATTCGAGGTAGTCGAACGACGCCGCCTTCATCGTCACGTACGGGGGGAACTGCATGAGGATGCCGCCCAGCTTCCCCGCGTCGCGCAGCGGCTCGAGCGCCGAGCGGAAGCGGTCGAACACCTCGGCTCGGAACTCACGTGAGGGATGGTCGACGCGGCCGCGGTGGTCGACCTCGACCTCGCCGCGCAGGTCGGGCGGGAGCTGGTCGGCCTTCACCGGATGCCGGGTCATCATCCCGAACGCCTTGACGTGGAAGACGAACCCGTCGGGCGTCCTGCGCGCCCACGCCGCCGCCGCCTCGGCGGTCGGGATGGCGTAGTAGCTCGAGTTCACCTCGACCGTGTCGAAGAGCTCGGCGTAGTGGCGAAGGCGACCCTCCGCCGTCCGGGCGGTCCGCGGATACCAGGCCTTGACCAGCGACTCGTCGGCCCACGAGCACGTGCCGATGCGCACCGTCGCCGTCACAGCACGTACCCACCGTCGGGCTCGAGCGGGAGCGAGCCGGCCGCCCACGAGAAGAGCCCTCCGCGGAGGTTCGCGGCGTCGTAGCCGGCTCCGTGCAGCGCGTCGGCGGCGTAGCCGGAGCGCGAGCCGGTGCGGCACACGATCACCATGCGGCGATCGCGCGGGAGCTCGTCGACCCTGCTCCCGAGCTCGCCGAGCGGGATCCAGACGGCGCCCGAGATGTGGCCGGCGTCCCACTCGACCTGCTCGCGCACGTCGACCACGAGCGCTCCGCTCGCGATCTCCTCCGCGGCCTCCGCGGCGGCGATCTCGGGAGCCGGCTCCATGCCGGGACTCTAGAGGTTGATCAGGCGGGGCCGGGCTGCGTGGCGCCGACGTACGTGTCCTGGAACCAGCCCTGCGAGAGCGGGGCGATGCGGACGAAGTCGCCGGTGTGCGGGGCGTGGACGACGTACCCGTTCCCGATGTAGATCGCCACGTGGCCGAGCTTGTGGAAGAAGACGAGGTCGCCGGGCTGGAGCTGGGCCTGATCCTGGATCCACACCGGTCCCATGTGGAACTGCGAGGCGGCGAAGTGCGGGATCGTGTACCCGTGCTGGGCCCAGAGCCACATCACGAGGCCCGAGCAGTCAAAGCCGCCCTCGGGTGTCGCGCCGCCCCAGACGTAGGGGACGCCGATCTGCTTCAGCGCCTCGAGCGCGATCTGGTCGCGCAGCACCTGGCCCGGGTCGGCGGCGTCGGTCTTGAGGGCGTGCTCGAGCCACTTGTGAGCCTGGAGCGCGAGCTGTTCCTGGCCGATCTGCCCCGCAGCCTCGATCACCTTCACCTGCTGGCCGATCTCCTTCTCGAGCCGGCGCCTGCGGCGAAGCTCGTGGCGGATCTGGCGCCGCTTCTCCTCGAGCCTGCGCTTGGCGACCCGCGACGCCTGCCGGTCGATGACCAGGAGCTCGCGCTGATGCGCGATCGAAGCGCGCGCCGCGTCGATCGCGGCGACGGTGTCGCTGACCGCGGTGTCGACCTGCCGGTCAAGATCCATGCCGTTCGTGATCTGCGAGAGCGACGACGAGCCGAGCACGATCTCGAGCGTCTTGGGGTCGCCGCCCTTGTACTGCTCGATCACGAGCTGCGCGAGGTTCTGCTGCTGGCGCTTGAGCTCGGCCTCCTCGGCCACGAGCCGCACCGTCGCAACGTGGATCTCACGGTGCAGCACGTGCAGGTGCCACCGGACCTGGTCGTAGCGCTCGGTGAGGAGCTCGATGTGCGAATCGAGGTTCCGCACCTGCGAGCGCACACGGGCGTACTGCGCCTGCTTCTTCTGAAGCAGCGTGTCAGCAGACGCGGTGCCCGAGAGGACAGACGCGCACAAAAGCAGCCCGGTCGCGACGACGAGCGTCCGCGACAATCGCAAACGTGACCCATACATCACTACTTGCGTCGGCAAACATCGCGAAAACTTGAGAGCGCTCAAGAGATCGGGCTCTCGCGCCGACAACGGTTTCATGCAGATCACCGTCTCCTGTCACGCCTGCGCGGGCGAGAAGCGACCGTTGAGCCCGTGCCCGTGGTGCTCGTCCCATTCGGAAGCCGAGCTCGAAGTCGCCGCCTGGCGCTCGGCGCTCCATGCCGAGTCGCTCGCCCGGATCACCGCCGAGCCACGCCGCGGGCCCGCGCCCGTCGTCAGCCTGCCGACGCCGATTCAGGTCGTCGTGACGGTCGACGGCGTCTCGATGCGCCAGGCCGATCCGATCTTCTCGGACGCGGTCGTCCCGGCATCCGACCCGCTCTCGTTCGACTGGAACGAGGATCGCGGGCTGCGCCGCCTCCGCCGCACCGCCTAGCCGCTAGCGAAGGTCGAGCAGCGTCTCGGGCAGCTCGAGCTGCTCGACGGCGAGGCCGTGCCGGGCCGCCTCGGCCAGGAGCTCCTCGTACGCCTCGGCCTCGCCCGGGTCGGACGGCGACCAGTCGTTCAGGTACCGCACCCGGCTCACGCCCGCCTGGTAGGCCTCCTTGAGGCAGCCGAAGCAGGGCCGCAGGGTCGAGTAGAGCGCGGCGCCCTGCACCGAGTAGCCGAGCTTGGCGGCCTGGAGGATGGCGTTCTGCTCGGCGTGAACGCAGATGCACACGTCGTAGCCGCGCCCGGGCTCGTAGTCGCCGGGATGGGCGCACCGGTGGCAGCCGCCCTCGTCGCAGTTCGGGAAGCCGGTGGGCGTGCCGTTGTAGCCGGTCGCGATGATTCGCTGGTCCGCGACGAGCACGGCGCCGACGTGGCGGCCGAGGCACGCGGCCCGCTCCCGGGTCGCGACCGCCAGCAGCATGAAGTACTGCTCAGGCGTGGGGCGCACGGCCGCGCGGCGGGCGTCGGCGCGATCCGCGGTCCGGGTCGGCTCCATCCATGCAGCGTACCGGGGCGGTGAAGCCCGCGGAGGCTACGCGGCGTGCCGGAGCGTGCGGTCGGCCAGGCGGTCGAGCCGCCGGCCGGCCGAGGCGGCGGCGGCGTGGTCGGCAAGCCCCGCCAGGTGCCGCAGGTCGGCAGCCGCGCCGTCGACCTCCGAGCGGATCTGGGCGAAGAGCACCCGGAATCGCTCGGCGTCGGTGAGATGCGCGGCCTCGACGTCGCCGCCCACCCGCAGGGCGTCGAGCATCTGGAGCTTCTGCGTGACCGCGTCGACCGCCTGGGCCAGCTCCTCGATCAGCCGGCGCGCCGTCGCGAGCTTGGCGTCGAGGGTCGCGGCGCTCCGCGCGGCGGCGGTGAGGAGCAGGCCGACATTCTGCTGGGCATCCTCGTCGCCGCCGCCCCGTGCCAGCTCGTCGAGGAAGTAGAGCGCCATCTCGGCCTGGATCTTGGCCAGGCACACATCGAAGCCCACGTCTCCGGTCGCGTCCCGCGTCGGCTCGACCGCGTGTGCCGCGGCCTGGATCGCCTCCTGGCGGCGGCGGATGGCCGCGCCTGACCCCGTTATCGACCGGTGCGGGCGTGAGTGGAGCGCCGCGGGCACGTGTGGGCTCCTGACGTGCGAGGGTCAGGCACATGCCCGCGGCACTTCCAGTGTCTGCCATTCTGGCCGCAGGTCAACCCCGGATAATTGATGGTGAACCGGTTGACCTCCGTGGGCAGGGGCGAGAGGATTGGCTTGACAGGTTCCGGAGAGGTGGAGGATGAGGAACGGCGCGCACCGCAGAGCTCGTTGGCCACGGCTCGTCACAGCCGGCCTGGCCGCGCTTGCGGTGCTCGCCGTGCCGTCCGCCGCCCAGGCCGGCGGAGCGATCCTCAGCGTCACACCGCACCACCTGAAGTTCGGGCGCCAGCCGTTCGGCAGCTTCACGAACCGCACGGTGACGATCCGAAACCGGTCGTCGCGCACGCTCTACGTCACCATCACCGACCAGTCGCCCGACGACTTCTCGCCCGGCCAGCCGGACTCGACCTGCTTCCTCTCGTTCACGGTGAACGTGCTCGGCCCGGGCGACCGGTGCACGATGATCATCGGGTTCGAGCCCTCGGAGCCGTTCGCCGGCCGCGAACGGGCCGACATGACCGTGACGGCTGCGAACTCCGCGGGGAAGATCCTGCGCACGCGGCACGTCAGGATCACCGGCGTCGCCGTCCCGGCGAGCTGATCGCAGCCGGAGCGTTCGGATGCGACCGGCCCGGAATGGGTAATGTTGGCGCTGGAGTGGGAATTCCTAGAAGATCTGCCCGGGTCGGCCGTGTGGGTTGGCGGCGCCGGCCCGGCGAAGGAGGGGTGGATGACCGATCAAACGCAGATTCGACGTGACCCGCTCGTAGAGCATGCTGTACCGCTCGTGGCGAAGGCGATGTTCCTCGCCGACGATGCGAACGACCTGTGGGAGTACTTCCGCGACAGGGTGGACGCCGAGCGGCACCGGATCGTGGACGACGCGATCCGCGAGGCGCTCGAGCCGCTCGAGGAGCGCTTCTGCGATGGACGCGGTCGCGCGCGTCGCGACGACGATGGCGGCGGAGCAGGCGCGCGACGACTAGACGACGGTGACCGTGCGGACTATGCAGCCCGTACGGCCTCGCCGAGCGCGTACCCGGTGAGGACGAAGACCGCTGCCATCGGACCGCGTATGCGACGGAGGCGATCAGGATGCGCCGTTCGCTGTCCTGATCCACGCCGCAAATCCACCGAAGACCGGCTCGCCCTTTGGCGCCTAGGCGGCGTGAGGGCCGGGCCGTCGCCGACCGCGCTGGGCCCAGCGCGAGATGGGCGGTGACGGGATCGAACCGCCGACCCCCTGCGTGTAAGGCAGGTGCTCTCCCAGCTGAGCTAACCGCCCGAGCCGGACCAGTCTACCGGCGCCCATCCGACCCGTGATTCGGGGGATGGACGCCGGCGGACGAAAAGAGGTCGTGCCTTAGAGCGACGCGATGACGTTGTTCAGCAGGCTCGAGATCGCCGTGCTGAGCAGGCCGAGCGTGACGACAACGGCGATCGTGATGACGCCGAGGACGACGGCGTACTCGGCCATGGTCTGGCCGGACTCGTCGGTGTTGCGGAGGAGGGAGAGAATGGACACGCGGTCTCCGATCATCGGGGGATCTCACCGCGGCGGACTGCCCGACCGCGTACATTGATGATCCGACCGATTTCGAGGCCGACCAATCCCCCGAGAGGGGGAAACCGCGCTACCCCGAGCTACCCCAGGCGCTGGTCGAGATTGAACGCGGCGGAGATCAGCGCGAGGTGCGTGAACGCCTGGGGGAAGTTGCCGAGCAGCTCGCCGGACGGGCCGATCTCCTCGGAGTAGAGGCCCAGGTGGTTGGCGTAGGTGAGCATCTTCTCGAAGGCGAGCCGGGCCTCGTCGAGCCGGCCGGCGCGCGCCAGGGCCTCGACGTACCAGAACGAGCAGATCGAGAAGGTGCCCTCATCGCCGCGCAGGCCGTCGGGCGACGCCTCGGCGTTGTAGCGGTAGACGAGGCTGTCGGAGACGAGCTCGTTGCCGATCGCGTCGAGCGTCGAGAGCCAGCGCGGATCCTTCGGCGCGATGAACCGGGTGAGCGGCATGAGGAGCACCGACGCGTCGAGCACGTCCGTGTCGTAGTGCTGGACGAACGCCTGGCGCTTCTCATTCCAGCCCCGGGTCATGATCTGGGTGGTGACCTTGTCGCGCGCCTCGAGCCACGAGACCAGGTCGGCGGGAAGGCCGCGCTGCCGGGCCATCCGGATCGCGCGCTCGATGGCCACCCACGACATGAGCCGTGAGTACGTGAAGTGCTGGCGGCCGCCGCGCGTCTCCCAGATCCCCTCGTCGGGCCGGTCCCAGTTCTTGCACAGCCACTCCAGCACCTTCACGAGGTCCATCCACGCGTCATAGGAGATCGGCTCGCCGTACTTGTTGTACAGGTAGACCGAGTCGATCAGCTCGCCGTAGATGTCGAGCTGGAGCTGGCCGGCGGCGCCGTTCCCGATCCGGACGGGCGCCGATCCGCCGTAGCCCTCGAAGTGGTCGAGCGTCGTCTCCTCGAGGTCGGCGCGACCGTCGATGCCGTACATGATCTGGAGCGGCCCGTCGCCGCCGCCGGCCGACTCGCGGAACCGGTCGGTGAGCCAGCGCATGAACGCCTCGGCCTCCTCGGTGAACCCGAGCCGAAGGAGCCCGTAGAGCGAGAACGCGGCGTCGCGGATCCAGGTGTAGCGGTAGTCCCAGTTGCGCTCGCCGCCGAGCTGCTCCGGGAGGCTCGTGGTGGGCGCGGCGACGATCGCACCCGTCGGGCGGTACGTGAGCAGCTTCAGAGTGAGCGCGGAGCGGTTCACCATCTCGCGCCAGCGACCCTTGTAGACCGAGTGCGCCAGCCACCCCCGCCAGTAGCGCACGGTGTCCTCGAATGCGTCGGCCGCTTCGTCGTAGGAGACGAGCGCCGGCAGCGGCCCGTCCCCCGCCTTCTCGAGGCTGAAGACCGCGCTCTCGCCGGCGGCGAGGTGGAACTCCGCACGGACGCCGTCGTCGTCGGCACGAAGCCCGATCGACGTCACGAGCGCGAGGCGCAGATCATCCGAGCTGAACGTCGCGCCGGTCTCGCCGATGAGCGTCGTGTGCTTCGCGCGGCCGTAGTCGAACCGGGGCCGGCACTCGAGCATGAACGTCATCTCGCCGCGCACCGCGATCACCCGGCGCAGGAGCTGGCGGCGATGCTCCGGGTCGCGGTGGATCGGCATGAAGTCCTGCACCTCGCCCACGCCGTGGGGGGTCAGGAAGCGCGTGATGAGGACGTTCGTGTCGGGGAAGTAGAGCTGCTTCGTGGCGTACTCGGAGTGCGCCGGCGCGATCCGGTAGAAGCCGCCCTTGTCGGCGTCGAGGATCGACGCGAAGACGCTCGGGGCGTCGAATCGCTCGGGGCAGTACCAGTCGATCGTCCCGTCGGTGCCGACCAGGGCAACGGTGTGGAGATCGCCGATGACGCCGTGCTCGGCGATGGGAAGGTAGCGGCGGTCGGCGGTCACGGCGGGGACGATACCGCGCGGGCTCCGGGGCACGAGGCCGGGGCTATACTTGCCCGCGGCGCCTTTCCGAGGCGCCGTTTCGCCTGGCCGCACGGCCGGACGCGGGGGCGTAGTTCAGCTGGTTAGAACGCCGGCCTGTCACGCCGGAGGTCGCGGGTTCGAGTCCCGTCGCTCCCGTTCCCTCGAGGTTGCCGGGCCGCGTGGGCGCCCGGCGAAAGGAGCAGCCATGATCGCGCGCATCTGGAAGGGCGCCGTGCGGAGGAGCGACGGCGACGCGTACAGCCGCTACCTGAACGAGACCGGCCTCGCGGAGTACGCCGCCACGGAGGGCAACGCCGGCGTCTGGATGCTGCGGCGCGACATCGGCGACAACACGGAGTTCCTGATGTTCACGCTCTGGGACTCGCTGGACGCGGTCAAGCGCTTCGCCGGCGACGACCACGAGACGGCGGTGTTCTATCCCGAGGACGACCGCTTCCTCGTCGATCGCGACCTGGGGGCGAGCCACTGGACGGTCGACGCGCAGGTGCTGCCGGGCGAGCGCTAGGAGGAGTGAGCGCGGCGGGCGGACCGCCCGCGCGCAGCTCCTGCCCCGCGACGTCGCGTAGCATCTCGCGCCGTGACCGATCCGCGCGTCGAGCGCTACGCCACGCTCCTCATCGACACGTGCCTGGGCGTCGAGCGCGGCTGGCAGGTGCTCGTCTGGGGCATGCCGCTGGCCCGGCCGCTGCTCGAGGAGGTGACACGGCAGCTCGGCCGGCGAGGCGCCTATCCGCTGCTTGCGGCTCACGTTCGGCGGCGGCCTCGTCTACCACCGCGACTGGGTGCGCCACGCACCGCTCGACGTGCTGGCCGAGCCGGCGTCGATCGACGAGCACGCGTTCCAGCACTGCGACGGGCTGATCGCGATCTCCGCGCCCGAGAACACCCGCGACGGCAGCGACATCGCGGCCGAGCGCATGAGCGCCGTGCAGGCGGCCTACCGCCCGGCCACGGAGCGGATCCACTCGAGCGCGATCCCGTGGGTGATGTGCTGGTACCCGACGCCGGCGCTCGCGCAGGACGCGGGAATGACCGGCCCGGAGTTCGAGGACTTCCTGTTCGATGCGTGCCTGCGCGACTGGGAGGCCGAGCACGAGCGGATGGGACGCTACGCGGCGCTCTTCGACGGAGCGGAGGAGGTGCGCATCGTCGGCGCCGGCACCGATCTCAGGCTCTCGCTCGCCGGCCGCCGGATGGAGGTCGACGCCGGGACCGGGAACATGCCCGGCGGCGAGTTCTTCGGATGCCCGGTCGAGACCTCGGCCGAGGGCACGATCGCCTTCACCGAGTTCCCCGGGATCTGGAGCGGCCGCGACGTGCGGGGCATCCGGCTTCGCTTCTCGGAGGGCCGCGTCGTCGACGCCTCGGCCGAGACGGATGAGGACTTCCTGCTCGCGACGCTCGACACCGACGAGGGCGCGCGCCGGATCGGCGAGCTCGGCATCGGCTGCAACCCCGCGATCACGCGCTACATGCGGAACACCTACTTCGACGAGAAGATCGACGGCACGGTCCACATCGCGATCGGCGCAGGGTTCGCCGACCTGGGAGGCACGAACGAGTCGGCGATCCACTGGGACATGGTGAAGGATCTGCGGCCCGGCGGGCGGATCGAGGTCGACGGCCGCGTCGTGCAGGAGAACGGCGCATGGGTGACGTGACGGTCATCGACGTCGGCACCAAGTGGTGCGTCGACGCCGCGCTGCTTCTCATCGTCGCGGTCGGGTTCCTCTGACGCGCATGGTCACCCTCCACCCTCTCACCGACCAGAACCGCGACGCCGTGCTGAGCCTGCACGTGTCGGCGGCCCAGGAGCAGTTCGTCGGCACCGTCGAGGGGGCGCTGCTCGAGGCCGCCGAGGAGCCGGGCGGCCGCGCCATCTTCTGGGCGGTCTACGACGGCGAGACGCCCGTCGGGTTCGTGATGATCAGCGACGAGGTCGACGGGCCGGGGTACATCGCCCACTACCTCTGGAAGCTGCTCGTCGACGAGCGCCACCAGCGGCAGCGGCTACGGCAGTGCGACGCTCGATCTGATCGTGGAGTACTTCCGCGGCCGAGGGGTCGATGCGCTGTGGACGAGCGCCGGCCAGGGCAAGGGCAGCCCGATCCCGTTCTACGAGCGCTACGGCTTCGTGCAGACCGGCGAGATCGTGTTCGACGACGAGGTGCTGCTCCGGCTCGAGCTCGGCTAGCGCGGCGCCACCCGCGCCAGTTTCTCGGGGTCGGTTACTGAGATCGATCTCGACGATGCGGCCGCGAGCCGATCGTGAAGCCGACCATCGTCGGGGCCCATCACGACGAGCACGTCCCCCGGCTGCCGTGCACGAGCGTGGGCCGGGCGAGGCGGTGTCGTGGAGGACGAACGCGAGCCGCTCGGCCGGCGTCAGCGTCTCGAGCACGACGAGGAGCGCCAGGCCGACGGAGTCCGCGATCAGCGCCTCGTCCTCGGGGTTGGTCGACTCGTCGAGGCTGACGACGGGCTCGGGGAGCCACGTGCCGGCGTAGTCCTCGCGCCGCGCGCGACGCGACCGCAGCATGTCGAGGCAGACGCGGCCGACCACCGTGGTCAGCCAGCCGCCGAGGTTGTCGACGTGCGCCCGGTCGACCCGCGCGAGCCGCAGCCATGCCTCCTGGAGCGCGTCGTCGCTCTCGGCTGACCGATCCCAGCATTCGGTAGGCGACGGTCCGCAGATGCGGGCGGTGCTCCTCGAACTCCTCGGCCAGCCAGCTCGTGCTCGTCCACGGTCACATCTCCTCGGTCGGATCCGTCATCCGCCTGACGCATCGCCACGCGGCTCGTGTGACGGCCGCCCCAAGAGGAGGCATATCGATGAATACCGCAATCGAGGTCAGGCACCTCAAGAAGACCTATGCCGGAGACGTCCACGCCGTCCGGGACATCAGCTTCGAGCGTCGGCATCCGGGCGAGGTCTTCGGACTGCTCGGCCCGAACGGCGCCGGGAAGTCGACGACAGTCGGCATGCTCACGACGACGGTCGCGCCCGAGCTCCGGGACGGCCGAGCTGGCCGGCTTCGACGTCGTCCGCTCGCCGCTTCAGGCCCGGTCGATCTCGAGCGTCGTCTTCCAGGAGGCGGTCGGTCGACCGGGCGCTCAGCGGACGGCGAAACCTCGAGACCCACGCCAGCCTGTGGCGGGTGCCGCCGGCCGACGCGCAGGCGGCGATCGACGAGACGGCCGCAACACTCGGACTGGACCGACCTGCTCGACCGGCCCGTCGGGCACCTACAGCGGAGGCGAGCGGCGACGGCTCGAGATCGCCCGGGCGCTCGTCTCGCAGCCCAGGGTGCTCTTCCTCGACGAGCCCACGGTCGGCCTCGACCCGCGCGTCCGCGCCGAGCTGCTCGACGTCATCGCCGGGCTCCGTGATCGGATGGAGACGACGGTCCTGCTCACGACGCACTACCTCGACGAGGCCGAGCGCCTCTGCGACCGGCTGGCGATCATGCACAGGGGCGCATCGTCGCCCTCGACACGCCGGCGCGCGCTGCGCGCCGAGCTCGGCGCGCGAGATCGTCGAGCTGCGCGTCCGCGAGCGACCCGGCCGCGGCGCTCGACCGGCTCCGCGAGAGCGGCCTCGCCGGCGACGACGCGTTCGCCGTCGGCGCGACGCATCACGATCCCGCTTCACGACCGATCCGATCCACGCGCGATCGCCGACGATCAGCGATCTGCGGTCGCCTCGGCGATCACGACGCGCGAGAGCCCACGCTCGACGACGTCTACCTGCGCCTCACCGGCGGCCAGCTGCGCGACGCCGCCTGACCCGAAAGGACGACCAATGACGACCCTCACCCACGAGCTCGGGAGACCACTCCCGCGCCTTGCCCGGAACCCGCTCGGCCCGCTGGCGACGCTCGCGCGCCGTCGCTTCCATCTGACCGTGCGCACGCCGCGGGAGCTGTTCGTGCCGCTGCTCACGCCGATCCTGTTCGCGCTCGTGATCGCGCCCGCTCTGAAGGACGCGCTGCACACGAGCAGCGCATACGAGGCGTACGTCGCGACGGGCACCGATCGGCCTCCTCATCCCGCTGAACACGATGTTCGCCGGGCTGAGCGTGCTCGTCGACCGCGAGAGCGGCGCGCAGCGCGAGCTGCTCGCGGCACCCGTCCACCGATCGCTCCTCGTCCTGGGGAACCTGATCGTGGCGTTCGCGGTGACGGCGCTGCAGATCGGCGTCCTGATCGGCGCCGCCCGAGCCCGCGGCATCCACTTCGAGATCGATGGGCGCCGGCCTCGCTCTGGTTCCTCGCCGCCGCGTCGCTCTTCACGGTCGGCATGTACGGCGCGGCCGAGATCGCTCGCAGCCCGTGTGCCGACGCGCGGAGGAGTACATCAGCCGCGTGCCGGCGATCGCGATCGTGCCGTGGTTCCTGCACGGGCCGGCGACGCAGACACGTGGAAGACGCGACCTCGCTCGCCGGTCTTGTGAGGCATCGATCAACGCTGAGGAGGAGATCCCGATGTTCCGCATCAAGCATTTCATCCCGACCCTCGTCGTCCTCGTCGCGTCCGCGGCGATGCTCGCACCGGCCGCCCAGGCCAACGGCGGCCACTTCCCGCGCTTCCGCCGAACGAGCACGTCAGCCGGCATCGTCGACCATGTCCCGGCGGCCGGCGACCAGTCGCCCGTGGATCCACTACACGCCGCTCGCGTACCCCGGCGTTAGCCGGGCCGTCATGAACGGCCGGACCGCGACGACGTCCGGCGGCATCGACTGGGCGTTCCCGGTGATGGGAGCGATCGCGGTCGTGCTCATCATGATGGTCGCCGGCGATCAGCTGATCACCCGGCGCCGAGGACAGCTCGCCACGTAGATCCCGGTGGGCCGTGTAGCGTTGGGGGCGGTGCCCGCAGCCGCCCCCAACGCCCTCCCCACGAGCCTCGTCGGCTCCTACGCGCAGCCGGACTGGCTCATCGACCGCGGCCGGCTGCGCGACCGGTTCCCGCCCCGGGTGCGCGCGACGGAGCTGTGGCGGATCGACCCGCAGTACCTGGAGGAGGCCCAGGACGACGCCACGCTCATCGCGATCCGCGACCAGGAGCGGGCCGGCCTCGACATCCTGACCGACGGGGAGCAGCGCCGCGAGAGCTACTCCAACCGGTTCGCGACCGCCCTCGCGGGCGTCGACATCGACAACCCGGGGACGGCGCTCGACCGCAGCGGCCACCCCAACCCGGTGCCGCGCGTCGTCGGCCCGATCGAGCGCCGGCACGCCGTGCAGGTGCGCGACGTCCAGTTCCTGCGCTCGAACACCTCGAAGCCGATCAAGATGACCGTCCCGGGCCCGTTCACGATGTCGCAGCAGGCCCAGAACGACTTCTACGAAACGGACGCCGAGCTCGCTCTGGCGTATGCGGGCGCCGTCCACGACGAGATCGCCGACCTCTTCGCGGCGGGCGCCGACATCGTCCAGATCGACGAGCCGTACATGCAGGCCCGACCGGAGAAGGCACGAGAGTTCGGGGTCGCGGCCCTGACGCGGGCCCTCGACGGCATCGAGGGAACGACCGCCGTCCACATCTGCTTCGGCTATGCGGCCATCATCCACGAGCGCCCGGAGGCGTACTCGTTCCTGCCCGAGCTGGCCGCCTGCACGTGCGACCACATCTCGATCGAGACGGCGCAGTCCGACCTCGACACGGCGATCCTCGAGACGCTCCCCGGGAAGGGCATCATCCTGGGCGTGATCAACCTCGACACCCACGAGGTCGAGACGCCCGAGATCGTGGCCGCCCGGATCCGAAAGGCGCTGCCGTACAAGCGCCCGGACGAGCTGACCGCGGCACCCGACTGCGGCATGAAGTACCTGCCCCGCGACGTCGCCTACGGCAAGCTCGAGGCGATGGTCGCCGGCGCGGCGGCTGTTCGCGCCGAGACCTAGCCCGCAACCGGCCGGTAGGTGAGGGTGATGACGCCGTCGCCGCCGACCGGCATGACCTCGGCGAGCCCGAGCGCCAGCGGATCGCCGCCGCCCTCGAAGAGCCGCTTGCCGCTCCCGAGCACGATCGGGAAGACCATCAGCCGGTACTCGTCGACCAGGTGCCTTTCGGTGAGCCCGTGCACGAGCTGCCCGCTCCCGGCGACGAGGATGTCGCCCTCGTGCTCGGACTTCAGCTTCGCCGCCTCGTCGGCCAGGTCGCCGCTGAGCACGACCGAGTTGTTCCAGGTCGCCTCGCCGAGCGTGGACGAGACGACGTACTTGCGCATCCCGTTCATCTTGTCGGCGAATCCGGCCTCGTCCGTCCGCTCGGGCCAGGCCGCCGCGAAGCCCTCGTACGTCACCCGGCCGAGCAGCATCGCGTCGGCCTCCATCACCTCGTCGAGCTTGAACTTGTCGCCCTCGTCGCCGCGCTCGAACGTGAACGCCCAGCCGCCGTGCGCGAAGCCCTCGGCTCCGCCCGGATCCTCCATCACGCCGTCGAGCGTCACGAACTCCGATACAACGATGCGTCCCATCTCGATCCCTCCTTGGTGGTCAAGCGTCGCAGCTTACGACCGCGAGGTGCCCGGAAACTCATCGGCCGATGCGGCGGCGAGGGCGGCGCGCACCCGCTCGACGGCCTCCGGCGACGCCGGCGCCATCGGCATCCGGACGTCCGGCGTCGGGATCCGCCCTTCGAGGTGAAGCGCCGCCTTGATCACCGCCGGGCTCGGCTCGGCGAAGAGCGCCTGCACCAGCGGGAGCAGAGCCTCGGCGTGCCGGCGGCCGTCCGAGACGGCGCCGCGCCGGCCGCACTCGATCATGTCGACGAACCGGCGCGTGCACAGGTGCGACGAGGCGGCGATCGCGCCCGTCGCGCCCATCAGCACGAGCGGGAAGAGGAAGGCGTCGTCGCCGCCGAGCATCGCGAACCGGTCGGCCGCCTCGGCGAGCACCGTGAGCGTGTCGGCGTCGATCCCGCCGACCGCCTGCTTCAGGCCGGCGATGTTGTCGGTCGCGGCGAGCTCGAGCAGCGCCTCGGCGCCGAGGCCGCACCCGGTCCGGTACGGGATGTTGTAGACGATCAGCGGCACCGGGGAGCGTTCGGCGACGACCTGGAAGTGACGCACCACCGCCTGCTCGCCCGGCCGGATGTAGTACGGGACGACGGCGAGCGAGGCGCACGCCCCGGGCACGTCGGCCAGCGCCTCGTGCCGGGCGATCGTCGTTCGCGTGTCGTTCGTCCCCGCTCCGACGACCAGCATCGCGTCCGTCGAGGCACACACACCGGCGATCGCAGCGACCACCGCCGCGCGCTCGGCGTCGTCCAGCATGTGGGGCTCGCCGGTCGTCGCCAGCGCCACGACGCCGCTCGCGCCGTCGCGGATCACGCCGGCCGTGAGCTCCTCCAGGCAGCCGAGGTCGACGCTCCCGTCGGCGGCGAAGGGCGTCACCATCGGGACGAAGACGCCCGCCGGGCGGAGGTCGCTCGCCATCGGTCGCCGATGCTAGCCCCGCCGGCGATGAGTTTGCGCGACCGTACCGGTCTACAGGGCGGAAATCACATCCTCGGAGCGACGGAGGGGAACACCACCATGACACGCATCACGCTCGACATCACGATGTCCCTCGACGGGTTCGTCGCCGGCCCGGAGCCGTCGCTCGACGACCCGCTCGGGAAGCGCGGCATGGAGCTCCACGAGTGGGTCTTCGGGCTGGCGTCGTGGCGCAGGGCCCACGGCGGGGAGGGCGGCGAGACCGGCCCCGACTCCGATCTCGTGGCCGAGCACGTCGCCTCGTACGGCGCCGTCGTCATGGGCCGGCGCATGTACAGCGGCGGCGAGGGGCCGTGGGCGGACGACCCCAACGCCGGCGGCTGGTGGGGAGACGATCCGCCGTTCCACGTGCCGGTGTTCGTGCTGACGCACCACCCGCGTGAGAGCGTCGAGATGCAGGGCGGCACGACCTTCCACTTCGTCACCGAGGGGATCGACGTCGCCCTCGACCGGGCGCAGGAGGCCGCGGGCGGCCGGGACGTCCACGTCGCCGGAGGCGCCGACGCAGCCCAGCAAGCGCTCGCCGCAGGGCGCCTCGACCAGCTCACGATCCACGTCGCGCCGGTGCTGCTCGGCTCGGGTACGCGGCTGTTCGAGAACCTCGACGGAAGCGGCGTGAAGCTCGAGCCGCTGCCCGTCCCAGCCTCGCCGGCGGTCACCCACCTGCGCTACAGGGTGGTCAGGTAGGCCCTCAGGCGCGGCCCCGGCCCCCGTCGAGCCGCTGCGCGAGCATGAACGTGTTGCCGTCGGGGTCGTAGAAGGTCGCGAGCCGCACCATCCCCGGCACCTCGGTCGTCTCGCCGTCGAACTTCACGTCGTGCGCCTCGAGCCACGCGCGGGCCGAGTCGATGTCGACCACGCCGAACGTGAGCGTCGCCCCGCCGCCGGTCTCGATGTTCTCGTTCTGGCCGATCCCGACGTTGACGTCGTCCATCGCCGAGCGCAGCTCGGCCCAGCCCCAGTCGTCGAGCTTGTAGATGAGCTCGAATCCCAGGACGTCGCGATACCACGCGATCGAACGGTCGATGTCCGACACGCCGAGGGCGGCGGTCATGTGCCTGGCCCATGCGATCGGCGTGGTGGCGGCCGAGGCCGAGCTGGACGGAGAGGTGGACATCGCGGGCTCCTTCCTGTGGTCTGACCTGTTTGTATACTAGAATCACTTTTGTGTCAAATCGAGATTCGCTCGCCGCGTTGATCGAGCTCGTCCACAACCGGTGGTCGGTCCCCGTGCTGGCCGAGCTCCACCGCACCGGCGGCACTCGATTCGTCACCCTCTGCCGCAGGACCGGGGCCGGCGGCGAGTCGGTGCGCCGCGCACTGACCGGCCTCGTGGCCCGCGGGCTCGTCTCGCGAAATCCCGGCTACGGCCATCCGCTGCGGCCGGAGTACGTCCTCACGCCCGCCGGCGCCCGGATCGCCCCGGCGTGCGCGCTCGTGCTCGACGAGCTGGCCGCGCTCGAGATCGGCGACATCGGCCTCAACAAGTGGTCGATGCCGGTGCTCGCCGCGCTCAGGGCGGAGCGCCGATTCTCGGAGCTCCGCGGCGAGCTCCCCGGCGTGAGCCCGCGCGCGCTCACCCTGGCGCTGAAGGCGCTCGCGGAGGCCGGGATGGTCGAGCGCACGGTCCTTGCGAGCTATCCGCCGCAGACCGTCTACCGGCTGGCCGACAGGGCCGGCAACCTCAGGCCCGCGCTCGAGCAGATCGCCGCCGTCGCGGCGTGACCCTCAGGCGACGGCGGGCTGGCGCCGGGCGAGCATGAGCGGGATCGGCGCAAGCGCGATCAGCGTCGCCCCGATCGCGATCGCGATCACGCCGAACGCCGAATAGGCCGCGCCGCCCAGAAGCGCCAGGCCCGCGCCCGTGAACCCGGAGAGCAGATCGGTGAACCCGATCAGGCGGCCGCGCTCGGACGGTGCCGCGACGTCGGAGAGGTGCGCCGTCGCGGCGACGTACGAGACGTTCCAGCCGAGGCCGAGCCCGAACAGGCAGAACGACGTCCAGAGCACGCTCGAGTGCCAGCCCAGGCCGAGCGCCGACACCCCCATCACGATGAGGCCGCCGATCAGGGCGGGCAGGCGCCCGGTGTGGTCGATCATGTCGCCGACGACGATCACCAGCGAGTACATCCCGATGATGTGGAAGCTGATCACGGTGAAGATGTCGCCCTCGGCGTGCCCGTGGCCGACGACGACATAGCCCGCCAGGTTCATCACCGACACCATGACCGCGAAGCTCGTCACCGCCGCGATCACCGCCGTGAGCGTGCCCGGGCGCCTGAGCACCTCCGAGAGCGGCGGCGCCGGCCCCTGAGCCGGGTCGGGGTGCGCGCGGGCGGTCGCCGCGGCGAACACCTTCGGGTCGGGCCGCACCTGGAGGACGATGAAGAACCCGACCGCCATGATCGCGCCGGCAGCGAGGTACGGGATCACGAGATCGCCCGAGTCGAGGTGACGGCCGGAGAGGAGCGGCCGGAACACGAGCGGGCCGAGGGCCGCGCCGAAGAGCGACCCGAAGAGGACGTACGAGATGCCGCGCGCGCGGCGCTCGGCCGGATACAGGTCGGCCGCGGCCGCACGCACGAGCAGCACGGTTCCGCTCGACCCGCCCACCATGACGAAGCCCAGGAGGACGAGCGGCGCCGACTCGAGGCCCGACCCGGCCGCGGCGACGATGCAGCCGCTGACGCCGAGCGCACACCCCGTCGCGAGCACCGGGATCCGGGCGTGCTTGTCCATCGCGCGCCCGGCGGGAAGGGCGGCGACCGCGGACGACGCGAGGAACACCGCCGGGCCGAGGCCGAGGATCGACTCGATGCCGGTCACGAGGACAAGCGTGATCGTCGAGACGGCGACGACGAGCTGGAGCATCCCGCTCAGGCACGTGAGCGTCGCGGCGAGGAGGATCGTGTTCCGGCGGACGAGCGCCGGGGAGGGTGCCTCAGAGATCACGCAGCGCTCGCGTCGCCCAGCCCGACACCAGGAGCACGATCGCGCCGATGAGGCCGAGCACGATGCCCGCTCCGGTGACGGCGAGGATCACGAGGAGGGCGCCGACGCCGACGCCGGCGTAGCCCGCCCGCACCATCTGCCGCTTCTTCTGCTGCCGGGGTGTGAGCGCCACGTGCGAATCGTCGCACACCGGCGCGCGCAGCGCCTCACCCGCCGTCAGGGTCGTCGAGCAGCGGCAGCGGCCGCGCTGCGACCGGCGCGGAGTGCACGATCGACGTGGTCGTCTGGCCGACGGCCGCGAACCGGTCGAGGATGCCCTCGAGGTCGTCCATCGACCGCAGGTGGAGCTTCGCGACGTAGCAGTCCTCGCCGGTGACGCGATGGCACTCGACCACCTCCGGCGTCGACCGCGCCACCTCGGGCACCTTGTGGAGCTGGCGCCGCGCCGGGCGGATGCGGACCAGCGCAGCGATCGGGTAGCCGATCGCGCGGGGATCGACGACGGCCGAGTAGCCGGTGATGACGCCGCTCTCCTCGAGCCGCTGCACGCGCTCGCCGACGGCCGGGGCCGAGAGGCTGACCCGGCGCCCGAGCTCGGCCATCGTCACCCGGCCGTCATCCTGGAGCTCGATCAGTATCCGACGGTCGATCGCGTCGAGCAACGATCCTTCGTAGGCCGATGACCGCCGTTGCCGTCGTTCCGAAGGCAAACTCACGGCATCACCGTATCTCACCTCTTCCTGTCAGGCAAGCCGGCGGCCACAATTCGGCCGTGCGACAGGTCCCGGCGTCCGGCTACTTCGTGGGGAGCGCGGTCTTCCACTATCTCGGCCCCGCCTTCGCCGTCCTCCTGTTCGCGCGGGTCGACCCGCTGGGAGTGGCGTGGCTTCGGATCGTGAGCGCCGCGATCGTCCTCGCGGCCTGGCGGCGCCCGTGGCGCGCGATCGACCGGCTCGACGGCGACACGCGCCGGCTGCTCGCGCTCATGGGATGCGTGCTGGCGGCGATGAACGCCTGCTTCTACACCGCCATCGACCACCTCCCGCTCGGCACCGTGGCCGCGATCGAGTTCCTCCCGGTCATCGCGCTCGCGGCGCGCGGGGATGCGGACGCCGCGGAACGCGGCCGCCCTCGGGCTGGCGGCCGCCGGCGTCTACGCCGTCACCGACGTGCACCTGGGCGGAGCGCCGCTCGGGCTCGGCCTCGCGTTCGCGAACGCCGCGCTCTTCGCCGCCTACATCGTGGCCGCCCACCGCGTCGCCACGAGCCCGGGCGTCGCGGGCATCGACGGCCTGGCGGGCGCGATGCTGATCGCCGCCGTCGCAGTCACGCCCGCGGCGCCCGCCGCGGCGCCCGCGCTCACCGACCCGGCGCTCATCGCCGCGGGCATCGGCGTGGGCGTGACGTCGTCGGTCATCCCGTACGTCTGCGACCAGCTCGCGATGGCGCGGCTCCCGCGCTCGACATACGCGCTTCTGGTGTCCCTCCTCCCGGCCACCGCGACGGCGATCGGGGTGCTCGTCCTCGGGCAGGTGCCCACCGCGATCGAGGTCGCCGGCGTGGGGCTCGTCATCGCGGGAGTCGCCCTTCACCGAGAGCCCTCAACGCCGCTCGCAGAGCGACGATAACCGGGGCGATGATCGGCAAGAAGACCTCGCTGGCCGTGGTCCTGCTGCTGGGGATCGCCGCCATGTCCGCCATCCTCCACCTCCAGGGCGGCGCGACTGCGAGCAAGAACGCCCAGCTGACGCTCGCCGACATCAGGACCGAGCTGAACGCGCTCCAGTCCGCGCCGTTCCACGCGAGCGCCAAGACCGGCGGGTCGCGGGTGCTCGCCCGGCGCGAGATGGACACCGAGATGACGGCGATCATGCGCGAGCTCGGGACGCTGAGGCGCGACGCCCCGCCGAAGCCGCTCGAGCGCATCGGCGGCCCGCTCGGCGCGAACTACACGACGCTCGAGGAGATCTACAGCAGCGGCGCATGGGGAAGCGGGTACGGCGCCGCGGCCGACAGGCTGGCGACCGACGCCGGCCGCAGCGCCGCGCGCGTCCAGCGGCTGCTCTCGGCCGCGAACCGCGCCTACGCAGCCCGCGCCGCCGACGCGCAGGCGAAGGTGATCGACGGCTCGATCGCCTCGATCACCGTGCTCCTCGGAGCGTTCGCGTTCTTCTTCCTTCGGTCGCTTGCCGCACACGCCACCGCCGAGCGCCTGGCCCGCGAGAACGAGCGGCTGCTCGCAACGAGCCGGCAGGAGGCGCTGACCGACGCGCTCACCGGGCTTCCGAACCGGCGCGCGCTCGTCAACGACCTGACCGTCCTCTTCGCGCCTGATCGGGAGTCGAGGGCGCCCCACCTCCTGGGGCTCTTCGACCTCGACGGCTTCAAGCAGTTCAACGACACGTTCGGCCACCCGGCCGGCGACGCGCTCCTCGCCCGGCTCGGGGTCCGGCTGTCCGACGCCATGGCCGGCCGCGCGACGGCCTACCGCATGGGAGGCGACGAGTTCTGCGTCCTCATGCCCGTCGGTGACGACGACCCGTTCGCGACGGCGGACCTCGCCGCCAAGGCGCTGTCGGAGGCGAGCGACGGCGTCGTCGTCGAATGCTCGTACGGGACGGCGGCGATCCCGGCCGAGGCGGAGACGATGGAGCAGGCGCTCCGCCTCGTCGACCACCGCCTCTACGACCGAAAGACCGGCCGGTCGTCGGCGAGCCGGCAGAGCACCGACGTGCTCGTGCAGGTCCTGCGCGAGCGCGGCGCCGACCTCCACGGGCATCTGATCGAGGTCGCGCAGCTCGCCGCGGCGACCGCCCGGGCGATGCGGGTGCCGCACCACGAGGTGAAGCGGATCGAGCTGGCGGCCGAGCTCCACGACGTCGGGCAGACGGCCATCCCGGACACGATCCTGACGAAGCCGGGCCCGCTCGACGCGGCCGAGCGCGAGGTGATGCGACGGCATCCGCAGATCGGCGAGCGGATCGTCCGCGCGGCGCCGTCGCTGGCACGCACGGCCGACCTCGTCCGCGCGAGCCACGAGCGCTACGACGGCCAGGGCTATCCCGACCGGCTCCCCGGCCAGGCCATCCCGCTGGGGGCCCGCATCATCGGGGTGTGCGACGCCTACGTGAAGATGGTGACCGACCAGCCCTATCAGCGGGCGATGTCGTCGGCCGAGGCGCTCGACGAGCTGCGCCGCGAGTCGGGGGCCCAGTTCGACCCGGCGGTGGTCGACGTCGTGTGCGACCTCGTCGGGCACTACGGCCGGCACGCCGCCGCGGCCTGACGGCGCCTCTCACTCCTCGGGCGTGTTCAGGTAGTCGATCGTCGCGGTTCTGAGGTCGGTGAAGTCCTCGAGCTGGATCCGGCCCCAGCCGGTCTTCGTCCCGGCCGCACCGCCGAACGGGGGCCGCCCCTCCCAGTAGCCGGTCGTCTCGTTGACCTGGATGCTGCCCGCGCGGATCTCGTGGATGAACCGGAAGGCCCGCCGCAGGCTCGACGTGAACACGGCCGCCTGGAGGCCGAGGTGCGAGTCGTTCGCAAGCGCGATCGCCTCGTCGTCCGAGCCGAACGTGGTGATCGGCAGCACCGGCCCGAACGACTCCTCGCGGAAGAGGAGCGTCTCGGGCGACACCGAGTCGACGACCGTCATCTCGTAGTAGAGGTCGGTCGGGAACCCCTCGGCGCGGCGGCCGCCGACGAGCACCTGCGCGCCGCGCTCGCCGGCGTCGGCCACGTGGCGGTCCATCTTCGCGGCGACCGGCTCGTTGTTGAGCGGGCCCATCGTCGTCGCGTCCTCGAGCGGATGCCCGAGCACGACCTCACCGGCCCGCTCGAGCACGAGCTCGACGAACGCGTCGTGCACCCGCTCCTCGACGAGCACGCGCTCGGTCGCGACGCACACCTGGCCGGCGAGGTAGGCGGCGCCCTCGACGGCCGCCGAGGCGGCTGCTGCCAGGTCGGCGTCGGCCAGCACGATCTGCGGGCCGTTGCCCGAGGCCTCGATCAGCGTGCGCTTCATGCCCGCGGCGCGGACGATCGCCTCGCCGGTGCCGTGCGAGCCGACGAACCCGATCGCGTCGACGCCCGGATGCGTCACGAGCGTCTCGCCCGCCTCCCGGGCGCCGTGCACCACGCCGATGGCGCCGGCCGGGAGGCCGGCCTCCTCGAGGATCTCGACCAGGCTCCGCCCCGAGAGCGGCGTGAACTCGCTCGGCTTCAGGATGACGGCGTTCCCGGTCGCGAGCGCGGGGGCGATCAGCTCCGACGGGATCATCATCGGGAAGTTCCAGGGCGTGATCATCGCGAAGACGCCGTTCGGCTTCCGGAACGTGAAGACCACCTTGCCCCGGCGCTCGCTCGGGATGACCGCCGTGTCCATGCGCTTCACGTCCTCGGCCGCCATGCGGAGGTTCCCGACCGTCTCCTCGATCTCCTCGACCGCCTCGCTTCGCCACGGCTTGCCCTGCTCGAGCGCGAGCTCACGGGAGAGGTCGTCGGAGCGCTCCTCGATGATGTCGGCGGCCCGGTGAAGGAGCGCCGCCCGCTCGTGCACGGTCATCTCCTCGAGCAGGGGCTGGGCGGCGCGAGCCGCGCGGACGACCGCGTCGATCTCGCCCGGGCTCGTGATCGGAACCTCGCCGAGCTCCTCGCCGGTGGCCGGGCTCCGCACCTGGATCGACGCCGTCGTCGCCATGCCGGCCACTTTAGACTGCCGCACCATGACGCCGACGCCACTCGAGACGGCACCCGCCGCCCTGGCTCAGGGACGCGACGTCTGGCTGAAGCGCGAGGACCAGCACGAGCTCGGCGCCTTCAAGTGGCGCGGGGCCCTGCCGGCGATGCGCGCCTTCCGCGACGCCGGGGCGACCACGGTCGTCACGGCGTCGACCGGGAACCACGGCGCGGCCTCGGCGTGGGCGGCCGCGCAGCTCGGCATGCGCGCCATCGTGTACGCCCCGGAGGGCTCGACGCAGGCCAAGCTCGACCTGATCGAACGGCACGGCGGCGAGATGCGGATCTTCGGTGCCGACTTCGACCTGGCCAAGGACGAGGCGGAGCGCGTGGCGGCCGCGGAGGGCATGCCGTTCTTCGCCGACGGCGCCGAGCCGCCGCAGTACGGCGGGTACGCCGAGATCGCCGACGAGGTGCTCGACCAGCTCGGCCGGGCTCCCGGCGCCATCGTCGTCCCCGTCGGGAACGGCGCGCTTCTGGGAGGGATCGGGCTGCGGCTGGCCGAGCGCGCGCCCCAGACCCTGCGGATCGGCGTCGTCGCAACGGCGGCTCCGGTGATGGCCGAGAGCTGGGAGGCGGGACGGCTCGTGGAGGGCGGCGCGTACCCCACGATCGCCGACGGGCTGGCCGTGCGCGTGGCGATCCCCTACGCGGTCGAGGTGCTGGCGCAGGCCGCCCAGCGGATGATTCGCGTCGACGAGCGCCAGCTCGCCGTGGCGATCGGAGCGTTCGCCGCCGCCGGCATCCGCGTCGAGGCGTCGGCAGCGGCGGCGCTCGCGGCCCTGCCCGAGGTGGAGCCCGTCGACGGGCCGGTGGTGCTGATCGTGACCGGCCGCAACATCGACGAGGCGCTCTACCGCCGCGCGGTCGACGACCCGGGGTCGTTCCCGACCCGGAACGCGACGACGTAGACGACGGCCGCCACGGCGACCAGCGCACGCCCACGCCGGGCGAGGACCGGGCGTCAGGACGTACGGGAGGCGCGCGCGACACCGTCCCGCGCGTCTGGAGCTGCTCGAGCCAGAAGTCGTCCGCGGCCACCGCGAGGCCGTAGACCGAGATGAGCGCGAGGTACGCGCCGAGCAGCGGCCGCATCACCGTCGGGCGCATCCGCCTGAGCGGTCGCCGGAGGCCGAACGCCGTCGCGGCCAGGAGGATGCCGTCGATGCCCTCGTGGTTTCCGAGGTGGACCGCGCGCAGGGCCGGCTCGCCCGGCTCGGGCACGACGGCCTTCGAGACGTAGATGTCGTCGAGCACCGGCACATCGCCGGTGTAGACGCCGGCGCCCGCGAGGATCCAGGGGAGCGCGACGGCGATCAGGACGGGCACCGCCGCGAGCGCGAGCAGGTCTCCGCGCGTCAGGGGCTCACGCGCGCCGGCCCCGCGGAGCCGGACGGCGACGAGCGTCATGCCGAAGGCGAGGAGCACGCCGACGGCCGCCGGGATGTTGCGCGGGTGCGCGTCGAGGTCCGTCGCATCGAGCACTCCGGGGAGCGCGATCGTCGAGCACAGAACGATCGTCACGGCGGTGGCGGCCCACGTCGCCCGGCGGAGGCGGCGCGACGCCGGGCCGGTGAGGATGCGCTCGGCCGCCACGACGACGATCGCGACGGCGGCGATCGCGACCGGCCAGCTCAGGAAGAGGAGCGTGCGCGCCGCGCCCCCGGCGAGCCCGCTTCTCGTGACGTTGTAGAGCTCGACGGGCGGAAACCTGGCGTACGTCTCCCAGACACCGACGGCCACGACGCCCCAGACGGCCCACGCGACGAGCGCCTCCTGCAGGCCGGGGCCACCGGTCGGGCTGGTAGTTTGGGCCGCCCGACCGCCGCCCAGGAGGGACCGCATGGATCGCATCATCGCACTGACCGCCGCCACGCTCGCCGGAGCAGTCATCGCCACGCAGGCGCCGACGAACGCCGCGCTCGGCCGCTCGATCGGCGACCTCCGAGCGGTCGTCGTGAACTTCGCCGTGGGCGGTCTTGCCGTGGCGGTGGTCGCGCTCGTCGTCGGGGGAGGTCTCGGCGGCCTGGGCGGCGACCCGGTGCGCTGGCACTACCTCGGCGGGCTGGCCGGCGCGGGGTTCGTCACGGTCGCCGTGCTCACGATCGTGCCGCTCGGCGTCACGCTCCAGACCGCCGCCATCATCGTCGGGCAGCTGACGATGGCCGCCGTGGTCGACCACTACGGCCTGCTCGGCGTCGAGGTGCGGCCGCTCACCGTCGCGCATGCCGGAGGCCTGGGCCTGCTCGCGGCCGGCGTGGCGATCCTCGCGAAGACCTAGCCGGGCGGTCAGTCGACGAACGGCGCGCGGAAGACGCGGCGCACGGGCGCCGGCTCGGGAGCGCGCTCGGGCGGCTCGGGGGCGGGCGGCGGGGACGCCGGCGGCGGCGACGCGCCGAGCTCCCGCTCGACGTCGCCGATCCACGCACGAGTGGGCCTCGACGATCCGGCGCGCGAGCGCGTGGTTCAGTCGCAGGTAGCGCGCCCGGTGCGGCACCGATGCGGCGGCAACGTCGGCGGCGTCGAGCTGGGCGGTGATCTGGTCGATGTCGTCGCGCAGTCCGGCCAGCCCGGCGACGAGCACCGAGTCGGGCACCATGTCGCCGAGCAGCATCCGCGTTACCGCCTCATGCTGGATGCGCGGAAACCGAGCCGGCTCGGCCGCCCACTCCATGAGCGCGGCACGGCCTGCGTCGGTGAGCGTGTACTGCGTCCGCTCACGAGTGCGGCCCGGGCGCTTCTCGGCGCGCAGGTAGCCGAGCTTCTCGAGCCGCTTGGGCTCGGCGTAGTACTGGCTTTCGGCGGCCGACCAGTAGACCCGGCCCTGTCGCGCCATCCGGACCAGATCGTGCGGTCCTGCGCCGTTTCGGCCGACCAGGGTGAGCACGACGTACGAGAACGGGGTGAGATCCGGCGATGCCATAACTCTGATTCGGAGGTATAAACTCCGATCCAGAGTCTACCGCACCGAGGTCCGGACGGCCCGAGCTAGGCGCCTGTCTTCTCGGCGTGCCCGCCGAACTGCTTTCGCATCGCCGACAGGAGCTTGTTGCCGAACGCACCCTCGTTCCGCGAGCTGAACCGCTCGAAGAGCGAGGCCGTGAGCACGTGGGCGGGCACGCCCTCCTCGACCGCCGCGAGCGCCGTCCAGCGGCCCTCGCCGGAGTCCGACACGCGGCCCGAGAAGCCGGCCAGGTCGGGATCCTCGAGGAGCGCGGTCGCCGTCAGGTCGAGCAGCCACGAGCCGACCACCGAACCGCGCCGCCACACCTCGGCCACTTCGGCCGTGTCGATCGTGTACTGGTAGTACTCGGGCGTCGCCAGCGGGGCCGTCTCGGCGTCGGCCGCATGGTCGCGCGCGCCGACGTCGGCGTTTCGGAGGATGTCGAGCCCCTCGGCGTAGGCGGCCATGATCCCGTACTCGATCCCGTTGTGGACCATCTTCACGAAGTGGCCGGCGCCGTTCGGCCCGCAGTGGAGGTACCCCTGTTCGGCGGTCGAGCCGTCGGCCCGGTCGCGGCCCGGCGTCCGCGGGGCGGCGTCGATGCCCGGGGCGAGCGTGGCGAAGATCGGGTCGAGGTGGGTGACGACGTCGTCCTCGCCGCCGACCATGAGGCAGAAGCCGCGCTCGAGGCCGAAGACGCCGCCCGGACGTGCCGACGTCGACGTAGTGGATGCCGCGCTCCTTGAGCTCCGCCGCCTTGTGGATGTCGTCGCGGTAGTACGAGTTCCCGCCGTCGATCACGATGTCGCCCGGCTCCATCGTCGCCGCCACCTGGTCGACGACCGCGCCGGTCACGCCGGCCGGCACCATCACCCAGGCCGCCCGCGGCGGGCTGAGCTTCGCCACCATGTCCTCGATCGACGAGGACGACACGGCCCCCTCCGACTCGAGCTGCGCGACCGCCTCCGGGCTCACGTCCGAGACGACGACCTCGTGCCCGTCGCGCATCAGCCTGCGCGTCAGGTTGGCGCCCATGCGCCCCAGTCCAACCATGCCGAGCTGCATCGCGTGTCCTTTCACTTGAGCCGGCGGTAGCGCCGGATGAGCGTGTTCGTGGACGAGTCGTGCTGGAGGTCGGGCTCCGAGCTGCTCTCGAGCTCCGCTCCGATGGCCCTGGCGAGCACCTTCCCGAGCTCCACGCCCCACTGGTCGAACGAGTCGATGTCCCAGATCACGCCCTGCGTGAACACGCTGTGCTCGTAGAGCGCGATCAGCGCGCCGAGCACCTCGGGCGTCAGCTTCTCGGCCATGATCGTCGTGCTGGGCCGGTTGCCCTCGAACGTCTTGTGGGGCACGAGCTCCTCGGGAACGCCGTCGGCACGCACCTGGTCGGGCGTGCGGCCGAAGGCCAGGGCCTCGGTCTGGGCGAACACGTTGGCGACGAGCAGGTCGTGGTGGTCGGCCAGCGGGTTGAGCGAGCGGGCGAAGGCGATGAAGTCGCACGGCACGAGCGGCGTCCCCTGGTGGATCAGCTGATAGAAGCTGTGCTGGCCGTTCGTGCCCGGCTCGCCCCAGTAGACGGGGCCGGTCGCGTAGTCGACCCGATTCCCGTCGAGCGTCACCGACTTGCCGTTCGACTCCATCGTCAGCTGCTGGAGGTAGGCCGGGAACCGCTTCAGGTACTGGTCGTACGGCAGGACGGCGACCGATGTCGTCCCGAAGAAGTCGGCGTACCAGACCGTGAGGAGCGCCATCAGCACCGGCAGGTTCTCGGGGAACGGCGCCGTGCGGAAGTGCTCGTCCATCGCGTGGAACCCGGCGAGCAGCCGCCGGAACCCGTCGGGCCCGACGGCGATCATCGTGGAGAGGCCGATGGCGGAGTCCATGGAGTAGCGCCCGCCGACCCAGTCCCAGAAGCCGAACATGTTGTCGGTGTCGATCCCGAACGCGGCCACGGCCTCGGCGTTCGTCGAGACGGCGGCGAAGTGGCGCGCGATCGCGGCCTCGTCGCCCAGCGCCGCCAGCGTCCACTCGCGGGCGGTGGTCGCGTTTCGCATCGTCTCGAGCGTCGTGAAGGTCTTGGACGAGACGATGAAGAGCGTCTCGGCGGGATCGAGGTCGCGGGTGGCCTCGGCGAAGTCGGTGCCGTCGACGTTCGAGACGAACCGGAAGGTGAGGTCGCGCCGGGTGAAGTGGCGGAGCGCCTCGTAGGCCATCACAGGGCCGAGGTCGGAGCCGCCGATCCCGATGTTGACGACGTTTCGGATCGGGCGGCCCGTGTGGCCCGTCCACTCGCCCGACCGGACGCGATCGGCGAACGCCGACATGCGGTCGAGCACCTCGTGGACGCCCGGGACGACGTCCTCGCCGTCGACGACGATCGACTCCGAGCGGGGTGCCCTGAGCGCCACGTGGAGCACCGAGCGCCCCTCGGTCTCGTTGATGCGCTCGCCCGAGAACATCGCGTCGATCCGCGAGCGGAGCCCGCGCTCATCGGCGAGCCGGAGCAGGAGCCCGATCGTCTCGTCGGTCGCCCTGTGCTTGGAGTAGTCGAGGTAGAGGCCGACCGCCTCGACGTTCATCCGCTCGCCGCGGGCGGGATCGGCAGCGAAGAGGTCGCGCAGGTGCGCGTTCCGTATCGCGGCCGCGTGATCCTCGAGCGCCGCCCAGGCCGGGGTCTGCCGCAGAGGCTGCATGTGGGGGGCATTCTGGTCCGGCGAGGCCTCGGGCGCCACCCATTAGTCTTGCGGCCTATGAGTGCGATGCGCGACACGATGGCGACGCAGCCGTCCCTGCTGCGCAAGCTCCTGGCCGACGGCGGGCCGGCCGAGGCCGCCGCCGGGCGCATCCGGGGCCGCCGGGTGCTGCTGGTCGGCACCGGCACGAGCTGGCATGCCGCCAACCAGGGCGCATGGCTGCTTCGGGCCGCCGGGGCCGAGGCGTGGCCGATCCAGGCCGTCGATGCCGCCGACCACGGGCCGCGACCGGGAGCCGGCGACGCGCTCGTGCTCCTGAGCCACCGCGGCACCAAGCGCTACACGAACACCGTCCTCGAGCGGGCGCGGGCCGACGGCGCCGAGACGGTCGTCATCTCGGGGCGCGGAGCACCGGGCGCCGACATCGAGACGAGCGATCCCGAGACCTCGGCCGCCTTCACCGCGAGCCACCTCGGCGCGCTGATGCGCGTCGCACAGATCGCGGTCGCCCTCGGCGCGGATCTCGGCCGCCTCGAGCAGGTGCCGGACGTGGTCGAGGCCGTGCTCGATGCGCCGGGCCCCGGAGTCGCCCCGCCGGGGCGGCTGCTCGAGTTCGTGGGTGCGGGGCCGAACCAGTGGACGGCGGCCGAGGGTGCGCTCAAGGTGCGCGAGACGTGCTACGTCGCGACCGAGGGGCTCTCGGTCGAGCAGCTCCTGCACGGGCCATCGGTGGCGCTCCGGGAGGGCGACACGCTGGTGGCGCTCAACGGCAACGGGCCCGGCGAGGGCCGGCTGCTCGAGATCGCCCGCCTGGCCGAGGCGTGCGGCGCCCGCGTCCACACGATCGCGGCCACCTACCCATCCGAGCTGCTCTCGATCTTCCCGCTCACAACGGCGGTGCAGCGAATCGCGCTCGACCTCGCCGAGTCGCTGGGGACGAACCCGGACTCGTTCGGCCGCGACCTGCCGGGTCGTGCCGAAGCCCTCGGGGCGATCGAGCTCTAGCCTGAAAAATCGGTGCCAGGCACCGATTTTTCATCGCTACCCGCGGCGCTGCATGGCGACGAGCGCGATCAGGTAGGCGACGCCGCCGACGGCGCCCAGCTGGGCGTACGGGCTCGGATCCTCGCCGCGCGCCAGCTGCACCATCACGGCCGCGATGATCACGGTGATGAGCACCACGCCGGCGAACGCGGTGGCCGCCAGGTCGATCGTGCGGGCGCGCTCGTCACGGGCCGGCCGGCGCATGATCTCGACGGCGCCGCTTCGCCCCTCGAGCAGCACCAGGATCGCGGCGAACCCGGCCATGATGGCGAACGAGATCAGGCCGCCGGTGGGATCGCCTCCGATCCACTGGGCGACGAGGAAGACGCCGCCCAGGGCGAGCGCGACGGCGGGCATGAGCCAGCGGGAGCGGCGGTAGGTGTCTCTAAGCGTCTGCATCGAAGACCTCCTCGACGGAGTGGGAGAAGTGGCGTGCGAGCGAGATCGCAAGCGGAAGCGACGGCGTGTACCGCTCGGTCTCGATGGCGTTGATGGTCTGCCGCGAGACGCCCATGGCCTCGGCGAGCTGTCCCTGGGACAGCCCCGCCTCGCCGCGGAGCTCACGGAGTCGATTTCGCATACTGTAAAGCTAGCTTGACACCGACTCGATGTCAAGCCTGCTTTACATGCGAGACCTCAGAGCGCGCCGCCCGCCGCGTGCGGCGCCGTCGGATCGGCCGCCTCCGCGCCGCCCTCGCGGGCCAGGTACTCCTCGGCCAGGAGCGGGTTCTCGCGCGCCCGTTCGACCACCCTCAGGAGATCGGACATCGACGAGACCTCCTCGACCTGCTCCTTGATGAACCACTGCATGAACTGCTCGCCGGCGTAGTCGCCGTGCTCGCGCGCGAGCGCTGCGAGGGCGTTGATCTGGCTGGTCACGCGCCGCTCCTGCTCGAGCGCGAGCGCCACCGGCTCGACCGTGTCGCCAAAGGTGGTGCGCGGCGCCTCGACGCCCGGGATGACCACGTCCTCGCCGGCGTCAAGCAGGTACTGCACCATCATCATCGCGTGGTTTCGCTCCTCGAGCGACTGGCGGTAGAAGTGCGCCGCCAGGCGCGGGAGCGTCTCTGCGTCGTAGTGGACGGCGACCGCCGCGTACTGCTGCGAGGCCCCGAACTCGTAGGCGATCTGCTCGTTCAGCGCCTTCACGAAGCGGTTGTCGGACATCGGATCTCCTTGTCGGTCGGCGACGAGTAACCTACTCCGCGTCATGGCCACGGTGCGCGCCATCCACGTCTCGGCCGTGAAGTCGCTGCGCCTCACGAAGCTCGCCGAGGCCCAGATCGAGCGCGACGGCATCCCGGGCGACCGCCGGTTCGCGCTGCTCGATCCGACCGGCCGGGTGGCGACGCAGCGCGAGATCGGTGCGTTCGCCCAGATCCAGAGCCGCTACGACCCCGCGACCGGCGAGCTGGCGCTCGTCCTGCCCGACGGGTCCGAGGTGGCCGCCGCCGTGAACGGCGGGCGGCCCGCGGTGACCAACCTCTGGGGCCGCGATATCGAGGGCCGCGCGATCGACGGGCCGTGGTCGGAAGCCGTGTCCGAGGCCGTCGGGCGCCCGCTGACCATGCTCGAGCTCCCCGACGGAATCCGGGCGCTCGACTCGCACCCTGTCTCGCTGCTCTCCGAGGCGTCCGCGGCGGAGGTCGGCCGTCGCGGCGGCCGCGAGGGCTTCGACCCGCGCCGCTTCCGTCCCACGATCCTGGTCGACGGCCTCGGCGCGCACGAGGAGGACGAGTGGGTGGGCCGGAGCGTCCGGGCGGGCGACGCCCTCCTCTCGGTGATCCGGCTCGACCCGCGCTGCGCCCTCACCACCCGCGACCCGGAGACAGGCCGGCGGGATGCCGACACGCTCCACTGGCTCGCGTCCTACCGCCGCGGCGACGACGGCCAGGTCTACTGCGGCCTCTACGCCGACGTCCTGGAGCCGGGACGCGTGGCCGTCGGTGACACCGTCCTACCGCTGGGAGACGCCGGATGACCGTCGCGCCGTTCCGAAACCACCTGCCCGTCAAGATCCGGTTCGGCGAGGGCGTCGCGGCCGACCTCGCGTCGGTGCTCGCCGACGAGGGAGCTTCCCGGCCGCTGATCGTGATCGACGAGGGCCTCGAGGGCCTCGTCGCAGAGGTGGCCGCCGCGATCGCTCCGCTGGCCGGCGCCGAGCGGTTCGAGAAGGAGCCCGGCGAGCCGACCGTGACGCTCGTCGAGGAGGCCGCGGCCCGGCTCTCGGACACCGGCTGCGACGCCGTCGTGGCGATCGGCGGCGGCTCGGCGATGGACACCGCCAAGGCCGCCAGGCTCGTCTCCGGCCAGGACGAGCGGTACCTGCGCTTCGCGCGCGGCGAGGTGGCCTACACGCCGCCCGCGATCCCGCTGGTGTGCGTGCCGACGACCGCCGGCACCGGCTCGGAGGTCTCGGGCGGCGCGGTCATCACCGACGACGCGACCCACACCAAGGCCGGCATCGCAAGCCCGCTCCTGCGCGCCCAGCACGCGCTCGTCGACCCCGTCCTCACCTGGGGGCTTCCGCCTGGGATCACCGCGATGACGGGGATCGACGCGCTCGCACAGGCGATCGCCGCGGTCGTCGTCAGGGCCGCGACGCCGGTGGGCGACGGGGTCGCGCTCGAGGCGACGCGGCTCGCAGGCGGCGCGCTCGTGCGGGCGGTCCGCGACGGGTCGGACCACGGCGCCCGCTCCGACATGGCATGCGCCAGCCTCCTGGCGGGCCTGGCGATGAACATCTCCGACTGCGGCGCCGAGCACTCGCTGGGCCAGGCCATCGGCGGCATGTTCGGCCTCCCGCACGGGCTCACGATCGCGCTCGTCCTGGCCGAGACCATGGATCGCGACCGGCGGTTCGTCCCGGAGCGGTTCGAGCGCATCGCCGACGCCCTCGAAGAGCCGCAGGACGGGTCGGGCGACGGGTCGCGGGCGATCCGTGCCGTGACGCGCATCCTGAACGAGCTCGAGTTCGACACGCTCGAGGCGGTCGGCGTGCGCGAGGAGCACCTCGACGAGCTGACCGAGAAGGCGCTCGCGGACTACTTCATCAGCATCGCGCCCGAGCCGTGGTCGGCGGTCGAGGTGCGCGAGGCGTACGCCCAGGGGCTGGCGCTCGGTGGACATCGTTAGCGGTCCCCTCCGTCGCGTCGCCGGCGTGTTCGGGCGGCTGCTCGACCGCATCGGCGAGCGGCTGCAGCCGAGCCTGATCCGGTGGGAAGGGCTCTCGGGGCCGGCCCAGCTCGTGATCGTGTTCCCGGTCGTCACGGCGGCCGTCTTCCTGATGCACCTCGCGTTTCTCAACCTCTCGGTCACGCGATCGTTCTTCTACGGCGTGTTCTGGGCCATCCCGGGGACAGCCGCGGTCGTGATCGCGACCAAGACCGAGGCGGCCAAACGACGACACGGAGGTTCCGATGGCGGCGAGTGAAATCCCCGGCGAGCGCGGCGCTCGGGTCTCCCTGGACGGCGCCGTCGCGGTTGTGACCGGTGCGACGGCGGGCATCGGCGCGGCGACGGCCCGCGCCCTCCACGAGCGCGGTGCGAGGGTGGTCGTCGCCGCCCGGCGGGCCGATCGCCTGGAGGCGCTCGCGGGCGAGATCGGCGGGCTCGCCGTCCCCTGCGACGTCGGCGACTGGGACCAGGTGCAGCACCTCGTCGCCAAGACCGTCGAGTGGGGCGGGCGAATCGACGTCATGGTGAACAACGCAGGCGTCGGAACGTTCGGACGGCTGCACGAGGCCGACCCGGCAGCGGCCGCGGCGATGGTGCAGGTGAACATCATGGGCGTCATCCACGGCGTCCGCGCCGCCGGCGAGCGGATGGCGAAGCAGGGCTCGGGCGGCATCGTGAACGTCTCGTCGATCGTCGGCGAGTTCCCTGATCCGGGCGGCGGGGCCTACGCGGCGTCGAAGGCCGCCGTCGACCTGCTCACACGCACGGCGTACCGCGAGCTGCGCGACGAGGGCGTGCACGTCGTCCTCGTGAAGCCCGCCCTGACCGACACCGAGTTCTCGTCGGTCGCCCGCGGCCACGGCCGCCGGATGGGCGGCGACCCGCCCGAGAAGGTCGCCCGCTGGATCTGCGACGCGCTGGAGTCAGGCTCGGCCAACGTCGGATACCGCTGATCTCGCGACGACGTACACTTCGGCCATGGCGACGACGAGCGCACCCGAAGAGCTGTACTTCACTCCTGACCAGGAGGCGAACAGGCTGATCGCCACCGATCCCAACGCGCTTCTGATCGGATTCGCTCTCGATCAGCAGGTGACGGTTCAGAAGGCCTTCTCGGGACCGCTTGAGCTGAAGCGCCGGCTGGGACACCTCGATCCCGCCCGCATCGCCGCGACGCCCCCCGAGGAGCTGTCGGACGTCTTCCGCGCCCGCCCCGCGATCCACCGTTTCCCGGGCGCTATGGCCGATCGCGTGCAGAAGCTCTGCGCGGCGATCGCCGCCGACTACGACGGCGACGGCGGCCGCGTCTGGACCGAGGCGGCATCGGGCGCCGACCTGCGAAAGCGGCTCGCCGCCCTTCCCGGCATCGGCGACATGAAGGTGCGCGCACTGATCGCGACGGTCGTCAACCGCTACGGCGTGCGGCCGCCGGGCATCGACGACGTGCTCCCGGGCCATCCGACGCTCGGTGACGTCGACTCGCCCGAGGCGCTCGACGCCTACCAGGCGGCGAAGCGGGCCTACAAGGCGAAGCTGCGCGCGGCCAAGACGTGATCGTCGAGAAGAGCATGCACTCCGGGTGGCTCTCGAACAGCTATCTGGTCGGAGATCACGAGGGTGGCACCGGCGTCCTGATCGACGCCGGCGGGCCCGTGATGCCGCTGATCGAGGCCGTCGGGCGCCACAAGCTCACCGTCTCGCACCTGCTCGTGACCCACTCCGACCACGACCACATCGCCGAGGCCGACACGTACACCGGCCGGTTTGACCTCCAGGTGCTGGCGCACGCGGTCGAGGCCGAGCGCATGGACCGCGTCGACGCGATGCTCGAAGACGGCGACGAGGTGACCGCCGGGGATCTCACGATCACGGCGCTCCTCACGCCGGGGCACAGCCCGGGCCACCTGTCGTTCCTCGTGAACGGCACCGACTGCTTCACAGCGGACGTCCTCTTCCACGGCACCGTCGGAGGCACGATGCGCGACAGCTACGAGAGCCTCCACCACTCGATCATGGATGTGCTCATGAAGCTTCCGCCCGAGACACGCGTCCACCCGGGTCACACCGACCCGACCACCATCGGTGCGGAGTGGGACGAGAACGTGTTCGTGCGGCTCTGGCGCGGCGTCGATCCTGTCGGAGCCGAGCCGTGCACCGTGAATGACCGCGCCGCGACGCTCGAGCTCTTCGCCCCCGACTACGACGGAGGGCACAAAGGGCTCGTGCGGTGGGAGGACGGAAGCCATGACGTCGTCCCGGGAAGCCGGGTCGTGAAGGGAGCGCTCCGATGACCGAGAACACGGCCTTGACGATGCCACTCAGCCGCAGCCGCAAGATCTCGATGCTCGTGCTGACGATCCTGCCGTTCGTCGGCCTGGTGGCGGCCGTGACGCTGCTCTGGAACGAGGCCGTCGGGTGGACGGACCTCGTCCTGTTCCTCGGGCTCTACGTCATCTGCGGGTTCGGGATCACGATCGGATACCACCGCATGCTCACGCACCACGCGTTCGAGGCTGTGCGACCGCTCAAGGCCGCCCTCCTCGTCGCCGGATCGTTCGCGCTCCAGGGATCGGCGCTCGACTGGGCGATCGACCACCGCACGCATCACGCCTACTCCGACAAGGAGGGCGACCCGCACAGCCCGCACCACGGCTTCGCGCGCGGCCCGCTCGGCGCCATCAAGGGCCTACTGCATGCGCACATGGGCTGGATGTTCCGGCACAACCGCACCGACCAGGAGCGCTACGGCAAGGACATCCTCCAGGACCGGCTGACCATGACGGTCTCGCGCCTCTTCCCGCTGTGGGCGGTGCTGACCTTCGTCGTCCCGTTCGTCCTCGGCGGCCTGCTCACGATGTCGTGGAAGGGCGCGGTCACGGGCCTCGTCTGGGGCGGCCTCGTACGCCTCTTCTTCAACCATCACGTCACGTGGAGCGTCAACTCGATCTGCCACTTCTTCGGGAAGCGGCCGTTTTCGACGAGCGACCAGTCGACGAACAACTGGGTGCTGGCGCTGCCGTCGCTCGGCGAGTCCTGGCACCACAACCACCACGTCTTCCCCACGTCGGCCTTCCACGGGCTGTCGTGGCGCCAGATCGACCTCTCGGCCCTGGTCATCGCCGGCTGGGAGAAGATCGGGCTCGTCCGGAACGTTCGCAAGCCGACGTCGGAGCAGATCGTCCGCAAGCTGACGCCGTCGGCGCACGCCTGACCGGTCCGTCCTCGCCCGCCGCCATGCTCCTTGCATGCCCGGCGACCTGATCCTGCACGGCGACAACCTGGCGCTGATGGCCGACTTCGCGGACGGTGCCTTCCGGATGGTCTACGCCGACCCGCCGTTCAACACCGGTCGTTCGCAGACCCGCACCACGGTGCGCGTGACGCCGGACGCCGCCGGCGACAGGACCGGATTCGGCGGGCGCCGCTACCGCACCGAGCTGCTCGAACGCTCGTCGTACCGCGACTCGTTCGACGACTACCTCGGATTCCTCGAGCCCCGCCTGCGCGAGATCCACCGCCTGCTCGATACGGAGGGCACGCTCTACCTGCATCTCGACCAGCGCGAGGCGCACTACGTGAAGCTGCTGCTCGACGAGATCTTCGGACGCGAGTGCTTCCTGAACGAGCTCGTGTGGGCCTACGACTACGGCGCCAAACCGAAGCGGCGCTGGCCGGCGAAGCACGACACGATCCTCGTGTACGTCCGCGACCCCGGCGGGTATCTCTTCGACTCGGCGGCGGTCGAGCGCGAGCCGTACATGGCGCCCGGGCTCGTCACGGCCGAGAAAGCCGCCCGCGGCAAGCTCCCGACCGACGTCTGGTGGCACACGATCGTCTCGCCGACCGGCCGCGAGAAGACCGGGTACCCGACCCAGAAGCCCGTCGGCATCGTGCGGCGGATGCTCCAGGCATCGACCCGCCCGGGCGACCGGGTGCTCGACCCGTTCGCCGGGTCCGGGACGCTGGGGGCGGCGGCTGCGGAGCTCGGCCGGCGCTACGTCCTGATCGACGAGAGCGACGAGGCGGTCGCCGTCATGGAGCAGCGGCTGGGCGGTCTCGCTCCAGCACCCGCACGCCGTCGCGCGTAGCCACGACCGCCACCGACGCGAACCCCAGGAAGAACCCGTGTGCGACGACGCCTGGGACGTCCGAAACGTCGCGGGCGAGCGCGGCGGGATCGACCCATTCGGCGCGCGTGCAGTGGAGGATGCTGTTTCCCTCGTCGGTGACGAACGGGCGGCCGTCGTCGACGCGGAGCTCCGGCTCCCACCCCAGCTCACGCAGCAGCCGCTCCGCGACCGGAAGCGCGAACGGGATCACCTCGACCGGAAGCGGCGCCCGCTCTCCGAGCCGCGAGACGAGCTTTGTCTCGTCGGCGACGACAACCATCCGCCGGCCGGCCGACGCCACGACCTTCTCACGCAGGTGCGCGCCGCCCAGCCCCTTGATCAGGTCGAGGTGCGGGCCGATCTCGTCGGCCCCGTCGATCACCACGTCGAGCTCGGCGACGTCGTCGAGCGTCAGGAGCGGGATTCCCAGCTCGCCGCAGCGCGCCGCGGTCGCTGCCGACGTGGGGACGCCGGCGACGTCCTCGAGGGCGCCCGAGGCGAGCCGCTCGCCCAGCGCGTCGAGCATCCTGGCGGCCGTCGACCCGCTTCCCAGCCCGAGCCGCATCCCCGAGCGCACGTACCGGTCGACGGCGGCGGCGCCGGCCTCGACCTTCAGAGCCTCGAGGTCGGTCACGCGGCCATCGCGTCGGCGACCGAAGCGGCGTCCGTGAGCGGCGCGCGGCAGGCGAACCGCTCGCAGATGTAGACGGCCGGGCGCCCCTCGACGAGGCCCTTGCCCTCGAGCAGCGGGACGCCCGGTGCGCCGCTGCCGTCGCCGAAGGCGTAGACCGCGGTCGGGTGAAAGCCGCGCCGGGCGGCGTCACGCAGAGCAGCCGTGGCCGCATCGTCGCGCGGGCCGATGACGGCCACCTCGCGCGGCGGAGACAGGTAGAGGTCGAGCGCCGAGAGGAGCTGGCCGAACGCGTGCGGCGCGCGGCTCACCATCTCGAGCGGGATGCGAAGCGTGGCGGCGGCCAGGTTCTCGAGCTCGCGGTCGCCGTGGAGCCGCCCGAGCCGGAGCAGGACGTGGGCCAGCAGCGAGTTCCCCGACGGCGTCGGGTTGTCGTCGAACTCCTTGTGCTGGGCGACCAGCCGCTCGGCGTCGCTGGCCGAGTACAGGAAGCCGCCGTTCCGGGGGTCGGAGAAGAGCTCGACGGCCGAGCGCGCGAGCTCCTCGGCGCGGGCCAGGTGGCGGGCGTCGCCGGTCGCCGTCGCCAGCTCGAGCCGGCCGTGCGCGACTGCGGCGTAGTCGTCGAGGAACGCCGGGATGCGGGCATCGCCGTCGCGGTAGGAGCGCAGGAGCCGCCCGTCGGAGCGGGTCATGCGCTCGTCGAGGAACGCCGAACACGCCAGGGCGGCGTCGAGCAGGTCGTCGCGTTCGAGCCGCCACGCGCCCTGGGCCAGCGCGGCGAGGGCGAGCCCGTTCCACGCGGCGATCGCCTTGTCGTCGCGGCCCGGCTGGGGCCGCGCGTCGCGCGCCTCGAGCATCCGCGTCCTGATCGACTCCAGGTCGTCGGGCCGCTCGCCCGAGATGCGAAGCACCGTCGCACCCTCGAAGTTCCCGGCCGCTGTCACGCCGTAGTAGGCCGCCGCCGTCGCAGCATCGTCCGGGCCGAGCACGCGCTCGAGGTCGGCCGCCGTCCAGACATACGTTGAGCCCTCGACGCCGTCGGTGTCGGCGTCCTGGGCCGAGGCGAACCCACCCTCAGGGAGCCGCATCTCGCGCAGCAGGTAGTCGAGCGTCCCCTCGGCCACGTCGCGGTAGCGCGGCTCGCCGGTCGCGGCCCACGCCTCGAGGTAGGCGGTGGCGAGCTGGGCGTTGTCGTAGAGCATCTTCTCGAAGTGCGGGACGAGCCAGACCCGGTCGACCGCGTAGCGATGAAAGCCGCCGCCGACCAGGTCGTGCATGCCGCCGAGCGACATCGCGTCGAGCGTGCCGCGCGCCATCGCAAGCGCGTCCTCGCTCCCGGTGCGGGCGTGCTGGCGGAGCAGGAACCCGATCGCCGCCGACGGCGGGAACTTCGGCGCCGACCCGAACCCGCCCCACTCCGGGTCGTAGGCGTACCTCAGCGTCGGGATCGCAGCGGCCAGGATCTCGTCGGTCAGCGGATCCTGCGAGGCGGCCTGCTCGGCGGCCGCGCCCAGCGCCGACGTCAGCCGCTCGGCCATGCCCGTCACGTCGTCGCGGCGCGTCTTCCAGACGTCGTCCACCGCGGCGAGCACCTGCTGGAAGGCCGGCATGTTCATGCGCGGCTCCGGCGGGAAGTACGTGCCGCCGTAGAAGGGGCGGCCGTCGGGCATGAGAAAGACGGTCATCGGCCACCCGCCCTGCCCGGTCATCGAGACGACGGCGTTCATGTAGACAGCGTCGAGGTCGGGCCGCTCCTCGCGGTCGACCTTGACGTTCACGAACAGGCGATTCATCAGCTCGGCGGTCGCCGCGTCCTCGAACGACTCGTGCGCCATCACGTGGCACCAGTGGCACGCCGAGTAGCCGATCGAGAGCAGGATCGGCTTGTCCTCGGCCCGCGCCCGCTCCAGCGCCTCGGAGCCCCAGGGGTACCACTCAACGGGGTTCTGGGCGTGCTGGAGGAGGTACGGGCTCGTCTCCCCCGCGAGGCGGTTCACGCGGAGGAGTCTAGTCAGGCAGTGCGGAGCGCCCCGCTGGGATCGTCGACCCGGTCGGCGATCGAGCGCACCGGCGCGCGCTCGAAGACGCCGGCGGCGGCGCGTACGCACGTGCCGGTGTCGGCGAAGAGCACGTCGAGATTGACGCCGAACGCGACGGCCAGCGCGTGAGCCGTGCGCGAGCGCGGCTCGGAGCGGCCGTGCAGGATGTTCCAGAGCCCTTGGGGCGAGAGGCCGAGATAGCGGGCCAGGTCCTGCTGGCTCACGTCGTGCAGTCCGAGAAGGTGGCGCAGGTTGCGCCCCAGTCGACCGTGTTCCACGTCCTGGTCCTTTCCACGACCGGTTCCGCCACCGCTCTTGGGCAGCGACTCGCCGGTTGGTGTTTGACACTTCACATGAGGGATCGTACCCTATTCTCAAGTTTGTTGATAGACAAAGGAGAGAAGTTGAATCGACTTCAAGTAAGACCAACAGCGTGGCGGCTCAAGACCGGAGCGCTGTCGCGAGCGTGACATGCTCGCCGTTGCGCGGCCGCGTGCGGCGGAAGCAGCGCCGCCGGTACTGGGCGCGGCGCTGCCAGCAGCGGGCCCTGCAAGCCGGCCGACTCCCCGGTGATCACACTGGCTGCGTACAGCAATCCGTACGACGCCTACGGCAAGCTCACGTCGACGTTCGCCGCCGACTGGAAGGACAAGCACGACCAGAGTCTCATCTTCCAGATGTCCTTCGGCGGAAGCACGACGCAGGCCCAGAACATCGTGAACGGGTTCCCGGCGGACGTGTACGCGTCGTCGACGGCGACCGATGTCGAGACGGTGCAGGACGCCAAGCTGATCACGAGCGACTGGCAGAACGCCCCGGACAACTCGATCGTGGCGACCTCGGTCGTCGGCTTCATGGTGCGCCCGGGGAACCCGAAGGGGATCCACAACTGGAGCGACCTCACGAAGCCCGGGATCCAGATCCTCACTCCCGACCCGGCCCAGAGCGGCGGCGCGAGGTGGAACATCGTCGCGGCGTACGGCGCGGCCATGCGCGGCCAGGTGCCCGGCTACAAGGCCAATGATCCCGCGGACGCGGAGCGGCTCCTCGAGGGCATCTTCAAGAACGTGACGGTGCTCGACAAGAGCGCGAACGACTCGTTCAAGAACTTCGAGTCCGGGAACGGCGATGTCGCCATCACGTACGAGAACCAGGCGCTCGCGGGAATCGCCGCCGGCAGTGAGGATCAGTTCGTGATCCCGCCGTCGACGGTCTCGATCCAGACCCCCACCGTGGTCGTCGACAAGAACGCCGACGAGCACTGCGTCACACCGATCGCCGACGCGTTCGTGAAGTACCTGCACACCCCGGATGCCCAGGAAGTCTTCCAGTCCGTGGGCTACCAGCGCCCGATCGACGTCGCCGCGGCGGCGAAGGGCTCTGACGGGTACCCGCCGGTCCACGACCTGTTCACCACCGACGATCTCGGCGGTTGGGACAAGATCGTGAACTCGACGGTGTTCGGTCAGGACGGCGCGTTCACCAAGGCCTTCCAGGCCGCGAAGGGGTAGCGCGTCATGGCCCAGGCGACCATCGACAGCGGAAGGAGGTGGCCGCGTGGCCGCGCCCGGCGAACGCCGGGCGCGGCTCTGGGCCGGTGGGGGCTGCGCGGAGCGGCCCTGCTCTACCTGGGCCTCTTCATCCTGCTCCCCGTCGCAGCGATCCTGCAGGCCGGCTTCAGCGACGGGCTGACGAACCTCCGCGACGCACTCGACTCGTTCGGCGCGAAGGGCGCCATCGAGCTCACGCTGATCATGGCGACGATCACAGCAATCGTGAACGGCGTGTTCGGCACACTCCTGGCCTACGTGCTCGTCCGGATTCCCTTCCCCGGCCGAAGCGTCGTCTCGACGATCGTCGACCTGCCGTTCGCAGTGCCGACGCTCGTCGCCGGTGTCATGCTCGTGGCTCTGTATGGCCCCAATTCCGTCGTAGGTGGCTGGTTCAACGACCATGGAATCCACGTCATCTTCGCCCGGCCGGGAATCCTGCTCGCGCTGCTCTTCGTGACGCTGCCGCTGGTCGTGCGCAGCGTGCAGCCCGTGCTCCTCGAGCTCGACCTCGCCGAGGAGGAGGCGGCGCGAGTCCTTGGCGCCGGTGGGTGGACGACGTTTCGCCGGGTGGTGTTCCCGGCGCTTCGGTCCGCCATCGCCGCGGGTTCGCTTCTGGCGTTCGCCCGCAGCCTGGGCGAGTTCGGCGCCATCGTGTTCGTGTCGGGGAACATCCCCAACCAGACCCTCACGGCGCCGGTCCTGATCACGCAGCTCCTCAACCCCTCGAGCTTCGGCAGCAACAGCGGCCCCGACGAGGCAGCCGCGGTCGCCGCGGTCCTGTTCGGGATCTCGGCCGTCGTGGTTCTCGTGACGGAGCAGTTCGTGTCGCGGCGGTCAACGGAACGGTTCTTCGCATGAGCGCTCAGCCCCACACCGCCTCTCAGAGCCAAGGTCGCTGGTCGCGCCGCCTCATGGTCGGCGTCGCGCTGCTTCTACGTCGTGGCCCTGCTCGTGGCCCCGCTCGTCGGCATCACCTACTACGGCCTCAAGTCCGGGCTGGGAACCATCGGCGACACCTTCGGCCAGACCGACGTTCGGCACGCGTTCTATCTGACATTTCTGATCATGCTGATCACCGTCATCGTGAACACCGTGTTCGGCATCATCGTGGCGCTCGTGCTCACCCGCGATCACTTCCCCGGAAAGCGGCTGATCTCGGCGCTGGTCGACCTGCCGCTCGCGGTTTCGCCCGTGATCGTCGGCCTCATGGCGATCCTGCTCTTCGGGCGGGGCGGCTGGTTCGAGGCGTTCTTCGCGGCGCAGGGCATCCAGGTCATCTTCGCGCTGCCGTCGATGGTCCTCGTCACCATCTTCATCTCGATCCCGTTCGTGATCCGCGAGGTGGTGCCGGTCCTCGAAGAGCTCGGCACCGAGGAGGAGCAGGCCGCCTGGACGCTCGGCGCGTCCAAGCTTCAGACGTTCTTCCGCGTCACGCTCCCGAACATCCGCTGGGGCCTCCTCTACGGGATCGCCCTCTCCGCGGCACGGGCGATCGGCGAGGTCGGCGCCGTCCTCATCGTGAGCGGCGCCCTCCAGGGGCAGACGGAGACGGCCACGCTCTACATCCTGCGAGCCTTCGACCAGTACCAGGACGCCCAGGGGTACGTGGTCGCTCTCACGCTCGCACTGTTCTCGATCGTGCTTCTGATCGGGATCGAGACGTTCAAACGGAACAGCTCCAGGGAGGCGCGGTAATGGCAGGCAGCATTGAGGTCAGGGGGCTGAGCAAGGCCTTCGGCACGTTCAAGGCGGTGGACGAGGTCAGCTTCGCCGCCGCCGAGGGAACCATCACCGCGCTGCTCGGCCCCAGCGGATCGGGGAAGAGCACCGTGCTTCGGATGATCGCCGGGCTCGAGCAGCCGGACTCCGGAAGCGTGATCGTCGCTGGGGAAGAGCTCACGGACGCCAGCGTGCAGGATCGGCGCCTCGGGTTCGTCTTCCAGCACTACGCCCTCTTTCGGCACATGACCGTGCGCAAGAATGTCGCGTTCGGCCTGTCGGTTCGCAGGGTCGACAAGGACGCGCAGAAGAAGCGGGTGGAGGAGCTCCTCGAGCTCGTCGGGTTGGCGCCGTTCGCGAACCGATACCCGCACCAGCTCTCCGGCGGCCAGCGCCAGCGCGTCGCCTTGGCCCGCGCGCTCGCGCCGAGCCCGCAGGTGCTCCTGCTCGACGAACCATTCGGCGCGCTCGACGCACGTGTCCGCCAGGAGCTGCGGAACTGGCTCGACGAGCTCCACCGGGAGCTGGGCGTCACAAGCCTCTTCGTGACGCACGACCAGGAGGAGGCGCTCGAGCTCGCCAACGAGGTCGTCGTCATGAACCACGGCAAGGTCGAGCAGGTGGGAGCGGCGGATCAGATCTACAACCAGCCGGCCACGCCGTTCGTGGCCGCGTTTGTCGGATCCTCGAATGTGCTCCATGGCACCGTCTGGGAGCGGCATGTCCACTTCGGGCGCTCCGCGGTGGCCGGAGCCCACAACATCCCGGACGGCCGCGAGGCCGTGGCGTATATCCGACCCCACGACATCGAGCTCACGACCACCCCCGGGGCGATGTCCTTTCCGATCTCTGTCGAACGGCGGACGGACATGGGGTGGATGGCCAAGCTCCATCTCCGGCTGGAGGACGGGCAGCCGCTGGTGGCACAACTTCCCAACGAGGAGATCCAGGGTGTCGATGCAGGTCAGCGCCTCTACGCGAACCTGCGCAACCCGAAGGTCTTCGCCGACGATCGCGTGGAGTCAGCTTCGGACGCGGACCTCGAACCGGCGCCCGCGGCGAGGCGTGAGGAGGACGCCGACGACCAGGCCGAAGGCTCCGAGCTCGCGCCGGCCCGGCAAGGGTGATTCGGCCCGACGGGCTCCGCCACTCGACGACCCGCAGGGCGGCCGCCGCGTTCGTGCTTGCCGTGGCGATGCCGGCGCCACCGCTGCTTGCGATCACAGTGGGCCTGCGAGAGCACCAGGCGCTTCCGGTGTTCTACGCGAGTGTCGCCGTGCTCCTGGCGGCCGCCGTCGGCCTTGGATCCACAGCCGTCCCCGGGCAGAACCGCGGCTGGGTTGCCGAACGAGTCGGTGTCACGGCAGTCGTCGCGTGGGCGGCCGGCCTGGATGTGGCCATCCTCGAGCGTGCCTTCGTGACGGCGCCCGCTGACGCCGAGGTGGCCGGCTTCGCCATGGCCGGCGCCGTCTATCTGATCGGCACCACCTGGGCATTCGCCGATCCCAGGCACTTCGACTGGAACTGGACCATGACGAGCGTCGCAGCCGTCGCGGTCTGGTTCGGCGTGCTCGCCGCCTCGTAGCCTCCGACCGCCGGACTCTACGCAGCGACCTGGCGGATCTGGTGGACGGCCACCATCACCATCGAGCTGTCGTCGGGCGGCGCGGTGGTGACGTTCTCCATCATCCGCGACAGGCGGTCGTACGGGTCTGACCGCGCGCTCAGATACGACTCGACGGCGTCGTCGATCGACCCGTTCTGCGACTCGGCGATGACGCGCTCGACGATCTGGCGGCGCAGCAGCCGCAGGTCGTCGATGAGCGTGTCCCATGCCATCCGCTGCCAGCGATCGGTCGCGGGCAGGGCGGCCGCCCGGGCCTCGACCAGGTCGAGGTAGAGCCGCTCGCCGACGGTGAAGAACGCCCTCGTGACAGCCGGGATCGAGCGGCCGCTGGCCTGGGCCACGGCGATGATGTCGGGGGCGTAGACGAGCGCCGGCGTGACCGCGCCGAACCGCGCCGGGTCGTCGGGCACGTCCTGCTCGAGCAGCTCCTCGAGCCGGCCGTCGGTCGCAACTCTCCAGGCGTCGGTGGCCGAGTCCGAGAGCGTCTCGACGAGCTCCGCGAACGCGGGCTGGCCTCGGCCGACCTCCTCAGCGAGGTCGATGTCGTGGACGTTCTGGAGGTACCAGCGGGCGAGCTGCTCGACCATCGAGTCGACGCCGCTCATCAGCTCGGCCTGGACGTCGCCGGGCACCACCGAGTCGAGCCGCTCCACGGCATCCCACGGGTCGCGGGCCCTGCTGACGTCACGGGCGACGAGGAACGCGCGCGCGACCTCCTCCGCGGTCGCACCGGTCTCGGCGGTCATCCGCAGGACGAACGTGATCCCCATCGAGTTGATGACGTCGTTCGTCACGATGGTGGCGATGATCTCGCGGCGCAGCGGATGGTCCGGGAGCAGGTGCCCGAAGCGCTCGACGACGAGCGGCGGGAAGTACTCCGCGAGCGCCGACACCAGGTAGGGGTCGTCGGGGAGCGCCGACTCGAGCACCTGCTCGCGCAGCAGGCGCTTGGCGTACGCCAGGAGCACGCACAGCTCGGGCCGGGTCATTCCGTGCCCCGCGGAGATGCGCTCGGCCATGAGCTCGCCCGACGGCAGCGCCTCGAGCTGCCGTTCGAGCAGGTGCCGCGACTCGAGCTCGACCATCAGATCCTCGAACGCCTCCATGCGCCTCGGGGCGATCGCGGACTCCTGGCTCAGGATCTGGACCTGGAGGTAGTTGTCGTAGAGGACGAGCCTGACCACCTCGTCGGCAACCTGATCCAGAACCTGATTTCGGCCCTCGAGCGTCAGCTCGCCGCGCTCGATCGCGATCGCGAGCAGGATCTTCAGGTTGACCTCGTGGTCCGAGCAGTCGACGCCCGCCGAGTTGTCGATCGCGTCGGTGTTGATCCGCCCGCCGCCGTGCGCGTACTCGATCCGGCCGCGCTGGGTGAAGCCCAGGTTCCCGCCCTCGCCGACGACCGTGGCGCGCAGGTCGCGGCCGTCGACGCGAAGGGAATCGTTCGCCCGGTCGTCGACCTCCGCGTGCGACTCGGCCGACGCCTTGACGTAGGTGCCGATGCCGCCGTTCCAGAGCAGGTCGACCGGCGCCTGGAGGATCGCCCGGATCAGGTCGAGCGGCGGGAGCTTCGAGCTGTCGATGCCGAGCACCGCCTGCGCCTGGGGCGAGACCGGGATCGACTTCGCAGTCCGCGGCCACACGCCGCCGCCCTCGGAGATGATCGAGCGGTCGTAGTCGTCCCACGACGTCCCCTGGGCGTCGAAGAGCCGGCGCCGCTCGGCGTACGCCGCCGCCGCATCGGGTTTCGGGTCGAGGAAGACGTGCCGGTGGTCGAACGCCCCGACGAGCTCGAGGTGCTCCGAGAGGAGCATCCCGTTCCCGAAGACGTCGCCCGACATGTCGCCGATCCCGACGGCGGTCACCGGCTCGGTGGCGACGTCGCGGCCGAGCTCGCGGAAGTGGCGCTTCACGCTCTCCCACGCGCCCTTCGCGGTGATGCCGAGCGCCTTGTGGTCGTACCCATCCGACCCGCCCGACGCGTACGCGTCGCCGAGCCAGAACCCGTACTCCTCCGAGACGGCGTTCGCGGTGTCGGACAGGTGCGCCGTGCCCTTGTCGGCCGCGACCACCAGGTAGGCGTCGTCGCCGTCGAGCACCCGCACGCCCTCGGGATGCACGACCTCGCCCCCGACGATGTTGTCGGTGATGTCGAGGAGGCCGCGCATCAGGGTGATGTACTGGCGCTTCTCCTCCTGCATCAGCCCGGCGCGGTCGAGCGGCGGGCGCTTGAGGACGAACCCGCCCTTGGCGCCGACCGGGACGATCACGGCGTTCTTGACCATCTGCGCCTTCATCAGGCCCAGGATCTCGGTGCGGTAGTCCTCGAGCCTGTCCGACCAGCGGATGCCGCCCCGGGCGACCATGCCGCCGCGGAGGTGCACGCCGGCCATCTCGGTCGAGAACACGAAGATCTCCCACAGCGGCACCGGTTTGGGCATCCCCGGCACGTCGACGCAGCGCAGCTTGAACGACAGATGCTCGCGGTCGGGCAGATACGCGCTCGTCCGCACCGTCGCGAGGATCATGCCCAGGTACCCCCGCAGGATGCGGTCGTCGTCCAGGCTCTGGACGGCGTCCAGGTCGGCCCCGATCTCGTCGACGAGCGCAAGCTCGGCGGCCTCGTCGCGGGGCGCCGCCGGATCGAACCGGAGCTCGAAGAGACGGACGAGCTTGCGCGAGATGGCGAAGTTCCGAACGAGGCAGTCGTTCTGGTAGCGCGACGTGAAGGTGGCGCCGAGAAGCTGCCTGTACTCCCGGTACGCGCGCAGGATCGTGACCCGGCGCCAGTCGAGCTCGCCGGTGACGACCAGCCGGTTCAGCCAGTCCGACCCGGCCCGCCCCTCCCAGACGGCGCCCACCGTGTCGGCGACGATGTCCGCCATCCGCTCGAGGTCGAGCTGCTTTCCGGCCGGGCCGAGCACGCCGAAGTCGTGGAGGTATCGACCGTCCTCACCGGTGCCGACAAGCCGCGTCGGCACCTCCTCGACGACGGTCAGGCCGAGCTGCTCGAGCAGCGGCAGGAGGTCCGTCAGCGGCGCCTTGCCCCCCGTCTTGTACAGCTTGAGCCGGGTCAGCGGCTCGACGGTGCCCTGCTCGTTCTGGAGCGCGACCACGTACGGCCGGTCGGCGCCGAGGCGCTCGAACTGCTCGACGTCGAACGTGGCCTGGTAGATCCCCGCGGCCGACTTGTAGTAGTCGGGGAACCGCGCGGCGTAGCGGCGGGCGAGCTCGTGGCCGCGCCCCCCGCCGAGCTTGGCGACGAGCGCGTCCGAGAGCGAGTCGTCCCAGCTCCGGGCGGCGTCGGCCACCTCGCGCTGGAGCTCGGCCAGCGGCGGGTCGGGGATGTCGCCGGCCGGGATGTGGATCGTGAAGTGGAACCGTGCCGGGTCGGTGGCGAACGAGAGGGTGTAGTCGACGGCCCGGCCGCCGAACCGCAGCTCGAACAGGTGCTCGAGCCGGATGCGCAGCTCGGTCGACACGTGGTCGCGGGGAAGCGCCACGACCGCCGCCACCGTCCGCCGCACCGGGTCGCGGCGAACGAAGAGCCGCACGCCGCCCTCCTCCTGCATCCCGAGGAGCGCCATGATCGTGGCGCGCAGCTCGGATGCGGTGGCCGCGAACAGCTCGTCCTTCGGATAGCTGTCGAAGAGCGCGACGACCGCCTTGTAGTCGTGCGACGCGGCGATCAGGTCTTCCCATTGCATGATCGACTCGAGCTTCCGGCGGACGAGCGGGATCTGCCTCGCCGACTCGGCGTAGGCCTTCGACGTGAAGAGCCCGATCAGCCGGAGCTCGCCGACGATCTCGACCGCTCGCATCGACCCGCTTCACGCCGATGTAGTCCATCCGCGCCTTGCGGTGGATGGTCGTCTCGGCGTTCGTCTTGGAGACGATGACGAGCGGGCCGCCGAAGATCCGAGCCCGCATCGAGTCGTCGATCTCGGCCACCGGGACCGGCGTCGCGAACCGCGACCGGCTCTCGTCCGAGAGCACGCCCAGACCCGACTCGGGGGCGATCCTGGCCGCCGGTTGGCCGTCGACCTCGATCACCTCATACTCGCGATAGCCCAGGTAGATGAAGTTGTCGTCGGTGAGCCAGCTCAGGAACTCGATCGACTCGTGCATCTCGTCGGCGGCGTACCTGGCACCGGCGGCCTCGGCGGCCTCGATCATGCGCTCGACACGCTCGACCATCGGCAGGAAGTCGCGCACCACGAGCCGCAGGCCCCGGAGGCTGCGCTCGAGCGACGCGACGAGCGCCTCGAGGCCCGCGTCGTCGAGCCGCCGGTCGATCTGGAAGTGCATGACCGACTCGCGCCGCGGCGCCCCGCGGGCGGGCGTCACGGCCTCGATCGTGCCGTCCTCGGCCCGCTCGACGCCCATGACGGGGTGGAGCACGACGCGCACCTGGCAGCTGAAGGCGTGGATCTCGGAGGTGACCGTGTCGACGAGGAACGGCGAGTCCTCGACGTTGACGTCGACCACGGAGCCGGAGGCTGACCAGCCGTCGCGATCGACCTCCGGGTTGTAGGCGCGCACCGCCAGCTCGCCGGGCGGGCGGCCGTTCACGAACGCGAAGACGCTGCGTACCTGCGCCGCGAGCTCCGGGACGGTCAGCTCGGCGCGAAGCGGCGGCGGAGCGCGGCGAACGTATGCACGCACGAACTCGGCCAGCGGGCCGGTCCGCCCGGCGTCGAGCTCGGCCAGGAGCTCGTCGACCAATGCGGCGCCGCTCTCGTCAGGCTCGGCCACGGCCGGCGCCTGGTGCTCGATGCTCACGGGCGGTGATGGTACCGCAGCGCCCTGCTCCCACAGGCCGTGCAACGGCCGCGGAAGGGTGTCACCAGCGCCGAGAGCTCAGCGCGGGATCGGGTCGAAGCGATAGCCGACGCCCGGGTGGGTGTGGATGTACACGTGCGTGCTTGACCGGAGGTCGATCTTCGACCGCAGCTTGCGCACGCACACGTCCACCGAGCGGTCGCGCTTTCGCTGGGGCACGCCCCAGACGCGCTGGCGGAGCTGGTCGCGGGTCAGGACGCGGCCGCTCTCCGACTGTGAGGGCCTGGAGCAGCCGGAACTCGAGCGGCGTGAGGCCGGCGTCGGCCCCGTCCACGAGGACGCGGTGCAGGTCAGGGTCGATCTCGAGCCCGGGCATCGAGAGCTTCTCGGGCCGGCCGACCTGAGGCGTGATCCGGCTCCGGCGAAGCACCGCCTCGACGCGGGCCACGAGCTCGCTCATCCCGAACGGCTTGGCGACGTAGTCGTCGGCGCCCATCTTCAGCACCTGCACCTTGTCCTGCTCCGAGGCGCGGGCGCTCACGACCACGATCGGGCACTCGGTGCCGCCGGCGCGGAGCTCACGGAGCACCTGCCAGCCGTCGAGGCCCGGGAGCATCAGGTCGAGCACCACCGCGTCGGGGCGCTCGAACCGCACCTTGCGCAGCGCGCGGTCGCCGTCCTCGACGCACTCCACCGCCATGCCGGCGTGTCGCAGGTGCGCGCCGATCGAGCCCGCGATCACCCGGTCGTCCTCGACGACCAGCACGCTGGGCGGCCGGCGGTTGTTGTTCACGAGGCGACCCCGGCGGGGATGCGCGGCGAGGCCGGCGGGCTCACCGGCGGGATCGCCATCCTCCAGGCCTCGCCGACGGCCAGGACGTGCAGGCCGGCGCAGCGGGCCCGCGCTCCGAGCGCGGGATCCTCGAGGATCACGTCGATCATCCGCCCGAGCACCCTGAGGCCCGAGAGGTCGCGGCGGACGAAGACGTCGAGTGCGAGCGCAAGGCCGGCGGCGAGCCGGCGCGGATCGCCGCGCCAGCCGTCTGCGGCCACCGCGCGCTCGATGTGGCGGATGTGAAGCGCCGCCTCCTGAACCGCGCGGATCCGACCGATGTCCTCGGTCGTCGCGTCAGGGCTGCGGAGCAGCGCAGCCGACGCATGGCGGACGCGCGCGTGCTCGAAGACGGCACAGTCGGGCCGGATCCCGTCGGACACGGCGTTGAGCGAGGAAACGACAGCGCGGCCGAAGTGGAGGACGTCCTCCTCCAGCGCCTCGACCTGCTCCTGGAATGTGGTCTCGGTGATCATGCCTCCATGGTGCCCCGGCCAGGCGGCCAGTGGGGTATCGAGGCGGTGCACCCGAGGTGAATTGGTGGAGATCACCCGAACCTGCCGGTGACGTACGCCTCCGTGCGCGAGTCGGACGGCCTGATGAACAGGTCGGCGGTGGGCGCGTACTCGACGAGGACACCGTTTCGGTGCCCGCCGTCTTTCACATCGACACTGAAGAACGCCGTCATGTCCGCGACGCGGGCCGCCTGCTGCATGTTGTGCGTCACGATGACGATGGTGTAGTCCTGCTTCAGCTCGCCGACGAGATCCTCGATGCGCTGGGTCGCGATCGGATCGAGCGCAGACGCCGGCTCGTCCATCAGCACGATCTCGGGCTCGATGGCCAGCGCACGGGCGATGCAGAGCCGCTGCTGCTGTCCACCCGAGAGCGCGAGCGCGCTCGACTTCAGGCGGTCCTTCACCTCGTCCCACAGGGCGGCCTTGTGGAGCGCCTGCTCGATTCGGTCGTCGAGGTTGTCCTTCATACCGTGGATCCGAAGCCCGAACGCGACGTTGTCGTAGATCGACTTCGGGAACGGGTTCGGGCGCTGGAACACCATGCCGATCCTGCGCCGCACCTCGACGGGATCGACCGAGGAGCCGTAGAGATCATGCCCGTGATACGTGATCTTCCCGTCGACCGTCGCGCCGGTGATGAGGTCGTTCATGCGATTGAGGCTCCGAAGCAGCGTTGTCTTGCCGCAGCCGGACGGGCCGATGAACGCGGTCACCTGATAGCGGAAAACGTCCATGGACACATCGCAGACCGCCGGCGCCCCTGAGTACGAGACCGTGACACCGTCGAGGCTCAAGACCGGCTCGCGCTGCTCCTCGGGAACCGGGGTGTGCCGCGCGGCCAACTCGCCGAGCTTGGCCTGGGACTGGCTCGCCACGGCCTTGGCGGTGTCCTCCTGCTGGGAGGCGTCCGCACTTTCGACGCGATCGGGCTCGCTCACGGTCGACATATTCGTGGATCGTCGCAGTGAATGTCGACTCCCAGGGTTATGCCCCGGTGTCGCCGTGGTGAAGATGTGGAGAAGCGGCTCATCTGACCTGCTCAATCTGGCGGCGTGTTCGGAGGGACAGCAACCTGCCCACGATGCTCCCGACGAGCACAACGGCGACCAGGACAAGGGCTGCCGCCCACGCCTGCTGCTGGACGTTCGGGTCGGGTGACTCCGAATACGAGAAGATCACCATCGGAATTGACGCCATCGCCTGACTCGGATCGGTGTTGACCGTGGTGCCGACGAAGATCGACGTCGTGAAGAGCAGCGGTGCCGTCTCGCCGGCAGCCCGTGCGACGGCGACGATCGTCGCCGTCACGATCCCGCCCACGGCGGTCGGAAGGATCACAGTCATCACCGTACGCGCTCGGGTCGCTCCCAACGCCATCCCGCCCTCACGCAGGTGCGGCGGCACCAGCCGGAGGACCTCCTCGGTGGCACGCGCGACGAGCGGCAGCATCACGATCGACAGCCCGAGCGAACCTGCAAACGCACTCTGGCCGCGACCGACGACCACAAGCGCGAAGATGAACACGCCGATCACGATCGTCGGCACGCCCGCCAGCACGTTCAGCGTAAGGCCGATCGCTTCGGCGAGCCGCCGCGGGGCGAACTCGGTGTTGAAGATCGCGAGCAGGACACCCGCAGGCAGTGCGATCGCTGTGGCGATCCCGGTGATGATGAGCGTGCCGACGATCGCGTTCTTGATCCCGCCCCCCGCCCCGCCAAACGGCGCTGCGTTCTGGGTGAAGAAATCGACGTTGAGCGCCGGCGCGGCCCGCTTCGCCACGGAGATGAGGACGATCGCGAGCGCCGCGGCCGCGGTCAGGGCGGCCGCCGTCGCGACCGCCTCCATGACCTGACCGGTGACCTTGCGCCTCCGAGCGCGCCTCCCACCGGAGATCAGGGGATTGGCAGCGGCGCTCATCGGTGCCCGAGCCTTCGCTGGGTACGGCGCACGATCACCTGGGCAACGAGGTTTGTGGCCAGGCTGATCACGAGCAGGATCACCGCCAGGTATGCGAGCGATGCCTTCTGAAGCGATGTCGCTGTGCCGGCGTACTGCGCCGCCAGCCGGCTGGCCATGGTGTCGGCGGGGGCGTAGAGGTTTTCCGGGCGATTGAGGGAACCACCGATCACCTGGGCCACCGCGATCGCCTCGCCGACCGCGCGACCGAACCCCAGCATCACCGCGGCGATGAGACCGCCGCTCACCTGCGGGATCGCAACTCCGCGCACCATCTCCCAGCGGGTCGCTCCGAGCGCCATCGCGCCGTGCTTGAGATCGCCGGGGACGCTCGTGAAGAGCTCACGGCTGATCGACGCCACGATCGGGACCACCATGAGCGTCAGGATGAGGCACGCGGGCAACAGGCCGACCGGCGACGGGTATCCATCCAGGAACGGGATGAATCCCAGATGGGCAATCATCCATGGCTCCACATGCTCGTTCAGGAACGGCCCGAGTATGAGAATCCCCCAAAGGCCGAGGACGACGCTCGGGATGGCCGCGAGCAGCTCGACCATGGTGCCCACCGGGGTCCGCAGCACGCGCGGAGCGAGCTCGCTGAGGAAGAGCCCGATTGCGATCGCCAGGGGCACCGCGATGAGCAGTGCCACGAAGGCGGTGACGAGCGTCCCGAAGATCAGGTCGGCCGCGCCGTACGTGTCCTTGACGGTGTTCCACACGCTCGAAGTGAGGAACCCGGCCCCGAACTCCTGAAGCGCGGGCCTGGCCTGGTCGACGACCTCGATGACGAGGAGAACCATCAGGGCCGCCAGCCCCAGAGCGGCGAGCCCGGCGACGCCCTGGAGGACGACGTCGCCGAGCCGCCACCGACGGCCGGCGCTCAGAGGCACGTGGGCTGTTGGAGTCTCAGTGGTCATGGGGCTTGCAGGGGCGGAAGCGCCGGCGCCGTGGGAGGTTGGCGCCGGCGCTCCGCTCCGTCGCTCAAGAGCCGATCTTGTTGATCAGCGCCTGGTCGCTCGTGACGATCGAGGACGGGAGCTTCGGATACCCGAGGTCGGGACCGAATGCCTGCCCTGTCGGGCCGATCGCGTACTGCAGGAACGCCTTCAGCGTCGAGGCCTTGGGAGAGTCCTGCGGGACGATGACGTACGTGAATGTCGCATCGGGGTAGGCGTCCGCAGCAGACGCGGGCGGATTCACCAGCGAGATCGATCCGTCTGGATTCGTGGTCCCCACCTTCGCGGCCGCCGTCACCGACGGGACGCCCGGCTCCGGATACTTGCCCGCGGCGTTCTGGAGCAGCGCATACTGCAGGTCGTTCGCCTGCACGTATGCCAGGTCGACGTACGTCAGCGCACCGTCGGTCGCCTCGACCGCCGCCACGACGCCGCTCGAGTGCTCTGCGCCCGTACCGGTCGGGAAGGGCGGCTGCGTCGAGGTGCCGACGCTGTTCGCCCAGTCGGGGCTGACCTTCGTCAGCCAGTCGGTGAAGGCGAAGCTCGTTCCGGAACCATCGCTCCGATAGACCGGCGTGATGTGCGTGTCCGGGAGGCTGACGCCCGGGTTCAGCTTGGCGATCTCCGGGTCGTTCCAGGACGTGATCTTGCCCATGAAGATCTCGGCGATGACCGGGCCGGTCAGATGGATCTTGTTCTGGAGGCCCTTGACGTTGTAGGTGATCGCGACCGCGCCAAGCGACCACGGGATCTGGATGCAGCCCTTGCAGGCCGTGGCCTGATCGGACGAAAGCGGCGCGTCACTTGCGCCGAAGTCGACGGTCCGGGCCGTGATCTGGTCGACCCCACCACCGCTCCCGATCGCGCCGTAGGTGATCGTGACAGCGGCGGGGCTCTTCACGTAGTCCGCCTCCCACTGCGCAACGAGTGGGGCGACGAAGGTGCTTCCGGCGCCGACGAGCACCTTCGAGTCGCTTGGGTTGCCGCCCGCGCTCTCCGTTACCGTCGTCGTGCCGCCGCTCGACCCGCAGGCCGAGGCCGCGGCGACCACGACCGCCGCAAGCGCAATCGAACCAGCTCTCCTGACGTTCATGCGTAACCTCTCCGTTGTCGTCATCACGATGGATCGATTGTGCATTCGCGCTTTCTGTCATGGGGTGACGCTCCGGTATACGCTCGGTGAACAAGTGGTGATTGCCGATTTCCAGGCATTCCTGGGCGTTACGCTGCCCGCATGACACGCGAGATGTTCGACCAGGAGCTGACGGAGCTCGGGGCCCTCCTCAACGAGGAGGCGCGCCTGTGCCAGCGCTCGCTCGACGGCGCCCTCGAGGCGCTGATCGCCCCGGAATCCGACGCGGCCGACATGGTGATCGCCGGCGACGACGGGGTCGACCGGGTGTACCTCCAGGTGGAGCACGCCGTCGAGTCGCTGCTCGCCCGCCAGTCGCCCGTGGCGGTGGATCTCCGCTTCGTGCTCGCAGTGATCCACGTGAACCAGAATCTGGAGCGGATCGGCGACCAGTGCGTCAACATCGCCAAGCTGAGCAAGCTGTTCGTCCAGCAGCCGCTCACGCCCGAGCTGCTCGAGGACTTCACCGTGATGGGAAACCAGGCCAGCGGCATGATCGCGACCGCGATGAGCTCGTTCATCCAACGCGACCTGGAGCAGGCCGAGTCGCTCGTGGAGCTCGACCAGGTGATCAACGAGCGTAACCATGGGCTCGCGCGCCGGATCATCGAGGGCGGCTTCGACGAGACGACGATCGAGATGCCTCTGCGGGCGATGCTCATCGCCCGGGCGATCGAGCGCATCGGCGACAACGCGGTCGACGTCGGCGAGCAGACGGCCTACCTGGTGACGGCGGCGTTCCGCGAGTTCACGGACGCCTCACACCCCGTGGCCTAGCGGCTCCCAGCGGCGGAGCGTCTCGGCGACGCTCTCCTCCTCGAGCTCGAGGTGCGCCAGGAGGTGCGCCGCCAGGTCGTCGAGCGCCGTCGAGACGGCTGCGCGGGCGGCCGGCGTGTCCTCATTGTCGAGCGACTTCGACGGCCGACTCCACTCCCTCGAGCAGGCCGGCGACGCGCCGGTGGTCTTCCTGGAGCCGGTCGACGACCGGCCCGAGCGACGGGTTCGTGCGGCGAAGCTCGGGAAAGAGCGCGCGGTCCTCGAGGCGGTGGTGGTGGTGCACAAACCGGCAGTAGTGCAGGCAGCTCGCGCGCAGCCGCCACAGGGGGCCGGTGGTCTCGAGCGCCCGCACCTCGGCGACGACGTCCTCGACCCCCGCGCCCTCGGAGACCTCGATTGCGAGCCGCTCGACGGTGGCGAGATCCTGGCGCAGCAGCCCGTGCACCCACAGGAGGTCCTGGTAGAGCGCCTCGCCCTGCGGTGTCACCGGCATCCCCTCGATGCCGTCCAGCGCGGGGGGATCAGGCAGCTTCGAGCGCCCTCTCGAAGAGGCGGTCGCCGGAGAGGCGGCTGAGCTCGTCAGCCAGGAGCGACGGCCGGTTCGGCGGGGCGAGCACGACCGGGTAGTCGAGGAGCCCGGGCACCGAGGCGCTCCCCAGGCGCCCGCGCCCCGTGCGCTCGACGAGGAACTGCTTCCCGCCCGCAGCCATCGTGACGCGCTCGACGTGGTGCGAGCGGCCCTCGCGGCGAAGCTCGATGTCGGCGCCGAGCGCCGCGCGCAGCCATCCGGCCATGAGCCGGGCCTCGTTCTCGGGCCCGCGCACGTCGACGGCGCGGATGCCGTCGAGCGCCTTCACCTCGGCAGGCCCGTCGAAGAGGCCGGCCACAGCGTCGCGCCACGGAAGCAGCCCCGCCCAGGCCAGGTCCGCCACCGACGGGGCGAGCAGACGGGCGGCGGCCACGCCCTCGAGGCTGCAGACGCCGGAGTCGACGATGACGCGCGATGCAAGGCCGGCCAGCTCGGCGGCCAGCCGGTCGCTGCGATCGAACGGCCCCTGCCACCACAGGAACACCGGCAGGTCGGGCACGAGCAGCGACGTCACCGCGCTCGGAAGCGCCTTCGGCCCCGCCTCGACGAGCACCCGCTCCGAGCACACCTGGCGATCCGAGGCGCCCACCCAGCACGAGCTCGCCACCGTGGCCCGCAGCTCGCCGTCGACCGGCGTCGCCACGATGGCGCGCAGCGGATGCGACGGGCCGACGTGCTCGAGGGCGTCGATCGCGCCCTCGACCAGCTCCGGTTCGGGGGCGTGGACGATCAGGTTGAGCGTGATCGCCCGCACGCTGCCCGTGCGGTCGCCGCCGCGCGCGGCGCGCAGCATCGCCTCGACGGCCGCGAGGTCGGAGGTCTCGTCCTTGGGCGTCACGGCCGCCGCCACCGGCGCCCGTCCCGGGCCAGGAGCTCGTCGGACAGATCAGGCCCCCACGACCCTGAGCCGTACACCTGAGGTGAGCCCTTCCGCCAGCGCTCGAGCAGCGGGTCGACGAGCTCCCACGACCGCTCGACGCCGTCCTGGCGCGTGAAGAGCGTGCCGTCGCCGCGGATCGCGTCGAGGATCAGCGTCTCGTAGGCCTCGGGCACCTCGGCGAGGAACGACGAGCCGTACAGGAAGTCCATGTTCACCGTCCGCAGGGCGAGCGTCGGCGTCGGGGCCTTGGCGCCGAACCGGAGCGAGATCCCCTCGTCGGGCTGGATCCGCAGGACGAGCGCGTTCGACTCCAGCTGCTCGACGGCGTCGACCGGGAACGGCAGGTGCGGCGGCCGCTTGAACTGGACGGCGACCTCGGTCACGCGCTTTGCGAGCCGCTTCCCCGCCCTGATGTAGAACGGCGTGCCCGCCCAGCGCCAGTTGTCGACCTCGAGCTTCGCGGCGATGTAGGTGGGCGTGTTCGAGTCGGGCGGCACGTTGGGCTCGTCGAGATAGGCCACGGCCTGCTCGCCTGCGACGTAGCCGTCGCCGTACTGGCCGCGCACGGAGTTCTCGAGCGTCATGGGCCGCGTGGCCCGCAGGAGCTTCGCCTTCTCGTCGCGGATCGGGTCTGCGTTGAACGAGGCCGGCGGCTCCATCGCCACGAGGGCGAACACCTGGAGCAGGTGGTTCTGGACGATGTCGCGGACGACGCCGGTCTCCTCGTAGAACGCCGCGCGGTGCTCGACGCCGATCGACTCGCCGACCGTGATCTGGACGTGGTCGACGTGCGTGTTGTTCCAGACGGGCTCGAAGATCGCGTTCGCGAACCGGAACGCGAAGATGTTCTGCACCGTCTCCTTGCCCAGGTAGTGGTCGATCCGGTAGATCTGGCTCTCGGAGAACGACCGGTGGACCACGTCGGCGAGCTCCCGCGCCGATTCGAGGTCGTGGCCAAACGGCTTCTCGATGACGACCCTGGCGAAGCCGCCGGGCTTGTTCAGCTTGGTCGCACCCATCGCCTGCACGATCACGGGGAAGAAGCTCGCAGGCGTCGAGAGGTAGTAGACCCGGTTCGCGCCCGTCCCGTGGGCCGCGTCGATGGCCTCAAGGCGGTCGCCGAGGACCTTGAAACCTTCCTCGTCGAAGCTTCCCGACTGGTAGTGGAGGCTCTCGGCGAACGCCCGCCACAGGTGATCGTCGACCGGCGTTCGCGAGAACTTCTCGACGGCGGTGCGGGCGTACTCGCGGAAGGCGTCGTTGTCCATCTCGGACCTGGCGTAGCCGATCACCGCGAACCGGTTCGGGAGCAGGCCGCGGACGGCGAGGTTGTAGATCGCGGGCAGGAGCTTGCGCTGCGAGAGGTCGCCCGACGCCCCGTAGATCACGAAGACCGTCGGCTCGGAGGCGCCGCCCACCCTGAGGCCCGCGCGAAGCGGATTCGGGGCCGGCCGCTTGGCCGTCGTTGCCATCAGGCGGCGCGCTGAGCGTCGAGACTCTGCCGGATCGTCCCGATCAGCGAATCGAACGAGTCCGAGAACGACTTCACGCCGTCAACCTCGAGCTTGTGGGTGACGTCGTCGAGCGAGACGCCGGCACCGGCCAGCGCGTCGATCTCGGCGCGCGCAGCGTCCACGTCGGCGTCGACCGTGCGGGCCACGGTCCCGTGATCCCGGAACGCCGCAATCGTGCCCTCCGGCATCGTGTTCACGCAGTCCGGGCCGATCAGGTCGTCGACGTAGAGGACGTCCGAGTACTCGGGGTTCTTCGTCCCGGTCGACGCCCAGAGCGTCCGCTGGACGGTGGCGCCCTCCTCGGCCAGCTTCCGCCACCGGTCGGACGCCACGATCTCGCCGAAGCGCTGGTACGCGAGCTTCGCGTTCGCGACCGCCGCCCGCCCGCGCAGGGGCGAGCCCTCGGGCAGGAGCGGGTCGATCGCGGTGTCGACGCGCGAGACGAAGAAGCTCGCAACCGAGTGGACGTCGGCGATCGGCTGGTGCGCCGCCAGGCGCCGCTCCAGGCCGCGGATGTACGCCATGTGGATCGCCTCGTACTGGGCGAGCGAGAAGAGCAGCGTCACGTTGACATTGATCCCGGCCGCGATCGTCTCCTCGATCGCCGGCACGCCCTCGGCGGTGCCCGGGATCTTGATGTAGATGTTGGGCCGCCCGATGCGGCCGAAGAAGTCAGGCGCAGCCGCGATCGACGCCGCGGAGTCGTTGGCCATCTTCGGCGGGAGCTCGAACGACACGAAGCCGTCGAGGTGGCCGGAGTCGTCGTAGACCGAGCGGATCTGGTCGGCCGCCTCGCGGACGTCCTCGATGGCGAGCTCGAAGAACACGTCCTCTGCCGAGGCCGCCGTCCCGGCGAGCGCCGCGATCGCCTCGTCGTAGTCCGAGCTGTCGGCGATCGCCTTCTGGAAGATCGTCGGGTTCGAGGTCACCCCGAGCACCCCGTCGTCGACCATCTTCTTGAACTCGCCGGACTTGAGCCAGCCGCGGCGGATGTTGTCGAGCCACGGGCTCGTGCCCGCGGCGGCAAGATCGTGAAGCTTCGTCATGACTCGGAATCTCCTCTCTGCCCCCCGGAGGGTATCGATGCCGCCTGCAGCACGCGCTCGGCCTCGTCGGCGACCCGCTCGGGCGTGAATCCCAGGTTCTTGAGCACCGTCGCTCCCGGCGCCGACGCGCCGAAGCGGTCGAGGCCGATAACGGCCCCGTGCAGCCCCACGTAGCGCTCCCAGCCCAGCGTCGCCGCCGCCTCGACGCTGACGCGCGCCTCGATCTCGGGCGGCAGCACCTCGGTGCGGTACGACTCCGGCTGCTCCTCGAAGAGCTCCCACGACGGCAGCGACACGACCCGGCTCGAGACGCCGCGATCTCGCAGGAGCCCGCGCGCTGCCAGGGCCACGTGCACCTCCGAGCCTGTGCCGATCAGGATGACGTCGGGATCCGCGTCGCCCTCGAGGACGTAGCCGCCCCGCGCCGCATCGGCGACGGGATAGCGCCCGGGGTCGAGCACGGCCAGCGCCTGGCGGGTCAGGATGAGCGCCGTCGGCAGGTCGCGGCCGAGCGCGATCCGCCACCCGGCGACCGTCTCGTTGGCGTCGGCCGGGCGAAACACGCACACGTCGGGCGTGGCGCGCAGCGTTGCCAGCTGCTCGATCGGCTGGTGGGTCGGGCCGTCCTCGCCGAGCCCGACGGAGTCGTGGGTGTAGACCCAGATCACCGGAAGCCGCGAGAGGGCCGAGAGCCGCACCGACGGCTTGGCGTAGTCGAGGAAGTTGAAGAACGTCGCCACGTACGGCCGCATGCCCGAGGCGGCGAGGCCGTTCGCGATCGCGCTCATCCCGTGCTCGCGGACGCCGAAGCGCAGGTAGCGACCGGCGTACGACCCGGGCTGAAAGTCGTCCCACCCCTCGGGGCGGGTGTTGTTCGACGGCGTGAGGTCCGCCGAGCCGCCGATCAAAAGCGGCACCTGCGACGCGACCTGGGCGATGACCTTGCCCGACGCCGCGCGAGTGGCCATCGGCTTCTCGTCGCCGCTGAACGGCTCGATCACGAGCTCCGGGACGCCCGGCTCGGGGAGCGGACCGACCGCCTGCTGCCACTCGGCCTCCTGCGCAGCGCCGCGGTCGAGCGCCTCGCGGTACCGCTCGGATACGGCGTCCGGGACGAAGAAGTACTCGTCGGGGTCGAAGCCGAGCGCCTTCTTCGTCTCGGCCTGCTGCTCCGGGCCGCGGGCGTCGGAATGGGCGCGCGACGTGCCGGCGTCGATGGAGCCGTAGCCGATGATCGTCTTCACCGAGATGAAGGTCGGCTGTCCCTGGTGGGCGATCCCCTCGGCGATGGCCGCGTCGAGGGCGTCGAGGTCGTTCCCGTCGTCGACCGTGAGCGTGTGCCACCCAAAAGCTTCGTACCGGGCCGCCCGGTCCTCGGTGAAGGCCAGGCTGGTGTCGCCGTCGATCGTCACATGGTTGTCGTCGTAGAGGAAGACGAGGTTGTCGAGCGCGAGGTGGCCCGCGAGCGACGACGCCTCGCCCGAGACGCCCTCCATCAGATCACCGTCCGAGACGAGCGCGAACACCCGGAACCCGGCCGGCTCGCCGAAGCGGGCGGCGAGGTTCTTGGCGGCGATCGCCATCCCGATCGCGTTCCCCGTGCCCTGGCCGAGCGGGCCGGTGGTCGCCTCGACACCGGACGTGTGGCCGCGCTCGGGATGGCCGGGCGTGAGGCTCCCCCACTGGCGGAAGCGCTTGAGCTCGTCGAGCGGCAGGTCGTAGCCCGTCAGGTGGAGCAGGGCGTAGAGCAGCATGCAGCCGTGCCCCGCCGAGAGGACGAACCGGTCGCGGCCGGGCCAGGCCGGGTCGGCCGGGTTGTGGCGGAGGTAGCGCGTCCAGAGCACGTGCGCCATCGGGGCGGCCCCCATCGGGAGGCCCGGATGGCCCGATTTGGCCTGCTCGACCGCGTCCACCGCCAGGGTGCGGAGGGTGTTGACTGCCAACTGGTCGATGTCGTCGTACGGCCGTGACACGGAGGCGGCTCCTGACGGTCGCTGTACGGGCGGAGGGACGATAGCAACCCCTTACCCGATCGCTCGAACGCCTATCCGGGAGGCACGCCGTGCGCGGCCAGAACGCGTCTCGCGCCGGGGACACCGGCGGTCAACGCCCGCGCGAGATCGGCCTGCGTCGCGATCCCGTAGGCGTCCTCGGCGACGTAGCGCCGAAGCGCGCATGTGACCGCCGCCGGATGGCCGAGCGCGTGCAGCATCCGCGCCCCGTCGGCGTACACCACGAGCTCGTACTGGTCGGGCGGGCGGCCCTCCCAGAACGACATCGGCCGGCCTGTCAGCGGCCGCAGGGCGGGCGGGTCGGGGAGCCCGTCGAGGTAGGGCCAGATGCGGTCGAGCTCGGCCTGGGCGTAGGTCGCGAGCCCCTCGTCGAGCACCGGGTCACGGGCCTGGTCGTTCCCCACCAGCGAGTAGAACCACTGATGTGCCACCTCGTGCGTCGTGACCCGGGCGATCCCATCCGCGCCGAGGAAGATCAGGGTGGGGTACTCGATGCCGGTGCGGTCGAGGTCCGGCCCGACCGCCAGGTGAAGCGATGGCCACGGGTACGGCCCGTAGAGGTTCGCGAGGGCCTCGAGCGCGCTTCGGGCGCGGCCGGCGACCTCGGCCGCGGACGCCTGCTCGCCGTGCTCGACCGCAGCGGTGATTCGCACGGGCCCCGGTGCGCGGGCGGTGACGGTGTACGTGTCGAGCTTCCCGGCGGCGATCGCGAAGTCGCGCACCGCGGTCGCGGTGTACCGCCCGGGCCCGGCCGGAGTGCCGGTCGTCAGGAGGGTGTCGCCCGCGGGCGCGGTCACGTGCACGTCGAAGTCGGCGGTCGGTGTGGACGACGTCTCGGCCAGGAGGCGGGTCGGCGGATCCGTGTCCCATCCGACACCGGGCTCCCAGGCGAGGACCGGGAAGAACGACCCGAGGCGCACGGCGTCGCCCGAGCGCGAGAGCCGGTCGCGCACGGCGCCCGGGAGCCGGAGGCGGAAGGGCACGTCGACGGTGACCGATCGCCCCGGCGCGAGCGTGCGTCCGAGCCGGACGAGGAGCGTCGTCGGATCGGGGGTGGCCGCGGCGAGGGTCGATCCGGCCGACGTGACCGGCCCGGCGTCGAGATGGGCGCCCTCGGACGCCTGGAGCGGCCCGTTCGGCCAGAGCCGGAAGACCAGCCGCCCTGTCGGGAGGTCGGGCGTGAAGGTCACGTGCACCGTCCCCGTCACATCTCCGGCCGCCGGGATGCGCACCTCGAGCCGATAGCGGGGACGTGCCGGATCGGGCGCCGGATACGCGGGCGTCGGGCAGTGCGACGGGCGAGACGGCGCGTCGGCGGCGCCGCTCGCGCAGGCGCTCAGCCCGAGGGCGAGGACGAGCGCGAGGCCAGCTCCCGCCCCGCGCGCTCGAGGTCGCCCTGCTGATGGGTCTCGCATCCGCGCCGTCGCAGCTCCTCCGCCGCGACGGGCTCGACGATTCCGCCCACGGCTATGCATTGGACGCCGGACCGCTGCAGATGTCAGCGACCTACGGCGACCACCTTGCCGCGAGAGCGTCTGACGGTCGATCCTGCCCTCGGCCGTGATGCAGAGGTCGGCCTCGCGAGCGCGTGGGCGAGGCCGACCTCGGCCGCCCACGAGCGCCGCGCCCGAGACGGCGCTCCGCGCCGAGCGCATCAGCATCGCCGCCGATCCCGCCACCCGCGCCCGACCCCGGGACGCTCGGCGGTCGGATGATCGAGGCGCCGAGAGACGCTCCTCGAGCTCGGCGACCTGCTCGGCGCGTCGCGCCCTTCTGCGGCCCGAAGACCGCGGCGGCGCCGTCGGGGCCGAGCGAGCGTGTTCTGCACGTCGAGCGCCGCGACGAGCTCGACGTCGCCGGGCACGGCACCGAGCGCCGTCGCGAAGGCCCGACGCCGCCGTCGGTCGAGGCCGTGCCGCCGACGCCGATCACAACCCGCAGCGCTCCGTCCTCGATCGCGGCGCGGATGAGCTCGCCTGCGCCGCGCGACGAGGCACCGAGCGGGTCGCGGCGGACGTCCGCCACCCGGGCCGACCCGCACGCCTCGGCGACGTCGAGCACGGCCGAGCCGTCGATCAGGCGCGCGAACCTGGCCCTGCACGGCCGCCCGAGCGCGTCATGCACGTCGGCCTCGCGCCACTCGCCGCCCCTCGCCCCGCAGGATGCGCCGCGGCGGTGCCCTCGCCACCGTCGGCCAGCGGCACCTCGACGATGTCGTCTCCCGGGCGCACCTCCTGCCAGCCCCGCGCGAGCGCGGCCGCCGCCTCATCGGCGGTGTAGGTGCCGCGCAGCTTGTCGGGGGCGATGACGACCCTCATCCGCGCCGAACTGTCTCACGCGGCGCGCTCGGTAGCATCCTCGGCATCGCCGGCGACGACTACATCTGGGAGCCGACAGCCGAGACCCTGGAGCACGCGCGCGCCACCGCCTTCATGCGCGAGCACGGGATCGCGGACTGGCGCGAGCTGATCCGGCGGAGCCAGGACGACGTCGAGTGGTTCTGGGACGCGGCAGTGCGGTTCCTCGGCCTCGAGTTCTTCGAGCCGTACGACCGCGTGCTCGACACCTCGCGCGGCATCGCCTGGGCGACCTGGTTCACCGGCGGCACGGTCAACCTCACGCACAACTGCGTCGATCGCCACCCGGCGGAGCAGCCCGCGGTGGTGTGGGAGAGCGAGGACGGACAGGTCGTGCGAGCCACCTACGGCGAGCTGGCCGCCGAGACGAACCGCCTGGCCAACGCCCTTCTCGAGCTGGGCGTCGGACGGGGCGACGCGGTCGGGCTCTTCCTCCCGATGTCCATTGAGGCCGTCGCCGCCTTCTACGCGGTGTGCAAGATCGGGGCGATCGTCGTCCCGATCTTCTCGGGGTTCGCCGCGCCCGCGGTCGCCGCCCGCCTGGCCGACGCCGGTGCCGTCGCGCTTCTCACGGCCGACGCGGTGCCGAGACGCGGGAGGCCCGTCTCGATGAAGGCGATCGCCGACGACGCGGTGGCCGAGGCGCCGACCGTCCGCCACATCGTGGTGTGGGAGCGGCTCGGGGCCGAGGTGCCGATGGTGGCCGGCCGTGACCACCGCTGGGACGAGCTCGTCGGCCGGCAGAGCCCCGACCTCGACGCCCCCGCGCTCGACTCCGAGACGCCGATGATGGTGATCTACACGTCGGGGACGACGGGCCGGCCGAAGGGCGCCGTCCACGTACACGGAGGGCTTCTGGTGAAGATCGCCGAGGAGGCCGCCTTCCAGGCCGACGTCCACGCCGACGACCGGGTGATGTGGGTGACGGACATGGGCTGGATCATGGGCCCGTGGGTGGTCATCGGTGCCGGGGCTGCCGGCGCGACGCTCGTCGTGTCGGAGGGTGCGCCCGACTATCCCGGCCCGGGCCGGCTGTGGGAGCTCGTCGAGCGGCACCGGATCTCGGTGCTCGGCGTCTCGCCCACGCTGATCCGCGCGCTTCGCTCGCACGGCGACGACCACGTCCGCGAGCCACGACCGCTCGTCGATCCGCATCCTCGCGTCGACCGGCGAGCCGTGGAACCCCGACCCCTACATGTGGCTGCACGACGTCGTCGGCGAGGGGCGCGCGCCGATCATCAACCTGTCGGGCGGAACCGAGATCGGGGCCTGCTTCCTCTCGCCGATGCCGGTCATGCCGCTCAAGTCGTGCACCCTCGGCGGGCCGGCGCTCGGGATGGCCATCGACGTCGCGGGGCCGGACGGCGAGCACCTGCCGGCCGGTGAGGTGGGCGAGCTCGTCTGCCGCAAGCCCTGGCCGTCGATGACCCGCGGCGTGTGGGGCGACCCGCAGCGCTACCTCGACTCGTACTGGTCGCGATGGCCGGACGTGTGGGCGCACGGCGACTGGGCGTCGGTCGACGAGGACGGCTGCTGGTATCTCCACGGCCGCTCGGACGACACGCTGAACGTCGCCGGAAAGCGGATCGGCCCCGCGGAGTTCGAGTCGGCGGCCGTGTCGCACGCCGCCGTCGCGGAGGCGTGCGCGGTCGGCATCCCCGACCCCGTGAAGGGCGAGGTCGCGTGGGTCTACTGCGTGCTGCGGCCGGGCGTCGAGCCGACCGACGAGCTCCGCGCCGGCGTTCGCGGCCAGATCACCGCGGTGCTCGGAAAGGCGTTCGCGCCCGCCGACGTGCGGTTCGTCGACGCCCTCCCCAAGACGCGGACCGCCAAGATCGTCCGGCGGGCGGTGCGGGCGGCGGCGCTGGGCGAGGACCCCGGCGACCTGTCGTCGCTCGAGAACCCCTCCGCGCTGGACGGCCTGGCGGCCTCACGGTGATGGACGTCGACGCCGCCGTCCGCAGCCGCCGGACGCACAAGGCGTACCGCCCCGAGCCCGTCGACGCCGAGACGCTCGACCAGCTGCTCGACCTCGCCCGGTGGGCGCCGAACCACCACCTGACGAACCCGTGGCGGTTCCGGGTCATCGGCCCGGAGTCGCTCGAGCGGCTGAAGGCGGTCGCCGACGCGGCCAAGCCCGGGTCGGCGCGGAAGCTCGACCGGGCACCGACGCTCGTCGTCGTCTCGGCCCGCCAGACGGGCGACCCGGTGCAGGATCGCGAGGACTTCCTGGCGTCCGGCGTCGCGGCCTACATCGTCCTCCTGGCCGCCCACGCGCGCGGGCTGGCCGGCTACTGGCGCACGCTCACGCTGCTCGACGAGCCCGACGGCCGCGCGGCGATCCGGCTCGACGCCGACGAGGTGGCCGTCGGCCTCATCCACCTCGGCTGGGCGCTTCACCCGCCGCAGCCGTCCGAGCGCGAGCCGCTCGAGTCGGTCGTGACCCGGCTCGACTGAGTCGAATTCCGGCCGTGCTAGGGTCAGCGGCGCCAACGGGAAGGGAGTGGTGACGTGGCCGACGGGATTCTGGACGGCAAGCTCGCGCTGGTGGCCGGTGTGGCCAACAAGCGGTCGATCGCGTGGGCGATCGCGCAGGCGCTTCACGGCGCGGGCGCGCGGCTCGCGTTCACCTACCAGGGCGAGCGACTCGAGGGCAGCGTGCGAAAGCTGGCCGAGGAGGCCGGGTCCGACGTCGTCGTGGAATGCGACGTCTCGGCCGACGCCAGCATCGACCGGGCCTTCGAGCAGGTCGGAGAAGAGCTCGGCGGCCTCGACATCATGGTGCACTCCATCGCGTTCGCCCCGCAGGAGACGTTCACGAACCGCTTCGTCGACACGCCGCGCGACGCGTTCGCGACGGCGCTCGACATCTCCGCGTACTCGCTGATCGCGATGGCCCGCCGGGCCGAGCCGCTCATGGCGGCGCGGGGAGGCGGCGCGATGGTGACCATGACGTACATGGCCAGCGAGCGGACCTTCCCCGGGTACAACATCATGGCGACGGCCAAGGCGGCCCTGGAGTGCTCGGTGCGCTACCTGGCGCACGAGCTCGGCCCCGAGTCGATCCGGGTGAACGCCATCTCGGCCGGTCCGGTTCGCACGCTCGCGTCCGCGGGTATTGCGGGGTTCAAGGATATGGAGACCGTTATCGAAGAGCGCTCGCCGCTCGGCCGGAACATCGACGCCGCCGACGTCGGCCAGGCGGCGCTGTACCTGTGCAGCCCGATGTCGCAGATGGTGACGGGGACGACGGTCTACGTCGACTCCGGATATCACTCGATGGGGATCTGAGCCGTGGGGCTGGCGCTGACGGTGCTCGGCGGGAGCCCGGCGTGGCCGAACCCCGGGCAGGCGGCGAGCGGCTATCTCGTGGAGAGCGCGCGGTCGCGAGTGCTCCTGGACTGCGGATCCGGGATCGCGTCGGAGCTCCGGGCGCACGACCCGGGGCCGCTCACCGACATCGTGATCAGCCACTTCCACGCCGATCATTGGTTCGACCTCGTGCCGCTCCACTACGCCTACCGATACGGCTCCTGGAGCGACCGGCCGCGAGCGTCGCTTCACCTCCCGCCCGGCGGCCGCAGCGTGCTCGACCGGGTGGCCGCGGTGTGGGACGGCTCGGTCGAGACGTTCGAGGCCGCGTGGACCGTCGAGGAGTACGACCCGCAGCTCGACATGCGCCTCGGGGACATGCGCTTCTCGTTTGCACCGAGCCTGCACTACACGACGTGCTACTCGATCAAGATCGACGCCGGCGGGTCGACGATCGCCTACTCGGCCGACACGGCGCCCACCGAGCGGCTGGCGCGATTCGCACACGGCGCCGACCTCTTCCTGTGCGAGGCGTCGCTGAAGGACGCCAAGGGCGACTCGACGGAGCGCGGCCACATGGATGCGACGGAGGCGGGCCGCGAGGCCGCCAGGGCCGGCGTCAAGCGGTTGCTGCTCACCCACGTGCCGGCCGAGAACGGCAGCGACGAGGTGATCGAGAAGGCCGCCGCCGAATACTCCGGCCCGATCGAGATCGCCCACCCGGGCCTGCGCATCGAGGTCTAGTGAAAAATCGGTGCCAGGCACCGTTTTTTCATCAGCTCGTCAGCGTCACGCGGGAGATGCCCAGCAGGCCCTCCGCGGCCTTCTCGGCCGCCCGCTGGAGGCTCTCCGACATCGACGGGTTCACCGCCGCGGTCTCGGCGAGCACCTGGACCGAAAGCTTCGCGTGCACCGCCAGCGCCACCGCCGTGATCACCTCGGACGCGCGGAGGCCGACCATGGCGCCGCCCAGGATCGTCCCGTCGTCGGGGTCTGAGAGGAGCTTGATCATCCCGTCGGTCTCGCCCTCCATGACCGCCCGCGGGTTGGCGCGGATCAGGTGCTTGGTCACCCGCACCGGGACGCCGTCCAGACGCGCCTGGCGCTCCGAGATCCCGGCCTTCGCGATCTCGGGCCGGGTGAACACGCACCACGCGACGCCGCTGTAGACGACCGGCTCGATCTCGATGCCGAGCGCGTGCAACGCGGCGGCGCGGCCGTGCACGGCGGCCGTGTTCGCGAGCATCACCTGGCCCGTGACGTCGCCGCAGGCGTAGATGTGGCCGACGTTCGTGCGGCAGAACTCGTCGACGGGAAGCGTGCCGCGGTCGCCGAACTCGACGCCCGCGGTCTCGAGGCCCAGGTCGCGGGTGTTGGGCCGCATCCCGATGCAGAGCAGGACGTGCGAGCACGTCAGGTCGCGCCCGTCCTCCAGCACGAGCCGGACGGACTCACCGTCCTCGGTGTCGATCGCCGACGCACGGCCGTTCTCGATCACGTCCATCCCGCGTCGCAGGAAGACCTCCTCGAGCACCTCGGCCAGGTCGGGGTCGTCGCTCGGCAGGAGCTGGTCGCGGGCCGAGACGAGCGTGACGCGCGAGCCGCAGCGCGAGAAGAAGTCGGCGAACTCGCATCCGGTCGGCCCGGCGCCCAGGACGACGAGGTGCTCGGGCAGGTGGCGCAGCTCGAACACCTGCCGCGTCGTCAGCACCCGGTTGGCGTCGGGGCGCGCGAACGGCGGCACGAACGGCGAAGCGCCGGTGCACACGAGGAGCGCGTCGAAGTCGAGCTCATGGTCGCGACCGTCCACGTTGGCGACGAGCGTGTTGGGGCCGGTCAGGCGCCCGCGCCCCGGCAGCACGCGCACGTTCATGCCGTCCATCCGCTCGCGCACCCCGCGGCTCTGGTGGAGCGCGACGGCCCGGGCGCGGGCGAGCGTGCGCCGGAGGTTCACCGACGGGAAGCCCTGGACGAAGTCGAGCCCGCCTCCTCGGCGCGCGCCACCTCGAGCATCGCGTCGGCCGTCGTGAGCAGCGTCTTCGACGGAATCGCGTCGGTCATCGTGCAGTTCCCGCCGAGCGAGAGCTCCTCGACGAGCGTCACCTCTCCGCCCACGTGCGCGGCCGCCGAGGCGGCGGCATATCCGGCGGGGCCGCCGCCAAGGATGACGAGCTTCATCGCGGCAGTTTACGATCTCCGCATGAACCCCCTTGCCTCCACCACTGACGTCGCCGCGATCCGCGCCGGCTTCCCGTCGATCGACGGCGACCGTGTCTTCCTCGACAACCCCGGCGGCACGCAGGCGCACCGGTCGGTCTACGAGGCCGTCGAGACCTACTACCGCGACCAGAACGCCAACCTCGGCGGGCCGTTCGTGACCTCGCAGGCCAGCGACGCCATGCTCGAGGAGGCGCGCTCCGAGGCCGCGGCGTTCCTCGGGGCGGCGTCCGGCGCCGAGATCGTCTTCGGCGCCAACATGACGACCCTCACCCTGCACGCCTCGCGGATCCTCTGCCGCGCGCTCGGTCCCGGCGACGAGATCCTCGTGACGGGCCTCGACCACGACGCCAACGTCGCTCCCTGGATGCTGGCGGCGAGCGACCGCGGCGTCACCATCCGCCAGGCCGGCATCGACACGGAGTCGTGCGTCGTCGACGTCGACGACTTCGCCTCGAAGCTCTCCGGGCGCACGCGTGTCGCCGCCTTCGGCTGGGCCTCGAACGGCGCCGGGACGATCAACGACGTCGCCCGGCTCACCGCGCTCTGCCGCGAGGCGGGCGCGCTCTCCTACATCGACGCCGTCCACTACGCGCCGCACGGCGCGATCGACGTCTCGGCGCTCGGGTGCGACTTCCTCGTCTGCTCGGCCTACAAGTTCTTCGGCCCGCACGTCGGCGTGCTCTACGGGCGGAGCGAGCTTCTCGAGCAGCACCGCCCCTACAAGGTGCGGCCGGCCCCCGACGAGCCGCCCCACTCGTGGGAGACGGGGACGATCAACCTCGAGGGGATCGCGGGCACCGCCGCCGCGATCCGCTACCTGCGCGAGCTCGGGATCGACCGTGTCGCGGCGTACGAGCGCGAGCTCAGCGCCCGCCTCCTCGAAGGGCTCGAGGGCATCGCAGGCGTCACCGTCTACGGCACGCGCGACCTCGATCGCCGCTGCCCCACGTACGCCTTCAACGTCGCCGGGAAGCACCCCGCCGAGGTGTCAGCGGCGCTCGGCGAGCGAAACATCTTCGTCTGGGACGGCAACTACTACGCCCTGGAGCTCATGCAGCGCCTCGGGATCGAGGACTCCGGCGGCGCCGTCCGCGTCGGCGCCGTCCACTACAACACGCCCGAGGAGATCGACGCCTTCCTGGAGGTCGTCGCCGGCCTGGCGTGACCTAGCCCGAAGCGGCGTCGCCGATCCAGCTGCCGTAGCTCTGGTCGCCGGCAGGCGCCCCGCCGATGCAGACGATGCGGGTGCCCGGCTCGAGCGCGCCGTAGCTCCTGACGGCCGCCGGATCCGGAGCCGAGACGACCTGGCCCGGGCCTGCCTCGACCTCGTCGTCGCCGATCCGGAAGAAGCCCCGCCCCGCCACGACGATATAGGCCTCCTGCTGGCCGCTCTCCGTCTCGTCGTGCTCGATGTCGAACTCCTCGCCGGGGTCGCACACGATCGCGCTGATCCCGAACCCGGCTACGCCGAGCGGGCCGTTCAGCGGCTGCCACCGCCCGTACGGGGTCGTGACGGTCGGATGGGCGGTGAGATCGACGACGGGCATGGGGTCTCCTCTCAGTTCTGACGACGGCGAAGCCATATCTACTCGAACAGCGTGAGCTCCGGGGCCACCTCGCCCTTCAGCACGTCGAAGTCGAGCGCGACGAACGCGAAGCCGCGGGCTTCGCACATCACCTGGGCCTGCGGCGCGATCTCGGGCGCGACGAGGATGCCTCGGCACGGGCTGTGGGCGGGATCGAGGTCGACCCGCTCGCAGTAGCGCGTCAGCTGCTCGACGTGCGCCGCGACGGCCCGCGTCCGCTTCACCTCGACCACGACCGTCCGGCCCTCCGCGTCGCGGCAGAACAGGTCGATCGGCCCGGTGTCGGTCGGCCGCTCGCGCTGGAGGACGACAAGGCCGGCCTCGATCGTCTCGGGCGCCCGCTCGAGCAGCCTGTGGATCTGGAGCTCGGCGTCCTCCCGCTCGAGCACGGCGTCGTCCTCGAGCTCGTGGCGGGCGTCCTCGTGCACCTCCTCGACCACGATCACAAGGGTCTCGTCGGACGCCGCGCGGTAGACGCGGATGACGTCGCCCTCCTCCTTCACCGTGGTCGGGCCCGGCATGTAGTTGAGCGGCTTGTAGCCCTTCTCGGCGTGCACGCAGAGCGAGCCGTCGTCCTTGAAGAGGATCACGCGATCGCCCGCGCCGAGCCGGGTCGTGGCACGGCCGTGGTAGGCGATCTCGCAGCGGGCGACCAGGATCCTCATGGTCGAGCGACTCGTACACGGACACGTCGCGACGCGCGTGGACTCGGACGGACGGGGGCGCTCGTTCCAGCGACCGACGAGGCCCGGGTCATCGCCGGTCGACTTCGTCGGTCCAGCCCGCACGAGCTTTGAGAGGTCCGAGGAGTTCTACGCCGGAGTGCTCGGGCTGCCCCTCTCGACGCGCTGCAGGAACGGCATCGGCGGCGAGTTCGAGACGGGCAGCATCCTGAGGCCACGCGTCCATCGGCGAGTCGTACCCTGGGGGAGCGACGGCCAGATCCTGACTCTCCGCTTGGAGGCTGTGCATCGCGTGCTACCGCGACGCGTTCGACTCGCGAGCGCGACGTCGACGCGCTCATGGCGCTCGTTAGCCGGACTTCGTCTTCGAGAACGTGACCGGCGGCGAGCGGGTCGAGGGGATCGACGCCGCCCGCACCCTAGTCCCGAATAGCTAGGCGGGGTCGAGGCGCGTGCCGCGGCGACTCGTCGCGAGCTCCCGCAATCGGGCCGCAGCCTCCGGGGATTGCCGCTCCAGGGCGGAGACGCCGTCGTTGAAGAGCGCGATCAGGGTCATCCGCGAGGTCGCGACGACCGACGCCGTGCGGTGACCGGCGGCAAGCATGGCGATCTCGCCGAAGACGTCTCCCGGGCCCAGCACCGCCCGCTTCGCGCCGTCCGCGATGACATCGGCGGTACCGCTCAGGATCGCGAACAGCGCGTGACCGGTCTGGCCCTGGGCGGCCAGTGTCTCGCCGGCCTCGACCTCGCACCTCGAGCGCCGCGGAGGCGATCGTGGCGAGATCCGCGTCCGGGAGGTCGGCGAAGAGCGGAATCACCGCGAGCCTCGAGGCGTCCATCGGCCGATCCTACTGGCCGCCCGCACCCGGGCCTCGCCGGTCGTCGCTCGGCAGGCACGACCACAGCTCGTGGTCCTCGCGCCGGCCGTCCTTGACGAAGAGTGACCGCAGCACTCCTTCCCTCACGTAGCCGGCCCGCTCGGCGACGCGGATCGACGCCGTGTTGTCGATGCTGATCAGAAGCTCGAGCCGGACCAGCCCGCGCTCCGTGAACCCCCAGTCGGTGAGAAGCCGCAGCGCCTCGGTCGCCACCCCCCGCCCACGCGCAGCCGGCGCGACCATGTAGCCCAGCTCGGCCTTCCCCTCGTCGGTCTCGATCCCGAACGCCATCACGCAGCCCAGGAACTCGCCGGCCTCATCCTCTGCGGCGAACGCCTCGCTCGTGCCGTCGCGGCGGCCCTGCTCGTAGCGCTCGAGCCAGGTGCGCGGGAAGCCCGGCGGCGTCGGCACCGGAAGCCGCGTGAACCGCTTGACGTCGGGGTCGTCCAGCATCCGCTCAAACGCCGGCAGGTGGCGCTCGGCGAACTGCACCAGACGGACGTCCATGGCGCGGCAGCCTACTGTCCCGCTGAGGTGTCGAATTCGTGGGTGCGCCGTTTGTCGTACCCACGACCACACCCCGAAGGAGGGACGATGAAGTACATGGTGTTGATCTACCAGGGCACGACCCCGCTTCCCGGCACGCCCGAGTGGGACGACCTCTCGCAGGAGGAGCAGGGCGCCGTCTACGCCGCCTACGGAGAGCTCAACGCGACGCCCGGTTTCACCCCGGGCGACGCCCAGATGCAGCCTCCCGAGACGGCCACGACCGTCCAGGTGAAGGACGGCAAGACCCTGACGACGGACGGGCCGTTCGTCGAGATCAAGGAGGCCATCGGCGGGTACGGCTTCTACGAGGCGGACGATCTCGATGCCGCCATCGCGCTGGCCGCGAAGATCCCGGCCGCGAGCATGGGCGGCGCCGTCGAGGTGCGCCCGCTGGTGGAGCGATAGGCCATCCTCGACCGGGTCTTCCGCGACGAGTGGGGGCGAGTCCTCGCTGCGCTCATCAGCTTCCTCGGCGACTTCGACCTCGCCGAGGAAGCTGCGCAGGAGGCCTTCGCCATCGCGGCCGAGCGGTGGCCGCGCGACGGCGTTCCGCAGAACCCGGGCGCCTGGCTCACGACCACGGCCCGAAACCGGGCCATCAACCGCATCAAGCGCGATCGCACGCTGATCCAGAAGACGCGGCTCCTCGAGGTGCCCGAGGCGGTGGAGGACACGATGGACGACACGACGTTTCCCGACGAGCGGCTCGAGCTCATCTTCACGTGCTGCCATCCGGCCCTCGCGACCGAGGCCCAGGTGGCGCTGACGCTGCGGACGCTCGGCGGCCTCGAGACGGGCGAGATCGCCCGCGCGTTCCTCGTCCCGGAGCCGACGATGGCGCAGCGCCTCGTCCGGGCCAAGCGAAAGATCGCGGCCGCCGGGATCCCGTTCAGGGTGCCACCCGACGACGTGCTGCCCGACCGCCTGGCCGCCGTGCTCGCGGTCGTCTATCTGATCTTCAACGCGGGCTACGGCGGCCGCGGCGACCTGGCCGGCGAGGCGATCCGGCTCGGCCTTGCGCTCTCCGAGCTCATGCCCGACGAGCCCGAGGTGCACGGCCTCCTCGCGCTGATGCTGCTGCACGACGCCCGCCGGGAGGCCCGGTTCAGCGGAGACGACGTCGTGCTGCTCGCCGACCAGGACACGAGCCTCTGGGACGCCGACCAGATCGCGGCCGGCCGAACCGCGCTCGACCGGGCCCTCGCGCTGCGGGGCCGCGGCCCGTACGTCGTGCAGGCCGCGATCGCCGCGCTTCACACCGAGGAGCCGCGCGACTGGCCGCAGATCGCGGCCCTCTACGGGGAGCTCTCGCGCCTCACGGGCTCGGAGGTCGTGGAGCTGAGCCGGGCCGTCGCGATCGCCGAGGCCGAGGGGCCGGAGGCGGGGCTGCGAATCGTGGACGGCCTGGAGCTCGACGACTACCACTACCTGCACGCCACCCGGGGAGAGCTGCTTCACCGGCTCGGCCAATCCGACGAGGCTCGTGCCGCGTACCAGCGGGCGCTCGAGCTCGTCCACGACGAGGCCGAGCGGCGCCTCCTGCAGCGAAGGTGGCGCGACATCGACGACACGGAGGTTCCACGATGACCGATCACGACCCGCTGGTGCTCATCAACGCATTCGAGGTCCCCGAGGGCCGAGACGACGAATTCATCGCAGGCTGGACCGCCGCCTGCGAGTTCCTGGACGCGCAGCCGGGATACCTCGGGACGGCGCTTCACGAGGCGGTCGCACCGGGCTCTGCGTTCCGCTTCGTGAACGTGGCGCGGTGGCGGACGGCCGACGAGTTCGGGGCAGCCACATCGAGCGAGGGGTTTCGGGCCGCCGCGGCCGGCCTGGCCAGGTTCACGTCGCATCCGGGCCTGTATCGCGTCGCCCGCACGTGAAGCCGGCCAGCCTCGGACTCGCGTTCGTCCTCGAGCTCGCCGCCCTGGCGGCGCTCGCCTACTGGGGCTGGGGCGTGGCATGGGCGCTCGCGATCGCCGCGCCGGCGGCGTGGATCGTGCTGTGGGCGGTGTTCGGCTCGCCGCGGGCGAGGGTGAAGCTCTCGGCGTCGCAGCACCTCGCGTTCGAGGTCGTCATGTTCGGCTCGGCCGCCGTCGCACTGTGGGCGGCCGGGCAACCGGTGTGGGCGATCGGCTTCGCGGCCGTCTGGGCCGTCAACCGGTCGCTGATCGCAGCTCGGGGCGGCTAGCGGCGCTCTCGGCAACCCGCTCGAGCAGCTCGGCGAACCCGTCAGGATCGGCGAGGTGCGGGAAGTGGTGCTCGACCGGCCAGACGATCACCTCGGCCTGCGGGACCGCCGTCTTCAGCCACGCCTCATCGGCGGGCCCGACCGGGTTCGCGTGGAGTGACACGTACGGGATCCCGGCCTGCGCCAGCCGGCCGAGCCCCTCGTCGCGCCACCGCACCACGTCGGCGAGGGGACGGTCGAGCAGGTCGGCCTGGTAGCTCAGGACGACGTCCTGCGATCCGCGCTCGCCGGCCCGGAGCAGCCCGCGCCGGCCGGCGGGGACGAGATCCATGCGCCAGCTCTGCTGGAACATGCTCCACGCCTGGTCAAAGCCGGGGCCCTCGAGCTGTGGGCGAAGCGCCGCGAGCATCGCGGCGAACGACTCGAGGCGGATCGGCGCCTCCACGCTGATGACGCCCGCCGCCGGGTACGTCGATGCGTAGATCGCCGCGACCGGGCCGCCGATCGAGTGCCCGACGACGATCGGCCGCTCGATGCCAGCGGCGCGCACCGCCTTGTGCACGGCGTCGACGACGGGTGCGAGGCCCGGCTCCGGGAGCATCGGCGTCCCGCCGTGGCCGGGCAGGTCGGGCGCGAGCACCCGGCGGCCCGCCGGGAGCGCGCCGATCACGGGATCCCACATCCGGTGGTCGAACGTGAGCCCGTGAATGAGGACGTAGGTGGTGGTCGTGTCGGTGATGGTCTGCATGGGTTCCTTCCTGCTATTTCGTAACATCGTCACGTTATAGCAGATACCGAAACGGCGTTGCGTTATGCTGGAGCGCATGGGGAGAAAGCGGCAGCACGGCGAGGCGACCGCGACCGCGCTCCTCGACGAGGCCGAGCGGATCGTCGAGGCCGAGGGGCTCGACGCGCTCACCGTGCGTCGAGTCGCGGCGGGCATCGACACGACCACCCGGGCGGTCTACACGGCGTTCGGATCGAAGGACGCCCTCCTGGTCGCGCTCGGGGCGCGCGGGTTCGACATCCTCCGCGCCGGAATCGAAGACCGGCCCGCCACGGACGACCCGGCCGCCGACCTCGCCGAGGATGGTGTCGCCGTCTTCCGCCGCTTCGTGGTCGAGCACCCGGCGCTCTTTCGGATCGGCGTCCAGCGAGCGCTCCCGGAGCCCGGCCTCGCCGCCGGATTCCGCGACGCCGCCGTCGACGCGCTGGCCGGCCTCGCGACGCGCGTGGAGCGGCTCGAGGCCGCCGGCCTGCTCGGAGGGCGGACCGTGCCCGACGCCGTGACGGAGTTCCACGCCCTCTGCGAGGGCCTCGCGGTGCTCGAGCTCCGGTCGGCCCTCCCGTCAGGCGAGGAGGAGCGGATCTGGCGGCAAGCGCTGACCGCGCTTGTCCGCGGGTTCACGCACCCGGTCGAGCGGTGACCCGCCGGGCGATGTGGAGCACGGCGCCCCAGTGGCGGCGTACGAGCCCGTCCGGCCGCGCCGCCAGCCGGCGCCGGATCTCGGCATACAGCCGCTCGCGCTGCCACGGCTCCATGGAGATGTGGCCCGAGAACGTCTCGAGCAGGTCGATGTACGCCGTCGGCGTCGTAGACGACCTCCCAGTCGTACTGCCCGACGTGCACCACGTCGAAGAGCCCGGTCGCCTCGATCTCGGCACGCTCGTCCGGGAGCTCGCCGGGCCGCGGCCACACCGGGCCCCCGAGCATCCCCTCACCGATCTCGTCGTAGACGTCCTGGATGTCGCGGAAGAACGGGTCGCCGCCGTCGGGGAAGACGTGGGTCGCCTTCCAGAAGGCCAGGTGCCCACCGTCGCGCAGGAGGTCGAACGCCCGCTCGTACCGGACGCCGGGATCGATCCAGTGCCAGGACGTCGCCGCCACCACGAGGTCGAACGCCGCGCCGGACGCCGGCCTCCAGTCCTCGAACGCCGCATGCACGACCTCGACATCCGGATACTCGGCGAGCGCCGCCCGAGCACGGGCCGCCAGCTCGGCTCCCAGCTCGACGCACGTGATCCGAAGGCCGCGCTCGGCGAGCGGCCGCGTCGCCTTCCCCGTCGCCGGCCCGATCTCGAGCACGCGATCGCCGCTCCCGGCGCCCGCGATCCGGACAAGGTCGTCGAACAGGGCCGCCGGGTACTCCGGCCGGGCACGGTCGTAACGGTCGGCCGCGGAATCGAACGTCGATCGCAGGCCTGCGGGATCCCCCACGTCGCTGGCTAGGATACCGCCGCCATGTTCCAGAAAACGACCCTGAACAACGGGCTGCGCGTCGTGACGGCACCGATGCCTGCCGCAAAGTCCGTGGCGGTCATGGTGATGGTCGCCGCGGGGAGCAGGTACGAGACGAAGCCGACGAACGGCATCGCCCACTTCGCCGAGCACATGTTCTTCAAGGGCACCGAGCGGCGCCCGACGGCCAAGGACATCTCGGCCGAGGTCGACGGGATCGGCGGCGAGTTCAACGCCTTCACGAGCAAGGAGTACACCGGCTACTACATCAAGTGCGCCGCCGAGCACCGGTCGCTGGCGCTCGACGTCCTCGCCGACCAGATCCTGCACTCCAAGTTCGACGCCGAGGAGCTCGAGCGCGAGAAGGGCGTGATCATCGAGGAGCTGAACATGTACGTGGACACCCCGCGTGACCACGTCGACAGCGTGTACGACCACCTGCTCTTCGGCGACCAGCCGCTCGGCTGGGACATCATCGGCACCAAGGAGACGATCCGCGCCGCCGGCCGCCAGACCTTCCTGGACTACCTCGGCGCCTGGTACGCGCCGCGCCGGATGGTGGTCGGCGCCGCCGGCGCCGTGAACGGCGACTTCCTCTCCGAGGTCGAGGCCCAGTTCGGCTCGCTCGACGACCGCCAGACGGGGGCGCCCGCCCCGGTCGAGGTGAAGCAGGACGAGGCCCGGGTCAGCCTCGAGACGCGCGACTCGGACCAGGCCCACCTGCGGCTCGGCGTCCGCGGCCTGCCCACGGCCCACGCCGACCGGTACGTCATGCAGGTGCTCTCGGCGATCCTCGGCGGCGGGATGTCGTCGCGGCTCTTCATCGAGGTGCGCGAGCGGCAGGGCCTGGCCTACTACGTCTTCTGCCACCACTCGGCCTACAACGACGCCGGCACCCTCTTCTCGCAGGCGGGCGTCGACATCGAGCGGATCGACCTCGCCGTGAAGACGATCGTCGGCGAGTTCGCAAAGCTCGCGGCCGAGCCGGTCGAGGAGGACGAGCTGCGGCGGACGAAGAACTTCCTCAAGGGGCGCCTGGTGCTCCAGCTCGAGGACCCGCGCGGCCTGCTCGGGTTCGGCCTGCGCCGCGAGGTGCTGGAGGACCGCCTCTCGGAGCCCGAGGAGGTGCTCGAGGGGATCGAGGCCGTCACCGCCGCCGACATCCGGCGGCTGGCGGGCGAGGTGATCCGCGCGGACGGGCTCAACTTCGGTCTCGTCGGGCCGTTCGACGACGACCAGCGCTTCCTCGACCTGATGCACGTGTGAGCGGGATCCGGCTCTACGCCATCCCCTTCTCGACGAACGTCGAGCGCGTGGCCCTCGCCCTCGGCCACAAGGGCGTCGACGCCGAGGTCGTGATGTGCGATGCCGAGAACCGCAGGCCGATCCGCGAGGTGAGCGGCCAGGACCTCGTGCCCGTCCTCGACGACGAGGGGTTCATCGCCGTCGACTCGAGCCGCATCATCGAGCACCTCGAGGAGCGGTTTCCCGACCCGCCGCTCCTGCCGGCCGAGACCGCCCGGCGGGCGGAGGTGCGGGTGTTCGTCGACTGGTTCAACCGGGTGTGGAAGGTGCCGCCGAATCGGATCGAGGAGGAGCTGGCCTCGGACTCGCCGGATCACGTCCTGGTCGAGGCCCTCGCCGCCGAGATGCGCGCGTCGCTCACGTTCTTCGAGGAGATGCTCGACGGCCGCGACCACCTGTACGGCGACGACTTCGGGGCCGCCGACTGCGCCGCCTTCCCGTTCCTGAAGTACGGGCTCTGGCTGCGCGACGATGACGACGAGCGGTTCCACAGGATCCTGGCCGAGCACCTCTCGCTCGACGGCAGGTACCCGCGGATCGAGGACTGGCTCCGGCGAGTTGACGAGCGGCCGCGCGTGGCCGGGGTGATCGTCCACCCCGCGCACGGGTAGGCCCGCCTAGGTCTTGGGCACCGGCGGCCGCCCGCCGGTGACGCGGCGCAGCGCTGCGAGCGCGGCCGGCAGGTCGCCGGCGCGCTCCTCGACGTCGGCGAGCGTCTGCCAGACGTCGTCGAGGTAGTGCACCGCGACCGTTCCTTGAAGGACTCCGGCCGCCTCGTTGCACAGCCGCCGGGCCTCGTCGAGGTCGCCGCGAGCCAGCGTGATCTTGGCGAGCAGCGTGTAGAGCATCCCGGCCGTTCCGGGCTCGGTCGCCTCCGTGCGATCGAGGCCGGCGCGGGCCAGCGTCTCGGCGTCGTCGAGCCGGCCGTCGAGGAGCGCCGCCCGGCCGCGCTCGTAGTCGAGGAGGGCGAGCTCGGGCTTCGCGGCGCCGCCACGCTCGAGCACGTCGGCCGCACGGTCGAGCTCGACATCGGCCTCGGCGCGGCGGCTGCGATCGAGAAGGATGCTGCCGAGGAGCATGTGCGACCGGCCGAGCAGGAGCAGATGCTCGCCGTGCGCCAGCGCCGAGACGACACGCCGTGCATAGCGCTCGGCGAGATCGGCCTGGCCGTGCTCGGCGTACGCCCGTGAGATCGCCCACTCGAGCCGGGCATGTGTCACAGGGTCGCTCAGGACGTCGCGATCGCCCCTGATCACATCGAGCGTCCGGTACGCCTCGTCACCAAGGCCGGCATCGGTGTACGCGCTCGCCAGAAGCACTCCGAACCGCACCGCGAGGCACGGGTCGGCGGGCTCGGCTCGGGCCTCCTCGAACGCGGAGCGCAGGACGTCGATCGAGCGGTTCATCTGTCCCAGCCCGGCATACGCGCGCCCCAGCGCCTCGTGCAGCGCGGGCCGGGCTCGGCTGGTGGCCGGAACCGGGGCCGCCTCGATCGCCGCCTCGCACAGCCGCACCACCTCGGCGTCGCGGCGTGCCTCGGCCGCGACGTGGGCGAGCACCTCGAGCAGCCTGCTCTGCGCGCGCCGGTCGCCGATCCGGCCCGCGTCCTCGAGCGCTCGGCGCACCTCGTCCGGCGCGGACGCGTCACCCATCCTGGCGGCCAGCTCGAGATCGAGGAGGCGCGCCTCCGGGACTCGCGTGCGGATGTCGCGTCCGCCGAGGTCCTCGAGCGTCGTACCCAGCTTGTCGGCCAGGTCGGCCATGACGCTGACCGACGGCACGCGCTGGCCGCGCTCCACCCGCGACAGGTATCCGGGCGAGCACCCGGGCCCGGCGACCTGGCGAAGCGACAGCCCGAGCTGCTGGCGCAAGGTCGCGGATCCTGCGGCCGACGGCGACGGGATCGTCGACGTGGAACGCGGGGCGCGACACGCCGCCCCTAGGCATGGATCTCCATGTCATACGGGAAGTCCGTCAGCACCTCTGCGCCGTCGTCGCGCACGACCGCCAGGTCCTCGAGCCGGACCCCGCCGAACCCCTTCCGGTAGACACCGGGCTCGATCGTCACGACGTCACCGGCGATCAGGTCGTCGCCCGAGAGGCCCAGGCCCGGGGCCTCGTGGACCTCGAGCCCGACGCCGTGGCCGAGGCCGTGGAAGAAGTCCTCGTCGAGCGACTCCCCCGGGCCGACGCTCCGCTCGGTGCGATAGCCGCCCGCCTCGATGGCGTCGCAGGCCGCCTCCCACACCTGCTTTCCGTTCACCCCGGTCCGGATGGCCTCGGTCGAGCGCTTGACCGCCTCGCGCACCGTCGTGTGCATGTGCCGCAGGAGCTCGGGCGCATCGCCGAAGCAGAACGTGCGGGTCATGTCGGCGCAGAACCGGCTCTCGGCGTGGACGGGGAAGATGTCGACGATCAGCGACTCGCCCGGCCGCACCGGGCCGGTGCCGAGCTCGTGCACGAACGCCCCCTGCGGACCGGGACTCGTGATGGGCGGCTCGCCCTCACACCCGTGCGCCCGCAGGGTCGCGATCACCTCGGCCCGCACGCGCTCGGCCGTCAGCTCCTCGCCCTCGAACACGAGCCCGTCGCCCTTCGGGGTCGACGAGCCCAGAATCTCGACGACGCGGGCCATCGCGGCCTCGGTGCCGCGTTGCGCAGCACGGATCCCCGTGAGCGCGCGCTCGTCCTTGACCCGCCGGCGGAGCTCGAACCGTTTACGGTCGGGCAGCACGGCGACGCCCTTTCCGCGGAGGTGATCCGCCGCGGCAACCGGGAAGGATGGAGGCACGACCACCTCGTCGAGGCCCAGGTCGGCAAGGACCCGATGGAGCACCTCGAGCTGGGCGTCGTCCCACTCCATCCCGTCGGCGATCAGCTGACGGGCACCGAACTTCGAGCCGAGCCACACGTCGGTGGCGCTCGAGTTTCGGCGGGCGGCGTCGGCCTCGATCTCGCTCGTCACGATGACGCGCCGACCGTCGGTCTCGACGTAGATGAAGGGGTCGACGACGGAGATGCCGGTGGCAAGAAACAGGTCCGAATCGCGGACCGAATCGGCGAACATGAGCAGTCCTGTGGTCATACGGACAAGCTATCACCCGACCGCTGATAGCGTTCGCCCGTGCCCACGCCGGGGTTCGAACGGGTCCTCAACCAGCACTTCGAGCGCATCCGCGCCGCGTTCCCCGACGACATCAGGGTCTGGGACGCGCATACGCATCTGGGCGTCGACGAGGACGGCTTCACCCAGTCGCCCGAGGAGCTGCTCGCCGCCATGGCGGCCTACGGCGTCGAGCGCTCGTTCACATTTCCGCTGAACGACCCTGACCGCTTTCCGGCCTACCGGGTGCCCAACGACCGCGTCCTCGAATGGGCGGCGGCATCCGACGGGGCGCTCGTCCCGTTCTGCCGGCTCGACCTCACCGCGGAGCCGATCCCCGAGGCGGAGCGCTGCCTCGACCGGGGCGCGCGCGGCATCAAGCTGCACCCCCGGGCGCAGAAGTTCGACTTCGGCGAGCGCGGGCTCGACCCGGTGTTCCGGCTCGCCGCCGAGCGGCGCGTGCCGATCCTGATCCACGCCGGCCGCGGCCTGCCGGCGATCGCCGAGGACCTGCGGCGACCTCGTCGAGCACCACCCCGAGGCGCAGCTCATCCTCGCCCATGCCGCGATCGCCGACCTCCAGCACATCGGCAGGACGCTGCTCGACCACCCCAACGTCCTCTACGACACGTCGGTGTGGTCGAACACCGACCTGCGCGCGCTGCTTGCCACCGCCTCGCCGGAGCAGATCGCGTTCGCAAGCGATGCGCCGTACGGCATGTGCGGCATCGCCCAGGTTCAGCTCGGGACGGCGCTTCGCCGTGCGGGTGCCACACCCGACCAGCTGCGGGCGATCATGTGGGGGAACGCCGAGCGCGCCGCCCGCGGCGAGCCGGCGCCGGTGCTGTCGCCGCCGCTGGTCGCGCGCGACCGCACCGTGCCGCTCCAGCGGGTGCGCGTGCACGAGTACCTCATCATGGCGACCACGCTCCTGTGGACGCGCCTCCCCGACATGCCGGGTGCAATCGGCCTGGCACGGCGGGCATGCGACACCAACGGCAACGGCGAGCTCGAGGCCGTCGAGGGCCTGCTCGACGTGGCCGAAGAGCTGTGGTCGCAGGCGCTCGCCATCGAGGATCCCGACGCGGCCCGAGTCTACAGCCGCGCCGCCGGCCGGACGCTCCAGATCGCCGACTCGATCGTCCTCGACGTGTGATCGCAGCCGTCGTGCTTGCCGCGGGGCAGGGGCGCCGGTTCGGAGGCATCAAGCAGCTGCACCCCGTCGAGGGCATGCCGATGCTGGAGCGCGCTCTCGCGGCCGTCGCCGGCGCCGGGATCGGTGAGCGGATCGTCGTCCTGGGCGCCCACGCGGGCGAGATCCTCGCGAACGTCGACCTGCACGGCGCCCGCGCCGTCGTGTGCGACACATGGCGCGACGGCCAGGCGGCGTCGCTCCACGCCGGGCTCGCCGCGCTCCCGGTCGACGCGGACCGGGCGCTCATCGTGCTGGGCGACGGCCCGGCGCTCGACCGCTTCGGCGGTCGCACGCATGGCCGAGGCCGCGCCGGGCACGCGCGTGCTCGCCGCGGACTACGGCACCGGCCGCTCGCACCCGGTCGTCATCCCGCGGGTTCTCTGGGACGAGATCCCGTGGCACGGCGAGACCCCGGTCAGGCCGCTCGGGGCGGATCTCGTCGACTGCCGCGATCTGCGGCCGCCGGGAGACGTCGACTACGCGCCGTCGTCCTGACCGCAGCAGCGCAGGCGCAGGCGGTCGACGAAGCCCGCGGGCGCGACCTCGCCGCAGCAGCAGTCGCGGACGACCTCGCGCAGGCGCCGCTCGAAGACGTAGCGGTCGTTGCAGTAGTCGCACTCGCGCAGGTGCAGGTCGATGCTCGTGATCTCGACCTCGGTCAGCGCGCGGTCGAGATACGGCTGCATCAGATGCTCGGCGCCGTGACAGGGATCGACGCTCATGCCGCCCCCTCCCGGTCGGCCAGCTCCGCGAGCCGCTGCTTCAGAAGCCGCCGGCCGCGGTAGAGCCGCGACATGACCGTGCCGATCGGGATCCCCAGGATCTCGGCGGCATCGGCGTAGGAGAAGTCGCCGACGTCGACGAGCACGACGACCTCGCGGAAGTTCTCGGGAACGTCGCTCAGGGCCTCGACGACACCGCTGCCCGACAGGCGGGCGAGGACGCGCTCCTGCGGCTCGCGGCCCGTCTCGGCGAGACGGTTGTACAGGTAGTAGTCGCCCTGCTCATCGAGCGGCTCAGACGGTGGGCGCCGGCTCTGCCGGCGGAGTTCGTCCATGTTGGCATTTCGCATGATCGTCGCGAGCCACGCTGCGAGATTCGTCCCCGGCGAGTACGACCGCCAGGCTCGGAACGCCCGCAGGTAGGTCTCCTGGACGAGATCCTCGGCAGTCTGGGACGATCCCGTGAGCCGAAGCGCAATGCGATACAGGTGCTCGGCGTGGGCAAGCGCGTCCTCCTCGAATCGCGCGCGGTCGCGCGCGGCAGCCGCCTGCGCGGCGCCCGGCGAGGACGGCGAGTCGGGCTCGGGGGCCATGACCGCGAGCGTATCAGCCAGGAGAAGCATGCCCTCTTAGGAACGTTCCGCGCCCGAACTCCATTCCCAGCGAGTTTTAGTCACTTCGGCTAATATGCCCATCGCCGTGCGTGAACGAGCGTCTCACCGCACCGACGTCCTGGTCGTCGGCGCAGGGCTTGCAGGGCTCTACGCCTCGCTCGAGGCCTCTGCCCGCGGCGCGCGCGTGATGCTCGTGACGAAGGGCTCGCTGCAGGCGTCGAACTCCTTCATGGCCCAGGGCGGCATCGCCGCAGCGGTCGGACCCGACGACGACCCGGAGCTTCACCTGGCCGACACCCTCGCCGTGGGGCGGGGCCTGGCCGACCCGGCGGCCGCAGCGGTGCTCGTGCGGGAGGGCGTCGACCGCGTCGCCGACCTCGGGCGGCTCGGCGTGCAGTGGGATCGCGACGAGAACGGCCGGCCCCAGCTCGCCCGCGAGGGCGGCCACAGCCGCAACCGCATCTTCCACGCCGACGGCACGGCAACCGGAGCAGCGATCGCCCGGACGCTCATCGGCCGGGTGGCGGCCGATCCGCGCATCCGTGTCGTCGAGCACGCCGCCGCCATCGGACTCGTCACCGACGGAGACGGCTGCGCGGGCGCGTGGATCCTCGGCCACGACGAGCTCGAGCCGGTGCGGGCGCGGATGACGCTCCTCGCGACGGGCGGAGCGGGCGCGCTCTACTCGCGGACGACGAATCCGCCCGGCGCGACGGGCGACGGGATCGCGATCGCGCATCGAGCCGGCGCCGACGTCCGCGACATGGAGTTCGTCCAGTTCCATCCCACCGCGGTCGCCACGGCCGGACGGGCGTTCCTCGTCTCGGAGGCTGTGCGGGGAGAGGGCGCGTACCTCGTCTCGGAGGCCGGTGACCGGTTCATGGTCGACGAGCATCCTGACGCCGAGCTGGCGCCGCGCGACGTCGTCACCAGAGTCATCCAGGCCCGGCTCGACGCCGGCCAGACGAGCTACCTGTCGCTCCGCCACCTCGACGCCGCCCGCGTCCGCAGCCGCTTCCCCAACCTGGTCGAGGGCTGCGCCCGGCTCGGGATCGATCTGTGCGCAGATCCGGTTCCCGTGGCGCCCGCGGCGCACTACCTGATGGGCGGCATCGCCACGGATCTCCACGGCGCGACCTCGCTCGCCGGCCTCTACGCCTCGGGCGAGAGCGCCTGCACCGGAGCCCACGGCGCCAACCGGCTGGCCTCGAACTCGCTGCTCGAGTGCTTCGTCTTCGCGCATCGCGCGGTCGCCGCAGGGCTCGACGCCGTGCCGCATGACGTGGATCGGCCGCTTCCGCCGGAGCGGCCGCTGGCGCGGGCGCGGCTCGCCGAGCTCCGGCGCCGGATGTGGAGCGGTGCCGGGCCCGTCCGCGATCGCGAGGGCCTCGAGCAGCTCCTGACCTGGCTCGACGCGCAGCCCGAGTCGAACCCCGTCCGCGTCGCGACCCTGATCGCGGCCGCCGCGCTCGAGCGGCGCGAGAGCCGCGGGTCTCATCTGCGACGCGACCACCCCGACCTCGATCCGGCCCTGGAGAGGCCCGTGGCATGCAGAGCGACACTGTCGACGACGTGATCGGCAACGCGCTCGCGGAGGATCTCGGCGCCGGCGACGTCACGACCGAGGCGATCGTCCCCCGGGATCTCGACGTGACCGCGGACGTGGTCGTCAAGAGCGCCGGCGTCATCTGCGGGACGGCCGAGCTGATCGCATGTGTGCGGCTCCTCGACCCGGACGCCGAGATCGACGTCTGCATCGACGACGGTGAGCTGGTCGCGTCGCCGCCGCAGACCGCGGCGCGCATCCACGCCAAGGCGCACGCCATCCTGAGCGCCGAGCGCACGGGCTTGAACCTCGTGCAGCGCATGTCCGGCATCGCCACCGCCACCCGGGCGTACGTCGAGGCGGTGCGCGGCACCGGGGCCGAGATCCTCGACACGCGCAAGACCGCGCCCGGCCTGCGGGCGCTCGACAAGCGGGCCGTCGCGTGCGGCGGCGGGAGAAATCACCGGATGGGGCTCGCCGACGCGATCCTCATCAAGGACAACCACGTCGCCATCGCCGGCGGCATCACCCCCGCGATCGAGGCCGCTCAAAAGGCCAGCCCGGAGCTTGCGATCGAGGTGGAGGTCGACGACCTCGACCAGCTCGACGAGGCACTCCGCGCCGGGGCCGACACGATCCTGCTCGACAACATGCATCCCGGCCTCCTGCGCGAGGCCGTCGCCCGCACCCGAGGCCGTGCCCGGCTCGAAGCCTCGGGCGGCATCACGCTCGACACCGTCCGCGCCGTCGCCGAGACCGGCGTCGACGCGATCTCGATCGGGGCCCTCACCCACTCGGTGACGGCGCTCGACGTCTCGCTGGAGGTACACCCATGGCAGTCATGACCAGAACGATGACCGAGCGCATGCAGGACGAGGTGCGCGAGCTGGCAACCGAGCGCAAGGCCGTCCTCCTGGCGCACAACTACCAGGTCCCCGAGGTGCAGGACGTGGCCGACTACGTCGGCGACTCGCTGGGGCTCTCGCAGCAGGCGGCCGCCACCGAGGCCGACGTGATCGTGTTCTGCGGCGTGCACTTCATGGCCGAGACCGCGGCCGTGCTGGCACCCAACAAGACGGTGCTCATCCCCGACCTCGACGCGGGATGCTCGCTGGCAGCGTCGATCGACGCCGAGGCACTCGCGCGGTGGAAGGACGAGAACCCCGGCGCTGTCGTCGTCAGCTACGTCAACACCACCGCCGAGGTGAAGGCGCTCTCGGACTACTGCTGCACCTCGGGGAACGCCCGCCAGGTCATCGAGGCCGTCCCCGCCGACCGCGAGATCCTCTTCCTCCCCGACATGTTCCTGGGCGCCTACCTCGAGCGCGTCACCGGCCGGAAGATGAAGATCTGGCCGGGCGAGTGCCACGTGCACGCCGGGATCCGCCCCGCGGACGTCGAGGCGACGCTCGACGAGCATCCCGACGCCGAGCTCCTGATCCACCCGGAGTGCGGCTGCGCGAGCCAGTGCATGTACGCGGCGTCCGAGAACCCGGCGCTCGGTGCACGCACGCACGTGCTCTCGACCGAGGGCATGGTGAAGCGGGCGCGCACGTCGCCGCGGCGCGAGTTCATGGTGGCCACCGAGACGGGCATCCTGCACCGGCTCGGCAAGGAGGCGCCAGACGCCCGGTTCTACGCGATGAGCGAGCGGGCCGTGTGCCGCTACATGAAGATGATCACGCTCGAGAAGCTGCGCGACTCGCTGCTCGAGATGCGCTATCCGGTGACGGTCGAGCCCGAGCTCGCCGCCCGGGCTCGCGGCGCGATCCGGCGCATGGTCGAGATCACGTAGCCGGCGCGCGTCCGGCGGCCGCGATCCCGGCGAGGATCCGGTCCAGGCCGTCGCGAAACCGATCCTCGCCGCCGCGCGCGGCCGGGTCCGCCGAGGCTCGCGCGAGCTCAAGCGACACCGCGCCAAGGGTGAACGCATACAGGGTGTCGACCGCGGCGACGGCCTGCTCGTCGGCGAACCCGGCACCCCGCAGGATGCCGTGAGCGCGGTCGACGACCGCAGACGTGGCCGGTCCGCCGGCGGCGTACACGTTGACGGCCGGCATCACGGCGGGATGGGCCAGAAGCGCACGCCGGAGCGACTCGGCGAGCCGGCGGATCGGCTTGCGCCAGCGGCCGTCCACCTCCGGGAGCTCGACCTCGGCCATGACGGCGTCGACGACGGCGGCCAGGAGCTCGCGCTTGTCCCTGAAATGGGAGTACGCCGCCATCGGCGCGGCTCCGAGCTCGACCGCGAGCCGCCGCATCGTGAGGGCGTCGAGCCCCTCGGCATCCGCGATCGCGAGCGCCGCCCGGACGATCCGGTCCTGGTTCAGCGGCTCGCGCTTGAAAGGCGGCTCGGACATGCCGGCGTACAGCGTACTGTACGTCGTACGGGCATCGATCTCCTGATAGCGTCCGCCACCGCGGATCGATCGGAGAGATTGCTCATCTTGATTCCCACAGCGGCGGAGGCCGAGCTCCTGGGCGACGCCCTCCCGGGCCCGGTGTGCGTGTGCGGGTTCGGCCTGGCGGCGGCCGGCGCGGGCGCCGCGCACGCCATCGCGACCCACCCCGGCGCGGCCGAGGGAGGCGTGGTGCTCGCGGGCGCAGCCGGCACCTACGACACCGGCCGGCTCGCGATCGGGACGGCGATGGAGGCTGCGCGCGGTGCGCGTCGACGGCATCGGCGCGGGCGGATCGGGAGCCGCCGAGCTCGGGTTCGCCGAGTCCGACGTGATCGCGCTTCCCGGCACCGACGGCGAGCTCCTGTCGGTCGCCGAGGCGGCGGGGACGGCTGCCGATGCCGCGGACCGCGCGCGCCGCCACCCGGATGCGCTCGCCGAGGAGATGGAGGGCTACGCCGTGGCGGTCGCCGCCTCGCTCTTCGGGGTGCCGCTCCGGATCGTCCGCGGCATCTCGAACCGCGCCGGCGACCGCGACCATGCCGGCTGGCGCATGGCCGACGCCCTGGCCGCCGTTCGCATTCGCGTGCAGGAGCTCGCATGAAGCTGCGCCTCGGGCTCTCGACGTGCCCCAACGACACGTTCGCGTTCCACGCGATCCTCGAGAAGCGCATCGACCTGCGCGGGCTCGAGTTCGAAGCCGACCTGCTCGACGTCCAGGCGCTGAACGACGGGCTCTTCGCAGACCGCTATGACATCTCGAAGGCCAGCTTTCACGCCGCCCTCTTGCTCGCGGACCGCTACGGCGTCCTGCCGGTCGGCTCGGCGCTCGGGTTCGGCGTCGGGCCGCTGATCGTGGCGGCCCGCGACGGCGTCTGGCCGTCACCCGAGGCGCGCGTCCTGTGCCCGGGGCCGACGACCACGGCGACGCTGCTCTACCGCTGTCTCCACCCCGACAGCCCCCGCATCGAGCACGCCGTGTTCTCGGACATCGGCCCGGCACTCCATCGAGGCGACCACGACCTCGGCGTGCTCATCCACGAGGGCCGGCTCACGTACCGCCGCGACGGCCTCCAGCTGGTGGAGGACCTCGGCGCGTCGTTCGAGGAGCTGGCGCGCGCGCCGGTGCCGCTCGGCGGCGTGGTGGCGCGCCTCGACCTGCCCGAGGGCACGACCGAGCGCTTCACCGCGGTTCTGCGGGACTCCATCGCCTATGCCGCGGCGCATCGCGACGACGCCCTGGTCACGATCCGGCGCCATGCCCAGGAGCTGGGCGAGGACGTCATCTGGCCGTACGTGGCGCTGTACGTGAACGAGCACACCGTGGACCTCGGTGAGGAGGGTGCCCGGGCACTCCAGGTGCTCGAGCAAACGGGACGCGAGGCCGGCGCGCTGCCGGACGGTCTTCCGCGCTTGCGCGTTCTCGCTTGAATTCTGTTTTCGCCTCGTCTAAATTGTGATTTAGATGTTGAGCGACGTCGCACAGGACTACATGAAGCAGATCTATCTGCTCGAGCGCCGCGACGGGAAGGCGTCGACCTCCGCACTGGCCGAGGCGATGGGCGTCTCGGCCGCATCCGCAACGGCGATGGTCAAGAAGCTGGCGAGCCTGGGGCTCGTCGACCACAGCCGCTACCACGGGGTCACGCTCACGCCGGCGGGCGAGAAGGTGGCGCTCGAGGTCGTCCGCCATCACCGGCTGCTCGAGGTCTATCTCGACACAGACCCTGGGGCTCTCCTGGGATCGCGTCCATTCCGAGGCCGAGACGGCTCGAGCACGTCCTCTCCGAGGAGCTCGAGGCCGAGATCGACCGCGTGCTCGGCTACCCGGCGACCGATCCCCACGGCGACCCGATCCCCACACCCGACCTCGTCATCGCGGCCGAGCCGGCCCACCGCATGGCCGAGCTCGAGCCGGGCCAGGCGGCCGTCGTGCGCCAGGTGCCCGACGGCGATCCCTCGCTCCTCCGCTACCTCGCGGGCCTGGGCCTCGTGCCCGACACGCCGTTCACGGTGGTCGAGAAGGCTCCCTTCGGCGGCCCCGTCACCCTCGACGTCGACGGCACACGGCACGCCGTGGGCGTCGAGCTCGCCGAGCGCATCGGCGTGGAGATGACTGCGTGACGCCGCGCGCCGTTCGCGCCGCGGTCGCCCCGGCAGCGAGCATCAGCAACCCGTGGGAGCGCATCAAGAGCGTGCTGCCGTTCCTCGGCCCGGCGTTCGTCGCCAGCGTCGCCTACATGGACCCGGGCAACTTCGCGACCAATATCCAGGCCGGCGCGAAGTTCGGCTACATGCTCCTGTGGGTGCTCGTCGTCTCGAACCTGATGGCGATCCTCATCCAGTCGCTCTCGGCGAAGCTCGGCATCGCGTCGGGCCTGACGCTGCCCCAGGCGATCGCGGCCAACACGACCCGGCGGATGCGGATCGGCCTCTGGCTGGCGGCCGAGGGAGCGGCCATGGCAACCGATCTGGCCGAGTTCCTCGGCGCCGCCATCGGCATGCACATCCTGTTCGGCCTGGCCCTGCTCCCGTCGGCGCTGCTGACCGCCGTTGCCTCGTTCGCGCTGCTCGCCGTGCAGCGCTTCGGCCACGTGCGGTTCGAGCTCGCGATCATCGCGTTCGTGGCCGTGATCGGCCTGGCGTTCGTCGTCGAGCTCTTCATCGCGAAACCGGACCCGGCGGGCGTGCTGCACGGCATGCTGGTGCCGCAGATCCAGTCGAGCGCGATCTACGTCGCCGTCGGCATGGTGGGAGCCACCGTCATGCCCCACGTCGTCTACCTGCACTCGGGCCTCGTCCAGCACCGCAACAAGATCCTCGACGGCACCAGCAAGCGCGAGCACTTCCGCCGGGAGCTGATCGACATCGCACTCGCGATGAACGGCGCGTTTCTCATCAACGCCTCGATGGTGATCATGGCGGCCGCGGTGTTCTTCGGCGCCGGGTCCGACATCTCGGGGATCGAGGACGCACACGCGACGCTCGGGCCGCTCCTGGGCTCGCTCGCCCCGGCCGCGTTCGGGATCGCCCTCCTCGCCTCGGGGCTCTCGTCCTCGACCGTCGGCACGATGGCCGGTCAGATGATCGTCGACGGCTTCATGAACTGGCGCGTCTCGGTCTTCGTGCGGCGGCTGATCACCATGATCCCCGCGCTGATCGTGATCGGCGCCGGCGCGGACACGCTGCGCACGCTGATCGCAAGCCAGGTCGTGCTCTCGCTGGTGCTGCCGTTCGCGGTCGTGCCGCTGGTGTGGCTGACATCGCGGCGCGACGTGATGGGCGACATGGTCAACGGCCCGGTCGTGCGGGTGCTCGCGATCAGCGTGTCGGTCATCGTGATCGCGATGAACGTCGTCCTTCTGGTCGTCACCGCCTCGGGCGGGTAGCCGAGACCGCCTCAGGTGGGCGCGTGGCCGAAGAACCAGCGCTCGAGCGGCTCGAGCAGCTCGGCGTCGGCGAACGGCTGGACGTCCTCCACCCGGCCGTCCTCCCGCGAGACGTCGAGGTCGGACGCGAGCGCGTCGTTCGCAGCCTCGAGCGCATCGCCCATCTCGAAGCCCTCGAAGACGTAGTCGTCGTCGCGAATCGCGCCGTTCGTCCGCTGTGCCAGGTCGACGGCGCGCCCAACGGCCCACACCGCCCCCGGCTTCCGCTCGATCCAGATGGTGATGCGCTCGGCGGCGCCGTCCTCGCCCACGCCCTGGATAGAGCGCTGCGCGAACCACTGGCTGGCTTTGTGGGGCATGTCCGATCGCCTCCCGTGGCCGTGTCGCTGGAGCCGGAGCTTACGCGGCGGGCGGCCGCCCAGGCAAGCCCGCCGATATCATCCGCCGCGATGCAGGCCCGGGCGGCGGCCTTCGCGCATGACCAGGTGATGCCGGCGATCGACGCCTGGGAGCGCGACGGCCTCTATCCGCGCGCCGCGGTGGCGGCCTCGGGCCTCACCGGGCTCTTCTGCCCGGAGGCGATCGGCGGCGCGGCCCTCTCGTACCCGGACGGGATGGCGGTCTTCGAGGAGCTCGGCCGTGGCGACGCGGCCCTGGCGTTCTCGCTCTCGATGCACAACGCGGTGGCTGCGGCCGTGGCCGGCCACCCGGACCTCGGCGAGCGGTGGGGCCGTGCGCTGGCCGCAGGGGACGGGCTCGGCGGGTTCTCGCTCACCGAGCCGCACGCCGGCTCCGACGCGACCGCCATCACGACGCGGGCCGAGCCGGATGGCGACGGATGGCGCGTCACCGGCCGCAAGGCGTGGGTCTCGCTGGCCGGCGAGGCCGACCTCTTCCTTGTCGTGTGCAAGACGTCCGCCGAGCCGGGGCACCGCGACATCGCAATCGTCGCCGTCGAGCGCGCCGCGACGGGCGTCTCGTTCCCGGTCATCTACCGGAAGGCCTGCGCGGCGTTCCTGCCGATCGGCGAGATGGAGCTCGACGGCGCACCGGCGACCCTGCTCGCCCCGCCCGGGGCGGGCATGCGCGCTGCTCTCGGAGCCATCGACGTCGCCCGGTGCGACGTCGCGGCCATCGCGGCCGGGCTCCACGCCGAGGCCCTCGACACCGCGGTGGCGTATGCGAGCGAGCGGCAGGCCTTCGGGGCGCCGATCCTCGACCTCGATGCGATCCGGCTACCGTTGGCTGATGTGGCAACAGATCTCGAGGCGAGCCGGCTCCTCTATCGCCAGGCGGCCGAGCGGCTGGGAACGCCGGACGGGCCGCTGGCCGTCGCGCACGCCAAGCGGTTCTGCCCGGACGCCGCCCTACGGGCGGCGATCGCCTGCAGCGAGGTGCTGGGCGCCTACGGCTGGCTGCTCGACCATCCGCTGGCCCGCATGATCGCCCTCGCCAAGATGCTCCAGGTCGTCGACGGGACGGCCGAGATCCAGCGCGTCGTCATCGGCCGGTCGCTGGCTAGTTCCCGAAGTCCTCGGGGGTGACGTTCTCGAGGAACTTCTTGAACTCGTCGATGACCTCGCCCGAGTCCTCCGGCTCCTGGTTGAACTCGATCGCCGAGTCGTCGATCACCTCGTCGGCGACGAAGATCTTGGCGTCGGCCCGAACGGCCAGGGCGATGGCGTCGGACGGGCGCGAGTCGATCTCGATCTCGGAGCCGTTCACCTGAAGCGTGATCTGCGCGTAGAAGGTGTTCTCGCGCAGCTCGGTGACCGACACCTTGGAGACGCTCGCGTTCAGCTCGCCGAGCATGTCGGTGACAAGGTCGTGGGTCATCGGCCGCGGCGTGGGCGTGCCCTGGAGCTTCATCAGGATCGCGGCCGCCTCGGGATGGCCGATCCAGATCGGGAGAAACTTGGTCCCGTCGAGCGTGCGGAGCAGGACGATCGGCTGCTTCCCCACCATGTCGAACGACACGCCGTAGATGCTCATCTCCTGCATCCTTTGGCCAGTATAGCCACGGCCCTGGCGGGCTCAGTGGGCCGCGGCGGCGGCCTCGATCACGCTCCGCAACGACTGCTCGTCGGACCGGTGACCGAGCGCGCAGATGCGAGCGGTGCGCTCGCCGGCGACCGTCGTCGCGCTGATGAACGCGCCCGCGGCGACGACGTTTGCCACCATGTCCTCGACCGTGACGCCGGCGGCCGACCGGAAGTTCACGACCCCCAGTGACGGCCCCGTCACCAGCTCGAGCCGCGGCGACTCCGTGATCAGCTCGGCCGCAAGCAGCGCGAGGTCGAGGCTCCGGTCGAGGGCGGCCCGGATCTCGGCGAGGCCGAACGTCTTCACCGTGAGCCACACCTTGAGCGCTCGGAACGGGCGCGAGAGCTCGACGCCCCGGTCGGCGAAGTTGACGCCGCCGTAGCGATCCATGTCCTTCAGGTACTCGGGCCGGACGGTGAACGTCTGCTCGAGATCGCCGCCCGCCCGTGCGAAGACGATGCCGGCGGCGAGGGGGCAGTAGAGCGACTTGTGGGCGTCGAGGACGAGCGTGTCGGCGAGCTCGAGGCCCGGCATGGCCGCGCGGCCGCGCTCGGTGAGCGCCAGGAAGCCGCCGTACGCGCCGTCGACGTGCAGCCAGGCCCCGTGCCCGGACGCGACGCGGTGCAGGGCCGGCAGGTCGTCGACGGCGCCGGTGTTGGTGCTGCCGGCGGCGGCGATCACGCACCACGGCACGAGCCCGGCGGCGGCATCGGCCGCCATCGCCTCGGCCAGCGCGTCGGGTCGCATCCGGAACCGCTCGTCGATCGCGACCTCGTGGATGCGGTCGATCCCGATCAGCCGCAGCGCCCGGCCGACCGACGAATGCGCCTCGGTGGTCGTGTAGGCCACCCGGTCTGCGCCGCCCTGGGGACGGCGGTCGCGGGCGACGGCGAGGCTGACGAGGTTCGCCGTCGACCCGCCGCTTGCGATCACGCCCTCGGCCCCGGGGTCGAGGCCCAGGAGATCGCGGAACCACCCGAGCACCTCGAGCTCGACGACCGCGGCACCCGGCCCGCTCTGATAGCTGCCGGCGAAGATGTTGAGGCCCGCCGCGAGCATGTCGGCGACCACTCCCGGGAAGGTCGGCGACACCGGGATGTAGGCGAACATCCCCGGATGGTGGTTCCGCACGCCGGGCCCGAGGAGCTCGCGTTGCAGCCAGCCCATGAGCTCGACCGGATCGCCGCCCTTCTCGGGCGGCGGCTCGGCCACGCGCTTGACGAGATCGGGCGGCGGCGGCGTGAACGTCGGCCCGGAGCGAAGAGCGCCGAGATGCTCGACGACCGCGTCGACTGCCGCGTAGCCCAGCTCGCGCATCTGCTCCGGGGTGAGATCGAGCCCGCTCTCGGCCACGGGGCGCGAGTCTAGATGATCGACCTAGACGGACTGCACGGCGGCGTGCCGCTCGCAGTCGATCGTGTGGTCGTTCACGAGCCCGGCCGCCTGCATGAAGGCGTAGCACACCGTCGGGCCCACGAACCGGAAGCCCCGCCGCTTCATGTCGCGGCTCATCGCCTTCGACTCGGCGGTCTCGGACGGCACCTCGCCGATCGTCCGCCACCGGTTCTGCATCGGCGCGCCGCCGACGAAGCCCCACACGTACTCCGCGAGGCTCCCGAGCTCGCCGCGCACCTCGAGCGTCGCCCGGGCGTTTGCGATCGCCGACTCCACCTTGAGCCGGTTCCGGACGATCCCCGCGTCGGCCATCAGGCGCTCGACATCGGCATCGCCGAACCGCGCCACGCGCTGTGCGTCGAAGCCCGCGAACGCGCGCCGGTAGCCCTCGCGCTTGCGGAGGATCGTCGACCACGAGAGACCGGCCTGCGCGCCCTCGAGCACCAGCATCTCGAAGAGGTGGCGGTCGTCGCGCGACGGAACCCCCCACTCCTCGTCGTGGTAGGCGACGTAGAGCGGATCGTCAGGTGGTACCCAATCGCAGCGAGTCGGCATCTCGAGATGGGCGATCCTGGACTCGAACCAGGGACCTCCGCCTTATCAGAGCGGCGCTCTAACCGACTGAGCTAATCGCCCGAGAGCGACGGCAGGATACCACCGCTCAGTCGGCCCAAGAGACGCGTTCGGCCCGGAGCTGGTCGACGATCCTCCCGAGCTCGGCCGAGCTCGAGAAGTGGATCTCGACGCGGCCGCCGCGCGGGCCCTGGCGAACCGCCGCGCGCAGGTTGAGCGACTGCCAGGCGGCGTCGACGGCCAGGTGCGCCAGCTCCTCGTCCATCGCCCCGGCCCGGCGGGCCGGCTTGGGCTTCGCGCGGCCGGTGCCGCGTGCGGCGGCCTCGGTGTCGCGCACCGACCATCCACGGTCGATCGCGCGCCTGGCGAGCGCCAGCCGCTCGTCCTGGCCGCTCGCGAGCAGGAGTGCCCGGCCGTGCCCCTCCGAGAGCTCGCCCGCGGCGATCAGGGCCAGCGCGTCGTCGGGCAGCTCGAGCAGGCGGATCGTGTTGGCGATGGAGGGCCGGCTGCGGCCGACGCGGCGTGCGATCTCGGTCTGGGACAGGTCGAGCTCGTCGGCCAGGACGGCGTATGCCCGCGCGAGCTCGACGGCGTTCAGATCCTCGCGCGCCACGTTCTCGGCCAGCGCAAGAATCAGCGCCTCCCGCTCGTCGGCCTGACGCACGACGGCCGGGATGGTCGCGAGGCCGGCCTGGCGCGCCGCCCGCCATCGGCGCTCGCCGGCGATGATCTCGAAGCCGTCACCGGTGTCGCGGACGACGATCGGCTGGACGAGGCCGTCGGCCCGGATCGACTCGACGAGGCCGTTGAGCGCGGTGTCGTCGAACGTCCGGCGCGGCTGGCGCGCGTTCGCGCGGATCCGGTCGACCTCGATCTCGACCGAGACCGTGCCGCTGCCCGGGAACTCGGCCACGAGCGCGGCGAGGCCGCGGCCCAGGCCGCGTGTCTTGGTCGTATCAGCCACGTTCCACGACCTCCATCGCCACACGGTAGTACGCATCGGCACCCGGTGATGCCGAGTCGTAGCGGCAGATCGGGAGCCCGTGGCTCGGCGCCTCGGCCAGGCGGACGCTGCGAGGGACGACCGTCTCGAACACGAGCGGGCCGAAGTAGGACCGCACCTCGCTGGCGACGTCGGCGGCCAGCCTGGTGCGCCCGTCGAACATCGTGAGCAGGACGCCGGTGACGCCGAGCCGCGGGTTGATGCGCGTGCGCACCAGCTCGACGCTCTGCAACAGCTGCGCGAGCCCCTCGAGCGCGTAGTACTCGCACTGGACCGGGACGATCAGGCGGTTGGCCGCGGCGAGCGCGTTCACGGTCAGGAGGCCGAGCGACGGCGGGCAGTCGACGAACACGTACGGGAAGCGCTCTTCGGTGCCTGCGAGGAGGTCGCGCAGAAGCGTGCCGTGGTCGGCTCCACCGGGGATCTCGACCTGCGCCGCCGCCAGATCGGGGTGCGAGGGCGCGAGGAAGAGGTTCGGCACCGCGGTCTCGATGATCACCGAGTCGAGCGGGCGGCCGTGGAGCAGGTCGTAGGTGCTCGCCTCGAGCTCGTCGGGCCGGAATCCCAGGCCGGTCGTGGCGTTGGCCTGCGGATCAAGGTCGATCAGGAGCACGCGTGTGCCCGCCTCGGCCACGCACGCGGCCATGTTGATCGCGGTCGTGGTCTTTCCGACGCCGCCTTTCTGGTTCGCAAGTGCGTAGACGCGAGAGCTCATACTGGGAACGATGGTACCGGGACGAGCGGACGCGCACGAGCGATCCCGGGACGGCGCGGAAACCGCTCCGGAGTGGCGTCGTGCTTGCGAAGGACGACGAGGCGACGACGGGCGTCGACGCTATGCGAGGCCTCCACGGAGCCCCCCACGAGCCCCGCTGTGCGCGCAAGCGCGTCCGCGTCGACACCGGCGCCGGTCCACAGGATGGCGGCGCCGCCGACGGCCACCAGGGGCAGCACGAGCTCGACCGCGACCGGCGGCGGGGCGAGGGCGCGGGCCAGCGCAAGCGCGAAGCGGTCGCGGCCCTCGCCGCGGGCGTACTCCTCGGACCGGGCGTGGACGACGGTGCACGGCACCTCGAGCGCAGCGGCCGCCCGCTCCAGGAACCGGCACTTCGTCCCCGTGGCCTCGAGCAGCGTCACCGGAAGGCCGAGCGCGATCGCGATCGGGATGCCGGGGCTGCCGCCTCCCGACCCGACGTCGACCGCCTCGGCCGGCCCCAGCTCGCGGATGAGCGCCGCCGCCTCCAGCGCGCCCTCGACCAGCACGTGCCAGGCCGCGTCCGGGTCTCGCACGGCGGTCACCGACGTGGGCTCCGCGACCACGAGGTCGCGGTAGGCCCGCAGCCTCGGGTCGGGGTGTTTCACGTTTTACACCCCGGCCGGCTCGTCGTCCTCGGCCGGCAGCACGACGACGTGCCGATTCGGCTCCGCCCCCTCGCTGGCCGTGCGCACCTGAGGCACCTCCGCCTTCAGGTACACGTGGACGATCTTGCGCTCAACCGACGACATCGGCTCGAGCGGCACGGGCTCGCCGGTGCGGATCGCGTCGGCGGCAGCCCGGGCGGCGACGTCGCGCAGCGTCCGCTCGCGGCGGGCCCGATAGCCCTGGGCGTCGATCACGACGTCCACCGGCGACTCCTCGTGTCGGTGCACGATGGCGTTCGCCAGGTACTGCACGGCGTCGATGGTGTGACCGTGACGGCCGATCAGAAGGCCCAGGTCGTCGCCGGTCACGATCGCCGCCACGCTCTCGTCCGACTCCACGACCTTCACGTCGGCGTCGAGCCCGAGGCCCGCGACGACGTGCACCATCAGGGCCCGCACGCGCGCCGCGGCGGGCGAGTCGTCCGGGTGCGGCTCGTCGGGGACGGCCGCGGGCGCCGGGGCGGCGTCGGCCGGCGGAGCATCCGCCAGCGACGCGATCACGCGAGCCGGCTCGTAGCCGACGCCGAGCAGTCCGCGCTGTCCCTCGGACAGGACGACGAACTCGACCGCCGTCCGGTCGAGCGCCGGGTAGCGCCGCTCGAGCTCGTGGAGCGCGGCCCAGCGCGCCTCGCCGACGGTCTCTCCGGTCGCCTCCACCTGAACGGGCGAGCCGGTCATCGCCGCCGGCCGCCTCCCCCGCGGCGCTTCTTGGGACGTGGGTTCCCGCTTGCCTGTGCCCGGCGCCCGGTCGGCGAGGGCGGGGTGCGACTGCCGGTGGCCTTGGGGACCGCCTGGCACCGCCGCCCTTCGCACCGCCCTTTGCCGCGGCATCCCCGGATGCCGGCCGCAGCCGATGGCCCATCGTGCGCTTGACGACGCCCTGCTGGCAGATCGTCCAGATGTTGGTCGTGATCCAGTAGATCATCACGCCTGCCGGGACCCCGATCACGAACGGGATGAAGAAGATGGGCATGGCCGCGAACATGTACTTCTGCTGGCGGTCGGTCACGAACGAGAAGAGCAGCGTCGAGCCGAGCATCGTGGTCACGTAGAGCCCCAGGATCACGTACTCGGTGATCCCGCCGATGCTCGAGAGCTTCTGGAAGATGTCGTCGATCCCGAGGAACGACACCACGGGCGTCGGCTCGATCTGGTTTCGCAGCACCTGGTAGAGGCCGATGAAGACCGGGAGCTGCGCGACGAGCGGGAGGCACGAGGCGAACGGGTTCACCCCGTGCTCCTTGTAGAGCTCCATGAGCTCCTTCTGCATCTCCTGCTTGTCCTCGCGGCCGGTCTTGCCCTTGTACTTGTTCTGGAGCTGCTTCACCTTGGGCTGGATGGTCTGCATCGCCGCCATCGACCGCAGCTGCTTGATGGTGAGCGGGAGGATGACGAGCCGCACCGTGAAGGTCAGGAGGATGATGCAGAGCCCCCACGACGCGATGTGGTCGTGGTAGGTCGTGAGCACGCTCTTGATGACGGACTCGACCTGCTGGAGCACGATGATGCCGAAGATCACGCCGTCGCCTCGCGATCCTCGCCCGGCACCGGGTCATACCCGCCGTCCGACCACGGGTTGCATCGCAGGAGCCGCCAGCCGGCCATGCCCAGGCCGCGCACGACGCCGTGGCGCCTGACGGCCTGCTCGGCATAGTGCGAGCAGGTGGGCTCGTACCGGCACACCCGCGGGGTGACCGACGTCATCGCGACGAACGGCATGAGCGCCAGGCGGGCGAGCCGCAGGCAGCCGACGACCAGGAGGCGGATCACGCGACCGGCTCCGGCTCGACGGCGCGCAGGAGCTCCTCGACCTGGCCGCACAGCCAGTCGAAGCCCTGCGACTCGGCGGCGGGGGCGATGCCCGGCCGCGCGATCAGCACGTAGTCGGTCGCCGGTCGCAGGAGATCGTCCTGGCGAGCGACGGCCTCGCGGAGCCGCCGCTTCACGGTGTTTCGGTCGACGGCCGGCCCGACCTTCCGCGGCACGGCCCAGCCGACGCGAGGCCCGCCGTCATCGTCGCGGCGGCGGTAGCGCAGCACGAGGTAGCGCCCTCCGACCGACCGGCCCAGCTGGCTCACGGCGTCGAACTCCGCGGCGCGCGACAGGCGGCCACGCCGGCCGGGCGGGGGGATCGGCGGGGTGCTCACGGAGGCTATGCGGACAGACGCTTGCGCCCACGCGCCCGGCGGCGCTTGAGCACGGCACGGCCGGCTCGGGTGCTCATGCGCTTGCGGAATCCGTGCGTCTTCGCGCGCTTGCGGGTGTTGGGCTGATAGGTGCGCTTCATCGGCCGCGTCAGTATAGAGGAGCGCCCGCGCCGGGCAGGGTGTGGAAATGCGCCGAGCCCCGGTCGCCCTCATCGGCACAAACCGCCCGGAAACTCCGGCTTTCCACTCCGGGGGATCCTCGGAGGAGGAGTTTTCCACAGCTGTGGATGAAGCTGTTGAGTACTTCGGAAAACCCCTGTAAACCGCATAATGGAGCGGAATTCAAGCCTCCCGAGCTCGGTTGCCCCGGACCGTCCAACGGCGTACACTCGCCCACGTCGATGACCACAGACGCGGCCGCCACCAGGACCTGGGAAACCATCTCGCAGCGGCTGCGTGAGGCGCTGAACCCGAGCACCTATGACACGTGGTTCGGCGGGACCGAGGCCCTGGAGGCCAGCCCGGAGCGGCTCGTCGTCGGCGTTCCCAACGAGTTCACCAAGACCTGGATCGAGGGGCACTTCGGCAGCCTCCTGAACGCAGCGGCCGCCGAGTACGAGCTCACGGTCGAGCTGCGCGTCGCCGTCTCTGAGGCCGTCCGCGCTGCTGCTGCCGAACCGGATCCCGAGCCCGAGACCGTGCGGCCGCAGCCGCCGGTCCCGGCACAGGTCGGGGTGCTGAATCCGCGCTACACGTTCGACCTCTTCGTGATCGGCCCGTCGAACCGGTTCGCCCACGCCGCGGCCCTCGCGGTGGCCGAAGCGCCGGCGCAGGCGTTCAACCCGCTCTTCATCTACGGATCGACGGGCCTGGGGAAAACGCACCTGCTCCAGGCGGTCGCGCAATACGTGATGCAGCAGCACCCGTATCTGACGGTCCGCTACGTGACGACCGAGACCGTCCTCAATGAGTTTGTCGACGCTTTGCGGGACAAAAGCATGGTCGGTTTCAAAGGGCGCTATAGGTCATGCGATGTTCTGCTAATCGATGATATTCAGTTCATCGAGGGCAAGAACCAGCTCCAGGAGGAGTTTTTCCACACCTTCAACAGCCTGTACGAGGCCGGGAAGCAGATCATCATCTCGTCGGACAGGCAACCCCGCGAGCTCGCGACGCTCGAGGCCCGGCTGCGCACGCGGTTCGAGTGGGGGCTCATCACCGACGTGCAGCCGCCCGACGTCGAGACGCGCATCGCGATCCTGCGCAAGAAGGTCGTGACCGACAATCTGCGCGTCCCCGACCCCGAGGTGCTGACGTTCATCGGCGACCGGGTCACGTCGAACATCCGCGAGCTCGAGGGTGCGCTGACGCGCGTGATCGCCTACGCGTCGCTCACGGGCCGGCCGATCTCGGTGGACGTCGCGCGCGAGGTGCTGAAGGACGTCTTCCCCGGCGGCGAGCGCCGGTCGATCACGATCGAGCAGATCCAGCAGGCGGTCTGCGACGCCTACGGCGTGAGCCTGGTCGACCTGCGCGGAGACAAGCGCCCCCAGGTGATCGTCCTCCCCCGCCACATCGCCATGTACCTCTGCCGGGAGCTGACCGACCAGTCGCTCCCCAAGATCGGCGCCAAGTTCGGCGGCCGCGACCACGCGACGGTGATGTACGGCGTGAACCGCGTCGCCCGCCTCATCCGCGAGGACCGCGAGGCCTTCAACGTCGTCCAGGACCTGACGGCCCGCATCAAGCAGGCCCGGTGAGCGTTCTCCAGCCGGCCTGTGGGAAACCTGTGCGGAACCCGCGGCATCTGCGGACAGATCCGGGCACCTCTCCCGAAACGGTGGAAGGTGTGGAAACCCGGCCGTCTCACTCCCCCTGCTTCTCCACCCTGTCACGCGGCTCCCTGACCGGTCCGTCCGAGGTTCTCCGCATGATTCGCAGCCCCTACTCCTATAACCTCTCTTTCCTTAAGAGAATTCAGTGATAACCGTGGCACCGAGGAGTTTCCCCGCATGAAGATCGTCTGTCCGCAGGAAGACCTGCTCAATCGTCTCCAGATCGTGGCCCGCGGGGTGTCGCAGCGCTCGACCGTCCAGATCCTCTCCGGCGTCCTCATCCGCGCCGAGGCCGGCGGAGCGGTCGAGCTCGCGGCGACCGACATGGAGCTCTCCGTCCGGGCGAGCCTTCAGGCAGACGTCGCCGAGCCGGGCTCGACGGTGCTCACAGGAAGGCTGCTTCTCGAGATCGTCCGCGCGCTGCCGCAGCAACCGGTGACGCTCGAGCAGGCGGCCGGCAGCGGAGCGGTGAAGCTCACCTGCGGCCCGAGCGAGTACACGCTCCACTCGCAGGGCGCCGAGGACTTCCCGCACCTCCCCGAGGCGTCGGGGCCCGCGTTCGCCGTCGATCGCGCCGCGTTCGTCGCGACGATCAACCACGTCGCCCGGGCGGCGTCGAAGGACGAGTCCCGTCCGGTGCTGACCGGCGTCCTGGTGGAGTTCGGCGACGGCACCGTGACGATGGCCGCCACGGACTCCTACCGGCTCTCGGTCAAGGAGGCCGCGCTGCCCGGATCGGGCGGCGACGCCCAGGCCATCGTCCCGGCCCGCGCCCTCACCGAGCTCTCGCGCATCGCGACCGCCGCAGCCGCCGACACCATCGACGTCGCCATCGGCGAGAACCAGATCGTCTTCGGCGTCGACGGCGTGTCGCTCTCGGCCCGCCGCATCGACGGCCAGTTCCCCAACTACCGGCAGCTCGTCCCGCAGACGTTCGACCACGAGATCCCCGCATCCCGCGAGGAGCTGCTCGAGGTCGTCCGGCGCACGTCGTCGGTGCTCATGACGCATCGGGCGCTGCCGCTGCGGCTGGCGTTCGAGCAGGGCCAGCTCACCGTCAGCGCCCAGACCCAGGACGTCGGCGAGGCGCACGAGTCGATGCCGGTCGACTTCCACGGCGAGCCGCTCGAGATCGGATTCAACGCCGAGTTCCTGCGCGACGGCATCGAGAGCGTCGAGGGCGACACCGTGAAGCTCAAGCTGACCAGCCCGCTCAGGCCCGGGCTCGTCCAGGGCGAGGACGGCAGCTTCTCCTACCTGATCATGCCGATCAGGCTCTCGACCTGACGTGCGGGTCGCTGCGGCGCGCGGCACCGCGTTCCGGTGCTACGCCCGGGTTGACGTCGCCTTCGCGGGCGGCCTGGTCGGCGTCGTCGGCCCGAACGGCGCGGGCAAGACGAGCCTCATCGAGATGATCCACTTCGGCTGCGCCGGCTACTCGCCGCGCACGACGACCGAGTCACAGGTGATCCGGTTCGGCTCGGACGTGACGCGGGTCGAGGTCGATGTCGCCCTTCGCAGCGGGCCGGTGACGAGCGAGGTCGGGTTCCGGCCGGGCGAGCCCAAACGCGTCACCGTGGCCGGGGCGCCCGAGCGATCGGTCGCCGGGCTCCTCGCCCGGTTCCCGGTGCTCGTGTTCACACCCGACCGCCTGCGCCTCGTGCAGGGAGCGCCGGCGCTGCGGCGTGCGTGGCTCGACCGAGCGGTCGTCAGGCTCTGGCCGGCACTCGGCAACGTGCCGGCTGCCTACGCCCGCGCGCTCGTGCAGCGAAACCATCTCCTGCGGCGGGTGAGGGCCGGTGCCGCGTCGCCGGACGGCCTCGATGCGTGGGACGGGGTGCTCGCCGGCGCCGGCGCCGAGCTCGGGGCGGCGCGCGAGCGGCTCTGCACCCGGCTCCTGCCTCGGCTCGAGGCCAGGCTCGCGGAGCTCGGCGGCGATCCCGGGGCCGACCCGCTGAAGCTGGTCTCGAACACCGACGGGCCCGACCTCCTGGCGACGCTCGGCTCGTCGCGCCGGCGAGACATCGACCGCGGCTCCACGGGCCGCGGGCCGCACCTGGACGACGTCGAGCTGCGCGACGGCGGCTCGGACGTCCGCCGCTACGGATCGCAGGGCGAGCAGCGGCGGATGCTGCTCGGGCTGATCCTGGCCGAGGCCGACCTGCTGGCGGAGGAGCGCGACGAGCTGCCGCTTCTCCTGCTCGACGACGTCACCGGCGAGTTCGACGCCGAGCGGCGGGGGCTCCTGCTCGATGCGGTCGGCCGCTTCGACCAGGCGATCCTGACGTCGACCGACGAGGCCGACCTCGGCGGCCGCGCGACCGCGATCGTGCGCGTCACCGACGGGGTGGCGCGGGCGGCATGAGCGATCTCGAGCAGATCCGGCCCGAGCTCGTCCTCGGCCGCCGGCCGCCGGAGGTCGAGCCGGAGCTCGCCGCCGCGCGCGAGTCGTGGGCCGAGCTCGTCGGGTTCGCCGCGGCCAGGAGCTCGTACCCGGCGCGCGTGTCCGGCGACGCGATCGTGGTCGTGTGCGGGTCGGCTCCGTGGGCGAACGAGCTGGCGATGCTGCGCCGTGAGCTGGAGGAGCGGATGGAGGCCCTGACGGGTCGTGCGCTCGGCCTGCGATTCGAGGTCGGAGACGTGCCCGAGGCGCCCACTTCGTGACACCATTGTGACGGTCGCACCGGCCGATTCCGGCGACCTCGTCTGGTAGACTTCATAGTGTCCGTTTTTCGCCTATTCAAGCGGGTTTACGTTTGTCTGAAACAGGCTACGACGCCAAAGACATCACAGTTCTCGAGGGCCTCGAGGCGGTACGCAAGAGGCCCGGTATGTACATCGGCTCCACCGGCCTTCGCGGGCTCCACCATCTGGTCTACGAGGTCGTCGACAATTCCGTCGACGAAGCGCTCCAGGGGCACTGCGACCACATCACCGTCACCATCGCGCCCGACGCCCGGGTGACCGTGACCGACAACGGCCGCGGCATCCCCGTCGCGGTCATGGACGGCGTCGGGCTGCCGGCCGCGGAGGTCGTTCTCACCAAGCTTCACGCGGGCGGAAAGTTCGGCGGCACGGGGTACAAGGTCTCGGGTGGGCTGCACGGCGTCGGCATCTCGGTCGTGAACGCGCTCTCCGAGTCGCTCGACCTCGAGGTTCGCCGCGACGGCTACGTGTGGCGCCAGAGCTACGAGCGCGGCGACCCGACCGGGCCGCTCACCATGGGCGACCCGACCGAGGACACCGGGACGATCATCACGTTCCTGCCCGACGGCGACATCTTCGACGAGACCGACTACTCGTTCGAGACGATCGCGCAGCGGATGCGCGAGATGGCGTTCCTGACGCGCGGCCTCCGGATCGAGCTCACCGACGAGCGCGCCGGCGGCGAGCGGGCCGACTTCCAGTTCGAGGGCGGGATCAGCGACTTCATCGCCCATGTGAACAGCGGCAAGGAGCGCGTGCACAAGGACGTCGTCTACTTCGACAGCGAGACCGCCGAGGGCGAGGTCGAGGTCGCGATGCAGTGGAACGGCTCGTACGTCGAGTCCACGTTCTCGTTCGCCAACAACATCAACACCCACGAGGGCGGCACGCACCTCTCGGGCTTCAAGTCGTCGCTCACGCGGACGCTGAACGACTACGCCCGCGCCAAGGGGCTCCTCAAGGAGAAGGAGGAGGCCCTGACCGGCGACGACTGCCGCGAGGGGCTCGCGGCCATCGTCTCGGTCAAGCTGCGCGAGCCGCAGTTCGAGGGGCAGACCAAGACCAAGCTCGGGAACCCCTCGATGCGGGGAGTCGTCGAGACGGTCTGCAACGCCAAGCTCTCCGAGTACCTCGAGGAGCACCCGCCGGAGGCGCGAGCGATCGTGAACAAGCTCATCGCCGCCAGCCGGGCGCGCCAGGCCGCCCGCAAGGCACGCGACCTGATCCGGCGCAAGACCGCGCTCGTCGGCGGAGGCCTGCCGGGCAAGCTGGCCGACTGCACCGAGCGCGACCCGCACGCGGCCGAGCTCTTCCTCGTCGAGGGCGACTCGGCCGGAGGCAGCGCCGTGGATGCCCGCGACCGCCGGTTCCAGGCGATCCTGCCGCTGCGCGGCAAGATCATCAACGTCGAGAAGGCGCGCATCAACAAGGTGCTCTCGAACAACGAGATCCAGGCGATGATCACCGCGATCGGCACCGGCATCGGTGAGGAGTTCAACATCGAGGGCGCCCGCTACCACAAGGTCGTCGTCACCTGCGATGCCGACACCGACGGCGCCCACATCCGCACGCTGATCCTGACGTTCCTCTTCCGGCACATGACCGAGCTGATCGAGGCCGGCTACGTCTACATCGCCCAGCCGCCGCTCTACAAGCTGCGCGTCGGCTCCGACGACCGCTACTTCGAGAAGGAGCTCCAGCTCGAGGAGTGGCTCGTCCGCGAGCGGCTCGCCAAGATCGACATCACCGATCGCGACGGCACCGAGGTGCGGCTGACCGAGACGCGCCTCCAGCGCCTCCAGCGGACGGTGCGCGAGTACGAGGGCTGGGCGTCCAAGCTCAAGGAGCTCCACGGCGCTTCGGCGGTCTCCTACGTCAAGGACAGCCGCCTCGTCGAGCGGCCGGTCGAGAGCCTGGCCGACCTCGAGACCTACTTCACGTCGGAGGTGCCCGACGACGAGCCCCACCGCGTCGAGCTGATGGGCTCCACGGCCGACGCCCTCCAGGTGCGGATCATCGAGAAGTCGACGGGAGCGGCGCGGATCATGTCGATGCCGCTCGCCCTGTTCGAGAGCCCGGGCTACGGCAGCTTGAAGGCGACGCACGCACGCCTCGTCGAGATCGTCGGCCCGCCGCCGTTCGCGGTGCGCATGGGCAAGCTCGAGGAGGTCGTGCACACCTTCGAGGAGCTGCGCCCCGCCATCCTCGAGCTGGCCAAGGAGGGCCTGAACCTCCAGCGGTTCAAGGGCCTCGGCGAGATGAACCCGAGCCAGCTGCGCGAGACCACGATGGACCCGGCGAACCGCGTCCTCCAGCAGGTGTCCGTCGAGGACGCCACCGCTGCCGACGAGATGTTCTCGGTGCTCATGGGCGACAAGGTCGAGCCGCGGCGCGACTTCATCGAGCGGAATGCCCGCGACGTGAAATACCTCGACATCTAGCGGGATGGGGGAGGCGCACTAGATGGCCATAGACGCACTGGGCGGCGGTCGCATCGAGCAGCGCGAGCTGTCCGAGGAGATGCGCTCGAGCTATCTCGACTACGCCATGAGCGTGATCGTGAGCCGGGCGCTGCCCGACGTCCGCGACGGCCTGAAGCCGGTCCACCGCCGGGTGCTCTTCTCGATGTCCGAGAGCGGCCTTCAGCCCGGCCGGCCGTACTCGAAGTGCTCGCGCGTGGTCGGTGACGTCCTCGGCAAGTACCACCCGCACTCCGACTCCGCGGCCTACGACACCCTGGTTCGCCTGGCGCAGTGGTTCTCGCTCCGCTATCCGCTGGTCGACGGGCAGGGCAACTTCGGAAACCAGGACGGATACGGCGCGGCCGCGATGCGCTACACCGAGTGCCGGCTCGACAAGCTGGCCGTCGAGCTCCTGCGCGACATCGACGCCGACACCGTCGACTTCGTGCCCAACTACGACGGCCGGCACCGCGAGCCGACGGTGCTGCCCTCGCGGTTCCCGAACCTGCTCGTCAACGGCTCGGCCGGCATCGCGGTCGGCATGGCCACCAACATCCCGCCGCACAACCTGGGCGAGACGATCGACGCCGCCGTCGAGCTGATCGACAACCCCGACGCCACGCTCGACGACATCATGCACCACATCAAGGGCCCCGACTTCCCGACCGCGGCCACCGTGATGGGCCTGGGCGGCATCCGCGAGGCCTACGCGACCGGTCGCGGCCGAGTCGTGATGCGGGCTCGGGTGCACACCGAGGAGCTCAAGGGCGGGCGCAACGCGCTGATCGTCACCGAGCTGCCCTACATGGTCAAGAAGGGCGGCGATGACGGCGTCATCACCAAGGTCGCCGAGCTGATCCAGTCCAAGGTGCTGACCGAGATCTCGGACATCAACGACGACTCGGACCACACGGGCACCCGGATCCGAATCGAGCTCAAGCGCGACGCGATCCCGATGGTCGCGCTGAACAAGCTCTTCAAGCACACCGGCCTTCAGAGCACGTTCGGCGTCAACATGGTCGCGCTCGTCGACGGCGTTCCGCGGACGCTGTCGCTGCGCCAGATGCTCGTGCACTACATCGACCACCAGAAGGAGGTGGTCACCCGCCGCACCAAGTTCGAGCTCGATCGGGCCGAGCGGCGGGCGCACGTTCTCGAGGGCTACCTGATCGCGCTCGACAACCTCGACGCGGTCATCGCGCTGATCCGCGGGGCGGACGACTCCGATGCCGCCCGCCAGGGGCTCATGCAGCAGTTCGGGTTGTCCGAGATCCAGGCGCAGGCGATCCTCGACATGCGCCTGCGGGCGCTGACCGGCCTCGAGCGAAAGCGGGTCAAGGACGAGCATGCCGACCTGCTCGAGCGCATCGCCGAGCTGCGCGCGATCCTGGCCGACGAGGCGCGGCTCATGGCGCTCATCCGCGAGGAGCTGATCGAGATCCGTCAGCAGTTCGCCGACGACCGCCGCACCGAGATCCTGCCGGCCGAGGGCGAGATCGACCTCGAGCAGCTGATCGCCGAGGAGGACATGGTCATCTCGATCACGCGGTCGGGCTACATCAAGCGCCTGGCGCTCACCCAGTACCGCGTCCAGGGCCGCGGCGGGATCGGTGTCATCGGGATGGACACCAAGGAGGACGACTACATCGAGCACCTGTTCGTCGCCTCCACGCACGACTACCTGCTGTTCTTCACGTCCGTCGGCAAGGTCTACCGCGTCAAGGTGCACGAGCTTCCGACCGGGAACCGCCAGTCGAAGGGGCGGGCGCTCGTGAACGTGCTTCCGCTTCGGCAGGACGAGCAGGTCATGGCGGTCATCGAGACGCGGGCCTACGACGAGGGCGAGTACCTCCTCTTTGCGACCCGCAAGGGTGTCGTCAAGAAGACGGCGTTCAAGGCCTACGACACGATCCTGAAGGCCGACGGCATCATCGCGCTCAAGATCCGCGAGGGCGACGAGCTGATCGGCGTTCGCCTGACCGACGGCGACGACCACGTGCTCATGGTGTCGCGCAACGGCCAGGCCGTGCGGTTCTCGGAGCACGATGTGCGCGCGATGGGCCGCGACGCGTCGGGTGTGGCGGGCATGAAGCTGCGCGCGGGCGACGAGGTGATCGCGGTCGAGATCGCGCGCGACGAGCAGGATCTGCTGGTCGTCACCGAGAACGGCTTCGGCAAGCGCACGCGCATCGACGAGTACCCGACCAAGGGCCGGGGGACGATGGGCGTCCTGACGATCCGCTACACCGAGGCTCGCGGGCGGCTGGCGGGGGCGATGATCGTCCGCGACGGCTACGAGGTGATGCTGATCTCCCGCGACGGCACCGTGATCCGAACTGCGGTCGAGGGCATCTCGCGCATGGGCCGGCCCACGCAGGGCGTGCGGCTCATGAACCTGCGCGGCGACGACACCGTCTCGTCGATCGCCAGGGTGTCGGAGCCTCAGCCCGTCGGGGTGGCGGGTGAGGAGGTCGCGGACGTCGAGACGGACGCCGATGTCGAAGCTGACGCCCCCGCCGATGGGGAGGAATCGGCCCCCGAATAGCGAAAATGGTTGCGCGTTGCGCCAGGCCGACCTCCTCGATCCGGTCGACATTCCGTCCCGGCTGGACCAGCTCGATCTCTACCTCGGGCAGGTCTGCGCGGTCGCGGGCATCTCGAAGATGCAGCTCGACTACTGGACGACCAAGGCCGGCATCGAGACGCACGGCAAGAAGCAGCGCACGTACGACATGCACTCGGTCGAGCTCGTCATGCTGATCAAGCAGGCCAAGGACAAGGGCATGACCCTGCCCGCCGCGATCGAAGCCGCCCGGGAGTTCCAGGCGCGCCGGTCGCAGCCCTAGCGGCCGGTCTGCCGCAGCTCATCCGCCGCCACGTCGGGGTTCACGATGTTGATCCATACGCCGGCTCCCAGCTCGGCCGCCGCGGGGATCGTGAGCCTCGGCCACACCTCGGCGTGCCAGTGCCAGCGCTCGTTGCCCTCGGGCGCCGCGTAGACGATGCAGTTCCAGGCCAGATCGGCGCCCAGCACGGCCCGCAGCCGCTGCGCCGCGTCGGCGATCGCCGTGGCGAGCTCGCCCCAGCCGGGCTCGGCGACGTGCGCGTCGGGTGCGATCCAGAGCTCGTAGGCAAACCGGCTCCAGGCCGGGGCGATCGTCCGAAGGCCGTCGGCGCGACGGACGGTGCGTGCGTCCTCGATCCCGAGCGCGGCGCACAGCGCGCAGGCGTCGCCGAACGCGGGTGCCTGCGCGGCCACCCCGGGCGGGATCTCGGCGAAGGGCACGACCTGGGAGTGCGAGTGATCGAGCGACGCGCCGGCGGCCGGCCCCTCGTTCACCCCAACCGCCGTCCAGGCCGCCTCGCCACGGTGCGCCTCCCGGCGCAGGCGCCAGGCATCGGCGGTCGTTGCGAGCACGCCGGCCGGGAGCTCGGCGAAGGTCACGACGTGCTCCGGCCCGTGGATCACGACCTCCTGGCCCGGGATCGCCGGGAACTTGTTCGGGACGACGCGCACGGTCCAGCCGGGGGAGTCGGCCGGCGCGCCGTCGGGCCGGCCGAGCGCCAGCACCTCCGGGGGCGTCATCGCCTCGTGCCCCTCGCAGAACGGGCACGACGACGCGTCCGCGATCCGTGTTGTCCGGCCCTGCGCCCCCGGCCGCCGGGAGCGTCCCGGCGCGACGATGACCGGGACGCCTGTGAGCGGGTTCCGGCGGACGTCTATTCGGCGTCGGCCTTTCCGGGCTTCAGCGCCCCGAGGATGTCGATCGGGATGGGCAGGATGGTGGTCGAGTTGTTGGTGCCCGAGATCTCGAGCAGCGTCTGGAGGTAGCGCAGCTGGAGGGCGATCGGGTTCTGGCTGATCACGGCCGCGGCCTCGCCGAGCTTCGTCGACGCCTGGTACTCGCCCTCGGCCGAGATGACCTTGGCGCGCCGCTCGCGCTCGGCCTCGGCCTGCCGGGCCATGGCCCGCTGCATGCCGGTCGGGATCTCGACGTCCTTCACCTCGACGACGTTGACCTTGATCCCCCACGGCTCGGTCTGCTCGTCGATGATCTTCTGGAGGATCTGGTTGATCTTGTCGCGCTCCGAGAGGAGCTCGTCCAGCATGTGCTGGCCGAGCACGGAGCGCAGCGTCGTCTGGGCGATCTGGAGGGTGGCGAGCCCGTAGTCGGCCACCTCGACGATCGCCGCGACCGGGCTCACGACGCGGAAGTACGCCACCGCGTTCACGCGGGCGGGGACGTTGTCCTTGGTGATGATCTCCTGCGGCGGGACGACGAGCGTGATCGTTCGCAGGTCGACCTGCACCATCCGGTCGATGATCGGGATGAGCAGGAAGAGGCCCGGGCCCTTCGGGTCGCCGAGGAGGCGCCCCAGCCGGAACACGACCCCGCGCTGGTACTCGCGCAGCACGCGCACCGAGCTCGCCAGGAGGGCGATGGCGAACGCGAGCACGATTGCCAGTGCGATGAACGGGGCGAGCGAGACGAGGACGATCACGTGGTGGCTCCTTCGGTGGGTGGTGGGGCGGGGGAGACGTACAGGGTGAGGCCCTCGACCTTGTCGACGATCACCTCGTCGCCGGTGTTGGCCTGGGCCTCCTCGGCCTCAGCTTCCCATAGCTCGCCGCGCAGGAACACCTGGCCGCGCGGCCGGAGCGGCACGCGGACGACTGCGCGCTGCCCGAGGAGGCCGGCCGCCCCGGCCCCGTAGACCCCGACAGGCTGGTGCCGGGCCGCGACGACCTTGGTTGCGATGAACGCCAGGCCGCCGCCGAACACGATGCCGATGGCGATCACGAGGATCGGGTCCACGCCCACGCCGGAGCCGGGCGTGCGGAAGAGCATGAGCCCGCCCGCACAGAGGGCGATCACCCCCGAGATGCCGATGAGGCCGTGGCTCGTCACCCACCCCTCCACGGCCAGGAGCGCGACGCCGAACACGATGAGCGCGGCGCCCGCCAGGTTGATCGGGACGACCGAGAAGCCAAAGAGGGCGAGGATGAGGGCGATCCCGCCCAGCGTCCCCGGCAGGATGACGCCGGGGTGGAACACCTCGTACGCGATGCCGCCGATGCCCGCCAGGAAGAGCAGGAAGAGCAGGTTGGGGTCGATCAGGATGTTCAAGAGCTTGAGCGTCCAGGGCATGTCGACCGTGTCGACCTGGGCGCCGGCGGTGTGCAGCGTGATGTGCTTGAAGGTCGTCGTCGTGCCGTCCACGGTGTTGAGGAGCGCCGGCAGGCTCGGGGACACGTAGTCCACGAGGTTCTCCTTGAGCGCCTCGTCGGCGGTGTAGTTGGCGGCCTCCGAGACCGTGAGCACGGCCGCGTCGCCGTTTCGGCCGTGCGAGTCGGCCAGCACCTTCACCTTCTTCTCGGCGTCGTTCAGGATCTTCTTCCGCAGGTCCTTGCCGATGTTCGACCCGTTCGAGTTGATCGGCGTCGCCGAGCCGATGTTCGTCACCGGCGCCATCGCGGCGACGTCGGCCGCCATCGTCACGTACACGCCGGCGGACGCCGCCCGGGCGCCGTTCGGCGACACGTAGACGATGACGGGCACCTTCGAGGCCAGCTCGGCCTTGTAGATGTCCTCCATCGACGTCGAGAGGCCCCCCGGCGTGTCGAGCAGGATGACGAGGGCCGCGGCGTGATCGGACTCCGCGCGGTCGATCGAGTCCTTTACGAAGCTCGCCGAGACGGGGTTGATCTCGCTGTCGAGCTTGATCGCGAGGACGAGCGGGCGCTCGGCTGCGGCGCCGGCGGCGGACGGAACGCTCGCCAGGCCGGCCAGGACGAGCAGCATGATCCAGAGCCGCATTCGCATCGAGTTGGCTTCATAGAAATCTTACCGGCGGAATTCGAAGGCTTTTGTGGCGCGACCGATAATGCCGTGTGGGCGTGGGCGGACGAGCAGCATGTGTGGCGGTGGTGATCCTTGGGGTTCTCGCTGCCGCACCCAGTGCTCTGGCGGGCGGCGGAGTCCGGCTCGCGCCGGTCCCGCACCTCGCCCACCCGTTCGGCAATGCGGTGCACGCCGGCCGCACGTTCCAGATGGTCGGCGTCCGCTGGAAGGGCACCGGCAGCGTGCGGCTCCAGGCCCGGAGCACGAGCGGGACGTGGACGCGGTGGGTGGAGCTGTCGCAGGAGGCGCCGGTCTGGACCGGGCCGGCGCGGCGCATCCGCATGCGGCGGAGCGGCGACGTGCGCGACCTCGCGGTGACGTTCATCACCAGCCCGCGGGTCGGATCACCGGCGCGAGGGCACGGTCGTCCCCGCCGTCGCCGGGCGGCCGGCAATCGTGACGCGGGCGGGGTGGCACGCCGACGAGTCGATCCGCCGGGCGCAGCCGTCGTACGCGCCGGCCCTCAAGATGGTGTTCGTGCACCACACCGATACCGCGACGTCGGCGCCGTGCTCGGACTCGGCGCGGATCGTTCGCGGCATCTACGCCTACCACGTGCGCACGAACGGCTGGAATGACATCGGCTACAACTTCCTGGTCGACAAGTGCGGCACGGTGTTCGAGGGCCGCTACGGCGGCATGACGAAGCCGGTGATCGGCGCGCAGACGAAGGGGTTCAACACGGGCTCCGCGGGGATCGCGATCATCGGGACGTACAGCTCGGCCCGTCCCCGTCCGGCGGCCGTTGCCGCGCTCGAGCGCCTGATCGCCTGGAGGCTCGACGTCGCGCACGTCGATCCCGAGAGCCGCGTCGAGATGGTGTCGTCGGGGAACCCGCGCTACCGGGCCGGCCGCCATGTCGTGATGAACGCCGTCTCGGGCCACCGCGACGGGTACCCGACGTCGTGCCCTGGCTCGGCGCTCTATGCGCTTCTGCCAAGGATCCGCGCCGCTGCGCTCGCGATCGGGCTGCCAAAGATCTGGGCGCCGACCCACACGCCGAACCTGCACCGGATCGCCCCCGACGCCGCGATCCCGCTCGAGTTCCGGGCGAAGTTCTCGAAACGGCTGGCGTTCACGCTCACGATCCGCGGGCCCGGCGGCGCGGTCGTCGCCCGGCGCCGCCACACGAACCACCACATCCGCTGGACGTGGCCGGGGCAGGCGGGCGTGCTTCCGGGCGGTGTCTACTCGTGGGGCATCTCGGCGCCCGGCGCGCGCGCGTTCGAGGGCACGCTCGGCGTGCTCCCCCTGTGGGGGCTGCGCGCGCCGCCGGACGGGTTCTCGGTGACGCAGGGGACGGCCACCGCCGGCAACCTTGCGAGCCTGGCCCATCCCGAGGGCTCGACCCTCGACCTCGCGCCCGCGGGCGGCGATCCGCGCACCGAGCTCGTCACCGACTTCGGCCTGCCGACCACCCGCGCCGTCGCAACGGCCGGCACCCTCGCCGGAGCCAGCGTCGCCACGACGGCCGGCGGCCCCGTCGACGTGGCGCTCTGGGACTTCGGCTCCGGCTCGTGGGTCGACTTCGGCTCGTGCACGGCCGTGCCGGGCAGGGCCTGCAAGGTGCAGGGCCCCGCGAACGGCCACACGTTCGCAAGCTGGGACGCCCCGTCGTCGGCGGCCCGGATGCGCGTCCGCTACACGTTCCCGGGGGCGGCGGCGGTCGACGCCGCCCACGCCCTCCTCAACGGCTGACGTCGACCGAGACGACCTCGTCCGCGGTGTGCGCGACGCCGGCGACGACCAGGCGCCCCTCGCCGTCGACGCCGTCGCAGATCCCCTCGGCGCCGCCGGCGAGGCTCACCCGCCGGCCGCGCAGGTCGTCGCGGAGCAGGCCCGAGAAGCCGTCGCGCTCGAAGGCCCGGTACCGGCGCTCGATCGCCTCGAGGATGTCGGCCAGGAGGGCCGCCCGGTCGACGGTGCCTCCGCTCAGGAGCCGGAGCGAGGTCGGCGCGACGCGGGCATCGGCCGGCAGGTCGTCGAGCTCGTGGTTGGCGTTCACGCCGATGCCGACCACGACCTCCCCGTCGCGCACCTCGGCCAGGATGCCCGCCAGCTTGTGCCCGTCGACGACGACGTCGTTGGGCCAGCGCACCGCCGCCTCGGGCCAGGCCGCCTCGGCCACGGCCTCGGCCACCACGAGCGTCAGCGGCGGCAGCCGGCCCGGCGGGGTTTCGGGGTGAAGCGACAGCGAGAACAGGACGCCTGCTCCGCGCGGGCTCTTCCACTCCCGGCCCCGGCGGCCCCGCCCGGCCGTCTGCTCCTCGCAGGCCGCGACGCCGCCCTCGGGCATCCGGCGGGCCAGCTTCCTGGGTGGACGGGCACGTCTCCTGCCACACATACGGCTGCCCGAAGCCGCCCCGCAGGAGGGGCCGCACGACCTCGGGACGCAGCGTGCCCTCCCCCATCACACTAGGATATCCGCTGCATGTTCCCGCAACCCAAACGGGCGGAGGCGCGTCTAGTCCTCCGAGATCGGGTACGTGACCAGCCGGCGTATGCAGGCCTGTCGGATCTGGTGCTTGCGGTCCGCGCCAAGGACGGCGACGATCGCGCGCTGGAGACGTTGGTCGAGCGCCACGCACAGGGCGTGCGGCGGCTGGCCGGGTACCTGCTCTCGGATCAGCAGGACGCGGAGGACGCTGCCCAGGAGGCGCTCGCCAAGCTTTGCACCCGCATCGGCCAGTTTCGGGGGGAGGCCCGGTTCCAGACGTGGCTCTACAGCCTCGTGTCGAACACGTGCCGCGACATGGGGGAGCGTCAGCGCCGGCGGCGCCACCAACCCCTGGACCACGCGACGGAAGTCGCGAGCGACGAGGCACCGCAGGAGGCGGCGGAGTGGCGCGACCAGCGCCGTCACCTGGCGGAGTGCATGCAGGCGCTGAGCGACGACCAGCGCCGCGTGATGGTGCTGAAGGACGTGCTCCAGCTCTCGTACGAGGAGATCGCGCACGAGATGGGGATGCCGGTCGGGACGGTGAAGTGCCACGCGCACCGCGGCCGGGCCCGCATGCGGCGGGTGATGGAGCCGGCGCTCCGCGCGGCAGCCGGGTGATCGCCGGGGCGGCGCTGCCGCTCGGGCGCGACGCGATCTGCGACATCATCCCGCACCGCGAGCCGTTCCTGCTCGTCGACGAGATCACCGAGCTCGAGGCCGGCGTCCGCGCCGTGGGGAGCTACCTCGTGAAGGACGACGCCTGGTACCTCGCGGGCCACTTCCCCGGCAACCCGATCATGCCCGGCGTGCTCCAGGTCGAGGCGCTGGCCCAGGTCGGCGCGATCTGCGGCCTCGCCCACCCCGACTTCGCCGGGCGGCTGGTGCTGTTCGCCGGCATCGACGACGTGCGCTTCAAGCGGATCGTCCGGCCCGGCGACACGCTCGACCTGCGCTGCGAGATCACCCGCCTGCGCGGGCCGATCGGCCGCGCCGATGCCGAGGCGACCGTCGCCGGCGAGCTGGCGTGCCGCGGGACGCTCACGTTCGCGCTGGTCGAGGGGGAGCTCCAGTGATCGCCACCTGCCAGCGCGGTGTGGAGGTGGTGGGCGTCGGCTCGAACCTGCCGGAGCGCGTGATGACGAACGACGAGATCGCGACGATGGTCGAGACGTCCGACGAGTGGATCGCAAGCCGCACGGGCATCCGCCAGCGCCGGATCGCCGGCGACGGCGAGTCGTCGGCCGGCCTCGGCGCCGGTGCGGCCGTGCGCGCGCTCGAGAGCGCCGGGATCGCCGGTTCGGATCTCGACCTGATCGTCACCGCCACGGCCAGCCCCGACTACTACTTCCCGGCGACCGCGACGCTGATCGGCGAGCGCATCGGGGCCCGGGGCGTGGCCGGGTACGACCTGTCGGCGGCGTGCACCGGGTTCGTCTACGCGCTCGCGCAGGCCTACGGCCAGCTCACAGCCGGCCTGGCCGAGACCGTGCTCGTGGTCGGCACCGAGGTCTTCTCGCGGCTCCTGGACTGGGGCGACCGCTCGACCTGCGTCCTCTTCGGTGACGGCGCGGGGGCGGTCGTGCTCCGGCGCAACGGCTCGACGACCGGGATCCTCGGGTTCGAGCTGGGCTCGGACGGGTCGGGAGCAGAGCTGCTCGAGGTTGCCGCCGCCGGGCACAGCACGGATCCCGCGGCGACGCCGTACGTGCACATGGACGGCGCGCAGGTCTACAAGTTCGCGACGACGGTGTCGGTCGAATCCGCGACCCGCGCTCTCACGGCGGCCGGCCTCACCGTCGCCGATGTCGACGTCTTCGTCCCTCACCAGGCCAACCGCCGCATCATCGACCACGCGGCGCGGCGGCTCGGGCTGTCCGAGGACCGGGTGGTGTCGAACGTCGACAGGTACGGCAACACGTCGGCGGCGTCGATCCCGATCTGCCTCGACGAGGCCCATCGGGACGGCCGCATCAAGGCCGGCGACATCGTCCTCATGACGGGCTTCGGTGGCGGGCTCTCGTGGGGCTCGTGCGTGATGGAATGGACACTCCCTCCGAAGGAGACGAGATGAACAAGGTCGCGTTCTGCTTCCCCGGACAGGGCAGCCAGCGCGTGGGCATGGGCAGGGAGATGGCTCGGGCGTTCCCCGAGGCTCGAGAGGTGTTCGACCAGGCCTCGTCGGAAGTCGACTTCGACCTGCGCAAGGTGTGCTTCGACGGCCCGATCGAGAGGCTCTCCGAGACGGACATCACCCAGCCGGCGCTCGTGACGGCGTCGCTGGCGACGTTTCGCGCCGTCCAGGGCCGGCTTGGCGTCGAGCCCGATGTCGTGATCGGCCACAGCGTCGGCGAGTACGCGGCGATCGCCGCGGCCGAGTCGGTCGACGTCGGGCTCGTGACCCGGCTGGTACGCGAGCGGGGCATCGCCATGGCCGCGTCGCGGGCCAAGGGGGCGATGGCCGCCGTGCTCGGACTGGCCGACGAGGAGGTCGAGCGGCTGTGCGCCGAGACCGACGACGTGTGGCCGGCCAACTACAACTGTCCGGGGCAGGTCGTCATCTCGGGCCGTGAGGGTGGCGTCGCCGCGGTCGGCGAGAAGGCGCGCGAGCTCGGCGCGAAGGTCGTCCGGCTTCGCGTCTCGGGCGCGTTTCACAGCCCGCTCGTCGAGGATGCGGCGCAGCGCCTCGAGCCGGTGATTCGCGGCGCCCACTTCGGCGAGCTGAAGACGCGGCTGATGTCGACGGTGTCGAGCAAGCTCGAGACGGTGGACCGGATTCCCGGCCTCCTCGTCGAGCAGGTCACGGCTCCCGTGCGGTTCACGCAGGCCGTGCAGGGCCTCCTTTCAGACGGAGTGCGCACGTTCGTCGAGATCGGCCCGGGCGGAGTTCTGGGTGGGCTCGTGAAGCGGATCGACCGGTCGGTCACGGCGGTCTCGATCGGGACGCCGGAGGAGCTGTCCGCGGCGGAGGCGAGCCTTGCCGGATCGTGATCTCGAGGGGCAGGTGGCGCTCGTCACCGGAGGGTCGCGCGGGATCGGCGCCGCGGTGTGCGCCGAGCTGGCGCGCGCCGGGGCCGAGGTCGTCGTGAACTACGCGGCGAACGCCGAGGCGGCCGAGAGGGTCAGGGCCGCGATCGGTGACCGCGCACATGCGATCCGCGGCGACATCTCGACCGTCGAGGGCGCGACGGGGCTGGTCGACCAGGTCGAGGCGGACATCGGGCCGATCGCCATCCTGGTCAACAACGCCGGAATCACGCGCGACAACCTCATCATGAAGCTCGACGAGAGCGACTGGCGCGACGTCATCGACACGAACCTGAGCGGGACGTTCTTCACCTGCCGTGCGGTCGCGCGGCCGATGCTGAAGCGGCGGGGCGGGGCGATCGTGAACATGTCGTCCGTGGTCGGCGTGCACGGAAATGCCGGCCAGACGAACTACGCGGCGTCGAAGGCGGGCCTGATCGGGCTCACGAAGTCGCTGGCCAAGGAGCTCGGCAGCCGCGGCATCCGCGTGAACGCGGTGGCGCCCGGGTACATCTCGACCGAGCTCACCGACGCGCTTCCCGAGCAGGCCCGAGAGGCGATCCTGCGGACGACCCCGCTGGGGCGGCTCGGCACGCCGGACGATGTGGCGCGCGCGGTGCGGTTTCTCGTCTCGGACGACGCCGCGTTCGTGACCGGGCACGTACTGGCGGTCGATGGAGGGCTTGGGACATGAGCACTGCGAACGGACGTCGCCGGGTGGTCATCACCGGCCTCGGTGGCATCACCCCGTGCGGGAACACCATCGACGAGACCTGGGAGAACATCCGCTCCGGGCGGTCGGGGGTCTCGCGCATCGAGCGGATCGAGGTTCCCGAGGGCACGCCGGACATCGCCGGCCAGGTGAAGGACTTCGACCCGCTCGAGTACATGGACCGGAAGTCCGCCCGCAAGACCGACCGGTTCGCCCAGCTCGCGGTGGCCGCGGCGACACAGGCCGTCCGCGACGCCGATCTCGACATCGCGGCCGACGCCGCCCGGATCGGCTGCTCGATCGGCACCGGCATCGGCGGCCTCATCACTCAGGAGGTGGCCTACGCGAAGCTCTTCGAGGCGGGGCCCGACCGTCTGAACCCGTTCTGGGTAACGGCGCTCATCTCGAACATGGGTGCGGCCGAGACGTCGATGGCGCTCGGCACCCGCGGCCCGCTGACGACCGAGACGACGGCCTGCGCCGCGTCGGGCATGTCGCTCGGGAACGCGACGATGTACATCCGCGCCGGGATGGCCGACGCGATGCTGGCGGGCGGCGTCGAGTCGCCGATCACGCTCCTGGCCCTGGGCGGGTTCGGGACGATGCGCGCGCTGTCGCGCCGCCTGGACGACCCCGAGGGTGCGAGCCGGCCGTTCGACAGCGGCCGTGACGGCTTCATCCTGTCGGAGGGATCGACGGTGCTCGTGCTCGAGGAGCTTGAGCGTGCGAAGGGGCGGGGCGCCCGGATCTACGCCGAGGTGCTCGGATACGGCATGTCGTCGGACGCCCACCACGTGACCGAGCCGGATCCGGTCGGGACGAATCCGGCCCGCGCGGTCACCATGGCGATGGAGGACGGCGGGGTGACCCCGGAGGATGTCGGCTACGTGAACGCTCACGGCACGTCGACGCCCGCCGGCGACTCGGCCGAGACGCGGGCGCTCAAGCTCGCGCTCGGCGAGGAGCGCGCGCGAGCCATCCCCATCTCGTCGACGAAGAGCGAGACCGGGCACCTGCTCGGCGCCACGGGTGCCGTCGAGGCGGCGGTGACGGTGCTCGCGATGCGCGACGGCTTCCTTCCGCCCACGATCAACCTGACCGACCCCGACCCCGAGTGCGACCTCGACTACATCCCGAACGTCGGCCGCGAGGCGGACGTGCGCGTGGCGATCTCGAACTCCTTCGGGTTCGGCGGCCACAACGCCGTCCTCGTGCTCGGCCGCTGGGATGAGGACTCCGAGTAGTGGCCGAGAACAACATCAGCGTCGACGTCTCGAGGTCGGACGGGGGCGGGCCGCCGGAGCCCGCGCCGCGCACGCGCAACACCTGCCCAGACTGCAACTCGCACTACCGCGAGGACGAGATGGTCGCGAACCTGCGGGTCTGCACGAACTGCGGGCACCACTTCCCGGTGTCGTCGCGCGAGCGGATCGTGCAGATCGCCGATGAGGGCAGCTTCACCGAGATCGCCCGCGGCCTCTACTCGGACGACCCGCTCGAGTTCGTCGACTCGAAGCCCTACCCGGACCGGCTGCGCGCGGCCGAGCGGTCCACCGGGCTTCGCGACGCGGCGATCGTCGGCTCGTGCACGATCGGCGACACGCCGACGGCCATCATGGTCATGGACTTCGCGTTCCTCGGCGGCAGCATGGGATCGGTCGTGGGGGAGAAGTTCGCCCGCGCGGCCGACCTCGCGATCGAGATGGGCATGCCGATGGTGTCGATCTCGGCGTCGGGCGGCGCGCGGATGCAGGAGGGCGTGCTGGCGCTCATGCAGATGGGAAAGACGGTCGCGTCGGTCGACGAGCTCCGCGAGGCCGGGAGGCCCTTCGTCTCGGTGCTCGTCCACCCGACGACGGGCGGCGTGGCGGCCAGCTTCGCCGCGCTCGGCGACGTCATCATCGCCGAGCCGGGCGCGCTGCTCTCGTTCTCCGGGCCACGTGTCGTCAAGCAGACGACCGGCGAGAGCCTCCCCGAGGACTTCGGTCTTGCCGAGTCGAACTTCCGGCACGGCCACGTCGACCTGATCGTCCCCCGCCCGGAGCTGCGCGACGCCGTCGCCCGCACGCTGGCGCTCCTCACGGGCGGCCAGCCGTACCGGCCTCCCGTGCTCGTCGGCGACCTCGACCCGGTCGGAGCGCTCGGCCGCGCGGTCACGGGGATGCGCCGGCGGATCTCCGACATGAACCCCTTCCGGAACGGCACGCCCGATGGCGACGACTGAGCGCTTCGCGTTCCTGCGCAGACGCGGCGAGGGCGACGCCTGGCACGCCGTCCAGCTCGCGCGGCATCAGGACCGCCCGTACACCCTCGACTACCTGGCACGGATCTGCGACGACTTCCTCGAGCTGCACGGCGACCGTGCCGAGGCGGACGACGCAGCCGTCGTCGCCGGCATCGGCTCGTTCCGCGGCCAGACCGTGGCGTTCGTCGGCCATCAGAAGGGGCGCGACCTGAAGCAGCGCACGCACCGCAACTTCGGGATGCCGAGCCCGGAGGGCTACCGGAAGGCGATGCGCGTGTTCGCGATCGCCGCCCGCTTGCGCTTCCCGGTCGTGACGCTGATCGACACGCCGGGCGCGGCGCCGGGCGTCGGCGCCGAGCAGCGGGGACAGTCCGGCGCCATCGCGCGGTCGCAGCTCACGCTCATGGGTCTTCGCGTTCCGGTCGTGGCGTGCGTCATCGGAGAGGGCTCATCCGGCGGCGCGCTGGCGTTCGGCATCGCCGACCGGGTGCTGATGCAGCAGAACGCCATCTACACGGTCATCTCGCCTGAAGGGTGCGCGGCGATCCTCTGGAAGGACGCCGGCGAGGCGCGACGGGCGGCGACCGCCCTGCGTCCCACCGCCGAGGCCTGCCTGACCCTCGGCGTCGTCGACGCGATCGTGCCGGAGCCGTCCGGCGGCGCGCACAGGGACCACGCGAAGGCGGCCGAGCTCCTGGGCGATGCGATCCAGGTCGAGCTCGACGTCCTGAGCTCGATCCCGGCGCAGCAGCGGCGGGCCGCCCGGCGGGCCAAATTCCGCGACATGGGCGCCTACGCGGAGTAGCCGAACCGCGACCGGTAGGCTCCCCTCCCGTGAATCGCGGCCTCAACCGCTTCGAGCAGGCGTCGGTCGCCGCCGCCGCGATCCTCACGGTCGTCGCGGGCGGCGTCGACCTCGCCGGCGCTCCGAACACCGCCATCTTCGTGCTCTCCGGGCTGGCGCTGGTCTCGCTGGCGTGGATCGTCGGTGTCGCGACCGAGCAGCTGGCCGAGAGCTCCGGGCCGAAGGTCGGCGGCGTCCTGAACGCGACGTTCGGGAACGCGGCCGAGCTGATCATCACGATCTTCGCGATCCGCGCCGGGCAGCTCGAGGTCGCGACAGCGTCCATCACGGGCTCGATCCTCGGCAACACGCTGCTCGTCCTGGGCGCGTCGTTCCTCGTCGGCGGCCTCAAGAACGGCATCCAGACGTTCGATCAGCGCATCGCGGGCATGAACGCCTCGATGCTGGCGCTCGCGGTGATCGGTCTCGGGCTTCCGACGGCCTTCGCCGCGGCGCGGGGCACCGGGTCGGACACGCAGACGATCTCCGACGTCACGGCCGTCATCCTGCTCGGCCTCTACCTTCTGAGCCTCGTGTACTACTTCCGCACGGGCACCGGCGCCACATCCCATCCTCAGGTGCCGCACCTGACGGCGCGGCTCGCAATGGTGCTGCTCCTCGCGTCGACCGGCGCGGTCGCCGCGATCTCGGACATCTTCGTGGGAACCCTTGAAGGCGTGATCTCCGACCTCGGCATCTCGGCCGCGTTCCTCGGCCTCGTCATCGTCCCGATCGTCGGCAACATCGCCGAGAACATCGTCGGCATCAAGATCGCGTACCAGAACAAGATGGACTTCTCGATGGTCGTCTCGCTCGGGTCGTCGCTCCAGGTGGCGCTGGGCGTCGCGCCGCTGCTCGTGTTCATCTCGCTCCTCACGCCGCACCACTTCGATCTCGTCTTCCCGACGATCCAGGTGCTCGCGCTGGCGGCGGCCGTCACCATCACGGCGCTGATCGCGGCCGACGGCGAATCGAACTGGCTGGAGGGCGCCCAGCTGATGGCCGTCTACGCAATCGTGGCCACGTCCTTCTGGTACCTGTGAGCCACCGCGACCGCACACTCTTCGCCGTTGTGATCGGTCTCGCAGCGGCCGCGGTCGGCCTGAAGGCCGCCGATATACGCGGCGAGTTCGTCTTCGGCGCGGCGTCGGTAGCGCTCATCGGCCTCGCATGGCTCCTGGGCGAAGCGACGGACCAGGCCGGAAACACCGCGGGGCCGCGTGTCTCGGCGCTCCTGAACGCGACGTTCGGCAACCTCCCCGAGGTGGTGATCGTGATCCTCGCGATCAACGCCGGGCTGGACGACATCGCCCGCGCCTCGATCATCGGCTCGGTGATCGGGAACATCCTCCTCATCCTCGGGCTGTCGCTCATCGTGGGCGGATGGAAGAACGGCGTCCAGAGCTTCAACGAGCGGGTGGCGGGGACGAACTCGTCGATGCTGATCCTCGGCGTCGCCGGCCTGGGCTTTCCGACGCTGTTCGCGGCGCTCCACTCCTCCGACTCCGCCGAGGTGCTCTCGCGCTGGACGGGAGCGGCGCTGCTCGTGTCCTACGGCGCCTACCTCGTCTTCAGCTTCAGCATGCCGGGCCAGAAGTTCGAGGACGAGGCCGGTCAGGCGAGGTGGTCGGTGACCGAGGCGGTCGCGGCGCTGGCGGTCACCGCGGTCGCGACCGGTGTCGTGTCGGAGGTGCTCGTCGACTCGATCAAGCCGACGGTCGAGCAGCTGGGTGTCCCGCGGGCGTTCGTGGGGCTGATCCTCATCCCGTTCGTCGGGAACGTGGCCGAGCACTTCTCGGCCGTCCGGCTCGCGTACCGGAACCGCGTCGACTTCTCGATGGCGATCGCGTACGGGTCCGGCATCCAGATCGTCCTCGGGGCGAGCGGGATCGCGGTCTTCGCGTCGATCCTGCTCGGCAGCGAGCTCTCGCTCGTCTTCGACCCGTTCCAGCTCGCGGCGCTGGGCGCCGCCGCCCTGGTCGCCACGCTCGTCGCCCGCGGCGGCGAGACGAACTGGCTCGAGGGCCTTCAGCTGCTCGTGATCTACCTGATCGTCAGCGTCGCCGTCTGGCTCCAGTGAGCATCACCGGATCGGGTACGACCGCCCGTTGACCGCCGGGAGCACCTGACCCGTCACCCAGGCCGGCGTCGTGGTCACGCCCGGCTGGTAGTTGTAGGCGCCCGACGGCAGCTGGCGGGCGTGGAGCCAGGCCAGCGCCTGGCGGTTTCGCAGGCCGCAGGTGTGCCGGGCCTGGATCGCCCATGACGTCGACTGGCTGTTCGCGGAGGTCCCCGGCAGCAGCGCGTAGCCGTGGGAGGCCGTCTGCGCCGTCGCCAGGTAGTCGAAGGCGTGCGCGACCGAGCGGCTGGCGCACGACTGACCCGCCGCCCGGAGCGCCATGACGGCGGCGGAGGTGTCGTCGGAGTCGGGCCCCGCCGACGCCGACCACGAATAGCCGCCGTTCGAGCGCTGTCCGCCGCGGATCACGGCGAGCGAGCCCTGGGGGGCGGGGACGCCGGCCGCGCGCAGGGCGATCACGCCCCAGTAGGTCGAGTTCGCGGTCGCTCCGATGACGCCGTCCGGGCTGATGCGAGCCCGCAGCGCCGTCACCAGGTTCCGGTCGGCGAACGAGCGCGGGTTCCTGCCGACCGCGACGACCGCGAGGATGCCGCGCTCGAGCGCGAAGGCGTTTCGCCAGCTGCCGGCGTGGTGGGCCAGGTAGGTCGTCATCGTGCGCCCGCCCGGCCGGCGGGCGGAGCCGGGGGAGCGGCCGGCGGCCCGAAGCCCCATCGCCGCCCACTCGGTGAGCGACACGTTGGCCTTCCGCGTTCCGGCCTCGGCGATCCCGCCGGACGGTCGCTGGTGGCTCTTCAGATAGCTCGCTCCCGTTCCGGCGTAGGCCGGGGCGGCGGCGGCGACCGTGACGGTGGCTGCGATGACGGCGATTCGGATCATGTTCCCTCCAGAGGCGCAAAGCTGCCGCGCAGCTTGCGGTCGTAGCGGTCGAGCATGCGGATGAGGCTGGGCCCGGCGACCAGGGCGATGACCGCGTTCCCGACCGCGTGGGCGACGTCGAACCAGATTCCGGCCGAGACGAGCGCGATGAACGACGACGCGTCGGCGCCGGGCCCGAGCGCGCTCCACTCCCAGATGTCCATCGTCCAGTCGAAGCCGAACCCGCACGCGACGCCGAACGCCGCGAGGGCGAAGCGGTTCCGGAGCACGTTGGGCATCCAGCCGGCGATCACGCCCACGAGGCCCCACGCCAGCATCTGCCACGGCGTCCAGGGGCCCTGGCCCAGAAACATGTTCGAAGCCAGCGCGGCGCCGGCACCGGTTGCGAGGCCCGCCCTCGGCCCCAGGCTGATGCCCGCGATCGCCACGAGCATCGTCACCGGCTGGACGTTCGGGATCGCGGCGAACACCAGCCGGCCCGCGGCCGCGGCGGCTGCGAGAGCCGCGACCAGCGCCAGCTCACGGCTGTGGCCCGGGCCGGTCTCGATCCCGGCCATGATCAGCACAACCGCCACGACGGCCGCCAGCGTGACGAGCTCAAGCATGGACGACCTCCACGGCTGGAGCGGTCCGTCTTGCGATCCGGCCGCTGTCCATGGCCATCGCCGAGGCGGCGACGTCGGCGACGAACCAGGCGTCGTGGCTCACGACGACCACCCCGGCCCCGGCGGCGGCCAGTCCTCGGATGAGGCCGGCCAGGTCGCGCTTGTGGCGCCCGTCGACGCCCCGTGTCGGCTCGTCGAGCACGACCAGGTCGGGGCGCATCGCGGTGACGGTGGCGATGGCAAGCCGCTGCCGCTCGCCGCTCGACAGGTCGCGGGGATGCTCGGTTGCGGCCCACGCGAGGTCGAAGCGCTCGAGCTCGGCGACCGCGCGGTCGCGGCGGGCGGCGGGTGGCACGCCGAGGTTCGCGAGGCCGTACTCGACCTCCTCGAGCGCCGTGTCGTGGAGCAGGTAGCACGCCGGGTCCTGCGCGACGTATCCGGCCCGGCCCGTTCGCACCGCGGTGCCGCTGTCGAGATCCATGAGCCCGCAGGCGGCGAGCGCGAGGGTCGTCTTTCCGGCGCCGTTCGGCCCGGTGACGGCGGTGACGACGCCGCGGCCGAACGCCGCCGAGACGTCGACCAGGGCCGGCGTGGATCCCAGCCGCTTGGAGGCACGCTCCAGCCGTGCAGCCGGATCGGCCGGATCGGAGGCCGGCGGCCGCTCGGCCGAGGCGCGGGGCAAGAGCCATGGCATCCCAGCCAGGGCCGCGCGGGCGAGCGGCGGCGGGGCGTCGACCTCGATCGCGCCCGCCCTCATCGCGACGACCCGGTCCGCGACGTCGAACAGGCGCTCCGTGCGGTGCTCGGCGACGACGATGGCGATGCCGTGGCGGTCGCGCAGGTCGATCAGCGTCCGGATCAGCTCGTCCGCCGCCGCCGGGTCGAGCTGGCTCGTCGGCTCGTCGAGGAGCAGCACCCGCGGCCCCATCGCGAGGACCGAGGCGATCGCCACCCGCTGGCGCTCTCCGCCGGAGAGCGTCCGCGTCGTCCGCTCGGCGAGGTGCCCTGCGCCGACCATGTCGAGCGCGGCCATGGCGCGGGGATGGATCTCGCCGGGGGCGACGGCGAGGTTCTCGAGCCCGAAGGCGGCCTCCGCCAGCACGTGCTGCATGACGACCTGCGCCTCGGGATCCTGGAACACGAGCCCCGCGTGCCTCGCGAGCTCGCCGGGCCTGTGCCTGCGGGTGTCCAGTCCGGCGACGCACACGCGGCCGCAGAGCTCCCCGCCGTGGAAGTGCGGCACCAGCCCCAGCGCGGCGCGAAGGAGCGTTGACTTGCCGCTTCCCGACTCGCCGACGAGGAGCACGAGCTCGCCCTCGTCGACGGCCAGCTCGACGTCCGCGAGCGCCGGCCGCCCGGCCGCGACGTAGCGGTGGCTCACGCCCTCGAAGCTCAGGACCGGCATCGCGCCACCCATGCGAACCCCACCGAGAGCACGACGAGCGCCGACGAGCCGGCGATGGCCGCGGCCGTCCACGGGTCGTCGAGCAGGTCGAAGTAGCGAAAGTCGCCGGCACCCGTGACGAGCGCGGCGACCACGGTCGCGAGCGCACCGGCGCCGAGGCCGGTGAGGATGCGTTCGCGCGCCGTGAGCGCGCGGCCGGGCGCAGCCGACCGCGCCGGCCCCGCGTATCCGCGCGCCTCCATCGCCTCGGCGACCGCCAGCGCCCGCTCCAGCGACATCCCGACGAGCGGCCCCATGAGCCGGGCGGCCGTCGCGGGCTGCGAGACTCGCGCCGCGCGGGTGCGCGCGGCAACCAGCACTCCCGCGGCGTCGCGCTCCAGGGCGGGGAGCATCTGCGTGGTGAGCGACGCGATCATCGCCGACCGTGGGGCCACGCGGGCGACGGCTCGCAGGAGCAGGTCGGAGTCGGTCAGGCGCACGAAGGCGCCCACCGCCAGGGCGGTGGCGGCGATGCGCAGGCCCGCCGCGGCGCCGTAGGCCAGCTCCTCGGTGGTGATCTGGGTGTCGAGGATGGGGATGTCGGGGCCCTGCCAGAGCGTCGTCAGGCCCTGCACGGCGACGAACGGCTCGAGCAGGAACACCGTGAGGCCCGTCGTGAGGGCGAACACGGCGTACATCCGCCGCGGGGGTCCTGCGGCGGCGAGCAGCGCTCCGGCGGCGATCGCCGCGGCGGCGGGGAAGAGCGGGTTCGAGAGCGTGATGGCCGCGGTGCAGACGGCAACAGTGACGAGCGTGGCGGGGAGCGGCTTCACCGCCGGCCTCCGGCGGCAACGACGTGGCCGCCGCCGTCGAGCGCCACGGCGTACGTGCTCGCGACCTTGCCGGGGTGCTCGGCCAGCGTCCGGGCCGCAGCGCACGCCGCCCGCGGGATGTCGCCCGCGACGATCAGCTCCGCCGACCGGCCCGTGGCGTCGCCGGGCTGATAGGCCGCGATCAGGGCGTGCGCCTGTGGGTCAGGGCGGGGACCGCCGGGAGTCCGGTAGACCATGACCTGCCCCGCGTCGAGGTAGACGGTGAGGCCGCGGCCGCGACGGAGGTCCGGTGCGAGCGCCGGCGCCGCCTGCGCGAACGTCTCGACCCGGACCGTGAACGGCGACGACCCGTGGTCAGGTGCGCGCCGGCCGCTCGCAACGTGCCCGCGACGTCGGCCGAGCAGGGCAGGCCGGTCACCTGGACAGCCGTCGGGCGGTGGCCGTCGTAGCCGTGCACGAACGGCTCGGGCCACGAGCCGATCGCCACGGGCACGTGGATGAGGTCGTTCCAGTACCGGTAGTCCCACCACTCACGGTCGCCCGGCCGCAGGTTGTAGTCGGCGGCTCCCCGGTCGGCCTCGACGCCGTTGATGAAGTAGAGCCAGTCCCATCCGGCCGACCGGTCGCCATGGACGCCGTCGATCGCCTCGACGAAGCGTCCGCCGTACGCCGTGTCCACGGTGGCCGTGCGGCGCAGCGCGTCGAGCGCCGACTGGCCGGGCGCCGCCCGTGCGCCGTCGATCCGGCGGCCGCCGAAGTCACGGGTGACCGTGACCGTGACGGCGGCGGGGCCGGGGGGCGGTGTCGCGGCCGTCTGGCCGCATCCACCGCCCACCGCCCCCAGGATCGCCCAGGCTATGAGGAGCCGACGTGCACCCATACCGTCGGCGATCGGATCGCGCCGGGAAGGGTGGCGCGGACGGCGTACGTCCCCGTCCGTGTGAACCGGACCGTGACCCGGCCCAGGCTGCCGGCCTGCGTCGCTGCCCCGTTCACCGATACCCACGCGTGTGCGGCGGGCGTGCCCGTTCCGGCGTCGTCATACGAGGCGACGGTGAACGTCGCCGTCGCGCCGGGTTCGAGGCTCCGCGACGTCGCCTTGAGGCCGAGCGTCGGCTCCGTGGCGCCCGTGTTCGGGTCAAACGTCGTCCAGTAGAAGAGCGCGTGCATCCCCGGTGTCGCCCTGACTGACCCGGCACCGAGGGACGAGAGCGCATGCCCGACCTTGAACGCCCAGAAGTGCGACGCGTCACCGGCCTTGCCGGCGATCGAGTCGACGAAGAACCCGCAGCACGAGAACCATGTCAGCCCCACCCCGAACCGGTGGTTGTGCGATGCGGTGAGAAGCGCGCCGAGCGGTGTGGGCTGGGCGAGCCGGTGGCCCTGCACCATGCCCGTGAGCGGCACCGGCCGCCCGGCGAACACCGTGCGGGACGGGCCCTCGACGCGCAGGGCGACGTGGACCCTGGCGGCAGCGGCAGGACCGGCGGCCACCAGGATGGCAAGGGCGGCGATGAGAGCCGCGAACGTCAGGCGAAGCCTGTGCAACGTGTCCTCCTTCATCGAGAGGCATCGACGTCAGATCGCGGGCGGCAGGTCTTCTGGCTCGGACGCGTCTCCCGGTTTCCCGGGCCGACCGGCTTACCTTCCCGGCCCTCTCGAGCCAGTGGCCACCTTGCGGTGACGCCGGACGGACGCCCTTACAGCGGCGGGACCGCGCCGGCTTTGCACCGGCTTCCCTTGACCGCTCGCGGGGCGCGAGTGTACCAGCTACGGGCGCTCGCCGGCCGGGTAGCAGCCGAGGTGCGAGAGCTCCGCGACGTGCCCCTCGAGCTCCCGGAGCGCGGCCGCCACCGAGTCGTCGAGCGGGTGCCCCTCGAGGTCGGCGTAGAACTGGTAGTTCCACGGGCGGCCCGCGATCGGTCGCGACTGGAGCGAGGTCATGTTGACGCCGTGGCGGCCGAGCGGCTCGATGGCGTCGACCAGGGCGCCGGGGTGGTGGTGGGTGACGAACCGCACCGCCGTGCGCCAGGGACGGCCGTCGTTGCGGTCGAGCCGGGTGTGCGCGGCGACGGCGACGAAGCGCGTGTAGTTCTGGGCGTGGTCCGAGACGTCGTTCAGGAGCACGTCGAGGCCGTGCTGCGCCGCGGCTGCGCGCGACGAGATCGCGGCCTGTCGTGGGTCGCCGGCGTCTGCCACCCGCCGGGCGGCGGCCGCCGTGCTCGGGGCGACGTCGGGGAGCGCGTCGGGGATCGACGACAGGAACCTGCGGCACTGTGCCAGGGCGGCCGGGTGGGAGTGGATCCGCGCCAGTGCGTCGATGTTCGCGCCGGCCATCCCGACCAGGCAGTGGGGCACGGCGATCACGACCTCGTCGACGATGGCGAGCGGGGCGTGGGCCAGGAGGTCGTAGGTCTCGGGGATGGCGCCCGCCAGCGAGTTCTCGATCGGAAGGACGCCGCACACCGCCTCGCCGCGGGTCACGGCGCGCATGACGTCGGCGAACGACCGGCACGCCACGAGCTCGGCGTCCGGGTACAGCCGCGACGCCGCCTCGGCCGCGTAGGCGCTCTCCTCTCCGAAATGGGCGACGGTCGCCGTCATGGATTTCCTCCGTTTAAACGAGAAAGGCCCCCGGTGCTCCGGAGGCCGCTTTGGTCGCTTCGCGTGTTTCGCGCGCAGTCAGCCGCCTCCGATGTCCTCGGTAAAGGCGAAGCCGAACGCGAACGACGAGTACATTGCGCGCCATGCTACCAGAGGACGTGCTGGTCTCGGCGATCGCTCGGGCCGTCGGGGAGCCGTCCGGCGGGGTCGTCCTCGGGATCGGCGACGACGCGGCCGTGCTCGATGACGGCACCGTGGTGTCGACCGACATCCTGGTCGAGGGCGTGCACTTCGATCTCGCCCGGACGACGCCGCGCGACGTCGGCCACCGGGCGGCGACGGCCAACCTCTCCGACCTCGCGGCGATGGGCGCACGGCCCGTGGCGCTGCTCGCGGCGTTCGGCCTGCCGCCCGGGTTCGACGACGCGGCGGAGGTCGCCGCGGGGATGCGCGAGCACGGCGTCCCGGTCGCCGGCGGCGACCTCTCGCGCGCGCCGGTCCTGATCGTGTCGGTCACGGCCCTGGGCCGAAGCGACCGGCCGGTGCGGCGGTCGGGTGGCCGCCCCGGCGACGTGCTCGTCGTGACCGGGCCGCTGGGAGGACAGGCCGCCGCCGGGTATGCCGGCCGGGTCATGCCGCGCACGGACGAGGGGTGCGCGCTGGCGGCCGTGGCGACGGCGATGATCGACCTCTCCGACGGCATCGCGACCGACGCCGTCCGGCTGGCCCGGGCGTCCGGCACGGGGGCGGTCATCGAGCTCGAGCGACTGCCGCGGGCGCCGGGGGCCACGGTCGAGCAGGCTGCGACGGGCGGTGAGGACTACGAGCTCCTGGCGGCGATTCCCCCCGGCACCGAGGCGCCCGTGCCAGTCACGATCGTCGGCCGCCTGACCGAGGGTGGCGATGTGGCCATGGTGGACGCAGTCGGAGAGCCCCAGCAGCTGCGCGGCTGGGATCACTTCGCGTGATCCCGGTTCTGGCAGGGCTCACGGCCGCCGTCATGTGGGGCCTCTCGACGGTCGTCGCCTCACGTTCGACAAAGGTGCTCGGCTCCCAGGGAGCGCTGGCCTGGGTGATGCTGATCGGCGGCGCGTTGACGCTGGCGCTCGCTCCGATCTCGGGCATCCCGCACGGCATCTCCAACACCGCGTGGGGCTGGGCGATCACGGCCGGCTTCGGGTCGGCCTTCGGCCTCTCGATGATGTACCGGGCGCTGCGCATCGGCAAGGTGGGCGTGGTGGCGCCGATCGCCTCGACCGAGGGTGCGCTCGCGGCCGTCCTCTCGATCGCGCTCGGCGAGCGCCTGACGGCGGGGATCGCCATCTGTCTGAGCGTGATCGCGCTCGGGATCTTCGTCGTCACTCTGCGCGGCTCCGCGACCGACATCCACCTGCGTCCGTCGCTCTATGCGATGGCGGCGGCCTGCAGCTTCGGGATCGGGCTTGTGGGGAGCTCGAAGGCGGGACACGAGCTCGGGGCGATCTGGACGATCCTCGTTGCCCGCGTCATCGGCGTGAGCGTGATCGCGGGACCGCTCATCGTGCGCCGCACGCTGCCCCGGCCCGGCCGTGTGTGGTGGATGGTCACCTTCTCGGCGCTCGCCGAGCTGATCGGCTTTGCCGCCTTCATCGGCGGCTCCAAGAACGGCGTCGCGATCCCGGCCGTGCTGGCCTCGCAGTTCGCCGCGGTCGCCGCGGCCACGAGCTACGTCGTCTTCGGCGAGCGGCTCGGCGTCCGTCAGCGCGCCGGCGCGGTCGTCATCTTCGTGGGCGTCGCGGCGTTGTCGCTTCTACGCGCCTGAGCTCGCGCCGAGCCAGGTCGAGAGCTCATCCTCGATCCGCCGTCGCGGCAGCGCGCCGATCAGCTTCTTCTGCATCTGCCCGCCCTCGAACACCATGACGGTCGGGATCGAGAGGATGTCGTACCGGGCCGCGGTCTGGAAGTTGTCGTCGACGTTCAGCTTGGTGAACTTGACGCGCCCGGCGTGCTGGCCGGCGAGCTCGTCGAGGATCGGGTCCATGACCCGGCACGGGCCGCACCACGGCGCCCAGAAGTCGACGACGACCGGCTGATCGGAGCCGACGACCTCGGCGTCCCACGTGGAATCGGTCACCTCGAGCATGCTCTCGGCCATGCGCGGACTATACCCGTGTCCATGAGCTAGGCATGAATGTAAACGCCCATGCCGACGCTGACCATCGTGAAGAGCCGCTCCGCGTCGGGGATCTGCATGCGGATGCAGCCGTGCGAGACGCTGTAGCCGATCGAGGCGGGGTCGTCGGTGCCGTGGATCCCGACGCCGGGCGACGAGAGCCCCATCCAGCGCGTCCCGAGCGGGTTCCCGGGGCCGGGCGGGATCGGCACCGCGCCCTGGGCCCACGGCGCGTCCGGAGGCGGCACCCAGGTCGGGTTCTCGACCTTGCTGATGATGGTGAAGTGGCCGTCCGGGGTCGGGTAGGCCGGCTGGCCCACCGCGACGGGGAACGAGACGGGCGGGTGCCCGAACCGCTCGAGCGTGAGCAGGTGCGCTGACTGGTCGATCGTGATCCGGCCCGAGAGCGCCCCGAGCGTGTAGATGCCCACCGCTCCGTCGATCGGGAGGTCGCTCGCCTTCTGGAACGCCTTGACGGCGGCCACGGTGCCGGAGGCGTAGACGCCCGTCGCCGGCCCGTGCAGGTACCCCTGGCGGCGGAGCAGCTTCTGGAGGTCGCTCACGTCCTTTCCGATCGCGCCACGGCGCAGGGTTGCGTTCCCGAGGTGCTCGGTCGAGTCGACGACGAAGTGCTGGCGCTGCTCGGTGCGGTTGCCGGCGAGGTCGTGGGCCGTGACGGAAAGCGTGTGGCGGCCCTGCGAGAGCGGCATCGCGGGGCGCGACCCGGCCTGGGTGCGGAGGCCGTCGAGGCGGACGGTCTCGTGCGTCGGCGCGGTGTCGGAGACATCGACCTTGAGCTGCGGCCGGCTCGAGCGCACGACGTCGGGGAGCCCGAACGTGACGGCGGGCGCCGTGGCGTCGACCTTCACGTTGGCGTTCACGGTGCGGCGGTTGCCGGCGGCGTCGGTCGCTGTCACGACGAGCGGGATGGTGCCGTCGGAGACGGTCAGTGACAGCGCGAACGCCCCGTCAGCGGCGGCGGTTGCATGCGCCGTCGCGGCGTGGGCCGCCGCCGTGACCCGGGCGCCGGGCTGCGTGTGGCCCGAGATCGCGAGCGTCTGGTCTCGCACCCATCCGGTCGGCAGCGCGCCGAGCCTGAGCTTCGGCGCATGGGTGTCGACGACGAACGCCCACGAGCGGCTGAGGCTCCCGGCGAACGTGCCGTCGCCCTGGGCGATGACCGACACCGTGTGCCGCCCGTCGGGGAGGTGGGCGCCGGTCAGGCGGATCGCACCGCCGGCCATCGAGCTCGCGGTCGTGAGGTCGCGGCCGTCGACGCGCAGCGTGTAGCGGCCGAGGTGGCCGGCGTTGGAGACACGGATCGAGATGTCGGGCGTGGCCGACCGCACGCTTGCGCCCGCCAGCGGCGAGACCGCACCGAAGCTGGCCTTCGTGGAGTACCCGTAGGCGACGAAGCCGACCGCTCCCACCGCCACGACGACGACAGCGCCCACTGCGACCTTCGCTCCGGCGGAGTTCAGCCACCCTCCCATCTCCCCAAAATGTACCAGCGTAGGGGCCCGAACCGGTAACCGTGCGGCACCTCGGTTCGTATCATCCACCCGTGTCCTCCGAGCAGCTCTCGAACGCCGCGATCGCCGATCGGTTCGAGCTCATGGCGGACCTGCTCGAGCTGGAGGGCGCCGTCGTCTACCGGGTGCTCGCCTACCGGCGCGCGGCGAAGTCGCTGCGCGAGACCGCCGAGTCGGTCGCGCGGCTCTCATCGGAGGGACGGCTCACCACGCTGCCCGGCGTCGGCGAGACGATCGCCGCCAAGGTGGCGGAGCTGCTCGGAAGCGGCGAGATCGCCGCGCTCGACAAGCTGATCAAGCGCAACCCTCCCGGCGCCACCACGGTGATGCGCATCCCGGGCATCGGCCCGAAGACCGCCCGGCGGATCTTCACCGAGCTCGAGCTCGAGACCGTCGACCAGGTGCGCGAAGCGGCCGAGGCCAAGCGCATCCGGGTGCTCGGCGGGATGGGGGAGAAGACCGAGGAGGCGATCCTCGAGGGGCTGAAGGACGGCGCCGCAGGGGCCGCTCGGCGCACGTCGATCGGCCGGCTCCTGCCGCTGGCCGAGCGGATCGTCGAGGAGCTCGGGCGCTGCGACGCCGTCGTCCGGTGCGAGCCCGCCGGCAGCATCCGCCGGTTCGCCGAGACCGGCAAGGACATCGACATCGTCGCCGCGGTGACAAACCGCCTGACGGCGTCCGAGGCCTTCGTGGCGCAGGAGTGGGTCGCCGACGTCGCCTCCCGTGGCGACAACCGGATCGCCGCAGTCGCACACGACGGCACCATCGTCGAGCTGCGCATGGTGCCGCCCAAGGTCTACGGGAACCTGCTCCAGCACCTCACCGGCTCCAAGCACCACAACGTGGCGCTGCGCGAGGCGGCCGTGCGGGCCGGGCTCAAGGTGAGCGAGTACGGCATCGAGGAGGTCGAGACCGGCGAGGTGCTGGCCTGCGAGCACGAGTCCGAGGTGTACGCGCGGCTCGGCATGACATGGATCCCGCCGGAGCTGCGCGAGAACCGCGGCGAGATCGAGGCCGCTCGCAAGGACAGCCTTCCGGCGCTGGTCGAGATCGGCCAGATCCGCGGCGACCTGCACATGCACACCGACTGGTCCGACGGCAAGGCGACGCTCGAGAAGATGGTCGAGGCGGCGCGAGCCCGAGGGTACGGCTACGTGAACGTGACGGATCACTCCCCGTCGGTCGGCTTCGGCATGGGCCTTGATGCGGGCAGGCTGCGCGATCAGGTCGAGCGGGTGCGCACGCTGGCCGAGAAGCTCGCGCCCGACTTCACCCTGCTGGCCGGCGCGGAGGTCGACATCCTGCGGGACGGGTCGCTCGACTACTCCGACGAGCTCCTCTCCGAGCTCGACGTGGTCGTGGCGAGCGTGCACGCGTCGCACCGGCTGTCGTCTGCCGACCAGACCAAGCGAATCTGCGCCGCGCTCGAGAACCCGCACGTCGACATCCTGGGCCACCCGACGGGGCGCCGGATCGGAACCCGCGAGCCGAACCCGCTCGACATCGAGGCGGTGATCGCGAAGGCGGTCGAGACCCGCACGATCATCGAGGTGAGCTCGCAGCCCGAGCGGCTCGACCTGCGCGACACCCACGTCCGGCTTGCGGTCGAGGCCGGGGCGCGGCTCGTCGTCAACACCGACGCCCACTCGGTGGCGGCGCTCGACTATCTGCGCTTCGGCGTCGCCACCGCCCGTCGCGGCTGGGCGACGGCCGCCGACGTCATGAACACGCGCGAATGGCCCGAGCTCAAGGCTGAGCTCGGGCCATAGCGTCGCGCGTTCCTACGACTCGGCCAGGATCTCCCAGACGATGTTCTTGCCGTGCTGCTGGGTGAAGAACCAGCGCGGGTTCGCCAGGGCGCCTGAGCGTCCCTGCATCCCGGCGACGAACTGCGATCCCGACGACACGTGGACGCCGGTCACCTCGTTGTCGCCCTCGTTCTGGTAGCCGGTCGTGCCGGCGTCGAGCAGGGCCGCGTCGGCCTCGGACTCGGTATCTCGCCCGAGCGCGAGGAACCGCACCGGGTTGGCCGGGTCGGTCATGTCGTACGCCCAGATCGAGTCGAGCCGGTTGAGCTGAGCGTGCAGGCCGTCGCCGCGGTCCTCGCCGGCGAGCAGCGTGTTGTGGTCGGCGAACGCGACGTTGTCGAACGACGAGTGCTCCGCGTCGCCCAGGGCCAGGATCGAGATGTGGCCGCTCGTCCCGTTCGTGATGTTGACGGTGAACAGGGTGCCCCAGGCGCCGCGCTTGGCCAGCGCCGGCACGTCCCCGGAGTCGGCGTTCGTGTCACCCGTCGCGGCGAACACGAACGTCTTGAAGCTCGAGCCGGGCCGGAACTGGAAGTTCTCGGGCCGCTCGAACGGCGTCGCGCCGGCCGCCTTGGCGAGCGCGTTGGCGTCGAACGCCGCGGTGCCGTTGGTGGCCGTGTTGTGGATCGTGATCCAGCGCGCGGGCCACGATGTCCCGAGCGTGTGGAGGCGCAGCCGGTCCTGCGAGAACACGTCACCAGACGGGTTTCCGGCATGGAATCGGACCGCGTGGCCGTGGATCGTGACCTGGAGCGCCTGGAGCTTCCCGCCCTTCGAGAGGTCGGACGGGTCCTTGGGCACGAACCGGTACATGAACGAGTTGGGCTGCTTGGCGACCACGGGTGCCGACGGATCGGACGGGTCGACGCTGACCTCGGTGCCGCCCTCGTCCTCGGCCATGACCAGGTTGCCGTGGTCGTCGGGATGGATGCCCTCGTAGCTCCCCTTGCCGAGGATGCCGTCGAGCGAGGTCCGCTTCGGCGGCCAGCCCATCGTCAGCTCGATGGCACCGCCGTCGGGTCCGTCCTCCTGCGTTGCAAGGAGCGTGTGGGTGAACGGATCCCACGTGGTGCCGTCGAGGTCGTTCAGGTGGGTCAGGCCGTCGCTCCCGACCGGCGTGAGCAGCGTGATGCGGTGCGCCGGGTCGGTGACGTCGAGGTTGATCCGGGTGACGGCGCCGAGGTCAGGGCCGCCCTCGTGGGCCTGGAAGAGGAAGTGCGTGCCGTAGTCGAACCCGTGGGTCGGGCCGGGAAGCCCGTGCCTGAAGATCAGGTACGTGTTCTGGTCGGGCTCCGTCTTGGTCGCCTCGACGGGCTGCGTCGAGCCGTCGTTCAGAAAGCCGAACCTCGTGAGCAGCCCGGACGGGTTCTCGAGCGGGTTCGAGCCCTGGGCGATCTTCACGAGCGTGAAGCCGGGCGCGACCTTGTTGGCCGGATGCCCGACCCGGTGGTTGGCGTTCGGGACGCCCGGTGGGGGGATCGATGCCGCCGCCGGGGCCGCTGCGGCCCCCAATGCGCAGACGGCGAGCACAACTGCTCCGCGTCTCATCTTCAGTCCTCCGGTGAAGGGTGCCTCCTGTCACCGGTCACGCTAGGCCCGCGGATGTTCAGCTCAGGGCGAAGAAACGGGGGACATCTGGTGTCGATCCGGTTAACAGTCGATGGGACCGACGACCTCGCCCTCGAGCACCTCCGGCTCGACGGCGGCGGGGTTCACGATCACCCGGTCGGCCCAGTAGAACTGCGTGCGGAGCGCGGCGTACACGTCGACGACCTGAGGCTCGACCTCGGCCAGCTCGGCCGGATGCACATCGACGGCGATGGTGTCGGACGCGTTCACCTCTCGAGCGTACGGGCCGCCCCGCGTGGCCGCAATGGGCGGGCGTCAGCCGGTGTCGGCGAGGTGCTCGAGGAGCTCGATCACGTCGAGCGGCCCTTCGACGACGGCGTCGGCTGCGGCGAGCAGGGCTCGCGGCGCCTCGGGCGACCGCACGGCGACCCTGACGGTCGCCTCGCGGAAGGCGTCGACGTCGCTCGAGTCGTCGCCGACGAAGAGGATCTCGGTGATGTGCCGCCGACCTCGCAGCCGCTTCACCGCGGCGCCCTTGTCGACGGCGATCGGCGGGCGCACCTCGAGCACCATCCTTCCGAAGCTCGAGGCGAGCCCGGCCCGCTCGAGCTGGGGGACGATCTGGGTCTCGAGGTAGCGGTGGGCGTGGTCGGCCCGCGGCGAGCCGCGGTAGTGGACGGTGAAGGTGATGCCCTTGTCCTCGATCTGGCAGCCAAGCTCGGGCAGGAGGCCGTCGTTTCGGACGAGCTGGAGCGCGTCGGCGATCGGCTGCACGTACTTCACCGCCTGCGGAGCGAGGTGGACGGCTCCGTCGCGCCAGACCTCGAGGCCGTGGTTGCCGGAGATGGCGACGGCGTCGACAGGCACCATCCGCCGAGCCTGGGCGGCCGGACGGCCCGTGACGCAGGCCACGAGGGCGTAGGTCTGAGTCAGCCGCTCGAGCGCGCGGAGCGCCTCCGGGATCACCTGCGCCTCGTCGGGGGTGGCCGCGATGGGAGCAAGCGTGCCGTCGATGTCACAGACCACCCCGCTGTGGCGAGGATCGGCTCTGAGAGGTGCAACCAGGCGCGCCAGGCTCCGATCCACGGGCTCGTACACTACCGGCTGTGTCAGAGCGGACCCTGGCCCTCGTGGGCATTGGACTGGCGGCCGGGTTCCTCTCGGGAGTGCTGGGCGTCGGCGGCGGGATCCTGATCGTCCCGCTGCTCGTGGCCGGCGTCGCCTACCAGCCGAAGCCTGCGATGGCGACGTCGCTCGCCGCGATCCTGCTGACGGCGATCGCCGCGGCCGCGTCACACGCCCAGGCCGGAAACGTCGCCTGGCGGGACGCCGCGCTCATCGGATTGCCCGCCGTCGGGGGAGCGGTGTTCGGCGCGTGGCTGCACCAGCGAATCTCCACCCGCCACGTCACGCTGGCGTTCTCGTGCTTCCTGATCCTCGCGGCCGTGAAGCTGGCGCTGTGACGCACGAGCTGATCGCAATCGCACTGGGAGTCCTCGCCGGCACGTTGTCGGCGCTCTTCGGGGTGGGCGGCGGGATCATCTTCGTCCCGACGCTGATCTTCCTCGGCCACTCGGCGCACGTCGCCGTGGCGACGTCGCTGGCCGCGATGGTGCCGGTGATCGCCGTCGGCGCCTGGCGTCAGACGCGCTACGGGTCGGTCAACTGGCACGACGCCCTCATCATCGGCGTGGCGTCGGTGCCGATGACCAAGGTCGGCGAGATCGTGGCCACCTCGCTCGCGAACGACACGCTGCGGCGGGTGTTCGCCCTGCTGCTCGTGCTGGTCGCCGTCCAGCTCGCGCTGCGCGTCCTTCGCCCACCCGCCGGTGAAACAGCGGCGCCTGACGCCAATGTTTCACCGCCGCCAAGCTGAAACACCTGTACCTGGTACCTCTGTTTCAGGCCGTTGCGCTGTGAAACACCGGTGCCTGACGCCAATGTTTCACGCCGCCTGCGCTCCTGCGGCGGTCAGCGGCTTGTGGCGAGGATCTCGTCGGCGCGGCGCTTCAGGTCGTCGACCACGGCAGGGTCGCGGAGCGTCGTCGTGTCGCCCAGGGCGTGGCCCTCGGCGATGTCCTTGAGCAGGCGCCGCATGATCTTGCCCGACCGGGTCTTGGGCAGGTCGTCGGCGATGATGACGGCCTTCGGGCGGGCGATCTTGCCGATCTTCTGGCCGATCCACTCGCGCAGCTCGGCGGCCAGCTCGTCGGACGGCTCGTAGCCCGCGCGCAGGAGGACGAAGCAGAGCGGCGTCTGTCCCGTGAACGAGTCGGGGGCCGCGGTCGCGGCCGCCTCGGCCACGGCCGGGTGCTCGACGAGGGTCGACTCCAGCTCGATCGTCGAGAGCCGGTGCCCGGAGACGTTCATCACGTCGTCGACCCGGCCCAGCAGCCAGAAGTCGCCGTCGTCGTCCTGGCGGGCTCCGTCGCCGGGGAAGTACGTCCGCGTGTCGAACCGCGAGAAGTAGTTTGAGACATAGCGCTCGTCGTCGCGATAGAGCGTGCGGAACATCCCCGGCCACGGCCGCGTGATCACGAGGTAGCCGCCCTTGCCCTTCTCGACGGGGTTCCCGTGGTCGTCGACGACCGAGGCCGCGATGCCGGGGAACGGCCGCGTCGCCGACCCGGGCTTCTGCGTGACGAGCGCCGGAAGCGGCGTGATCAGGATGCCGCCGGTCTCGGTCTGCCACCACGTGTCGACGATCGGGCAGCGCTCGCCGCCGATGAACTTCCAGTACCAGACCCAGGCCTCGGGGTTGATGGGCTCGCCGACCGTGCCGAGCAGCCGGAGCGAGCTCAGGTCGTGACGCGCCGGGATCTCGGGCCCGGACTTGATGAACGCGCGGATCAGGGTCGGCGCCGTGTAGTACTGCGTCACGCGGTGCTTCGCGATGATCTCCCAGTGCCGCTCCGGGCCGGGGAACATCGGGTCGCCCTCGTAGAGGACGCCCGTCGCCCCGTTGGCGAGCGGCCCGTAGACGATGTAGCTGTGGCCCGTCACCCAGCCGATGTCGGCGGCGCACCACCAGACGTCGTCGTCGTGGATGTCGAAGATCCACTTGTGGGTCAGGGCGACGAAGGTGAGGTACCCGCCCGACGTGTGCACGGCCGCCTTCGGCTTGGCCGTCGTCCCCGACGTGTGCAGGGCGTAGAGCATGTGCTCCGCGTCGACCAGCTCCGGCTCGCACGTGTCGGCCTGGCCGGGGACGAGCTCGTGCCACCAGTGATCGCGGCCGGCCTGCATCGGCACGTCGGCGCCCGTGCGCCGCAGCACCACCATGCTCTCGATCGACGGCGCCAGCCTGGCCGCCTCGTCGGCCGTCGTCTTGAGCGCGACGCCGGCCCCCTTCCGCCACGCCTCGTCCTGGGTGATGAGCGCCCTGGCGCCCGTCGACTCGAGCCGCTCGCCGAGCGACTCGGCCGAGAAGCCGCCGAAGACGACCACGTGGGGCGCCCCGATCCGCGCGCACGCCAGCATCGCGACGGGCAGCTCGGGCACCATGCCCATGTAGATCCCGACCACGTCGCCCTTGCCGATCCCGAGCCCGCGCAGGGCGTTGGCCATCCGGCAGACGTCGGCCAGGAGCTCGGCATACGTGATCGCCCGCTCCTCCTCGCCGACCGGTTCGGGGACGAAGTGGTAGGCGACCTTCGAGCCTCGGCCCGCGGCGACGTGCCGGTCGAGGCAGTTGTGGCTGACGTTCAGGACGCCGTCTGCGAACCACGTGCAGTGCGGCGGGTCCCAGTCGAGCCCCGCAGTCGGCTCGCGGTGCCAGTCGAGCAGCGAACGGGTCTGGTCGAGCCAGAACGCGTCGAGGTCAGCCTCGGCACGCTCGTAGACGCCGGGATCGGAAACGACTGCCTGGGAGACGAATTCCCGCGGTGGCGGGAACTCGCGCCGCTCCTGGAGCAGGACGTCGATGGCGACCTCGGCCGCCTCCCGACTCACATCGCCCATCTCAGGGCTCGTAGTCGAACTCGTCCTCGTCGGAGGAGAGCACCTTCTTGATCCCGATCGCCGCGGCGACCGCAATCGCGCCGCCGATCAGGAAGCGGCCGAACTTGCGGCTCTTCTTGGTCGGCTTCTCGGACAGCCTGGCAGCGGCGACCTTGAGCTCGCCTGCCGCCCGCATGAACTCGTCGCTCACGGCGCGCGACGTCGCGGCCTTGCGCGGTCCGTCAGCCTGGATCTTGGCGTAGATGGTCTTGGCCGAGTCGAGCGCCGTCTTCGCGTGTGCCCGTAGCTCCTCGTCGTTCGCCACACGCGTGACGATCGGAGTGAGCGTCTCGGCCATCTTGTCGGTCTTCATCTTCGTGGGCATCTGGCCCACCTCCCTCGAGATCGCCGGTTTCAAGTCACACTACCACCGGTGGATTTCACACGCGTCGAAGCGATTCTGGCCGAATGGGGCGAGCCTGCGTACCGTTTTCGCCAGGTGTATCAGGCGGCGACCCGCTCGCTGGCGGCCGACTACGACGGCATGACCGTCCTGCCCCTGTCGCTCCGCGAGCGACTGTCCGAGGCCGAGCCGCTGGCCGAGCTCGAGCTCGCCGACCTCCGCGAGTCGGGCGACGGGACGATCAAGCTGCGGATGCTCACCCGCGACGGCTTCCCGGTCGAGGCGGTCGCGATGCGCCACCGAGGCCGGCGCACCGCCTGCCTGTCGTCGCAGTCCGGCTGCCCGCTCGCGTGCACCTTCTGCGCGACCGGCGAGATGGGTCTCGGCCGCAGCCTGCGCTCCGGCGAGATCGTCGAGCAGCTGCTGGCACTGGCGCGGATCCTGCGAGACCAGGACGCGACCGTGGGGAACGTCGTGATGATGGGGATGGGGGAGCCCTTCCTGAACTACGACGCCGTGCTCGACGCATGCCGGACGATGCACGACCCCGACGGGTTCAACCTCGGCGCCCGCCATATCGCGATCTCGACCGCGGGCTGGGTGCCCGGCATCGAGCGTCTCGCGGAGGAGCCGCTGCCGCTGCGGCTCGCGCTCTCGCTGCACGCGCCGACCGACGAGCTCCGCAGCGAGCTCATGCCCGTCACCCGCCGGTACCCGATCGAGCGGCTGATGGCGGCGTGCCGCGACTACCGGGAGCGCACGGGCCGCAGGATCTTCGTCGAGTACCTGCTCCTGGACGGCGTGAACGACTCCGACCGCGAGGCGCGGACCCTCGGCCGGCTGCTCGGCCCGGGCCCCGCCTTCCACGTCAACCTGATCGCGTACAACCCCACCGCCTCCGACTACTCCGCCTCGCCCCAGACCCGGGTGGCCGCGTTCGCCGAGATCCTGCGCGAGCTCGGGGTCGGGGCGAGCTACCGGCGCTCCCACGGGAGCGACATCGGGGCCGCGTGCGGACAGCTCGCGGTCGAGGGTGCCAAGGCCCGGCGGCGCGCTCTGCGCCGGATCCGGGCCCAGGCATAGGCCGGTAGACTCGATCAATGGGGGACCGGACGATGGAGGCCTGGGTGATCCGGCCGGAGCGCCTCGGCGACCCGGTCGACGCCATGCAGCTCGAGCAGATCGACGTGCCCGAGCCGGGCCCGGGCGAGGTGCTGGTGCGGGTCATGGCCGCGGGCGTGAACTACAACGGCGTCTGGGCGTCGCTCGGCCTTCCGGTCTCGATCTTCCGCTACACCGGCTACGACTTCCACATCGCCGGCTCCGACGCGTCGGGGATCGTCGAGCGCGTCGGGCCGGGCGTCACGCGGTGGGAGCCCGGCGACGAGGTCGTGATCCACTGCAACCAGAGCTGCGGCGAGTGCGCCGAGTGCAACGGCCTTGACCCGATGGCGTGCTCGCAGCAGAAGATCTGGGCCTACGAGACGAACTGGGGCAGCTTCGCCGAGTACTGCCTCGTGCAGTCCCAGCAGCTCCTGGTGAAGCCGGCACGGCTCACGTGGGAGGAGGCGGCGTCGTACGGCCTCACCTACTTCACCGCGTACCGGATGCTGGTCGACAGGGCCGGCGTCCGCGCCGGCGACAACGTGCTGGTCTGGGGCGCGGGCGGCGGCCTGGGGACGTTCGCCGTCCAGCTCTGCCGCCTCTACGGGGCCAACGCGATCGCCGTCGTGTCGTCGGACGACAAGCGCGAGCTCGTGACGACGCTCGGCGCGGCGGCGGTGCTCGACCGGCGCGACTTCGCCCTCCTCGACCCCGACACCGGCGAGCGCAACTTCGACGAGATCAAGCGGTTTGGCAAGGCGATCCGCGAGGTGACGGGCGGCACCGACGCCGACATCGTCTTCGAGCACGTCGGCGCGGCGACGTTCTTCACCTCGGTGTTCGTGTGCAAGACGTTCGGGACGATCGTGATCTGCGGGGCCACTTCGGGATTCCAGCTCGACTTCGACGTGCGCTACCTGTGGATGCGCCAGAAGACGATCCTCGGGAGCCACTTCGCGAACGCGTACGAGTGCCAGCGGGCCAACCAGCTGATCGCCGAGGGCAAGATCGAGCCGGTGCTGTCGCGCGTCTTCCCCTGGTCGGAGTGCCCCACCCCGCATCAGATGATGAAGGAGAACCAGCACGTCGGGAAGATGGTCGTGCTCGTGGGCGCCGAGCGCGAGGGCGAGGGGCGTCGCGATGGATGAGAAGCCGTTCGCGGGCCCCGGGGATGCGCCGCTCGACTACGAGCGCGACCTGGGCGACCCGGGATCGTTCCCCTTCACCCGCGGGATCCATCGCGACATGTACGCAGGCCGGCCGTGGTCGATCCGCCAGTACGCCGGCTTCGGGACGGCCGCCGAGACCAACCGCCGCTTCCGGTTCCTGATCGATCAGGGCCAGCCCGGCCTCTCGACGGCCTTCGACCTCCCGACGCAGATGGGCCTCGACTCCGACGACCCGAGGGCCGAGGGCGAGGTGGGCCGGGTCGGGGTCGCGATCGACTCGATCCGCGACATGGAGACCATGTTCGACGGCATCCCGCTCGACGAGGTCTCGACCTCGATGACGATCAACGCGCCGGCGGCCGTGCTGGTCGCGATGTACCACGTCGCATGCCGGCGGCAGGGGCGCGACCCCGCGCGGATCCAGGGAACGGCCCAGAACGACGTCCTCAAGGAGTACGTGAGCCGCGGCACCTACATCTACCCGCCCCGGCCGTCGCTTCGGCTCGCCGCCGACCTGATCGCGTGGACCGTCACCGCCGCGCCGAGGTTCAACGCGATCTCGCTCTCCGGGTACCACATGCGCGAGGCGGGCTGCACCGCGGCGCAGGAGATGGGCTTCGCCCTCGCAAACGCGATCGCCTACGTCGGGGCGGTGGTCGACCGCGGGGTGGGCGTCGACGAGTTCGCGCCGCGGCTCTCGTGGATCTTCAACACCCACATGGACTTCTTTGAGGAGATCGCCAAGTACCGGGCCCTGCGGCGGCTCTGGGCGCACGTCATGCGCGACCGCTTCGGCGCCTCTGACCCGCGCTCGATGATGCTGCGCACCCACACGCAGACCGCGGGATCGACGCTCACGCTCCAGCAGCCCGAGAACAACATCGTGCGGGCCGCGATCCAGGCGCTTGCCGCGGCGCTGGGCGGCGTGCAGTCGATGGCGCTCTCGTGCTTCGACGAGGCCATCGCCATCCCGACCGAGCACGCCCAGACGCTCGCGGTGCGCACGCAGCAGATGCTCCAGCACGAGTTCGGGATCACGAAGGCGGCCGATCCGCTGGGCGGGTCGTGGTACGTCGAGCGGCTGACCGACGAGCTCGAGTCCGAGGCGCGGCGCCTGATCGAGCACATCGACGAGCTCGGCGGAGCGGTCGCGGCGATCGAGTCGGGGTTCTACCAGCAGGTGATCGCCGACGAGGCGTACGAGCGCGAGCGCCGGATCGCGTCCGGCGAGGACGTCGTGGTCGGCGTCAACCGCTACGCCGACGAGGAGGTGCGCCTGCCTGAGCGGTTCGACGTGCCGGCCGACGTGGCCTCGGACCAGCGGGAGCGGCTGGCCGCGCTCCGCGCCGAACGCGACCAGCCGGCGGTCGATGCAGCGCTCGCGCGCCTCGTTGCCGTGGCGGGCGGCGAGGACAATGCGATGCCCGCAATCGTCGCCGCCGTCGACGCCGAGGCGTCGCTCGGGGAGATCTGCGGCGCCCTGCGCCAGGTGTTCGGCGACTACCGGCCGGCCGTGGCCGCGCAGATCTAGACCGATGGGCGCCGAAACGGGCATGGACGGCGCGGAAGGGGCACCCGCAGCGATTGAGGCGGTTTTGCAGGATGGCTTGCGCTATCATCTCCCGCCCGTGAGCGCCGTTCCCGAAATGCCGGCACCGCTCGAACGTGCGCTCCGGCAGCTTCAAGCCGGTGGGATGGTCATCGTTTGCGATGATCCCGACCGCGAGGACGAGGGCGATCTGTGCATGGCCGCCGAGTTCGTGACGGCCAAGGCCGTGACGTTCATGGCGTGCCAGGCCCGCGGCCTGATCTGCCTCTCGCTCCCCGAGGAGCGCTGCGAGGAGCTCGAGCTGCCCCTCATGGTGCCTGCCAGGAACGGAAGCGACGCGACCGGCTTCTGCGTCTCGATCGAGGCGGCCACGGGCGTGACCACGGGGATCTCCGCCGCCGACCGCGCCCGAACCATCCAGGTCGCGGTCGATCCGGCCACCGGCCCCGACGACCTCGTCCGGCCCGGCCATGTCTTCCCGCTTCGGGCCCGCACGCGCGGCGTGCTCGAGCGGCGCGGGCAGACCGAGGCGGCCGTCGACCTGACGCGGCTCGCCGGCCTCACGCCGGGCGGCGTCCTGTGCGAGGTCATGAACGACGACGGCACGATGGCCCGCGGCCCGCAGCTGCTCGCCTTCTCGCGCCGCCACACGCTGCCCGTGGTCACGGTCGACGAGATCGCGACCTACCTGCGCAGCAGCGCTCCGGCGATCTCCGCCGTCTGAGCTACCACCAGTCGAGCGTCGGGAAGCCGCGCCCGGCGCCGTCGATGCACCGCTCGAGGAGCAGCGCCGCACCGATGTCGCCTGTCCACAGCGCGTAGCGCCCGTCTGCGGCCTCGACCTGGGCCGCGGCGTGCATCGCGAAGGCGCGGGCCCGCTCCAGCCAGAGCTCGTCGCCCGTGCGGTGAAACAGCGCCAGGAGGGCGAAGCCGTTCCCGGCCGTGCCGTGGCACAGGCCGTGGCCCTTGCTGAGCGGTCCGGCCCGCCAGACGAGCTCGCCGCCGGCGACCAGGATCCGCGTCAGCTCGGCGTCCTTCGGCTGGGCCGCGGCGAACGCCGTCACGATGCCGGGCGCACCGTGGCACCACTGGACGCGGATCGTCTGATCCGGGATCTGAAGCGGCCCACCGGTGTGCGGCGGCCAGTTGGCCGTCTCGTGAGTGCCAATTGCCTGGTCGAGCACGATTCGGGCGAACCCGGCGGCGAGCCCGGCCGCGTCGTCGAGCAGATCCGGCCGGCCGAGGAGGGCGTGCGCGTTCCCGGCGAAGCCGTGGCCGGCACCGAAGTACCGGGTCGTCGCGCCGTACATCTGCTGCGTCCAGCAGCCGTCCGGGTCGCGGACATCGAGGAGCTGGGCTGCGCTTCGCCGCCAGAGCTCGGCGAAGCGCTCCTCGCCGCCGCGCTCGATCATCGCCGCCGCCGCGAGCATCGTGCCGGGGCTTCCCCACAGGAGCTCGTTCGTCTCGTTCCCCACGTTGGCGGCGATCTCGAGCGCCAGGAGGTCGGCGGTCTCGGCCGACGGCTGAAGCAGCCACGCGACGAGCAGGATCCCCGCCCGCCCGACGAGGAGCGACGGTGGAAGAGGCGCGGCCCGCGACGCGATGTCCGTCGCGACGCCGGCCCAGTCCCGCTGGGGCGCATGCACGCCGGCCTGCGCCAGCCGGTCGAGAGCCCACACCATGCCCGCGCCGCCCAGGTAGACCGTCAGGAGCTCGTCGGGCGCGACCGCGCCGTCGAGCGGATGAGCCGGCCATCGCCGCTCGGCGTCATCGAACGCCGCCTCTGCGTCGCGGCAGATGCGCGCGATCGCGTCACGCGCCGCCGCCTCGCTCCCACGCCGCGCCGGCGAGCGCCTCGTGCGCCTCGGGTGACCAGAGGGCGTCAGGCGACGGGCGCGCCACTGTGCGACGCGATGAGCTCCTTGGCGTCGTTCACGTCGTCGGATCGGTTCACGCCCAGGCAGGCCGTGACCCTGTCGTCGCCGTCGAGGTAGTAGGCGACGAAGTCGTCGCCGTCCATCGAGCCGCGGATGTCCACCCGGCCCGACCCCGGCCCGACGTACTCGAACCACGTCCAGTCGCCGATGTCGCTGAAGAAGTAGGGGACGGTCGTGTAGGGCTTGGACTCCTTCCCGGCCCAGGTCTTGCCGACGTACGCCCCCTGGTTCAGGGCGACGTCCCAGTGCTCGATCCGCAGGCGCCGGCCGTGGACGACGCTCTGGTAGGCGGCGATGTCGCCGACCGCCCACACGTCGTCGGTTGCGCGGAGGTGCTCGTCGACGTGGACGCCGTTGTCGACGGTGAGCCCGGCAGCCTCGGCGAGCTGCGTGTTCGGCGTGACGCCGATCCCCGCCAGCGTCACGGTGTAGTCACCCTCCGGGAGCTGGGTCGTCCCGGTGTTGACGTTGACGCCGTGCTCCCTCAGCTGGCGCTCGAAGTACACCGCGACCTCGGCGCCGAACAGGTGCTCCCAGACGACGCTCTCGGGGACGGCCATCGTCACGTCCCAGCCCTTCATCCGAGCCGACGCCGCGGCCTCGACGCCGATGAAGCCGCCGCCGATCACGCCCAGGTGCCCCTTCGAGGCCTCGAGCATGTCGGCGAGCGCCTGGGAGTCGTCGATCGTGCGGATCGAGCGCGCGCCGGGCAGCTCCCGCGGTGTCGCACCTGTCGCGAGGACGAGCCGCTCGTACTCGACCGCCTCGCCGTCGGAGAGGGCGATGCTCCTCGCGCCCATGTCGACGGCCGTCGCGCTGACCCCGGTCCGCACCTCGACCTCGTGGTTCTCCCACCACTCGGCCGGGTGCATGTAGACCTCCTCGGCCGGCTTCTCGCCTCGGAGGAACTCCTTCGTGAGCGGTGGGCGGTGGTAGGGGACGTGCGCTTCCCGCGCGATCAGGAGGACGGACCCGTCGCCGCCCTGTTCCCGATACTCCTGCGCGACCATCCCGCCGGCGAGACCCCCGCCGACGATCACGTTCTGATACCGCATAGGTCCCCGTCCCCTTTCGCTACGTGCTGGGCTCCCAGCGGAACATGCGCAGCGAGACCGCCGCAAGCACCGCCGTTGCGGCCAAGAGTACCCCGATGTCGCCCGCCACATGCGTGAGTGAGAGACCGCGCACCGTCGTGTCGCGCAGGCCGTTGGCCAGGTAGTAGAGGGGGAGCACGCGGGCGATCGACTGCACGAACGCCGGCATCGCCGCCACCGGGAAGAACACCCCCGAGAGGAACATCATCGGGTTCGTGACGACGTTCGAGACCGCGTCGCCGGTCTCCGGGTTCGACACCATCGACCCGATGGTGAATCCCATCGCCAGGAAGCACAGGCAGCCGGCCAGCGCGACCGGGATCGCGGCCCAGGCCGTCGACGAGATGTGGATCCCGAACACGAACCGGCCGAACGCGAGCAGCACGACGACCTGCATCACCGCGACCACGAGGGACGCCGCGATCCGGGCGGCGAAGAACTCGGCCAGCGGGATCGGAGTCAGCTTGAGGCGGCGCAGGATCCCGCGCTGTCGCCAGTCGACGAGGACCGTCGACAGGCCGATCACCGCCGAGATCATGATCGAGAGCGCGACGATGCCGGGCAGCAGGAAGTCGATGTAGCTGAGCGAGGCCGAGTCGACCGAGAGCGCCTGGAACCGAAGCGCGGGCGGGCCGCCGGTCGCCGCGATCGAGACCCGGTCGGCGGCGCCGAAGACGATCCCCTTGAGGATGCCGGCCTGCGTCGCTGACGTGTTCGACGTGTAGAGCTTGGCGGCGTACGACCCGTCGGGCCTCTGAGTGAAGACGAGCGCGGCGTCCTCATCGCCGTCCTTCACCTTCTTGATCGCCGTCGCGGCGTCGGGGGAGGTCTTGACCGTAAGGCCCTTCGTCTGCTCGAGCGCCGCCACCATCGCCTTCGGCGCGGCCGCGGTCACGGGCTGCGCGATCACGATGTCGCCCGCGTTCACCGACCGGCCGAACAGGAGGCCGAGCAGCGTCATCAGGATCATCGGGAAGACGAGCGACCAGAAGAGCGTGATCCGGCGCCGGAAGGTCATCCGAAGCTGGGCGAGAGCCGTCGAGAGGAAGCGGCTGAAGTTGAAGCTCATTCGCGGTACTCGCGTCCGGTGAGGCTCAGGAAGACGTCCTCGAGGTCGGCGCCCTTGACGGCCAGGTTGTGCACCGTCTCGCCGTTCGCGCGCGCGGCCTCGAGCACCTCGAGCACGGTGGCCTGCGCGTCGCGCACGTAGACCGCGTGGTCGCCGGCCGAGTCGGTGTACGAGACGCGGGCGTCGGCGTCGAGCCTGTCGATCAGCCCCGCGGGCGTGTCGAGAGCCACGATCCGGGCCTCGTCCATGATGGCGACCCGCTCGCAGAGCTCCTCGGCCTCCTCGAGGTAGTGCGTCGTCAGGACGACCGTCTTCCCGTGCTCCTGGTTGATCGAGCGGATCACGTCCCACAGGTTCCGCCTGGCCTGGGGGTCCAGGCCGGTCGTCGGCTCGTCGAGGAACACGACCTCGGGGTCATGCACGAGCGCGAGGGCGATCGCGAGCCGCTGCTGCTGGCCGCCTGAGAGGTTCTTGGCGTAGTCGCCGCCCTTGGCCTCGAGGCCGACCTGGGCGAGCGCCTTGCGCGCCTGTTCCGACGCGTCCGCCCGCAGATAGAACCGGGCGAAGAGCTCGAGCAGCTCCTGCGCCGTCAGCATGTCGAAGAGCGACGTCGTCTGGAGCTGGACGCCGATCCTGGACTGGATGCGGCGCGGGTCAGGCCAGACGTTCTCGCCGAGGACAGTGATCTCGCCGGAGTCGGGCTTGCGCAGGCCCTCGATCATCTCGAGGGTCGTGGTCTTGCCGGCGCCGTTCGGGCCGAGGATCCCGAACGCCTCCCCCCGCTTCACCGAGAACGACACGCCGTCGACGGCGACGTGCGACCCGTACCGCTTGGTGAGCCCTTCCACCTCGATCGCCGCGGTGCCCTCCATGCGGGCGCGGATGATAGTCCTGCCCCGGCCGGCGGGAGTCAGCGGTCGGAGAGGCGTCCGTCCGTCAGGACGACCGACGTCTCGATCTGCCTGTCGGGGATGCTCCAGTAGGTCCGAAGCAGCACCGTCTTTCGCTCCGGCGAGACGAGCTCGAAGCCGTGGCGCTCGTAGAAGCGGATCGCCCAGTCGGCCGCGGCCCAGGTGCCGACGAGCATCGGCCGGTCGCCGAGGCCGCGGAGGTGGGCCAGGAGCGCGCTGCCGACGCCGCCGCGCTGGCGGCCGGGCATGACGTAGGCGTGCCGTACGAGGTCGACGTCGCCGACGGCCTGGATGCCCATCACGCCGACCAGGTCGCTCGTCCTCCTCGTAGCCCCAGAAGGCGACGCCGGCGGCGATCTCGGCGTCGAGCTCGGCCGCCTCCATGTAGGGCTCGTGCCAGCGGTCGGCGGGGATCACCCCGCGGTAGGCCTCGGCGGCCGAGTTCACGATGGCGAGGACGGCCGGGCGCTCGTCGTCACGGCACGGGCGGATGTCGCCCATCGGCCTAGGAGGGCCGCTTCGGCACGAGCACCTTGCGGCGAAACTCGCACACGATCTCGCCGCGCTGGTTCTCGCCGACCGTGTCGACCGTCACCACGCCGCGGTCGGGCTTCGACCGGGACTCCACCTTGTCGACCACCGTCGTCCGCGCGTAGATCGTGTCGCCGTGGAAGGTGGGCTTCGCGTGCTTCAGCGACTCGACCTCGAGGTTCGCGATCGCCTTCCCCGACACGTCGGGCACGCTCATCCCGAGCACGAGCGAGTAGACGAGGTTCCCGACGACGACGTTCTTGCCGAACTGCGTCTCGGTCTCGGCGTAGTGGGCGTCGGTGTGAAGCGGATGGTGGTTCATCGTGATCATGCAGAACAGGTGGTCGTCGGCCTCGGTGATGGTCTTGCCGGGCCAGTGCCTGTACACGTCGCCGACCTCGAAGTCGTCGAAGTAGCGGCCGAACCGCGTCTCGCGGGCGTCGAACTCGCGGCTCACAGCGCGTTCCTCTGGAGCAGGCCGCGGGCGATGATCAGCTTCTGGATCTCGGACGTGCCCTCGCCGATCAGGAGCAGCGGCGCGTCACGGTAGAGGCGCTCGATCTCGTACTCCTTGGAGTAGCCGTAGCCGCCGTGGATGCGCAGAGCGTCCTCGACGACCTCGTTGCAGATCTCGGTCGCGAAGAGCTTGGCCATCCCGGCCTCGACGTCGGAGCGCTCGCCCGCGTCCTTCTTGCGGGCGGCCGAGAGCATGAGCAGGCGGGCGGCCTCGATCTTGGTGCCCATCTCGGCGAGCTTGAACTGGATCGCCTGATGCTTGGCGATCGGGCGCCCGAACGCCTCCCGCTCCTGCGCGTAGCGGATCGCGATGTCGAACGCCCGCTGGGCGACGCCGACGCCGCGCGCCGCCACGTTCACGCGGCCGACCTCGATGCCCGACATCATCTGCTGGAAGCCGTGCCCCTCCTCGCCGCCGAGCAGGTTGGCCGCGGGCACGCGGTGGTCGGCGAAGACGAGCTCGGTGGTCTCGACGCCCTTGTAGCCGAGCTTCTGGAGCTGGGGCGGGATCGTGAGGCCGCCCTCCTTCGACGCGCCGGCTTCCTTCTCGACGAGCAGGCAGCTCATGCCGCGGTGGGCCGGCGTCGCGGCGGGTCGGTCTTGACGAGGGTCGCGACCATCCCGGCCCGGAGGCCGTTCGTCACCCACATCTTCTGCCCGTTCACGACGTAGTCGGACCCGTCGAGGGCGGCCGTCGAGCGGATCGCCTGGACGTCGGATCCGCACTCCGGCTCGGTCATCGAGAAGGCGCAGCGCATCTCTCCGGTCGCCATGCGCGGCAGGAAGCGCTCGCGCTGCTCCTCGGTGCCGTCGCGCATCAGCATGTCGGCGACGATGAAGTGGGTGTTCACGATCCCCGACACGCTCATCCAGCCCCGCGAGAGCTCGCAGACGGCCAGCGCGTACGTCGTCAGGTCGAGGCCGAGCCCGCCGTACTCCTCGGGGATCGTGAAGCCGAAGATGCCGAGCTCCTTCAGCCCCTCGACGATGTCGTCGGGGAACGCGTCCGCGTGCTCGAGCTCCGAGGCGACCGGGATGATCCGCTCGTCGGCGAACTGGCGGACGAGGTCGACGATCTCGCGCTGCTCGTCGGTGAGCTGATCGAGAGCCAGGCTCATGCCGGTGCCGTGCTCGCCATCCCGGCGGCCTCGCCCCGCGCCACGACCGCCTCGGCGATCTTCCGCGAAGCCTCGTCGATCATCTGGCCCTCGTGCATGACGGCGCCCTTGCGCTCGACGTGGGTCGCGTGGTGGTAGGCGTCGAGCAGGCGGCGGGCTGCGTCGAACTGGTCCTGGGTCGGCATGAAGACCTCGTTGGCCACGTCGACCTGGAGCGGGTGCAGCACCCACTTGCCGTCGAACCCGACGAGCCGCGCCCGGTGGCACAGGCGCCGGTACTCGTCGACGTTCTTGATGTCTGTGTACGGCCCGTCGATCGCCTGGAGCCCGAACGCCCGCGCGGTCGTCACGATCTTCGAGAGCACGTAGTGCCACTGGTCGCCCGGGTAGTCCGGGTCGATCGAGCCGATCACGAGCTGGGCGACGCCGATCGAGGCGGCGTAGTCGCCGGGGCCGAAGATGATCGTCTCGATCCGGTCGGTGGCCGTCGCGATCTCGCGCAGGTTGACCGTGCCCTGCGCGTTCTCGATCTGGGCCTCGATCCCGATCCGGTGGCCGATCTTGTGCTGCGTCTCGAGCTGGGTCAGCAGGTGGTCGACGAAGTGCAGCTGCGCGGCGTCCTCGACCTTCGGGATCATCAGGCAATCGAGGTTGTGCCCGCCGCCCGACACGACCTCGACGATGTCGCCGAGGCACCACTGGGTGGTCACGCCGTTCACCCTCACGACCCGGGTCTTCCCCGAGTAGTCGTGCGTGTTCAGCGCGTTGACCACCGTCTGGCGGGAGGCCTCCTTCTCGAGCGGCGAGACGGCGTCCTCGAGGTCCAGGAAGATCTGGTCGGCAGGCAGCGTCGCCGCCTTGGCCAGCATCTTCTCGGATGAGCCCGGCACGGCCAGGCAGCTGCGGCGCAGCCTCAAATCAGTCTCCTTCCCACGACCGGGAAAGAGTCTAGAGGGACCCGATGCGGCGGATCGGCCAGTACCGCGCCCGGGCGACGCCGATGATGCCGTTGCGAGGCTCGAGGCCCCAGTCGCGCGAGTCGTCCGAGATGCCGCGGTTGTCGCCCATCAGGAGGTAGTAGCCCTTGGGGATCGTCACCTTCGTGAGCGCGCGCCCCGCGATCTCCTGGTGGTCGTTGACGTACGGCTCGTCCAGGCTGAACTTCGGCTTGCCCGGGTCCTGCACCCAGATCTTCCCGTCCTGCGACCATACGGTCTCGCCGGGGAGGCCGATGACGCGCTTGATGAACGTCGTGCCGGCCAGGCCGTCGCGAAGGCCGAGCTGGGGCGACGTGCAGACGCCCATGCCGTCGGAGTTGCCGTCGGTGCAGTGGGGCGGGTGGAAGACGACGATCTGGTAGCGGTGCGGATCTCCGAAGTCGAGGCTCAACCGGTCGGCGAGGACGCGGTCGCCCGGGAGCAGCGTCGGCACCATGCTCGGCGTCGGGACGCGGTAGGGCTTGATCACGAACGCCTGGGCGAGCCAGGCGATCGCGAGGGCGACGGCGAGCGTGACGGCGGTCTCCAGGACCGTCCGGACTCCCTTTGGCATCGTCTCGAGTACGCCCATGAGCACGGGAGGTTATCGGCGACCCGGCACGCCGTCTGTAGGTGCCGCTCGTGTTAACGCGGTGTTCGGTTACGTGTCTCCCGGCTACAGCGCGGGTACCCTGGTGCCGATGGCTTCGTCGATGGCCCGACGCCTCGCCCTCATCGTCGCTACCGCCGCCGCTGCGATGCTCGTCGCCGTGCCCGCCCAGGCGCGCACGCTCTACACGCTGACCGGCCATGGCTGGGGACACGGCATCGGCCTGTCCCAGTACGGCGCGCTCGGGTATGCCCAGCACGGCTGGGCCTACGACGCGATCCTGGCCCACTACTACACGGGCACCACCCTCTCGGCTCTCCCGGGCTCGGTGCAGATGCGCATCCAGCTCGCAAGCGGCAGGACGTCGTACTCCATCTCGGGAGCCTCGAAGATCACGGTCGTCGACGAGGGTGGCAGCCTGTCGAAGAGGATTCCAGCTGGGTCCTACCGCGTCGAGCGCGGAACGTCGGGCCGCATGCGCGTCGTCGACGCGGCCACCAACGCGCGGGTCGTCAAGCACCTCACCGGCCCGGTCCGTCTGGGCGCCTCGCAGGCGCTTCGAGTCGACAGCACCGTCGGCATCGGCTGGGCGCATGACCACTGGCACGGCTATCTGCGCGTCATCCGCTCCGGCTCGTCGCTCATGCTCGTCGACGTCGTGCCGCTCGAGTACTACCTGCGCGGCGTCGTGCCGAGCGAGATGCCGTCCTCGTGGCTGCCCGCGGCCCTCCGCGCGCAGGCCGTCGCCGCTCGCTCCTACGCCGTCGCGACGCGCCACCCGACGTCGCTCTTCGACGCGTACGCCGATACGCGCAGCCAGGTCTACGGCCCGATGGAGCACGAGGCGGCCGGCTCGAACGCCGCCGTCGCCGACACCGCGCACAAGGTGCTGTGGTACTCGGGGAGCGTCGCCGTCGGGTTCTTCTCGTCGTCGTCCGGGGGATGGACGGCGTCTGAACAGGCCGCCTGGGGCAGCGGGGGCGAGCCGTACCTCGTCCCCGTCCGCGACCGCTACGACGGGGCGCAGGGACTCAACCCGAACCACAACTGGACGCCGCGTGTCTTCACGCCGCGCGGGCTGGCGCGCGCGCTCGGGGTCAGCGGCAAGGTGCGCTCGGTCGACCTGACGATCGACGGGCCTTCGCAGCGGGTCACGCACGCCACGTTCCACAGGGATGCCGGCAATCGCTCCTACACAGGCCCCGGCGCCGAGCTGGCGTTGGGCCTCCGCTCGAACTACTTCCGGATCGTGGGCGCCGGGCTCAAGGCGCCGGCGCGGTCGGTGGCAGGGACGCGGTTCCCGATCACCGGGCGCGTCTGGCCGCTGCCGCACCACCGGATCTCGCTGCTCGTGCACGATGGGCCGGGCCGGCCATGGACGACGGCGGTCGCCAGGCTCTCGCTCAAGTCGGACGGGACGTTCTCGTCGAGCATCCACCCCAAGCAGAACCGGGTGTACCGCCTGGCGCTGCCCGCCGGCGCGGCGTCCCCGCGCGAGAGCATCGCCGTCACGCCGGCGCTCACGCTCGTCCGGTCGGGCAAGTCGTTCCGCGCGACCATCTATCCCATTCTCAAGGGCACCGTCCTCACGCTCCAGAGGCACCGGGCCGGCGGCTGGAAGGCCGTCGCGCACGCGCCGGTCGGCGCGAAGGGTCATGCCCGGTTTGCCGTGCCGGGCACCGCCGGGCGGTGGCGGGTCTCCTTCGGCGGCGACGCCGACCACGCCGCCGGCCACTCCCCCGTGCTCACGTCGCCGAAGCTCTGGCGGGGATAAGCTCCGGGACATGCCCGCGTTCGCCATTCGCCGTGTCGACGGCAAGCTGCGCATCCGCGCCGCCGGGTGCTGCAACCCGGCGAGCTACAGGCGGGAGTACGAGCAGGCGTACATGGAGCAGGTGCTCGCCGAGGGCGGCCGGGTCGTCGACCGCGAGGGCGACGTCGTGCACCTCGTCGACCGGCGCGGACGGGCCTGCTCGGTCGATCTCGGATTCTGAGTAGCATCCGTTCGTCCGCGGGTAGGCCGCTCGGCGACCCGGTCTTTTGACGGTTCCATACCATCCCGCACGGGTCAGCACGAGAGGGGCTCGCCACGAGCGACATCCAGCAACGTCCACGGCCGCTGCGCGTCCTCGTGACGGCCGCCGGGTCGCCCGGAGGCGGGCGGCTCGTGAAGTCGCTCCAGCAGAACGGCGAGCGGGAGCTGGCCGTGGTCGGCACCGACATGAGCGCGCGCCGCGGCGGGCGGGCGATCTGCGACGCCTTCCACGTCGTGCCGCCCGGCTCGTCGGACGAGTATCCCGGGCACCTGGCGGAGCTCGCGCGGCGCGAGGGGGTCGACGTGGTCTTCCCGCTCTCATCGTTCGAGGTGGCGGCGGTGTCGAAGGCGGTCGACCAGTTCGACGTGCCCGTGCTGGTGGCCTCGCCCGAGGCGATCGCGGCCTGCAACGACAAGGCCCGGACGATGGAGCTGTGCGAGCGCCTCGGGATCCCGATCCCGCGCTCGATCCTGACCACGACGCCTGACGAGTTCCTCGCGGCGGCGTACGAGCTCGGCTATCCCGACGTCGACGTCTGCACGAAGCCGACCGCGCTCAAGGGCTCTCGCGGGTTCCTCGTGCTGTCGGCCAACCCCAACCGCCGGTGGCACCTCCTCGAGGCCCGGCCGGGCCCGATGCCGCTCACGCTCGACGAGGCCCTCGAGGCGATCGGCGAGCGCGACTTCCCGGCGCTCCTCGTCATGGACTATCTGAAGGGCAAGGAGCACACCGTCGACGCCATCTGCCGCGGCGGCCGCTTCCTGGTCGGCCACGCCAAGACGCGCGAGGCGGTGCGCGCGGGCCTTGCCATGTACTTCGAGACGGCCGACGAGCCCGCCCTGGTCGATGCCTCGCGGAAGCTCGTGGCCGAGCTCGGCGTCGACTGGTTCGTGAACGTGCAGTTCATCGACGGCCGCCTGCTCGAGATCAACCCGCGCATCTCGACGATCGTCTACCAGGACGACTTCAACATGCCGTACCTCGCGGTGCGACACGCTCTCGGGGAGATCGACGAGGAGGAGCTCGCCGCCCAGCAGTCGCGCGTTCGGATGACGCGGCGGGCGATCCGCTACTACGACCAGGTGGAGTACGACGAGTCGTGAGCCCGTGCGCGCCCTGATCGTCTCGTACTACTTCCCGCCTGCGGGCGGCGGCGGCGTGCAGCGCGTGCTCAAGCTCTGCAAGCACCTGCCGGCGTTCGGCTGGGACGTCGACGTGCTCGCGCCCGACGATCCGAAGTGGGTCGCGCACGACCCCGGGCTTGCGGCCGAGATCCCCGCCGGGACGGTCGTCCACCGCGCCCGCTACCGCGGCCCCTCGGACGAGCGCCCGGCCGCCGACGTGCTGGCGGGCGCCGAGGGCCTGCGCGGTGTGGCCACCCGGGCCGGCCTCTACGGCCGCCAGCTCCTGGTCCCTGATCCGCGCGTCGTCTGGGTGCCGGATGCGGCGCGGGCGGCGGTGCGGATCGTCCGCGAGCGCTCGGCGAGCGTCGTCCTCACCACGTCGCCGCCGTCGTCGGCCCACATGATCGGGAACGTCGTGGCCCGCCGGACCGGCGTGCCGTGGATCGCCGACCTGCGCGACTCGTGGCTCGCCAACCCGCACCGGCGCTACGACCGGCGCAGCGTCCGCGCCAAGCGGGCCGTGCTCGAGACGATGGCGCGGCGCACCTTCGCGCGCGTCTCGGCGCTCACGGCCGTGACCGAGACGATCGCCGACGAGGCGCGGGCGCTGGCCCCGGCCGGCACGCCGAGCGCGGTGATCTCGAACGGCTGCGACTTCGACGAGTTCGCCGGCCTCGAGCACACGCCGTCGGACCGCCTGCGGATCCTCCACGCCGGGTTCTTCTTCGGCGTGCGGAGCCCGCGGCCGTTCCTCGAGGCGCTCGCCCGGCTCCTGGCCGACCGGCCGGAGCTGCGCGAGGTGATCGAGGCGCGCTTCGTGGGCGGGTTTCGCACGGCCGATCGGCAATGGGCCGAGTCGCTCGGGCTGGGCGCGGCTCTTCGCATCGACGGCTTTCTGCCCCACGACCAGGCGCTCGCCGCCATGAAGGGCGCTGACGCGCTGCTGCTCCTGATCCCGCGGGCCGGCGGGCTCGGGCTGAGCGTGCTCTCGGGCAAGCTCTTCGAGTACCTGGCGGCCGAGCGGCCGGTGCTGGCGCTCGTCCCGCCCGAGGGGATCGCCGCCGACCTGCTCCGCTCGACCGGGTTCGCGCGGATCGCCGACCCCGACGACGTCGGTGCCATCCGCGCGCAGCTCGAGGATCTTGTCGAGGCGTGGCGGGCCGGCGACCTCGGCGACCGCCCGCTGCCGGCCGACCTGCGCGAGCGGCTCGACCGCCGCACGCGCGCCTCCGAGATGGCCGACGTCTTCCGGAGCGTGGCATGAGCGAGGGCAAGGTGCGCATCGCGCTCGTCGGCTGCGGCTACTGGGGCCCGAAGGTGATCCGGGCCGCGGCATCGCTCCCCGATGTCGAGGTCGTGGCGCTCGTCGACTTCCGCGAGGACCTGCGCGAGGCGCTCCTCGGTGTCTACCCGCTCGCTCGCTCGACAGCGACGCTCGGCGAGGCGCTGGCCGCCGGCCCGATCGACGCCGTCATCGTTGCGACGAACCCCAGCACGCACGTCGAGGTCGCCGCCGAGGCGATCGAGGGCGGCTGCCACGTCATGGTCGAGAAGCCGCTCGCGCTGAGCGCCGCCGACTGCCGCGCCCTGGGGGTCAAGGCTCGAGACGCCGGGCTCGTCCTGATGGCGGGCCACACGTTCCGGTTCAGCCCGCTCGTGAACCACGTGCAGTCGCTCATCGAGAGCCAGGAGCTCGGCGAGATCTACTCCATCGACTCCCAGCGCCTGAACCTGGGCCGCGTGCGCCGCGACGTCGACGCGATCTGGAACTTCGCGCCTCACGACATCTCGATCCTGAACTACTGGCTGGGCGGGCACCCGCGCGCCGTCCACTGCCACGCCTATGACTACCTCCAGCCGGGCATCCCCGACCTGGCGTTCCTGGTGCTCGAGTACGAGAGCACCGTGGCGCACGTCCACATCAGCTGGCTGCACCCGACCAAGGTGCGGCGCGCGACGATCGTCGGGAGCAAGAAGATGGTGGTGTACGACGACGTCGAGGGCCAGATCGTGGTGCACGACGCCGGCATCGACCGCGAGCGCGTCGACCGCACGTTCCCCGACTTCGAGACGTTCGGCGAGTTCCGACTCATCCAGCGCGTCGGCGACATGCACATCCCGCGCATCCCCCTGGCCGAGCCGCTCGCGCTCCAGTGCCGCCACTTCGTCGACTGCATCAAGGCCGGGACCGAGCCGGTCACCGACTTCGAGGACGCGGCGCGGGTCGTCGAGGTGCTCGAGGCGGCGAGCGCGTCGCACACGAACGGTGGCGCACGGGTCGTGATCCCGGATTTACCATGAGCGCCGCGATGGACACCATCCCCCTCGTCGACCTCAAGGCGCAGTACCGCGCGATCGGCCCCGAGATCGAGGCCGCGATCGGCCGCGTGCTCCAGCGCCAGTCGTTCGTCAACGCCGCCGAGACGAAGGCGTTCGAGGAGGAGTTCGCGGCGTTCTGCGAGGCGCCCGAGGCGGTCGGGGTCTCGAACGGCACGACCGCCATCGAGCTCATCCTGAACGCGCTCGACGTCGGGCCCGGCGACGAGGTGATCACGGTCTCGCACACGTTCATGGCCACCGTGGGCGCGGTGCTCCGGACGGGCGCGACGCCGGTGCTCGTCGACGTCGACGCGGCCACCTGGACGATGTCGCCCGACCAGGTCGCGCGTGCGGTCACGCCCCGGACCAAGGCGATCCTGCCGGTGCACCTCTACGGCAACCCGGCCGATGTGCCGGCCATCGCGGCGGCCGCGCCCGGCATCCCGATCGTCGAGGACGCGGCTCAGGCCCACGGCGCCCGCTACCACGGCCGCGCGGTCGGGAGCGACTCCGCCGCAGCCTCGTACAGCTTCTATCCCGGAAAGACGCTGGGGGCGTACGGCGACGCGGGCGCCGTCACCACCGCCGACCCGGAGCTCGCCCTGCGGCTTCGCCGCTTGCGCGACCACGGCCGGTTCGGCGCCAAGTACGAGCATGCGTCGGTGGGAACCAACGCCCGTATGTCCGAGATCCAGGCGGCGGTGCTGCGGACGAAGCTCGCCCATCTGCCCGCGTGGATTGCCGAGCGACAGCGCCTCTGCGGGCGTTACGAGGAGCGGCTGTCGTCGTCCGAGGTTCGCCTCCAGCGGGTCCAGCCGTGGGCTGAGCACACCTGGCACCTCTTCGTGCTGCTCCACCCCGACCGCGACCGGCTCGTCGCGGAGCTGCGCGAGCGCGGGATCTCGACCGGCGTCCACTACCCGATCCCGGTGCATCGCCAGCCGGGGATGGCCGGCGCCCGGCACCGCGTCCAGGGCGGCGAGCTTCCGGTCACCGACGAGCTCGCGGCGACGTGCCTGTCGCTTCCGATCTACCCGGAGCTCGGCGATGACGGTGTCGACCGGGTGGCCGGGGCCGTGCACGACGTGCTTGCCGGCGCGCATGTCTGAGCGGGCCGTCTCCGACAGGCCGCTTCGGATCCTCGGCGTCGGCCGCGGCCGGTCGCTGATCTTCCTGCGCTGGGCGTGGGCGCTGGCCGAGCTGGGCCACGACGTCCACATCGTGAGCCCCGTCTTCCGCGACGACATGCCGGAGGAGCTCTCGATGCTCACCACCCACGACATCACGAAGCTCGGGATCGGCACGCGCATCCCGGGCCTGCGGCGCACGCAGTTCGGGCCCGCCATCCGCCGGCTCGCGGCAGACATCAAGCCCGACGTCGTCCATGCCCACTACCTGCTCCCGTACGGCCACTGGGCCGCCGAGGCCGACGTACACCCGCTCGTCATGAGCCCGTGGAACACCGACATCTTCACCTACGGGAGGGAGCGGCCGCGCGGGCGAAAGTGGGTCGCGCAGTCGATCGCCGCCGGCGACCGGTTCGTCGTCTCGTCGCTCGGCAACACCGAGGAGACGGTGCGCCTCGGAGCCGACCCCGCCAAGATCGACCGCATCGTCTGGTACGTCGACCTGCGGCCGTTCGGCGCCGGACAGGCGCGACCACGCGGCACTCGCGGCCCGGTTCGGCTGGCCGGAGGATTCGCTGATCGTCCTCTCGCTTCGCAACTACCGCGAGAACACGAACCTCGACGTCGTCCTGCGCGCATTTGCGCGGGCGCATGCCGAGGAGCCGCGGGCGCGGCTGATCCTGGCGGCCCGCGAGGGCGTCATGACCGAGACGGTGCGGGGCTGGGTGGACGACCTCGGCGTCGGCGACGCCGTCCGGATGCACTTCATCCCGCCGCCCGAGCTGCCCTTCTTCTGCGCCTCCTCCGACCTGGCCGTGTCGCTGGCGTCGACCGACGCCACGCCGGCGTCGATGCTCGAGTGCATGGCATCGCGGCTGCCGCTCGTCATGGGCGACGCGATCACGATCGACGAGTGGATCACGCAGGGCGACGGCGGCGAGGTGGTCCAGTGCCGCGACGAGGACGCGGTCACCGCCGCGCTGCTTCGCCTGATGCGCGACCCCGAGCTTCGCGCCGCCTACGGCGATCGCAACGTGCGCGTCGTGGCCGAGCGGCTGCCCGACCACCCGGGCGTCGATGCTCGAGCGGGTCTACCGGGGCATGCTCGCGGCCAACGGCCGCTAGCTCTCGCGTCGAGCAGCTCGTCCGCGGGCACGTCGCGAAGCACGCGGGCCGGCACGCCGACAACGAGCTTCCCCGGCGGCACGTCGGCGATCACGACCGCGCCGGCGCCGACGAACGCCTCCTCGCCCACCTCGATGCCGGGCAGGAGCACGGCCGCTCCACCGACGCGGGCGCCCCGTCTCACGGTCGGGCCCTTCTTCAGGGCATGACGGCGCTCGGTACGGCCCATGAGGTTGTCGTTCGTCGTCGTCACGCCCGGGGCGATGAAGACGTGCTCCTCGAGCGTCGTATTGGCCGTGATGTAGGCGTTCGTCTGGATCTTCGTGAACGCCCCGATCGCCACGTCGTTCTCGATGCAGACGCCGCGGCCGATCACGACGCCCTCGCCGACGATCACCCGCTCGCGCACGGTTGCCAGGTCGCCGACCACGCATCCGTCGCCGAGCTCTGACCCCGCCGAGAGGATCGCCCCGGCCGAGACGCGCACGTCACGCCCGAGCACCAGCCGTCCGACCTCGCCGGCCGTCGTCGACCGCGCCGAGAGCACCGGCTGCTTCCCGAGGACGGCGTTGTCGCCGATCGCGCAGCCGTCGCCGACGACGGTCCCCTCGTGCACCGTCACGTTCGCTCCGAAGAGGACGCCCGCGCCGATCACCGCGTCGGGCGCGACGACGAGGCCCGGCGCCTCGCCCGCCGCCCACATCACCGCGCGGCCGCCGCGAGTGAGATTGTCTCGCCGCCGCGCTCGAGCGATCGCTGCATCGCCTCGAGCACCTCGACGACGCGCACGCCCTCGTCGACGCCTGTCCGCGGCTCCTCGCCGCTTCGGACGCACTCGAGGAAGTGCTCGCACTCGAGCCGGAGCGGCTCGCTCATGTCGATGTGGGGCGACCAGATGTCGCCGGTGTGCGTCGAGATCCGGCCCTCGGGCATCTGGATCTCGCCCTTGTCGTGGACGGTGACCTTGCGGTCGGGCTCCATGTCGTCGAACACCGCCATCTTCCGCGTCCCGACCACGGTCATCCGCCGCATCTTGTCGGGGTCGAGCCAGCTCAGGTGCAGGTGGCCGATCTGGCCGGTCGCGAAATGGATGTAGCCGAAGACGACGTCCTGGACGTTGGGCCGGACGTAGCACTCACCCCGGGCCGAGACCTCGTCGGGGTCGTCGCCGAGCAGGTGCAGGACGACCGAGACGTCGTGCACGCCGAGCGACCAGAGCGCGTTCTCGTCGGGGCGGATCGTGCCGAGGTTGACCCGGTTGCCGTAGACGTACCGGACGTCGCCAAGCTCGCCCGCGTCGATCAGCTCGCGCAGCTTCACGACCGCCGGGTGGTACCGCAGGAGGTGGCCGACCATGAGCGTCCCGCCCGTCCGCTGGACGACGTCGCGCAGGTCGCGCGCCTCGGCGGCGCTGAACGTCATCGGCTTCTCGACGAACACGTGCTTTCCGGCCTCGAGCGCCTGTCGCGCCAGCGCGTGGTGGGTGGGCACGGGCGTTGCGAGGACAACCGCCTCGAGCTCGGCGTCGTCGAGCAGGTCGTCGAAGCTCGCCGTCGGCCGCGCGTTCGGGTACGCCGCCGCCTGCTGGGCGAGCACGTCGGGATCCGGGTCGCAGCACCACCGCAGGTCGGATCCGGGAAGCGTGGCGAAGTTGCGCAGCAGGTGCCGCCCCCAGCGCCCGAGGCCGGCCATCCCCACGCGGACCGGCTCGCTCACAGCTTTACGACTCGCCCATCGGCCGCGGGAACCGCGTTTCGGAAGTCGATCACGAGCTGTGCGACCTCGGCCACGCGCGCGTGGTCGACGCCCGGATGGGCCGTCACCACGGCCACGATGTCCGCCGCGGCGAGCACCTCGTCGGTGAGCGGCTCGGACTCGAGGTCGAAGCCGTGCTCCTCGAGCCGGGGCACGAAGGGGTCGTGGTACGCGATCCTGGCTCCCTGTGCCTCGAGGAGCTCCATCACCTTGAGCGCGGGCGACTCGCGCAGGTCGCCGACGCCGCCCTTGTAGGCGACGCCGAGGATCAGCACGGAGCTGCCGCTCACGGGCTTCTGGACGTCGTTCAGGGCCAGGGCGAGGCGCTCGGCGCAGTGGTAGGGCATGTTCTGGTTCACCTTGCCGGCCAGCTCGATGAACTCCACCGGGAAGTCGTACTCGCGCGCCTTCCACGAGAGGTAGAAGGGGTCGATGGGCAGGCAGTGCCCGCCCAGTCCCGGCCCTGGCGAGAAGGGCATGAAGCCGTACGGCTTGGTGGCGGCGGCCTCGACGACCTCCCACACGTTCAGCTCCATGCGGTGGCACAGCATCGCAAGCTCGTTCACGAGCGCGATGTTGACCGAGCGGAAGATGTTCTCGAGCAGCTTTGCGAGCTCGGCCGCCTCGCAGGACGAGACGGGGACGAGCGTGTCCACGCAGCCCCTGTAGAGCTCGATCGCCCGGTCGCGGCACGCGTCGGTGAGGCCTCCGACGACCTTGGGGGTGGTGCGCACGGTGTAGTCGGTGCGGCCGGGGTCGACCCGCTCGGGCGACATCGCCAGGTGGAAGTCCGTCCCGGCCACCAGGCCGCTGGACTCCAGGATCGGCTGGAGCACGTCGCGCGTCGTTCCCGGGTAGCTCGTCGACTCGAGCACGACGAGCTGGCCGCGGCGCAGGTGGCGGGCGATCTGCCAGGTGGCCTCCGTCAGGATCGCCAGGTCGGGCTCCCGGTTGGTCGAGAGCGGCGTCGGAAGGCAGATCAGGAGGGCATCCGGGTCTCCAAGACCCGAGTGCTCGGCCGTGGCGGTGATCGTCCCCGCGCTCACGAGCTCGGAGAGCACCGCCGGGTCGACGTCCTCGATGTAGCTCTCGCCCCGGCTGATCGCCTCGACCTTGCGGGCGTCCGACTCGAAGCACACCACCGTGCGCCCGGCCCGGCCGAATTCGACGGCCAGCGGCAGGCCCACGTAGCCAGCGCCGACGATTCCGACGTCCGTTGGCATGCGGTGCGGATGCTATCGGCCTGCGGTGATGACAGCGGCGATGCGGCCGGCCGCATCGCCGTCGCCGTAGAGCGGCGGATGCTCGGGCGGGCGCGTCGCCGAGGCGAGCGCGGCCGTCACCGCGGCCGGCTCGAGGTCCGCCAGCCTGTTCCAGCCGGTCGCGATCGTCTCGACCCATTCGGTCGTGTCGCGAAGCGTCACGCACGGCACCCGGTGCAGGTACGCCTCCTTCTGGACGCCGCCCGAGTCAGTCAGGCAGACCGCGGCCGACATCAGGAGCGCGGTGAAATCGAGGTAGCCGAGCGGTGAGGTGAGGCGCGCAGCCGCCGCAGCCCGCTCGAGCAGGCCGGCCCGCTCGAGCGCCGCCCGGGTGCGCGGGTGGACCGGGAAGACGACCGGCATCTCAAGAGCCTCGATCACCTCGACCAGCGCGGGGATCGTCTCGGGCAGCGTGTTCGCCGGCCGGTGCGCCGTCATGATGACGTATTCGCCGGGCTCGACTCCGGCCTCGGTCAGGGCGTCCGAGCGGCGGGCGGCGATGGGGGCGAACGTCTGCGCGACGTCGACCATGACGTCGCCGACCTGATGGACGCCGGCGGTGATGCCCTCGGCCGCGAGGTTCGTGACGGCGGTGTCGGACGGGCAGAAGCGGAGATCGGCGAGGACGTCGACGACCATCCGGTTCAGCTCCTCCGGCATGCGCCGGTCGAACGAGCGCAGGCCGGCCTCGACATGCCCGATCGGCACCTGGAGCTTGGCCGCGACGAGTGCGCCGGCGAGCGTCGAGTTCGTGTCGCCGTACACCAGGACGGCGTCGGGGCGCTCGTCCTGGATGACGGGCTCGAGGCCGACGAGCATGCGCGCCGTCTGTTCGGAGTGGGTGCCCGAGCCGCTCTCGATCCGGCGGTCGGCCGGCCGCAGGCCGAGCTCCTCGAAGAAGATCTGCGAGAGGTCGGCGTCGTAGTGCTGGCCGGTGTGCACGAGCACGTGGTGGCAGAGGTCGTCGAGCGCGCGCGCAACGGGCGCAGCCTTGATGAACTGCGGGCGGTTGCCCACGATGGAAACCACGTTCACGGCGGCCAGACTACTTGCCGAGCACGTCGTCGAGCGCGGTCGAGAGCTCGTTTTGGGTCAGCTCGCGCTGGAGCTTCCACGCCACGCGGCCGTCGGCGTCGAGCACGAACGTCGTCGGCTTGCCGATCAGGCCGAACGGCCCGACCAGGTGGTCGTGGGGGTCGAAGACGATCGGCCAGTTCCAGTTGTAGTGGTGGGTGTAGGACAGGGCGCCGGCGCGCGAGTCGTCGATCGCCACGCCGACGAACTGGACGCGGCCCCTGTACGCGTCGGCGGCGTCGGCGAACGCCGCGCCCTCGGCCTTGCACGGCGCGCACCACGAGGCGAAGAAGTTGATGACGACCGGCCGGCCGCGCATCCGGGCCAGGTCGACGGTTCCGCCGCCCAGCGTCGCCTCGTCCAGGGTTGGCGCCGGGACGCGCTTCGACGCCGAGATCGGCGCGGCGAGGTCGGCCCGCCTGAGCGAGTCCGAATGCGCGCGGCCATAGAGGGCGATCGAGATGACCATCACCGTCCCCGAGACCAGCGCGATGATCCGCAGCCGGCGCTGCACGGGCCGTATCGTAGGGCTAGACCGACGTGGGGACGGCGTCCAGGTTGCGGGCGACCGCCGCCACGAGCCTGGCCGTCGCCTCGAGGTCGGCGAGCTCGATGACCTCGTTCGGCGAGTGCATGTAGCGGTTCGGCACGCTCACGAGGCACGTCGCCACGCCGCCGCGCGACCGGTGCACGGCATCGGCGTCGGTCCATGTGCTGCCTGACGCTGCGCCGAACTGGTGCGGGATGCCCTCGGCCGCGGCCACCTCGCCGACCATCTCGGCGAAGGCCGGGTGGACGCCGGAGCCGCGCTCGATGACGGGCCCGCCGCCGATCCGGATGTCGCCGATCTTGTTCTTCGTGACGCTCGGGTAGTCGGATGTATGGGTGACGTCGATGGCGATCGCGGCCTGGGGGGCCAGCGCGAAGGAGCTCGTGTGCGCGCCTGCGAAGCTGATCTCCTCGGCGACCGACGCGACGCCGACGAAGCGCCACGAACCGGGCGTGTCGGCATAGAGGCGGGCCGCCTCGGCGGCGACGAACGCCCCGGTCCGGTTGTCCATCGCACGTGACGCCAGGCGCCCGTTGGCGAGCTCGACGACGGGCTGCTCGATGACCGCGAGGTCGCCAGGCCGGACGAGCGCGCGGGCGTCGTCCCCGCCGTTCGCCCCGATGTCGATCCACAGCTGGTCGAGCTTGATCGGCTTCTTGCGGTCCTCCTCGTCGAGGAGGTGGGTGGCCTTCTTGCCGATGACGCCGATGATCGGGCCCTGCTTGGCGAGGATGCGGATCCGCTGGCCGACCAGCACCGACGGCGTCCAGCCGCCGACGCCGTCGAACCAGAGGTAGCCCTCGTCGTCGACGTGCGTGATCGCAAGGCCGATCTCGTCGATGTGCCCCATGACGACGACCGTCCGCTCGCCGGCGGAGTTCACCGTCGCGTGGCTCGAGCCGAGCGCGTCGGTCTCGACGGAGGCGAAGCCGGACGCATAGTCGCGCCAGACCCGGGCGGCGGCACGCTCGTCACCCGACGGCCCGGCGGCGTCGAGGAGGCTCAGGAAGAACTCGCGGGAGTCTTGGCGCATGGGCGCGAACGCTAGCGTGTTTACGGCGAAAGGCCGTTGGTAGACTGCGCCGTCGCGGGCCGTTAGCTCAGCTGGTAGAGCAGGGGACTCTTAATCCCAAGGTCGAAGGTTCGATCCCTTCACGGCCCATGCCCTGGTGCTCAAGCCGGAGGTTCGGTCGGGTGATCCCTGGTCGCTCGCTGGGCGCGGGCCTTTTCGAGCTGGGCGGCAAGCTCCTCGGCCTCGTCGGTGGTCGACTCCTTCTCGCCCTTGGGCTTCTTTTTGCGGTGCATCACCGAGCGCGTCGCGTCCCAGCCAAACACCTTGACCATCAGGAGCACGCCGAGGCCGATGTTGGCCAGCATGCAGGCCGCCTGCTGGCCCACGGAGTAGGCCGTAATCGTGGCCTGGCTGGCCTGGCCGGACAGCGCTATCTGCAGGACGGCGGTTGTGGCGCCAACACCGCCCGGCGCCACCGAGAACACCGCGGCGATCGACGCCGCGGCGATGACGATGAACACGTTTCGAGGGGTGGGATCGATGTTGTAGGCCAGCATGAACGTGACGTTGACCGCGATCCGGCAGCCATAGGACAGCGCCTGGAACACCACCACCCGCGCCAGGTAGCGACGCGGAGTGTGAAGGATCGCCGCGCCCTGGCCGGCCTGTTCCCACTGCTCCCGAAGCCTCCGTTTGACGACGCCGACCGCGATCACGAGCAGGACCACCGTGCCGGCGATGACCACCAGCGTGACGAGCAGGTGATCGCCCATCCACGCCCACACCGAGCCCAGCGCCTCGTCGAAGCTGTCCGGCGCGCTGAGGAAGAGCGCCAGGTAGACCAGCCCGCCCACGATCGACCAGAAGATCGCCTGCACGGCCGCGCCGGACACGATCGTGGTCACGCTCGACCCGGAAATCGAAGCCCTGAACAGGGCCAGGTATGTGACCGTCCCCGCCTGGCCGGGCAGCACCGAGTTCAGCCCGACGCCACCGGCGTACGCGGCCGAGATCTCCTTCTGCTGCACGTGCTTGTCCGGATACGCGGCCTGGAGCACGTTGCGCCACGCAACCGAGTTCAAGAGCGTCTGCCCGAACTGGAACGCGAATCCGATGATCAGGTAGATCGGATCGATCGAGGCGATGTTGTCGAGCGTCGTCCCGATCCATCCGGACAGGTCGCTGAGCCAGCCCATCGCAGCACTCTATGACAGGGACGCAGACGACGAGCGCCGGCGATCAGTGTGCCGGCGCTGTGTCTTCGGGCGGTGGCGGCTCTGTCCCCGCCGATCGTGCGTGGGCCAGCTCGCCGCTGATGTGAACGGCGGCCGAGGTGAGAGGTGCCGCGAGGACGAGCCCGATCATGCCGAACAGGCTGCCCGACGCGATGGTGACCACGAGCACGACGAGCGGGTTCAGCCTCAGGGTGGCGCCGAAGGCGATCGGCTGCACGATGTTCTGGAGCATGCCGTTGGCGAGAATGACGATCACGAGCATGACGAGCGCGGTGTTCGTCCCCTGCGACCCCAGCGCCAGGATCACGGCGAAGGCTCCGGCCACGAAGGCGCCGATGAACGGGATGTAGGCGGTCACGAACGTGACCACCGCGATCGTGCCGGCGAGCGGGACACCGAGCGCCAGCGCCCCGATGCCGACGACGATGCCGTTGAACGCCGCGACGATGGTCACACCGCCGAAGTAGCGGCGCAGCGACTGGATCACGCCGTCTGTGATGGTGCGTGCGACGGGATGCGGTACGCCCATGCGGCGTTCGACCCAGCGGCGCATCACCGGCCCGTCCTTCAGCAGGAAGAACAGCGAGAACAGGGTGAACGAGACCGCGAAGGCGAGCGAGGTCAGCCCCTGCACGCTCCTCGTTATGCCGCTCACCAGCGTGGAGATGATGTTCGGCAGATCCGTCTTGACGCTGCTGGTGGCGTCGGAGGCGCCTTTCGAGCTGACGCCGGCATCCTGCAACCAGCCCTGGAGCTTCGTCGCCGCGGCGGAGCTCTCCGACGAGATCTGATCGGTCTGCGACACGATGCCGCCGACCACGAGGACCAGGATCAAGAGGCCGAGGGCGGCGACACCGAGCAGCGCCACCAATGCACCCGCCGCGCGGGGAACGCCGCGCCGCTGGATCACCGCGACTACCGGGGACACGACCGTCGCCACAACGAACCCGCCCAGCACCGGCGAGACGATCACCGAGGTCGCGTCCAGCAGCAGGATCAGCGAGAACCCGAGCGCAGCCACACCCAGCAGCAGCCACGAGGCGAACCCCAGGTCCCGGAGCCAGCGCGGCGCCGAGAAGACGGCCGACAGCTCGCTCAGCTGCGCCGCATCGAGGTGCACGGTCTGTACCGGCCCAGCCGGAGGCACCGCACCCGCCGCGGGGGCCGTGCCGATCGAGCGGCGCCATGGCCAAGAAATCCTCATGCCGACGCAAGCGGTCTTCGACCAGCAGCCCCATCCTCCTCCGGGTGTGCGCCCGGGGGCGGCGCGGGTACGAGTGCCGCCGCTACCGCTTGTACCCGCTCGTGAGCTCCTTCCCCGGGCGCCGCCACTCGGGCTCGACGTCGAACGTCCGGCGCATCTTGCGCTCGCGAAGCGCCTTCACGAGCGGCCCGTGGGCGAACTTCGCAGTCCTGGCGTAGATCCTGGCACCCGCGGTGGGCTCCATGAACGGCATGAACTTGTCGGGGAACCCGGGCATCGTGCAGGCCATGCAGATGCCGCCGACGTTCGGGCAGCCGCCGACCCCGTTCACCCAGCCCCGGATCGGGACGTTGCAGCGGACGACCGGGCCGCTGCAGCCGAGCTTCACGAGGCACCTTCCGTCGCCGTGGCTCTTCGAGAACTCACCCTGGTCGGCGAACCCCGCGCGGTTGCAGCTCTCGTGCACGGTGCGGCCGAAGATGCTGACGGGCCGGCCCTGCGCGTCGAGCTCGATCGGCGGGCCGAGCCGCGCCAGGTGGAGCACCAGGCAGAGCAGCGTCTGGGTGATGTTGTCGGGCTGGACCGGGCAGCCGGGGAGGTTCACGACCGGGAGGCCGAGCCGCGACGTCCAGCCGGCGCCCAGGTAGTCGCCGAGGCCCATCGCACCCGTCGGGTTGTTCTTCATCGCCGGGACCCCGCCGTATGCGGCGCACGTGCCGAGTGCGAGCACGGCAGCGGCCCGGGGCGCGAGGCGGTCGATCCAGCTGTTCGTGAGGATGGGCTGCCCGGTCTCGCGGTCGACGCCCATCCCGGCCCAGTGCCCGTCGCCGCTCAGCTCCTCGTTCGGCACCGAGCCCTCCAGCACGAGGATGAACGGGTCGAGCTTGCCCTCCTCGGCGTCGAACCACACCCGCATGAAGTCGTCGCCCGTCTCGAACGCGAACACCGGGTTGTAGAGCACGATCGGCGGGACGCCGGGCAGCGAGCCCCGCAGCAGGTCCTCGAGCGTCGGGTTCGTCGCCGACGTCATCGCGATCGAGTCGCCGTCGCACCCGAGGCCGCTCGTGATCCAGAGGACGGGGATCGGAGTGCTCATGCCGTCCGTCGCGGATCCACTGCGTGTGCGCGCGCATGCTGGTCGGTCGCGGTCCGCTCGATCAGCGAGCCGATGTGCTCGTCGAGCTTGCCGTGGAGGTGCCAGTCCCCCGGAGCGCCGGTGACGAGCCCCGCCTGCGCCAGCCGGGCGAGCGCGTGCGAGACCGACGGCCGCTCCGCCGCCACGAGCTGGCCGAGCAGGCGGTGCGTGAGCGGCAGCGACAGGCGGATGCCGGACTTCTCGACGCGGCCCCAGCGCTCGGCGAGGTGCCAGAAGAGGAGCGTCAGGCGCACCGCGAGCCGCGGCTGGCACGAGATCGCCCGCATCGCGTCGAGATCGTCGGTCCGCCGCTCGGCCCGGCGCAGCAGGGCGTGCGCGATCTGGGGCCACGGCAGCACCCGCTGCGCGAACTCCTCGTCGAGAAGCGCGAACCGTGTGGGACGCAGCGCCCGCCACGTCGTGGCCCGCTCGATCAACTCGTCGGTCCGGCGCTCCATCGGCTGGAGCAGGTCGCCCGACCCGACGAGCTCGGTGACGGTCCTGTCGACGATCCGCGTGTGGACGGCGAGCAGGCCTTCGAGGATCAGGAGCCCCGGGCCGTGCCCGACGGCGCGGAACCACGGCCCGAGGTCGCACTCGCTGGGGGCGGCATCGAGCACTCGCGCGGTGGCGACCTGACGCGCGGCGACGCCGGTGCGGATGTCGAGCTCCTGTGCGAGGTCGTCGTCCGCGTCCAGCACGTATGCGTAGAGCGGCGGCGACTCGGGCATCCGCGCGCTCGCGGAGAGTCCCACCCACCGCGACGCAGGCCCCGCGAGCACATCTCGGCCGTCCTCGGAAATCGTGGCGCCTCTCGACGTGTGGGGTCAGTCTAAACCCCTGGCGCCGGCCGAAAGCGGACGGTAACCCGGATTACTTCCCGCCCGGGTAACCCTGATTACCCCGCGTCACGGAGCGGCCGGATCCGTGGTAGAACAGGCCTCGGTCTCGTCGACGCGCGGCCGTTGTGTGCCGGCGAGAAGGCAGAGCAACCGTTGAGGGAAGGGGCTTCTGTCTCATGTGTCTCGCCATCCCGGGGCAGATCGTGGAGTTGGTTGACGACGAGCGCCGCCTGGCGAAGGTCGAGGTTGCGGGGGTTCGCCGCAACGTCAACATCTGCCTGCTCGATGCGGACGGCGGCGGCGTGGGCCCCGGCGACTGGGTCCTGATCCATGTCGGTTTCGCGATCTCGCAGGTCGACGAGGAGGAGGCGCGGGCCACGCGTGACCTGCTCGAGCGGATGGGCGAGGACTACGAGCGCGAGCTCGAGGAGCTCAAGGCCAGCGTGATCGAGTGACCTCCTCCGGGACGCCGTCTGACGGGTGCGGGAGCGATCACTGCATCACCTGTGCGGACGAGGGCGTCCCGATGACGGTCGTGCGGGTCGACGAGGCCCGCGGGCTGGCGGTGTGCGCCGACGGGTCGGGCACGGAGGCCGACGTCGAGACCGCTCTCGTGGAGCGGGTGGCCGTGGGCGATGCGCTGCTCGTGCACGCCGGCGTGGCGATCGCGGCGCTCGAGCCCGGCGAGGCGGTCGCGTGAAGTTCGTCGACGAGTTCCGCGACCCGGCGCTCGGGCGGGCCGTGGCGGGCGAGATCCTCTCGCTGGTCGAGCCCGGCCGCCACTACAAGGTGATGGAGGTCTGCGGCGGGCACACGCACTCGATCTACAAGTACGGCGTCGACGACCTGCTGCCGTCGAACGTCGAGCTCGTCCACGGGCCCGGCTGCCCGGTCTGCGTGATCCCCATGGGACGCGTCGACGACGGGATCGCGATCGCCCACGAGGACGTGATCTTCACGTGCTTCGGCGACATGATGCGCGTCCCCGGCTCGAACGGGACGCTGCTCGACGCGAAGGCCGCCGGCGCCGACGTGCGCATGGTCTACTCGCCGCTCGATGCGCTTCGGATCGCCAAGGAGAACCCCGACCGCGAGGTCGTGTTCTTCGCGATCGGCTTCGAGACGACGGCGCCGTCGACGGCGCTGACGCTCAAGCGCGCGCGGGCCGAGGGCATCCAGAACTTCTCGTGCATGTGCAGCCACGTGACGATCGTCCCGCCTCTGCGAGCCCTGCTCGAGTCGCCCGACCTGCGGCTCGACGGCTTCATCGGCCCGGGTCACGTCTCGACCGTGGTCGGTGCCCGGCCGTTCGAGTTCATCCCGGCCGACTACAAGAAGCCCGTCGTGATCGCGGGCTTCGAGCCGCTCGACATCCTCCAGTCGATCGCGATGATCCTGCGCCAGATCGCGGAGGGCCGCTGCGAGGTCGAGAACCAGTACAAGCGCGTCGTCCCGTACGACGGCAACCTGCGCGCGCTCGAGGTGATGCAGGAGGTGTTCGAGCTCCGGCCGCACTTCGAGTGGCGGGGCCTCGGCTTCATCTCGCACAGCGGCCTCAAGCTGTCGGAGGCGTACGCCGACCTCGACGCGGAGCGCCGCTTCAGCGTGCCGGGCGTCCGGGTGGCCGACCCGAAGGCATGCCAGTGCGGCGAGGTCCTGAAGGGCGTCATCAAGCCGTGGGAATGCAAGGTGTTCGGCACCGCGTGCACCCCGGAGCGCCCGATCGGCACGTGCATGGTGTCGTCGGAGGGCGCGTGCGCGGCGTACTACAACTTCGGCCGCTTCGCCCGCGAGCGGGAGGTCGTGTGATGGGCGATCACGGCGCTGTGTCTGACCGCGAGCAGCACGTGCTCGGCCTGATCGAGAACGTCCGCAGCAGGCGCGCCAAGTTCCGCGACCCGCACATCACGATGGCCCATGGCGCCGGCGGGAAGGCGACCCAGGCGCTGATCGAGGGGCTGTTCGTACCGGCGTTCGGCGGCGAGACGCTCAGCCAGATGGGCGATGCCGCCGAGCTCGTCGTCGACGGCGTGGGGCTCGCGTTCACGACGGACTCCTATGTCGTCACGCCGCTGCGGTTCCCCGGCGGCTCGATCGGCGAGCTCGCGGTGAACGGCACCGTGAACGATCTCGCGGTCGCCGGGGCCAGGCCGCTTGCGCTGAGTCTGTCGCTCGTGCTCGAGGAGGGCCTGGCGGCGGACGACCTGCGGGCCGAGGTCGAGGCGATCGCCGAAGCGGCCCGCGTCGCCGGCGTCGAGATCGTCGCCGGCGACACCAAGGTCGTCGAGCGCGGCCACGCCGACGGGATGTACGTGTGCACGACGGGGATCGGCCTGCGCGACCCGCGGGCCACGCTGTCGCCGTCGGCGCTCCGGCCGGGCGACAGGATCATCCTGTCGGGCCCGATCGGCGAGCACGGGACGGCGATCATGCTCGCGCGCAACGAGTTCGAGCTCGACGCGTCGATCGAGTCGGACACCCGCTCGCTCTGGCCGGCGGTCGACTCCCTGCTCGGGGCCGTCGGGCCGGAGCTGCGCTCGATGCGCGACGCGACCCGGGGCGGCGTCGCCTCGGTGCTGAACGAGCTGGCGCGGGCGTCGTCGGTCGCGATGATCGTGCGCGAGAACGCGGTCCCGGTGCACCCGGCGGTGGCAGGCGCCGCGGAGATCCTCGGGATCGACCCGATGTATGTCGCGAACGAGGGCAAGCTGGTCGCGTTCGTTGCACCCGAGGCGGCCGACGCGGCGCTGGCCGCGCTGCGCGGGGTGCCGGGCTGCGAGGAGGCGGCGGAGATCGGCGAGGTGCGAACCGAGCCGCCGGGGATGGTGCTTGTGGAGACGAGCTTTGGCGGCCGGCGAGTGATGGATCAGCTGGTGGGCGACCCGCTGCCGCGGATCTGTTGAGCCGAGAGAGGAGAGGCGATGGCGAGCACGGTGTACGACGAGCACAGGAAGACCGAGGCGATCACCGCACACGTCCTCTGGATGACGACGGGCCTGAGCTGCGAGGGGGATTCGGTCGCAATGACGTCGGCCACGAATCCGAGCCTCGAGGACATCATCCTCCAGGCGATCCCCGGCATGCCGAAGGTCGTCATCCACAACCAGGTGATCGACTACATGAACGGCCAGGAGTACGCCCAGGCCTGGTTTGACGCCGAGGAGGGCAAGCTCGACCCCTTCGTGCTCGTCATCGAAGGCTCGCTGGGCAACGAGGAGATCAACGGCGACGGGTACTGGACCGGGTTCGCGGTCAATCCCGAGACCGGGCAGCCCATCACGATGAACGAGTGGATGGACCGCCTGGCGCCCAAGGCGGCGGCGGTCGTCGCGGTGGGCACGTGCGCCACGTACGGCGGCATCCCGGCGATGAAGAACAACCCGACCGGCGCGATGGGGATCCCGGACTACCTGGGCTGGAGCTGGAAGTCGAAGGCCGGCCTGCCGATCGTCTGCATCCCGGGCTGCCCGGCCCAGCCCGACAACATGACCGAGACGCTGCTCTACCTCGCCCTGCACCTCGCCGGGCTCGCCCCCGCCCCGCAGCTCGACGAGGCGCTCAGGCCCAAGTGGCTCTTCGGCCGGACGGTGCGCGAGAGCTGCAACCGCGCCGGCTTCGCCGAAGAGGGCGACTATGCGACCGAGTACGGCTCCGACCATCGTTGCATGGTCAAGCTGGGCTGCAAGGGCCCCATCGTGAAGTGCAACGTGCCGGTGCGCGGGTGGGTGAACGGGATCGGCGGGCTGCCCGAACGTCGGCGGCATCTGCATGGCCTGCACGATGCCCGGCTTCCCCGACAAGTTCATGCCGTTCATGGAGCCCGACAAGTGGGGCAAGCGCGGATCGCAGTTCGCGAGCCTGGCGTATGGGCCGCTGGTGCGAACGATGCGAAAGCGGCACATCGCGAACAAGTACGACAAGGAACCGGAGTGGCGGCGCAAGGGCAAGACGCTCACGACCGGCTACCAGAAGAGGTGGTGACGCATGGCGACCGTTGAGACTCCGCGCGAGCAGAAGGTCATGGTCAAGGAGATGTCGTGGGATCCGATCACGCGGATCGTCGGCAGCCTCGGGATCCACACCGAGATCGATTTCTCGAACCGCACGGTGCTGAAGTGCTACAGCACGTCGATGATCTTCCGCGGCTTCGACATCTTCATGAAAGGTATCGACCCGCGCGATGCGCACTTCATCACGAGCCGTATCTGCGGGATCTGTGGAGACAACCACGCCACATGCTCGTGTCTGAACCAGAACATGGCGTACGGAGTGAAGCCGCCCCCGCTGGGCGATCTCGCGTTCAACCTCGCCGAGTCGGCGGACTACATCTTCGACCACGCCATCTTCAACGACTGCATGGCGAACGTCGACTTCTGCGAGCAGATGGTGAAGGAGACGAACCCGACGCTTCTTGCGAAGGCGGAGACGACTCCCGCGCCCGGCAAGGACATCCACGGCTACAACACGATCGCCGACATCATGCGGGCGCTGAACCCGTTCACCGGCGAGTTCTATCTCGAGACGCTTCACGTCGCCCGGTACACGCGTGAGATGTATTGCCTCTTCGGCGGCCGGCACACCCACCCGTCGACCATCATGCCGGGTGGATGCAGCGCCGACATCACGCACCAGACATGCACCGACTATTACGTGCGTCTGATGCGCTACTTCGACTACGTCAAGCGCAGCGTGCCGATGCACGACGACCTGTACGACTTCTTCCTTCAGGAGCTGCCGGGATACGACATGGTCGGGTACCGCCCGACCAACCTCGTGAACTGGGGCTCCTTCGACGATCCGGACTATGTCGACTACGACTACCGGAACATGACGGAATGGGGTCGCAAGCGATACATCACACCGGGCGTCGCCATCGACGGCGAGCTGATCTCGACCGACCTCGTCGAGATCAACCTGATGATCCGGATCCTCCTCGGCTCGTCGTACTTCGACTCGTGGGAGAACGAGCCGACGCTCGTCGACCGCGATCCGCTCGGCAACCCGGTCGACAAGAACCATCCGTGGAACAAGGTCACGCTGCCGAAGCCGCAGAAGCGCGACTTCACGGACAAGTACACGTGGGTCGTGTCGCCGCGCATCTACGACAAGCGCACCGACACCCACGTGTGCTGCGACACCGGCGGCGGCCCGTTCGCGCGCCAGTGGTGCACCGCCAAGGCCGGGCTCGTCGACTTCGGGTATGTGAAGGCCACGGGGCACTCGCTCCAGATGGTGCTGCCGCGCTCGCCGAACATGCCCGAGATGGAGCTCGAGTGGAAGGTGCCCGAGAAGTCAAACGCGATCGAGCGCGACCGGGCGCGGACGTATCACCAGGCCTATGCGGCGCTGGTGGCGCTCCACTGCCTCGAGCGCGCGATGAAGGAGGTTCGGGCCGGCCGCACCAAGAGCTGGAACAAGTTCACGGTTCCGGAGAGCGCGGTCAGCTGCGGGTTCCACGAGGCCGCCCGCGGCGTCCTCTCACACCACATGGTGATCCGCGATCACAAGATCGCCAACTACCAGCCGTACCCGCCGACGCCGTGGAACGCCAGCCCGCGCGATTCCTACGGGACCCCGGGGCCGTACGAGGACGCGGTGCAGAACACGCCGATCTTCGAGGAGAACGGGCCCGAGAACTTCAAGGGGATCGACATCATGCGCGCCGTGCGCTCGTTCGATCCGTGCCTGCCGTGCGGCGTGCACATGTACGGCGGTCACGGCAAGGTGCGCAAGGTGGTTCACACACCGACGGCGCTGGCGTAGGAGACGGGAGACATGGCCGTCACCGTGCCGACCGAAGGGCCCGACGAGCTGGTTCTCAGGGTGCAGGATCTCCAGGCGAGGCTCGCCTCGTCCGGGGATCCGGCCACCCGCCACGTGGCCGAGGAGCTGGTGTCCGCCGTTGTGCAGATGTACGGCGGCGGCCTGGAGCGGATCGTCGAGCTGCTCCACGCCGGCGGTGAGGAGGGAGAGCGGGTCGCGGCCGCGCTCGGCGACGACCCGCTCGTCGCGACGCTGCTTCTCATCCACGACCTGCACCCTGTTCCGCTCGACGTGCGCGTGAACCAGGCGCTCGAGCACGTGCGGCCGTACATGGAGTCGCACGGCGGGAACGTCGAGCTGCTCTCGCTGGAGGACGGCGTGGCCCGGATCCGGCTCGAGGGCAGCTGCTCGGACTGCTCCGCCTCGGCGGTGACGCTCGAGCTCGCGATCAAGCAGGCGCTCGAGCAGTCGGCGCCCGACCTGGATGGGCTCGAGGTCGAGGGCGTCGTCGAGCAGGAGTCGCCGGCCGCGAACGGCGGCGCGCACCCGGTGTCGATCGTGAGCGCCGGCGCGGCGGCGCGGTCCCCGACGTGGGTCGAGCTCGACCGCCTGGACGTGCCCGCCGGGGAGATGGTCGCCGTGGACGTTGCCGGGAGCCCGCTCGTCATCGCCAACGTCGACGGCACACTGCTCGCCTATCGAGACACCTGTGCGGCGTGCGGCGGCGCCCTCCACGGCGGCGAGCTCCAGCAGGGCGCGCTGCGCTGCCCGGAGTGCGCGAGGACGTTCTTCCTGCCGCGCGCGGGCCGCTCGATGGACGACGAACGCCTCCAGCTCGAGCCCGTGCCGCTGCTGCATGAGGACGGCAGCGTGAAGGTGGCCGTGGCGACGTGACCGAGAACGGCGCCAGCTCCGGAGCCCCGGGTGGTGCGAAGCCCGCATCGGGGCGCCGGTTGGTCGCCGAGGCGGTGGCGGCGCGGCGCCGTGCGCAGGTTGTCACGGGCCTGCGCGGCCTCGTCCGGCCGCCCGCTCCGACGGACGCCGATGCCGCCGCCGCCGAATGGTGTGACCTCTGCCGCACGAGCATCCCCGGCGACCACCGCCACCTGCTGCACCTGGTCGAGCGCAGGATCGAGTGCGTCTGCGAGAGCTGCTGGGCGCTGCGGTCCGGCGATCCGGAGTACCGCCCGACCGGGAACCGCACGGAGTGGCTGCCCGACATCCAGCTGCCCGACGACGTGTGGGCGAGCTTCCAGATCCCGATCGGGCTCGCGTTCTTCATGGACTCCACGACGGCCGGGTGCGTCGTCGCCCTCTACCCGAGCCCGGCGGGCGCGACCGAGAGCGAGCTCCACTTCGCATCCTGGAGCCGGATGGTGGAGCTGAACCCGGTGCTCGAGGGCCTCGAGCCCGACATCGAGGGGCTGATCGTGAACCGCATGTCCGACCCGCCGGCGTACGCCATCGCGCCGATCGACCGCTGCTACGCCCTCACCGGCACGATCAAGGCGCACTGGGAGGGGCTTTCCGGCGGGGCGAAGGTGCAGGAGGCGGTGACGGCGTTCTTCGACGGCCTGCACGCCGAGGCGGTGCGCGCATGAGCATGCAGCCCGCAGGGGTGACTCCGGAGCCTTCGCCCGACGCGCCCGAGCCCGAGTTCGCCGTGCTGGGAGCCCGGGCCGTGCGGCATGCGGCGACGCCGATGCTCACGTTCGACGTGCAGGTGTCCGAGCCGACCGGGCGCCAGGTGTACATGATCGCGCTCACGATCCAGGTGATGATCGAGCCGGCCCGGCGCGCCTACGACGCGGCGACCCGCGAGCGCCTGGTCGGCCTGTTCGGGCCGCCGGAGCGCTGGTCGGTGACGACGCGGAGCCTCGTCTGGGCGCAGCTCGACGTGGTCGTCCCGGCGTTCACCGGCTCGACCACCGTGGCGGTGCCGATCGCCTGCAACTACGACCTCGAGGTGGCCGCGGCCAAGTACCTGCACTCGCTCTCGGACGGCGAGGCGCCCCTCGCGATGCACTTCAACGGCGTCGTCTACTACCCCAACGACGAGGGCGGCCTGCAGATGGTCCTCATCCCGTGGTCGCGCTCGGTCGGGTTCCGGATGCCGGTCTCGGTGTGGAACGAGACCATCGAGCACTACTACCCCAACACCGCCTGGGTGGCGTTGCGCTCGCAGACCCTCGAGGCCCTCGAGCGGCGGCGCGTCGACACCGCACATGCGACGTTCGACGCCACCGTCGCGGACCTGCTCGGCGAGAGCCCCGGTGCCTGACGCTCTCGAGCAGATGATCGACTCGCTGCTCTGGGAGGGCTACGCGCTCTACCCCTACACCCCGGGGGCGACCAAGAACGCGACGCCGACGCCGTTCGGCATCGTCTACCCGCCCGTCTATGCGTCCGGCGCCGCGACCACGTTCGACCACCTCGAGCTGCGGTGCGTCCTGGCGGCATCGGCCGACGCCGTCCTCGACGCCGAGGTCCGCTTCCTGGCCGCCGCCGGTGACCGGCACGAGGGATCGGCCCGGCGGGTCGCGCTTCCGCCGGCCTCTGCGGCCGACCTGGCGCGCGCGCCGGCCGAGCACGAGACCGAGGTGTCGGCCGAGGGCGCCGCCGACCCGCTCGTCGTCTGTCTGCGCCTCTCCGCAGAGGCGCTGGGCGACGGGATGTTCGAGGTCGCCCTGCGGGTCGAGAACCGCACCGTGTGCGCCGAGGGGCTCGACCGGGCCGGCGCCCTCGCCCGGTCGCTGCTCTCGACGCCATCCCGTGCTGCGGGTCGCCGGCGGGCGGTTCATCTCGCCGCTCGAGCGGCCGTGCGCCAGCGTCAACACCTTCCCGGTGCTCGCCGCGGCGGCCGACGACGCCGTCCTCGGTGCGGCGATCGTCCTCCCCGACCACCCGCAGATCGCGCCCGAGAGCCGGGGCGGCCTCTTCGACTCGACCGAGATCGAGGAGGCGCTGCTCCTGCACGTGAAGACGCTGAGCGACGCCGAGCGCGAGGAGATCGAGCGCGCCGATCCCGCGGTGCGCGACATGGTGGCGCGGGCGGCGGCGGCGACCGCCGAAGACATCTCCGCGCTTCACGGGCGGATGACGCTGCGCGACCCGGTCACCGTCGCTCCGCCCGAGCCGCCCCCCGGCCTGGCCGATCCCAGCGCCGGAGAGCACCAGGCCGCGGTCGACGGCGTCACGTTCCGCAGGGGCGGGCGCGTCAGGCTCCGGCCCGGCCCGGACGCCGACCTGCACGCGCGCCTGCTCGACGGCCGCACGGCCACGATCGAGCGGATCTTCGTCGACTACGACGGCAAGACGCATCTGGGCGTCACCATCGACGACGATCCCGGCCAGGAGCTGATGCGCGAGACCAACCGGTTCCTGTTCTTCTTCGCACCCGAGGTGGAGGTGATCGAGCCATGAGCTCCGAGCGCGAGACGCGGATCCTCGTGGCCGGCGTGGGCAACGCCTGGCTGCGCGACGACGGCTTCGGCGGCGAGGTGGCGCGGCGCCTTGCCGAGCGCGACATGCCTCCCGGCGTGGCCGTGATGGACGCCGGCACCGGCGGGCTCGACCTCGCCTACGAGGTCATGCGGGGCTACGACGCGCTCGTGATCCTCGACGTCAGCCGCCAGGGCGGCACGCCGGGCACGCTGTACGTCATGGAGCCCGACGAGGAGTCCGTCGACGGCAAGATCGAGGACGGCCAGACCATCAACCCCCACGGGATGGACCCGCAGACCATGCTGCGGTTCATCAAGTCGATCGGCGCGTGGCCCGGCCGCGTGCTGGTGATCGCCTGCGAGCCCGAGGACGTCTCCGAGCTTGGGTTCGGCCTCTCGGAGCAGGTGGAGGCCGCCGTGGAGCGTGCGATCGAGCTCGTCGTCGAGACCGTCGAGGAGCTCCGTGCCGGCGTGCCCGTGCAGGAGGCGGGGTGACGCGATGCACGAGCTGTCCCTCAGCAGTGCGATCGTGAACACGGTCGTGAAGCACGCCGAGGGGCGCCGTGTGACCGTCGTCAGCCTGCGGGTGGGGCGCCTGCGGCAGGTCGTCCCGGATACGCTCGCGTTCTACTTCGACTTCGTCGCGCGCGACACGGTGTGCGAGGGCGCCCGGCTCGAGCAGGAGATCGTCGAGGCGCGCCTCAGGTGCCATCCGTGTGCGCTCGAGTGGCCGATCGAGATCCCGGCGTTCCGCTGCCCGACGTGTGGCGGCAGCGACGTCGGCGTGGCGAGCGGCAACGAGTTCGAGGTGGAGTCCATCGAGGTCGAGGAGGCCGCATGCATCGCACAAAGGTGAAGGTCGTCGAGGAGGCGCTCGACGCCAACAACACGATCGCGCGGGCCAACCGGGCCGACTTCGACCGCGCGGGCGTCAAGGTCGTGAACTTCATGAGCGCGCCCGGCGCCGGCAAGACGACGCTCCTCGAGCGGGTCGTCGCGAGCGTCCCGGGCGTGCGCGTCGGCGTGCTGGAGGGTGACGTGCAGGGCTCGATGGACGCCGACCGGCTTGCGAGCCTGCACGTGCCCGTCACCCAGCTCAACACGGATCCGGGCTTCGGCGGCGAGTGCCACCTCGACGCGAACATGGTGCGCTCGGCCCTGGGTGCGCTGCCCCTTGACGAGATCGACCTGCTCGTCATCGAGAACGTCGGCAACCTCGTCTGCCCGGCCGAGTTCCGCGTCGGCGAGGACCGCCGCGTCATGGTGGCCTCCGTCACCGAGGGCGAGGACAAGCCGCTCAAGTACCCGCTGATGTTCCGCACGTGCGACCTGGTGCTGGTCAACAAGATCGACCTCCTGCCGCACCTCGACTACGACCTGGACCGGTTCCTCTACAACCTCGATCACGTCCACCCCGACGTCGAGCGGATCCTCGTGAGCGCGCGGACCGGCGACGGGATCGGTGCATGGCGCGATTGGCTGTCGGCGGTGGCGGCGCGGGAGGAGGCGCTTGCGTGAAGGCCGCCCTCTCCGGTGGCTCCGCCGCGCGGCTGGATGAGCTTCTCGAGCAGCGCACCGAGGCGAACAGCACGTTCTTCGCCGCCGAGTCGGAGCGGCTCGCGCGGCTCTGCCATCTGACCGCCGAGCGCTTCGCCCGCGGCGGCCGGCTGATCGCGTTCGGCATGTCGCCGTCGGCGCGCTCGGACGCCCGCCACGTCGCGGTCGAGTTCGTTCATCCCGTGATCGTCGGCAAGCGGGCGCTGCCCGCCATCGGCCTCGCAGGCGAGGGAGGCGACCTCGCGCGCCAGGTCGACCTGCTCGCGCGCCCGGACGACATCGCGATCGCGTTCGGGGCCGACGAGGACGAGGGCGAGGCGGCCCGCGCGCTGTCCGTCGCCCGCAGCCGGGGCTGCCTGACGATCGCGTTCTGCCCGTGCGAAGCCGACTGGGTGTTCGAGCCGCCGACGCCGGACCCGTACATCCGCCAGGAGCTCGTCGAGACGCTGTACCACGTGCTGTGGGAGCTCGTGCACGTCTTCTTCGACCACCGCGGACTGCTCGAGGGCCGCGACGCCCGCCGCACGCACGACGCCGGCGCGTCGAGCTTCCTGTACCCGTTCCTGGCCGAGCACGAGGACGACCTCGAGCCCGTCGTCGACGACGTCCGGCGATCGGCGCTCATGAAGGCGGCGGAGGTCGGCGCGCTGCGGTCGCAGACGCTGACCGACAATCGCGATGCGCTGCTCGCGGCGGCGGCGGCCCTGCGGGCGAGCTTCGAGCAGGGCGGCAAGCTCCTGGCCTTCGGCAACGGCGGCTCGGCCACCGACGCGATGGACGTGGTCGCCGACTTCCGTCGCGCCGACGGGTCGGAGCGGGCGTACCCGGCGATCGACCTGACCGAGGACTCGGCGATCCTGACCGCGATCGCCAACGACATCGGCACCGAGGCGATGTTCGCGCGGCAGGTGATCGCCTACGGCCTCGAGGGCGACGTGCTGCTCGCCCTCTCGACGTCGGGCAACTCGCCGAACGTCGTCGCGGCGCTCGTCGAAGCGCGGCGCCGCGGGCTCGTCACGATCGCGATGGTCGGGTACGACGGCGGACGGGTGGCGTCGGAGTCGCTCGCCGACCACGTCGTCGTCACCTCCTCCGAGCACATCCCCCGCATCCAGGAGGCCCAGGCGAGCGCCTACCACGTGCTTCGGGGCCTCGTCGGGCCGCCGCCCGCAGGGGCGGTGCCGTGACCGTGGCGACCCGCCGGAGGTCCCATGTGCGGGTGGAGGGCGTGGTGCAGGGCGTGGGCTTCCGCCCCTACGTCTACCGGCTGGCGGGCGAGCTGGGGCTGACGGGGTTCGTCCTGAACGATCCGCACGGCGTGCTCCTCGAGGTCGAGGGCAGCGAGACGGCGGTTGAGCGGTTCCTCGCCCGGCTCGGACCGGACGCCCCGCCGCTCGCCTCGATCGAGCGCGTGGTCGCCGAGGACCGCGAGCCCATCGGCCACTCGAGCTTCCAGATCGTCGAGAGCCGGGACGGCGGCGCGCCGGACGCGCAGGTCACGCCCGACAGCGCGACCTGCGACGACTGCCTCCGCGAGCTTTGCGACCCGCACGACCGCCGGTTCCGCTACCCGTTCATCAACTGCACGAACTGCGGCCCGCGGTTCACGATCGTCAAGGGCATCCCCTACGACCGGCCGTTCACGACGATGGCCGGCTTTCGCATGTGCGGCCCCTGCCGGGACGAGTACGACGATCCGGCGAACCGCCGCTTCCATGCGCAGCCGAACGCCTGCCCGGCGTGCGGGCCCTTGGCCTCGCTGCTCCTCCCGGGCGGCGCTGAGGCTCCGATCGGCGGCGCGCGCGACCCGGTCGCCGCCGCCGCCGCCGCGCTGCGCGAGGGGCGCATCGTGGCGATCAAGGGCATCGGCGGCTTCCACCTTGCCTGCCGGGCCGACGACGAGGCGGCGGTGGCGGCTCTGCGCGCTCGCAAGCAGCGCGAGGACAAGCCGTTCGCGTTGATGGTGCCCTCGCTCGACGCTGCCGCCCTGTTCGTCCGCGTGGGCCAGAGCGAGCGGCTGCTGCTCGCGAGCGCCGCCCGCCCGATCGTGCTCTGCCCGCGGCTCGAGACCGCGGACGTGGCGCCTTCGGTGGCCCCCGGGGCGCCCGAGTTGGGCGTGATGATGCCGTACTCGCCCCTGCACCATGTGCTGCTCGCGGACTTCTCCGGCCCGGCGCTCGTCATGACCAGCGGGAACGTGTCGGACGAGCCCATCGCCTACCGCGACGAGGACGCGCTGGAGCGTCTGGCCGGCATCGCAGACCTGTTCCTCGTCCACGATCGGCCCATCCAGACACGCACCGACGATTCGGTGCTCCGCGTCGTCGCCGCTCCGGACGGGGCCCGCCGGGTGATCCTGCGGCGGTCGCGCGGGTACGTCCCGGCCAGCATGACGCTCCCCGACGCCGCCGAGCGGCCGATCCTCGCGTGCGGGGCGGAGCTCAAGAACACGTTCTGCGTCGCCAGAGGGACGCGGGCCTGGGTGGGGCACCACATCGGCGATCTCGAGAACTACGAGACGCTCCTGTCGTTCATCGAAGGGGTCGAGCATCTCGAGCGGCTGTTCGCGGTGACGCCGGAGGTCGTCGCTCACGACCTCCATCCCGAGTACCTCTCGACCAAGTACGCGGTCGAGCGCGACGGCGTGGAGCTCGTGGGCGTCCAGCACCACCACGCGCACCTGGCCGCGACCCTCGCCGAGCACGGCGAGCCGGGAACGGCGGTGGGCGCGATCTTCGACGGGTCGGGGTACGGAACCGACGGCACCGTCTGGGGTGGGGAGATCCTCTGCGGCGACCTCACCGGCTTCGAGCGGGTCGGCATGCTCCGGCCGGTCCGGCTCCCGGGCGGCACGGCGGCGATCCGGGAGCCCTGGCGGATGGCGTGCGCCTGGCTGGCGGCCGTCACCGAATCGGACGATCCGGACGAGCCGCCGCCGCTCCCGCCGTGGATGGCCGAGACCGTCGATGAGCGCACGTGGGGTCACGTCGCCGGGCTGGCCCGGACCGGCCTCAGCTCACCTGTGACGACCAGCATGGGCAGGCTCTTCGACGCCGCGGCGGCGCTCTCGGGGCTCCGGACGCACGTGAACTACGAGGGCCAGGCGGCGATCGAGCTCGAGGCGGCGTGCGACCCCGCCGAGCGGGGCCGCTACCCGATCTCCGTCGAGACCGGGCAGCTCCTCGAGATCGATCCGCGCGACACGATCCGGGCCCTCATGGCCGACGTCGACGCGGGTGTCCCCCGCGGCGTCGTTGCGAGCCGGTTCCACGCGGCGGTCGCGTTCGCGACGGTCGAGGCCTGCTCCCGCGCCGCGCTCGTGCACCGCACCGACCGGATCGTGCTGTCGGGGGGCGTGTTCCAGAACCGGCGCCTGATCGAGGCCGTCGCGGCGGGCCTGCGCGCGGCGGGCCTGCGCGTCCTCGTGCCCGAGCGGCTGCCCGTCAACGACGGCGGCATCTCCTACGGCCAGGCCGCGGTTGCGGCGCGTCAGATGTCGGCGGCGGGAAGGTAGGCCCATCGATGGCCAGCGCCCCCGTGACCCGCGACGAGATCGTCGCAGCGGCAGGTGTTCATCCGCGGCGCGAACCGGCCGTTCGGCGAGTTCACCCTCGACGACGCCCGCGAGCGTGCCGACGAGCTGCGCGCGGCGACGGGGTGGGGCCCGACGGCGCGCGTCGCAGCGGTGGCGATGGCATGGCGTGAGCTCGCGACGGCCATGGAGCGCGCCGGCGCCGCCACCGTGGCCGACCTCGACGCCGAGGTCGTGGTCGAGCTGGCGCCGAAGCTGTGGGTGGTTCTGCCGGGCTCCCGGTGAGCGATCAGCGGTCGATGTCGAATGTCTCCCGGAAGGCGACGGAGGTGGCGCGCGTCGCCGAGATCTGGCCTCGCGCCCGGTCATACCGACCCGTACCGCCGTCGATCGAGATCGCGAGCGTCGCGGCGCCGGTCGCGGCCACGAAGGTCGTGCTCAGCGTCCCGTGTGCCAGCGAGACGACCGAGCTGCACAGGTTGCGCCCTGCGAGCAGGGCCGTGCAGTGCCCGTTCACGCCCCCGACCGTGTCGCCGGACGCGTCCGTCAGGACGCTGTGGAAGATGAACTCATCGCCCGGCGTGGGTGTTCCGGAGCCGTCGACATCGACGCTCGCCCGGGCGGTCGTCGTCTCCGTAAGGATGAGTTCGCCGCGCGCGGCCGAGCCACCGGCGTGCGCGATGGACGCTCCGCCGCCGGCGATGGCGACGATCGCGGCCACGATCGACACGGCCAGCGCCCGCCGCTTCGTGCCACTGGTGCCCATTGTCCCGTCCTTTCTCGTGGCGGAAGTGACAATCGCCCATCATCGCACGTTTGGCAGGCCCGGCCGACCCGTCCTTCACGACCTCGCTAGCTACGCCACCTGCGACTTCACGTGCGCGATGTAGCCGCGCACGTCGCCCGCCGGCTCCGTGTAGGCGTCTCCGAGCGACCGCTCCATGGCCGCCATGTACTCGGTGAGCCACTCGGGCGCGTCGTAGTCGATCGCCTTCAGGAACTCGAGCGACGCCGCCAGGCGCATGTCTGCGATCGACGGCTCCGATCCGCCGATGAACGTCTTTCCGCCCATGAAGAACGTGTGGAAGACCTCGAGCGGCTCGGCGAGCGCCGTCTCGGCCGCCCGCTGGGCGTCGGCCTTCGCGTCGGCGTCCGCGTCGGACGCGCCGACCTCGCCCGGATACTGCGGGAAGCCGAGCGCCGGATACGTGGCCCGCGCGAGAAGCGGATACAGGGTCGCGAGCAGGTAGCACATGGCGCTGTCGATCATCGCCCGCTCGCCCGCCTCGGTCGGATAGAAGCGCGCGAGCCCGTGCTTGTTGCAGAGGTACTGCATGATCGCGCAGCTCTCCCACAGCGCGCCCTTCGGCAGGCCCGCCTCCTCGATCGTCGGCGTCAGGTGGGCCGGGTTCATCTTGAGGAACTCGGACGAGGTCGTGACGCCCCAGGAGTCCACCTCTTCGAAGTCGAGTCCGGCGGCCCGCACGAAGATCCGGGCGGTCAGGTTGTTGACGCTCGGCTTCAGGATGTGGATCGTGATGTCGGCCATGGTGTCCTCCCGGCCTGCCCCGCAGGCGCGCTCAGTAGGGGTCTTTGGGCGATCGGTCGTCGGAGAGCGACGGACGTGACGCGGTCACCAGCTCCTCGATCGCATCGGCCAGATGCACCTCGGCGATGTTGTCGTCGCCGCGGGCCACGCGGATCCGGTGCGCCTCTCGCAGCACGTCGGCGTGAGCGTACCCGAACGGCGGCTCGAACCGATAGGACGCGAGCTCGATCAGGAGCCCGAGCGGGTCCTCGAAGTAGATCGAGTCCATGAAGCCGCGGTCCTTGACGCCGCTGTGGCGGATCCCGCGCTCCTCCAGCCGCTCGACGGTCTGCGCGAACGTCGCGTGCGACAGCGAGAACGCCACGTGGTGGACGCAGCCCGGATCCGTCGGCGTCCGGGTCGGGTCCGGCGTGCGCTCCTCGTTCGTGAAGATCGTGATCAGGCGCCCGTCGCCGGGGTCGAAGTAGAGGTGGCTCTCGTGCTCGTTGTCGAGGTTCGGCTGCTCGAAGATGAAGGGCATGCCCAGCACGCCCTCCCAGAAGTCGATCGAGGTCTGCCGGTCGGCGCCCGTGATCGTGATGTGGTGGACGCCCTGGCTCTGGATCTTCCGCACGCGGCCAGTCTAGACCGCGGCCGCCTTTTCAAGATCTTTATCTCTTCCTCAGCGCTTCCTTACGTTTGGTGCCGATGGTTGCCCCGATGCGCTCCAGGCTGGCCGGGGTTATTGCAGGCGTGGTCGTTCTCGCCTTGCTGGGAACCGTCCCCGCCTACGCCTCGAAGGGGGCCTACTTCGGCACCGCCCTGAGCCAGTCCGGCGGCGAGTCGTCCGACACGCGCGCTGCTCTCGCTCGAGAGCGAGGTTGGGCGCCACTTTCACATGTACCGGCTCTACCGGCCGCTAAACGACACGACGCTCCGCGGCGGCGCCGCTCAGCTGATGAAGTCTCGCGGCCAACCGATCTACCTGAACATCACCTCGGAGATCGGCAATCGCTGCGTCTCGTGGCACTCGGTCGCCGCCGGCGCCTACAACGCTCAGCTGCACTCGATCGCCCGCCAGGTACGCAGGTACCACTACAAGGTCTTCTTCTCGTGGAACCACGAGATGCAGGGCAACTGCAAGACCGGCACGGCGGCCGACTACCGGGCCAGCTACAAGCGCGTCCGAAAGGTGTTCAAGCAAGGAGCACGTCACGAATGCCGTGTGGGTGTGGGTCGTCGCTGCGGGCAACATCAACAACGACCCGGCGAAGGCCGCGAAGTTCCTGCCCGGGAAGGTCGACCTGATCGGCGTCGACGGCTACAACCGCGCCGGCGACTGGCGCGGCGTGAAGGAGATCTTCGCCGCCGCCCACAAGTTCGCGACGAACCATGGGCACCGGCTCTTCATCGGCGAGATCGGCTGCGCCGAGGATCCGTCCGACTCCACCGCCAAGGCTCGCTGGATCGCGAACGCGTACGACCTCTTCAGGGCGTGGGACGTGGCCGGGGTGGTGTGGTCGAACTTCGATCGCAACGAGGGCGACTACCGCGTCCAGACGTCCGCCTCCGCACTTGCCGCCTACAAGCAGGCCGGCGACACGTCGTTCTACATGCGCTAGCTGCCCTGCGTCCGGCGCTCGACGTCGAGGAAGAGCGGCATCCCGAGCGGCCGTGACATCTCCTCGTCGAGGTGCGCCACAAGCCCCGCCGTGCGGGCGAGGAGGGCCATGCCGCGCACGATCCGTGCGGGGAAGCCGAGGTCGGCCAGGGCCGCGCCCGCCACGCCGGCGCCGTTGATCGGAAGGGCCTTGCCCGTCGCCTCGCGGTGCGCGTCGGCGACGTGCCGAAGCGCTCGCAGGTGTGGGCCCTCGAGGCCCTGTTCGGACGCGATCGCGTAGATCCGGGCCGTTCGCGGGTCCTCGGCCTTGTGGATGGGGTGGCCGATGCCCGGAATTCGGCCGCCCGCCGCGATCCGGGCACGGACAGCGTCCGCCGCCGCCCGGGCGAGGTCGTCGTCGCCGGCCGCCACGATGGGCTCGAGGAAGACGGCCGTGTCCTCGACGACGCCGAGGAAGACGGTGCCCGCCCCCAGGAGGCCCGAGGCGACCGCGCCCTGGAGCGACTCCGGCGCACCGGTGTGCGTCAGCCGGGCCGCGAGGACCGTCGGCGTCAGGCCGTGCTCCGCAAGCGAGACGAGCACGGCGTCGAGGAGCACCGTCTCCTGGGGCGTCGGCGCGCGGCCGCGCACGAGCAGATACGCGAGCTCCGTGAACGTCACCTTGCCCATCAGGTCGTTCGCCAGGTCGAGACCGCGGACCGTGATCGAATCGGCGTCGACCGCGCCGATGTCGGTGTGGAGCCAGTCGTGCTCGCTCATCCTGCGCTCCTGACGCGGCTGTCGAAGTCGATCTCGGCGCCGGTGCGCTCACGGGGCAACTCGTGCTTGGCCATCCGTCCGGTCGGTGTGTGCGGCAGCTCGGCGACGGCCTCGAGGTAGCGGGGCACCTTGAACGGCGCGAGCAGGGCGGCCGCCGCCTCGCGGATCGCCGCCAGATCGGCGTCGTCGGGCCGGGCGACGGCGACGAACGCCTTGATCTCCTCCTCGGTGAGCTCGGACGGAACGCCGATCACCGCAGCCTCGGTCACGTCGGGGTGGGCGCAGAGCGCCTCCTCGATCTCGGCGGGCGCAACGTTCTCGCCACGGCGGCGGATGACCTCCTTCTCGCGCCCCACGAACGTGTACGTCCCGTCCGGGTTCCGGTGCACGAGATCGCCCGTCCGCAGCCACCCGTCGGGGCTCACGGCCTGCGCGGTCTCCTCGGGCATGTCCCAGTATCCGCGCATCACCGCCGGGTTTCGCAGCTCGAGCTCGCCGATCTCGCCGTCGGGGACATCGCGGCCCTCGGCAACCACGCGCGCCTCGTTCACCGTTCCCAGGCGCGGATGCTGGCGGACCGTCCCGAGCGTGCCGAACGGTCGCGATCCGTGGGGCCAGATCATGCCGTACGGCGACTCCGAGAGCGCGTACCCGCAGACGATTCGAAGGCCGAACCGCTCTTCCATCTCGATTTGACGTTGCTCTCGGTGGCGCAGGGCCTGTGTAACACAGGCGAAGTGGCGTATCGGCATCGTCATCGCGTTCCGGCTGGCGCATGAGGATCTCGAGCATCGCCCCGATGGCGTTGAACTCCGTGGCGCCGTGCCTCCTCGCCGAGTCCAGGAACGTGCTCGCCGAGAACCGCGGGAGCAGCACGAGCCCGGCCCGCGCGGCGACGGAGCCGAGCACCGAATAGGCGGGCGCGTTTATGTGGAAGAGCGGCAGCGACGTCATGAGCCGGTCGTCGGGGCCCAGCTCCATCCACCACGGGAACCCCTCGCCGGCCATCGCGTAGGCCCGATGGGTCTGCGTCACGAGCTTCGACCGCCCCGTCGTGCCCGACGTCGGTATGAGCACCGCCGGATCGTCGGGGCCCGGCCGCGGCGGCGTCACGGTCCTGCCGGCCGGCTGTACAGGGCCGCCACGTCGATCGTCGCGCCGCCGGACTCGCGCACCGTTGATGGGGCGGTCGCGTCGGTGACGACGAGCCGCGGCCGCACCTGGCGGATCAGGCCGGCGAGCTCGTTCGCGCCAGCGCGTGGGTTCACGGCGACGATGATCGCGCCGGCGTACGTCGCTCCGAGCCAGGCGAACAGGTACTCGGGCGTGTTCCGGGCCGTCGCCAGCACGAGCTCACCGGGCCGGACGCCCAGCTCGGCGAGCGCGGATGCCGCCCGCCCCACGAGGGCGTGCGCCTCCGAGAACGTGAACGTCCGGCCCTCGGCGTGCAGCCAGACCCTGGAAGGCGCGGCCGCGACGGCCTCATCGAAGAGATCGGGGATCGTGGAGGGCACGGGGGCGCGGCCATCATCGCCGCCAGAGCATTCTTCGCGCAAACCGCCTTCGCCGGGGGTGACGAAGGCGTCCGAACGCGGTACACTCCTCCGCGGGGGTCAGGTAGAAGCGTGATCGAGCGACTGCTCATTGCTGTGGGGATTCTTGTCGTGAACGGGTTCGTTCTCGTCATGGTCCTGCGGCTGCTCACGATGGTGGTGATCCGCCGCGTGCCGAACCGGAGCGACGAGGCCGTCGCCCCGATTCCTGTTGGGGCATCGGCCCAGCCACCGCCGGTCTCAGAGCCGGAGCCCGAGCTCGTCGCCGCGGCTGCAGCGGCCGCAGCGGTGTCGGAGCCGGTCGTCGCGCCACGCGCGCGGCTTGGAAACGGCAGACGGGGCGCCAACGGGCCGCTGTACCGCATCCATCACCACCGGATGCTGCTCGGAGTGCCTGTGCTCGCGGCGATCTTCGCCTCCGGAGCGTGGCTCGGCGACTCGGTCGGGGGGCAAAGCTCTGCCGACGCCGCCACCGTGACGGTGCACCTGAAGGGCAAGATCATCCGCGTCGCCGGGTCTCCCGTGGCCGTGCGCGTGCCGGGGCAGACCGTGCACGTGAAGGGACACGTGGTGCGGGTGCCGGGGACCACCGTCCAGCTCCCGGGCGAGACGCAGACGGTCTTCAGCACCATCAACGACACGACGACCGACTCCACCACGATCACGACCACGGTGCAGGTTCCGACGACGCTCACCGAGACGACCACCGACACGACGACGGTCACCGAGACGACGACCATCACGACCGCGACGACGTCGGCGCCGACCACCTAGGCCGCCTCTACATCCGGCCGGCCTCGATGATCCGGCGCAGGAACTCCTGTGTGCGCGGCTCCGACGGCGCGGTGAAGATGCGCTCAGGCGGGCCCTGCTCGAGGATCCTGCCGCGGTCGAGGAAGCACACGCGGTCAGCCGTCTCGCGGGCGAAGCCCATCTCGTGCGTCGCGACGAGCATCGTCATGCCGCCGTTGGCCAGGTCGCGGATCACCCCGAGCACCTCGCCGACGAGCTCCGGATCGAGGGCGCTCGTGACCTCGTCGAGCAGCATGATGTCGGGCTCCATGGCGAGCGCCCGCACGATCGCCGCCCGCTGCTGCTGACCGCCCGAGAGCCGGTCGGGGAACTCGTCACGCTTGTCGGCGAGCCCGAAACGCTCGAGGAGCTCGATCCCGCGCTCGTTTGCGTCCTTCGCGCCCATTCGAAGGGCCTTTCGGGGTGCGAGCGTCACGTTTTCGAGCACGTTCATGTGCGGAAACAGGTTGAACGCCTGAAACACGATGCCGATCCGGCGGCGGAGCCTGTTCTGGTCGACGCCCGGCGCCGTGATGTCGTCGCCGTGGATCAGGATCCGGCCCGCGTCGACGGGCTCGAGCAGGTTCACGCACCGAAGGAGCGTCGATTTCCCCGATCCGGACGCCCCGATCAGGCACACCACCTCGTGCTCTGCGACGTCCAGATCGATGCCGGACAGCACCTCGAGCTTCCCGAAGGACTTCACGACGCGCTCGAGGACGACCGCGGAGGCCATCACGAGCCTCCGGAGGCCAGGAACCGGCGCCGGTCGCGCTCGATCAGCCAGTCGGTGAACCGCGCCAGCGGGATCGTGAGCAGCAGGAAGAGCAGCGACGCGCACAGGTACGGCGTGAAGTTGAAGTTGGCCGATTCGGCGATCTGCGCCTGGCGGAACGCCTCGACGGGCCCTGCGATCGCCACGAGCGCCGTGTCCTTCTGGAGCCCGATGAAGTCGTTCAGGAGCGGCGGGATGACGCGTCGCACGGCCTGAGGGAGGACGACGAAGCGCAGCGCCTGCCAGCGTGACAGCCCGAGCGACCGCGCCGCCGCCTCCTGGCTCGGGTGCACGGACTGGATCCCCGCCCGGTAGACCTCGGCGACGTATGCCGAGTAGACGAGCGTCAGTGCGACGATCGACCACACGACCGCCGATCGGTACCAGTCGGCGTCCGAGAGCAGGAGCGCGGGGATCCCCAGCGCGAGCATGTAGACGACCAGGATCGTCGGAATCCCGCGGAAGACGTCCGTGTAGATGATGGCCAGGAGTCGGATCGGGAAGAAGACCGGGCCCGGAAGGCTGCGCAGCACCGCGATCCCGAGCGCCAGAACGAGGATGAGCACCTCGGAGATCAGGAAGATCTTCACGTTCAGGCGAAAAGCGCGCGCGATATCCGGCAGTGACGTCCAAAAGAGGTGCCCGTCGAGGAATTTCGCCTGGAATTCGTCCCAACCGGGCGATGTGACCGCGATGACGACGAGAACCGTGAGAACGACGACGGTGCTCGCGAGCGCCGTGGCCACGGCCCGCGCCTCGCGCGACCCGGGGAGACGCCGCCGCGGTGCTAGTGCAGCGCCGGGGCGTTGGCGGCCTGGTTCAGCCACCGATCCTGAATCTGGGCCAGCGTTCCGTCGGCACGGAGGGCCGCGAGGGCGCCGTTCACGCAGGCGGTCATCGGGCTGCCCTTCTCGAGCACCATGCTGAAGTGCTCCTTGCCCGCGGGCGCCGGCAGGACGCCGACGATGGTCCCGTTCGAGAGCTGGACGTTCGCCATGTAGTAGGCGGTCGGATAATCGACGACCAGGCCGTCGATCTGCCCGTTCTTGAGCGCCTGGAGGGCCGCGTTCAGCGTGTTGAACGTCTGGACCGACGAATCGGGGTCGATCACGCTCTTTGTGACGTCATAACTGGTCGTGCCGATCTGGGCGCCGTACGTGAACGGCTTGAGCGCCGCGACGGAGGTCGCCTTGGCGATGTCGGTGCCCTGGAGCGCCACGACGGCCTCCTGCTCGTCGTAGTACGAGTCCGAGAGGTCGGCGCCTTCTGCGCGCTGCGGCGTGTACGAGACCTGGGCCAGGTAGAAGTCGAAGTTCTTGGGGCCCGGCTTGTAGGAGTTGTTGAACGGTACGGCAACCCACTGGACCTGATCCTTGGTGAAGCCGAGCTGCTGGGCCACGGCGTAGGCCGTCGCATCCTCGAAGCCCTGGTCGTTATAGGGATCGTGGTTGAACTGCCCGGTCCACTCGTGGCCGGTAGGACCTTGGAAGAAGGGGTCGAATGCTGGGTTGTCGGTCCCGATCGTTAGCTGACCAGGCGTGACAAGCGTCAAATTTGACTTCGCGCACGCATTTGCGGCGGTCGACCCCGCCGGGCTCGCTGTCGAGCCGCCGGAGGAGCCGCACGCAGCCGTCGCGAGGGCCGCGACGACCGCCATGGCGAAGGCGCGCATTCGCATGGTCGCGGGAGCCTACACCAACCATCCCCCGGAAAGGGCACAATCGCCCTACCCGAGCCGGATGAGGTGCCTTCCCCCAATTGGGGGAGGCGCTGGTGCAACCACCCCGGATAGAGTCTCGGGCATCATGAGAAGGGGCAGAGCATGCGCTGGGGCGAGCCGACCAGGCTACCACCACTAAGACGCGGACGCGGACTCACCGCGGCGGCCCTCCTGACGGTGGGGCTGGTCGCGGCGTACGTGGTTCTCGGCGTGCTCTCGCTGACATCCGTGGCCCCGTCGACGCTGCTCAAGAGCCTGCCGAAGTCGATCGGGAGCGTCGTCGCGCCCGAGACGGTCCCCGCCCAGCCGGCGCATGTGGCGGCGTTCATCAAGCTGAGCCGGGCTCTCGACACATCTTTCGCTGACCTTCGGGGAGTTCGGGCGCACGGCGCCCGGCGGCATGCAGACGGCGCAGCTGACAAACGTCACCGCGACCGCGTTGACCCTCAACATGGCGGTCATCGGCTCGAACGGGGTCCAGGCCACGTTCGCGGACAGCGGATCCACCCAGCGTCGTCTCGCGGCCGGCGAGTCCGCGAACATCGTGGTCAGGCCTGACCCGAGCCATGCCGGGCCGCTCGACAGCACCCTGCGGATCTCGATGACCGGCGCAAAGTCGTTCGACATCAAGCTCACCGGCGATCAGGCGCCCCTGCCGCCCGGGGCGGCCACTGCCACGACCGAGGCCAACGGCGCCGTCCATGTGACGTGGCCCGCATCGCCGTCCACCGGCGTCGCCGGGTACGCCGTCCAGCGCCGCGTTACCGGCGGCCCTTGGCAGACGGTGGCTCCCTCTGCCGGTGCGTCCGGATTCGTCGACCAGACGGCCACCGACAACCAGACGTTCGAATATCAGGTCCGCGCGGTCGCCGCGAACGTGCAGCCGGCGCTCTTCAGCGCCGCCGGCGGCACCGCGACCGTCGTGACCGACGCCATCGCGCCCGATCTGCCCAACGAGGTCACTCCGCCGGACTTCGTGAACCAGGGCAACGAGAACGCCGTCCCCGTCAAGGTCTTCCTGCCCCAGACCTCGGCGCCGACGGACGTCGTGAGCGTCACGCTCACTAATCCGGCGACGGGCGACTCGGCCTCCGCGACCACCGCGGGTGGCCAGTCGCCCGTCTCGGTAACCATCGACGCGAGCCACATCGCCGATGGGATGCTGAACGCGACGAGCACGGTGACCGACGCTGTCGGGAACTCGTCGACCGTCTTCGACGGGACGTCAGTCCTCAAGGACACGCTCGCGCCCGACGCGCCCACCGACGTGCATGCGCCCGAGGTCGTGAACGGCGACGAGGCGGCATCGGTGCCGGTGACCGTGCATGTGGCCGATCCGGACTCGAGCTGCGCGGCTCCACGTCCAGATCGCCGCCGGCGACGAGACGGCCGATTCGTCCGGCGACGTCATGGGCTTCGCGACGACGCTCAACGTCGATGCGAGCAAGCTTCCCGACGGCAAGCTCACCGTCTCGGCATGGACGGTCGACGAGGCCGGGAACCCCTCGGCCCCGACCGACGGCGGCACGATCACGAAGGACAGCTCGCCTCCCGATAACTCCGCCAGCCTCCGCGTGGCGGGCGGCGATCAGAATCCGGACGGCTACGTGAACGCGGCCTCTGCCGGCGCGGTCACGGTCATCGCCCGGTTCCCGCAGGCCACCGATGCGGCCGACAGCGTCGTCGTCTCGGTCGGCGGGCAGCGCGTCCGGTTCGACGGCGGGGACTACAGGTACGTCGTCGGCCCGCTCGACCTGACCGACGTTCCCGACGGAGCCGCTGCCGCTCGCGGTCACGGTGACGGATCCGGCAGGGAACTCGAGCACGACGCGCGACACCGCCATCAAGGACACGGTCGCGCCGGAGGCTCCCACGTCGTTCACGGTGCCCGAGAGCGCCGACAACGCCGCCGGGTTCGTCAACTCGCTCAACCAGTCTTCCGCGATCATCCAGGCCACGTTCCCCGACGGCACCGACTCGTCCGACACGCTGACGGCGAGCGTCGACGGCGTCGATCTCGGCGCTCGGGTCGGCGGCTCGATCGCCGTCGCATGGCGCGCCGACGTGAGCGGATTCGCCGACGGCACGCTGGATCTGCACGGCACGATCACCGACGCGGCGGGGAACAGCACCGATTTCTCCGGTCGCGCCGTCAAGGAGACCCAGCCGCCCGCGCCGCCGGTCGCCGCCCACGTCATCGGGGCCTGCCGGCCCGACACGATCACCCCGGCGACCGCGGCCGACGTGAGCGTCCAGGTGGCGCTGCCCGACGCCCCCGGCATGTCCGGAACCGTGACGGTCACATTGACCGACTCTGCGGGCCACACCGCCTCGGGATCGGCCTGGGGCGACCGCGGCATCGTGGTCGTTCACGGCATCGACGCGAGCTCGTTCGTCCCCGGACACGTCCAGGTCTCGGTCTCGGTGACCGATTCGGCGGGCAACACGTCGACGTTCGACGGCACGACGGCGGTCCTCACCGACGAATGAGCCGACCGCCGGGGCCAGGCCGGAGCCTGGCCCCGATGTCGTCAGCCCTCGTTGGACGCTGACGGGTCGCTCGCGCGCCTGACCCGAAGCTGCGGGGCCAGAGGAGCGAGGCGGCGGCCCACCAGAAGCGCGAGCAGCGCCAGGATCGACAGCGGCACGACCAGCCCGGCACCGACGATCACGCCGGTGACGACGGCCAGCGCGGCGCCCAGCGAGCGCTCACCGGCCTTCCAGAGGGCGCTCGCATGCTGCGGCGGGGCCGGCTTCTTGCCCGCCTCGTGCAGCGCCACGGTGATCGTCGACATCGACGTGCGGTTCTGGAGGTAGAGCATGCGGCCCTGGACGTCCTCGATCTGGAACTCGACCTGCTGGAGATAGTTCTCGACCCGGATCGACTCCGAGATCGTCTCTGCGCGGTCCATGAGCCGCAGGAGCACCTTCTCCTGCGCCTCGAGGTTCACGAGCCGGGCCTGGAGGTCGACGAACTGCTGGCTCACGTCCTGCCCGGTGACGCTCTCGGCGGTCACGTGGACGTGGGCGATGCCCTCGATGGCGTCCATCGCCCGCCTGAACGCCCGCGCGGGGACGCGGATCGTGATCTGGCCGCTGTGGATCTTCGATCCGCTCGTCGAGCTGTGCGTCTCGTAGCCGCCGAGGTCGCCTGCGATCTTCCTCACCGCCGACCGTGCCTGACCGAAATGGCTGTGATCGACCCGCAGGCCGACGTCGGCGGTCTTGATGACGGCCGATCGCAGCGCCGGAAGGCTCTTCAGCGGGTCGCTTGCGAGCTTTTCGCCCGTCGCCGCCGACCGGAGGGTCTGATTGTCGCTTCCGGCCCCGGTCGCGTTCGGGGCGGCCAGGACGCCCAGCGAGTCCTGCGCGGCGACCCCGACTCCTGCGCCCGACGCGGAACCGTGCGCGACGGTGCTGCCACCCCCTGATCCGCCGCTCTCGGCCGCCGAACCGCTCCCCGAGCAGCCGGCCGCCGCCCCCGCCAGGCCGGACACGACGATCATCGCCGCCGGCACCCATACGAACCGTCGCATCGCGCTCATCGAAACCTCCATCGTGGTCGATGGTGAGACAGGCTCCGGCGGCGTGTGGTTCCCGAATCCAGTTGCGGTGTTGCGGCGTATTTCGGTATTCCCGTGAGCCAGGAACGCCACTACACTTAGCCGATGGCGACGGAGTCTCCAGTCCCGGCGCTGGTCCAGCCGCGATCCGGCACGGAGCAGCTCGCGGCCGAGTGGCGTCGCCTGACGCGCGTGGCCACCGTGGTGGCCGTTCTGACGGCCCCGGCCGCCTTCGTCTGGCTGCACCAGGTGCAGGGCTGGAGCGTCGGCTGGTCGCTGCTCGGCACGTTCCTCGAGGTGATCGCGTTCCGCGGCCTTGTCGACGTCGTGCTGCGCCGCTTCATCCCCTGGCCCAGCCTCTTCGGCGCCGAGGAGGCGTTGCGCGAGGAGGACGTCGTCGCGCGGAGGCGCGTGTGGTTCTGGCGTCGGTGGTTCGGCCGGCTGATGTGGCTGGTCGTGATCGGCATCGTCCTCTACGGGATCAACCTCCTGCTCGAGGCCTTGCTGGGTGCCGACTGGCTCCAGTCGGCGCTGGGCCCCTCGCCCGGGACGGCCTTCATCGCCCTGATGCTCCAGATGCCGATCCTGCTCGTCGCCAACTTCCTGATCTTCTTCGGCCCCTTCCTGCTCATGGCGGTGAGCCAGATCCGCTCCTACGAGCCCGGTGACGCCGACTGGGGCGTGAAGCTCGAGGACGTGCGCGGCCAGGCGGAGGCGAAGGAGGAGGTGCGCCAGGTCGTCACGCTCTGGCAGTCAGGTGAGGCGTTCGAGCGGGCCGGCGGCAAGCGCGAGCGCGGACTGCTCATGCTCGGTGCCCCCGGAACCGGCAAGACGATGCTCTCGAAGGCGATCGCGACCGGATTCAACTGCCCGTTCGTGTCGATCCCGGGGTCCGGGTTCGCCGGCATGTTCCTCGGCATGGATGCGATCACGGTGCGCCTCCTGGCCCGCCGCGCCAAGAAGCTCGCGGCCAAGTGGGGCGGCCAGTGCATCGTCTTCATCGACGAGATCGACGCCGTCGGCCAGCGCCGGTCGAGCCTCGGCGCCGGCGGGTTCATGACCGGCGCCCAGCCGGTGACGATGGAGGAGCTGTGCTTCTTCGGCGCGCAACGGTTCGCTCACCCCCAACGGCGACCTCGTGCTCGAGACGCGCGCGTGGCGGGAACGGCTCTTCACCGAGCGTGACGCGGCCACGCGCGAGGGCCGGTCAGGCCTCGGGGGGATCGTGAACCGCATCTTCCCGGGCGGCGGCGGCGGGATGTTCGGCGGAGGCCAGCTCGCGCTGAACCAGCTCCTGGTCGTGATGGACGGGATCGGGGAGCCGCGGTTCATGCGCAAGCACCTGACCCGTACGCTCAACACGTTCCTCGACGCGACCTACGTGATCCCTCCCCGGATCGGCCGCACGCGGCTGCGCCTCAAGAAGCCGCGACCGGCCGGCGAGCAGATCTACTTCATCGGCGCCTGCAACGCCCCGCTCGAGTCCCTCGATCCGGCGCTCGTCCGGCCGGGACGGATGGGCCGTCACGTGTGGTTCCGGACGCCGACCAAGGACGACCGCAAGGACATCTTCGACCTGTATCTGGGCAAGGTGGCTCACGACGAGGACCTCGACACGCCGAAGCGGCGCGACGAGCTCTCGCGGATCACGAACGGCTACTCGCCGGCGATGGTCGAGCAGGTGTGCTCGATGGCGCTCACGATCGCGCACTACGACGGCCGGATGGCGTTCGCGTGGGACGACATCGTCGAGGCGATGACCACCGTCGAGTCGGGCACCGCGGTCAACGTCGAATACATCCCCGAGGAAACGCGCGCGGTGGCGATCCACGAAGCCGGCCACGCCGTCGCGGGTCACGTCTATATGAAGGGCGTCGAGTCGACCCGGCTCTCGATCCGGAAGCGCGGGCAGTCACTCGGGCATCACCAGGCGCTCGAGAAGGAGGAGCGGTTCAGCTCGTGGCGGCACGAGGAGGTGGGCCGGCTCATCTGGTCGCTCGGGGCCATGGCTGCGGAACGCGTGTTCTATGGCGAGAACTCGACGGGCGTCGGCGGCGACGTCATGCACGCGACGACGCGGGCGGCGTGGATGGTCGGCTCGTGCGCGATGGGGCCGGAGCCGGTGATCGTGAACGGCAACGCCGAGAGCCGATGAGGAGCGCGAGGCCGGCCGCGAGAAGATCCTGAAGCGCTTCGAGGAGATCGGCCTCCAGATCATGCGCCGCTCGGGCTCCGGCGGGCCGTTCGAGGCCGACCCGATCTCCGGAGTCCTCTCTGACCGCGACAAGCGTGCGACGGCCGCCCAACTGCTCGGACAGGCGTACATGGCCGCGCACGTGCTGATCGCCCAGAACCGCGACGGCGTCGAGCGGGTGGCCGAGGTGCTTGTCGAGCGGCGCGAGATGCACGGTGACGAGGTGGTGGAGCTGCTCGACTCGCTCGAGCTGAAGGTGTCCGAGACCGACCTTCTCGAGGAGTCCGTGTGGCCACGGGTCTGAGCGAGGCGCATCCCCGCCGCAAGTTCCGGATCGCCTATGTCCTGCTGGCGCTCGTCGTCGTCGGTGCGGTGGCCGCCTTCTTCGCGTTCCGGTCGGACCCGTCGACGACGACCGCGACCGGCTCGACGGCCGAGGAGACCTGGGGCAACTTCCAGCCCGCCGGCCTCACGAGCGACCGGATCCAGCAGATCGCGCTGCACGTCGGCGCGACGTACCGCATGCACGGCGGCCGTCAGCTGGTCTCGGTGAGCGCCTCCATACCGCCGGTCTACCAGAACGACCTGCGGATCACGCAGTACGTGCTCTCCTACAACGACGGCGGCCAGACGAGCTACCAGGCGGTGCCGATCAGCACGAACAACGTGCTCTACGAGATGTGCGGCCTCGGGCCGCGCTGCTCGATCGCCGCGGGCAAGCCGACCGCCGCCCGCCTGCGGCTCCTCCGCCGCGAGGCGCTCGAGCTGGCGCTCTACACGTTCCACTACACGGGCGTCGGATCGGTGGTCACGTTCCTTCCGCCGAAGAAGGGCGAGCGGCCCCAGTTCGTGTTCCTCTTCCTCCGGACGCAGTTCGACCAGCAGGGGATCCTCGCGAAGCCGCTGACGGCGATCCTGGCGGAGCCGACCCCGCCGCCCGCTGCGGCGATCCCGGCGGCCGAGGCGGCGACGATCGACGGCATCACCGAGCCCGACCTGTACCGGTACCACTACACGTCCGACCAGCAGGGCGGGGTGCTGCTCGTGTTCGACCCGCTCGCGCAGTAGCCGGATGACGCCGGCGAAGCGGGCCGTGCTCGAGCGCGCCAGGGCGAGGCTCGACACGCTCGACCTCTACCCGCGCCCCGTTCGGATGGCGCATGTCCGTCTCGTCACGGCGCCGCTGCTCTTCCGGCTTCCGTGGTTCTCGAGCTTCGACGGCTACGCCACCCACCTCGCGATCTTCCTGCGGCGGCCGGTGGTGGGCGACGAGCAGGACGACCTCGTCACCCACGAGCTGTGCCACGTCTGGCAGATGCAGCACCGGCCGCTCGCCATGCCTCTCTCGTACGTCCTGCGCGGCTACGCGCGGAACCCGTACGAGGCCGAGGCCCGGCGAGCGGCCGAGCAGACGCGCCCTGGAGTCAGACCCGGGCCGGGATCTGCATGACCGGCCGCACCTCGACCGAGCCGTACTTCGCGCCGGGGCACATCTTGGCGGCCTCGATCGCCTGGTCGATCGTCTCGCACTCGACCAGGTAGAACCCGCCGAGCTGCTCCTTGGTCTCGGCGAACGGCCCGTCGACGACGAGCGCCTGGCCGTCGCGCACGCGCACCGTCCGCGCCGTCGAGATCGGGTCGAGCGCGGCGCCGTCCTTCATCGCCCCGCGCTGGGTCAGGCTGTCGGTGTACGCGTAGTACTCCTGCATCACGCCCGCCATGTCTGCCTCGCTGGCGCTCGCCCGCTGCGCCTCCTCGTCATAGATGAGAAGCATGTACTGCGGCATGTCGTCCCTCCGGTCCTCGGCCGGCGGGCGAATTCCCGCCGGCTCCATCATGACGAACGAGCGCGCGCGAAATCGACAGGAGGGCGCGATCGAGCCGGTGCCGGTCGGGGCCGCACACGAACAGGTGCTCCGTGTTCGAGAGGTGCGAGACGGCCCCGACCTTGCGGCCGGAGGGGTCGTGGATGCCGATCCGGGCGCCGACGTAGCGCGGCCGCGGGACGGCGACCGCGCCGACGTGGCCGCGCTGTGCGAGCAGCGCCTCGATCTCGTCGGGCCGGTGGAAGCCCTCGTTCGAGAACGAGACGAGGAGCCACGGTGCCCGGGCGCGCTCGATCAGGTCGGTCAGGGCCGCAAGGGCTTGCCGCCGCAGGTTGTACGGGCTCTTGCGTGTCCGGCAGTCGACCCGCTTGCACGCGATGCCGTAGTGGTCGGGCGCGTCCCACCGGACGAGCGTCTCCCACACGTGGTAGTTGCCGAGATAGGAGTGCTGGTTGTACGGCGGGTCGATGTACGCGAGGTCGATGCCGTCGAGCTCGGCGGCGAGCTCGTTCGCGTCGGCGCGCTCGACCCGGCCCGCCGGGCCGTCGATCGCCGCCGGCTCGCGCAGCTCGAGCACGTTGGCCGCCCGCGGCGCCCACTGCTTCAGATAGGCCATCTGCACGCCGACGGTCGAGTCGACGCGGTCGGCGGCCTCGACGAGGCTCGTGAGCAGGATGGCGCGCGTGACCGGATCGAGGTCGAGGCGGTCGATCTCGTCGCGGGCGGCGTCGATCCGCATCCCGTTCTCGGGCCGGAAGTAGCGCGATCGGCGGCAGAACGTCTCGGTGACGTAGCCGTCGACGGGCGGGAGCGCCTGAAGGCGGCGCAGGAGCCGGCGAATGCGGAGCCGGTCGACGTCGGGCCCGGCGGCGATGTAGGCCAGCCCGAAGGCTTCGGAGTAGGCGGCCGTGTCGTTCGAGACCACCTCGATCCCGGCCGTCCGCAGCGCCTGCCCCACGCGGGTCGTGCCGGCGAAGAGATCGGCCGCCGTGCGCGCCCCGATCGCGGACGCGCCTGCGGCAATGGCCTGGGTGAGCGTCCGCTTCGACCCGAGGTACTTGATCACGGGCCCAGCCTAGGGGCGGGCGCGGACGCCTCGATCAACGCATCTACACGTGCGTGCCGCAGCCGGCGCAGCGGCGGGGCCGCGCGCCGTCGTGGACGACGACGTGATGGCTGCAGATCAGCTTGCGAAGTCGATTCCTCATGGCTTCCTCAGGCGGCGGCCTGCTCGAGGCCGGCGTAGAAGTAGGGGTGGTTGAAGACGTCCATGGGATTCGCGTCGCCCACGAGCACGTCGAAGGCCTCGCCGATCTCGAAATCGACGACGGCGACGCGCACCTGGTCGGTCGCGGGATCCCACAGCATGGTCACGTCAACGCCGTTCGAGCTGCGATGTGCCAGCTCGCGCAACGGGGCGATGGGGGTGACGACGGCGGTCATGTTGGGCTCCTCGCGGGTGTGGGTGGTGCTGATCACGATTGGAGGAGTCTCGTCGGCGCAGGCGGGCGCCGCGGTCGAGCGACCACGTGTCCGTAGGTGTGGAAACCCCTACCCCCGCAGGAAGGCCAGCACGGCCAGGACGCGGCGATGGTCTTCGGATGCCGCCGGCAGCCCGAGCTTCGAGAAGATGGACGTGACGTGCTTCTCGACGGCCCGCTCGGTCACGACCATCCGAAGCGCGATGCCCGAGTTCGAGCGGCCCTCGGCCATGAATCCGAGCACCTCTCGCTCGCGAGGGGTGAGCTCGTCGAGCGGGTCGTCGGTGCGGCGGCGGCCGACGAGCTGGGCCACGACGGCCGGGTCGAGAGCCGAGCCGCCCTGGGCGACGCGCCGCACCGCGGCGGCGAAGTCGTCGACGTCGGCGACCCTGTCCTTCAACAGGTATCCGACCCCCTCGGTGTTCTCGCCGAGGAGCTCGACGGCGTAGCCGGGCTCCACGTAGGACGAGAGCACCAGCACGCCCACGCCGGGGAACCGCTCGCGGATCGCGCGCGCCGCCTGGAGGCCCTCGTCGGTGTTGGTCGGGGGCATGCGGATGTCGACGATCGCGACGTCGGGCTTCGAGAACCCGATCCGGCGCAGCAGGTCGTCGGCGTTCGAGACCTGCCCGACGACGTCGAAGTCGGCCTCCGACAGGATCCGCGCCACCCCCTCGCGGAGCAGCACCGAGTCGTCGGCGAGCACCACGCGGATCGGCGTCCCCGACGCCCGCCCGGTCGTGTTCAGCGCGGCGAAGGCTGTCTCGAGCCCGGCGACGTCGAGCTGGTGGAGGTGCTCGGGCCGGTCGAGGTCCTTGAGGTGGGCATCTCCCAGCTCGCGGGTGCTCGTCCCGTCGGGCAGGTCGCCCTCGAGCAGGGCGTGCGTGGTGTTCGAGAGGAGCACCTGGCCGCCGTGTCCGGCGTCGCAGATCCGCGCCGCCCGGTGCACGTCGAGGCCGACGTAGCGGTCCTCCGCGATCACCGGCTCGCCGGTGTGGATGCCCATGCGGACGCGGACCTCCGCCTCGTCGGGCCACGCGTGCGAGGTGAGGCCCCGCTGGGCGTCGGCCGCCGCGGCCACCGCCTCGCGTGCCCCGCGGAACACCCAGAACGTCGAGTCGCCCTGCGTGTCCACCTCCTCGCCGTTGTGGCGGCTGAACGAGGAGCGGAGGATCTCCTGGTGCTGCGACATCACCCCGGCGTAGCCGTCGCGAAGCTTGTTCACGAGCCGCGTCGACCCCTCGATGTCGGTGAAGAGGAAGGTGACGGTGCCGATGGGGAGTTCTCGGGGCACTGGGTCGAGCAGCGTACGAGGTCCGGCCCCGCCCTGCAAGCGGACGGAGCCGGACCTCGTGGTTTTCGGTGGTGCTCTCGCCTACGCGTCGGCCGGGGCCGGCTCGGGCGAGTGCTGCAGCGTGGGGAGCCACCGCAGCGACCTGGGCATGTACCAGTTCCACTCGCCCAGGAGCTTCATCGTCGCCGGCAGGAGCACGGCGCGGATGACGGTCGCATCGAGCAGGACGGCGACGGCGGCACCGACTCCGAACTGCTTGATGTCGAGCACCGAGAGGGTGGCGAAGAGCCCGAAGACTCCGACCATCACGATGGCGGCGCTGGTCACGACGCCCGCGGTGCTCTTGATGCCTGCCGAGACGGCCTCGTCGGTCGTCATGCCGCCGTCCCTGAGCTCCTTCACCCGGGAGAGGATGAAGACGTGGTAGTCCATGGACAGGCCGAACAGGACGACGAAGAGGAAGAGCGGCAGCCAGTTCGCGATCGATCCGGTCGAATGGAAGCCCAGAAGCGACTCGCCCCAGCCCCACTGGAAGATCGCGACCAGGATCCCGTACGCCGCGCCAACCGACAGCAGGTTGAGCAGGATCGCCTTGATCGGGATCACGATCGAGTGGAACGTGATCAGGAGGAGCAGGAACGCCATCCCGAGCACGAACGCGAACACGATCGGGGTGCGCACCGACATCAGCGAGTTGAAGTCGTGCGAGCCCGCGGTGTCGCCGGTCACCGACACGTCGGCTCCGCTGACGCGGTCGAGCGTGGTCGGGATCAGCGAGTTGCGGAGCGTCGAGAGCGCGTGCTCCGACGCCGCGTTCTCACCATCGCCGGCCAGCGGGGCCGTGATCTTCGCGACGGTGTGGTCCGGGTTCACGGTCACCTCGATCGGGTTTCCGATCTGACCGGTGGCGAGCGCCTTCTTCTCGAACGCGGCGATCGCCGACTTGGCCTCGGGCGAGGTGACGTCGTTCGCCTGGAACGCGATCACCGCGGGAGCCGGGCCCCCCGGGAACTTCTGCTCGATCTGCTTGTAGGTCTTGACGATCGTCAGGTCCTGCGGCAGGAACTTGAAGCTCGGGGTCTGCGTGTTGATGCTGAACGCGGGGATGGCCAGGATGGCCAGAGCGCCCGCTGCGATGCCCGCCGAGACGGCCGGGCGGCGCAGGACGCGGTCGATGATCGCGCCCCAGAAGCGGCTCTCGGTCTGATCCTGGCGGCTGGTGAGCCGGCCCAGGAACGGGATCCGGCCGCGCTCGACCTTGTCCCCGAGCAACGCGAGCATCGCGGGGAGGCCGGTCAGCGAGCCGACGACGGCGACTGCCACGACGAGCATCGCGGCGATGCCGATGGCGACGAACGTGGGGTCGCCGGCGAGCAGCATCCCGGACATCGCCATGAAGACGGTGACGCCGGAGATGAGCACGGCCTGGCCCGACGTGGAGGCGGCCAGGTCGAGGGCCGACCGGCGGTTGGCGGCGGATGCCCGCTTGGCCTCGCGCAGGGTGCCCTTGGCCGATGCGATGACCGCCGCGTCGCCGTTCTTCTTGGCGAGGCGGAGGCCCGTCTTGGCGGCCTTGATGCGGCTCTTGTCGGCGGTCTTGGTGACCGCCCGCTCGTCGCGCTCACGGCGCAGGTAGAAGAGCGAGTAGTCGACGCCGACGGCCATCCCGATCATCAGGATGATCTCCGCGGTGACGTCGGTCGTGGGGAACAGGTGGCTGATCATCGAGTTCAGGCCGAACGTGGCCAGCACGGCCGAGAACGCCAGGAGCACCGGAATGCCCGCGGCCACGGCTGCGCCGAACGCGAAGAGCAGGATGATGAGCGTGAGCGGCAGCGACACGTTCCGCGCGTGGTTCAGGTCGCCGTCGATCTTGTTCGAGAGGACGTGGTCGGCCGACGCCTGCCCGAACTCCGCGATGTGCATCTCGGGATGCGCCTTCTGGAGGTCGGCGGCGGCGTTCATGACCGGCTGGATGCGGTCCTTGGCCGTGTCGATCGGGCCCGTGATGTCGAACTGCACGAGCACGGAGCGGCCGTCCTTCGTCACCTGGCCGGAGTTGCTGGAGGCCAGCGGGCTGCGGACGTTGGTGACCTGCGGGAACGTGGAGACACGATCCACGGTCTGGTTGACGACCGCGCGGAAGCTCGGATCGTCGACGGTGTGGCCGGGATCGGTGATGATGATCATCTCGCCCGCCCGGTCCTTGAACCCGGCGTCGTCGATGACGCGGGCGGCATGACCCGCCTCGCCGTCACCGAGCTGGCTTTCCTTGAGGTTGACCTGGCCGGTGATCGCGCCGCCGACGATGGCGGCGATGACGAAGGCGAACCAGAGACCCAGGGCGAGCCAGCGGTGATGCGCGCTCCAGCCGCCCATGCGGGCGGCGAGATTCTTGCGTGGCATGACTGCTCCTCGAGAGGGGGGATAAAGCACGGACGCATAGTGCTCTCGGTCGTGCGCTCCCGCGGTGCGGCGGGCAGGCGTCCGCGGTGCGGGTAGCCGAACACGGCGCCGGGGTGGCTTACGCGAGCGGGATCCGGGCGCGGACGCGCGTGCCGGCGCCCTCCGGGCTCTCGACGTCGAGGTTGCCCGAGAGCGCCTCGACGCGGTCGGCCAGGCCGAGCAGGCCGGATCCCCGGCCGGGGTCGGCCCCTCCCGCGCCGTCGTCGGCGACCTCGACGAACGCCCATCCGTCGCGGCACACCACGGCGACGTCGACGCGCGAGGCGCCGGCGTACTTGGCCACGTTCGCGAGCGACTCCGAGACGACGTAGTACGCGGCGGCCTCGACCTGAGCGGGCAGGCGGTCCTCGGGGACGGCCGAGAGCTCCACCGGGACGGACGAGCGCCCCGCCAGAGCCTCGAGGGCGGGCGCGAGGCCGCGGTCGGTGAGGACGGCGGGGTGGATCCCCCGCGCCAGCTCCCGGAGCTCCTCGAGTGCGGTGGCGAGCTCCTCGCTCGCCGCCTCGAGCAGCGCGGTGGCCGACGCGGGATCGGCCTCCAGGCGGTTCCGGGCCAGCCGCAGTGCCAGCGAGAGCGAGACGAGGCGCTGCTGGGCGCCGTCGTGGAGGTTTCGCTCGAGCCGGCGCCGCTCGGCGTCGCCGGCCTCGACGATGCGGGCCCGCGACGCGGTCAGCTGGGAGTACGCGTCGGTGCTCGAGAGGGCGAGCGCGACGAGATCGGTGAACTCGGCGATGCGGGTCTCGGTGCCCGGCGCGAACGGCCCCTCGTTCGAGATCACGATCATCGCGCCCCACAGATAGCCCTGCACCATGATCGGCGCCGCGACCGCCGCCCTCGCACCGAGCTCGCGCACCTGCGCCGCCAGGTCGCCTGACAGGCGCGTGTAGTCGTCGATCCGCACCGGGAGCCCCGTCTGGCGGATCTGCGAGATCGCCGCCTCGCCGTCCATCTCGAGGATCGTCCCGGGTGCGATCGCGGCCACGTCGGCCGTCCAGCCGCCGAGCAGCACTGCGCTCGTCCCGTCCGGGCGGTACTGCACCATGTTCGCGGTCTGGGCGTCGAACAGATTGCCGACCTCGGACGTGACCGCCTGGAACACGCTCTCCGGCTCGGCGCCCTCGGCGATCAGCGTGGCGACGCGGCGCAGGGCGGCCTGCTCCGCCGCCAGCCGCCGCTCCGCGGCCTCGGCCTCGCGCCGCTCGGCGAACTGGAGCACGTTCTGGAACGTCGACTCGAGCACCTCGAGCGTCCCGGGGTCGGGGGCCGTCGGGTCGTCGGACGAGACCTGGAGGATCAGGATGACCTCGCCGTTCGAGATGACCGGGAACGCCAGCGTCCCTCGCGGCTCGTCGCGCTGCCTGGGCGGCAGCGGCGGGAACGATGCGTCGGCGGACAGGTCGGGGATCCAGGCCGGCTGCGACGTCTGCCACGCCCGGCCGGCAAGTGCCTCCCCGAGCCCGAGCCGCATGGAGCGGACCGCCGTCGCGAACTGGGCGTCGTCCTCGGAGTCGGTCAGGACGACCGCGTCGACGGTGAGCGCGGTCCCGTCGGGCGTCGGCCGCCAGAATATGCCCAGCCAGCACGTGAGCGCGCGCGTCAGGTGCTCGAGGACGAGCGGGCGGGCGACGTCCATCGAGGGCGACCCGGCCAGCGCCCGCGCCACCTGCACCTGGAGCAGCAGCCGGCGCGTGGCGCGGTTGCGCTCGGTCACGTCCTCGCCGATGCTCGTCGATCCGATCAGACGGCCGGCGTCGTCGCGCAGAAGTGTGTTGTTCCACGCGATCTCGCGCCGCTCGCCGGACCTGGTCAGGATGAACATCTCCTCGTGCGGGTTGATCGAGCCCTCCCGCACCTGGGCCATGAACTGCTCGTCGGCGGGGTTGAACGTCTCTGCCCACGGGCGCCCGATCAGCTCCGCGCGCGAGTAGCCGGCCAGGTCGGCGAGGTACTGGTTGCAGAAGGTGATCCGGCCGTCGAGGTCGAGGCTGACGGCGATCAGGTGGACGTTCTCGAGCAGCTCCCGGAACCGGCGCTCGGACTGCTCGAGCGCGCCGAGGCGGGCGCGGAGGTCGGCCTGAAGCTGCTCGTTCTCGAGCGCCAGGCCGGCGGTGCCGCCGACGGTCTCGAGGAGCTCCGTGTTGTCGGCGAGCGCCGGGTCGTGGATGAGCGCCGCCACCCGCTTTCCCGACCGTTCGACGATCGTGACGGCCCGGTCGGGGCGTTCGGCCGGATCGAGCGGCCGCCCGTCCGCGTCGACGTAGACGTGCAGGTCGCCGAGCCAGTATGCGAGCTCGAGGCTGGGATCGCCGACCGCCTGTCGCAGCGCCTTTCGCACCCGGCCGGGCTCGTGGCTGCGCGAGAGCTCGTCGATCAGCTCTGCGACAGCACCGGAGCGGGACAGGCTCGTGCGCAGGATCCCGACCAGGAACCCGAGCGGGATGCTCGCAAAGGCCAGCGACGAGATGATGAATGCGACCGTGCCGACGGTGTCTCCGGAGGCGATCTCGACCAGGAGGGCCACGGCGATCGTCGCGATGCCGACGCCGCTCGTCACAAGGACGGGCGCAAGCACCCGCCGCGCCGCGGCCGAGGCCGACCGCCAGCGCTGGATCACGATCGCGACGACGGCCGCCAGGAGCACGACGCCGACCGCCGCCGAGAGGTTTTGCGCCGCCGATGCGACGTCGGGGTGGTGCGAGACCATCAGCACGTTTCGCGGCAGGTCGGCGTCGTTCGAGATGTCGTGCGACGTTCCGACCAGGCTCACGAGCAGCTGGACCCCGAGGGTGTCGGCGTAGGCCGCCGCGACGATCACCTTTGCGGGCCGCGACTCGAGGCGCCCGCGCGGGTACGCCAGGATCGCGTGGACGAGCACGGCGTAGTACGTGGTCGAGAAGAGCGCGCCGATCGAGAAGACGTAGGCGTTGCCGGACGTCGTCAGCGTCCCGACGAACCAGGCGACCCCGACCGCGTAGAGCAGGAGGCCGAAGCGGTTCTCAGGCCGGCGGGCGAGGGCCACGAGGCCTGTGGCGATGAACGACCCGCCGATGATCAGCGCAAACGCGATGAATCCGTGGTTCACGGTCGGGCTGAGCGCGATCGCGGTCGCCGAGGCGGCTCCGAGCGCCGCTCCGACGGCCCAGAGAGCGGCGCGCCTACGCCATCCGGTCACGGCAGGAACGCCGCGAGGGCAGCCGCCGAGAGCTCAGCCTTCGCCACGAACCCCAGCGCCCCGCTCTCGGCGATGAGCGGTCCGAAGTCGGCGGCGTCGCGGCTCGACGTGAGCACGACCGCAGGCCCGCCACCTCCCCGCGTGAGCTCGGCGGCGACCGCGAACCCGTCGGTGTCGGGCAGCTGCGCGTCGAGCAGCACGAGCTCGGGCTGCAGGCGCTCGGCTTCCGTGAGCGCGGACGCCCCGTCCACCGCCTCGCCGATGACATCGAACCCCTCGGCCTGGAGCACCGTTCGCGCCAGTGCCCGAAAGCTGGGATGGTCGTCGACGATCAGTACCGTGAGCGGCACGCTCGCATCGTGCCATACGGGGAAAATGCGGGGAATACGGGTAGCCACACCCCGCGTCGAGGGGAAATTACGGAGTTGCCGGCGTCGTCCCGAAGGACTGGAGCGCCTTCAGCGTCTGCTCGAGCTGCTGGCGGGTGGCGGCGTCGAGGTTCGGCTCGAGGTCGAGGTACGCCTTGAGCGCCGTGGCGGCGGTGGTGTACTGACGCCCGGCGGCGGCATCCTGGGCCAGTGCGAACTGGTACGGGGCGTTCCGCGGGTCGAGGGCGACGAGCTTCTGGCGCAGGGCCGTGGCCTGGAGGTAGTCCGAGCTGATCCGGGACTGGAGGGTCTGAACCTTGGTGTTGTACGGCTGCGCAAGGGCGTCCTGCACCGAGTGCGAGAGCGCCGGCGCGAGCTTGAGCGCCTGGGCGGCCGAGGCCGAGGAGGGCGTCGTGTACTGCGCGGCGAGCGCCTCCGCCTTGGTCAGCTGGGTCTGGCTCTGCCGGGCCCGAAGCTCGAGCAGCGAGGCGCCGCCGGAGAGGCCGTTCTGGTCCTTCGGCCGCAGCGCGATGTAGCGCAGGTACGCGCCGATGGCCGCGTCGGTCTGGCCGTCGGCCTGGTACGCGGCCGCCAGCTCGCGCCAGGCGGGAGCGTTGTTGGGGTGCTCGCGGGTCTTGGTGGAGAGGTCGGAGATCGACCCGCTGCCGCCCCCGGTGTTCAGGAGGTCGCCGAGGTTGATGCCTCCGGCGCCCGAGCCCACGCCCAGCGCGACGAATCCCAGCCCGAACATGACTGCCAGGAAAAGGAAGACCGGTTTCTGCCCGCGGCGTATGCGTTCGAAGAGCATGGGTCTCTCAGGCTTGGATCATCTTGGCTCTGGCGGCGGTCGCCATCGGAGACACGCCGGATCCGCGCCGGTAGCGTATCTCTCCGTCCACCATCGTCAGTGAGACCCGGTCGCATGAGCCGCCGTACACGGCTGCCGTGATCGGGTCGTCCCAGGGCAGGAAGCTCGACCCCGACAGGTCGAGGACGCAGACGTCCGCGGCCTTTCCGGGCGTGAGCGTGCCCGCGGTGCCGCCGAGGCCGAGCGCGGCCGCCCCGCTCGTCGTCGCGAGCTCGAGGGCCGACCGGGCCGAGAGCGCGTCGGCCCGGCCGAGGCGCGCACGGGCGTGCATGATGGCCGCCCGCATCTCGGCCCACATGTCGAAGTCGATCGCCGACGACGGCGAGTCGGTGCCGAGCCCCACCCGGACGCCGGCCTCGAGCAGCTCCGGGAGCGGGGCGATCCCGCAGCCGAGGAGAGCGTTGGAGCGCGGGCAGTGGACGGCCGGCACGTCGAGCTCGGCCATGAGCTCGATGTCGGCCGGGTCGGCGAACACGAGGTGGATCGCGACCGTGTCGGGGCCGAGGATGTCGCGAAATGCGTCCAGGTGGAGCGTCTCGCGGGAGGACTCGAGCAGGTGCGTCGCGACCGGCAGGTCCCGCTCCCTCGCGAGCCCGACGAGCATCCGGTAGTCGTCGAGCGTGACCGTGAACGGAGCGTGGGGCGAGACCCCCGGCTGCACGAGCGCGGTGGCCGTCATCGCATCGATCCGGGCCTCGGTGCGGGCGCGCAGGTCAGCCCAGTCGCTGAACCCCTCCAGGTAGACGATCGCCCGCAGGCCGGCCTCAGCGGCGGCGGCGGCGACCGCGCCCGAGTAGCTGCAGTCGGCGATCGTCGTCACGCCCGAGCGCAGGCAGGCGGCCGCCCCGGCGCGCGCCTGCTCGAGCGAGTCGTCGGGCCCCGTCGCGGCCTTGCGCCGGATGTGGTCCTCGATCCACGGCCCGAACGTCATCCCGTCGCCGAAGCCGCCCATCGCCGCGTACTCCAGGTGGGTGTGGGCGTTGACGAGCCCCGGCAGGATCACGGAGCCGTCGAATCGCTCGTCGGCGTCCGGGCCGGCCGGGCCGACCTCGGCGATCGCGCGCCCCTCGACCCGGACCGCGCCGTCGCGGATGGGCGGGCCGTCCACGGGGACGACCCAGTCCGCCGCCAGGATCACAGCGGCTCGGGCGCCGGGTCGTTCCCGTGCTTCGGCTCGACCGCGCGCACCAGGAAGTAGCTCAGGCCGTAGAGCACGAGCACGGGGATGAACTCGGCCATCATCGTCACCGGGTCCGTCCCGGGCAGCAGGGCGGTGAGCGCCGCCAGGATCACGATCGACTCGCGCCAGCGGCGGCGCATGAGGCTCGAGCTCACGATGCCGACGCGCCCCAGCATCATCATCACGACCGGGAGCTGGAACACGAGCCCCATCGCGAGCAGCGTCAGCATGACGAAGCGGATGTAGTCGCTCGCCCTCGGGATGTAGTTGATGACCTCGGCGTTGAAGTGGGTCAGGAAGTGGATCGCCGGCGGGACGACGATGTACCAGCCGAACACCACGCCGATCAGAAACAGCGCCGGCACCATGATCAGGAGCGGGCGGATGGAGCGCTGCGTGTCGTGCGCGAACGCCGGGATCACGAACGCGTAGATCTGGTAGCTGATCACCGGCAGCGTGATCAGAAGGCCGCCGTAGACCGAGATCATGATGGCGTTGAAGAACGCCTCGGTCGGGGCGAGCGTGACGAGCTTGACGTTGTTGTCCAGCGGCTGCTGGAGGAAGTGGTAGATCCGGACGTTCTCGACGTAGCACCCGGTCATCGCGACGGCGAGCACGGACAGCACGATGATGAGCCGCGTTCGCAGCTCCTCGAGGTGCTCGACGAGCGTCAGCTGATCTTCCGGCCCGATGCGGCGGGGACGCGCCACGGGAGGGCTACTCGCCTGGCTGGGGCGTGTGCTCTGCCGGCGGCGTGTATGCCGGAGGCGGCGTGTACGCCGGAGGCGGCGGCGGGTTCAGCGACGAGGTCGAGTTGCGCGCCTCGCGCGAGTCCTCGTCGTTGCCCGAGATCCCGTCCTTGAACTCGCGGATGCCCCGGCCGAGTGAGCGGCCGGCCTCGGGCAGGCGCTTCGGGCCAAGGAAGAGGAGCGCGAGGACGAGGACGATCAGCACCTCGGGGAGACCCAGGTTGAACGGCATGGCTCCAGGGTAGCAGACCTCCCGCGGCTCGGGGAGGGGCACACGGCTACACTGCTCACAGGAGTCAAATCCCCAATCCATGAGGACGGTATTGCCAGATCTCGTCATCCGTAACCTGCACGCGTCGATCGACGGCGCGGAGATCCTGAAGGGGATCGATCTCGACCTTTCGAAGGGCGAGGTCCACGCCATCATGGGGCCGAACGGCTCCGGAAAGTCGACGCTGGCCCACGTCCTCATGGGCCACCCTGCCTACGAGGTGACCGCGGGCGACGTGACCTTCAAGGGCGAGAACGTCCTCGACCTCGAGCCGGACGAGCGGTCCAGGCTCGGCATGTTCCTGGCCTTCCAGTACCCGTCGGCGATCCCGGGCGTGACCGTCGCGAACTTCCTGCGGATGGCGGTCAACGCGCACCGCAGGTCGGACGACGGCGAGCAGGACCCGATCCGCATCCCGGAGTTCCGAAAGCTGCTCCAGGAGAACATGGAGATCCTGAAGATCGATCGCTCCATGACCTCGCGGTACCTGAACGACGGGTTCTCGGGCGGCGAGAAGAAGCGGGTCGAGATCCTGCAGATGGCGATCCTGCGCCCGGAGCTGGCGATCATGGACGAGACCGACTCGGGCCTCGACATCGACGCCCTGCGCATCGTGTCCGACGGCGTGAACCGCCTGGCCGGGCCGGAGCTCGGCGTCCTCGTCATCACCCATTACTCACGACTGCTCCGGTACATCAAGCCCAACGTGGTGCACGTTCTGGTCGACGGCCGCATCGTCCGCACCGGTGGTGCGGAGGTGGCCGATGAGCTCGAGCGCGACGGCTACGCCCCATATGGAGTGGAAGAGGAGGCGATCGTCGGTGGCTAAGACTGACCTGACGCCAGAGGAGGCCCAGGCAACCGCCCTGGGTGACTACAAGTTCGGCTTCCACGACGACGTCACATCCGTGTTCCGCACGCGGCGGGGGCTGGACGAGGACGTCGTCCGCGAGATCTCCGCGCACAAGGACGAGCCGGAGTGGATGACCGACTATCGGGTGAAGGCCTACCGGCACTTCGTCGAGCGCGACCTGCCGCAGTGGGGCGCCGACCTGTCGGTGATCGACTTCGAGAACATCTACTACTACCTGAAGCCGGTCGAGGAGCAGGCCAAGACCTGGGACGACCTGCCGCCCGGCATGAAGGAGACGTGGGACAAGCTCGGGATCCCCGAGGCCGAGAAGAAGTATCTCGCCGGCGTCGGCGCCCAGTACGAGTCCGAGGTCGTCTACCACAACCTCCAGAAGGATCTCGCCGACAAGGGCGTGCTCTTCCTCGACATGGACTCGGGCCTGCGCGAGCACGAGGACATCGTGCGCGAGCACTTCGGCACGATCATCCCGTACAACGACAACAAGTTCGCCGCGCTCAACTCGGCCGTCTGGTCGGGCGGGTCGTTCATCTACGTGCCGCCGGGCGTCAAGGTCGAGCTTCCGCTCCAGGCCTACTTCCGCATCAACGCCGAGAACATGGGCCAGTTCGAGCGCACGCTGATCCTGGTCGACAAGGACGCCTACGTCCACTACGTCGAGGGCTGCACCGCGCCGATCTACTCGACCGACTCGCTGCACTCCGCGGTGGTCGAGATCCACGTCGCCGAGGGCGGCCGCTGCCGCTACACGACCATTCAGAACTGGTCGACCAACGTCTACAACCTGGTCACCAAGCGGGCCGTGGCCGAGAAGAACGCCACGATGGAGTGGGTCGACGGCAACCTGGGGTCGCAGATCACCATGAAGTACCCGGCAGTCCTCCTGAAGGGCCAGGGCGCGCACGGCGAGGTGCTGTCGATCGCGTTCGCCGGCAAGGGCCAGCATCAGGACGCCGGCGGCAAGATCACGCACATGGCGCCCGACACGACGTCGGTCATCACCTCGAAGTCGATCTCGAAGGACGGCGGCCAGGCCTCGTACCGCGGCCTGCTCCAGGTGAACGACGGCGCGACGGGATCCCGCTCCAAGGTCGTCTGCGACGCGCTGATCCTCGACGAGGACAGCCGCACCGACACGTACCCGTACATCGACATCAAGGAGAACGCGGTCGACATCGGCCACGAGGCGACCGTCTCCAAGATCGGCGACGAGCAGCTCTTCTACCTGATGAGCCGCGGCCTCTCGGAAGAGGAGGCCTCGGCGATGATCGTGTCGGGCTTCATCGAGCCGATCACCAAGGAGCTCCCGCTGGAGTACGCCGTCGAGATGAACCGGCTGATCCAGTTGCAGATGGAAGGGTCTGTGGGCTGATGGCGACGGCGACCGAGCCCGCCTGGCTGGCGGGTGCCCGCGAGGCTGCCCGGGCGACGTACGAGGCGCTCCCGGTCCCGACCAACCGCGAGGAGGCGTGGCGCTTCACGAACCTCCGCGGCTTCGATCCGGACGCCTTCGAGGCGCATCCGGGAACGCTCACGATCGAGGGCGATCCCGCCGGCGGCGTCACGTTCGGAAGCATCGCGCGGCTGGTGGCCGAGCGGCCGGAGCTCGTCGAGCCGCACCTTGGCACGGTCGTCTCGGGCGACGAGAAGTTCGCGGCGGGGAACGCCGCTCGCTGGGCTGACGGCGTCTTCCTGCACGTCCCGGCCGGCGTCCACGTCGAGGCCCCGCTCCGCGCCGCGCTCGAGCTGACCTCCGAGGGCTCCGCCCTCTACCACCGCGTGCTCGTCGTCGTCGAGCGCGGGGCGCGCGTGACCTTCACCGAGGAGTTCTTGTCGAGCGTGCCCGGCTATCTGAACGTGGTCGTCGAGCTCAAGGTCGCCGACGACGCCCACCTCGAGTACGTGACGATCCAGAACCACCACGCCGAGACGCGCCAGTTCGGCACGCATCGCGCCACCGTCGGCCGCGACGCGAGCCTCGACTGGATCGCCGCGGCGATGGGAGGGACGCGCGCCAAGTCGCGGATGGAGAGCTACCTCGCCGACCGGGGTGCCTCCGTCAAGGTCACGGGCGCCTACTACCTCACCGGCCGCGAGCACGTCGACTACGACACCACCCAGGAGCACGCCGCTCCCGACACGATGTCCGACCTCGCGTTCAAGGGGGTGCTCGACGAGCGCTCCCGAGCCGTGTGGCGCGGGGTCATCCGCGTCGACCGGGGGGCGCAGAAGACCGACGCCTATCAGGAGAACCGCAACCTGCTCCTCTCGCCCGACGCGCAGGCGACGCCGATCCCCGGCCTCGAGATCGAGGCCAACGACGTCCGCTGCACCCACGGCGCGACGGTCGGCCAGGTCGACGCGCAGCATCTCTTCTACCTCATGAGCCGCGGCCTCTCGAAGGCCGACGCGCAGCGGGTCATCGTCCGGGGGTTCTTCGAGCCGGTGCTCGAGCGGATCGCCTCCGAGCCGGTGCGAGACGCCCTCGCGGCGGCGCTCGACGCGCGAATCGGGTAACGCTACAGTTGGTACATGGGTCGGCGTTACCTCCCCGTGCTTGCCGTCGTGCTTCTCGGCGCGGCGGCGCTCGCGGCGTCGTTCGTCCTCACGCCGACCCCGACACGTTTGCCCGACTCGACGGACATCAGGTGCGGATCGCGGCTGACATGCACGCGGTCGACTACGCGATCCTCGTGTGCCGGATCGGAGGGTTCGTAACCCTGCTCGCCGGCGTCTACCTCACCTATCGACGCTGGCGACCGGATCAGATGCAGGAGGGCGAGGGCGCCCCGAGGCAGTGGCGCGACCCGCACGAGGACCTGCGTCCCGAGGGCGGCGACCCCATGGCGCGGGCCGAGCTCATGCGCCGCGGCTGACACGCAACATCGGGGTCTGACCCCGGGGTTGCATCGCTCGCCGCGGTGATCGGGTAACGCTACAGTTGGTACATGGGCCGGGTCCGGCGCGACCGGGTGTTGTTCATCGCACTGCTTGCGGTGGGCGTCCTCGCGCTGTCGCTCTCGTACGCGCTCGAACCGACGCCTTACCAGTACGTGAGGATGCGGGACTACGGTCGGGTCCGTGTCGACGCGACGATGCACGCCGTCGACTACGTGATCGTCGCCCTGCGGGTCGGCGGGGTGGTTGCGCTCATCGCCGGCGGATACCTGACGTATCGAAGCCTGAGGCCGGACCGGATCGACGAGTCCGAGGGGCAGGCTGCCCATCCGGACGACCGGTACGCGCACATCCCGCCGGACAGCGGCAACCCCGGCGTGCGGAGCGGCATCGGATGAGGCTCGCGGGCAGGCGACTGCTGCTCTTCGGCCTCGTGGTTGCGCTCCTCGGGCTGGCGGCCCTGGCGGTCTCGTTCGTGTTGACGCCGACGCCCAACACCTCCGCCGTCCTCTCGAACGGGCATCGCGTCCCGGTCGCCGCCGAGATGCACGCGGTCGACTACGCGATCCTGTCCCTTCGGATCGGCGGCGTGCTCGTCCTGCTCGCCGGCGCCTATCTGGCCTCTCGCGCCCGGCGGCCGCCTCGATCCCTTGACGCGGAGGATCCTCCCGACTACGAGCCCAGCGACCCCGCGGGATGGGCTGCGGACACGACACGGTACGGCGACGCGCCGCTTCTGAGGCGCAACATCGGGGTCTGACCCCGTTGTTGCGCGGCGGAGGCCGGTGGAGGGTGCCCGTCTAGACTGCGAGGCATGGCGGTCGAAGCCCCGACGACGCCGCTTGACGCGGCTCGGCTGAAGCTCGATTTCCCGATCCTCATGCGCGAGGTGAACGGGAAGCTGCCGGCGTACCTCGACTCGGCGGCCTCCTCGCAGAAGCCGCGTCAGGTGATCGACACCATCGTGGACGTCTACGAGACGTCGTACGCGGCCGTCCACCGGGCGGTCTACGCGCTGGGTGAGCGGGCGACCGAGCGCTACGAGGGCGCGCGCGACATCGTCGCGGAGCTCCTCAACGCCCGCAGCCGGCGCGAGGTGATCTTCGTCCGCAACGCGACTGAGGGCATCAACCTGGTCGCCTACGGCTACGGGCTGCGGTTCCTGGGCAAGGGCGACGTGATCGTCTCGACCGAGATGGAGCACCACTCGAACCTGGTGCCGTGGCAGGAGCTCGCCCGCCGCACCGGCGCGGAGCTCCGCTTCGTGCGCCTGACCGACCGCGGAGAGCTCGATCCCGAGTCGTTCGAGGCGCTCGGCTCGGCCAACGTCAAGCTCGTCGCCGCCACCCACGTCTCGAACTCGCTCGGCACGGTGAACAACATCGCCGCGATCGCCCGCTGGGCGCACGAGCACGGTGCGGTGATGGTGTGCGACGGCGCGCAGGCTGCTCCCCACCGGCCGGTCGACATGCAGGCGCTGGGCTGCGACTTCTACGCCATCTCCGGGCACAAGATGTGCGGGCCGGGGATCGGCGCTCTGTGGGGCCGGGCCGACCTGCTCGAGGCGATGGACCCGTTCCTGACCGGCGGCGGCCAGATCGCGAAGGTCACGCTCGAGGGCGCGACCTGGAACGAGCTCCCGTACAAGTTCGAGCCCGGCGTGCCGCCTCTGGCCGAGGCGGTCGGGTTCGGCGCGGCGATCGACTACGTCACCGGCGTCGGCCTCGACGCGATCCACGAGCACGAGCAGGTGCTCACCGCCTATGGGTGGGAGCTGCTCTCCGCGATCCCGGGCGTCACGCTCTACGGCCCGCCGCCGCCCGATCGGGCAGGCATCCTGTCGTTCACCGTGGACGGCGTCCACGCCCACGACGTCGCCCAGATCCTCGACGCCGAGGGCGTGTGCGTGCGCGCCGGCCACCATTGCACCCAGCCGGCCATGCGCCACTTCGACGTGGTCGCAACGACCCGCGCGAGCCTCTACCTCTACAACACCACCGACGATCTCGACCGGCTTGCCGTCGGTCTCGACAGGGTCAAGCGGACGTTCGAGGTGTGAGCGCCGGCATCGCCGTCCGGCCGCTCGACCGCGTGCCGGCGGTGGTGATCGCGGCGCCGCCCGAGCTCGGCCCGGCAGACGCGGCCCGGGTCGATGCGGAGCGGCGCCGGCTCGACGCGCACCCGGCGATGGTCGACGGGCCGATCCTGATGGTCTCCACGGCTGCGCCTGACCGGCTCGCGGTCTACCCGGCGACGTACGCCTGGCACACCGCGGACCGGGCCGGGCCGCTCCCGGGCACGCACGGCGCGCTGGGCGTGCAGCTCGCGCTGGTCGGGGAGGACGGCACGCTCGTGTGGCAGAGACGCTCCGACACCGTCGACCACCCCGGCGGGTGGACGATCAGCGTCGCCGGCACGGCGGTGCCGGGCGTCGCCCTGGAACGCCAGATCGCCGCCGAGGCGGACGAGGAGCTCGGGCTCACACGGGGCGACCTGCTCGGCCTCGAGCCGTTGGCGCTCGTGGACGACCGCCGGGGCCGCACCGTCCAGGTCGTCTTCCGCGCCGGCCTCTCGCCGTCGGCGCGGATCGTGCCGCGGCCGGACGAGGTGGCCGAGATCCGGCTGGCCGCCGCCTACCCCGGCGACGGCCCCGCCGAGTCGATCACCGCGGCCTGGTGGCCCGACCTGGTCCGGCTCGCCACGGGGGAAGGGTAGAATTCCCCACAGATGGACGACTTCTACCGCGAGAACATCCTCGACCACTACAAGAACCCGCGCAACGCGGGGCATCTCGAGCACCCCTCGGCCACCGCCGAGGGAGTGAACCCGCTCTGCGGCGACGAGCTTGCGGTCGAGCTCGACGTCGACGGCGGCGTGGTGCGCGACGTGCGCTTCAACGGCCGGGGCTGCGCGATCAGCCAGGCCGCTGCGTCGATGATCTCGGACGTGGTCAAGGGCAAGACGGTCGCCGAGGTGCGCGCGCTGGGCTCCGAGGATGTGCTCGAGGAGCTCGGCATACCGCTCTCGCCCATCAGGCTCAAGTGCGCCCTCCTTTCGGTGAACGTGCTGCGCGTCGCCCTCGGCGACGACTCGGACGACCGCGATCTCGAGTGGAAGTCCGAGTAGGGCCGCTCGACGACATCGCCGAGGGCGGGGTGAAGATCGTCCAGGCGGGGTCGCTGTTCCTCGGCGTGTACCGGATCGACGGGAACGTGTACGCGCTCGAGGACCGCTGCAGCCACGACGACGGCCCTCTGTGCGAGGGCGAGCGGGAGGGGTTCGAGATCGTCTGCCCCCGTCACGGCGCCCGCTTCGACCTCCGCACGGGCGCCGTGCTGTCGCTGCCGGCCACCGAGGACGTCGAGGCATTCCCGGTCGAGGTGCGCGACGGCGAGGTGTATGTCGTCGTATGAGCGGCTCGGTAGACTGACCGCGTGGAAGACCTCTCCGAGGCGACCCAGGAATACCTCGAGAGCATCTACTGGCTGTACGAGGCGGGCATCGAGCGCACCCAGGCGAACCTCGCCAGGGCGCTGCGGGTGTCACAGCCGTCGGCGTCGGAGATGCTGAAGCGGCTGGCCGACGAGGGCCTCGTGAGCCGCGACGAGCACAAGCTCATCCACTTCAGCGACCGGGGGCATGAGGTCGCCGAGCGGATCGTCGCCCGCCACCGCACCGTCGAGGCGTACCTCGTGAAGGTCATGGGGATCCCGTGGGACGACGTGCACGAGGAAGCGCATGCGATGGAGCACTCCATCTCGCCCCGCCTCGAGACCAAGATGCTCGAGATGATCGGCGAGGTGCGGACGTGCCCCCACGGGCATCCGATCGGCGACTACCCGCGCGAGCCCGGCGAGTCGCTCCCCGCCGTTCCGGCGGGCAGCGAGGTGACGGTCCTCAGGCTCGAGAACGAGGCCGAGGAGATCCTGCACTACATGTACCGGGCCGGCGTCGAGCCGGGCCGCCGCTACACGGTCGCGTCGCGGTCGGGTGAGGGCGACGACGCTCTCACCGAGCTCGAGGCCGACGACGGGACGAGCATCGCGGTCGAGGACATGGTGGCCCGCACGGTCTCTGTCCGCGTGGAGGAGCGCGGCGACGGGCCGGTCTCGACGCTCGCCGACGCCTCGGCGGAGCTCCAGCTGCTCGGCGCCGACCGCTGGGGGATGTAGCTCAGACGGCGCTCTGGCCGGGCCGCGGCGTCCACCACGCCAGGCAGCAGGTGTAGAGGGGAAAGCGCAGCACCGGTACGGAGTCCGTCATGGCTCCGCGGCGTGCCACGGAGACCAGGCTCCGCGGAGGGTGATCGACTGAGGCGATGAACCCGAGCGCGCCGCCACCCGGCGCGAACGTCGGGCGGCCGACCGTGTCGCACCTGAGCGTCTTGGTGCAGTCGAACGCCAGAAAGACCGTGCTGCCCGGGCGGGTCGCGATCTCGGCGAAACCCTGGCCCCCCTGCCAGCTCGATGCGAACACCACCGCCCGGCCATCAGGCGACCAGACCGGGTCGTAGGCCGTCGTACTCGCGGGCGAGCTTCTGCGGCGTGCCTCCGTTCGCCGGGACGACCTCGACGGTGCCGCTCCTGTCGGCGAAGTCTCCCGGCGCGAACGCCGAGATGTACGCGATCCGGCGCCCGTCGGGCGACCACGCCGGGGCAATGGCGAACTCGTGCGGCGGCGTGACGATGTGGCGGTGAGATCCACCGGCCGTGCTCACGACGAGCGGGGTGCCGCGCTCCGTATGAGCTGATCGGCTGAGGTCGTACACCAGCCGCTGTCCGTCCGGCGACCACGCGACCGACGTCGACGTGACCGCCGCACCCTGCGTCACGGCCGTGACGTCGTCGCCGTTGGCCTGCATGACCAGCACGTGCCCCGATCCCGTCGGCGTTCCGACGACGACGGCCAGGCGCGCGCCGTCGGGTGACCACGCCAGGTCGCGGATGGTCTGGTTCGACGGCGCCCGGTAGATCACCGCCGGCGTACGCCGCTCCGGTGTCGCGACCTCGACCAGCGTCGGGTCGGCGCCCTCGGTCGCGACGCCGACGGCGATCTGCCCGTGCCACTCAAGAGCCGTCTGCCGGTGCGGCGGCGGGTGGGTCTTCGGCGGGCTCTTGTGCGCCGGGGCGTCGTCGGTGAGAACCAGCACGGCGAACCCCGCGGCCGACGCGGCGAGGATCAGCCAGATGAGCCAGCTCTTGAGGATGGGCTCGAACCGTTGCATGGTCCCCAGAAAAACCGACGGGGCGCACCAGCATGGCCGGTACGCCCCGTCGCGGTAGATCGCTTGGATTGGGTAGTGGCGATTGCTGTTCCGAGCACCTCAGAAGGTGACGGAGGCCATCCCAACGCCGGCTGCAGCGATTCCCCTTGGGTTCAGGGATTCGCCCCTACCCGCGAGCACCTCCACTCGCCCGTCTTGAGCCTTCTAACAAGTCGGACCACCTCCTTTCCGCGGTCTGAACATCGTAGCAACGCCGTCCCCCGGCGCCAAGCCCGGGAAGTACATTTCTGCGATGTCCGCGGCGTTCATCACAGGGCTCGGATTCGGCGCCCTCGTCGCTGCCCAGATCGGGCCGATCTCGCTGCTTCTGATCCGGTCCGTGGTGCGCGGCGGCCGGGTGACGGTCGGGATCGCGATCGGGGCCGGAGCGGCCGTTGTCGACACCGGCTACGCCGCGCTCGGGATCGCGGGCGCCGGCCCGGTGCTCGTCCACAGCGGCTTTCGGCCGATCCTGGGGATCCTGGGAGCGGCCGTCATCGCCGTGCTCGGCTTCCGAACCCTGTGGTCGGCGTTTCGCGTCCGAACCGGCGGCGAGATGGAGGCCGAGGTGCGAAGTCCGCGCCGAGCGTTTCTGACGTCGCTCGCCGCGACCGCCTCGAACCCGACGACCATCGGCTCGTGGGCGGCCATCTTCGCCGCCGCGTCGGCGGCAGGCGTGGCCCGGACCGCGAGTGAGGCGGCCGCGATGCTGGCCGGCGTCGGGATCGGCTCGCTGGCGTGGTTCGTCGGCCTCTCGTGCGGCGTCGCGCTGGCACGGCACCACGTCGGCGACAGGCTCGTGCGGATCGCCGATGTGGTCGCGGGCGCGGGCCTGGTCACGTTCGCCGGGATCCTCGCCTACCAGTCTGCGACCGAGTAGCTCCTCAGACGGCGCGCGTGTACGCCTCGCCGATCGAGGCCGGCTCGATCCCGAGCCCCTCGCGCATCGGGGTGAGGTCGCACTCCGTCCCCGCCAGGAGCATCGTGATCTGGTCGGGGGTCACGCGGAGCGGCGGCGGCAGCCTGCGCAGGAGGAGCCTGGCCTGGAGGCTCACGAACCCCGCCGGGGCGTGCACCTTGGGGTGGGAGCGGCGGCCGGTCACGCGCGCGATCTCGTCGAGCAGCTCGTCGAACGTGAACACCTGCGGCCCGCCGAGCGGATAGACCTTCCCGATCGTCTCGGGCCGTTCGAGCGCGCGCGAGAACGCGGCCGCGACGTCTCCCAGCCACACCGGCTGGTGGCGATAGCGCCCGTTCCCGATCACCGGCACGACCGGAAGCCGGGTCAGGCGCTCGAACTCGGCGAACGCCCCGCCGCTCTGGCTGAAGACGAAGCTCGGCTCGAACACCGTCCAGTCGCAGATCGCTCTCGACGACCGCGCGCTTGGCCTTCCATTTTGCGCCCCAGTACCCGGTGAGCGGCGCGTGCTCCTGCGTCACGCCGAGCGCGCTCATGTGCAGGAGCCTGCGAACCCCGGCCGCTCGCGCCGCGGCGACGACGTTGCGCGCGCCCCCGACGACGACCTGGTCGAACTGCTCCGGCGAGCCTTCGAGGATCGCGACGAGATTGACCGCGGCGTCGACGCCGTCCATCGCCTCCTCGACCGACGCCGGGTCGGCGATGTCGCCGCCCGACGCGCGCGAGAACGGCCGCACCGCGTGGCCGTCGGCCTCGAGCCGGCGGACGACCGCCGCGCCGACGTACCCGGTCGCGCCGGTCACGAGGACCTTCATGGCGTGAAGTTCAGGTGATAGCGGCTCGGGGTCGGCTCGGCCTGCCCCTGGTACTTCGAGCCGAGGCGGCCTGAGCCGTAGGGGTGCTCGGCCGGCGTCGTGAGCGTGAGGAAGCTGAGCTGGGCGATGCGCATGCCGGGGTAGACCGTGATCGGGAGGTTGGCGACGTTTGCGAGCTCCAGCGTGATGTGGCCGTCGAACCCGGCGTCGATGACGCCCGCCGTCTGATGCACGACCAGGCCGAGCCGGCCGAGCGAGCTCTTGCCGTCGAGCGTCGCGACGATGTCGGTCGGAAGGCCGACGCGCTCGGCGACCACCCCGAGCACGAACTCGCCCGGATGCAGGATGAACGGCTCGTCGTCGGCGACCGTGACGAGCTCGGTCAGGTCCTCCATCGGAAGCTTGACGTCGATGTAGGGGTAGCGCGAGTTGCGGAACACGCGGAAGGCGCTTCCGACCCGGACGTCGACGCTGGACGGCTGGACCAGCGCGTCGTCGAACGGGTCGATCACGATTCGCCCCGCCGCGATCTCCTCGCGGATCGACCGGTCAGACAGCACCATCCAGCCGAGTCTACCGGCTGTTGCTGGTAATGTCGGTGCTCGTTTTCTTCCAGCATGGGGGTGTTGGTGATATGGGGATGACCGTCGAGCTGCGCACCGAGATCCCGGGGCCGAATTCGCGCGCGATCATCGCGCGCAAGGAGCGGGTCGTCGCCGCGGCGAAGAGCCTCGTCGCGCCCGTGGTGATCGATCGGGGCGCCGGCTGCACGGTCACCGACGTCGACGGCAACACGTTCCTCGACTGGTCGGGCGGCATCGGCTGCCTGAACGTCGGCCACACGAACCCGCGCGTGTCGGCGGCCCTGCATGCCCAGGTCGACCGCTTCCTCCACACCGACTTCACGATCCTGCCGTACGAGTCCTACGTCGAGCTCGCCGAGCGGCTGCTCGAGCGGACGCCGATCTCGGGCCCCAAGAAGGCCGCGTTCTTCAACTCCGGCGCCGAGGCCGTCGAGAACGCCGTCAAGATCGCCCGGCACGCCACGGGACGCCAGGCGGTGATCGCCTTCGACGGCGCGTTCCACGGCCGCACGCTGATGGCGATGTCGCTCACGTCGAAGCAGCATCCGTACAAGGCCGGCATGGGCCCGTTCGCCCCCGAGGTCTACCGCGCGCCGTTCCCCAACCCGTACCGGTGGCCGGGCTCCGACCCGGCCGGAGAGGCGCTCGACGCGCTGCGGCGGATGCTGACGACGCACGTCGCCGCCGAGAACGTGGCCGCGATCGTCTTCGAGCCCGTCCAGGGCGAGGGCGGATTCGTGGTGCCCCCCGCCGAGTGGGTGCACGGAGTCCGCGAGCTCGCGTCGAAGCACGGGATCGTGCTCGTCGTCGACGAGGTGCAGTCCGGGTTCGGCCGCACCGGGAAGTTCTTCGCCATCGAGCACTTCGGGATCGAGCCCGATCTGCTGGTCGTGGCCAAGTCGATCGCCGCCGGCGTGCCGATGTCCGGCGTGCTCGGGAAGGCCCACATCGTCGATGCGGCGCCCGACAGCTCGATCGGCGGCACGTTCGTCGGATCGCCGCTCGGGTGCGTCGCCGCTCTCGCGGTGATCGAGGAGCTGGAGGGTGGCCTGCTCGAGCGCGGAGTCGCGATCGGCGAGCGGATCCGCAGCCGGTTCGAGGAGCTTCAGGCCCGGTTCGACCAGATCGGCGAGGTGCGCGGCCTGGGGCCGATGCTGGCGCTCGAGTTCGTCCAGAGCCCGCAGTCGAGGGAGCCGGCGCCCGCCCTTGCGGCGGCCGTGCGCGAGGCGGCGCTCCAGTCGGGTCTGATCCTGCTTCAGGCCGGCGTCCACTCGAACTGCATCCGGGTCCTGGTCTCGCTTGTTGCCACCGACGAGCAGATCGACGAGGCGCTCGACATCCTCGCCGTCGCCGTCGAGGCGACGTGCGCGGACTCGTCGCTCGCCGCAACGTCGAACCTCTAGTTCTTTACATTTGGGAGCGCGAGTAAAGACTCCCCAAACACTTCGTTAAGCCCGTTCCCGAACGGTGAATCGGCCGCTACGGTGCTTCCCGGCCGACTCTTCGGGAGGGTTGTATGAAGGTTCGGATAGTAGGTGTGGTCCTTGTGGCACTGGCGCTCGCGGTCGCGGTTCCTGCCGTTGCCCACGCGGGATCACTCAAGCAATTTCGGCATGCGCTCGCGCAGCGCATCAATCATTACCGGGCGGTGCACGGGCGCCACTCGCTGCGGGTCAAGATCCACCTCCGCCAGGCTGCCCAGGCGCACAGCGGGGACATGGCGAAGCACCACATGCTGTCGCACTCGGCCTCGACGGGGGCCTCGTGGATCACGCGGATCCGCTACTGGGGATACCGCGGCACGTACATCGGTGAGGACCTCGCGGCCGGATCGATGACGGCCAAGGGCGTCATGCGCATGTGGCGCGCATCGCCCGAGCACAACGCGAATCTCCTAAGTGGGCACTACCGGTCGGTCGGCCTCGGCGTGGCCCGGGGCTCGTGGGGAGGCAGCGCGGCCGTCTACGTCACCGCCGACTTCGGCGGCCGCGGCTAGACGCCGCATCGCGGGAACGAGGATCGCCGCCGCGGCAACGGACGCCGCGGCGGCGATCACGTACGTGCCCTGCACGCCGGCGAAGTGGATGATCGGCGGCGCGAACCCGAACGAGGCCGCGAACGCGACCAGCAGGGCGGCCTCGCTGGCCGCGATCACCCGTGACCGGACGGCGTCCGGCGTGCGCCGCTGCACGATCCCCTGCTCGGCCACGCTCCCGGCGCCCTCGGCGACGCCGGCGAAGGCCATCCCGAAGAGCACCATCGCAAACCACCCGGCAACTCCGATCACGGCGAAGCCGGCCGCCATGCCGGCGGCGCTCGCGATCATGACGGCCCGTTCACGGCGCGATCCGAGCCGCTGGCCCAGGAACGAGCCGGCGATGGCGCCGGCGCCCCAGGAGCCCGCCAGGAGGCCGTAGCCGGTCGAGCCGACGCCGAAGCTCCGCGCCAGCGGGAGCTCGGCCACGAGCACCGGGCCGACCCCGGCGAGCAGGACGACCCACGCGAGCGTGATCATGCGCAGCACCGGGTCGCCGAAGAGGAAGCGGAATCCCGCCCGGACGCCGCGGTGCTCGTCGGACTCCGTCGACACGCGGTCCGAGAAGCGGCCGTGCACGGTCCTGACGAGCGCGGCCGAGGCCACGAAGCAGGCCGCGTTCAGCAGGAAGACCACCGAGGGAGCGGTCACGCCCACGAGGACGCCGCCCATGACGGGGCCGAGCACCTGTCCGGCGTTTCGCCCGACCGCGACGGTGCCGTTGGCCCACGCGACCTGGTCGGCCGCGACGAGGTTCGGCACGGCCGCGGTGGATGCGGAGTAGAACGGGGCCTGCGCCGCCGCCGACACGAGGGCGATCGCGAGCATGATCGCGGGCGTGCTGGTCAGCGCCAGGCATGCGATCGCGACCGCGGCCGCGAGGTCGGATGCGATCATCACGTTCCGCCGGTCGAAGCGATCGCCCAGCGCGCCGCCGAACGGCGTCAGGAGGCCGGTGGCGCCCCACGTCAGAAGGAGCGTGGCCGACATCCAGGCCGCCGAGCCCGTGGCGTCGTAGATCGCGACCATGAGCGCGATGTACGCGGCCTCGCCGCCCGTCAGCGAGACGAGGCGGGCGAGCGCGATACGGCGGATTGCGGTGCGGGGGGCGGTGGTCAGGTGAGCTCCGATCGGGTGGCGGCCTGAGGGCCGCGGGCAAGACGTAAACGGGACACGCGCTCAGCGCGTGAGCAGCGTCGTCAGATGCCGGTGATCGGGTTCACGTCTCGGATCGTAGCACGGCCGAACTGGCGCTCAAGCTGGGGCAAATGTCGCCGATACAGGTGTGTGCAAGCGCAGTATTTTCTTAACATCCAGCAAACATGCCAGAATTCCACACCAAGAAAATTACGCTCCCCAGCGGGAAGACCGTCGAGCTCGTCTACCTGGCCGCCGACGGGGTCGAGGCGCCGATCGAGCCGCCTCCCGCCGGCGAGTCCCAGGTTCGCGTCCGCCGCATCGAGATCTGCCCCGAGTGCGACTCCGACCGCGTGCACCCCGTGGACTGGCATGAGGTCGACGAGCGCAGCTGGCGCCTCGACGTCCGCTGCCCCGACTGCCGCTGGATGGGAAGCGACGTCTTCGCCCAGGACGAGGTCGAGCGGTACGACGACCTTCTGAACGCCGGCACCGACGCCCTCATCGACGAGCTCGAGCGCATCACGCGCGAGAACATGGCCGATGCTCTCGAGCGCTTCATGCGCGCGCTCGAGGACGACGGCATCATGCCGATCGACTTCTAGCCCCGCGCGCCCTAGTGGCGGAACTGCTGGTCTTCGCGGTGCCGTTCGATCGCCAGGTCCACAAGCCGGTCGAGCAGGTCCGGGTAGGTGATGCCCGACGCTTCGAAGAGCCGCGCGTACACGCTCGTCTCCGTGAACCCGGGGATGGTGTTGATCTCGTTCACGACGACGCCGCCTTCGTCGGTGATGAAGAAGTCGATCCTGGCCATCCCGGCGCACTCGCACACCTCGAAGGCGAGGAGCGCCACGCGCTGCACCTCGGCGGTGACCTCTTCGGGTAGGTCGGCCGGGGCCTCGAGATCCATGCCGCCCGGCTCGTACTTGGCGGCGTAGTCGTACCAGTCGGCGTTCACGTGCAGCCGGCCGACGACGCTCACCATCGGGTTGTGGTTTCCGAGGACGCCGCACTCGGCCTCGATCCCGCGCACCATCTCCTCGACCAGCACCTTCGAGTCATGCTGGAAGGCGAGGTCGAGCGCCGGGCGCAGGCCGTCGATGCCGGTCACCTTCGAGATGCCGACGCTCGAGCCCAGCCGGGCCGGCTTCACGAAGCACGGGACGCCGATCTCGGCCTTGGCGAGCTCCGCCTCGACGTCGACGTCGTGGACGGTCTGTGCCCGGAAGGTGACGCTCTTGGCGCACTGGATGCCCGCCGCTGCCAGCACCGTCTTCACCTTGTCCTTGTCCATGGTGAGCGCCGAGGCCAGGACGCCCGAGCCGACATACGGGACGTCGAGCAGCTCGAGCATGCCCTGCACCGTCCCGTCCTCGCCGAACGGCCCGTGGAGCATCGGGATGACGACGTCGATCGGCCCGACCGCCCGCACCTTGCTGAGCGTGCCGCCGGCGCGGGGGATGACGGAGTTCGACGACGAGCCGGGGTCGAGCGCGAGCCGCTCACCCTCGGCCGCCGGCTCCTCGAGCTGCCACGCGCCCTCGCGGCTGATCGTGACGCCGACGACGTCGTACTTCACCGGGTCGAGGGCCGCCGACACCGATTCCCCGGAGCCGATCGAGATCTCGTGCTCGGAGCTGCGACCGCCCGAGAGGACGATCACCCGGAGTGGGGCGACCTCGGTCATGTCGGCGGCGGGCTCACGCAGCTCGGGTCGGCGGGCCGGAACTTGAGGACGACGATGTTGACGAAGGTGCCCTGGTCGACCTGGGTGCCCGGCGTCGGGTTCTGCGACTGGATGGTGTTGTTGAGCCCGGGGTCGGTGCACTCCACGCCCTGCGTGATCGCCGCCTTGAGGCCCACGTCGTGCAGCGCCTTCACGGCGTCCTGCTTGGTCTCGCCCGTGACCGGTGGCACCGTCACCTGCTGGGGCCCGGACGAGATGAGGACCGTCACCGACGAGTTCTGCGGCGCGGTTGCACCCACCGGCCGGCGTGGAGTTGAACGCCTTGCCCACGGGCTGGTCGCTCGGCTGATCCTGGCACGTTGCGACCAGCGTCCTCTGCTTCATCTTGGCCGTCGCCTGATCGCAGCTCAGGCCCGTGACGTCGGGAACCACCACGTTGCCCGTGGCCACGCGCAGCTGGATCGTTGTTCCCTGGGGCTCCTGCGATCCGGCCTTGGGAGTCGTCCCGACCACGCGACCCGCGCCGACCTTCGCCGAGTCGACGTTGATCGGCGCCGGGTCGACCTGGAACCCCTTGCTCGTGAGGATGCCGGTTGCCTCGCGAGACGAACTTGCCATGGACGTCCGGGACGGTGATCGCATTCGGGCCCGCGCCGATGAAGATCGTCACGGTCGAGTTCTTGTCGGCGCTCGATCCGACGCTCGGGTCGCTGCCCACGACGAGGCCCTTCTTCGCGAGCGACGACTCCTTGTCCTGGCACGTTCCCTTCAGCTGAGCCGCGGCGAGCTGCGCCTTGGCCGTTTGGCAGCTGCCGCTCAGCGTCGGCACGTCCACACCCGAGCCCGAGAGCTGCTTGTAGACGACGTAGCCGACAGCCGCGCTCACCATCAGAAGCACGAGCACGAGCAGCCAGGGCAGGGCGCTGCGCCGCGGGCTCTCGCGCTCGGGCGGCGGCTTCGTGCCCCCTGGCGGGATGACGCTCGTCTGCGCGCCCGTGTATGCGGCGGCCGCCGCCGCGCCGCCGGTCAGCACCCGGGTCGCCATCTGCGTGTCGCTCGAGACGGCCCCTCCGTGGCTCACCCTGCGAAGCTCCTCCGCCATCTGGCGGGCCGAGTGGTGGCGGAGCGCCGGATCCTTGGAGAGCGCCCGCATCACGACCTGCTCGAGGCCCTCCGAGACGAGCCGATTCTGCTTTCGGATCGACGGCGGCGGGTCGGAGACCTGCTTCATCGCGATCTCGACCGCCGAGTCGCCCGTGAACGGCAGCTCGCCGGTCAGCATCTCGTAGACCACGATCCCCATCGAGTAGAGATCGGACTGCGGCCCGACATCGAGGCCGCGGGCCTGCTCCGGCGAGAGGTACTGGGCGGTGCCGACGATCGAGCCCACCTCGGTCATCTGCTGGACGTTGGCCGCCCGGGCGATGCCGAAGTCCGCCACCTTGAGGCGGCCCTCGTCGGTCAGCACCATGTTGTGCGGCTTGATGTCGCGATGGACGACTCCCTGGCGATGTGCGTACTCCAGCGCGTCGAGGGCCTGCGTGGCCCAGTTCACGACCTCGGCCTCGGGCAGCGGCGCCCGGCTCGTGATCTCGTCCTTCAGCGTCGGGCCGTTCAGGTACTCCATCGCGATGTAGGAGGTGCCCGACGCCTGGCCGCGGTCGTAGACCGACACGATGTTGGGGTGCGAGAGGCCGGCGGCGGCCGTCGCCTCGCGCCTGAACCGCTCGACGAACGCCTCGTCCTGGGCGTAGCGCTCGGCCAGGATCTTGATCGCGACCTGCCGCCCGAGCGACTCGTCGCGCGCGAGGAACACGTCGGCCATGCCGCCGGTGCCGATCCGCTTCTCGATGCGGTATCGGCCGTCGAAGAGCTCACCGATGAGGGAGTCGAGCGCCATCAGTCCGCCTACTGTGCCACGCCCTGGCCGAGGTACGCCTCGATCACGGACGCCGCGATGGGTGCCGCAACCTGTCCGCCGAAGAGCGGAGTGTGCTCGACGACGACCGCCACGGCGATCTTCGGGTCGGTGACCGGGGCGAAGGCGATGAACCATGCGGTGTTCACTCCGGCGACTCCTGTCTCGGCCGTTCCGGTCTTGCCGGCGACGGTCAGGCCGTTGAGCTGGGCGGCGGTTCCGGTGCCCTCGTCCACCACCTTCTGCATCATCCCGGTCAGGTCCTGCGCCGCCTGGGGCGAGATCACGCGCTCGAGCGACTCGGGACGCTGCGTGTAGACGCGACGCCCGCTCGGGCTGACGACCCGGTCGACCAGCGTCGGCCGCATCCGCTCGCCGCCGTTGCCGATCGTCGCGGCCACCTCTGCCATCTGGAGCGGCGTCACCGCCAGGCGCTCCTGGCCGATCGCGACCCTCGCGACGTCGACCGGCGCCCCGGGCTTCAGCTGGTGGCCGTTGTGGTAGAGGCCCGACGGGTTCATCTCGTCGGACGGGTAGGTGAGCGGCGGGTCCGAGAAGAACCCGAACCGGGTCATGTACCTCTCGAGCGTGGCCTGGCCGAGCTGCTGGCCGATCTGCGCGAAGGCGGTGTTGACCGAGAACGTGAGCGCGTCGGTGAGCGTGATGGGGCCGAAGCTCTCGGTGCCGGCGTTGCAGAGCGGCAGGCCCTGCACCGTGATGCAGTGGCCCTTGGCGTCGATCAGCGGCGATGTCGGCCCGTACAGGCCGGTATCGAGCGCCGCTGCGGCCGTGACCGTCTTGAACGTCGATCCCGGCGCATAGAGGCCCTGCGTGGCGCGGTTCAGGAGCGGCGCGCCCGGCGTCCTGGCCAGCTTCGGGAAGTTGCGCCCGACCTGCTCGGGCGAGAAGCTGGGCGAGGAGTACATCGCGAGCACGCGCCCGGTGGCGGGCTCGATCGCGACGACGGCCCCGACCTTGCCCGCCATGCCGGCCTCGGCGGCGCGCTGCGCGGGCACCGAGAGGCTCGTGACGACGTTGTCGCCCGTCACCGTCTCGCCCTGGATCTCGGACCCGATCCGCGAGACCACGGTCGCGAGGTCGCTGTTGGAGGCCGTCAGGTAGTCGTTCTCGGCCAGCTCGATGCCCGTCCGGCCGTTGCCGACGGTGTTGTAGCCGACGGCATGGGCGAAGAGCGGCCCGTACGGGTAGTGGCGCAGGAACAGCGTGAGCCCGTTGCGGCGCTTCTCGTGGTTGGAGGCCAGGATGGTGCGGCCGTTCGAGGCATAGATCAGCCCGCGCTTGATCTGAAGCTGGCGGTACACGAGCCGGGCGTTGTCGCGCCGGGTCGCGAGCGAGTCGGCCGCCCAGATCTGCCAGTAGGCCGTCAGCGTGATCAGCACCGCGAATGCGATGGCGAAGAGCCGAAAGAGCGAGGCGATCTGGCGGTTCATGCCCGCTCCGCGGCCCGGTTCGACACCATGAGGAGGAGCGCCAGCATCACGAAGTTCGAGACGATCGACGAGCCGCCGTAGCTCACGAACGGCAGCGTGATCCCGGTCAGCGGGATGAGGCGGATGATCCCGCCGACGATCAGGAACGCCTGGAGCCCGAAGGCGAACGTGAGGCCGCAGGCCAGGAGCTTCGAGTAGCCGTCATCGGCGACCGCGGCGATCTTGAAGCCGCGGTAGCAGAAGAGCAGGTAGATGAGCAGGAGCCCGGCGGCGCCCGCGAGGCCCGTCTCGTCGGCCCAGGCGGCGTAGATGCCGTCCGTCTGGACCGCGGGGATGATCGTCTGGCCGTGGTTCAGCACCTGGAGGCTTCTCCCCAGGCCGGTCCCGAAGATGCCCCCGTCGGCGATCGCCTCGATCGACTGGATGATCTGGTAGCCGGTCGTGTGCGGGTGCGACCACGGGTCGATCCACACCTGAAACCGCTCGTGGACGTGGGCGACGTTGTGGTAGACGGCCCACGACCCTGCCGCGAAGATGCCCAGCCCGAGGACGGTGTAGAGATGCCGCCCCGTCGCGACGTAGATCATCGAGAGGTAGATCCCGAACAGGAGGAGCGCCGTCCCCAGGTCGTTCATGACGCCGAGGACGCCGAGCGAGATTCCCGCCATGAGCGCGAGCGGCCCCAGGTGCCGCGCCGCGGGGAGGCCGACTCCCAGCACCGTGCGGTGCGCCATCGTCAGCACCTCTCGCCGGTCGCGCAGGTAGCTGGCGAGGGCGACGACGAGCAGCAGCTTTGCGAACTCGCCGGGCTGCACCTGGACGCCGCCGAACCGAAGCCACAGTTTCGCGCCGTTGATGGTCGTCCCGATCGCCATCGTGACGACCAGGAGGCCGACGGCGGTGGTGGCGAGCAGGTACGTGTACGGCTCGAGCCGGCGATGGTCGCGGACGAGGAACACCATCCCCAGGAAGCCCAGGAGGCCGATCACGACCCAGACGGACTGGTCGCGCGCGAGCGTGGGGCTGAGCCGGTAGATCTCGGTCAGGCCGAGGGCGCAGAGGAGCGCCGCCAGCGGCAGGAGCCACGGGTCGGCGTTCGGCAGTCCGGCGCGCACGCCGATGTGCGCCAGGCCGAAGACGCCCAGGAACACCGCGGCGTAGGTCAGCGAGGCGCTCGAGATCTCGTTCTGCCGGGCCGTGTACACCGAGAGGAACCCGATTGCCGTGAGACCTCCGACCCAGCCCAGGTTCCAGAGCTCGCGCATCCGGGCCGACCTCACGGGCTTGCCACCTCGTACGGCCGCAGGACGTGGTGCGCGCTCGAGTCGGAGCGGAGCTTGTGGTCGAAGAGCGTCTGGCGCTGGCTGGGCGGCAGCGACGCGTAGCTCACCCGCGACTCGTAGACGACGTGGTACAGGTTGACGCCGAACGGCAGCTCGACCGGCACGCCCTGGTAGATCGCGACGCGGCCGGTCGCCGTGTCGGCGCCGATGAAGTGGCTCGAGCGCAGGCCAATCGCGCCGGCGATCGCCAGGAGGAAGACCAGGACGACCGCCGAGGCCCCGATCGCGGCCCGCTTGAGGCCGCTGCGCGAGCGGTTCTGCGGCCGCCGAGACCGCTCGGGCGACGTGTCCTCGTCGATGTCGGCGGGAAGCACGCGCCGGACGACACCGCTCGACGTGACGTCCTCGTCGGCGTCCGCGGCCCCGGCTTCACCGAAGCGGACGACGACCGCGGTGACGTTGTCCTCGCCGCCGGCCCGGAGCGCCGCGCGCACCAGCCGGCGGGCGATGTCGGCCGCCTCGGTCGGAGTGGCGAGGGCGCCCGCGATGTCCTGTTCCGAGATCATCGTGTTCAGCCCGTCGGTGCACAGGAGCAGCACGTCGCCGGGCTGCGTCTCGAGCGAGAAGGTGTCGATCTGCACCTCCTCGTCGGTGCCGAGCGCGCGGGTGATCACGCTGCGCTGGGGGTGCTGCTCGGCCTCGGCCTCGGACAGCTCGCCCTGGCGCACGAGCTCGTGCACCAGCGAGTGGTCCTCGGACAGCCGCTGGAGGGCTCCGTCGCGCAGGAGGTACGCGCGGCTGTCGCCGACGTGCGCGAACGACACGACGCCGTTCGGGCCGACGAGCGCCGCCGTCACCGTCGTGCCCATGCCGGACGCCTCGGCGTCGGTGCGGGACCGCTCCCAGATGCGGCGGTTCGCGACGCCGATCGTCGCCCGGAGGGCCTCCTCGCCCTGGTGCTCGATCAGGTCGAGCTCTGCGAACGCCTCGGCGCACATGCGCGAGGCGAGCTCGCCGGCGAGCGCCCCGCCCATGCCGTCGGCGACCATGAAGAGCGGCGAGCGAAGGAGAAACGAGTCCTCGTTGGATCGGCGGACGTTGCCGGTCTGCGTCAGGCCGGCCGAATCGACGACGTGCGCCGTCATTCGCCGGCCCGGTACTCGAGCTGCGTCTGGCCGATCGTGACGACGTCGCCGGTCTGGAGCACCCGCCGGCCCGACACCCGGTCGCCGTTCACGAATGTCCCGTTGGTCGAGCTCAGATCCTCGACCACGTCCCCATCCTGGCCGTGGGCGAAGCGGGCATGGCGGCCGGAAGCATACCCATCGGCCCCGAGCGGAATATCGAGGGCTTCGTCACGTCCTGCGACCAGGTCGCGGGCCATGTCGATCTCGGTGCCCTGGGGGAGCTCCGGGCTCGCGACGACGCGCAGGCGCGGCCGCCGCCGGGGCGGCGTCTCGAGGGCCGCCGGCCGTTTGGCGGGCGTCAGCACCATGCTCTCCTGTCCGACGGCGATGTCGCGCGACGCGACGCGGATCACGCGCCAGACGAACAGGTAAAGAAGGACGACGAACGCGACCTTGAGCGCGAGCAGGAGCTGCTCAACCAACGCGGCGCTCGAACGTGATCCGGGTCGTTCCGACCCCGATCACGTCGCCGTTCATCAGCGAGGTCTCGGTCACCCGCTGGCCGTTCACCTCGGTTCCGTTCGTCGATCCCAGGTCGACCAGCGAGAACCCCCGCCCGACGCGGCGGACCTCGGCGTGGCGGCGCGACACGTTGGGGTCGCCGACCACGATGTCGCAGTCGCTGGAGCGGCCGATCACGACCGTCGGCCCGTCGAGGTTGCGCTCGCGGCCGTCCCACATGAGCACCGCCACCTCGGCGGGCGCCTTCGCCGGCTCGGGCACGGGCTCGGGCGTCGGGTCGGCGGCGTAGACCATCGTTGCGCCCGGCGGTGCCGCCGGGACGTCGGGAGCCAGCGGCGGGATCGGAGTCGCGATCGGCACCACGGGGGGTGCCGGCGCCGCTTCGCTTGCCGGCGTGCCTTCGAGCTGCTCCTCCTCGTCGCTCGCCTCGACCGCGATCCCGAACATCCCGACGTGCAGATCGTCCTCGGTCTCGAGGGTGACGACCGGGCGGGTCGCGGTCGTGTAGCCCTCGCGGCGGGCGTGCTCGACGAGGTACTCCTCGAGCTCCGTGCACATCTGGGCCTCGTAGGCGGTGAACTGCTCGCGGTCGGCCGGGTTGAGGTAGATGGTGTAATTGCTCGGCACGTACACCCGGTGGATCGAGATGGTGCGGTGGTCGTCCATCTCCTTGGCGAGCTTGCGCGCGAGCTCGACCGGCTGAACGGAGGATCGGAACGTCCGGCCGAAGACGCCTTCGACCACGCCGCCGATCTTCCGCTCGATGTTCCGGAATACGCTCACGGTTCGTAGCGCCGGGGCAGCGTCTCGGGTGGTCAACGTGCCGTCAGCGGCCGCTGGAGCCGCGGGCCGGCCAGCGCCCAGGCGACCGGCAGTATACCCACGAGCGTCGCGGCAACCGCCGCTCCGGGAGCCGCTCCGGGACGGTCTCCGAGCAGGTGCGGCGCGGCTGCGACGGCCAGGCCGAATCCGATGCCCCAAAGGACGAGGGCCTGGACGCGGCGCGACTCGTCGAGCCGCCAGGCGACCGGGAGCAGCACGGCGGCGATCACCATCGCCGCGGTGATCGCGATCATCTCAGGCGCGCGGCCGAGCGCGGTCGCGTAGGCCATCGGGCTCGACGCCGCCGGGAGCACCCGCGCGGCGGGGCCGGGCAGCCAGCCGCCTGCCACCGCCGCCACGACCGCTCCGGCGGCCGCCTCGGCGGCCCGCCTGCGCGGCGTCGGCGCGGTCGCTGCGATCAGCACGTACGCCGGCCCGAGGCCCATCAGCGCGAGCGGGATGGCCGCGAGCGGCGCCAGGAGCCGTGACGTGCCGCCCCACCGCGTGCCCGCCCAGATCCAGGTCGCACACAGCCCCGCCCACACGAGGCCCGCGGCCTCCGCGTAGTTCCAGAACGCCGGGATGCATATGAGGCCCGCAAACGACATCGCCGCGACCGGGCTCCGGTACGCCAGGAAGCCCGTGAGGGCCGCCAGCGGGAGCGACCACGACGCGGGATAGACCGGGAAGGCCACCAGAACCCAGGCCACGGCCAGCGCCGAGAGCAGCGCGGCGCCGGGCCTCACGGCACGGCGGAAGCGGGGGAGTGCCATTTGGCCGTGGTCGCGAGTGCCAATTGGCCGCCGCCCGCCCAGAGGCGCCTTGACCTCGCTCGGCCCCGCCTCGGCCTCGGCGAGCCCGCGCAGCAGCCGGTCGCGCATCTCGCTCGCATCGGGCCGCCGTGACGGGTCGTGCTCGAGCGCGCGATCGATGGCCCGGCAGACGCCCTTTGGCAGGTCGGGCCGCACGTCGGCGAGCGGCTCGGCGCCCGCGGCGAGCTTCTCGAGGAGCTGCGTGAGCGTCTTTGCCTTGTACGGATTGGTTCCGGTGAGCTGCGTGTAGAGCGTGAGCCCTGCCGCCCAGACATCGGTCGCACCGGTGGCCTGCGTGCCCGCGGCCTGCTCCGGCGACATGTACGAGAGCGTCCCGAGCACGCGCTCGTCGACGGTCTGGTCGCGCGAGTCCTCGTCACTTGCGATGCCGAAGTCGGTGAGGGTGACGGTGCCGTCGCGGGCGACGAGGATGTTCGCGGGCTTGACGTCGCGATGCACGATCCCGCGGGAGTGTGCATAGGCGAGCGCGTCACACACCGCGGCGATCGCGCGCACGGCCTGGTCGTCGGCGAGCCCGCTCCTGTCGAGGCGCTCCCCCTCGACGAGCTGCGACACGAGGTACACATGGTCGTCGTCGTTCTCGACGCCGAGCACGGTGTGGATGTTGGGGTGGTCGAGCTTGCGGGCCGTGCGAGCCTCGCGGTCGGCCCGCGGGGCAAGGCCCTCGCGCCGGCTGAACACCTTCACCGCGACCCGCTCGCCGCCGTCGGCGCTCGCGCCGTAGACGGTGCCGAATCCGCCCCGTCCGAGCTCCTCCTCGATCGTGTAGCGGTCCGCCACCAGGCGTCCGGTGAGGGGTGGGGTCAGGGTCGCTCGGGCGGGCTCTGCCACGGTGCGCATGAGATTGGCCGGAGACCACGAGACTCCTGCAAATCCAGTATCCGGGCAAGCTGATAGGGTCCGGCCCGTGGCGCCCGACGACTTCTTCGACTCCGATTGGGAGGAGACGGGCGGGACGCAGGACACGGCCGTCACCCGCCCCTCAGGCGGCGGCCAGGACCCCGAGGAGGCGCCGCCTCCGCGCCGGCCTCGCGAGGAGCGCGCACCCCCTCGACAGCGGCCGTCGATCGGCCAGCTCAAGGGCGGGAACCTTCCGCCTCTCCAGTACCAGCGCCTGGCCGGCCTCGCCATCGGGATCCTGGTGGTCGTCGTCGTGCTCGTGCTGGTCGCGCGCAGCTGCTCTGGAAGCTCCTCCCAGGGCAAGAACATCGACTACTTCAACGAGGTCAAGGCGAAGGCGCTGACGCCGTCGAGCGTCATCGCGTCGGACTTCCACAAGACGCTCAACCTGGCGTCGGGCACCAAGCTCGAGACGGTGAAGGGGCAGTTCGCGTCCCAGGCCGCTGCGATGCGCAAGGCCGCCGACGGCGCCGCATCGGTCACCCCGACCAAAGAGCTCGAGCCGTTCCAGCCCGCCCTGCTCCAGTCCCTCCAGTACCGCGTCCTGGGGCTCCAGTGCATGTCGGACCACATCGGAGAGGCCTGGAAGCGGAAACACGCGGCCGGTGTGGGCCGGATCCTGTCGCCGTGCATGCAGCGGCTGCTGGCCTCCGACATCGTCTACTCCGACTCGTTCTCGACGCCCGCCTCGAATGCCCTCAAGGGCCTGGGGGTGCAGGTGCCCGCGTCGAGGTTCCTCGACCCCGGGGACATCAACCTCGTGACTCCGGCCGGCATCGGAGCGGCGATCACCCGGCTCAAGCCCAGCGCCGTCCACGGATTGCACGGCCTCGGGATCGAGTCGACCGTGGCGCTGCCGGCGGGGACGACGCTCCAGACCGGCTCGTCTCAGGTCAACGAGCTGACCGGCGACGACAAGCTGGTCATCGTCGTCTCGGCCAAGAACTTCGGGAACTTCCGTGAGGTCAGCGTGCCCGTGACGCTCACGCTCACGCACGCCGGCTCGCCCAAGATCACGCGATCGGGCACCATCGCCTCGATCGACAAGGGCGCGGTCGAAACCGTGCGGTTCGACGACCTGTTCAAGAACGCATCGACGCAGCCCGAGTTCACGCAGCGCTACAAGATGACGGTGACCGTCGCCAAGGTCCCCGGCGAGAGCGTTCTCTCGAACAACACGCGGACGTACCTGGTCCAGTTCCGCCTGCCGTCGTGACGACGGCCGACACCGCCCTCGACGTCGCGGTCGGCGCTGCGGTCGCCGCCGGGGTGCTGCTCCTGACCACCGGGTACCTGTGGCTCCAGGTGCGCCGCATGCGCCGTGCGCAGAAGGTCGTGATCGGGTCGAAGAGCGCCGACATCGTCGAGTACGCGATGTCGCTCCTGGCCCGCGTGGAGCAGGCCGAGGGCTCGGCCGCGGCGGCACAATCGGCGGTGCGGTCGCTGACCGAGCGCGTCGACGGCTGCTTCGAGCGGCGGGCGCTCCTGCGGTACGATGCCCTCGAGGGCGCGGGCGCCAAGCAGTCGGTCACGATCGCGCTTATGGACGCGTCACGGTCGGGCTTCGTGCTCTCGGCGATCCAGGGTCGCGACTATGCGCGCATCTACATCAAGGACGTCCGAAACGGGCTCAGCGATGTCGAGCTCTCGCCCGAGGAGAAGAAGGTCCTCGCCGAAGCGACAGGCTGATGCCTGAGGTCATCGTGCGGCCGTTTCGGCAGTCCGACTCGCCGGCCCTCCAGCGCCTGGCCGGCGAGGTGTCGACCGAGGACGAGCTCGTGCCGCCGGCTCCCCGCCGCGACGTGGTCTTCGTCGCCGAGGTCGAGGGCCATCCGGCCGGCTACGTGGCGCTGCGCGAGGATGGCAGCGCGCTCGTGGTCGACCAGATCGTCGTCGCTCCGGCCGACCAGGGCCGCCACGTCGGAAACCGCCTGCTCGACTGGGCCGAGGGGTACGGCACGAGCCGGGGGAAGGACCGGGTGTGCATCCCGGCTGCCGGCTCCGACCGGCGGGCGCGCGACTTCTACGCCCGCCGCGGCTATCTCGACGCCGACGGGGCGCTCGTCCGCGAGATTCCGCACGTCGACGGCTGACCGAGGGCGGCTCCGTCCGGACCGGCCCCGATACTTGGCCATCCGCGGCGTCGGTGATCACTGGACCTCGACCCCCGTGTCGGCACCGTCCGGCAGCGCATCGGCGACGGCCGACGGCCCGCAACGGTGGCACGCGTGGATCCCGCGGACACGCGGCGCCGGAGTCCGGGCCGACGTGACCGCCACGCGCACGTCGATCCCGACCGCGGTCTCGACGCACACCAGCGGTGGATAAAGCCCACCCGGCATCTTCTCCACATCTTCACCACCAGGCGGGTACGGTGGTTGCATGGCGAAGCTCAGGCTGACTCCGCAGGCGCGCGGGTTCTACCCGCTGTTCGACAGGGCTGCGACGAACCTCGTTTCGACGTCGCAGCTCCTGCTTGACCTGCTCGAGCACTACCCCGACCGCCGGGCGCTCGTCGAGGAGATCAAGGATCGTGAGCACGAGGGCGACCGGGTCACCCACGAGATCGTCCAGCTCGTCAACAAGACGTTCGTGACGCCGATCGACCGCGAGGACATCTACAACCTCGCGACCGTCCTCGACGACATCTGCGACTTCATGGATCAGGTGGCCGACGAGCTGAACCTCTACGGAGTCGAGGAGGTGCCGCCCGAGGCCATCGAGCAGGCCGGGGTGATCCTCCGTGCGGTGTCCAAGATCGCCGACGCCATCCACGGGCTCGACGGCCTGAAGGACATCAGCCACCATCTGATCGACGTGCACACGCTGGAGGACGAGGGCGACCGGATCGTGCGCGCGGCGACGGCGCGGCTCTTCCGCGATGGGCTCGATCCGCTTGTGGTCATCCGGTGGAAGGACATCCACCACGACCTCGAGCAGGCCGTCGACAGCTGCGAGAAGGCAGCCCACGTCCTGGAGAGCATCTACCTCAAGAACCGATGAGCGACGGCCTTCTGGTCGTGATCGTCCTCGTCGCGCTCGGCTTCGACTTCACGAACGGCTTCCACGACACGGCGAACGCCGTCGCCACGTCGGTCTCGACGCGCGCCCTGTCGCCCCGGGTCGCCGTGGCGATCGCCGCGATCATGAACTTCGTGGGGGCGTTCACGTCGACCAAGGTGGCCCAGACCGTGGGCGACGGCCTGATCAACACGGATCCCGGCCGCGTCACCGGGCAACTGATCCTGGCCGCGCTCATCGGTGCGATCGCCTGGAACCTCTTCACGTGGAGGCTCGGCCTGCCGTCGTCGTCGTCACACGCGCTGGTCGGCGGCCTGGTCGGCGCGGCCCTCGCTGCGGGCGGGCCCGATCCGGTGCAGTGGGACGGCATCTGGAACAAGGTCGTCTGGCCCGGCCTCGCGAGCCCGTTCATCGGCTTCCTGATCGCCGGGGTGATCATGGTGGGGATCCTCTGGCTCTTCCGGCGCGTGCGCCCCGCGCCGCTCAACCGCGGCTTCCGGCTGGCGCAGGTCGGTTCGGGCAGCTTCATGGCGTTCGCCCATGGGACGAACGACGCCCAGAAGACGATGGGCGTGATCGCTCTGGCCCTCTACTCGGCGGGCCACACGAGCTCGCCGGCCGACATCCCCGACTGGGTCATCGCCGTCGCGGCGCTTGCGATCGCGCTCGGGACGTACGTCGGCGGCTGGCGGATCATGCGCACGATGGGGACGCGGATCTTCAAGCTCGAGCCCCCGCAGGGCTTCGCCGCCCAGACGACCGCGAGCGCGGTCCTCTACACGGTCGCCACCAAGTACGGATTCCCCGTCTCGACGACGCACGTCATCTCGAGCTCGGTGATGGGCGCAGGCGCGACAACGCGGGTCTCGGCCGTTCGGTGGGGCGTCGCGGCCGACATCGTCACCGCGTGGCTCCTCACGATTCCGGCTGCGGGTCTCGTCGCGGCGGGGACGTACGAGCTCCTGAACGCGTTCATGTGATTTTCATCGCATTACCGCGTTCGGGGGATGCGAGGAGGCCCGCGGACGACCTAGCCTCCTGGGAGTCGTGCACCCATGGTTGACTGGCGACGACGCGGCGTCCACGCCTGGACGCGCCGCGGAGGCCGAGCCGGCAGCGCCCGCCGGCGGCGGCGTCGTGACGGTGCCCGCGCTTCGTGACGACGCGCCGTGCAGGCTCCTCGGCGAGCTCCTCGACCTCGATGCGGCCTGGATCGTCGCTCCCGGGTCGTCCGGCCGTACCGTCACCGCCCGATGGGCTCGCGAGGGGGCGCCGTCGCACCGCCTCGGCGAGGCCCGGCTGGCCGCGGTCGTCGAGGATGTCGACCGCGAGGCGACCCAGACACGCGATGGGCGGTATGCCCTCCTGATCGCACCGCTCCGCTCGGGTGGCCGGGCGATCGCCCATCTGGTGGGGTCGGCACGCTCGCCGCGGGCGTTCCGGCCCGACGAGCTGCGTGCCGCGGAGCTGGTCGCCGCCGGCGTGGCGGCGAGCGCGGGGACGGCCCAACCGCCTGCGGACGTCGTCTCGACCCGCGCCCGCGACCGGCTGCTGTCCCAGATGGGCCTCCTGCGATCGCTCACGTCCCGTCTGGCGTACGCCCGCTCGGAGGGCGAGATCGCTCACGCGGTCGTCGCCGAGCTGGTCCGCCAGGACCGGTTCCACGCCCCGCGCTTCTATCTGCGTGCCGAGGTCGGTGACGAGGTCGCTCTGGCGGCGGTCGAAGGCGGCGAATCGGACGCCGACGAATGGGCCGCGATCGCCGACGCCGCGGCCGCCCGCGCCGTGGTGGACGGCAGGACGCGGCTGGTTCCCGGCGAGTCGGTGATGGTGGCCCCGATGCTGGGCGACGAGGACGCCGTCGGCGCGATCGTCGTCTCGGGGCCGCGAGGCGATGCGTTCGATGCACTCGATCTGGGCGTGCTGGAGGTCGTCGCCGCGCACACTGCGGTTGCGTGCCGCAACGTGCGCCTCTACGCGTCGATGCGCGAGGCGGCCGAGATCGCCGAGGCGATGCTCGAGCTCGGTGCCGCCCTCGCTGCGCAGGTGAGCGTCGGTGCCGTGGCGGGGATGCTCGCGCGGGCCGTCGACCGGCTCGTGGAGTGCGCCGGGCTCTCGGTGTGGCTGCGAGCGGACGACCGGATGGAGCTCGCCGCCCACGTCGGGTACACGCCCCGCGAGGTGGGGCGTCTCGAGGCCGTGTCGCTCGCCGCCGACGAGGCGCCGTTCACCGGCAACCTCGACGCGCGCCACGTGCTCGTGCTGGACGCCGACGACTCCGAGGCGCTCTCGGCGAGCGCGGGACTGCCCCGCCACGGCACGTCGTACGCCCTGATTCCGATCGGCGAGCGGGCGGGGAACCGCGCGGCGATCGTCGTTCAGCGAGGCCGCCGTCGCGGCCCGCCGAGCTCGCGCGACGAGCGGATGCTGCTCGGGATCGCCGACCAGGCCCTGCTTGCGCTCGACAACCGCTCGCTCGTCGACGAGCTCGAGGAGTCGTTCCTCGCGACGATGCGGTCGCTCGCAAACGCGCTCGAGACGAAGGACGAGTACACGGGAGACCACGCGCAGGCGCTCGTCGGGATGGCCGAGGAGGTGGCCCGGCGGCTGGAGCTCGGCGACATCGCGCTGCGCGACGTGGGGGTCGCGGCGGCCCTTCACGATGTGGGCAAGATCGGGATCCCGGCGTCGATCCTCGACAAGCCCGGGCCGCTCACCGACGACGAGTGGGAGGTCATGCGCCGCCACCCGGAGCTGGGCGCGCGGATCATGGAGCCGGTGCCGGCGCTGGCCGGGGCGCGCTCGATCGTCCTCGCCTGCCACGAGCACTGGGACGGCTCGGGATATCCGCGCGGGCTGGCCGGCGACGACATCCCGCTCGGGGCCCGCATCATCCTCGCCTGCGACGCGTTCCACGCGATGACGTCAGACCGCGTCTACCGGCAGGCGATGCCGGTCGATGCCGCGATCACCGAGCTACGCGACTGCGCGGGCCGCCACTTCGAGCCCCGAGTCGTCGACGTGCTGGTCGAGATCGTCGGGAACGGGCATCCGGCGTAGGCCGGGCGCTCAGCCCGCTTCGGCGGCGTTTCGCTCCCATTCCCGATAGAGGTACGCCAGCTCCTTCTGGAGCTCCTGATGGCGGGTGCCGTCCTCGGCGACCGCGGCGTCGTCGCCGTACGCCTCGGGCTGTGAGAGCCGCGTCTCGAGGGCGCCCAGTTCCTCCTCCAGGGTTGCGATGGCCCGCTCCAGCTTCGCCGTCTGGCGGGCGGCGCGCTGGGACGGGCGCGGCTCCTTGGGCTGCTTCGGCTTGGCCGGCTTCGGCTTCGGCTGCTCCGGGGCCGGCGGGGACGCGTGCGCCCTGGCGTAGTCGCCGAACCCGCCCTCGCGCCCGTTCAGCCGGCCGCCCTCGATCGCGAGCGTGCGCGTCGCGAGCGCCTCGATCAGCGCCCGGTCGTGCGAGACGAAGAGCAGCGTCCCCGGGAACCCGAGGAGGGCGTCCTCGAGCGCCTCGCGGCTCTCGATGTCGAGGTGGTTCGTCGGCTCGTCGAGGACGAGGAAGTTCGCGCCCGAGACGACGGTGCGAAGCAGCGACAGCCGCCGCCGCTCGCCGCCCGAGAGCGCCGAGACCGGCTTCTCGACCTCCTCTCCCGAGAAGAGGAAGCGCCCGAGCAGCGTCCGCGCCTGCGGCCCGGTCAGCTTCGTCCCGGACACGACCGCATCGATCACGCGCAGGCCCTCCGGCAGCTCGAGCGACTGCTGCGAGTAGTAGCCCACCGTCACGTTGTGGCCCAGCTTCACCCGTCCCGCCGCGGCCTCGCGCCGCCCGAGCAGCGTCTCGAGCAGCGTGGTCTTGCCGGCGCCGTTCGGGCCGATCAGCGCCACGCGCTGGCCGCGCTCGACGGCGAACCCTCCGTCGGCGATGAGGGTCCGGCCGGCGACCTCGACGATCAGCTTCTCGGCCTCGACGACGATCCGCCCGCTGCGCACCGGCGGCGGGAAGTCGAACTTCAGCGAGCGCTGCCCCGTCGGACGTTCGACGCGCTCGATCCGGTCCATCGCCTTCAGCTTGCTCTGCGCCTGGCGGGCCTTCGTGCCGTACCGGAACCGGTCGACGAACCGCTGAAGGTGGGCCAGCTCCTCCTGCTGGCGCTCGAACGCCCCGGTCTGCGCGGCGATCCGCTCGGCCTTCACCCGGCGCCAGTTGGAGTAGGAGCCCTTCTCGTAGCGGCCGCGCCCGCGGTCGATCTCGAGCACGCCGGTCGCCACCGATTCGAGGAACCAGCGGTCGTGCGACACGAACACGACCCCGGCGTCCAGCGCAGCCAGATGGGCCTCGAGCCACTCGATCGCGTCGGTGTCGAGGTGGTTGGTGGGCTCGTCGAGGAGCAGGACGTCGGGCTCCGCCGCCAGCGCCCGGACGAGCGACGCGCGCGTCAGCTCGCCGCCCGAGAACGTGCGCAGCGGCCGGTCGAGGTCGGCCGGCGAGAACCCCAGGCCGCGCGCCACCGCCTCGAGCCGCGTCCGCCACGCGTAGCCGCCGGCGCGCTCGAACTCACGCTGCGCCGTGTCGTAGCGGCGAAGGACGGCGTCGGTGGGATGCTCGGCCATCCGGGCCTCGAGCTCGCGCAGCTCGGCCTCGAGCTGCTCGGCCTTCGCGGCTCCGGCGCCGACGTACGAGCCCAGCGTCTCGGCCCCGGCGAGCGGCGGACGCTGGTCGTGGAGGGCGACGCGCGTCCCCGGCGGCATCGAGATCTCGCCCTGGTCCGCGGTGAGCTCACCGGCCAGGATGCGCAGGAGCGTCGTCTTGCCGGCGCCGTTTCGGCCGACGAGCGCGACCCGGTCGCGGGGGCGCAGAATGGCCGAGACGTCGGTCAGGACCTCGTCCGCGCCGTACGAGAGAGCCACGGAGGTGACGTGCACGGTCATGGCCGTATGATGGCGGGCCGTGGTGGCCCTCTTCCCCACCTGCCTCGGCGAGGCGCTGAATCCGGCTGCCGTCCGCGACTCGGAGCGGCTCCTGGCCGCGGCCGGCGTCGCCTCCGGACGGCCCTCCGGAGCCACCTGCTGCGGGCAGCCGGCGTGGAACAGCGGGTTCGTCTCCGACGCACGCAGGGTCGCACGCCGCACGCTCCGCGCCCTCTCCGACGCCGACGTCGTCGTCGTCCCCGCCGGGTCGTGCGCCGCGATGATCCGCGTCCATTGGCGCCACCTCTTCCACGGCGAGCGCGACCAGGAGGCGGCCGAGCGGGTCGCCGCGCGGACGTTCGAGCTCTCGCAGTACCTGGTCGACGAGCTGGGCTGGCGGCCGCCCGCACCGGCCGTGCGGGCCGAGGTCGCCTACCACGACTCGTGCCACATGCTGCGCGAGCTCCGGCTCCGCGACCAGCCGAGGACGCTGCTCGCGGCGGTCGCGACCCTGCAGGAGCTGCCGCGCGCCGACCGCTGCTGCGGCTTCGGCGGCACGTTCTCGGTGCGCTACCCCGACGTGTCGACCGCGATGGCCGACGACAAGCTGGCCTCGGCCGCCGCCGTCTCGGCGGGCGTTGTGGCGAGCGCCGACCCGGGGTGCGTGATGCAGATCGAGGGCCGTGCCTCGCGGGTCCGAGCAGGCGTCAGGGTCGTCCACCTCGCGACCGTCGTCGCCGAGGCGCTGTGAGCGGCTTCGAGTCGCGCGCGGCCGCGGCGCTCGCCGATCCGCACAAGCGGGCCAACGTGCCCCGGTTCGCCGAGCGGGCGGCCGACAACCGCGTCCGCGGGCTCGGCGGCGTCGACTTCGAGGCGCTCCGCGCGGCAGGCGAGGCGGCCCGGTCGCGTGCGATCGCCGACCTTCCGGCGCTCCTCGACTCGCTCCAGGAGAAGCTGGAGGCGGCGGGTGCCGTCGTCCACCGGGCGCCCACGGGGGCCGATGCGGCGGCCTACGTCACCGACGTCGTCCTCCGTCACGGCCGGATGGCGGTCAAGGGCAAGTCGATGGCGGCCGAGGAGATCGGCCTGAACGAGCGCCTCGAGGCTGCCGGAGTCGAGGTCGTCGAGACCGACCTCGGCGAGTTCATCGTGCAGACCGCCGGCGAGGCGCCCGAGCACATCATCATCCCGGCCATCCACAAGACGACCGATCAGGTGCGTGAGCTGTTCGAGCCGCTCGCGGGACGCCCGATCGGCGACGACCCGGCCGAGCTCACCGCGTTCGCCCGCGACCACCTGCGAAGCCGCTTCCTCGAGGCGCCGGTCGGGATCACCGGCGTCAACTTCGCGGTCGCCGAGACCGGCACGATCGTGCTCGTCACGAATGAGGGCAACGGCCGCATGTGCTCGTCGCTCCCTCCGGTGCACATCGCGATCATGGGGATGGAGCGCGTCGTCGCCGACCTGGCCGATCTGGCGGTGCTCCTGCCGCTCCTCACCCGCTCCGGGACGGGCCAGAAGATCACCTCGTACGTCACGCTCCTGAACGGCCCTCGCCGGGGCGACGAGGAGGACGGGCCCGAGGAGATGCACGTCGTGATCCTCGACAACGGCCGCTCTCGCGTCCGCGAGACGCCGTACCGGAGCGTGCTCAACTGCATCCGCTGCGGCGCCTGCCAGAACGTCTGCCCCGTCTACCGCCAGGTCGGCGGGACCGCCTATGGGTGGGTGTACGGGGGCCCGATCGGCGCCGTCCTGACGCCGCTCCTGCACGGCGACCAGGAGCTGGGGCACGCCTCGTCGCTGTGCGCCGCGTGCGACGACGTGTGCCCGGTCAAGATCCCGCTGCACGAGCTGCTCCTCGGGCTGCGCCGCGACCGCGCCGCCGACTCGGCCGGCCTGCTCGAGCGGCTGGCGTTTCGCCTGTGGAGCTTCGCCTGGAGCCGGCCCCGGCTCTTCCGGCTCACGGTCCGGCTGGCCGGGCGGGCCCGCGGGCCGCTTCCGCTCCTTCGCCGCTGGACGCGGACGCGAGACCTCGAGGTGCACAGGTGATCGAGGAGTTCACGCGGGAGCTCGAGGCCGTCGGAGGGCACGTCCACCACGGCCGCGCCGCGCTCGAGGAGCTTGCCGGCGAGGGCGTCTCGGTGACGCCGTGCCTGGCCCTGATCGCCGAGACGGGGACCGCGGTCGTCTCGGCCCGGCTCTCGGCCGGGCGCCGCCGGGGGCTGGTCGACCCCGTGCACGTCATCGAGGCGACTCCCGGGCAGCTCGTCCCCGACCTCGCGGCCGCGCTTCGGGTCATCGGCCCCGAGCTGGCGGCGTCGTCGGCGGTCACGCTCGTCACGGGCCCGAGCCGCACGGCCGACATCGAGCAGAACCTGATCCGGGGTGTGCACGGGCCGGGCGAGGTGCATGTGGTATTCGTGGAGCCGTCGTGAGCGCCGCCCCCTCGACCGAGTTCCTCTATCTGAGCCAGGAGGACGTCGTGGCGGCGGGCGGCACCGACATGGCCGCGATGATCGACGTGATGTCCCGCGCGTTCGCCGTCAAGGCCGACGGCGGGGTCTTCATGCCGCCCAAGGTGATGATCACGTGGTCGGACGGGCCGGGCACCGAGGAGCGCGACGGCCGGATCATGGCGATGCCCGCCTACATCGGCGGCGAGTTCGACGTCGCCGGCCTCAAGTGGATCCCGAGCGTCCCCCAGAACCCGGAGCGAAACGGCCTCCCGCGCGCCAACGCGCTCATCCTCCTGTCCGACCGGGCGACGGGCCTTCCGCTCGCGGTCATGGACGGGACGGTGGTGAGCGCGATGCGCACCGGCGCGGTCACCGGGCTCGCGGTTCGGCACCTCGCCGTCCCGGGCTCGCGGGTCGCCTGCCTCCTGGGCGCTGGCGTCCTCGCCCATACGCAGCTCGACGCCCTCCGGATCGCGATGCCCGAGCTGGCCGAGGTGCGGGTCTACGACCCGCGCGCCGAGCGGTGCGCCGCGTTCTGCGCCGCGCGGGCGGCCGCGACCGGCCTCGACGTCCGACCCGCGGCCACGGCGGAGGCCGCCGTTCGCGGCGCGGCGGTCGTCGTGCCGGCCACGATGGCGGTCGACCCCACGTTCGCGCCCGAGTGGCTCGACGAGGGCGTGACCGTCGTGCTCGTGTCGAGCCTCGACGGGCCGATCGACCTGCACGCGGCGACCGACCTCCTGGTCGTCGACGACTGGGTGCACGAGTCCACGCACGAGGGCCGCTACGCCCAGCGGCTGGTCGCCGCGGGCGTGCTCGACGGCGGAGGCGGCGGCGTGGCGGAGCTCTGCGACGTCGTCACCGGCCGCCACCCCGGCCGTGCCGCCGCGCACGACCGGGTGGTCGTGAGCCCGGTCGGCCTCGCGATGGACGACGTCACCGCGGCCAAGCACGTGCTCGACCGGGCCGTCGACGCCGGCCTGGGGACGACTCTCAGGCTGCGCTCGGGCCCCCCGGTCTGGGAGTGAAGGGCGTCCTTCTGCGCTCGCGCGACGGGCGCAGGTTCCTCGTCGCGCAGCTGATGGACTCGATGGCGGGCGGGCTCAGCCTGGTCGTCCTGCCCTGGATGGTGCTCGACGCGGGCGGCTCCCGCTCGCTCGCCGGCGCCGCGTTCCTGATCGCGACGATCCCGTACCTCGTGCTCGGCCTGCACGCGGGCGAGCTTGGCGACCGCAGGGGACGGCGCCGGATCATGGTGTCGGCGGCCGTGCTCCAGGCCGTGGCCGCGTGCGTGCTTCCGCTGACCGTCGCCGTCGGCCCGGCGGCCAGTGACCTGCCCCTGGCGCTCATCTTTGCCGCCGGCATGGGCGTGACCGCCGGCCGCGTGTTCGTCGATGCCGCGGCGTTCGGCGCGACCGCGCGGCTCGTGGGCGATGAGCACTTCGTCGAGGGGCAGGCCAATCTCTCGCTCGTCTGGTCGCTCGGCTTCCTGATCGGCCCCGCGCTCGGCGGCGGCCTGATCGGGCTCGTCGGCGCGGTTGAGGCGCTGTGGGTCGAGGCGGCGGGGTTCGCCCTGGCGGCCGTGCTCCTGGCGTCGATCCGCACGGAGCTCGGCCCCGAGGCCGCGGAGGGCGCCCGCCGGGCGGGCGTCCTCTCGGGCGTCGAGGTCGTCGCTCGCGACCGCACGCTCCGCCGGCTCACGTCGGTCAGCATGGCGTGGAACCTCACCGTGAACGTCTTCTACGCCCTCATGGTGGTGTTTCTGCGGACACACCTTCACGCGACGGGGCCGGAGGCCGGCAGGATGCTGGCCATCGGCGGAGCGGCGGGGCTCGCCGGCGGCGCGCTCGCACCGCTGGCCCGCGAGCGCCTCGGCCCGACCGGCGCCCTTCGGGCCGGCCTCATCGGCTCGGCGGCCGCCTCGGTGGTGCTGGCGCTCGCTCCGGGGCTCGGCGTCGCGACGGCGGCGTTCGCCGGGCTCGAGATCACCGGCCTGTTCTTCATCACGCTCGTGATCGGCGAGCGCCAGACCCGCGCCGCCCCGGCCCAGCAGGCTCGGGTCGGGATCACCGGGCGCATGGCCGCCCTCCTGGCGGCCTCGATCGGCGCGGTTGCGGCGAGCGCGCTCGTCGCCGTGATCTCGCCGGGAGGGGTGTTCGTGGTCGCTGCGGCCGCCACGGTGGTGGTCGCCGCCGTCTCGGTGCCCCTGCTTCGCCTGGAGGGGTAGCTAGCCGGCCTGCCGGGCCGGCGGCGGCGCGCCCTCGCCGGCGCCCACGTGCGTCGCTCGGAGCGCCCGGCCGATGTAGCGGAAGACGTGCACCTGGAAGACGACCATCCAGACGGCCGCGACGACCAGATGGGTTCTGGCGATCAGCGAGGTGTGCGCCGGATCCCAGACGAGCGGCACTCCTGACAGGAGAAGCGGCACGGACGAGATGAGGAGCACGAGCGAGAGGCCCGACGTGAGCGCGTGCCGGCGCTCGGTGCCCTCGCGCAGGCGGCCCGGCTCGAGCGCGCGCAGCTTGAACGCGATCAGCACGAGGCCGGCGGTCGACGTGAGCGTATGCGTCCACGCCATCGCCGCCGACGGCCGGTCGTCGCGCAGATCGACCGTGTAGATCAGAAGGCCGGTGACCAGCCCGGTGATGAGCAGGGGCAGGGCGGCGGTCGAAAGCCGGGCTGTCGTGGCCGCCACGGCGCGGGGTTCTGTCGCCGCCGCCTGCTTCCGGCGGTGCCACTCGGCCAGCTCCTCGTCGGAGAGGTGGGCAGGCGGCAGCCGCATCGCGTAGACGCCGAACCGGGCCAGAAACCCGAGCCCGACCACCGCAGGCAGGAAGTGCGGGATGTGCAGGAGCACGAACTGCACGCGTCCAGCGTAGCTCCACTCCCGTTGCCCCCGTCCCGCGACCCGCATAAGATGCGCCGCGGTGTCAGCGTTTCTGAGAGTTGGATTCGTCGCCGTGGTCCTGGGCGCGCTGGGAGCGCTGGCCGTCTGGCTCCTGCCGTCGTGGTTCCCGGTCGCGGCGGCCGTGCAGGCCCAACGCCAGGACACGCTCTATTTCTGGCTGATGGTGATGAGCTCGTTCATCTTCTCGCTCGTCATCGTGTTCCTGGTCTACATGATGGTGAAGTTCCGGGCGAAGCCGGGCGACGACTCCGACGGCGCGCCCATCCACGGGCACACGGGGCTCGAGATCGTGTGGACGGTCATCCCGATCGTCATCGTGCTCGGCTTCGCCATCTACGGCGCCGCGGCGCTCGGCCGGAACGAGGCGCTCGCGCAGGACCGGCTGATCGTCGACGTGCAGGGGCAGCAGTTCGCCTGGACGTTCACGTACCCGAGCTACGGCGGGCTCAAGACCGGGATCCTGGCCCTCCCGGTCGGCCGCCAGGTCGAGTTCCGGATCTCCGCGGTCGAGCACGACGTGATCCACTCGCTCTACATCCCGGCGTTCCGGCTGAAGCAGGACGCCGTCCCGGGCGTGCCGCAGAAGATGATCGCGACGCCCGACCGGCTGGGCACCTACATGGTGACCTGCGCCGAGCTGTGCGGCATCGGGCACAGCCAGATGCGGACGGTCGTGCACGTCCTGAAGCCGGCCGACTTCGTGGCATGGATCGCGCAGCAGAAGAAGGCAGCCCAGGCGCCTGCGGGCGGCGGCAACACGGATCCGGCGGCGCTCTTCTCGTCGACCTGCGCGAGCTGCCACACGTTCACGCCGGCCGGAGCGAAGGGCACGGTCGGCCCCAACCTCGACAACCTGGCCGCCGACGCCGCGAAGTACGGCACCGGCCAGTCGCCTGAGGACTACGTGAAGGAGTCGATCACCGACCCGGAGAAGGTCGTGGTCTCGGGCTATCCGGGCGGTGTCATGCCCCCGAACTTCGGGACGAGCCTGACGGCCGCCCAGATCGACGCGCTGGTCAAGTACCTGTTGGAAGGCGGGAACTGAATTGGTCGCACATGCCCAGGAGATAGCGGGACCGGTCCACCACCACGGCAGCGACGGGCCGAAGCGCAGCGTGTGGCTGCGCGGGAGCTGGGTCCGCGCGATCTGGGTCGCGACGTTCATGGGGCTTGCGGCCGCGGGCATCGTCATGGGGATCCGCGACCTCACCGGCCGCACGCCCGCCTACAGCGCCGGCGTCGTCCAGACGTTCGTGATGCTCTTCGCCGGCGTCGGCTTCACCATCGGGATCGGCTGCTGGGACTACTGGTGGGGCTACCTGATCGGCCGGCCCACGCCGGAGCACGAGGATCACTCCAACCACGGCGCGTACACGTGGAAGGACTACTTCAAGGTCAACACCGACCACAAGGTGATCGGTATCCAGTACCTGGTCACGACGTTCATCTTCTTCATGATCGCCGGCCTCCTGGCCGAGCTGATGCGGGCCGAGCTCGCAACGCCTGGCCAGCAGTACTTCGCGCCGGGGACGTTCAACGGGCTCTTCTCCGTGCACGCGGCGCTCATGATCTTCCTGTTCGTCATCCCGGCGTTCGCCGGCCTCGGCAACTTCGTGATCCCGATCATGATCGGCGCCCAGGACATGGCGTTCCCGCGCCTGAACGCGCTCAGCTTCTGGATGCTGCCGGTCGCCGGCATGTGCATGGTCTCGTCGTTCCTCGTGGGGCCGTTCGACGCCGGCTGGACGAACTACGTGCCGCTCGCCGTGCACGGGCCGGCCGGCCAGACGATGTGGGTGATGGGCGTGCAGTTCGCCGGCGCCTCGTCGATCGCGACCGCGGTCAACTTCCTCGTCACGATCGTCACCATGCGCGCGCCGGGGATGGGGTTCTGGCGGATGCCGCTCCTGGTCTGGGCGAACCTCGCCACCTCGACGCTGGTCGTCCTCGGGACGCCGTTCATCGCCGGCGCCCAGTTCCAGGTGCTGTTCGACCGGATCATGCACACCCACTTCTACGACCCGACGCACGGCGGCAACGTCATCGCCTACCAGCACATCTTCTGGTTCTACTCCCACCCGGCGGTCTACATCATGATGCTGCCCGGGTTCGGGATCATCTCCGAGGTGATCGCGATCCACTCGCGAAAGCCGATCTTCGGCTACAAGCTGATCGCGATCTCGACCGTCGCGATCGGCGTCCTCGGGTTCACGGTGTGGGCTCACCACATGTTCGTCTCGGGCATGGCGCCGTGGCTGCGAGTCCCGATGATGTTCACGACGATGGCGATCGCCGTCCCGACGGGCATCAAGATGTTCTCGTGGCTCGCGACGATGTGGCGGGGCGTCATCCACCTGAGAACGCCGATGCTGTTCGCATGCGGCTTCCTGGCGACGTTCGTGGTCGGCGGGCTGTCGGGCATCTTCCTGGCCGTGATCCCGGTCGACATCGCGACATCCGACACCTACTTCGTCGTCGCGCACATCCACTACGTGCTCTTCGGCGGCTCGGTGTTCACGATCTACGCCGGCATCTACCACTGGTTCCCGAAGATGACGGGGAAGATGTACGACGAGGGGCTCGGGAAGCTCCACTTCTGGCTCACCTTCGTCGCGTTCAACGCGACGTTCATGCCGATGCACTGGCTGGGCCTCCAGGGCATGCAGCGGCGGATCGCCGACTACCCGGCCCAGTTCGGGACGCTCAACTTCATCATCTCGATCTTCGCGTTCATCCTCGGCGCGTCGACGCTCGTCTTCCTCTACAACATGGCCAACTCGTGGTGGCGCGGCGAGACGGCGCCGGCCAACCCCTGGCGCGCGCTGACGCTCGAGTGGCAGGTCACCTCGCCGCCGCCGATCTTCAACTTCGACGAGCCGCCGCAGATCGTCGGCAGCCCCTACGCGTACGGCGTGCCCGGCGCGCGGCACGCCATCGTCACCGTCCACGCGCCGCCCCAGCCGGAGGAGCTGCCGGTGCCGGTCGCGCTGGCCGTCGCCAGCCGGGAGGAGAGAGAGGCGATCATGAGCGCGCTCAAGCACATCCTGGTCGTGGCCAACCAGACCGTGACCGGCGACCGCCTGATCGCCGCCCTGCGCAGCCGCGCCGCGACCGACCCGGTGCGCGTCACCGTGATCTGCCCGCAGAACGACCCGACGGACGCGTGGGTCGTCGACGAGGCCGACGTGCGCGCGGCGACGCAGGCTCGGCTCGACGGCACGCTCGCGACGCTCCGGCGCGCCGGGATCGAGGCCAGCGGCTACGTGGTCGAGCGCGACCCGTATACGGCGGTGATGGACGTCGTCGAGGAGGACCCGCCGTCCGAGATCGTCGTCTCGACGCTGCCGCAGACCCGCTCCGGCTGGCTGCGCCGTGACCTGATCGAGCGGCTGCGCGACGGGACGAAGCTCCCGGTCGAGCACCTCGTCTCGGATGCCCCGGAGGCGCCCCGCCGATGAGCGCCCACGCCGCCACCGCCGACGGCCACCACGCCGGCGGCGCGTCGGCCTCCGCATATCACGAGAGCCTGCTCAGGTCGCCCGTCTTCCTGGGGATGGTCATGTTCCTCGGCTCGGAGATCATGCTCTTCGGGTCGTTCTTCACGATCTTCTTCTACATCCGGTTCACGCACACCGCGTGGCCGCCCGCCGGAATCGACCTTCCCGTGGAGGCGACCGGCATCAACACGGCGATCCTGATCTCGTCGTCGTTCACGATGCACTGGGCGCTCGTGTCGATCAAGCGCGACCAGCGCTTCGGGCTCATCGTCGGCCTCTTCCTGACGCTCGCGATGGGGCTGACGTTCCTGAGCCTCCAGGTGCACGAGTACCTGAGCCTCAACTTCACGCCGTCGAACAACGCGTTCGCCTCGGGCTTCTTCTCGCTCACCGGCCTGCACGGCATGCACGTGTTCGTGGGAGCGACGCTCCTCACCATCGCCTTCGTCCGCGCCTGCCGGGGCCACTACTCCGGTGCCGAGCACATCGGCCTCGAGGTGACGGGCCTCTACTGGCACTTCGTCGACGTCGTGTGGATCCTGCTCTACACGGTCGTCTATCTCCTCTAACGGGGGAAGCCCTTCCTTAACGGGTGGCGAGGTGTTGGGTCGCGCTCCGGCGAAGAAGCGCGGTCTTCGCCGTCGCCATCAGCGTCGGGTGCTGTGTTGCGAAGTCTGCAACGATTCGCCGCGACGGTGATACGGGGTCTGACCCCCGTGCGCTTCCGTGGCGCAATCGTGACGCCGGCGTGGCGTCTGGCACCGAATCGTGACCGCCAGCCGCTGTGCGACCTCGGGTGTATCGTTTGTAACGTGAGTCGGGACCATCAGGACCGCCGGGGATCGCTCGCCTGGAAGGCGGGCCTTGTCGTCGACAGCCTCGGGCCGCTCGTGCTCGGCGTCATCGTGGTGGCGTTTCTGATCGCCCTGTGGCTTTGGGGCCAGCCACCCATCGGCGACGGCTGAGGCGGCGCGGCCCGGCTCAGTCGAGCTCGCGGTACTCCGCCATGGAGTCCCGCAGCCACAGACAGCCGGCGACGATGGTGATCATCGCTCCGATCGTCACCACGGCCAGTCGCCACAGACGCGAGTCGGGCACGAAGCCGAACAGGATGAGCGCGACCCCGATCGACGTCACCAGCGGGAGCGCCGACGGCTCGGGGAGGTGGAAGTCCTCGCGGTCAGCCATAGCGGACGAGGATCCCGATCACCAGCGTGCCGGCGAAGAGCGTCACCGCGACCAGCGCCAGCTTGAGCGCGAGCGTGATGTTCTTGGTGGCGGTGTCGCGGTCGAGCACGGTGGGAGTTTACGTCAGCCTTGCGCGGTCGAGCCCGATGATGAAGAAGAGCAGGGCGAGGTAGGCGAGCGAGTACAGGAAGAGTCGCCGGGCGGCGGGCGGCGACGTGTCGCGGACGAGCCGCACGGCGAGCACGAGGAACTCCGCGCCGAGGATCACCGCGCCCGTCAGGTACACCCACCCGAACGTGCGGTCGGCGAACGGGAGGAGCGAGATCCCGACGAGCAGCAGGGTGTAGAGCAGGATCTGGCGGGCCGTCTCGCGCTCGCCGCGCACGACGGGGAGCATCGGGACGCCCGCGTTCGCGTACTCGCGCTTCGTGAGGATCGCGAGCGCCCAGAAGTGCGGCGGCGTCCACAGGAAGATGATCAGGAACATGAACGCGGCGGGCAGTCCCACGTGGCCGGTCACCGCGGCCCAGCCGACCAGCGGCGGCACGGCGCCCGCGGCCCCGCCGATCACGATGTTGAGCGGTGTCCGCCGCTTGAGCCAGTAGGTGTAGACGACCACGTATGTGAACGCGCCCGACAGCGCGAGCGCCGCTGCGACGAGGTTGACGTTGACCGCGAGCACGGCCATCGACGCGATGATGAGGCCCGCGCCGAAGCCGAGCGCGGCCTCCGGGGCGACCCGGCCGCTCGGGAGCGGCCGCCCGGCGGTACGCGTCATCCGGGCGTCGATGTCGCGATCGAGGTAGTGGTTGATCGCGCTCGCGCCGCCCGACGAGAGGCCCAGCCCGAGCAGCGTCCAGGCGACGAGGCCGGCGCGGGGCAGGCCGTCGGCCGCAAACGCCATCGCCCCGAAGGCCGTGATCAGGATGAGCAGCATGATCCGCGGCTTCATGAGCGTCATGTAGTCGGCGATCGACGTGCGCCACCGGCTGCGATCCGCGGCGTCGCTCGACCGTGCGAGCTCGGGAGCCGGGAGCGTCCGCGCCATCCAGAGGAGCGTAGCGACCGAGAGCCACGTGAGCGAGGCGAGCGACGAGTGCAGCACCTCGAGGGCGTCGTTCTCGCCGGCCTCGACGACGGCCACTCCGATCGCCGCCTGTGCCAGGAAGAGGCTCGCCATGCCGCGGGCCGCCGCCTCGAGCTGCCACACGCCGGGCCGCAGCCGGCCGGTCTGCCGCCACGTCCAGAGCGCGAGGATCAGCGCCACGCCGGCCCAGATCCGGTGGGTCATGTGGATCACGACGTGATGGTCGATCGACGGCGCGACCGACCCTTTGCACAGCGGGAAGCTCTTCCCGCACGACTCGTGGGAGTCGGTGGTCGCCACCGTGGCGCCGACCAGGAGGAGCCCGAACGTGATCCCCGCGAGCCAGGTGACGAGCCGGACGTAGGCGTCTCGCGGCGGAGACTCCGCCTCGGGGAACGCCAGCCGCACGACGACCAGCAGCACGGCGGCGAGGAGCGCCGCGGCGGCGCCGTAGTGCAGGACGACCGTCCACGAGACGTTGTTCAGGAGGACCGTGACGCCGCCGAGCACGACCTGGAGGCCGAGCAGCGCGAGCGTGATGGTCATCGCCGTCGTGATCCGCCGCTCGCCCCGCCGGAGGCGGTAGACGAGCGCCGCGAGGACGACCAGCGCGACCGAGAGCACGGTGACGATCCAGCGGTGCACCTGTTCGATCAGCGCGTGGTGCCCGCCGGCGACGAGCTGGCCGTGGCACGCGGGCCAGTCAGGGCAGCCGAGGCCGGAGTCCGACACGCGGACGTACGCCCCGACCGTCATGAGCGCCCAGGCCAGCGCCGCGACCAGCGCGGCGAATGTGACCAGGCGCCCGCGCGTCACGTGCGTGCCGCGGCGGCCGCGTCGCGGCGCAGGTCGTCGAGCGGCCGCTCGGAGCGGATCGGCGGGAGGCTGTCGAAGTTGTGCGGCGGCGGCGGCGACGACGTGTACCACTCAAGCGTGTTGCCGCCCCACGGGTCGGCCGGAGCGATGCGGCCGCCGCGCAGCGAGCGCAGGCAGTTGATGAGCACCATCAGCACGCCGGTCGCCAGGATGAACGCCCCGAGCGTCGCGATCTGGTTGTAGATGTTCCAGTCGGGGTTGGCGTACGTGGCGATGCGGCGCGGCATCCCGGAGAGGCCCATCGCGTGCATGGGGAAGAACGTCAGGTTGAAGCCCACGAAGAGCACCCAGAAGCTGCGGATGGCGAGCGAGCGGTCGAGCATCCGGCCGGTCATCTTCGGATACCAGTAGTGCAGGCCGCCGAGCACGGCGAACACCGGGATGCTCCCCATCACGTAGTGGAAGTGGGCGACGACGAAGTAGCTGTCGGTGACGTACAGGTCGAACGGGAAGATCGCGAGCGCGATGCCCGACAGGCCGCCGATCAGGAACACCAGGATGAACCCGGTGGCGAAGAGCATGGGCGGCTCGAACCGGATCTGGCCCATCCACATCGTCCCGATCCAGTTGAAGATCTTGACGCCCGTCGGGACGGCGATCGCCAGCGACGCCAGCATGAACCACACCTGGAGCGGCGTCGACATGCCGACGGCGAACATGTGGTGGCCCCAGACGAGGAAGCCGAGGAACGCGATCGCAACGGTTGCGTACACGAGCGCGCGGTAGCCGAAGAGCGGCTTTCGCGAGAACACCGGCACGATCTCCGAGATCATCCCGAAGCCAGGCAGGGCGACGACGTACACCTCGGGGTGCCCGAAGGCCCAGAACAGGTGCTGGTAGAGGAGCGGCCCGTAGTGGCCGGCGGCGTAGAACGTCGTTCCGTAGTTCCGGTCGAGCAGGAGCATCGTGAGCGCGCCGGAGAGCAGCGGCAGCGCGAGCAGCAGCATGAACGCGTAGACGTCGACGGTCCACACGAAGAGCGGCATCCGCGTGAGGCGCATCCCGGGAGCCCGCATGTTGTGGATCGTGCAGATGAAGTTGATGGCCCCGATCACCGAGCTGATGGTGATGATGTGGAGGCCGACGATCCAGAGGTCGATCCCGTGGCCGGCCGACTGGACGGAGAGCGGCGGGTAGGCGGTCCAGCCTGCGTCGGCGGCCCCGCCGCCCCAGACGAAGCCCAGGTACATGACGAGCCCGCCGAGGATGAGGAGCCAGAGCGACGCCGCGTTCAGCCGGGGGAAGGCCATGTCGCGGGCGCCGATCATGAGCGGCACCATGTAGTTCCCGAACGCCGCCATGACGGGCACGACGAACAGGAACACCATCGTCGTCCCGTGCATCGTGAAGATGCGGTCGTAGGCGTCGGCCGAGATGACCTGGTTGCCGGCGTGCTCGAGCTGGATCCGCATCGCGAGCGCCATCAGGCCGCCCGACACGAAGAAGAAGAGCGTGATGATGAGGTAGAGCGCGCCGATCCGCTTGTGGTCGACGGTCGTGACCCACGACCAGAAGCCCGTGCGCGCCGGGGCGTGCCGGCCGGCGGCCGGCGAGGCGACGGCCTCGGTCACCATTCGCGCCTCACTTGAGCCCTCCCGCGTATGACTGCCATTCGGCGGCCGAGACCACCTTCACGGTGATGAACATCGTCGCGTGGCCGACGCCGCAGAACTCGGCGCACTGGCCGTGGTACACCCCCGTCTCGTTGGCCTGGAACCACGTCGTCGTCACCTGGCCGGGGATCGCGTCGACCTTCGGGCCGAGCGAGGCCACCCACCAGTCGTGGACGACATCCTTGGAGCGGACGACGACCTTCACCGGCGTGTCCTCGGGGACGACCAGCGTCGCCGGCGTCGAGGGCGCCTTCCCCTCGGCGGCGCCCGAGTTGGGGCCGTACCTGTACGAGAACGAGAACTGCTGGGCCGTGACGTTGACGATCATCGAGTCGGACGGGGCGTCCTTCACGTCGGGCAGCTTGTGGAACGTGTACCCGGCGAGGCCGATCAGGATCAGCACCGGCACGATCGTCCAGCCCCACTCGAGCCTGCTCGAGCCGTGCACCTGAGGTGGGTCGATCGGGCGGCCCGGGCGCGCCCGGAAGCGGATCGCCGAGTAGACGAGCCAGCCGCCGACGAGGATGAAGATGACCATCGTCGTCCCGATGATGGCCCGGTAGAGGTTGTCGATCGCATGCGACGCGGGCCCGGCGGGCTGCTCCGGGGTCGCCGTGTCGGCGAGCGCCGCCGGTGCCAGCAAAAGGGGTGCTGCGAGGGCCGTGACAAGAGCAACGAGCGTGCGCAGTCGGTGGGCGACGGTCACGGCCGGGGGATTCTACTGCGAGTCGCCGCGGTCGTCGGGCTGGCCCGTCTTCGGCTCCTTCGAGCCGCCGGGCGGCGTCGGGGCGGCGCCCTCTGCGAACGCCGCGCCGAGCCCCACCGCGGCGCCCATCGCCTGCGCGGCGCCCGCCGGCAGGAGCAGGAGCTTGTTGGCGTCGCCTGCGGCAACCAGCGGCAGCGTCTCGAGGTACTTGTACCCGAGCATCGCACTGGCGTCGATGCCCGACTCGGCAACGGCGTTGAAGATCTGGTGGAGCGCCTCGGCCTCGCCCTCGGCCCGAAGCGCCCGGGCCTGCTTGTCACCCTGAGCGCGGAGCACGTTCGCCTGCTGGTCGGCCTCGGCGTTCAGGATCGCCGCCTGCCGCTGGCCCTCCGCGCGCAGGATCGCCGACTGCTTCTCGCCCTCGGCCTGGAGCACGGCCGCCCGCTTGGCCCGGTCGGCGCGCATCTGCTGCTCCATCGCCTCCTGGATCGTCCGCGGCGGGTCGATCGACTTCAGCTCGACGCGTGTCACTCGGACGCCCCACTTCTCGGTCGCCTCGTCGAGCACCGACCGCAGCTGGGAGTTGATCGAGTCGCGGCTCGTGAGCGTCTGCTCGAGCGTCATCGCCCCGACGACGTTTCGGAGCGTCGTGATCGTGAGCTGCTCCATCGCCTGGAGCACGTTGGCAACCTCGTACCTGGCCTTCACCGCGTCGGTCACCTGGTAGTAGACGACGGTGTCGATGCCGATCGTCACGTTGTCCTCGGTGATGACGGGCTGCGGGGCGAACGCCTGCACGGTCTCCTTCATGTCGACCACCATGGCGACCCGGTCGAGCATCGGGACGAGCAGGTGGACGCCTGGGCCGATCGTCCGCTGATAGCGGCCGACCCGCTGCACGATGCCGACGTAGCTCTGCTGGATCACCCGGACGGCCGACGCCACCAGGACGAGCACCAGGATCACCAGCGCGCCGAGTGCGATCAACTCACCCATCTGAGGCCTCTTTCGTCTCGTCGATTTGATGCGGGGAGGGTGCGGCGATGACGAGGGCCGTGACGCCCTCGACCTTCACAACCTCGACGCGCGAGCCGACGGGGAGCGACTCGCCGTCGTAGAAGCTGCGGGCGGTCCACGTCTCACCGCCGACCTTGACCTGCCCGGGCTCGAGCTCGGCGATCGGCACCGTGACGACGCCGATCTTGCCCTGCATGGCGTCCACGCCGGTTCGCAGGCCGGATCCCCGCGTCATCGATCGCCGGAGCGCCGGGCGCGTCAGCACGAGCGCCCCGACGGCGAGGACGCCGAACGCGATGAGCTGCACCGCCACGGCGAGGCCGAGCAGCGCGAGCACCCCGGCGAGGAGCGCCGCGACGCCGAAGTAGCCCGGGACCAACGCCGTCGTCGTCGCCTCTGCCACGAGCAGCACGACCCCCACGACCACCCATACGACCCACGGGTCCATGTGGAGATGAGATTACAGCGCCGCGAGTGCAACATTGGGGTCTGACCCCGTTGTTGCATACTGTCAGGCCTATGCAGATCGAGCAGGTCACGAGCGCCGAGGCACTGGGGCCGCTGCTCGATGCCGCCCGCGCCGAGGGCCGGTGTGCCATCGACACCGAGTTCGTGTGGGAGCGGACCTACGCCCCGGGGCTGTGCCTCGTCCAGATCGCGACCGCCGAGCGGCTGGCCGTGGTCGACCCGGTCGAGGGGGCGCCGCTCGAGCCCGTCGCCGAGCTGATGGCCGACCCGGCCGTCGAGAAGGTCATGCACGCGCCGTCGGGCGACCTGGCGGCGTTCGTCCTGCACCACGACGTGCGCCCGCAGCACGTCTACGACACGCAGCTCGCAGCCGGGTTTGCGGGCTACGGCGGCACGCTGTCGCTCGAACGGCTGCTCGAGGCAGCGGTCCGGGTCCGCCTGCGGCACGACGAGGGCTTCACCGACTGGCAGCGGCGGCCGCTGACCCCGACCCAGGTCGAGTACGCCGCCGACGACGTCCGCTATCTCCTTGGCGCCGCCGACGCGCTCCGCAAGCGGCTCGGCTCCCAGGGCCGCGAGGCGTGGGTCGACCGAGGAGCTCGAGGCGCGGTACGGCCCCGATGCCGCCCTGGTCCAGGATCCCGAGACCGCGTGGCGCCGCGTCGCCGGGCGCGGGAAGGTCAGGAGCGAGGGCCTGGCCGCCCTTCGCGCGGCGGCCGCGTGGCGCGAGCGCGAGGCTCGCAGGCGCGACCTGCCGGCCGCGTGGCTTGTGAAGGACGCGACGCTGGTCGAGCTCGCCCGCCGCCGTCCGGCGACGCCGAAGGATGCCGAGAACGTGCGCGGGCTCCAGATCCGCCGCGGCCGTCAGCTCGACGAGCTGCTCGCCACCCTCGCCGATCCCGGGCCGCCGCCGGAGGCCGACGCCGAGCTGCCCGGCGATGTGCGCCGCCGGATCCGCGTGGTGCTGCCGCTCGCCTCGGCCGTGCTCCAGGCCCGGTGTGCGGCGGCCGGCGTGGCGTCGGAGCTCGTCGCGACCCGGGCCGACCTCGAGTCGTTCATCGCGGGCCAGGCGGTCGACTCCGACCGCGCGCACCCGCTGCTCACCGGCTGGCGCCGCGAGCTTGCGGGCGAGTCGCTCCTGCGGCTCCTGCGGGGCGAGATCTCGCTGCGGGTCCTGCCGGGGCCGCCGCACGTCGCCGAATCGTGACGCGACCCGGCGTCGCGCTCTTCCTGGGCGCGTCGGCGATGTTCGCGAACATGTACTCGACGCAGGCGATCCTGCCCGACATCGAGAGCGGCCTCGGCGTGTCCGCGGCCGCGGCCGGGCTCACGATCACCGTGGTCGTCCTGGCGGTGGCGCTCGGCGGGTGGGTGGCCGGGCCGCTCTCGGACCGGCTCGGGCGGGCCCGGGTGATGGCCGCGGCCGCGGTGCTGATCTGCATCCCGACCGCGGTCGCCGGCCTGGCGCCGAACCTGCCGGCCCTGCTCGCGATCCGCGCCTGCCAGGGGTTCCTCATGCCGGGCCTCCTGACCGTCGCGGTGCCCTACGTGACCGAGCGGTTCCGCGGGCCGGCCGCCGGGGCGGCGATGGGCGCGTACACCGCCTCGCTCGTCTTCGGCGGACTCGTCGGCCGGGTCGGGACGGCGATCGTCGCCGACCTCTCGAGCTGGCGGGTCGCCCTCGAGGCGCTGGCGATCCCGACGGTCGCCGGGGCCTTCGCGATGTACTTCTGGCTGCCACGGGACCAGCCCAGGCACGTCGACCGCGACCTGCGGGCGGTCGTCGCCGAGCACGTCCGGAACCTCCCGCTGATCCTGAACGCGGTCGCCGCCGGCGCGACGTTCTTCGCGTTCGTCGGCATCTTCACGTTCGCCACCCACCGCCTGACCGGGCCGCCGTTCGATCTGAGCCTCGGCGCCGCCGGGCTTGTCTACGCGGTCTGGGTGGTCGGCGCCGTCGTGCCGCTCGTCGGGCACGCGGCCGCGCGAGTCGGCCCGCAGCGGCTCCTGCCGTTCCTCCTGGCCGCGGCGGGAGCCGGGGCCGCGCTCACCCTGGTCGACAACCTCGCCGCGGTGATTGCCGGCCTCGCCCTCCTCGCCGCGGCCATGTTCTCGACGGTGACCACGTGCCAGCTCCTGATTCCCCGGCTCGTGAGCCACCACCGCGGCACCGCCACGAGCCTGCACCAGACGATCTACTACGTCCTGGGCGGCGCGGGGGCCTACCTGCCGGGGCTCTGGCTCGCCGATGGCTGGCACGCGGTGGTCGCCGCCTGCTGTGTCGCGGTGGCGATCGGCGCCGCGGCCTCCCTCGGCCTCTTGCTCAGGACATCGGATACGCTCGCCCGCCATGTTCGCTGACGCCGGCATCTCGGCCGTGCTCTCGGGCGAGGCGCTCGACGCCGTCCACGAGCACGCCATGACGATCCTCGAGGAGATCGGCACCGACGTGCGCCATGAGGGCGCCCTGGCGCTGCTGGCGGGCCTGGGGCAGGACATCGACGGCGAGCGCGTCCGCTGGGATCGCGAGTTCGTGATGGAGATGACCGAGCGCGCGCCGGCCTCGTTCACGCTCGCCGCGCGCAACCCCGAGCGGTCGGTGAAGCTCGGCGGCGGGAAGCCGGTGCTCACGCCCGTCGGCGGCTCGCCGTTCTGCTCCGACCTCGAGCGCGGGCGCCGCGAGGGCACGATCTCCGACTACGTCGAGCTGATCAAGATGGCGCACGCCGCGCCGCTCATGACCTGCCAGCAGAGCGGCACCGTCGAGGCGCAGGACCTCGACGAGCGCACCCGCCACATGGACATGGACTACGCCGTCCTGCGCTGGTCGGACAAGCCGCTGATCTGCTACGGCACCTCCGGCCCCAAGGCGCGCGACGCGGTCGATCTGGCGGCGATCGCGCACGGCGGGCGCGAGGTGATCGAGGAGAGCCCGGCGATCATGGGCGTCGTCAACCCCAACAGCCCGCTGGTGTGGGACGGGCTCATGGCCGACGCCCTCACGGAGTGGGCGGTCGCGGGCCAGCCGGTGGTCGTGACCCCGTTCCTGCTCGCCGGCGCGACCGCGCCGGTCAGCATCGCCGCGGGGCTTGCCCAGCAGGTGGCCGAGGCCCTGTCGGGCGTGGCGCTCGTCCAGGCCGTGCGCCCCGGCGCCCCGTGCCTCTTCGGGTCATTCTTCACCGCCGTCGACATGCGCACCGGAGGGCCGGCCTTCGGCACCCCGGAGTCGATCCTCGGGACGATCGCCGGCGGCCTCCTCGCCCGCCGCTACCAGCTCCCCTACCGCGGCGGCGGCGGACTCTGCTCGTCGAACGCCCTCGACGTCCAGTCGGCTGTCGAGACGACCAACACGCTGTGGGCGACGATGATCGGCGGCTGCGATCTCGTGATGCACGCCGCCGGCTGGCTCGAGGGCGGCCTCACGGCCTCGTACGAGAAGTTCGTGCTCGACCTCGAGATCCTGCGCGTGTTCGACGTCCTCTCGGGCGGGATCGGGATGAGCGAGGAGGAGTTCGCGATGGACGCCGTCCGCCAGGAGGGCCCGGGCGGCATGTTCCTCGCCTCCGATCACACGCTCGCGCACTTCAAGGACTGGGTCTTCATGAGCCCGCTCTTCCGGTCGCAGGCCTACGTCGACCTGGGAGAAGCGGGGCTCGGTGACGGCCGAGCAGGCCGCCACGGATCAGTGGAAGGAGCTGCTCGCGAGCTACGAGGACCCCGGGATCGACCCGGGGGTCGACGAGGAGCTCCGCGAGTACATGACGCGGCGCAAGGCCGAGATCGAGGCGGAGTAGTGCCCGAGCGCCTCGCCCGCCACGACATCCTGTTCGAGCCGGTCAAGATCGGCCCGCGCACGCTGCGAAACCGCTTCTACCAGGTGCCGCACTGCACGGGCTTCGGCGTCGAGAAGCCGTGGACGCAGGCGGCGTTTCGCGGGATGAAGGCCGAGGGCGGCTGGGCGGCGGTCTGCACGGAGTACTGCTCGATCAGCCCGGAGTCCGACGAGAAGCCCTACACCTCGGCCCGGCTCTGGGACGACGAGGACATGCGCGCGCTCTCGCTCATGGCCGACGCCGCCCACGCGAACGACGCGCTGGCCGGCGTCGAGCTCTGGCACGGCGGCCTCTTCGCCGAACAGCGCGAGTCTCGGCTCCCGCCCCTCGCGCCGTCGCAGATCGCGAGCGACTGGGACGGCGTGACCGTGCCCAAGGTGATGGAGGCGGCCGACATCCGCCGCGTGCAGGACGAGTGGGTGGCCGCCGCCCGGCGGGCCCGCACCGCGGGGTTCGACATCCTCTACGTCTACGGCTCCCACACGTACCTGCCGACCCAGTTCCTGTCGCCGGTCTTCAACCGCCGCACCGACGCCTACGGCGGGTCGTTCGAGAACCGCAGCCGGTTCTGGCTCGAGGCGATCGAGCGGGTGAAGGAGGAGATCGGCGACGACTGCGCGATCGCCGTGCGGATCGCCGCCGACACCCTCGAGCTCTCGGGCGTCGACCTCGACGAGGGTCTCGCGTTCATCCGCGCGGCCGACCCGATGGTCGACCTCTGGGACGTCACCATCGGCTCGATGGCGGGCATGGGGCGCCTCGACGCCGGCCCGTCGCGGTTCTACGAGCAGGGCTATCAGCTCCAGTGGTCGGGGCGGGCGAAGGAGGCGACGGCGAAGCCGGTGGTCGTCGTCGGCCGGTTCACCGATCCCGACAAGATGGCCGAGGTGATCCGCGGCGGCCATGCCGACCTGATCGGGGCCGCGCGGCCGTCGATCTCGGACCCGTTCCTCCCGCGCAAGATCGAGGAGGGCCGCTACGACGAGGTGCGCGAGTGCATCGGGTGCAACGCCTGCTACTCGCGGTCGGTCTGGGGCCTGCACCTCGGCTGCACCCAGAACCCGACTGCGGGCGAGGAGCACCGGCGCGGCTGGCATCCCGAGCGGTTCGACCGGGCGGCGAACGCCGAGGAGGCCGTGCTCGTGGTCGGTGCCGGGCCGGCCGGGATGGAGTGCGCCATGGTGCTGGGGAAGCGCGGGTTCGAGCTCGTCCACCTGGCCGACGCCGGCGACGACATCGGCGGCCAGATGCGGTGGGTGACGCGACTTCCCGGCCTCGGCGAGTGGGGGCACGTCGTCGCCTACCGGCGCGTCCAGCTCGAGCGGCTGCCGGCCGTCGAGGTCGTGCTGGGGGCCGCGCTCGACGCCGACGCCGTGCGCGACTACGGCGCGCGGATCGTGGTCGTCGCGACCGGCGCGCGCTGGACGGGCGACGGCATGAACGGGATCACCCGGGCGCCCATTCCGGGGGCCGATGCGTCGCTCCCGCACGTTCTGCTCCCCGAGGACGTGATGGTCGACGGAGCCCGCCCTGACGGCAAGCGGGTCGCGATCGTCGACTGCGAGGGCTACTTCACGGCGGCCGGGATCGCCGAGATCCTGCGCGCCGAGGGCCACGACGTCGTCTTCGTGACGCCGTACGACGTCGTCGCGCCGACCTGCGATCAGACACTGGAGGGGCTGCGCCTGCGGCTGCACCTGCACGCCCTCGGGATCGACCTGCGGACAGCCCTCACGCCCACCGAGATCCTCCCCGGCGGCCTGCGGGCCGAGGACGGCGTCGGGCGTCCGGTCGAGATCGAGGCCGACGCGACGGTGCTCGTCACGCAGCGGCTCTCCGACGACGCGCTCTACCTCGAGCTCACATCCGACCCGGGCGCCCTGGCCGCTGCCGGGATCGACGCCGTCTACCGGGTCGGCGATTGCGTCGCCCCGCGGCTCATCGCCGACGCGATCTTCGACGGCCACCGCCTGGCCCGCGAGATCGACGGACCGGACCCCGCGGTCGCGCGGCCCTACCTGCGCGAGCGCCCCCTCATCCCCGGCTGAAACAGCGGTGCCTGATGCCAATGTTTCATGGCCGAAGGCTCTAGGATCACCTCACGATGACGACCGAAGCCCTCCCCAGCTGGCGCTACGAGGAAGGCGGGACGAAGGGGAGCTGGGAGGGCGGCGACGTCGGCTCACCGGTGTCGGGCTTCGTCATCCACGCGGCGACCGGTGAGGGCCCGGACGCTCACACCCACCCGTACCCGGAGACGTTCATCGTCCTCGAGGGCAGCGGCCGGTTTCGGTACGGCGACGGGTTCGTCGAGGCGCATGCGGGCGACATCGTCGTCGTCCCGCCCCACACGGCGCACGGCTTCAAGGGCCTCGGTCCCGGCACGCTCCGGATGGTCGGGATCCACCACGCCCCGCGGATGGACACGACGTGGCTCGAGGAGGGCGGCGACGGCGCAGTATCGTAGGGACCGTCCGCCCTCGTAGCTCAGGGGATAGAGCGCGGCTCTCCTAAGGCCGGCGTCCCAGGTTCGAATCCTGGCGAGGGCATCGCGTCCGGTATCGGCCGGCGCCTCCGTGTGAGGCCTCCCACCGAGGGGCTAGGATGGCGGCGGTGGACCGCCTGCGCGACCACGACTCCGTCGTCGTCACTCTGCCACGAGGGCACTACATTCTCCCGACGTCCTTCGCGGCGCGGATCCTCGCGGTCGAGGGGATGACCGTCGCGCTCGAGGTCGAGGACAAGGCCGAGACGGCTCGCCTCCCGGACCGCGTGCCGAACGCGTTCCTGACGTTTCGCCACGCGGACTCGCTCGTCGGGTTCCGCGGCACGCTCCACACCGCGCGGCCCGTCGGTGACTTCCGCTTCGTCGTCGCAGACCAGGCGGCTTCGCGAACGCGCTCGACGCGCATCAACTGCATGAGCCGGGTGACAGTCCGCAGGCTTTCGGGTGAGGAGCCCGGCGAAGAGGCGCACGGCGTCAGCGTGAACATCGCCCCGGGGGGCCTCCTGATCGAGGCGCCCGGAGTCGACGCGGTCACCGGCGATGTCGTCGAGTTCCACCTCACGCACCCGGACCACCACGACCGCGTCATCGCCGGCGAGGCGACCGTCGTCCGGCACGGTGACGGCCTTCTCGCCGTCGCCGTGAACGAGGGCAGCGTCGAGGCCCGGGCCGCGCTCGGCGCCCTGGTCGTCGCCCGCAGCCGCGCCGTTCTTCACCGGCAGGATCCCGGCGAGGTGGACGCGCCGGGCTTCTGAGCGCACACCGCGGCTGCGACCCGGCGCCGGATAAGGGCTATGCGCGGGTTTGCAGGAATTCCTACACTTACGCGGTGGCGGTCTACGAACTGGAACGCGAGTGCAAGCTTGACGTTGCGGAGGGATTTCTCCTTCCTGAGCTGCCGGGAGAGCGGCTGCGCACGGTCACGCTCATCTCGGCCTACCACGACACGCCCGACCATCGCCTGGCAGCCTCGGGCATCACGCTTCGCCGCCGGACGCGTGCGCGCAGCGTGCGCTGGCAGCTGAAGCTCCCGGCCGAGGGCGGCCGTTTCGAGGTCGAGCTCGCCGGTCGTACGGCCGAGCCGCCGCCGGAGGCGTCCGAGCTCCTCGCAGCCCATCTGCGGGGGGCGCCGCTCGGCCCCGTCGCGACGCTTCGCACTCGCCGTCTGGGCCGGCGGGTCTTCCGGAACGAGGTCGCCGTCGCCGACGTGTTCCACGACGTCGTGACTGTCGACGACGAATCCGCCGTCCGTGCCCGCCTGGACGAGGTCGAGATCGAGCTGCTCCCGGCCGGCGACGAGCGCGACATGCGCCGCCTGGCGAAGACGCTGCGGCGCGCGGGCGCGGTCGTCGGAGACGAGCGGCCCAAGGTGTTCCGCGTCCTCGACCTCACCGCCGGGACGCCGGTCGCCGTCACGGCGGAGACCGCCCCGGCGGAGCGGCTCGGCGTCATGCTCGCCGCCCACGTCCGCGCGATGCTGGTCGCCGATCCCGCCGTCCGCCTCGGGCTGGGCTCGGAGCCGCTGCACGATTTCCGCGTCGCGACACGGCGAATGCGCGCGCTTCTCCGGGCCGCCCGGTCGGGGCTCGACGAGCGCTGGGCCGAGGGGCTGCGCAGGGAGCTCGGCTGGCTGGCCGGCGAGACGGGCGCCGCCCGCGACCTCGACGTCCTCGTCGAGGAGCTCCTGCCGCGCATCAGCCACCTCGGCGACCTCGACTCGGAGGGCGGGGCGCACCTGCTCGACGGCCTGGGCGCCGACCGCGCCGTCTCACGGCAGCAGGTGCTCGCCGCCCTCGCGAGCCCGCGCTACTTCGCGCTCGTCGAGCGGCTCGTCGCCGAGGCTGGGAGCCCGCGGCTCGCCGGGGGCGAGCTTCACATGGGCCGGCTCGTCGGGAGCGAGTACGCCCGGCTGCGAAAGACCGTGCGGCGCGCCGGGGTCGAGCCGGATGACGCGTCGATGCACCGGCTGCGGATCGCGGGCAAGCGTGTGCGATATGCGGCCGAGCTCGCGACGCTCCCCGGCGACCGCCGGGGCGAGGCCCTGCTCCGCGCCGCGAAGGAGCTCCAGGATGTGCTGGGCGCGCACCAGGACGCGGTCGTCGCCGAGGAGCGCCTGCGCGGCCTCGCCGAGGGAGCCGAACCGCACGTTGCCATCGCCGCGGGACGGCTGGTCGAGCAGGAGACCCGCCGCCGCGCGGAGGCGCGCGCCGAGCTCCCGGACGCGCTTCGGGCGGTCGACCGCGCTGCGAAGCGCTGGACGCCCGCCGGATAGGCATGCTCGCCCTGCTCGTACGTCACGCCGTCGCCGGCGACCGCCGGAAGTGGAGCGGCGACGACCGGCTGCGGCCGCTCGATCGCCGCGGGAGGAGGCAGGCGTCGGCGCTCCCCGAGGCTCTCTCCGGCTTTCCGGTCTCCCGGATCCTGACGAGCCCAGCAGCACGCTGCATCGGGACGGTCGAGCCGCTCGCCGCCGCGCTCGGCATCGAGGTCGAGGAGACGCCGGCGCTGGCGGAGGGCGCCGGGCGCTCGGATGTGATCTCGCTCGCCGCCGCGACGGGCGCCGGGACGGTGATCTGCACCCACGGCGACGTCTGCCACGCGCTCGTCGGCCGGAAGAGGATGCCGAAGGGCTCGATCTGGGTCATCGACATCGACGGCCACGACGTCACGCTGGTGCGGCACATCGCCGCGCCGGGGTAGTCGGCGTCAGGCGGCCGCGGCGACGCGGGCGAGGGCCAGCGCGGCCCCCTCGCGGAGGCCGCCGCGGGCGACCTCGAACGGCACGTCCAGCCGCCGCTGCACCTCGGCGAGGATGAGCGCGCCGGCCAGGATCGTGCGAGCGCGTGAGCGCTCGAGGCCGTACGCCGCCGCGATCCGGCTCCGCGGACGCGAGCTGAGCTCGGCGATCACCGTGTCGAGGCGGTCGGCGTCGAGGTTGCGGCCCGCGATCTTGCGGAGCGCCCCGGCCGTTCCGCCGGTGGCGAGCGCCGCCGTCGGCGCCGGAGCGTCGAGGTCGTCCAGCCGCCGGCGCACGAAGTCGCGCGCGGCCTCGACCTGGGCGGCGGTGGGCCGGCCGTCGAAGAAGCGGCTCGTGAGCCGCATCGAGCCGATGTCGAACGACCGCAGGTAGACAGGTCCGAGGTCGCGCAGGCCGACGACGACCTCCGTCGATCCGCCGCCGATGTCGCACACCGCCAGGATCTTGGGCTCGCGCTCGAGCATCGCCGCGGCGCCCTCGTAGGCGTATCGGCCCTCCTCGTCGCACGAGAGGACGCGCACGCGGGCGCCGGTCGCAGCCCGAAGGCTGTGGACGAGGTCGGCGCCGTTCTCGCTCTGGCGGCCCGGCGCCGTCACGATGACGTCGAGCACCTCCACGTCGAACGATGCGGCCCGCTCGGCGTACTCGGCTGCCAGGCTGACCGTTTCCAGGAGCTTGGGCTCGGGCAGTCCGCCGGTTCGCTCGATCTCGGCTCCCAGGCCGAGGTGGGCGCGCTGCTCGTCGATTCGCTCGACGTTGACGCCGTCCACGGTTGCCACCAGCAGCCGTGCAGTGTTCGATCCGATGTCGATGATCCCGATGCGCATCATGTGTAGTTTGGCGGCGGCTCCGGTCGGCACCCTGCTTCCCCACCCTGAAAGTACTGCATAAACCGCATGTAGCCCATACATCGTTCACCACCTTTTCACCGGGCACCGAGCGCTACCCTTGGCCGGTGAACCGCCGCGTTCTCCCGCCGCTCGTGTTCGTCGCCGGGGCCACGACGATGTCGACCGAGATGTGCGCGTCGCGTCTCCTGGCGCCGTTCTTCGGGGCCTCCATCCTGATCTGGGCCAACATCATCGGCCTGATCCTGATCTACCTGTCGGTCGGGTACTTCGTGGGTGGGCGGCTCGCAGACCGGCATCCGACGATGCGATTCCTGTGCTGGCTCATGCTGGCGGCCGCCGGCTGCGTCGCGGTCCTGCCCTTCGTCGCCGAGCCGTTCCTGAGCGCGGCGGTCGACGCGTTCGCCGGGGCGTCCGTCGGCGCGTTCCTCGGCTCGTTCTTCGCCGTCATGCTGCTCTTCTCGGCCCCGATCACCCTGCTCGGCATGGCCTCGCCCTTCGCCGTGCGGCTCGGCGTGACGACGATCGAGGAGGCCGGAGCGGTCGCGGGCCGCATGTACGCGCTGTCGACGGCGGGCTCCATCATCGGCACGTTCCTGCCGGTGGCGGTGCTGATCCCGGCGATCGGGACGCGGCGGACGATGCTCGCGACGGCCTGCCTCCTGGCCCTCGCCGCCTCGCCGGTGCTCGGTCGCCGCTACCTGGCCGTCCCGGCGTTGATCGGAGCCGTCGCGCTCGTCCCGCCCGGCGCCGTGAAGCCGGGCTCGCACATCATCTACGAGGGCGAGTCCGCCTACCAGTTCGTGCAGGTGCAGTCGCTTCCGGGCGGCGGGCGCGTCCTTCACCTGAACGAGGGCTGGGCCGACCACTCGATCTACCGGCCGGGCCAGGTCCTGACGGGCGGCTACTGGGATCAGTTCCTGCTCGCGCCGATCCTGCACGGGCCGGGCTTTCGCAGCCTCAGCATGATCGGCTACGCCGGCGGGACCGTCGGCCGGGCGTACGGCACCTACTGGCCGTCGGTCAACGTCCTGGGGATCGAGCTCGACCCGCTGGTCACGCAGGTCGGGCGCCGGTACTTCGGCCTCGCCTCGAACCCGCGGGTCCGGGTCGCCACCGCGGACGGCCGCGTCTACCTCGAGCAGCACCACGCCCGGTACGACGCGGTCTTCCTCGACGCCTTCCGCCAGCCCTACATCCCGTTCTACCTGACGACGCAGGAGTTCTGGAGCCTGGCCCGCGAGCGGCTCGACGCCGGGGGCATGGTGATGGCGAACGTGGGCCGCATCCCGGGCGACTCGCGCCTGCCGGATGCGATCGCGGGGACGATGGCGACCCGGTTCGCGTCGGTCTTCGAGTGGCGCGTCACCGGGTTCAACGACATCGTCGCGGGGTTCACCTCGCCGACGACCGTCGCGGAGCTCCGCGCCCGCCTGAACGACGCCCCGCCCGCCCTGCGGCCCGCCGCAGGCCTGGCCCAGCAGCTCCGGCTCGTGGCGCCGTCGGGCGATCCTCTGACCGACGACCGGGCGCCCGTCGAGTGGATGACGGACCAGATGATCGTCCGCTACGCCGCCGAGACGCCGTCTGCGGGAACTCCGTAGTCTCGGCTACCACTTTTTATCCTATATTTCACCCTTTTGCGTGATCTGTACGGGTAGACACGGGATTTGCCGATGCTATCATGTGTATATGACACAGTTATCCACACTCTTTACGGCTTCAAGTATCGATCACCACCGCCATCCCGTGCGCGAGAGCGAGCGGGAGTACTTCACGCGGCTTGCGCGTCAGCGCAAGATCGAGCGGCGCACAGAGCGCCGCCGCGAGCTGGTGAAGCGCATCACGCATCCGCGCAAGGCTGCGTAGGCAACAACGCGGGGGAACCCCTGGGTTCCCCCGCGTCGCTAGATCCGTCTCGAAGCTGCGGAACTTCTCCCAATCGGTGACCGCGGCCTCGAACGATCTGAGCTCCGTGCGCGCGTAGTGCAGGTAGTGGTCGACGACCTGCGCCCCGAACGCCTCCCGCGCCAGGGTTGAGCCCTCGAAGAGGTCGATCGCCGTGCCGAGGCTCGACGGCACCCGCGGCTTGTCGGTCGCGTCGTAGGCGTTGCCGCCGTACGCGTCCTCGAGGTCGAGGTCGTTCTCGATCCCGTGCAGGCCGGCGGCGATGATCGCCGCGAAGGCGAGATATGGATTCGTGTCGGCGCCTGCGAGCCGGCTCTCGACGCGCAGCCCCGGGCCGTGCCCGACCACCCGGAACGCGCACGTGCGGTTGTCGACGCCCCAGGCCAGCGTCGTCGGCGCGAACGACCCCCAGGCATAGCGCTTGTAGGAGTTCACGTTCGGGGCGAAGAGCAGCGTCAGCTCCCGCGTTCCGGCGAGCTGCCCCGCCAGGAACCTGCGGAACAGGTCCGTCTGGTGGCCGTCGCCGTCGGCGAACGCCGTCCCGTCCTTGTCCCACAGGGAGCAGTGGATGTGGCACGAGTTGCCCTCGCGCTCGTCGTACTTGGCCATGAACGAGAGCGCGTACCCGTGCGCGTGGGCGATCTCCTTGGCACCGTTCTTGTAGACGGTGTGGTTGTCGGCCATCGTGAGGGCGTCCGAGTACCGGAAGTTCACCTCGTGCTGGCCGAAGTTGCACTCGCCCTTCGAGTCCTCGACGCGGATGTCCGCGCCCGCCATGCCGAGCCGGATCGGGCGGATCACGTCCTCGACCATCGTCGTTCCCAGGATCGAGTAGTCGACGTTGTACGGGTTCGCTGGCATCAGGTCGTGGTAGCGCTTCTCGCGGGCCGAGTCGTAGGTCTCGCGGAACAGGAAGAACTCGAGCTCGGAGCCGATGTTGGCGATGAGCCCGCGCTCGGCGAGCCGGTCGAGCTGGCGGCGCAGGATCTGCCGCGGCGACGGCGCCACCGGCCGGCCGTCCTGCCACTGGATGTCGCAGACGACGAGCGCCGTCTTCTCGAGCCACGGGATGCGCCTGAGCGTCGACATGTCGGGGTGGAAGACGAAGTCGCCGTAGCCGGACTCCCACGAGGCCATCTCGAACCCCTGCACCGGCATCATGTCGACGTCGACCGTGAGCAGGTAGTAGCACCCCTCCGCGCCGTGCGCCGCGACCTCGTCGCAGAAGAAGGGTGCGTGGAGGCGCTTGCCCTGGAGCCGGCCCTGCATGTCGGTCATGACGAGGAGGACGGTGTCGATCTCGCCGCGCTCAACGTCGGCGCGCAGCTCCTCGAGGGTCAGCGGCACGCGCCATTCATATACTGCGACCGGTATGGACCGCAAGCGGCCGGTCATCGGGATCAGCGCCTATGACGTCCCCGTCGACTTCGGGCAGTGGAAGGACATGCGCTGCGTGCTCGTGCCCGAGGGGTACGTCCGGTCTGTCGCCGCAGCCGGCGGCGTCCCCGTCCTGATCCCGCCCACCGAGGTCGCGCCCGCGATCATCGAGGACGTCGACGCGATGGTCTTCACGGGCGGCTCAGACCTGAACCCTGCGCTCTACGGCCAGGAGCCGCACCCGGAGTCGAGCGGCTTCTACGACCATCGCGACGCGGCCGAGCTCGAGCTCATGCGGGCGGCGCTCGCGCAGGGGATGCCGGTGCTCGGCATCTGCCGCGGCATGCAGCTCCTGAACGTGGCCCGCGGGGGCGACCTGATCCAGCACCTCGACGGCGAGACCCACAAGGGCCCGCCGGGCACGTACACGCGCCACTCGGTCACGGTGCTGCCGGGAACGCGCCTGGCCGCCGTGCTCGGGACGGATGCCCACACGCACTCCTGCCACCATCAGGCGCCCGGGCGCGTCGGCGACGGCCTGCGGGTCGCGGCGACCGCCGAGGACGGAACGATCGAGGCGATCGAGGATCCCGGCGCGCGTCACGTCCTCGGCGTTCTGTGGCATCCCGAGGAGGACGAGGAGGGCGGCGCGGCGCTCTTCCTCGCACTGGTCGACCAGGCGACGACGTATCGGAGGGCGGCGGCATGAGCGTGCAGGCGATCGAGGGCCTCGTCATCGGCGGCGAACGCGTCGATGCGGCGGAGGGCCGGACGTTCGAGGTCGTGAACCCGGCGAGCGCAACGGCGATCGCGACCGTCGCCGAGGGCGGCGTCGAGGACGTGAACCGCGCCGTCGCCGCGGCGGTGAAGGCATACGAGGGCTGGGGTGCGCTCTCGCCCGTGACCCGCGGGCGGCACATGCACCGCTTCGCGACCCTCGTCGAGCAGCACGCCGAGGAGCTCGCCCTGCTCGAGTGCCGAAACGTCGGGATGCCGATCTCGGACGCCCGCGGCCAGCTCGGGATGATCATCGACGTGATCCGCTACTACGCCGGGGCGGTCGACAAGTTCTTCGGCCACACGGTGCCGGTCGAGCGCGACGGCGTCGCGCTGACCTTCCGCGAGCCGATCGGCGTGGTGGGCCTGATCACGCCCTGGAACTTCCCGCTGAACATCGCGAACTGGAAGATCGCCCCGGCGCTCGCCGCGGGCAACACGATCGTGCTCAAGCCCGCGTCGCTCACGCCCCTCTCGGTGCTGCGCTACGCCGAGCTCGCCGTCGAGGCCGGCATCCCCGAGGGCGCGCTCAACGTCGTCCCCGGGCCGGGCGGCACCGTGGGCGCGGCGCTCGTCGAGCATCCGGACGTCGGCAAGATCGGGTTCACGGGCTCGACGGAGGTCGGCGCGGGCATCGCGCGGCAGGCGGCCGCGACGATCAAGCGCGTCACGCTCGAGCTCGGAGGGAAGTCGGCGTGCGTGGTCTTCGCCGACGCCGATCTCGAGAAGGTCGGCAGGATGGCGCCGTACGCCGTGTTCGAGAACTGCGGCCAGGACTGCTGCGCGCGCTCGCGGCTGATCGTCGAGGAGTCGGCCAAGGACGAGCTGCTCGAGCGGTACGCCGCCACCGCGAGCGGCCTGCGGGTCGGGATGCCCGAGGACGCTGCGACCGAGATCGGCCCGCTCATCTCGGCGGGGCAGCGCGAGACGGTCGAGGGCTATGTCCGCTCGGGCGTCGACGAGGGCGCGAAGGTCGTCGCCGGCGGCGAGCGCCCCGGCGGCGAGCTCGAGGCGGGCTTCTTCTACCGGCCGACCGTGCTCGACGGCGTGACCAACGACATGCGCGTGGCCCGCGAGGAGATCTTCGGCCCGGTCGTGAGCGTCATCACGTTCCGAGACGAGGCGGAGGCCGTGCGGATCGCCAACGACACGCCCTACGGCCTCTCGGGGTCGATCTGGACCCGCGACGGCGCCCGCCAGCTCAGGGTCGCGCGGGCGATGCGGACGGGTGTCCTCGGCGTGAACTCGAACTCGAGCGTGTTTCCGCAGACGCCGTTCGGCGGCTACAAGCAGTCCGGCGTCGGCAAGGAGCTCGGGATGCACGCGCTCGAGCACAACACCGAGCTGAAGAGCGTCTTCATCTCGACCGAGTGACGGTGGACGAGGGGTTCTCGGCGGATCTGGCCGGCGGGCTCGTCGCCGCGCCGGAGTCGCAGATCGTCCTCGCCCAGTGGTCCGATCCCGGCGGCGAGCACGACCCTCCGCGCTTCATCGCGCCGCTGCACGTTCACCACGCCGACGACGAGGCCTGGTACGTCATCGAAGGAGCGCTCGTCGTGCGGGTGGGCGACCGTGACGTCGAGGTGCCCGCCGGCGGCGCGGTGATCGTGCCGCGAGGCACCGCTCACACCTACTGGAACCCAGGCGCTGATCCGACCCGCTACCTGCTGGTGATGACCCCTCGGATCCGGTCGCTCATCGACGCGCTCCATGCCCTCGAGGAGCGCACGCCGGATGCGGTGAGCGCGGTGTTCGCCGCGCATCAGAGCGAGTACCTGGGCTGGCCCTGATCGTCAGCCGCAGGCGGCCGGCAGGATGCGGAGCGCTGCCGGGTCGAGCGGCTCGCCGTCAGGCGTGAACGGGTGCTTGAAGTCGAACGCCCGCGGCGCCGGCCCGTTGCGGCGGTGATCGGCGAGGCGTGCGACCGCCTCGGCGACGGTGGGCGTCGTCCCCGCGGGAACCCACCAGAGGGCCATGTGCGACTCCACGGGCCGCTCGAACCATTGCCGCCGTCGTTGCATCACACCGACGTGCGCGCCGCCGTAGACGAACGTCCAGAGGGCCTCGAGCGACGCCCACACCGAGAGGTTCACGATCACCCGTGGGTCGTCCCAGATCCGCACGCCCGTCGCGTCGCCGTCCTCTGTCTGGAGCCGCCACACGAACCCGGGCGCGGCGTCCGCCAGGGCGTTGACCGGCGCCAGCGCCGCCACGAAGTCGGCGAGCGCGGGGGAGTCGAGCGGGTCGAGCGCCCGGGCGACGTTGACCTGGGCGATGTGCACTCGCTACCGCGCGGTGTGGGCGGCGCGGATGGCATCGATCAGCTCGTCGAGCCCGACGCCCTTCTTGAGACAGCTCGCTGCGCCGGCGTTGAGGGCCGCCTCGATCATCTGCGGCTCGTCGTAGGCCGAGAGCACGACGATGGGCATCGCCCACTCGGCGGCGGCGATCTGCTCGGTCGCCTCGATCCCGTCGACGTTCGGCATCCGCATGTCCATCACGACGACGTCCGGGTGGGCCCGTTCGGCCGAGACGACCGCCTCGGCGCCGTCGGATGCTTCGCCGACCACGTCCATGCCCGCCTCTTCCAACGCGTCTCGCAGCACACCCCGGAGAAGCGCGTTGTCCTCGGCGATCAAGATCTTGATGCCCTCGCTGCTCACGTGATCTCGCGCACCCTACAGGTAGAGGTGGTCGGCGTGCGCGGCGGCGGCCCGGGCGGCCGTCTCCGGGGCATCGCCCTCCGCCCGGCGGAGGACGTAGGCGGCCGTCCACGTGTCTCCCGCGCCGGTCGGGTCGGCGTAGGCGCCCTTCCCGGTGGGCGTGGATGTCCACGCACCGTCGGAGGTCACGCCGACCGCGCCGTCGCGCCCGAGGGTGACCGCCACCTCCGGCGCGCCCAGCGCCCGGAGCGCATCCGGGTCGAGGCTGCCCGCCGCCGCCCGCGCCTCGGCCGCGTTCAGCTTGAGGATCGAGACGCCGGTGATCGCAGCCGGGGGGAACGGTCGCAGCCGGACCGGCCCCGGAGCGTCGCCGCGGCAGAGCCCCTGCCCGTCGATGCAGATGCGATGGCCGGCTGCGGCGAGCCCGGCGATCGTCGCGGGCGGGAAATCGCCGGCCGTCTGCCCGCCGAGGATCACCCAGTCGCAGCCCTCCACCGCCGCGAGCACGTCCTCCGGCGCGAACGGCTCGCCGACCGACTCGACCCACTGCTCGACGCCCGTCTCGTGGTGATGCATCCGGCTCGTGAACCCGTCGCGCTCGATCATCACGCATTGCACGCCGAGCGCCTCGAGCGCACGTTGCGCATAGAGCGGCGTGCCTCCGGGCCGTTCGACCGTGCCGGTCTCGGTCTTCACGATGTCGGCGGCCCGATGGCCGATGACGCCGATCTTCACAGTGCCGGCGGCGGCACGTGGAGCGAGACGACGGTGCGGGTCCCGGGGGCCGACTCGAGGGTGAGCTCGGCTCCGATGCGGGCGGCCCGCTCGCGCATCATCCGTATGCCGACGCCCTCGCGCGGGGCGTGCCCGTTGCCGCTGAGCGCCCCGCCCCTGTCCTCCACGCTCAGGTGGATGTCGACCGGCGAGCGTTGCAGGCTGATCAGGACCGGCGGGCGCCCGTGGCGGGCGGCGTTCACCGCCGCCTCCCGCGCGATCTGGAAGATCGCAGTGTCGCGGTCCTCCTCGGCTTCCCAGCCGCCGCGCGGGCGGTTGAACGTCGTCGTGACGCCGTACTCCTCGTGCACCGTCTCGGCCAGCGAGCCGAGTGCCTGGACGAGCCCCTGCTGCTGCATCACGACCGGGTGCAGGCGCGCCACGGTTCGGCGCAGGTCGTCGGCGGCGTCGGACGCGAGCCGTTCCAGCCGCCCGAGCACCTCCTCGGCATGGTGGACGTCGCCCTTCGAGATCGCGTCGCGGACGACGTCGCACATGAGCCGCACCGCGGTGAGCGTCTGCTGCGGCCCGTCGTGCAGGCAGTGGGCGAGCGTCTCGCGCTCGGCGTCGATGGCGTCCAGCATGTGGTCGAAGAGCTCGCCCTGCTCGCGAGGCGTGCGGCCGCGGACGCCGGTGCGGGCCGGGCTCCACGACGCGATGGCTCCGCAGACGGCGACGGCGCGGCCGTCACCGCGGCCACGACGCCGGCCGGCGCTCCCGCCAGCGCGCCCGCCGCCGCCGCGGCGGCACCGCCCGCGGCCACGCCTGCGACGCGCAGCCAGCGCCGGTCAGTCGATGAACTCATACCGCAGCGCCAGCGCGACGGCCTGGGTTCGAGTGTCGGCCTCGAGCTTCGTCATGGCGTTGCGGACGTGCGTCCGCACCGTCTCGGGGCTGATGAAGAGGCGCTGCGCGATGTCGGGGTTCGAGAACCCGTTCGCGAGCAGCGCGAGGATCTCGCGCTCACGTCCCGAGAGCGCCGGCAATCGCTCTGTTGCCTTGGGGGTCACTAGCTCGGACGCGAGGGTCGGGTCGACGTACGCGCCGCCCTCGGCGACGCGCTTCACCGCGCGCACGATGTCGTCGGGCGGCGCCTCCTTCAGCACGTAGCCGCGCGCCCCGCAGTCGAGGCCCTCCGCGAGCAGGCCGCGCTCGCCGTGGGCCGTGTAGAGGATGACCGCCATCTCCGGATGGGAGGCCGTGATCTGGCGTGTGGCCTCGAATCCGTCCATGCCCTCCATGCGCACGTCCATCACGATCACGTCGGGGCGCCGCTTCTCGGCCATCTCGACGGCGCCGTCGCCGGAGGAGCTTTCGCCGATGACCGAGATCTCTCGGTCACGCGTGAGGATCATCTTGACCCCTTCGCGGACAGCCGCATGGTCGTCCACAACCAGGCAACGAACCTGGGTGCGAGCTTCGCCGTCCCCCCCGCTGGCCTGCGGCACCGCCATGGGTACGCGAATCATTGCACTTCGCGGACGGAAAAGGAAACCCGGTGTCCGTAAACTGCGCCGATGTCAACCGCGCGACGCACCGCGCTGGCGTCGCTCGTCGCGGCGATCGGCCTCGCGATCCTGAAGTTGGCGGTTGGATTCGCGAGCGGCAGCCTTGGCATCCTCGCCGAGGCCGTGCACTCGGGCATCGACGCCGCGGCCGCCGGGCTCACCCTGTATGCCGTCGGAGTCGCCGAGCGCCCGGCTGACCGCGAGCACCCGTTCGGCCACGGCAAGGCCCAGCATCTCGCCGCGCTCGGCGAGGCGGCGTTCCTCGCCGCCGCCGCGACGTGGATCGCGGTCGAGGCCGCCATGCGGCTGCACCAGGGCTCGTCGCCGGTCGAGGCCCCGTGGTACGCGTTCGCCGCCCTGCTGGTGGTGCTGGCCGTCGACGCTGCGCGGACGGCCATGTCGCTGCGCCGGGGCCGGATCGACCGCAACGCCGCGCTCCTGGCGAACGCGTGGCACTTCGGCTCCGACTTCGCGGGCACGCTGGCCGTCCTCGTCGGGTTGGGGCTGGTCGCGGCGGGCGTGCCGGCCGGCGACTCGCTCGCGGCGATCTTCGTCGCGGTGATCGTGCTCTTCGGGGCGCTCCGGCTGGCTCGTCAGAACATCGACGCCCTGATGGACCGAACGCCGTCCGGGGTCGCCGGCCGTGTCGAGACCGCCGCGCGCTCGGTGCCGGGGGTGAGCGAGGTGCGCTCGGTGCGCGTCCGCGAGGCGGGAGGAGAGAGCTTCGCGGAGGTCGTGATCGGGGTGCCGCGGCTGGCCGGTGTGGAGCGCAGCCACGAGACGACCGACCTGGTCGAGGGCGCCGTGCGCGACTCGCTCGGCCGGGCCCAGGTCACCGTCCACGTCGAGCCCGCTGACGCGGACGAGACGCTGAACGACCGCGTCGCGGCTGCCGCGCTACGGGTCGCCGGCGTCGTCGAGGCGCACAACATCTCGGTGCTGGACGACGACTCGGGCCGCGCCGTGACGCTCCACGTGCGCCTGCCCAAGGACGAGACGGTGCGCTCGGCACGAGAGGTCGTCGGCCGCCTCAAGGAGGAGATCCGCCGCGAGGTCGGGATCGCCCGCATCTACGCCCACGTCGAGCCCTCGGAGCCCGGGGCGCAGCCGGCCCGCGACATCGGCGCGGAGCAGCCTTCGCTTCACCGGCTCGCCGCGGCCGCGGTGCGGTCGGTGGCGGGGGAGCCCGAGGACGTGGTCGTCTACCGGCAGGGGTCGCGCCTGCTCGTCGTGACGTCCGTGCGAGCCGACCCGTCGCTCTCGGTCGGGGCGGCGCACACCCTTGCGAGCCGCGTCGAGGACGCCGTCCGCGACGCCATCGCGTCGGTCGACGACGTCATCGTCGAGGTGTGCTGAGAACCGGCCGGTGAGGAGATGGTGCCGGGGCCCCGTGGCAGGTGGGCGGGGCCCCGGCGGTTCGCGCCTGCAGGCGGCGCGATCTCTTGTCAGTTCGGGTTGTTGGCGAGCGTCACGGTGATCGTCAGGGTCTTCCCGTTGCGGAGGATCCCGAGCGTCACGTGGTCGCCGGCCGACTTCGAGGCGATCGTCTCGGCGAGGTTGGCGAACGACGTGATCTTGTTCCCGTCGATCGAGGTGATGATGTCGCCGCCCAGGGTCAGCGTCTGACCGGCGATCGTGGCGGTGGTCGTGCCGCCCTGGATTCCGGCCATGTCGGCGGGCGAGCCCGGCTCGACCTGGCCGACCAGGACGCCCGCGCCGACCGGCAGGTTGATCGCCTGCTGGAGGTCTGGGGTGATCTCGGTGCCCCTGATCCCGAGGTACGTGTGCTCGGCGTGGCCGCTCGAGATGAGCTGCCCGGCGATCTGGCTCACCTTGTTGATCGGGATCGCGAAGCCGATGCCGACGTTGCCGGCGTTCGGGTCGTTGCTCCCGGTGAGGATCTGGCTCGTGATGCCGATCACGCGCCCGAACCGGTCGATCAGCGGTCCGCCGGAGTTGCCGTGGTTGATCGCGGCGTCGGTCTGGATCGCCTGATAGATCTGCTGGCCCGGCTCGAGCGAGTCGATGGTGCGCCCGATCTGCGAGACGATGCCCGCGGTGATGGTGCTCTGCTCGTTCAGCGGGTTCCCGATCGCGACGACCGGATCGCCCACGTGGACGGAGGCGAGGCTCCCCAGCGGCAGCGGGTGCAGCTGGCTGGCGGGGGCGCCCTGGACCTGGAGCACCGCGACGTCGGTCGCCTTGTCGGCGCCGAGCACCTTGGCGTTATACGTGGCGCCGGGCCCGCTGCTGCTCGTCTTGAACGTCACCTTCACCGACGACGCGCCGAGCACGACGTGGGCATTGGTGTAGACATGGCCCGAGGCGTCGGCGACGAAGCCCGAGCCGATTGCGACCGACTTCTGGCTCTGGTTGGGGGCGAATGGGTCGGCCGGGTCGGACTGGGTCTGGGTGCTGGTCGCGGTGATCAGGACGACGCCCGGCGAGTCGTTCTGGTAGATCGCGGCGGGGCTGATCCCGTTCGCGGTCTCGCTGCTGACGTTCGCCGCCGGGATCGGCGCGGCGGCCTGGATGGTCGTCACGGAGTCGGAGGTCATCGTGCTGCCGATGGCGACGGCCGCCCCGCCTCCAACGAGGGCCGCGGCGAGGACGATGGGTACTTGGCGTATGTACGGCTTCATGCCAGTAGTGATAGGCGCACGGCATTGGCCGGGAATTGAGAATTCGGGCCGGATTAGGCCTTGGCGCGCGGTTCCTCGAAGGCTCGGGCGATGTTGACGACGACAGCCAGGGCCCCCAGGGCGGCGGCATGGACGACCGCCACGCTCACGTCGCCCACGCCCTCGTCCCGCCACGCCACGGCGAGGTGCCCGAGGATGGCGATCGCCCCGATCACCGCGAGCGTGTCCGCCCAGGGGTAGCGCGCGCGCCCCTCCATCCAGAGGGCGATGCGCCCCGCCGCGAGCGTCGCCGCCAGGATCGCCGCCACGGCGAGCCCGTGATCGAACGCCGCAGCCTGCCGGTCGGAGCTCGAGGGATGCTGGTTCCACACCCACGCGAGGTGGCCCAGGATCACGACTGCGGCCGGCACGGCGGCGACGGCCGTGTACGTGCGCAGTGATCGGGCGTCCACCGCCCGATATCGTAGCCGCCTGATGCGCGTCCGCCTGATCGTGAACCCCAAGGCAACCGGCGTCCGCGGTCCAGTGCTGGACGCCGTCGTCGCACAGCTCGAGCGTGTGTGCGTCCTCGAGGTGGTCGAGACGGAGCGGGCCGGCCACGCGGCCGACCTCGCGCGCGACGTCGAGGCGGGCGCCGTCGTCGGGGTCGGCGGTGACGGGACGGCGAACGAGGTCGCAAACGGCGTCCGGCCCGGCGTCCTCATGGGTGTCCTGCCGGCGGGCGCCTCGTCGGTCTTTGCGCGCCACCTCGGCTTCCCGCGCGACACGGTGGCCGCCGGAGGCATGATGGCCGACGCTCTCCGGCAGGAGAGCACGAGGAGCGTGGGGCTCGGAGTCGCCGACGACCGCAGGTTCACGTTCGCCGCGGGCCTCGGGCTCGACGCGGAGGCCACCGCGGCGGTCGACCGCCTCCGGGACGAGCGCTCCGGCCGCGACCGGCCAGGCGACCTCAAGGTGGTGCAGGCGGGGCTCGCCATCCTCCGCGAGGAGGGGTTCGCCCTCCACGAGCGGATGACGATCCGGACCAACCGGGGCAGCTTCCACCGCGCGTCCTACGTCGCCGTCGCCAACCAGCACCCATACACGTTCTTCGGCCGCGTGCCGGTCAAGGCGGCGCCGCGGGCCGACTTCGAGCACGGGCTGGACGTCGTCTTCACCCGCGAGCTCCGCCGCCGCGACATGTGGCGGCTGCCCGTCTACGGCCTGCTCTGGCCCCGGCACGCGCGGCACGGGTCAAGCCGCGTCGGCTACCTCCACGACCTGGACGAGTTCTCGGTGATGTGCGACGTGCCGACCGCCATCCAGATCGACGGCGAGTACCTCGGAGAGGTCGAGAAGGTCCGCTTCTCCTACGAGCGCGACGCGATCCGCGTACTCGTTCCGCCCGGCCACGACGGCTGACGCCGCCGTATGATTCGCCGCCGATGGACGTCGTCATCGCCCTCGGCCAGGGACTGGGCCTGGCTGCCGCCGCCGGCCTGCTCGCCTCGGCGCCGCTTGCCGCCGCCACAACCGCGGCAGCCGCCGGGTGGCTTCGCGGGCCGCTCGCGATCGCCGACGACGGCATCGTCATCGCGGCGGCGTGGGCCCTGGTCGTCATTGAGCTCGCGGCCGACGCGGTGTGGCCCGGCGCCCAGGCGGGCGCGCGGCTCGGACGGCGTGTCGTCGCCGGCGGCGTCGCGTTCGAGCTGGCGGCCGGTGACACGATCCCGTACATCGGCCTGGCACTCGGCGCACTGGTCGCAGCCGCGGCCGCCATCGCAATGCGCAGCCTGCGGGCGGGCGCGGTCAAGGGTGGCGGCGACATCCGAGGCACGGCGATGATCGAGGACGGGGCGGGCCTTGGGACCGCGGCCGTCGCCGTCATCCCCATCGTCGGCTACGTCCTCGCGATCGCCGCGGGCGTCCTGCTCCGCCGGGTGCGGGCCCGAGAGGGCAAGAGGTACGAGGGTCTCCGCGTTCTTCGATGATGCCTACGATTCACGGCGTGACGAAGAAGGTTGTCCTGGCCGTCGTCGACGGCCTCGGGCCGGAGCTCCTCGACCGCGCCCTCGAAGCGGGGCGCGCGCCGACGATCGCCGCCCTCATCGATGCCGGCTCGCGAACCGACGCGTGCGTCTCGACGTTCCCGTCGCTGACGCCGGTGTGCCTGTCGGCGATCGTGACCGGCGAGCACCCGGTGGGCTCGCGCATCCCCGGGATGACGTGGTACCACCGCGGCGAGGGCCGCTTCGTCGAGTACGGGTCGTCGTTCGCGGCGACGCTCGCCGAGGGGACGCGCCAGATGGTCGACGACATCCTGGTCAACCTGAACCTGCTGCACCTCTCCCCGCGCGCCACGACGATCTTCGAGGCGCTCGAGGATGCCGGGCTCGTCACGGCGGCGGTCAACCTGTACGTGTGCCGCGGGCGCGTCCGGCACCAGATCACCCGGGCCGCGGCGCGCCGCGTCGCCCGCAGCATCGGGATCGTCGATGCGGTCTACGGGCCGCGGCGGTACTTCCTCGGCGACCTGTTCTACTCCGACCTCACGGGCGCGCCCCGGAACTTCGGCACGGGCATCGATCGCCACGGCGGTGCCGTCGCGCGGTGGCTCGTCACCCGTGACGGCTTCGACTTCCTGTTCCTGTACCTGTACGAGACCGACGCCGCCGGCCACCGCGGAGGCGACGTGATGGGTGCGGTGGAGAGGGCCGACAACGGCCTCGCGCTCATGGTGGAGGCGGCCGGCGGGCTCGACCAGTTCCTGGCCCGGTACGGCGTGATGATCGTCGCCGACCATTCCCAGAGCTCGGTGGGGCAGATCGCCGATGCCTCGGCGCCGCTCGCCGACCTGCGCCTCTTCCGCTCCAGCCGCCGCTCCGACCCCGATCGCTGCGACGTCGCCGTCGCCGCGTCGAACCGCGCCGCCATGGCGTACCTGCTCCCGGGCGCCCGGATCGGGCCGGCCGAGGTGGCCGACCGGCTCGAGGCGCTTGACGGCGCCGATGTGGTCGCGTTCCGGGACGGGGACTGGCTCGTGGCCAGGCGGGAAGGCGAGGCGTTCCGGTTCCGGCGGGGGACGGCCGTGAACGACGAGCGCGGCAACGGCTGGGACGTCGACGGCGACGCCGCCCTCCTCGACCCGGCGCTCTACCCGAACGCGCTCGAGCGGCTCGAGGGTGCTCTGCTCTGCGCCACCGCGGGCGACGTGATCGTCTCGGCGACCCCGGGATGGGAGTTCGCCGACTCCGGAGGCATCCACCACCTCGGCGGCGGCAGCCACGGCTCGCTGCGGGTCGAGGACTCGCTCGTCCCGCTCGTGACGGCGGGGTTCGCGCCGGGCGAGGCCTTCCCGTCGCAGCCTTCGATCACCGACATCCAGCCGTTCGTCTGCCGGCACTTCGGCGTGCCGCGTGTGAGCCGACCGCACGCCCTGGCGACGACGGTCGGATAGCATCGCCCCGATGGAGGATGCCCGCGCCGAGGCCGCGTCGGCCGTTATGCGGCGGCACGCGCAGCGCGTCCGGCTCGCTGCGGCGCAGCCCTCGAACTGGCTGGAGCTCGTCCGCTACTGCGTCGTGGGCGGCTCCGGGTACCTCATCAACCTGGGCGTGTTCCTGCTCGCCGACCGGAGCATGCCGTACACGCTCGCCTTCACCGTCGCGTTCATCTGCGCGGCGACGAGCAACTTCCTCTGGAACCGGCTGTGGACGTTCCGCGTCGAGCATGGGCGGCCCCATCACCAGTACGCCCGCTTCCTGGGCGTGAGCGCCGCCGCGCTCGTGCTCGACCTCATCGTCCTGCGAGTGCTCGTCGAGTGGGCCGGCGCCCAGAAGCCGGTGGCGGCGGCCATCGCGATCCTCGTGGCGCTGCCCGTGAGCTTCCTTGGCAACAAGCTCTGGACGTTTAAGTAGCTTCGTCGGGCTGATTGCCGCGGCCGTTGTGCTCGCGGCCGCGCCGGCTGCCCACGCCGCCGTCCATCATCTGACGGCCGCGCAGGCGATCAAGATCGCCGAGGTCGACGGCCGGATCGTGCCCCTTCTGGCGCAGAACCCGGGTGCGCACTGGGAGACGGACGTACGACAAGCGCAAGCACACGTGGACGGCGCTCCTCGAGCCGAAGGGCGCGCACAACGTGCTCGCGCAGGCGACCGTGTCGGAGCGCACGCGTGCCGTCACGGGCGTCACCCTGACCGCCACGCTGGGGCCGCCGCGGCTCTCGAGCAATCAGGCGTTCGTGATCGCCAGCCGCTCACGGGCGGTCAAGGCCTGGATCGGCCAGTACTCGCACGTCACCCACTCCGCCACGCTGGGCCCGCTGCGGGTGTGGACGGTGAGCTACTACAACGGCGACGACCAGATCGCGGAGGTCCACCTCGCGGACGCGACGCCGACGCCGTTCGAGGTGTGGACCGGCCCGCAGGTGGGGTGGATGCTGGCCCGCGGGCTCCCCGACGCGTACGGGCGGAAGGTCAACAGCTCCTTCATCCTGTGGCCGATGTGCGCGATCTTCATCGCCGGGCTCCTCGACTGGCGCCGGATCCGCTCGATGCGCACGCTCGACCTGATCGCAACCCTGGCGTTCGTCGCGTCGCTCGTCGAGTTCAACCACGGCGACATCTTCCGCGCGACGCCCCTCGTCTACCCACCGCTGATCTATCTCGCGGCTCGCATGGTCTGGGTCGGCACCCACGGCGGCCCGCGCCGGGTGCGGGTCGGCGAGACGCACATGCTCCTCCTGATCGCGCTCCTGTTCGGCCTCATGGGGTTCCGGCTGGGCCTGAACAACCAGGACTCGAACGTCATCGACGTCGGCTACGCGGGGGTCGCGGGCGCGTCGCGGCTGATGGACGGCGTGCTGCCCTACGGCCACCTGCCCGACAAGACCTCGCGTCCGTGCGGCGGGAAGTACTCGAACGGCGACCCCCGGGCCTACATCCAGCCCAACGGGCGATGCGAGTCGCCGATCGGGCAGGGCGATACGTACGGGCCCACCGTGTACCTCGCCTACGTCCCGGCCGTCGCGGCCCTCGGCTGGAGCGGGCTCTGGGACTCGTTACCGGCGGCCCACGTGACGGCGTCCGCGTTCGACATCCTGGCGATCACCGGCCTCTTCGTCGCCGGGTGGCGGCTCGCGAACGGGCGCGTCGGCCTGCTCCTCGCGTTCGGGTGGGCCGCCAACCCGTTCACGCTCTACGCGCTCAACATGAACACCAACGACGCCCTCGTCGGCGCCCTCCTGGCGTGGACGCTCGCGGCGCTCTCGGTCCCGGTGCTCCGCGGCGCGCTCCTGGCCGCGGCATCGCTCACGAAGTTCGCCCCGCTCGCGCTCGTCCCGCTCTTCGCGTCGCTCAAGCACAGGCTCGCCACGTTTGCCGGCTTCGGCGTCGCGGCGATCGTGCTGCTCTCGATGCTGGCGCTCGACTCCGACGGGGTGTCGCTCTTCTGGCACAGGACGCTCGACTACCAGCTCGGCCGGATCACGCCGATGTCGATCTGGACGCTCCCCAGCTACCACCCGGGCTGGCCGGACTGGAGCTGGCTCCAGCGCCCGCTGCAGTTCTTCGTCGCGATTGGCATCCTGGCCCTCGCCGTGTTCCCGCGGGCCTCGAAGGACGCGGTCGCCATCGCCGCGCTCGGGGCCGCGGCGGTCATCGGACTCCAGATCACCGCGAGCTACTGGTTCTACCCGTACATCTGCTGGTGGCTCCCGCTGGTGCTCGCGGCGACGCTTCTGCCGCGCTCGGAGCCGGAGCCCGCCCCGGAGCCGGCCGTCTAGCGGTTGTCCAGGAGCCGGAAGGCCTCGATCGAGGTCGCCCGGCCGTCGCCGTCGCACTCGATCAGGGCGCCCTCCATCCGGACGTCGCCCTCGGCGGGCTCGAACCGGATCGGAAGCTGCGTCGTGAAACGGCGCAGGACGAGGTCGGTGCGAACGCCGATCACCGAGTCGTGCGGCCCCGTCATGCCGGCGTCCGTGATGTACGCCGTGCCGCCCGGCAGCACATGGGCGTCGTTCGTCTGGATGTGCGTGTGCGTGCCCAGGACGGCGGTCGCACGGCCGGCGAGCAGGTGCCCCATGGCGACCTTCTCGCTCGTCGCCTCGGCGTGGAAGTCGACGACGACCACCGCCGCGTCCTTGCGGGCGGCCTCCACGAGCCGTTCGGCCACCGCGAACGGGCTGACGGTGGCGTCGAGGAAGAGGCTGCCGATGAGATTGATGACCGCGACGCGGGTCCCGTCCGCGGCCGCGACGACGCAGGTCCCGTGCCCCGGCGCCGAGTCGGGGTAGTTCACGGGTCGCAGGATGCGCTCCTCCTGGTCGAGGTACGGGTACACCTCGCGCTGGCGGTAGGCGTGGTTTCCGAGGGTGATCACGTCGACCCCGCCTCCCAGGAGCCGGCGGGCGAGCCGGCTCGTGATCCCGACGCCGTCGGCGATGTTCTCGGCGTTGGCGATCACGAAGTCGATCTCGCGCTCACGCCGCACCGCGGGGAGGCGCTCCTCGATGATCCTGCGACCGGCCGCCGCGAAGGCGTCGGCGATGAAGAGGATCCTCAACGCTTGGCCGGGCCTACAAGAGGAGCGACGCGGCGGGGGCCGGGCCGACTTCGAGGTGGACGTGGTTGCCCGCGTCGGAGGTGTACTTCGCGAGCTCCTGCGTGATGACCCGGCTCAGGTCGATGACGGTGCCGAGCCGGCTCCGCGCGGCGATCACCTGGTCGCCCACCGCGATGTGGCTCGTCGTGCGGATGTTGGTCAGCGTCACGATGTCGGCGGGCGTCGAGGTCGGCTGGATCTGGAGCACGCTGCCGTGCGGCGATCCGTCGAGGACGTACGGCCGGATGCCGACGATCGTGCCGTCGACAGGCGAGTAGACCCGCGTCCCGGCGACCGCACCGATGTCGACCGACCCGGTCTCGGGGCCGCCGCCGGCGCTGTCGACGTAGTACGCGGGGCCGGCTCCGGTCGACGTCCCCGTGAGCAGGTTGCTGAGCTTCGTCAGGATGCCGGCGTTCTTCTGGTGGCCCGCCGGGGCGAGGGCGATCGTGTGTGCGTCTCCCACGCCGTGATAGACGATTGCCGTCACGCGGCCCTGGGCCACGGGCACGTCCAGCTCGAGGCCGTTGGGGCCGCCGGCCATGAGCGTCGGGATCGGCGGGCCGTCGGGCGCCAGGGCGTGCTTGGGCGTCGTCACCGCGACCGCCGCCTGGATGCGCGGAGCGGACCCGCCGCGCAACGCTGTCGCGCCGAGTACGACGACCGCCAGGAGGGCGATCGCGAGCCCGATGCGGCGGGCATGAGTTCGGGGCTGCCGGCGGCGCGGCCGCCGGCGCGGAGGCCGCCTTCCAGTAGCGATCACGGGAGCCAGCCTAGCATGAGGCCGCTGGTAGGATGGCCACGATGCCGCCCGACCAGCCAGGGAAGATCCTGGTGCCGCGGTGGGTTCAGCTTGTCGGCCTTCCGCTTGCGATCGTGGGCGTCTGGTTGCTGGTCTCCGCGGTCAACCACGCCGTCTTCGTGTTCGTGGTCGCCGCGCTGATCGCGATCCTTCTGAACCCGATCGTGCGCGCGTTCTGCGCCCTGCGGATACCCCGGGGCATCTCCGTCCTGCTCGTCTACCTGTTCTTCGCCTTCGTCGTGGTCGGCCTCAGCGTGATCGCGGGGACGGTGATCGCGCGGGAGGTCCAGGACGTCGCAACCCAGGTCGAGGATCAGTTCACCGAGAACAGCGCCGGGGTCACGCCCGCCGACAAGCGGCTCGCCGACCTCCAGCGCTGGATCGACCGGTCGAGCCCGGTGAAGGTCGATGTGAAGACGCCCGGCGAGCGGCTTCTGAACTCGATCGACGTCGCCCACCTCCAGCGCTACTCCGGCCGGGCCGTCGACGTGGCCCGCTCGCTCGTCATCACGGTGTTCGAGAGCCTCTTCAACCTCGTCCTCGTGATCGTGATCTCGGTGTACATGCTGCTCGACGCGCCGCGGCTCTCGCGCTTCCTGAGACGGGTGTTCCGCGGCGGGGAGGCCGACGAGGACGTCCTGACCCGGATCGAGCGCGCGCTCCTGGCGTACGTCAAGGGCCAGACCCTCGTGTCGCTCGTCATCGGGACGACCGCCGGGGTCGGGCTCTGGATCCTCGGCGTCACGGGCGTGTTCCCGGGCGGGTCGACGTACGCGCTCGGCTTCGGCGCCTGGGCGGCGGCGGTCGAGATCATCCCCTACGTGGGGCCGTGGCTGGGCGCGCTCGCTCCGTTGGCCGTGGCGTCGACGGAGTCGGCGACCGCGGTCGTGGGCGTCGCGCTGCTCTTCCTCTTCATCCACCAGATCGAGGGCCACATCGTCATCCCAAAGCTCATGGGGAGCGCCGTCAAGGTGCATCCGCTCGTCGTCATCTTCGCCCTCCTGGCGGCCGGCGAGCTGTACGGGCTGGCGGGCATCCTCATCGCCATGCCGCTCGTGGCGGTCGGGCGCGAGATGGGGACGTTCCTGGGCGAGCGGATCGGCCTCCAGCAGTGGCCGGGCGGCCCGTTGACGGTCGACGTCCCCGTCGCGGTGCACGACACCCCGCCTCCCTCGCCGGCCGAGCCCGCAACATCGGGGTCAGACCCCAATGTTGCGGCCGACTAGAGATCCGGGAGCTCGAGGACGGCGAGGTTGGACGGGGCCAGGTCGGCCGCCTGCTCGAAGGCGTCCATGGCCGCCCCGGCGCGCCCGGCCCGGCGCAGGAACTTGCCGTACCACCGGTAGGCCCGCCCGAGCTCGCAGTGCCAGCCGTTCTGCTTCCGCAGGGCGTCGATCGCTGAGGCGTACGCAGCCTCCGCGCGGTCGGCCCGGCCGAGCTCGTCGTATCCGCGGGCGAGCACCAGGTAGGCGTCGCCCAGCTCGCCGGGCGCGGACTGCGTCCCCAGGAGCTCGATCGCCTGCCGCGCCTGGTCGATCGCGCCGTCGGGATCGCCGGCCTGGAGCGCGAGCCTCGCCTCCTCGACCACGACCCAGCCCTCGTCGAGGCCGCTCATGCGCTCGCCGTAGAGCCGCCGCGTCGCCTGGAGCGCCTCTCGGGCGGCGTCGGTCTGCGCGTCGTCGAGCAGGATGTGCGCGCGGACGAGGTGGGCGTTCGCCGCATGCCAGTCGTTGCCGCTGGCCTCGGTGAGCTCGACCTGCTTGTCGGCGTACACCAGCGCCTGGGCGGTATGCCCCGTCGTGCAGTAGAGCCGCGCCAGCGCGTGATAGGCGAACGCGCGCACCCGCCGGTCGATCTCCTCGACGTCGCGCCGCAGCGCGTCGGCGAGCGCCGCCGCCGCCCGCCCGTAGTCGCCGGCGTCGCCGTAGGCGTGCGACAGGTAGATCGAGTAGAGGACCTGCGTGGCCGGATCGGCATCGGGACGGCCCTCGAGCTCGGCGCTGCACTCCTCGAGGAGCGCGATCGCCGGGGCGCTCCTGCCGGTCTCCGAATACGCCTGGGCCAGGGCGCGGTAGAGCTCGATCCGCTCGGCGGGGTCCGGCCGGCCCGCCGTCTCGAGGACGCGCTCGAGCCAGTCGATCGCGGCGGCGGTGTTTCCCCGCCGGATGGCGATCGAGCCGAGCCCCTCCTGGGCCCGTGCCGCGGTCTCGGCGTCCCGGGCGGCCTCGGCGCCTCTGAGGGCGGCGAGAAGCTCCTCCTCCGCGACGTCGAGCCGCTCGAGCCCGATCTGGACGAGCGCGCCGTCGACGCGCTCGGCGGGCGTCACCGGATCGAGGGGCGGCAGTTCGGGGTCGAGCACCCGAAGAGCGTATCCGTCTCAGGCGACGATCAGGCGGTCGTGCCGGAGCGCGCCTCGGTGGGCGCCAGCGCATCCTGATTCGAGGGCGCCAGGTCGGCGGCGAGCTCGAACGCCTCGAGGGCCGCCTCGGCCCGCCCGATCCGCTTCAGGAACTTGCCGTACCAGCGGTATGCCCGGGCCAGGTCGCGCGCCGAGGCATCCTGCGTGCGGATGGCCTCGATGGCTGCGGTGTACGCCGCATCGGCTCGCTCCAGCTCGCCCAGCTCGTCCTGGACGCGGGCCAGCACGAGGTGCGCATCGCCGAGGTGGGCTCCGTCGCCCTCACCGAGGGCCCGCACGGCCTGGTCCGCACGCTGCGCGGCGGCTGCCGCATCTCCGAGGAGCAGCGCCTGGCGGGCGTCCTCGACCAGGATGCGCCCGTGGTCGGTCGCGCTCGGGTGCGCGCCGAGCAGGTTGCGGGCCGCGATCAGGTGCCGGCCGGCCTCGGCGTCGCCGACGTCGAGCAGCCTCTGGGCGTACGCGAGGTGCGCCTCGCTGAGCGAGCGGTTGTCCTCGTCGAGCTCGTACAGCGAGAGGGAGCGGTCGGCGCAGCGCAGCGCGTGCTCGACCTCGCCGGCCGCGGCCAGGCGCCGCGAGAGCTCGTACTGGGCGGCTGCGCGGCTGCGGAGATCGACCTGGTCGCCGCCGTCGGCGAGCGCGGAGCCCAGCACGTCGGTGGCCCGGGCGGGATCGCCGGCCTCGTTGTAGGCGCGCGAGAGCCAGACCGCGTAGCGCACGATCTTGGTGGCATCGACCACGGGCGCCCGGCGGAGCTCCGCGAGGCAGTCCTGGAGCAGCGCGAGCGCGCGGGCGACGTCGCCCGAGCTGCGATAGAGCTGGAACAGGCGCCCGAAGAGCTCGACCCGCTCTGCGGGGTCGGGCGGCGCGCCGGCGTCGCGGGCCTGCTCGAGGAGCCCGATGGCGATCGCGGGCTCGCCCCGCTCCGCAGCGACGGCGCCGAGGCCCTCGTAGGCCTCGCTCATCCGCTGGGCGTCGCCGTTCACCTCGGCCTCGCGCAGCACGCCCCGCAGGAGCTCCTCGGCCTCGTCGAGCTCGCCCTCGCGGATCATCATCGCCGCGTCCAGAAGCTCGAGCGACCGCGAGCGCTGCTCCGTCGAGGTCTCGCCCGAGAGCTCCTCGGCGCTGACGCCGAGGCGGCGGGCGATCTCCATGAGCACGCGCGGGCTGGGGCGGCGGTCGCCGGCCTCGATGCGGGCCAGATAGCTGTAGGAGCACCCGTCGAACGAGAGCTCCCGCTGGGTCAGGCCCTTCTTGCGGCGCAGGTGGCGAACGCGGGCGCCGAGCTTGCGCAGCGCCTCGTTCGAGTACTCGTCGTCGTGCCCTGGGTGTTCTTCCACGGTCGGCTCCCCCACCGGTCCGTCAACATCGCTCCGCTGCCCGTCCACTCTTGGCAAGACTACACCTTTGCCGTGGCCGGAACAAGGCCGGCGATACACTGCCCCCATGGCCTTCCCGGTCACCCGTCTGCGCCGCCTGCGCCGCACGGCCGGGGTGCGAGACCTCGTCCGTGAGACCCGGGTTTCGCCGGCTGACCTGATCCAGCCCCTGTTTGTGCGGCACGGCACGGGTGAGGAGGAGATCCCGTCGATGCCGGGCCAGTACCACCTCTCCGTCGACTCGCTCGTGGAGCGGGCGACCGCCGCGCACGCCGCCGGCGTTCCCGCGGTGATCCTCTTCGGGCTCCCGGCGCGCAAGGACGAGGCCGCGAGCGAGGCCTTCGACGACGAGGGCATCGTGCAGATGGGCATCCGGGCGCTGCGGGCGCACGTCCCCGATCTCGTCGTCGTGACCGATGTCTGCCTCTGCCAGTACACGTCCCACGGGCACTGCGGCATCCTGCAGGACGGCGAGGTGGCAAACGACGTCAGCCTCGAGGTGCTGGCCGACACCGCCGTCTCGCACGCGCGGGCGGGAGCCGACATCGTCGCGCCGTCCGACATGATGGACGGCCGGGTCGGTGCGATCCGGTCGGCGCTCGACGCCGAGGGGTTCGAGTCGACGTCGATCCTGGCCTACAGCGCCAAGTTCGCGTCCGCGTTCTTCGGCCCGTTCCGCGACGCCGCGCACTCGGCCCCGAGCGAGGGCGACCGGCGCGGCTACCAGATGGACCCGGCGAACGGCCGGGAGGCCGTGCGTGAGGCGCTGCTCGACATCGACGAGGGCGCCGACATGGTCATGGTCAAGCCCGCGCTGCCGTATCTGGACGTGCTGCGCACTCTGCGCGACCAGACCCGGGTGCCGCTCGCGGCCTACCAGGTGAGCGGTGAGTACGCGATGATCGCCGCCGCCGCGGCGCAGGGCCTCGTCGACGAGAAAGCCGCTGTCCTCGAGGCGCTGACCGCGATCCGCAGGGCCGGCGCCGACATGGTCATCACGTACCACGCGGCTCGCGCGGCGCGATGGCTGTCGTAAGAGGATCGCGGACAGAGCGCCGCTCGGCCGAGCTCTTCGAGCAGGCGCGCGCGGTGATTCCGGGCGGCGTCTCGAGCCCCGTCCGGGCGATGCGGTCGGTCGGCCGCGACCATCCCCTGTTCCTCGCCCGAGGCGAGGGTGGGTGGGTGTGGGACGCCGACGGCAACCGCTACGTCGACTGGGTCATGTCGTGGGGGCCGCTGATCGCCGGGCATGCCCATCCCGCCGTCGTCGAGGCCGTGCGCGAGACCGCGGGGGACGGCACCACCTTCGGGGCGCCGACCGAGATCGAGGTCGAGCTCGCCCGGGCCGTCGTCGCGGCCGTGCCGTCGGTCGAGCAGGTGCGGTTCGTCTCGTCGGGCACGGAGGCGGCGATGAGCGCGCTCCGGCTGGCGCGGGCCTTCACCGGCCGCGACCGGATCCTGAAGTTCGCCGGCGGCTACCACGGCCACGCCGACGCCCTGCTTGCGCAGGCCGGCTCCGGGCTCGCAACGCTTGGGATCCCGTCCAGCCCGGGCGTGCCCGACGCGGTCGTCGCCGACACGCTGGTCGCCGAGTACAACGACCTCGAGGCGGTGCGCCGGCTCGCCGAGCACCACGGCGACCAGCTCGCGGCCGTCATCGTCGAGCCGGTGGCCGGCAACATGGGCGTCGTCGCGCCCGAGCCGGGGTTCCTCGAGGGCCTCCGCACCGTCTGCAACGGCACCGGCGCGCTTCTCGTCGCCGACGAGGTGATCACGGGCTTCCGGATCGCCTACGGCGGCGGCCAGGAGCGGTTCGCCGTCCGGCCCGACCTGACGTGCCTGGGCAAGATCGTCGGCGGCGGCCTGCCGGCTGCGGCGTTCGGCGGCCGCACCGACGTCATGGCGCTCCTGGCGCCCGACGGCGACGTCTACCAGGCCGGAACGCTTTCGGGAAACCCGCTCGCGATGGCCGCCGGCCTCGCGACGCTCCGGATCCTGCAAGAGCCCGGCGCCTACGACCGGCTCGAGCGCACGGGCGCCGCCCTCGAGGCGGCCCTCGCGGGGCCGGGCATCACCGTGAACCGGGTCGGAGCGATGCTGACGGCGTTCCATCACCCCGGCCCGGTGCGGAGCTACGCCGACGCCGCCGCGTCCGACACCACGCGGTTCGCCGCGTTTCACGCGCACATGCTCGACCGCGGCATCGCGCTGGCGCCGTCGCAGTTCGAGGCGGCGATGCCCTCGCTCGCCCACACCGAGGAGCAGCTCGAGATGACCGCGGCCGCCGCGGCGGAGTTCCGCGGGTGAGCGTGCTCGACACCGTCGCCGAGCGAGCCGCCGAGGCGAGCCCGCTCTGGGCGTCGGCCCTCCTCCCCGAGCCGCGGGGCGACCTGCGCTTCGCGGGGAGCTGCCCCGAGCGCCACCTGCTGGGAGTCGAGACGATCTACGAGGGCTATCTCCTCCACCACGGGACGTCACGGCTCTTCGACCAGGACGACCGCGACCTCGCCGTCCTGACCGGCGACTACCTGTACGCGGCCGGCCTGCGCGAGATCTGCGCGACCGGCGATCTCGCGGCCGTCGATGCGCTGGCCGAGCTGATCGCCGCGTGTGCGGCCCGCCGCGGCGACCGCGATCCCGAGCCCGACGACGGGCTGTGGGACGAGACGGTCGCCCGCCTGCACGCTCAGTAGTCCAGGAAGTCCCGGTGGAGCAGGGTCGTTACCCGGCCCTAGGGAGTCCAGCGGTCGCCGACCGGCGTCACGACGAGCTCGTGCGTCCATGCTCCGCGGCCCTGCTCGTGCAGGTACTGGACGGCCTTCGCAAGCTCGCGGGTGTCGATGCGCTCGCCGCCCGCGTCGTCTCCCGGGCCTCCGAACGTCCCGTCGCACACCAGGAGCGCCGCGTGGACGCCGTGCGGCTTGAGCTCGTTCGCCGCGGCCTGCGAGAGCGCGCGCTGGCCGGCGGCTCCCGCGCCCCACGGCGCTCGTCCCGGGAGGGCCCGGCGGGCGGAGCCGCCGGTCACCTGGATGATGGTCCCGCCGCCGCGCTCCATGAGCGCTGCGCCGGCGATGCGGAAGAAGGCGAACGAGGTCGGGAGCACCTGCTCCAGATAGGGCGACATCGCCTCGTCGTCGGTCGTGACGAGGTCGCCGCCTCCGAACCGCCCCTTCGGCGACACGGCGTTGACCGCGAGGTCGAACGCCCCCGCCTGGGCGACCGCGGCGCGCATGCCCTCGGCGGTCGTGACGTCGGCGACGACGCCCGTCCCCGGGAACGCCTCGGCCGTCTCGGCGCTCCGCGCGACGCCTGTCGCCTCCCAGCCCTGGTCGATGAGGTGCTCGGCGATCACGCGCCCGAGGTTCCGGGAGCCGAGCACGAGGAGATGCGGCATGCCGAGAGTCTACGCCCGCCGGGCGAGGGTGCGGATCACCGCGACCGCGGCGACGGCCGATGCCACGCCGGCGGCGGTGATCAGCGGGCCGGCCAGCTCCGGGCCTGCTCCCGGAGCGATCAGCACGAGGCCGACGGCGGCCGCTGCGGCCGCCATGCCGAGCACGAGCGCCGCCCGCGCCGGCGATGACGGCGCGGTCGAGCCGAACCGGCGAGCGGAGCTCGGCGGCCCATGCGCCGGTCTCGCCGGCGACGAGAATGCCTGCTGCGACGGCCGGCGCCCACGGGTCGAGGCCGGACGGCCCCACGGCGAGCGCGCCGGCGTAGGCGGCTGCGAGCCCGGCGACGCCCCACGGCGCGCCGCCGGCCCAGCCGGTCAGGCCCCCGAGGAGCAGGGCCGTGCACCCCACGGCTCCGGCGGCGGCCACGATCTGGGACTGGTCGCCGGCCAGGAGCGCGGCACGGGCCGAGACGCCCGCGGCCGCAGCCAGCGCCCCGCAGAGGACGATCAGCTGCGCACGGTTCGGGCGTATCGCCGCGCCTCCCGAAGCTGGGCCAGCGAGCCGGCGAGCGGCTCGAGGCCGTCCCATTGCACGACGGGCACGCCGAGCCGGCGGTATCGCGCTCGCAGCCCCTCGTGCCGGAGCACCCAGAGCCGATGGGCGAGCCGGCCGATCTCGCCGCCCACCGCCGGCGTCCGGGCCGTCGCCGAGACGTCGACCACCGCCAGGTCGAACCCGCGCGCCCTGAGCGCCGCCAGCGCAGCGAGCGCGCGGTCGTCGGCGAGGGGCGTCAGCGCAAGGACGAGGGCGCCCGGCGGGAGCGTGCGCGTCGGGATCACCTCGACGTCGCGCCACGCGTAGCTCGTGACCACCTCGGTGTCGATCAGCGAGTCGAGCACGCGGTAGGTCTGCGCGCGCCCGGTCGACGGAAGCACCCAGCGCAGGACGCCTCCGAAGCCGACGACGCCGACCCGGTCACGTCCGCGCAGGTAGGCGGTCGCCAGCGCCGATGCCGCCCGGACGGCCAGGTCGACCGAAACCGGCGACTCTGCGAACGAGTCGAGGAAGAGGACGACGTCGGCGTTGCGCTCGGGGTGGTGGACGTTCGAGTAGAGGGTGCCGCGCCGGGCACTCACCCTCCAGTTGACGCGCCGCAGCCGGTCGCCGGGCTGGTACAGCCGCACGTCGGCGAACTCGAGGCCCTCGCCCGCCGTGCGGCTCGTGTCCGACCCGACCGAGGCCTGCGTGCGGACGGGCCGGGGCGCCTGTCTGATCGGCTCGATCCGCGGATGTACCCTGACCTGGAGCGGTGTCTCGATGGGTGCGTCCCAGACGCGCAGGCCGAGCGGCTCGCGAACCCGGATGCGGCCCGGGACGACGAATCCTCCCCACCGACCGCACGCCAGGTCGAACGGCACCACACTCGTACCGGGAGCCGGTCGCAGGGCGCGGCGCGGTGGGCCGCCGACCGATGCGAGGCCGTCCGGCACGGCCAGCTCGACGTCGACCTGCCACTGAGCCCGGGGCGAGTCGATCTCGACCAGCGCCGTGACGCCGTCGCCCTCGATCGCGCGGAGCTCGGTCGGCGCCATGCGCGCGGTCACGTCCGGCGGTACCGACCGCGCCAGGCCGACGGCGGCGATCAGCCCGAACGGCGCGGCAACCGCGACGAGCTCCGGGCGGTGCAGGCCGACCGCGGCGAGCAGCAGAGCGGCGCAGATCGCGGGATAGGCGCGAAGCCGAACCGTCGGCGACGGGGTCACGGCTCGGCGACCGCGCCGGACCGCGGCGCCGGGGCCGGCACTCGTTCCAGGCAGTCGCGCACGACGTCGTCGCCCGAGACGCGCTGCACCCAGAGCTCGGGCCGCAGCGTGAGCCGGTGCCCGAGCGCGGGAACGGCGATCGCCTTCACGTCGTCGGGCGAGACGAAATCGCGGCCGTCGAGCGCAGCCCGGCAGCGGGCCAGCTTGAGGAGCGCGAGCGAGCCGCGCGGGCTGGCCCCGACCTGCACCTGCGGATGCTCGCGGGTGGCCGCGACGAGGTCGACCATGTAGAGCCCGACGGAGCGGTCGACGTGAACGCCTTCGACGGCTCGCTGCATGGCCAAAAGCTCGTCGCGCGCGCACGCCGGTGCCAGCACGACCTCGTCGGTCATCCGCTCGCGCCGGCGCTCGAGCACCTGCCACTCGTCGTCGCGCGACGGATAGCCGATCCGGGCCCGCACCAGGAAGCGGTCGAGCTGCGCCTCCGGCAGAGGGTACGTCCCCTCATACTCGATCGGGTTCTGGGTCGCGATCACAAGGAACGGCGGCTCGAGGATGCGCGTCTCGCCCTCGATCGTCACCTGACGCTCCGCCATCGCCTCGAGCAGCGCCGACTGGGTCTTCGGCGGTGCGCGGTTGATCTCGTCTGCAAGGAGAAGGTTCGTAAAGACCGGGCCCGGCCGGAACTCGAAGGCCCCGTCGCCCTGCCGGTAGATCGACGACCCCGTGACGTCGGCGGGGAGGAGGTCGGGCGTGAACTGGATGCGCGCGAAGCTCAGGTCGAGCACCTGCGCGAACGACCGCGCGACGAGCGTCTTTGCCAGGCCGGGGTAGTCCTCGATCAGCACGTGCCCGTCGGCGAGGATCGCGAGCAGCACGACCTCGAGCTCGGGCCGCTTGCCGACAACGGCGCGCTCCACCTCGTCGAGCACGGCTGCCGATCGCGTGCTGACCTGCTCGAGCGCCAGGTCGCCGGTCACCGCGCGGCGCCGATCTGCTCGATGCTGGCGACGGCGCTCTGGATCTCGGGCAGCGTGGCGCCCCGGCCGTGGCGGTCGCCCGGCGGCGGTCGGTCGGCCCGCACGAGCTCCCAGGCCTCCGGCCCGAGGGCCGCCTCGGCCGTCTCGGGGTCGCGGTCGAGGTCGATACCCGCCGTGGCGAGGCGGTCACGGGCGATGTCCTGGAGAAGCGGGCACAGCCGCTCGTGCAGGTCGCCGGCACTGCCCCGGGCGAGCCCGACCTGGCGCTCCATCGCGCGCAGGCCCTTGGGGCGAGGCGTCGCGACGGGCTTCGGCGATCGCCGGCGGTGCGTCCTGGGCACGGGTGGCAAGAGCGCCACCGCGAGCGCCGCGCCCGCGGCGACGAGGATGCCGCTCGCGACGGTCACTCGACACCCTCCGCTGCGATGGTCTCGACGGCGTCGACGGCCTCGGCCTGCATCCCCCGGTCGATCGGGTGCGTGCTGAAACGGGCTCGGGCGTAGATCCGCGTCAGCCGGCCCAGGGCGGTGATGCGTGCGAATCCGAACGCCGTCATGCGGCCAAGGTACTCGAGCGGCGCCTCCGAGTGCCGGCGGCCGAGCGCGCGGTCGGCCATCAGGCGGTCCATCAGGGCGTACGCGCCGATCACCGCCTGGCGTGGGTCGCTCTCCGCGCGCAGGCGCTCGAGGCCGAGGTCTGCCGGCTCCGGCTCGACGCGTGCCGCACTCATCAGCTCGTTTCTACCCCGGCGGGTGCGGCGGAAGCGCCGGATGAGAACCACGGCTGCCACGACGAGCAGGAGCCACGTTGCGCCGACGAGGACCCAGTCCACGGTGCTGACGCCGCTTCCGTCGTGGCCCGTGGGGGTGTGCTGGTTCGCGGGCGGATGGGGCGCCGCGAACGGGTTCAGGTTTCCGACCCGGACATTGCTGAAGAGATCGCGCAGGAGGTTGGTGAGCACCACCGCCGGGTTCTGGTGGGTGGCGACCGAGTACACCACGAGCGCGACGATCGCCCCCATGATGATGCGCCGCCGGAGCCGCGCCCGCTTCCGGATCGCGGCCATCTGCGGGTCGTCACGCCGCCGCATGACCTGGGCGTAGAGGAAGACGGCGAGGCCGAACACGCCGGCGATCGGCCCCAGCACGAGCAGGATCCAGACGAAGGCGTGGTGGCCGGCCGTGGCGGCCGCCGACCCGCCGGCGAACCCGCGGTTGTGATCCCCGGACCTCGCGGCGAGCGAGACGACGGCCAGAAGCAGGACGAGACTCGCCGCGAGCGCGACCGTGCGGGCGGCCGAGAGCGGTCCAGGCGGCGGCTGGTCTGGCGGTGTGCTCACCTACGCCCTGTGACGGTACTCGACCGCCGCAGTTAGACTCGGCGACCCCGATGGCCTTCTCGGACCTCCGCGACTGGCTCGACCACCTGCGCCGCCACGACGAGCTGGTCGAGGTGACGGCCGAGGTCGACCCGAACCTCGAGATCGCCGAGATCACGGACCGCGTGACGAAGGCCGGCGGCCCGGCGCTGCTCTTCCGGAACGTGCGCGGCTCGTCCATGCCGCTTCTCATCAACCAGTTCGGCACCGAGCGGCGGATGTGCATGGCGCTCGGCGTCGAGCGGCTGGACGACCTCGGCGCGCTGGTCTCCGACGTCCTCGAGATGACGCCGCCGGAGGGCTTCATCGGCAAGATCCGCGCGCTCGGGAAGCTGAAGTCGATCGCCGATTCCCGGCCGAAGGTGGTCGGCTCCGGCCCATGCCAGGAGGTCGTGCTCGATCCGCCGTCGCTCGACTCGCTCCCGATCATGACCTGCTGGCCCGGCGACGGCGGCCCCTACATCACGCTCCCGGCCGTCATCACGAACGATCCGCGGACCGGAACGCGCAACGTCGGCATGTACCGCGTGCAGAAGTTCGACTCGACGACGACGGCCATGCACTGGCAGATCCACAAGGACGGCGCGTCGGACTGGCGCGGCATGGGCGCGCGGATGGACGTGGCGATCGCGCTCGGGACCGACCCCGCCACCTGCTACACGGCGTCGGCGCCGCTCCCCAAGCACATCGACGAGTTCATGCTCGCCGGCTTCCTGCGCGGCGACCCGGTCGAGCTCGTGAAGTGCAAGACGGTCGACCTCGAGGTGCCGGCCCGGTCCGAGATCGTGATCGAGGGCTACATCGAGAAGGGCGAGCTGCGCGACGAGGGCCCGTTCGGCGACCACACGGGCTACTACACGCCGGCCGAGCCGTTCCCGGTCGTCCACGTCACGTGCGTGACCCACCGCCGCGACCCGATCTACCCCTCGATCATCGTCGGCGTGCCGCCGCAGGAGGACGTGTGGCTCGGCAAGGCGACGGAGCGACTGTTCCTGCCCGCCGTCCGCATGACGCTGCCCGAGGTCGTCGACTACGACCTGCCGTTCATGGGCGCGTTCCACAACCTCGTCATCGTGTCGATCAAGAAGGCGTATCCCGGCCATGCGCGCAAGGTGATGCACGCGGTCTGGGGCACCGGCCTCCTGTCGCTGACCAAGGGCGTCGTGGTGGTCGACGACTGGGTCGACGTCCACGATTACGGCCAGGTGATGTGGCAGGTCGGTGCCAACGTCGACCCCGCCCGCGACGTGCTCCTGTCGGAGGGCCCTCTCGACCATCTCGACCACGCGCCGACCCGCCAATTCATGGGAGGGAAGATCGGGATCGACGCCACGGCGAAGCTCGAGGCGGAGGGGTACGTGCGCGAATGGCCCGACGTGATCGCGATGAGCGACGACGTGCGCGCGCTGGTCGACAAGCGCTGGGCGGAATACGGGATCCCGGGCCGGTGAACGCGCCGTTCGCAACGTTCTCGACGGGCGCCGCAGCGAGGACTATGCTCCCGCCGGGCGCGGCTATGATCGCCGCCGACGTGTGCGAGCGAAGGGACATGCGTGGCTGACGACGGGACGACCAGAGGCCAATTCCTCAGCCTCTCGACCGTCGGTATCGGGGCAGCGATCGGCGGCGTCATCGGCGTGCCCGCCACGGCGTACATCCTCGCCCCTGTCACCAACGAGGCGACGTTCCAGCCCGTGTTCCTCGGGAAGGTCGATCAGTTCACGTCGGAGCAGGGGTTCGACCCGACCGCTGCCACGTACGTGGAAGACCCGGACAACCCGGCGACGAGCCCCGGCCTGGCCTGGGTCCACAGCACGGGGAAGCCGAACCCCGATTGGACGGCCGCCGATGCCATGTTCGTCGTGTTCTCGAACCGGTGCATGCATCTTGGGTGCCCCGTTCAGGCCACGTCCCAGGGATTCCAGTGCCCGTGCCACGGCGGCGCATACGACACGGTCGGCCAGCGGATCGCGGGCCCTCCCATCCGCCCCCTCGACCGGTTCCAGTGGGAGATCAAGAACACCGACGAGCTCTGGATCACCCAGCGCTGGTCGGTCGACTTCAACGGCGACGGCAAGGTGCTGTACTTCCCGGTCAAGATGCCGGGCCAGCCGGTCGCGCCTCCCGGGCCGAGCATCGTCGCCGACGTGCTGTACCCGAACGTGACCTACGACCACGGCGCCGTGCCGCAGGCGAAGTAGCGAATGCCGATCCCGGTCCCTGACGGCAAGCAACTCGTCCTCCAGACGGAGGACTGGGTCGAGTACCGCACCGGCTTCCCGACCCTCGTTCGCAAGTTCCTGTTCCGCAAGGTGCCGCCCACGGGGTGGTTCCACACGCTCGGAAGCTCGCTGCTCACGGTCTTCATCATCCAGGCCGTGACGGGCTCGCTGCTGGCGATGTCGTACAACCCGTCGCCCAACGGCGCCTACGAGTCGATCCGCTACATCACCGACCAAGAGACGCTCGGCTGGCTGATCCGCGGGATGCACAAGTGGGGCGCCTCGATGATGGTGATCCTGCTCTTCCTGCACATGGGGCGGGTGTTCTTCTACGGCGCGTACAAGTATCCGCGGGAGATGACCTGGCTGACCGGGTCGCTCATCTTCATCCTGACGATGGCGATGGGCCTCACGGGCTACCTGCTCGTCTGGGACGAGCGCGCCTACTGGGCGTCGGTCGTGGCGGTCAACATCAACGGCACCGCACCGGTGCTCGGGCCGTTCATCTCGAAATTCCTACTCGGAGGGCCGGTGTTCGGCGCGCAGACGATCTCGCGCTTCTACGCCCTGCACATGCTGATGATTCCCGGGTTGATGGGCGCGCTCATCTTCGTGCACCTCTGGCTCGTGGTGAAGCTCGGCGTGACGCCGTGGCCGAGCCGCCCCGTCCCTGACGAGGCCGCGGGCGACTAGATGGCCGTCACCGCCCGCAAGGTGATCAACCGCCGCGTCCGCTACGAGACCGAGATCGTGGCGCAGAAGAAGGAGGGACATCCCTTCTTCCCGTACGCGATGTTCCACGACACGGTCGTGAACTTCATCATCGTGCTCATGATCGTCGCGATGGCCACGATTTGGCACGCGACCGCGGGCCCGATCGACGCCCACCATCCGGAGGGCCAGAACGGATTGCTCGGAGCGCTCTACGAGGGCAAGGCCAACCCGGCCGTCGCCGTCACCGAGCCGCGGCCGGAGTGGTACTTCCTGTTCCTCTTCGAGCTGCTGCGGATCTTCAAGTCGCCGTGGGAGCTGATCTTCGCGACGATCATCATCCCGACGATCCTGATGGTGCTGCTCATCGTGTGGCCGTTCCTCGACCGGGGCCGCGACAGGCGGATCTCGCGCCGGCCCGTCGGGATGGCGTTCGGCCTGTCGGTACCCGCCGTGCTCATCGCGCTCACCATCGCGGGCGGAACCGCGCCGGGCGTTATCTCGGGCTCGAACATCTCGGGGAATCCAGACATCGACGCGCTTCCGGGCGCTGCGCTCATCGGTGCGAACGGCTGCTCGGGCTGCCATCAGTTCCCATCGGGCGGCGCGGCGGGCCCAGGCTCGAATCTGAGTAACGGCTCAACGATGTTCGGAACCGATCAGAAGGCGATCGCCGCGTGGGTCGGCGGCGGCGGGCAGAGCGCCGGTATGCCGAGCTTCGCCTCCCTTGGGCCGGAGAAGCTCGCGCAGATCGCCCAGGTGATCGCTTCCCTCAAGACCGGGACGGTGCAGCCTCTCGGCGGCAGCTAGGCTCTCGCCGTGCAGGTGATGCTCGGACTGACCGGCGCCTCCGGCGCGCCGTACGCCGCCCGGGTGCTGCGGGCGCTCGTCGCGTCGGGAGCCGACGTGGGCGTGGTGGTGTCGCGGGCCGGTGCGCAGGTGATCGCGCTCGAGCTCTACGGCGACCGTGACCTGAACCCCGACGGCGCTATTGAGCGGTTCGTCGCCGACCACGGCGATGCCGACGTCCGCGTCTGGGGCGAGTCCGACTACTCGGCGCCGTACGCCTCGGGCTCGAGCCGCACCGACGCCGTCGTCATCTGCCCATGCTCGATGGCCACGGTCGGTACCATCGCCGGCGGCGGTGAGGCCAACCTGATCCATCGCGCCGCGGCCGTGCAGCTCAAGGAGGCGCGGCGCCTGGTGCTCGTGCCGCGCGAGACGCCGCTGTCCGACATCCACCTCGAGAACCTTCTGCGTCTAAAGCGGGCAGGAGCATCCATCGTCCCCGCCATGCCAGGCTTCTACCACCTCCCCCAGAGCATCGACGACCTCGTCGACTTCGTCGCGGGCCGCGTCCTCGACACGGCGGGCGTCGAGGCGACCCTCTACGAGCGCTGGGGATCGCGATGACGCTCCAGCCCGACCAGGTGCGCGACATGTTCGACCGGATCACGCCGTCGTATGACCGCATGAACCGGGTGATGAGCATGGGGATGGACGGGTCGTGGCGAGCCCGGGCCGTCCGCTGCGCGGGCCTCGAGCCCGGCTCGAGCGCCATCGACGTCTGCTGCGGCACCGGCGATCTCGCGATCGAGCTCCTCGACACCGTCTCGACGCGGGGTCGCGTCGTCGGCCTCGACTTCTCGGAGCGGATGATCGAGGCGGCGCGCGCCAAGAGCTCGCAGGTCGAGTGGCTTCAGGGCGACGCGCTCGATCTGCCGTTCGCGACAGGCGAGTTCGACGCGTGCACGGTCGGGTTCGGCGTCCGGAACCTCCCCGACGTCGAGCGCGGCTTCCGCGAGATGGCCCGCGTCGTCCGCCCCGGCGGCCGCGTCGTTTGCCTCGAGCTGACCCCGCCGCCGCGCCTCGTTGCGCCGTTCGCCAGGCTCTGGACCGATCATGCCGTGCCGCTGCTTGGCCGCGTCGTGGCCCGCGAGACCGACGCCTATCGCTACCTGCCCGCGTCCGTGCACCGGTTTCCGCCCGCCGCGGAGCTGGCCGCGATCATGCGCGCCGCCGGTCTCGATCGGGTGCAGTACCGGCGGCTCTCGGGAGGCGCGGTCGCGCTCCACGTCGGGACGGTGCCGGCATGAGCACCGTCGCAGCCGTCCTGGAGGTCCCGGGCGTCTCGACCTACCTCGACGCCGTCGAGGAGCGGCTGCGAGAGACGGTGGGGCGAAGCGGCGGGGCGGTCTCCGCCGCCGGCGTCGACACGCTTGCGTCGGGCGGCAAGCGCCTGCGGCCGATGCTCGTGCACCTGTGCGCGCCGCCGGCCGGGCGGACGCGCTCCGGCCTCGTGGCCGCCGGCGGCGCGGTGGAGCTCGTTCACATGGCGACGCTCGTCCACGACGACCAGATCGACGCCGCCCCGCTCCGCCGCGGCCGGCCGACGGTGTGGCGCTCGCGCGGCCCGCTGGTCTCGACAGCGTCTGGCGACTACCTGTTCGCCCGGGCGTTCTCGGAGCTCGTGACGACCGGCGACATGCAGGCGGTCACGGTGCTCTCCGACGCCTGCCTGGCCCTGGCCCGGGGTGAGATCCTCCAGCGCGAGCAGGCCGGGAACGCCGACACCACGCCCGAGCAGTACCTGGAGCGCTGCCGGCTGAAGACCGGCAGGCTCTTCTCAGCCGCGACGACGCTCGGCGCGCGCCTCGGTGGGCTGCCGGTCGACGCGACGGAGCGGATGGGCGAGTTCGGGATCGCGCTCGGGCTCGCCTTCCAGATCGCCGACGACGTGCTCGACTGCGACGGCGACCCCGACACGACCGGGAAGGCGCTCGGAACCGACCTCCTCGACGGCACCGTCACGCTGCCGCTTCTCCTGGCCGCGCGCCGCGACCCTGACGTCGAGAGCGTGCTCCGCCGTGGGGCCGCTCCTGCCGATGTCCTGCCGACGCTGGCCCGGGTCGCCCGCTCAGGCGCGGTGACCGACGCCCGGCACGAAGCCGAGCGGCAGGCGGCGGCGGCACTCGCGGCGCTCGACGGGCTCGACGGCCGCGTCGACGTCGCCGCGCTCAGCGCCGTCGTGCGCGGCGCGGTCGAGCGGCGCGCGTAGCGAACCCCGGGGTCAGACCCCGGCACACTTCGGTGCGTGGATCGGCGCTGGTCTGCGACCGGTGTTACGGGATCGACGCACGCAAGCCGCGATGGGGTTCAGGCGTCGTCGGACGGCGGGGCGGCCGGGATGGTTCCCAGCCAACGCTCCACCGCCGCCGGCGACCGCAGGCGCACCACCTTGAGGTGCGCCAGCTCCGGCCGGGCGAGCAGCTCCGGCAGGGTGCGGCGCTGCGAGGCGTGCTTGCGCACCGCATAGACGAAGAGCGAGTCCCAGCCCCAGAACGCCGCCCGCCACGACTCACGGTTGCCGTTCCAGAGCTCCTGGCGCTCTCGGATCCTCGGCACGGTCCGTCCCCACAGCCGCCGTAGGCACACATGCAGCGGCAGGTCGAGCCACACGACGGTGTCGGCGCGCTCCAGGACGAGCGTCCCGAGCTTGCGCCGGTAGTCGGAGTCGATCACCCAACCGCCGCCGCCCATGAAGGCCTCGATGGCGGCCCGCAGCTCGTCGTCGGGCGTCTCTGTCCAGCCCGGTCCGTGCACCAGCGCGTCGGTCTCGAGGTGCGCGACGCCGAGGCGCGCAGCGAGCGCCGCCCCGAGGGTCGTCTTGCCCGAGCCGCTGATCCCCTGGATCGACACGCTTCTCACGAGCCGTCAAGGCTACCGCTGTGGGTAGACTCCGCCTGCTCATGGCCGTTGCCGCCCATCTGGACACGCTCGCACCCATCCGCGACAAGGTGATCGCCGGCGAGCGGCTCGATCTCGACGACGGGATCTCGCTCCTCGAGTGCGACGACGTGCTCGCGCTCGGCGAGCTGGCCGACAGCGCCCGGCGGCTGCGCGGGGGCACCGACGAGGTCTTCTTCGTCAACAACCTGTACCTGAACCACACCAACGTGTGCCGGGTCAAGTGCAAGTTCTGCGCCTTCGCGCGCACGGGCCGGCAGGAGGGCGCCTACACGTGGGACATCCCCGACCTGGTCGCCCACGCCGTCGAGGTGCACGAACGCGAGGGCTACAGCGAGATCCACATGGTCGGCGGCGAGCACCCCCACATCGGCTACGACTACTACCCCGGCGTGACGCGAGCGCTGCATGAGGCGCTGCCCGACGTCCACCTGAAGCTCTTCACCGCGTCCGAGATCCACCACATGACCAAGCTCTCGGGTCTGCGCTCGCGAACAGGTCCTGGCGGATCTCAAGGAGGCGGGCCTCGGCTCGCTCCCCGGCGGCGGCGCCGAGGTGTTCGCCGACCGCGTCCGAAAGTTGATCGCGCCGGGCAAGGAGCACCCGGACCACTGGATCGCCACGCACCGGGCCGCGCACGGGATGGGCATCCCCACGCACTGCACGATGCTCTACGGCCATGTCGAGACCTACGAGGAGCGGATCGACCACCTGCTTCGCCTGCGGGCGCTCCAGGACGAGACCGGCGGCTTCCTGGCGTTCATCCCGCTGCCGTTCCACCCCGAGAACACGGTGTTCGAGCGGCGCGGCTGGCGCTTCTCGACCGGCTACGACGACCTGCGCATGATCGCGGTCTCGCGCCTCATGCTCGACAACATCCCGAACGTGAAGGCGTACTGGATCATGATCTCGACCCCACTGGCCCAGGTGGCGCTCCACTTCGGCGCGAACGACATCCAGGGGACGGTGATGGAGGAGCAGATCGCCCACGCCGCCGGCGCCGTGACGCCGCAGGAGGAGAAGGTGCGGAGCCTGGTCTCGCTCATCCGCGAGGCGGGCCGGGTGCCCGTCCAGCGCGACACGCTCTACAACACCGTGAGGACGTTCGCGTGACCCTGCGGCTGGGCCGGATCTCGTACGCCAACATGGCGCCGGTCTTCTACGACCTGACCGGCCTCGATGTCGAGCAGGTCCCCGGCGTCCCGACCGACCTCAACCGCCGCCTCGTCGCGGGCGAGATCGACGTCGCCCCGATCTCGTCGATCGAGTACGCGCGAAACGCCGACAAGCTGCGGCTCCTCCCGGAGCTGTGCGTGTCGACCGAGGGGGCCGTCGATTCGATCCAGCTCATCACCCGCCGCCCGCTCGAGCAGGTGCGGACGGTCGCCGTCACGCCCGAGAGCGCGACCTCTGTCGTCCTGACCAAGGTGCTCCTGGGCGACGTCGAGCTCGTGCCGCTCGACCAGCCCGCCGACGCGCGGATGCTGATCGGCGACGCGGCGCTCCGAAGCGCGTTCGAGGACCCGACGCCGCACTACGACCTCGGCCGGCTGTGGCAGGAGCGCACCGGTCTGCCGATGGTCTACGCGGTCTGGGCGTGCCGCAACGAGATCGAGGAGGGCCTGCGCGAGCTCGAGCGCGCCCACCTGCGTTCGCTGGCGGTCGCCCGCTCCGAGCCCGAGGCGCTGGCGCGCCAGGCGGCCGTCGAGTACGGCTGGCCGGCCGGCTTCCTGGCCCGGTACTTCGAGAAGCTGCGCTACCACTTCGGCCCGCGCGAGCGGCAGGGCGTCGTCCGCTTCTTCGAGCTGGCCCACCTCGCCGGCGAGCTGGACTCGGTGCCCGAGCTGCGCTTCGTCGAGCTCGCGGAGGTGGCGGGGTGAGCGTCGCGGAGGTGCTCGACCGCGCGCTCGAGGGCGAGCGGCTCACCGACGACGACGCCGCCGAGCTCCTGCGCTCGCGCGACCTGGTCGCGGTCGGCAAGGTGGCCCACGAGCTCCGAAACCGCCGCTCCGACCCCGGCGTGGTCACGTTCATCGTCGACCGCAACCTGAACTACTCGAACATCTGCTACACCGACTGCTCGTTCTGCGCGTTCTACCGCCGGCCCGGCGACACGCGCGAGGGCTACGTGCTGCCGCGCCCGGTGATCTTCAAGAAGATCGAGGAGACGCTGGCCCTGGGCGGGACGGCGATCCTGATGCAGGGCGGCCACAACCCCGACCTCGGCATCGACTGGTACGAGGACCTCTTCCGGGAGATCAAGGCGCGATATCCGATCCACCTGCACGCGCTCTCGCCGTCCGAGATCCAGCACGTCGCCCGCAAGGCGCGCCTGACGTCGTCTGAGGCGCTCGCACGCCTGCGCGACGCCGGGCTCGACTCGCTCCCGGGCGGCGGCGCGGAGGTGCTCGTCGACCGCGTCCGCAAGATCATCTCGCCCAAGAAGACGACCTCGGACGAGTGGCTCGCGATCATGCGGGCCGCCCACAGGCTCGGCATGAGCACGACCGCGACCATGATGTGGGGCCACGTCGAGACGCTCGAGGAGCGGATCGAGCACCTGCGCCGGATCCGCGACCTCCAGGACGAGATGCACGGCTTCCGGGCCTTCATCTCGTGGACGTACCAGCCCGACAACACGGCGCTCGCGCCGCAGGTGACCTGGAACCCGACCAGCTTCGACTACCTGCTCATGCAGGCGGTCACGCGCATCTACCTCGACAACGTCGAGCACATCCAGAGCTCGTGGGTCACGCAGGGCACGAAGATCGGCCAGGTCGCGCTCGGGTTCGGAGCCGACGACATGGGGTCGATCATGATCGAGGAGAACGTGGTCTCGGCGGCCGGCACGACCTACCGCGCGACGACCGAGGACTTCGTGCACTACATCCGAAACGCCGGGTTCCGGCCTCGGCAGCGCGACACGCTCTACCGCACAGTTCGCGAGTACGCGGCGGCGTGAAGGTCACGGTCTCGACGACCTGCGCCGCCTCGCCCGAGGTCGTGTGGGAGTGGATCGCCGACCCGCACAAGCACATCCGCATGCTCCCCGACGAGATCCGAAACGCCGAGGTGCTCGAGAACGGCGACATCGCCTGCGAGCTCGTCACGGTCGGGGTGCGCGAGCCGATGACCGTCCGGGTCGTCGAGGCGGATCCGCCACGGCGGCTCGTCGAGGCGCGTGTCGACGGGAAGCGCAAGAGCACGTCGATCTTCGAGATCGAGCCCGAGGGCGAGCACGCGAGCCGCGTCACGCTCACTGCGGAGGTCGAGCTGCCGAGGCTCGCCTCGGCCATCGCCTCGGGGCCGATGAAGAGCGCGCTCGGCGACCAGCTGCGCAACCTCGCGACGCTGGTCGCGACCGAGGGGTAGCAGCCGGCCCCCGCGTGCTCGTCGTTGACACGGCGGCTCTCGAAAGCTATCTTTCGAAACATGTCTTTCGAGCAACGCAGGCTGACCGATCCACGCGTGATGCGCGCCCTCGCGCATCCGACGCGCATCGAGCTCATGGAGCTCGTCGCCCGGGAGGGCGAGCTGACCGCGACGGCGGCCGCGGACGCCCTCGGGCTGTCGCCGGCCAATTGCTCGTTTCACCTGCGCCAGCTCGGGAAGTACGGCTTCCTCGAGGAGGCGCCGCACGGCCCCGGGCGGACACGCCCCTGGCGCGTCCGATCCGTCCGCCACAGCTGGGAGGAGGTCGGCCCGGACGCCGAGACGACGGCCGCCGCGTCGGCGCTGACGTCGGTCGTCCTCGAGCGCGACCTCGACCGCCTGCGCGACTGGCTCAGCCGGCAGCCCGCCGCCGAGCCGGAGTGGCGCAAGGCGGCGTTCATGTCCGAGGCGCTCACGTATCTGACCCCGGACGAGCTCGACGCGTTCGGGCAGGCGATTGTCGACCTCGTGGTTCCGTACATCGAGCGGGTCGATCCCGCGCGGCGGCCGGAAGGCTCGGCGCCGGTCCAGGTGCTCGCCGTCGGGTTCCCGCTGCGGCCCACCGCCACCGGCAACTGAGGCCCCGTGCGCCACCTCTTCTTCGATCGGGATGCGCGCCTGCTACTCGTCGGTCAGGGCCTCTCGCTCTTCGGCGACCGGGCGATGTACCTGGTGCTCGGGATCTGGGTGAAGACCCTGACGGGGTCGAACACGCAGGCCGGGCTCGTCTTCTTCGTCCTTGCCATCCCGGGGCTGATCGCGCCCGCGTTCGGCCTCCTCGTCGACCGGGTGCGGAAGCGTCCGCTGATGATCACCGTCGATCTGGTGGTCGCGCTCGTGCTGGGCGCGCTGGTCTTCGTCCACGACCGGAGCGACGTCTGGATCATCTACGCCGTCACGTTCGTGTACGGCGCCTCCGGGTACCTGTTCACATCCGCCCAGTCGGCGCTTCTCACCCAGATGCTGCCGAACGAGCGCCTCGCCGACGCGAACGCGGTGCTCCAGACCGCGAGCGAGGGCTCGCGGCTGATCGCCCCGCTCATCGGCGCGGGCCTCTTCGCCGCCGTCGGCGGCCCGGCGGTCGCGGCGCTCGACGCGGCGACGTTCATCGCCTCGGCCGTGTGCCTGGGGGCGCTCGGCCTGCGCGAGTCGCGGCCGGTCGCGCCCGAGCACCACATCCTGACCCAGCTCGTCGCCGGGATCGCGCACATCGCCCACCGGCCGGGGTTGCGCCGGATCGTGCTCACGGTCGCGGCGGCGCTGCTCGTGGTCGGGTTCGCCGAGACGGCGATCTTCGCCGTGCTCCAGCAGGGCATCCACAAGCCGCCCGCGTTCCTGGGCGTCCTGAGCGCCGGGCAGGGCGTCGGCGCGATCGCCGGAGCCGTCGCCGCGTCGGCGGTGATCCGTCGCATCGGCGATGCCCGGACCGTGGCGCTCGGGATCCTGCTCTTCGGCGCCGGCGACGCGTTCTTCCTGATTCCGGCCGTCGGGCCGGTGCTCGTCGGAATCGGCATCGCCGGCGCCGGGCTGTCGTTCGCGGTGGTCGGCTTCGGCACCGCCGTCCAGCTGCGCACGCCCGCCGAGCTTCAGGGCCGCGTGTACTCGGCCGCCGACACGCTCATCGGGACGCCGCAGACGGCGTCGATCGCGGTGGGCGCCGCGATCCTCACCGTCGTCGACTTCCGTGTGTCGATCGCGGCGATGGCGGTCGTGTGCGCGCTCTGCGGCACGTATCTGGCGGCGGCCGGTGCGCCTGACGACGGGTAGGCTCCGCCGCCGTGGGGTCGCTGTCGCATTCCATCCAGACGTTCGTGGCCGCCCATGGGCTCGAGGCCGTCTTCCTGCTCATGGTGCTCGAGAGCGCCTGCATCCCGGTGCCGAGCGAGGTCACGATGATCTACGCCGGGTATCTGGTCTCGCAGGGCGACATGAGCTTCGTCGCCGCGGTCGTCGTCGGCGCGTTCGCCAACCTCGTGGGGTCGTGGATCGCGTGGGCGGTCGGGGCGTACGGCGTCGACGCCTGGCTCTATCGCACGGAGCGAAACCGCAGGCATGCCGACCAGGCGCACCGGTGGTTCGAGCGGTACGGGACGCCGGTCGTGTTCTTCTCGAGGCTCGTCCCCATCGTGCGCACGTTCATCTCGCTCCCGGCCGGGGTGGCGCGGATGCCGCTCGTCCGCTTCTCGGTGCTGACGTTCGCGGGCTGTCTGCTCTGGTCGGCCGTGCTCGTGGCGATCGGCAATGCAGCCGGCGCCAACTGGGAGACGTGGCACCATCGGCTGGGCGATCTCGACTACCTCATCGTCGCCGCCGCAGCTGCTCTCGTGGGCGTCTGGCTACTGCGTCGGCGCCGTTCCACCGCTGAGTAATCTGCTTCGATGCCCGTCCCTCTGATGGACATCCGCGGCCAGTACGAGCACCTGCTCGACGACGTGAAGCGCGCAGCCTGTGACGTCATCGACTCGGGCCGCTTCATCCTCGGCCCGAACGTGAAGGCGCTCGAGGAGGAGGTGGCCGATGCGGTCGGTGCCCGGCAGGCCGTCGCCGTCGCCAACGGCACCGACGCGCTGATCCTGGCGCTCGAGGGCCTCCTGGTCGGCCCGGGCGACGAGGTCATCTGCCCCGCCCACACGTTCTACGCGACGGCCGAGGCGATCGCCCGCGCCGGCGCCCGCCCCGTGTTCGCCGACATCGACCCGGCCACGTTCAACCTCGACCCCGCCGCGGTCGACGCGGCCGTGACCGAGCGGACCCGGGCGATCGTCGCCGTGCACCTCTGCGGCCAGCCGGCCGACCTGCCCGCGCTGCGCGAGGTCGCCGATCGGCACGGGCTCGCGTTGATCGAGGATGCCGCCCAGGCGTACGGCGCCCGCTGCGACGGCCGGCCGGTCGGGACGTTCGGCGACGCGGCCACGTTCTCGTTCTTCCCGAGCAAGAACCTGCCGGCGATGGGCGACGCCGGGATGGTCCTGCTCCGCGACCGCGACGTCGCCGACCGCGTCCGCATGCTGCGGTTCCACGGCTCGCGCGACAAGCGCGTGTTCGAGCTCGTCGGGATGAACTCGCGGCTCGACGAGATCCAGGCCGCCATCATGCGGGTGCTCCTGCCCCACGTGCCGGGCTGGAACGACGCCCGGCGAGCCGCGGCGGCCCGATACGCCGAGCTGGGGCTGGGCGAGCTGGTCGAGCTGCCGCAGCAGGCGCGCTGCACGTGCCACGTCTACCACCTCTACGTCGTTCGCAGCGCCGAGCGCGACGCCCTGGGCGCCCGCCTTCGCGACGCCGGGATCGGCGCGGTGCCGTACTACGCCCAGCCGCTTCATCTCCAGCCGGTGTTCGCCCCGCTCGGCTACAAGCCGGGCGACCTGCCTCACACCGAGCGGGCCGCGCGCGAGAGCCTCGCGCTGCCGATGTTCCCGACGCTCGACGAGGCCTCGCAGCGCGAGGTCGTCGCGGCGGTCCGGGCGGCGGCGCCGGCGGCCGCCTGAGCCGGGCGCCGTGCGCGTCTGGATCGACCTCACCAACTCGCCGCACGTCGTCGTGTTCGCCCCGATGATCGAGCGGATGCGCGCGCGCGGATGGGACGTCGCGGTCACCGCACGGGCGTTCGCGCAGACGGTCGAGCTGCTCGAGCTGCACGGCATCGACCACACCGTCATCGGCCACCACGGAGGCAGGTCGCGGGCCGGCAAGGCGCGGGCCGCGGGAGATCGCGTCGCCTCGATGATCCGGTTCGGCCGCCGTGGTCGTTTCGACGCCGGCCTCGCCCACGGCTCGACCGACCTGCCGATGGCCTGTGCGGCGCTGCGCGTCCCGAATACGACGATGTTCGACTACGAGTACGCGACGCTCCAGCACTCGCTCAACTGCCGTCTGGCGTCGCGTGTGCTCGTGCCCGATGCCATCCCGCCGGCCCGGTTGCGGCGGTTCGGCGCCCGTCCGGCGAAGCTCGTCCGCTACCCGGGCCTCAAGGAGGAGTACTCGCTGGCGGACGTCGTCCTTGACCCCGCCGTGCCCGCGGCGCTCGGTCTGGACGGCGCGGCCGTCGGCGTGGTGCTCCGCCCTCCTGCCGACGTCGCCCTCTACCACCGCTTCGAGAACCCGCTCTTCGACGAGGTGGTGGAGCACATCGGCCGGCACGACGACGTCCGGGCCGTCCTCCTCCCGCGGACGCCCGAGCAGGCCGAGCGCCTCCGCCGCCTGGCGCTCCCGGCCGTCACGGTGCCCGAGCACGCGATCGACGGCGCGAGCCTGGTGGCCGGCGCCGACCTCGTCGTGAGCGCGGGCGGCACGATGAACCGCGAGGCCGCCGTGCTCGGGACGCCCGTCTACACCGCCCTTGCGGCCCGCCTGGGAGGCGTCGACGAGCGGCTCGTCGCGGAGGGCCGGCTCCGGCCGCTCAACCGAGTGTCAGATCTCGTCCTCGAGCGCAAGTCCGGCGCCGCCGCGGAGCGGGTGCGGCGCGACCCGGCCCAGCTGGTCGACCTGGCGCTGTCCGGCCTCGGTGCGTGAAACACCGGCGCCAGGCGCCAATGTTTCAGGCGGCCTTGTCCTCGATCTGCGGATAGGGCAGATGCTGGCCGTCGGGCTCGTCGGAGCCGTAGTACCACGCCAGGAGGCGGTGCATGTCGGCAGCGTCGGCGGCGGCCAGATGATCCTGGGCTTCAGCCAGGTTGTGATCCGCGTCGTCTGACGCGTGGAGTGGGTTTCGCATCGCGCTCATCCCCCGGTCGAGCTTCTTGGGACTCACGAGAGGTATCGGCACCCGCGTGCCCTGGCGCACACCCCCAAATCGGCGACCCCCCACTCCCCCGGACCGGGAGGGTCAGCCCTCCTCCAGATCGTCCAGATCGGTCCAGAAGCTCGCCCGCAGCGCGTCGCCGACGCGAGGATCGGTGTGCGCGGGGTTGAAGATGTTGCGTGAGGTGTCGGCGCACACCTCGAGGCTGGCCAGCCGGACGTCGCCCAGCGCCAGCACGATGTCGTGCGGGAGCTGGAGCTCATCAGCCGTGTAGTGCTTGAAGTCCAGGTCGGGAGCGCGGTCGAGCATCTCCGGCCAGTCGGGGCAGGATCTCATGGCCATGGGTGAATGCTAGGCGGGTGCTCCGCGACGCCGCGTCCGCACGGCGTCCCACGCCAATGCGAGCCCAACACCGACGATGAACCCGATGAACGCCGCGACGACGAGCGAGCTCTTGCGCTTGATGGCGGTCACCTGCCGCCCCTGGGCGTTGTTGATCATCTGCGCCGACTCGATCGAGTCGACGGCCGCGAGCGCGATCTGGTCGGCCGGGAGCTGCGTGGAGACGTCGCCGAGCTGCTGCGTGGAGGTGGCGAGGATCGTGCCCCACGATCCCGAGGCCGCCGCCTTGTCGACCGGCGACAGGTTCGAGCTGTTGATCGCCTCGAGCGCGGCGTTGGCACGGTCGATCGACGCCTGGAGGTGCTCGATCTCGGCCTGCTCGGCGGCGATGCGCACGTTCAGCTGCTTGCGCTTGATGTCGGCGTAGCGGTTCTCGAACCCGATCAGGCTCGTCGCAAGCGACTGCGCGGCCGCCTGGACGCGCTGCCGGGCCCACGGCCCCTCGACGGTGATCGAGATCGTCGGAGACCCGCCGGTCGTCTTCGAGGCGCTGCCCGCCGTGCCGCCGGCCGACGGGCTGGTGGCGAGGACGCTCACATGACCGTGGAGCTTCGCCGTCGTCAGGTGCGCGGCCCGGGCTGCGTCTGCAAGCGTCCCGGTCGACTTGACGAACGTGACGGCGATCCCGCTGTTGGACTGAGGCGTCTGGGTGATCACGCCGCCGCCGCCCGACGCGAGCGGCTGGCCGAGGTAGAGGCTCGCCGTCGCGGTCGCCTGGTTGGTCGAGCCGCTCACGGCATGCAGGAAGACAAGACCGACGGCGATGATGACGGACCCGACGACGATGTACCAACGCCGTGCGACCCGTCGCGCGTAGTCGGTCACTCGCACCTCTCGGGGCGGCGACGGGGGGCTCGACGACATGGGCGAGTAGTGTAGTGACCAGAATTGAGCGCAGGCTCAGACACCCGATCCCTGCACGTTGCGCTGATCGATCCGTCGGGCTACTCGCGCCCGTACGACCACGAGCTCGCCCGCAGCCTCGCCGCCCGCGGTCACCGGGTGACGTTGTGGACGGCGGCGTTCGTGCACGGAGACGCGCCCGCCCCCGAGGGCTACCGCGTCGTTGAGCACTTCTACGGGCGGTCGAACCGTCTCCACGTCGGCGCCCGGCTGCGCGGGCCGGCGAAGGCGGCCGAGCACCTCGCGGGGCTTCGGGGCCTGCACCGGGCCTTCGGCCGCGACCGGCCGGACGTCGTGCACGTCCAGTGGGCGGTCGTCCGGCCCGTCGACCGGCGCTTCTATCACCGCGTCGCGGCATCGGGCACGCCCGTCGTCTTCACGGCGCACGATCCGCTGCCCAACGTCGGCGGCGCGGCCCGCCGCCGCTCGGTCGCCGCGACGGCGCGGTCCTTCAGGCGGGTCATCTGCCACAGCGAGTGGGGGCGGCGGGCCCTCGTCGAGCGCTGCGGCGTGCCCGCCGGCCGCGTCCGGGTGATTCCGCACGGCGCCTTCCGGTACCTGCGCGACGAGCCCGACGTCCCGGAGCCGGCCCAGGCATCGGGGCCGCTGGCCGCCCTTCCCGGGATCCTGCGGCCCTACAAGGGCGCCGACGTCCTCGTGCGGGCCTGGCCGGCCGTCCGCGATCTCGTTCCAGGAGCGTCGCTCGTCGTCGCCGGCCGGGCGATGATGGATCTCGCCGCCCTCGGGAGCGTGGGGCCGGGCGTCGAGATCGTGAACCGCTACCTCTCCGACGCCGAGCTGGCGGCGCTCCTGCGCAGGGCGAACGTCGTCGTCCTTCCGTACCGGCGGATCGACAGCTCGGGCGTGCTCTTCGCCGCGCTCGCGTTCGGCCGCGCGCTCGTGCTCTCGGACGTCGGGAGCTTCCGCGAGCTGCACGACGAGCACGGCGTCGGCGTCCTCGTCCCGCCGGGGGACTCCGCCGCCCTCGCGACGGCGATCGCGGGCGTGCTCGAGGACGAGGCCGGCCGGCGAGCGCTCGAGGCGGCCAGCGAGCGGGCGGCATCGGGCCCGTTCTCGTGGGAGGCGATCGCGGGCCTGCACGAGTCCGTCTACCGGGAGCTCGTGGCGTGACGCCGCCCCCGTTCTTCATCGTGGGCTGCGACCGTTCGGGGACGACGATGCTGCGCCTCATCCTGGACGGAAGCCCCGACGTTGCGATCCCGACCGAGTCGATGATCTTCGTCGACTTCGCCGGGCAGGCGGGGGCCGCGTTCGCCACCGACGCCGAGTTCGACCGGCTGGCCTATGCGGTCTGGCGCCATCCGAAGGTGCGCGAATGGGGCCTGCCGGGCGATCCGCCGCTCCGGGAAGGCCGGACGGGCCCCGCGGCGTACCGGGCCGCGCTCGAGGCGCCGTTCCTGGCCTATGCCGAGCTGCACGGGAAGCCGCGGTGGGCCGACAAGACCCCGTACTACGTCGGCGAGATCGACCAGGTGAAGCGCGTGTTCCCGGAGGCACGGATCGTGAACCTCGTCCGCGACGGCCGTGATGTCGCGCTCTCGCTGCTGCGAGTGCCCTTCGGCCCCGGCAACGTCTGGGCCGCGGCCCGCCAGTGGCGGGCGGCCGTCGATGCGGGCGATACGGCCGATGCGCGCTACGACGGCGACGTCCTGACGATCCGCTACGAGGACCTCGTTGCCGAGCCCGACGCCGTGGCGCGGCAGGTGTGCGCGTTCTGCGAGATCGCCTACCGGCCCGAGATGCTCGCCATCGAGGACTCGGCCGCCGGCAGGCTCGCGTCCGGTCAGGAGGGGTGGTTCACCGAGCTCTTCGCCGGGATCGGAACGCGGTCGGTCGGGAAGTGGAGGACCGGGATGACCGGCGCCCAGCAGGCCGTGTTCGCGGCCGGCGCGTCCGAGGCGCTTCGCCGGCACGGCTACGAGGTGCCCGACGCCGGCGAGCCGCCGCCCGTCCCGGCGGCGGCGTACGCCGCGCACAACTGGGCCGTCAAGGTCTGGAACTTCGCCCGCCTGCACGTCTGGCAGGAGCGCGGACGCGAGGTGCCGCACGTGATCCGGCGGCGGCTGCGGCGGCCTCAGCGGTAGGCCGGGAAGCGGTCGCCGGCGGGCTCGCCGGCCGCCGCGCACAGTTCGGCGTAGGCGCCCGGGTCGTGGATCGCCGAGCCCACGAAGAAGGGCGTCCGTCCGGCCCCCATCGACTGCTTGAACCTCTGGAGGCTGTCGCCGTCGGCGAGCCCGCCGCCGAGATGGAGCGTTGCGAGCCCCGCCTCGCGGGCGTGCCGCATCGCGGCGAAGAGGACGGCGTTCGTCGCCGAGAGCGCCCGGCCCTCGTCGGTCGAGGCCGAGAGGAAGTAGTGCATCGCCCCGCCGCCGGACAGGAAGAGGCCCGTCGCGCAGCCGGCGTCGAGCATGACGACGCCGTCGCCCATGCGCTCGAGCCGCGCGAAGAACTCCTCCGGGAAGAGGTAGCTCTCGTCGGCCCCGACCCGCCGCATCGTCTCGAGGTACATGTCGCGAAACCGGTTCATGTCGCGGGCCGGACGCGGCTCGACTCCGGCCTTCGCCGCCTTGCGGACGGCCGTGCGGCCGGCCGAGGCCATCTGGGCCATCAGCCCGTCGTCGTCCTGCTGGACGTCGACCGTGACCGTGTCCTGGACGTGGCGCAGGTCGACGTCGCCGGCGCCCTCGTGGTTTGCCCGCAGGGGATGGAAGCGGACGAACTCGCTCACGACATGTCGCTCGGCACAGGCGGCCCGGAAGGGCTCGCGCCATGCGCTTCCGGCTCCCTGCGGCCCGCCGTAGCCGTACGGCGTCGTCAGGTCGCACGCACCGCCGGGCAGGGGCCGTACCAGGAACGCGTGGAGGACGCCGCCATGCACGAACGCGGCGGGCGTCGCGTCGTCGAGCACCGCCGCCGCGTCGAGGTAGCGGGGGTGGAAGTAGGGGTCGCGGTCGCCCGCGGCCTCCCAGGCCCGCTCGTAGCCGGCCGCGTCGAGCCAGCCCGTCAGCCGGCCACCTCGTCGGCGTCGGCGGCCACGTCCTCCACGTACTCCTCGCTCTCGTCCACGGCGTGGTAGCCGCGGCGCAGGAGGACGACGCTGACGGTGCGGAACAGGATGCCGAGGTCGGACGCGAGCGTCACCCGGCTCGCGTAGCGCTGGTCGGCGTCGATCATCTGGGAGCGCCGCAGCGTGTTTCGGCCCTCGACCGCGGCGAGGCATGTGAGCCCCGGGCGCACCCGCAGCGTCTGGCTGTAGCGGCTCCGATACCGGTCGACGATCTCGCGAGGCTTGGGGCGGGGCCCGACGAGCGACATGTCGCCCTTGAGGACGTTCCACACCTGTGGCAGCTCGTCGATCGAGGTCGCCCGGAGCCAGCGGCCGATGGGGGTCACGCGCGGATCGTCGGGCTCGAACCACATGCCGGCGCCCCGCGTCGCCGCGCCCGGCACCATCGTGCGGAACTTGACGATCGTGAACTCGCGGTCGTCGCGGCCGACCCTGGTCTGGTGGAAGAGGATCGGCCGGCCCTGCGAGCGCCAGAGGAGCGCCGCGGCCGCCGCCATGAGCGGAGCGCCCGCGACGCCGAGCACCGCCCCGCCCGCGACGTCGAGTGCGCGCTTGCCGTGCCGCTCGTAGAACGTCACAGCCTCGTCCCGGCGGCCTTGTCCCACGTCGCCGGCACGCCGCGGCGGAGGTAGCCGCCGAGCGCGATCACGGTCGCGAGCGTCACGAGCAGGTAGTAGTGCAGGATCCGAAGCGCCCGAATCCGGCCCCGGGCGAGGATCGAGATGCCGACCAGCGCGAGGCCTGCCAGCTGGACGCCCAGCGCCACCGCGTAGACGGTGCCCGTGCTCGCGAGGAGCGCGCTCGACGCCAGCAGCACGACGTGCAGCGGGCCGCTCCAGTAGCGAAGCAGCCGGTGCGAGACGAGCTCGACCCAGTACACGGGCCCCACGCGCAGGCGGAACATCCGCCCGCGGAAGAGCATGAGCCACGCGTGCTCGAACATCCGCACCTTGCGCTGGAACTCGTCCTCGATGTCGGTGGTCATGTTCTCGGTCGCCCGTGCCCGGGGCTCGTACACGGCGCGGTAGCCGTTCTGCACCATGAGGTACGGGAAGCTCAGGTCGTGCCCGAACCGGGGGTCGACCTCGCGGTAGGCCTCGCGCCGGACCGCGTAGATCGCCCCGTTCGACCCGGTCATCGAATGGACGAGCGATTCGCGCGCCCGCAGCCACATCTCGTAGCGCCAGTAGACGCCCTCCTGGTTCGTGCCGCCGGACGGGTTCACGAGCCGCACCTGGCCGCAGGCCATCCCGACCGCCGGGTCGGCGAACGGCGCCACGAGCTCGCGGAGCGCGTCGGTGTCCCACTCGACGTTGGCGTCGCCGAACGCGACGATCTCGCCGGCCGACTCCCGCACGGCGCGGTCCTGGGCGGCGACCTTGCCTCCGCGCTCGCACCGGATCAGGCGGACGCCGCGCGGCTCGAAGCCCGCGACGATGTCGTGGGTGGCGTCGACCGAGTCGTCGGACGCCACGACGACCTCGAGCTGGTCGGACGGGTAGTCGAGCTGAAGCACGTTCTCGAGCTTTCGCTCGATGACGTCCTCCTCGTTGTGCGCCGGCACGATCAGCGTGACGACCGGCAGGATCGGGGCGCGTCGCGGCGGCCGCGGGCGCAGTCGGGCGAGCGCGGCGATCGCGGCCGGGTAGCCGATGTGTGTCCAGGCGAGCGCGCCCAGGCTGGCCCAGAAGACGATCTCGAGGGCGAGCGTCACGCCGTGGATCCTACGGACGCCGCCCGCGGCGCCGGCACGGGGACCGGGGCGAAGAGCGCGGCGCCGGCGACCGCCAGGAGCGCGACGACGAAGAAGTACTCGAGCGTCATCGTGAGGTAGAAGAAGTTGGCCGCGGCGGTGCCCACGAGCCCCGCCGCGATGCCCCAGCCGATCCGCGAGATGTCGGGATCGGCCGCGAGGCGGATCCGGAGCGAGTTTGCGACCAGCCACCCGAAGTAGACGAGGTAGAGCGAGAACCCGACGACGCCCGTCTCGACGAGCGTCGCGACCCACGCGCTGTGCGGGCCATAGTCGGTGCGGCCCGTCAGGAACTCGTAGAAGACGGCGAACGTGTTGAAGCCCATGCCGAAGAGCGGGTTGGGGTCGAGAGCGGGCGGGACGAGCTGATAGAACTGGAGATGGGTGAGCACACCGCTGCCGGAGAGCTGTGTTCGTGCCGAGATCACGGTCTGGACGAAGGTCGACGACGCGTAGACGACGAGGGCGGCCGCCAGAACGGCGCCGGTCCCGATCGCGAGCCGGCGCGTCGACGGCAGGTGGCCGCGCAGCCCGGGCAGGATGACCATGAGGCCGACGATGTCGCCGAGGGCCGCCGAACGCGACAGCGTGAGCACCTGGACCACCAGCATCAGGACGAGCGTCGCGAGGGCCCACCTCCGCGCCCGCCGGTCGCGCAGGTACCAGGCGAGGAGGATGAAGATCGGCACGCACAGCATGACGCCGAGGTGGTTCGGGTCGCCGGTCAGGGCGTTGATGCGATAGACGGTCTTCTCGCCCCCGACCTGGCCGAAGACGCCGATCCCGCCCTGCTTGCCCTGTCCTGCGGTGAGCGGCCCGACCACGAGCGTGTCGAGGTTGATGCCCGCCCCGACCTGGAGCGCGAGCTGGATGAGGCCGTAGACGCAGTTCACGACCATCCCGGCGACGAACGCCCAGACGCAGCGGACGAAGAGGACTTGGCCGCGGCGCACGACGTGCGCGCAGGCGCAGACGAGGAAGGCGAAGTGCACCGACCACGTGATGACGCCCTTCACCCAGAACGCGAGCGCGTCGTGGTCGCGCAGGTCGAAGTACCCGGCCAGGTACACGGCTCCGAAGGCGAACATGAAGCCGAGGAGGGCGATCGACGCCGAGGGGAGCTTCGCGTCGCGGTGGGCCAGCCGGTCGGCGACGAAGGCGATGACGAACGCGGTCGCGATCAGGTTCGTGATCGTGAGGCTGACGGCCGACGTCTCCCACCGGATCTTCTCCCAGGTGGGCACGACGAGCGTCGCAAGCAGGAGCCAGTCGAGCCGCGAGGGTCGCATGCGCCGGAAAGTCTAGGGTGGAGGCGTGCAGGCACCGGTCGGCTTCCGCATCATCGCGTCGGGCTCGGAGTTCGAGGCGCGCGTCGAGGAGGTGGTGCTGTCGATCCCACCGGGCGCGGTCGCGGCCTACTCCGTCGGTGGCCGAGCAGGCCGGGCGCTCGGGCGCGGCGCGGGCGGTGGGGGCCGTCATGGCGCGGAGCGACGGCCTGCCGTGGCACCGGGTGGTCACGGTCGGCGGCCGCCTGGTCCCGGGCCACGAGGCCGAGCACGCCGAGCGCCTCCGCGCGGAGGGCGTGCGGGTGCGAGACGGCCACGTCGCCGCTCCGATCCCCTGGTGGGACGCAACAACGGGGTCAGACCCCAATGTTGCGTCTACTGCACGTCGCGCAGGAAGAGGGCGACCGAGCCGCGGCTCTCCTCGCTGAAGCCGGCGGCGCGGTACATCGGCGCGCCGTACGGGGTGGCGACGAGTGCCAGCGAGCGAGCGTCCGCGGCAGTGCGCCAGCATGCGCTCGAAGATCGCGCCCCCGATGCCCCGGCCGCGGTGCTCGGGCAGCACGATCATGTCCCAGATCGAGGCGTAGAGCCCGTCGTCCTGCACGCGGCCCATGCCGATGAGGTCGCCGTCATCCTCCCGGGCCGTGACGTTCCAGGTCGACGCCAGCGCGCGCTCGAGGGCCGCGTCGTCGAGGTCGGGATCCGACCAGCCTGCCGCCGCGCGGAGCGCCCGGTACTCGGCCGGAGCGAGCCGGTCGCCCTCGGCGTACCTCACAGGTAGCCGAGATCCTCCAGGCGCCGGGCCACCGCGTCCTCCTCCTCGACCGACATGACGACGTCGCGCCGGACGCCGGCCAGCTCCTGGTCGAGCTGCACGCGCAGCCGCTTGGGCACCTGTGCGCGGACGTCGGTCTGCTCGCGCGGATCCAGGTCGAGCCGGTACGCCTCCTCGTCGTCGGACGGCACCCATCGGACGAGCTTCCACGGCGGCTGCCGCAGGGCCATCTGGCTCAGGTTGCCGAGATCGCTCGTGACGGCGAGCGCCGTCCGGTCTGCGTGCTCGCGGTCCTCGATGAACGGCACCAGCGACGCGCCGTCGGCGGCGGCGGGCGGCGCGAGGCCCGCCATGTCGAGCAGCGTCGGCGCGATGTCGACCGTCCGCACCTGCCAGGGCACGACCGCCGGCTCGATCGCAGGTGCCGAGACGATCAGCGGCACCTGAAGGATCTCGTCCCAGAGCCCGGATCCGTGCAGGTGGTAGATGCCGCGCACCTCCGACTTGTCGTCGAAGCGCTCGCCCCACGACTCGCCGTGGTCCGACGTGAACACGATGGCGGTGGAGTCGCGCACCCCGAGCTCCTCGAGCGTCTCGAGCAGCGCGGCGATGTTGTGCTCGGACTGGTACTCGATGGCGCGCCTGTAGGCCTCCTGCGACTGCTCGATCCCCGACGCGCTGTCGGACTGGATCCGCTCGATCAGGCGGCGCTTGCCCTCGCGCCACTCGCCGCGCGCCCGGTGGGGGGCGTTGTACGGCGGGTGCGTGGCCCACGAGTGGACGAACAGGTGGAACGGCTGGCCGGCGTTGGCGTGCAGCCAGCCGAGGATCGGATCGATCGACTCGCTGCGTCCCCGCACCATTGCATCGGGGGCGTTTCGGAACAGGAACCCCTCGTCGAAGACGAACGAGGCGACCTCGTAGCCCTCGCGCGCAAAGCGGCCCTGCACCGTCTCCGTCCCCGGGGCCATGTCGCCGCCCCAGTCGAGCACGCCGTGGCGGTGCGGGTAGCGGCCGGTGGCGATCGACGTCGTCGAGAGCGACGTCCGCGGAGCGGCCGAGATGCACTGGTCGAAGCGAGCGCCCGATGCCGCCAGGCCGTCGATGGTCGGGGTGCGGATACGACGCGCGCCGTAGCACCCGAGATGGTCTGCCCGAAGAGCGGCGGAGACCCAGACGACCGTGTTCAGCACAGCCTCGCCCTCATCCCGCGGGATTCTCTTTCACAGCGCGGGCATGTGCAAGCCCGTCACCGGGACGACCGCCGATGCGTTGCCCGCCGCGTCGAGGGCGACGACGTAGAGGGTGATCGGCGTGCCGGGCGGGATCTTCCCCGAGGGGATGAAGTGCACGACGCCGTTTCGGCCCCGGAAGGAGGCTCGCGGGGCATCGCCGTGGCCGGTGTAGTTCTCGGTGCGCGCCACGGCCCACACCCGCGCTCGCTCGCTCACGCCGTAGCGCACGGGCGTGGCCCCGGGCGGGCTCTTGATGGTCACCACCGGCGGTGTGTTGTCGAGCACCACAGGGTCGGGGATCGTGATCGTCCGGTCGAGGGACCGGAGGTCGACCCGCAGGTGGTAGTCGCCGTCGGGCGCAAGCCGGCCCGACGCGGTGCGCCCGTCCCACGACGTGTGCACGGGGCCTTTGGGCCGCGCGACGGGGCCCGAGAGCCGGCGCACCATGTGGCCGCCGCCGTCGACGATCGCCAGCGAGACGGTCGCCGGTCGGCGGAGGCTGAACGAGAGCGCGGCGCGATGGGAGGGCTTGCAGTGCCGCGTGCCGGCGGTGCAGGTGGCAGAGAAGTACTTCTGGATCGACGGCTTCGCGACCGGCGAGCGCTCGAGCTTCAGGTGCTCGGCACGCAGGAACGCCACCGCCGAGGCGGCAATGAGCACGCCGACGAGGACGGTGGCGATCCGGGTTCTGCCCATGGGCGGCGATTGTAGGTCGCCGCCCATGGAGAAGCGTGTGGATCTAGAAGGCGCCCAGGAGCTTCATGCCGGAGAGCGCGAGCACGCCGGCGATGGAGCCGCGCAGCGCCCGCTCGGGCAGGCGGTGCGTGAAGTGCGAGCCGATCAGGATGCCCGGGATCGAGCCGACCAGGATCGTGGCGACGTAGGCGTAGTTCGGGACGCCGAACAGGATGGTGCCGAGACCGGCCGACATCGTCACGAGGAAGGCGTGGAGCAGGTCGGTGCCGACGACCTTCCTGGCCGAGAGCGGGAAGAGCGTCACGAACGTCATGCCGAAGAAGACGCCCGATCCGACCGACGTCAGGCCGAGGATGAACCCGAAGATGACGCCGATGATCACGGCGTACGTCTTGTGGCGCGTCGTGAGCTCTCCGTCGGTCGGGAGCTTCGAGGCGTCCCACAGGCCGCGGATCGAGACGAACGTCCGGATCGCGACGGCGATCCCCACGAGCACCAGCGTGAACCCGATCACGTCGGGGAGCCACGCGTTGACGTTGCCGAAGACGTTGTACAGCATGAACGTGCCGATGAAGGCTGCGGGCACCGAGCCGGTCGCCATCCAGAGCGCGAGCTCGCGGTTCACGTTCTTGAGCTGGTGGTGGCGGGCGGCGCCGAACGCCTTCGTGATCGCCGCGTACACGAGGTCGGTGCCGACCGCCGTGCTGGCCGGGATGCCAAAGACCGAGATCAGAATCGGGGTCATGAGCGATCCCGCGCCCATCCCCGTCAAGCCCACGAGAATGCCCACACCGAGCCCCGCTGCTACCAGTCCTGGATCCATCGTGCCTCCCACTCCCTGCCGGTATTCCCAACTATCTCGACAAATATAACTGAAATACTGGACAATGCAAGTATCAAGGTTCGCCGCCTGGGCGCGGACTCCTAGAACGCGCCGAGCGTCTTCAGCGCCGAGAGGGCCAGGACGGTGGCCAGCGAGCCTCGGAGCGCTCGCTCGGGCAGGGCTGCGGCCAGCTGGGAGCCGATCAGGATCCCCGGGGTCGAGCCGAGCATCAGGTAGAAGACGTTCAGGAGATCGAGGTGCGGCAGCAGGAAGTACGACGCCACCGCCGCCGGGATCGTCACCAGGGCGCCGTGGTAGAGGTCGGTGCCGACGACGCGCCGTGCCGAGAGCGGGAACAGCAGGATGAGCGCCATCCCGAAGAACGCGCCGGCGCCGACCGACGTCAGGCCGAACACGAAGCCGAACACGACCCCGATGACGACTGCGATCAGGCGGTGGCGGCGCGTCAGGTCGCCGTCGGCGGGCAGGCTGCGCGCGTCCCACAGGCCGCGGACGGTGACGAACGTGCGGATTGCGACCGCCGCGGCGACCGCCAGGAGCGCGACGCCGATCCCGTAGCGGACGTCGTTCTGGATCGTCGCGCCTTCCGAGACCGCGAGCCGGTGCAGGACCGCGATCCCGACGAGGCTGGCGGGGATCGATCCCGAGGCCATCCACCACGCGAGCTGCGTGTTCACCGTGTCGAGCGTGTGGTGCCGCCAGGCGCCGACGGCCTTGCTCGCGCCCGAGTACAGGAGATCCGTGCCGACCACGGACAGCGCGGGCACGTTGAAGACCGTGATGAGGAGCGGCGCCATCAGCGAGCCGGCGCCCATCCCGGTGGCTCCGACCAGGATGCCGACGATCAGTCCCGCGATGACCAGCTCGACGCCCACGTTCCCAATCAGTCTAAGAGAACTAGTGGAGAATACAAGTGCCGGGGCGGTGAGGCCCCGGCACTCGTGAGCTATGCGCCGCGGTAGGCCTCGATGAGGACCTGGGCGACCTCAGGGCGGCTGAACTCGACAGGCGGCACCTCGCCGCGGCCGAGCATCTCGCGCACCTTCGTCCCCGAGAGGTGGACGTGGTCGTCGCTGGGGTGCGGGCAGGTCTTCGCCGAGCCCATGTTCCCGCAGGTGCGGCAGAAGAACGTGTGGTCGAAGAACATCGGCTCGATGTCGAGCTCATGCGGCTCGAACTCGTCGAAGATCAGGTGTGCGTCGTAGGTGCCGTAGTACGACCCCACGCCGGCGTGGTCACGCCCGACGATGAAGTGCGAGCAGCCGTAGTTCTTGCGGCAGATCGCGTGCCAGATGGCCTCGCGCGGCCCGGCGTAGCGCATGGCTGCCGGGAACGCCGACAGCATCGTGCGGTCGGCCGGGTAGTAGTTCTCGAGCAGCACCTCGTAGCAGCGCACGCGCACCTCGGCGGGTACGTCGTCGCCCTTGGTCTTGCCGACGAGCGGATGAAGCAGAAGGCCGTCCACGGTCTCGAGCGCGCACTTCTGGATGTACTCGTGGGCGCGGTGGACGGGGTTTCGGGTCTGGAAGCCGACGACGCGGCTCCAGCCCCGCTCGGCGAACGCGGCGCGGGTCTCGGCCGGGTCGACGTGCAGCTTCGGGAACGCCGGCTCCGGCCGCTTGAACACGGTGATCGGGCCCCCGACGAGGGTTGCGCCCTCGGCGTAGATCTGGGCCACGCCCGGATGCGCCTCCTCGGTGGTGCGGAAGACCTTGCTCGCCTCCCGCTCGCGGTCGGCCCGGTAGACCTCCGCGACGTCGATCACGGCGAGGAGATCGCCGTCGTGCCCCTCGAGCGCGAGCCGATCGGCGGTCGGGCTCTCGGGCGCCGACAGCGTCACGGGGATCGCCCATGGGAGACCGGACTCGAGGTGCATCTCGTCGATGACCCGGTCGTAGTCGGCCTGGCCCATGAAGCCGGTGAGCGGCGAGAGCGCGCCCGAGGCGATCATGTCGAGGTCGGCCGTCTGCTTCTCGGTCAGCCGGAGCTTCGGCAGGCCCTTGGCGTCGGACTCGAGCTGCGCCGCCTCGTCACCCATGACGATCCGGCTCACGAGCTCGCCGCCGTGCGGGGCGATCACGCCCATGTTCTTGCGAAGGGCCGTCGAGGACTCCGTCACGCGACGGCCTCCTCAAGGACCGGGGGGATGATGCCCAGTCTCTCGAGCTCCTCGAGCACGAACTGCGCCGAGTCCTCCGGGCTCCTGCTCTCGGTCTCGACGACCACCTCTGCGTGGTCGGGAGCCTCGTACGGGTCGCTGACGCCGGTGAACTCCTTGATCTCGCCGGAGAACGCCTTGGCGTAGAGGCCCTTCACGTCGCGGCGCGCGCACTCCTCGAGCGACGTCGCCACGTAGACCTCGACGAAGCGGCCGACGTCGTCGACCATCTCGCGGACGAGCTCGCGCGTCTCCGCGTACGGGCTGATCGCCGCGACGATGACCGCCGCGCCGTGCCGGGTCAGAAGCTTCGAGACGAAGCCGATGCGAAGGATGTTGGCGTCGCGGTCCTCCCGCGAGAAGCCGAGGCCCTTCGACAGGTGGGTGCGTACGACATCGCCGTCCAGATGGTCAACGAGGATGCCCCGACGCTCAATCTCCGGCCCGATGATCTGGGCGATGGTGCTCTTGCCTGCGCCGGACAGGCCCGTGAACCAGAGGGTGAAGCCAGTGGTGTCGTTCTGCACGCGTAATCGTTCCTTTCTCAGTTCGTGCCCTTGTGAAGTACTAGCGGTCTAGCTGCCGTGGAGGCCGCACTCGACCTTGCCGGTCCCGCGCCACCTGCCGGCCCGCTCGTCCGGCACGGTGCCGTCGACGGGGGTTGTGCACGGGATGCACCCGATCGACGGGTATCCGTGGTCGTGCAGCAGGTTGTAGGGGATTCCGTGCCTCCAGATGTAGCGCCAAACGTCGCGGCTCGACCAGTCGGCCAGTGGTTGGATCTTGACCACGCCGCGGCGTTCGTCCAGCTCAATCTTGCGTGCACTTTCACGCGTTGTCGACTGCTCCCGCCGAATTCCCGTTATCCATGCGTCCGAATCGTCGAGAACCAGCCGAAGCGGCGCGACCTTGCGGATGCCGCAGCACGCGTCCGGATCGCGCTCCCAGAGCCGCTCGCCGTGCTTGGCCGCCTGCTCCTCGAGGGTCAGCTCGGGCAGGATCCGCTCGAACTGGACCGGGTAGCGCGCGATCAGCTTCTCGCGCGTCTCGTAGGTCTCGGGGAAGAGCACGCCGGTGTCGAGCTCGACGACCCGCATCCCCGGCGCGACCTGCGACACCATGTGGACGAGCACCGAGCTCTGCTTCTGCCACGAGCAGGTGAGCACGGCGCGCTCGCCGAAGCGCTCGGCGGCCCAGGCCAGCACGTGCTCGGCCGTGCGGTCCTCGAAGCGGTCGGCGAGGCGGTCGGCCTCGGATGCGGTCAGTGGCGGGGCGGTGGCGCTCATGTCCGGCTCGGTGCGTCGGTGCTCTCGATGTCCTTCAGGAGCAGCTGCGGCATGGTGTGGGAGCGCAGGCCCAGGCGCAGCGTCTCGAGCGGGATCACCTCTTCGGGCGGGATGTTGCCCAGGTTCACGTCGGCCCCAAACCGGGCGATGAACCACGCCTGCTGCTCGACCTGGGGCGTCTCGAAGATCAGCCGGTCGACGTCGACCTCGTGGGCGATCTCGTCGATCAGGCCGCGGCGCACCTCGCCGTCGCCCCGGTAGACGCCCGCGGTGCCGGACTCGCGGCCCTCGCAGATCACCTTGATCGCGCCGGCGTCGAGCTCCTCCTTGATCCACGCAACCCACTGATACGGGGCGAAGACGCACTCCGCGTCCTTCGAGCCCACCTCGCTCAGGACGACGAACTCCTCCGAGAGCGCGCTGATCAGCTCGAGCTTCGAGCTGCGCTCGACCTGGAGCGTGCCGTCCGAGACCTCGACGTGGGTGAACCCGTGGCTCGACACGAACCTGCGGAACTCCGCGACGCGGCCGCGGGCGATGGCCGCCTCGAGCAGCGTCCCGCCGCACATGACCGGAATCCCGGCCGACTGGTACAGGCGCACCTTCTCGTCCAGCGTGCGCGTGATCGTGGCCGTTCCCCAGCCCAGCTTGACGACGTCGACGAAGTCGCCTGCGGTCTCGATCAGGCCCTCCGCCTCGGCCAGCGAGAGGCCCTTGTCGATCACGTGCGTCCAGCCGCGCTCCCGCGGCTTGGCCGGGCGCATCGGAAGTCCCAAAAAGTCGTCCGGCATCGTCATGTCCTCGCGTGGAGTCGTCGTCGGAGCGGACTTCGCACTCTACCCTCCGCTCCCTTCAGGCCCGAACGCTAGCCGATCTCCGGATCCGGTCAGGAACTTCTTGGATCCATTATCGGAGCTGGGCTGCGATGCGCTCGAGCTCGTCGTCGGCCGCGGGCTCGCCGCCGGGTCTCCACGGGAGGACCAGCGGGTCGCCGTGGGAGCGCGGGATGACGTGCACGTGGTAGTGAAAGACGGTCTGCCAGGCGGCCGCGCCGTTCGACTGCATGATCGTGACGCCGTCCGCTGCGAGCCGCTCGAACGCCCGCACGGCCAGGAGCTGGGCGACGCTCGGCGGCCGCGGCCAGGTCGTCGGGTGCCGCGTCGCGGATGTCGGCCGCGTGGGCTCGCGGGATGACGAGGGCGTGTCCGCGGGCGGCCGGGAAGATGTCCATGATCGCGATCACGCGATCGTCCTCGTGGATCCGGGTCGACGGCAGCTCACCCGCGACGATGCGACAGAACAGGCAGTCCGGCATGTGGCCAGTGTCGCACACGCGCCGATATCCTCTCCCGTCGTGCCCGACGTCACCGTCTCGATCGTCGCCGGCGGCGACGGCCGCCTGCTGGAGGCGTGCCTCGCGTCGCTTCCCGGTGCGGCCCGGACGACGACGCTCCAGACGATCGTCGTCGACAACGCCTCACCCGAGCCGCTCACGGTGCCCGACGGCGTGGAGCTCCTCCGAAACGACGTCCGGCGCGGGTTCGGCGCCAACCACAACGCCGTCCTCGCGCGCGCCGAGGGGCGCTACGCGCTCATCCTGAACGACGACACGGTGCTCGACCCCGAGGCCATCGACCGCCTGAAGTGGTTCCTCGACCAGAACCCGGCGCTCGGCGCGGCGGGCCCGCGGCTGCGGTATCCCGACGGCCGCGTCCAGCCCTCGGCCTTCCGGTTTCCGACCCCGGCGCGCGTCGCGCTGACGGTGCTCACGCTTCAGCGGGCGGCGTGGGACATGTCGCGCGGCGAGCGCATCCGGCGGGTCGACTGGATCCACGGCGCCGCGATGATGGTCCGCACGGCCGCGTTTCGCGACGCGGGCGGGCTCGACGAGCGCTTCTACATGTATCTGGAGGACGTCGACCTGTGCCGCGGGATGCGCGACGCCGGGTGGGAGATCGCCTTCTTCCCCTACGCCGGGCTCGTCCATCACGAGAGCTCGTCGACGGCGGCCGTGCCGGAGCGGCGCATCGTCCAGCACGCGCGCAGCCGCGGCCTCTACGCCAGAAAGCACCACGGCGCCGCGGCCGAGCGGTTCGTGCAGGGCCTCACCGCGACGATGTTCGCCGCCCGGGCCGGCCTCGCCGTCGTCCTGCCGGGCTATGACGCGGACGACGTCCGCCGCTTCCGCGCCCACGCGCGCGCCTCGCTCGATCCCGACGCCGGCGACGGAATCGAGGAGCCGTGAGCGGCAGGGTGCTCGTCACGGGCGGCCTCGGCTTCATCGGCTCGGCGTTCGTCCGCGCCCTGGCGGCCGACGGCGAGCCGGTCCTGAACGTCGACCTCGACACGTATGCGGGCGACGAGCGCCGGCTGGCCGGGGTGCCGCCGGGGCTTGTCGAGACCGTGCGTGCCGACGTCGCATCGCCCGAGGTCGAGGACATCGTGCGGGGCGAGGCGCCCTCGCTCATCGTCCACTTCGCCGCCGAGTCGCACGTCACCCGGAGCGAGGACGCCCCGGAGGTCTTCTTCCACGCGAACGTCGCCGGCACGCGCGCGGTGCTCGACGCCGCGGCGGAGGCCGGGTCGTGCCGGGTCGTGCACATGTCCACCGACGAGGTCTACGGCCCGTGCCCCGCCGACCCGTTCCGCGAGGAGGACAAGCTCCCAGGCGAGGGGCTTGCGACCAGCGCCTACGCCCGCTCGAAGGCGGTCGCCGACGATCTGGCGCGCTCGTATGCCGACCGGGTCGACGTCGTCGTCGCCCGGCCCACGAACTGCATCGGCCCCTGGCAGCACCCCGAGAAGGCGGTGCCGCGGTGGGCGACGCGGGCCCTGCGCGGCGAGCGGCTCCCCGTCTGGGGCGACGGCGAGCAGGTGCGCGACTGGATGTTCGTCGAGGACGCCGTCTCGGCACTTCGCCTGCTGGCCGAGCGCGGCGAGCGGGGTGCGGTCTACAACGTCGGCCCCGAGGCCGAGGGCGTCCCCAACGTCGAGATCGCCCGCGCGGTCGCCCGGGCGGCGGGCCGCGATGAGGCGTGTGTCTACCTGAGCCACTACGACCGGCCCCAGCACGACCGCCGCTACGCGGTGGCGAACGACCGGATCACAGCGCTCGGATGGCGGGCGGCGCGCTCGCTCGAGGCGGCGGTCGCCGAGACGGTCGACTGGTACCGGGCGAACGAGGCGTGGTGGTCGACGCTCATCCCCGACGCGGAGCGGCTCTATGCCGACTGAGGCCTCGAGCGCGATCGACGGAGTCCGCATCGTGACCCTCGACGTCTACGGCGACCTGAGGGGGCGCTTCTGCGAGATCTTCCGCAGCGCCGCGATGCCCGAGACGTTCGTGCAGGCCAACCACTCGCGCTCGGCCGCCGGCGTCCTTCGGGGCCTGCACTACCACCGGCACCAGGCCGACCTCTGGTACGTCCCCGCGGGCCGCGCCCAGGTGGGGCTCGCCGACCTGCGCGTGCGCGGCGGCACGCCGCCGACCGAGTCGTTCGTCCTCGACGCGGCCCAGCCGACGACCGTGTTCATCCCCCCGGGCGTCGCCCACGGCTACCTGGCGCTCACGGATCTCGACGTCATCTACTGGGTCACGGGGGAGTACGACCCGAGCGACGAGCACGGCGTGGCCTGGAACGACCCGACGCTCGCGATCCCATGGCAGATCGACGCCGAGCCGGTCGTGAGCGAGCGCGACGCCAAGAACCCTGGGCTGGATTGGGAGCTCGTCCCCACGTTCTCGTGACGGGCGCGGGCGGCCAGGTCGGGCTCGCGCTGCGCGACCACCTGCCCGGTGCGGCGTTCGCGACCCACGCCGAGCTCGACGTGACCGATGCCGACGCGGTGCGCGAGGCGGCTCGGGGCGCCGATCTCGTCGTCCACACCGCGGCGATGACCGACGTCGACGGCTGCGAGCGCGACCCCGACCGCGCGCAGGCTGTGAACGCCGACGGGGCCGAGAACGTCGCGGCCGCCGGCGTCCGCGTCATCCACCTGTCGACCGACTACGTGTTCTCGGGCGATGCCGACGGCGAGTACGGCGAGGACGACCCGACCGGGCCGCTCGGCGCATACGGACGGTCGAAGCTGGCGGGCGAGCGGGCGGTGCTGGCGCGGCCGGGGAACCTCGTGGTGCGGACGGCGTGGGTCTACGGCGAGGGCCGGAACTTCATCCGCTCGATCCTCGGGGCGGAGCGGGCCGGCAAGCACCTGCGGGTGGTCGACGACCAGCGCGGCCGCCCGACGTGGGCGGGCGACGTGGCGCGGGCGATCGGGTTCCTCGCCGGTCGCGACGACACCGGGATCCTCCACGTGACCGGTGCCGGCGAGCCGTGCTCGTGGGCCGACCTGGCCGAGGTCGTCGTCGGCCATCCCGTCGAGCGGATCACGAGCGAGGAGTTCGGCGCGCCGGCACCGCGGCCTCGAAACAGCACGCTCTCGGTGGAGCGGGCGCGCAGCCTGGGCGTGCCTCTGGCAGACTGGCGCGACTCCGTGACGCGCTATCTGGACGGTGAGCGGTGAAGGGGGTTGTCCTGGCGGGCGGCCTCGGCACGCGCCTGGGCCCGATGACCCAGGTCGCCAACAAGCACGTCCTCGACCTGTTCGACGAGCCGATGATCCACTTCCCGGTGCGGACGCTGGCCCGGGCGGGCGTCACCGAGCTGGTCGTGGTCGTCGGCCGTTTCGGCGACCAGGTGCAGACGGTCCTCGGCGACGGCTCGGGACTGGGGGTGTCGATCGCCTACGCCCACCAGGAGGGCGAGGCCGGCATCGCCGATGCGCTCGCGCAGGCCCGGCCGCACGTCGGCGACGACCGCATCGTCGCCATCCTCGGCGACAACCTCTACCAGGACGACCTGCGGCCCTACGTCGACGCGTTCCGCGCCCAGCCGGCCGGCGCGCGGATCCTCCTGAAGCAGGTCGAGGACGCCCGCCGGTTCGGCGTCGCGACCGTCGACGGCGACCGCATCACCGGCATCGAGGAGAAGCCGTCCGCGCCACGCAGCGACCTCGCCGTGACCGGCTGCTACATGTACGACGCGGACGTGTTCGACATCGTGGCGGGCCTCGAGCCGTCAGCGCGCGGCGAGCTCGAGATCACCGACGTCAACAACGCCTACGTCGCGCGTGGCGAGATGGCGTTCGACGTGCTTCCCGGCTGGTGGACCGACGCCGGCACGCACGCCTCCAAGCTCAAGGCCTCGATCCTGGTCGCCCTCACCAAGGGCGTCACGTTCCACGCCTGATCTGATGCCTCAGGCAGCGTCGCGTTCGACCTGGTCGGCCAGGCCGAGCACGGCGAGGAGCGATTCGACCACGGCGGGATCGAAGTGCGAGCCGGCGCTCCGGCGGAGCTCGCCTGCGGCGTCCTCGGGTGTCCTCGCCGCGGAGTAGGGCCGAGTCGCCGTCATCGCGGCGTAGGCGTCTGCGGCGGCGATGATTCGGGCCTCGAGAGGGATCGCGGTCCCGGCGAGGTTGTCGGGGTAGCCGCCGCCGCTGTAGCGCTCGTGGTGGTGGCGCACTGCGGGCGCGGCCTGGCGCAAGGCGCCGACCCGGCTGACGACCGCCGCCCCGACGGCGGGATGCGTGCGCATGAGCGCCCACTCGGCATCGTCGAGCGGCCCCGGCTTGGTCAGGATCGGCTCCGAGATCGCCAGCTTCCCGACGTCGTGCAGCCATCCGGCGAGCCGGCAGCGCTGCACCGCGCGGGCGGGCAACCCGAGGTGCTCGGCGGTCAGAACGGCCAGGCGCGCCACCTGCTCGGCGTGCTCCTCCGGAATCCCCTCCCGGAGGCTGCTCGCGAACGCCAGGGCTCGAGCCAGGCCGACGGCCTCGGGCTCCGCGGTCGATGCCCCGGGGTCCTTGCTGCTGGGGAGGAGCGACACGCGGTCCCGGCCCTCGTGCTTGGCCGCGTAGAGACAGCTATCGGCCGTGTCCAGGAGCGTGTCGAGCGTCTGGGAGCCGTCGGCTGCGAGGGCACACCCGACCGAGATCGTCAGCTCGACGCGGACGTCCCCGTGAACGATCGGGGTCTCGTTGACGGCGAGTCGGAGGCGCTCGGCGCGCTCGGCGAGCTCGGCGTTCGATGCCACGCCGGGCAGGAGCACCGCGAACTCCTCGCCGCCCCAGCGGGCCAGGCAATCTCCCGGCTCGAGGCCGGCGCTGAGTCGCTGCGCCAGGCCGACGAGGACGGCGTCGCCGATGGCGTGCCCGTAGGCGTCGTTGATCTGCTTGAAGTGGTCCGCGTCGAGGAGCAGGAGGCCGCAGCGCCCGGGCGTCGCCGCCAGGGTCTCGGCGGCGATCTGCGCGAAGCGGCGCCGGTTGAAGGTCGCGGTGAGCTCGTCGGTGCTGGCGCGGAGCTCCGCTCCGGCGCGGGCCAGCTCGAGCTCACGGTGGGCACTTTGCATCTCGTGCATGCTTCGCTTCAGCTCGTCCTCGAGGCGGCGGCGCTCGGTCACATCCGAGACGATTCCGCTCACCTCGAACGACCCGTCGGGGCGCCTGCGACAGGCGGCGCGGTCGTGAACCCAGCGCGTGATCCCGTCGGCGCCGATCAGGCGGTACGTGACATCTCCGTCCACGCCCCGGCAGAGCGCCTGGTTGAACGCGTCGTAGTCAGGACGGTCATCCGGGTGCACGGCCATGTCCCAATTGACCATCTCGGGGTCGGGCTCCGCCCCACCGAGGAGGCGATCTCCGCCCGGGCCCTGGAACAGCTCCTGCAGCGAGCCGTCCGGCAGGGCGAGCGTCAGATAGACGTGAGCACCGACGACGTCGAGGAGGCTCGCGAAGCGCCCGCTCGCCTCGGCGAGCCGCTCGGCGTCCTGCTCGCGGGCGGTGATGTCGGAGATGATGCCTTCGACGAGCATGCCGCCGTCCGCCTTCGGGCGAGGACGCGCGCGATCGCGCAGCGTGCGTGTGACTCCGTCGACCCCGACGAGGCGATACGTGACCTCGGCGTCGTCACCGCGCAGCAGGCTGCGGTTGAACGCCTCGTACTGCGCCCAGTCCGAGGGGGCGATGCGCGACTCCCAGAACGCCCCGTTCTCGATGCCCTCGGGGACGGTGCCGCCGATCAGGCTCTCGGTGGTGAACGCCGAGGCGTGATGGACATAGCGGCCGTCCGGCGTGATCTCGCCGGCGTAGACGTGCTCCTCGAAGAGGTCGAGGATTCGGGCCAGCCGGATCTGGCTCGATCGGCGGCGGCCGCCGAGCCCGTGCCCGCGCAGCGCCTCACGCAGCCGCCGCAGACGCCCAGGTGCGGGCGCGCCCGCGGCGGGCATCTCGGAATCGGCGGCATGGGGCGGCGAACCATTCATGGCCTACCGTGAACATCGGCGCGGTTCTGGGCAGGCTTGAGGCGCAGCTTGCCGGTCAGAGCCAGCTGAGCGGTACCGCGCCGGCGCCCGGCCTGTCCGCCAGGGTCCGCAGGATGCGCAGCGGGCCGGCTTCCTCGCTGAATCGCGGCGTCGCGGCGATCACGACCCGCGTTCGGCCGCCGGATTCGAGAGCGAGCACGATCCGGCGGCCGTCGGGCGAGGCTGCGAGCCCGGCGATCGTGCCGGCCGTCGCCGTCGTGTCATCTCCGGCGCCCCGGCGGTGAAGGACGAGCCGCGACACGGTGCTGCCGGCTCCCACGACGAGCTGGTTTGCGCCGAGCCAGCCGATCGAGGGCAGCCCGCGAGCGACCGTCGCGCACAGCGCCGGCGCGTGGCCGGTGGTGTCGACCACGCGCAGATGTCCCCGCGCGTCGGCGATCGCGAGCCGCCCGCCCGACGGCGCGAACGCAACGGCCGCGGCCGTGCGCAGCCCGCATGCCGGGCGGATTGCGATGTCGCGCCCGCCGATGACGTCGTGCACCAGAACGGTGCCGTCGCCGCGGACGAACGCGAAGGCCTTCGAGTCCCACCGCCACGAGGGGGCGACCGCTGCGGCACTGCCGTGCACCGTGAAGTCGTGCGTGCCGTTCCCCCAGATGTCGTGCACCTCGAGCCCGCGGCGGCCGTGGAGCAGATACGCGACGCGGATCGGGAACGGCGCCCAGACGGGATCCGTCGGCGTCCCGGCGACCGGCAACCGCCACGCAACCCTTCCCGTCCCGACCTGCACGGCGCGCAGGTGGCCCGGACGGGCCTCGACGGCGTAGAGCGCAGCGGGGCTGGCGGCGAAGCCGGTCAGGTGCGGGCCGGCGGCCGCCCATGCTCGCCGCGCGGTGACGGCGAGGCCGTGGTCTCCGATCAGCGCGGAGATCGCCTCTCCGGGAGCGACGGCCGCCGGCCGGTGGTGGGCCGGCGCTCCCGACGTGCCCGGGCGGCCGGCGGTGAGCGCCGCGCCGATGCCGGGCAGCCGGCCGTTGGTTGCGGCAAGCGTCACCCCGCCCGAGATGAAGGCCGCGATGCAGGCGGCGAGCAGCAGCGTGAGCCGCCGGCGGCGCGCGCGGCGGACGTCGGCCGGCGACGGCAGCGCCTCGAGCGCCGAGCGCAGAGCGCGGTCGGTCACCCCCGGGTCAGGGCCGGGCGCCTCGCCGAGCGCCCGTTCGAGGCGGCGTTCAAGCTCGCTCGACATCGCGCTCCTTCTCCATCCCGCGCAGGTCCTCGAGACCGCGCGCGAGCCGGGAGTGGATCGTGCCCACCGGCAGCCCGAGCAGCTCCGCGATCGCCGCCGGCGTGTGCCCCATCCCGTAGCGCAGGACGATGACGACCCGCCGCTGCGGCGAGAGGCCCGCCACCGCCTGGAGCAGCTCCCTGTCCTCCGATGCAGCGTCGCGCCACTCGCCCTCGATCCGCTCGACGGCGTCGATGCCGACGAGCCGCCGCTCGCTCCGCAGCAGGTCGAGCGACCGGTTGACGACGATCCGGTGCAGCCACGGCTCGAACGGGCGCCGCTCGTCGAACCGTGAGAGCGCCGCAAACGCCCGCTCGAAGGCGTCCTGGGCGACGTCGTCGGCCATGTCCCGGCGCCCGGTGACCGTCCGCGCGATCCGCCACGCCCGGGGCCAGTGGCGGGCGAACAGCTCCGCCGCGGCCTCCCGGGACCCGGCTCGGGCGCTGACGACCAGCTCGCCGTCGGTGGGCGCGCGCATCTCGTTCACCAGCGTAGTACGCCCGGGGCGGGCGCCTACGTCCCGCGGCAGCAGAAGACGTCGGTGCGGTACGGCAGGACGAGCGGGCGGGGGACGTCGGCGACGAGCGCGCGCACCTGGTCGACGAGGAGGCTTCGATCCGCGTCCGGGAGCGCCGCGACGTAGCTCGTCGAGCACACCCGGTCGACCAGGCCGTCCTCGCTCAGCTCGTGCGTGAAGGCGAACGAGCGCTCGTTGAGCGGCGTGAAGAGGCCGCTCGACCGGAAGGCGTCGCGCCACGGCGACCCGCTGTACTGCGGCACCGGGCCGCGCACTCCCTGCACGAGCTCCTTGAGGACGGCCACCCACTCGGGGCTCGAATCCATGGCGTTCCAGATCAGGCCAAGCCCGCCGCCCCGGCGCAGCACGCGGTGGATCTCGGCGAGCGCCGCCTCGGCATCGAACCAGTGGAACGCCTGGGCGACCGTGACCGCGTCGACCGACGCGGACCCGAGCGGGATCGTCTCGGCGGTCCCGTCGAGCACCGTGATCTCGGGCATCGCCTCGGCCAGCACCGCTCGCATCGCCGCGACCGGCTCGACCGCGACCACGTCCGCGCCGCCCTCGGCCAGTAGCCGGGTCAGCTTGCCGGTCCCGGCGGCGAGGTCGAGCACGCGTCCCGCCGGGCCGAGCCCCAGCTCGGCGGCGAGATAGGCGACGGCGGCGTCGGGGTACGACGGCCGCCCGCGCTCGTAGGCGTCGGCGGCGCGGCCAAAGCCCGCCGCGGCGGTGGGATGCGTGGACACGCGCGGAGCGTAGAAGCTCAGGATGCCAGCGGAAGGCCGCCGCGCTCGTGCGCGGATCCGCCGGCCTCCTCGAGGGCTGCCTTCAGCGCGAGCTGGGCGCGCTCTGAGCCCTGAATGGAGGTGACCTCGCAGCCGACGCGGTGCCGGCCGTAGTGCGCGTCGGCGACGTGCAGCACCCGTGCGCGCATCCGGATCAGCTTGCGATCGATCGTCGCCATGACCGAGAGCAGGTCGCCGATCGCGAGCCGCCGGTCGGTGATGAACGCCATCCCGTCGGGGCTCACGTCCATCATCCGGACGTCGAACTCCGGCTCGTCGAGCGGCATGCTCGAGTAGAGGACACCGACGAACGCCAGATCGTCGACCCGGGCGCGCGGCGTCGCGCGGTTGCCGTTGAACCGGCGCACGCGCTCGACCGTGAGATGGACGGCCGCAACGCCGGCGGAATGGAAGAAGACCTCCGACACCGACATGTCGACGTCGTACCCGCGGCCCTCCTCCGTGCGCGTGCGCAGCCGCAGCCCCAGGCCGAGGCGCACCCGGCTCTTCTGAGCGAGGGCGTGCAGCATCTCGGTGTCGTGACCGTTGAGCTCGATCGTGACCGAGCCCCCGTCGTCCGAGAGCACCTCGAGCGTCGTCGGCAGCTCCGCAAGGATCCCGAGGGCGAGCTCGAGGCGTTGATGTGGGGTCATCCGCGCCATCACTCCCGTTATCGACCGGAATGCCCGTCCACGTGAGGGTTCCACGCCGCCTCGGCAGGGCGAAAAGTGCCATCGGCGGGCCGGGGCGAACTTCCCTGGCATGATCGGTGTCGAAAGGGGACCGTCACCGACCCGGGAGACCCTGCATGCCACGTCTTCGGACAGCCCTCGCCGCCCTGGCGCTCGCCGCCGTCTGCCTCGTTCCGGCGGGAGCCTCGGCGGCTGCTGCGGCCAAACCGCCGCAGCTGCGGCTCTTCTCGGCCACCTCGACGGTCAAGATCCAGAAGTTCGGCAGGGGCCCGGTGCAGCTCGGCATCGGTGCGTACCTGGCCGCGATGGGCGGCGATTTCCGGCTCGACGTCGCACGCGCCGGCTACCGAAGCCCGATCCGCGTCTCCGAGGTCATCGGCTCGCAGCACCGGGCGCTTCCGGCCACGGTCGCTCACGGCTGGGAGGGGATCTCCGGGCTGCTCACCTACACCGTCTCGAGCGCCTCGCAGGGCGTGATCGCGTCGCGCACGGTGACCGTCTGCCCGAACGACTGGAACCGCCAGCGCGTCGACGCCTCCGGGCCGCTCACGCCGCGTTTTCCGCAGTTCTGCGCGACGAATCCGTTCACGCTCGGCTCGGTGTGGGGGATCGACCGGGGCTGGGCGATCGGGCTCGACGACGTGGCGCCCGCTGTCCGGCTGCCGCTCGGCACGTACACGGTCAAGGTGTCGCTCGCGCCGCGGTACGCCGCCATGTTCGGCGTGGCGCCGGCCGACGCGACGACCACGGTGACGGCGCACGTCGTGCGGCCGCTGCCGTGCCCGCCGAGCTGCGGCGGCGTCGCGTCGCACAAGCGCGGCGGAACCGCCCCGCCGTTCCTGCCTCGGGTGGCGACCGACAACTCTCCCGATCCGAGCACGATGCCCGACCTGATCCCGCTTCCGGCGTGGGGGATGGGCATCGATCGCCAGGTCGGCCGTGACTATCTCGACTTCGGCGCGACGGTCTGGGATGCCGGGCCGGCGCCGATGGACGTCGAGGGCTTCCGGCGCCCGGGCACCAACATCATGGACGCGTTCCAGTACTTCTTCCGGAACGGCAAGCCGGTCGGGAGGGCGAAGGCGGGCTTGATGCTGTACGACGCCCGGCCCGGCCACGAGCACTGGCACTTCCAGCAGTTCGCCCTCTACTCGCTGCTCTCGGCCTCGAAGACGCAGGTGGTGCGCAGCGAGAAGGAGGGCTTCTGTCTCGCGCCGACCGACGCCATCGACCTGACCGTGCCCGGCGCGCTCTGGGATCCGTTCTCGATCGGGCTCGCCGGCCAGTGCGGCGACCAGACGTCGATCTGGACGCGTGAGACGCTGCCGGCCGGGTGGGGGGACACGTACTTCCAGTTCCTCCCAGGTCAGTCGTTCGACATCACCGATCTCAAGAACGGCACCTACTACATCGAGGTGCGTGCCAACCCGCTCGGGGCGATCCATGAGACGTCGACGACCAATGACGTCCGGCTCCGCAAGGTGATCCTGGGTGGGACGCCGGGGGCGCGCACGGTCCGTGTACCCGCATGGAACGGCATCGACCCCGAGTGACGCTCGAGGTCAGGCCGTTCGCCGAGGAGGACATCGCCGGGGCCGCCGAGCTCCTGGCCGAGCGGCACCGTCGCCACCGGGCGGCGGAGCCGCTCCTCCCGGCGGCATACGAGGAGCCCGGGGCCGCCGGGGCCGAGATCGAGGCGCTCTGGCGGGGCGGCGGCGCCACGGGCGCGGCGGGGTTTCGCGACGGACGGATGGCCGGCTACCTGATCGGTACGCATCGCGACGAGCCGATCTGGGGCCCGAACGGCTGGGTCGAGCTGGCCGGCCATGCCGTCGCCGAGCCCGAGGATGTCCGTGACCTCTACGCCGCCGTCGCCCAGCGGTGGGTGGACGAGGGCCGGACGCGGCACTTCGCGCTTGTCCCCGCCGGCGATCCGGAGCTTCTCGACGCGTGGTTTCGGCTGTCGTTCGGCCAGCAGCAGGCCTACGCCATCCGCGAGGTCGATCGCGATGCGGGCTGGCCGGCCGGGGTGCGGCTTGCCGAGCCGCGCGACGTCGACGCGCTCGTGGAGTCGGCTCCGCTGCTCCAGGAGCACCAGGAGCGAGCGCCGACGTTCGCGTTCCGGCTCGCTCCCGACGACCCGGCCGAGCTCCGCGCCGACGTCGAGCACGACGTCGCGTCGGACGACATCGGCTGCCTCGTCGCGGAGGTCGGCGGCCGCATCGTGGGCTGCATCGTGGTCTGCGCCGTCGAGATGTCGACGTCGATGCACGTGGGCCTCGCGCGGCCTCCCGGGCAGGGCTATCTGGCGTGGGCGGAGACGCTGCCGGACGCCCGCGGGACCGGGGTCGGTCTCGCGCTGACCGAGGCGGCGCACGCGTGGGCCCACGAGGCCGGATTCACGACGATGGTGATCGACTGGCGGGTCGCCAATCTGCTCGCCTCCCGGTTCTGGGAGCGGCGCGGGTTTCGCCCGTCATTCTTCCGGCTCAGCCGCTCGATCCCCTAGATCCGGCCGCCCGGCGGGTTGCGCCAGGGATTAGACACGACTAACTTCCAGATCAGTCGTGCCAAGCGAATCAGTTCAGGATTACCTGAAGACGATCTGGAAGCTCGAACGCGAGGAGCGGGCCACGATCTCCGCGCTTGCGGCCGAGCTGGCCGTGACGCCGGCGTCGGCGACGGCGATGGTGAAGAAGCTCGCCGCGATGGGCCTCGTCGAGCACGAGCGCTACCGCGGGGTCCGGCTGACGCCCGCCGGAGAGCGGATCGCGCTCGAGGTCGTCCGTCACCACCGGCTGCTCGAGCTGTACCTGATGAAGGCGCTCGGCCTCGGCTGGGATCAGGTGCACGCCGAGGCCGAGAGGCTCGAGCATTACCTGTCCGAGGAGGTCGAGAGCCGGATCGACGCGGCGCTCGGCCACCCGACCCACGATCCGCACGGCGACCCGATCCCGACCGCCGACCTCGAGCTCCTGACCGAGGAGGGCAGGTGGTTGAGCGACGTCGCCGACGGGACGGAGGCCGTGGTGCGCCGGGTCCCCGACGGCGATCCTGAGCTGCTCCGGTACCTGGCCTCGCTCGGGATCGTCCCCGACCAGCCCGTGGTGCTGGTCGGGCGAGCACCGTTCGACGGGCCGGTGACGATCGAGGTGGCGGGGGCGCGGCACGCGATCGGCCGAGCGCTGGCCGGGCAGATCCAGGTGGCGGCCGCGTGAGGGTCACCCGCCGCCGCCTTCTCGCCGGCGCGCCGATCGTGGCGTCGGCCCCGCTCGCGGCGATGGCGCTGACCGACGCCTACGGCTCCGACACCCACACGATGGACGGGCACCTCATGTCGGCCGCCGACATGGCGGGCATGCACGCCTCGATGATCGGCGACGCCGTGCCCGCTCCGGACGGCCCCGACCTCATCCTCGAGCCGCCCGACGGCCACGAGCCGGGCCCCGTGCGGTCGTACGAGCTCGTGGCGACCGAGAAGGACATCGAGGTCGCCAAGGGCGTCTTCTATCCCGCGTGGGCCTACGGCCTGGCGGGGGGGCCGCCGACCGTGCCCGGCCCGACGATCCGCGTCACCGAGGGGCAGCGGATGCGCGTGCGGCTCCTGAATGCGAGCAGCCATCCGCACACGATCCACTTCCACGGCATCCACCCGTCCAACATGGACGGCGTCTTCGAGATGGTCGATCCGGGCGGGACGTTCACCTATGAGTTCCCGGCCGCACCGGCGGGCCTGCACCTGTACCACTGCCACGCCACGCCGCTCAAGAAGCACATCGCCAAAGGGCTCTACGGCGCGCTGATCATCGACCCCAAGACCCCGCGCCCGCCCGCCCAGGAGCTCGTCATGGTGATGAACGGCTACGACACGAACGGCGACGGCGCGAACGAGTTCTACACCGTCAACGGGCGGGCCTTCTACTACGCGCGCCACCCGATCCGCGTCAGCCGTTCGCGCACCGTGCGGATCTACCTCGTGAACCTGACCGAGTTCGACCTCATCAACTCGTTTCACCTGCACGGCGAGTTCTTCCGCTACTACCCGACCGGGACGACCGACCGGTTCGAGTACACCGACACCGTCATGCTGTGCCAGGGCCAGCGCGGGATCGTCGAGATCGACTTCAAGAACACGGGGCACTTCATGTTCCACGCCCACGTGTCCGAGTTCACCGAGCTGGGCTGGATGGGGTTCTTCGAGGTCGCGGACTGATGCGCTGGCGGCTGTGGGCGCTCGTCCCGGCGATCCTCCTCGTCGGGGTGGTCTCGGCCACGGTTGCCGCGGGCGACTCGCTCGACGGCCTCGTCGGCAACGCTCCTCCGCCGGCGGACGAGTTCGACGTGCGCCGGGTCGAGTTCGCTCCGGGCACGATCTCGATCCACATCACGAATCCGCAGCGGGAGCACCTGACCCTCGCCCAGGTGACGGTGGACGACGCGATCGTCCCGTTCTCGATCGACGGCGTGCAGGGCGCGCGGACGCTCGGGCGCCTCGAGTCGGCGACGGTGTCGGTGCCGTTCTTCTGGGTCGAGGACGATCCGTACGCGATCGGGCTGATCTCGTCGACCGGCATCGTGACGACCCACGACGTGCCGGCCGCTGTCGCCACCGAGCAGCCGTCCCTCCACGGAGCGGTGGGCCTGGCGGTGATCGGGGTTCTCGTCGGCGTCGTGCCGATCGCGCTGGGCCTGGCCTGGCTCCCCTCGCTCCGGCGGGCTTCCCCACGCTCCCTGGCCGCCTTCATGGCGCTCACGGCGGGGTTGCTCACGTTCCTCATGGTCGAGGCGCTGGCCGAGGCGCTCGAGCTCCAGGCGAGGCTGCCGGGGGCGCTCAACGGCACGGGCCTGGTCGTGCTCGGCGTCGCGTCGAGCTACCTGGGCCTCACGCTCGTGGCGTCGCGGCTCTCCGGCTCGGGCTCCGGGCTTGGAGGGGTCGGCCTCGCCACGCTGGTCGCGATCGGCATCGGCGTCCACAACCTCGGGGAGGGGCTCGCGATCGGCTCGTCGCTCGCGCTGGGGGAGCTCGCCCTGGGGGCGTTCCTGATCGTCGGGTTCATGGTCCACAACGTGACCGAGGGCCTCGGCATCGCCGCGCCCGTGGCCGACGGAGCGGCCCGCGTCAGCCCGGGAAGGCTCGCCGGCCTGGCGCTCGTGGCCGGTGCTCCGGCGGTGCTCGGCGCGTGGATCGGCGGCTTCCTGACGAATGACCTCCTTGCGGTGCTGTTCTTCGGCATGGCCGCGGGCGCCGCGCTCCAGGTGGTCGTCGAGGTGGGGCGCTACGTGGCCCGGCGGGCCCCGGGCGGTCTCACCTCGGGCCCGGTCGTCGGCGGCTACCTCGCCGGCATCGTGGCGATGTACGCAACGGGCCTCCTCACGGCCTAGCGACACGGCCGCACCGGTGTGCGGCCCGCTTGCGCGTTCACGCCGGGTTGATGAATACTCCCGCCCGTCGTCCAAGAACGGGGGGAAGCCGTGAAGCCGACTGGTGGGGTCGCACGGTCCGTGGCTGGGTCGCCGTTTCCGTGTCTTCGGGATGCTGATCGGCGTCGTACTCTTGAGTGGGGCGGTGCAGTCGGGGGCCGCAGGAGGTGCGACTGCGAAACCGCACCGCGGCGGGCCGGCCGCCAGGGCGTTCCTCGACGCGCGGACGTCCGGGAGCGCCGGTCGCGTCCTGCGCGCGCGGGCCACCACCCTGGCCGCGTCGCCGAGCATCGCCGTCACGAAGCTCGGGCACCAGCTCGGGCTCCAGGGCGCGATCTCGATCGATCCTCTGACCGGCACGCCGCGGATGGTCGGGCGGCTCGACGGGTTCTTGACGGGCCCGAGTGCGGCTCCCGCGTCCGCCGTGGCCCTTGGCTATGTCAGCGGCCACCCGAAGGTCTTCAAGCTCTCACCCCGGTCGATGGCGGGGCTGCGCCTGGTGCGCAACTACGTCGACGTCGCCGGGACGCACCACCTCGGATGGGCGCAGACGCTCCACGGCATCCCGCTCTTCGGGAACGGCCTCCAGGCGAGCGTCGCCCGCGACGGCCGGCTCATCAACGTCACCGGCTCGCCCGTGAGCGACCTCGGCGACGTCTCGAACTCGCCGTCCCTTTCCGCCTCCGGAGCATTGGCGGCGGCGCGGGCCGACGTCGGCCTGGCGCGCGCGCCGCACCTCCAGAGCGCCAAGCTCGTGCTCTTCCAGACGCTCTCGGGAACGAGGCTCGCCTGGCAGACCGTCGTCATGTCGTCGCCCGCCTACCTGCACGTGATCGATGCCCAGACGGGCCGCGTGCTCTTCCGCAAGAGCCTGACCGACGACGCCAACGGGTCGGTCTTCGACTACTGGCCGGGCGCGCCGCTCGGCGGCACGCAGCACGTCGTCGACTTCACCGCGCCCGGCTGGCTGCCGGCGGCCCGGGAGCACCGGCTCCAGGGGAACAACACCCATGTCTACACCGACGTCAACGACGACAACATCCCGCAGTCCAGCGAGGAAGTGAGCGCGGCGAGCGACCACAGCTGGAACTTCCCGTTCCAGCCGTTCGACACGCCCGCGGGCGGGCCGCCGTGCGTCCCGCAGTTCCTCTGCTCGTGGAACCCCGACCTGGCGAACTCCTGGCGCGCCAACCGGCGCCAGAACGCGACGCAGGTCTTCTACTACGTCAACACCTTCCACGATCACCTGGCCTCGTCGCCGATCGGCTTCACGGCCGCGGCGGGGAACTTCCAGCAGCAGAACCCGCCCGGCGAGGGCGTCGGGCACGATGCCGTGCAGGCGCAGCCGGATGACGGCGCCAACCTGCTCGGCGGCCTGCCCGACGGCGGCCATGTCGACAACGCCAACATGTCGACGCCTCCGGACGGGACACCGCCGATCATGCAGATGTACCTGTTCCACGAGCCGAACACCGGCAACCTCGACCCGTTCCTCGCGTCCAACGGCGGCGACGAGGCCGACGTCGTGTACCACGAGTACACGCACGGCCTCTCGAACCGGCTCGTCGTGGACGCCAACGGCGTCTCGACGCTGAACGGCCCGCAGCCGGGCGCGATGGGCGAGGCGTGGAGCGACTGGTACGCCATGGACTTCCTGAACAACCTCGGCTTCCAGCCCGACCCGAAGGGGTCGGGTGACGTGCTCGTCGGCAGGTACGTCAGCGAGAACGCGAATCTGATCCGCACGCAGCCGCTCGACTGTGCGGTCGGCGCCCCGGCGTCGCGGTGCCCCGGCACCCCGGACGTCGGCTCAGGCGGCTACACCTACGGCGACTTCGGCAAGATCATCGGCCAGCCGGAGGTGCACGCCGACGGCGAGATCTGGGGCGAGACGCTGTGGGATCTCCGCAGGGCCCTGGGCTCGAGCATGACCGAGAACCTGGTCACGCGGGCCATGGAGCTCTCGCCGGCCAACCCGTCGTACCTCGACATGCGAAACGCCATCCTCCAGGCCGATCAGGTCGTGAACGGCGGCAACGCGCACGACACGATCTGGGCGGTGTTCGCGCACCGCGGCATGGGGTACTTCGCCGCATCGATCGACGGCAACGACACCCACCCGATCGCGGACACGCATCTGCCGCCGGGGCCGGGAACGCCGAAGGGGTCGTTCCGCGGCAAGGTCGTCGACATCCAGACCGGCGACCCGATCGCGGGCGCTGCCGTGTTCTTCGGCGGCCACGCCTCGGGCTTCCCGGGAGCCGACCTGTCCGATACGACAGGCGGACAGGGCCGGTTCGAGATCGACGGCATCTTCGCCGGGACGTACCACGACGTCGTCGCATTCTCGGACGGATATGACCGGGTCGCCATCACCCAGACGATCAACGGGTCGAGTGCGGCGGCAACGACGCACAACTTCCAGCTGGTGCGCGACTGGGCCTCGGCGCTCAAGGGCGGCACGATCACGTCGTTCAGCGGCCCGGACTTCACCCAGTTCGGGTGCGGGCCGTTGAACGCGATCGACCAGTCGCAGGGCGCGGGCTGGGGCTCGACGTCGGATCTGAGCCCAACGGGCCAGCCGACGACGAATACGCCCAAGTTCATCGTTCTCGAGCTGCCCGTCGCAATCGACATCTCGACCTTCGGCGTCGACCCGTCGAACACGTGCGGCGACTCGCCGAGCGCCTCGACGGGCGACTTCAAGATCGAGACGTCGACCGACGGGACGACCTACCAGGTGGCGGCCAGCGGCACGTTCACGCCGAACGACCTCGGCAAGGTGAACACCGTCACCCCGGCCTCCGGCACCACCGCCGGTGTCCGCTTCGTCCGCTTCACCATGATCAACCCGCAGGTCTTCCAGATCTCCGGGGCGTCGTGTCCGGGGCCGTTCTCCGGCTGCGACTTCATGGACATGAGCGAGCTCGAGGTGTACGGCTCGCCGAGCTGAGCTCGACGCCCGGGCGGCGCGTCTGACCGCGCCGCCCGGGCATCGCTCTACGGGTTTCCCGCGCGGGCGGATGCGGGGAGCGCCGAAGCGCGTTTCCGTGCTCGCACCGATGGCGAGACGCTCGCGGCGGCCGGGTGATCCGGCGATGAGACTCTTCGTCGCGAGACTCCTCTGCGGTCACCGCGAGGTCGTCCAGGATCACCTGGGCCGGACGACCTGCCGTGCCTGCGGCGCCGTCGTCAGCAGCCGGCGCTAGGCGCGCGCGTGACGAAGTGCGTCTCGCCGGCGCCGAGCGAGAAGCCCTCGGGCGGGCTGGGCGAGACGTCGAGCAGAAACGCCGGCCGGTTCCAGCGCTCGTACAGGTCACCGTCGATGTAGAACGGCGCTCCGCCCACCTCGCCGAGCTTCAGGTCGTGCGGGCTGAGCGGGAGCTCGCCTTCGGGCAGGCAGATCGGGGAGCTGCCGTCACAGCAGCCCCCCGACTGGAAGAACATCAACCCACCGTGCGCGCCGGTGAGCGCCGCGATGGCCTCGAGAGCGTCATCGGTGGCACTCACCTTTGCGTTCACGACCCTCTCCTCCTAGAAGAACCCGAGCGGGTTCGGGTCGTAGCTGACCAGCAGGCACTTGGTCTGCGAGTAGTGATCGAGCATCATCTGGTGGTTCTCCCTGCCGACGCCGGAGATCTTGTAGCCCCCGAAGGCGGCATGTGCCGGATACAGGTGGTAGCAGTTCGTCCACACGCGGCCGGCCTGGATCGCGCGACCCATCCGATAGGCCCGGCCGGTGTCGCGTGTCCACACACCTGCGCCAAGGCCGTAGAGCGTGTCGTTGGCGATCTCGAGCGCCTCCGCCTCGTTCTTGAACGTCGTCACCGCGAGCACTGGGCCGAAGATCTCCTCCTGGAACACGCGCATCTTGTTGTGCCCCCTGAGGACGGTCGGCTCGAAGTAGTACCCGTCGGCGAGTTCGCCGTCGAGGACGTTGCGCTTGCCGCCGATCAGAACGTCGGCGCCCTCGTTGATGCCGATGTCGACGTAGCTCGCGATCTTCTCGAGCTGCGCGGTCGACACCTGGGCTCCGATCTGCGTGGCCGGGTCGAGCGGGTTGCCCTGTCGGATCTTCGCGATCCGCTCGAGGCACCGATCCATGAACTCGTCATAGATCGACTCGTCGATCAGCGCCCGCGATGGGCAGGTGCAGACCTCACCCTTGTTGAAGGCGTAGAGCACGAGCCCCTCGATCGCCTTGTCGAGGAACGCGTCCTCCTGGTCCATCACGTCGGCGAAGAAGATGTTGGGCGACTTGCCGCCCAGCTCGGTCGTCGACGGGATGATGTTCTGCGCTGCGTACTGCATGATCAGCCGACCGGTGACGGTCTCACCGGTGAAGGCGATCTTGGCGATGCGCTTGCTCGTGGCGAGCGCCTTTCCGATCTCCGCGCCCGGGCCGTTCACGATGTTCAGCACGCCGGCCGGGAGGATGTCCTCGATCAGCTCGGCGAGCTTCAGGATCGACCACGGCGTCGGGCTCGCCGGCTTCAGCACCGAGCAGTTGCCCGCCGCCAGAGCCGGGGCCAGCTTCCACGCCGCCATCAGCAGCGGGAAGTTGAACGGGATGATCTGGCCGACCACTCCGAGCGGCTCATGGAAGTGGTAGGCGATCGTGTTCTTGTCGATCTCCGAGATCTTCCCCTCCTCGCCACGGATGACCGAGGCGAAGTAGCGGAAGTGATCGGCCGCGAGCGGGATGTCGGCCGCGAGCGTCTCGCGGACCGGCTTTCCGTTGTCCCAGCTCTCGGCGATCGCCAGGATCGACTGGTGCTCCTCGATGGCGTCCGCGACGCGGTTCAAGACGCGCGAGCGCTCCGTCGTCGAGGTCTCACCCCAGGCCTGCCGTGCCGCGTGGGCAGCGTCGAGCGCGAGCTCGACGTCCTCCGGCGTCGACTCGGGGACCTCGGTAAAGGGCTTCCCCGTGACCGGCGTCAGATTCGCCTTGTACCCACCCTTCACCGGGGCGACCCATCGCCCGCCGATGAAGTTGTCGTACCGCGGCAGAACCTCGACGATGCTGTCGGGAGTGCCGGGGACGGCGTAGGTGGCCGGACGTTCGATGGTGGCCATCACGAACCTCCTCTGACCGCTTGACCGCGAAGTGCACGGCCGCACCATGAAGCTCAGCACTCCCGTCTGATCGGCGCATCGGGGCGCGGGCGGATGCGGGTACGAAGAACCCCGCGCCCAACGTTCAGTGCCTTCCCCGATGCGAAACGCGCTGCGGTTCTGCCATGCGTCGGTGCGGTGAACCCGCAGCGATACGCCGGAGTTTGCCGCCGTCAGGTTCCGTGTGGACGCCGATGTCTAGACAGGCACCGCTGACCGACAGTTACCGAACAGTCATTGGAACTCATCTACTGAAGGGAGTGGTCGTGCGCAAGTTCTTGGAAATCGGTGGCTACATCGCCGCAGTCGTGCTGATCGCCTTCGGCGTCGGCGCCGTCTACACCGGGCTGAACGCCCGTGGCGTCGTTCATGACACGCTCGCCCAGGAGAACATCGTCGGCACGCCCGACATGACCCCCACGGCGATCAAGGCCGAGGCCAAGCAGGCCGGCCTCGACGTGTCGAAGCTGACCTTCCCCACCCTTTCGGTGGCCGGGAAGGACATCAACAGCGGCGATCGCGCCCACGCGTTTGCCGGATACATGCGGATCCACGCGCTCGAGGCCACGGGTGGCCTGACGTACGCGCAGATGCCGCGCTACGCGACCGCTGACGGCAAGGGCACGAACGATCCCGCCCAGGCTGTCCAGGTCAACGGCCAGCCGCAGGACAACGGCGCCCGCCAGGTGTGGGTCACCGAGACGGCGCTTGCAACGGCGCTTCAGTCCAGCTACATGGCTGACCAGCTCTCGCTGTTCGGTCTCGTGACCGGCACCGCTCTGCTCCTGAGCGGCATCGGCTTCGGCATCCTGGTTCTCTCCGGCGTGCTGAAGAACCGGGAGGACGCAGTCGAGCCCTCCTCCGAGCGCGCGCCGCAGGCACCGGCTTCTCACACGCCGGTGGTCGCCAGCTAGCACGACCGGCTGGGAGCCCGACCTCTCAGCCACCTTCATGAACCGGCGGGTCGTCCCTCCACAGGACGGCCCGCCGGCTTCATGGTCCGGCCGGGAGGTGGCGCCGCACGAGGTCGCGGATGAAGGGGTTCAGGATGTCGTGCGTGTGCCCGTAGATCGAGCAGTGGCCCATGCCCTCGAACTCGTGGTACTCCGCCGCTCCAGCGACGTCGGCCACCTCGCGCCCGTCCTGCGGCGGGGCCTGGACGTCCTCGCTGAACGCGATCACGTGCATCGGCACGGTGCACGCCGGCAGGGCGTCCATCTGGTCATACAGCAGGCATGCCTCCCACTGCGGGATCAGCGAGCGCTCGTTGTCGTCGGTCGAGAGCCACGACTCGAGGTCGGCCCGGAGCTTCGGCCAGAGCTCGCGGTCGCCCAGGACGCGGGCGGGGAACATCATCGCCGCGTTGTGGGCCACGGCCATCATGCCGTCGAGGCGCCCGCCGGCCTTGCGCCAGTCGATCTCGGCCTTCTGGTAGTCCCACCCCCAACCCGTGCTGCGAGCGCCGGTTCCCATCGTGATGACGCAGCGCAGGAGGTGGGGGTGGTCGATCGCGACCTGCTGGACGATCGCGCCGCCCAGCGAGAGCCCGACGAGTGCGACCGGCGGGTCGCAGACGGCCTCGATCAGCTCCGCCGTGTCGCGCGCGAACGACTCGAGCGGCCAGGGAAGCGGGATCTCGCACTCCGTCGCGCCGATGCCTCTGTTGTCGAACGTCGTGCAGCGGAACTCCTGCTCGAAGAACGGGATCTGATACGGGTGCCAGTCCGTCGCCAGGCCGCCGCCTCCGGACACCCAGACGATGTCCGGCCCGGCGCCGTGCTGCACGTAGTGGATCCGCGCTTCCGAGCCGTCGAGCCTCATCGGTCGTGAAGCATCCCGCATCGCCCGGCCGGAGCCATTTCTCCCGGCCCGCACGGCGGGGCTGCTAGCATCGCGGCCCGGCAACCGGGCGTAGGAAGGGGGCGCAATGTCTGGCTACGCAGTCGTCGATGTCGCGATCGGGCTGAGCTTCGTCTTTCTCATCCTCAGCATCTTCGCGACGTCCATCGTCGAGGCGGTGGCGGGGCTCCTGAGCTACCGGGCGAAGTCGCTCGAGGACTGGCTGGCCCAGAACCTGACGACCAAGGCTCCGGCCGGGCGAACTGACAGGATCAAGCGGCTCGTCGAAGAGCCCAGCCAGGTGGCGCCGGCGCCCGAGAAGGCGGCCGCCAAGCACATCCTCGGCCATCCGGTCGTCTACGCCATGACGAAGGGCTCGGCGCGGCCGTCATACGTTCCGCGGGAGCGGTTCGTCGCGGCGCTCCTCGGCCGTGGTGGGCAGACCAGGGCCAGGGTGTTTGCGGCGCTCGCCTCGGACGGCAACCCTACGCGCACGACCGACGCCGTGATCAAGGCGCTCCCGGCCGGGCAGGTGAAGCGGGGCCTGGCCGCCGCGTGGACGAAGGCCGACGGCGACCTCGGGAAGTTCAGGGTGCTCGCGGATGAGTGGTACAGCGCCGCACCGGCGGTGGCGGCCAAGGCTGAGGCCCTGATCGACGACCTGCCCGATGGGCCGATCAAGAAGGCCATGCGCAGCCTGTGGGTCGAGACGGAGGGCGACGCGGAGGCGTTCCGCACAGAGGCTGAGCAGTGGTTCGACCAGGCGATGCAGCGGCTGTCGGGATGGTACAAGCGGCGCACGCAGGTCTGGCTCTGGATCGTGGGGTTCGCCTTCGCGGTGCTCCTCGACGTGGACTCCATCAGGATCGCCAACGCCCTCTGGCAGGATCCGACGCTCCGCCAGGTCGTCGCCGACCAGGCGCAGAACGCGCCGTCCGCCGGAGTCGACCCGAAGGGTGCGGCGGATCAGCTGAGCACGCTCGGGCTGCCGCTCGGCTGGGGCGGGTGGCCGAGCGGCTTCACGAACTGGATCTCGACCGCGGTCGGGCTCGTCCTGACGTCGGCCGCAGTGTCGCTCGGCGCGCCGTTCTGGTTCGATTCGCTGGGCAAGCTCGCGAACCTCCGAAACAGCGGCCCGAGGCCGAAGTCCGACGAGAACGCGGCCGCCTGACCGGCGCTCACACCAGGTTGCCGAGTATGCGGACGATCGCGGCGCCGATCGTGACGATCAGGGTGACGCCCACGGCGCCGACGACGATGCCGATCGCGAGGACGGCCACGTCTTCGAGGATGATCGAGAGCGCGATCGCGACCGCGCCGAACGCCGGCAGCGTGTCGAGCCCCGAGAACGGCGGCGCGACCGCAGCCCCGACCGCGAGTGCCATCACGAGCAGCCCCAGGAGCCGCAGCATCCACCCCTGCTCGAACAGCCGTGCCCCGCGGGGCCGGGAGAACCGCTCGACCCGCCGGATCCACCGGCCCATGAGCGGAATGGCCTTCTCGGTCGTCGTCGGCCCGAGCTCGCGGTGCTGCCAGCGCTCGGGCAGCCAGATCGTGCGCCGGCCCAGCACCATCTGACCGGCGAAGACGATCGTGATGGCCTCGAACACGTGGCTGATCCCGCCGGTGGGAAGGGGCAGGGCCGGCAGGAACATCAGGAGCAGGATCGCGACCGCGAAGCTCTTCTCCGCGAAGACGTCGTTCAGTGCGCCGAGCGTCTTGGTGCCGTCGCTGCGGAGCCACCGCTCGAGCTGGTCGCTGAAGGGCTCGTCCATCTCCGACGGACGATATGCGCGGCAGGCGCCGAGACGGCTACCAGCGGACTCACGAAGTCAGCCGTCCAGAAGCAGGCGTCCGTGTAGCCCCGGTATCGTCCGCACTGGCGGCCGATGCCGACCCAGCGGTAGGTCGGTGAGAGCATGATGGCGCGATGGACCGAGCTCTTGAGCCATGCCTCGGCGGTGGCTCTCGCGCTCGCGTGGGCACCGGTGCCCCACGCCAGGGTCTCTCCTGCTCTCCATGAGTAGCTGCTGACGAAGCCGGACCGTTGGATGCGGTAGGCGACCGTCGACCCGGTCGGGCTGGTGTGGGCGAAGTAGTCGCGTCGCACCATGTCCGCGGAGTGCGAGAGCGCGACCCAGCGCAGGGCGGACACGCCGTGGAGGCTGCCGACCCCGTACGCGGCCCGGATGTCGTTGATCGCGTGGAGCAGTTGCTTCCGCGGCGGGATCGTTCCGGCGGCGGCGGTATTGCTCGCGACGGCGGATGCGAGGAGCACCGCTGCACAGACGACTGCAAACACGACGTATCTGCGACGGGCCGGCACGGCGCGGCCTCCGGCGTCGGCAAAAACGGCAGCACGGTACACCCCGGACCCCCTTGGTCAGCCGGCCGCGGCGTGCCTGCCCTCGACGTGGAGGACGACGGCGCACGCAGTCCGGAAGCACGTCTCGCGATCAGACCTGGCGACGAGACGCCCGCAGTTCCCCGGCCTATCGTCCGAGAAGGGCCGGTGACTTGAAGACACTAAAGAACGCGGTTTTCGGTGTCATCCCCCAAATGCGGTATTTGCGCGGACGCCCGCCGATGCGGCGGCTGCAAGCGGCGCGCGCAGGCGATGGTCGGGCGCAGGTCGGCTTTCCATCGCCGGAAGCTCCGTCTTCGGATGCGCGTGGTACCACCGGACGTACCGATCCGTGAGCGGTTGGGCCGTGATCCCGTGGGCGTAGACGGAGAACGCCACGGTCAGAGCAACGGCGACCAGGATGTCGTGCTCACCGGGGAGGTGCGCCTCGTGCGTCAGAATGACCGCGAAGACGATCGAGGCGAGACCACGCGGCCCGGACCACCCCAGGAACGCCAGAGTGGGACGCCGGGCACCGCTGCCCAGCATCGCCAGGGCGACCGGAACCATTCGGACAACGGTCAGGCTCAGCACCACATAGAGCGCAACCCGCGCTGTGATGTCGTGGAGCGCGGGGCTGAGGATGACCGCGCCGAACAGGATGAACGTCGCCGCGTTCAAGAGCTGACTGCTCTGATCGACCAGATAGGCGACCTCTCCGCCGGTCTCGTGGCGCAGCGCGCCGAACGCAATCCCACCGGCGAAGGCGGCGATGAAGATGCTGCCTCCGAGACCGAGCGCGATGCCTGCGGCCAGCGCCGCCGCCGCGAACGTGACCACCTGGAGCCAGAGCGGCTCGACGGTGCTTCGTGCGACCGCCAGGCGTTCGACGACCGCGGCGAAGGCGCCCGCCGCGAGGCCCGCAACCAGCCCGTAGCCGATCTGGTTCGCCACGAGGCTCCATGCGGCGTGGGCCGACATGTTCGACGCGTCGGCCTCGGCGATGCTGATCGCGATGAAGAACAGCGGCACGCAGATGCCGTCGTTGAGGCCGCTCTCGACGTTCAACCCCTGACGGATGCGGGAGGGAAGACGCGGGTCGGTGACGACCGCCTGCCCCAGCGCGGCGTCCGTGCACGCGAGGATCACCGCCAGCACCAGCGCCTCGGCTGCCTGGAGACCCGGCAGCACGGCGATGCCCACCAGGGCGCCCGCGAGAATCGTCAGCGGGAGCCCGATCCCGAGCAGGCGCAGCGGCACGGCGTATTCGACCTTCAGCGTCCGCAGCGAGATCCGGGAGGCGTCCGCGAACAGCACAAGGGTCAGCGTGGCCTCCGCCAGGATCTTGAGCGACTCGCCGCCGATGTGGAGGTCGATCAACCCGAGCACCGGGCCGGCGATCAGCCCCGTCGAGGTGAAGAAGATCGCCGGCGTTATGAGCGATCGCTCGAGCCGGCCGGACGCGGCCGCGAACGAGAGGACGAGGAACGCGATCGTGGCGAGAGCCCAGGACTCCATTGCCGGCCTACCCTCTCAGAAGCGGCGCGAGGCGCGTGCACTGGAGCGCCATACGCCTGGCGCTGGTAGCGTCGGACGTATGTCCGACCCGGATCCGCATCGGCCGCCTGGGCACCGCCGGCGGACCGTGTACGACTTCGATTCCAGCTACTCGGGCCAGCCTGCGTGGGACATCGGCCGCCCGCAGCCCGCATTCGTCGAGATCGCCGACGCGGGCAAGGTCGACGGCCGCGTTCTGGACGTTGGCTGCGGAACCGGCGAGCACGCGCTGATGGCAGCCGAGCGAGGCCTCCCCGCGCTGGGCGTCGACAGCGCCCCGGCGGCGATCGCGATCGCCGAGGGGAAGGCGCGGGCGCGGGGGCTGGACGCGAGGTTCCTTGTATGGAACGCCGTCGACCTCGAGAGCCTGGGAGAGCAGTTCGACACGGTGCTGGACAGCGGGCTGTTCCATGTGTTCGATGACGACGATCGGGCCCGGTACGTCGAGAGCCTGCGGGCTGCGACAGCGCCGGGCGGGCGCTTCCACATGCTGTGCTTCAGCGATCGGCAGCCGGGCGATTGGGGCCCCCGCCGGGTCACGCGGGAAGAGATCGAGCAGAGCTTCACCGACGGCTGGCGGATCGAGGCGATCGAGCCAGTGGTGTTCGAGACGAATCTCGATCCGGGCGAGGTGCTCGCCTGGCAGTCCGAGATCAGCCGCATCTCATAGGGATCTCCCGGACGCCACACTCACCGTCCGTGAATACGGTGGGTGCATGACCACCTCATCGCACATCTCATCCCGCGCTCAGGTCGCACCGCGCCAGGTCGATGTCCGGCGGGCGATCCCCACTGTGATCGCGACGCGCAGTGATCGTCGTGGCCGGCGTCGCCTGGTACGAGATCATCGGCGTCGCGCTCGGTTCTGTCCGGTAGACGCCGCCGGTTCAGCTGACCTATGACCGACCTGTTCGCAAGCGCCGACTGCTGGTATCGTTGCGTCTGTCACGAAGGAGATGCTGTCGTTCTTCGTCAGCCTCGCGCGCGGCAAGCGCGCAAGCGAGCAGCCATGGCCGTCGCTCAGTGCACTCTGGCCCGAGCGACGGCGTAGGTAGCCGAGCCAGAGCCGGGCGCGGCCGTGCGCGGCTGTGCCTGATGCTCGTCTACAGCCTCGTCTCCGGGCAGTCCCTGCCAGGAGGCCCTCCGTGAGCACTCTTCAGGCGGCGCCCCATCCGGCGTTGCCGCATTCGATCAGCGAGCCGCTTTCCGACCTCGCATACGACCTGACCGTCATCTACGGGTCGCGGCTTCGGCTGGTTACGCGGCACGGTCACGACGTGCCGATCCATGCCGCGCCGCGGCCGGCTCGCGGCTCGCCGCTTGATCGAACATTGAACGGCAGGCGAGCTTCGCGTCGCGCGCCTCGTCGCCGCATGGCGCGCGCGGCCGGGCCGCCCGCGGACGGCCCGACCGCGCCGCCGGCTAGCCGCAGCCCGAGTTGTCGCCGCAGTCGCGGCAGGTGTAGCACGCGCCCGTGCGCACCTTGCGGCCGCCGCACTTCGCGCACTCGACCGCGTCCTCCCAGGCGTTGAAGAGCGCCGTCTGGCCGACGCCGGGCGCAGGTGTGCCCGAGGGCTCGCCCGTCTCGGACGGCACCGCCGGCGAGTGACCGTTGCCGGCCGCGAGCTGCTCGCGGACCGCCGCGCTCAGGATGCCGATCTCGGCCTGCGTCTCGGCGTCGAGGAAGCGCTTGCCCATCCAGCGGAAGATGTAGTCCGGGATCGACTTGGCGATGCGGATGTCGGGGTCGTTCGTCATCCCCGACGGCTCGAACCGCATGTGGGCGAACTTCGAGACGAACACGTCGAGCGGCACGCCGTACTGGATCCCGACCGAGACCGCGATCATGAACGCGTTCATGAGGCCGGCCAGCGCCGTCCCCTCCTTGGCGATGTCGACGAAGATGTCGCCGGGATCGCCCTCGGGGAAGAGGCCGACGTGGATGTAGCCCTCGTACTCGCCGACCTGGAACTTGCGCCCCACCTCGTTGCGGTCGATCGGCATCGTCCGCCGCGAAGGCTTGGCGGCCAGGAGCTGCTGCTCGGAGCCCTTCGTCTGGAGCGGCTGGGCCACCTTGCACCCGTCGCGGTAGATCGCGATCGCCTTCACGCCGAGCTTCCACGCGTCCATGTAGAGCTGGGAGATGTCGTCGACCGTGACCTCGGTCGGCACGTTGACCGTCTTCGAGATCGCGCCGCTCAGGAACGGCTGCACCGAGGCCATCATGTTGACGTGGCCCATGTGGTGGATCGCCCGGTCGCCGACGGCGACGTCGAACACCGACATGTGCTCGCCCTTGAACCCGGGCGCGCCGACCACGGTGTTGTGCTCGTTCACGTGGGCGACGATCTGGTCGATCTCGTGCGGCGCGTAGCCGAGCTTGGCGAGCGCGACCGGCACCGTCTGGTTCACGATCGTGATGTCGCCGCCGCCGACGAGCCGCTTGGACTTCACGAGTGAGAAGTCGGGCTCGATGCCGGTCGTGTCGCAGTCCATCATGAAGGAGATCGTCCCGGTCGGAGCGAGCACCGTCGCCTGGGCGTTGCGGTAGCCGTGCTCCTCGCCGATCGCGAGGGCGTCGTCCCACGCCCGGCGCGCCGACTTCAGCATGTCGTCGGGGACGAGCCCGCTGTCGATGTTGCCCACCGCCGCGCGGTGCTTGCGGATGACGCGCAGCATCGCGTCGGCGTTCGGCTCGTAGGCCTCGAACGCGCCGACCCGTCCGGCCATCTCGGCGGACTTGCGGTAGGCACGCCCCGTCATGATCGCGGTGATCGCCGCGGCGTACGCGCGCCCCTCGTCGGAGTCGTACGCCAGGCCGCGTGCCATGAGCAGCGCACCCAGGTTGGCGTAGCCGAGCCCGAGCTGGCGCATCGCCTTGGCGTTCGCGTCGATCTGCTCGGTCGGGTAGCTCGAGTTGCCGACCAGGATCTCCTGCGCCATGAAGATGATGTCCACGGCCCGCTCGAACCGCTCGACCTGGAACTCGTCGGTCTCGGGATCGCGGAACTGGAGCAGGTTCAGGCTCGCGAGGTTGCACGCCGAGTTGTCGACGTGGACGTACTCCGAGCACGGGTTCGAGGCGTTGATGCGGCCGCTCGCCGGGCACGTGTGCCAGTCGTTCATCGTCGTGTCGTAGTGCATGCCGGGATCGGCGCACTTCCACGCGGCCTCGGCGATCTGGTGCATCAGGTCACGCGCGCGGATCGTCCGCACGACCGTGCCGTCGGTGCGGGCCGTCAGATCCCATTCCTTGTCGTCGAGCACCGCACGCATGAACTCGTCGGTGACCCGGACCGAGTTGTTGGCGTTCTGGTACTGGATCGACGCCCAGTCCGGCGAGTCGAGGCTCATGTCGTAGCCGGCCGACTGGAGCACGCGAGCCTTCTCCTCCTCGTGCTGCTTGCACCAGATGAACTCCTCGATGTCGGGGTGGTCGACGTTCAGGACGACCATCTTGGCCGCCCGGCGCGTCTTGCCGCCCGACTTGATCGTGCCCGCCGACGCGTCGGCGCCGCGCATGAACGACACGGGCCCGGAGGCGTACCCGCCCTTGGCCAGCTGCTCCTGCGACGAGCGCAGCTTCGACAGGTTGATGCCCGACCCGGAGCCGCCGCGGAAGACCAGGCCCTCCTTGCGGATCCAGTCGAGGATCGACTCCATGTTGTCGTCGACGGAGAGGATGAAGCACGCCGAGCACTGGGGGTGCTCCTCGAACCCGACGTTGAACCACACGGGCGAGTTGAACGCCACCATCTGGTGCAGGAGGAGATGGGTCAGCTCGGCGCGGAACGTCTCGGCCTCGTCGGTGTCGGCGAAGTAGGAGTCCTTGATGCCCCAGGCCGTCACGGTGTCGGCGACGCGGCCGACCATCTGGCGCACCGAGTGCTCGCGCTCGGGCGAGCCGAGCTTCCCGCGGAAGTACTTCTGGGCGACGATGTTGGTCGCGGTCTGGCTCCAGAACGCCGGGAACTCGACGCCCTTCTGCTCGAACGAGGGGCCGTCCTTGCCGGCGATCAGCGCGTCGCGCTCCTCCCACTCGACGAGGTCGAACGGATGCGATCCGGGCGTCGTGAAATAGCGCGGCACGCCGATGCGGACGTCCTCCTTGCCCTCGGCCACCTGCGTCTCCGCGTGCTTCACGTCCGTCGTCGCCATGCCTTCCTCCTCGTTCCCTTGCATGCTTGTAGTTTACCGAACAGGCGTTCGCGCCAGAGGCTCGAGCAGCTCGAGCTCGCGCTCGAACTCCTCAACGTCCTGGAAATCGCGATAGACCGATGCGAAACGCACGTACGCGACGAGGTCGAGGTCGCGCAGGACCCTGAGCGCCTCGTCGCCGATCGCCGACGCCGCCACCTCGTCGCCGACGCCGTTTCTGAGCTCGGCCTCGATCCGCACCGCCGCCCGCTCGATCTCGGCCAGCGGGATGGGCCGCTTGACGCACGCCCGCACCAGGCCCGCGAGGAGCTTCTGGCTGTCGAACGGCTGGCGCGTGCCGTCGCGCTTCACCACGTGAAGAGGGGCGTGCTCGACCCGTTCGAACGTGGTCATCCGCTGGCCGCAGAGCAGGCACTCGCGCCGCCGGCGGATCGCTCCCTTGCCGGCCACACGGCTGTCGACGACCTTCGTCTCGCCATGTTCGCAGTACGGGCAGTTCATGCGGCGTCCCTCAACATCTAGTGGGTCGCCCATCCGCTCGATGCCACATCTAGTGGCTCGGGCGAATCGGGGGAATGGAAGTCTTGCTCACGGGTCGGACGGACAACCCGCGGGGCGCCCGGTCAGGCCTCGATCGCGGCGAGCGTCGCCGCGAGGCCGTCGCCGAAGCCCACCTCGGCGCGCCAGCCCAGCTCCCGCGCGGCCCGGCGGCAGTCGAGCGCGCTCCGCGCGAGCTCGCCCAGGCGGGCCGGCTCGTGCTGGGGCGGGACGGCGGTACCGGCCGCGTCCTGGCAGGCCGCGAGCAGGTCGAGGACGCTCGTCTCCGTGCCGGTGCCGATGTTGAACGTCTCCTCCGGGCCCGTGTAGTCGAGTGCCGCCAGGTTGGCCCGGACGACGTCGCCGACGTAGACGTAGTCGCGCGTCTGGAGGCCGTCGCCGAAGACGCGCGGCGTCTCGCCCGCCGAGAGCTTGCCGAAGAAGATCGCAACCACGCCCGCCTCGCCGTGCGGGTCCTGCCGCGGCCCGTAGACGTTGCCGTAGCGCAGGACGACGTGGTTCGTCCCGTACAGGCGGTTCGAGAGCTCGACGTAGTGCTCGCCGCAGAGCTTCGAGACGCCGTAGGGCGCCATCGCCGCGCACGGCGTGGACTCGGGAGACGGGATCGTCTCGACCTCGCCGTAGATCGCGCCGCCGGTCGACGAGAAGACCACCCGGGCCCCGGTCGCGCGCGCCGCCTCGAGCACCTCGGCGGTGCCGCGCACGTTGACGTCGGCGTCGAGCCCGGGGTTCGCCACCGAGAGGCGCACGTCGGCCTGCGCGGCCAGGTGGAACCACGCCTGCGGCTCGACCTCGGCGGCGAGCGCCCGCAGCGCCGCCCCGTCGCGGATGTCGATCGTCCGCAGGTCGGCGCCCGCCGGCACCCGCTCGCGCCGGCCGGACGAGAGATCGTCGACGACGACGACGGAGTCGCCGCGGGCGAGCAGCCCGTCGGCCATGTGCGAGCCGATGAACCCCGCCCCTCCCGTGACGATCGCGCGGATGGGCACGGTCGCTCAGGCCGCCTGGGTCGCGGCCTCGGTGCCCTCGTCCTCGCGCTGCACCTCGACCGTCTGGTCGGGCGTCAGGACGAGCCGCCCGCGGAACGGCCCCTTGCGATCCTTGAACTCCATCCAGTCCGACGCGCCCTTCTCGATGACCTGCCGGGCCTCGTCGATCGAGATCTGGCGGCCCTTGGTCGACTTCCAGATGACGAAGCCGCAGCCCGTCTCCTTCTTGCTCTTCCACGACGAGCAGCCGTAGGCGCGGCTGTTCTCGCGGATCTCGCCGTCGCACTTCGGGCAGTCGGCGATCTTCTCGCGCGGGCCGGCCGGGGCGTCGAGCCGGGTGCCGTCGTCGGCGATGAGCTGCACCTGGTTTCCCTCGGCGAGCACGAGCCGCGCCCTGCTCGGACGCGTCTTGAACCCGTCGAGGAGCTCGGTCTGGCCCTTCTCGAGGAGCTCGCGCGCCTCGGCGGCCGAGATCGAGCGGCCCTTCTGCTGCTTCCAGATGACGAAGCCGCAGCCCGGCTCCTCGCGGCTCTTCCACGACGAGCAGCCGTACGCCAGCCGGTTCTCGCGGATGATGCCGTCGCAGTTGGGGCACGGTCCGATCTCGGCGCGAAGCGCGCGCACGTCGTCGGACGAGAGCTCGCGGAAGTACTCGACGATCTGCGAGGTGAAGTCGCGGATGTCGTGCATGAAGGCGTCGCGCGCGCCGGCGCCGCGCTCGATGTCGGAGAGGCGCTTCTCCCACGATCCGGTGAGCTGGGCCGACGTGAGCGCGTGGTCACCGAGGAGCGCGATCGCCTGCCGGCCCTTCGACGTCGCCCGCAGCTGCTTCCCGAGCCGCTCGATGTAGCCGACGCGGATCAGCTTCTCGATCGTCTCCGCGCGGGTCGCGGGCGTCCCGAGGCCCGCCTCCTTCATCGCGTCGCGCAGCTCCTCGTCCTCGATCTGCTTCCCGGCGGTCTCCATGTCCTTGAGGAGCGACGCCTCGGAGTAGCGCGCCGGCGGCTTGGTCTGCTTCTCGAGCACCTCCGCCTTCTCGCACGTGCCGCTCTCGCCCTCGTCGACCTTGGGGAGGCTCTGGCGCAGCTCGTCGTCGTCGCCCGCCGCCGGCTCCTCGGCCGCGGCCTCCTCGCCGAACGCCGCAGCCCGCCAGCCGGCCTCGACCAGTCGCCGGCCGCGGGTGCGGAAGCGGTGGCCGCCGGCCTCGGTGATGATCTCGGTGTCCTCGAACTTGGCCTCGGGATGGAAGACGGCCAGGAAGCGGCGCACGACGAGGTCGAAGACGCGGGCGTCGTCGCCCGTCAGCTCCTTGCGCGGCAGCTCGCCGGTCGGGACGATGGCGTGGTGGTCGTCGACCTTGGCGTCGTTCACGACGCGCGCGAGCGGCAGCACGTCGAGCCCGGCCACGTACGCCGCGGCCTCGCGCACCGCCGGGATGCCCGTCAGGCTGCGGGCGGTCGCCTTGAGCGTCGGGATCTGGTCGGCCGGGAGGAACTGCGAGCGGGTTCGCGGATAGGTGATGACCGCGCCGGCCGTCGAGCCCTCGTACAGGCGCTGGGCCGCGGCGAGCGTCCGCTGCGCAGAGAGCCCGTAGCGGCTGTTCGCGTCGCGCTGGAGGCTCGTCAGGTCGTAGAGGAGCGGCGGGCGGGTCTTGCGCTCGGTGCGCTTGACGGCCGTGACGAGTGCCGGCGCGCCGCCGGCCGCGGCGGCCACCGCCTCGGCGACCTCCCGCTCGGCGGTGCGGTCCTCCTTGCCCTCGAACCAGCGCCCGACATACCCGCGCGGGCCCTCGAGCCCGAACCGGGCGTCGACCTGGAAATAGGTCTCGGGCACGAACGCGTCGATCTCGACGTCGCGGCGGACGATCAGCGCCAGCGTCGGCGTCTGCACCCGGCCCAGCGAGACGACGCCGCCCAGCGATCGGCCCTTCACGGTGGCGGCGCGGGTGGCGTTCATCCCGACCAGCCAGTCGGCCTCGGAGCGCGAGCGGGCCGCGTCGGCCAGCGGCTCCATCTCCTCGCCCGGCCGGAGGTTCTCGAATCCCTCCCGGATCGCGTCCTTCGTCATCGACGACACCCAGAGGCGCTGGACGGGCTTGGACGTCTTGGCCACGTCCATGATGTACTGGAAGATCAGCTCGCCCTCGCGGCCGGCGTCGCAGCCGTTCACGATGTCGTCGACGTCGTCGCGCTTGAGCAGCCGCTTCAGGACGTCGAGCTGCTTCTTGTTGCGCGCGTCAGGCCGGAGCTTGAACTGCTCGGGGAGGACGGGGAGCGTCTTGATCGACCAGCGCTTGAGCGCCTCGTCGTAGTCCTCGGGCTCGGCCAGCTCGACGAGGTGGCCGATCGCCCACGAGACGATGTGGTCGTCCGACTCGAGGTAGCCCTCGTGCTTCTGGAAGCCGCCGCCGAGCGCGCGCGCATAGTCCTGTGCCACGGACGGCTTTTCGGCGATGACAAGCTGTTTTCCCACGTCGGGGCGGCAGGGTAGCACGGCGGTTTTCCGGCATCCGAGCCGCGGGACAATTGTCACACACGGGCCGGTCAGCCCAGATGGAACGCGGTTCGCATGCTCGCCGCGGACGCCGCGCCGCCCAGGAGCGGCAGCCCAAGGAGCTCCTCCTGGGTGCGGAGGAGCGAGTAGTGGGTGAAATCCTCCGTCGCGACGGTGCCGGGCGGAACCGAGGGGGCGACGACCACGGTGTACACCCGGTTCGCCTCGTTGTGATCATCCTCGTCGTAGGTGATGAAGAGCGCGGTCGTCCCCGCGCGGTAGGCGGGCGAGCGGACGATCCTCGGCACCCAGCGGGCGAGCCACCGGTCGCCGTCGGAGACCTGGCAGTCGTGCTCGTCGGAGCAGAGGTTGGGCGTCACGAAGGTGTACGGCGCGAGGTCGCCGCTCTGCAGGTCGGGGACGAGCTGCGCGATCGGCACGTCGTTTTGGGTGCAGGCGGCCGCCACGCGCGTGAAATAGACGGCGGGGTTGTGGCGGGGTGCGTAGTCGCCCTGGTTCTCCTGGGCGCACGGGCCTGGCATGCTCTCGGCGTAGGCCCGCCAGGGGGTCTGCGAGAAGATGCTCTCGCCGGCGCTCTGGCACCCGGCCCCGGGCGAGCAGTCCGAGCCGTCGAGGCCCTGCGTCGAGCCCGAGACCATCGCGAGGTAGTTCGGAAGCGACGGGTGGGTGACGGCGTGGTACGCCGATGCCAGGCCGCACCTGCGCGCCAGGGCGTTCAGGAACGGCGAGTGGCCGTCGATCTGCGTGAACCCGTGGTTCTCCATGACGATGGTGACCACGTGCTCGTAGCTCGCCGGCGGCGCGGCGCCGGTACACGGGTGCCCGGCCGCCTGCGGGTGCCCGGGCGGCCCGCCGCTGTGCGTGCACGCGGCGGCGGCGACGACGACAACCGCCAGGCCCACCAGCCGCTGCAACAACGGGGTCAGACCCCAATGTTGCACGAGGCGTCTATGTTTTGCCGCGATGACGGACGTGAGCCCCGACGCAACGACCCTCGCCCGCTGGGCGGCCGCGCACGGTTTCGCGCCGTCGGAGCGCGAGCTCCAGGGCGAGACGCCGCTCCTCAGGCAGGGGGTGGTCGACGTCGCCACCGACGTGCACGAGGGCGAGCTCGACGGCCGCTCCGCTCGCGTGTTCAGCCTCTACGTCGACGCGCCCGGCCTGCCTCTGATGGGCGACACGGGGACGGCGACGACCGCGTTCACCGTCCTCCTGGTGGGGGTCGACGCGCCCGCCTGGCCGCGTGTGACGATCCACCCGGCGGAGTTCTCGGAGGGCGACTGGCTGACGCGCGTGCTCCGCCACGACGACCATCGCGTCCGCGACGTCGACCCCGAATTCGACCGCCGGTTCCGGCTGCGCGTGGCCCGCTCGACGTCCGACGAGGACGTCGCCCGGCTGCGCGATCCCGAGCTGGTCGGCTGGTGCGTCGCCCAGGCCGGCCTGGTCTTCGACCTCGAGAACAACGTCGACACCGGCGACTCGCTGGTGGTTGCCGCCGCCGGCGACGATCTCGACGAGGCCGGCCTCGACGCGCTCGCCGAGCAGGCGCGCTGGCTCGCCGCCTGGTTCGAGCGCTCCGCCTAGGCACACGGCAGCGAGGTGGGAGCGCGAAAATTGGTGCCTGGCACCGTTTTTTCACGAACGAGCGCCGTTGTCTAGAGCCAGCCCTTGCGGCGGAAGTAGATGAGCTGCGCGATCGTCGTGATGATGATCAGGCTCCACGACCACCAGTAGCCGAACCTCCAGTGGAACTCGGGCATGTCGCGGAAGTTCTGGCCGTAGAGGCCGACGATGAACGTCGGCACGAGCAGGACCGAGGCCACCGCCGTCAGTCGCTTCACGATCTCGTTCTGGTCCTGGGCGACCATCGCCTGGTAGTAGTCACGGGCGCCGGCGACCAGGTCGCGGCAGAGCTCGAGCGCCTCCGACGCGCGCAGGAGCTTGTCGTACGCGTCGGCGAAGTGCAGCTCGACGTCGTCTGAGAACACCTCGATGCCGCCCTCCAGGTCGACGCGGTTGTCGACCACGCGGCGAACCGCGTCCCGGGTCGGCGCGAGCGTTCGCCGGATGTGGAGCATGTCGTGGCGCAGGGCCGACAGGCGGCTGCGGATCCGCGGCCCGGGCCAGCTCTCGATCGCGTCCTCGAGCTCGTCGATCTCGTCGTTCAGGTCGTCGACGAGATTGAGGTAGCTCTCCGCGACGTCGTCGACCAGCTGGTAGGCGACCATCCCCGCGGTGTGGTCGTCGCCGATCGCCTCGCGCACACCCTTGGGGTCGAACGGGGGGCGACCCTCAGGGGTCTTGCGGACCGTCACCAGGCGCTCGGGCGTGATGACGAGGTCGACCTCCTGGTAGTAGACGAGGTCCTCGTCGGGAACCGCCACAGCCACGAGGAACACGCCGAAGACGTAGCCGGTGTGCGCCTCGAGCGTCGGCCGGGGCTCCTCGCCTGGCACGGCCGGCGCCAGCAGCCGGTCGAGCGCGCGCGGGTGCAGCGTTCCCGGGCACGCGTCCCGAAGGGCGTCGCGGTCGGGATCGAGCAGGTCTGTCCACGAGGCGCCCACGGGCTTCCAGGAACGCTACTGCCGCCATCGGCTACCGTCTGGGCGCGATGGACGGAGCGCACGATCTCGGAGGCAAGCAGGGCTACGGCCCGGTCCACCGCGAGGACGACGAGCCACCCTTCCACGAGCCGTGGGAGGGGCGCGTGCACGGCATCAACCTGAGCTCCGACGTCGGCCCCGCGTTTCGGTACTCGATCGAGCGCATGGGCGCGATCGAGTACCTGACGACGTCGTACTACGAGCACTGGCTGTCGTCGATGGAGCTGAACGGGGTCGAGTCGGGCGTCTTCACCCGCCGGGAGCTCGATGACGCCGCCGCCCGCATCGCCGCCGGTGAGGACGTCCCGCAGCGGTTCGACCCCGAGGCGGTCGCCGCCGCCCGCCTGCGGATCACGCCGCACGACGAGCCGACCTTCGAGGCGCCGCCGGCCAGGTTCGCGCCGGGTGACAGCGTCACCGTCGCGCGGCGGTCTCCGCCCGGCCACTGCCGGTGTCCCGCCTATCTGCGCGGCGCGCCGGGCGTCATCGAGTCGGTCCACGCGCCGCGCCCGATCCTCGACATCTACGAGACGGAGGGCGGCCGCGAGGTCCCGCAGGCCTGGTACACCGTGGCGTTCCGCTCGTCCGACCTGTGGGACGACCCGGGTGAGGAGCACGTCGTCCTGGTCGATCTGTGGGAGACTCATTTCGAGGAATGAGCCACTCCCACAGCCACACCCGTCCGAAGACCCCGCAGGAGCTCCGCACAGCCGCGCTCGAGACGGTGCTCATCGAGAAGGGGCTCGTCTCGACCGACGCGATCGACACGATCGTGAACGCGTTCCAGAACGAGATCGGCCCCCGAAACGGCGCGCGCATGGTCGCCCGCGCCTGGGTCGACCCCGCGTACCGGGAGCGCCTGCTCACCGACGCCGTCGCCGCGGCGGCCGAGTTCGGGTACGGCGGGATGGAGGGCGAGCAGATCCGGTGCGTCGAGAACACGCCCGAGGTCCACAACGTCATCGTGTGCACGCTCTGCTCGTGCTACCCGTGGCCGATCCTGGGCATCCCTCCCGTCTGGTACAAGAGCCCGCCCTACCGGTCACGCGTGGTGCGCGAGCCGCGCGCTGTCCTTGACGAGTTCGGGCTCGACGTGCCCGAGGGGGTCGAGATCCGCGTCTGGGACTCGAGCGCCGACCTGCGCTACATCGTCCTTCCGATGCGGCCCGAGGGCACGGACGACATGACCGAGGACGAGCTCGCCGATCTCGTCTCGCGCGACTGCATGATCGGCGTGGCCGTCCCGAGGGTCGGCGCGGCGGCGGCATGATCGACCGCGAGGCCGACGAGCCCTTCACGGAGCCCTGGCAGGCGCGGGCGTTCGCGATGGCCGTGGTCGCAGCCGAGCGGATGGGCGTCGACTGGGACGAGTTCCGCGACCGGCTGAAGGCGGCGATCGCCGAGCGGCCGGGCCAGCCCTACTACGAGAGCTGGCTCGACGCGCTCGAGGATCTCACCGCGTCGGCGGCTGCCACTCCGCGCTGATCCGCAGGTCGATCGCGGCCCGCGTCTCCTCGGTCTCGTCGGCGGCACGATGGACACGGACTCGGTACGGCAGGTCGCCGCGCGGGCTCGCCACCCGGCTGTAGAGGCCGCTGGCCGCGGCCCGGACCACGTCGTCGTCCACCCCCGCGCCGATGGTGACCCAGTCCCCCGGCCGGTAGAGGTTGAACCGCACCTGTGCGTAGACGATCTCGCCCATTGCCCCCGGCCGCACACTTACACACCGGGCCGCTGGGCGAATCCCCCTATCGGGCGGTCATTCCGCCCACGGCGGGACGAACGGGTCGCCGCCGGGGAGGGTCGCGCGGCCCGCCGACGGGCATGACGGCGACGGCCTCGAACGCCTCGTCGTGGGGGTTGGCGAGCTCGAACGTCTCGCCGGCCGGCACGATCAGGGCCTCGCCGGCCCCAAGCTGGTGCGCGTGGCCGGCCACGGTCGCCACCGCGCTCCCGGAGAGCGCCACGAAGATCTCCTCGCGGTCGACGGAGTGCGGCGTCCCGGGCGTGTCGGGCGCGAGCGCCAGCCGCCAGACGCTCGTCTCGCTGGCGCCGCGGCTGGGGGCGGCCAGGCCCGTGACCGTGAGGCCGGGGATCGTGAATGTTGGGGCGGTGTCCTTGGCGATGAGGGGCACGTCGTCTCCTTCCGATATGATGAACTAGAGATAATCATATACCAAGGTTTAGCATTCTGTCCACCGACATCGACTTCGGCATCCTCCTCGGCCTCGCGTACGGCGCGTTCGTCGACGAGATGCGGGCCGATCTGGCGCGCCAGGGGTTCGACGACCTCGGCCGGTCGTACGGGTACGTCTTCCGCGTGCTCGGCGACGGCGACCGCAGCCTGAGCGAGCTCGCCGGCCTTCTCGGGATGACGCTGCCGGGAGCGGGCAAGATCGTCGACGAGATGGAGGCACGCGGCTACGTCGAACGCCACCCCGACCGGTCGGACCGGCGGGTCAAGCGGCTGGCGCTGTCGCGCCGCGGCCGCGCCGCGCTCAAGGCTGCCCGGGCCTTCCATCGCGACTACGAGCGGCGGCTGGCGAAGGCGCCCGCCATCCGCGCCGCACTCGAGACCATCGTGGGCGAGCCCGCGGATGGCCCGACGCCGCCCTACCTCCGCCCACTGTGAGGTGGAAGATCGGTGCCTGGCACCAATTTTCACTGCGCAACATTGGGGTCTGACCCCGATGTTGCGGCGGCGGTTAGCATCACGCCGTGTTCATCTCGTTCGAAGGACTCGACGGCTGCGGCAAGACGACGCAGGCTGCGCTCCTCGCCGAGGCGGCCCGTGCCGCCGGCCGTGAGGTGGTGTCGGTGCGCGAGCCCGGCGGCACCGAGGCGGGCGAGCGGATTCGGGCGCTCCTGCTCGATCCCGACGCACGGATCGCGCCCTGGGCGGAGGCGCTCCTCTACGCCGCGGCGCGCGCCGAGCTCGTGGCCGAGGTGATCCGCCCCGCGCTCGATCGCGGCGCGACGGTGATCGCAGACCGCTACGTCGACTCGTCGCTCGCCTACCAGGGGGTCGCCCGCGGCCTCGGCGTTGCCGAGGTGCTCGAGGTGAACCTGGCGGCGACGGAGCGGCTCCTGCCCGACCGGACGATCGTGCTCGAGCTCGCGCGCGACGTCGCCGCCTCCCGCCGCGACGGCGCCGCGGACCGGATGGAGGCCGAGGCCGACCCGTTCCATGCGTCGGTGGCCGACGGGTTCGCCGACGTCGCTCGCCGCTTTCCCGAGCGGATCGTGGTCGTCGACGGCGCCGGCTCGCCCGATGACGTCGCCGCCCGTGTGCAGGAGGCGGTCGGGCTGTGAGCGCCTTCGCCGGCCTCCCCGAGCAGCCGTACGCCGCCCGCCTGCTCGACGCCGCGCTCGCGAGCCCCGCGCACGCCTATCTGCTCTCGGGCCCGGCGGGAAGCGGGAAGCGCCGCTACGCCGACCGGTTCGCCGCGGCCATCCTCGACACCGAGCTCGGTCGCATCGAGCGCCGGACGCACCCCGATCTCTTCGTGCTCGAGCCGGAGGGGCAGGGCATCCTCGTGGAGGGCGCCCGCCGCCTCCGCCGCGACCTGCACCTGCGCCCGTACGAGGCCGCCCGCCGCGTCTACCTGATCCTCGACTCCCACCTGCTCCGCGACGAGTCGGCCAACGCGCTCCTGAAGTCGCTCGAGGAGCCGCCGGAGTACGGCGTGTTCGTGCTCGTGTCGGACCACGCGGGGCGGATGTTGCCGACGATCCTCTCGCGCGTCCAGACCGTGCCCTTCCGGCGCTTCCCGGTGGCGGCGCTCGAAGCGGCCGTGTCCGACCCGGTCGCCGCTCGCGCTGCGCTTGGCAGCCTGGCCCGGGCCGAGGAGCTGGCCGGCGACCCCGCCTCGGCCGGACGCCGGCGCACGTACCTCGACCTCGCCCGCGCATCGGCCAGCGACCCCGGCTTCGACCCTGCGGCCGCCGCCGCCGCCGTCCTGGCGTCGACGGGCGAGCGAGGCCGCGCCGAGTCGGCCCGTGTGGGTGTCGAGGCGACCGACCGGCTGGCGTCGGTCGACGACCCGAAGGAGCGCCGGGCGCTCGAACGGCGCTACGAGGATCGCGCGAAACGCACCGGCCGCCGGGCCGAGTGGGACGAGCTCCGCCTGGCCGTCGACACCGTCGGATCGTGGTACCGCGACCTCATGGCGGTCGGCCTTGGGGCTGGTGACACGGTGGTAAACTCGGATCTCGCCGGCGAGATGTCACCCGCCCCGGCCGGCGCTGCGGGCCACGCTGCCCGGGCGCTCGAAGTCGTGGCGGATGTTCGCCGGTCGCTCGAGTTGAACATCCATCCGGGACTTGGGCTCGAGGCGATGTTTCACCGCCTCCACCAGGCCCGGTAGCACACACGAAGAGGACCGCACATGGCCACAGTCGTCGGCGTCGTCTTTCAGCCTGGCGGCAAGGTCTATTCGTTCGACCCAGGCGGGCTGGAGCTGCGCTGGGACGAGCGCGTCATCTGCCAGACAGCCCGGGGGCGCGAGTACGGCCGCGTCGTCGAGACCGAGCGCGAGGTGCCCGACGAGTCGCTCGCCGGGCCGCTCAAGCGCGTGGTTCGTCGCGCGGTCCCGGCCGACGAGCAGGTGATCGAGCAGAACCGGGTCGAGGCCAAGCGCGGGATGCTCCTCTTCCGCGAGCTCTCGCGCCGCCACGGCCTCGAGCTGAAGCCCCTCTCGTCGGAGGTGACCTTCGACGGCTCGCGCATCACCTTCGCCTTCTCGGCCGAGGAGCGCCCCGACACCCGGGAGCTTCAGACCGACCTCGGCGAGCGGCTGAAGCGGCGCGTCGACATCCGCCAGGTCGGCCCGCGCGAGCAGGGCCGTCTGTGCGGCGCGGTCGGCCTGTGCGGGACGAACCAGCTGTGCAGCGCCCGGTACCCGTGCCACGACCAGCCGATCACGCTTCGCATGGCGAAAGACCAGCAGCTTCCGATGAACCCCGGGCGCATCACGGGCCTGTGCGGACGGCTACGCTGCTGTCTTGCGTTCGAGCATCCGCTCTACCGGTCGTTCCGCGATCGGGCGCCGGCGGTGGGGCGCACCGTGGCAACACCGGGGGGGAAGGGTATCGTGCGAAGCTACGAGGTCCTTCGCGACGCATGTGTCGTGGAGATGGACGGAAGGACGATGATGGAGGTCAAGCTGGACGAGGTCGTCGAGGTGGCCGGATGAGCGACGTCGCCTTCTGGGGCCAGGGCAACGAGCCGGCCCTCCAGCCGTTCCGCCACGCGCTGCGCGCGGAGTGGGAGCGGCGCGGCTACGAGTTCGTCGACGGCGCCGAGCCGAACGCGGCCTGCGTCTTCAACTTCATCGACCCCGACGACCCGAAGCCCTTCCGCCGCCGGCAGCGATCGACCTACGTCATCGCCGTCCACCACCTGGCCGACCGGCCGGACGACGTCCTGCGGGCCGAGTACCCGATGCTCGTCCGGGCCCTCGCCAACATCGCGATGCTGGTCGTGCCGGGCGATGCCTGCTACTTCGTGACGCCCGAGCAGGGGTTCTACTCCGTTCCGGATCCCGGAGATCCCGAGGCGTGGGTGCGGGCGCTCTTCGACCGGATCGAGCCGCTGGCGACGTCGCGCCTCGTGATCGACAACCACTTCGAGACCGACCTCGAGCCCGACCTGTGGGACGGCGACGAGCAGACCGAGGCGCTCTTCCACGCCGGCCGCCGGCTCGACGCGCTGGGTCTCCTGCCGGCGCCGTTCCCGCTCGAGGACCTGGTCACCCAAGACGACATGCGCTGGATCAAGCTCATGTACGGGATCGGCGGCCTCTCGTACGGCAATCTGTCGGCGCGTAAGGACGACCGCCGCTTCTGGATGTCGGCCTCAGGCGTCGACAAGTCGAACCTGCGCGAGGTCGGGCGCGACATCCTGATGGTGACCGACTACGACCGGCCGAACGAGCGGATGGTGCTGTCGGTGCCGCCGGGCGTCGAGCCGCGGCGGGCGTCGGTCGATGCGATCGAGCACTGGATGATCTACCGCGAGCATCCGCAGGTGGGCGCGATCGTCCACGTGCACGCGTGGATTCCCGGCGTCGAGGCGACCGAGTTCAACTTCCCGTGCGGCACCGCCGAGCTGGCGACCGCGGTCGCCGAGATCATCCGCCGCGCGCCCGAGCCGGGCCGCGCCATCGTGGGCCTGAAGAACCACGGCCTCACGATCACGGGCCCGAGCCTGGACGACATCTTCGGCCGGATCGAACCCGTGATCGAGACGCAGATCCCGATGACCGCCTAGGCGGCCGGGGCGCTCGGAAGCAGCGTCCCCGCCCGGGCCCGCTCGGCGATCACCGTCGAGTCGGGCAAGAGCGTTCCGTCCTCGAACTCGATGATCGGCAGGGCCTTGGTGCCGCCGGTCATCTCGGCGACCTCGGGGCGGCGGAAGCGCAGCCCGGAATGGAGCACGAGCTCGTAGTCGACGCCGGCCTCGTCGAGCGCCTTCTGCGCCTTCCAGCACGGGTGGCCGTTGATCTTGACCCACATGGCGCTACAACGATGGAACTTGACTGCCATCGGTCATCTCCTCCTCAGTGGCGGTGGTATCCGTCCGCGAGTAGCCAGTTCGCCGTGTCGCGGATTGTGTCGTCGACCGGCCGCGTCTCGAAGCCGAGCTCCCGGCGCGCCTTCGCCGCCGTATAGAACCACCATCGCGAGCTCGAGGCCAGCTCGTCGGTATCGAGCGGCAGCGGCAGCCGAAGCGCGGTGCCCGCGCGGAGGAGGGGCCGGGCCAGATCCTTCGGGAGATGGAGCTGGCGGCGCGGCTTCCCGGTGACGCTACCGACCCGGGCGAAGAAGTCGCGGTGGGAGAGGTTGCCGTCGTCGTTCGTGAGGATGTAGCGCTCGCCGGTTCGGCCGCGCTCCTCGGTGAGCAGGAGGCCGGTGGCGATGTCGCGGGTGTCGACGTACGAGAGCCCGCCGTCGATCGTGAACCGCAGCCGCCCTCGGAGGTACTCCTCGACGGGCCACGACGAGACCCGGTGGACGTCGCCGGGGCCGATCGCAAACCCTGGGTTCGCGACGACGACGTCGAGGCCGTCGGCCGCGGCCTCGAGCGCGAGCTGCTCGCCGGCGGCCTTGGAGCGCGCGTATCGGAAGTCGGGGCGGCCATCGTCGCCGTCGATCATCCAGGCGCCCTCGTCGCGCGGGTGCGCCGGTGTCGCGGCCGGGCCCACCGCCGCGACGCTCGAGACGAAGACGACTCGCTCGACTCCCGCCGCGCGGCACGCGGCGAGCGTGTTCCGGGCGCCGTCGACGTTCACCGACCGCAGGCGGTCGTCCTCGCGCGCCCGGTGGGCCACGACCCCCGCCAGATGGAAGACCCGGCTCACCCCGGCGACGGCCGGGCCGAGCGAGTCGGGGGCCGTCACGTCGCCGCGCACGACCTCGGCGCCCAGGCCGTCGAGCCGGGCCGCGCCGGCGTCCGATCGCGCCAGGGCGCGGACGTCCCGACCCTGGGCGCGGAGGACGCGAACGAGGTCGACGCCGAGATAGCCGGTCGCGCCGGTGACGAGCGTGATCATGCGCCGGACCTTACCGAGGCCCGCGCCGAACCCGCGCTGGGCTATCCTTTCGAGCCGCGCCGCCGTAGCTCAGCTGGCAGAGCACTTCACTCGTAATGAAGGGGTCCGCGGTTCGAATCCGCGCGGCGGCTTGTCTCCAACCATGCGGGATCTGGGGAGCGGCACGGCACACCGTTTTTGGCGCAGCCAACTTGGCCCGATGAACCTTCCCCTCTCGGTCCGTTTTGCCTTCCCTACCTTCCCCAACCCGACATGGTCTGAGTCGGATCTTTGCGCCTAACCATGCGGGATTCCGCGCCGTACGAGAGTCGGCGAACCTTCCCTATATCTACCCCTTTTTCGTGGTCGGCCATTTGTCGACCGTCTAGCGTCGGAGGCTGAGGTGCAGACCCAGGTGGTGAGGCGTAAGGTCGTGGCGATCAGCACGAGCGGAGAACCGGAGGATGAGATCGGCTTGGAGGGTTAGCTGGACCGGTCATGTGCCGGCCGATCACCGTCGCCGAGCGGCCGTTCTAGAGTCGACAGGTTGAGCCGGTGGCGAACGAGCTCGAGCACGTCCGGCCGCAGCAAGACCACGAGCCCGCGGCCTCCGCCGATCCCTCTCCAGCGGCTCCATTCCCGCCCAACGCCCGCATCCGTTTCGATGAGCTCACGTGCGAGTTCGGGAGGGATGTGGATCGGAGCGCCGCCCGGTTGGTCGACGGCCAACCCCGGCTGCAGCTGTTCGTCACGCATCAGAAGCCATCCGCCCAACGACGGGGCTCGCCAGCATCCGAGCGTCCGTGACCCGCTGTGCTGCGGTTGTCCGATCCCCCGGATCGAAGTCGTCGAAGACGTGCCCGTACACGTTGAGCGTCATCGTTGGGCTATGGCCAGCCTGTCGTGCCACATCCAGCACGCTGCGACCCTCGGCAATGAGCAGGCTCACGAACGAGTGACGGAGGTCGTAGGGGCGGGCGCCGACTAGTCCGACCGATCCCGCCACACGCGCGAACGTCCGGCGCCGCCAATTCCGCCACGCGTGCTCCGACCACGGCAGCCCGCCCCGACCTGCGAAAATCAGGTCAGCGTCCGAGTGACCGTGCCGATTTCGATGGAAGTCATCTGCCATGGGCTCGATCAACTGGACGGAGCGGATCCGGCCAGTCTTGGTCCCCTTGATCTCGCCGAGGGAGACGCACGACTCCACCAACAGCCGGCGTGCGCCGACCGCGCCCCAAGTGAGGGCGAGGGCCTCGCCAGGCCGTAGCCCGCAGTAGGCCAGAACGCAGACCAAGAGTGCGTCCCTGGGACACTCGTCCGCGATCAGCAAGGCACGCATTCGCTCGATAGTGTGCGGGGCAACCGGCCGAACAGCTCGGCGCCGGGCCGACGAAGGCTTCCGTACAAACCGGGCCGGATTCGAGGCCAAGTACTGCCATTCAACCGCCCGCTGAAGGACTCCCTGCAACAAAACGAGGCTGCGCTTGACGCTCTCAACGCCCACGCCGGCAGCCAGCAGATTGGCCTTCCAGTGCTCGAGGGTGAGCGGCGTCAGCTCATCGAGCCGCGCTGACCCCAGATCTCCTTCGATGTAGCGGGCCCACAGGTAGTCGTAGCTCTGAAGCGTCTTCCTCGTAAGGTTCGGGGCGGCGTACAGATTGCGCCACTGCACTTCGAACCCCGACAGGGTCGACACCGCCTCCGACCCAGTTGCTGCACGAACCGCGGGCACCGCACGGGTGTACCCTGCGACGGGCTCAGTCATCCAGTCCTCCCCCTAGCCGTTGTTGCCCTTCAATGGGCCGCATCATCAGGGCACCGTGGCGGCTAAGCCCGGTTGCCGGAGCGCCTGGCGCTCGCTCTAGATGCCTGTCCTAGTTTAGCCGGTACGCGGGCCGTACGGCAACAGCGAGTACCGCCCGGAAGAGCGCCATGCATCGACCTCCCGCCAACCTGCTCGCAGGATGTTCCGGAGCGGCCGACCGGCGGTGTGACAGCGCATCGATCACGTCCCAGCGGCACTCGCGGACTCTCGGTGACCCCGGGTTGGGTCTCGTGCGGTCTGAGAGGCCAATCACGACGTCGCGGCCGGCAATACGGCGTTCGCCGTCCTCAAGCTGACGCTGCACCTGACCGGGTAGGGCTGGCAAGTCCGTCTCCACGGCCCGCACCTGCGCGCCTCCGGCAGCGCCTCTTGCCACTGAAGGAGGGCGCGTGGCCGGTGATCCCGCCGATCGCGCCGCGACGGAGGGGTAGCCTTGTGTGGATCGAGAACGGGTTTCCCGCCGGTGCTCCCTCTGAGGATGAGTTCGCAGCGCTCGCCGAGTACGAGCTCGACGCGCTGCCCGGGTGGATCAAGTCGGCGATCGCCGGGCACAACGTCGCCATCTCGATCGAGGACCAGCACCCCACCGAGCCGCGAACACTCGGCGTTTTCGCCCAGTACAGCGGCGCCTCCGAGATCACCCTCTACCGCGTGCCGATCAGCCGGGCGGCAGGCGACCGGCCACAGCTTCGCCGAGTGATCCACGACACGCTCCTGCACGAGCTCGGACACCTATTCGGCATGACCGAGACCGACCTCGATCACTACTCGATCGGAAATAATCCGCACCCAGACGCGCAACAAGTCCACGACCCACGACCCGACGCCGGGGCGGATAGCGAGTAACCAGCCGTTCTCCGCCCGCATGCGCGACAGACTGATGGCCGGGGAAGCACGACTCCTCCCGGGCAGTCATCGGTCCCAGGCGCCTGTTCAGGAGGGCGTGGTCGCGCCGAGCATGCGGCGCAGGTCGAACCCCTTCACCAGCCAGCCCGCCCCAAACGCGAAGACGGTCACTACCTCTCCGATGTAAAGCGGCGTTAGGCCGAGGAGCCTCCAGGCGGAGATCCAGCCGGTGAGCGCCACCACGAGGCTGGTGAAGATCACGCCGCAGAGCACGTAGTGGAGGATCTGGCGCGACCGGGCTTCTTCTCGGCGGCCGAACAAGTAGGCGATCACACCCAAGGAGACGAGCGCGATCGCCGCGCAGGTGAGATGGACGTTTCCAATCGTGACCTCTCCGAAACGCTGCTCGAGCGCTGTGCATCCTTCCGGCTGGGGTAGGTCGCCACAGTGAGGCGCATCTGTCGGGATGTCGGGCCGCTCGGTCGGGAAGAACGTGACGCCGATCAGGAAGACGCCTGCGAGGGTGCTCGCCACGAAGTCCGCGTTCCACTCGCCCCATATGTACGTGATCAGCAGGACGCCGACGACGCATAGCGACGCGACGAGGAAGTCTCGCATCGACGAGTGGTAGTACGAGCTGAGCGAGTCTCGCGCATGAACCGACGCGTCGAGGATGGCCGCTTCGCCGATGAACAGCACGATCGGGATCAGGATGCCGATAAAGCCGACGGCGATCCGGATCACGGCGTAGGCGCGGACGTACTTCTCCCCATCCGCGCCGCGTTTCGCTGCAGACCGGTCAACACCGCTGAAGAAGGTTTCGTCGCTCATGGTTGCCCTCCTCGTTCCGTGATGCGATCAAAACTTGTTGCCCGAGCCGACGAGGATACGACTTCTCCCGACACGTAGGGCGGCGAGGATCCCGCTGCTCCCATCCGGCCACGTCGACTCTGTCGCCGAGCCGCCGAACGCGCGAAAATTCTTGAAGGCCTGTCGGACGTACCACGCCGTGCGCAAACCCGTGCGGCGGGTCGCTGGGGCGCCTGCGCGGCAAGCTCCGGGAGCGAGCTGCACAGGCTCTTCCCCTCGTGAGAAAGGTGTCGCTCGGCACTCCTCCACACCTACGGGTGGCTATGAGCGCAACTAAATCGGCCCGTCACAGGCGCTGGGCGCGTGACGCGGGTGGTCGTGTTCATCCAACGATCTTCAATGGAATGGGACTGAACACCAGGCAAGAAGCAATCCACTCGAGTATCCGGACGACCAACGGCCGGCGACGCCGAACGGCTCCACCACCGGCAGCCGCGACGCGGCACGCAGACGACAGTGACCGGCGCTCGCCATCAGCGAGCGTGGCGTAGCATCGGTGCCGTGCATGACTTCGCCTCACCTAGGTTTCGCGAGGAACTGGCGGACGGTCTCGTTCGCCGCTGGTCGACCGACGCGGACGTTGAGCCGATCTCGGCGCTGCTCGGTGCGACCCTACGGCGCGCGCACGACGAGATGCCGAATCCGCGTACCGTCGCCGGCACTCGCCTGGTCATGAAATCCGACTTCCCCTACATGAGCGCTGCCGACGCGGCGATCGTCGAGGACCCCGGGAGAGATGGGAGGGCTATTGTGGCCTGCGTCTTCTTCTGGCGCCATGCGTGGAGCTTTGCTGGCATCCCGTTTGGGGTCACTCGGGTGGAGATGGTCGCGACCGAACCGTCCTACCGCCGCCGGGGATTGGTACGGGCACTGTTCGAGATGGTGCACGCCCGCGGCGCGGCCGAGGGTCACCTGCTCTCTGCGATCACCGGAATCCCTTACTTCTATCGCCAGTTCGGGTATGAGTATGTGCTTGACCTCGAGGGCAGCCGCACCGCGTTCTTCCCGCTGATCCCGAATGCGGACGCTGGGCAGGCGGAGGCCTGCAGCCTGCGCCCGGCTACGGTCGCCGACGTCGACCGGCTGAAGGCGATGTACGACGCCTCCCGCGGGGCGAGCTTGGTCTGGCATGAGGCGCCGCCGGAGCACTGGCGCTCTGAGATCCGCATGTGGGACGACCCGCGCGTGCGCGAGGTCGACGTGCGATTGCACGGCGCTGACAGTCGCTATTGGGTGATCGAGACGCCGGCCGGGCAGGTCGCCGGGTCGATCCGCATCGCCAGCCGCCGGCGTCGGCGCGCGCTGCATGTGGACGAGCTGGTCTTCGCGCCGGGGGCTGACGTCGTCTCGATCGCGCCGTCGCTGATGCGGGCGCTACGCGAGGTCGGCATGCGAACCCCGCCCGTTCGCGACGACGCCGGCGACTGCGGTGAGATCGAGCTCGCCCTGGGCGCCAGCCATCCGCTCTACGACCTGCTGGGCGACGACGTCGCCCCCAAGCGGGTCCCTCCATACGCGTGGCTGATCCGCGTCCCCGACCTGCCTGCCTTCCTGCGTCACGCGCGGCCGGCCCTCGAGGCGCGCCTGGAGCAGTCCGTCCTCGCCTCCTACAGCGGCAGCCTCGACATTGACCTTTACCGCGACGGCGTTCGGCTCGTCATCGAACAAGGTCGGCTGGTCGCCGTTGAGTCCTGGCAGGCTCCGGTGCCAGAGGACGAGTCGACGGCGATGGGCTGCCCACCACTGACGTTCTTGCAGTTGTTGCTCGGTTACCGCAGTCTCGACGAGCTGACGGCGATGTTCCCCGACGTTTGGGTGCGACCCGAGCGGCGGCTGCTGGTCGACACGCTACTTCCAAAGATCCGCTCGCGGGTGGAGCAGTTAGCCTGACGGTCGACGATGACTGCTTGTTCGAGATCCGTTCGCAGGGCAACCGTTCAGGAGACGGCTCCAGCGCCATCTAGGCCGGCGAGTACGGCAGCTCGGCGATGTCGCGCGGCACGCGCACGCCCAGCCTTCGCATCACCTCGATCGCGGCCCGGTAGCCGCTCTCGACCCCGCCGTTGAGGAACCCCTGGCTGTAGGTGGAGGTGGCCTCACCGGCGAAGTGGACACCGCCGTCGGCCTGCGCGGTGCCACGCCAGAAGCGGGTGTACTGGCCCGGGCCGAAGGCTGCATAGGAGCCGCGCGTCCACGGATCGTGCGGCCATAGGTCCGCCCAGGCATGGCCGTTGAAGCGCATCGCCGATCCCGGAAGCGCCTGGTCGATCCGCCCCAGCACGGCGTCGCGCAGCACCGCCGGTGCCGGGCCGTGCGGCGTCGGTGCCGTCCACCCGCGGCCGGTGCGGCCACCCGCGTAGACGGTGATCAGGCCCGAGTGGCCCGGCTCCATGGCCGAGCTCTCCCAGGTGTCGAAGTCGGGATCGGTCGAGGTCATGAACGAGCTCCAGTCGTGCATGCGCCAGGGCCGGCGATCGTACTGCACCAGCACCTTGGAGTCGAAGCCCATCGCCAGCTGGTGGATCGCCGCGAGCTTATGGCGGCTGAGGCCGGCGCCGGACAGGTCGACCTCGCGCAGCGTCGTGAATGGCAGCGTCAGGATCACCAGGTCGCAGTGCACGCGGCGGTGGCCGTCGAAGTGCAGCTCGTAGCCGTGTCGCTTGCGACGCAAGCCGCGGAGCGGCGTCTGAACGTGCACGGCGGATACCGGAAGCGCGGCGACGGCGCGGTGCACGATCTGGTCGTTGCCGCCGCGGACGTGCCAGCGCTCGTCACCGCCCGGATACGGGATCACGAAGAAGTCGATCCAGTTGAGCGCGGACAGCTGGTCGAGGTTGAGGCCGTACCAGCCGCACATGGTCTGGTCGAGCCACTCGGCGACGCGGGTGCCGACCACGCCGGGGACGTGCCGGTCGAGCCACTCGGTCATCGAAAGCTGATCGACCTGGCGCGCGTGTTCGGTGGCAGTCGGGTAGGAGATCGGGTTCTGCGTGACCGAGCCGTTCGGGCGCAGCACGCCCAGCCGCCGCGCCTCCGCGTTGGCCGCGCTGGCGATGCGGTTCATCTGCGGCCGGATCTGCGCCTCGGGCAGCAGCCGGTCGCCAACCAGGTTGGGGGAGAAGTCGCCATATTTGGCCGCATACAGGTCGTCCAGGTGCAGCCCCAGCCGGCGCGCGAGCTGGCGGATGTGGACGTGGCGAGTGTCGATGAACTCGCCGCCATGCTCGGCGATCTGGCCGTCGGCGAACCCACGGGCGCTCCAGCAGCGGCCGCCCAGGCGCTCGCGCGCCTCGTACACCTCGACGTGGATGCCGACCCGGTGCAGCTGGTAGGCGGCGGCCGCACCGGCCAGGCCGGCGCCGATCACGGCAACGCGGGCGTCGGGCGCGTTGCCACGCCGGGCGGCGCGCGAGACTGCCGCCTCGCCTAGCCACAGCGTCCCCGCCAGCGCGCCGCCGGCGACCAGCAACTGCCGGCGGGTGACGCCGTCGGGCAGCGCGTCCTCGAGCGGCGCGTCCGCGCCCACGCTGGCCGCGGCAGCTGCCGAGCGCTGCGAAGCGATTGCCTGCTCGCGGAGCTCCCGCGCAAGCCCCGATCGGCGTCGTCCGTGCATCAGTGTCCCCCTTCGGATGCCGCTCCGCCGCCCGGCGCCTCCCGGCTGCGCGCAGGCGGACGCCGCAAGCCTACCTCCGCCGACACCCGACGGCTATGGGGCGCAGGAGTCAGTCAGCGGTTCGAATCCGCTTAGCTCCATTTTCCGGCTCAACCAAGCCCTTTCTGGTTGTGCCAGCGGTGCAGCCCGGCCACCGGGAGTTCTCCGACCTCGTCTTTGGTGAGGCTCAACGTCACCGTGTCGTTGGCGACTTCGCCGACCGCACCGATGGGGATGGTGACGTCGCGCTTGCCCCACATGTGGCCGCGTTCCAAGACGAAGTGCGTGATGTCTTCACCGTCGACGACGAACCCGTCGACGTGGCCAAGGTGGTGGCCGTCCGTCGAGTACACGGCGCTGGTTCGGCGGATCTCAACCTCCCCCTTGGGCACCCGGTCATAGGTACGGGCCATCGAGTCGTCGACGAACGCTGGATCCATCGCCAGGTCGCTGGACGAGTAGTAGGGCATCGCCAGCACATCCTCGATGCCGACGTCCCATTCCGGATCATCGGCATGCGTCTCGCCCATCCGCAGATACTCGAACTCTTGGACGGACGGCAACTTCCGCGCCTCATCCGTCGAGCAGCTCAGTGAGATCTCTCCACCCCCGCCCGCCGCCGCAAGCTCCTGAGGGACGAGGCGCCTGGCGCCGTCGTCTGGCTGCACCACAAGGTGCGTGACGGACCGCCTGGTCGGATCGATCACCAAGTCGGCCAGCTGGCCGAACCGGCCGTCCGCGCAGTTCACAGGCACTCCCAGCTTGAGCACGAGCCCGTCCGCCATGGCCAGAGACTACCGGCTTCGCAGCCGTGCCGCGTGATCCGAAAGGGGGCGTACCAGTCGCTGGGATGACCGTGTGGGAGCCAACGCCGTGACCGGGCACTCCGCCCTCCAGGTGATCACCGTCGCGGCGGTCATCTTCACGCCGCGGAGGGCGGCTTACGGCGGGCGGCCCAGATGGTCGCGTCGCTGCAGATGTGACTCCTGATGGTCCCCGTGCCGAGTTCCCGTGAGCCGGAGAAGCGCCCCACGATCAGCACTGATCTGGGTGCGAGGCATGGGTCAGAACCATGCCGACAACGCTGCTGCCGCGGGGCCGACGGGCATGGAGAGGTCGTCAGCAAGCTAGCGCTTCAGACAGGCGTGCTCGTGCTCGCAGTCGCCGCATCCGAAGGTTCCCGGTGGAGACCTCGGCGTCGGAGAACCCGGCGCGGCTCACTCCGCGTACCGGACGGCGGTCAGCCCGCCGTCCACGACCAGCGCGTGCCCGACCGAACGCACTGTAGGCGCGGTTGCGTCGCGACGGTCGAGGGATTTTCCCGATGCCATCCCGCTCCCGCACCCCTAGCCTGGGATCAGCGGACATTGCAATCGACCTCTTCCCGACATAGCATGGGAGCTATGGAGCATATTCGATGAACGACGAACAGTCTCAGCAGAAGATCACCGGCCTCGAACAGACCGTGCGGGCGCTCACCCAGCGGGTCTGGCGCTTGGAGCAGGCCGTCACCGAGCTCTCGGTCGACGCGCCCCGTGCAACGCCTCCCAGGCCGACTGCGACTCCCGCTCCGGCCCCGGCGCCGACTCCGGCGCCGACGCCGGCCGCGACCGTCCCGGCGCCCGCGTGGGTGACGCCGCCGTCGCTCCCGCCGCCACTGCCGCCGTTCGACTGGGGCAAGCTCGGCGAGCAGGTCTTCGCGGCCCGCACGCTGGCCTGGGCCGGTGGCGTCGCCACGGTGCTCGGAATCGTGCTGCTCTTCGTGATGGCCGCGAGCCGTGGCTGGATCACGCCCGGGATGCGTGTGGGCATCGGCACGGCCGTCTCGCTCGCCCTCCTCGGCGCTGCGATCGAGCTCGACCGGCGCTCGTGGCGCTCGGACGCGATCCTGTCCGCCGCCGGCGTCGGGATCGGCGGGCTCTACGCCAGCTTGTGGGCCGCCACGTCGCTCTACCACCTGGTCGCGTCCGCAGCGGCCGCGCCGCTCGCCGGGCTGATCGCCGCGCTCGCCGTCGCCGCGGCGCTGCGCATCCGCCAGGAGCCCCTGGCCGTCTTCGGCATGTCCGCCGCGATGCTCGCGCCGATCTTCGTGAGCAAGGACGTCACGACGGGCGGCGTGCTCTTCGGCGCCGTCATGGTCGCCGCGGCGCTGCCGCTCCTCGTGCGCACCGGTTGGCGCTGGCTCGTGGCCTCGGTGTGGGCGATCGGCTTCGCCGAGACGCTGGTGCTGCTCGCGCTGTCGGCGGATCACATCGGGTTCGGCGGCCCGGTCGTCGCCGCCGCCGTCATGACCGCCCTGGTCGTGTGCCTGACGTTCCTGCTCGAGCTCCTGCCGCGCGAGCGCACCCGCCTGAGCGCGCTGGGCTCGCTGACCGCCGCCAGCGCCTTCACGGTGACGCTCGGCGCCGCGGCCCTCTTCGGCGGCTCGCGCGAGCTCGACGGCCACTCGCTCGCCGGGGTCGCGCTCGCGGGGATGACCGGCGTGTGGCTGCTCCTGGCCTTCGTGCCTGCCGCAGTGCGCCGCCCGCACGCCAACCTGGCCGATCTCCTCGCCGGCTTCGGCCTGACGAGCGCGGCGATCGCCACCGGCCTCTTGGCCGGCGGCCCGGCGCTCGTGTGCGCCTGGACGGCCGAGTCGGCCATGCTCGTCGTCTTCGGCGAGCGGATCCGGCGCCGCAGCGCGACGCGCAGCCTGCGCGCGATCGTCTCGGCGACGGCGTATCTGCTGCTTGGGATCCTGGCGACGCTCGACGTGCTCCAGCCGCTGCCCGACACGCTCCCCCACGTCGGTGCCGGCTCGACCGGCGGCTCCGTGGCGCTCGTGGCGGTCGCCCTGGCCGGGATCGTGCTCTGCTTCGGCCTTCGCACGTTCGCGAAGCCGGAGCTGGCCGTCGCCTGGATCGTGCCCGCGCTGGCGCTCGGGTTCCTGCCGCTCTGGTCGCTCGGTGCCGAGCCGGCCGTGATCGCCTACGCCGGGATGGCTGCGGCACTCTTCGTCTACCGGCGCACGCCGTTCCTGGTGCGCTGGCTGCCCGAGTGGGTCGGCCTCGTGACGGCATCCGCCTGGTGGGTCACCGGCGCCGTGGTCGCGCTGTCCCTGACCGCGCCCGTCGACGACCTGACCGAGGGCTGGAGCCGGGTCGGCGAGCGGCACGGGCTGCCGGGCCTGGCCGCGCTTCTCGCATCGGCCTGCGTCTTTGCGTGGTCTTCGCGGCGGCCGGCGCGGCCGCTCTGCGAGCACGGCCTGCTCGTGCCGGTGGCGGCGCTGGTGTACGGCCTGGCCGAGGCGCTCTCGGCGCCGCAGGTGATCTGGGCCTGGCTCGTCGTCGCCGGGCTTCTGGCGGCCGCCGTTCAGGCCGGCCCGGTCCGGCGCCGCCTCACCCGCGAGGGCTTGCAGGTGGCTAGCGGCTCGGTGCTCGCCGTGGGCGTCGTCGCCGCCTGGAATCTCGACACTTCGCTGCAGGCGGTCGTCGCGCACGGCCGGACGGCGGGCTGGGAGAGCATCGCGCTCGCCACCGCCGCCGCGCTCCTCTTCGCGCTCGCGTTCCCCGAGCGCTCCACGCGCACGAATGCGCTCTGGCTGCCGTTCCTGCTCGCGGCCCAGCTCTCGGCGATGCTCTTGCCCGGCCAGTATCCGCTCGTGGCGGTGGCCGGCCTCGCAGCGCTCGCCAGTACCGTCGCCCTGGTGTGGCCGCCGGCGATCGCGGCGCGGCTCGACCGGGAGGCGCTCGCCGCGATCGGCGCGGCCGGCGCCACGGCGGTCGCCGCCGTCGTCCTCGTCGTCTACGAGACGCCGCGCATGCTCTTCCAGACGTCGCCCGCGCCGGCCGCCGGGCTCGCCTCCACGGCCGCCGCGGCGGCGGCGCTCCTCGTGGCTGCTGCCGCGACCCGGCGCCTGCGCTGGGCTGCCGGCCGGGTCCGGGTGGCGGCGCTGCTTGTCTGCGCCGGCGGGGCGTTCTGCCTGTGGACGCTCGCGGCGGCTATCCTCGGCGCCGAGCAGCTCGTCGCCGATGCCGGCGTCGCGGCCTCCGTGCACGACCACTTCCAGCAGGGGCACGTGCTCGTCTCGATCGGGTGGGTCATGGTCGGCTTGGCCCTGGTCGTCGCCTCGCTTCGCGGCGACCGCCGCGGCCTGCGCGCCGGCGGGATCGCGCTGCTCTTCGCGGCCCTCGGCAAGATCTTCCTGTACGACCTGGCATTCCTGACTGCTATGGCCCGGGCGGTGTCGTTCATCGTCACCGGATCGGTGCTCCTGCTGGCGGCGCTCCTGCTCCAGCGGTTCGCGCCGCAGGTGAAGGCCGCGCTCGGCGACGAGCCGCCGGAGGCGATCGCATAGACCGCGTCCGGTAGGCTCGCCGGCCGCTCGACGCCACTCGTCGCCCCTTGACGCGGCCGCCTAGCAGGCTTCCCGTCACCGATCGGACGGTTGCAGCCGTGCGGCTGGTGCGGTAGCGTCGGGGTTCGATCCTTGCGCGGCAGGTACGGGGAGCCACGCCAAAGCAGAGGAGGGTCCGATGGGGCGTCGGTCATCCATCTCGATCGGCGTTGCCGTGCTGGTGTGCGCGGCTACGGCAAGCGCCAGCGGGCACGGCACGTCCGTGCGCCACTACCAGGCTTCGCCCATGAAAGCCGCTGCCTTCCGAAGTGCCGGCGGGCATGGTGCGGTCGCCCGCTCGACGTTACCGAGCTTCGCGGCTGCGGCTCGGCTGTCCAAGCATCTGAAGGCGCCGCGTGGATCCGCGCCGGCTCCGGGGATGACGCCCGAGGGCATGGCCGCCAAGGCGCTTGCAGAACGCGGGTCTGCCAGGGTGGGTGCGCCGCGCGTGAAGGTAGCAGGCGGCGACGCCGCGGCGGAGGCGGCGGGAGCCCCCGACTTCGCGGGCATCAACGAGCTTCAGAGCGGGTTCATCCCGCCGGACGTGCAGATGGCGGCCGGGCCGTTCCAGATCGTCGAGGCGGTCAACGGGCGGATCACCATCTTCAACAAGAACGGAACCACCGTATCGACGTCGACTCCGACCGCGTTCTTCGCTTCGCTGGGGACGGTCGCAACCGACACGCCGTTTGATCCGCAAGTCGTCTTCGACGAGTACCTGCAGCGGTTCGTGGTTTCCTACTCGACCCGAAACGACGGAGCGGCGCGCTCGACCATGCTGATCGCGGTGTCAAACACGAAGGACGCCAGCGGAAGCTGGTCGCTGTTCGGGTTCGACGCCCGCGTCGACGGAAGCACGCCGACGACGAACTGGTGTGACTATCCGCACCTCGGCTATTCGCGAGACACGATCGAGGTGACGTGCAACATGTTCGTCGCGTCCACGCCGACGGCGTTCTCGTACGTCAAGATCCGCACCTTCTCGGCGTCGCAGCTGTCCGGCGGGGGCGGCTGCTGCTTCTTCTGGGATTTCGTCGACCTGCGCGAAGGCCCGCTCGGCCTGAACCACGTGTTCACCGTCCAGCCTGCCGCCATGCATAACGCAGTGGCGAGCGACGGCGTGTTCCTTGCGGCGAGCCAGGGCAGCGGCGGGAACGGCAACGACATCCATGTCTACCGGATCACAAACCAGCTGGAATGCTGCAACGGCGACGCCGTCGGCCCGACGCTGAACGTCGCCGAACGCCAGGTCAATAACTACAGTCCGCCGCCGTCAGCGACCCAGCCGGGCGGTGTGCAGGCCATCGACACCGGCGACAGCCGCTTGCTGTATGCGGTGTTCGACTTTCCGACGATGTTCGTCGGCCACAACACTGCCTTCGGCACGAACTCGGCAGTCGCCTTCACCGAGTGGGACATCTCCGGCTATCCGACCATGCCGCTTCTAAACGACTGGGTGCTCGGGTCGGCCGGCATCGACCGCTACTACCCGGCCGCGGATTCCCGGATCGACCACGAGAAGGACATGGTCTATTCGGCCTCCAGCTCGACGATCAACGCTGAGTCCCGTTTCGTCGACATTCCTAAGTCGAGCAGCTGCACGTCCTGCACCGGTGCCGAGACCGTCCAACGTGGCGGCGCCGCGACGTACCTGCAGCTCGACAGCCGCGGCCGCAACCGCTGGGGTGACTACATGGATGCGAGTCGCGACCCGGACGCGGTCGGGATCTGGATCGGAGGCGAGTTCGTGTCCGCGATGAACCTGTGGGGGACCGAGATCAGCGTCACCCGCGAGCCGATGGATACCTTGGCGCCGCTTACGACCGCGACGCTCTCGCCGTCGGCCAACGCGAACGGGTGGAACAACACCAACGTGAGCGTGCAACTGAATGCGATCGACGGTGGGAACTCCGGCGTGCGCCGGATCACCTTCTCAGCCGCCGGCGCGAACCCGATCCCCCCGACCACGGTGGACGCCAACTCCGCCACGGTGCCGATCACCACAGACGGCTTCACCACGGTCAGCTTCTTCGCCACCGACAACTGGGGGAACGTCGAGCTGCAGAAGTCGGTCACCGTCCAGAAAGACAGCGACCCGCCGTCAGTGCCGATCCTCACCGCACCGGCCAGGTTCCTCACGTCGACCAGCATCCCCGTCGCGTGGTCAGCCAGCGATGACGTGTCCGGAGTCGCGAGCTTCGACACGCAGGTGAGCTCAGCGCCGGCCACGACCGGCCTCTTCGGAGCGTTCACGAACTGGCTAATCGGGACGACCGCCACGTCCGGAACCTTCGCCGGCGCTCCAGGGCACACGTACTGCTTCCGCGTCCTGGCGCGTGACCGAGCCGGAAACGGCGGGCTGTTCTCACCGGGCCGCTGCGGTGTGGTGCCGGTCGACGACCCCAAGCTGGCGATCGCCGCGGGCTCGTGGACGAGAACCACGTCGGCGACCGGCTTCTACCGCCAGACCAGCACGAGCACGACAGCACACAACGCCGCGCTGCGGTCCTCGCCGGTGGTGGCAAAGCAGCTCGCGCTGGTCGCGCGCACCTGCCCAACCTGCGGCAGAGTGCGCGTGCTGTGGAACGGCGTCGTCGTCAAGACAATCTCGCTTCAGGCCTCACCCGGCGCCACCAAGCGCGTCTTCAAGATCCCGGCGTTTCCGACCCAGCAGAGCGGGACCGCTCGGATCGAAGTCACCAGCACCGGCAAGCCGGTCAACATCGACGGACTGGAGGTAAGCGCCGTCTAGCCAGCCGGGTACGCGAGCACTCGCCGGCCCGTCAGAGCCCCGACGGAATCGGCTGATCCGATTCGTGCCGAAGGCGACCACGCCGATGATCGAGGCGCCTACGATCGACCGGCTTCTCGCGGATCCCAACGGCGGCCAGGCGTCGGGATTCTTCCTATGGCGGCGACCAGCGGATGATCCC
>CAVPLP010000002.1:0-1058215 GCA_963706075.1 uncultured Actinomycetes bacterium
GCGACATCGCGATCGCTCGCAGCGTCTGGCGCGGGAAGTACTCCTCCACCGGCCGCCCGTTCACGGTCACGACGCCGGCGCCCGGGACGAGCACCACGCGCGCGACCGAGGTCTTTCGCTTGCCCGTGCCACGGTAGGCAACGGCTTGGTCTGCCATCAGGGAGCCTCCTCGAGCGGCGCCGGGCTCTGGGCCGCATGCGGGTGGTCGGGGCCTGCGTAGATCTTGAGCTTGTTGAGGTGGACCGCGGCGAGCTTGTTCTTGGGGAGCATGCCCTTCACGGCCTTGCGCAGCACCTCTTCCGGCCGGCGGTCGAGCTGCTCGCGGAGCGTGCGCTCGCGGAGCCCGCCGGGGTAGCCGGAGTGGTGGTAGTAGATCTTCTGGTCGAGCTTCTTGCCGGTGACGTGGATCTTCTCGGCGTTCACGACGATCACGAAGTCGCCCGAGTCGACGTGCGGCGTGTAGGCGGGCTTGCCCTTGCCGCGCAGGACTCCCGCGATCTGCGTGGCGAGCCGGCCGAGCGTCTTGGCCTCGGCGTCGACCACGTACCAGTTGCGCGTGATCTCGCGCGGCTTGGCGGAGTACGTCTTCATCAGCGCCCGGAACTGTACTGGCGCAGCGAGGAGGCGGGCAAATGACAACCCCGCTCGTTCACCCGCGCGCTGCTACGTTTACCGCATGCGAGACGTGATGGAGGACGTGCGCAGGATGGTGGCGAAGGGCGACCGGGTGGCCATCGCCACGGTCGTCGACACCCGCCGCTCCGCCCCGCGCCCGCTCGGCTCGCGGCTGGCCGTCTCGTCGGCCGGCGAGATGGTGGGGTCGGTCTCGGGCGGCTGCGTCGAGTCCGACGTCTACCTGCGCGCCGAGGAGGTGCTCGCCGGCGGCCCGCCGCAGCTCCTCCAGTACGGGATCTCCGACGACGACGCGTTCGACGTCGGGCTGCCGTGCGGCGGCGAGATCGAGGTGTTCGTGCAGATGCTCGACCCCGAGGAGCTCGACCGGATCGACTCGGCCGTCCAGAGCGGCGAGCGGCTTTCGGTCACGACCACCCTGAACGGCGACTCCGCCGGCGCCAAGGCGTACGGCGAGGGCGAGGGCCACTCGAGCGCCGTCCGCACCGACGAGACCACCTTCGTCGAGCACTTCGCCCCGCCGCCGGTCGTCGTCATCTTCGGCGCGGTCGACACCGGGCAGGCGCTGTGCCGGATGGCAAAGCAGGTCGGCTTCACGACGATCGTCTCGGACGCGCGCGCGAAGTTCGCGACGCCGGAGCGGCTGCCGGACGCCGACGAGATCATCGTCGGATGGCCGGCGATGGCCTACGACCACCACCCGGTCGACGACGCCACCTACGTCGTCGTCCTCACGCACGACCCGCGCTTCGACGAGCCCGCCCTGGGCCCGGCGCTGCGCTCCGACGCGCCGTACATCGGCGCGCTCGGCAGCCGGCGGGCGCAGGCCACGCGGCGCGAGCGCCTGCTGAACGCGGGCTACACCGACGACGAGATCGCGCGGATCCGCGGGCCGCTCGGCCTCGACATCGGCGCGGTCACGCCCGGCCGAGACCGCCGTCTCGATCCTGGCCGAGATCCTGGCCGTCAGGTCGGGGCGCGAGGGCGGCCCGCTCTCGCTGAAGAGCGGGCGCATCACCGTTCCGGGCTGACCTCCGCCTGAAAATTGGGGTCTGACCCCAATTTTCCAGCCCGCGCAACATTGGGGTCTGACCCCGTTGTTGCATGGGTGATAAAGGGGACGGGGCGCAATTCCGATAGAGCATGCAGGATGTTTCGCCGTCTCGTGCCCCTGCTCGCGTTTGCGATCCTTGCCGCCGCCCCGGCCGGCTCCGCGCTGGCGACGGTGCCGGTCTGCACCGCCGACACGGGCACGCTTCGGTACAGGCCCGAGTACACGGCCAGCTGCCCCGGGCAGACGATCACCGCCGTCGAGCTCGTGAAGACGTCCAACGGCGCCGCGATCGGGTTCACGCCCACCGGCGTCGGCACGAGCGACCTGACGGTCGACGTCAACGGCACGCTCGCCTCCAACATGCAGTACCGGCTCAAGCTCACCGTCGATGACGGCTCGGGCGCCGCGCTCTGGACGCAGACGTTCCGCACGCTCAAGGCGCCCGCCCATCCGGGCCTCCACGTCAAGTACATCACCGCCATCCCCGCCGACGCCGTGCTCGACATGGCCCACCGCATCGACAGGGCCAACGTCGTCGCGGTGCCCGACGAACGGCGACTTCATCGACGCCTCGACCCAGAGCCTCTCGGCCGACGCCTACACCGCGGCGCTCAAGCACCACCAGTCGGCGCTCGTGGTGACCGACCTGCCGGTGCTGAACACGGCCGGGCTCGGAGTCGCGCTCAACAGGTACTGCAACGCCAAGCACGGCGTCGTCGTCGCCGGCCAGACGCACTGGCTCGCGGGCGGCGCGGGCTGGAACCAGGCGAGCGCGATCGGACCGCAGGGCGGCCCGTGGGAGAAGCACTGGAGCCTCTACTACTACGAGGACATCACCGCCGAGCGGGCGACCGGCGGCGGCGACCTCGCGCCCGGGTCGGTGCAGAGCCACTTCCTGACGAAGGGCCTCACCCACTTCCACGTCGTCGGCCCCGGCTCGGGCGCCGTCGAGCTGCGCGACTACGCGCAGGGGCACGTCCTCGCCAAGCTGAAGGCGCCGAGCTCGGGCTTCTTCAACACCTACCACGGCGAGTTCCTGCTGTCGGAGCACCAGATCGCCGCCGGCCGGGTCGTCGACCTCGGCTTCCGGCCCTGGTCGAAGGACGTCTCGGGCGGCGGGTTCGACCCGGCCGACAGCCCGGGCGGCTCGCTGACCGCCCGCGCGCTCTGGTGGGCCACGAACCGGATCCCGCCGACCAACACGCACTTCACATCGGTGCCGCCCAAGACGTCCCCGCGCGCGACCGTCATCGTCGGCGATGGCCGCCAAGGACGCCGACAAGGAGAACTCCTTCGACATCGACTACCGCTACAAGGTCGACGGCGGAAGCTGGAAGAAGGCGGTCGGCACGACGTTCGTGCTCTACCACCTCGCCACGGGCCGCCACCACACGATCTACGCCCGCGCGTACGACGACGGCGGGAACGTCGACCCGCACGTCGCGAAGTACACGTTCTACGTGACGCCCGGCGCGCTCGGGTAACAGAGATCACCCTTTCGAGCCTTGCGCGCCATCCGGCGCCTGCGGTAGCGTGCGTCCCTTAGTGACGCGGGGCGGGGCACTTCTTCGAACGGCTGGACTGGCGGCGGTGGTTTTGGCCGCTGCGGCTGCGCCTGCCGCCAATGCGTCCGCCGACAGCGCGGCGGCTCCGCGCGTCGAGCTCCGCGGAACGGTCAGCCCGCTCGTCGCCCAGGGTCTCGCCCACGTGGTCGGGACGCCGAGCGCGGCGAAGCAGGTGCAGGCCGTCGTGGCGTTCAAGCCGCGAAACGCGATCCTGCTCCACTGGCTCGCCGAGCGCTCGACCGGCCGGCCCGGCATGAGCAATGCCGAGATCCAGCGCCTCTTCGCCCCGCGGCCCGCGACGGTTGCGGCGGTGCGCTCGTACCTGAGCGCCAACGGCCTCTCGGTCGTCGATTCGACCGACATGTCGCTCGTCGTGTCCGGGACGGCGGCCGCGGCCGACCAGGCGTTCGGCGTCGGCCTGCGCGACATACACCGACGCGCGCGGGATCACGTATCAGGCGCCGTCCGAGGAACGTCCGGCTGCCCAAGGGGATCGCCTCGGTCGTGCAGTCGGTGGCGGGGCTCGATTCGTCGCTCAAGCTGCACCCGCACTACCAGGTCGCGAAGCACGCGCGCCATGCCGGCGAGCAAGGCGCGCATCGTGCCGCACTCCGTCACCGGTTGCGCCGCGCAGAACGGGCAGAACGCCAGCGGCTTCCTGCCGCAGGATCTCGCCGCCGCCGGTCTACGACCACGACGCCTGATCGGCGAGCGGCAGCGACGGACGGGCCAGTCGATCGGGTTCGTCGAGTTCTCGAACTACAACCGCGGCGACTCGATCGACTTCAAGCACTGCTTCGACCCGGCCATCACCGGCCGCTCTACGAACGCCGACGTCACCGTCGGCGGCGGCCCGATCGACTCACAGCGGCCAGGTCGAGGTCAACCTCGACCTCGAGGTTGCGATGGGCGCTGCGCCGGACGCCAGCTCGACGGTCTACAACGCCGCCAACAACCTGGCGCTCTTGCCGACGATGCTCGCACAAGATGCGCGCCGACGACGTCGACGTCGTCTCGGACAGCTGGGGCCTCTGCGAGCTCTTCGTGCCGGTCAAGCTGACCGCGGACGAGAACACCGCGCTCGAGCTGCTGGCCGTGAGCGGCGCGTCGTTCTACGTCGCCTCGGGCGACGACGGCGCCGCCGACTGCCGCGCGGCGAACCCGGGCGCGAAGTTCCTCGCGATCGACGATCCGTCGGGCCAGCCGCTCGCGACGGCCGTCGGCGGGACGAATCTCAGACTCGGGTCCGAGGGTCGAGAAGGCGTGGAAGGGCTCCGGCGGCGGGATCTCGATCAACTGGCCCAAGCCGGGCTACCAGCGCGGCGGCCGCACGCCCAACGTGCCGGGCGGGTTCTGCGCGAGCGGCAACGGCCCAGTGCCGCGTGACGCCCGGACATCGCGATGGACGCCGCACCGCAGACCGGATACGTCATCTGCTCGCACGGGCTCGACGCGGGTCGGACGCGGACTGGGGAATCGTTGGCGGAACGAGCGCCGCGGCGCCGCTGATGGCCGGGATCACCGCGGATGCGAACGAGTCCGCCGGCATTACGAATCTCGGCTTCGCGAACCCGTTCATCTACCAGGAAGCCGCACGGCGATTTCCACGACATCACGCAGGGCAACAACGTCAACTTCACCGGCTCGAGCTTCCAGGCCGGCCCGGGCTTCGACTGGTCACCGGACGCGGATCGCGTCGATCGCCGGCGTTCGCGACGGCGCTCGCCGGCTTCACGCCGCCGTGCTCACATTCGACACGACGAAGCTGACGGCGACCCACCCGACCAACATGAAGCGGGTGAAGAAGGGCGCCGTCGTCACCTTCTCGGGCGTTCTCACCAACGTGACCGGCGCTCACCCGATCGCCAACCGCCAGATCATCGTGATCGGAAACGGCGGCATCATCGGCGTCGACCGCACCGGCACGTCGGGCAAGTGGGAGATCCGCTTCAAGGTGAAGAAGCGCACCTCGTGGCACGCCGTCTTCATGGGCTCGGCCGCCGAGAAGCCCGACCTCTCGCCGACGCTCACCGTCCGCATCCAGCACTGACGGGTGGGGCTAGCCCCACGCTCGGTCGCGGGCAGGCCCCACCGCCGCGGCCCGAACGGGCTCGTAGCCTGCGGGCTATGGATCACGAACCTCTCCGAACCAAGAACGGCATCCCGCGTTGCGCCCGTTGCGGCGGGCCGGTGCATCCGCTGCCGCTGGGCTACTTCCAGCTGTGCACGGCATGCCGGCAGTTCACGCGCCGCGAGGCCGCGGTCGGGATCGTCGCGATCGAGGCCTGGCTCGCCACCCAGCCGTAGCGGCTACTCCCACTCGATCGTCGCCGGCGGCTTGGTCGAGATGTCGAGCGCAACCCGGTTCACGCCGGGGATCTCGTTGATGATGCGGCTCGAGATCCGCTCGAGCAGGTCGTAGGGCAGCCGGGCCCAGTCGGCCGTCATCGCATCCTCCGACGAGACCGCGCGGATCACGATCGGGTAGGCGTACGTGCGCGAGTCGCCCTGGACGCCGACCGAGCGGATCGCCGGCAGGACGGCGAAGCTCTGCCACAGGTCGTGGTAGAGGCCGGCCCGGCGCACCTCCTCGAGCAGCACGGCGTCGGCGGCGCGGAGGATGTCGAGCCGCTCGCGCGTCACCTCGCCGACGATGCGGATCGCGAGCCCCGGCCCCGGGAACGGCTGGCGCCACACCATCCGCTCGGGCAGGCCCAGCTCCTCGCCGACGCGGCGGGCCTCGTCCTTGAAGATGAGCCGCAGCGGCTCGACGAGCTCGAAGTCCATGTCCTCGGGAAGCCCGCCGACGTTGTGGTGCGACTTGATCTTGGCGGCGGTGCGGCTGCCCGACTCGATCACGTCGGAGTAGAGCGTGCCCTGCACGAGGAACTTGACGTCGCCGATGGCGCGCGCCTCGTCCTCGAACAGGCGGATGAACTGCTCGCCGATGATGCGCCGCTTCTGCTCGGGGTCGGTGACGCCCGCCAGCTCGGAGAGGAACCGGTCGGCCGCCTCGACGTGGACGAGCGGCACGTGGAAGTGCTCCTCGAACGCCTCGACCACCTGCTCGGCCTCGGACATCCGCAGGAGGCCGTGGTCGACGAAGACGCACGTGAGCTGGTCGCCGACGGCGCGGTGGACGAGGAGCGCCGCCACGGCGGAGTCGACACCGCCCGAGAGCGCGCAGATGACGTGCTCGTCGCCGACCTGCTCTCGGATCAGCTCGACCTGCTCCTCGATGAACTGGAGCGCCGTCCACGTCGGCGGCGCCTGGCAGGCGTCGAGCACGAAGTGGCCGAGGATGTCGGTGCCGCGCGGCGTGTGGGCCACCTCGGGGTGGAACTGGACGGCGTAGAGGCCGCGGTCGCGATCCTCCATCCCGGCGACCGGAGTCGTGTCGGACGAGGCCGTCACGCTGAACCCGGCGGGCGCGCGGACGACGCTGTCGCGATGGCTCATCCAGGCCGTCTGCGCGGGCGGCAGGTCGCCGAAGAGCAGGCTCCCCTCGCCCAGCGTGACGGGCGTCTTGCCGAACTCGCCGATGCCGGTGTTCGACACCTCGCCGCCCAGGGCAGCCGCCATCGCCTGCATCCCGTAGCAGATGCCCAGCACGGGCACCCCGAGGTCGAAGATGCCCGGGTCGACGGCCGGCGCGCCCGGCTCGTAGATGGACGCCGGCCCGCCGGAGAGGATGATCCCGATCGGGTCGCGGGCGGCGAGCTCGGCCGCCGGCGCGTCGTGCGGCACGATCTCGGAGTAGACGCGACACTCGCGCACCCGCCGCGCGATCAGCTGGGCGTACTGGGCGCCGAAATCGACGACCAGGACCGGCCTGTGCCCCGCGCCCGCCTCGTCGGCGACCGCCGCAGCGTCGCGGCGGGGGCGCGGGTCGGAGCTCACCGGCTCATCCCGATCGCCTGCTCTCGCTGGAGCTTCTTGCCCTCGGTCTGGAGCGCCGGCGCGAACATGATCTCGGCCTTCTGGAAGGCGTGGATCGAGTCGTAGCCGGTCGTCGCCATCGACGTGCGGAGCGCGCCCATCAGGTTCAGGGTGCCGTCGTTCTCGGTCGCCGGGCCGGTGACGATCTGCTCGAGCGTCGCCACCTGGTCGGTCTTGACGCGCGCGCCGCGCGGGAGGCTGGGATGGAACGTCGCCATGCCCCAGTGGTAGCCGCGGCCGGGCGCCTCCTTGGCGCGGGCCAGCGGCGAGCCGACCATGACCGCGTCGGCGCCGCAGGCGATCGCCTTGGAGATGTCGCCGCCGGTGCGCATGCCGCCGTCGGCGATGACGTTCACGTACTGGCCGGTCTCGAGCAGGTGCTGGGTGCGGGCGGCCGACGCGTCGGCGATCGCGGTGGCCTGCGGGACGCCGACTCCGAGCACGCCGCGCGTGGTGCAGGCGGCGCCGGGCCCGACGCCGACCAGGACGCCGGCGGCGCCCGTGCGCATCAGGTGGAGCGCGGCCTGGTAGGAGGCGCAGCCGCCGACGATGACGGGCACCGGAAGCTCGGCGCAGAACTCCTTGAGATTGAGCGGCTCGACGACGGTCGAGACGTGCTCGGCCGAGACGACGGTGCCCTGGATCACGAGGACGTCGAGCCCGGCGTCGAGCGCCGCCTGGTAGTGCTCGCGCACGCGCTGCGGCGTGAGCGACGCGGCCGCGAGGACGCCCTCGGCCTTGATCTCGCGCACGCGCTGGGCGACGAGCTCGGGCTTGACCGGCTCGGCGTAGATCTCCTGCATCGCGTGGGTCGCGTCGCCCTTCTCGAAGGTCGCGATGCGCTCGAGCTGGGCGTCCGCGTCCTCGTAGCGCGTCCAGATCCCCTCGAGGTTCAGGACGCCGAGTCCGCCGAGGCGGCCGAGGATCGCGGCCGTCTGGGGTGACACCACGCCGTCCATCGCCGAGGCCAGGAGCGGAAGCTCCATGAGGTGCGGCCCCAGCCGCCACGCGATGTCGACGTCCTCCGCGTCGCGCGTCCTTCGGCTCGGGACGATCGCGATGTCGTCGAACCCGTATGCGCGCCGCGCCTTCTTGCCTCGCCCGATTTCGATCTCCACCGCTCACTGCCTCCCGAATAGCACACGACCCAGGTGGCGAGGGGCCGGCCTGGGTCGTGAGAATGCACGCTTGGAACTGCGACGAACTTTCAAGGTTCGCGCCAGTCTAGCAGCGGGTCAGGACGCCTTCGCGCGGCGCGGCGCGATCTCCTGCACCTCCACCCCGCCCGCGAAGCGCGCCACATCGCGCGCGTCGAAGACGCCCGCCCCGACCTCCTTCGTATTGGCCGCGGCGCACCCGAGGGCGAGCTTCAGGATGTCCTCGTTCTCGCGCTCGGCCTCGAGGCCGCTCAGGAAGCCGGCCAGAAGCGAGTCGGACGATCCAACGGTCGCGACCGACTCGACCTGGGGGATCCAGGCCCGGTAGAGGCGGTCGCGGCTGCGGCTCGACCGCAGGAGCGCGTAGCAGCCGGTCTTGAGCGTGATGACGACGTTGGCCGCGCCCATCGCCGCGATCTGGGTCAGGCCCAGCTGGAAGTCCTCGTCGGTCTGGAACTCGTGCCCGACCAGCGCCTCGGCCTCACGCTGGGTCGGCGAGACGAGCGCCGGGCCGGCCGCGAGCGCCCTTCGCAGCGGCTCACCGTCGCAGTCGACCACGGTGCGCACCTTGCGCTTGCCCATGTCGCGCACCATCTCGGCGTAGAACGAGGCCGGCACCTTGCGCGGCAGGCTTCCGGCCAGGACGACCGTGGTGATGGCGCCCGACAGGTAGCGGAGCTTCTCGACGAGCAGCGCGAGCTCCTCCTCGATGACCTCCGGCCCGTACTCGTAGACCTCGGTCTGGACGCTCGAGGTCGGGTCGACGACCACGGTCGACGTCCGCGACTCCCCGCGGATGCGCACGAAGTCGTTCAGGATGCCCTCGGCGGTCATCTCGTCGAGGATGCGGGCGCCGTTGTGGCCGCCGACGAGCCCCGTCGCGATCACCGGCTCGCCCAGGCGCTTGAGCGCCCGAGCGACGTTGACGCCTTTCCCTCCCGCCATCACCAGCCCCTGCTGGGCGCGGTGGCGGTGGCCCAGCTGGAGGTTGGCAACGGTGAGGGTCTTGTCCACCGCGGCGTTGACGGTCACGGTGAGGATCATCTATGTGCCCCCCTCATCGGCGGCAGGGATTGTATACGCGGGATCGCATCGCGCTATCCGCGGGACCATCTCGCCCGTACATTGGAATCGTGTTCGGGTCTCGGAGCCGGGCCGCGGTCACGACGGCCGTGGTCCTCGAAGTCGGCATCGCCGGTTGGGCGCTCGGCTACGGCGCGCTCTGGCTGCTGGTGATGACGGTGGTCGTCACGGTCGCCGACACCGTCTGGGGCGTGTTCCAGCGCCGCGTGCCCGCCGACATCGCCGGCCTCGAGGTCGGCCTCGCGCTGGCCGTCATGGTCGTGTTCGGCGCCGACACGTTCCCCGAGGCGATCACGGCGGCCGCGTGCTTCGCCTGGCTCATCCGCGACGGCCGCGCCAGGCCGGCACGGGCGGTGGGTACCAGGTAACGCATCGGCGGGCGTGACGGCGGTGTCACACGCTCGTTGCGAGTCCCAATCGATCCGCATGGCTACGAGCATCGCGCGCGGCGCGAGTAGTGTCGAAGACGCAACGAGCGCGTCACAGAGAGAGGTGCCATACCTGGCCCCCTTCCTCGCCGGCCGAGCCTAGGGATGCGCGCGGATCCACCTGCAGAAGGGGTCGCTCGCTCGACGGCGGTCGCAGTTCACGTTGACCACGCCGATCCCGCTGAGATCGAAGGTCATGCGGATATGGCGCCCTTTCGCGTGTGGAGCGGTGAAGAGCGCCGTGCAGTCCGCCGTCGCCTCGTACGCGGGACGGCGTTCCACGATGCGGCACTTCGCGTCGCTGAGGCGGCCGCGCACCATCGGCGCGTACGTGAAGTGATCGATCGCCATCGCTGCGCGGGCTGCTGTCCAGTGGACTGCGGGCTGGGTGTTGACGCACCGGCCGTCTTCGAAGCGTCCGCCGCTGCAGTCGCCGACGAACCCGGATCCGCACGAGGTGGCTGCCACGCGGCGAAGCCGAGGAGCGGGAGCGCGCTGGGCGCCACCGCACGTGGCAGCACCGCTCGTCGGCAAGTCAGCACACCCCCTTCAGACGTCGGACACCCCGAGAAGTTCATCCCGGGCCGGCGGCCATCCCGAGCACGGCCTCGTGCATCGCGCCGCCGCACGTCGTCAGGCACGACCCGTCGTGGACGAGCGGCGAGCCGTCGATCTGGGTCATGGTGCCTCCGGCCTCGCGGACGATCGGCTGGAGGGGCAGGTAGTCCCACACGGCGACGATGGGCTCGACCATCACCTGGGCCGCGCCGCGGGCCACGAGCATGTGGCCCCAGAAGTCGCCCAGGCTGCGATCGCGCCAGCAGTCCTCGGCCAGCCGGCGGTAGAGCTCGAACCGGCCGTACCGGGTCATGCTGCGGAGCCCCGGCGACGTGACGACCGCCTCGTCGAGCGGCGTCTCGCGAACCGCGATCGGCTCGCCGTTCATCCGCGCGCCGGCGCCGTCGGCGGCCTCGTAGGTCTCGCCGATGGCCGGGACGTGGCAGACGCCCAGCACCGCGCGGTCGTCGACGCGCAGGCCGACGAGCGTCGCCCAGAGCGGGATACCGACCATGTAGCTGTGGGTCGAGTCGATCGGGTCGATCACCCAGGTGCGCGCGCCGGGGCGGGCCGGCCCTCCGGTGGCGGCGGTGTGGCCGCCCTCCTCGCCGAGCACGTCGTCGTCAGGGCGGGCCTCGGCGAGCCGCTCGCGGATCGCGGCCTCGGCGGCGAGGTCGGCCTCGGTCACCCAGCTCCCGTCGAGCTTCCGCGTCGGCGGGGGGATGCGGCGGAACCGCTCGAGCGCCTCCCCGCCCCCGATCGCCGCCAGCTCCTTCGCGAGGGCGAGGTCGGCCGCCCACCCGTCGGTCACGCGGGAACCGTGGCGCGGCGGAGGTCGGCCGCGGCCGTTCTGACTCCCTGCTGCCAGTCGCCCCCGCGCTCGCGCCAGGCGTAGATCACCGACCGCGCGGCGACGATGAGGCCGCCGGCGGGATGGTCGCGGAACGCCGCCTGGAGGTCGCCCGCCGCGCCGCCCTGGGCGCCGACGCCCGGCAGGAGCAGCGGCTGGTGCGGCATGAGGTCGCGGGCCCGGGCGACGGCCTCGGGCCAGGTCGCGCCGACGACCGCGCCGACGGCGGAGAGGCCCGACTCGCCGACGAAGGGCGCGCCCCAGCCGGCGATCAGCTCGGCGGTGCGCTCCCACACGGGGCGGCCGTCGGCCAGCTGCGCCTCCTGGAGGTCGGTGCTGCCCGGATTCGATGTGCGGGCGAGGACGAAGACTCCGGCGCCGTCGTGGCAGGCGGCAAAGAACGGCTCGAGCGAGTCGCCGCCGAGGTACGGGCTCACGGTGATCGCGTCGGCGACCGGCGGCCCGCCGTCGCGGCGGTAGATCCACGCCTGGGCGTAGGCCTCGGCCGTCGAGCCGATGTCGCCGCGCTTGGCGTCGGCGATCACCAGCAGGTCCGCGTCGCGGGCATGGGCGCAGACACGCTCGAGGGCGGTGAGCCCGGGCCCGCCGAGCGCCTCGAAGAAGGCGACCTGCGGCTTCACGGCCGCGACGTCGTCCGCCACCGCATCGATGACGCCGGTGCAGAAGCGCTCGTAGGCGCGCGCCCGGCCGGCCGGGCCGGGGTGAAGCCCCGCGATCAGGGCCGGCGGCAGGAGCTCGATGCGGGGATCGAGGCCGATGCAGATCGTGCTGCCCGTGCGCTCGACCTGAGCCGCGAGGCGGTCGCCGAAGTTCACGACCGTAAGGGTACCGCTCCCCGCAGCCGGACCACCCGGGGAGCCGCGCCGGCCAGGCTCGCGGCGTCGACCGCCACCGCGCGAAGGACGCGGCCCGGCCGGACGAGCGCCGTCGAGACGATCCGGGCCTGCTCGGCGGCCGTCGGCGAGAACGGCGCGGATCGCTCGGCGACCGCGTGCGCCAGCGCCGCCAGGAGCGGCTCGGCCTCGAGCCGGGCGTCGCCGGCCCGCGGGAGCCGGCGGCGGGCGACGACCCGGCCGCCGGCGCACGCGAACGCCTGCACGAAGCGGTCGTCGGTGTCGGGGGCGAGGAGCACGCCGTGGCGGCCGCGTGCCCGCCGCATCCGCTCGATCGCGCGGCCGGCGGTGCGAAGCGCGGCGAGCTGGTTGCGCGCGGCGGCGGCCTCCTCGTAGCGATGCTGGTCGGAGAGGCGGCGCATCCGGTCCTCGAGGTGCCTTGCCGGCGCGCCTCCGGCCGGGTGCTCCAGCCAGAGGCGCGCCTCCTCGACCGCGTCCGCGTAGCGGTCGAGATGCTCGCCGCCCCGGCACGGCGCGTGGCACGAGCCGATCACGCCCGCCAGGCACGTCCCGTCGTCGACGGGCAGGCCCGGCCGGCAGACGCGCAGCCCGAAGCTGGCACGCGCGGCTGCGGCGGCGGCCTCGGCCTGGGCGCGAGAGCGCAGCGGCCCGGCCGTGATCGTGCCGGGCGGGCCCGGGCCCGACGTGACGCGCAGGCGCGGCACCTGCTCGCCCAGGGTCAGCGTGAGGTAGATGCCCGGTCCCGCCCGCGGCGCGCGCGAGTTGGCGGGCGGGCGCAGGCTCGCGATCAGCTCGAGCTCGAGCAGCGCCGCCTCGAATTCCGAGCCGAGCGGCCGGGCCTCGATGCGGGTCGTGGCCTCGATCGCCCGTTCGACCGGCGCCCGCAGCGCGCGGCCCGAGAAGTACGAGCGGACGCGGGCGCGCAGGTCGGTCGCCTTGCCGACGTAGAGCACCGCGTCGCGCGCGTCGCGGAACAGGTAGACGCCCGGGCCGGTCGGCACGCCCTTGGCGAGGCCGCGCCGGGTGCGCACGCGTCGGTGCTGGGGCGCGCAGAGCCCGATGACGTCGGCCACCGTGGCCGCGCCGCGCTCCTGCGCCAGGCCCAGCAGCCGGACGAGCACCTCGGCCGTCGCGAGCGCGTCGGGGAGGGCGCGGTGGCAGGGGCGCACCTCGGTGTCGAACCGCTCGGCCAGCGAGCCCAGGTTCATGCGCTCGAGCCGGTCGCCGAGCAGCCGCCGCGCCAGGGCGACGGTGTCGATCACCGGCGCGGCGAGCCGGCCGCTGCGCAGGCGCGCGAGATCGGCGTCGACGAACCCGATGTCGAAGCGGGCGTTGTGGGCGACGAGCACGGCGCCGGCGCTGAAGCGCAGGAACTCGTCGAGCACCGGCCCGACGCGCGGCCGCCCGCGGACGTGGTGCTGGGCGATGCCGGTGATCTGCGTGATCTGGGCGGGAACCATGCAGCCGGGGTCGACGAGCCGCTGCATCCGCGCCGCCTCGCTGAGGCCGCTCATGCGGACGGCCCCGAGCTCGACGATGCGCGAGACGCCGGCCCGGGTGCCGGTGGTCTCGAGGTCGAAGACGACGTAGTCGGCCAGCTCGAGCGGCGTGTCGAGCAGCGGCGCGACCTCGTCCCACTCGGCGAGGGCCACCTCGCCCGCCGAGCGCCACACGAGCCGCGGGTCAGCCCGGACGACCTCGTCGACCAGCTGATGCACGAGCGCGGAGGGGGCGCTCCGCAGCGCGAAGAGGCACGCCGCCGCCTCGCTCAGCCCGACGGGTGCGCGACGCGTGCACAGGAGCTCGTGCAGGCGGTCCGCGCCGTCGAGCGTGAGCTGCGCGACCGCGGGCATCGAACATATGTTCGCATACCTCGCGGACGGCAGCCACGCTCGGCGGCCCGCCGGACTAGGGAAGCCCCCCAGTCCGGGTTGAGCGCCACGGATCCGGCCGCCGTCCGACCGCATGACCCACAGGTGCTCGGCGGCGGCGCGCAGACTGCGGACGCGTAACGATCGGCCGCCCGGCCGCGCTGTACGTGGTGAGGACAGAGACCCGACTGAGCCATTCAAGGAGGACGACATGATGCGAGTCGCGATCGGGGTGCTGCTGGTCGCAGCGGTGACGGTGGTCGGCGGAGGCAGCGCGAGGGCGCAGACGCTCGAGTGCACAATCACGGGCACGCCGGGGGCCGACCGGTTGATGGGCACACCAGGACCGGACGTCATCTGCGGCCTCGGCGGGAACGATCGGATCTTCGCCCGCGGCGGGAGCGACCTCGTCGTCGGCGGCCGCGGCGCCGATCGCATCGTTGGCGGCCGCGGCGACGACACGCTGCGCGGAGGGCGCGGCGCCGATGCCCTGACCGGCGGCCGTGATTCGGACACGCTGCTCGGCGGCCGCGGGCGGGACATGCTGCTGGCCCGCGACGGCGTCGCGTCGAACGACACGGCCGACGGCGGCCTGGGAGCCGACCGCTGCCGCGTCGACACGGGTGACACGGTCGTGAGCTGCTAGTCGGCGACCGCGGTCAGGCGGGTTGTTGCGAGACAGCGAGCGGCGAGCCGACGACGTCCATCCCCGCCTTGGGTCGCTTTAACCGACGCGAGCGCCCCCGCCAGCCCGGAGCGGGGACGCTCGAGCGTCACACGCCTACTGTTTGACGGCCGCCTTGAGCTGGCTACCGGCCGAGAACTTCGGCACCTTGCTGGCCGGGATCGTGACCTTCTGCGACGGGTTGCGCGGGTTCACGCCCATCCGCGCCTTGCGCGCCTGCACGCTGAACTTGCCGAACCCGGTGAAGGCAACCTCGTCACCCTTCTGAAGGGCGTCCTTCACGGAATCGAGCACCGCGTCCAACGCCACGCCCGCGTCCTTCTTGCTGAGGCCCGAGCGGGCGGCCACGGCGTCGATGAAATCGCTCTTCGTCACGCGTCTCCTCCTGGGTAGTTGGTCCTGAAACGTGTGAAGCGCTCGCACCCTACCACCGGCATCGGACGGCCACAATCCGAATCCTGTAGCGGGATCAGGCGGATTGAGACACGTTTGTGACGCCGAGATCGGAGACCGTAAAGAGCGGGTGAAACGGGACGCCTGCCGCGGCGACCGCCGAAGCGCCGCCTTCCTCGCGGTCAACCACGCAAATTGCAGCACAAACGTCGAGCTCCGCCTCGCGCAGCGCGGCGACCGCGTCGAGCAGCGCGCCGCCCGAGGTGACGACGTCCTCGACCACGCACACGCGGTTCCCCGCCTCGTAGACGCCCTCCAGGCGGTTCGCGGTCCCGTAGTCCTTGGCGGCCTTCCGCACGATCACGTACGGCAGGCCCGATTCGACCGACGCCACCGCGGCCAGCGGCACGGCGCCCAGCTCGGGCCCCGCCAGGAGCTCCGCCTGGGGGGCGCACTCACGCTGGAGCGCGGCGATCTCGCGGCCCAGGCCGGCGAGCAGCTCGGGGTCGGTCTCGAAGCGGTACTTGTCGAGGTAGTAGCGGCTCCGCCGCCCGGAGCGGAGCACGAAGTCACCCTCGAGGTAGGCGCGCTCGACGAGCCGGCGGCCCAGCTCCGCGCGATCCGGCCCGGTCACCCCGCCTCGGTGAGGAGCTCGGTCGCGATCGGGAGCAGCGCGTCGGCGTCGGGCGAGCCGTTGCCGAGCGACATCATCGAGCCGTCGTCGAAGTAGAGGTCGACCCGCGTGCGGCTGCGGGCGCTGCGGCGGCGGTAGATGAGCGTCCCGGCGAAGGAGCCGGCGCCGATCAGGACGCCGAACAGGAAGCGGCGCTTAGGCATCGGCCGCCTCCTCCTTTGCGGCGCCGTTTGCGACCTGACGCAGGAGCGTCTTCAGGTCGTAGAAGACGAGGCCGACGGTCGGGTCGGGGCCGGTGGTGGCCACGGCCAGGCGGCCCGAGTCGAGGACGACGAACACGCTGCCGTCGGGCGTCGCCGCCTGGAGCTGGGCAAGCGCCTCGCGGCCGAGGTCGCTGCGGACGCCGTCGGCCCGCGAGACCAGGTCGGTGGCGAGGCGCGCGACGCGCTCGGACCGGTCGTCCGAGAGCGTCGAGGCGAGCGGCGAGCCGTCAGCGGCGGTGAGGACGACGGCCTCGATCTGGGTCGAGAGGTCCTTCAGCTCGCGGATCGCCGTGTTCGCATCCATTCGAGATGACGCTAGCACATGCCGATATCCTCACCCGCAGTGGCGACGCCCGCCCATACCGTTCTGCGTCCGCTGCGCAACGCGGCCCGCCAAGGCCACCCCATCATCTCGAAGTTCCTGGCCGATCGAGGGCCGCACCTGGCCGCGATGGTCGCCTACTACGCGCTGCTCTCGCTGGTGCCGTTCATGTTCCTGGCGCTCTCGCTGCTCGGGTTCGTCGGCCAGATCTCGGCGAGCTCGTACCTGATCCGCGAGCTCGGCCACATCCTTCCCGGCCAGTCGACCACCGACCTCCTGAAGCCGGTGCGGAGCGTGCAGCAGAACGCCGGCGCGCTCGGCGTGATCGGCCTCCTGGGCATCGTGTGGGCGTCGCTCGGCTTCTACTCGGCGCTCGAGTCGGCGCTCAACATCGTCTTCCGGGTGCAGAACCGCGCGTTCCTGCACCAGAAGTGGGTGACCTTCGTGCTGGTCATGGTGTCGGTGGTGGTGCTCTTCGCGTCGCTCCTCGCGACCATCGCGGCGACCGGCTGGGTCGACCGGCACGCGCCCCACCTGATCCACCTGAACATCGCCGCGTATCTCCTTACGATGGCGCTGTCGTTGATCGGGTCGTTCCTCTTCCTGATGGCGGTGTACCGCTACCTGACGAACGTCGAGCTCCACCGCGGCGACGTGTGGCCGGGCGCGGTCGTCGGGACCGTCCTCTTCCAGATGTCGTTTCAGGCGCTGCCGCTCTACCTGCGCTTCTCGGATCAGCTGCTCGCGCTGCGGGCGTTCGGCGGCCTCGTCATCCTGCTCGTGTGGCTCTACCTGATGGCGAACATCATCGTGCTGGGCGCCGAGATCAACTGGTTTCACTGGTCACGGCGCCAGCCGCCGACGGAGGAGGAGCTGGCGGGCGGCCTGGCCTGAAAATTGGTGCCTGGCACTAATTTTTCAGGAGGGGGAGGAGCGTGCGGGCCGCGCGGGCGCGGTGCGAGATCGCGTCCTTCTCGCCCGGAGCCATCTCGGCCACCGTGCGCGTCTCGCCGTCGGGGACGAACGCCGGGTCGTAGCCGAACCCGCCCGTGCCACGCGGCGTGTCGACGAGCGTCCCGGTCAGCTCGCCGCGGGCCGTCACCTCGGCCCCGTCCGGGGCGATCGCGACCAGCTCGGCGACGTAGCGCACGCGGCGATCGCCCTCGTCCGCGAGCGCGCCGATCAGCTTGGCCAGGTTCTGCTGGTCGGTCGCGTCCTCGCCCGCGTAGCGCGCCGACCGCACCCCCGGCACGCCGCCCAGCGCGGCCGCCTCGATCCCGGAGTCGTCGGCCAGCACCCACTCGGAGCCCCCGAGCGCCGCGTGGACGTGGCGGGCCTTCAGGCGCGCGTTCTCGACGAACGTGTCGCCCGTCTCCTCCGGCAGCTCCCCGGCGAACGTCTCGACCTCCCAGCCCTCGAGCAGGCGGCCCAGCTCCAGAGCCTTGTGCGCGTTCGCCGAGGCGAGGACGATCTTCACGCCGGGCCGGCGAGCACCCGCTCCTGCTCGCGCGCGATCTCGGCGATGCCCGCGGCAGCGAGCTCGAGCATGCGGTCGAGCGAGGCCCGCCCGAACGGCGTCTTCTCGGCCGTCGCCTGCACCTCGATCAGCTCGCCCGCCCCGGTCATGACGACGTTCATGTCGACCTCGGCGCGGCTGTCCTCGACGTAGGGCAGGTCGAGCACGGGCTCGCCGTCGACGATCCCCACCGAGATCGCCGCCACCGCGTCGCTGAGCGGCGTCCGCGGCAGAGAGCCGTTCCCGACCAGCTTCCGGAAGGCGCTCGCAAGCGCGACGTAGCCGCCGCAGATCGCCGCGCAGCGCGTGCCGCCGTCGGCCTGGATCACGTCGCAGTCGATCCACACCGTGCGCTCGCCGAGCTCGCGGAAGTTGACGACCGAGCGCAGGGACCGGCCGACCAGGCGCTGGATCTCGACCGTGCGGCCGTCCTGCTTGCCGCGGGTCGCGTCGCGCTGCTTGCGCTCGCCGGTCGAGCCGGGGAGCATCCCGTACTCGGACGTGACCCAGCCCGTGCCGCGCCCGCGCATCCACGGCGGCACCGACTCCTCGACCATCGCCGTGCAGATGAGACGCGTCGAGCCGATCTCGAAGAGCACCGAGCCGGTCGCCGACGAGATGAAGTCGAGCTCCATCCTGACCGGCCGCAGCTCGTCGGCCGCGCGCCCATCGGCGCGCGTCATGCGGCCACCGCCAGGACGGCCGGATCGACCTGCTCCACCTCGGTCAGCGGCAGCTGGAGGAACCGGCCCGCGACCTCGCGGAACGCGGCCGGGTCGCCGGTGCACATGAAGCGGTAGGCGCCCTCGCGGTCGGGCTCGTTGGAGACGCCGCGGCGGGCGACGGTGTCGGCCGCCTCGCGCGCGATCTCCTCGGCCGAGGTGATCAGCGTGACGCCGCGGCCGAAGATGCGCTGGAGCATCGGCCGGATCAGCGGATAGTGCGTGCACCCGAGGATGACCGTGTCGACGTCGGCGTCCTTCAGCTCGGCCGCATAGCCGCGCGCGGCGTCGTGCAGCTCCTCGCCGTTCACGTCGCCCGACTGGATGAGCGGCACGAGCAGCGGGCAGGCCACCTGCGTCACCTCGATGCCGGCGTCGAGCAGGTGCACCGCCTGGGGGTAGCGCTCGCTCGTGACCGTGGCCTCGGTCGCCATCACACCGACCCGCCGGGTGCGCGTCGCCTGCACCGCGGCGTGCGCCTCGGGCGTGATCACGCCGATCAGCGGCACGGCGAACTCGCGCTGGAGGCCGGGCAGCGCCGAGGCCGTGGCCGCGTTGCAGGCGACCACGATCAGCTTCACGTCGAGCGCGGCCAGATGGGCGGCGACCTCGTGGGCGAAGCGGGCGATCACGTCGGCCGGCTTCGGCCCGTACGGGAACCGGTCGGGGTGCGAGTCGCCGAAGTAGACGAAGTCCTCGTGGGGCAGCGTGACCAGGCACTCGTGCAGCACCGTGAGGCCGCCGACGCCGGAGTCGAACATGCCGATCGGGCGCGAATCCATCCGCAGGAGTGTACGGGCGCCGTCACTCGGCGCGCCGGATAACGTTCGCGGCGTGGCCGACCTGATCCCTCGCAAGATCCTCTTCGGGAACCCGGATCGCGGGTCGCCCGAGGTCGCCCCGGACGGACGCCGGCTCGCCCACCTGGCGCCGGTCGACGACGTCCTGAACGTCTGGGTCGGCGACCTCGACGGGAACGGCGCACGGCCGGTCACGAACGACACCGACCGCGGGATCCGCTCGTACCGCTGGGCCGAGGACGGCCGCCACCTCGTCTACCTCCAGGACTCCGGCGGCGACGAGAACTGGCGCTTCCACATCGTCGACCCCGAGACCGGCGCCGACCGCGACGCGACGCCGTTCGACGGCGTCCAGGCCCGCGTGCTCGGCGTCTCGCGGCGCCACCCCGGCCACATGCTGATCGGCCTCAACAAGGATCGCCCGGAGCTGCACGACGCCTACCTGCTCGAGCTGGCGACCGGCAAGCTCGAGCTCGTGGCCGAGAACCCGGGCTACTACGACTGGCTCGTCGACAACGAGCTTCGCCCGCGCGGCGGGATGCGCATGCGCGACGACGGATCGGGGACGTTCGAGCTCGACGGCGCGACCCTCCTCGAGCTCGACGCCGACGACGCGATGTCGAGCCAGGCGCTCGGGTTCACGGCCGACGACGGCGCGCTCTATGTCATCACCCCCGCCGCGTCCAACGCCGCCGGCCTCGTGAAGATCGCGCCCGGCTCGTCGCCCCAGACGCTCGCCGACGACCCGACCTACGACGTCGCCTCGGCCGAGCTCAACCCGGTCACCCGCGCCGTCGAGATCGTGAGCTTCCTGCGCGCCCGGCTGGAGCACCAGGTGCTCGACCCGGCCCTGGCGGGCGACGTCGACGCGATCACGGCCCTTCACCCGGGCGATGCCTTCCTCATCTCGCGCGACCACGCCGACGCGACGTGGACGGTCGGCTTCACGGCCGACGACGGCCCGGTCGCCTACTACGCGTTCGACCGGGGCGAGCGGGCCGGGCGCTTCCTCTTCACCCAGCACGACGACCTGGCCAGATACGAGCTGTCGCCGATGGAGCCGTTCGCGTTCGCCGCCCGCGACGGTCTCGAGATCAACGGCTACCTGACGTTCCCGCCGGGCGGAGCGCGGCAGGGCCTCCCGGCCGTGCTCTACGTGCACGGCGGGCCGTGGGCGCGCGACACGTGGGGCTACGACCCGACCGCGCAGTGGCTCGCCAACCGCGGCTACCTGTGCGTCCAGGTGAACTACCGCGGGTCGACCGGCTACGGCAAGGCGTTCCTGAACGCCGGCGACCGCGAGTGGGGCCGCCGGATGCACGAGGACCTGATCGACGCCGTCGAGCACATCGTCTCGGCCGGGTTCGCCGACCGCTCGCGAGTCGGGATCTACGGCGGCTCGTACGGCGGCTACGCCGCCCTCGTCGGCGCGACGTTCACGCCGGACGTCTTCCGGTGCGCCGTCGACGTCGTCGGCCCGTCGAACCTGCGCACGCTCCTCGAGACGATCCCGCCGTACTGGAAGCAGCTCGCCTCGCAGTTCCATCGCCGGGTGGGCCACCCCGAGACCGACGTCGACCTCCTGTGGGAGCGCTCGCCGCTCTCGCGGGTGGCCGACATCCGCATCCCGCTCCTGATCGCCCAGGGGGCGAACGACCCGCGCGTCAAGATGAGCGAGTCGGATCAGATCGTCGAGGCGCTGCGCGAGCGCGGGATCCCGCACACGTACCTCGTCTACGAGGACGAGGGGCACGGGTTCAAGAAGCCCGAGAACGCGATGGCGTTCCAGGCCGAGGCCGAGCGGTTCCTCGCCGAGCACCTGGGCGGGCGCTGCGAGCCGTGACGCCGCGGGCGCTCCACATCATGAACGAGTCGAGCGGCCCCGCCCGCGTCTTCGTCGAGGCACTCGAGGAGCGTGGGTTCGAGATCGTCACCGTGAGCCCGCACGCCGGCCAGCTGCCGGATTCTCCCGAAGGATTCGCGGCCATCCTCTCCGGCGGCGGCACCGCCGACACGCACCAGACCGACGAGCATCCGTGGCTGATCCACGAGGTCGCCCTCCTGCGCGCGGCCATCGCGGCCGGCGTGCCGACGATGGGCCTCTGCCTGGGCGCGCAGCTCCTGACCGAGGCGGCCGGCGGCACCGTCTACCGCTGCGAGCCGTCCGAGGTGGGCTGGTACGAGGTCGAGGCGGGGCCCGGCGCGGCCTCGGATCCGGTGATGGGCGCCCTTCCGCCGCGGTTCATGGCGATGCAGTGGCACCTCTACGCGTGCGAGCTGCCGTCCGCGGCCACCGAGCTGGCCCGAAACGCCGTCTGCCTCCAGGCCCTGCGGATCGGCGAGGCCGCCTGGGGCACCCAGTTCCACATCGAGACCACGCGCGAGATCCTCGAGTCGTGGGCCGACATGGCGCCCGACGAGCTTGCGCGGTTCGGCTATGACCGCGCGCGCTACGACGCGGAGCTCGACCGGTACGGCCCGGCCCACGAGGCCATCGGCCGCGACATGGCGGGGCGCTTCGCCCAGGTCGCCCTGCGGCAGCTCCAGTCGGTCTAGACCGCCTTCCCGGCGACTCGCTTTACTCCGACCGAGCGACGTTCTAATCTCGCCGCAACGGCAATCCCGAAGGGAGGGTTCATGAGCACCGATCCCGGTGCGCCCGGCGGCTCACCACCGCCAGGGGGCGGCCAACCCACCGGCGGCGGAGCGCCTCCGCCAGCGGCCGGCGCCCATCACCAACTGTCCGAGGACGAGCAGACGCTCCACCGCCTCGGCTACGCCCAGGAGCTCCTACGCGGCTGGGGTGGCTTTTCGAACTTCGCCATCTCGTTCACCATCATCTCCATCCTCGCCGGCTGTCTGACCTCGTACTACATCGCGATCGGATGGGGCGGCCCGGTGGCCGTCACATGGGGCTGGCTCCTCGTGGGCGGCTTCTGCATCCTCGTCTCGCTGGCGATGGGCGAGATCGCCTCGACCTACCCGACCGCCGGCGGTCTCTACTACTGGTCGTCCCGGCTGGGCGGCGCCGGATGGGGCTGGTTCACGGGGTGGTTCAACCTCGTCGGGCAGATCGCCGTCACCGCGGCGATCGACTTCGGAGCGGCGACGTTCATCTCGTCGCTCATGAACCTGTGGTTCGACTACTCGCTCACCAAGGGCCATGTCTTCCTGACGTACACGGTGATCATCGCGCTGCACGGGCTGATCAACGTGTTCGGCCCACGGCTTCTGGCGATGATCAACAACATCTCGGCCTGGTGGCACATGGGCGGCGTGCTCTTGATCGTCGCGATCCTCATCGTGGTGCCCGACCACCACAAGTCACTGTCGTTCGTGTTCACCGACACCGAGAACTTCTCGGGCTTCCAGGGTCACAGCTGGAGCAACCCCATGTTCTGGGTGGTGTTCGGCATCGGGTTACTCATGGCCCAGTACACGATCACGGGCTACGACGCCTCGGCTCACATGAGCGAGGAGACGAGAAACGCGTCACGGTCGGCCGCGATCGGCATGGTCATGTCGGTCGTCGTGTCGGTCATCTTCGGGTTCATCCTGCTCGTCGCCGTGACGTTCGCAATCCCGGGTCCCGTTGGCGACACGGCGAGCCAGTACGGCTTCGCGGTGCAGTACATCTGGCAGACGTCGATGGGTGACAAGTGGGCGGAGTTCCTGCTCGTCATCGCCTGCGTGGCGCAGTTCTTCTGCGGGCTGGCGTCCGTGACGTCGGCCTCGCGGATGATGTTCGCGTTCTCGCGTGACCGCGCGATCCCGGGCTATCAGCTCTGGCGCCAGGTGTCCAAGAAGGAGCGGGTGCCCGTGAACTCGATCTGGGCGATCTGCTTCATGTCATGGGCGCTCATGCTCCCGACGCTCAAGAACCCGATCGTCGGCTACGCGGTGGGAACGTCCATCGCCGTCATCGGGCTTTACATCGCGTTCGTGCTTCCGATCATCCTGCGCTACCGCGCGAAGGAGAACTTCGAGCGCGGTGCCTGGCACCTCGGGAACCACTACAAGTGGATCGATCCGCTGGCAATCGGCTGGATCGTCCTGATCTGCATCCTGTTCCTGCTGCCGCTCTTCCCGGACGGAATTCCCGGGAACTCGGCGGTGGTCGGATCGCACTTCTTACTGAACGTCAACTGGATCGACGTCAACTACGCACCACTGACGGTCGGCGGCGCCTTCCTCCTCTTCGGCGGATGGTGGGTGCTCTCGGCCAAGAACTGGTTCAAGGGGCCCGTCCGGATGGGCACCGAGGAAGAGCTGGAGCGCATCGAGGCGGGCTTCGCCTCGGGCGACTGAGTCACACGCTGGGGCCGGGCGCTACGCCGCGCCCGGCCCCAGCAGCTCGTCCCTCACCGTCGTGAAGTCGTCGAACTGGATGTAGTCGACGCCCTCGCGGTCGAGGTGCTGGGCCAGCGCACGGCGGGCGAAGCGGATGTCGGCGGCCTTCGAGGCGCACCGGTCGGAGTAGCCGTCGCCGACATAGGCGACCTCGCGGCCGTCGCGCATCGCGTCGACGACCGAGCGCTTGCACTCCTCCCCGCAGACCTGGCACGGCTCGCCGTGGCGGAAGTCGACGACGCCGCCGTCGGGCGTGAAGCGCACGTCATGGGCGACCACCTCGAGGTGCCCGAGGCCCTCGCGCTCGAGCACCGGCCGGATCACCGACTCGAACCCGCTCGAGACGATCACGATCCGGTCGCCGGCCTCCTCGGCAGCGCGCACGAAGTCGGCGAAGCCCGCGCGGATCTCGGCGCGGTCGACGGTCTCGGACACGATCGTGTCGTGGTCGCCCCTGATCGGAGCGAACTCGGCGGCGATCACCTCGCGGAGCGTCATCGTCCGCTGCTGGAGATCGCTCTCGGCCGCGGCCCACTCGGCGGGCGCGTAGATCCGGCACATCTCGTCCAGCGTGTCGCGCTCGGTGATCGTGCCGTCGAAGTCGACGACGATCAGGCGGCTCACCCGCGCCGGACCCACTTGGCCACGGTGTCCGCGTCGTGGCCGGCCGCGATGAGCTGGAACAGGGGCTTCGGGCTCTTGAGCGTCTTCATGGTCTCCATCCGCCCGACCGAGATGCCCTGGCGCTGGCAGAACCGCAGGAGCGACTGGCGATCGGCGGAGAGCAGGCGCCAGACCGTCTCCTGGCGATGGCGGTCGAAGTCGGGGTACACACCGACGTCGCCCGCGACCGCGCGGCTCACGGCCTGGTTGTACTGCTCGCGATAATCGTGCTCGTCCGACATCGTCGTTGCTAGTGTAGTGAGCCGTGCGGTTGGGCCGTCCCCTCTCTGTCGTCGCCGTCCTGGCAGCGCTTGCCGTTGCAGCGCCGGCGGCGTGGGGGGCTGCCTGGTCGACCGTCGCGACCCCGAACCCGAGCGGCGGGCAAGACGTCCTGAACGAGGTCGGCCGGCTGCCGGGTACGAACGTCCTCTACGCCGTCGGCCGCACCAACGTGGGGACGCTCGTCCTGCGGTCGGCAAACCGCGGTGCGTCGTGGCAGGTCGAGCCCGCGCCGAGCCCCGGCACCGGCACCCAGCTCTTCGGCGTCTCGGTGCGGGCGGGCGGCGTGTGGGCCGTCGGCTATCTCTCCGGGCCGAGCCGTACGAGCACGGTCACCCTGCGCCGCAAGGGCGGGACGTGGACACGCGTCCCCAGCCCGAACCCCGACTTCGCCGACCAGCTCTACGGCGTCGTGACGACGCCCGCCGGGACGTGGGCGGTCGGCACCGGCACCGGGGCCGGCGGGAACAGCCATCCGCTGATCCTGCACTGGACGGGCAGGGCGTGGAAGACGCAGCCGGCACCCGCGCTCCCGAAGGGGAACAACCAGATCTTCGGCATCGCCGGCAAGGGCTCCGACCTGTGGGCGTTCGGCCAGCGGGAGAAGAGCGGCGCGACGGTTCATCCGCTGGCGTTGCACCACACCGCCTCGGGCTGGCACGTCTCCAAGACGCCGGACCCGGCGAGCGGCGGCGAGTCGTTCTTCTTCGGGGGAGCGATCTCGGACGGCACCGTCTGGGCGGTCGGCGGCCGCGGGGCCGGATCCCGGCACGCCCTCGCGGAGCGGCACACCGCGTCGGGCTGGAAGGCCGTCACGGTGCCCGACGGCGCGGGCTGCACGGCCACGAACGAGCTCACCGCGGTCGTCCCGATCCCGGGCACGAAGCACCTCCTGGCGGTCGGCGACTGCTCCCCCGGCCCCGGCAACAGGACCCTCGTCGAGCGGCGCCGGCACGGCGCCTGGCACCAGGTATCGAGCCCCACCCCCGACGCCACCGGAAGCTTCCTGACCGGCGTCGTCGCGTTCTCGCAGACCCGGGCCGCGGCGGTGGGCTATCGCACGCCGGCCGGATTCCGTACGCTTGCCCTGATCTATCACTGAGCGCATGACCGACACCGCAGCCCCGTCGACGCGCCTGTACGGCGCCCAGAGCATGACCGCCCCGCTCCACGACGTCGTCGTGAAGCGGCCCGGCGCGGCGTTCGGTGCGGCCTACGACAACCCGGCGCACGGGTTTCTCCACCCGGTCGATCTCGCCGAGGCGCAGCGCCAGCACGACGCCTTCTGCCAGGTGCTCGCCGACCTCGGCGTCCGCGTCCACCAGCTCGAGGCCGAGACGCAGAGTCCCGACCTCACCTACACGTTCGACTCGGCGCTCGTCACCGACCGCGGCGTCATCGGCCTGCGGTCCGGCAAGCCGACGCGCCAGGGCGAGGCGGCGCCGATGCTCGAGTGGGCCGCCGGCCGCGACATCCCGGTGCTGGGCCGGCTCGGCGACGGCGAGACCGCCGACGGCGGCGACACGTTCTGGCTCCGGCCCGACGTGTTCTGCATCGGCCGGTCGCTCCGCACCAACATGGCCGGCGCGGCGCGGTTGACCGAGCTGGTCGGCGGCGATGTGCACGTCTTCGACGTGCCGTACGCCAACGGCCCCGCCGAGTGCCTGCACCTCCTGTCGGTCATCTCGCCGATCGCCGACGACCTGGCCGTGGTCTTCATGCCCCAGCTCCCCGCCGGGCTGTACGAGCTGCTCGCGGAGCGGTGCGTCGCGCTCGTCCCGGTGCCCGAGGAGGAGATCCTGAGCCAGGGCTGCAACATCCTCGCCGTTCGGCCCGGCGTCGTCGTGATGGTCGAGGGCAACCCGGCGACGCAGCGGGCGCTGCTCGACCGCGGATGCGAGGTGCACACGTTCCCCGGAACCGAGGTGTGCATCAACGGATCCGGCGGCCCCACCTGCATCACCCGCCCGATCCTTCGGGGATGAAGAACCTGACCCCGGCCGAGCTGGCCGCTGTCGGGGCAGTCGATCGCGACCGTATCGCCGCCGACCTGGCCGCGATCGTCGCGTACCCGAGCCTCACCGGCTCGGAGGGCGAGGTGCAGACCGAGATGGCGCTGCGGATGACGACGGCCGGGCTCGAGGTCGAGCGCGTCGACGTCACCGCCGCCGAGCTGGCGGGCGACCCCGACTTCCCGGGCGTCGAGGTGCCACGCGATGTGCACCCCGTGGTGGCGGGCCGCCTCGGAGACGGCTGATACGGGAAAGCGGGCGATCATCGCAGGCCACATCGACGTCGTCGGCGGCGGCGACGAGCTCCAGTGGACGACGCCGCCGTTCACCCCGCGGATCGACGACGGGCTGCTCTACGGCCGCGGCGCATGCGACATGAAGGCCGGCGTCGTTGCGGGGCTGGCGGCGCTGCGGGCGCTCGTCGAGGCGGAGGTCGAGCTCGGAGGCGAGGCGATCCTGCTCACGGTGCCGGGCGAGGAGGACGGCGGCGCCGGGATGCTCGCCGCGATCCGTGCCGGGTACGCGGGCGGCGTCGCGGTCATCACGGAGCCGACCGAGCTTCAGGTCGTGACGGCCCAGGCCGGGGCGATCACCTTCACGCTCACGATCCAGGGGCGAAGCGCGCACGCGGCGTTCCGGCGCGAGGGCGTCTCGGCCATCGAGAAGCTGTGGCCGATCATGTTCGCGCTCGAGGCGAACGAGCGCGAGCGGAACGACGCCGAGCAGCTGCGTGCGATGCGCGAGCTCGGGCTCCCCTACCCCACGTCGATCGGCAGGGTCGCCGCCGGCGAGTGGTCGTCGACCGTTCCCGACCGGCTCGTCGCGGAGGGCCGCTACGGCGTGCGGGTCGGCCAGAGCGTGGCCGAGGCGGAGGCCGAGCTGCGCTCGGTCATCGCCGAAGCCTGCGCCGGCGATGAGTGGCTGCGCGACCATCCCGCCGACGTCGAGATCACCGGCGGGCGCTTCGCCGCCGCGTCGGTGCCGAACGACCACCCGCTGCCGTGGGGCCTCGCGGAGACGGCCCGCGACGTCCTCGGCCGGCTCCCCGACTTCCTCGGCATGCCGTACGGCGCCGACGCCCGCCTCCTGATCGACCACGGCTCGACGCCGACCGTCCTGTACGGCCCCGGCGACCCGAACCTGGCCCACGCTCCGGACGAGCATGTGGCGCTCGAGGACGTCGCGCGCTGCGCCCGCGTGCTGGCCGTGTGGGTCATGCGCGCCCTGGCCTGAAACAGATGTACCTGGTACCGGTGTTTCACCATTGTGCCGTGGGTGAGGCACACCGAAGCCCGTGAAACGCCGGTACCGGGTACATGTCTGGCCCCTTGGGGTTTGTGCGAGCATTGGCGCATGGCTGACTCGCCGACCCTCGCCGACGTCCAGGCCGCCGCCGACGCCATCGCCGGGCGGGTGCACCGCACGCCCATGCTCACCTCCGCCACGCTCGCGGCCCGCTGCGGCGCGCCCATCTGGTTGAAGGCCGAGCTCTTTCAGCGCATCGGGGCCTTCAAGCCGCGCGGGACGTTCAACCGCCTGCGCGCGCTGACGGCCGAAGAGCGGGAGCTCGGCACCATCACGATCTCGGCCGGGAACCACGCCCAGGCGCTCGCACTCGCCGCGCGCGACGAGGGCGTCGACGCCCTCGTCCTCATGCCCTCCGACGCGAGCCCGCTCAAGGTCGCGGCCACCCGCGGCTACGGCGCGACGGTCGACCTCGAGTCGGCCGACAGCATGGAGGCGCTCGAGCGGATGCGGGCCATCGCGGCCGAGACTGGCCGCGTGATCGTCCACCCGTACGACGACCGCCTGATCGCCGCCGGCCAGGGGACGGTCGGGCTCGAGATCGTCGAGGACGCGCCGGACGTCGACACGGTGATCGTGCCGATCGGAGGCGGGGGCCTGATCGCCGGGATCGCGACCGCGGTGAAGGGCCTTCGCCCGGACGCGCGCGTCATCGGTGTCGAGCCGGAGCTCTCGGCCGGGATGCGCACGGCGCTGGACGCCGGGCACCCGGTTCCCGCGGTCCCCGGGCCGACGATCGCCGACGCCCTCCGCACGCCCGTCGCCGGGGCGATCGGGCTGGAGGTCTGCTCCCGGCTGGTCGACGACGTCGTCCTGGTCTCGGACGACGAGATCCGCGAGGGCATGCGGTTCCTGTACGAGCGCGCGAAGCTGGCGTGCGAGCCGGCTGCCGCCGTCGGCGTCGCCGCGCTCCTGGCCGGACGCGTCGCCGTCGAGGGAGCGAAGGGCGTGGCGCTCGTCATCTCGGGCGGCAACGTCGCCCCACAGCTCGCCGCCGAGATCCTCGCCGGGTGACCGGCGTGGAGCGGCTCCACCCCGAGGTCGCCAAGCTCGGAGGGGGCGATCGGCGCTCGATCGGCCGGTCGAACGAGGTCGTCGCCGACGTCCTGGCCGATCCCTCCCTCTTCGACCTGATCTTCGACGCCATTTCGAGCGACGACCCGCTGATCGCGATGCGCGCCGCCGACGCGGTCGAGAAGGTCACCGCCCGCCGGCCCGAGCTGCTGCGGCCACACAAGCGGCGCCTCCTGACCGAGCTGGCGTCCATCCCGCAGCAGGAGGTGCGCTGGCACGTCGCCCAGATGCTGCCGCGCCTGTCGTTGTCCGCCCGGGAGCGGCGCCAGGCGGCCGAGATCGTCGAGTCCTACCTCGACGACCGAAGCGCCGTCGTGCGCACCTGTGCGATGCAGGCGCTGGCCGACCTCGCAGCGGACGACGCGAAGCTCCGGGAGAGAGTCGTGCCTCTGCTTCGCGACCTCACGCGCGACGGGACGCCGGCGATGCGGGCTCGCGGGCGCAAGCTGCTCGCAGAGCTCGACCCGGGCTCGACCAGGCCTAGCGCTTGATGATGTTGTGAACCTCGAAGACCTCAGGCTCGCCCGAAAACTGGATTCCAACATCCGCCAGGATCGGCATCAAGACCTCGCCGTACGCCTGGAACTGCTCGACGGAATCCCAGATCTCACTGACGTGTAAGTCTCCGTCAGTTCCGAAGCAGATGTGGTGGTCCCTGCCGTCCGGTGGAAACGTGACCCCAGCGCCTTGCTCGCGCCGTACCACCTCCTCGTACTGCGCGATGGTCACGTTCGTCGGATGGAATCGGACAACGATGCTCATAACGCGAACCTCCGTAGTTGGGTTATGGCTAGGCCCTCGCGCTCGGCCCGTAGGCCAGGTGCAGCAGGTCGCCCTCGGCGAACCGCGACGGGCGGAGCGGGCGCAGGTCGACCGGCGGCGTGCGGCCGGCCAGCTCGGCGGCGACGCACTCGGCGACGGCGGGCGCGAGCTTCAGGCCGTGGCCCGACATGCCGGCGATCGCATAGACGCCGTCGCGCACGAATCCGATGATCGGGTTCCAGTCCGGCGTCGCGTCGTAGGCGCCCGACCAGCCGTCGACCCAGGCCGCCTCGGCGCCGTGGTGGTAGCGCTCGGTGAGCGCCTGCGCGATCGACGTGCGATAGCTGTCCTCGGGCACGTCGGGCGCCTCGTCGCGGTCGGCGTACCCCTCGGGCTCGCGGTAGGCCACCGCCCACGCCATGTCCCCCACGCCCGGGCGGACGACGACGTTCGTGACCGTGTCAGACACGACGGCCGACACCCGAAGCGGGCGGACCCGGGCGACGTCGATCCGCTTCAGCGAGATCGGCAGGTCGGGCAGCACGCGCGACGTCCAGCCACCGGCGGCGACCACGACCGTCCCGGCGTCGAGAGCGTCGAGGTCGGTCACCTCGGCGCCGAGCCGCGGCTCGGCGCCCAGGGCGACGGCCTCGGCGAACCACGCGAGCGTCATCCGGCCCGGGTCGACGAGGCCGCCGTCCGGCTCGTAGGCCGCGGCCGCGATCCCGTCGGTGCGAAGCGCGGGCTCGACCTGCGCGACGGCCTCGGGCTCGAGCAGGCGCGAGTCGACCCCCAGCGACTGCCCCAGCTCGACGTTCGCCGCGCACGCCGCGCGATCGCGCTCCGCGACGGGGAGCATGTAGCCGGTGCGGACGTAGCCCGAGCGCGGATCGCCCGCCAGGAGCTCGATGCCGCGCCGCGCGAGCCGGATCGTGACCTCGTTGGAGTAGTGGGCCCGCACCATGCCGAACGAGCGGCCCGTGTCGCCCGCCGCCGGCTGCGCGCGGTCGTGGATCGCGACGCTCATCCCCTCGCGGGCCAGTGCCACGGCCAGCGACGAGCCGAAGAGACCCGCACCGACGATGGCGACGTCCGTCCTCATGCGGGCGTCGTGTAGGCCGCGGTGATCCCGCCGTCGACGACCAGGGCCTGGCCCGTCGTCCACGCCGAGTCGTCGCTGGCCAGGTAGAGGACGGCGCCCGCGATGTCGTCGAAGGCGCCCAGGCGTCCCATCGGGATGTGCACCATCCGCCGCTCGAGCCCGCCCTCGTCGGCAGCCAGCGCGTTTCGGAAGAGGGGCGTGTCGACCGGCCCGGGGCAGAGCGCGTTGCAGCGGATGCCGCTTCGGGCGTAGGTGATCGCGACCTCGCGGGTCATGGCCAGCACGCCGCCCTTGGCGGCCGCGTACGCCGTCTGCGGCGTCGCCGAGCCGATCAGCGCGACCATCGAGCTCATGTTGACGATCGAGCCGCCGCCCGTCTCGAGCATGTGCGGCAGCTGGTACTTCATGCAGAGGAAGACCCCCGTGAGGTCGACGGCCAGGATCCGGTGCCAGACGTCGAGCTCGGTCGCCGGCGGATCGGTGTCGTCGGCGAGCAGGATGCCCGCGTTGTTGTGGCACACGTCGATCGACCCGAACCGCTCGCGCACGGCGGCGTAGAGGGCCTCGACCGCAGCCGGGTCGGTGACGTCGACGGGGAACGCGGCCGCACCCGGGATCTCGGCCGCCGCCCGCTCGGCGCCCGCGAGATCGATGTCGGCCAGGGCGACCCGGCCCCCCTCCTGCGCAAGCCGCCCGGCGACCGCCCGGCCGATCCCCGCGGCGGCGCCGGTGACGACGCACACCCTGTCCTCTACGCGGCCGGCCATCGTCCGCCATTAAACGCGAGAGGGGTGCCCGCGTGCTGCGGACACCCCTCCCACCGGGTGGTTCTAGAGACCCTCGTGCACCATGCGGCCGATGGTCTCGTACTTGGCGCGGTCGTTCGATTTCAGGTACATCGCGTACCCGATGCCTCCGACGAAGACGAGGACGTCGATGGCGACGAGGTACCACGCGTACGTGTACCCCGCACCGAGGAAGTCGATCTTGTCGATGGCCACGAACAGCACCGCCAGCTGGCCGATGACCGAGATCAGCGGGGCCAGCGTGTGCGTCCAGATGTGGTGCTCACCCGGGTGGTGCGTCCGGAAGTAGTTCCAGATGGCCACCGAGACGAGCGCCTGGATGAACAGGATCAAAACGACGCCCATGAATGCCATGAGCCCGTACAGCTGGATGTACCCGACCGACGTGGCCGAGTCGGAGCCCGAGGCCGTCGTGGCGAAGAGCGCGAACGCGAGCACGATCGTGGCCGCGATCACCGACTGGGTGGTCGAGGCGATGTGCGGGCTCTTGTGCTTCTCGTGCGTGCGGCCGAGCGCCGTCGGCAGCACCCGCTCACGACCGAGCGAGTAGAGATACCGCGCGGTCGTGTTGTGGAAGGCCATCCCGCAGGCGAACGAGCCGGTGATGATCAGCCAGCTCAGGACGCTCTGGAGGAAGACGTTCCCGAACTGCTTGGCCGGGTCGAGGAAGAACCCGGAGGCGTTGTTCACGGCCTGGTTGACCGCGGCCTCGGTGCTGGCGTACCCCGAGATCGCTGCCCACGACGTGACGACGTAGAAGATCCCGAGCCCGATGACCGAGATGTACATCGCCATCGGGACGATCTTCTTGGGGTTCTTGGACTCCTCGCCGTAGTTCGGCGCCATCTCGAAGCCGACCCACGACCAGAACGCGAAGAACACGCCCACGGCCCACGCCCCCGCGGCGATCGCGTCTCCGCCGCTACCGAATCCCGGCATGTTCTTGAAGGCGTTGACCGGGTTCAGCGCGGCCGCCTGGATGTTCTCGCCGCCCTGCCCGAAGATCAGGACATCGAAGATCAGCAGGAACACGACCTCGCTGATCAGCGCGATGCCGAGCAGGCGCGCCGAGATGTGGATGTCGAAGTACGCCAGGACGCCGATCAGGGCGACCATGAAGAGCGCCAGCCAGTACCACTCGATGTTGTAGCCGTACTGCTGTGCCTTCAGCGAGGCGAAGTACGCGAAGCCGCCACAGAGCGACGCCTCGAACACGGAGTAGGCGACGACCATCGCGAGGCCCGACGCCATCCCGAGCTCGCGGCCGAGCCCGTGGCTGATGAAGCTGTAGAACCCGCCCGCGGCTGTCACCTTGCGGGCCATCGCCACATATCCGACCGAGAAGATGGTGAGGATCACCGTGGCGAATGCGAACCCGGCCGGCGTTCCGATGCCGTTTCCGTAGCCGACCGAGAGCGGCGTGTTGAAGAGCATGGCCGAGATCGGCGCCGCGCCGGTCACGGTCAGAAACAGGACGCCGAGGATCCCAACCGCGCCGCCGTGCAGCTTGTGAACGTCGTCGCGCTGCGAGACGTCCATGCTCTCCACGGGGAGCATCCCCTCGTGCTGGGTGCTCATGCCCCCATGTTCACTTGCCACGTGACCTCCTTCAGAAAGAGGAACAGGAAGAAGAGACCACCACTTTTACAGCATTGCGGCAGCTTTGGCAACGGCTCCCGCGCATGTTGTGGAAACGGTGACGCTTCAGGCTGGAACGGGGTTGCGCGCGGGCGTCGCGACCTGCGAGTCGGAGAGCGTCTCGACGAGCATGCTCCCGACCACGCGCCGCCATTCGTCGGTGCGGATTTCGACCTTGTCAGGAAGGATCCTGCGCGGCGAACGGTCGGCGTGATGCCGCTTGGCGAGCCGGTCGAACGACCCGATCGCGTTGAGCACCGTGCCGTATCCCGACGACCCGACGAACGAGCCGATCCAGTCCCCCGGCCGGCCCTCGTCGCGGAACACGCCCTCGCGGACGCCCTGCCAGTACGCGTGCTGGAACAGGCACCCGGCGATTCCGCCCTCCGTCCAGCAGCCCGCCGTCAGCTCGGCTCCGCCGCCGTCGATCCCTCGCAGCGCCAGCTGGAGCAGTCGTCTGCCGTTCTCGGTCTCGGCGAGCTCGCTCAGCTCGGTCCGCAGCTCTCGTTCCTCGGCTGTCATCCGGCAACCCCTTTCAGAAGACCTCGATGTACTCCTGCCGTTCCCAGTCCGTGACGTGGTCATCGAATCGTTGCAGTTCGTACCTGCGCATCGTGGTATACGCGGTTACGAAATCCTGGCCGAGCGCGTCGACGAGCTTCGGGTCGGATTCGAGCGCGTCGAGGCCCTCGCGGACCGACGTCGGGAGCTGGCGCCATCGACGGGTCCTCCTCGGCCGGCGCCCTGGCCGCCGGCTCGAGCTCGAGCTCCTCCTCGATGCCGTTCAGGCCGGCCGCGAGCATCGCGGCGCCCACGAGATACGGGTTGCAGAGCCCGGTCGGGGCGCGGTTCTCGATGTGCCGCGACGCGGACGAGCCGCTCTTGATGCGAAGGAGCGCCGTTCTGTCCTCCGGGCCCCACGAGATGTTCGTGGGGCTGAACGTGTGCGTCCGGCGCCGCTTCATGCAGTTGACGGTCGGCGCGAGCAGCGTGTAGATGCCCCGGGCGTGGCGCAGCTGGCCCGCCATGAACTGCCGGCAGAGGTCGGACATGCCCTGCGGGTCGGAGTCGTCGCCGAACACGTTCTCGCCGGAGTCGAGGCCCGTCAGGCTCACGTGGGCGTGGCAGCCGGAGCCCGCCGAGTCGGCGAACGGCTTCGACATGAAGGTCGCGTTCAGCCCGTGGTTGTGGGCGATCTGCTTGACCGCGTTCTTGAACGAGAAGGCGTTGTCGGGCCCCGCCAGCCCGGCCCCTGGGCGGAAGTTGATCTCCCACTGGGAGCCGGCGTACTCGCAGTTGGCGGTGATGATCTCGATGCCGAACGCGTTCATGTGGTCGACCAGCTCGGTGATCATCGGGACGTAGGTGTTCCGGACGGGGTTGAAGATCTGGTAGCCCGAGAAGAGCAGGCTCCCGTCCTGGTGCAGGAGATAGAACTCGGGCTCGAACCCGAGCACGGGCTCGTAGCCGAGGTCGTGGCAGCGCTCGAGCTGGCGGCGGAAGACGTGGCGCGGCGTCGCGCGCAGCGGCTCGCCGCCGATGAACTGCGAGTCGCAGATGAACCGCGCGGTCGCCTCCGCCCACGGCACGACGGCGGCCGTCTCGGGATCCGGGATCAGGCGCTGGTCGCCGTAGCCGATCTCCTCGTGGTACAGGGTGTTGGGGACGACATCCGAGCGCGAGTCGAGGACGGCGGCGCCGCCGTACATGTTGAGGCCCTCCTCGCAGTAGCCGGACGCCTGGTCGATCGGGACGATCTTCGAGCGGCTCGTCCCGTGCATGTCGGGGAGCTCGAAGCGGACATAGCGGATGCCGTCGGCGCGCCAGGTCTCGATGATGTCGGTAGCCGAGGCGGTGGCGGTCTTAGCCATCAGGTGGTTCCTCCGGATCAGGGGTGCCGTTGTGCCAGTGGCGAAGCTCGAAGCCCTCGCGCTCGAGGCGCTCGCGCAGGGCGGGAGCGGCGCTCGACTCCACGACGGCCAGCACGCCTCCCTCGTGGCCGTCGTCGCGGCGAAGCGCGGCGGCGACGCGGTCGGGAGGCTGGAGGTGGTGGCCCTCGAGGCCGAGCTCCTGGTAGGTGTCGCGGACGACGACGAGGTCGCCGGCGGGGCCGCGAACGAGCGCGGCGAAATTGACGAAGTGGCCGACGTCCCAGTCGGCGTCGGGCGGCTCGACGTCCTCGCCGCGGAGGTGCGCGAGCACCGTTCCCGGGGGCACGTGCGAGCCCCAGAAGAGGCCGGTGCGGACGTTGGCGATGAGGGTGGCCCCGTGTGCCGCGTCCATGAGGGCCCGCACGGTCGTCGGCCGTCCACGGGCCGGCGACCGGGATCGCCGCCAGGGCGCCCTGGGACAGGTTCTCGATCGCGCGTGCGACCCCCGGCGCGGCGTTGCCGGCGACGCCCGGGGTGGAGTCGACGGGGAGCTCGACGCGGTAGTCGTTTCGCGGCGTGGCGCCGGGCGCGACGTGCGTCTGGGGATCGCCTCCGGGCAGGATCGCGCCGGCGGCGACCGCGACTCCGTCCTGGTCGGCGTCGATGCCCGCGGCACGCAGCGCGAGCGTGGCCCAGAAGCAGCCGCAGAGGTTGTCCATCTGCTGCCGCTCGGCGGCATACAGCTGGGCGAGCCCCTCCTGGCGGTCGGTGGTGACGCTTGCTCCGGCCACCGCATGAGCATACGCCACGGTACGATCCAGGCGTGCGAAGCGTGCTGCGACTCGTCCGGCTCGTCGACGCGGCGGTGTGCCGTGTCGGGCGGGCCTGCTGTGTCGCGCGGTCGCAGCCACGCGGTCGGTAAGCTGCCCGCGATGCGAGCCGCGATCTGGAACGGGCCGGGCGAGATGGAGCTCGGCGAGGTGCCCGATGCGACCTGTCCTCCCGACGGCGCGCTCCTCCGCGTCGTGGCGTGCGGGATCTGCGGCACCGACGTCCGCACGTTCTACAACGGCGACCGGCGGATCGAGCCCGGGGCCGTGCTCGGCCACGAGATCTGCGGCGAGGTGCTCGAGATCGGGCCCGAGGCGAACGGCGACCTGCGCGCCGGCACGGGCGACCTCGTCCACGTCATCTCGACGCTCTACTGCGGCATCTGCACCCTCTGCCGCACCGGGAACGAGCACCTCTGCCAGGCGGGCGGGCTCATGGGCTTCGACTACCAGGGGGCCTACGCCGAGCTCGTCGCCGTGCCGCAGGTGGCGCTCAAGAACGTCTTTCGGATCCCCGAGGGGCTCGACGCCGTCCATGCGACCTTCGCCGACCCGCTCTCGGACGCGATCTGCGGCCACAAGGACCTCGAGGTCGGCCTCGACCTCCGGGCCGTCGTGATCGGCGCCGGGCCGGTCGGGACCGCGCACGTCGCGCTGGCCCTCGCGCAGGGGGCCGGCACGGTCTACCTGCTCGAGACCGAGGCGAAGCGGCTCGAGCTGGCGCACAAGGTGCTCGACGACGACCGTGTCCGCTACGTCGACACGTCGGCCGTCGACGCCGTCGAGCACATCAAGGCCGAGACCGGCGACGGCGCCGAGCGCGTCATCGTGGCGTGCTCGAACGCGCGCGCCCAGGAGCAGGCGATGGAGATGGCGGCGCCGCGCGGGCGCGTGCTCTTCTTCGGCGGCCTCCCGAAGGGCACGACGACCATCGACTTCCCGTCGAACGTCCTTCACTACCGCGAGGTCGCGGTGCTGGGGAGCTACGCGTCGCGCTACCGCGACCAGGTGCAGGCGCTCGACATGCTCGAGCAGAACACGGCGAACATCCGCGGCGTCGTGACCGACGTCGTGTCGCTCGACGAGACGCCCGAGGCGTTCCCGCGCATCAAGAGCGGCGAGGCGCTCAAGGTGGTCGTCACCCCGTAGGTTCGCGGGAGGCGGCCCAGTCGGCCTCCCAGCCGGACACGGCGAACGGCCGCCCCGCAGGGCCGCCGACCGCCAGCACCGCCGTGTCGTCCTCGCGGGCGACGGCGCTCCGCACGACCGCCGGGTCATGGAGGTAGACCAGCGTCCCCGCGGGCGCGTCGACCCGCTCTCCATCCAGCGTGAAGTCCGCCCGGCCGCGCAACACCACATAGAGCTCCCGATGCCCCGCCTCGGGGCCGTCAGCCTCCACCTCGTGATGCTCGTGCACGATCAGCTGGCCCGCGTCGGCGACGAACGCGTTCGCGCCGAACGCGTCGATGCCGAGCGTCGCCCTGACCGGCTTCCACCGCCGCTCGTCACCCGGCTCCTCCGCCTCGGCGGCGATCTCGTCGACGTGCGCGATCCGCACACCCTCACGATCCACGGTTCACCTCCAGGTCGCTCGGGCGCACCGTAGCCTCGCGGTCGAGCTCGGAGACCCACCTCGGGTGGTGGTGCTCTGCCCACGCCCGGTCGACGTCTCCAAGCGTCATCCCGCGCAGCGCGTGCCGGGTGCCGGGGTTGAAGACGGCCATGAACACGTGCCCCGAGACGAGCGCGCAGAGCGCCACCGTCGTCAGCGTGTGCAGCGGCCCCTGCGGCAGGCCGCGGCCGACCAGGAGCAGGGCCGCCCCGGTCGCGTAGAGGACGGCGAGGGCCAGCGTCGAGAGCCGCGCGTTCAGCTTCTGCCCGGCGTTGAACCTGCCCACCGGCGGCGGGCCCGCTCCCGTCCGGAGCCGGTCGGGCACGCCCAGGAGCCACTCGCGGTCGCCGGGCTCGGTCGTCGAGAGCTGCACCGCGGTCGCCACGAGCGCATGCCGGTTGGCCTGCCACAGGAGCAGCGCGAGCCCCGCGACGAGCAGCAGCGCGCTGCCGACGTGGATGTCGACGACCGGCTGGTCGGCATCCCAATGGTGCGGCATCTGCGTGCCGCTCAGGAGGATGGCGGCAAGCGTCGCCACCAGCAGCCAGTGCGCCGCCCGCTCGGTGCGCGTGAACCGGAGAACGCGTGCAGCGGTCACCCTCCTCAGTATTGCGCGCCCCACATGAGAGGGACGTGAAAGGTGCCTGAGAGCCGGGACGCGCGGATCTGGTTGAATGCGGGCGCTGACAACGCGAGGAGGAAGCACATGAGCGTGGGCAAGACCATCCGGCTGAAGCGGGTGCTGAACCACCCGACGAACACGTCCGTCATCTGCGCGCTCGACCACGGGATGACGTCGCCCGTGTTTCTCGAGCCGCTCGCCGACATCCGCGCCCGCGTCACCGAGGCGGTGGCCGGCGGTGCCAACGTCCTCATGCTCTCGCGCGGCATGTCGCGGATCGCCGCGGCCGAGCTGAGCCAGACGACCGCCGTCGCCTACATGCTCTCGGCGTCCGCCGACCCCGGCGAGAACCCGAGCATCGCCGCCGTGGCGGAGGTCGAGGAGGCGCTGCGCTCCGGCGCCGACGCCGTCGTCCTCTACGTGGCGCTCGGCACCGATACCGAGCAGGACATGATCGAGCGGCTCGCGGAGGTCGGCTCGGCCTGCGACGAGCTCGGGATGCCGTTCATCGCCGAGGCCGAGTGGCCGAGCGCGTACTCGGGCACGACCTCCGAGCTCGGCACCGACTACCTGCTTCGCAACGTGCGCCTGTGCGCCGAGCTGGGCGCCGACGTCATCAAGACGAACTGGCCGGGCTCGGGCGAGGAGTACGCCCGCCTGGTCGCCGCCGCCGCCGGCCTGCCGACCGTCCTCGCGGGCGGCTCGCGAATCACCGAGGCGGAGCTCCTCACCCGCCAGCAGCACGCGATGGAGGCGGGCGCGGTCGGGTGCAGCGTCGGGCGCAACATCTTCATGCACGAGAACCCCGAGGCGATGACGCGGGCCCTGAAGCGGGTCATCGTCGACCGGTGGACTGCCGAGCGAGCGCTGGAGGAGCTGGGAGCGGCCGCCGCCGCCCGATGAGCGACGCCGAGCTCGTCTGCGGGATCGACGTCGGCTCGCAGGGCTCGTGCCTGGCCGTGTTCGACGCCGCCGGCGAGCGGCTGGCCACGACCTACCAGCCGCACAACCTGTCGTACCCGCGGCCGGGGTGGGCCGAGCAGGACCCGCGCGACTGGCGGGCGGCCGTCGTCAACGGCTTCCGCGACCTCTCGGCGCGGGTGAACCTCCGCCGGGTGCGGGCGATCTCGTTCGGGTCGCAGCTCGACGGCCTCGTGTGCGTCGACCGGAACGGCCAGCCGGTGGGGCCGGCGATCATCTGGATGGACCGCCGGGCGGACCCGCTCTGCCGGGCCGCCGAGGCGCGGATCGCGCCGGATGAGTGGTACGCGCGGTCGGGCTGCAACCTCGACGGCTCGCACGTCGCCGCCAAGATCGCCTGGGTCGCGAGCGAGCGGCCCGCCGAGGACGCGCGCACCGACCGCTACCTCCTCCCCGGTGCCTACATGGTGCGGGTCGCGTGCGACGCCGACGTCGTCGACCGGTCGAACGCCTCGTCGACCATGGCGCTCGACCCCGACCTGGGGACGTGGGACGACCACCTGCTCGGCGCGTTCGGGATCGATCCCGCGCGGCTCCCGCCGGTGGTCGGAGCCGACGAGCCGGTGGGCGAGATCACCGCGGCGTTCGCCGCAGACACCGGCCTCCCTCCGGCGACGATCGTCGTCTGCGGCTGCGGCGACGAGATGGCCGCGACGCTCGGCGCGGGGCTGGCGGAGCCCGGCTCCGTGTGCGACGTCCTCGGCACCGCCGAGCCGGTCTGCGCCGTCTCCGACCGTCCGTTGCGGGATCGGACGCAGATCGCGGAGTGCCACCCCCACGCCGCACCCGGCCGGTGGCTGCTCGAGAGCCCGGGCTGGGCGTCCGGCGCCTCGTATCGGTGGTTCCGCGACCAGCTCGGCGGCGGGCTCGACTACGACGGCCTGAACGCCCTGGCCGCCGAGGCGCCGGCCGGGGCCGACGGGCTCGTGTTCCTGCCCTGGATGGGCGGCGCGATGGCCCCGAGGTGGGAGGCCGACGCGCGCGGCGGGTGGTACGGGCTGACGCCGGCGCATGGCCGGGCGCACATGGCCCGGGCGCTGCTCGAGGGATCGGCGTACGCGCTTCGCGACGTCGTCGAGGCCATCGCCGCGGCGGGCCTCGACTGCTCGCGCATCGTGTGCGTCGCGGGCGGCGCGCGCTCGCCGCTCGTCCGCCAGATGCGGGCCGACGCGACCGGCCTTCCCGTGACGTGGTCGGAGGACGTCGAGACGACCTCCCGGGGCGCGGCGATGCTGGCCGCGGCCGGCTCGGGGCTGCACGCGTCGACCGCCGAGGCCGCGCAGGCGATGTCGCGGGCGTCATCCCAGGTGCACGAGCCCGACCCGGCCGGCGGCGAGGCGTGCGCAGACGGCCACCGGCGCTACCGGCTGATCTTCGACGCGCTCGCGGACCGGTTCGGAGAGCTGGCATGAGGGTCGTCCACCTCACCGCGTTCGGGGGCCCGGAGGTCTTGAAGCCGGCGGAGGTGCCCGACCCCGAGCCCCGGCCCGGCCACGTCGTGGTTGACCTCGTCCGCGCGGCGCTGAACCACCGCGAGGTGTGGATCCGCGAGGGCAGGCCCGGCCCGCTGCCGGCGGTGCTGGGCTCCGACGGCGCCGGCGTCGTCTCGGAGGTGGGGGCCGGCGTCGACGGGCGTCTCGGTCGGCGACGAGGTCGTCATCAACCCCTCGCTCGACTGGGGCGAACGCGAGGACGCGGCGGGCCCGGACTTCCGCATCCTCGGCGTCCCCGACCAGGGCACCTACGCCGAGCGGATCGCGATCGCGGCCCATCAGGTGCGACCGCGGCCGTCCGGCTGGTCGTGGGACGAGTGCGCCGCCCTCCCGCTCGCCGGCCTCACCGCGTGGCGGGCGCTGCGCCTTGCCGGCGCCGGGCCGGGGCGCCGGATCCTCGTCACCGGGGCCGGCGGCGGCGTGGCCACCTTCCTCGTCCAGATCGGAGCCGCGCTGGGCGCGACCATCGTCGCAACATCGGGGTCAGACCCCAAGGTTGCGCGGGCGCTCGAGCTGGGCGCCACCGAGGCGGTCGACTACCACGACCCGGAGTGGCCGCGGCGGATCGGGCCGGTGCACGCCGCGATCGACAGCACGGGCGGGTCGGGGCTGGATGCCGTCATCGGGACGCTGGTGCGCGGCGGCGTCCTCGTCAGCTTCGGCGACACCTCGCGCGAGCCGGCGGCGATCGACCTGGCCGAGGTCTTCCTCGAGTGGCGCCGGATCCAGGGGACGACGATGGGGAGCCCGCGCGAGTTCGACGCACTTCTCGCTCATGTCTCGAGCGCCGCGTGGCGGCCGGTGATCGACTCGACGTTCCCGCTCGAGGACGCCGCGGGCGCCCACCGACGGTTGGTAAATCCGGAGCGGACCGGCAAGGTAGTCTTGGCCATCCGGTGAAGCACTTCGTCACGGCCGACGAGATCCGCCAGCTGGCAGCCTCGGGGGAGCGGGAGCTGATGCTGCGCGAGCACACGGTGTTGACCGACGCCGCCGTCGACGCCGTGCGGCTGCACGGGATCCGGGTGGTCGAGGGGTCGACGTACTCGACCTCGGAGCCGCGGCCCGAGGTCGTCCCGGCGCCGGCCCAGGCGGGCGGCCTTCCCGCCCCGGCACTGGCCGGCCTGGTCCGCGACCGCCCAACCGTCACGCCACCGTCGCAAGAGCGTGCCGCGAAGAGTTCAGGGACTGTCCCCGTGTCGGGGCCTCCCGATCGCGGCCGGCTCCTGACCCGGCTCCTGATCGGCGGCGAGTGGGTCGAGGCGGCGGGCGGCGCGACAGTCCCGACCATCGATCCGGCCACCAACCGCACGATCGCCGACGTCTCGGCGGCACAGGCCGAGGACGTCGACAGGGCCGTGCGCGCCGCCCGCGCCGCGTTCCCGGCGTGGCGCGACCTCGATCCCGACAAGCGCGCCCGGCTGATGCTGCGCCTCGCCGAGCTGATCGAGGACGAGCGCGACTATCTCGCCCAGGTCGAGAGCCACGACGTCGGAAAGCCCATCCGCGAGGCCGCGCTCGTCGACCTGCCGGCGTGCTGGGACCCGTGGCGCTTCTTCGCCGGCGCCGTCCGCACCGTCGCCGGCCGCGTGCTTGCGCTCCCGACAACGTCGCTCGACTACGTCCGCCGCGAGCCGACCGGCGTCGTCGGCATGATCATCCCCTGGAACTTCCCGCTCCACATCGCCTGCCGCAAGGGCTCGGCCGCGCTCGCCGCCGGGAACACGGTCGTCCTGAAGGCCCCAGAGCTCGCCCCGCTCACGAGCCTCGAGCTCGGCCGCCTGGCGCTCGAGGCCGGCATCCCGCCGGGCGTCTTCAACGTCGTCCCCGGGCTCGGTGAGGTGGCCGGCGCGGCGCTCGTCGAGCACCCCGACGTGAACAAGATCGCGTTCACGGGCTCGACCACGACCGGTCGGGCCGTGATGCGCGGAGGCGCGGGCACGATCAAGCGCGTCTCGCTGGAGCTGGGCGGGAAGTCGCCGTCGATCGTCTTCGCCGACGCCGACCTCGACCGCGCGGTGATCGGGTCGGTCTTCGGGATCTACCTCGCCCAGGGTGAGGTCTGCTCGGCCGGCTCGCGCGTCCTCGTCGAGCGGGCCGTCCACGACGAGTTCGTCGCCCGGTTCGCAGAGCGGGCGCGGCGCATCCGGGTCGGGCTACCGCACAGATGGGAGACGCAGCTGGGCGCGCTCATCAACAGCCGCCAGTGCGAGCGGGTCTACGAGTACGTCGACATCGGCACCTCCGAGGGCGCGACGGTCGTCACCGGCGGCACCCGCCCCGACGACCCGGAGCTGGCCGACGGCAACTTCATCCAGCCGACCGTCTTCGCGGGCGTCCGAAACGACATGCGGATCGCCCAGGAGGAGATCTTCGGCCCGGTCGTCGTCATCATCCCGTTCGACGGCGAGGAGGAGGCGGTCCGGCTGGCCAACGACGTCCGCTACGGCCTGGCGGCCGGCATCTGGACCGGCGACGGCGCCCGCGCCCACCGGGTCGCGCACGCGCTCGACGCCGGCTCGATCTGGGTGAACCACTACGGCGTCTACCCGTCCGAGGCGCCGTTCGGCGGCTACAAGGAGAGCGGCACCGGCCATGACCTCGGCCTGGAGTCGCTTGACGAGTACACCGAGGTGAAGAACGTACACGTGAACATAGGCACCGAGACCTTCGACTGGTATGCATAGCCCGACCCCCGAGGAGGATTGACATGGATGGAGCATTGGGCCTGATCGAGACGCGCGGCCTGGTGGCCGCGATCGAGGCGGCCGACGTGATGGTGAAGGCTGCGAACGTCGAGATCGTCGGCCGCGAGTCGGTCGGCGGCGGCTACGTCACGATCGCCATCACCGGCGACGTGGGCGCGGTCAAGGCGGCGATCGACGCCGGCGCGACCGCGGCGAAGAAGACCGGCGAGCTGGTGTCGGCGCACCTCATCCCGCGCCCGCACGCAGACGTTGCGAGCGTGCTTCCGATGTCGGCGCGGCAGGAGGCGTAAGCGGAGTTGGCCGCGATCCGCTTCATCTGCGAGGGCGAGGTCATCGAGGCGGACCTGCTCGAGGACGACGCCCCTCGCCTCTGCGGATACATCCGGTCGGTCCTGCCGCTCGACTCGACGATGGTGCACGCCAAGTTCGCGGGCGAGGAGACGATCGTGATGGTGCCGTTCTTCGCCGAGCAGGAGAACGGCAAGACCGACGTCGTCGCCGGCGACATCGGCTACTACCCGGGCCGCCAGACGCTGTGCCTCTTCTACGGTGAGACGCAGCCGTTCGGTGAGGTGTCGTACGTCGCACGGGTGCGCTCCAACCTGGAGGGCCTGGCGCGCTGCGGCCGGCGGCTCCTCGAGACCGGGCACCTGCCCGTCAGGTTGGAGCGGGCGTAAGTGCCCTACGTCTCGGCAGCCACGCTGGTCGAGGAGCTGCGTGAGTTCACCAGCGAACGGTGGCTCGGCGAGCCGGCCGACGTCACGAGGCTGCGGGAGTTCACGCTGCCGCCGATGGGCAACCTGCCGTGCGTGCTCTACTGCAACTTCGACCTGTTCTGGGCGGGCGAGCAGCTCCAGGTGTGCAGGCAGGCGGCGCTCGACGGCGACATGCGGCTGCCGGAGCTGTGCGAGGTCTCGGCGCTCCTCCTGGAGCGGATCGCAGCCCGCACGGCCAAGTGGGAGATGCACGAGACGGTGGCGCTGATGCGCCGGGCCGCCGAGATCCTGCGCGACTGGCGGCCCGACACGACCCGCGAGTTTGCGGTCGTGATCGAGCACCTGATGATGGCCGTCAACCGCGTGCAGGCGGCGGTCGACGCGATCGTGCCCTGGAACCAGCTCGACCGGGCCGTCGAGCTGCGGGGGCGCACATGAGGAGGACGCGATGCAGCTCTGCCGCGTGACCGGGAACGCCGTCGCCACCGTCAAGGCGCCGGCGCTGCGCGACTTCAAGCTCCTGCGGGTGAAGCCCGAGGGGAAGGGCGGGATCGAGTTCGTCGCTGTCGACACGCTGGGCGCCGGCGAGGGCGATCTGGTGCTCGTGGCGCAGGGGACGGCCGCCCGCGAGCTCGAGGCGACGGCCGGAGCCCCGACCGACGCGACGGTCGTCGCCATCCTGGACCCGCAGCAGTAGCGTGACCGCGGAGCTGCGCGCCTGGGTCGAGATCGACTCGATGCAGTCGCAGTGGGCGGCCTACGTCGCGCAGACCTGCCAGGGCGACCCGCCGCACGCCGGGATGGCGCAGCTCTACGTCGAGGTCGCGCCCGCAAGCCGCGTGTTCGCGCTCGTGAACGCGGCGGTCAAGCATGCGCGGGTGCGCTCCGCGCTCCAGGTCGTCGAGCGCCAGTACGGGACGCTCGAGCTGCACGGCGCCGATCCCTCGGTCGTCCGCCAGGCAGGCTCGGCGGTGCTCGAGCTGCTCGGCGCTTCGGCGACCGACCGCGAGCTGCCCCAGGTCGTCTCGCACGAGATCGTGACCCGCGTCGACCCGAACCAGGCCCAGCTCGTGAACCGGATGCGCGTGGCCAACCTGCTGCTCGAGGACGAGACGATGTTCCTCATCGAGGTCGCGCCCGCCGCCTACGCCGCCGCGGCGGCGAACGCGGCCGAGAAGCAGGCTCCGGTGAAGCTCGTCTACGCCGCGATGCTCGGGGCGACCGGGCGGCTGATCATGGCCCACCGCTCGCCGGAGGTCGTGAACGAGGCCTACCTGGCGGCGCTGGCTGCGGTAGGTGCCTAGGAACATGAAACATCGGCACCAGGCGCCAATGTTTCACCTCGCGAGCGCGCACGGCCTCGATCTCGACCAGCTGGTCGGTGTAGCCGAGGACGGCGACGCCGAGCAGCGTGCTCGGCGGGCGGGCCGGGGCGAACGCGGCGGCGATGACCTCCCAGGCCCGGACGAGATCGGCTTGCTCCGAGGAGGCGACGTAGACGGTCGTCTTCAGGACGTCCGCAGCCGACGCACCGGCCGCCGAGAGGGCCACGAACAGGTTCTCGACCGCCTTTTGGGCCTGGGCCTCGATCCCGCCGGGGACGACCACGCCTTCCTCGTCGATCGGGCAGGCGCCGGCCGCGAACACCATCCGGCCGGCGTCCGTCACAGCGGCGTAGTGGTACGGGGCCCCGGGGTAGAGGCCGGGCGGATTGACGTGCTCGATCAATGCCAGACGGCCTGGTGCTCGGCGTGGGTGGGCAGGTAGGCGCCCGGCCGGAAGAACCGGTCGTAGAAGTCGAGGTCGATGTGCTGGGCCTGGACGTAGTTCATGATGAAGAGCGTCGGCACGGTACCCGGGAACTTCCCGAACGTGTCGTAGATGTACTGGCTCTGGTGCGCGACGCACGCCTTGAAGTCGTCGCTGTACGGCTGGGCGGCGCCGCGGATCCGGTCGGACTCGGTCCACGCCCCCGGCGTCTCGGGGTTGTAGACGCCGCCGGGCCCGAACTTCCGCTCGGCGAAGGCCTCGACCGCCGCCGCCATGTCGGCGTGGTGCGGCGGGCAGAACGCCTCGAACACGCCCTGAAGGCCGGTCGGGTTCGGGAGCGGGTAGCGCTCCTCGTCGTGGTCGAACCGGAAGCCCAGCCCGGGCACGTCCGGGTCGCCCGAGGCGCCGAGCATCGTGTGGCGGTCGATCCCGTCGAACATCCACCCGCCGAGGCCCATGGCCTGGAGCATGAGCACGCCCGAGAACGCGGCGCACGCGAGCTCGGCCGTCGCCTCGGTCACCGAGTACTGCTCGAGGAACGTGAGCGGCAGCGGATCGTCGACGTCGACGACCCCGCGGAACTGCTCCATCCCGGGGATCGGCCGGCGGTTCACGTCGTCGTAGACGCAGTAGCCGTTCTGCGTGAAGAAGCACAGGTTCGCGATGTTGTGCTGGGCGATGTCGGCGACCGGGATCACGAGCAGCGACCCGGGATGGTTGGCGATCCACGTGTTGTGCCCCTCCATGTAGGGCTCCTCGCGCGGCAGGTGGATCCGGTCGTCCGAGAGCTTGCGGATGAGGCCGGCGTGGCGCTCGAGCATGAGCTCCGGCGTCACCTCCTCGACCGCCGGGTCGACCAGCGCACCGGCGTCGCGCGTCGGCATGAAGTACGTGCCCGAGTCGTCGGTGAAGAAGATCTCGGCCGTGTGGAAGCCGGCGGCCGACGGGAACGTCCGGCCCGCCGCGCCGCCCGAGTAGTTCGCGAGGTGCGGCGCGTAGCGGGCGTGGCGCATGATCGCGTAGTGCCAGCCCGTCGTCCCGGCGCACGCCGTCAGGATGAGCAGCCGCTCGAGGTCGGACAGCGGCGCCGGCTCGTGCTCCGATCTGAAGGCGAGCGGCCCGTCGGGGATCTCACCGCCGACGGGGAACCGGCGTGAGCGGCGCCCGTAGAGCGCCTCGACCAGCGGGAACTGGGCGAGCTGCGCGAGCGCCTCGCGCTGCCGGCCGGTGAGCTCGACGGTCGCCATATCGGCGCCGACCCTATCTCAACCCGGGATGGTCGCCCCGGCCCACATCAAGACGAGTCCAATCGCGGCGGCGGTGAGCAGCACCACCACCACGCTCCGGCGAAGGACAAGGAGCGCGACGGCGGCGGCCGCCAGGACGCCGTACTGCCACGGTTCGGTGAGCGCCCCGGCGAGGGGGACGGCGGCGCCGAGGATCGCGCCGATCGCGGCAGGCCCGGCGCCCTCCAGGAACGCCCGCGCGCTGGGGTCGGTGCGGATGCGGTCGAACCGCTGCCGGCCGACGAGCACGAGGATGAACGACGGGCTGAACGCGATCGCCGCGGCGACGAGCCCGCCGGCGACGCCGAACGCCGCGTACCCGACGACCGCGACGGTCTGCACCACCGGCCCCGGCGTGATCTGCCCCAGCGCGACGGCCTCGAGGAACTGGGCCGACGTCATCCAGTGGTAGTGCGAGACCGCGTCGGCCTGCATCAGCGGGATGATCACGAACCCGCCGCCGTAGCTCAGCCCGCCCACCTTGAACGCCGTCCAGGCGAGCGCTCCCCAGCCGCCCGTCGCCGGGGCCGCGGCCAGCAGGGCGACCGCGCCGGCGACGTCGCGGCCCCGGCGGATCGCGAGCTCGACGAGGCCGCATCCCAGGAGGACGAGCACCAGCCACGGGCCGACGACGACGGCCGACGCCGCGCCGGCGGCGACGTAGGCGACCCAGCGCGCCCTGCGGGACTGGGCCGCCAGCCACGACGGCCCCATCAGGTCGACCCCGGCCCGGACCGCGACCGCGGCGACCGCCGCCCCTCCCCCGGCCCCGAGCGCGCGCGCCCACTCCGGCGACGAGCCCGAGAGGAAGAGCGCGGCGAGGCCGAGGATGATCGTGAGTCCCGGGAGGATGAAGCCGGCGCCGCCGACGATCGCGCCGGGCCAGCCGGCGACACGGCTCGCGCAGTAGATCGCAAGCTGCGTCGATGCCGGCCCGGGCAGGAGGTTGCAGACGGCGATCGCGTCCTCGAACTCCGGGGCCGAGATCCACCTCCGCCGCTCGACGCACAGCTGGCGGAGAAGGACGATGTGGGCGGGCGGCCCGCCGAAGCCGACGACGCCGAGCCGGCCCCACTCGCGGGCGACGGTCCCGATCCCGGCCTGCCGGCTCAAATCGGCTCTCCGGGCAGCTCCATCTCGGCCGCCGGGCCTCGCCTCGCCGCCACCGCGCGCCCGAGCGCGACGCCGCCGACGATCACCGCGCCGCCGATCAGCTGAATCGCGACGAGGTTCTCGCCGAGGAGCCACGCGGCGAACACCGCGCCCAGGAAGGGCTGGAGGTACATGTAGAGGGTGGCCCGCGCGGCGCCCACCCGGTGAAGCGCGCGGAAGTAGAGCCAGTTGGTGACGAGGAGGGGGCCGATCGTCGAGTAGACCCACGCGCCCCAGTCGAGGCGGGTCAGCGAGCCGAAGTCCTGGTTGGCGACCTGGACCACCGTCACGGGCGCCATGATGACGGCGCCGACGAGGATCACGAGCGCGCTGATCCGGCCGGCCGAGTAGCGCCCGAAGAGCGGTCGGAGCATCACCGTGTACGCCGCCCAGGTGAGCGCCGCGCCGACGGCCAGGAGGTCGCCGCGCAGGCTGAAGCCCGCCAGGTTCGACCCGCCGGCGACGACGAGCCCCACGCCGATCAGCGACACCCCCAGAGCCATCCAGTGCGCCGGTCGCACGCGCTCGTGGCCGAGCATGACCGCGAAGACGGCGGCGAACGCAGGCGCCGACGCCAGGATCAGCGCCACGTTTGCGGCCGCGGTGTAGTCGACGGCGTACGTGAACGTGAGCTGGTTCAGGAAGATGCCGACGAACCCGCACATGACGACGAGCCGGACATCGCGGCGCTCGACGCCGATCCCGCCCTCGCGCAGCTTGATGATCAACGCGAGCGCGATCCCCGCCGTCGCGAACCGGAGCCCCGAGAATGCGATCGGGCTCCAGCGCTCGAACGCATACTTGGTGGTCGCGTAGTTCAGCGACCAGATCACGTTTGCCGCGACGAGCATGCCGTCGGCGGGATCGGGGCGGCGCACGCCCGGACGCTAGAGCATCCGCGGTGAGCTACCTGCCAGGTGCGATCAGCCGCCGGGCAGGCGCCGGCGAAGCGTGTCGACGAGCCGCGGGTCGGGCTCGTGGCCCGCAACGCGAAGCGCCGCCTCGAGATCCGCGATCAGCGTACGGCGGAACTCCGCGTCGGCCTCGGCGAGCTCGAGCACCTGGTCGGCGGCCCGGGCGATGGCCGGCCGCTCCTGAGCGGCCTGCAGCCACGCCTCGGGCGCGGGCGGCAGCTCGCGCAAGAGCTCGGCGATCCGGACCTCGTCCATCGAATTCTCGGTCATGTATCTCCAGACGCCGGATCGGGCTCGGATCTTCCCTCGTATGCCTGGCGGAGTTTTGCGAGGCACCGTGAGATGCGGCTCGCGATCGTGCCCGGCGGCAGGTCGAGCAGCTCGCCGATGGTGTTGTAGCTCTGGTCGCGGCAGAAGAACCGGTCGAGGATCTCGCGGCAGTCGGCCGAGAGCGTACGCAGCGCCTCCTGCACCGAGACGGCCTCGTCGACGGCCGTCAGCCGGCGGTCGACCTCACCCTGCTCCTCGGCGTCGTCGAGGACCGGGTCGCGCACGGCCGCCCGCAGGCGGTCGATGCAGAGCCGGCGGGTGAGCTGCCCGATCCACGGCCGGATGGCCTCGTCGGACCGGAGCCGTCCCAGGTGCTCGTAGATCCGGGCAAACGTCTCCTGGAACACGTCCTCGGCGTCGGCCCCGTCCAGGCGGTGCGCCCGCGCGATGGCGAAGACGTAGCGCGAGAACCGCTCGACCAGCTCCCGCCAGGCGGCGTCCTCGCCGGCGCGGCACGCCCGGACGACCTCGGCGTCGCTGACTGTGGCCCAGTCCATCGCCGTCCCGGTCACTCCGTCACCCGGCTTCGCACCATCGCCGCCGAGCGCGCGCACGAGGCCGCGAGGCTCTCTCGGTCGTCGCCCTCCGCCGTCATGAGGTTGGCGGCGACCAGCGCGGCTGCGACCCGTGTCCCGGCCTCGGCCAGGACGACGGCGGCCTGCGCGTCGTCGCGCCCCGACGGCTCGCCCCGGTTGGCGACGAGCTCCGCCAGGTAGGCCGCGTCGGTGCCCGCGCGCGCGATCGCGAGGGCGGCGTCGGCCGCACCCTCGAGCGCGTTCGCGATCGCGTCGTCGCGGTCGGGCCCCGGCGCGTCGTCGACGCACGCGAGGGCCGCGAGCGACTCGGCGTATGCCTCGGCATCGGCCTGCACGAGCGGCACCGTCCGGAGGCGAAGCGACCGCGCCTGGGCGGCGATGCCCATCGCATCGTCCCAGTGCGGCGAGCGGCGGGCGCCCATCTCGACGAGCGCCGCCGCCATCGCAATGGCGACCGCCGCCGCCGAGCCGCCGGCCGGCGCAGGGCTGTCCGAGGCCAGCTCGTCGAGGAGGCCCTGGACCGAGAGCGTGGAGAGGTCGTTACCTGGCACCTGGACCGAATCTACCCTACGCGACCGTGCGTACGCCGGAGCGCGTCACCAGGAGATGGCCCGTCACCTTGGACGGCACCGCGCGCGCGGTGCCGTTGACCTTGACCGAGAGGTTCCAGGGGGCGCCGACGTCGACCCACAGCTTGCGGCCGACGAGCCGGATGTGGCTGCCGGCGACGAGCACCCGCGCGTAGAGGACCTTGCCCTTGGCCGAGCCCTGCCGCACCGCGAGCCAGGTGTTTCCCGGGCCGGCACGGAACGTGACCTTCGCCTTCGCGGCGTGCGACGGCTTCGGGCCTGTCGAGGCCGCCTGGTCGTTGGCGAGCCGGCCGCCGGCGGTCGCGCCGAGCGCCGCACCGGACGCGGTGCCGCCCGAGCCGCCGCCCACGACGGAGTACACGGCGAACGCGAGGAGGGCGACGACCACCGCGAGCACGCCTCCGAGCGCGATCCACTGCCAGCGGCCGAGGATCGGCCCGGTCGCGACCGGCCTGCGCGGCGCGAGCACGACGTCGTCCTCGAGCCCGACGACGGTGTTCAGGCGGTCGACCAGCTCCTGGGGGTCGAGCCCGAGCTGCTCGGCGTAGTCACGCAGGAACGCGCGGGCGTAGGCCGTGCCCGGGAGCGCCTCGAAGCGCTCGTCCTCGAGCGCCATCAGGTACTTGGCACGGATCTTGGTGTCGGCCTCGATCTGGTCGATCCCCAGACCCAGCCGAATGCGCTCTTCGCGCAGCGTGGAACCGATGCTTGCCATCGCCCCACGGGATTCTACGCCCTTTAACCGTTGCGCAGGGTGCTCGTGTCGACGACCACGAAGTCGTCGCCCGTTATCTGGTTCAGCGTCCGCAGCGCGTCGTCGTTGAAGTGGGCGTTCGAGGCGCCCTGGACGTACCACGACGAGCCGTTGTCGGCCACGATGATCCCGTACTGCTGCATGGCGACGGCGATCACCCGCGCTTGACGTGAGAGCTGGGACACGTCGAACGACGCCCTAAGCCGCAGGCGCAACCCCATCGGCGGATTGTTCAGACAGCTGCCCGAGCCCGCGTCGTGACGGGCCGGGTAGATGTGATCGTTGCACGTATCCGGAACGGTGACGCGAAGCGCGTGGTCGATCACGCCCTTCTTGACCTCGTTCCAGCGCACCAGGCCGGGCAGGATCGGCAGGCCGGCAGCATCGGCGCTCGTCCACCCGTCCGGTCGCAGGTGGTTCCCGAGCAGGTTCCAGGTCGCGCCGGAGCCGGCGTGCCAGCCGGTGCGGTTCTTGTGCACGTGGTAGAGCTCGTAGAGGCGGCAGTGGCCGCGGTCGACGATCAGCATGTGGGCGTCGGAGCCGCGCTCGATCTTCGGCTGCTTCGGGATCGGGTAGCCGACGTGGTCGGACTCGGGCCCGTACCAGTCGAACGTGACGTGCTTCTTCTTCTGCGAGCCCGCGACGACGTTGATCGGGATGCCGTAGCCCTGGAACGAGCCGAAATCCGGGTGCACGGGGATCGTTCGCGACCGATGGCGTCGATCATCGCGCCGGAGTTGCCGTCGACCGGCAGCGCGTCGACCCGCTTGTTCCACACGTTCGTGCTCGGGAAGATCGGGCACCCGGGCGCGGTCGCAAGCGGCGACGCGCCGGCGCCGGCTGCGAAGAGCGCCCAGCCGCCCGCACCGAGCGTGGCGGCCGTGAGCGTGGCTGCGATCAGGATGCGACCCCGCATACCCGGAAGGTATCGGGCTTCATCCCCTCCTAACACACCCGCAAACGGGTGAGCGGCCCGGATCTACACCGGGGGCGCGGTGCCGGCCCTGGCCCGCACCGCCTCGAGCACGCCGGCCCGTAGCCGCTCAGCCGCGGCCTCCGTGACGCCTCCGGGCGTCCGGTCGAGCGCCATCAGCGCGGCGCCCGCGACCGGCGCCGTGTCGAGCGGCACCAGGCGAGCGCGCGGCGCCCCGGCCCGCACGCACCCCTCGAGGGTCTCCATCAGGATCGAGCTCTCACCGCGGAAGAGCCCGCCCGCCAGGACGAGGTCGAACTCGTCCCCGGTCATGTCGAGCTGCCGGGCGGCGAGCACCGCCGACTCGCCCAGCTCCCGGCCCGCCCATCGCACGATGTCGCGGGCCACCTCGTCGCCGCCCTCGGCCGACCGCAGCACCGTCGGCGCGGCGCTCCGCGACCGCTCGCCGCCGCGGCTCGCCCGCTCGAGCAGCTCGGCCGCCGACCGGCAGCCGTAGAGGCTGCACAGGAGCTCGGTCAGCTCGGTCTGCGGCCCCCGCCCGGTGAAGGCGTTGGCGACCGCGCGCAGCGCGGCGTCCGAGACGTCGCTGGCGCTCCCGGTGTCGCCGAACTCGGCCCCCTGGCCGAGCGTGCGGAACGTCCGGCCGTCGCGCGATCTCCCGGCCGAGATCGCGCCCGTGCCCGCGATCACGACCACGCCCACGCCGTCGGCGGTGCCCGCGCGCAGGGCGATGAAGGAGTCGTTCGTCACCTCGGCCGGGCACGCCAGACCCAGCTGGTCGGCCTCGGCAGCCATCCGTGGCGTGTCCGAGTCCCAGTCGATGCCCGCGAGCCCGAGGGCGGCCGCCCTGAGGTCGCCCGACTCGGCTCCCGCCGCCTGGAGGGCGCGACGGGTCGCCTCGCGGAGCGACTCGCCCGCACCGCGCAGGCCGACGACCTCCCAGTTCGCCGGGCCGCTGGTCGCGAACCCGCGCACGGCCCCGTCGGCGTCCGCGATGACCGCGTGGGTCTTCGTCCCGCCGCCGTCGATTCCCAGGACGAGGGTCATCCGGCCGCTCGCAGCCCGGCCGAGCGGTACGCCTCCTCGACCACCCGCATCGTGACGCGCGACTCCGCGCCGGTCGGCCTGGGCGGCCTGCCCTCGCGCAGGGCGTCGCAGAACTCGGCCATCTGGGCCGTGTACATCGACTGCGGGCAGTGCTCGTAGTCGGGCGTCGGCGGCTCGGTGAACCCGAAGATGCGGGCATACCCGCCCGTGCCATACACCTCGGTCTCGGCCTCGAGGCCGCCCAGCTCGGGCTGCCACCAGCCTGACTCGACGACCGAGTTCGTGCCGTTCGACCACGAGATCAGGAGGATCGCGTCGTCGTCGACGCCGTAGTCGCCGTACCGGGTGCCGATCACCGCGGCGACGCGCGCCGGCTCCGGGTCGCCGAGCAGGAACCGGGCGGTGTCGATCGCGTGGACGCCCATGTCGGCCAGGGCCCCGCCGCCCGCCAGAGCCGGGTCGACGAACCAGCCTGCCGGCCCCCATTTGGCGTGCACCCCGTACCCGCGCGTCTTCACGATCTCGCCGAGCTCACCCGTGGCGATGCGGTCGCGCAGGGCGATGACGTCGGGATGGAACCTCCAGCAGTGGGCCACCATCAGGTGGGCATCGGAGCGCTCGGCGGCCGCGACCATCTGGTCGGTCTCGGCCAGGTCCATCGCCATCGGCTTCTCGAGCAGCACGTGCTGTCCCGCCTCGAGGAACGCGATGGTCTGCTCGGCGTGGAGGCTGTTGGGCGTGGCGACAACGACCGCGTCGATCCCGGAGTCGCCGACCAGCTCGCGCCACTCCGTCGTCTGGCGCGGGATCGCGAACGTCTCGGCCAGCTTGGCGAGCGACTCGGGCCGCCAGTTGGCGGCGGCGACGACCTCGGCCCCGGGCAGCTCGGCGACGCCCCGGGCGTGGTAGGCCGCGATGAAGCCGGAGCCCAGGATGGCGATCCGGACCGGTTCGGGCACGGTCGTCACCCCTTGACGCCGGTGAGCGTGATGCCCTCGATGAACACGCGCTGCGCGAGGAAGAAGATCATGATCACCGGAATCATGAAGATCAGCGCGGCCGCCATGGTGAGGTTCCAGTTCACGTGGTGCACTCCGCGGAAGGATGACAGCGCGACGGAGAGCGTCTGCGAGTCGGTGTTCCCCGCCAGGAAGACGAGCGGCCCGTAGAAGTCGTTCCAGGTGTAGATGAAGTTGAAGAGCGCCACCGCGGCGATCGCCGGCTTCGAGAGCGGGATGATCACCCGGCGCAGGATCTCGAAGTGCCCGCCGCCGTCGACGCGCACGGCGTCGGTCAGCTCCTTGGGGATCGTCAGGAAGAACTGGCGCAGCAGGAAGATCGAGAACGCGTCGCCGAAGAAGCTCGGGATGATGAGCGGCCTCAGCGTGCCGATGAACTGGATCCCGGTCCAGTCGTGGAACTGCTTGGCCCACAGGATGTAGAGCGTCACCGACGTGACCTGCGTGGGCAGCATGAGCGTCGACAGGACGAGCAGGAACACGACGTTCCGGCCGCGCCAGTCGATCCGCGAGAACGCGTAGGCGACCGGGATGCACGAGATCACCACGCCGACCGTCGAGAGCCCCGCGTAGAGGAACGTGTTCCAGGTGTACCGGGCGAAGTTGATGTTGCTGAAGACGTCGCTGAAGTTCGAGAGCTGTACGGGGTGCGGCACGAGGCGGGCGGTGAGCGCCTGCTGGTCGGTCATGACGGCGGTGAGGACCATGAAGACCACCGGGAGCGCGAACGCGAGCGAGACCGCGATCAGGACGGAGTGATTCGCCACCGACATCAGGAAGCGGCGGCGGCGGACGTGTGCCGGGAGGCGCCTGGTCGATGCGAGGGTGGCTACGACAGACCTCCGCGGTAGTGCACCCAGCGCTTCGACGTCACGAGCAGACCCGCCGTGAACGCCATCGTGGCGAGGAAGAGCACCCACGCCATCGCGGACGCGTAGCCCATGTGGAAGTACGAGAACGCCTGCTGGTAGAGCCAGACGCCGTAGAAGAGCAGCGAGCCCTGGGGATCGCCCGGGCCGCTGCCGGCGGTGCTCGCCGAGACGTACGCCTGGTCGAAGTACTGGAACCCGTCGATGACCCCGATCACGAGCGTGAAGAAGATGACCGGCGTCATCATCGGCAGCGTCACGTAGCGGAACCGCTGCCAGGCGTTGGCCCCCTCGATCGAGATCGCCTCGTAGAGGTCGCGCGGCACGTCGAGCAGTCCGGCGAGGTAGATGACGATGGCGTCGCCGATCCCCCACAGGCCGAGCACGACGAGCGCCGGCTTCGCCCACGTCGGGTCGTAGAACCAGAGCGGCGCCGAGATGCCCGGGATCTGCTCGAGCACCTGGTTCACCGGCCCGGTCGTCGGGTTCAGGAGGTAGACGAAGACGAGCGCGCTCCCGACGGTCGGCGCCAGCGACGGCATGAAGAAGAGCGTCCGGTAGACGTTCACGCCCCGCTTCGGCCGGGTGAGGAGCATCGCCGTCCCGAGCGCGAAGACGATCCGAAGCGGGACGGCGATGACGATGATCCAGAGCGTGTTCTTGACCGACTGCCAGTAGTACGGGTCGGCCTGCTGGCGGCCGTCGATCGTGCCGAGCCCGAACATGAAGCGGTAGTTGTCGAGCCCGACCCAGTGGGGCGGGTTCAGCAGGTCGTAGTGGGTGAACGAGTAGTAGAAGCTCAGCACCATCGGGCCCGCCGTGAACAGGGCGAACCCGACGATCCAGGGCGAGAGCAGGAGCGCGACCGCGGCGTACTTGGAGACGGCAACACGGCGTCGCGCACGCCGGCGCTCTGCCGGCGTGCGCGACGTGATGCCTACGCGAGGCGCCTGCTCCGTGACCGCTACGGCACCTCTCCCTGCTGGAGCTGGTTCTTGATGTCGCTGTCGAGCTTCACGAGCGCGGCGTGCAGGTCGGTGATCTTGCCCGCCTGCCACTGGCTCATGAACTTGTCAGCCAGGTCCGCGTAGCCCGCCCCCTGGGCGAGAAGCGGCGGCTGGAAGCTCGACGCCGGGTTGTTCCAGACGTCGATGAACGTGTGGAACTGCGGCGGGAGCGTCAGGTTCGGCGATGCCGCCGACTCCTTCGTGGTCGGCACGTTCCCGGCGTCGTTCGCGATCGTCACGAGGTAGTTCGTGTCGGTCGCGAGGTACTTCACGAGGAGCCAGGCCTCGTCGGGATGGGCGGCGCCCTTGGGGATGCCGACCACCGTGCCGCCGACCCGTCCGGAGCCGTACTGGTCCGGCTGGTCGTCGGCCGCCGGGAAGGGCGCGGTGTCGTAGTTGAGGTGGGGGGCGCCGCGCTGGATGAACGCCGTCCGCCACTCACCGTCGAACGTCATCGCCACCTTCCCGGTCTGGAAGGCGTTGTTGGCGTTGAACTCGGCGTTCGTGTACGTGGCGAAGAACTTCTCGATGTTGTCGTAGCCGTACCAGTCGATCAGCTGCTTCTGCCACTCGAGCGCCGACGTCCAGCCCGGATCGGTTGCGAGCTGAGGATCGCCGTTGGAGTCGAACCACTGCGCTCCCCACGGCCGCCCCAGATCCGACGGTCCGAGCTCCTCCCACTCGTTCAGCGGCACGAATCCCGCCACCTTGATCGAGCCGTCGGGGTTCCGGACCGTGAGCTTCTTCGCGTCGTCCATGAGCTCGGTCATGGTCTTGGGCGGCGACGTGATGCCCGCCTTCGCGAGCAGGTCCTTGTTGTAGTAGAGGCCGTATGCGTCGGTCAGCGACGGCAGCGCGCACTGCTTGCCGCCGAAGTTCGTGTAGCTGATGGCCGCCGGCGCGAAGTCCGAGATCTTGACGTTGTCGCGCTGCATGTACGGCGTCAGGTCCTGCCAGAGGCCGCTCGTGCAGTACTGGGCGACGTAGTCGGGCCCGAACGGCAGCGCCACATCCGGCGGGTTCCCACCCTTGATCGCGTTGATCAGGTTCGGGTCGAACGTGTCGTTCACCGTGTTCGGCTGCACGATCGGCTTCACCGTGATCCACGGGTACTGCTTGTGGAAGCCGGCGAGCGCCTTCGCGAACACCGGCGCCTCCTCGCCGCCGAACAGGTGCCACAGCGTGATGGTGACCGGGGTGTGCGAGCCCGACGAGCCGCCGGAGCTGGCGGCACTCCCACCGCTCCCGCCGCAGGCGGCGGTCGCGAGCGCCACGGCGACCACCCCCAGCCGCAGGCCGAGCCGTCTGAACCTTCCGGACGCGTTCCTCATACCACCCTCTCCTTCCTGACAGGTTGCTGCGCGCGGGTGAAGATCTCGCTGCGGGCGGCCTCGAGCGCGACCGACACCGCCCCTTGTAGCACTGCCTCATCCCCAAGCTCTGTGATGGCGAGACGCGGGCGAAACGGCGAGAGCTCGGCGAGCTCGCGGGCGACGGGCGCGAGCAGCAGGTCGCCGCCGCCGCGGGCGATGCCGCCGCCCAGGATCACAAGCTCCGGATCGAGCACGGGCGCCACCGCGGCGATCGCGAGCGCGATCCGCGCCGCCTCGACGTCGACGGCCCGGAGCGCAGCCTGCTCGCCCCGGCGGGCCGCCGCGAACACGGCCTTGGGCGTGCGGGCTTGCAATCCGGCGTCGCGGGCCGCCCGCATGACCGCGGCGCCCGAGGCGGACTCCTCGAGGAGCCCCCGGCGGCGCACGGCGGGGTCGTGCGGGTCGCCGGGCCCGAGCGGCAGGTAGCCGATCTCGCCCGCGGCACCTGCGGCACCGCGATGCAGCTCGCCGCCGATCACGATCCCCAGGCCGACGCCGGTGCCGATCCACAGGAAGCAGAAGTCGGCCACGCCGCGGCCGGCGCCGAGCGCCCGCTCGCCGAGCGCCGCCAGGTTGACGTCGTTCTCGAAGCTCGTGCGCGTCCCGAGCTCGGCCCGGATCGCCTCGACGAGGCCGGGCTTCCCCCACCCGGGCAGGTTCGGGGCGAGCGAGAGCTGGCCCCGCGACGGGTCGAGCACGCCGGGGTTGCCGACGGTCGCGTGGGTCACCTGCGACCACTTGAGGCCGGCGTCGGCGGCGACGTCGTGCCCGATCCGGCCGATCTGGGCGACGAGCGTGGCCGAGCTCCGCGCGCGAGTGCGCTCGTCGCGGCGGGCGACGACCCGGCCGGTGATGTCCGCCAGCGCGACCCGCACCCAGTTTCGGCCGACGTCGAGGCCGACCACCCAGCCCGACTCGGGATTGAGCTCGAAGAGGACGGCGCCGGGGCCCTTGCGGCCGCTCTCGCGGCCCACCTCCCGCACCAGCCGCGAGTCGAGCAGTCCGGTGAGCGCCTGCGATACCGTTGGCTTCGAGAGGCCGCTCCGGCGGGCGACCTCAGCCCGCGAGACAGAGCCCGTCGTGCGGATCAGCTCGAGCACTGCGCGCTCGTTGATCGCGCGGAGCAGGCTGGGCGTTCCCGGTGAAAATGCCGGCTCGATACCGACGGCCTCCCACTGCCGTATAGTAAGGAAACTTTCCTGACAGTAGGAGACGATATGCCCGTGAGCGGACGGAAGTCAAGGGCGGCGATGTGAGCGAGCTCGCGCTGTCAGGCGGAGCTCCGGTGCGCTCCGCGCCCTATCCGGACTGGCCCTCGCTCGACGAGTCCGACGTCGACGCGGTGACCGCGGTGGTGCGCGGCGGGCAGGTCGGCGGGTACCCCGAGCCGGGCCCGCGGGCGGCCGAGTTCGCCGCCGGCTTCGCCGCCTACCAGGGCGCGGCCCACGGCATCGTCATGGCCAACGGGACGGTCACGATGGAGGTGGCGCTGAAGGCGCTCGGTGTGGGCTGGGGCGACGAGGTCATCATCCCGGCACTGACGTTCGCGGCCACCCCGTACGCGGCCATGGCGGCCGGAGCGCTCCCCGTCTTCGTCGACGTCGAGCCGGCGCGCTGGACGATCGACCCGGACCTCGTCGAGGCGGCGATCACGCCCCGGACGCGGGCGATCATGCCCGTCCACCTCGGCCAGCAGATGGCCGACATGGACCGGATCATGGAGATCGCGCGGCGCCACGACCTGTTCGTCGTCGAGGACTGCGCGCACGCCCACGGCCAGCGCTGGGGCGAGCAGGGCGCCGGCACGATCGGCGACTTCGGCTCGTTCAGCCATCAGTCCACCAAGATCCTGACCGCCGGCGAGGGCGGCACGCTGACGACGCAGGACGAGCGGCTGGCGCGGCTGGCCCACTCGCTGATCGACTGCGGCCGGCCCAAGGACGCCGCCGAGACCGAGTACACGTTCGGCGCCAACTACCGGCTCGGCGAGCTGGCGTGCGCGCTGCTCGTGAACGGCCTGCGCCGGTTCCCGGCCCAGCGCGAGCGCCGGGCGGCGCTCGGCGAGCACTTCGAGCGCCTGGCGGCCGACATCCCGGGCGTCACGATCAAGCACCGCAACCCGCGGATCACCCGCTGGAGCTTCTACCGCTACATCTTCGAGATCGACCCGGACGCGTTCGCCGGCGCGACCAACGAGCAGGTCGCCGACGCGATCTCGGCCGAGGGCGTCCCGGCCGAGGTGCAGTACCCGCCGATGAGCCGCTACGACCTGTTCCAGCCGTCGCTGTCGCGGCTGCCCGTGGCGGTCGAGCACGCCGACCGGCTCGACCCGGCGAAGATGAGCTTCCCCGTCGCCGAGGCGGCCGGCGAGCGGACCGCGGTCTACCTGAACGAGTGCATCTTCCGCTCCGACGAGGCGGGCGTCGAGCACGCCGTCGAGGCGCTCGCCAAGGTGCAGCGGCTGGCGGCGGACGTCGCCGCAGCGGTCAACCCGAGCTGACACCTCCCGAGAGCTGCGCGAGGCTCGAGCCGATGCGCTTCGCGAGGCCCGGCACCAGGAGCACGATCCCCAGCCCCACGAGGAGCCAGATCGCGACGACCTGCCAGAAGTGGTCGTACGGGTAGATCTGGCCGCTCACATTGCGCCACAGCACGTACAGCAGGAACGCGATGCCGAGCCCCGAGATGATCATCTCCCACCGCTTCTCCTGGCGGTCGAACCCGAACAGCTTGATCGCGCCGACGTTGGTCACGATGTACGCCACGATCAGGCTGAGGACGCCGATCGTGCCGGGGTAGAAGAACGCGTTCACGACGTTCGTGCCGTTCAGCCGCATGCCGATGATGGCCGCGATGGCGATCGTCATCACGACCACGAGCGCGACCGCCGGGGCACCCGTGCGCTGCGAGGACGTGCCCAGCCGGCTCGGGCCGAAGCCGTCACGCCCCATCGCGTAGAGGATGCGTGAGGCGCCGGTGGCCGTGCCGAGCGAGCTCGCGAACGCGCTCACCGCGGCGCCGAGGTTGATGGCGTCGCCCATCGAGGAGCCGATGTAGCTCGTCCCCAGATCGCCGAGCGGCGACCCGGACCCTGCGAAGGCCGCCACGCCGGCGGCGGAGGTGCCGAAGCCCCACGTCTGCGCCAGCATGCAGAGGATGTAGAAGATGCCCGCGGCGAGCACCGCGTTACGGATCGCGCGCGGGATCTCGCGCTTGGGGTTCGACGTCTCCTCCCCCAGCGCCGCGGCGCCCTCGAACCCGGCGAACGAGAGGAACGCGAGCACGACGGCAAGGCCGAACGCCCCCCGTCCGACCCCCTCCGGCAGCGAGAACACGTCGCTCGAGATGTCGCCGTGACCGGGCGCGTCGCCACCGATCAGCTTGGCGAAGATGACGACCATCAGGATGATGATGAGCGTGACCGAGATCGCCTCCATCGAGAGCAGCGCCCGCGTCGTCACCTTGATGTCGCTGTACGCGAGGAGCCCGATGAAGACCGCGGCGACCAGCGCGATCACGACCCACTCCGGGTCGTGCCAGACTCCGGTGCCGTCGAGAAACGCGCCGAAGAAGAGGCCGATCTCGGAGGCCGAGGCCGCCGTGAACGCCAGATAGGTGCCGAGGAGCGCCCAGCCGGCGAAGAACCCGGCCTGCGGGCCGAGCGTCACGCCGCTGAACGCGTAGACCGATCCGGCGTGCGCGTAGTGCGCCGAGAGGCGCACGAAGCCGTACGAGACCAGGAAGACGCCGATCGTCGCGACGATGAAGAGCAGCGGCACCGCGCGGCCGACGTTCGCGGCGACGCCGACGCCGTTCAGCGCCATCGCCGCGGTCGGCGCCATGATGCCGATCGAGAGCGCGATCGTCTCCCAGAAGCGAAGCTCGCGGCGAAGTCCCGGTATCTGCGGCGCACTCATGAGCGACCTCCCATGATTGTCTCGGGCAAGAACATCCCCACCACCCAGTTCGGCGCGTCCACGACCTCGTGGATGCGCAGGTCGCAGGCCACCGAGCAGAGCGCATACGCCTCCTCCCGGTCGAGCCCGTAGCGCGAGCCCGAGGTGGCCGATCATGGCCCTCGTCGCATCACGCGACGCCTCCATGAGGTCGGGGCCGACGCCGGTCGTCACGTGGTGCGAGCCGGCCTCGGTGCGGGCCAGGTCGCCCGCCGCGACGTGGTACTGCGGCGCCGTGACCGTCATGTCGCGCCGCACGGTGAGCCGAACGACGATGTCCATGGGCGCCTCGACGGCCGTGCCGCACACCTCGCCGTCGCCCATCGCGGCATGGGTGTCGCCGACCGAGAAGAGCGCGCCCTCGACGCCGACGGGCAGGAAGAGCGTCGTCCCAACGCGCAGGTGCTTCACGTCCATGTTCCCGCCCCAGACCGACGGCGGGACGACCGAGTGCTCGCCCGGCTCGGGCAGGGCGACCCCGATCGTGCCCGGGAACGGCTCGAACGGCAGGGTGATGCCGTCGGCGAAGGCGACCCGGCGGGCGTCCTCCTCGACCTTCGAGATGCGCAGCCACGGGTCGGGGTACTCGTCTGCCAGGAGACCGAAGCCGGGGATGATCGCCGTCCAGCCCCAGTCGCGCGGTCGCAGCTCGAGGATCTCGACGGCCAGGGTATCGCCCGGCCGCGCGCCCTTCACGAGCACGGGCCCCGACACCGGGTTCACGTGCGAGAAGTCGAGCGCGGTGACCGCGTCGGTGCCGGACTCCTTCGTGATCTGCTCGTCGCCCGCATCGCGGACGTGCAGCTCGACGTCATCGCCCGACTCCACCTCGACGGCCGGCGCGATCGAGTTGTCCCAGACGTAGTTGAACGCCTCCGCGCGGACGTCATGCAGCGTCTGCCCTGCCATCATCGCCCTCCTTCGGGGTAGTCCTCCTCCTGCTCCACGGCTCCCTCCTGCCGGAGCTCATATTCCAGCACGAACTGGTCGAGCGCGACGGTGACCTCGCTCCCGAGCGCGTTGTCGCGCGCCAGCCGCCTGATCCGGTCGACGATCACCTCCGGAGCGACGTACGGGCGCAGCGCCTCGGGGTCGAGCCGAAGGCTCCCATGCGGGCCGCGCGCCGGGCCCCCGTCGCTGCGGACCCGGACGACGAACGCCGAGACGATCCGCGCCAGGGTGTCGTCGCGCTGGATGGCCGACGCGACCCACCTCGGGCAGCCGTCGGCGTCCCAGGCCCGCCACGCCGAGAGCAGCGCGGGCAGGTCGGGCGACATCGCCAGCCGGCCCGACTCCGCGTACTGGCGCAGGCGGCCGAGGACGGCCTGCTCGAGCTGCTCGAGCTCGACCGCCGAGACCAGGCGGGCGTCCTCGGGCTCGAGCGGGTCCGCCCCATGCTCGCCATGCTCCTGGCCCAGGGCGACCGTGACCGCCGGCCGCGGTGGCCAACCCTCCCGAGACGCCACCGCGGTAGATGAGCTCCCGGCGGGCCGCCGGCGGGATCTGGCGCAGAAGCGCGACGGCGAGGGCGACCGCGGCCTGGCGGTCGGGAAGGTCATCGCCGGCCGCGAGCAGGCCGCCGACGGCGTTGGCCGCGCGCTCGGCGTCGAGCGTCGGCACCGCCGCACGCAGGCGCTCGAGGAACGCGGTGACCCGCGGGGCGCCGGAGGAGTCGCGCTCGGACGCGAGGCGCAGGAGGAGCGCGGCGAACGCGGCCCGGTCGTCGAGGTGCGACATGTGGGCGTCCATCTCGACGTTCGAGACGGTCGTCTCCGGAACGACGAACTGGAAGTAGGCGTCGAACAGCTCCGGGCTCGCCACGTGGAGCTCCTGGCGCGTGTTCCCGGTCATGTCGCGGCTGACGACGCCCCCGGGGAAGTCGGGCACCGCCGGGAACAGCCGCAAGACAAGGGTCTGGGCCGCATCCCGCAGGTGGTCCGGAAGAGCGGCCGCCCAGGAGTCGTGGAACTCGCGGCTTGCGGCAGCGGCCGATCCCGCCGCGGCGACGGCACGAGGCTCGCCGGCGAAGGACCCGGGGTGACGGCGGATCGTGTCGTAGAGGTCGGGCAGGAAGACCCGCACCGCCTCGACGGCGATGAAGTCGACGGGGTTCAGCTCGCGGCAGACCGGCGGGAAGGTGAGCCGCAGCACGTTCATGAGCCGGATCACGTCCCGGGGCGTCTCGATCAGGCTCTCGATGCCGGGCGAGAAGATCATGTCCCAGTGCTCGTCGGACACCCCCGAGGCGTGCGGGTTCGCGGCCATCAGCGCACGCAGGTCGTCGAAGAGCATCTGCTGGAGCCCCTCGGGCAGCGGCAGGTCGAACGGCACCTGCACGACCCGCTCGAGGTCGTTCTCGGCCAGCGTCGTCCGCTCGAGCACGAGCAGGTGGACGACGTTCGGCAGGTCGGTGACGGCCGAGACGAGCCGGCCGATCTCGGCGGCCCGCGACGGTTCGACGCGGTCGAGGTCGTCGATGACGACGACGTGCCGCGTGCGCTCGCGCCGCAGCACCTCGGCGGCCGCGACCCGCGTCGCCGCCGGGTCGTCTCCCGCCTCGACCCCCGGGGCGAGCACGGGGATGAGCGTCTCGAGGTAGCGGCGGGCGATGTCGTCGCCGGCGGCGTACCGCCACGGGTTGAACTCCGAGACGACGGTGTGCGGGACGTCCTCCAGCAGCCGGCGGACGAAGTTGACGACGGACGTCCGCCCCGCCCCTCGCGGCCCGTGGAGGCCGACGACGAGCCCGTCGAGCGGCACCATCGAGGCGACCGCGTTGGAGATCAGCCGCGAGAACCGGGCGTACCCGAGACGGTCGTCAGCGGGATCCTCGAGCGGCAGGTCGGGAGACAACAACGCAGAGCCCGAGGTCGGCATGCGGGCGATTGTAGGCGGTCGCACCGTCCGGTCTGCGGCGAACCCCATGGGGCCAGGCCCCGGCCGGGGCCTGGCCCCGGTGGTCGGCCGGGTTACGCGAACGACCCCGGGGTCAGACCCCGTAGCACTTCGAAGCGTGGATCGTTGCCGCCCCGTGACCGGTGCAACGACATCGGCGCAGTCGCGCGGCGAACCCGGTGGTCGGCCCGTTACGCGTGGAAGCGCGGCAGGTGCTGGCTGTGGGCTTCGAGGAGCGCGTCCAGCATCGGAGCCGCCGTCTCGTAGCCGCCCGCCAGCGGGTTCGCGACGAGCGCCCGCAGCGCCTCGCCGCGGTCGCCGCTCAGCGCGGCGGCGACGGTCAGGCGCTCGTAGGCCTTCACCTGCTCGACCAGGCCGAGCATCTCGGGAGGCAGCGGCCTCTGCGGCAGCGGCTCCGCGCCCGAGCTCGTGATCCGGCAGGGCACCTCCACCACGGCATCGGCGTCGATGTTGGGGATGGCGCCGGCGTTCCGGACGTTCACGATCTGCACGTCGCCGCGGTCGAGATGGAGCGACTCGACGAGCATCGCGGCGGCCTCCGAGTACCACGCTCCGCCCCGCTCCTCGAGCAGCTTCGGCTTCTCGCGAAGCTCGGGGTCGCGGTACATCTCGAGGAGCTCCTGCTCGATCTCCATGACCCGCGCCGCCCGGCTGCCCTCCGTCTCGAGCTCGGCGACCGTCTCGCGGGGGAAGTAGAAGTACCGCAGGTAGTACGAGGGGAGCGCGCGGAGCGACCGCACGACGTCGCCGGGCATGCCGACCTCCTCGCCCAGCTGGTCGGCGAAGACGTCGATGAGACCCGGCAGCCGGTCCTCGCCGTCGACCATGACGGCGCGCTCCCACGAGAGGTGGTTCAGGCCGACGTGCTCGAGCGCGACCCGCTCGGGCTCGACGCCGAGCCGGTCGGCGAACGTGCGCTGGAACCCGATCGGGATGTTGCAGAGTCCGATCGCGCGGTGCCCGTGGTCGGCAAGCGCCTGCGTCACGAGGCCGGCCGGGTTCGTGAAGTCGAGCAGCCAGGCGCCCTCGGCCCCCAGCCTGGCCGTGTCCGCGGCGATGTCGAGCACCACCGGCACCGTGCGAAGCGCCTTGGCGAATCCGCCGGCGCCGGTCGTCTCCTGGCCCAGGCAGCCGAACCTGGGCGGGATCGTCTCGTCGAGGAGGCGCGCCGCCAGGCCGCCGACCCGCAGCTGCACCAGGACGAACCCCGCGCCCTCGACGGCGGCCTCGCGGTCGCCGGTCAGCTCGAGCCGGCCGGCGAAGCCGCGGTTGTCCATGATGCGGCGCGCCAGGCCGCCGACGATGTCGAGCCGCTCGGCGTCGATGTCGTGCAGCCAGAGCTCGGTCAGGCCCAGCAGCTCGGCCCGCGCCGCGAAGCCCTCGATGAGCTCCGGCGTGTAGGTGCTGCCCGCTCCGATGACGGCGACCTTCAATTCCACCGCCGCGCATTGTAATCTCCCCGGAGATGGAATCGTTAGGAAAGTTTCCTGATAGATTCATGGCCGAGATCGCCGGGCAGCCCGACGCGATCCGGCGAGCGCGGGCGGCAGCCCTCGACCAGGCCGAAGCGCTCGCCTCGATCCGCGCCCGCGGCCACATCGTCTTCACCGGCATGGGGAGCTCGTACGACGCCTGCTACCCGGCCGTGACCGCGCTCGGATCGGCCGGCATGGCCGCCAGCATGATCGACGCCGCCGAGCTCCTCCACTTCCGGCTGCCCGCCGTCGCCGCCGACACGCTCGTGGTGTGCGTGAGCCAGTCCGGCCGCAGCGCCGAGACCGTGCGCGTCGCCGAGGCCCTGGCGAAGCGTGACCCGCGCCCGACCGTGGTCGCCGTCACGAACGGCGTCGACAACCCGCTCGCCGCCCTCGCCCACGTCCACCTCGACACGCGAGCGGGCGAGGAGCACGGCCCGTCGACGATGACCTTCGCCGCCACGCTCGTGCTGATGGCCGCGGTCGCCGAGGCGCTCGGCGCCGAGGCGCACGACGGCGCAGCGGCGGCCGCCGACGATGCCGAGCGGCTCCTGGCCGGCGCCGATGCGACCGCCGCGACGCTGGCCGACTGGCTCGACGACCGCCCCGTGCTGACGCTCCTCGCGCGCGGCGGTGCCCGCGCCGCGGCCGAGATGGGCGCCCTCACGCTGAAGGAGGCCGCCCGCTTCCCGGCGGAGTCGCTCCAGGCTGCGCAGTTCCGGCACGGCCCGCTCGAGCTGGCCGGGCCGCAGATGGCGGCGATGGTGTTCTCGACCGCGGCCGCCACGCGGTCGCTCGACCTGGGCATGGCCGACGAGCTCCGGCGCGCGGGGGCGCGGGTGCTGATGGTCGGCCCCGACGACGCAGCCCTCCCCGGCGCCCCGGCGATCACGCTCGGGCCGCTCAGCGAGTGTCTGGCGCCGGCCGTCGCCGTCATCCCGACACAGCTCCTCGCGTGGAGCCTCGCCCGGGCCCGCGGCTTCGACCCCGGCGGCTACTCGCTCGCATCCAAGGTGACCGAGCGTGAGTAAGCGCGCGGCGGTGCTGGCCGTCGACGGCGGGGGCTCGAAGACCGACGTCGCGATCGTCTCGGCGAAGGGCGACGTGCTGGGCGTCGCCCGCGGCCCGACGTGCTCCCACGAGCTGGTCGGCCTCGGCGGGGTCGTCGGTGCGCTGCGGCCGACGGTCGACGCCGCTCTGCGCCAGGCCGGCATCGCAGCCGACAACGGCCCCGTGGCCGACGTCGGCGCCTTCGCGCTCTCCGGCGCCGACCTGCCCTCCGACGATCGCCGGCTGCTCCGCGTGCTGCGGACGGCGGAGTGGGCAGGCTCCGAGCTGGTCGCGAACGACACCTTCGCCGTCCTGCGGGCCGGCACCGACCGCGGCTGGGGCATCGGCGTCGTGTGCGGATCGGGGATCAACTGCACGGGCGTCGGCCCCGACGGGCGCACCGTGCGCTTCCCGGCGGTGGGCGAGTTCCCGGGCGCCGCCGACGGCGGCGGATGGATCGGAGAGATGGGCCTCGGAGCCGCCGTCCGCGGACGCGACGGGCGCGGGCAGCGCACGGTGCTCGAGCGCACCGTCCCGGCGCACTTCGGCGTCCACCGGCCGTGGTCGGTGCTCGAGGGGATACGAAACGGCCTGATCGCCCGCGACCGGGTCGTGCTCGAGCTGCCGCCGCTCGTGTTCGCAGCGGCGGCGAACGGCGACGCCGTCGCACGCAGCATCGTCGACGCCCTGGCCGACGAGGTCGTGACGATGGTCGTCGCGTCGCTCCGCCGCCTGCGCCTGCTGCGCACCGAGGTCGACGTCACGCTCGGAGGGGGCGTCTTCCGCGCCGAGGACCCGGCCTTCGTGACGCGGATCCGAGCCGGCGTGTGCGAGACGGCGCCGAACGCCCGCGTGGCGGTGCTCGACGGCCCGCCCGTCGTCGGAGCGGCGCTGCTCGGCCTCGACCACGCGGGAGCGCGCGACGGGGCGGCCGCGCGGCTGCGCGGGCAGTTGACCACTGCGAGGATGCAACTCTAAGCTCGGGAGGAGCCATGGCCAGGATCGTGATCGAGGGCGTGACGAAGGTCTTCAGGGGCGGCGTCGTCGCGGTCAACAACGTCACGATCGAGGTCGCAGACGGCGAGTTCCTCGTCCTGGTCGGCCCCTCGGGGTGCGGCAAGACGACGCTGCTTCGGATCGTGGCAGGGCTCGAGGAGGTGACCGACGGCGAGGTCGCGATCGGCGACACGCTCGTCACCGACATGCCGCCCCGCGACCGCGACGTGGCGATGGTGTTCCAGAACTACGCCCTCTACCCGCACATGACGGTCGCCGAGAACCTGTCGATCGGCCTGCGGCTGCGGCGCCGGCCCAAGACCGAGGTGCAGAGCCGCGTCGCCGAGGTCGCCCACGTCCTGGGGCTCGACCTGCTGCTCGAGCGCCGCCCGGCCGAGCTCTCGGGCGGCCAGCGCCAGCGCGTCGCGATGGGACGGGCGATGGTGCGCGAGCCACAGGCGTTCCTCATGGACGAGCCGCTCTCGAACCTCGACGCCAAGCTGCGCGTCCAGATGCGGGCCGAGCTCGCCCGGATCCGCGACAGGGTGAAGACGACGACGCTCTACGTGACCCACGACCAGGTCGAGGCGATGACGCTCGGCGATCGGGTGGCCGTCATGCGCGACGGCGTCGTCCAGCAGCTCGACACGCCGCAGAACCTCTTCCGCCACCCTGCCAACCTGTTCGTGGCGGCGTTCATCGGCTCGCCGTCGATGAATCTCCTCGAGGCCCGGATCGAGCAGGGCGACGTGTGCTTTGCAGACCATCGGATCCCGGTCACCAGCGGCGCCGACCTGAGCGCGTACGACGGTCGCACGGTCGTCCTGGGCATCCGCCCGGGCGACTTCGAGGATGCGGCGGTCTGGCACGACGACGCCCGGCCGGAGTTCGAGGTCGAGGTCGACGTCAGCGAGGAGCTCGGCGACCAGGTGAACGTGATCTTCCGGATCGACGCCCCGCCCGCCGAGAGCGACGCCGTCCGCGACGCCTCGACCCTCGAGGAGGGCGGCGCCGACGTGCTCGTCCCGCTCGTTGCGGCCGAGGGCCGGTCGGTGTGCACCGCGTGCGTGGATCCGCGCACCTCGGCGCGGCCCGGCGGCAAGGTGCGCCTCTCGGTCGACCCGGCCCGGTTTCACTTCTTCGACACCGAGACCGGCTTCGCGATCGGCGCCGCCGGCCACCCCGCGCCGGCACCGGCCTGATGTCCAAGCATCACCACAAGAAGCACCACTCGCTGCGGGTGTCGTGGGACGGCACGGCGGTCGCGGGAGTCGACCGCGCGAGCCCGCTCACCCGCCTGGTCGACGTGCTCACCTTCCGCGACGGGAGCACGCCTGGCGGCGGCGAGCACACCGCGCCGGGTCGCATGACGTCGGCACCGGTGACGCTCGAGCGCCCCGTGGGCGGCGACACGGCCTTCCAGGACTGGGCGGCGTCGCCGTCGTCGGTCGGCACGCACAAGGAGGTGACCGTCGAGGTCCTCGATCGCGACGGCGCCGCGGTGCTCGCGTATCGGCTGCACCGCTGCTGGGTGTCGGAGTATCAGGTGTCGCTGCTCGAGCCCGGGGCGCGGGCGTTCGCAGTCGAGCGGCTCCGCCTCGAAAACGACGGTTGGGAGCGGATCTAAAACGGATCTAGACTCTGCCCCGATGCGGATCGGGATCCTCACGGGCGGAGGCGACTGCCCCGGGCTGAACGCCGTCATCCGCGCCGTTGCGCGGCGCGCGTTCGACGCCGGTGACGAGGTGGTCGGCGTGCTGCACGGGTGGCGGGGGCTCATCGAGGGCCAGTTCCGCACCCTCGGCCCGATCGACGTCTCCGGGATCCTCCCCCGCGGCGGGACGATCCTCAAGACCTCGCGGACGAACCCCTACAACGTCGACGGCGGCGTCGATCGCGTGCTGGCGAACATGCAGCAGCTCGATGCGCTCGTCGCCATCGGCGGCGAGGACACGCTCGGCGTCGCCTCGCGGCTCCATGCCGAGCATGGCGTGCACGTCGTCGGCGTCCCCAAGACGATCGACAACGACCTGTCGGGCACCGACTACACGTTCGGCTTCGACACGGCGGTCTCGATCGCGACCGAGGCGATCGACCGCCTGCACTCGACCGCCGAGTCGCACGACCGGGTGATGGTCTGCGAGGTGATGGGCCGGCATGCCGGCTGGATCGCCATCATGTCGGGGATGGCCGGCGGGGCCGACGTCATCCTGACGCCCGAGCGGCCGGTGACGGTCGAGCGCTGCTGCGAGCTGATCGCCCAGCGCCACGCGAAGGGCAAGGACTTCTCGATCGTCGTCGTCAGCGAGGGCTGGGAGCTCCGCACCGAGAACGGCGACGCCCAGCTGGTCGACAGCGGCACCACCGACGCGTTCGGGCACGTCCGCCTGGGCGGCGTCGGCGAGACGCTGGCCCGCGAGATCGAGTCGAGGACCGGCTTCGAGACGCGCGTGACGACGCTCGGGCACATCCAGCGCGGCGGATCGCCCACCGCCCACGACCGGGTGCTCGCCACCCGCTACGGCCTCAAGGCGGCCGAGCTCGTGCACACCGGCGCGTGGGGCCAGATGGCGGCGCTGCGCGGCGACAAGATCGTGGCGGTCCCGCTGTCCGACGCGGTCGCCGAGCTGAAGACGGTGCCCGACGAGCTCTACGAGCAGGCCAGCGCGTTCTTCGGGTAGGTTTCTGCGCGCCATGGGGCAGGTGACGACGACCGACATCGACGCGCTGTGGGGGCCCGCCACCCCGCAGTTCGCCTACCAGATCGCCGAGCGCCTCGAGGCGCTCATCGCCGACCTCCCGCCGGGCGACCCCGTGCGGCGGCACGGCGAGCTCCGGCTGGCGGAGCTCGACCAGCTCGGGCACGACACCAGCAAGGGCGACGAGGCGGCGCACTAGCCCTTGACCGATCCACGCAGCGCGCCGTTCGGTGCGGTTCGCCTTGCCGACGTCGTTCGGGCAACGGACATCGACCCCGACTATCCCGACGCCACGGAGGGCGAGGGCTCGGGCGCGCGCAACTTCCATCTCGTCCGCCGCCACTTCGACATTCGAGCGTTCGGGGTCAACGGGATCACGGCGAACGCGGGCGACGAGATCGTGGAGCCGCACGACGAGCCCGACGACGAAGGGAATCTCACCGACGGGCATGAGGAGCTCTTCGCGGTGATGAGCGGGCACGCCGTCTTCACCGTGGATGGAGAAGATGTCGACGCCCCGGCGGGCACGCTGGTGTTCGTGCGCGACCCGGCGCTCATCCGAAGCGCCAGGGCGACGGCCGACGGCACATCGATCCTCGCGATCGGGGGCCGCCCGGGAGCGCCGTTCGAGGTCTCCCGATGGGAACGCGCCTGGTTCCCGTGACCCGCCCGGCGGTCTTCGCTCACCGAAGCCCGGGCACGAACGACCGCATCACGTCGCGCGCCACGTAGCCGGCGATCGACGGGTTCTCCTTCAGCCGGCGGACCGAGTACGCGTACCACGCGTCGCCGAACGGCACATAGACCCGGACGCGGTGCCCCGCGCTCGCGAGCCGTCGGCGGACGTCCTCGGCCACGCCGAGCAGCATCTGGAACTCGTAGCGCTCCCGCGGGACCGCCCGCCGCTCGAGCAGCGCGAGCACCTCGTCGATCAGGCTGCGATCGTGCGTCGCGACCGCGACGTGGCTGCCCGACGCGAGCAGGCGGTCGACGACCCGGACGTAGTTCCCGTTGATCGCCGCCGGGTCCCTGTAGGCGATCTCCTCGGGCTCGATGTAGATGCCCTTCACGACGCGTACGCTCGGCGTCAGGTCGGCCAGCGCGCGCACGTCGTCCATCGTCCGCCGCAGGTACGCCTGGAGGACGACCCCGATCTGCTCGTGGCCGGCCTCCCGCAGGCCGCGATAGAGGCGCAGCGTGCGGTCGGTGAGCCCGGAGTGCTCCATGTCGATGCGGACGAAGATGTCGTGGCGCTCGGCGGCTGCGAGCACCCGCGCGAGCATGCGGTCGGCGAGAGCGTCGTCGAGCTCCATCCCCAGGCCCGAGAGCTTCACCGAGATGTTGGCGTCGAGGCTCTCGGCGGCGATCGCGTCGAGCACGCGCTCGTACGCCGTCGTCGTCGCCTCCGCCTCCTCCGGGACGCGGATGAACTCCCCCAGGACGTCGACCGTCGCCATGGTGTCCTGACTGTTCAGGCGGCGCACCGTCGCGACGGCATCCTCGAGCGTCTCGCCGGCCATGTACCGGTCGGCGAAGCGGCGGACGAGCGTGCGCGGCACGAGCGGAAGCGACGCTGCGACGGCGCGGTCGAACGTGTGCATCAGTCGAGCTCGGCCGCGTAGCCGGCGAGGACGTCGCCCACCAGCGCGTCGACCGCGCCGCCGGCCGCGGTGAGCGACGTCGCCAGGTTGGCAGGGTCGCCCGTCCGCGCCACGGCGGCCATCGCCCGCCACGCCGCCGCTGCGGGCTCCGCCTGGTCGGGCGGCAGGCGCTCCGCGTGGGCGGCGAAGACGTCGAGCGCGCCCGAGAGCTCGGCCGCGCATGCGGCGATCCGGTCGAGATAGGCCGGCGTGGCCACCCGCGGGCCCGCCGCTTCGGCCGAGAGCGCCGCCAGGGAGCGGCGCACGGCGTCGGCCGCGTCACGCTCGGCGGCAAGGCCGGCCGATCCGAGCTCGGTCGCCGCCGTGGCGAACGCCTCCTCGAGCTGGTCGGCGGCGACGGCTCCCGACACCTCGTCGGCGCGCTCCGCCAGCGCGAGCATCGCGACGGCATCGCGGACGAGGGACCGGTCCGTGACCGCGTTTCCCTCGCCGTCGACGGCCAGGTACCGGATCTCCTCATCCCCCGCGAAGGCCACCAGGTAGACCCGCTCGCCGGCGTGCGGCTCGGCGGGGAGCACGGCGTCGGGCCGGCGCTCGGGAGGCCCGAGGCGCGCGGCCGCATCGCGAGCACGTTCCAGCTCGACCTCGAGGCTCATGCTGCGGGCGTCTCCGCAGGCGCCACGGCGAGGCGCATCTCGACGGCGACGAGCACGACCGCCACCACCATCGCCGCCGAGAGCGCGGGCACGAGGAGCGCCGACGCGCTCAGAGCGGCCGCGATCCCCGCGAAGATGATCGCGAGCTCGTTCTTCGTCACCGACTCCACGTCGTCGGGCCGGCAGCGGAGGTGGGCCATGAGGCCGACGGCGTAGCCGGCCACGAGCGGGAGCAGCCGCGGCTGGACCGCGGAGCCGGCCATCGCGGCCGCGAGGGCGACGACGCACCACCCGGTCGCGTACCACCTCCCCCGCACGAGGCCGAGCCGCACGATCGACGTCACCTTGGGGGGCGTCGCGGTCCGATCGGCGTCGTAGTCGAGATAGTGGTGCACCATCAACATGCCGACAGCGTAGGCAGCGACGGCGACGGCCGTGGCCACGGTTGCCGCGTCGATCCCGGGCCCGCCCTGGAGCACGTGCGCCCCGATCACGCAGTTCGCCAGGCAGATGAACGCGACCGCCTCGCCGGCGAAGGGGCGGTAGGCGGCGCGCACGGGCGGCACGGTGTAGAGGATGGCGCCGGCCACGCCGACGAGCCCGAACGGCAGCACCACGAGGCCACGGGCGGCGACGAGCGCCAGCCCGAGCACCGTCGTCGCCAGGAAGGCCCCGGCGAACGTGACTCGGAGCGCGCCCTCGCCCATGAGGCCGGCGGCGATGACCTTGCTCCCGCCCGAGATGACGCGCGGCGACGGATGCCGGTCGGTGCCCGAGCGCCAGTCGGCGATCTCGTTCACGCAGTGCGCGAGCAGCCCCTGGATGAGCGCACCGAGGAGGACCGCGCCGACGTAGTACCAGACCTGAAGGGATCCCTCGGTCGCTGCCAGAGCCGTTCCGACCGTGAGGGCCGAGAAGCTCCAGAGCAGCACGGGGATCACCCGCACCTCGAGCCAAAGGCCACGCAGCGTCGCCACGGGCTGACGATACCAGCGGCCCGATGGTCCGTCCGAGGGCGTTCCTACCATGACCGCGCATGAGCCCGGCAAACGTCGTCGTCGAGGAGAGGCCCGACCTGATCGCGCAGGTGGAGGCGTGGAGGCTCCACGTGCTGCTGAAGGCGGGCTACCCGCTGCGTGTTGCGGAGCGCATCGCGAAGAGCCCGGCCGACCTGCACCAGGCCGTCGAGATGCTCGATCGCGGCTGCACCCCGCACGTGGCGGCCCGGATCCTGACCTGAAACGAGGTCAGCCGACCGGATCTCGGCCGAGCCAGCGGTCGAGCGCCCGGTACCCCGCTGCCGCGGCCAGGAAGAGCAGGGCGATCCAGAAGCCGTTCGCGGCGACCTTGCCGTAGCCGAGCGACGGCACGTCGATGAAGTGGTACGGGTAGAAGTGGACGATCCGGCCGCGGACCAGCGTGAAGACGATGTACGCGAGCGGGTAGAGCAGCACGAGCCGGATGACCCGCCACGAGGCCTGGCCGCGCGGGCCGTACATCAGCCACCCGACGACGGTCATGATCGGCACGACCGTGTGGGTGAGCTGGTCGGCCGACGAGGGCCCACCCGTCGAATTCGACGAGCCTCGCGATGGCGACGTGGTAGACGATTCCGGTGATCGTGATGCCGACCAGCCCGATCATCCGGAAGACGCGGAAGGTCAGCGACGGCCGTTCGAGCCGGATCGCGAGGAGCAGGCACGTGACGCCGACGATCAGGTTCGACTCGATCGTGAAGTAGCAGAAGACGTTGAAGAGCCTGGCCGGGATCGAGCCCCAGCGCGAGCTGGAGGCCGTCGCGACCACCAGCAGCTGGATCACGAGACCGGCGCCGACGATCGCCGCGGTGGCACCGAACCAGAGGCGCGCCTGCGTGATCCTGCTCAAGGCGGCTCAATCTACCTAGACTGCCGACGATGAGCGCCCGGCCCGAGCCCGTCACCTACGGCGACCGCGCGGTGTTCACCGTGTCGGACTTCAATCAGGGCGTCGCCGGCTGGCTGGCGCGCCTCGGCAACGTCTGGGTCGAGGGCGAGCTCTCGGAGCTGACGCCGCGGGCGCGGATGGTCTTCTTCTGCCTGAAGGACGAGCGTGACGGATCGGTGCTCCAGGGCTGGATGGACCGCGACCGGTTCGAGCGGCTCGAGCCGGCGCCTGCGGTCGGCGACCGCCTGCACGCGTACGGGCGCGGCGAGCTGTGGCGAAAGCGCGGCGAGTTCCGCTTCCGGGCGTTCACCCTCGAGCACTTCGGGCTCGGCCAGCTCCTGAAGCGGATCGAGGAGCTGCGCGTCAAGCTGGCGGCGGAGGGGCTCTTCGCGGAGGAGCGAAAGCGGGCGCTGCCGCTCCTCCCGCGGGTCGTCGGCCTGGTCTGCGGGAAGGACGCGGCGGCCAAGCGCGACGTCATCGAGACCGCCGAGCGGCGCTACCCGCCCGTGCGGTTCCGGATCGTCGAGGCGACCGTCCAGGGGCAGGCCGCGCCCGCGTCGGTCGCCGCCGCACTGGCGACGCTCGACGCAGACGCGGACGTCGACGTCATCGTGCTGGCCCGGGGCGGCGGCAGCCCTGAGGATCTCCTGCCGTTCTCGGACGAGGCGGTGTGCAGGGCGGTCGCCGAGTGCGCGACGCCGGTCGTCTCGGCGATCGGCCACGAGCAGGACAACCCGCTCGTCGACCTCGTCGCCGACGCGCGGGCCGGGACGCCCAGCCTGGCGGCGCGGATGGTGGTGCCCGACCACGCCGCGCTGGCGGCCTCGCTCGATGCGCTCCTGGCCCGCGGCGCGCGGGCGCTCGAGGGCGGAGCGGCCCAGGCGCGCCGCACGCTCGGGCTGCTCGTGTCGCGCCCGGCGTTCGCGCGGCCGCAGGCGTGGATCGACGTCCGCCGGGCCGCGCTCGCGGCGAGCGGCGATCGCCTCGCCCGCCTGCCGGCGCACCGGCTCGAACGGGAGTCGGCGCGCGTCGACGCCGCATACGGGCGCCTGCGGGTGCTCGGTCCGGCGGCGACGCTCGAGCGCGGGTACGCGATCGTGCAGGACGACGAGGGCGCGGTCGTCCGCGACGCGGCGGCGGTGGCGGTCACCGATCTTGTGCGCGTACGCCTGGCCCGCGGCCGCCTGGCCGCCCGTGTCGAGGAGACGGAGGAGTGACGGGCCCGGAGCCGACATTCGAGCAGGCCCGCGACGAGCTCGAGGAGATCGTGCGCAAGCTGGAGGACGGGCGGACGTCGCTCGACGAGGCGCTCACCCTGTGGGAGCGCGGCGAGGCGCTCCACGCCCTCTGCCGGGCGAAGCTGGACGCCGCCGAGGGGCGCGTCGCCGAGCTCCTGGAGCGGCTCGGACGCGCGCCTGACGACGGCTCGAAGCCGGGCTGAGGTTATTCCGTGCTGGCCGCCTCGACGTCTCCGGCGGCCTTCTCGGCAGGCAGGACGTACACGAACGCGTACGCGGCCGCCGCGCCACCGGCGAACTCGGCCAGCAGGTAGATCCAGATGTTGCTCCAGTCGAAGAGCCCGGTGACCATCGCGCCCACAGCGACGGCGGGGTTGAAGGCACCGCCGGAGATGCCGCCGACGGCGAACGCGCCCGCGACCACCGTGAACCCGATCGCAAGCCCGTAGAAGGAGTTCCCGAGAGTCCCGCGCGCAGTCGCCACGTTCAGAACGACCCACCCGAGGGCGAAGGTGAACACGAACTCGGCGATCAGCATCTTGCCCGAGCTGGCGACGGGCGCTGCCGTCTCTTCACCACCGACCGCCCGGACGGTGAGGCCCGCCGCCACGGCGGCGATGACCTGCGTGACCATGTACGCGCCGTACTCCGTCGAGGTCATCCTCCCTCGGACGAAGACGGCGGTGCTCACCGCGGGGTTGAAGTGCCCGCCGGAGACGTGACCGCCGGCAAAGACCATCACCATGAGCACCGACCCGATCGCCAGCGGCGCCAGTGCGCCGGCACCCGCCTTGTTGGTCGCCATGCCGACGGTGAAGACGAAGATGAACATTCCGATGAACTCGACGACGAGCTTGCGATCAAGCGGGTAGGTCATGGGTGTTCCTTTCTCGGTCGACCTGCACAGACTCCCGTGAGCTTCGACTCGCGCGGGCTCCAACCTTCCGCAACCCGCTGCGAACAGCAATCGGGAAGGGGACCCGCGGTCGACCGCGAAGATGGGTCGTTCTGGAAGCGAACCGAACGGAATCCCGGGTGTATGCCCGTGCGGTGGCGATTGCCGCCGCGATGGTGGTCGCGCTTCTGACCGCCTCCCCCGCCCAGGCGGGGCGATACGTCGTGCGCTGGGGCGACACGCTGACGTGGATCGCCCAGGATCACCACGTGAGCCTCGAGCGGCTGGCGCACCTGAACCACCGCAAGCCGTACGCCGTCCTGGTTGCGGGGACGGTGCTGCACGTGCCCGGCCGAAGCCATTCCGGCCCCGCGCGGGCCAGACCTACACCGTGCAGTGGGGCGACACGCTCTCGGCGATCGCGGGCCGCTATCACGTCGGGCTGCGCAGCCTGGCGCGGGCGAACGACCTGCGGCTGCGCGGCCTCCTCATCTCGGGGACGACGCTTCGGATTCCCGGCCACTCGCAGGTGAGCGCCCATGTCGCGAAGCCGCACCACGCCCGTCCGCACGTCCACAGGCGCACCGGGGCCGGCTGGCGAGGCCGCTACCGCGTGCACCGCGGCGACACGCTGACGGCGATCAGCCGCCGCTTCGGCGTCGGGCTCCACCGGCTCGCCCGTGCGAACGGCCTGCACGTCCACCATCTGCTCATCACAGGGACGCGGCTGCGGGTGCCGGCGCACGGGGCACACCGCGCGCCCACGGCCTCCCCCGCCCCGCTGCCCGCGCCGTGGTCGGTCGGCTGGTCGATCGACCACTGGAGCGCGCACTACGGCGTCGACGCCCACCTCGTGCGGGCGATCGCCTGGCAGGAGTCGGGGTTCAACCCCGCCGCAGTCTCAGCGGTCGGCGCATGGGGCGTCATGCAGGTGACGCCCGCGACGTGGGACTTCGTGGAGCAGGGCCTGATCGGCGTGCCGGTCGCCCACACGCCCGACGGCGGGATCCGGGTCGGGGTCGCCTTCCTGCGCCATCTCCTGGTCGCCTTCCAGGGCAACGTCCCGATGGCCGTGGCGGCGTACTACCAGGGCGAGGGCGCGACGCGGATGTTCGGCATCCTCCCGGTCAGCGAGGCGTACGTCGCGAACGTGATGGCGCTCCGCACGCGGCTCTAGCCTGAAACATTGGCATCAGGCACCGCTGTTTCAGGCTGTTTCGCGCAGGCTGGCCGCGCGGGCGTCTGCGATCGCGCGCAGCGAGCCGCACACCTGGGCGCAGAGCTCGTAGACCGCTCTGTCCGAGACGGCGTAGTAGGAGTGCAGGCCGGCGCGGCGGCGCGTCACGATGCCGGCGTCGGCCATGAGCGCCAGGTGCTTGGACACGTTCGCGGTCGTGCAGCCGATCGCGGCCGCCAGGTCGCCCACCGTCCGCTCGCCTCCCGCCAGCAGGTCGAGCAGGCGAAGCCGGGTCGGCTCGCCGAGGACGCGGAAGCGTTCCGCGATTGCCTCGGCCATCTCCGGTGTGAGCGGGCTTGGAAGGGCCATTTGCACGAGCGTACCACATGTGCAACTATTTAGCTATCTGGCTAACTAGTACGCTGTGGAGGAGTACCCCCAATGTCCCAGTCCATCGAGATCACGTCTTCGAACTTCCAGACCGAGGTCGTCGAGTCTGACGTTCCGGTCCTGCTCGACATGTGGGCGGCCTGGTGCGGCCCGTGCCGCATGGTCGGCCCCATCGTCGACGAGCTGGCGGGCGACTACGCCGGCCGCATCAAGGTCGGAAAGCTCGACGTCGACGCCGAGCCGCAGATCGCCGCCGCCTTCGGAGTGGCGTCGATTCCCACCATCGTCCTGCTGAAGGACGGTCAGGTCGTCGCGCATGCGATCGGCGCGCGGCCCAAGGCACAGCTCGCTCAGGCCCTTCGCCTCGACGAGTTCGCGCCGGCCGTCGCGTAGGCCACGACCACCCGAAACGGGGAGGCACGTCTCCCGCCCGCAGTGATGGGCGGGCGCGCCTCCCCGCGCCGACACCTCTTGCACGCGGGCCGTTCACCAGCCGCCGGTGACGGCCCGCTACCTACTCTCCGCGCAGCACCTTCTCGTGGACGTCGGCCTGCCACACGGCGCGCATCCCGGCCCGCTCGTAGAGGCGCAGGGCATCCGTCGTGTTCTCGGTATCGACGCCGAGACCGACGCGGCGCTCCCCTCGCTCCCAGAACCACGTGAATGCCTGCCGCAGGAGCGCCAGGCCGAGCCCGCGTCGGCGCCACGCGGGTCGCACCGCGAGCGCGTTCACGAACCCCATGTCGAACTGGCCGGCGGTCGAGAGCGCGACGCCGCACACCTCGCCTCCCTCGCGCGCGACCGCCCAGACCGACGCGTCGAAGCGGGGATCCTCGAGCTTTCGCCTCCGCCACGCCTCGAGCGACTCCGGCCGGAATGTCCACTCATCGGCGAACGCCTCCTGGAGGCAGGCGTGCACCTCGACGAGATCCGCGTCCGGGTGAAACGGCGCCACGGAGACGCCGTCCGGCCAACTCGGGGCCCGGAGGCGGTTCGGCCATGTCGATCTGCATCCGCAGGAAGTGACGGATGGGGCGGTAGCCCCGCCCCTCGAGCAGGTCGCGGGCGGCGCGATCGACGTGCAGGACGGTGTTCTGCATGACGACGCGCGGCAGCGTCACGATCTCGAGCTGCTCGGCGGCGCGCCGCTCGGTGAGCTCGACGATCAGCGATCCGATGCCGCGCCCGAACCGCTCCGGGTGAACGTAGCCGTCTGCCTCGAAGCACCCCTCGGCGTCGTCCTGGAACGTCGCGTAGCCCACGACGGCGCCGTCCTCCTCGACCAACCAGGCGTCGCGCTCCGGGTCCGCCAGCTCGCGCCAGTCGTGGGCCACGTCCTCCTCGGACCAGTCGCCGGTGCCCGTGAGGGCCCTGTCGAACGCCTCGCCCATGACGACGATGGCCGCGAAGTCCTCCGGCCCGGGTGGTCGAACAGTGGCCATCAGGTGACGGCGAGCGGCGCGAGCGCCGCGTCGACGGCGTCGATGTCGGCCGGGACGTCGATCGTCGCCACCGACGGGACGACCGCGTCGATGGTCTTCAGGCCGTCGCCGGTGATGTAGGCGACGACGGTCTCGCCGGGCGCGATCTCGCCCCGCTCCGCCAGGCGCCTGAGGACGGCCGCGGTCACGCCGCCGGCGGTCTCGGTGAAGATGCCCGTCGTCCGGGCGAGCAGGCGGATGCCGTCGACCAGCTCTTCGTCGTCGGCCGACTCGATCGTGCCTCCGGTCGACCGGGCGACCCCGAGCGCGAAGACGCCGTCGGCCGGGTTGCCGATCGCGAGCGACTTTGCGAGGCCCCGCGGCCTGACGGGCACCACCTCGTCGGTCCCCATGGCGAACGCGGTCGCGACGGGCGCGCAGCCCTCGCCCTGGGCGCCGTGCATGACCGGATCGGGCCCGGGTGCGATCAGACCGGCGGCGCGCCCCTCGCGGAACCCCTGAAGGATCTTCGTGTACAGCGAGCCCGACGCGATCGGCGCCACCACCCGGTCGGGAGCGCGCCAGCCCAGATCCTCGGCCGTCTCGAGGGCGATGGTCTTCGACCCCTCCGAGTAGTACGCCCGCATGTTGACGTTGACGAACGCCCACGGGCGCTCGTAGGCGAGCTCGGAGCACAGCCGGTTCACGTCGTCGTAGGAGCCGTCCACGGCGAACACCGTCGCGCCGTACGCGGCGGCGGCGACGATCTTCTCGCGCTCCAGGTCGGCGGGCACGAAGATGTAGGCGGGAAGCCCGAGCGCCGCAGCCGCAGCGGCTGTCGCCCCGGCCAGGTTGCCCGTCGAGGCGCAGGCGAGCGCCTCGTAGCCCAGCTCGACAGCCTTGGCCGCAGCCACGGCGACGACGCGGTCCTTGAACGAATGGGTCGGGTTCGACGTCTCGGTCTTGACGTAGAGCTCGCACTCCAGGCCGAGCTCCGCCGCGAGCCGGTCAGCGCGGATGAGCGGCGAGCGGCCGACCGGCAGCCCGCCGGCGGGGGGCGCGACGGGCAGGAAGTCGGCGTACCGCCACAGCGTCGCCGGCCCCGCCGTCACGTCCGCCCGGGTGATCGGACGGTCGAGCCCGTCGTAGCCCACCTCGAGCGGGCCGAAGCAGCGGTCGCAGGCGAAGAGCGCCTCGAGCGGGTAGACGGCGGAACAGCCTTTGCAGACGAGTCGAGCGGCTTTCATGGTCGATCCCCCAGGTCGGTAGTCACATCTACCGGGGCGGTGCCCCGCCGGATTTGGCACCGTTCTCCGCCGATCGGAGCGGTTGCCGAGGCTTCACAGGGCCGGTCCCTCCGCCTCTCTGGATGCGATTCACCGGGGATCGCCCCGGCAACGCTTCTGATCCCATCGTAGCGGGATCGGTGGTCGGCTCGCCGCGTGGAGCCGTTCGGGAAGATCCGGACGCCGCCGCGCGTCATGTGGGCATGCATCCTCACTCCACACTCGCACTCGGGCGCATCTTCCAGGAAGAGCGCATCGCCCAGGCCCGGCACTCCGACCTGATCCGCGAGGCCCGCGCAGGCCGCCTCAAGGCGCAGGTGCGGGAGAGCCGCCTCCGCCGGCGCGGGCTGTTCGGCGGCCTCGGCCTCGGGCAGAAGCCGCGACCCGCCGTCTAGTCCGGCCGGTCTACGCCGCCGCCTCGGCCGGCTCGCGGGCCACCGCGACCCCGGCCAGGGCGGCGAGGCGACCGTCGGACTGCTCCGCCGCCCACGCCGCGAACGTGCCGTCGGCCGGCCGCTCGCCCGCGTAGGCGCGGACGATCCGCTCGACCGCATACCGGGCGTCGTCGGCCGGCATCGCCTTCGATGCGACCCGGCGGGCGAACCCGGCATCGGCGCCGAGCCGGCCGCCGATGTGGAGGATGAAGCCCTGGACGCGCCGGCCGTCGGGCAGGCGGGCGATGCCGCCCTGGAGGCCGATGTCGGCCACCTGGTACTGGGCGCACGCGTTGGGGCAGCCGTTCAGGTTGATCCGAAGCGACCCGGCGATGTCGCCCACGCGGCGCTCGAGGTGCTCGATCAGCTCGGCGGCCCGCTCCTTGGTCTCGACGATCGCGAGCTTGCAGAACTCCATGCCCGTGCACGAGATGACGCCGCGGCGGAACGTCGAGGCCTCGGTCGGAAGGCCGATGTCGCGAAGCGACGCCGCGGCCTCGTCGACCTGCCCGTCGGGCACGTCGAGCACGATGATGTTCTGGCGGTTCGTGCAGCGAAGCGCCCCCGAGCCGAACCGGTCCGCGATGTCGGCGACGGCGATCATCTGGTCGCCGGTGAACCGTCCCCGGAGCGTCGTCGCGCCCAGGTAGTAGAGGCCCGGCTGGGCCTGCGGGTGGACGCCCAGGTGGTCGCGGTGCGGATCGACGGGGTCGCCCGGCACGACGGATGTGGGAAGCGCGCGGCCCAGCTTCTGCTCCACCTCGTCGCGGAGGCGCTCGACGCCCCACTCGTCGACGAGGAACTTGATGCGGGCCCGCGTGCGCTTGGTGCGCTTGCCCTCGTCGCGGAAGATCTCGGTGATCGCGCGGCAGACGTCGGCCGCCTCCTCCGGGAGCACGAAGGCGTCGAGCCGCCGGCCCATGCGGGCGGACGCGCCCAGCCCCCCGCCGACCCACACGTCGTAGCCCACCACGCCGTCCTTCTCGACGGCCACGAGCCCGATGTCGTTGATCTCGTGCTGCGCGCACCGGTGCAGGCACCCCGACACCGACACCTTGAACTTGCGCGGCAGGTTCGAGAAGCGGCGGTCGCCCACGAACGTCCGCTCGAGCTCCTCGATCAGCGGGCGCGAGTCGATGAGCTCGTGCCCGTCGACGCCCGCGAGCGGGCAGCCGACCACGTTTCGCCACACGTCGCCGCAGGCCTGGGTGAACGAGAGGCCGACCGCGTTCAGCTCGTCGAGGATGACCGGCATGTCCTCGATCCGAAGCCAATGGAGCTGGATGTTCTGGCGGGTCGTGATGTCGCCCATGCCTCGCCCGTAGCGCTCCGACAGGCGCCCGACCGCCCGCAGCTGGTCGGCAGTGACGACGCCGTTCGGGAACTTGATCCGCAGCATGAAGTACCCGTCGGTGTCCTCGGACGGGCCCGGATCGCCGGACGCCGCCGACTGTTCGGCGCGCTGGGTGTAGATGCCGTACCAGCGAAAGAGGGCGAGGTCGTCGGGCTCGATGGCCTCGAACCCCAGCTCGGCGTAGCGGTAGATGTCGGCGAGCACGTCGAGGCCGTCCTTCCGGGCCTTGATGTGCTCGATGGCGGGAAGCTTGGCGTCGGCAGTGGTGGACATGGTGGCGCACCCTACTCATTTTGGATCCAAACTGCAACTCACTGGATTCAAGGATGGGTTCTTCGGTCTAAGGTGAAATACTTTCACCATGGAGCAACCGACGACCCGAGGCCTCTCGCGAGCCGACGACCTGGCCCACGAGCTCCAGGCCGAGATCATCACCGGGCGGATCCCGCTCGGGGCGCGCCTTCGCCAGGAGGACCTCGCTGCGCGCTTCGGCGTGAGCCGCACTCCCGTGCGCGAGGCGCTGCGCCAGCTCCAGGCGCTCGGCCTCGTCGAGCAGCTCGGCCACCGCGGTGCGCTCGTCCGCCAGTTCTCGGCGGAGGAGTGCCGCAACGTCTACCTGGTGCGCGCAGAGCTCGAGGGGCTGGCCGCCGAGCGGGCATCGGGCCGGCTCACAGGCTACGACCGAAGCGACATCGAGGCCGCCCAGGCCCTCCTGCGAACGGGCTTCACCCGCTACGGGGCGCTCGCGACCGGCGACGATCGCGGCCGGGCGATCGTCTGCGAGCAGTGGTCACAGGCGAACGAGCTCTACCACAACGTCATCCTCGCGGCGGCGTCGTGCCCGCCGCTCCGCGACACGGTCCAGTCGCTCCAGAACGCGGTGCCGCGCTCGATCGCCTGGCGGACGTTCGCCGACGACCCCGACATCATCCCCAGGTCGGCCGACGACCACGACCGCATCACCGAGGCGCTCGTCGCCGGCGACGCCCGCCGGGCCCGGCGCATGCTGCACGCGCACGTCCTCGACACCGGCGAGACCGCGGCGCGCTGGCTCGACCGGCAGGGCTCCTAGATCAGCCGGGAACGCGGGCGGCGCCGGCGATCGCGCCCTCGCCCGACATGCTCGAGATCTGCACGACGGTCCCGGTGTGCGGCGCGTGGATGATCATCCCGCCGCCGATGTAGATGCCGACGTGGCCGAAGCCGTAGAAGAAGACGAGGTCGCCGGGCTCGAGGTCGCTGGTCGGGCACGTGCGGCAGCGCCGATACTGCTCGTACGCGTTGTGCGGGAGCGAGACGCCGAGCTGGGCGTAGACGTACATCACGAGGCCCGAGCAGTCGAAGCCGTCGGGGCTCGCGCCGCCCCAGACGTACGGCACGCCGAGGTACTGCTCGGCGATCGCGACGGCCTGGCCACCGAGGGTGCTCGACGGCGGCGCCGGGATGTTCCCGAGGTCCGTTCCGACAGTGCCGGCGGCAGCCTCGGCAGCACGCTGCGCGGCGTTCTGGCGCTCGGTGATGATCCGCTGGATCGACGCCTTCAGGTTGTTGATGTAGTTCTTCTGCCGGTCGAGCGCCGCAAGCACCTGCCGCTTGGCCGCGGCTGACGCCTTCTGCTGGGCCTTCACGAGCTTCAGCTGCGCCGCGAGGCGCGCCTGGCGGGTCGAAACCTCCGCCTTGTAGCGCGTCACCTGGTTCAGCAGGGTCTTGTTGATGCCGTTCACGCGCTGCATGACCTGCATCTGGTCGACGAGCTCGCCGATCGACCGGGCCGCCAGGAGGTAGGAGACCGCGTCCTCGCCGCCGGTCTTGTAGGTCTCGGTGAGGCTGGCCGTCAGCCGCGCCTCGGCCGCCTTGAGGTTCGCCCGCGCGACCCGCAGCGACTGGCGGTTCAGCCGCAGCGCGTTCCGCGTGTTCACGAACTTCTGGTGGATCGCGTCGTACGCCTCGATCCGCGCCTCGGCCTCGTGCTGGATGGCGGCGAGGTGGCGCTCGGCGGCCTGCGCCTGCGCGCGCTTCTGCGAGAGCGTGTCCGCCGAGGCGGGGGCGGCCGACATCGCCGCGACCACGGCGACGCCCAGCACTGCCAAGACCACAAGCGCTCGGGTCGACGGCGCGCAACGGCGCGCCTGGCCACGGGCGAACGACATAGGGCCGCAGGCTACCAAAGCCCGCGGCGGGTTGCAGCGCCTGACTGTTCGCTAGCGGCCGGCGATGCCGCCGGTGTCGCGCATCAGGCGCTGCGCGAGGTACACCGGCAGGGCCGTCAGGGCAATCACGAAGACCGCCACGGCATTGGCTTCTGGAGCGGTGTTGGGGAGCTTGAACTGCTCGTAGATCCACAGCGGCAGCGTCTGCTGCGGGCCGGCCGTGAAGAGGGTCACGACGACCTCGTCGAACGAGAGCGCGAACGCGAGGAGGCCACCCGCCACGAGCGCAGTCGAGAGGTTCGGGAGGGTCACATGGCGGAACGTCTGCCAGCCGTCGGCTCCGAGGTCCATCGACGCCTCCTCGAACGACGTCGACGTCCGCCGAAGGCGCGCGACCGCGTTGTTGAAGACGACGACGATGCAGAAGGTGGCGTGGCCGGCGACGACCGTCCACAGCGACGGCTGGATGTTCAGGTACTCGATCGCCGAGAGCAGGGCCATGCCGGTCACGATCCCCGGGAGGGCGATCGGGAGCACGAAGAGGAGCGAGATGACGTTCTGGCCGAAGAAGCGGAACCGCGACAGCGCGAACGCGACGCACGTTCCCAGGACGAGCGCCATCGCCGCGGCCCGGAGCCCGACCGAGAACGAGTTCACCAGGGCGTCGCGCGCGAACTGGTCGTTCCATGCGAGCCGGAACCAGTGGGTCGAGTAGTTCGTGATCGGCCAGCCCGGGATCTTGGACGCGCTGAAGGCGTAGAGCACGATCACGACCAGCGGCAGGTAGAGGAACAGCATCACGAAAAGCGACGCGACGCGGATTGCGATCCTGACCGGGAGCGGCTCCATCAGATCACAGGGCCTCGAAGGCGCCGAGGCGCTTCATGAGCACCAGATAGATGGTCACGATGACGACGGGGACGCACGCGAACGCCGCCGCGAACGGGAGGTCCTGGGCGACGCCCTGAGAGCGGAAGATGACGTTCCCGATGAAGTCGTGGTTGTTGCCGCCCACCAGGTCGGGCGCGACGTAGTCGCCGAGCGTGAGCGAGAAGGTGAAGATCGACCCGGCCGCGATCCCCGGCAGGGCGAGCGGCCAGATGATCTTCCGGAACGTGATCCAGGACCGCCCGCCGAGATCGGCCGACGCCTCCAGGAACGACGACGGAACCCGCTCGAGGGCGGCGTAGACCGGGAGCACCATGTAGGGCAGCCACAGATAGCTGAAGGCGAGCCACATCGCCGTGTAGGTGAACGCGATGTCGAGCGGCCCCAGGCCGACCTTCCCGAGCGCCCAGTTGAGCGGGCCGTCCTGCGACGTGATGAGCCGCCAGGTGTACGCCTTGATCAGGTAGCTCGACCAGAGCGGCATGAGGACGCCGACGAAGAGGAGCGCTCTCACCTGCGGCCGGGCCATGCGGACCATGTAGTAGGCGAGCGGGAACGCCAGCACCGCGTCGGTGATCGTGACGACGATCGCCATCACCAGGGTGTTACGGGTGATGATCCGGTTGGCGGGCTGGTCCCAGAGCTGGCGGAAGTTGTCGAGCGTCCAGGTGTGGATGATGTGGCCCGAGAGCTCGTCCTCGACCCAGAGCGACGTCATGAGGAGCACCACGAGCGCGGCGAGATAGACGATCACGATCCAGCTCATGGGCGGCGCCAGGAGCAGGAGCAGCTTCACCGGACGGCGCCGGTAGAGGAACGCCGAGAGGCGGCCGCGGAGGCCGACCGACGGCTTGGCGATGTCGGGTGCGGTGGTGCTCATCGAACCCCGTGGGGCCAGACCCCATCGCCCGGAGGCGATGGGGTCTGGCCCCGGTGGTCTAGCTGTTCTTGATCTCCGTCCAGGCCGACGTCCACTCCGAGTACGGGACGCAGGTGTTGCCCCTGTCGTCGCCGCAGTCCGTCAGCGGCGTCTTCCAGTAGGAGATGCTCTTGAAGTAGGCCGGATCGGTGACGTGGTAGTCGGTGCAGTAGTTCGCGACTTCCTTGTCGAGGATCGAGCACGCCTTCGGGTTGGCCGGCGCCGAGCCGAACGTGTAGGCCGTCTTGGCCTGCACGGGCGGCGTCGTCGCGTACGCCATCCACTTCAGCATGCAGTTGGGATCCTTGGCGTGGGACGAGAGCATCCAGGTGTCGGCCCAGCCGGTCGCCCCCTCCTTGGGAAGCACGACGCCGACGTTCTGCTTGTCGGCGACGAGGGCGTTGTACTGGTACGGCCACGTCGGCCCGATCACCGTGTTGCCGTTCTTGAAGTCGGCGATCTGCGAGGTGTAGCTGCCCCAGTAGTTGCCGATCTGCTTGTGCTGCGTCTTCAGCAGGTTGACGGCGGCGTCGAACTGATCCTGGGTCAGCTCGTACGGGTCGGTGATCTTGAGGTCGGGCTGCGTCGCCTTGAGGTACACCGCGGCGTCCGCGATGTAGATCGGGCTGTCATAGGCATCGACCTTGCCGGAGTAGCTGGTGCCGTCGAAGATGACGCCCCAGCTGTCGGGCGGCGTCGTCACGACGTCCTTGTTGTACATGAGGACGTCGGCGCCCCACTCGTACGAGACGCCGTAGTGCACGCCGTCGATCGTGTTGTGCGGCGGCGACTGGAGCGCCGGGGAGATGTCCTTGAAGTCGGGGATCAGCTTCTGGACGTCGACGGGCTTCACGTCGCCGGCGGCGATGAGGCGGTTGGTCGCGTCACCGGAGGCGGAGACGCCGTCGAAGTTGCCGGTGCGCATGAGCCGCACCATGTCGTCGGACGTCTGCCCGTAGGTGACGTGCACCTGGCAGCCGGTCTGAGCCTCGAACGGCTTCACGACGTTCGGCTCGGTGTAGCCCTGCCACGCGATCAGGTTGAGGGCGCCCTCCGTCGGGCCGATCGTCGAGACGGGCTTCGCGCCGCTCCCGCCGCTGCCGGCGTTGTCGCTCCCCCCACCCCCGCCGCAGCCTGCGGCCACGGCCAGGGTGGTCGTTGCCGCGGCAACTGCCATCCATGTCCTCTTCATGCTGAGATCTCCTCCCGCTCGATGGTCGGGCCGGGCGCTTCAACCGTGCGGTTGTGCTCCCGGTCCCAGATGAGACGCACCTGCCGGCCGCGCGCCGCGAGAGCCTGCATCGACGACGTGGCCTGGTTCTGCTGTACGACAACGAGCTCGCCCCCACCGTCCAGGGACACGATGTACCGGGTGTTCACGCCCAGGTAGACGACCTCGCGGACGGTTCCCGAGGCGGCAGCACTGCGCGGGCGACGGCTGCTCGCCGGGGTCGGCGAGGTGGATCTTCTCGGGGCGGACGGTGAACGTGGCCTCGGCGCCGGTGATCGAGCGCGCGGCATCGCCCGAGATCAGGTTCGACGTCCCGACGAAGCCCGCCACGAACTCGGTCGCCGGGTTCTCGTACACCTCGGCGGGCGAGCCGATCTGCTCGATCCGGCCGCCGTTGAACACCGCCATCCGGTCGGACAGCGTCAGGGCCTCGTCCTGGTCGTGGGTGACGAAGAGGAACGTGATCCCGACGTCCTTCTGGATGGCCTTGAGCTCGATCTGCATCTCCTCGCGGAGCTTCAGGTCGAGCGCCCCGAGCGGCTCGTCGAGCAGGAGCAGCTTCGGCCGGTTCACGAGCGCGCGCGCGAGCGCGACCCGCTGGCGCTGGCCGCCCGAGAGCTGGCCGGGCTTTCGCTTCTCGAAGCCGGGCAGGCGCACCATCTCGAGCGCCTCGGCGGCCCGGGCCCTCCGCTCGGCCCTCCCGACCCGGCGCACCATGAGGCCGTAGGCGACGTTGTCGCCGACCGTCATGTGCGGGAAGAGCGCGTAGTCCTGGAACACCGTGTTGACGTCGCGCTGGTACGGCGGCAGCCGCGAGACGTCGGCGCCGTTCAGGAGCACCTCGCCCTCGGTGGGCAGCTCGAATCCGGCGATCATCCGAAGCGTGGTCGTCTTGCCCGACCCGGACGGGCCGAGCATCGAGAAGAACTCCCCGTCGGACACCTCGAGGCTCACCCGATCGACGGCGACGACATCGCCGTAGGTCTTCCGGACGCCGCGGAGACTGACCGCCGCGGCCCCGGATGGCTCAGGCTGCTGCGGCTCCAAGCGACTCCTCGAGCCGGTCGAGGCCGGCCTCCAGATCCTCGTCCGGTGCGGCGATCGGAACCAGGATGCGGATGACGTTGTCGTAGATCCCGGTCTTCAGGATCACGAGCCCGCGCTCGAGCGCCGCCGCGACGGTCGCGCCCGCGATGTCGCCGGCAGGCTCCCGTGTCTCGCGGTCCTTCACGAGCTCGATGGCGGCCATGGGGCCGATCCCGCGCACCTCGCCGATCGCCGCGTGGCGCGAGGCCATCTCGTTCAGGCGCGTGTTGATGCGCTCGCCGACCTCGACCGCGCGGGCCAGGAAGTCGGGATCCGCGATGGCCTTCAGGCTCTCGATGGCGGCGGCGCACGCGACGGGGTTTCCGCCGTAGGTCGAGCCCAGCCCGCCCGGATGCACCGAGTCCATGACCTCGGTCGAGCCGATCACACCTGCGAGCGGCATGCCCGAGGCGAGCGACTTGCCGACCGTGACGAGGTCCGGGACGACATCGGAGTGCTCGATCCCCCACAGCGTGCCCGTGCGGCCCATGCCGGCCTGCACCTCGTCGTCGATGTACAGGATGCCGTGCTCCTCGCAGCGCGCCTTCAGCCCCTGGATGAACGCCGGGGGCATCACCGTGAAGCCGCCCTCGCCCTGGATCGGCTCGAGGATGACGCACGCCACCGACGCCGGGATCGACCGACGCCTTGAACATCCAGTCGAGCTCGGCGAGCGCGTCCTCGGTCGTGATTCCGCGATACGGGTACGGCGCGGGAGCGCGGTAGACCTCCGGCGCGAACGGGCCCATCCCGCGCTTGTAGACGAGCTTCGAGGTGAGGCTCATGGCAAGCAGCGTGCGCCCGTGGAAGCCGCGGTCGAACGTGATGACCGCGGGCCGGCCGGTGTGGTAGCGGGCGATCTTGACGGCGTTCTCGACGGCCTCGGCGCCGGAGTTCACGAGCACCGCCTTCTTCTCGTGCGATCCCGGCGCCAGGTCGGACAGCATCCGGCAGACCTCGAGGTAGGGCTCGTACGCCGCGACCGGGAAGCAGGCGTGGATCAGCTCGGCGGCCTGGCGGCTGATCGCCTCGACCACCGCCTCCGGCGTGTGGCCCAGGTTCAGGACGCCGATGCCGCCGGCGAAGTCGATGTACTCGCGCCCGTCGGCGTCGATCAGGCGGGCGCCGTGGGCGCGCGCTGCGAAGATCGGGGCGATCGAGACCCCCCGCGCGACGTAACGGTCGCGCTTGGCGCGCAGTGCCTCTGAAGACGTTCCTGTATGGACGGCCATTGGTCTATACCCCCGCGGTCGAAGCCGTGCCCGGCGAGTATAGAGGCCGCCCTCGATCGGAGGCCGTGAGAGCCCGTTCCCTGTACGATCCACGGGCTGCCACGCCCCGAAAGGATCGCCACGCATGACCGACCACGCCCAGCTCCAGACGCTCGCGAAGCGTCATCTCCTCATGCACTTCACGCGCCAATCGGCGTATGAGACGGACGAGGTCCCCGTCATCTCGCACGGCGAGCACTGCTCGGTCTATGACACGAACGGCAAGAAGTACTTCGACGCGCTCTCCGGGCTCTTCTGCACCCAGATCGGCTACAGCTTCGGTGCGGAGCTGGGCGAGGCCGCCGCGAAGCAGATGGCCGAGCTGCCGTTCTACACGAACTGGAACTACGCCCACCCGCGCTCGGTCGAGCTCGCAGGGAAGGTGGCCGAGCTGGCGCCGGGCGACCTGAACCGCATCTTCTTCGTCTCGGGAGGCTCCGAGGCGAACGAGGCGATCATCAAGCTCGTCAAGCAGTTCCACCAGTTCAAGGGCTTCCGCAACCGGTACAAGATGATCGCGCGCCGGATCGCCTACCACGGCACGACGTACGGCGCGCTCTCGCTCACGGGCGTCGCGCCGCTGCGCACGCCGTTCGAGCCGCTCATGCCGGGCGTGCGGCACGTGTCGAACACGAACAGCTACCGCCGCCCGCAGGGCGAGACCGAGGCCGAGTTCACGCAGTTCCTCCTCGACGAGCTGCGCGCGCAGATCGAGCAGGAGACGCCCGAGACCGTCGCCGCGGTGTTCATCGAGCCCGTCCAGAACTCGGGCGGCACGTTCACGCCGCCGGAGGGCTACTGCCGGGGCGTCCGCGAGATCTGCGACGAGTACGGCATCCTCCTGGTCGCCGACGAGGTCATCTGCGGCTTCGGCCGGCTCGGGTACTGGTTCGGGTCCGAGCGCTACGACATCCGCCCCGACATCATCACGTTCGCCAAGGGCATCGGGTCGGCGCACGTCCCGCTCGGTGGCGTGCTCATGACCGACGCTGTCGCGGCCCCGTTCATCGAGGGCACGAACATGTTCAACCACGGCATCACCTACGGCGGCCATCCCGTCTCGTGCGCCGTGGCGCTCAAGAACCTCGAGGTGATGGAGCGCGAGGGCGTGCTCGAGAACGTCCGCCAGAACGAGGACTACTTCCGCGGCATCCTGAACAAGCTCGGCGAGAAGCCGATCGTCGGCGACGTGCGCGGCGCCGGGTACTTCATGTCGCTCGAGCTGGTCAAGGACAAGGAGACCAAGGAGACGTTCACCGACGCCGAGGCCGAGTACCTGCTGCGCGGCTTCGTGTCGCGGCGCGTGTACGAGGCCGGCCTGATCTGCCGGGCCGACGACCGCGGCGACCCGGTCATCCAGCTCTCGCCGCCGCTCGTCGCGACGCGCGACGACCTGGACTTCATCCACGACGTGCTCGACACCGTTCTCGACGATGCGTGGGTCGAGATGACGAAGTCGGGCGCCCGGCAGGCCGTCTCCTCTTAACACATGGGTACCGTCGCGGTCGTCGGCGCGGCCGGCATCATCGGCCCTGCCATCGTTGCGACGCTGGCAGAGCACGAGAGCGTGGAGCGCATCCTGGTCCTCGACATCAACGAGGCCGGGGCGCGGGAGGTTGCCGAGCGGCACGGCCGCGGCCGGGCGTCGGCCGGCGCGCTCGACATCCGCGACCGTGACCAGGCGGTCGCCGCGCTGGACGGCGCCGACGTCCTCCTGAACACGGCGTCCTACCGCGTCAACCTCGATGCGATGGAGGTCGCGCTCGCGGCGGGGGCGCACTACGTCGACCTGGGCGGCCTCTTCCATGTGGCGAGGGAGCAGCTCGGGCTCGACGAGCGCTTCCGCGAGGCCGGCCTCCTGGCGGTGCTCGGGATGGGCTCGACGCCGGGCAAGACCAACGTGATGGCGGCCCGGGCCGTCGAGCTCCTCGGCGACGACGTCGAGCGGATCGTCGTCGGCGCCGCCGGCCGCGACCCCGACCCGCCGGCCGGCCCGCTGGTGGCGCCGTACGCGATCGAGACGATCCTCGACGAGCTCTCGATGCCGACGCCGATCATCCGCGACGGCGAGGTCGAGTTCGTCGATCCGTTGACCGATGCGGGCACCGTGGAGTTCGGCCCGCCCGGCCGGCCCGGCGCCGACGATCTACACGATCCACTCCGAGCAGGCGACGTTCGCCGAGAGCTTCGGCGCGCGGAACGTCAGCTTCCAGCTTTCGCTGAACCCGGTCTTCCTCGACAAGATCAGGCTCCTGACCCAGCTCGGCCTGGCCGGCACCGAGCCGGTCGACGTGCGCGGGACGCCGGTCGTGCCGCGCCAGGTGCTGCTCGCCCTGCTCGCCCGGCTGCCCAAGGCGTCGCCGTCGCACCACGCGTTCGGCATCCACCGCATCGAGGCGCACGGCCGCGAGGGCGGCCTGGCGATCGTCGAGTGCGTCACCACCGCGGTCGACAGGCTCGACTTCGGCGGGGGCGTGCTGTCGACCGCCTCCCCGCCCGCGGTGGTGGCCGACATGATCTGCCGAGGTGAGCTCGCGGCCCACACCGGCGTCCTCCCGTCCGAGCGGTGTGTGCCGTACGGGCCGCTCTTCTCACGGCTCGAGCGTTACGGGGTGAGCGTGCGCGAAGAGGTCCGGCTCGAGCCCTAGGACAGCTCGCCGGCCAGGAGGTCGAGCAGCAGCCCGTCCTGCCACTCGCCCGCCGGATCGCGCCAGTAGCGCCGCATGATCCCGACCCGGCGGAAGCCGACCCGCTCGTAGCAGCGGATCGCGCGCTCGTTCGCCGCGGCGGGGTCGATCGTCAGGCGGTGGTGGCCGCGCTCGTCGATCAGGTGACGAGCCAGCGCGCGAACCGCATCCGCGCCGAGGCCCTGCCCGTGGCATTCGCTCGCCATGAAGATGTCGATGCCGGCGTGGCGGAAGTCCGGCGTCGTCTCCTCGTGGAACTGGATCATCCCGACGGGGCGACCGTCGACCTCGATGGTCAGGCCGACGGTGTCGTCCTCCTTGCCGCCGGCCAGCTCGGTGAGATCGGCGCGCGTGATGTCGGGCCACCAGCGCGAGACCTCCGGATCGGCGCCGATCTCGACCAGGCGATCGACGTCGCGCTCCTCGAGCGGGCGCAGCGTGACCCGCTCGCCCGCGCAGAGTCGGGCCCGACGTCATGGGTCAGCGTACCGGGCTGCAACATCGGTGCCTGATGCCAATGTTTCAGCCGCGTCGTGAAACATTGGCATCAGGCACGGCTGTTTCACAGGTAGCATCGGGGCGTGCTCGAGCAGGCCGCCACGGAACCCTGGGTCGGGCGACCTGTCTCCGAGCTGCCCACGCCGATCGCAGTGATCGACCTCGACCGGATGGACGCCAACATCGCGCGGCTCGCGGGCTACGCGCGTGAGCACGGCATCGCGCTCTGGCCCCACGCGAAGACGCACAAGATGCCGCCCATCGCGCGAATGCAGCTCGCGGCCGGCGCGGCGGGGCTCACGGTCGCGAAGGTCGGCGAGGCCGAGGTGATGGCCGGCCACGAGCTCGGCCCGCTCCTCTTGCACTACCCCATCTTCGGAGCGGAGGCGTGGCGGCGCCTGGCCGAGGTGGCCGGCTCCACCGACCTCACGGTCGCCGTCGACTCGTACGAGGCGGCCGAGCCGATGGCCGCTGCGCTCGCCGCTGCCGGCGTCCGCGCCGACGTGCTGGTCGAGATCGACGTCGGCATGCACCGCACCGGGGTCGCGAGCCCGGCTGCGGCCCGCGACCTGGGCCGGCGCATCGACGGCCTCGATGGGCTCGACCTCGCCGGAATCAGCTGCTATCCCGGGCACATCGGCGGCCCGGAAGCCGAGATCGCACGCTCACTCGCCGATGTCGAGGCCACGCTCGCGGAGGCCGTCGAGCTGTTCGACCGGGCGGGCCTCCGCCGCGACCGAGTGTCGGGCGGGTCCACCCCGGCGATGGCGATGACACACCTGACGCCGTCGGTCAACGAGCTCCGCGCAGGCACCTACGTCTTCCTCGACCGCAGCCAGGTGGCCTTCGACGGCCCACTGACGCTCGACGACTGCGCGCTTCGGGTCCATGCCTCGGTCGTCTCGACCGCGGTTCCGGGAAACGCGGTCGTCGACGCCGGCTCGAAGATGCTCTCGGACGCTCTCTACGGCGGACCGGGCGGCGAGGGCCGGGGCGCGGTTATCGATCACCCGGACGTGACGATCCCCATGACGAACGAGGAGCATGGGATCTGCGACGTGAGCCGCTCAACCACATCGTGGCATGTGGGCGACCGTATCGAGATCGTCCCGAACCACGTCTGCACGTGCGTCAACCTTCAGGACGTCGTGTGCGCCGCCCGAGCGGGCGTCGTCGAGCACGTCTGGACTGTCGAAGCGCGCGGGAAGGTGCGTTAACCGAGCAGCTTGCGCACGCCGTCGAGGCGCGAGCGCAGTTCCTTCACCTCGGCGGCCTGAGCGTTCATCGCCGCGGCCAGCGCCTGCACGTTTCGTACAAGTGCGCGCGTCAGCGCATCGACGTCACCGTTCGCCGTCGGTCGCAGCCGCCGCACGCCTGCCGCGCGTCGCCGAGGTCGATGCTGCCGTCCGTCGCGTGGCCGTACGCCGGCGCGGCCTGAGCGATCCGCCCGCGCGCTTTCGCGCAACTCGATAGTAATTGGCGGCGACCGTGCCCTCGCGGCGCCCGCTGTCGGCGGAGATCTTCTTGAACGCATCGGTGCGGCTCATGCCGCCCTTCTCGAGCTTCTCGACTTGCTGGAAGATCTGCTCGCCTATGACACCCGTACGCGGCATTGTGACGTCACCTCATGTAGTTGGGCGATACGCGCAAAGTTATACACCACTCCTCAGATCGCCTGCGGAAGGGGTTTGACGCGGCCGACGCGACCCCCTATGCTGTGACCCGCATGTCGAGCACCGCCCGCACAGAGAGGATCCTCGCCCGCTCCACGTTGAGCGGGCGTCCTGTCGGGCTGCCGCCGATCTCCCTCGACCTTCTCGGCCTCCTCCTCGCCCGGTAGGGCGAGCTTCTTGGCCTACGCGCCGCGATCCGGCGCACACGCACCCCGCACACGACGGGAGAGGTGCGCTCTCCCACGGCCGAGGAGGTTCCACGACATGGCTTCAGAAACGGACACCGTCCGTATCTTCGACACGACGCTCAGGGACGGCGAGCAGTCGCCCGGCATCGCGCTGAACGCGCAGGAGAAGATCGAGATCGCCCGCCAGCTCGACCGGCTGGGCGTCGACATCATCGAGGCCGGGTTCGCGATCTCGTCTCCCGGCGAGCGCGACGGCATCCGGGCCGTGAGCCGGGCCGTCGAGTGCGTCGTGGCATCGCTCGCCCGCACCAACGAGGAGGACATCGACGCGGCGATCGAGTCGCTGTCCGATGCAAAGAACCCTCGCATCCATACGTTCATCGCAACATCCGACATCCATATGGAGCACAAGCTGCGCATGACACGGGATCAGGTCGTCGAGGCGGCGGATTTCGCGGTCCGGAAGGCGAAGGGCTTCTGCTCTGACGTCGAGTTCTCGTGTGAGGACGCAACTCGAACTGACATCGAGTTCATGGCACAGGTCGTGCGCACCGCGATTGCCGCCGGGGCAACAACGATCAATATCCCTGACACGGTCGGCTACACGGTTCCGGAGGAATACATTGAGATCCTGACGGCGCTTCGCGATCGAGTCCCGGAGATCGACGGCGTCATCCTCTCCGTCCACTGTCACAACGACCTGGGACTCGCCGTCGCAAACTCGATGGCCGGCATCGCCGCCGGCGCGCGTCAGATCGAGTGCACGATAAACGGTATAGGTGAACGGGCGGGCAACGCCTCGCTCGAGGAGATCGTGATGCTTCTGCGCACGCGCAAGCCGCGCTTCGGCATCGACACCGGAATCGTCACCAACGAGATCATGCGGACGTCGCGCCTCGTTTCACGTCTCAGCGGCTACGTCGTGCAGCCCAACAAGGCGATCGTCGGTCGTAACGCATTCGCGCACGAGGCCGGGATCCATCAGCACGGTGTGCTGGCGCACCGACGCACGTACGAGATCATGGACGCCGAGTCGGTCGGGCTGACGGGCTCCGACATCGTGCTGGGCAAGCACTCCGGCCGGCACGCGCTGCGCCAGGCGTTCGCCGACCTGGGATTCACGATCGAGGGTGACGACCTGCGCCGCGCGTTCGACAGGTTCAAGGAGCTCGCCGACCGCAAGGGCAAGATCACCTCGCTCGACCTCGAGGCCATCGCCTCAGACTCGCTGCGCGAGCGGGAGGATCCCTACCAACTCGTCGCGCTGGCGATCACGACACGCACGGGCGAGCCCGCGCAGGCGGAGGTCACCGTGCGAAACGGCTTCGGTGAGCGCACCGGGTCGGCCGAGGGCGACGGCCCGGTCGACGCGGCGTTCACGGCGATCACCCGCCTGCTCGAGGTGCCCGTCGTGCTCGCGGAGTACACCATCGGCGCGGTCACGGGCGGCGCGGACGCGCTGGGCGAGGTGCGCGTCGTCGTCGAGGCCGACGGCCGCACATTCGCGGGCCAGGCCGTCTCGACGGATATCACCGAGGCGTCGGCCGAGGCATACCTGCGAGCATGTGCCCACGCGAAGCTCGCGATCGAGGCTGACCAGGACAAGGAGCTGATCGAAGTCTGATGACCGAACCCCGATCCAACCCCATCGTCGCCTGTCTGGCCGGCGACGGCATCGGGCCCGAGGTGATGGCCGAGGCGGGCCGCGTGATCGAGGCCGTGTCGTCGCTCATGGGCGCGCGTGTCCGCCAGGTGCACCTCCCGTTCGGGGGCGACGCCATCGACAAGCATCAGCACCCGTTCCCGAGCCACGTCCGGGCGGCGGTGAGGGCGTCGGACGCCGTCCTCCTCGGAGCGGTCGGAGGCCCGAGGTGGGAGTCCGCTCCGCGCCGGCCCGAGGCCGGGCTGCTCGAACTGCGCAAGGAGCTCGACACGTTCGCCAACCTGCGGCCCGTGCGCCACGAGGGCATCGACCTGATCGTGGTGCGCGAGCTGACCGGCGGGCTCTACTTCGGCGAGAAGGTGCTGACCGACGACAGTGCGTTCGACACCTGCAGCTACTCGCGCGAGCAGATCGAGCGGGTGACGAGGTGGGCGTTCCGGCTCGCGAAGCGCCGCTCGGGACGTGTTGTCTCGGTGGACAAGGCCAACGTCCTCGCCACGTCCAAGCTGTGGCGGCAGGTCGTGACCGAGCTCCACGCCGCGGAGGCGCCGGAGCTCCAGCTCACCCACGAGCTCGTGGACTCGTTCGCGATGAACCTGGCCACGCGGCCGGACCACTACGACGTGATCCTGACCGAGAACCTGTTCGGCGACATCCTGAGCGACCTCGCCGCCGCGGTGGGAGGCGGGCTGGGCCTGGCCCCGTCGGCCTCGCTCGGCGCGGACGGGCCCGGCATCTTCGAGCCGGTGCACGGCTCGGCCCCCGACATCGCGGGCCAGGGCGAGGCGAACCCGATCGCGATGATCCTCTCGGTCTCGATGATGTTCACCTACGGCCTGGGGCGGCGGGACGTCGGCCGGGCGATCTCGGCGGCCGTCGACGAGGTGCTGGCACAGGGGCTGTCGACCGCCGACCAGGTGCGCGGTGGCCGGGCGTACGCGACGTGGGAGGTCGGCCAGGCGGTGTGCGACGCACTGGCCCATCACGCCACCGGCTCAGCGGAGTTCGCAGACCACCCTTTCGATAGGGTGATGGCCAGTGGATAGGCAGCGGATCACCGGCGCCGAGGCGATCATCCGCAGCCTCGAAGCGGAGGGCGTGACCGACGTCTTCGGCCTGCCCGGGGGCGCGATCCTGCCCCTGTACGACGCGTGGGCGCACTGCGAGCACTCGATCCGCCACTACCTGACGCGCCACGAGCAGGGCGCCGGCCACATGGCCCAGGGCTACGCGCGGGCGACCGGGAAGGTCGGCGTCGCGATCGCCACGTCCGGGCCCGGCGCCACCAACCTCGTGACCCCGATCGCCGACGCATACCTCGACTCGACGCCGATCGTGTGCATCACCGGCCAGGTCCCCACCCACCTCATCGGCACCGACGCCTTCCAGGAGGCCGACATCCAGGGCATCACGATGCCGATCGTCAAGCACTCCTGGCTTGTGAGCGACGTCCGCGACATCCCGCGCGTGATGAAGGAGGCGTTCCACATCGCGCGCACGGGCCGGCCGGGCCCGGTCCTCGTCGACATCCCCAAGGACATCCAGCTCGCGACGTTCGACTACGAGCCCTCGAAGCAGGTGGACATCCCCGGGTACAAGCCGTCCAAGCACGGCCACCCGCGCCAGGTGATCTCGGCAGCCGAGGCGATCCTCGCCGCCGAGCGGCCCGTCTTCTATGTGGGCGGCGGCGCCGTGTCGGCGAACGTCGACCCGGCCGACCTGATCCGCGTCGCCGAGGCCGTGCAGATGCCCGTCATCACGACCCTCATGGCGAAGGGCGTGTTCCCGGACTCGCACCCGCTCTGCATCGGCCTGCCCGGGATGCACGGGTCGAAGGCGGCGAACTGGGCGATGAACAAGGCCGATCTCCTGATCGCCTGCGGATCGCGGTTCGACGACCGCGTGACGGGCAGGCTCGACGCGTTCGCGCCCGGCGCCAAGGTGATCCACATGGACGTCGACCCGGCCGAGATCGACAAGAACCGGCACGCCGAGATCCCGATCGTCGGGTCGCTCGAGCTGGTCGTGCCGAAGCTCGCCGAGGCGCTCGCGACGCGGATGAACGGCGGACCGCCGAAGGCGAGCGAGTGGCTCGACACCGTGCGCGGCTGGAAGGCCGACCACCCGTTCCGCTACCGGAACTCCGAGCCGCTCAAGCCCGAGTACGTGATCGAGCGGCTGCGCGACCTGACGGCCGACCGCGACGTGATCTGGACGACGGGCGTCGGCCAGCACCAGATGTGGGCCGCGCAGTACCTCCAGATCGACCGGCCGCGACGGTGGCTGACGTCGGGCGGCCTGGGCACGATGGGATACGGCGTCCCCGCCGCGATCGGCGCCAAGGTGGGCTGCCCCGACGCGACGGTGATCAACATCGACGGCGACGGCTGCTTCCAGATGACGATGCAGGAGCTGGCGACGGCGCGGATGTACGGCATCGGGGCGATCCACGTGGTGGTGAACAACGGCTGGCTCGGGATGGTGCGCCAGTGGCAGGAGCTCTTCCACGACGAGCGCTTCTCCGAGACCGATCTGACGGTCGACATGCCGAACTACATGAAGCTCGCCGAGAGCTTCGGGATCGCCGGGTTCCGCTGCGACACCCCCGACGAGGTCGACGCCGCGATCATCGGCGCCCTGGAGTGCGGCGGGCCCGCGGTGATCGAGGCCCGCGTCGACCGCGAGGAGAAGGTGTACCCGATGGTGCCCGCCGGCGCCCCCTCGGCCGAGATGATCGACGTCGAGTGGGCCGAGGACGACAACCAGTGGGTGGAGGAGGGCGTATGAGCATGCACACGCTGTCCGTGCTGGTCGAGAACCGGCCCGGCGTCCTCACGCGCTGCGCCGGCCTGTTCGCAAGGCGCGGCTTCAACATCGACTCGCTCGCCGTCGGCCCGACCGACGACTCCGCGCGCAGCCGGATCACGATCCGCGTGGACTGCGCCCAGCACTCGATCGACCAGGTCACGAAGCAGCTCTACAAGCTCGTCGACGTCCTCAAGGTGTCGGAGCTGGGCGTGAACGCGGTCGAGCTGGAGCTCCTGATGGTGAAGGTCTCGTCCGCGCCGGACCGCCGGCCCGAGATCATCAGCCTGGCCGAGGTGTTCGAGGCACGGGTCGTCGACGTGGGCCCGGCGGCCGTGACGTTTGCCTGCGTCGGCCCGCCTGACCGGCTCGAGGCGCTCGAGGAGCTCCTCTCGCCGTACGGCATCCGTGAGCTCGTGCGAACCGGCCGGATCGGGCTCGATCGTGACGGCGAACTCAACAAACGAAAGCGAATGAGGGTGGTGGCATGAGCGACGCCAAGATCTACTACGAAGCCGACTGCGACCCGTCCCTTCTGGACGGAAAGACGATCGCGGTCATCGGCTACGGCAGCCAGGGGCACGCCCACGCCCTGAACAACCACGACTCCGGAAACCAGGTCATCGTGGGTGCGCGGCCCGACTCGCGCGCGCACCGGGCCGCGACCGACGACGGCCTCACGGTCGCGACGGTCGCCGAGGCGACGGCCCAGGGCGACATCGTGATGATCCTCGTCCCGGACCACGTGCAGGCCCCGGTCTATCGCGAGGAGATCGCGCCCAACCTCCGCCCCGGCTCCATGCTGATGTTCGCCCACGGGTTCAACATCCGCTTCGGCGGGATCGAGCCGGCCCCCGACGTGGACGTCGCGATGATCGCCCCGAAGGGCCCGGGCCATCTCGTCCGCCGCCAGTACACCGCCGGGATCGGCGTGCCCGGCCTCGTCGCCGTGCACCAGGACGCGACCGGGAATGCGCTCGGGCTCGCGCTTGCCTACGGCCACGCCATCGGCTGCGCCCGGGGCGGCCTCATCGAGACGACGTTCACCGAGGAGACCGAGACCGACCTCTTCGGCGAGCAGGCCGTCCTCTGCGGCGGCACGACGCAGCTCGTCCAGATGGGCTTCGACACGCTGGTCGAGGCGGGCTACCAGCCCGAGATCGCCTACTTCGAGTGCCTCCACGAGCTGAAGCTGATCGTCGACCTCATGTGGGAGGGCGGCCTCGCCGGCATGCGCTACTCGATCTCCGACACGGCCGAGTACGGTGACCTCACCCGTGGCCCGAACGTGATCGACGAGCACGTCCGCGAGAACATGCGCAAGATCCTGTCGGACATCCGCGACGGCACCTTCGCCAGGGAGATGATGGAGGAGGAGGCCGCCGGCCGGCCGCGCTTCACCGCGCTTCGCGCCTCGGCAGCCGGCTCGCAGATCGAGGCGGTCGGGGCTCGCCTTCGGGCCATGATGCCGTGGATCCAGGCGGGGGCCAAGGAGAAGGCGAAAGCCTGATCGTGACGCCGTGCCGAAGGGTGCGGCTCGCGGAGGCGGCGCCGAGCCCGCTCGTCGCTGACTTTGCCCGTATCCGCGAGCAGTTCGACGTCCACCCCGAGTTCCCGGACGACGTCGAGGAGGCGGCGCGCGCAGCCGCCGCACGGCCGCTGCCCGCCGACGGCCGCGCCGACCTGCGCGACCTCGCGTTCTTCACGGTCGACCCGCCGGGCTCGATGGACCTCGACCAGGCGATGCTGCTCGAACGCCTGGCCGGCGGCGGGCACCGCGTGCGCTACGCCATCGCCGACGTCGGCCACTTCGTCGATCGGGAGGGCGTCATCGAGGCCGAGGCGTGGCGGCGCGGCGTCACCGTGTACACGCCCGACCTCCGCTGCCCGCTCTATCCGCTCGCGCTCGGCGAGGGTGCTGCAAGCCTCCTCGCGGAGGAGGACAGGCCGGCGGTGGTCTTCACCGTCGAGCTGGACGACCGCGGAGCCACGACCTCGGCTTCCGTGGGGCGCGCGCTCGTCCGAAGCCGCGACCAGCTCGACTACGCCCACCTGGGCGGCGAGCGCGAGGAGATCCTGCACGAGATCGCCGAGCGCCGCATCGCCCTCGCGCGAGAGCGCGGTGCGGTCGCTCTGAACGCCGCTGACCAGCAGGTCGTCCCGGACCCGGGCTCGCGGCTGCGGCTACCGGCTCGAGTGGGAGACCCGCCTCCCGTCGGAGGACTGGAACGCCGAGATCTCGCTCCTCGCCGGCAGCGTCGCGGCGGCCGCGATGCTCCGCCACCGGGTCGGCCTCCTGCGCACGATGGGCGGCGCCGACCCGTACCGGGTCGAGGTGCTCAGGCACGCCGCCGCCGCCCTCGGTGTGAGCTGGCCGGCGGAGTCGAGCTACGAGGAGTTCGCCCGCGACCTGCGCCCGACCGACGCCCCGCGAGCGGCGCTCCTCGAGCAGGCGCGCGGCGTCATGGGCCACGCGGGGTACACCGCATTCTCGGGCGAGGTGCCGGCCGAGCACGTGCACGCCGGGCTCGCGACCTCGTACGCGCATACGACGGCGCCGCTGCGGCGGCTGGCCGACCGCTACGTGCTCGACCTCCTGGTCGACCTCGAGGCCGGCCGATCGCCGTCGCCCGAGGCGGTCGCGACGCTCGCGCGGCTCCCCGACACCATGGAGGAGGCCGAGTCCCGTGCCGGGCAGGTCGAGCGGGCGATCGTCGACGATCTCGAGGCACGGCTCCTGGAGCACCGGGTGGGCGAGGAGTTCGACGCCGCCGTCGTCGAGCACGACGCCCGCGGCGCGCGCCTGCAGATCGCCGAGCCGCCGATCCGCGCGCGGCTCCACAGCGACCGCCGGTTCGAGCCGGGGACGACGCTCGCCGTGCGGCTCGTCGCCGCCGACCCCGTCGGCCGGTCGCTCCGCTTCGCTCCGGCGTGAGCTATCCGCCGCCGCCCGGCCGCCGCTGGATCGCGCTCAGCCCTCGCCGCCCCGTCCGCTTCACCGGATCCGGGACGCGGTCGCGCACGCGGAGGGCGACGTCGAACGAGCGCTTCACGAGCAGCGACGCCCGGTTCGCGGCCCGCTCGGCCACCGTCACGCGACGCACCTTCTGCCCGACGGTCATCGAGCTGTAGATGAAGCGCACGTGCCGGTATCCCGTGCCCTTGTACATCTGCTCCTCGGCCACCCGGCACGACCCGGGGAAGAACGCGCTCGTGTCGTGCATCGCCAGCATGCCGCCGTCGATCAGCTTCCGCGTCCACAGATGGAAGTCGAGGTCGACCAGGTCGTAGCGATGCGACCCGTCGATGAAGAGCAGCTCGATCGCCGGCTCCGTGAAGCCCGAGTACGCGTCGCCGGACGTGGCGGCGACCGGCGTCACGAGCCGCTCGATGCCCGCCCGCCTGATGTTCGCGTCGAACTCGGCGAAGCGCTTCCAGCCGTGCCCGGGGTCGACCGCATAGATCGGGACGCCGCGACCGGCCTGGGAGCCGAGGCCGAGGCAGATCGTGGAGCGGCCCTTGAACGACCCGATCTCGACGATGACGCCGCGGCCGGTGCAGTCCTTCGCGAGCTCGTAGAGCGCCACGGCCTCCTCGTCGGACAGCCATCCGGGCACGCCTGCGAGATGCCGGCGGAGCTCGGCATGCTCGACCGCGACCACGCCCATGACCGTGGCTCCCGTGAGAACGGTGCCCAGAACCACGGCCCGACTCTACATGATCGTGCCAGGTGCCACGAGATTCCAAACCGAACCGGCCGGCGACCCCGTGCGAACACGTGCATATGCAACCCACTGCCCGCGCGGCCCGGCCGGCCAGTAGCATCGACCCAACCGTGCAGGGCCCACACACACCCTCCCTCCTCACCGTGGGCCCACGCGGCACGCCGCGCGCGGCAGTGGTCATCGCGCACGGCGGCAAGTCGCAGAGCGGGGCCCACGACTCGAACCTGCGCTCGCCGGCCCTGCGGATGCTCCCGTTCCTGCTCGATCTGGCCCGCGCCGGCCGGCGTCTGGGACTGGCGTCGGCACAGCTCCGATACCGGCTCGTGGGATACAACGACGGAGACCCGGTCGCCGACGTCGAGTGGGCGCTCGACCGCGTCGCGGACCGGTATGGCGTCCCCGTGTGCCTGCTCGGCCACTCGATGGGAGCGCGGGCGGCGCTGCGCGCGGCCGGCCATCCGTCGGTCGTCTCGGTCGTCGCGCTGGCCCCGTGGTGCCCGCCGGCCGAGCCCGTGAACCAGCTCGAGGGACGAACGGTCGTGATCGCCCACGGCGAGCGCGACCGCATCACCGACCCGGCTCGCTCGCTCGAGTTCGCCCGCCACGCCCACCCGGTCGCCGCGCGGCTCGCCCGGTTCGAGCTCGGCGGCACCGGCCACACGATGCTCCAGCGCCTGCCGACGTGGCAGTCGCTGGCCCGCCGGCTCACACTCGGCACGCTCGGGCTCGACCCTCTCGAGGGCCAGCTCGCCGCCGCGTTCGCGCTGCCCGCCGACCAGGCCGTGAGGATCCGCGGATGATCTGGTTCCCGCGAGTGATCGGCGTCCTCACCGCGGCGTACGGCGTGAGCGCGGTCGCGATGCCGGGCGTCATCGGCCGCCACGGGGGCTACCGCGGATGGGAGTCCCGAGAGTCCGCCGTCCGGCTCCTGTCGACGGTCGTCGGCGTCCGCGACGTCGTCTCGGGCGTCGCCATCGTCGTGGCGCCGAGCGGCGGCGTCCTGCTCGCCGCCCTGGGTGCCCGGGTCGCCATCGACTTCGCCGACTGCGCCGCCTTCGGGACGCTCCTGCCCGAGCCGGCCGCGCGCCGCAAGGTGGCGCTCGTCGCCGGCGGCTGGGGCACCCTGGCCGCCGTCTCCGCGCTCTTCGCAACGTGATGGGCGACGCCCTCGACATCGCGGTGATCGGAAGCGGCGTCTCGGGCCTCACGGCCGCGCACGTCCTCGGCCGCCGCCACCGCGTGACGCTCTACGAGCGCGACGAGCGCCTCGGCGGCCACGCCAACACGGTCGCCGTCCGCGGCGATGGCGGGCACGAGGTGGGCCTCGACACCGGCTTCATCGTCCACAACGAGCGCACCTACCCCACGCTGCTTCGGCTGTTCGCCGACCTGGGCGTGCACACGCAGGAGTCGGACATGAGCTTCTCGGTCCGCTGCGAGGGCTGCGGCCTCGAGTACGCGGGAGCGCGCGGGAATGCAGGGCGTGATGCCGCGGGCCTCCGTGCTCGGCCGGCCGCGATACCTGCGGATGCTCGCCGAGGTGAAGCGCTTCCACCGCCACGCGCGCGCGGTGCTCCGCGATCCCGCGGCCGACCGGCTGACGCTCGAGCAGTTCCTGGCCGACGGCGGCTACTCGGCCTACTTCACCGACCACTTCATGCTCCCCCTGACCGGCGCCGTCTGGTCGAGCTCGCCGACCACCGTCCGCGCGTATCCGGCCCGCTACCTGATCCGCTTCTTCGCAAACCACGGGATGCTGACGGTCACGAACTCGCCCCAGTGGAAGACGGTCGTCGGCGGCAGCCGGGTCTACGTCGAGGCGGTCGCCAACCGGCTCGACCGGGTGCTCGTGTCGAGCCCGGTCGATCGCATCGAGCGAACCGCCGACGGCGTGGTCGTGAACGGCGACCGGCGCTACGACCGGGTCGTGATCGCCTCCCACCCCGACCAGGCCCTCGCCATGCTCGCCGACCCCAGCGACGCCGAGCGCCGCCTGCTGGGCGCCTGGACGTACTCGCAGAACCACACGGTGCTCCACACCGACGGCTCGCTGCTGCCGCGGACGGCGAACGCCCGGGCATCGTGGAACTACCTCCTCGACACGTGCTCGACGAGCCAGCCGAACGTGCACGTGACCTACCACCTGAACCGGCTCCAGGCCCTGGTCGAGCCGCTCGACTACTGCGTCACGCTCAACCAGACGGCCCGCATCGAGCCGGCAAGCGAGCTCCGCCGGATGGTGTACGAGCACCCCGTCTACACGCATGCCAGCCTCGCCGCCCAGGCCGAGCTGCCCGCGATCCAGGGCGAGCGCAACACGTACTACTGCGGTGCGTACCACGGGTGGGGCTTCCACGAGGACGGCTGCATCTCGGGCCTGCGCGCGGCGCTGGCGATGGGGTGCGCATGGTGACGTCGTGCCTCTACGAGGGCCAGGTCGTGCACGAGCGGCGAACGCCCGTGCGGCACCTGTTTCGCTACGGCGTCTACATGTGGCTCGTCGACCTCGACGAGCTGGCGGCCCTCGACCGCGGCCTGTGGGCCTTCGGCTTCGACCGTCCGGGCGGTGACGACGATCCGAAGCCGCGACCACCTGGGCGATCCGGGTCGCTCGATCCGCGAGAACGTCGACGCCTATCTGGCGCTCCACGGGGTCGATCTCGACGGCGGCGCGGTGCAGCTCCTCACCAACGCACGCGTGCTGGGCTACGTGTTCAACCCGCTCTCGGTCTTCTACTGCCACGGCCCGGACGGCGACCTGCGGTGCGTCATCGCCGAGGTGCACAACACCCACGGCGAGCGTCACTGCTACCTGCTCCACCCGGGCGAGCGGGGCCGGGCCGAGACCGACAAGCAGTTCTACGTCTCGCCGTTCCTCACGGTCGACGGCCGCTACCGGATGACGTTCGCGCCACCCGGTGGCCGGCTCGCGATCCAGATGAGCCTCGAGCAGGAGGGCGAGCGGGTGTTCGCCGCGTCTCTGACAGGGGCGCGGCTGCCGTTGACCAACCGGTCGCTGGGGCGGATGCTGGTCCGGTATCCGCTCATGACCGCGAAGGTGACGACCCTCATCCACCTCCAGGGCCTGCGCCTTCACAGGCGCGGCGTCGCCCACGTCCGCCACCGCCGCCGCGCACCGCAGGAGGGAGTCGGATGAGCGCCACGCAGGTCGAGGCCCTCCGGACGCTCCTCCCCGAGTCGGTCACCGCGCCGACGCGCGCCCGGATCGCCCGCGCGCTCTTCCTGCGCGCCGCCCGCACGCTGCCCGTAGGCGCATTGACCGTCGAGCTTCCCGACGGCAGCACGGCCGTCAAGGGCGGGCCGGGATCGCCGACGCTCACGGTCCATCGCGAGGACTTCTTCCACCGGCTCGGCGCGCACGGCCGCATCGGCTTCGGCGAGGCCTACATGGCGGGAGACTGGTCGGCTGACGACCTCCCCGGGGCGCTCGCGGCGTTCGCCGCCTCGCTCGACCGGCTCGCACCCGCGCCGTTCCGCCGGATCGGGCGGCTGCTCGACCGCCGGCTGCCCTCGCACGAGGAGAACACGCTCACCGGCGCCGCCCAGAACATCTCGCGCCACTACGACCTGTCGAACGAGCTCTTCGCGCTCTTCCTCGACGAGACGATGACGTACTCGTGTGCCGTGTTCGAGCCGGGCGACACGCTCGAGACGGCGCAGCGGCGGAAGTACGAGACGCTCGCGGAGCTGGCCGACGTCGGCCCGTCGCACGACGTCCTCGAGATCGGCACCGGCTGGGGCGGAATGGCGATGCACCTCGCCGAGACGCGTGGCTGCCGCGTCACGTCGGTGACCATCTCGCGCGCCCAGGCGGAGCTGGCACGCGAGCGCATCGCCGCCGCGGGCCTCGACGGGCTGATCGACGTCGTCCTCTGCGACTACCGCGAGGTCGAGGGCAGGTTCGACCGCATCGTCTCGGTCGAGATGTTCGAGGCGGTCGGCGAGCGCTACTGGCGCACGTTCTTCGGGTGCTGCGACCGCTATCTGCGGCCCGGCGGAGCGGTCGGGATGCAGACGATCACGATGCCCCACCGCCGCTACCGGCTGACGCGGCGCACGTACGGCTGGGTGCACAAGTACATCTTCCCCGGCGGCCTCATCCCCTCGCCGGAGGCGCTCGACCGCGCGGTGCGCGCCGGTTCCGGCCTGCACGTCGACGCCGTCAGCGAGATCGGCCCGTTCTACGCGACGACCCTTCAGATGTGGCGCGAGCGGTTCATGGCGCGCGCCGACGATGTCGCCGAGCTGGGCTTCGACGGAACGTTCCGGAGGATGTGGGAGTTCTACCTGGCCTACTGCGAGGCAGGCTTCGCGACCGGCGCGCTCGGGAACGTCCAGCTACGGCTGGCGAGGCAGTGAGGCTCGGAGGCAGGCGGGTCTGGGTCACCGGCGCGTCGAGCGGGATCGGCGCGGCCCTGGTGCAGGAGCTCGTCCGGCGCGGCTGCCACGTGGCCGCGAGCGCCCGCCGGGCGGAGAAGCTCGAGGAGCTCGGCCCGCGCGTGCTCGCGGTGCCGCTCGACGTCACGGACCGCGAGGCGGTGATCGCCGCCGAGGAGCGGATCCGCACCGAGCTGGGCGGGATCGACGTCCTCATCCTCTCCGCCGCCTACTGGCGCCAGTTCACCGTCGACGCCTGGGACTCCGACGTGCTGCGAAGCCACTTTGACACCAACGTCATGGGGCTGGCCTATTCGGTCGAGGCCGTGCTGCCCGAGATGCGCCGGCGCCGCACGGGGACGATCGTCGGCATCGCAAGCGTTGCGGGGTACCGCGGCTTCCCCCGCTCCGAGGCGTACGGCGCCACGAAGGCCGCCGAGATCAACATGCTCGAGGCCCTGCGGATCGACCTGCGGCCGATGGGCATCACGGTGCAGACCGTGTGCCCGGGGTTCGTGCGCACCGACCTGACGGCCAAGAACACGTTCCCGATGCCGTTCATGCTCGAGCCCGACGACGCAGCGCGGAGGATCTGCCGCGGCATCGAGCGCGAGAAGGCCGAGATCGTCTTCCCCTTCCCGATGATGCTCGGGATGAAGGCGCTTCGGCTCGTCCCCGTCAGGCTCTACACGGGCGCGTTCGGGGCCGGGCTGCGGCGGGGGCGACAGATGTGATCGAACACTCCGCCGTCAGCCCAGGCGGGGTTGACGCACGCGTTCGGGGCGTGAGACGGTGCCCGCGATGACCAACGTTCTGGGTCCCGGGCAGACCCTCGCCGCCGGCCGCCGGCTGCACGCGCCCACGCGGCCGGTGACGCTCGTCATGCAGGCCGACGGCGATCTCGTGCTGCTCAAGTCCGGTGCCGAGAAGCTGTGGGCGTCCGGGACGGCCGGCAAGGGCGCGACGCACGCCGAGATGCGGGCCGGCGGGAACCTCGCGCTCGTCGGGAGCCGGAAGGTCGTGTGGCAGACGAAGACGAACGGGCACCGCGGAGCGCGCCTGGTCGTGCAGGATGACGGCAATCTCGTCGTGTACGGCGCCGACCAGAGCGTGGTGTGGCAATCCGGGACCGTGACCGAATGGGCCGCCGCCACGGGCGACCGCCTCCGCACGACCGAGGCGCTCTTCCCGGGAGCGTCGCTCACCGCCAAGACGCGCCCGCTCACGCTCACGCTCCAGGCGGACGGGGACCTCGTCCTCGCCCGCGAGGGCGTCCCCGTGTGGACGTCGGGCACGGCCGGGAAGAACGTGACGAGCGCCGTGATGCAGGAGGACGGAAACCTCGTCCTGCATGGGCCGCAGGGCACCGTGTGGGCGTCCGGGACGGGCGACACGCCCGGCGCGAAGCTGATCCTGGGAGACGACGGAAACGCCGCGATCGTGGGCAAGCGGCGGGCGATTCGCTGGACCACCGGCACGCCGATCTGGCCGGCCGCCGGCCGCACCGACGTCCTGTGGCCGCCTGACGCCCTCGCGCCGAAGGAGCGGCTGCACTCGCCCTCGGGCCAGTTCCAGCTCGTGTTCCAGACCGACGGGAACCTCGTCCTCTACGACGGGCAGACCGCCATCTGGGCGACCGGCACGAGCGGCCAGACGGTGTCGCAAGCCGCGATGCAGGCCGACGGCAACCTCGTCGTCCTCGGCCCGGGCGGCGCGGCCGTCTGGGAGGCGCGCACCGGCGGCCATCCGGGCGCTCGGCTCGTGCTCCAGGACGACGGGAACGCCGTCGTCTACGCCATCGACGGCCGGCCCCTCTGGTCAACCGGAACCGCCGAGCGGCAGCACGACCTCGGCCTCGACATGCAGCAGCAGCTCCAGCCGAACTGGTGCTGGTCGGCGGTCTCGACGAGCGTCAGCCACTTCTACAACCAGGCGAGCGCGTGGACGCAGTGCACGCTGGCGAACGCCGAGCTCGGACAGACCGCGTGCTGCGCCGACGGCTCGACGCCGCAGTGCAACCGGGACTGGTACCTCGACCGCGCTCTCACGCGGACCGACAACCTCCAGAGCTGGGTCGGGAACCCGGTCACGCTGAGCGACGTCGAGCACGAGGTGAACGCCGGTCGCCCCGTCGGTGTGCGCATCGGCTGGTCGGGCGGCGGCGGCCACTTCGTCGTCGTCGACGGCTACTCCGACCCCGGCACCGGCCCGGGCTTCCTGAACGTCGAGGATCCGTTCTACGGGAAGTCGCGCATCCCCTACTCCGCGTTCCGCAACAGCTACCAGGGCTCGGGGTCCTGGACGCACACGTACTACACGAGGAGCTAATGCCCATCGAATACCCCAAGCCGCCCGCCGACGCCGACAAGGCCGCGGCCGCCGGCGTGCTCGACGTCCACCGCTCCGAGACGCGCGGGAGGGCGCCGGCCCGCTCGCTGCGCGACATCGGCGACGGCGGCCGCAGCCTCGCCTCCCCGCATGCCGTCCACAACCTGGGCCTCGCCGATCTCGAGAAGCCCGGCGCGCTTCGCGACGCACCGATGACCGCATGGCGCTACCTGATCGAGGAGGCGGGGGCAACGGTTGCGAGCGCAGAGGTCGGCGTCGACGCCAAGGGCGCCGTGCGCGGCCTCGACCACGTGAACGAGGGCCCGTTCGTGAAGGCCACGGCGGCCGCGCAGAAGGCCGCTTCGAAGCTGCCGCAGGTGCGCGACGGCAAGGTCGAGGCGCGGGTGATCCGCATCCCCGCGCTCTACGTCATGGCCCTCTGGCTGAAGGATCTGGAGGGCGACAAGGACGTCATCGTCCCCATGGCGCCCGCGCCGCCGTTCCTCGAGGCCAACCGGCCCTACACGGAGCGCGAGTTCCTGAAGGCCCTCGCCGGGCCGGCGAAGGCGCGCGCCGGATTCTCGAACGCGCCGGAGGCACGTTGACTACCAGGTAGCCGCCGTCAGCTGCCGGGCTTCTTCGAGCCCCCGCCGTTCCCGTTCCCGCCGCCGGGATGCGGCGGATCAGCCGGATGCGTGGGCTGGGTGGGATGGCTCGGATGCGTCGGATGGCTCGGGTGGGTCGGATGCGTCGGGTGGGTCGGATGCGTCGGGTGGCTGCCGCCGTGCCCGTTCCCGTGCTCGCCGGCGTGGCTCTTGCCGCCGCTCGCGGCCGTCGAGATCTGGACTCCCTTGCCGCCCTTCGCGTCGCCCTTCCCGCCTCTGCCGTGTGGCCGGCGCCCACGGGGGCGGCCGCGGCCGCCCCCGTGGTTGTCTGCGCCGGTGCCTCCCCCGAGAGGGCGGCGGTTCGGGACGTCGCAGCGGCATGGTCGCCTGACGAGGCTCCCACGAGCGATCCGACACCGATGTGATCGAGGACCGCCGACACGGTCGACGATCCGGCGCCGGTCGCTCCAGCCGCGTACGCACCGCCCGTCATGGCGCAGAACGCGACGGCCGCCAGCACCGGGACGCGACGGCGCCTCGACCCGTGCCAGCGTGCCGAGGCCTGCTTGGCGGACGCGGGCTTGACGAGCCCGCGGTCGCCGGGACGACGTGCCACGGCTGTCGCGGGCACAGGCACGCCCGCTGCAGATCGCGCTGTCCCCAGCAACTCCGTGACGGCCGCGTACCCCGGAGGCGCGTCGGCAGGGTCGATCACACCGGCGAGCATCCGATCCGCGGTTTCGTCGTCCAGTCGAACCGCCCTCATGGAAAGGAAGAACGCACCGAGGCCCATGGGCGTTACACCTCGCCTTCCCGGCCGGTCTCGTGCTCCAGCTCCTTCGCAAGCCGCCGCAGGGCGCGGTGCTGGATGACGCGAACCGACCCGGGCGATCGGCCGGTGAGCTCGGCGACCTCCTCGGCGCTGTACCCACCGAGGACGCGGAGCATGACGACCTCGGCCTGGGCGGCCGGGAGCCGCTTGATCCGCGCGATCGCGGCGGCGACGTCCTCTCCGATCTCCTCGTCGACGAACGGCTGGTCGAGCTCGAAGGCCCCAGGCGGGCGCAGCACGACGGACCGTTGCCACCACCGCCGCCGGTGGTCGAGGGCGCGCCGCCGGGCCGTGGCCAGCACCCACCGGCGAAACGCGGCGGAATCGCCGCGGAACGCGCCCGCTCCCGCGACGACCTCGACCCAGACCTGCGACGCGACGTCCTCGGCGACGCTGCGGCCCACCACCGCGCCCAGGTATCTCACGACATCGCCCTGCACCGACGCGTACGCCTCCGCGACACGGGCATCGACGGACGCGCCGCCCTCCGACGCCCACCGGGTCTCGTCCGAGAGCCCTATCTGCGGCTCACCATGTCGTCGTCGTGGGTCCATGCGCCTCGCCCCAAGAGTACGTGCAGAACGGGCGCGTGTCGTATCCCGGACCGGGAGGGCCGCCAAATGGGCGGCCCTCCCGGCCCGAGCCGGCGAGGCTGCCGACGAATCACTTCGGAGGTGGAGGTACCAGGCAGGTCTGCGTTGGGCCGCCGCCCACAGGGACAGGGACGATCTGGAAGTCGCCCGTGCCCGTGATGTGGGTCGAGACGGCGCCGGCCTGGCCGTTCGTGCTGCCGATCTTCTTCTCCTTCGGCGTCTTGCCAGGGGCTTGCGTGTACTTGATGGCGGTTCCGCCCGGGTACGGGCCGAACACGGTGCCCGACCCCAGGTCGATGACGAGCACGTCGCCGCCGCCGGTGTTCCCGACCTGGTAGAAGCCGTCGGGGTTCTCGCCGCCGTTGGGATTCGTGCCCGGCGGCGTGAGCCCGGCCGGCGGGATGGTCTGCCCGTGCGGGTTCACGTACTCGGTGCACGGGCCGCCGTACTGATCGTCGGACGCCGTCTGTCCGCCCGATCCCGTAACGGCGGTCTGGACAGCGTCAACGGCGTATCCCGACGCCGCCGAAGCTCAGGAACGCCGCAGCCCCTGCCGTCGTCATGAGGAGCGCCAGCGCAGGGCGCGCCCCCCGTCGCGCGCGCGGGCCGCCGACCCGCTCGGCGATGTCGCGCTCGAGATCGGCGCCGGGCTGGGGCCGTTCTGCCCGGAGCGCCGTTTCGAGCGCGGAGAATTCCCCGCCGCGCCGTCGGAACCTCTTCATCGTGGTGCCTCCCCCTCGTCGGTACTGCCTGTAACGGGAAACACCGTTCGTGCGACCCGCTTCGTTACACCCGGCCGGGGGGTGAGTTTCGCCACCGCAAGCCGCTACGATCTGGCTCGTGACAGCGGTCTCGTGGAAGATGATCGAGCACGGCTGGTCGGTGCGCTCGAGCGACGGTGAGGACGTCGGAGTGGTGTTCCTCGTCGTCGGCGACGAGAACGAGGACATCTTCGACGGCCTCGCGATCACCCACCACACCGGCTTCGCCGTCCACAACTACGCCGACCGGCCTCACTATGCCGAGGCGTCCCAGGTCGGCGCGATCGACGACTCCGGCGAGGTCACGCTGACGATCACGGCCGAGGAGGCCCGCAGCCTGCCGGTGCACGACCCGCCGCCCAGCGGCGAGATCGTCCCCGAGGACGCATCGCTCCTCGATCGGATGCGAACCGGGATCGAGCACCTGACCGGCGAGGATCACACGAACTGACTCAGGGGACGAGCGGGCGCGTGTCGAAGTACTCGGCGAGGCGTGCGATCTTTGCGTCTCGCATCTCGACGAGGATCGCGAACGGGAAGTCGAACCGCTCGCCGCTCTCGCGCAGGCGCGACGCGAAGAACCCGACGGCGAGCACGCGGTCGCCCTCCTCGATGACCGGGTCGAGCGTGACGCGGCAGTCCTCGATCGCACCCATGCCCTCCACCATGCCGGCCCTGATCGCATCCGGGCCGGTGAGCGGCGCCGGATAGAGCGGGTCCTCGTAGATGCCGTCCGGGGCGAAGAGGCCCGAGGCAGCCGCCGGGTCGCCGGCCTCCCAGGCATCGCACACCGCTCGCAGGACCTCGGCCGGGGTCATGCGATGATGCTACCAAGGTGCTCCACCCCACCATCCGCCGGTCGCCGTACTTCGAGCGCACGCTCGCCCACGGCGCCTGCGACTTCATGGTCTACAACCACACCTACATGCCGATGGGGTACGGCCGCGACCCGCGCGACGACTACCGGGCGCTCGTCGAGCGGGTGACCCTCTGGGACGTCGGGGCCGAGCGCCAGTGCGAGCTGCGCGGCCCCGGGGCGCTGGCGCTGGCCGACCATCTCGCCCCGCGCCGGCTCAGCGACCTCGGCGTGGGCGAGTGCCGCTACACCCCGGTCTGCGACCGGGCCGGCACGATCATGTGCGAGTGCATCGTGCTTCGGCCGTGGGACGACGTCATCTGGTTCTCGCACTCCGACGTCGACCTCACACTGTGGGCGGCCGGGATCGCGCTCGCGCGCGGCGACGACGCGACGGTGGCCGAGGCCGACGTCGCGCCGATCCAGCTCCAGGGGCCGCGCGCGGCCGACGTGCTCGGCGGCCTGGCCGACGCGGATCTCGCCGGCGTCGGCCGGCACCGGTGCGCGCTGATGCGGATCGCGGGCGTCGACGCGGTCGTGTCGAACACGGGCTGGAGCCGCGAGGCGGGGTACGAGATCTACCCGCTGGGGAGCGGCCGGGCGGGCGAGCTCTGGGATGCGCTGTGCGCCGCCGGCGAGCCGCACGGCATGCTCGTGACCGGCCCGAACATCGTGCGCGCGGTCGAGCAGGGCATCTCCGACACGCAGTACGCGACCAACTCGGACATGAACCCGATCGAGGCGGGGATCGGCGGCATGCTCGATCTCGAACGCGACTTCGTCGGCGGCGACGCCCTGCGGGCCGTGCGAGATGCGGGGCCGGCGCGGCGGACGGTCGGGCTGGTGTGCGACGGCGACCCGTTCCCGCCGATGGAGCTGCACTGGCCGGTCACGACGGCGGACGGCGCCGGCGCGGGAGTCGCCCGCTGGGCGGTCCACTCGTTCGCGCTCGAGCGGAACATCGCGGTGTGCCTGGTCGACGCTCGGCTCGATCCGGCGCGCGGGCTCACCGTCCAGGCCCCGGACGGGCCACGGCGCGGCGAGCCGCACGCGATTCCGTTCGTCTAGTCCGACGCGCCGCCCCGGGCGTGCTCGTCGCGAGCGGCGGCCTCGGACTCCACCGGGCGGTAGCGCCAGACCAGACCGTTGCGCTCGACAAGCAGCCAGAGCGCCGCGGCATCGAGGTAACCGCCCGACTGGTTCGGCGCCCGGATCCGGGCTCGGATCACGATCGCGTCGTCGGCGATCTGCGTTGCCGTGGACGAGTACGCGTCATAGCCGGGGCGCGCCGTGAGCGTCTCCCACCACTCCCGGACGCCGGCGTGACCCCGGAACACCCGCTCCTCACCGAATGCGACGGTCGTGAACTCGACCTCGGGGTGCATCGCCTCGAGGTAGCTCCCGAGGTCGCGCCGATCGAAGTCGCGGGTGATGCGCGCGTGCAGCGCGAGGACGTCCACAGCGGACGCCAGTATGTCGTGTCAGGTCAGGCTGTGCCTTCGGCCTCGAACTCGCGCAGGTAGCCCTCGAAGAGCCGCCGGTGGCCCTGCTCGTCGCGCAGGATGCCGATCACCATGTCCTGGGTGACGGGGTCGATGCCGTCCGTCTCTTCGATGATCCGCGTGTAGTGCTCGATCGCGCCGGACTCGGCCTCGATGACGCCGCGGATCACGTGCACGATGTCGGTCTGATGCTCGGGCGGCTGGAGGAACGACTGCTCTGCCGTGAAGTCCTTCGAGCCGGGGACGACGCCGTAGAGCTCCTTGATCCGGGCCGCGAACTGGCGGGCGTGGCCGAGCTCCTCGTCGACGTCCTCCTCGAGGGACTCGACGATCTCGCGCGCGCGCACGCCGTCGGGATTGGTCGATGCGGCGATGTAGCTCATCACCGTCTCGACCTCCATCCAGTAGGCCTTGGTGAGGAGCTCGACGACGTGCTCGCGGGCGGCCGACTGCGAGTCGGCCAGGATTCCGTGTGATGTCTGTGTGGTAGCCATGCCACTGAGATACCCGGCGGCGCCCGCGGCTACACGCGTGGCTGGTGAAGAAGTCGGTCCGATGTCCGATCACATCCAATGGACCCACTGAGAGGCCGCGCCGTGATCAGCCTGCTGGCAAACAACCCGATTCTGCTGCTGTTTCTGATCTGCGGCGTCGGATTCACAGCCGGGCGCATCTCGATCAGCGGCTTCTCGTTCGGCGTGGCCGCTGTCCTCTTCGTGGGCATCGGCGCCGGCGCCGTCTCGGCCAGCTGGATCCTGCCCGACGACGTGTGGACGTTCGGGTTGGCCATCTTCGTGTACACCACCGGGCTGGCGTGCGGGCCGAGCTTCCTGCGCACCATCCGCCGCCGCGGCCTGCCGCTCAACACCGCCGGCATCGGCGTCGTCGCCCTCGGCGCGGCGGTCGCCGCCGGGATGGCAGCGTTGGTCGGGCTGAGCGCCGCCTGCGGCGCCGGCGTCTTCGCGGGTGCTGCCACGACCAGCCCCGGTCTGGCTGCGATCGTCGGCTACATGCAGGCCCACTCGGCCCCTGACGTGGTCGCAAGGCTGGGCGCCGCGCCGGTGATCGGCTACTCGCTCACCTACCCGCTGGGCGTGCTCGTTCCGCTTCTGATCTGCTCGGCGCTTCTGCGTCACGACCCGGCCAAGCGCCGCCGCCTGGTCGAGCGAACGGCGCTGGTCGAAGACGTCGAAGGCGTCACCCTGCGCGAGCTGGCCGACCACCTGCACCATCGAGTCGCGTTCGGACGCGTCTACCACAAGGGCAAGCTGATCGCCGCCGACCCGGACTACGAGGTCCGCAAGGGCGACCGGCTCACCCTGAACGGCAAGCGCGAAGATGTGATCGCCGCGCTCGAGGTGGTCGGCGAGATGATCGACGACAAGACGGTCGCGTTCGACCACTCCAAGGTCGACTCTCGCCGGGTGGTCGTCTCCGACCACAGCCTCGCCGGAGCCCGGCTCGGCGATGTCGACCTGTCGGGCTATCGCGCCGTGGTCACCCGCGTCCGGCGCGGCGACACCGACATGGTCGCCCACCCCGACCTGATGCTCGAGCTCGGAGACCACGTCCGCCTGGTCGCGCCGAGGAGGAAGCTCCGCAAGGCCTCGCGCGTGTTCGGTGACTCCTACCGCAGCCTGAACGAGCTCGACGTGCTGCCGTTCGCGTTCGGAATCGCAGGCGGCATGCTGCTGGGGCTGATCCCCTTCCCGCTTCCCGGCGGCGGGACGCTGACGCTCGGCTTCGCCGGCGGCCCGCTCATCGTCGGCCTGGTGCTGGGCGCGCTCGGCCACACCGGTCGTCTGTGCTGGCAGCTTCCCGCCCCCGCCAACCAGGCCGTCCGCCAGCTCGGCGTGGCGCTGCTTCTGGCCGGGATCGGCACCAAGGCCGGACAGGCGTTCGCGAACACCGTCACCAGCCCGTTGGCGCTGCGCGTGATCGTGGCCGGCGCCGCCGTCACGATCCTCTCCAACCTCATCGTGCTCACGGTCGCGAGCAGGCTGATGCGGCTCTCGCCGGCGCAGACCTGCGGCGTCATCGCAGGCGTCTCCACCCAGCCGGCCGTGTTCGCCTACGCCTCGCAGAACACGTCTGACGAGAACAGCGTCCTGCGCGGCTATTCGACGGTCTTCCCGGTCGTGATGGTGTCGAAGATCGTCACCGCCGCGCTTCTGATCACGCTGCTCCTGCGCTAGCAAAACCGGCCCAACTCTAGAATCCCGGCATGGCAACGACGCCGCGGACGATGCTCGACAAGGTCTGGGCCGACCACGAGGTCGGCGAGGAGCTCCTGTACGTCGACCTGCACCTCGTCCACGAGGTGACGAGCGCGCAGGCGTTCGAGGGGCTGCGGCTGGCGGGCCGGCGTGTGCGCCGCCCGGATCGCACCCTGGCGACCGCCGACCACAATGTGTCCACCGGGCCCGACGAGCCCGACGCGCTGTCGCGCGAGCAGCTCGCGGCGCTCGACCGGAACTGCGCGGAGTTCGGGGTGCGGCTGTACGCACTCGGGCACCGCCGCCAGGGCGTGGTCCACGTGATCGGGCCCGAGCTCGGCGTCACGCAGCCGGGCATGACGATCGTGTGCGGCGACTCCCACACATCGACGCATGGCGCCTTCGGCGCGCTCGCGTTCGGGATCGGGACGAGCGAGGTCGAGCACGTGCTCGCCACGCAGACGCTCCCCCAGCGCCGGCCGCGCACGATGCGCATCACGTACGCCGGCGAGCTTGGGCCCGGGTGTACCGCCAAGGACATGATCCTCGGGACGATCGGCCAGATCGGCACCGACGGCGCCGCGGGGCACGTGATCGAGTACGCCGGCGAGGCGATCCGCGGCCTCTCGATGGAGGGGCGGATGACGATCGCCAACATGTCGATCGAGGGGGGTGGCCGGGCGGGCATGATCGCCCCCGACGAGACGACGTTCGCCTACATCGAGGGACGGCCGGGCGCTCCCGCCGACTTCGACGCGGCGGTCGAGCGCTGGCGGGCATATGCATCTGACGACGGTGCGGCCTTCGACCGCGAGGTGGTCGTCGACCTGGCCGACGTGGCTCCCCAGGTCTCGTGGGGCACGAACCCCGGGCAGGTCGCACCGATCACGGGCATCGTGCCCGCGCCGGCCGATGAGACCGACGAGCGGGCGCTCGCCTACATGGGCCTCTCCGCCGGGATGCCGCTCCAGGAGATCACCGTCGATCGGGTGTTCCTGGGGTCGTGCACGAACGGCCGGATCGAGGATCTGCGGGCGGCGGCCGACATCGTGCGCGGGCGGCGGGTGTCGGACCGGGTGCGGGCGATGGTGGTGCCCGGATCCGCACAGGTTAAAGCTCAAGCTGAGAGTGAGGGTCTGGACGCCGTCTTCCGCGACGCGGGCTTCGAGTGGCGCGGCGCCGGCTGCTCGATGTGCCTGGGGATGAACCCTGACATCCTCCAGCCGGGCGAGCGCTGCGCGTCGACCTCGAACCGCAACTTCGAGGGCCGTCAGGGCGCCGGCGGGCGGACACACCTGATGAGCCCGGCGATGGCGGCGGCCGCGGCGGTCACGGGCCGCCTGGCCGACGTGCGGGAGCTGGTCGCGTGAGGGCCGTCACGGTGGTCTCGGGACCGGTCGCGGCGCTCGACCGGGCGTCCGTCGACACCGACCAGATCATCCCGAAGCAGTTCCTGAAGCGCATCGAGCGCACCGGGTTCGGCGAGTTCCTCTTCTACAACTGGATGAAGGACCCGGCGTTTCCGCTCCGCCGGCCCGAGTTCGCCGGCGCGCCGATCCTTGCCACGGGGCGCAACTTCGGCTGCGGCAGCTCGCGCGAGCATGCGGCGTGGGCGCTTCAGGAGTTCGGCATCCGGGCGGTCGTGGCGGAGAGCTTCGGCGACATCTTCCTGACGAACTGCTCGAAGAACGGGCTGCTCACCGTGGCGCTACCGGCCGCCGACGTGCGCGAGCTCCTCGACTCGGCGCCTGCCGAGGCGACGGTCGACCTCGAGACGCAGACGGTGACGCTGCCGTCCGGCCGCAGCGTCTCGTTCGACGTCGACCCGGGCGTGCGCGAGCGCCTGCTGAACGGCTGGGACGACATCGCCCTGACCGAGCGGCGCGGGGCCGAGATCGACCGCTACGAGGCCGAGCGCGAGCGCGCCGGCCCCGACGTCCTCGCCATCTGATTTGCGCCGACTCCGCCACGATTGTGTGCCGCCCGGTGGGGCCGTACCTGGCACCGCCACGGCCGGCGGCACGCTTGCACGTCGAAGCCGTGACGCAGCCGGCGGCGTCAACCCATGGAGCCTCCATGGGCCGCGCCGCGGAAGTGCCACAAAACGGTTACGTTCGCCGAGTGAGGGTCTGACCCCGTACGATTCCCGCCGATGTCGCTGACCGCGTTCACCCCCGACCAGCTCGAGGCGTTCGACCGTGACGGCTTCCTGGTCGTGGACGAGGGGTTCATCTCGGACGATCAGGTCGAGCGGATGCGCGAGCGGTTCGACGCGATCTACCGCCAGGACTACGAGACGGGGATCCGTCCCGACGAGGTGAACTGGGTCGCCGGCCGCGATCCCGACGACCGCACCCGCCAGATCTGCAACGGCTGGAAGGCCGACAACGCCCTCGCCGCGCAGGTGCTCTCCGAGCGCACCGGCCGTCTCGCGGCCCAGCTCATGGGCTACGACGGCGTGCGCATCCTCCAGGACAACTGCATCTGGAAGCCGCCCGGCGTGAAGGCGCTCGGGATGCACCAGGACGGCGCCTACCTCGACTACCTCGACCCGTCCGAGATGATCACCTGCTGGATCGCGCTCGACGACACCTCGGCCGAGGCCGGCACGATCTCGTTCGTGCCCGGCTCGCACAAGTGGCCGGTGAGCGACAAGAACCGCGGCGAGTTCCACGCCCCGCCCGACTGGCTCGCCCCCGCCCGCCGCGCCAACCCGGCCGGCGAGGACGCGGAGCTCGAGCTGGCGCCCGTCGTCGTCCGCGCCGGCGGCGCGTCGTTCCACCACCACAACACCTTCCACGGCTCCGGCCCGAACACCGCCGCGACCACCCACCGGCGCGCCCTCATCTCGCACCTCCTCCCCGCCGACGCCCGGTTCTCGGGCCGCGGCGTCGACCTGGCCTACTCCCGCTACCGCAAGCGCGACACCGACGAGATGGACGAGTCGTTCTTCCCGGTCGTGTGGGCGGCGAACGGCGGCCGGTCGGCATGGCTGGACGAGCTCACGGCGGCGGTGGCGTAGCCCGCGATGATCGTCGGTGTCCCCACTGAGCGCGCCCCCGGCGAGCATCGCGTCGCACTGACGCCGGATGCGGTGCAGCGCCTCGCCCAGCGCGACCTGACGGTGCTCCTCGAGCCGGGCGCCGGGGCGGGCGCGTCGCTCCTCGACGACGCCTACCGCGAGGCCGGCGCCGAGATCGCGTCCAGCGTCGAGGACGTCTACGCCCGTGCCGACATCGTCGTGCGGATCGGGCGGGTCGAGCCCGCCGAGGTCGCCGCCCTGCGATCGGGCACGGTGCTGGTCGGCTACCTCCGCCCGCTCACGGATCCGGAGCTCGTCCAGGCGCTCACGAGCGCCGGAGTCACCGGCTTCTCGATGGAGGCCGTCCCTCGCGTCACCCGCGCGCAGCGGATGGACTCGTTGTCGTCGCAGGCGACGGTGAGCGGCTATCGCGCCGTCATCCTCGCCGCCGAGGCGCTGCCGAAGTTCTACCCGATGCTGATGACCGCGGCGGGCACGGTGCCGCCGGCCAAGGTGCTCGTGCTCGGCGCCGGCGTCGCGGGCCTCCAGGCGATCGCGACCGCCCGCCGCCTCGGCGCCGTTGTCTCGGCGTTCGACACGCGCCCCGCCGTCAAGGAGCAGGTGCAGAGCCTCGGTGCGGCGTTCGTCGAGCTCGAGATGGAGATGGGCGAGGCTCAGGACGCGCGCGGCTACGCCACCGTGCTCTCGGAGAGCCAGCTGGAGGAGCAGCAGCGCCTCCTCGAGCGCCACATCGCCGACTCCGACGTCGTCGTCACGACGGCGCTCGTGCCGGGCAAGCCGGCTCCGCGGCTCATCCCGGCCGCCGTCGTCGAGCGGATGCGGACCGGCTCCGTCATCGTCGACCTGGCCGCCGAGACCGGCGGGAACTGCGAGCTCACCGAACCGGGCGAGGTCGTCGAGCGCCACGGCGTCAAGCTGATCGGCACCCTCAACCTGCCGTCAGGCATGCCGCTGCACGCGAGCCAGATGTACGCCCGAAACATCCAGGCCGTGCTCGAGCACCTCGTCGTGGACGGCGCGCTCACGTTCGACTTCGACGACGAGATCACCGCCGACGCCGTCGTCACGCACGAAGGCCGCGTGACGAGCCGGCTCCTCCAGGAGGCACCCGCGTGAACGAGAGCCTGCTCATCGAGCTGACCGTCTTCGTGCTCGCCGCGTTCGTCGGCATCGAGCTCATATCGAAGGTGCCGACGACGCTGCACACGCCGCTCATGAGCGGCACGAACGCCATCCACGGCGTCGTCATCGTCGGCGCGATCCTGGTCGCGGGGGCCGACAAGGGCACCCTCACCACCGTCCTCGGCACGATCGCCGTCGCGTTCGGGGCGTCGAACGTCGTGGGCGGCTTCCTCGTGACCGACCGCATGCTGCACATGTTCCGGCGGAAGCCGGGGGATGCCTCCAGAGATGAGTAGAGCCGACGCCATCGGCGCGGCCTACCTGATCTGCGCCTCGCTCTTCATCATCGGCTTGAAGCGGCTCTCGTCGCCGGCCACCGCGCGCTCCGGCAACCAGATCGCGGCGGTCGGGATGGCGATCGCGATCGCGGCGACGCTCTTCGACGAGCAGGTCGTCACCTTCGAGTGGATCATCCTCGGGTCGCTCGTCGGCGGGATCGGCGGAGCGATCGGCGCGCAGCGCGTGAAGATGACGGCGATGCCGCAGATGGTCGCGCTGTTCAACGGCTTCGGCGGCGGCGCCGCGGCGCTGATCGCGTTTGCGGACTACCACGACACCGTCGGCGCGCCGGGCCACATCGAGACCAAGATCATCATCTCGATCCTCTTCTCGGCCGTCGTCGGGTCGGTCAGCTTCGCCGGGTCGATGGTCGCCTTCGGCAAGCTCCAGGGCATCGTGACGGGGAATCCGGTCACCGTGCCGGGGCAGAAGGTGGTGACCGCCACCATCTTCGCCGCGATCCTCGCGGGATGCGCGTTCCTCGCGACCGGGCACGAGAGCCAGGCCCTGCTCGTCGCCATCGTCGTGGTGGCGCTCATCCTCGGCGTGCAGATGGTGATGGCGATCGGCGGCGCCGACATGCCCGTCGTGATCTCGCTCCTGAACGCGTTTACAGGTCTGGCGACAGCGTCGACCGGGTTCGTCCTGTCGAACAACGTCCTCATCATCGCGGGCACACTCGTCGGCGCGTCGGGCAGCCTGCTCACCCAGATGATGGGCAAGGCGATGAACCGCTCGCTCGCGAACATGGTGTTCGGCGCGTTCGGCACGTCCGGGAGCGTCGCCCTCGCGGAAGGGCCCGGCGTCGCCGGGACGGTCCGCTCGGCGAGCGCCGACGACATCGCCATCATGCTGGCGTATGCCCGCCGCGTCGTGATCGTCCCCGGGTACGGCCTCGCCGTGGCCCAGGCGCAGCACAACGTCCGCGAGCTCGGCGATCTGCTCGAGGGGCGCGGCGTGGACGTGCGGTATGCGATCCATCCCGTCGCCGGCCGGATGCCCGGCCACATGAACGTGCTCCTGGCCGAGGCGGACGTCCCCTACACGCAGCTCTACGAGATGGACGACATCAACGGCGAGTTCCCCCGCACCGACGTGTCGCTCGTGATCGGCGCCAACGACGTCGTGAACCCGGCCGCCAAGAACACGCCGGGCAGCCCGATCTACGGCATGCCGATCCTGAACGTCGACGAGTCGTCGGCCATCGTGGTCCTGAAGCGGTCGATGAACACGGGCTTCGCCGGCATCGAGAACGAGCTCTTCTACGACCCCAAGACGACGATGCTGTTCGGCGACGCGAAGGACTCGGTGATCGGCCTGACCAGCGCGGTCAAGGCCGTCTGAGCGCCGAGGCAGGGCCAGGCACGCGGATCGGTGCCCGACCCCGGAGTTGCGCTACGGGCTGCTCGACATGCTGAACCGGCCGCCCATCTCGTACGCGCCGTAGGCGGCGATGAGGGAGCCGAGCAGCGAGGCCCAGATGCCGATCGCGGTGTCGCTGTGGTGGTCGAGGAACTTCAGCACGACCATGAGCGCCGTGAACGCGCAGGCCACGAGGATCGCCATCGGGAGGGGAAACGGGAGATCCGGCGGGTTCGGGAGCGAACAGCAGGACGACGCCCGCCAGCATCACGACCGAGCCCAGCACGGCGAGCTTGCCGATCGAGCCCGTGTCCCAGGCACCGACGCTGGCGCTGACCGAGAACGTGTTGCCGAGGCCGACGTCGACGGACGCGCTGAACGAGTACCAGTCGAGAAAGAGCGTCCCGATCAGCGTGACGATCGTCCCCCCCGTCACGATCCACGTGCTTCGCGTGATCTTGGACATGTCCATTCGTGCTGTCTCCTTACCTGATGAATTATGAGGACGGCGGGGGATTCGCCGCCCCCGGCCGGATTCCTGGTACTAGAGCCGTTCGACGAGCGCCGTCACGAGCGATGTCCGCTCCTCGAGCGACTCGAGCGACACCCGCTCGTCGACCGCGTGCGCGCCCGACGCCGGTGGGCCCGAGCCCGTCGATGACGGGCGTGCCGACGGCCGCCGCGAAGTTGCCGTCGGAGCCGCCGGGTGACGCGTTCTCGGAGAGCTCGATCCCGAGGCCGGCGGCGATCTCGATGGCCCGGCCGGCGAGCGCGGCCCCGGCCTCTGACTGCACCATCGGCGGGCGCGTCACGGCGCCGCTGACCTCGATCGTCGCGCCCTCGACCCGCGGCTCGAGCCCGTAGATCGCCGCCTCGAGCCGGGCCTGCGCCTGGGCCGTCCACGCGCGGGCGTCGATCCGGGCCCACGCCTCGGCGGCGACGACGTTGTCGCCCGTCCCGCCCCCCACCTGCCCGACGTTCGTCCGGATGCCCGCGGCCTCGTCGGCCAGCGCATGCACGGCGGCGACCTGATGGGCCAGCTCCTCGATGGCCGACACGCCCGCCCGCCAGCCGTTGCCCGCGTGGGCGGCGCGACCGTGGATGCGAAGCTGGTAGCGGGCGAGGCCCGAGCGCGACGTCGTGATCGTGCCGTCGCGGACCGGCGGCTCGAGGACGAGGACCGCGCGCGCCTCCCGCGCCAGCTCCTCGACGATCGGGCGGCCCGACGGACTCCCGATCTCCTCGTCGGCCGTGATGAGGACGCAGACAGGCCCGGCGGGCGAGCCCGCCCGGCGGACGGCCTCGATGGCCGTGACGATCCCGGCCTTCATGTCGAGCGCGCCGGGGCCGTGGGCATAGCCGCCCTCGACCCGGAACGGCATCTGCATCAGCGTGCCCGTCGGCCACACGGTGTCCATGTGGGCCGCGAGGACAAGCGGCGGCCCGCCGTCGCCCATCCGCGACACCAGATGGCTGCCGCGGAACTCGACGCGTCCGCCCAGCGACTCGAGCTCGGCGGCGATGAAGAGGCCGATATGCGAGAGGCGCTCGGCGTCCGACGTGGGGCTCTCGAGCTCGACAAGCCTGTGGAGCAGCTCGAGGGCGGTCATGCGCCGAGTGTATCGGTGCTACTCGCTGCGCAGCGCGACAAGCTCCGCCAGCTCGTCGTCGCCCAGATCGGACAGCGCCGACTCGACCCCGCGGTCGACGATCCGCGTGGCCAGGTCGCGCTTGGCCGCGATCAGCTCGTCGATCCGCTCCTCGATCGTCCCGGCGCACACCATCTTGTGCACCTGGACGACCCGCGTCTGGCCGATGCGGTGGGCGCGGTCCGACGCCTGATCCTCGACGGCCGGGTTCCACCAGCGGTCGAAGTGGAAGACGTGGTTGGCGGCCGTCAGGTTGAGCCCGAGGCCGCCCGCGCGCAGCGACATGACGAGCACCCGCGGGTCGCCGCCCGGCTCCTGGAACCGGTCGACGATCTGCTCGCGGGCCGTCCGCGGCGTCGACCCGTCGAGGTAGAGCCGCTCGACCTCGAGCTCGTGCTCGATGTGCCCCGCCAGAAGGCCGCCCATGACCGCGTACTGGGTGAAGACGAGCGCCGAGTCGCCCTCGGCGAGCGCCTCCGAGAGCATCTCTGTGAGGCGGTCGAGCTTGCCCGACCGGCCGGTCAGCGCGCCGGGCTTCCCCATCGCGTGGAGCGGGTGGTTGCACACCTGCTTCAGCCGGGTGATGAGGGCGAGCACGTGGCCGCGCCGCTCGATCCCGGCGGCGCCGCGGACGTCGGCCATCATGGCGTCGATCGTCGCCTGGTAGAGGGCTGCCTGCTCGACGGTGAGCGTGCAGAACTCGGTCGAGTCCTGGCGGGGCGGCAGATCGGGGAGCACGTCGGGGTCGACCTTCCGCCGGCGAAGCAGGAACGGCTGGGTCATCCGGACGAGCGCCTCCTCGGCGTCGGGCTCGGCCCGGCGCTCGATCGGCGTCGCGATCAGCCGGCGAAAGCCGGTGCGGGTGCCGAGCAGGCCCGGGTTCAGGATGTGCATGATCGACCACAGGTCGTCCAGCCGGTTCTCGACCGGCGTGCCGGTCAGGGCGACACGATGCCCGGCCGTCACCTGCCTGGCGGTCTGCGCGGCGTGGGTGAGCGGGTTCTTGACCGCCTGCGCCTCGTCGAGCACGAGCACGCGCCATGAGCCGTCGGTGAGGAGGCGGCGGTCGCGCGGCAGGAGGGCGTACGAGGTGAGCACGACGTCCCAGTCCGCGAGGTCCTCGGCGTCGCGCGTGCGGTCGGGCCCGTGATGGATGTGGACCTCGAGGTCGGGCGCGAACCGGCGCAGCTCGCGCTGCCAGTTCCCGAGCACCGACGTCGGGCACACGATCAGCGCCGGCCCGCTCACGTCGTCGCCGTGGTCGAGCAGGTAGGCGATCACCTGGACGGTCTTCCCGAGGCCCATGTCGTCGGCGAGGAGCGCCCCCAGGCCGAGCTCGCGCGTCCGCGTGAGCCACCCCAGCCCGACCTTCTGGTACGGGCGCAGCTCGCCCTGGAACGCCTCGGGCGGCTCGAGCGGCGCGACGTACTCCGGGCTGCGAAGCCGGGTGACGAGCTGCTCGAGCTCGCCGGTGGGATCGCCCACCTCGACCGCCATTCCGCGCACCTCGTAGCGCCCGGCGAGCGCCGCTCCGAGCGCGGTCATCGCCGGCATCGACGAGCCGTGGAGCGCGATCGCGGCCAGGGCCTTGGCGCGAGCGAGGGCGCGGCCCTTGAGCGCGCGCCACTCGCCGCCGACCCGCACGAGCGGCTGCGTCGCAGCGGCGAGCGCCTGAAACTCCTCGGCGCTGATCTCGCGCCCGCCGAGCGATGCGCGCAGGTCGTAGCGCACGACCCCGCCGAGCGACAGCGCGCCCGGGGCGAAGTCGAGGTGGGCTCCGTCGTACTCCAGATCCTGCTCCTCGACCAGCTCGGACGGCAGCTCGACCGCCGCGCCCGCGAACTCGAGCGCCGCGGCGGCCAGGCGCAGCTCGACGACCCCCTGCTGCCCCAGCGTCACCAGCCCGTCGGTCGCGCGCGCCAGCGCGGGGAAGATCCTCGCCGCCTTCTTGAGGAGCGCCGGATCGGGAGGATCGGCGTGGAGCGGCCAGCCGGCGTCCGGGTCGGTCGGCGCCTCGAGGCGGAGGCGGAGCGGCTCGAGCGTGTCGTGGAGCCGGACGAGCGGCGGAGCCAGGCCGAGGTCGGGCGCGACGGCGCGGAGGAGCGGCTGGAGCATCCCGAGGTCGACGATGTCGGCGTGCGCCTCGGGCGCTCGCATGATGCGCGGGTCGCGCACCGCCGCCGACAGCGCCCGGGTCGAGGCGTCGACGAACCCAGCCACGGCGTCGGCGGCCGTCTCGGTGGCGACCTCGCCCTCCTCGTCGCGGACGAGGACCGCGTGGCCGGCGGCCGGGAATGCGGCTGCGAACCGCCCCAGGTCGGGGACGGCGCCGCCGCCGAGGATCGACTGCTCGACGACGCGCGCCACCAGCCGCCATGCACGCACCGAGGCGCTCGACGGCCCATCGCGCTCGGTCAGGAGGTGGGCGACGGCGGGCAGCATCTCGAGGCACCGCATCTCGACCGTGCGATGGCTGTCCCCCACGGCGACGCCCTGGGAGAACCGCCGGAGCGTGTCAGGCAGACCCACGTCGCCGAGCAGGTCGGCCCAGCCGCCGGGCGTGAGCGGCGTCACGGAGTAGTAGCCGAGCAGGGGCTCCTCGACGCCCCGGGGGACGTACGCCAGCTCCAGCGGCGCCCGCCGGGTCATTGAGGTCGAGGGAAGGGACAAACTTGTAACCTAGCCCTGGATGCAGGTGCGATTGACCATCAACGGGCAGATGCACGAGCTCGACGTCGCGCCGAACCGGTCGCTGGCGGACGTGCTCCGGGCGGACCTCGCACTCACGGGCACCAAGGTCGCCTGCGGCGAGGGCACGTGCGGGAGCTGCACCGTGCTCCTCGACGGCCGGGCGGTGCTGTCGTGCCTGACGCTGGCAGCCGCCTGCGACGGCGCCTCCCTCGACACGGTCGAGGGCTCGACCGATCTGCTCGAGCGGCTGCGCGCCTCGTTCACCACCCACGACGGCTTCCAGTGCGGCTTCTGCACGCCGGGCCAGCTCATGTCGGCGGTCGCGCTCCTCGAGCGCACGCCGAGGCCGAGCCGCGCCGAGATCCGAACGGCGATGGCCGGAAACCTGTGCCGCTGCGGCGCCTACGAGGGAATCGAGCAGGCGGTCGCAGCCGCGGCGGAGGCCGGATGACCGCCAAGCTCGTCAAGACCGAGGCGGTCGTCGAGGGCCGCACCGAGGTCCGCTGGACGCTCGTCGAGGAGGACGACACCCCCGAGTTCGAGGAGGGGAGCGCGACCCACCCGATCGGCGACCCGACGCCCAGGATCACGGCTCGGGCCCGCACGACCGGCACGGCCCGGTTCACGGTCGACGTGGCCCTTCCGGGCCTGCTCGAGGCCGCCGTCCTTCGCAGTCCGCACGCGAACGCCAAGGTGACGTCGCTCGACCTCGACGCCGCGCGGGCCGTGCCCGGCGTGCGCTGCGTGCTCGGCCCAGGCGACGGACCCGGCAACGACGACTCGACGCTCAGCGACTCCCCGAACTTCGCCGGAGCCGCGATCGCCGCCGTCGCGGCCGACACCGCCGACGCCGCGGAGGCGGCGCTCGCGGCGCTCGCGCCCACGTACGAGGTGCTCGGCTTCGTCTCCGACCTCGACGAGGCGTTCGAGCGGCAGGACTTCCTCGTGGATCCGACCGAACATGAGCGCGGCGACCCCGACGCGGCGCTCGCGGCGGCCGACGTGAAGGTCGAGGCGACCTACATCGCACCTGCCCAGCTCCACAACTCGATGGAGCCGCACGCCGCCGTCGCCGACTGGCGCGAGGACGGGCTCACGCTCTGGAGCTCGACCCAGGCCATCTACGACGCGCGCGCGACCGTGGCCGAGGCGTTCGAGCTCGATCCCGAGCGCGTCCGCGTGATCTGCGAGTTCATGGGCGGCGGGTTCGGCTCGAAGTTCGGCGTCGGGCCGCAGGGGATCCTCGCGACCGAGCTCTCGCGCCAGACCGGCCGGCCCGTGCGGCTCGTGAACAGCCGCCGCGAGGAGAACCTGGCCGCCGGCTTCCGCACGCCGGCTCGCATGGAGTACACCATCGGGGCGTCGCGCGACGGGCGCCTCCAGGCGGTCGAGGCATCGGCCGTGATGGGCATGGGCACCGGCGGCTGGGCCTTCCCCGTCCTCGAGCCCGTGAAGTCGGTCTACACCTGCCCGAACCTGCGGCTGATGGTCGCGCCCGTCCGCCAGAACCTCGGCCCGTCGGTGGCCTTCCGCGCGCCGGGCGTGATGGAGGGCACGTTCGGCTTCGAGCAGGCGCTCGACGAGCTGGCCGAGAAGCTCGCGCATCGACCCGCTCGAGCTGCGGCGGCTGAACCACTCCGCGGACGACCCCGAGAACGGGAAGCCCTACACGTCGAAGCGCCTCTTGGAGTGCTACGACCGGGCGGCCGAGCTGGCCGGCTGGGACGGGCGTGACGCGCTGCGCGGCGACGGCCGCATCCGCCGCGGAATGGGCGTCTCGAGCCAGTACTGGTGGGGCGGCGGAGGGCCGCCCGCGTACGCCGAGGTGCGGGTGGGCAAGGCCGCGCGGCCCGCGGTCACCGTGGGACTCCAGGACCTCGGCACCGGCACGATGACCGCGTGCGCCGTCATCGCCGCCGAGCGCCTGGGAGTCCCCGTCGACACGATCACCGTGTACGCCGGCGACACGTCGCGGATCGGGCACGGGCCCTTCTCGGGCGGCTCGATGACGCTCGCCTCGATCGCGCCCGCGGTGCGGTCGGCCGCCCACCACGTGCGCACCGAGATCCTCGGCCTGGCCGCCGACATGTTCGAGATCTCGGCCTCCGACCTGACGCTCGAGGACGGCGAGATCCGCTCGGTCGACGGGACGCTGCGCCATCCGATCACCGAGGTGACGGGCAAGCTCGGAAACGCCTGGATCTCGGGCTCGGGCTCTCGCGGGCCGAACCCCGAGGGCATGAACGTGAACACGTTCGGGTGCCAGATCGCCCAGGTCGCCGTCGACACCGGCACGGGCGAGGTGACCGTCGAGCGGGTCGTCGCCGTGCACGACATCGGCCGCGTCGTGAACGCGATGGGCGCGCGCAGCCAGGTGATGGGCGGGATCCTCCAGGCCATCGGCTTCACGCTGATGGAGGAGCGCGTCGTCGACCCCACGACCGGCACGGTCGTGAACGCGGGCCTCGAGGACTACAAGGTGCCGACGATCGCCGACCTGCCCGAGGTGGTCTGCGAGTTCGTCGGAGAGCCCGACCCGCATCTCACGATGGGGGTGAAGGGCCTCGGCGAGCCTCCGGTCATCCCGACGCCGGCCGCAATCGGGAACGCCCTCGCACACGCCCTCGGGGTGCGCCTGCGCGAGGCGCCGTACACGCCGCGCCGCGTGCTGGAGGCGCTGGGCGCATGAGGACGTTCGGCTACGTCCGACCCGCCGACGCGGACGACGCCTCGGCGCGGCTGCGAAACGGCGCACGCGCCATGGGCGGCGGCACCGACGTCCTGACGCAGCTCGACCGCGACATCCTGCCCGCCGACGAGGTCGTCGACCTCCGCGCGCTCGGCCTCTCCGGCATCGCGCACGACGGCGAGGCGGTGCGGATCGGCGCGACGACGTCGGTCGCCGACGTCGAGCGCGACGCCGGCATCGGCGAGCGCTTCACCGGGCTCGCCCAGGCGGCCGCCGCCGTCGGCTCGCCCCAGCTGCGCGAGATGGGGACGGTCGGCGGGAACCTGTGCCAGCAGGTGCGCTGCTGGTACTTCCGCCACCCGGACCTCCAGTGCTGGCTCCGCGGCGGCGACACCTGCTACGCGCAGATCGGCGATCACCGAAAGCACGGCCTCGAGCCCGGCGACTGCATCTCGGTCGCCCCGTCCGATCTGGCCGCGGCGCTGCTCGCCATGGACGCCCAGGTCGAGACGACGGCCCGGCGGATGCCGCTGGCCGACCTCTACCGGCGTGCGACCGCCGACGAGCGCTCGACGCTCACGCTCGAGCCGGGCGAGTTCCTGACGGCCGTCGAGGTGCCGCGCGCCCCGGACGCGAGCGCATACGTGATCGCCGGCGAGCGGGCCGCATGGAGCTTCGCGCTCGTGGGCGTCGCGGCGGCAAGGTTCGGAGACGACGTCCGGATGGCGGCGATCGGCGTGTCGAACCTCCCCCGGCCGATCGATCCCAGCGACCCGACGGCGGGGCTCCCCGGCCTGGACATGACCCGCTGGAAGCGGCGGCTGCTCGAGACGCTCGCGTCGGACGCGCGCGCCGCAGTCGAGCGGTGAGCGGCCCGATCCCCGACTACGTGGAGGCGCGGCTGCGGCGGCCGCCTCCCGACGGGTGCAACGTCATCCCCGGCTCGACGCCGGTGGTGGGCTTCGGCGATCCGCGAAACGCGAAGGTCGCGACGATCGGCCTCAACCCCAATCGCCTCGAGTTCCTCGACCCCGAGGCCTCGCTCCTGCGCGAGGACGACCAGCGGCTCGAGACGCTGCTCTCGGTCGGGGCGAACAGCCTCGCCAACGTCGATGCGCAGGTGCTGGCGCGCGTGTTCGAGGGCTGCAACTGGTACTTCGAGCGCAGGCCGTACCGGCGGTGGTTCGACGTCCTCGAGCGTGTCCTGAACGGCATCGGGGTGAGCTACTACCGCGGCACGGCGTGCCACCTGACGCTCGTGCAGTGGGCCACGAATCCGACGTGGGGCCTCCTGCCCGAGTCGTCGCGGGTCGAGCTCCTGCGGGAGGACGCGCCGTTCCTGCGCCAGCGGATCGCCTCGGAACGGATCGAGCTCGTGCTCCTGAACGGCCGCGGCGTGGTCGCCGCATTCACCGACACCGTCGGCTGCCATCTCACGGACGACGACCCGCCCATCGCCGACTCCCAGACGCAGACCCACTTCATGACCGGCGCCACCGACGAGGGCACGCGCATCGTCGCCTGGACGACGAACCTGCACGCCGCCGTCGGCGTGAGCGAGTGGCACCGGGCCGGCATCACCGAGCGGGTTGCCGCCCTCGCCGCCGTGACCGAGAGTGGCTCAGAAGCCTGACCTCGAGGCGCTCGAGGCCGAGCGCTCGCGCGCCTGCCGGCTGACCCCCGACCTGGCCCTGGCTGACATCGACGAGGCGGCGGCGTGGGTGCGCGAGCGGGGCATCGTCACCATCACGCCGGACTGCGCGCTCCCGAGCCTCTTCGCGGCGTGTCACGAGCCGCCGTACCGGCCGGGCTCGCGCGGCTTCGGCCTGTGGCCGCGGACGAAGTACCCGTGGGCGGTCGAGCTGACGGCCCACCCGGGCATCCTCGGCCTCAAGATCCACCGCGGCAAACGGGTGCTCGTCTCCGATGCCGTCGCCGCCCTCCTCGACCCGCTGTGCCGCGCGGCGCTCGATGCCGCCCGCGACTCGCCGCTCGTCGCCCACCTGCGCTCAGCCGGGCCGTCGCTGGTCGACGACCTCCGGGTCGAGCTCGGGCTCTCGGCGGCGGCGCTCCGCCGCCTGCGCGAGCCGCTGGAGCGAACCGGAGCGATCGTGACCCGCTCGGTCACGGTTCCCGCCGCCACGGGCGGCCACCGCCACACCTCCGAGCTCCGCCTCTGGCCCCAGGCTGAAACACCGGTGCCTGGTACCAATGTTTCACCCGGGCGGCGCCCTGGAGACCCTGCTCGTGGCCGGCGTTCGGGCGGCCGTGCTCGCGCCCGGAGGACGAGGTCGCTCGCTGGTTCTCGTGGCCGGTGCCGGACGGCACGGTCGAGAGCCTCGTCGCCGACGGCCGGATCGTGCGCTACAGCTCGATCAGCCCGGCGTTGGTCGGGACGAAGCCGCACGCGTCGAAGTAGAACGCGCGCAGGTGATCCTCGAAGTCGACGTGCAGCCACTCGCAGCCGGCGGCGCGGGCCTCGCGCTCGGCGACCTTGACGAGCTCGACGCCGATGCCCTGCCGCCGGGCGGCCGCGGCCACCAGCGTGTCGAGCACGAACGCGTGGCTGCCCCCGTCCCACGCCACGTTCACGAACCCGACCAGGTCGCCGCCGTCGCGCGCCGTGACCCAGCCGAGGCTGTGACGCTCGACCTGCCCGCGCCAGTCCCAGTCGAGCAGGTCGTGCTCGAAGCCCTCGGCGTGGAGCACGTTCAGCTCGGCGCTCGAGAACAGGCCGCGCCAGGCGTAGGCGACCCCCACTACGTCAGCGGGCCGGGTGACGGCGCCCTCGCTGGCGCTCGACACGAGAAACGCGTACTTGGCGAACACACCGGTCGTGTAGGCCGGTTCAGGCGGCTGTCCAGTCGCGCAGGCGGGCGGCGATCTCGTCGTCGGAGAGCTCGAGCCGGAGCTCGCGCGCCTCGATGTCGAACTCGACGATGTCGCCCTCCTGCACGATCGCGATCGGGCCGCCCCGGACCGCCTCTGGCGTCACGTGGCCGGCCATGAGGCCGTGCGTCGCGCCGGAGAAGCGGCCGTCGGTGACGAGCGCGACCTCCTCGCCGAGCCCCTCGCCGACGATTGCGGCGGTGACGTGCAGCATCTCGCGCATCCCCGGCCCGCCGGCCGGCCCCTCGTAGCGGATGACGACGACGTCCCCCGCCTTGATCGCCCCGGCCTTGACCGCGGCGAAGCAGTCCTCCTCGCGGTCGAACACCCTCGCCGGGCCGCGATGGCTGACGCGCTCGTGGCCGGCGAGCTTCACGACGCAGCCCTCGGGCGAGAGGTTGCCGCGCAGGATCGCAAGGCCGCCCGTCTCCTTGATCGGCGACTCGATCGGGACGACGACCGGCTGGCCCGGCGTCTCGACGACGTCGTCGGCCACCTGTCCCAGCGTGCGGCCGTCGACGTTCCGCGCGCCGGCGTGGACGAGCTCGCGCTTGCGAAGCTCGCGCGCCACAAGCGCGACGCCGCCGGCGTCGAACATGTCGGTGGCGACGTACTTCCCGCCCGGCTTCAGGCTGGCGACGATCGGCGTCCGCGCCGCGATCGAGTCGAACTCGTCGATCGAGAACGGGATGCCGAGCTCGTGGGCGATCGCGAGCAGGTGCAGGACGCCGTTGGTCGAGCCCCCGGTCGCCGCCACCGACGCCGCGGCGTTCTCGATCGCCTCGCGCGTGATGATGTGGGACGGGCGGACGTCGTCGCGGACGAGCTGCATCACGAGCCTGCCGCACTCCTCGGCGGCGTCGCCCTTCGTCCGGTTGAGCGCCGGGATGCCGTTCATGCCGGCCGGGCTGATCCCGAGGAACTCGAGCGCGGTCGACATCGTGTTCGCGGTGAACTGGCCGCCGCACGCGCCCGCCCCGGGGCAGGCGGCCGACTCGACCTCGTGCAGCTCCGCGCCGTCGATCTTGCCCGCGGCGTGCGCGCCGACCGCCTCGAAGACGTCCTGGATCGTGATGTCGCGGCCCCGGAACGTGCCCGGCGCGATCGAGCCGTTGTAGAGCGCGAGCCCGGGGATGTCGAGCCGGCACAGCGCCATCACCCCGGCCGGGATCGTCTTGTCGCAGCCGACGATGCAGACCAGGCCGTCGAACAGGTGGCCGCGCGCGACGAGCTCGATCGAGTCGGTGATCACCTCGCGCGAGATCAGCGACGCCTTCATCCCCTCGGTGCCCATCGAGACCCCGTCGGACACCGAAACGGTGTTGAACTCCATCGGCGTCCCGCCCGCCGCGCGGATCCCGGCCTTGACGCGCTGCGCGAGCTCGCGCTGGTTGAAGTTGCACGGCATGGTCTCGATCCAGGTCGTCGCGACGCCGACGATCGGACGGGCCAGGTCGTCGTCGGTGAAGCCGATCGCCTTCAGCATCGCCCGCGCCGGCGCCCGGTCGGGGCCGTCGGTCAGCGCCGCCGAGTGGCGCTTGGCTGGGTCAGATGGGCGGTCGTACGGGTTCTGCGTCACGCCTGCATCTCGAGCTCGACGTGGATCCCCCACGCCCGGCCCGATGCGAAGAGCTCGTCCGGGTCGACCTCGCCGACCTCGCCGATGACGTGCGACTCGGGCCGCTCGGTCGTGCAGCCCCACACCATCCGCCGCGGCGGCGGACGCTCGTCGACGACGAGGTGCTCGCCGCGCTCACGCGCCGCCTCGGCCTCCTCGGCGGCAGGGCCCTCTGCGTATCCCTTCCCCATGATCTGCGAGCCTACCACCATGGCCAACCTCATCTATTCGGCAATCGCGTCGCTCGACGGCTACATCGCCGACGAGAACGGCAACTTCGACTGGGCCGCGCCCGACGAGGAGGTGCACGCGTTCGTGAACGACCTCGAGCGCCCGGTCGGCACCTACCTCTACGGCCGGCGGATGTACGAGACGATGGCTGTCTGGGAGACGATGGCGCTGGACGACGAGCCGCCGGTCATGCATGACTTCGCCGGGATCTGGCGGGCGGCCGACAAGGTCGTCTACTCGACGACGCTCGCCGACGTGTCGACCCGCCGCACACGGCTGGAGCGCGACTTCGACGCCGACGCCGTGCGCGCGATGAAGGCCGGCGCGGCGCGCGACATCGGCGTCGGCGGAGCCGAGCTCGCCGCCCAGGCGATCCGCGCGGGCCTCGTCGACGAGCTCCAGCTCCTCCTGGCGCCCGTGGTGGTCGGCGGCGGCGCGCAGGCGCTGCCGGCGGGGACGAGGATGGATCTCGACCTGCGCGAGGAGCGGCGGTTCGGCAACGGCACGGTCTACCTGCGTTACACGGCTAGTTCGTGACCTGCTTGCAGTTGACGTGGGCGTTCAGGCAGGCGCTCACGAGGAGCTGGAGCCGGCCGGGATCGAACGCATCGTAGAAATCGAAGTGCAGCGTCGTGTACGGGCCGCTGGAAAGCGTCAGCCCGTCCGGGCTCATGATGCCGAGATGAAACCGTGCCGTGAGCCGAATGAGCTTGTGTGTATACGGCTTGCGGCACGGTGGATAGGTCACATCCGCGGGTGCGAGGCCGGTCCCATCCCAGCAACTCGGGAAGATGGCTCGCTCCACGACGCCGTTCCCGTGCCCCACGGCCGCGTTGTACGGCGTGCAGTCATACGGATGGTCGAGCACCGGTGAATGGATCACGCCGGCCGTGTCGTTGTCACAGGCCCAGCCCACGCGCGCCGTGCTCTGAGGCACCATCGAGTCGTGGTCCCCGGCGATCATCTGCAATCCCAGAGGAATCGTCTCGACGTTCTGATTGGCCGGTGCCTCCCAGTACGTGATCACCCTGATCGGCTTCACCGGCACACCGTTGATGAGTGTCGTGGGAACCCAGTAGCCGCTCGGGTCGGTGGGGGTCTTGCAGGTCGTGGCCTGACCCACCATCGTGTCGACCGTCGAGAACGCGTCCTCCGCGACGTTGCCGTAGAAGTCATGCATGTGGCTCGCGCCGGGCTGACCGAAATGCACGATCGGATCATCGGCCAGCGTATGGCTGTAGGAACACCGGATGACGAATCGTCCGACCGCCGCCCGAGCCTGCGCCGGGAACACAAACGCCACCGCCCCCAGCACGACGAGAGCTACCAGGGCCTTGCGCATTCTCCCCCTCCTTCCCGCGGGGAGAACCTACATGACCACCCAGAATCTGTAAAGGCGGTGGCCTCCTCGCGTGTCAGAGGGCGTGTCTCAAAACCGCGATCAGCTCGTCTCGCCCGGGCGGCGGGGAGAGGGCGGCGAGCTCGGAGCGCTCGAGCGCCGCGTCGGCGGCGGCGGGGAGCTCGGCCTCGTCGAGGCCGAGCCTGGCTCCGCCGGCGAGCGCCGAGACCCGCTCCGTGAGGCCGGCGGGCTCGACCCCGAGCGCCGCGGCCAGCTCGGCGATCGCCTCCGGCTCGCGCGCCGCCATCGCCGCGAGCGAATGCGGCAGCACGGCGGCGTTGGTCACCGAATGCGACGTCCCGCACACCCGCACCACCGTCTGGCAGAGCACGTGGTGGAGCGAGAACCCGGCCGAGCCCAGCGCATACCCGGCCAGCACCGCCCCCAGCGCCAGGTCGTCCCGGCCGCCCTCCTCGACGCCGCGTGCGAGCAGCCCAGCGCCACGCAGGGCGGCCATCGAGGCCACCGGGTTTCGGCCCGGCCCGTAGAGCGCCTCGGCGGCGTGCGCGAGGGCGTTCATCGCCGATGCCCGGCGCGCGTCGTCCGGCTGGCCGGCCATCAGCTCGGGCGCCGCGAGCACCAGCACCGGCCGGTGGTTGGGCCGGCCCTCGTAGCCGGGCGCCGGCCGGTGGCCGCGCGACATCTCCGCCCCTGACAGCGTCGTCGGGACGGCGCACACCTCTCCGCCCCTGGCGGCGGCCAGCGCCTTGGCCGTATCGATCACGCGACCGCCGCCCCACGCCACCATCCGGCCGTCGCCGACTCGGTCGATCAACGCGGCAGCGAGGTCGGGCACCTGGCCCGAGGGGACGTGGTGGACGCGAGCGCCCTCCAGCACCGAGCGTGGGATGTCCCTCTCGGCGCGCGCCGTCGTCAGCACGTCGACGCCCGGCCAGGCGTGAGCGCCGGCCCCGGCCCCGAACCGGATCGTGCGCTCGCCGTCGCGCCAGACGAACTCGGTCATTGTGCGAGCGCCACCCCGCCGACCACGAGGAGGCCTCCGACCAGAAGCCACGCGGTCACGCTCTCGCCCAGCGTCAGCGCGCCCACCGCGACCGCCACGACGGGGACTCCGTACAGGTACGCCACCGCCCGCGACGGGTCGAGGCCGCGCAGGCCGACCGTCCAGAGCACGTAGCCCGCCAGCGTGCACACGAGCCCGAGGTACAGCACGAGGAGCAGGTCTCCGCCGCTCATCCCGGTCAGCCGGCCCGCCGTTCCCGACGCCGCGAACGGCAGCAGGGCGACGGTGCCGACGAGCGACGCGGCGGACGAGACCGCGATCGCGTCGTAGCGGCCGAGCAGCGGCTTCGCGAGCACGTTGTACGCGGCGAACGACGCCGCCGCGATGAGCACGAGGAGCGGCCCCTTGGAGCTCGAGACCGAGACGCTCTGGCCCGAGCCGAGCAGGATGACGACGACCACGCCTGCGAACGCCACCGCGAGGCCCGCGGCCCGCCGGCGCGAGAAGGCCTCGAGGCCGAGGGCGAGCGACATCGTGAGCGCCATCGCGGGCGCCCCGGCGATGACCACGCTCGCCGTCCCCGCCGTCGTCGTGCGCTCGCCCGCGTTCAGGGCCAGATGGTAGAGGGTGACGACGAAGAGCCCCGCGGCGACCACCCGCAGCGCGTCCCTGCGCGTCAGCCCCGGCAGGCCTCCCGCCAGGACGAGGGCGATGGCGAACCCGGGGGCCGCGACCAGGTAGCGCCCGATCGCGACGTCGGGGGCGTCCAGGCCGTGATCGACGAGCGCCTTGATCGCAGCAAACGAGCCGCCCCAGACGACCACGACGGCCGCGAGCAGGAGATGTGGCAGGCTACGCGACCGATGCACGCGGTCAAGCGTATCGAGATCAGGTGGCGCGACCTCGACGGGTTCGGGCACGTCAACAACTCCACCTACCTCACGTATCTGGAGGAGGCGCGCGACGAGTTCTTCACGGATCTCCTCGGCGATACCGTGCACCGGGTCGTGATCCGCCACGTCGAGATCGATTTCCTCTCGGGGCTCGTCCACGCCGACGACCACGTCGACGTCGAGCTCGAGCTCGACGCGATCGGGACGTCGAGCGCGACGACCGTCGAGCGCATCCGCTCGGCCGCCGACGGCCGCGTCGCCGCGGAGGCGCGAAGCGTCGTCGTGCACACCGATGCCGGCCGGTCGGCGTCCCAGCCGTGGCCGGACGAGTCGCGAAAGGCGCTCGAGGCGCGGCTGTGACGCACCTCGCCCACTGGGACGACGCGCCCCGCGTGCGGCGCGAGGTCGGCGAGATCGCGACCTGGATGACCGACCTCGGCGTGGCGGCCGGGACCGTCGCGGTCGGCCTGCGCCGGTGGGAGCCCGACCCTGGCCGGCGCAACACCCCGCCCCACGCCCACGGAGCCGAGGAGGAGATCTTCTACGTCCTCGCGGGAAGCGGCCTCCTGTGGCAGGACGGCGAGGTGTGCGAGGTCGGGGCCGGCGACTGCATCGTCCACCTGGCCGACGAGGAGGCCCACGCGCTCAAGGCCGGGCCCGACGGCCTCGACGTGCTGTCGTTCGGCATGCGCCAGTACGTCGAGACCTGCTACCACCCTCACTCCGGTAGGGCGTGGGCGGGTGCGACGATCGTCGCCGCCGACGGCCCCGGCGACATGTTCGCGTTCGACGCCGAGGCGGGGCCGCTCCCGTGGGCCGCAACTGGGCCGAGGCTCCCAAATGTCGTGAACGCGGCCGACGTCGCGGAGCGCCAGAGCGGCGAGGGCGACTGCAGGTCGGCCTGGCGATCTGTGGCGGCCGCGGCCGGCGCCGTCCGCACGGGCCTCAACATCGGCCGCTGCATGCCGGGCATGCTCCAGTATCCGCCGCACTGCCACTCCTCCGAGGAGGAGCTCTTCGTCATCCTCGCCGGCTCGGGCACCTGCATCCTGGGAGACGAGGAGCACCCGCTTCGGCCCGGGCACGTCGTCTCCCGGCCGGCCGGCACCGGCGTGGCGCACGCGCTGCGGGGAGGGCCGGACGGGCTGACGTTCCTGGCCTACGGGACGCGGGACACCAACGACGTGGCGTATTTCCCGCGGTCGAACAAGATGTACTGGCCGGGCCTCGGCGTGATCGGCCGCATCGAGCGGCTCGACTACTGGGACGGCGAGCGGGACTTCCGCCCGGCCGGTCAGTAGAGCGCGGCCGCGAGCCGGCGGCGGTACTCCGCCGAGAGCGGGTGATCCTGCCCGAGGTCTGCGAAGACCCCGACCATCACCTGCCGGATCCGGTCTCGAACGGCGGCGTCGGCGCCGGCGAGCGCGTCGAGCAGGAGCTCCAGCCCGCGCTCGGTCTCGCCCGCGTCGAGCGCGGCCAGCCCGGGCACCAGCACCGGGTCGTCGGCCGACTCGAGCCGGGTCAGAGCCGCGCGAGCCGCCGGATGGTCGGGCTCGAGCTCGAGCGCCTTTCGGATCGACGCCTCGTCGCCCAGCTCGACCAGCCTGTCGGCCTCCGACGGCAGGAGGCCGCGGAGGAACGAGTCGACGCTGGCCCGCGGCACGGCCCCGGTGAACTCGTCGACCAGCCTGCCGTCGCGGAACGCCTTCACCGCCGGGATGCCCTGGACGCGGAACCGCAGCGAGACGTGCGGGTTCGCGTCGACGTCCACCTTGACGAGCTCGACGGCGCCGTCGGTCGCCTCGACCGCCGCCTCGAGGACAGGCGTGAGCTGGCGGCACGGCCCGCACCACTCCGCCCAGAAGTCGACGACCACCGGCACCGTACGCGAGCGCTCGACGACCGCGTCATCGAACGTGGCGTCAGTCGCGTCGACGCTCGTCAGTCGTCCTTCCCGTCGCTCTGCTCGCGGAGATACCGCTCGAAGTCGGCCGCGAGCTCGTCGCCGCTCGGCGGGTCGGCGGTGTCGGCCGCCTCCTCGAGCTGCTGGACGTAGCCCGCGATGTCGGGGTCGTCGGAGATCGCCGAGGCCACGCGGAGCGCATACTCGCTGGCGGCCCGCTCGAGCTCGCTCGAGCCCGACGGAGTCCCGATCATCTCGCTCAGCCGCTCGAGCAGTGCGAGCGCAGCCTGCGGGTTGGGTGTCGCCGAGATGTAGTGCGGCGTGGCCGCCCACAGGCTCGCCGACCGGAGCCCGGCCCGCGCGCACGCGTCGTGCAGCACGCCGACGATGCCCGTCGGCCCCTCGTACGTCGATCGCGCGAGGCCGAACCGCTCCATCAGCTCGTCGTCCGAGGCCGTCGCCGAGACCGGCACCGGCCGGGTGTGCGGCGTGTCGGCCAGGAGCGCCCCCATCGTGATGACGAGGTCGACCCGGTAGCGCCGCGCGAGGTCGGCGATGGCGCCCGAGAACGCCCGCCAGCGCATGTTCGGCTCGGTGCCGACGACGACGACCAGGTCGGACTTCTCGGATGCGTAGACCTCGGTCTCGGGCCAGTCGAGCCGGCGAACGTCGCCGTCGACGAGCTCGACGGTCGGCCGCGTCTGCTGGTAGTCGATGAAGGGCTCGGAGTCGATGACCGCGCACCGCTCGGCGTCGGTCACCGCGCGCAGGTAGCCCGCGGCGAGGCTGGCCGCCCCGCCCGCGTCGTTCCAGCCCCGGAACGCGGCCACGAGATTCGGACGGCGCAGCGCTGGATCGTGCTCGATGTGCACGAACTCCACCCCCGCAGTCTGGCACACACCCGGACCTGCGGCGCCGGACGGGGGGTATACATCACCGATGAGCGCCATCGACGTCCTCGTGCTCGCGGGGGTGGCGCTGTCGGCCTTCCGGGGCGCGCAGCGCGGCCTCATGGCGACGTTTCTGGGCCTGGCGGGCTTCGCCGTCGGAGCGGTTATCGGGTCGCGGCTCGCCCCGGTGCTGCTGCAGAACGGCCGGCACTCGCCCTGGCTGGGCGTTGCCGGGCTCATCGGTGCGCTGATCGGAGGCTCGATCATGCAGATCGGAGCCGGAGCGGCGGCGAACGCGCTCCGCGAGCACGTGCTCCGAGGGCCGTTGGCGACCATGGATACCGCCGGTGGCGTCGCGGCGGGCGTGGCGCTCGGGCTCGTCATCGCGTGGCTCGTCGCGGTCGTGGCGCTCGAGCAGCCGGGGCTCCATCTGCGCCGGAACGTCCAGAGCTCGGCGATCCTGCCGGCACTTCTGCGGGCCGTGCCGGCGAGCACGGTCCTCGATGCCCTGGCGCGCTTCGATCCGCTGCCCATCGTCCCCGCCATCGCCGACCAGGCCCTCGATCCGCCCGACCCGTCCCTGCCCCGAGCGCCGGGAGCGCACGCCGCCAAGGCGAGCGTCGTCCGCGTGCAGGGCACGGCCTGCGGGCTCGGGATTCAGGGATCGGGGTGGGTCGTGCGCCACGGGATCGTTGTCACGAACGCCCACGTCATCGCCGGCGAGCACGACATCGCGGTGCAGCCGGCGGGTGCCGGGACGTACACGGCGGTGCCGATCGCCGTCGACGGGTCGAACGACGTGGCGATCCTGCGCGTCCACGGGCTGCCGCTCCCGCGGCTCGCGATCGCCCCGAAGGATCCGTCGGGGAACGCGGTCGCGCTGATCGGCTACCCGCAGAACGGCCCGCTCACATCGGTCCCCGGGCGGGCAGGACAGCCGCTCACGGCCCTGGCGCCGGGAGCGTACGGCGGCAGCGTTCGGCCGCGCACCGTCGTGCCGCTGCGGGGCAAGCTCCAGCATGGCGACAGCGGCGGCCCGGTGGTCGACCGCCGAGGCCGGGTCGTGGCGATGATGTTCGCGGCGGCGCGGGACGGCGGCGGCGGATTCGGCGTCCCCCTCGACGCCATCCGAGACGCGCTCGCGTCGGCCCATGGCCGGGTCTCGCCCGGGCCGTGCATCGGCTAGCGTTCGGGAATGCGCTCAGCCGCCGCCAGGCACCTCACCACGGCGCTTGCGATCCTCTGCATCCAGGCCATGGCGACGGTGCTCGTGTTCCGGCGCGACCCGGCCGAGCGGTTCGAAGGCGCCGTCGCGACCGCCCTCACCTGGGAGATCGTGCGTCGGATGCAGGCCGGCGAGCCGACCTAGCGCTGCGCGGCGTCGACCACGTCGTCGGTCACGTGAAGCTGTCCTTCGACCCGCTCCGCGTACCCGGACTCCGCGGCGTTGCCGTCACCGAGGCGCGCGTTTCGTAACGCGAGCCGGTGCGACTCGGGCGCCGTCTTGTCGGCGATCCGCTGCGTCCATTTCTGGGTCGTCGCGTTCCACTCGCCGATGTAGCCGCCGGTGAGCAGCTGCATCGGCTGCGAGATGTGGCGCTTGTAGTCGTAGGGCGGCGGGTCGGCGGCGTTCCACCATTGGCGCGTCACGAAGTCGGACACCATCACGTTCGTGCCGTCCGCGATCGTGACCTCGTAGGCGAACTGGTCGGCCTCGACCGCGTCGCAGGCCTCCATCGACCAGAAGACACCACGCGCCACCTGTATCGACTGGTTGCAGAGCGGGTCGCCGAGCGTCTCGAGCACCTCGTGGCTGAACGCGACCGACACGCTCGCGCCGAAGCGCTTCAGATCGCCGGCGAACACCTTCAGGTCGGGCACGCCGTGCATCTCCTCGTGGTATCCGCCCGCGCCCTGGACATCGCTCTTGTCGAGGATCCGGCACTTCCACACGTTCGCCGCCGTCGGCACCGCCGTCTCGTCGGTATAGCGCTGGATGCTGGCATTCGTCCCCCACCACGCCCGGAAGTGGTACGTGACCTGATGCTGGATCGCCGCAACCATGGCGTCGATCTCCTCGTCGGTGCACGCGCCGTTGCTCGCGTTCAGCACCGCGATGTGCGGGATGAGGTACGTCATTGCGCCTCCATTTTCGGGGCGGCCACGTGATCCGCCCGGTGCCCAGTCCGTGGCAAACGGTACCCGCGGCTCAGAGCGCGGTCAACACCTCTGCCAGCGCCTCGAGCGCCGCCAGGTTGTGGCCCTCGACGAAGACGTCCGAGTGGTGCAGCGCGACCCGCATCCCGCCCGCCAGCGGCTCGAACCCCGTGTGGCCCTTCAGCGGGTTCACCCACACCAATCGGTGGGCCTGGCGGTGCAGGCGCCCGAGCTCGGTATCGAGCAGCCCGAGGTCGCCGCGCTCCCAGCCGTCCGAGACGACGACGGCGACCGCTCCGCGGGTCAGGCCGCGCCGCCCGTACTCCTCGTTGTAGGCCCGAAGCGACTCGCCGATGCGCGTGCCGCCGCCCCAGTCGGGCATCGTCGCACCGGCCAGCCGGAGCGACCGCACCGGGTCGAGATCGCGCAGCTGCGGCGTGAGCCGCGAGAGGCGCGTCCCGAACGCGAACGCCTCGACGTGCCGGCCCGCCCGGGCGGCGGCCTCGAGGAACATGATCATCGCGCGGGCGTACGGCTCCATCGACCCCGACACGTCGCACAGGAACACGAGCTTGCGCGGCACGAGCTTGCGCTTCCGGTAGGCCAGCCGGAGCGGCATCCCCTCGGTGTGCATCGCCGCCTGAAGCGTCCGCCGCATGTCGAGCACGTCGCCGGCCCTTCCGGGCCGGAGGCGGTGCGACCGCCGCATGGGCTCGGCCGACGGCAGCGTGGCGATGAGGCGCCGGACGCGGCGAAGCTCGGCCGGCGTCATGTCGGCGAAGTCCTTGCGGCGGAGGACCTCGTCGCGCGACGACGCGACGAGCACCGGCGGCGACTCGTCCTCGGAGGGGCGGTCGTCCTCCTTGGCCGGCGCCGCCGACGGCACCCGCTTGGGCGGCTCCGTCGACGCCTGGAAGCCGAGGTCGATCGGCTGGTCAGGCGCCGTGCTGGGCGCCCGCTCCCAGAACACGGCGAACGCCATGTCGAACGCGTCGATGTCGTCGCGGCGCGACACGAGCGTGCAGCGCAGCGCGTGGTAGACCTCCTCACGGCTCGTCAGGTCGATCTGGTCGAGGCCGCGCAGCGCGTCCTGGAGCCGGCCCGGCCCGACCTCGAGCCCCGCCTCGCGGAGGATGCGCCCGAACGTGACGAGCTTTCGGACGACCGCATCGCCGGCGGTGGCGGTGGGCATGGCTAGGTCTCGCGGGCGCGGGCGACGAGCTCGCGCAGGCCGGCGTCGCGCACACGCTCGATGTCCTCGTGGTGCTTCAGCACGGACCCCAGCGTGGCATCGACGACGCCCGCCTCGAGCTCCTCCTGGCCGAGCGCGACCAGCGCCTGCGTCCAGTCGATCGTCTCGGCGACGCCGGGCAGCTTGGCGAGGTCCATGACGCGCAGGTGGCCGACGAAGGCCGCCGCCTCGGCCGCCAGGCGCTCGGGAACCCCCGGGACGCGGGCGCGCACGATCTCGATCTCGCGGTCGAGCTCGGGGTGCCCGATCCAGTGGTAGAGGCAGCGGCGCTTGAGCGCGTCGTGCAGCTCGCGCGTGCGGTTCGACGTGAGGATCACCCGCGGCCGGCGCTCGGCGCGGATCGTCCCGATCTCGGGGATCGTCACCTGGAAGTCGGACAGGAGCTCGAGCAGGAACGCCTCGAACTCGTCGTCGGAGCGGTCGATCTCGTCGATCAGGAGCACCGGCGGCACGGGGTCCGAGTGCTCGATGGCGTCGAGCAGCGGCCGCCGCTCGAGGAAATCAGGCCCGAAGACGTCGTGCAGCGTCCGGCCGGCCTCGGTCGCGTCGCCCGCCTCGATCGTGCGGATGTAGAGCAGCTGGCGGGCGTGGTTCCAGTCGTAGAGGGCGTGCGCGACGTCGATCCCCTCGTAGCACTGGAGCCGGATCAGGCGCGCGCCCGTCACCGCGGCCAGCGCCTTGGCGGCCTCGGTCTTGCCCACCCCGGCCTCGCCCTCGAGCAGCAGCGGCTTCTCGAGCGTGAGTGACAGCGACATGACCGTCGCCAGGCCGCGATCGGCCAGGTACGCCTCGGCGCGCAGAGCATCGGTCAGCTCGTCGATCGAGCGGGGCTCGGCCATGGAGTCAGGTTACCAGCGGGCCAACGCGGCCCCGGTTACCCCGCGACGGTGTTCTCGAGGCCGCCGTCGACGACGATGGTCGTGCCGGTGATGTACGCGGCGGCCGGCGAGGCCAGAAAGGCGATGACCTCCCCCACCTCCTCGGCCGTGCCGATCCGCTTCATCGGCACCCGGTCGGCGACGTCGGCGAGATCCTCGCCGTAGCCGCGCACGCCCTCGGTGTCGATCCAGCCGGGCGCGACGCACACGAGCCCGATGCCGTACTTGCCCCACTCCAGCGAGAGCGTGTTGGTGAGCGCGCCCATCCCGGCGCGGGCGGCCGACGAGTGGGCCATTCCCTCGATGCCGCGCCGGGGGCACAGCACGACCGAGATCACGCGGCCGCCGCCGTGCTCGATCATCCACCGCGTCGCGACGAGCTGCGTGAGCTGCCACGGGGCGTCGAGGTTGAGACGGCGGACGGCGCGCCAGCCGTTCGGCGTGATGTCCTCGGCCGGCGCCACGAACTGACCGCCGGCGTTGTTCACGAGGCAGTCGATGCGTCCGAACTCCTGGAGGCAGCGCTCCACGAGCGCCTCGGCCACCTCGCGCTCGCGGATGTCGCCGGGGTGGACGACGCAGCCGTCGCCGGCCAGCTCGCGCGTCCCCTCGAGCGGGTCGGGACGGCGGCCGGCGATGACGATGTTGTAGCCGTCACGGTGAAGCGCGAGCGCCGCGGCACGGCCGATGCCCGTTCCGCCCCCCGTCACGATGGCCGCACGTTCCCGCATCGCTCGAACCTACCAGAGTGCAAGAATCCCCGGCCGTGCACCGTTCGCTGTGGCTCGAGGAGGCGCTCGCCGTCGACGATGGCGGGCCGGCGGCTGCCCTGGAAGGCGAGCAGACGGCCGACGTCTGCATCGTCGGCGGCGGCTACACGGGTCTCTGGACCGCGCTTCGGATCAAGGAGCTCGAGCCCGGCTGCGACGTCGCCATCGTCGAGGCCGACGTCTGCGGCGCCGGTGCCAGCGGGCGAAACGGCGGCTTCCTGACCACCTGGTGGTCGAAGCTCGGGACGCTGATCAAGGCGTGCGGCGAGGAGGAGGGCGTGCGGATCGCGCGGGCCTCCGAGGAGGCCGTCGACAGCATCGAGGCGTTCTGCTCCGAGCACGGCATCGACGCCCACTTCCGCCGCGGCGGGTGGCTCTGGGTGGCGACCGCCCCGGCGCAGGTCGGGATCTGGGAGTCGGCGATCCAGGAGTGCGAGCGCCACGACGTCCACGAGTTCGTGCGCCTGACACCCGACGAGCTGCACGAGCACATCGACCAGCCGACGCACCTCGCGGGCGCGTTCGAGCCGCGGACGGCCACCGTCCACCCGGCGCATCTCGTCCGCGGCCTGCGGCGCGTCGCGCTCGAGCGAGGGGTGCGGATCTACGAGAACTCGCCCATGCTGAGCCTGCGACGGGCCGGACGGCCGCGCGTGCGCACGCCCGACGGCGAGATCACCGCCGGGACGACGGCGCTGGCCCTGAACGCCTGGGCCGCGGCCATCCCGGAGCTCTCGCGCGCGATCGTCCCGGTAACCAGCGACCTCGTGGCCACCGCGCCCGACCACGCCCTGCTCGAGCGCATGCGCTGGACGCGGGCCGAGGCGATCGCCGACGCCCGCCTGATGGTGCACTACTACCAGGCCACCCGCGACGGCCGGATCGTGTTCGGGAAGGGCGGCGGCAGCCTGGCCTACAACGCCAAGATCGGCGACGACTTCAACCATGCTCCCCGCCGGTCGGCGTGGGTCGCCCAGCACATGCACAGGATCCTCCCCGCCACCGTCGGGGCCGAGATCACCCACACGTGGGCGGGGCCGGTCGCCCGCACCGACGACGGCCTTCCGATCTTCGGGCATCTCGCCGACAACGTCGTCCACGGCGGCGGCTACTCGGGGAACGGCGTCGGCCCGAGCTGGGTCGGTGGCCGGATCCTGGCGTCGCTGGCGCTGGGGCGAAGCGACGAGTGGTCGAGCGCCGGCCTTGTGCGCGACCCCGGCCGGGCGTTCCCGCCCGAGCCGGTGCGCTACCTCGGCGGGCGGGTCGTCAGGGAGGCCGTTCGCATGATGGAGGAGGCCGAGGACCGCGGCGAGGAGCCCGGCCGCCTCGCCAAGTACGTCGCCGGGTTTGCGCCCGCCGGGTACGCGCGCGGCGGCGGCCGCAGCCGGCGCAAGTAGCGGCCCTCAGGGGTCGTCGCGGCGGTAGCGGGCCAGCACCGGGCTGACCGCGTGGAGGACGCCGACTCCCGCGATGCACGCCAGCCCGCCCGAGACCACCGCGAACCGCACCGACGTCGCGGCGGCAACCGCCCCGGCCTCGACGTCGCCGAGCCGCGGGCCGGACGTGACGACCGCGATGTGCAGCGCGCTCAGCCGGCCGCGCATCTCATCCGGTGCGACGAGCTGGAGGATCGTGTTTCGGAAGACGGCCGAGATGACGTCGGCCCAGCCCGCCGCGGCCAGCAGGATGAGTGCGAGCGGGAACCGGTCGTGCGGGACCAGCCCGAACGCGACGATCGCCGCACCCCAGGAGACGACCGACACGATGACCGCCAGGCCCTGCCGCCGCACGGCGCCGACCCATCCGCTGGCCGCGGCGCCGATCAGGGCACCGGCTCCGGGCGCCGCGTACATCAGCCCGAGGCCTCCGGGACCGACGTGGTAGGTCGACACGGCGAGCGCCGGGAAGAGCGCCCGCGGCATCCCGAAGATCATGGCGTTCAGGTCGATCACGAACGTCGAGAGCAGCACCGGCGTCGAGCGGGCGAACGCGAGGCCCTCCCGGACTGCGGCCCACCCGCTCCTCGTCGCTCCGCCGCCCGCCGGTGGCATCGGCCGCACCCGGAGGATCGCCAGGAGCGCAACCGCGAACCCCGCGACGGCGGTCACGTAGACGGCCGTGACGCCGAGCGTCGCCAGGAGGACGCCCGCGAGCGCCGGCCCGCCGAGCGCCGTGAGCTGGCCGACGATCTGGTTCAGCGCCAGGGCGGACGGCAGGTGGTGAGCGCCGACCAGCTGCGGGATGCTCGCGTTCCGGACCGGCGCCTCGATGCTCGCGAACGCGGCGATGGCGGCGGCCAGCGCATAGATCGCGACCAGCGGCGGTGAGCCGGCGGACGCGAGCAGCGCCAGCGCCACGGCGCACCCCGCCGCCCCGACCTGTGCGATCAGGATCAGCCTGCGCCTGTCGTGCGCGTCGACGAAGGCCCCGGCGGCGAGCGATCCCAGGAGCAGCGGCACGAGCTCGGCCGCCCCGACCAGGCCGACCGCGAGCGACGAGCCGGTCAGGACGTACACCTGGAACGGCACCGCCACGGCGACGATCTCGTGGGCGGCCGACGCCACGAGATCGGCCCCCCACAGGCGCCGGTAGTCGGGCGAAACCCGGAGCGGCGCGATGTCCACGATCACGCCGCGAAGCCCGGCCATCGGCGGGTTATACCGAGGGCGCGGGATTCAGCGGTGTCACATGTGTGCCGATAACAACATTCCGTGCCCCCCAGGAGATCGGCCCACAGCCGCGACCGGCGCGAGCTCGAAGTGCTCCATCGCGTCGCCGTCGCGCTCTCGCAGTCACTCGCGTTCTCGGACGTGATGGACGCGCTCGCGCGTGAGCTGGTACATGCCGTGGACCGCGTCAGCGAGTGCACGATCAACGTCTGGCATCCGGCACGCGACGTGCTGGAGGTGGCGTCGGTCTACGTCCGCGAGACGGGCACCTCCGAGGATGACCGGGGCGACATCTACCTGCTCGACGACTACCCGGCGTCGCGCGTGCTGCTGCGCGAGGCCGACGGCTACGCCGTCCAGCGGATCACCGACCCGGGGCTCTCGCCCTTCATCCACAAGCAGCTCGTCGAGTGGGGCTGGCGGACGTGGATCGAGCTGCCGCTGGTCGTCGACGGCCGCTCCGTCGGCCTGATCGAGATGGCGGACTACACCTCCGCGCGGCGCTGGGCCCAGCGCGACATCGACTTCTGCCGCACGATCGCGGCGCAGGCCGCCCTGGCCGTCCGGAACGCCCAGCTCTACGAGGATCTCCGAAGCCAGGTCGACAAGGATCCGCTGACCGGCGTCCTGAACCACCGCGCGTTCTACGAGCGGCTCGAGCAGGAGCTCGACCGGGCGGCGCGCAGCTCGAGCCGCGTCGCCGTCATCGTCGTCGATCTCGACGACTTCAAGGCTCTGAACGACACGCGCGGCCACGTGGCCGGCGACCAGGCGCTGCGGCGCGTCGCCGGCGCGATCCGCTCGACCTGCCGGTCGGTCGACATCGCCGGGAGGCTCGGCGGCGACGAGTTCGCCGTGATCCTGCCCGACATCGACACCGATCTCGATGCGCTGGCCGCCCGGCTGCTCGACGCCATCAGCACGCAGACGGGCCTGCATGCGTCGGTCGGTGTCGCGGTCGCACGGGAGCCGGCCGACAGGGCCGCGCGCACCGTCGCCCGCGCCGACAGCTCGCTGCTCGAGGCGAAGGCCGCGGGCAAGCACACGTACCGCGTCGCCGCCTGACCTTCCCGACGGCGGCGGGTCGCTCTACACTTGGGGCACCGAAAGGTGCAATCCATGCGCTGCCTGCTGCTCGACGCCACCATGCGACCAACCAGCCTCGTCACGCGAGAGCGTGCGGTGTCGCTCGTCGTCTGCGGGAACGCCCAGGTGATCGCCGAGGAGCCCGACGTGGTGTTCCGCTCGGAGCACCTGCACGTGGCGCTGCCGGTGATCCTCCAGGTCTCGGCGTACGTCGAGCTGCGGCCGCTCGTGAAGCGAAACGTCGTGCGGCGCGTCCTCTTCTGCCGCGACAGCTGGCGGTGCTGCTACTGCGGCCGCGACGGCGGGCCGCGCGACCTGACGGTCGACCACGTGAAGCCGCTCTCACGCGGCGGCAAGCATGTGTGGGACAACGTCGTCACGGCGTGCCGGCGGTGTAACCACCGCAAGGGGAATCGCCTGCCGTTCGAGGCCGGCATGTACCCGCGCCATGTGCCGAAGGCGCCCGACATGGTGCAGGTGGCCTGGGCGGGCCGCCTCACCCACCCGCTTCAGCGCGAGTACGTCGCCGCCTGGCACAAGGTGCCGGCGGCCGCGCTCTAGATCTGGCTCACGGCCCGGCGGAGCGCCGCCTGCATCCGCGCCGCGACCGGGCCGGGCACCCCGTCGCCGACCGTCTCGCCGTCGAGGCGCACGACGGGCATCACCTCGCGGACGCTCGACGAGGTGAAGACCTCGGCCGCGCCCACCAGCCGCTCGCGCGGGTACTCGCCCTCGGCGAGGCGGATGCCGGCCTCCGAGGCGGCGGCCACGAGCGTCTCGCGCGTGACGCCGGCCAGGATGCCGAGCTCGAGCGCGGGCGTGTGCAGCACGTCGTCCTCGACGAACCAGATGTTCGACGTCGGGCACTCGAGCGCGATCCCCTCGAGCGAGAGGAAGAGCGCGTCGTCCGCGCCGCGCCGGCGAGCCTCCGCCTGCGCCGCCATGTTGACGGCGTAGCTCGTCGACTTCACCCCCGGGAGGAGCCACGGCGCCTCGCTGCGGGTCGCCGCACCGATCGCGAGCTGAAGCGACGCGAGCTCGATCCCGCGGGCCCGCATCTCGTCGAACCCGTCCGGAAGCGGCGTCACCAGCACGAAGCCGATCGACCCGTCGCCGCCCGCGCCCGGCGTCCACACGACGCGCAGCACGGCGTCGGGCCTGTCGAGCGAGCCCAGCGCCTCGGCGACGAGCCTCTCGAGCGCCGCGAGATCCGGCGGCGGGAGCTCGAGCACGCGCGCCGACTCGCCGAGGCGCCGCAGGTGCAGGTCGACGCGAAACGGCACCCCGGCATAGACGCGCATCGTCTCGAAGGCCGCCCGCCCGCGCAGAACCGCCTCGTCGTCGGCGCGAAGCAGCGGCTGCGCTGGGTCGACGACGCCGCGGCCGAGCACGGCAAGGGCAAGCGGCGTTGCGGGCACGTGTGCGATCGTACTGCGGGTGACGGCCGCCTCCGACCGAAAGGTGCACGCCCGCGGGCTCTTCGCCGGCATCGCCGGCGACTACGACCGTTGGGCCCAGCTCTTGTCGTTCGGCCAGGATCGCCGCTGGCACGACCTCATGGTCGAGCAGATCGCACCGGCCGCGTCGCGGCCCGATGCCCTGGTCGCGGACGTCGCCACCGGCACGGCGGCCGTGGCGATCGCGCTCGCCCGCCGGTACCCGTGCCGGGTCGTCGGGATCGACCAGAGCCCTGAGATGCTCGCCGGCGGTGCCCGCCGCGTCGAGGACGCGGGCCTTGCGGCGCGGATCGAGCTCGTCGAAGGCCAGGCCGAGCGCCTGCCGCTCGCGGCCGGCTCGGTCGACGCCCTGACCCACACGTATCTCCTCCGCTACGTCGACGATCCGGCGGCGACCGTGAAGGCGCTGGCAGACGCGATCAGGCCGGGCGGAATGATGGCGTCGCTCGACTTCGGCGTCCCCCGCGGCGCGGCGCTCCACGCCTGGCGCCTGTGGACGCGAGTCGGCCTGCCGCTCTTCGGTGCGCCGGGCGGAGCCGCCTGGGTTCGCACCGGGCGGTTCCTCGGGCCGAACATCGAGCGGTTCTGGCGCGACCATCCGCTGGACGAGGTGCTCGGCTGGTGGGCCGCTGCCGGGATGCACCACATCCGAGCGCGCCGGCTCAGCCTCGGCGGCGGCGTCATCGTCTGGGGCACGCGGAGCGGCTGACTGCTCAGACGGCGACCGGCGGGGGCAGCTCCTCCGACGCCGGAGCGTTGCGCCGTGAGATGCAGCCGTCCTCCGCGATCTCGTAGTACCCCATCCGCTCGAGCGGCGGCGAGTACACGTGCAGCGACACCGACCGCTCGCGCCCGCCGTTTCGGACATCGTGGATGCGCGACGCGTCGAAGCAGAAGCCGGCGCCGGCCGCGTGCGTCGCGCTCACGACGCCCGGCTCGCCCATCACGAGCCTGTCCTCCACCAGGCCCCCGGAGACGACGCGAACCGCGCCCGACGAGACGTCGTGGTCGTGGAGGCCGGTCTCCTGCGCGCCGCTCCAGCAGATGAGCCAGGCGTCGACCACGTCGTCGCGGTGGATGCGGACGTAGACCCGGCGATCGTCGTCGTGCTGCACGAGATCGCCCCAGAGGTCGGCGCGGGCGGCGAGCTCCTCGGCGACGGCGAGGAGGCCGGACGGGTCGAGCGTCCGCGAACGCGGCAGCCGCTCTCCAAACCAGTCGGCAAGGGCGGGTTCCATCGCGGCGTCCATTTGCGGCTCCCGGGTGTTTGTGAAACGATTAACAGCATTGTGGCGGACCGCTCGACCAGACGCAAGCGCGCGACGCTCCGCGACGTCGCGGCCGCGACCGGGCTCTCGCCCGCCGGCGTCTCGTACGCGCTCCGCGGCCAGCGTGTGTCGTCCGAGACCGAGGCTCGCGTTCGCGCCGAGGCGGCGCGGATCGGCTTCCGCTCCGATCCGATCGCGAGGGCCCTGCGCATGGGCTCGACCGGCCTCGTCGGCATGATCGGCGGGAGCCTCGAGGACTTCTGGCACCAGGAGTTCGCCGCAGAGCTGCAGCGCTGCCTCCGGCGCCACGGACGCCACATGCTGCTCGCCGACGCGGGCGGCGACGCCGACGCCGAGATCGCGCTGGCCCAGAGCCTCTCCGACCAGCGCGTCGACGGGCTCGTGGCGCTGCCGGTGGATCCCGGCTCCTCCAAGTGGCTGCCCATCGTCCGCGCCGTTCCCACGGTGGCGGTCGGAGCCCCGCTCCCGGCGCCCGCGGGCGCCGTCCGCTTCGCCGCCGACGCCGCGATCCGCCTCGTCATCGACCACCTCCACGAGGCCGGGCATCGACCGCATCCTCCTCCTCGCGACCGGCGCTCACCGCCCGCCGCGCCGTCCCGGCGTTCGCACGGTGCGCTGCGGCTTCTCGTCGGCCGACGGACGGAGCGCGGCCCGGCGCGCGCTCGCCGGCGGCGACCGGCCGACGGCGGTGTTCGCGCTCTCGGACGCGCTCGCCTACGGCGTGTACATGGCGTGTGCCGACGTCGGGCTCGACGTGCCCGGCGACGTCGCCGTCGCCGGCTTCGACGACCACCCCCTCTCGGCGCTGGTCGCCCCGCCGCTCACGAGCGTGAGCTGGGACACGGCGGCCGCGGCGGCAGCCGCCGCGTCGATGCTGGTCGGCGCCATCGACGAAGGCCGCCGGGGTGGCGAGCTCGTCGTCCCGCCGCGGCTCCGGCCGCGCCGGTCGACCGCGGCTCAGCCGCGCACGTAGATGGCGTACCGGCGCAGCTCGTCCATCCCAACCCGCCGGTAGAGGCGCACGGCTCCGGTCGGGTTGCCCGCGTCGACCTTGAGCCGTACCTCGGAGAGGCCACGCCGGGCGAACTCGGCGAAGACCATCCGAAGCAGCCTCTCCCCCAGGCCGCGGCCTCGGAACGCCGGACGTACGGCGAGGTCCTTCACGAAGCCGTCGCTCCAGCACTGGGCGATCCCGGCGACCTCGCCGTCGCTCTCGGCGACGAACACGAGCTCGGAGTCGTAGGACGGATCGCCGAGCAGCCACGGCCGCCACTCGTCGTACGGCGCGACCCGCTCGTCGCTCCCGGCGAACGCCTCGACCAGGCACGCGTGCACCTCCTCCGCGTCGCGCTCCGCGTCGAACGGGCGCCGGCGCATGCCCGCCGGCAGGCCTGGCTCGGGGAGGGGCGGGCGAAGCTCGACGGCCATCTCGAGCACCTCGCCGTGGAGGCGGAAGCCGTTTTGCTCGATGAGGCTGCAGAGGTCCTCGGCCCACGCGGGCACGACGGTCTCGAGCGCTCCGGGATGGTGCGCTGCGATCTCCAAGAGGATCTCGCGCCCCAGCTCGTCGATCGCGAGGCCCGGCGCCACCCACACCTCGAAACCGCCGCCGGAGTCGACGGATCCGTACACCTCGAGGCCGCCGGCGACCCCGTACCCGACCCAGTGCCCGGCGTCGGGCCAGTGGGCGGCGAGCATCTCGCGCGTCGTCCTGGGGTCGCCGTAGACGCGCTCGTTCCACGCGCGCTCGAGGGCGAGCACAGCGTCGAGGTCGTCCGGCGTCGCCGGACGCAGGGCCGCGCCCACTACGCCAGCTCGAGCAGCACCTTGCCGAGCTTCCCGGGCGCGGCGAGGTGGTCGAAAGCGGCGGCGGCCTCGGCGACCGGGAACACGCGATCGATGACCGGCCGCACACGCCCGGACGCGATCTGAGGCACCACGGATCGGGCAAACACCTGGACGGCGGCGGCCTTCTCCTCCATGTGCCGGGCGCGCAGCACCGTTCCCATCAGGCTGGCGCGCCGTCCCATCAGGGCCCGCAGCGAGATCTCGGCATCGGCCCCGGCGCCCGTCCCGACGACGATGATGCGCCCGCGGACGGCGAGCGCCTCGAGGCTGGCCTGCAGATTGGCCGCGCCGACGAGCTCGAGCACGACGTCCACGCCGCGGGCCTCCGAGAGCGGGCACGGCTCGGCTCCGAGGTCGACGAGCGCGTCGCTGTGCGAGCGGCTGTTGGCGAGCACGCGCGCGCCGGTCGCGGCGCCGAGCTGGACGGCGGCGGTGCCGACGCCGCCCGACGCGCCGTTCACGAGGAGCGTCTCTCCCATGGCGAGGCCGGCGCGGGTGAACACCGCATCGTGAGCGGTGATGAACGCCTCCGGGACGGCGGCCGCCTCGCGATCGGTGAGGTTGTCGGGGATGCGCGCAACGTGGCGCTCGTGCACGGCGACCGTGTCCGAGAGACCGCCTCCGCCGACCAGCCCGAAGACGCGGTCGCCGGCGCGCCATGTGGTCACGGACTCGCCGCACGCGATCACGGTGCCTGCGACCTCGAGGCCCGGGATGTCGGCGGGCGAGCCGGGCGGTGCGGGATAGTTCCCGGCCCGCTGGATGAGATCGGCGGGGTTCAGGCCTGCGTGCGTCACGCGCACCAGCACCTCCGAGGGGAGCGGCACCGGATCGGGCCGCTCGCCGACGGACATCACCTCCGGGCCACCCGCACCAAGGAACGTGACGGCGATCATCGCCTGGCATGATGGCAGGAGTGACGGTCGAAGGGCATCACCAGGCGCTCGCCGCGATCGTCGGCGCCGGCAACGTGCTCTCCCCCGCGCCGCGTGAGTACCTCTCCGACGGCACGCTCGGCCGCGGGCTCGAAGGCGAAGCCGACGCAGTCGTGCTGCCCGGATCGGCCGAGGAGGTCGCGGCCGTCATGCGGTACTGCGACGCGCACGACGTCGCGATCACGACGCGCGGCGGCGGCACCGGATTCGCCGGCGGCGCGGTGCCGCAGGGCGGGATCGTCCTCGCCACCGGACGGATGGCGCGCGTGCGCGCGTTCGACCCGCTGCTCTGGCGGATCCACGTCGAGGCGGGCGTCCCGACCGCAGAGCTGCGCCGGATCGCGCGAGGGAGCGGCCTCTGGTTCCCGCCCGACCCGGGTGCGGCCGAGCAGTCGCAGATCGGCGGCAACGTGGCCACGAACGCCGGCGGGCCGCACGCCTTCAAGTACGGGACGACCCGCGCATGGGTGACCGGGATCGAGGCCGTGATCCCGCCGGGCGAGATCGTGACGGCCGGCGGCCCGGTGCGGAAGGACGTCGCCGGCTACGACCTCGTCGGGCTCCTCGCCGGCTCGGAGGGCACGCTCGGGATCGTGACGGCGGTCTGGCTGCGCCTGATCCCCGCCGTCGAGGCATCGCTTCCGATCGCCGCCGTCTACCCCGACGCCGCCGCCGGCTGCGCGGCGGTGGAGGCGCTGATGGGGAGCGGCATCGTCCCGGCGTGCATCGAGTACGTCGACGCACCGGCCCTTGCGGCGACCGGGCATGACCTCCCGGGTGGGCCGCCGCCCGAGGGCTTCCTGGTCATCTCCGAGGCAGACGGCTCCGAGGCCGAGGCGGCCGCGGGCCGCGAGGCGCTGCGCGAGGCGCTGGCCGGCGCCGGGGCCACGTGGATCGCCACACCCGACGGAGACGACGTCGCGGCGTTGTGGCGCTGGCGGGACGCGATCTCGCCCCGCATCACCGCGGTGCGCGGCGGCAAGCTCGCCGAGGACATCGCCGTCCCCGTCGACCGGCTCGCAGACGCGATCCGCGGCTCGGCCGAGATCGGGGCCCGGCACGGCGTCGACACGATGAGCTGGGGGCACGCCGGCGACGGGAACCTGCACTCGAGCTTCCTCGTCTCGCCCGGCGACGCGGGCGACCACGCCCGCGCCGAGGCGGCGTGCGAGGAGCTGTTCGATCTCGCCCTCGCGCTCGGCGGCACGATCACCGGCGAGCACGGCATCGGGCTCCTCAAGCGGTCACATCTGGCGGAGCAGCTCGGCCCGGCCGGTCAGCGGCTGAACGCCGACATCAAGCGGGCGTTCGACCCGAAGGGGCTGCTCAACCCGGGCAAGGGCTGAAACAACCGGTGCCTCTTGTGATGCCAATGTTTCACGCCGCCGGGTCGCGGCGCAGCTCCATGGTGGAGCAGTGGATCCCGCCGCCGTTCTTGTGCAGCTCGTGGTACGGGATCCGGATGACCTCGATGCCGCGCCGCTCGAGCAGCTCGGCCGTCCGCGGCGAGTCGTCGGGCATGATGACGCGGCCGGGCCGAACGGTCAGCGAGTTGATGCCCCACTCCTCGCCCGGGTGGCACCAGATCGGCTCGATCCCGAGCTCGATGAGCCGGTCGAGGAACCAGTGCGGGAGACCGGGGGCGTCGACGAGCGCCTTGTCGACGTCGACCATGCCGAGGTGGGCGTCGATGTGGATCGAGAAGCCGCCCATCGGGACGACGATCAGCTCGATGCCCATCCGCGCCAGGAGCTCGCGGAGCTGGTCGGCCGCCTCGGCGTTGCAGCGGATCGATGTGCCGAACGCGGCGACCTTCGGGGTCAGCTTGGCGAACGTCCCGCCCTCGAACATCCCGGTGCCGATGGTCGTCTGGAGGATCGGGATTCCGAGCGCGGCGACGGCGCGGGTGATGCTCGCCTCCTCGCCGCGGCGCATCAGCGGGGCCATCCGGCCGATCACGACGCCGCCGGGAACCGACACGAGCGGGTCGCGCGTGTAGATGGCCTTCGTGAAGCGCTCGGGCAGCGGGTCGGCGAAGTGCACGTCGACGCCCTCGGCCTCGAGCGCCGCGACCAGGCCCTGGTGCTGGGCGTGGACGACGTCCAGGTCGGGCGGAGCCGAATCGGTCCAGTACCAGCCGCCCGCGGGATCGACCAGCGCCTGGGCGCTCTCGTCCCACGCGTCGGCCCGGATCTGGGCCAGCTCGTCGCCGGGGCGGCGCATCAGCACGTCGCGCAGCACGCCGACCTCGTCGTGCGACCCCCACTGAGCCCCCCAGACGCGCTCGAGCTCGCCCGGGTCGTGGAAGCCCGGCTCGGGCACCGGCGGGCACAGAACCTGGTGGTACTCGACCGGCGCGCGGGCTGCTTCGTCTCGGAGCATGACGGCGATGGTACAACCCGAGTCGAGATGCGCGCCGCCGTCCTGCACGAGCATCGCCGGCCCTTCGCGATCGAGGAGGTCGATCTCGCGCCGCCCGGGCAGGGTGAGGTCGAGGTGCGGCTGCACGCGAGCGGGGTGTGCCGCAGTGACTGGAGCACCGTCACGGGCGACACGCCGAGCCCGCTCCCGGCCGTTCTCGGCCACGAGGGGGCGGGCGTCGTCGAGCGGGTCGGCCCCGGCGTCGGCTCCGTCGAGCCGGGCGACCACGTCGTGCTCTCGTGGCTCCCCTACTGCGGGCGCTGCCCGCACTGCACGAGCGGGCGCCTGACGCTGTGCGACGTCGCGGCGCCTGCGCTGCTCGCCGGCACGCTCCTCGATGGAACGACGCGCCTCTCGCTCGACGGCCGCCCGGTGCACCACTACTCGTTCCTCTCGACGTTCGCCGACCGCACCGTCGTCCCGGAGGCGAGCTGCGTCCGGATCCGCAGGGATGCACCGCTCCGGGTCGCCGCCCTGGTCGGTTGCGCGATCGCGACCGGCGTCGGTGCAGTCGTGAACCGCGCCCGGCTTGCGCCCGGATCCTCGCTCGCCGTGTTCGGCGCCGGAGGCGTCGGTCTCTCGGCTGTGCAGGCCGGCGTTCTCTCGGGAGCCGGCACCGTCGTCGCCGTCGACCCGGCCCCCGCGCGGCGAGCCCTCGCGCTCGACCTTGGTGCCGCGCACGCGGTCGACCCCGGCGACGGCGACCCCGCGGAGGCCGTGCGCGAGCTCACCGGCGGGCGCGGCGCCGACTGCGCCGTCGAGTCGTCAGGCGCGCCCGGCGCGGCCACCGCTGCGTTCCGGTCGATTCGCCGCGGCGGCACTCTGGTGTGCGTCGGGCTCCCACCGGCCGGCGCGTCGGTCGAGTTCCCGGGCCCGGAGCTCGTCCGCGACGAGAAGACCGTCATGGGCTGCCTCTACGGCTCGTGCCGGCCCCACACCGACATGCCGATGCTGATCGACCTGCACATGGCCGGGCGCCTCCAGCTCGACCGGCTGATGGGTGCCGTCTACCCGCTCGACGAGATCGATCGCGCGTTCGCCGACATGCTCGACGGCGCCGGCGCCCGCACGCTCATCGATCTGTCGTAGCCGCGGTCTCCGCCTGCGCCTCGGCCAGCTCGGCCGGCGCGATGTGGCAGCGGTACCGGTGCCCGCCCGAGTCCTCCTGCCACGGAGGCTCCTGCGTCTCACAGACATCGCCCAGGAACCGGGGGCACCGCGTGTGGAACCGGCACCCCGACGGAGGATCGATCGGGCTCGGGATCGGGCCTGTGAGCTTGATGCGCGGGCGGGCGTCGAGATCGAGGGTGGGGATCGCCGAGAGCAGCGCCTCGGTGTACGGGTGGTGCGGCAGCGAGAAGACCGCCGCGGCCGGCCCGACGTCGACGAGCTGGCCGAGGTACATGACCCCGATCGTGTCGGCGACGTACCGGACGACGGCCAGGTCGTGCGAGATGAAGATGTACGAGACGCCCTCGTCGCGCTGGAGGTCGACCAGCAGGTTCAGGATCGCCGCCTGCACCGAGACGTCGAGCGCCGACGTCGGCTCGTCGCACAGCACGAGAGCCGGCTTGCCCGAGAACGACCGTGCGATCGCGACCCGCTGCTTCAACCCGCCCGAGAGCGCGGCCGGCCGCACGTCGAGGTGGCGCGGCTCGAGCCGGACGGAGCGCGCCAGCTCGAGCATCTCCTTCTCCTGGCGGTCGCGGCCCGACACCCCGGCCAGGAGCTGGAGCGAGCGGCGCAGGATCGCGCGCACCGTGTGCCGCGGGTTGAGGGCGTTGTCGGGGTTCTGGAAGACCATCTGCAGGCGGCGGCGGACCTCGCGGCTGCGCCGCTCGGCGCGCACGGTGACGTCCTGGCCGTCGAACCGCACGGAGCCCTCGGTCGGCTCGACCAGCCCGGCGATGCAGCGGGCGAGCGACGTCTTCCCCGACCCGGACTCGCCCACCAGCCCGAGCACCTCGCCGACCCGCAGCTCGAGATCGACGCCGGCGACGGCGATCAGCTCCGTCCCCCCGAGCTTGTACGCCTTGGCCAGGCGGCCGACGTCGAGCAGCGCATCGCCCAGCTCGGACGTCGCCACAGAGCCCGTCGCAGCGACGTGCGGGATCCCCGGCACCTCGTCCGGGAAGAGGCAGGCCGTCAGGTGGTGGCCGGCCACCGGCACGAGCGGCGGCTGAGCCTCGTGGCAGGCGTCGCGGGCGAGCGGGCAGCGGTCGGCGAAGACGCAGCCGGCGATCGTGGCTCCGAGAGGCGGGAGCGACCCGGGGATCGGATCGAGCCGGTCGGCGTCCTTGCTCATCCCAAGCCGCGGCGCGCAGCGCAGGAGCGCCAGCGTGTAGGGGTGGCGGGGATCGGTGAAGAGCTCGCGGGCAGGGCCCTGCTCGACCAGCCGGCCCGCGTAGAGCACTCCCACCCGCTCGCACACCCGCGAGACGACGCCGAGGTTGTGGCTGACGAAGAGGATGGCCGCGTCGAACCCCTCGCGCAGCTGCTCGACCAGGTCCAGCACCTCGGCCTCGACCGTCGCGTCGAGCCCGGTCGTCGGCTCGTCGAGGACGAGCAGCTCGGGCTCGGTGGCGAGCGCCATCGCGAACATCACGCGCTGCTGCTGGCCGCCGGAGAGCTCGTGCGGGTAGCGCCTGAGCACCCGGGCCGGATCCGAGATCTGCACCGTCTCGAGCATGGCTCCGGCAGCGTCCATGGCCTCGCGCCGCTTCATCCCGCGGTGAAGCTCATAGACCTCGGCGATCTGGTGACCAACCCGGATCGACGGGTTGAGAGCGGTGCCCGGATCCTGGTAGACCATCGCCATCCGGTTGCCGCGCCAGCGGCGGAGGGTCTCGGGGGAGGCGCCGAGGAGGTCGTCGCCGGCGAAGCGGATCGCCCCGCTCTCGACGACCGCGTTCTGCGGCAGGTAGCGCATGACCGCCATCGCCACGGTGGTCTTGCCGCAGCCGGACTCGCCGACCAGGCCGTACGCCTCGCCGGGGCGGATCGTGAGCGAGAGGTCCGAGATCACCCGCAGCGCCTGGCCGCGGCGGCGGTAGCTGATCGTGAGGCCGTCGATCTCGACGGCTGCGGCGGTCGCCACGGTCATTCCTCGACCACCTGGCGCAGCCCGTCGGCGAGCAGGTTGACGCCGACCACGAGCGTCGCAAGCGCGAGCGCCGGGAAGACGACCGTCCACCAGGCGACCTGGAGGAACGCCCGCTGCGAGGCGATCGTGAGCCCCCAGTCCGGCGACGGCGGCTGGAGCCCGAGGCCGAAGAACGAGAGCGTCGCGGCCGTGAAGATCGCGTAGCCGAGCCGGATCGTGGTCTCGACGAGGATCGGGCCGGTGATGTTGGGCAGGATCTCGGCGACCATGATGTACGGCCCGCGCTCGCCCCGCAGGCGGGCCGCCGCGACGTACTCGCGCTCCCGTTCGACGAGCACGGCCGACCGAACCGTGCGGCCGACGATCGGGATGAAGATCACGGCGATCACGAGGATGACGTTCCGCGTGTCGCGGCCCAGCGAGGCCAGCACCAGCACCGCGATGATGATCAGCGGGAACGAGAGCAGCGCGTCGATGAGGCGGCTCACGACGTCGTCGACGATCCCGCGGTAGTAGCCGGCCACGAGCCCCACCGCGATGCCGCCGGTGACTCCGAGGAGCGTGGCGAGCGGGGCGACGGTGAGCACGGCCGCAGCGCCCGCAAGCACCCGCGAGAACACGTCGCGGCCCACGTTGTCGGTGCCGAACCAGTGGGCGGTGCTCGGTGCCTTGAGGGTCTCCGAGGCCGTGATCGCCTGGGGATCCTGGGGCACGATCACCCTCCACAGCAGCGCGTCGAGCACCCAGAAGCCGACGACCCCCGCGCCGACCAGGAACGTCCGCGACCGCAGGATGGCCCGGTAGAGCTCGCGGCGGCGCTCCCGGCGGGCGACGCGGACGCCGTCGGCGGTGGTCGCGCTCACGTCGAGGCCAGCCTGACGCGCGGGTTCAGCACGGCGTACAGGACGTCGGCGAGCAGGTTCGCCACGGTGTAGACGAGCGCGATCAGGAGCACCGCCGCCTCGAGGGTCGGCAGGTCATGGCCCGTGGCCGCCGTCAGGATCAGCTGGCCGATGCCCGGATAGCTGAAGAGCGACTCGACGACGACCAGGCCGCCGACGAGGTAGCCGATCTGGACGGCAACGACGGTGATCGTGGGAAGGAGGGCGTTTCGCAGCACGTGCCGCCTGACGACGGTGCGCCGCGGGAGGCCCTTCAGCACGGCCGTCCGGGCGTAGTCCGACTGGAGCGCGTCGACGGTCCCCGCCCGGGCCATGCGTGACACGTACCCGAACAGCACGAACATGAGCGGGAGCGCCGGCAGGAGGAGCTGGCGGAACCAGTCGACCGGGTTGGTGCCGGGCACCTGCGAGATGACCGGAAACCAGCCCAGCTGGACGGCGAACACCACGATCAGGAACACGCCCATCACGAACTCGGGCAGGGCGATGACCGAGAGGCCGGTGATCGTGATGCACCGGTCGAGCGCCTTCCCGTAGTTCAGGGCCGCGACAACCCCGAACGTGATCGAGAGCGGGACGATGAGGACGAATGCGAACGCCGCCAGGATCAACGAGTTCTTGAACCGGCCGAGGACGTACGGCCGCACCTCCACGTTCTGGACGGGCGACGTCCCCCAGTCGCCGCGAACGAAATCGCTGGCCCAGTTCCAGTACCGCACCGGGAGCGGCTGGTCGGCCCCCAGCTGGTGGTTCAGCGCGTCGACCTGCGCCTTCGTCGCGTACGGGCCGAGGATCGTCCGGCCGAGGTCGCCCGGCAGGAGCTGCGCGGCCGCGAACACCGTCATCGACACGATCACAAGGGTCACCAGGGTGAGCCCGATCCGGCGCAGGATGAAGCGCCCCACGCCCGCCCCCTAGCGCCGAATCACCGGATCACGCCGAGAGCCAGACGCCGCGTGCGTCCACCTCCGACGTCGGTCCCTTCGCGAGGCCGTGCACGTTCTTGCGGATCGCGCGCAGCTCCGCGAGCCAGTAGGCGATCACGTCGGGCACCTGTTCCTGCTGGATCTTCGCGGCCTGCACCGCCAGCGAGCGGCGCTCGGTCTGGTCGACGCTCGCCTCGAACTGCTTCACCAGGCTGTCGAACTGCGGGTTGCACCAGTGCGCCGAGTTCCAGGCGCCGGAGTTCGAGAGATCCTTGTTCGGCACCGAGGTGCACGTGTACGCCGGGTCGAGGATCTGCCCCGGCGTCCCGCGCGCGGCCCAGTCGGTGATGCCGAACGGCACCACGAGCCACGGCTGGTTCGAGCCCGTCCCGTAGAACGTCGACTGCGGCTGCACCTCGAGCGAGACGTTGATGCCGACCGCCTTCAGCTGCTCCTTCACGAACGTGGCGTAGTCGGGAACCTCGAGGTAGTCCTCGGTCGTGAGCGTCACGTTGATCGACGACTTCCCGGTCGCCGACTGCACGAGCTGCTTGGCCTTGTCGATGTCCTGCACCCGCTGGGGCAGGTCGTCGGTCGTCGGCGAGTCGGGGAAGGTCGGGGCGAACGCGTGGTCGTTTCCGAGCACCGCCTTGCCGTTGAAGAGCCCGGTGATGAGGTCGGGCCGGTTCAGGGCGTACGCGACAGCCTGGCGCAGCTCCTGGCTCGAGAACGGCTGCTCGTCGGTGCGCATCTGGAGCGTCCGGTACTGCGTCGAGGGGTTCTCGAGGATGGTGATGTTCGCGTCCGAGAAGAGCGCCTGCGATCCCTGGTACGGCGTCTCGACCATCGCGTCGATGGCCCCCGCCTGGAGCGCGGCGACCTGCGGGGCGTTGTCCGAGAAGTACTTCATCACCAGGCCGTCGAGGTACGGCATGCCCTTCGCCCAGTAGTGGGGATTCTTCGTGAAGGTCGCCTGCTGCCCGTTCTGGTAGCTCTTCAGGATGAAGGCGCCCGTTCCGATCCCGCCCTTCGTGAACGTGCCGATCTCGTAGTTCTTGGGCGTGATGAGCGAGTTGTAGGTGAACGCCGAGACGAGGTACGGGAAGTCGGAGTAGACGCGGTCGAGGTGGAACGTGACCGTCTGGTCGTCCTTGCGCTCGACGTTTCCGGCCGACAGCACGCCGGCGAACTGCGAGAGAGCGGCCGACTTCGAATTGGGATCGGTGAGCCGGTCGAACGTCGCGACCACGTCGTCGACCGTGAACGGCGTGCCGTCCTGCCACTGGACACCCTGGCGGATGGTGAAGTCCCAGGTCGACGCGTCGGCGCCCGGCGCCCACTTCGTCGCGAGCCGCGGCGTGAGGACGTAGCTCGGGTCCGGGTAGCAGAGGTACTCGAGCGCGATGTTCGCGGTCGCGATCGCGCCCTCGTTGAACATCGTCACCGGGTCGACGTCCTGCGCCGGCACCGAGACGCCCATGCGCAGCGTGCCGCCGCGCTTGATCGCCCCGCCCGACGACGGCGTTGACGTGCTCTTGTCCGACGCCGACGTGCCGCACGCCGCCAGGATCGCGCTCATGGCCGATGCGGAGATGCCCAGAACGCTGCCGCGCACCAGCAGCTGCTTGCGCGTCATGCGCCCGGTCCGTGCCTCCTCGTACAGGTGGTATTCGAGATCGTTCACGAACCCCTCCGTCCCCATGGCCGCCGGCGTCCATCCGGCGGCAGTGAAGCGGGGACGCTATCGCCGATCGACCTCGGAATCAAGGATCCAGGCCCGCTCCGGCACGGGCCCGCCGGCTCCGATACCGTGCCCCCGATGCCCGGCTTTGCGGACCACGTCGACGGCTCGTTCGGCGAGGCGTGGTCCGGCGACGTCCCGAACGGCAGCCACGTGAACCTGGTCATCGGCAGACGCGGATCGCCGACTGCCGCGGCCGCCGCGGCCGCGTTTGCATCCCCCGGGCCGGGCCACGCGCCGGTCATGGCGTGCCTGGGCGCCGGAAACGCGGTCCGCCCCGCGACGATCGTTCTCAACAAGGCGACGGTGGCGTCCGACCTCCACGGCCGGATCACCTGGGGCGCCGCGCAGCTCGGCATCGCGGAGGGCGTCATGGACGCCGTCGCCGATGGGCTGATCGATCCGGCCGACGCCGGCGAGGTCGTGATCCTCGTCGCGGTCTGGGTCGACCCGGCCGCGAGCGACGAGACGGCTGTCCGGGCGGCCAACCGCGACGCGGCCCGCAGGGCTCTGGACGACGCCCTCCAGGGGGATCGCCGCGATCGGATCGGCGAGCTGCTGGCGCTCCGCGGCAGCGCCACGAACGCGTTCTACTCCGGCCGGTAGCGGTGCGCATCGCCTCGATTGAGACGCACACCTATCGGCTTCCGCTGGATCCTCCCGTCCTCGTGGCATGGGACCCGAAACCTCGGACGACGCTCACGGCGACGCTCACGAGCGTCACGGCCGACGACGGCTCGCGGGGCTACGCGAGCGGCGCCCCGCTGCCCGACCGGGCGCTGCTCGAGCGGCTGCTGTCCGGCCTCGACCCCTCGCAGACCGAGGCGGTACGCGAGATCTGCCGCACTGTCGACTTCCACGGCGGACGCCCATGGGCCTGCGAGGTCGCGGTCTGGGATCTCGTCGGGCGAGCCGCCGGCCGGCCCCTACACGAGCTGCTCGGCGGGCGGAGCGAGCGGATCACCGCCTACGCGTCGACGTGTGAGGTCGTCTCCAGGGACGAGCGCGTCGCCCGGTGCACGGCGCTGCGCGACGCCGGCTGGCAGGCCGTCAAGCTGCGGCTCGGCCGGGACTGGCGCGAGGGCGTCGAGACGGTCGCGGCGGTGCGCGAGGTGGTGGGCGGCGACATGGCGATCATGGTCGACGCGAACCAGGGATGGCGGATGCCCGGCGACCTGGCGCCGGCCTGGGACGTCGCCACGGCGGCGGCCTGCGCCCACGCGCTCGAGCCGCACGGCGTCCACTGGCTGGAGGAGCCGCTCCCCTGCGCGAACGTCGAGGGCTACGCCGAGCTTCGCGGGCTCACCGATCTGCGTCTCGCCGCCGGCGAGATGGTGCGAAGCGAGGAGGAGGCGATCGACCTGATCGTCCGCGGCGGGATCGACGTGATCCAGGCCGATGTCGTGCTGGCCGGCGGCGTCGGCGGCTGCCGCCGCGTGGCCGAGATCGCCGAGGCCCACGGCCGGATGTGGTCGCCGCACACGTGGTCACACGGCCATGGCCTTCTTGCCAACCTGCACCTCGCGCTCGCCGTCTCGACGTGCCCGTTCCTCGAGGTGCCGTACGACCCGCCCGGGTGGACGCCGGAGCGGCGGGACTTCCCGATCGCGCCCCTGAAGGTCGGCCCGGACGGGATGCTGACGGCGCCCCCGGGGCCGGGGCTCGGCGCCGAGCCCGACCTCGATGCGCTCGACCGGTGGCGGGCCGCGTGAGCGCCGCCGAGCCGCTCGTCGTCACCGGGCAGGCGCTCTCGGCCGCGGACGTCGTCGACGTGGCCCGCGGGAGCCGGCGGGTCGAGCTCGCGCCCGGCGCGATCGAGCGGATGGCGCGCGGCTGGGAGGTCGTGCAGGAGGCGGTGCGCGCGAACGAGCAGGTGTACGGCCTGACGACGGGCGTCGGGGCCCACAAGGTCGTGTCGATGGGCGGCGAGGAGCTCGAGCGCTTCAACCTGCTCCTGCTCCCGAGCCACCGCGTCGGCCAGGGCCCGTACGCACCGGCCGATGTCGTGCGGGCCGCCCTCCTGCGGCTCGTGAACGGGTTCGCGCTCGGCATCACGGGCGTGCGGCCTGAGCTCGCGCAGAGGCTGGTCGAGGCGCTGAACGACGGCGAGACACCGGGCGTCAGGATGCTCGGATCGCTCGGCCAGGCCGACCTGGCGCCGATGGCCGACCTGGCGCACGAGGTGCTGGGCGACTACCCGCTGACCGGGACCGAGACCCTGTCGCTCGTCAACTCGAACGCCTTCTCGACGGCGATCGCGACGCTGGCGCTGGCCGACTGCCACCTCCTGCTCGACACGGCCGACGTCGCGGGCGCGCTCGACCTCGAGGCGTTCGCTGCCAACCTCAGCGTTCTGCATCCGGCCGTCGCCCAGGTGCGGCCGTATCCCGGCCTCGTCTCGTCGCTGGCGCGCCTGCGGCACCTCCTCGCGGGGAGCTACCTGTGGGACGAGGGCGCGGCCCGGAACCTCCAGGACCCGCTCACCTTCCGGAACATCGCCCAGGTGCACGGCGCGTGCCGCGACGCGCTCAACCACGCCGACGAGATGCTCGCGATCGAGCTGAACGCGTCGCAGGGGAACCCGCTGCTCGTGCTCGAGGAGCGCCGGTTCGTCTCGGTCGCGAACTACGACGTCCTGCCGCTGGCAGCGGCGCTCGACCTGGTGCGGATCTCGCTCGCGCCCGTCGTGACGTCGGCCTGCGAGCGCGCGCTCAAGCTGCTCGCGCGGCACTTCTCGGGCCTCACGGTGGGGCTCTCGGCCGACGCCGAGTCGCCCGAGAGCGCCCTGTCAGAGTTCGGCGTGGCGGTGGTGGCCCTGGCCGCGGAGGCGCGGCTTCTGGCCCAGCCCGTCTCGTTCGAGCTGGCCTCCTCGAGCGTCGCGGAGGGGATCGAGGATCGCATGACCATGGCGCCGCTCGGGGCCCGGCGGCTCGACGAGATGGTCGGGCTCGCCGAGCGGATCACGGCCATCGAGCTCGTCGTCGCGGCCCAGGCCGTCGACCTGCGCGCCCCGCCCGCGCTCGGCGAGGCGACGGGCCAGCTTCACAAGCTGATACGGAACGCCGTGCCCTTCACGGCGGCCGGCGACGCGCCGCCGCAGGATCTCGTGCCGGTGCTGACGCTGATCCGGTCAGGCGCGGTGGCGGCGTGCGGGGCCGACGTCGTGCGCCAGCCGTAGCCCCGCGAAGATCTGGCGGCGCACGGGGAAATCCCAGTTCCGGAACGTGTGCCGGCCGACCTTGCCGTGCGTCGCCCAGGAGCCGCCGCGGAGCACGCGGTAGAGGCCCGTCCCGAAGAAGGCCGCCGAGTAGCCCTCGTAGGGGAACGCCTTGAAGCCGGGGTACGGCTCGAAGCTCGACGACGTCCACTCCCACACCTGCCCGACATACGAGATATGCGGGACCGCCCGCTCCCACTCCGCCTCGGTCGGAAGCCGCGCGCCGGCCCAGCGCGCGTACGCCTCGGCCTCGTGGAACGAGATGTGCTGGACCGGCTCCTCGAGAGGCAGCGGCTCGATGCGCCCGAAGCGCAGGCGCGACCATTCGCCGCGTGACCGGCGCCAGAACATCGGATGCGTCTCACCCTCGTCCGCGAGCCACCGGCGGCCCGCATCGCTCCAGAGCCCGGGATCGGCATAGCCGCCCGCCTCGACGAAGCGCACATAGTCGGCGTTCGTCACCGGATGCGAGTCGATCGCATAGGCGTCGACGTGGCGGACGTGGGCGCGCTGCTCGTTGTCGTACGCCCAGCCGACCTCGTCCGTGCCCATCGTGAACTCGCCCGCGTCGAGCGAGATCGTGGTCTTGCGCCCCTCGGCCCGCGCCGGCCGCCACAGCTCAGCGAAGGGGTGGACGAGGTCGTCGCGCACCTGGAAGGCCTGGAGCATCGTCTCGTTGTGCTGGTGCTCGTGCTGGATCACCATGTGGTAGGCGTACCCGCCGCGCCGCAGCGGCTCCTCCGCGGGGAAGCGCTCGGCCGGCAGGCGGCGGCGGACGCGCTCGCGCACGTGGTCGACGTAGGCGTAGGCGTCGGCCGGCTCGAGCAGCCCCAGCTCCGCTCGCTCCGACCGCTCGTGCTCGCAGGCGTTGTAGATGTCGTCGAACCGGCTCTCGGTCGGCTGCTCGCCGTGGAGGGTCCGCAGCAGCCAGAGCTCCTCCTGGTGGCCGATGTGCGCGAGGTCCCAGACGAGCGGCGAGAGGATCGGGGTCGGCTGTGCCTTCAGATCGTCGGCCGAGAGCGGCGAGAGCGCCCGCAGCGTCCGCCGCCGCGCCTCGTCCATGGCGGCGTCGATCGCGGCAGTGAGTGAGGTGGTGTGAACCCCGGTCGGCATCCGCGGAAGTATCACAGAGCCAGCATTCCCCTTCGGAGGGCCTGGCTACACTCGCAGCCGTGATCACGGCCCACACCGATGTGGTGGGGAGCCTGCTGCGGCCGCCCGAGCTGCTCGAGGCCCGGGAACGGTTCGACCGCGGTCAGGCGTCGGCGGCCGAGCTGAAGATGGCCGAGGATCGGGCCGTCGACGCGGCGGTGCGCCTCCAGGAGGAGGCGGGGATCGAGGTCGTGACCGACGGCGAGATGCGTCGCCTGTCGTTCCAGAGCGGGCTGCCCGACGCCGTGGACGGCTTCGGCGAGGTGCCGCTCGAGGCCTACCTCTGGGGCGACTGGCACGGCGACGACGTCGGTGACCGCTCGACCGAGCGACCGGCCGGGCTCGGCGTGCGCGAGCCGCTCCGGCGCCGCCGGCACATCGCGGCGGAGGACTTCACCTACCTCCGCGGCCGGGCGACCGCGACGGCCAAGGTCACGCTCACGAGCCCGAGCCTCTACGCCAACCTGTGGTCGCCGACGCACTCGCGCGACGCCTATCCCACCCTCGACGCCTTCCTCGAGGACGTGGCGGCGATCACCCGCGACGAGATCTCGGAGCTCGCGCGGCTCGGCTGCACGTACATCCAGCTCGATGCGCCGCACTACCCGCTCCTGATCGACGAGCGCACTCGCGCGTTCTACGAGTCGCAGGGGTGGTCGGCCGACCGGTGGCTCGACCGCGGGATCGAGCTCGACAACTGGGTGATGAGCGGCCACCCGGGCGTGACCTTCGGCTTCCACCTGTGCCGCGGGAACCAGGGGTCGCGATGGCTCGCGACGGGCGGGTACGAGCCCATCGCGCGGCGCGTGTTCGCGGGCGTCAGGGCCGACCGGCTGCTGCTCGAGTACGACGACGAGCGGTCGGGGTCGTTCCAGCCGCTGGACGAGGTGCCCGACGACCGGATGGTCGTCCTCGGCCTGGTGACGACGAAGTCGGGCCGGCGGGAGACGACCGAGGAGCTCGAGGGCCGCATCCGCGAGGCGGCTGCGCATGTCGAGCTCGAGCGGCTGGCGATCAGCCCGCAGTGCGGCTTTGCGACGTCGATCGTCGGAAACGCGCTGACTCCCGAGGACCAGCGCGCGAAGCTCGAGACCCTGGCCCTGACCGCGGCGAGGGTGTGGGGATAGGAATCGGCGGTGGTGGGAATCATGGCCCCCGACCCAGCCTTCCGTCACAATGCGATCGATGCCAGCCTCTGACTCCATCCCCAGCGTTCTCGTCCTCTGCCCCGGGCGCCGCGACCGCCTGAACCTGGCGGACGAGCGCATCATGGAGCGCTTCGCCGTGCAGCTCGCCGGCGAGCCGATCGCGTTCGGGATTCGACCCGGGCGGATTCGTCGAGCACATCGCGCGCTTCGGGTTGGCCGTCGACGGGGTCATGGGATCGAGCGACGCGACCGGGCACCTCGCCGCCGTGCTGGCCGAGCGCCTCGGTCTGCCGGGGCCGGGCCGGGCGGCCTTCATGCGCTGCCACGACAAGCTCGAGTCGCGCCGGATCCAGGCCGCTGCGGTGCCCGAGGCCACCCCGGCGTTCGCCGCGGTCGACCTCGACGGGCCCGACGCGCCGGCACCGCTGCCGTACCCGTTCTTCCTGAAGCCCGTCGCGGCCCACCTCTCGCAGCTCGCATACCGGATCGACGGGCCCGCCGACTACGCCGCCGCGCTCACCGAGGCGCGCGCCACGATCGATGCCGTCACGGCGTACGACCGGGCACTCGAGGGGCGCACGTTCAGGACGCTCATCGCGGAGGAGCTCCTCGACGGCGTGCTCGTCACGTTCGAGGGGCTCATGTGCGGCGGGCGGATGACCCCGGTCGGCGTCACCGATGCCGTCATGCACCCGAACGGGATCAGCTTTCTGCGGTTCGAGTATCCGAGCGCCCTCCCCGGCGACGTGCAGGCCAGGATGGCCGAGGTTGCCGCCCGCCTGATGCCCGCTCTCGGGTTCGACGGGTCGCTCTTCAACATCGAGTTCTTCGTCCGTCCCGACGGGTCGGTGACGATCGTCGAGGTGAACGGGCGGATGGCGTCGCAGTTCGCGCCGCTCGTCAAGGCCGTCCACGGCGTCTCGACCTACGAGCTCCAGCTCGAGATCGCGACCGGCGGGAAGCCCGACCTGCCCCCCGCCCGCAAGGACATGGTGGCGGCGAGCTTCCTCGTACGGACGTACGACGACGCGATCGTGCGCTCCGTCCCCGATCCCACGGCCGTCCTCGAGCGGTTCGGCCACGCCCACGTCGAGGTGCTCGTCCGCCCGGGCCAGCGCCTGTCCGAGAACGACGACGATGTCGTGAGCCACCGGCTCGCCGTGATCGCCCTCGCCGGGCCGGACCGCGCAGCGGTGCTGCGCCGCTACGACGAGGCGCTCGCGCTGATGCCGTTCGAGCTCGACCCGCTACCGGTACGGGTCTAGGAGTTCTTGCCCCGTGCCCGCCGGACCGGCGGGCCTACGCGTGTCAGCCGTGGCCGTCGAAGCCGACGGAGACGACCCGCCCGTCCTCGACCACGGTCGGCACCATGCGCGTGCCGTCGGTGTAGCGGATCAGCTCGGCGCGGGCGGCCGGATCGGCCTTGGCGTCGAGCTCCTCCCACTCGATGCCCTGCGCGCGGAAGCGCTCCCGCTGCTCCTCGCACCACGGGCACCCGGGCTTCATGTACATGACGAGCGTCATGCGGGCAGCCCCGCGCTTCGCTTCGGCAGGCGCGCGACAGCGCTCACGTCCTCGTCGCCGTGGCCCGCAGCGACGAGCTCGTCCTCCTGCTCGGCGACCGTCTGCGTGACCGCCATGGGGAGGCTCTCGCGCGCGGCCTCGTCGAGGGCGATGCCCAGGTCCTTGCGGTGGAGCGCCAGCTTGAACCCGAGCGGGTAGCTGTCGTCGACCATGTTTCCGGCGCGGTTCGTCAGCACCCACGATGCCGCCGCGCCGGCCGAGAGCGCCTCGAGCAGCTCGGGGATCGGAAGGCCGGCCGCCTGCGCGAGGGCGATCCCCTCGCCGACGCTGGCGTACGTGCCCGCGATCATCACCTGGTTCACGGCCTTGGCCATCTGGCCGGCGCCGCTCGGCCCGAGGTGGGTGATGCGGCTGCCGAAGGCGTTCAGGATCTCGCCGGCGCGGGCGAAGTCGGAGTCGGCGCCGCCGCAGAAGATGGTGAGCGTGCCCTTCTCGGCCCCCTCTGAGCCGCCCGAGACCGGCGCGTCGACCATCCCGATCCCGCGCTCTCCGAGGCGGGCGGCGATGTCGGCCGTCGCCGACGGCGAGACCGTCGAGCAGTCGACGACGAGGCCGCCGCTCGCGAGGCCGTCGGCAACGCCGTCCGGGCCCGAGCAGGACGTGCTCGAGGTCGGGCGTGTCGGAGACGCACGTCAGCACGGCGTCGGCCCCCTTTGCGGCCTCGGCCGGCGTCGCAGCGCGCGCGGCACCGAGGGCGGAGAGCGGCTCCTCCCGCTCACGCGTGCGGTTGTGCACGGTGACCTGGTGCCCGGCCTCGATCAGATGGCGCGCCATCGGCGCACCCATCGTCCCGAGCCCGATCACCGCGACACGCATGCCGAAAGCCTACCCCGATGAAAAATTGGGGTCAGGCACCAATCTTTCACGGCGCATAATCCGCCGGTGCGACTGACGCCTGAGATCGTCACAGCGATACAGGAGCTCGCGCTCGAGCAACGGGGGCTGCTCGGCGCTCGTGCGCAGTGGCACGTCGGTGACCTCGCCTGGAACCTGTGCCAGCGCGACGGCCGCGAGAACGAGTGGGACATCGATCTGTGGAGGGAGGAGGGGCGCCTCGTCGCCTGGTCGTGGCTCTTGGGCGACGGCAGCGGCCAGCTCGAGCACGATGTCCATCCGAACCACCTGCACCTGCTCGACGAGATCCTGGCCAACCCGGCGGCACGCACGGCGTTTGCGTTCGTCGACGACGGAGAGCGGCGAGCCGCCCTTGCCCGGCATGGCTTCACGCGGCCCGGCGAGCCCATGCACTACCTGGTGCGGGACGTCCCCGAGCGGCCCGAGCCGCCGCCGCTGCCGACCGGGTTCCGCTACCGGACCGTCGGCCCGGACGACGTCCGGGAGCGGGTCTCGGTCCATCGGGACGTGTGGGCACCCTCCCGCCTGACAGAGTCGAGCTACTCACGGGTGCGCGCGCAATGGCCCTATCGTGAGTCGCTCGACTGCGTCATCGAGGCGCCGGACGGCCGCTTCGCCGCCTACTGCCTGTGCTGGCTCGACGACGCACACCGCGTTGGCGAGTTCGAGCCCGTCGGCGTGCGGGCCGAATTCCGCCGTCGCGGCCTCGGCGCAGCCGTGTGCACCTTCGCGCTCGAGCGTCTCCACGAGGAACAGGGCCGGCAGGCGATCGTGTACTGCGCCACCGAACCGGCGTGCGCGCTCTACCGATCACTCGGCTTTCGGATCCACGCCTCGCTCATCAACTACTCCCGGCTTTAGCCGCAACATTGGGGTCTGACCCCGTTGTTGCGCGGGTGAAAAATTGGTGCCTGGCACCGTTTTTTCACTCGCCCGCGCGCTCGCGGCGTTCCTGCTCCATCGCGCGGCGCAGGATGCTCGAGCGGGTCACGCGGTCGAGGCCGTCGAACGCGAGCGTCGCCACGTGGCAGCCGCGGCCGTCCTGCTGCACGTCGGCCACCTCGGCCTCGGCGTCGACCCGGAACCCGAGGCCGGCGTCGTCCATCGCAACCCGCAGCCGCTCGCCCTTCGTCAGCGACCGGCGCGTGATGATCTGGAGCGTCGTCGCCGGAGAGCTGGAGCGCGTGGGCGGGGAAGCCGTGCGGCTCGCCGTCGAGCGTGCACGTCACCGGCTCCCACACCGTCATCCGCACGTGCTCGTGCCGGCCGACGTTCACCTGCTCCTGCTCGAACACCGCCTTGAACATCCGCTGCTCGGTGCCGAGGTCGAGCTCCGCGAACTCGAGCCCGTAGCGGTGCATGCCGTCGCGGAGCCGGTCGGCCCGAACGACGTGCCCCTCGAGCTTGAACGACGTGCCGTCGGCCACCTCGAACGCCAGGCGCACGCCGTCGCCGGGGCGCAGCGTCCGGTCGGTCACCACGCAGACGCCGCCGGCCGACAGATCGACCGACCGCACCATCATCAGGCTCGCGGAGCCATCGGCCGCCACCGCGAGGCAGCGGACCGGAAGGCGCACCATGACGCGGAAGAACTCCCGCCGTTCCTCGTCCACCCAGTATTCATCGGCCTTCCGGCCGAGGCGGTTGAGTACCTACTCCGCCCCCATGAACGGGTAGCGGTAGTCGGTCGGCGGCACGAACGTCTCCTTGATCGTCCGCGCGCTCACCCACCGGATCAGGTTCCACATCGAGCCGGCCTTGTCGTTCGTCCCCGAGGCCCGGGCGCCGCCGAACGGCTGCTGGCCGACGACCGCACCGGTCGGCTTGTCGTTCACGTAGAAGTTGCCGGCGGCGTTCCGAAGCGCCGTCGCCGCGTGCTCGATCGCTCGCCGGTCGGTCGCGAAGACCGCGCCGGTGAGCGCGTACGGCGACGTCGCATCGACCAGGTCGAGCGTGTCGTCGACGCGCTTCTCGTCGTAGACGTACGCCGTGACGACCGGCCCGAAGAGCTCCCGCCGCATCAGGTCGAAGCCGGGATCCGACGTCTCGACGATCGTCGGCGAGACGAACCAGCCCTTCGAGTCGTCGGTGTCGCCGCCGACGACGACGCTGGCATCCGCCGCCCCCGTGGCCAGCCCGACCGCCTCTTTCTGGGTCTCGTACGACGGCTTGTCGATCACCGCGCCCATGAAGTTACGGAAGTCGCGCACGTCGCCCATCTTGATCTCGGACACCTGCTCGGCCAGCGCGTCGCGCATCTGGGGCCACAGGTTCGACGGCGCGTAGATCCGCGACGCCGCCGAGCACTTCTGCCCCTGATACTCGAACCCACCGCGGACGACCGCGGTCACGACGGCGGCCGGGTCGGCGGAGGGATGGGCGAAGATGAAGTCCTTGCCCCCCGTCTCGCCGACGAGGCGCGGGTACGTGCGGTAGCGGTCGATGTTGCCGGCCACCGACCGCCACATGCCCTGGAAGACCGCGGTCGAGCCGGTGAAGTGGATCCCGGCCAGGTCGGGGTGCGCCAGCACCGGGTCGCCGATCTCGCGCCCGGAGCCGAGCACCATGTTGATGACGCCCGGCGGCAGACCCGCCTCCTCGTAGATCTTCATCAGGAAGTGCGCGGCGTAGACCGCCGTCGAGGCCGGCTTGAAGACGACCGTGTTTCCCATCATGGCCGGCGCCGTCGGCAGGTTCCCGGCGATCGCGGTGAAGTTGAACGGTGCGACCGCGAACACGAAGCCCTCGAGCGCGCGGTACTCGATCCTGTTCCAGATGCCCGGCGAGGAGATCGGCTGCTCGCTCATCAGCCGGTGCATGTAGGAGACGTTGTAGCGCCAGAAGTCGGCGAGCTCGCACGCGGCGTCGATCTCGGCCTGGTAGGCGGTCTTCGACTGGCCGAGCATCGTGGCGGCGTTCATCGTGTCGCGCCACGGGCCGGCGAGCAGCTCGGCTGCACGCAGGAAGACCGCAGCCCGCGCCTCCCACGAGAGCTCCGCCCATTCGCGGCGGGCATCGGCGGCGGCGGCGATCGCGCGCGTGACCTCCTCCTCGCCGCCCTGGTGGTACTGGCCGAGGACGTGCTGATGGTCGTGGGGCATGACGACGTCGGCGGTGCGCCCTGTGCGCACCTCCTCGCCGCCGATCACCATCGGGATCTCGATCTGCCGGCCGGCCATCTCGTCGAGCCGGGCCTTGAGGCTCGCCCGCTCGGGCGAACCGGGCGGGTAGTCGCGCACCGGCTCGTTGACCGGCTGGGGAAGGTGGAAGACTCCTGTGCTCATGCCGCCAAGCCTACCTGCGGCGGACGGGGTCGGGCTTCGCCCGCGCGCGCTCGCCTACGCGCCGGCGGGCGTCTCGGAGGGCAGCGTGAGCAGGTCGCGGATCGAGACGATGCCGACGAGCTTGCCGCCCTCGACGATGGGGACGTGCCGGTAGCCGCCGTGCACCATCATCGCCGCCGCCATCCCGATCGTCGCCGTCGGCTCGACCGTGTCCGGGTCGGCCGTCATCCACTGGGCGACGGTGCCCTCGATGCTCCCCCGGCCCGCGGCCCGGAGCACGTCGCGCTCCGTGAGGATGCCGGCCAGATGGTCGCCCTCGACGACGAGGATCGCGCCCACCCGGCGGTCGGCCATCCGGTGGGCGGCGTCGGCCAGCGTGTCCGAGGGGCTCGTGACGAGCAGTCTCCCCGACATCACCGCCGAAACGAGCTCGTTCTCGGATCGGCTGTAGGGCATGGGGCGACGATCTTACCCACTACCATCCGAACATGCCCGCTCAGGCCTACAAAGGGAAGCCGTGCGTGTGCCAGCACCGGCTCGAGCTGTGCGACCAGCGCTGCGTCGCCGACATGCTCGAGACGACCTTTTACATCGCGTGCCTGAAGCTGACCGGCCGCCGCTGCCTGGTCGTCGGCGCGGGCGACGTCGGCCTCGAGAAGGTCGAGGGCCTCCTGGCGTGCGACGCCGAGGTGCACGTGATCGCACCGGACGCCTGCGAGGGCGTCCGCGCCCTGGTCGCCGCCGGCGATGTCGAATGGACCGAGCGGCCGTTCGCGCCGGGCGACGTCGAGGGCCACTTCCTCGCGATCGCCGCGACGTCGAGCACCGAGACGAACATCGCCGTCTTCGAGGAGGCCGAGCGGCGCTCGATGCTGTGCAACGTCGTCGACGTCCCGCCGCTCTGCAGCTTCATCCTGCCCGCCATCGTCCGCACCGGTCCGATCGCGATCGCGATCTCGACCGCCGGCGCCAGCCCGGCGCTCGCGAAGCGCATGAAGCGCGAGATCGCCGATCTGTACGGCCCGGAGCACGCCGAGCTGGCGGCGATCCTGAACGATGCCCGCGGATGGGCGAAGGCGACCCTCCCCACCTTCGGCGACCGGCGCGACTTCTTCGAGGCGATCGTGAACGGCGATCCCGACCCGATCGCGCTCCTGCGCGCGGGCGACCGCGACGGGGTGGAGCGGCTCGTGGCGGAGCGCCAGGCGGCCGCCGAGCGGACGCCGGCCGCTACCTGAACGTCACGACGCCGCTGACGCGGCCGCTTCGTCGACCACCGGCGCGTCGGCGGCCTGGACGGCCGCACCGGCCCGGCGGCCGCGCCTGCCGCGGCTTCGGCGACGGCGATCCCGGCGGTCGGGGGAGGCCCCCACGGGCTCGCCTCGGGCGATCTTGCGGACGGCGCCGGGGCGGGAGTCGCGGACGATCTCGTCGTCGGCGCCCCGCAGCTCGAACTCGACCCGGACACGCCCGCGAACGCCTGCGGTCTTGAGCTGGGCGAGCACCCGGCGGGCGGCATCGTCGGCGAGCACCGCCGCCTCGTCGGGCTCGAGGGGCAGGACGAGCCCCGCGCCGTCGACGCGCACCGCGGCGGTGCGCTCGCTGCGGTCGGGCTCGTTCAGGAGCTTCGGGACCGAGACCGCGAGCGGCGCCGCCTCGGCGGCGGCGGCACGCACCTCGACGGCGGTCGCGAACGTCCGCGCGCCGTCGCCTGAGAGCCGCCACCGGAGCTCCGGGCCGACCTGCCCAGAGAGCACCTCGTCGGCGTCGTCGCGCAGGCGCACGGCGACCGCGGGGCTCACCTCGACCTCGATGACCCCGTCGACGCGCTTGACGGTGCTCGCCGGCGGCGTGGAGCCGACAACGGCGCCGTTGAACGACACCGTCTCGGCCGCCTTCTCGGCCTTGCGCTTGGTCTTCCGCGCCTGCTTCGTGCGCTGGGCGGGGGCCGGGATGTTGGCGCCGAGCGCGGCCGCCAGCCGCACCGGATCCTCCGACAGCGTGCGCCGGGCGGACTCGATCAGCCGCTCGCCCTGGGTTCCGCGCCGCGGAGCCGCCACGGCCAAGAGCGCCGCCCCGGCCTCGAGCGGCGCGTCGCGCGCGATGTGCGCAAGCCGCAGGCACGCCTCGCTGTGCTCGCCGTCGGACTTCGCGCCGGCCAGCGCCCCGAGGAGGCTGCGGCCGTCCTGGATGTGGCTCCCGGCGTAGCGGTACTCGTGGTCGCGCGCGGCCCGGGCGAGCTGCCACGTCCACGTCACGATGCGGTCCGGCGGCGCCTCGATCTTGCCGTCGCCCATCGCGAGGAGCAGCACCCGTGCGCCCTGGCCGCGGTCCTGCTGCCAGGTGGGTGCCGCCTCGACGAGCCGGCAGGCCATCGCGAACGTCGTCTGGCTGGGGCCGGCGGCCGCGAGGTCGCCGAGGCTCGAGAGCCGCAGCTTGCGATGCTTGTTCTCGGCGGCGCAGGTGAAGAAGAAGAGCTCGCGCGCCTCGGGCTGGAGGCCGACGATCCGCTCGGTCAGCGTATGGACGTCGCCGGGCGCGAGGTGGCGGGCGGCGACGACGGCCCAGGCCCGCTGCTCGTCGAGCGGCAGCTTCGAGGCGTCGACGTGCTTCCACTGGCTCGCGATGACGCCGACCCGGCGCTCCGGGTCGTCCGACACCGGGACGATCCAGTTCGCCTCCTTCACGATCGGCCGCGCGGGCTTGCGCCGGCCTCGCCTGCGGCGCGGAGGCGGCGGCGTCACCAGTCCGCCCGGCCGGAAGGCGTCGACGTCGAGCAGCGAGTGGAGCGTGACGACCCGCTCGGAGTGCGGCGCGCCGACCTCGGCGAAGTCGACCACGACCCCGGCCTCCTTGCGGCGGTGCAGGCGCATGATCCTGCCGACCCGCTGCTGGTACACGCGGCGGCTCGCGGTCGGCGCGAGGTGCATGCACACGGTCGCCCGGGGCGCGTTCCAGCCCTCCGCGAGGATCTGGGCGTTCACGAGCACGTTGGTCTCGCCGCGCTCGTATGCCGCCAGCGACTCTGCGAGCTCGCGCGGCGGGGTGCGGCCCGAGACGGCGGCGGCGGCGAGGCCGATCGCCCGCATCGCAGCCGCGACGCGCTCTGCGTGGTCGACGCCCGCGGCGTAGACGATGCCCGGCGTGTCGCCGAACCGGCTCTGGTAGAGGTCGGCGGCCGCGAGGTTCAGCGGGTCGACGTCGAGCGTTGCCGCCAGCTGGCCCTGGTCGAAGTCGCCGCCGACGATCTCGACCTGCCTGAGCGACGCGATCGGCTTCACCCGCACGCACCGGAGGGGCGCGACGACGCCGCGGCGGACGGCCTCGGCGAGCGGGAAGTCGGCGACCTCGGCGGGGAACACGTCGCTGACGTGCTTCTGGAGCAGCTGATCGGTCGCCGTCATGCCGATGTACACGGGCTCCGAGAACCGCCGGATCGCGGCGGCCGTCTTCTCGCCGAGCGCCGTGTGGGCCTCGTCGCAGACGACGACGCCGTACACGTCGCGCTTGATCTGGTCGGCGTGCTTGATGAACCACGCGTAGGTGTTGATGGTGAGCGGCGGCGTGCGCGGGGTCGGGTCGCCGGTCAGCACGGGCTCGTGGAGCCGGCCGCCGTAGCCCTCGTGGGTGAGGTCGCGCGTGAACTGGTTCACGAGCAGGCGCCGGTGGGTCAGGATGAGGACGCCGGTCGTGCGCGCCGCCTCGACGAACCCGGCGGCGGCGATCGTCTTGCCCGACGCGGTGGGGTGCTTGAACCGGTAGCGCCTGCCGGCTCCGAGGTCGGGCTCGGCGGGCTCGTCCGGCGCGTCGTCGTCCTCGATCTCGACCGCGGCGACCGCGGGATCGTGGGCGAGCTCGGGCTCGCCGTCCTCGTCGTCCTCGTCCTCGTCGTCTTCGTCCTCGTCTTCTGTCTTCGTCTTCGTCCTCGTCTTCTTCCTCGTCCTCGTCGTCGTCCTCATCGGGGTCGTACTCGCCGGTCTCGTCGTCGTCCTCATCGTCGATCTCGACGTCATCCGCGTCGCCGTTCCCGTTGCCGTTCTCCTCGTCGTCCTCGAGCGCCCGCCGCTCGAGGTCGCCGATCAGGGCGGCGAGCTGGCCGGCCAGGGCGTCGACCTGGTGGCGCCGCAGCGTCGTCCCGGAGGCGAGCTTCGGCTGGGGGTCGTTGAGGACGCGGTCGAGGCCGAGGACGAGCGCGTAGTCGCGCTTCCACTCGTAGCTCGGCTCGAGCAGCCCACGGTCCATCTCGGCGATCGCGGCGTCGAGTGCGGCGCGCCGGACCGTGCCCTCGGCGAGCGCGACCGATGGGTCCTCGCCTTCATGCAGTAGCGGCTCTCCGCACCACGCCTCAGCGCGATGGGCGGCCGCTTCGGGGTCAGCCTCGAAGCGAACTGTCATGGGTCCTGCCGTCGGGTGTGCGGGCGCCGTGGGGCGACACCGACGGTCGTGGTCAGTGTAGCCGATCGGCCTCGGCGCGTGCCGCCTGGAGGCCCGATCGCACCAGGGCGCACAGCGGATCGTACAGGGTTCGGCCCCCGGCGACGACGCAGTCTGCACCGTCGAGGCCCGGGTCGAGGATGCCCGTCGTGCCCCCCGCCTCGGTCACCAGCAGGAGGCCGGCAGCCCGATCCCAGTCGCGGATGCCGGCTTCGTAGAACCCGTCGAGCCGGCCGCAGGCCACCCACGCCAGGTCGAGCGCAGCCGAGCCGGCGCGGCGGATGTCGCGCACCTTGGGAAGCATGTGCGCGAGCGCGGCGGCCTGGAGCCCGCGGCGCTCCGGGGTGTAGCCGAACCCCGTGCCCACCAGGGCCCGGGTGAGATCGCCGAGGTCCGTCGTCCGCACCGGAGCGCCGTTTCGGAGGGTGCCCGAGCCGCGGACCGCGGTGAACGTCTCGGCCGTCGAGGGGTCGTGGACGACTGCGACGAGCCCGCCCTCGGCATCGCGGCAGGCCACCGACACCGACCAGGCCGGGATCCCATAGAGGTAGTTGGTCGTGCCGTCCAGGGGGTCGATCACCCAGACGAGACCGGTTGTGCCGGGCCGGTGGCCGCTCTCCTCGGCGATGAGGCCGTCGTCGGGACGGGCCAGGGCGATTGCGTCGAGGAGGAGCCGCTCGGCGTCGCGGTCGGCGTCCGACACCATGTCGGTGGCGCTGCTCTTGGCGTCGACTCCGCTCGGCGGCCCACCGAACCGGCCGAGCAGGAGCTCGCCCGCCGCATGCGCCGCGCTCACCGCCAGCTCGAGGAGGGCTTCGGCAGCCATTCGGCCGAGTCTAGATGGTGTCCGGACAGCGGCCACATTTTCACCTGCAAATGCTGGACTTCTGGCAGGACCTGGTGCATTCTCCATGCATGGGCAGACTGCTGAAGAAGATCAAGCAGCGCCGCCGCGACCGGGAGCTCGCGCGCCAGCTCGAGCAGCGCTTCCGCGGCCAGGTCGACGCTGCCGCCGAGGCCGCCGCGCGGCTCGGCGACGACATCCGGGCGTAGGGCCGCGCGCTACGCTGGCCCGATGGGCCGGCTCGAGTACACACGCCTCCGCGACTCGCTGCTTGCCGGCCGGATGCCCGTGTCGGCGCGCCACATCGACCAGCTGAGCGCCGAGGGCGTGACGACCGTGATCAACCTGTGCGAGGACCGCGAGTACTGGGACGGTGAGCGCGAGGCCGTGGCCGGTGCCTGTGCCCGCGCCGGCATCACCGAGCATCGCCTCGCCGTCATCGACGGCGCGACGGTTCCTCCCGATGTGCTCGAGCAGGCGGTCGAGGCGGCGGCCGGCGGCGTCACGTACGTCCACTGCCGCGGCGGCCGGGAGCGATCCGCGACTGTCGCGGTCGCCGTGATCGCTGCGTCGGCGGGCTCGTCGGTCGACGAGGCGCTCGAATCGGCGCTCTCGATCCGCCCGGCCTTCAAGCCCCTCCCGTGGCAGGTGGAAGGCGTCCGTTTGTGGTTGCGCGAGCGCGACGCGAACCGTATTCTCGAGCCATGACTCCGATCGCGCTCCTGAGCGCCCAGCCGGCTGCGGCGATGCCGGTGACGGGGGCGGATCTCGTTCTCTACCTCGTCGTTGCGGCGATCGTCGGAGTCACCGGCCTGCTTGTGCGCCGGGCGTCGGCGCGCGAGCGCGTTTCCACCACCAGCCTGTCCATGAGCAAGAAATTGCAGTAAACTCGGCGGCGATTGTGAGGAGTGTCCCGGCGCGATGCCTTCGGGCTGTCGCGCGACGTCGGCCGACCCGCCGGCGGGGGCACGTTGTCCGGCGGCCCACCGGACAGCCCAACAGACGAGGCCGTCTCTGCCCAGGCGGCCTCGTCGCTTTTCCGGGACCGGCTAGCGGGTCGGTGCAGCGACTGCGTTCGGGGGAGCGAGCACGCCGTCCGGATCGTCGAGCCGGCACGACCGGCAGAGATGCGATCCCTCGCCGGCCGGCGCGGACTCGCACCAGACGCAGAGCCCGGATGCGAGAAGCAGCGCGGCCTCGTGGAACAGGCTGGGAGTGCTCATGGACTCGGATATTCGCTCCGAGGGGGCGGCCCGCGGCATCGACGGTTTGCGGTATCCCATCCCCGTTTTGGGGTAGGTGACGGTTCTGCCTCAAGGTCCAGCCCAATGCGAACGATGTACATACCAAGACTCCGCCCCATGAGCCCAGCCGATTTCATCCACGCCCTGTCCATCGTCAACGAGCGCCTGAAGACCGCGCGCACCGTGGCGATCTCGCTGCTCTGCTTCGCAGCGGTGGCGCTCGCCGGCACGTACGGCGTGCGGGCGATCCAGCCGGGAATGGCAAAGACGATGGCTGCGATCGCGCTCATCGGCGGTCTCGGCGCGATCGTCGCCGGCCGGCTCCTGAACCTGCACCGCGTGGAGATCCTCGACGACATCCTGCTCTCGGGCTTCCGCCACGTGGGCGGGCCGGACGTCGGCCGCCGCGCGGCCGAGCTCGTCCACATCCGCCGCCGCCGCCAGCTCGCCGACACGCTCGAGCGCTTCGTCGAGGTCGCGGCGACCAACCATCCCTGCTCGGTGCCGCTCCACCGCCCCGCGCTTCGCGAGATGGCCCCGCAGGTGCGCGAGCTGACGGCCCGCCTGCGCGAGCCGAGCACCGAGGTGCAGGCGAGCGGCATGGTGCTCGTCCGCCGGCTCGTCACCGACGGCGCCGAGAGCCCGATCTTCGCCCCCGTCGGCGAGCCGCGCGATCTTCAGCGCGCGCTCGACCGCATCCACGCCGAGCTCGGCTACGACCGGCTCGACGAGGACGACGACACGGGCACCGAGCTCCGGCTCGCCGCCTAGCCGCGCCGGCTCCCTACCCGATCTCGAGCAGCGTCGCCGGCCCGCGCCGTTCGAGGCCGCGCGCGATGATCAGCCGCTGGATCTCCGACGTGCCTTCCCAGATCCGGTCGACGCGCAGCTCGCGCCACAACCGCTCGGCCGGGTTCTCGCGCATGTAGCCGCGGCCCCCGAAGATCTGGACGATGCGATCGGCGACACGGCCGGCGGTCTCGGAGGCGACGAGCTTGGCCATCGCGGCCTTGTGGTGGACGAGCTTTCGGTCGGCACCGGTGTCGGCGAGCCACCCGACGTAGTAGGTGAGGAGGCGTGCGGCGGTGACCTCGGCCGCGCAGTCGGCGAGCGCGAACGACACGGCCTGGTGGTCGAAGATCCGCCCGCCGAACTGCTCGCGGTGGAGCGCCCAGTCCGTCCCCAGCTCGATCAGCCTGTCGCAGGCCCCGACGCAGCGGGCGGCGATGTGGACGCGCTCCTCGATGAACCACTCGCCCGTGAGCTCGAAGCCGCGCCCGCGCTCACCGAGGATGTTCTCGCGCGGGACGGGCGTCTTCGTGAACGTGAACTCGGGATGCCGGTACGGGAAGTTGTGGGTGTAGTCGGGATCGGCGGTCATCTCGACGCCGGGCGAGTCCTTGTCGACGAGGAACAGGGCCGGCAGGCGCTCGTTGCCGTCGACGGCCCACGCGAGGACGATGAAGTACGAGGCGACGTCGCCGTCGGTCACGAACCACTTGACCCCGGAGAGCTCGTAGTGCTCGCCGTTCCAGACCGCCTCGGCCTCGATCGCGCGGGGGTCGGAGCCGGCGTCGCCCTCGGTGATGGCGTACGCGTGGCGATGCTCGCCGCGGACGTCGGGGAGCAGGTAGCGCTCGATCTGCTCGGGCGTCCCGTGGACGAGCACGTTTGACGGCGACCAGACGAGCACCCAGAGGCAGTTGGTGAGCCGGCCGAGCTGCTCGTGGGTGACGATCTGCTCGGTCAGGTTGAAGCCGCCGCCGCCGAACTCCTTCGGGATGTTGTTCGCGCCGAGGCCCGAATCGAGCACCGCCTGGTGGATGCGTGCGTGCGTCTCGGCAGAGAGCCGGCCGTGGTTCCGCTCCGCCTCGTCCTCGATCGGTTGCAGCACGTCGTCGACGAGCGCGCGAACGCGAGCGCGCAGCTGGGTGTGCTCGGGCGAGAGCGAGAAGTCCATCATGCCTCCGGGCTGGGTGTCACGATTGCGTGCCGAATGTCGAAGACCGTCCGATGCGGTACCTGACCCCTCCGAAGACGAGGGCCGCTGGGAGGTGCTCGGGCGCGACGCCGGCCAGCTCGGGCTCGGCGTCCGAGATCTCGATTTGTGGAAGCGCCGCCGGGTCGAGGCCGAGCGCGTGGGCGCCGTTCGCCGCCCCGACCGTGAGCAGGTAGGGCGTCGGGCCGGAGTCGCCGGGCGGCACGAGGACGTTTCGGCGCTCGGCAGAGCGGCGTGCGATCGCCTCGATCTCGCGCACCTCCTGGATCGGGTCGATCACCGTGTTCGAGTCCGAGCCGATGCACATCCGGATGCCGCGCTCGAAGATCCGCTCGGCGGGCAGGTAGCCGTCGCCGAGGTTGGCCTCGGTCGTCGGGCATGCGCAGATCGTGGCGCCCGCCGCCGCCATCAGGTCGAGCTCGCCGTCCGACGCATGCGTGGCGTGGACGACGGTCGTCCGCCCGGTCAGAAGGCCGACGTCCGCCAGGAGCTCGATCGGCCGGCGGCCGTGCTCGGCGAGGCACTCCTCGATCTCGCGCCGCTGTTCGCACGCGTGGATGTGGACGACCATCCCCGTCTCGCCGGCATAGCGGGCGATCTCCTCGAGCCAGCCGCGGGAGCAGGCACGGACGCTGTGCGGCGCGAGTCCGACCCGGCCCGGATGCGCCGCCGCGAGGGCGTCGACCCGGCGCAGGTATGCCGCGACGTCAGGGTCGCAGAACCGTCGCTGGCCCGCGGTCGGCGGGAGGCCCTCGCCGGCCCGCTCGTACGCCGTCATGAGCAGCACGACGTCGAGGCCCGCCTCGGCCCCGGCGGCCATCGTCGCCTCGGCCATGGCGTTCGGCGGGTCGTACGGCGAGCCGTCGGGGCGGTGGTGCGGATAGTGGAACTCGCCCACCGCGACGTACCCGGCCGAGCGCATCTCGCCGTAGGCGACCAGCGCCACCTCGTGTGCGGAGTCGGGGTCGAGCCGCCCGGCCTCCGCGTACATCGCCTCGCGCCATGTCCAGAAGTCGTCGTGGGGGTGCGACGGGTCGACGTGCTCGACCACGCCGCGCAGGCGACGCTGGAAGGCATGGCTGTGGGCGTTCACGAAGCCGGGAAGGCGCATGCCGCGTATCCTTCCATGCCCGATGGCCGAGGTCTCCCGGCAGCGCTTCCTCAACTGGTTCTCGGAGCTCGCGGCGATCGGCCGGACCGAGACCGGCTGGAACCGTGTGGCGTGGACGCCGCTCGAGGTCGAGGCCCAGCACTGGTTCGCGGCGGCGGCCGAGTCGGTCGGGCTCCAGGTGCGCCGAGACGGCGCCGGCAGCGTGTGGGCCGTCACGCCCGACGCGGACGACGGGCCGTGGACGTGCGCGGGCTCGCACCTCGACACGCAGCCCGACGGCGGCGCGTACGACGGCGCGCTGGGTGTGGTCTGTGCGCTGGAGGCCGCGGCGGCGATCGTCGAGTCGGGCGTGGAGCGGCGCCGGCCGCTCGCGGTCGTCTCGTTCGTCGACGAGGAGGGCGCGCGCTTTCGCACCGCGTGCTTCGCGAGCCTGGCGATCACGGGACGGCTCGACGTCGACGAGGCCCTCGCCGCCATGGACGGCGCCGAGGCGATCCACGGCGTCACCCGCGAGTCGCTCATCCAGAGCCGCGAGCAGCTCGCGCGTCGTCGAGTCGTACCTCGAGGTGCACGTCGAGCAGGGGAAGGCGCTCGTCGATCGCGGCCTCGCGCTGGGCGTCGCCGACGTCCTCACGCCGCGCCAGCGCTGGCGGATCGTCTTCACGGGCGAGTCGGATCACGCCGGGACGCGGGGAATGGAGGGCCGGCGCGACGCGCTCGTCGCCGCCGCGCCCTTCATCACGGCGGTGTCGGAGGAGGCGCGGGCGCGCCCGCACGCCGTCGGCACGGTCGGCCGGCTCGAGATCGCTCCCGGCTCGACGAACTCGATCCCCGGGCGGGTCGCGTGCCTGCTCGACGTCCGCGCCCGCGAGGCCGGCACGATCGATGATCTGGTTGCTGCGCTCCAGGCCCGGTTTCCCGAGGCGGCGTTCAGCCGCGAGTCTCGAAACGACGGCGCGGCGTTCGACGCCGACCTGCGCGAGGCGCTCCACGCCGGCGCGGAGCGGCGCGGCATCCCCGCGGGCGATCTGCCCTCATACGCCGGGCACGACGCGGGCATCCTCGCGCCGCACGTCCCGGCCGCGATGCTCTTCGTCCGCAACCCGACCGGCGCGAGCCATACCCCCGCCGAGTCCGCCTCCGACGACGACTGCATCGGAGCCGCCCAGGTGCTCGCCGACGCGCTCGAAGCCCGTCTCACGGCCGGATAGGCGGCCTGTGGAGATCCGTGTGGAAATCGCGGAAAAGCTGTGGAAGCTGCGCACCCCGAGGCACGACTTTGGCGCACATTGCGACGTCGGGCCTGTGGGAAACCCGGGCACCGCTTGACGCGTGCGTGTGGAAAGGGTGACGGTAGCGCTGCCCAACACCCCCCCAACCCTCCGGCGCCAGGCCCCAACGCATTCCGTCCTCTCGGGCCTGGCGTCGGATCGGTATGACGCGTCCCGCCCCAGCCATTCCCGAAGCGCCCGCCCCCGCCGAGCCTCCCGTCCCGTCGGGGCAGCTCCTGCACGCGCTCCTGTCGTCGGCCGGGCTGAGCGTCCGGGGCGAGGTCGCGGGCGTGCCGGCGAGCGCCCGGAAGAAGCGCGCGCGACGCCGCGCGCCAGCCGCGAAACGCTGACCGGCCCGGACCGGCTGGGCGGGATCGTGCTCGCGGGCGGCGGGTCGACGCGGATGGGCGAGCCGAAGGCGCTTCTCGACTGGGAAGGATCGCCGCTGGTCGTCCACGTCGCCCGGGCCGTGGCAGCGGCGGCGTCGCCGGTCGTGGTCGTCGGGGCGCCGGGCCAGGAGTTGCCCCCGCTGCCTGTCGGAATCGAGGTCGCACGTGATGCGGTCGCCGATCAGGGGCCGCTCGAGGGCCTTGCGGCCGGGATGCGCGCGATCGGGGAGCGAGCCGAGGCGGCGTTCGTCTGCGGCGCCGACATGCCGTTCCTCTCGGCGGAGGCGGTCGGCCGATTGGCATCGGCTCTCGATGGGGATTGCGATGCGGTGGTGGTGGTCGGGGGCGAACGACGCGACCAGCCGCTGGGCGCGATCTACCGGCTCTCGCTGCTCGCGCTCGTCGAGGAGCTGCTCGCGGCCGGCGAGCGCAGGCTCGGGCTGGTCGCCGAGCGCGCGCGGACGCACCGCATCGACGGAGACGGCGACCTGCTGGCGGCGCTCCGGAGCGTGAACACGCCCGAGGATCTGGCACGGGCCCGCATCGAGGCGTTCTGGCGCAAGTTCGTAGCGGCGACCGGCATCGACGGCGACTACACCGCCTGGGGATTCGGATCAGACCCCGAGATGCTGACCGAGCTCGGCCTGCTGGTGCGCGACGGCCCGAAGCGCGCCACGGCGAGCCTGACATCGGCCTACGAGCCCGGCGAGCAGTTGCCGGCCGTCGGAGATCTGAGCGTCATCCTCGACGGCGCCGGCACGCCGCTGTGCGTGATCCGCATCACGGACGTCGAGACCCGCCGTTTCGGCGACGTCGACGAGGAGTTCGCCTGGACCGAGGCTGAGGGCGACCGCAGCCTCGCCCACTGGCGCCAGGCGCACATCGAGTTCTTCGCGTCGCACGGCGCGGACGTGACCGACGACGACGATGTCGTGCTCGAGCGGTTCGAGCTGCTCTGGGCTGGACCGGGCTGAGCTGTCACCGACGCCGCTCGGCCCGGTCGTGCAGCATCTCGCGCACGTTGGCGAGCGGGCCGAGGTGGCGCAGCTTGTCGGGGTTGATGACCGACCGAACCGTCTGCACCGCCCCGTCGGCGATGTCGAGCGTGATGATGTACATGAGGCGCCCCTCGGAGTCGAGGAACTCCGCGCCGGGCTGGCCGTTGATCTCGGCCCGCCGGACGGTGACATCCATGTCGCGAGACTGGCGGCCCATGCCGGCGAGCAGCTTGGCGACCCGGTCGCGACCCACGATCGGCCGCGGCCACGCCGGCTTCGTGCCGCCGTTGTCGCCGACGACCACGACGTCGGCGGAGAGGAGCTCGACCAGGTCGTCCATGTCTCCGTCCTCGACGGCGCCGAAGAACCGCTCGGCGAGCTCCTCGCGCTGCCGCCGCGACGCCTCGAACCGGGGCTTCATGTCGGTCACGTGCCGGCGCGCTCGCACCGCGAGCTGACGGCAGTTCTCCTCCGTCTTGTCGACGATCCGGGCCACCTCGTCGTAGCCGTAATCGAAGACGTCGTGGAGGAGGAAGACGGCCCGCTCCACCGGCGAGAGCCGCTCGAGCACGAGCAGGAACGCCATCGAGAGCGAGTCGGCTTCCTCGGCGTGCCCGGCAACGTCCTCGAACGGGCCGTCGGTCACGAGCGGCTCCGGCAACCACTCGCCCACGTACTGCTCGCGCCGGGCCCGCGCCGACCGCAGCTGATCGATCGAGAGCCGCGTCGCCACCGCCGACAGGTAGGCCTTGGGCGACTCGATCTCGGCGTCTCCGTCACGCACGGCCCGGTGGTAGCGCAGGAAGGTCTCCTGCACGACGTCCTCGGCCTCGCTGACGCTGCCGAGCATGCGGTACGAGATCGAGAAGAGCAGCGGACGCAGGTCCTCATACACGTCCGCCAGGTGCGGCTTCCGGCTGGACACGGTCGTGAGCATCATTCCCCACGCTAGGCCGCGGTACGCACCGGGATGTCATCGAGCCCCGAGACAAACCCCTCGCGCCAGCTCGACCACATCGGCTCCCAGCCGAGCTCGCGCCTGGCCTTGGCATTCGACGCGCCTCGGATCTGCGTCATCATCGAGACGCCGACCTCGCCGATCGCGAAACGTGCGATCCAGGCCGGCACGTGCCGCGGCGGACGCGCGCCCAGGCACTCGGCCAGGTACGGCAGCCACACCGAGACGGGCGCCGGCTCATCGTCGACGATGTTGTAGACGCCCGGGGCTCCCCCCTCGGCCGCGACGACCGCAGCCGCAGCTGCGTCGTCGGCGTGAGTGAACGACCAGACGCCGGCGCCGTCGCCGACAAGCGGGAGCTTCCGCGCCCGGATGAGGTCGGCGTACTCGTTCGCCATCGAGGTCCCGGGGCCGTACAGGCTCCCGTAGCGAAGCGCGACGCCCTCGATCGGCGCCGCCGACGTCACGGCCTGCTCGAGATAGCCGATCGCCTCGATCGACCGCCGCTGCTGTGCGGGTGGACCGGGGTCGAGCGGATCGCTCTCCGTCTTGACCCGGCCGCCGACCCGCTCGTTGGGCCAGCCGGTGTAGCTCTGCGCCACGAACCGGCGGACGCCGACGGCCTCGGAAGCGGTCAGCAGGTGGTCGAGGCCGCGTGTCCGCAGCTCGTTCGTGAGCGCGAACTCCTCGTCGAACCGGCGCAGGTCGGACATCCCGGCGAGGGCCGACATCTGGTGGATGACCGCCTCGGGCTCGGCCGTGGCGACGGCCTCGCCGACAGAGGCCGCGTCGAGGCCGTCCATCACGACCGCCTCCGCACCGAGGGCCCGGAGGGTCTCGAGCTTCTCGGGAGTCCGGGCGGTCGCGACGACGTCGTGCCCGCGATCGACCAGCTGCGGCACGAGCCGCCGCCCGACTACACCGCTTGCTCCAGCAACGAATACACGCATCAGAGGCTCCTCTCATGGGTTTGCGCACCACATGACGAGACTCGGCCGTTCCCTGTGACATGTCACAGCGGGGCGGCTCTTCTCGTCCTGGGTGCGAACCACCCTGAAAGGACATGAGATGCACACCATTGACATCGCACGTGCACGCACCGCCGCAAGCCGCAGGTGGTGGACGCTGGCGGCCGTCTGCACGGGCGTCTTCATGCTGCTCCTCGACATCACGATCGTGAACGTGGCGCTGCCCGACATCGAGCGGGCGTTCGGCGCGTCGCTTTCGGATCTCCAGTGGGTGATCAGCGCGTACGCCCTGACGCTCGCCGCGTTCCTCCTCACTGCCGGCTCGCTGGCCGACCTGTACGGCCGGCGGCGGCTCTTCGCGCTCGGCATCGTGATCTTCACCGTGGGGTCATTGTGCTGCGGCGTCGCCACCGGCTCGCTGTTCCTTGCGATCGCTCGCGGCGGCCAGGGCGTCGGAGGCGCGATCATGTTCGCGACCTCGCTCGCGCTGCTCGCCCAGACGTTCCAGGGGCGTGACCGCGGCATGGCGCTCGGGCTCTTCGGCGCCATCACCGGCGTCGCCCTCGCGATCGGCCCGGTGCTCGGCGGAGCGATCACGACGGGCCTTTCCTGGCGCTGGATCTTCTACGTCAACGTCCCGATCGGGATCGTCGCGCTCGCGATGACGCTGCTCTGCGTCGACGAGTCGCGAAACCCCGACGCCAGCCGGCCCGACTGGGCAGGATGCGTCACCTTCAGCGGCGGCCTCGCGGCGCTCGTGTACGGCCTGATCCAGAGCCAGAGCGACGGCTGGAGCTCGACCACCGTGATCGCAGCGCTCGCGGCCAGCGCCGCGCTTCTGGCGGTGTTCATCGCCGTCGAGCGCATCCAGGCCGAGCCGATGCTCGACCTCGGCCTGCTGCGCCTGCCCACGTTCGTCGGCGGGCTCGCGGCGGCATGGGCGGTGTCGGCCGCGCTTCTCTCGATGCTCACGTACCTGATCATCTACATGCAGAACAGCCTCGGCCTCTCGGCTGTCGACACGGGCATCCGCTTCCTCCCGCTGACGGTTGCCATCTTCATCACCGCGGGCATCGCCGGCCGGTTGACCTCGCGGGTGCCGCGCCGGGCGCTCATCTCGGTGGGCTTCCTGCTGACCGGGGCCGGCCTCATGCTCATGCGGGGCCTCGAGCCGTCCTCGGACTGGACACACCTGCTTCCGGGGATGATCGTCGGCGGCATCGGCACCGGCCTGGTGAGCACGCCGCTCATCTCGACCGCGGTCGGCGTCGTCGAGCCCGCCAGGGCGGGGATGGCGTCGGGCATCAACTCGACCCTGCGCCAGGTCGGCATCGCGACGGGTGTGGCGGGCCTCGGCACCATCCTCTCGTCTCAGGTGCGCACGTCGGTGGTCGACACGCTGAGCGGCGGGCCGCTCGCCGTGCATGCGCACGGGCTCGCCCACACGATCTCGTCCGGCGGCGCCCGGCACGCGATCGCGTCGACGCCCGCTCCGCTGCGCGGCCTCGTCGCGACGACCGCCCGCTCGGCGCTCGTCGACGGCCTGAACACGATCCTCCTCGTCGCTGCCTGCGTCGCCTTCGTCGCGGCCGTGGTGTCGTTCGTGCTGATCCGCGAGCGCGACTTCGTGGTGGCCGAGGTGGATGAGGCCCCGGCTGAGTTGGCGGTGGCGGCATGAAGCCCGAATCGCCACATCGAGTTGTCGTCGTCGGCGGCGGCTTTGGGGGCCTGAAGGCGGTGCGCGGCCTACGCCGCGCACCCGTCGAGGTCACCCTCGTCGACCGGCAGAACTTCATGCTCTTCCAGCCGCTCGTGTACCAGGTCGCGACGGGCGCGCTCTCGCCCGCCGAGATCGCCACGCCTCTTCGAGTGATCCTGAGAAGGCAGCGGAACGCCCGCGTCGTGCAGGCAGAGGCCACGGGCTTCGACCTCGAACGGCGCGAGGTGCTTCTCGACCACCTGCCCAACGGCGGCGGGCCGGCGACGCTCGGCTACGACACGCTGATCGTCGCCGGCGGCTCGCGGTACTCCTACTTCGGGCATGAGGAGTGGCGCACGCATGCGCCCGAGCTGAAGTCGCTCGCCGGCGCGCTCGACATCCGAAGCCGCGTTCTCGGGGCGTTCGAGGCCGCAGAGGTCGAGCCCGACCCTGTGCGACGCCAGAGCTGGCTCACCTTCGTGGTCGTCGGCGCAGGCCCGACCGGCGTCGAGATGGCCGGGCAGATCGCGGAGCTGGCGCACGACGCGCTGCGGCGGGACTTCCGCTGGGTCGACACCACACGGGCGCGCGTGCTGCTCGTCGAGGCCGCGGACCGCGTCCTGGCGGGCTTCCCCGAGCAGCTCTCGCGGAGGGCATCGCGCTCCCTCGAAGGGCTCGGCGTCACGCCGCTCGCCCGCCACACGGTGGTCGACGTGACGGCAGACTCGGTCGCGATCGAGAGCCGCGACGGCGCCCTCGAGCGGGTTGGCGCCCGTACGGCGATCTGGGCCGCCGGCGTCACGGCTTCGGGGCTCGCTGCGAAGCTCGCCGACGAGGCGGGGCTCGATGTCGACCGTGCGGGGCGCCTCTCCGTTGAACCCGGCCTCACGCTGCCGGGCCACCCGGAGGTGTTCGCGATCGGCGACATGGTGCGGGTGCAGACGCCCGACGGCAGCGGGACGCTCCCCGGGCTCGCCCCTGTGGCCATGCAGCAGGGCCACTACGCCGCCGGCGTGATTCGCAGCCGCCTGCGCGGCCGCGCCAACGCCCCGTTCCGGTACATCGACAAGGGCAACCTGGCGACCATCGGGCGGTCGAGGGCGGTTGCCGACGTGAAGGGCGTCCGGCTCTCGGGCTTCGTTGCGTGGGCGATCTGGCTCCTCGTGCACCTCGTGTACCTGAGCGGCTTTCAGAACCGGCTGCTCGTCTTCGTGCGCTGGACGATCAGCTTCCTCACCCGCGGGCGGGGTGCGCGGTTGATCACCGCCCCGCCTGCGGCGGACCGGCCTTCGATCAGCGTCGCTGGGGCCGAGTAGCATGGCCGCGTGTCGGGCTCATACGAGATGCTTGACGAGACGGTGCTCAGTCCTCGCCTCGCGCTGATCGCCCTGCCCGGGCCGGTCATCGATGAGGTGATCGGCGGCGGACACGGGGCGTTTCTCGAGCTCACCGGAGTCGGGTACCCAGCCGAGTGGCCGACGGAAGATCGTCACGTGCTCGGGCTCCGCAAGCGCCAGATCAGCGAGGGCGACGACTACCGGTGGCTGCTGCGCGCCGTGGTGACGCGCAGCCACCCGACCATGGTTGGCCGGGTCGGCTTCCACGGACCGCCGGACGCGGACGGAGTTGTCGAGATCGGATACAGGATCGACTCCGCGTTCAGGCGTCGGGGCTTCGGGTTCGAGTGCGCGGCGCGGCTGATCGAGGCGGCCGAGCGACTTCAGGCGGTCACGGCCGTGCGAGCGTCAATCGCCCCGGAGAACGAGCCGTCGCTCCGGATCGCGAAGCGGCTGGGGTTCCGCCGGATCGGCGAGCAGATGGACGAGATCGACGGCTTGGAGCTTGTGTTCGAGCGGAAAGCAGAAGCCACCCCCGGTCGCGCTATCCCGGGAAGACCGTCGTCCAGTCGTCCTTCATCGGGATGACGGGTTGGCTCTAGGAGCCAGCCGCACAACAGCGGGTCGCGCTACTCCTTTCCGCCGCCCACTTCTTGTTGCAGTACCTGGGCCGGCCGCCCGCAGCTCGGGCAGTAGGCGGTCGCCCAGAGCGATGGGTCATCGATCCTGAGGGCGTTGCCGTCGATCGTCATCACCCGCGTGATCTCGTAGTCGTGACCACAGGCTGAGCACCTGATCGTGCGTATCTGCTCCGTCGCCATCTGACGCCTCCCTCTCGTCGATCCGCTGGGGGCCGTTCGACCCACCTCACGGCCCGGTTCGTTGGTAACACCCTGTGCTAGTCTTTCAGTGCGTGGCCCGATCCCTGCCCCGCCTCGCCTGACCCTAACAGCTCGGTCATCCTGTTTGTGTCTTGCTTGGAGGCCGGCAAATGTTTGAAGTCATCGGAATCGTTGCCATCGTCCTCGTTGCGCTTTACGTGATGCGCGACCGATTGCCGCAGCTTCGGCGGTGAATCGCGCCGCGGAACGGCTCGCCGTGACGACACCGGTGCTCGCCGCGTTTGCGCTCTTTGGCCTCGGCTCAGGATCCGCACTGGCGACGAGTACAACACCGGCTTCGAATCAGTACGGCGGTGGAGACGTTCTCGGCGAAGCCACCGGTGGGTCGCTGCCGTTCACCGGCATCAACCTCATCGTGCTGCTCGGATTGGGTCTCTGCATGGTCGCCGTCGGCGTCGCCGTTCGACGTGCCTCTCGTCGTACCGTTTCCAACTCGCACCGGTAGTCACGGCCCGGCGATGGGTGTCGTTTCGAAATCGGGGTTCGAAGACTCTGCCGGCGATCGCCAGAGCAAGCGCGAGCATGACCTCGAGGAGAGGATCAGCGACCTCGAGGTCGTGCTCGCGCAATCTCAGGGCGCCTCGAGACGCCTTGAGCGCGAGGCGGATGCCGATCCGCTAACCGGGCTCGCAAATCATCGCGCGTTTCACATGCGGCTTGCCACCGAGGTCGAGCGCGCGCAGCGATACGGCCGTCCGCTGTCGCTCGCCTGCCTGGATGTCGACGGGTTCAAGGATGTGAACGATCAGTTCGGTCACCAGGCCGGCGACAAGGTGCTGAGAGAGGTCGCCGCTCGGCTCACCACTGTCGCGCGCGCCGCGGATCTTGTGGCGCGGATCGGGGGCGACGAGTTCGCAATCCTGCTCCCCGAGACCACCGCCGAGGCGGCGGAGGCGGTGGCGCGGCGCGCCCACGAGCTGATCCGAGTTGATCTCGCCGGGCCCGGCCCGAGCGTCACCGTCTCGATCGGGATCTGCGATCTCGAGCATGCGTCGAACGCAGACGCGTTGGTGGGCTTCGCAGACGGCGCCTTGTACTGGGCGAAGGATCACGGCCGCGACGCCGTGTGGCGCTACCGGCCTGAGGCCGTGGAGGATGCGTCACAGTACGATCGCGCGGCGCGGCTCGCCCGCAACCAGACGTTGGGTGGAATCCGGGCGCTGGCCCGGGCGGTCGACGCCAAGGATCACTCCACGCAGCTGCACTCCGAGCGGGTCGCCAAGCTGTCCAAGCGCCTCGCCGTGGCGCTCGGCTGGTCCGCCCGCCGCGCGGTCGCGCTGCACGAGACCGCACTGATTCACGACGTCGGAAAGCTCGCTCTCCCCAACGCCCTCCTCTTCACGCCGCGCCGGCTCACCGCCGCCGAATACGACACGGTGAAGACCCATGCATCGCTTGGAGCGCAGATCGCCGGCGAGGTGTTGAGCAGTGAGCAACTCGGGTGGCTTCGCGGCCACCACGAGCGCGTCGACGGCGACGGCTATCCAGACGGCCTGGCGGGCGAGGCCATCCCGGACGGCGCGCGCCTGCTGGCGCTTGCCGATAGCTGGGATGTGATGACCAGTGAGCGCCCCTACTCACGAGCCATGCGGCCCGGCGAGGCGCTTGACGAGTGCCGGCGGTGTACCGGCAGCCAGTTCTTCGTCGAGCCGGTCGAGATCCTGGTCGCTCCGGCATTCGAGCGCACATTGCGGATCTTCGCCAACGAGCAGGCTGCCCGCAGCGGGGACGAGAGCGGGCTTGCCGACGACGCGAGCCGGATGTTAACCCTGCGCTGCGAGTGCGGCACCCACGACTGCGCAGGCCCGGTGAATGTCCCGGCAGGCGAGTATCGCGCGATCCGCGCCCACGACCGGCGCCACTTCGTGCGTCACGGACACGAGCTTTCTGACGAACGCGTCCTGATCACAAACGCGGGCTACAGCGTCGTGGAACGACGCTAGCGCCGTATTTGCGAATCGTGGAGAGCGGCCGTGTAGCACGGCCGCCCTCCACGTGCGCCTACCTAGTGAGCGACCAGTTCTCCGGCCGTCTCATGCGGCTTGGTCATGAACGGGAGGTTCTCGCGAACCCACTTCTGCGCCACGTCGCTCGACGCCTGCGCCTCGGTACGGCTGTCGAAGACGCTGATCGACGCAACCTTGCCGTCGGTGCCCTCGTGCTTCAGCAACTCGTAGGAGACAAACCCGGGCGACTCCTGCAAGATGGTGCGGAGGCCCGCGTTGGCCTTGCGTGTTGCCTCATCGAGATTCTCAACGCTGAGGCCCTCATACGTGCGGATCAGGGCAAACATATCCTGCTCCCTTCCTCGTGTCACAGGGCGTTTGGCCACGTCATAACTCTCCTCAGAGGCTTACCCTGTACGCCTCGAGGAATATGTGGCCTTGAATGCTTCAAGCTCCGCCAACACGTAACGGTTGGCTCTACCGCTTGATGCCTGCCCTTAGAGCTGAACCAGCGGCCGCACTAGAACTTACGCTTAGCGGCCTGCCACAGGAAGGGCACTGGGGACCACTCTATCACGTTCGGTCGCGAGCCTCGGCAGTCGTCAGCCGGCGGGCTCGGCGACGTCTGGATTGCGAGGGAGGAGACGGTGCCCGTCGACGACCGCGTCGGCGATGGCAGTGAGCTTGCGATTGTTACTTCGAGCGTGGGTGCGCAGCATCTCGAAGGCACTCTCCTCATCGATCGCATGACGTTCCATCAGAATCCCTTTCGCACGCTCGATCAGCGCCCGCCGGCCGAACGCACCCTCGAGGTTCTGGAACTCGGCAAAGCGGCGTAGGACGATTGCGAGCGAATCCTGCAACTGGTCCGCCTCTGCACTGGTGATATACGCGAAGACACCGCGTTTGGCCGCCTCGGTGACAAACGCGTGATCGTCGGTCTCGAGGAGCGCGATCACCGGGCACGCCGCCTGGCGGACGATCTCGCCGATCAACTCGAGAGCGTGGTCTGAGCTGTCACCGAGACCGACCAACGCCACATCCGGTCGCTCCCTCGACGTGACGGCCGCCACCTCGGTCACCTCGATCGAGCGGGCGATCACCTCGTGTCCGAGCGAGATCACGATCGTGGTCACATGATCGAGGCGCTCCGGCCGCTGATTGGCGACCAGGACGCGGAGATGCTCGGGCTCGGGGAGGGAACTCAAGGATTGATCAGCTCGTTCGGGACTCAGTGTACGCCCTGGCGCTATCGCAAGCCTGCGTCGAGAGGAGCGCCGCCTTCGTTTTCCCACCGTCGGGGGTGGTTCGAACGAGAGAGAACCCCCGACGGACGTCCGCCGAGGGTTCTCAAGGCTCCATGACGGACGTGTCGCGCTCCGGTCAGGGCGTCTTCCTAAAGCCGTAGCAGGCGGGCGAGTGGCCCGTCGGGGGCGACTTCTTCGCTGACCGGTATTGTATCACTCATCACGAGCGCTGGAGCCCGCGCGGCCGCGGCCCTCACGGCTCACCAGGTGGCGGGTCGCTGTCCAGCCGATCGTGGTCCAGAGCAGCACGAAGCCGAGCACCACGTCCCACGCCGTCAGGATCAATTGCTGGCCGAGGGAGTACGCCGTGACGACGTGTGCGGGGGCGTAATTCCGCAGCGCGACCGACGCCAGCGCTTGCTGGGTGCCAACGCCCCCGGGGGTTGCTGCAAATGTCGTCGAGATCGAGTTGACGGCGGTGATGAGGAGGACGGCGCGAGCTGACACGGGCACGTCGTAGGCGTACATGAACGTGGTCGTCACGGCCATCCGCGTCACGTAGGAGGCGACCTCCACCGCAAGCACCTGACTCGCATAGCGGCGCGGGGTGCGCGAGGATTGCGGCGCCTTCCTGAGCGGCGGCCAGCCCGTCGCGGAATCGGCGACCGAGCACCCAGGCGACGATCGCGACCACCACCACGGCGCCGACGCCAAGCAGGAGATGGTTGGTGAGCCATCCGGCCTTGAGGTCAAACGCCCCCGGCCGACTGACGACGAGGACGATGCCCACGAGTGCGCCGACGAGGAGGAAGAAGGCGTTCTGCACCACGCCGGCGCCGACCACGCCGAGCACCGTGGAGCCGCGGATCTCCGCCCGCAGAAGGCCGAGCATCGCCACCGTGCCCGCTTGCGCGGGCAAGATCGCGTTCAGCGCGATGCCACCCCCGTACGCGCCGAGGATCGGCCTGAACCCCGCACCGCCCCGCGGATACGCCGCGACGAGGATGTTCCGCCAGGCGAACGCGTTCAGGAGCGTCTCGCAGGTGTGGAGCGCGAGCGCCAGGAGCAGGAGTGGGAGCGAGATCGACCTGATCTGATCGAAGACATCGCGGACCCAGCCGGCAATGCTCCCGGCGACGTCCACGAGCTACTCGCCTTCCCCTACGCCACGCATCCGATCATTCTCGACGTTACAGCGGTGTCCTCGGTATTATGTCCTCTAACGGTATATAGCGTATTGCATATAGGCCATAGAACTGATAGGGTGGACCCACCACGACCGACGAACCACGACCCCAAGGAATGAGAGATCCATGCAGCCCCCCGTTACCGCCCCCCTGACGAACGCAGAGCGCAACGGCCATTCCGGCGCGACGCCTGAGGAATGCCCACTCTGCGCACCCCTGCTCCACGTGATGGCAGACATGGCCAGCGTTCTTCGCGAGGACGAGCGCCGCTAGACGCCAGACGCCACTCCGATGAACCTCGCCGGCTACATCAGAGTCAGCCATCGGAGCAGTACGAACTTCGTCTCCGCCGGGGCGCAGAGAGACGAGATCGACGCGTTCTGCACCCTCCACGGCCACCACATCGCGACGTGGCATGACGACCTGGACGAGCCCGGCACCAAGGCACCACAGCCGGGACTCGAGCGGGCCCTGGCGCGGATCGAGGCGAGCGAAACCGACGGCATCGTCGTGGCGAAGCTCGATCGCATCGCACCCAGCATGGCCGCTGCTGCCGCGGCGATCAGGCGCGTCGACGACGCCGGTGGCCGGTTGGTCAGCGTCGAGGAGAAGTTCGACACCGGCACGCCGACGGGCAAGTTCGCTCTTCACATGATCCTGGCGCTGGCACAGCTCGAGGTTGACCGGATCCGCGACACCTGGGCGAGGGCACAGGAGTCGGCCGTCAACCGGGGCGTCCACATCGCCAGCCGGCCGCCGACGGGCTATCGCCGGGGGGCCGACGGCCGGCTGGAGCCGGTCGAGAGCGCCGCGCCGGCGATCGCCGACCTGTTCCGGCGGCGAGCCGCAGGCGCGTCGTGGAAAGAGCTCGCCGGCATCCTCGAGGGCGCCGGGATCGTCGGACCGTACGGCGGCACGGCGTGGACCACGGGCGCCGTGCGGAAGGTGATCGAGAATCCCGTGTACACCGGTCAGGCCCGGTCCGGGCAGCATCACAAGGACGGCGCCCATCCCGCGCTGGTCTCGGAGGCGGAGTGGCGTGCGGCGCAGCTGACCCGGCGAACCGTCTCGCCGCTCCGCTCGCCCAGCGGCGCGCTCCTGGCCGGCCTCCTCCGATGCGCCGGCTGCAGGTATGTCATGAAGCCCGACACGATCACCAGCCGCGAGGGGAACCTGCGCCAGTACCGGTGCCGGGGCGAGCATGCCGCGGGGCGCTGCCCCGCACCGACGAGCGTCCTTGCACACGTGATTGAGCCGCGCGTCGTCGCGGCGTTCTTCGCGGAGCTCGGACCGGACGGAGTCCTCACGCGTCCTGCTGCCGACCGCGCCGCGACCGAGCGTGCGCAGCCGGCACTCGACGCCGCCGTGGCCGGGTCGGCCTCCGCCGGTCTCCCGATCTCCGCCGGCCTGCCGGCGCTCTGGCCCGACCTCTCGACACAGGATCGACGGCAGCAGCTCGCTGCGGGAATCGACGCGATCATGCTCCGCCGCGGCCGCGACATCGCAACCCGCACCCTCATCCTGTGGGCCGGCGAGGCGCCCGACGATCTCCCGGCTCGCGGCCGCCGCGTAGCTCTCGCCTCGTTCGCGTGGCCCGAGCGCGCCGCTTAGAGCTGTCGCGACGACCAGAGCAGGGCGGCCAGGATGACCGACGACAATCCGACGGCGAGGCCGACGATCCACCCCGCAACATCCTGGCTCACGAGGACGGCGCCCAGCAGGGTGGCGATCCCGATGATTCCACCGGTGGCGATGACGCGCACGAAGCCACGCTCGATCACGCTGCGGCGTCGCTCGCGGCCCGGCAACATGCCCTGCGGGCGCTCGTGCCGGCCCGGCTCGGGCGACGCCGGGTCGGGCGGAGCTTTCTCCGCGGCGGGCGCCGGCAGCTCGTCCGACGCGGAGCCGTCGTCTGGGATTTCCGACATGGGAGGACGATACCCAAACCGATCGCGTCCGCCACCGTGATGCACAGCCCCAAATCCTGAATGGGAAAGCCCCGCATTCGCGGGGCTTTCCGGTAGCCGATCTGTAAGCGGGATTCTGTCGGGGACAGTCATCCATCTGGGCCGGCCGTTGCCGGCCGGCTCGTGCCACCTACCTGGAGCTCGGCGGGCCGCGTCATCACTCCGCTTGGTGTTGCACCGGGTGGGGCTTGCCTAGCCGCCCACGTTTCCGCGAGCGCTGGTGGTCTCTTACACCACCGTTTCACCCTTGCCTCGACGTCCGAGGACGCCGATTCGGCGGTCTGCTCTCTGTTGCGCTTTCCATCGGGTTTCCCCGTCCGGGCGTTACCCGGCACCCTCGCCCTGCGGTGTCCCGACTTTCCTCGACGCCCGAGGGCGCCGCGACTGCCTGATCGGCGTCACGAGTCTACCGGTCGGCTCAGCGGCCCGCGGCCGGGGCGGTCATGTCGTGCCAGATGTCCGCGCGCGCCTCGAGCCCTGCCGGCGTCGTGTCGGCGAACCCGAGCGTGACCGGCGGGAGCGCGGGCGGGTAGACCGCCGGGTTCGCAAGGAGTGCAGGCGGCAGCGCGAACGAGGCCTCGCCGACGGGCGTCGCCCGACCGGTGCGCTCGGTGTCGCGGGCGGCCGTCAGGGGGTCGAGCGCGTGGTTCAGCCATGCGTGGGCCGAGACGGGGTCGGGTGCATACGGCGGGATACAGAGGAGACGCGGACGCGCGATCGTCCCCTCGGACGGGACGACGAACCGGACGCCATGTCCCGGCTCGCGGAACCCGAGGCCGGTGCAGAGCACGGCCAGGCCGCCGTCCAGCCGGCCGCTGTCCACGCTGCCGCCGATCACGAGGCTGCCGCGAAGCGGGATGAGCAGCGAGCGGGCGTCGTCGAGATCCGAGGCCGCGGCCGAGTTCCAGTCGTGGCCCGTCGCGACGAGCGCGGCGCCGACCACGATCGCCGGGTCGTCCGGCACCGCGACCTGGCCGGGGAAGGTGGACGCGAGCGCGAAGAAGTCCGTCCACGTCACGGGCGCAGCAGCACCCGGGCGAGCGGCGAGCGCGAATCCGACCACCGAGTAGTCCTTGGGCACGCTGTGGGCGCTGCCCGGGTCGAACGGCGGATCGTCGAACGGCGGCTCGACCAGCTTGCGGTTGGCGATGAGGGTTCGGTCGAGCGGCTCGACGCGCTTTTCGTCGATGAGCCCGGCGAGCGTCTCCTGATCGACGAGGACCACGTCGACCGCGCCCTGCGCGAAGTCGGCTCCCGGTCGCGGAGCGACCATCGTCACCTTCACCTTGAACCGCTTTGTGAACGCCGGGACGGAGGTCGCCGCCATCGATCGGGGAGGCACCCCGAGCAGCAGGTTCGGGTCGGGAACCTGCGCGTTCGGGCCGCGGTTGGCGAATGTCTGCGGCGCAGCGCTGCTTCCTGGGCGCGTGCAGCCGGCGAGCACGAGCGGCCCGGCAGCGGCGAGGAGCTGACGGCGGGTCAGGTGCACGCAGCGGATTGTGACAGGGTCGGCTTGGCCGACGGTGGGTCGGTCAGGCGACGAGCCGCAGCGACGACTCGGCAGCCGAGTCGTCGGCGAGCACGGACCCGCAGCCGCCACAGTGGAGCTCGAGCCTGCCGCCGTTCCGCTCGACGGCCCACATCTGCGCGGTGCAGACAGGGCACGCGGGCCGGCGCTCCGGCCGGCGGACACGAGCCTCGGCGAGGGCACGGAGCACCACGTCCTCGAGCGTCAGCTCGGAGGAGGGACGATGCGGGTCGATGATCCGCGGTCACAGCCGTCGCAGCACCGCCTTCACGGCGCCGAGCACCTGCACCTCGTCGGGATACATCGGCTCGAGCGCGTCGTTCTCGGGCTGGAGACGCACGCGCCCGTTCTCGCGGAAGAAGCGCTTCACGGTCGCTTCCTCGTCACCGACGAGCGCGACGACGATCTCGCCGTCTCGGGCGTCGGCTTGCTTGCGGACGACGACCAGGTCGCCGTCGAGGATGCCTGCGTTGACCATGGAGTCGCCCTTGACCGTCAGCACGAAGTCGGCGTCAGACGCCAGCTGGTCAGGGACGGCGAGGTAGTCCTCGACACGGTCCTCGGCGACGACCGGCGAGCCGGCGGCGACCTCGCCGACGAGCGGCAGCATCGTTGCCTGGTTGGGGCGTGCCAGCTCGACAACCGCGGCGCGGCGCGAGCGGCCGCCCTCGATGACCTCGAGCGCGCGCGGCTTGGTGGCGTCGCGACGGATCAGCCCTGCCCGCTCCAGCTTCTCGAGGTGCGCGTGCACCGTCGACGGCGACGTCAGCCCCACCGCATGCCCGATCTCGCGCACCGTCGGCGGGTAGCCGTGCTCGTCGACGTGCGTGTTCACGAACGCCAAAATCTCTTGCTGTCTTGCGGTCAGATCCACCGGTCGCCCTCCTGGGTCGAACGTGTGTTCGATCGGAAGTGTTGCAGAGGGGTCGGACGGAGTCAAGGCGGCGGCGGGTTATAGGGATTGCAGGTACTCCGACACACTGGGCTTGGCGTCGTCGTAGGATTGCCGGAACCCGTACTCGAACGGCGCACCTTACGATTCGGCCAGCTCGAGGAAGCGGTCGATCATGGCATTGACCTGATCGGGCACTTCGAGCTGGTGGAAATGGCCGGCGCCGACGGTGACGCCGATTTTCAGGTCCGGCTTGATCGCCAGGAGCCGGAGCGCGTCGGTCTGCGCATCGAGCTCCGCGCGAAGCAGCAGCGTCGGGGCGGCACAGAGCGCCAGCGCGCCGATGCCGTCCCACGCGGTGATCTCGCGGATAACCGCTGTTGCGATCGAGAGTGGGACCGCGGACATCATGTCCGCGATCCGACGCGCCAATGCCGGGTCGCGGGCACCCATATCCTCGACCCACAGCCGCCGCACTTCCTCGCCATCGGGGCCCGAGAGCTGCTCCGCGGCGACATCGAAGAGTCGGGTCGTCTCGGGCGCCGGGTGGATCGGCCCCGGATCGACAAGCACGAGCGCACGCGGTAACGACGGGTACCGCGCGCCCAGCTCGACCGCAACCATCCCGCCGAGGCTGTGGCCGACGACCACCGGCCGCTCAATCCCGACCACCGCACAGAAGCGTGCGACGTCGTCGGCGAAGTCGCGAACTCCGTAGCCGTCCGGTGGGCAGTCGCTGCGGCCGCACCCGCGCAGGTCAAGCGCCGTCGTGGCGTGCTTCTGCGCGAAGTGGTCGAACTGCGGCTGGAACGCGCTCCTGTCGCAGCACCATCCAGGGACGAACAGCAGTTCAGGGTCGCCCCGGCCGGCTCGCTCGTAGTACAGCCGAAGGCCATCGAGTTCCGCATGAGGCATGGGTGGCGATCCTCTCACGACCGGGCCTAGGCACGTCACCTAGAAGCAGCAGCGTTACGGTTCGCACCTCGTCAGAGGCTCCCAACAGCCTTCCCGTCAAGGCGGCGGCGGGTTATGCGGATTGCACGAACCCGGACAGGCGCTCGCCGGGAAGCGGGCTGCGAACGCGTTGCACGAGAAGCGAGGGCTGTAAAAGGGGAGCCGCCGCAAGGTGCGATCTGGCGCCTGCTTCATTTGGACGTTCTACGCGATGTTCAATCGGAGCTCTGCCCCCAGCAGGATTGGCGCTCCGCCGGTAGCGTCTGAGCGTGGCCGACGACCCCTCGTACGGGCAGCAGCTCCGGCTTTACACGGAGAGGCTTTGCCTGCGGATGCCAACCTCGGCGGACGCTGAGGCTTTGTACGACCTCTTCCGGGACCCGGGCATCATGCATGGCTTGGGCAAGGATCCGGTCTCAACGCTCAAAGAGGCTCAGGTCCTGACGGAGGATGGCATCGCTGCATGGAGAACCGGCGGACTCGGTCCCTTCGTTCTCGAAACCGCCTCGGCACACGGGCCCGTGGTCGGCCAAGCCGGGCTCATGATTTTCGACACACGCGGCTGGACGCCGTCGACGCGGGCGAACGCAGGAAGCCATGCGCAGCTCGAGCTTGGCTGGGCCTTGATACGCGAGCACTGGGGCCGCGGGTATGCGACCGAAGCAGCCTCGGCAATCCGGGACTGGGCACATGAACGTCGGCCCGACGACCGACTTGTATCTCTAATAACGCCCGACAACGTCCGCTCCCAGCGCGTCGCCGAGAGACTCGGCGCGATACCTGCCGAGACCGTGACACCTTCAGATTCAGGACGAACAGCTGTGGTCTGGAGATATCCTCCCGCGACTTGATGCCGTGAGCCTCACACTGCAGGCGAATCGAGGCTTCTTCTCCGGCGGCCAAACGCGCGCGTCGGGCCCTAACGTAGGGTGCGCCGGGACCTAGCGAAAGTCCTCGATGCCTTCGCCGCCCGAGTGTTCCCAGCCGTAGGCTGCAAGGTGGCCCCAGCAGTCCGGTTTGCTGCCGTCGGTGTCGGTGACGTCGTAGGAGTCCGCGAGTTGGCGCGCGCTGATGATCGTGCCGGCCCAGTGAGTCGGATCGGGATCATGCGCAAGGGCGGCGACTCCTCGGGCGACGTACGTGGGCGACTCGGAGATCGCGAACCCGGGCCTCGTCGCGCACGCGTCGCGCCAGTTGTCTTCGGTGACGCCGAAGTTCTCCAGCATCTTCTCCGAGCGCAGCCACCCGGGCGTGACGCCAACTGCCGTCAGAGGGCTGCCTTCGAGTTCGGCGGTCAGTCCCTTCACGATCCGCTCGACGTTGGCCTTGACGAGGTCGTAGTAGAAGCCGACGTTGCGCCGAAACTCGCTGTTCGCTTCGGAGGTGCCGTCGGTCATCTCGACCACGAGTCCCTGACCTCTGTGGGTACTGGCGGTCCGCAGCATGAGTGGGATGGCGGCGCGGCAGGTGATTAGGTGGGTGTGGACGCCCATCTGCAGCATGCGTACGCCGCCTGCCCAGTCGTGTTCCCACAGCGGCTTGTCCCATTCCATGTAGCGGTCGCCGCCGAAGATGTCGTTGACGAGCAGGTCGAGGCGGTCCTGCTCGCGCTCGATGCTCGCCACCAGATCGGCGACCGCGCCGGCATCCTCGTGATCAACCACGAGCGCCGATCCAGCCCTGCCTGCCGCCGCCATGAGTTCTCCGGTCTCTTCGATCGTTTCCGACCGGCCGATCTCCGACGGACCCGAGCTCCGGCTGCTGCGACCGGTGGCGTAGACGTGGGCGCCGGTACGGGCGAGTTCGACAGCGATCGCCCGGCCGGCGCCTCGAGTCGCGCCGGCGACCAGTGCCACCTTGTCTGTCAGCGCCGGCGTGACCACAATCGTCCGCTGTGCGTTCCCGGTAGAGCGTCCTGCTAAACGGGCGACGCCGGCCCGACAGCAAGGGCGGTGACCAGAGGGCGTTCACCACCGTAACGCCCGGTAGCCAGACTCGTTTGACTCGTCAGATCCACGACGACGCTGAGCGCGAGTTTGACTACACCAGCGGCGCCGAGCACGCACTCCAACGGGCCACCACCGCTGGCTGGACGGTCGTCAGCATCAAGGAGGACTGGGCCACCGTCTTCTGACATGTTCTGGGTGCGCCGACCCGCCATTTCCGCGGTCAATGTCCTCCTGAGACACGCGCGTTGCCCCACGCTATACCAACGGCCTCACCACCGGTTGTCGAATTACCGGAGCCAAAGCATTCGAGCTGTAGGGTATGGACCCCTCGTACATCGACATCGACGGTTTTTGGCTTAGGGACGCCGACAGTAAACATCCGAAGAGTGCGCTCATCGCCAACGAGGATTATGCCCGCTTGGAAACCGGGGGGCGACCCAGCCGCTAGTCCAACAGTGGCTTGGAACCGGCGAGCGTTATGCTTTAGCTTATATGCAGGGAAAGCAGTCTGGTCACCAACGTTACAATAGAACGAGATGCTCTTGGGGTAAATTGATCCGGATATCTTGACCGGACCCGGGTTAACCAGCTCGCCGAGATCCCCGGACGGGTTCAGGTCTGAGAGATATGAGAACGAGGACGTGCTGGAACTCTCCGGAGTTACCACTGGCGCAGACTCGCTTCGCTGGAGGGCTTGCACCGGCCGAAGTGGGAGGCACGGACGATGAGGCTGCTTTTGGCGGCGTGCCAGAGTTGACTTGGGTCAAAGCTATTCCTACCGCCGCTGCAGCTACAACGCTTCCGATAATCGTCCAGAAGAGTGTCCGCCTCCGCCGCATATGTCCTCCGAGGCCATCGTGCCTACGTCGACGCAACCTAGCATCCTCCGTCCCTGGCGACGCGACGTGCGCCTCCAACCCAGCGTTGTCCTCACCACGCCGCTGCTCTATCATCAACCACAGGCCCAGGGGCACGGCCGGCTCGTCTCGCTGTGGGGCGTGCCAGTGGAGCGACGGAAGGAAGGGTCATGATCGGCTGGTTGCGGCGGTCACGGGATGCGGGGCGGCAGCCTGGTCGAGCAGCCCTGCCCGACCAGTCGCCCGACGGGGCGCCGGCTCGGTTGCCGCGGCAGCGATGGCGCTCGGTTTCTTGCTGTGGCCCACGGCATCGGGCGCGGGGATCGCCGAGGCCGGTCATCCGCGGGGCGGCGGCCATAGGGGATCGGTGGAGTGGGCCGGTTTCGCCGGGAACGCGCAGCACACGGCGGTGGCCTGGACGCACGCTCAGCCGTTCCACCGGATCCGCTGGAGGGCGAAGGTCGATCTGGCTCCGGATCTGTCGGGTGGCGTTCTGCCCATCCACTACGGCTCCCCGATGATCACGGCGGCCAACACGGTGCTGGTCCCGACCCGGGTCAGTGACAAGGCCGGGTTCCGGGTGGTCGCGTACTCCGGGGCCGGCGGCGCGCGGCGCTGGTCGCTCGGCACCGACTATCGGCCGCCGGCATTCACCGGCGGCTTCGGCACCTGGACGCCTCCGTTGCCCGCCGTGCTGACGCCCGACACGTCTCTGGCAGTTGCCGGTGCAGGAGGGACAGTCCTCGTGCGCCGGCACGCCAACCTGGCCGCCGGTTCGGTGCGGCGGCGGGTGTTCTACGGGGCTTCGCAGTGGCGGGCCCATCGCGCCGCCTACGACAAGGCCGTGCAGATCACCACGCCGCTGACCGCCGGACATGACGGGTCGATCTATTTCGGGTTCACCGTGACCGGCGCAACACCGGCGCACCTGTCCAGCGGGATCGCCCGCATCGATGCGCGTGGCCACGCGACGTGGATCACCGCCGCCGCGGCCGCCGGCAACCCGGCCATCGACGGCGTGGCCATGAACTGCGCCCCGGCCCTGTCGCCCTCCGGCACGACCGTCTACATCACCGTCACCAGCCCCACACGCGCCATCCTGGTCGGCCTCGACGCCGCCACGCTCAAGCCTCGGTTCCACGTCGTGCTGAAAGACCCGGTCAGCGGCCAGCCGGCCTTCATCTCGACCAGCTCGTCCGCCTCACCGACGGTCGGACCGGACGGGGACGTGTACTACGGCGTCCTGGAGAATCCCTTCCCCAACCATGACGACCGCGGCTGGCTGCTGCACTACGACGCCACCTTGACCCGGGCCAAGACGCCGGGATCCTTCGGCTGGGACAACACCGTCTCCGTGCTGCCCGCCCGCGCCGTGCCCCGCTACCACGGAACCTCGCCGTACCTCCTGGTGTCCAAGTACAACAACTACCTCGGCATCGGGCCGCACGGAGACGGTCGCAACCGGGTCGCCGTGCTCGACCCCCGGACAAGCCAGAAAGACCCCTACGCGGACACCCGGGTCATGAAGGCCGTGCAGACCGTCCTGTCGCCAGTGCACGAGCCCGGGACACCCGCCGGAGCACGCTACGAGTGGTGCATCAACTCGGCCGTGGTCGACCCCGCCGACGACTCGGTGATCGTGAACAGCGAGGACGGAACCGTCTACCGCTGGGACCTGGCCCGGAACGTGCTGGCCGAGAATGTCCACCTCAACGCCCCACGCCCCGAGGCCTACACCCCCACCCTCATCGGCCCTGACGGCACCGTCTACGCCATCAACAACGCCACCCTCTACGCCATCGGACGCTAGCCTGACCGCTCGCTCGATTACGCGTTGACCAAGGCCCGCTCCGCTCAGGCCGTTCGCTCGTACCCGAGAGCGTCGAACGCTGCCGGATAGACGACCCGACCGGCGAGGTCGGCGCCGTATCCCGGGAGCCGCTTGACCATGAATGCCTCGTCCGGGATCTTCGGATGCGGGGAGATGAAGCCGAGCGCGCTCGCCCGCTCGAAGCCGAAGCGAGGGTAGTACGCGGGAATGCCCTCGACCATGACCGCCGGCTCGCCCGCTTCCTGGGCGCGGCCGAGCGCGTCCCGGATCAGCTGTGTCCCCACACCGATGCGCTGGCGGTCAGGCCGAACCGACATCGGCGTGAGACTCAGGATCCTTGTACGGGACCCGCCTTCAACGCCGACCCAGCTCAGCATCACGTGGGCAATCACACCGGAGGAGTCCTCGGCGACCAGCGCCAGCTCCGGAATGAAGTGCTCCGACGCCCGAATGCGCTCGACGAACGACGCGACCTCGTCGGGGTCCTGTCCGGCGAATGCCGCGCGGACCACCTCTGCGATCGCGGGATGGTCCGTGGCGCGCTCGGGACGGATGACGACGCCCTCGTCCATCGGTGGCTACCTGCGAACGCGGAACCGGAGGATGGTGGCGTCGCCCGACCGCGCGCTGCTCACCGGTTCCAGGTCGACCCTGGTGAGCCCCGGGGACGAGAAGGGGATGCCATCGCCGAGCAGGAGCGGCAGCACGTACACCAGGATCTCGTCGACGAGCCCCCGCCCCAGGCACTGGCCCGCGACATCGGCGCCGAGGATCTCGAGGTTCTTGCCGCCCGCCGCGTCCAGTGCGGTGGCAACCGCTGCCCCGATGTCACCGCTGAGGATCGTGACATCCGGCTCCGGCGGCTCCAGCGGCCGGTGCGTGAGGAGAAAGAACGGCCCGGAGAACGGGTAGTCCACGCTGCCGGGATCCTCGGCCTCCATGTTGCTGCCGACCTCCCAGGTGCGCCGGCCGATGAGCATGGCGCCGGTGGCCGCAGCGATCTCCGCGAAATCGTCCGGCGCCACGAAGTCGGCGAGCCGGCGGCCACCACCCCAGTCCATCCTATGGCCGGGACCGGCGATGAAGCCGTCAAGCGACATGCACCTGTTCACGACCACCTTGCCGGGTTCGGTGCTCGTCTCGCTCATCCGCTCCTCCGAACAACCATGGGCCGCCATTCTTGCATCCCCTGGCCCTCCGCCCGGCTGCAGACGCGTCGTAGACTCAGCGCGTGACGGTCTGCCCACGGTGCGGCCAGGAGAACCCTGCTGAGGCACGGTTCTGCAACGCATGCGCGGCGGCGCTTGACGCGCCGCCCGGCGTGGGCCGCGAGCAGCGAAAGACGGTGACGGTGCTGTTCTGCGATCTGACCGGTTCGACGGCGCTGGGGGAGGAGCTCGACGCCGAGACGTTGCGGATCGTGCTCGCCCGCTACTTCGAACGGATGAAGACGATCGTCGAGCGGCACGGCGGGAGCGTCGAGAAGTTCATCGGCGATGCCGTGATGGCGGTGTTCGGCGTGCCGGTGGCGCATGAGGACGACGCGCTGCGCGCGGTGCGATCCGCGGCCGAGATGCGAGACGCGCTGCCGGAGCTGGGGCTGCTCGGGCGAATTGGCGTGATGACGGGTGAGGTGGTCACGGGAACGGCGGAGCGGCTGGCGACCGGCGATGCGGTGAACGTGGCATCGCGGCTTGAGTCTGCGGCGCCGCCCGGTGAGGTGTTGCTCGGGGAGGCGACGCACGAGCTTGTCCGGGCGGCGGTGGACGTCGAGCCGGTCGAGCCGCTCGAGCTGAAGGGCAAGGCGAAGCGGGTGCCCGCCTACCGGTTGGTGCGCGTGCGGCCCGCGCCCGAGCGGCGACACGATGCGTCGTTCGTGGGGCGTGAGCGCGAGCTCGCGCTGCTTCGGGAGGCGTGGGGGCGGGTCCGTGAGGAGCAGAGCTGCGAGCTGGTGACCGTCGTTGGCGAAGCGGGCGTCGGGAAGTCCCGGCTGGTGGCAGAGGCGCTGGCCGGGGTCGAGGCGGCGATCGTCCGCGGCCGCTGCCTGCCCTACGGCGAGGGGATCACATACTGGCCGGTCGTCGAGGTGTTGAAGCAGCTCGGCGAGCGTCCGCCGGATGAAGCCGTCGCGGCGCCAATCCGCTCGCTGCTCGGCGAGAGCGGGGCGGCGACGTCCGCTGACGAGATCGCCTGGGCGTTTCGGAAGACGGTGGAGCGGGCCGCGGCGGAGCAGCCGCTGGTGGTCGTGTTCGACGACATCCAGTGGGGCGAGGACACGCTCCTCGACCTGATCGAGCACGTCGCGCTGCTCTCGTCAGGCGCGTCGATCCTGCTGCTCTGCATCTCGCGGCCGGAGATCGGCGAGCGCCGGCGGTCGTGGCCGGTGACGTTGCGGCTCGAGCCGTTGCGCGACGAGGCGGTCGAGCAGCTGATCGGGGAGCGCATCCCGGACGAGCTGCGCGAGAGGATCGCTCGCGCCGCGGGCGGAAACCCGCTCTTCATCGAGGAGATGGTGGCGATGGCCGGCGACGGGGATGGTGAAGTCGTTGTCCCCCCCACGCTGCAGGCGCTGCTCGCGACGCGCCTGGATCAGCTCGATGCCGGCCAGCGGGGCGTCCTCGAGCGTGGGGCGATCGAAGGCGAGGTCTTCCACCGCGGTGCGGTGCAAGCGCTCGCCACCGACGGATCCCAGGTGACGCCGCACCTGGCGGCGCTCGTGCGCAACCAGCTGATCAGGCCCGACCGATCCCAGCTTGTTGGCGATGACGGCTTCCGGTTCCGTCACCTGTTGATCCGCGATGCGGCCTACCAGGCGCTACCGAAGTCCACCCGCGCCGAGCTTCACGAGCGCTTTGCTGCCTGGCTGGCGCACCACTGGGCCGAGCTCGTCGAGCTGGACGAGGTCCTTGGCTACCACCTCGAACAGGCGTGCCGCTATCGCGCCGAGCTCGGCATGGCTCGTGACGACGAGCTCGCCGAGGCCGCACGGCGCCGCCTGACCGCCGGCGGGCGCCGGGCGCAGCTGCTCGCGAACTACGACGGCGCCGCGCGCATGTTCGAGCGGGCTGCCGCGCTTGTCCCTCCGCTCGAGGTCGACCTCCTGCTCGAAACCGAGCTCGTCGAGTCACTGTATTGGGCGGGCGACGGCGCGGGCGCGCTGCTGCGGGCGGAATCCATCGCCGAGCGCGCGGCGACCGCCGGAGACCAGGTGGGTGAGCTGTGCGGCAGGATTCAGACGGGGATGGTCCGGATCAGCGTCGAGCCGGAAGGTGCCGCGGAGAGTCTGAGAGCACTGGTGGATCAGGCGCTGCCCGTGTTTCAGGTCGCAGGTCACGAACTTGCCCTCTACACCGCCTACCACGCACTCGCACAGGTGGAATTCGAGCACGCGCGAACGGACTCTGCGCTGGAGGCATACGAGCGGGCCGCCGTCCACGCCCAGCATGCGGGGCTGCCTCAGGAGTTCCTCGAATGGCGTGCCAGCTGCCGGTTCTACGGCGCGACGGCCGTGCCGGAAATCCTGGCGTGGCTGGACGAGCAGGAGTCACGGCCCGGCCAGCACCATTGGCTCCGGATGTACCGGGCGCTGGCGCTGGGGATGCTGGGCCGCTTCGACGAGGCGCGACCCATCCTCGCCGGTACGCGGGCGGAGCTGGCCGAACGCGGCGGAGGAATCCGGCTCGGCGTGACGACGGGTATCGAGTCCGTGTACTTCGAGCTCCTGGCCGGCGATCCCGCCGCCGCTGCCGAGCTCGGAGCCGAGGGGTGCAGGATGCTCGAGGAGTTGGGCGACAAGAGCTTCCGCTCGACGGCCGCCGGGAGGCTGGCGCAAGCACTCTACGCACTCGACCGGCTCGCGGAGGCCGACGCCTCGGCGACCCAGGCTGCCGAACTCGGAGCGAGCGAGGATGCGTTCACGCAGATGCTCTGGCGACAGGTGAGGGCAAAGGTGCTCGCTCGCGGCGGCGAGCACGCCGAGGCCGAGCGGATCGCGCGCGAGGCGGTCGCGATCGGCCAGACGACCGACGATCTCGACGGCCAGGGCGACGCCAGGGCAGATCTCGCAACGGTGCTCGAGTTGGCCGGCCGGCGGGAAGAGAGCGCGGCCGAGCTCGAACGAGCGCTCGAGCTCTTCGAGCGGAAGGGCAATCGCATCTCCGCCGAACGGACACGCGCAAGATTGGGGAGGCTGCCTTGATGTCGACAGGCGATGAGATCCGAGACGCTCAGCGAGCGGCGTGGGCCGGGCTGTCTGCAGGCTGGGAGAAGTGGGACTCGGTCATCATGGATCAGCTGGGCCCGGTCAGCACGGCGATGATCGAGCGTCTCGACATCGCCGATGATCAGCAGCACCTCGACATCGCCGCGGGCACCGGCGAGCCGGGGCTGACCATCGCGAGGCTCGCGCCGAGGGGACACGTCGTGCTGACCGACCTCGCGGCCGAGATGCTCGACATCGCGACGCGACGAGCGAGCGAGCAGGGGATCGCCAATTTCGAGGCCACGGTGTGCAGCGCCGACGACCTGCCGTTCGGTGACGCGACGTTCGACAGTGTCTCGGTGCGGTTCGGATACATGTTCCTGCCCGACCTCGCCAAAGCGACCGCCGAGTTCGCACGCGTGCTCAAGCCGGGCGGACGTCTCTGCTCGTCGGTCTGGATCAAGCCCGAGGAAAACCCGTGGACGACGATCGTGACGCAGGCGGTCGCGACGGAGGCGGTGCTGGCGCCACCCGACCCGGACGGGCCGAACATGTTCCGGTGCGCTGCCCCGGGATACGTCAGTGCGCTGTACGAGGCCGCGGGGCTGCACGACGTCGCCGAGTGGAACGTCGGCGTCGAGCTCGTGACGCAATCGCCCGCGGAGTACTGGGAGATGATCAGCGAGCACGTCTCGCTCGCGGTCGCGGCGCTTCAGCAGGTCGACGAACCGGCGCGGGAGCGGATCGCGAAAGCCGTCATCGCCGAGGTCAGCACCTACGTGGAAGACGGCGAGGTACGGGTTCCGGGCGTGGCCCGCTGCATCGTCGGCACGAAGCCCTCGATCCGGATCGAGGGCTGAACGGTGGCCGACGTGCTGCGCCTGGCCTGCGCCGACATCGAGGCGCCGCCGCTCTTCCACGCCAGCGGCGGAGGTCAGGACCGGCGAGGCTTCGAGCCGGACGTCGGCCGGGCTGTCGCACATGCGCTCGGCCGCCCCCTCGAGTGGCGGTTCGTCCCGTGGTCGGAGATGCTGCCGAGCGTGCGCTCGGGCGACGCCGACGGCGTGCTCTGCGGCCAGGGCATCACCGCGCAGCGCCTGGAGCTGGTCGACTTCACCCGTCCCTACGCCGTGTTCAACGAGTCGGTGCTCGTGCGGGCCGGCAGCGGCATCGAGTCGCCCGAGGGGCTGCGCGGGCTGCGCGTCGGCGCGATCGCCGGCAGCACGAACATGACGCTGACCGAGACCTTCGAGGCCGCCGAGCCCGTGGCCGTTCTCGGGCACGTCGGACGACGTCTTCGGTGAGATGCTCGAGGCGCTGCGGTCGGGGGACGTGGATGCCGTGGTCGACGACGACGTCGCGCTGATCCCGGTGGCCGACGACCCCGAGTTCGCCATCGCGTTCACAGCCGAGACGCGGAACCGCTGGGGCATCGCCGTCAGCAAGGACGAGCCAGCAGCTGCGCCGCGAGCTGGACGGTGCCCTCGAGCGCCTGCACGCCGACGGTGAGCTGGCCGCCATCTGGTCGCGGTGGATGCCCAGCCTGCCGTATCCGTTGTGACGAAGACGTGGTTGTCCGGTACGGTAGGCACCGATATGGAATCGGGGGTTAGAGATGACGGACTCGGCAACTGACCGCGAGAAGGCGCCGCCGGCGTCGAAGCGACGGGGCGGCCAAGACCAGCGCCGCGGTTCCACATCTGAGCGTGGCGGAGCGGGTGGCGCGAGGACGGGCCGCGCGGCAGGAGGTGCCGCGGTCGAGCGCACGGCGTGTTCGAGCCGGCGGCACACCGGGCCGATCCCGTTGAGCTCCTGCGGAGCCAGGAGAAGTCTCGAGTGCCTGACCTGGTGCCCATTCGCTACGGGCGGATGCTCGTGTCGCCGTTCGCCTTCTATCGCGGCGGGGCGCTGATCATGGCGGCGGATCTGGCCGCAGCGCCGCGGTCCGGGCTCAACGTCCAGGCGTGCGGTGATGCTCATCTCTCGAACTTCGGCGTGTTCGGCTCGCCTGAGCGGCGCCTGATGTTCGATGTGAACGATTTCGACGAGACGCTGCCGGCGCCCTGGGAGTGGGACGTGAAGCGTCTTGCCGCGAGCCTGGTGGTTGCCGCAAGAGAGAACGGGTACTCGAAGGCACAGCGCCGGGAGATCGTGATCGGAGCGACGAGTCGCTATCGCGAGGCGATACGGCAGTTCGCCTCGATGCCGAATCTGGCGGTGTGGTACTCGCGACTGGACATCGAGGACGAGCTCGCCAAGGTGCTGAAACAGCTCCGTGCGAAGCAGGTCAAGCGGACGGAGCAGAGCCTTGCGAAGGCGCGTACCAAGGACAGCATGCACGCCTTCGCGAAGCTCACGCACATGGTGAACGGCGAGCCGCGGATCATCAGCGACCCACCGCTCCTCGTGCCTGTCGAGGAGCTCCTCCCCGAAGTCGCGGATCAGATGACGGAGGTCGTGCACGAGTTCATCCGCGGCTACCGGCGCTCGCTGCAGACCGACCGTCGGATCCTTCTGGAGCAGTACCGCTTCGTGCATCTGGCCCGCAAGGTCGTGGGGGTCGGAAGCGTCGGCACGCGCGCGTGGATCGCCCTGTTCATGGGCCTCGACGGACAGGATCCGCTGTTCCTCCAGGTGAAGGAGGCGCAGGCCTCCGTGCTCGAGGAGTTTGCCGGCAAGAGCGGGTATTCCAACCACGGCGAGCGGGTCGTGGCGGGTCAGCACCTGATGCAGGCCTCGAGCGACATCTTCCTGGGCTGGCGGCGGATGGCCAACCCGGTCGAGAACGTCGATCGCGACTTCTACGTGCGCCAGCTGAAGGACTGGAAGGGCTCGGCCGAGATCGAGACGATGCGTCCGAGCGGCATGGCGGTCTACGGACAGCTCTGCGCCTGGACCCTGGCACGCGCCCACGCACGCTCCGGGGACCGTGTCGCGATCGCGGCCTACCTGGGAGGCGGCGACAGCTTTGATCGAGCCATCGCCGAGTTCGCGGAGGCCTACGCCGACCAGAACGAGCGCGACCACCAGGCTCTGGCCGACGCTGTGAAGGACGGCCGCGTGGAGGCTGAGACTGGGCTCTGAGCCTGGCCGCCCGAACGGCCAGGGCGTCGATTCGAGGAGGTACGTTCGCCATGGATGAGGCCGCGCGGTCACGATCCGATGTGATCGGTGGGATGGAAGCGCTGTTCGAGCGGGACGTTGCGGGTCCGATGCGGGACTTCGCCGATCCGTCACAGGAGTGGCGGCGCCTGTTCTCGGAGCTCCTGGGGACGTTCTTTCTGGTGTTGGTGGCGTGCGGCGGCGGCGTGATGAGCGAGGCATTCCCCAACACGATCAGCCGCACGGCGGCGGTGACCGCGCCCGGCCTGATGGTGCTCGCGATCATCCTGTTCATGGGCAAGGTGTCCGGCGCGCATCTGAACCCGGCGGTCAGCGTGGCGTTCTCGCTCCGGGGTGACTTCCCGTGGCGACGGGTGCCGGGCTACGTCGTGGTGCAGCTGATCGGGGCTGCGCTGGCGGCGTGGTTCGTGCAGAGCGTGGTCAATGCGTCGGCCGTCTTCGGCTCGAACTATCCGGCCACGGGGTACACCTCGACCGATGCCTTCCTGATGGAAGCCGTGCTCACGCTCGGCCTTGTCAGCGTGATTCTGGGTACCGCGTCGGGCGCGCAGAACCTCGGGGCGTTCGGCGCTCTTGGCGTCGGCGGGTACATCATCCTGGCCGGCCTCTGGGGGAGCCCAATCTCGGGCGCGTCGATGAACCCGGCGCGGACCTTCGGACCGGACCTCGTGGGCGGCAACTTCACCAGCTACTGGGTGTACGTCGCCGGGCCCCTGGTCGGCGCTGCGATCGCTGTCGGGTGCGCCTACGTGCTGCGCGGGCCAGGAGGTGGCCGTGCCGGCTCGGCCGCGGCTCAGGGAAGCCTCCAGACCCACGTCGAACGACCCGATCAAGCCTAGCCTTGCCCGGCGCTGGTCACACCGGTCCACCGAGACGACGTCACCAGCTGCTGGAGCGCGATCGAGGTGGTCGTGGGCCGCGAAGGGCAGGTCGGCAGCACGGTCTACGGGACCGTGCTGGTGCTGGCGGCGCTGACCGCGGCCTACGCCGCTGAACGACACCAGCCGAAGAAGCTTGTCGAGCTGGTCGTCACCGCCGTCTTCGTCTTCTGGAGCGCATACGTCTACGCCCATGCTCTGTCGGAGAGCATCGAGACCGCGACTCCGCTCAGCCGATCCGGCGTCGCCCACATCGCTCGCCGCGAGCTGGGAATCATGCTGGCGGCGGTCGTGCCCATTCTCGCGTTGCTCCTCGGCGTCGTCGGGTTGGTCGCCGAAGGCACGAGTGTGTGGCTCGCGATCGCGCTGGGCTTGATCACGCTCACCGCGGAGGGGTACCGCTACGCCCGGGTCGCGGATCTCGGCGCGGTCGGAACCGTGTCGATCCTGGTGGCGAACCTCCTGCTGGGACTGTCGATCGTCGTGATGAAGGTCTCGCTCGTCCACTGACCGGCGGGGAACCTAGGCGGCTTCTTCCCGCTTTCCGGGTAAGCGCCGCGTGAACCAGACCGAGAGCACCGCCAGGAACGCAACGGCGAGCATCGATGTCCTCAGGGCGTCGAGCTGCGCGTTGGCGTAGTCGTCGGTGACCGTGGTCGCGTCGGCCGCCGGCAGGCCGGCGTCACGCAGGCCCTGATACGCCTGGTCGGTTGTGACGATCGGGATGCCGGTCTCGGTGGCCTTCGAGATCTGCGCCTTGACGTCGGAGGGCACGGCGGGGTTGTCCTGGATCCGCGAGCTGAACCCGTTCAGAAGCCCGAGCAGGAGCACCGAGCCGATCAGCGCGGTGCCGAGCGATGCGCCGAGGTTCTGCGCCGTCCCCTGGAGCCCACCGGCCTCGTTCGTCTGCTCCGGAGGAGCACGACGACATGATCACGTTGCCGAGCTGCGACATCAGGAGCCCAGCGCCGATCCCGAAGAAGATGAGCGCCAACGCGAAGGCCGTCCCGTTCAAGGTCACGTCGATCGTCTCGACGAGCACGAGCGCCGCGATCGCCATCGCGCCGAGCCCGACCCGGACGACGGCCCGCGGCCCGAACCGCACCGCCACCTTCGGCCCGCCGAGCGCAGCGGCCAGCATCGAGATCGACATCGGGAAGAGACGCTTCCCCGTCTCGAATGCGTCGAAGCCAAGCACGACCTGGAGGTACACGGGCAGGACGAAGAACGTGCCCATCACGACGAGCTGCTGTGCAGCGAGCGACGCGAGCCCGCCGCGCAGCGGCTCGATCTTCAGCAGCGCGCGGTTGAGGAGCGTGCTCCTGCCGAGCTCCTCGCGGCGCTCCTCCCACTCGACGAAGAGGCCGAGCACGACCAGGCCGCCAATGATCAGGAACGGCACCAGCGAAAACCCGAGCGGCGTGATCTTGTGCCCGTCGATGACCGGCGCGTCGACCGGCTTGAACCAGCCCCAGGTGCTGCTCTTCAGGATCCCGAACACGATCAGGCCAAACGCGGCCGCCGAGAGCGCGGCGCCGCCGTAGTCGAGCCCCGGCGGGTCAGCCGGTTTGGGCGCGCGCTTCATCCGCCGGTGGACCACGAGCACCGCGATCACCACAACGACCTCGCCGACGAAGACGTACCGCCAGCTCCAGGTCGTCGTGACGTAGCCGCCGATCAGCGGGCCCGCCGCGATCGCCGCGCCCGCGGCTCCGCCGATCATCGAGTACGCGAACGCGCGCGCCTTACCCTCGTAGTTCGCGGCGGTCAGTGCCGCGATCGCCGGGATCACCAGGACCGCGCCGAGCCCCTCGATCCCCGACCAGCCGAACAGCAGCACCGTCAGGTTCGGGCTGAGCGCGGTGATCAGCGAGCCGAGCCCGTAGACGCCCAGCCCCAGACCGAAGGCGCGATCACGACCCAGGATGTCACCGAGCTTCGCGCCGACGAGCATGAACGCCGCCATCACCAGCGTGTACATCGTGATCGCGCTCTGCACCCCGGTGACCGTCGTATTGAGGTCATCCACGATCTGCGAGATCGAGACGTTCATCACGCTCGAGTCGAGCACCATGATGAACTGGGCCGACGCCAGGATGATCAGCGGGATCCACTTGCGCACGCGCCGACTCTACGGGACGGGGCGGCCGGTCGTCCCGTCGGTCGTCGGCTGCGACGGCCGTCAGACGCCTTCGAGCGCGTCGATCTCGCCGGCTGCGGCGGCCTCCTGGAGGCGGCGATAGTCGAGCTCGTTCTGGTCGGCGTACAGGGAGGCGAAGCGGGTGACGGCGCGGTCGAAGACCCGGCCCTTGCCGAGGTAGGCGGAGATCGCCAGGCGGTCGCCCGACCTGGCGTGCGACCGGGCCAGCGACCACGCGCAGGCCCGGGTGTAGGTGAGGAGGCCGTGCTCGGTCATCCGCGACAGATCGGCGGAGGCCTTCCAGTCCCAGAGCTGGCGGACGTAGTAGTCGCGCTCGATGCCGTCCAGGCTGACGCTTCGCTGCCAGCTCAGGAAGATGTCCGTGGCCGCCTGCATCATGCGCTGCCCGCGCACGACCCGCTCGCCATGCGTCTCGTACTCACTCCTGCCGAGAAACGGCTCGAGCACCGACGCCTGGGCCTCCTTGGCCTGGAGCACGAGCGCGTCCTGACCATCGCGACCGACGAGAAGGACGACCCATGCCCGGGTGCCGACGCTCCCGACTCCGACCACCTTGCGGGCCATGTCGGCGAACGTGTAGGAACGGACGAGGTGCTGGCGATCGGCGTGCAGGCCGTCGATGTACTGCTCGAGCAGCTGACCGACGAATGCCTCACGCTCGTCGGGATCGGCATCCAGGAGCTCGTGCAGCGGCGTGAGAAGCGGCGGCGCGCTCGTGAAGCGGAGCTTGCCGTCGACCAGGTCAGTCAGCTTGCTCACGGCGCGGGTGTTCGTCTTGCGCCGCCCCTTCTCGAACGTGCGGGTGAAGAGCTCGTGGCTGTCCGCGTCGAGCTTGGTCCCGAAGCGCGCGGTCAGCTCGTCGGCATCCAGCCGTTCGTACCAGGCCTGGAGCATGCTCTCCTGCGAGAACTCGAGCATCGCCTCGCGGTACTCGCGCATCACGCGATCGACGATGGCGCTGCGGCGGCCGGCCGGGAGGTCGATGTCGCGTCCGGCGATCTCGATGCTCGCCGCCATCCGCTTGATGTCCCACTCCCACGGCCCGGGCAGCGTCTCGTCGAAGTCGTTGGGCCCGAACAGCAGGTGACGATCCGGAGCCGCGAACCCGCCGAAGTTCGAGATGTGCGCGTCTCCGCACGCCTGCACGACGAGCCCCGAAGACGGCGTCCGGGCGAGGTCCGCGAGCCATCACCGCCGCCGCTCCCCGATAGAACGTGAACGGCGACACGAGCATCCGTCCGTACCGGATCGGGACCAGCTGCGGGAGCCGCGACTCGGCCTGAACACGAAGGGTGTGCACGGGATCCGGGCGGTCTGGAGCCGGCGCCCACTCGCCGTGGCTCGAGCGCGGCGCCGTCTTTCGCGCCTGCCGGCCGCGGTCGGCATCCTCGCCGTTCTCCAGCCGAGCGACCCGCACGCCCTCCTCCAGCATGCCGAAACCGTATCGCCGGAATGCCCGCTGCGCCTCCGCGCCGGGACGCGGCCCAAAGCGCACCCTCCGGGCAGTATCCTGACGCAGACGAGAAGTCCCCTGAATATCCGGCGCACTGTGGCTGCGCCGGCCGACGCGAAGTGAGGAGCGGAGCGCATGATCGACTACGCGGTGACCAATCCGGCGACCGGAGAGCAGATCAAGACCTACCCGACGATCACGGACGCCGAGCTCGAGGCGGCCATCGGCCTGGCGCATCAGACCCACCAGAACTGGCTGCGATCGACCACCGTCGACGAGCGCGCGAAGCTGGTGCGCCGCGTCGGCGAGCTCCACAGCGAGCGGCGCGAGCAGCTGGCCGAGATCACCGTCCGCGAGATGGGCAAGCCCACCGAGCAGGCGCTGGGCGAGATCGACTTCTGCGTCGACATCTACGGGTACTACGCGGACAACGGGCCGGCCCTGATGAAGGACGAGCCGATCCAGCTCCTCGCGGGTGAGGGCTCCGCGATCATCCGCCGCAGCTCGCTGGGCGTGATCCTCGGGATCATGCCGTGGAACTTCCCGACCTACCAGGTCGCGCGGTTCGCCGGCCCGGGCCTGATCATCGGGAACGCCGTGCTCCTGAAGCACGCCCCGCAGTGCCCCGAGACCGCCGAGGCGCTCCAGCAGATCTACCTCGACGCCGGCTTCCCCGAGGGCGCCTACGTCAACATCTACGCCACGAACGATCAGATCGCCCGCGTCATCGCCGACCCGCGCGTGCAGGGCGTGTCGGTGACCGGCTCGGAGCGCGCAGGTGCGGCGGTGGCAGAGATCGCCGGCCGGAACCTGAAGAAGGTCGTGCTCGAGCTGGGCGGCTCCGACCCGTTCATCCTGCTCAGCACCGACGACCTCGATGCGACCGTCGAGTCAGCCGTCAACGCCCGCCTGGACAACGCCGGCCAGTCGTGCAACGCCGCCAAGCGGTTCGTCGTGATCGACGAGCTGTACGAGCCGTTCCTCGAGAAGTTCACGGCCGCCATGACGGCGTGGAAGACGGGCGACCCGGCCGCCGACGGCACCGAGCTCGGCCCGCTGTCCTCGAGCACCGCGGCGGACCGTCTCCAGGATCAGCTCGACCGCGCCATCAAGGGCGGCGCCAAGGTCGCCGCCGGTGGCGAGCGCTCCGGCAACTTCTTCTCGCCGATGGTGCTGACCGACGTCACGCCTGACAACGACGCGTACCGCGAGGAGCTCTTCGGGCCGGTCGCGGTCGTGTACCGCGTCGGGTCGGAGGACGAGGCCGTGAAGCTCGCAAACGACACGCCCTACGGGCTCGGCTCCTACCTGTTCACGACCGACTCCGAGCAGGCCGAGCGGGTCGCCAACAAGATCGACGCCGGCATGGTGTACGTCAACATCGTCGGAGCCGACGGCGCGGAGCTGCCGTTCGGCGGCGTCAAGCGGTCCGGCTCCGGGCGCGAGCTCGGGAAGTACGGCGCCGACGAGTTCGTGAACAAGAAGCTGATCCGGGTCGGCTGACCGACCCGGCTCGTACCGGCTGGGCGGGCGAAGTCATCTTCGCCCGCCCAGCCCGGGACGTCAGGGCAGCTCGGCGAACTGCGGCGCGTCGTCGCCGATCTCGTGCCAGCTTGCCTTGTACGCGACCAGCTGGTGGAAGCTGGGCTTCATGTCGAGGTCGGCCATCAGGCCCGCGGCCACGAAGTAGACATCGCCGAGGTCGTCGTAGAGGCTGGATCCGCAGTTGCTGCAGAAGTTGCGGGGCGCCAGGTTGCTCTCGTAGGTCTTCACCAGGTCCTGGCCCTTGGTGAACCTGAAGTTCTCCTTCGCCACCACCACACCGGCCAGGCTCGATCCGACCCAGTGCTGGCACCGCGTGCAGTGGCAGTACCCCAGGCCCTGCGGGTCACTGACCTCGTACTCAACACCGCCGCAGAGGCACGTTCCCGTGAGCGTCTCAGACATGGTGACCCCTTCCCGTAGAGCGGCCGAAACGATCCTGCGCCACCGTACCAGACCGGTCGTAGCCGCTCCTGTGAGCCGCCGGCTCGAGCGTGGCTAGACCCAGCGCACGTCGATCGATCCGCCGATCCCGGGGAGCGGCAGCGCCGCCGCCTCGGCCTCGATCGCCTGGCGGGCGGCCTGCGAGAACCGGCCCCAGGTCTCGATCGTGACCGTGTCGTGCGCCCGCCGCCACGTTCCGCGGATCTCGCCGTCGACCAGAACCGCGCCGGGCCACACGCGAGGAGTCCAGAGCATTCCGCGCCGGTCGGCGTCCGGCACCAGGAGGGCGCGCTCGTCGCCCTGGAGCAGGAAGTAGGCGTCACCGCTCGGCAGCAGCCGCGCCGGCGCCACGGGCCCCGGGCCGGCGCGCAGCATCGGCTCGTCGGAGGCGAGGATCCACGCATCGCCGATCGGCGTGCGAACGGCGGTCAGCGACGGCCGGAGCGCCTCGAAGGCGGTGACGGCTGCCCGGCGCGAGATCCCCGCCCACACGGCGAACGCGGCGGGCGTCGAGGGTCCGAAGACGTGCAGGTACCGGCGCGCGAGCTCGAGCCGAGCCGCGAGCGGCTCGATCTCCGGCGGCGGCACGGTCCACACCGTCGGCTGCCGCGCACCCTCCCACCGGATGAGCACCGTGCCGGTCGTGGCGCCGTACCTCAGCGAGTTGGCGTTGATGCCGAGCCCGTGCCCGGCCTCGCCGTAGCCCATCCTCCGGCCGCCGAGATGCGCGTGCAGACGGGCGGCCGTGTCCTCGGCCCTGCCCCGGCCCTTGGCGTCGTCGGGCAGCCTCCCCAGCGAGAACGCGGGCAGGTCGCGCTCCGCAACGACGTACACCTGGTAGCGCGGCCCCCACAGCTGGACGAACGACGGGTCCTCCCAGCTCGACGGCCGAGCGCCCTCGACCCGCGCGTGGATCGACAGCACCGCCGCACGCGGCATGCTGTCCTGCAGGCCCGCCCAGGCCGCCTGCCTCAACGACCGCCGACCGGGCGGAAGCCGCTGGTCGAGCGCACCGGCCCGCCGCCGGAAGGCAAGGATCTGCGGCCTCGTGACGACGAGCGGCGACCCCGTCACCTCGAGCCCGCGACCGGCGTCCGCCCCCATCGGCGGCAAGCGTACACGCGCCGGCCGCCGCGAGGGTCTCTGGTAGATTCTCGAACTCGGGAACGGCGGCTCGACCAAGGAGGCGAATGCCCCCGCAGTCCGGTTCCACCTCCGAGCTCGTGCCTTCCGGGGGAACAGTGCACATCGTCGGAGCGGGGCCGGTCGGGCTCATGCTGACGGCGCTGCTCCAGTCGATGGAGGGGTTCTCCGTGCGCCTCTACGAGAAGCGGCATGAGTACACGCGCACCCGGATGGTCCAGCTGGCGCCCTACCTCGTCGCGGACTCCGTCGAGAGCTATCGGGCCGATCGCATCGACGGCGACAACGTCGAGGCCGTCTTCGATCCGCGAGAGCTCGAGGACGGACTGGCGTTCAGGCAGTCGATCCCGGCCGATCTGATGGACCTCCTGCGTGAATGGGCGCAGGGGTTCTGCCCGCTCAACGCCATCGAGCGCTCGGTCAGCGATCTGATCGACGACCGGGACACGAGCTCGGTCGAGCGACGAACGGCGGTCGTCACGACGGAGGAGGCGATCGGGCTGCTGGAACCCGAGGACATCCTGATCGACTGCACCGGCTGCAAGTCGCTGCTCCGAGACCACCTCGTGCCCGGACCGGGCGACGTGGTCCCCGGCGCCAACACCTTCGAGATCCGGCTCGAGTACGCGCTCGTCATCACGTTCCTGTACGGCCAGACGTACGAGTGCAACGAATACTGCAAGTACTACAAGAACGTGGGAAACCTGAACTACAAGTTCATCCCCGCCGTCCACCGCACCTACTACGACGGAGCCGTCAGCCACGTGACGGGCATCGTCAACATCACTCCGGAGGACTACGCGGCGGTGCCGGCGCGGTGCGACGGCGAGTGGCTACGCGGCAACTTCCCGGGCGTCGCCCGGTCGATGGACCGGTTCATCGACAAGGTGAAGCAGGAGACGAACGGCGAGATCGTCGGCGACCTCGAGGTTGTCCGGATCCCCCTGAGCCTGTACCGGGCCCGAAACGCCACCAGCAGGCGGTGGCGCGAAGGCGGGCCGGCCGACCACCCGTTCGCCACCTCACCGGTGTTCCTGGCCGGCGATTCGGCCATCGGCTCGCCGTACTTCCAGTCGATCTCGCTGGGCTTCGAGTGCGCGATGTTCCTGGCGGGGCTCCTCGCGCAGCGCGACCTGCCCGTCAGAGACCTGCTCGATCGCTACGAGATGTTCATGTACAAGCAGTGGCTCCGCGTCTACATGCGCAGCAAGATGATCAAGCACAACAAGGACGTCTTCGAGTGCGTCGACGACCGCTTCGCCGTCCTCGACAAGCTGCACATCTACTAGCGCGCCGCGGCGGTCTCAGATCCGCCTCACGTTCCTCTCACACGATCTCACTACCGTCGCCGAGATGGAACCGACGGGCTCGATGGCAGAGGCGACCCGCTCCTCTCGCCGCGTCCGCCGGCGGCGAATCCGGGTGCTGGCGGCGCTGGCGGTCACGGTGCTCCTCGCGCCGGCGGTCTACTCCTACGCGACGACGATGATGCAGCCGTCGAGCCTGCCGCTGTGGCCCCGCAGCGTTGAGTGGCTGAGAGCGCACCACGGCAACTGGATCGTCGACGAGGTGGAGCACTACTACTACAGCTGGAAGGCGCCGGATCCGGGCGGCCCTCAGCTCAAGCGCCTGCCGACCGTGGGGCTCGGCGCCGCCACGCCGGCGGACCCGGCCCCGCGCCACCGCACGGAAGCGCCGCCGAAGATCACGCCCGTGTTCGCGAACCCGCTGCCCGGCGAGGGGGTGTGGAGGGGCACCGGGCCGGTGGTGGGCGGCCGGCCACCTGTGCTCGTAACGACGTTCCGGACGGAGGTCGACTATCCCCGGATCGTCGCCTACGTGGCGTGGTTCGACCACACGCGCACGTCCATCGCGTGGTACCCGGGCCGCTACGAGCCACCCAACGCGCCGGTGCGGGGGCCGATGTCGGTGCCCTACGGCGAGCGCTGGCGCCTGCTCGCGACGTTCAACGGCGGCTTCATCTACCGCGACGGCAGCAACGGATCGTCGATCGACGGGAGGTCGTACGAGCCGCTCAAGGCGGGCCTCGCGACCCTGGTTGCGTACCGTGACGGCCGCGTCGACGTGAAGACGTGGCACGGCGGCCCGGTGGCGGGCCCGAACGTCGCATTCGCCCGCCAGAGCCTGCCGCTGATCATCGACCACGGCCGGCTCAACCCGGCCCTCAATGACAGCTCACAGTGGGGCTTCACGCTCGGGAACGCGGTCCGCGTCTGGCGGACCGGCGCGGGCATCGACTCGCACGGCAACCTGATCTATGCAGCTGCGGACTACCAGACGGTGGGCACGCTGGCGAGGATCCTGCAGCGAGCGGGCGCGGTGCGAGCGATGCAGCTCGACATCAACCCGGAATGGCCGACGCTGATCACGTACGCGCACCACGGCGGGCTCGACCCCACCAGGGTCGTGCCCAACTATCAGCAGCCGCCGACCCGATACCTCGTGCCGGACGACAGAGACTTCTTCGCCGTCTACCAACGCGTGCCCGGCCCCGTGTCGGTGCCGTTCAGGTGACGGCTGCGAGGTCGACCTTCTCCAGTCCGAGCCACACCGCGAGGTCGTCCAGCTCGGCGCGCACCGCCCTGGCGATGGGACGGGTGAACCGGACGTCCTCGTGGATGGCGTGCACCCGCAGCACCGACGCCTTGCGGTCGGCCTTGGCGTCGACCTTGCCGATCAGCCGGTCGCCGTGGAGCACGGGAAGCGCGAAGTAGCCCCACCGGCGCTTGGCGGCCGGCTTGTACATCTCGAGCGTGTACTCGAAGTCGAACAGGTCCGCGGCCCGCACCCGGTCGTACACCAGCCGGTCGAACGGCGACAGGAGCGCCGTGCGGCCCTCGAGCTCCCCACCCAGGGCGGCGGGGTCGACGCGCCACTCGCCCTTCGAGCCCTCGACCTCGGCCGGCTCGCCCGCCTCCCCCACGTCGATCGGCTCGATCGGCATGGCGGTGGTCTTGGCCCGCGCGAGCCCGAGCGACCGGAGGCGCCGCTCGTTCTTGATCCGCGTGGCCTCGTCGACCGGCGGGACGACGACGTCGGCCGGGTAGACCCGCCCGGCGAGGTCCCACAGCCGCTCTCGCCCGACGCGCCCCGCGATCGCGATCTCGCCTCGCATCATCAGGAACTCCAGCATCTGGGTGACGTTGCGGTTGTGGGTCCACCCGGTGGACGCCCACGGCACGACGCACGTGTCCGGAACGTCACGCGACGCCAGCGGCCCGCTTCGTCCGAGCAGGTCGAGGACGTCGCGCCGGAAGGAGTCGTTGTCGTGGAACCATGCGCGCGACCGTTCGTAGGTGGGGAACTCCGAGGCGCCGGCCAGGTAGAGGCCGATGTCGTCCATCGGCCGGATCAGCGCGTTGTGCTCGACCAGCGACCGCTCATGCTCGAGCGCGTGCTGGAGGTGCGCCGGCTGGTACGACGACCCGAGCCTGCTCCACATGACGAGGTCGGCGCTCGGGGCGATCGGCCGCGGTCGGGTCGATCTGGAGCAGGGTCAGCTCGCGCACCACGTCCACCAGATCGGTCGGCCGCGGCGCATCCAGGCGCTGGGCGCGCACCATGATGCGCCTGGCCTGCGCCCTGGTCAGCCGGTGCACGGCCACGGGTCGGACCCTCGCCGCCGGCGGTCAGCGCCGGCCGCCGGCCAGCATCCGCCCCAGCACGTTCTCGGTCAACCGCTGCAGCGACGGCCGGACGTTGTTGTGGGCGCCGTCGCTCGAGCCTCCCGGTGCGAGCGTCCACGACCAGTCCATTGTGCCCGTCGCCCACACGAGCGCCCCCGAGTGGGCGCGGTAGATCGACATGTTGTGGGTGTAGCCGCTGTCGCCTTCGAAGTTGACGAACGGCGAGGCGCCGATCAGCACCCGCCACACGGCATTCGGGGCCGGGTAGGCCGGGTCGAACGAGTCGATCTCGTAGCCCACCAGCTCGCCCGGCACGGCGACTCCGCTCCGAAGGCCCGTACCCTTGAAGGGCCAGGTGTGCGTATGGATGGGGACGAACGGCAGGCCGCCCCAGTCGAGGAAGCCGTTGGTCGGCAGCTGCACTCCCGACAGCTCCTGCTCGGGCCGGCCGAGATCGCGCCAGAGGATCGTCCGAAGCGACGGGTTCCGGACCGGGTCCGGCTTGAAGTCCTTGTAGCCGACGATGACGCGGCGCGCACGACCCTCGCTGTCGCGCTCGAAGCGCACCTGCCAGTAGATCTCGTTCGACGTGATGAACGCCAGGCTGACGCCGTGGTCACGCGCCGCGTAGGCGCCGTCGTACATGCGCCGGGACCAGTACTCCGAATGCCCCGCGACGAGCACCACCTTGTGCCTGAGCAACAGTCGCGGATGGGCGTCGGCGTCCACGTCGGTGACGTAGGTGACGTCATAGCCGCGCTTCTCGAGGAACGCGATCGTGAACGGCTCGAAGTCGGTCAGCCCGCCGTTGCCCGGGTTCCCGTACTGCGAGCTGTACGGCCGGTCGAAGCTGACCTTCACCGCCGGCCGGCCGTCCGGATACCGCTTCGTGACCGGGCTGTTGAAGTCGTAGAGGCTGCGACCGGTGAGAGGGTGCGCACCGTCGTCCCAGCCGACGCCCTTCGGTGGGTCGTAGGGATAGTTGTTGTACGCCTGATAGGTGTTCACGGACGACATGAAGACGATGCCGGCCGGTCGCCGGTCGCGCACCGTGAACATGATCTCGGACTGGTAGTGCGATTGCGGTGTCGTCAGGACTGCGAAGTACACGCCCGACGTCCACCAGCGAGGGACGTGCAGGCGCACCGATGTGCGCCACGGGCACGTGACCATGCCGGTGGCGGGCACCGTGTAGCACGCGGGCTGCGGCGCGCCCGCGAACGGCCCGAGGTGGCTAATGTGGCGTCCGCCCGTCCCGTGGTAGTAGCCCAGCCGGTAGATGTCGATCGTGTACGGCTCGTGCCGGGCGGTGGTGACGCGCAGGCCGATGACGCCGCCCTGCATCACGCTCGCAGCGGTCGCGTAGCCCTTGACGTTCAGGTCGCGGTCGTCCGTGATCCGATACCCCGCCCACGGGATGTCCCAGCGATCCGTGCCCTTGTGCCGGTTCTCTTTGACGATCGGGTTCGCCGCATCCGAGGCGAGCGCCGGCCCGGCGGCGAGCATGCCCAGGATCGCCCCCAACGCCGCTCCCGCCAGCAGTCGCCGCCCCATCACGCCCGTGACGGTACGCCTCGAGCCGGCGCGAATCAAGAGGCCTGGGGCTGGACCATGAGCTCCTTGAACGCCGGCTCCTCGCGGATGGCGTCGAGATCGGTGTCGCCGGCGGCGAACTCGCGGAACCGCTCCGACCGCTCGATCGCGAGCCGGAGATGGTCGATCGCGTCGGTCGTCCGCCCCGCGAGGCTCTCGCAGCACGCGACGTTGTAGGCCACGTCGGCGTACTCGGGGTTGGCCTCGATGAGCCCGACCCCGCGGTCGGCGGCCTCGTCGTACTTCCCATCAAGGTACAGCGCATGGATCGGCGCCCAGACCTCCCAGCCGTTCGGCTCGAACGCCTGCCCCGGCGTCCCGCCCAAGGCGATGAGCGTCGTTCCCGGCTCCTCGGCGAACGCCGTCCGCTTCACGCCGGGATCGGCGAAGACGAACGTGCCCGCCGGGGCGTCGATGCGCTCGCCGTCGAGCTCGAACGTCGCCCGGCCGCGCTGGACGATGTAGAGCTCCTCGTGCTCACCGTCCTCGTCGTGCTCGTTGATGATCCGGTCACCGGCGTTCGGAGCCGTCCAGGCGTTGATGCCGAACGACATGATGCCGAAGTGCTTCCGCACCGGCCGCCAGGGACAGCGGCCGTCCGTGATCTCCTCGATCTCTTCGAGTTGCGCCACCTTGTACGTGCTCATCGGGGCCTCCTACGGTGTGTGGTCGGCGAGCGCGTGCTCCAGGGCCGCCCGCGCCCGGTGCTCCCGCGCGGCCGCAATGCTAACGACGTCGGTTGGGCCTGTCGATGACGTGAAGAGACAGTTGCAATCCGGGCATCCTCGATATAGCATGGGAGCTATGGAGAGAGACACATGAACAGCGACCCTTCCGAGGAGATTGCCGATCTCCGCCTCACCGTCAGGCTCCTGACCGACCGCGTCGAGAGCCTGGAGCGCACCGTCTCCGAGCGCGCGCCTGAACCGCCGGCCGCCGAGCCGAAGCGCACCGAGCCGTGGGCGTACGGGTATCAGCCCGCGAGGCCGGCCCAGGCCACTCCTCCGCCGGCACCTGCGCCTGAGCCCGAGGCACCGCGACCGGTTGTGCCTCCGCCCCCGCCCGCGGCCTCCGCGGCCGCCGATGGACTGGGGCAAGCTCGCCGAACAGCTCTTCGCCGCACGAACGCTCGCGTGGGCCGGTGGCGTTGCGACGGCGCTCGGCATCGTCCTGCTCTTTGTGATGGCCGCCAGCCGCGGCTGGATCACGCCCTCGATGCGCGTCGGCCTCGGCGTGCTCGTCTCGCTCGGCCTGCTCGGCGCCGCGATCGAGCTCGACCGCCGCAGGTGGCGCTCCGACGCGATCCTCGCCGCCGCGGGAGTCGGCATCGCCGGCCTCTACGCGAGCCTCTATGCGGCGACGTCGATCTACCACCTGATCGGCTCCGCTGCCTCGGCCCCGCTCGCCGCCGTCATCGCCGCGACAGCCGTCGCGGTCGCCATCCGCATCAAGCGAGAGCCGCTGGCGCTCTTCGGCGTCTCGGCGGCGATGCTCGCCCCGCTCCTCGTCAGCCTGGACGTGACCACCGCCGGAGTCCTCTTCGGCGCGGTCATGGTCGCCGCCTCGCTTCCGCTCTATGCCCGCCTCGGCTGGCGAAACCTTGTGACGTGCACGTGGGTCATCGGCTTCGCCGAGACGCTCGCGCTGATCGGCCTCAGCCGGGAGCACACGGGATTCGGCGGCCCGGTGATCGCGGCGGCGGTCATGGCGGTGCTGCTCGTCTGCCTCACGTTCCTCCTCGAGCTCCTGCCGGCTGACCGGAACCGCCTGAGCGTGCTCGGCGCGCTCACCGCGTCGAGCGTGCTCACCATCTCGCTCGGCGCGAGCTTCCTCTTCGGCGGCTTCCGCGAGCTGGACGGACACTCGCTGAGCGGCATCACGCTCGCCGGCCTGGCCGTCGCCTGGGGGCTGATCGCACTCGTCCCGTTTGGGGTTCGCCGCCCCCACGCCGACCTGACCGATCTCCTGTTCGGGTTCGCGCTCACCTGCGCGGCGATCGCCACCGGCCTCCTGGCGGGCGGCCCCGCGCTCGTGTGCGCGTGGACAGCGGAGTCGGTGATGCTCGTGCTGGTCTCCGAGCGCGTCAGGCGCCGAAGCGGCGTACGCGGGATCAGGGCGATCGCTGCTGCCGGCGTCTACCTGCTGCTCGCGATCGTCGCGACCCTCCAGGTGCTCCAGCCCCTGCCCGAGACCCTGCCGCACATCGGCGCCGGCGCGACCGGCGGCTCGATCGCGCTCGTCGCCGTGTCGCTGGCCGGTGTCGCGCTCTGCTTCGGGCTCCGCACATTCGGGAAGCCGGAGCTCGCGGCGGCCTGGGCCGTCCCCGCGCTCGCACTCGGGTTCCTGCCGCTCTGGGCACTTCCGGCCGAATGGGCTGTGATCGCCTTTGCGGGCATGGCGGCGGTGCTCCTCGTCTACCGCCGCACGCGCCTCGTAGTGAGCTGGATGCAGGAGTGGGTGGCACTCTCGATCGCAGCCGGCATGGTGGATCACCGGCGGCATCGTCGCGCTCGCAGCCACGGCGCCTGCGGCTGATCTCGCCGACGGCTGGAGCCACCTGGGCGAGCGGCACGGTCTCGCCGGGCTGGGAGCGCTCCTTGCCGCGGCAATCGTGTTCGCGTGGTCTGTGCGGCGGCCGGCTCGGCCCCTGTGCGAGTACGGCCTGCTCCCGGCCGTCGCGACGCTCGCGTACCTGATCGCCGAGTCACTCACCACGCCCTACGCGATCTGGGCGTGGCTCTCGGCCGCGGGCATCCTCGCCGCGGTCGTCCAGGTGCCCGCGATCCGGCGCCGCCTTACGAGCGACCCGCTCCTGGCCGCGAGCGGCGGCCTGCTCGCCCTCGGCGTCGTGGCGGCCTGGGTGTTCGACGATTCGCTCACGGCGCTCGTCGACCACGGAACCACCGCCGGCTGGGAGAGCATCGCGCTCGCGACAGCCGCGGCCTTCCTCTTCGCCCTGGCGTTCCGGCGCCCGGTCAACCGCACCCACGCGCTGTGGCTCCCGTTCCTGCTCGCCACCCAGCTCTGCACGATGCTCCTGCCGGGCCAGTACCCGCTCGTCGGCGTCGCCGCGCTGTCGGCGGTCGCAGGCGCCGCTGCCTTCGTCTGGCCGTCGCTCCTCGCGTCGCGGCTCGACCGGCCGGCGCTCAGGACGATCAGCGTCGCAAGCGCCGTCGCGAACTCGGTGGTGGTGCTCGCGGTCTACGAGACGCCGGGCATGCTGTTCCAGACAACGCATACGCCCGCGTCCGGACTGGCCGCCGCGACTGCCGTAACCACCGCAATGGTGATCGCCGCTCTCGCCACACGCCGCGTCCCCTGGTCGGTCGGCCGGGTCCCGGTGGGGACGGTGCTCGTCTACACGGGCGGGGCCGCATGTCTGTGGACGCTCGCCGCCGCGATACTCGGCGCCGAGCAGCTGGTCGCCGCAACCGGCGTCCAGGCGTCCGTGCACGATCACTTCCAGCAGGGTCACGTGCTCGTGTCGATCAGCTGGGTGCTGATCGGGCTCGGGCTCGTCGTGCTCTCGCTTCGCGGCGATCACCGAGGACTGCGGGTGGGCGGCATCACGCTGCTCTTCGTGGCGCTCGGCAAGCTCTTCCTCTACGACCTCGCCTTCCTCACGGCGATGGCCCGGGCGGTGTCCTTCATCGTCACCGGCTCGGTGCTCCTGCTCGCGGCGCTCCTGCTGCAGCGGTTCGCCCCGCAGGTGAAGGCGGCGCTCGGAGACGAGCCTCCCGAAGCGATCGCCTAGGCACGCCGCGGTACCATCGCGGCCGATGCCCTCGCTGGAACACGATGTCGACGCGCTGGCCGAGCGAACGGGGTTCTCGGGCGTCGTCCGCGTTGAGAGCGGCGGCGGCGTCGAGCTGTCGAAGGCATACGGCCTGGCCGACCGCGGACACGGGATCCCGAACACCACCGAGACGCAGTTCGGGCTCGCGAGCGGGACGAAGGGGCTGACCGCGCTCACGGTGGTGAGCCTGATCGACGACGGCCTGCTCGACCTCTCGACCACGGCGCGCTCGGCGCTCGGACGCGACCTCCCGCTGATCGCGGACGACGTGACCGTCGAGCACCTGCTGGCCCACCGGTCGGGCATCGGCGACTACTACGACGAGGACGCCGGCGGCGAGATCACGGACTACATCCTGCCCATCCCCGTCCACAGGCTCGAGACCACAGCGGGGTATCTGCCCGCGCTGGAGGGCTACCCGACGGTGTTTCCCGCCGGCGAGCGGTTCGCCTACTGCAACGGCGGCTTCGTCGTGCTCGCGCTGATCGCCGAGCGCGCGGCCGGCAGGCCGTTCCACGACCTCGTGCGCGAGCGCGTGTGCGAGCCGGCCGGGATGAACGACACGGCGTTCCTGCGCTCCGACGAGCTTCCCGGGCGGGCGGCGCTCGGGATATCTCGACGAACGACGGCCTGCGGACGAACGTGCTCCACCTGCCCGTCCGCGGAAGCGGCGACGGCGGGATCTACTCGACGGCGGCCGACATCAGCTCGCTCTGGCGCGCGTTCCTCGCCGGGCAGATCGTCCCGCCCAGGTGGGTGGCGGAGATGACACGGCCCCGGAGCGACGCCCCCGGGCCGGCGCGGCGCTACGGCCTCGGCGTCTGGCTCCACCGGTCGAGCGACGTCGTCCTCCTCGACGGCTACGACGCGGGCGTGTCGTTCATGAGCACGCATGACCCGGCGTCGGCGACAATGCGCACCGTCATCTCCAACACGTCGGAGGGCGCGTGGGACATGGCCGCGCTTCTGAACGGAGAGCCGGCGTGAACGTCGCCGGTGCCTTGACTAGGCCGGGGCCGCGACCCCGTTCTCGATCAGCGCCGCCACTTCGACGAAGCGGATCTCGGGCTGGACGCCGTACAGGCTGACGATCTGCTCGGTCAGCTCGGGTGTGAAGAACGCGCGGGCCGCCGCTTCGGACTCCCAGACGTAGGTGTTCGTGGCGACGCCGGTGTCGGGGTCGAACATGAACACCTTCGTGCGCAATCCGGGCATGCCCTCGAAGACCGGCCCCGCCTGCTGGGCGATCCCCATCACCGCCCCGCGGTCCAGGCGGTCATCGGAGCGCAACGTGACGATCACACCAATCATGGCGGTCTCCTCTGTCGGATGCCGGACCCGCCAGCATACCGGCCGCAATCCACCGACGGGAGGCCGCCGCGTGGAGCGGACGACCTCCCGTCGCGAGACCCATGGGCCGAAGCCCTAGTTCGAGATGGTGATGTAGTCGATGTCGCCGGTGAAGTAGTCGCAGGTCGTGTGGACCTGGTCGCAGTTGATCTTGCCGGCGATCGAGATCGGACGGTTGTTGGTGATGTTGCCCGAGCTGCCGTGCGCGGTGGCCACGACGGACCCGTCGACGGTCAGCGTGAGCGCGTTCGCGGTCCGGGCGCAGCGGACGGTATGCCACTGGCCGTCGCTCAGGACGCCCGACACGACCTGCTTTCGCAGGAAGCTCCCGGACGAGTTGGTGCCTCGGAAGACGCACGTCAGCTGGCCGTTCGGGTTCTCGAGCTTGAAGTAGCCGCCCGATGACCCGGCCTGGCCCTTCTGGACGATGTTGCCGAAGTGCTTCGTCGTCCTGTAGCGGATCGTGACCGTGTAGTTCCCGGAGTTCGGGTTCAGGCTGGAGCTGCTGGCCTGCACGATGCGCCCCGGGTGAGCCGGAGGCTGGGTCGGGCTCACGAAGGGCCAGTGGTACCCGGTGGCCCCGTTGAAACTTGAATCCGGTCACGACGTCGGATCCGATCGTGCCGTTCACATGGCCGCTCGAGTCCACCATGACGGTGGCGCCGGCCCGTTCGTTCATCTGCCAGTCCGCAAGCGTCGCCGCCGACGCGGGCGCCGCGAACGCGACCACGACCGCCACCGCGGCCGTCATCGACGATCCAAGCCTCAATCTCATATCGGTTCCCCTCCTCTTGGCTGTGCCGCATCTGCATGCCCACATGCGTTTCACGCGAACCCCCCATGGTTCGCCGGCACGGGGCCATGATAGCCGCCGCCCGGAAGACCCTTACATTCGCGTCGCAAAGCGGTCGGTCGCGGTGACGACCGCCTCGGCCATCCCCGCGTCCGACGTCCCGTGGCCGGCGCCGTCGATGAGCACGAGCTCCGCGTCGGGCCAGGCTCGGGCCAGCTCCCACGCGGTGTCGGGCGGGCTGCTGATGTCCATGCGCCCGTGGACCAGCACCCCCGGGATGCCCGCGAGCCGCCTCGCGCCCCGGACGAGCTGCCCATCCTCGAGCCAGCCGGCGTGTCGCCAGTAGTGCGTCACGAGGCGGGCGAAGCACATGCGAAACGCCGGGTCGTCGTAACGTGGGCTCCGCCGCGGCTCGGACCCGATCGCGACATGGGCGTCCTCCCACTCGCACCAGTCGGCGGCGGCCTTCTCGCGTACCTCGGGATCCGGGCTTGCGAGCAGGCGCGCATACGCGTCGACCAGGCTGCCGTCGCGCTCACCGGCGGGGACGGCATCGCGGAACCGCGCCCACGCCTCCGGGACGAGGCGGCCGACGTCGCGCGTGATCCACTCGACGTCGCGGCGCGTCGCCGTGGCGACGCTGAACAGCACCATCTCGGACACGCTTCCGGGGTGCTGCTCGGCGTACGCGAGGCCGAGCTCGGAGCCCCACGACCCTCCGAGGACGAGCCACCGCTCGATGCCGAGCTCCGCCCGCAGCAGCTCGATGTCGGCGATCTGGTGCGCGGTCGTCTGAGATTCGAGGCCGACCGCAGGATCGCTCGCGTGCGGCGTGCTTCGCCCGCAGCCGCGCTGGTCGAAGAGCACGATCCGGTAGGCGGCCGGGTCGAAGTAGCGCCGCCAGCCGGGGGTGCATCCCGAGCCGGGGCCGCCGTGCAGCACGACCGCCGGCTTCCCGGACGGGCTCCCGCAGACCTCCCAGTAGAGGCGGTTGCCGTCGCCGGTCTCGAGCATGCCGCTCTCGTGCGGCTCGATCTCCGGGTAGAGGGCCACCCGCCGCTAGAGCCCGAACCAGCGCGCCCGCCGGGTCGAGCCGAAGTCGACCTTCTCGGCCACGAACTCCGTCGACGGATCCTGGAACGTCCCGGTGGGCTTCTCTTCCGAGAAGAAGTCGACGTCGATCCGCGCGACCAGGCCGCCCCCGAACTCGATGTAGCACGAGCCGCGACCGTCGTACCGTTCGGCGGACTGGCCCCCGCGCACGCGCTCGATCAGCGTGCGGGCGACGACCCGCGCCTGGCGCTCCGAGAAGACGCCCGCCTTGGGCGTCCCGACCGTCGCGACATCGCCGAGCGCATACACGTCCGGAAACCGCGTCGCGAGCGTGCGCCCGTCGACCGGGATGTAGCCGTCGACGGCCATCCCGCTGTCGATGACGACGTCCGGCGCGCGGTGCTTCGGCACGCCGAGGAAGAGGTCGTACGGCACCTCCGCGCCGTTGGCGAGGACGGCGACGTTCCGGGCGACGTCGAGCGGAGGCGACCGGGCTGTCCGGCACGAAGCCGATGCCGCGCTCGGCGAAGGCGCGAAGCAGCGCATCGGAGGTGCTCGGCGACGGCGGGATCGGCGTCGGAAACGGCACCACGAGCGAGATCTCGCAGTCGCCGCGGACGCCCCTCCGGTCGAGGAGGTCGTGCAGGAGGAGCGCCGCCTCGCTCGGTGCCGGCGGGCACTTGTACGGCGCGCCACACACGCCCACCACGGCGCGGCCCCCCGAGAACTCGGGCAGGAGCTGCGCCAGGCGCTCGGCGCCTTCGACGGAATAGAACTCGGTCGAGTCCCGAAGGCCCGGCGTGGCATCCATGTCGTAGTCGGCGCCGAGGGCGACGACGAGGTGGTCGGCCTCGTGCGCCCCAACGTCGGTCTTCACGGCCCTGGCGACGGGGTCGATGGCGGTGACTGGTCTCGCGCAGGAGCCGCACGCCGGGCTTCGCGAGATGGCGATAGGGAAGCCTGACGGCGTCCGCCGTCGTTCGGCCGAACATGACGTCGAGCTTCGAGTAGCCGAAGACGAAGGCGTCGCTCTTGTCGATCAGCGTCACCTCGACGTCGTCGCCAAGAACCTCCGAGAGGGTCGTCGCGAGCTCGAGTCCGCCGAAGCCCGCTCCGAGGATGAGGATGCGGGGCTTCACCGGGCGATCATAGTGAGCCGCCCGCATGTGAAGGGCTCAACAAACGGAGAACTGCTCGAGGCGAATCCCCGTAGTCATAGATATGAACCACACACCCACACAGCGCTCCCGATCGTGGAGCCCGATCGTTCTCACCGCCGTGGTCGTGATCGTCGCGATCATCCTGATTGCCCTCCTGGCCACCGCCGGTGGCGGAGGCGGCGGAGGCGGCTACTAGTCGTCGCCGGGCCGGGCCCGCATCCACGCATGCGGGTCGGCCGGCTCGGGATCCCCGGGCTGCCGGACACCCAGAAGCGCTCGCGTAAGCGCGCTGGCCTCGCCGAGCAGCTCGTCAAGCGCGACCGTGACGTCACGATCCGTCACGGTCGCGCGGCCGGCTTCGGCCGTCTCGAGCGCGGCTCGGCGCATGAGCTCCTTGACGAATGAGGCGGTCACGCCCTCCGTCCGCTCGACGACGGCATCGCGATCCTCGAGCTCGAGGTTGAGACCGCGGCCATAGAGCTCGAGCAGCCGGCGCCGGGCCGGTGCATCGGGGAGCGGGATCTCAACCGCCAGGTCGACCCGGCCGGGGCGAGCGGCGAGTGCGGGCTCGAGCGCATCGGGCCGGTTGGTCGTAAGGACGAACGCGACGTCGGCATCCTCGCCCAGCCCGCTCATCTGGTTCATCAGCTCGAACAGCGTCGAGCTCTCGCCGAAGGGGCCGTAGCTCCGCTCCTGCGCGACGAGGTCGACGTCGTCGAGCACGACCACCGACGGCGCGAGCCGGCGCGCCAGGGTTCCGAAGGCGCTCAGCATCCCGAGCGTCGCTCCCGAGAGGAGGATCGTGGTCACGCCGCCGACGCGGCCGGTGAGGTACCGGACGGTGTGGGTCTTCCCCGTCCCGGGCGGCCCCCAGAGGAGCAGTCCTCGTGACAGATGGCGGCCCTGCGCGACCAGCGCGTCTCGGTGCTGCGTCGGCCCGAGCACGTGCCGCTCGATCCGCTCGAGCGCGCCATCCGGGAGGATGACGTCGGCGGCCGCGACATCCGGCCGCTCGAGGAAGACGATCCGCTGGGCGCCGTGACGGGTGACCTCGAGCGTGATCAGCTGCCCGCGGTAGACGTCGAGCGCGTCCATCCGTTCTCGCAGGTCTGCGAGCAATGCCTGCGCACACCCGTCCTCCGGCGAGATCGCCTGGACGGTGAGCGGCGGGCCGCCGTGGTGCTCGTGCGAGCGGTTGACCAGCAGGGCGACGGGCCCGGCAGGCGTCGAGACGAGGAAGACGGCGAGCTCGATGCAGGCGAGCGTCGTTCCCGGCCCGACGGCGACGTTCACGAACTCCGGCGGCCCGAGCGTGAAATGGGTCGCCGTGAGCAGCGATCCGAGCCCGAAGTCGGCGTAGTGGCGCGCCCCTCCGCCGAGGCCGAGCACCCGGACGCGCCACTCGGGCTGGGCGGCGACCTCGTCCAGAGCGAGCTGGAGGTTCGGGAGCTCCCATCCGTCGAGCTCCTCGGTGTAGATGGCGTGCTCGTCGTAGGCGCCGGCCCCGCCCAGATGCTCGCGGATCACCGGGCCGACCGGCTCGCGGTCGGGCCGCGTCTGCGCCCTCCTCGAGGAGCTGGCGCACGAGCACTCCGAGATCGCGCCGCAGTCCGTCGCCCTCGCCCTTCTTGCGCCTGGCCACGTGGCGAGCGTACTACCTGTTCACACCCAACGCCGCTACCCTGTCCGGCGTGGTGTCGTGGCACGCTCGACGGTGGGGCGCGGGGGGAGGCGTCGTGCTGCTCAGTCTCGCGGCGATGCTCTTCGCGGCTTCGCCGGCCGCCGCGGCTCCGAGCCACCGCGCCCCGGCCGCCGAGGCCACGGGCGCCCACCCGTGCGGGACGGTGCGCAGCTCGAAGAAGCCGTACAAGCACATCGTCGTCCTCATGGACGAGAACCTGTCGGTGCCGCAGTGGCAGGCGACGCCGGATGCGCCCTACACCCACCGGCTCGCCGACGAGTGCCGGCTCGAGTCGGGCGCGGCCGGCGAGACGCATCCGAGCTTTCCGAACTACATGTCGGTCGTCAGCGGCACGTTCCCGGTTCCCGGCCTGCCTCGGCTGCTCGTCGAGCGCCAACAACGTCTTCCACCAGATGAACGGGGCCGGCCTCACCTGGCGCGACTACAACGAGGCGATGCCGCACAACTGCGTGCCCAACACGAGCGCCGCGCCGCACTACCGCGACAACCACAACCCGGCGTTCTGGTTCACCGATCTCGGGGCGAAGTCGAAGGGCGGCGACGGGTCGTGCGCCACCCACGACGTCCCGCTCGACCCGTTCTTCTGGAACGACGTCACGTCGGGCAAGCTGCCCGCGTTCAGCTGGATCGCCCCCAGCGAGTGCCACAACATGCACTGGCGCTCGCCGATCTGCGAGCAGACCACGAACGGGACGAAGGCCGACCGGATCCGGTTCGGCGACGCCTTCATCCGCAAGGTCATCACGGCGCTCGCGGCGCGGCCGAGCTACAAGGCCGGTAAGACGCTCGTCGTCGTCACGTGGGACGAGGCCAACGAGGGCTCGGTGCAGTCACAGGGCAACTGGGGGATCGATTGCTCAGACCACGCCGTGTTCGTCGCCAACACGACGACGTGCAAGGTGGTGACGATCCTCGTCTCGGCGCGGCTGCACGCCGGCGCGTTCCCGGGCTTCGTCGGCCACTACAGCCTGACGCGCGCGATCGAGCGGAACTTCGGCCTCGCGCTCCTCGGCGGCGCGAACCGCGTGAAGCGCGCGCCGATCTACTGAGTGAACCTGGGGCCAGGCCCCGACGAACGGTGAAACAGATGTACCTGATGCAGATGTTTCACGGCGGAGGGCGGCCGAGGAAGCCGGCCACCATCGCGCGGACGTTCCACCGCTCCATGCCCAGGTAGGTCGCGCCCGGTGAGCCCGGCGGGCCGAGCGTGTCGCCGTACAGGTTGGCGTAGACGCGCACGCCGGCCTCCGAGGCGATCTGCCGCTCGAGGGTCGGGTCGAGCGACGACTCGGTGAAGATCGCCCGCACGTGCTCCGCTCTGATGCGGTCGACGAGGTCGGCGACGTCCTGCGCGCTCGGCTGGGCGGCCGACGACAGCGCGGGGATCACGGACCCGACGACGCGGATGCCGTAGTGCGCCGCCAGATAGGCGAAGGCGTCGTGGTTGGTCACGAGCTTGCGCTCGGCGGCGGGAACGGCGGCGACCAGACGCCGGTTGGCGGCGTCCATCGCCTCGACCCGTCTCACGTAGCGGGCGGCGTTTCGCCGGTAGTCGGCGCGATGCCCTGGATCGACCTGCCCCAGCCTGCGGCCCAGAGCGACCGCCGCCCGCTCGACGAGCGTCGGGTCGCCCCACCAGTGCGGGTCGTCCGGGCGGAGCGGGAGGCCGGCCGACGCGTCGAAGACCGGCGCCGACGTGCCCGCGCCGTCGATCAGCTGGTCGGCCCAGGCGTCGAGCCCGACGCCCGACTCGACGACGAGCTTCGCGCCGGCCAGGGCGACCACCGCGCTGGGCGTCGGCTCGAAGTCGTGCGGGTCGACGTTCGGGCGCAGGATGCCGACCACGTGCACCCGCCGTCCGCCGACGTTCCGGACGAGGTCCTGCATCTGGGTGGTCGTCGCGACGACGGTGATCGTGCCGGGCGGCGCCTGCGCCTCGGCCGTCTGGGTGCACGCGCTCGCCACGACGAGCACGGCGGCCAGGCGGAGGAGACGCATCCCAAAACGATAACAGGTTTCATTTTCGCTATACTCGCCCGATGGAGCCGGGCCGAAACCACCGCAGCCGCGCGGCCCTGCTCGAGGCCGGGCGCACCATGGGGCGCGCCTTCAGCGTCCGCGAGCTGCACACCGCAGCCCTGCCCCAGGCTCCCCGTCTTGGCCTGACCACCGCATACCGCGCGGTCGAGCGGTGGCGCGAGGAGGGCTTCGTCGAGCACGCCGGGACGCGCGACGGGGAGGCCGTCTTCGTCCTCTGCGGCGCCGCCGGGCACCATCACCACCTCGTCTGCGTGCAGTGCGGCGCGACGTCGATCCTCGAGGGATGCGCGCTCGAGCCCGCCCGCGAGGCGAGCGCCGCCGCAGGGTTCGAGCTGCTCGACCGCGAGCTCGGCGCGCTGCCCGCCCGCTGCGGACCGTGCGCGACGACCGCGCTCGATGGCTGACGCGCCGCGGGCGGCCGTCGACGGGCTGACCGTCGCCTACGGCGAGAGGCGGGCGCTCGACGACGTGTCGCTCACACTCCCGCGGGGCGCCGTCGTCGGCCTCATCGGCCCGAACGGCGCCGGCAAGACGACGCTCCTGCGCGCTCTGCTCGGCACCGTCCGCCCGTCGGCAGGCACGGTGTCGGTCACCGGGACGACCGGCTTCGTGCCGCAGATCGGCCCGGGCGGCTGGGACTTCCCGCTGTCGGCCGGCGACGTCGCCCTCCAGGGCGCCTACCGCCGGGCCGGCTGGCTGCGGCGACCGTCGCGCGACGAGCGCGACCGGGCGCGAACGGCGCTGGCCGCGGTCGGGATGGAGCCGCAAGCCCGCCGCCAGGTCGGCCAGCTCTCCGGCGGCCAGCGGCAGCGGGTGCTCCTCGCGCGCGCGCTCGTGCAGGAGGCCGACCTGCTGCTCCTCGACGAGCCGCTCTCCGGAGCCGACGCCCCGACCGAGACGGCGTTCTCGGACATCCTCGGCCGCCTGCGCGACGAGGGACGCACCGTCGTCGTCTCGAGCCACGACCTGGCGTGGGCCAGCGCTCGCTGCGACCTGGTGTGCCTGCTCGCCGGCCGGGTCGTCGCGTTCGGCCCGCCGTCCGAGGCGCTCGACGCCGCCTGCCTCGCGAAGGCCTACGGAGGCCAGGTCGTCGACATCGGCGGCGTGCTGGTGCTGGCGCCCGAGGGCCACCACGCCCACTGACATGCTCCACTACCTCACCGACCCGCTCCAGTTCACGTTCATGCAGCGCGCGCTCGTCGCCGTCGTCTTCACCGGGCTCGCGTGCGGCGTGCTCGGAAGCTACGTCGTCCTCCGCGGCCTGGCGTTCATCGGCGATGCGCTGACGCACGCCGTGTTCCCCGGCATCGTGATCGCGTTCGCCGCGGGCCAGAGCGTGCTCCTCGGCGCCCTCGCCGTCGGCCTTGTCACCGCGGCCGGGATCGCGGTCCTGAGCCGCGGCCGGCGCGTCTCCGAGGACACGGCGATCGGCATCCTCTTCGCCGCCATGTTCGCGCTCGGCGTGGTGCTGGTGTCGAGCCTCGCCGCCTACCAGAAGGACGTCGCGGAGCTCCTCTTCGGGAACATCCTCGGAGTGTCGCGGACCGACCTCGTCCTGGCGGGCGCGGCCACGGCGGTCGCGGTCGGCGCCATCGTGCTCTTCCAGAAGGAGCTGTCGCTGGTGGCCTTCGACCGCGAGATGGCCGAGGCGATGCGGTACCCGGTCTTCGTCCTCGACCTCCTCCTGCTCGGCCTGATCACGCTCGCCATCGTCGTCTCGCTGCGGGCGATCGGGAACATCCTCGTGCTCGCGATGCTCGTCACGCCCGCCGCCACGGCGCGGCTCCTCACCGACCGGCTGGCGACGATGCAGGTCGCCGCGGCGGCGATCGGCGCGGCCAGCGGCGTGGTCGGGCTCTACATCAGCTTCTGGTGGAACGTGGCCTCGGGAGGGGCCGTCGTCCTGACCGCCACGGCGGTCTTCTTCGCGGTGTTTCTGGGCCAGGCTCGGCGGCAGGCGTCTGCGCCCGAGCGGCGGCTAGGTCCGCGGAGTGCCCGACCGCGCCGCGCTCCCGACGGTCGCCGCGTTCGCGGCCATCTATCTCGTCTGGGGCTCGACGTTCCTGGCGATCCGCTACGCGGTCGAGACGATCCCGCCGTACATGATGATGAGCCTGCGCAGCCTCGGCGGTGGACTGATCCTCCTCGGCCTCTGGCGCCTGCGCGAGCCGCGCGCCCCGTGGCCCAGCCGAGCCGAATGGGCGGGGGCGACCGTCCTCGGCCTGCTGTTCTTCACGGTCGGCCACGCCCTCCTCGCGCGTGAGGAGCAGTACGTCCCGTCGGGCTCGGCGGCGCTGTGCGCGGCGACGATCCCGCTCTTCGTCCCGATCATCATCTGGATCGTGCCCGGAGGCGGCCGGCCGAGCGGCCGGACGAGCACAGCCCTCGTCGCCGGCTTCCTCGGCGTGGCGATGCTCGTCGCGGCGCAGGGGACCGCGGGCGGGCTCTCGGTCGTCGACGCGTTGCTGCTGCTGCTGATGGCGTTCTCGTGGGCGGCCGGGACCGTGGCGACGCGGCACGTCCGCGTGCCGACATCCGCGCTCGCCGCCGCAGGCATGCCGCTCCTGACCGGGGCGGTCATGCTGGCGGTCGTCGCCGCCGTGTCGGGCGAGACCGACAGCTTCGACGCCGGCCAGGTCAGCGGCAAGTCGCTCGCGGGCCTCGCCTATCTGGTCGTCATGGGCACGGTGGTGACATTCTCGGCGTACATGTGGCTGCTCAGCCACGTCGCACCCACACGTGTGGCGACGTACGCGTTCGTGAACCCGGCCGTCGCCGTGCTCCTCGGATGGGCGGTCGCGGGCGAGGCCCTGAGCCCGGGCACTCTGCTCGCGACCGCCGTCATCATCGGGGCCGTCGCCGTGGCGGTCTCTGACCGGCCACCGCGTCAGCTCGAGGCTTCGGTGGCGTCGGCCTCGCCGTCGCCGTCCTCCGCCAGCAGCTGATACATGCTCCGGCGCGCGGTCCGGAGGATCTCCTGGGCCGCGGCGAGCTGCTTCGCTGAGCCGGCAACCGCCACCTGGCGCGTCGCGCCGAGGAGCTGGAATGCCAGGTCGCGCAGCGCGGCGAGCTCGTCGTCTCCCTCGCCTGCGGTCTCCCAGGGGGTGGCGCTCGGAAGCGCCGCCGCCTGCTCGCGCCCGGTCTCGGTGAGCTCGAACACCCGCCGGCCGTTGCTCGTCAGCGTCCGGACGAGCTCCTCGTCCTCGAGCTGCTGGAGCGTCGGGTAGACGGAGCCGGGGCTGGGGCGCCATGCGCCGCCTGTCCGCTCCGACACCTCCTGGATGATCTGGTAGCCGTGCATCGGCTCCTCGGCCAGGAGGGCGAGGATGGTCGCGCGGATGTCCCCGCGGCCGGCCTTGCGGCCGCCGCCGAAGAACTGGCGCTCGAAGCCCGGTGGCCCGAATCCGCGGTGTCCGCGGCGTCGGCGCCCGTGCATCATCAGGAACGCGTGGCGGCCACGCCGCCTGGCCCCTGGATGCTCGATTGCGAACGAAGTCATCTGTGGTTCTCCTTTCGACTGTTCTGCATAGCATCACGATATATCGTGAACGATCACTTGTCAAGCCGGTATGCTCGGCCGATGCGAGCCGGGCGCACGATCACCGTGGTCGGATGCCACGCCGGCGGCGAGGTCGGGAACGTCGTCACGGGCGGCGTGCTCCCGCCCGCCGGCGCGACCGTCTTCGAGCAGATGCAGACGCTGGCGCGCGACGGCGACGGCCTGCGGAAGCTCCTCCTCCGCGAGCCTCGCGGGAGCGTCGCCTGCCACGCGAACCTGATCGTCCCGGCAACGGTGCCCGGCTGCGACGCCGGCTTCATCATCATGGAGCCGACCGAGTACCCGCCCATGTCGGGCTCGAACGCGATCTGCACTGCGACCGTGCTCCTCGAGACCGGCATGGTCGAGATGTGCGAGCCCGAGACCGTGCTGCGGCTGGAGGCACCGGGCGGCATCGTCGAGGCCCGGGCCGTCTGTCGCGACGGGCCGCTGCGAGAGCGTCGAGATCACGAACGTCGCCTCGTTCGCCGACCGGCTCGACGCGCCGCTCGAGGTCGAGGGGCTCGGCACGCTCGCGGTCGACATCGCCTACGGCGGCATGTGGTACGCGATCGCCGACGCCGCCGCGCTCGGCTTTGCGATCGAGCCGGGCGAGGCGCGCGACCTCTCCCTTGCGGGCGAGCGGATCCGGGCTGCGGCGGCGCGAGCAGCTTCCCTGCGTCCACCCGGAGAACCCCGACATCGCCGGCGTCAGCATCGTCCAGATCGCCGAGCCGTGGCAGGGCGTCGGGGCGGTCAGCCGAAACGCCGTCGTCGTCGCGCCGGGAAGGCTCGACCGCTCGGCAACGGGGACCGGGCTCTCGGCCCGGATGGCCGTGCTCCACGCGCGCGGGCTGATGAAGGCCGGCGATGCGATGACGCACGCCTCGGCGATCGGCTCGACGTTCGACGGCCGGATCGTGAGCGAGACGACGGTGGGTGGCCGGCCTGCGATCGTGCCCGCGATCCGGGGAAGCGCGTGGATCACCGGGATCTCCCAGCTCGTCGTCGACCCGACCGACCCGTTCCCCGAGGGCTACGTCCTGGCGGACACCTGGGGGGTCGGTTGAATGTAAGCGCATGCGTGCTATATAGTACGCGCGCTATGGGCGACTCCCCTGTACGACCGGTTGGGAACCACCTACACCGCGACCCGCCGCGAGGATCCTGAGCTGGCCGGCCAGATCCACACCGCCCTGGGCGACGGCCGCACCCTGCTGAACGTCGGCGCCGGCGCCGGGGCGTACGAGCCGCGCGACCGCACCGTGCTGGCGGTCGAGCCGTCGCCGGTCATGATCGCGCAGCGGCCTGCGGACGCCGCTCCGGCGGTGCTGGCGGCGGCCGAGCGGCTGCCGTTCGTCGACGGCAGCTTCGACGCCGCGATGGCGCTGCATACGGTGCATCACTGGAACGACCCGGCCGCCGGTCTGGGCGAGTTGCGGCGGGTCGCCCGCCGGGTGGTCGTGGTTACGGGCGACGCAGAGGTGATCGACCGGCTGTGGCTGACCGCCGAGTACTTCCCGGGCATCGCCTTCTGCACGAGGCGCGAGGTCCAGCCCCAGGCGATCGCCGAGCGGCTGGGCGGCCGCACGGAGATCAGGCCGCTTCGTGTTCCGGTCGACTGCCTCGACGGCATCCCGGAAGCGTTCATCGCCCGACCGGAGGCCTACCTCGATCCGCAGGTGCGGCGAAACATGTCGCCCTTCCGGCTCCTTCCGGACGATCAGGTGGCTGCCGGAGTCACTCGTCTCCGCCGTGACCTCGCCTCGGGCGTCTGGGACGCCCGGCACGGCGACCTGCGCCGGGCGTCCCACCTGGACGTTGGTCTTCGGATCGTCGTGTCCGATCCGCCTGAACCCCAGGGGCCAGGCCCCGTTCGGGGCCTGGCCCCGGTGGTTCAGCCTCCCCCAGCCCCCGGAGCGCAGCCGTCCCCGCGAGCGCCGCGCCGGCCGCCACCCCGAAGCCGACGCCCCACGACGTCGCGGCCACGATCGCCGCGAACCCGACCGGCGTCACGACCGACGAGAGCGAGAGCGACGCCTGCTGGAGGCCGAGCGCCGCACCCGAGCGCGCGTAGCCGGCGATCTCGGCCGCTGCGGTGAACGAGAGGCCGTTCCAGCTCTGCGAGAGGCTCCCGGCGACGACGAGCGCCGGGATGAGGACGACGAGCGGCGCGGACACGAGCACCGCGACGACAGCCGACGAGACCGCGAGCGCGAGGCCGAGCCTGCGAAGCGGGCCGAGGCGCGTCCCCACCTGATCCGACCATCGCCCGGCGACGAGCCGAAGCGCCGCGCCGATCACCTGCACGAGCGCGAGCAGGGCCGCGGCGACCTGCGTCGAGACGCCGCGGTCGGAGTGCAGGAAGAGGACGGCGAACCCGATCAGGCTCCCGAGCGCGACGTAGAGCAGGCCACTCGCCCAGCACAGCCGCCAGATGCGCGGGTCGGCCAGCGGCGGCCGCTCCGACCCACCGGGTGCCGGCGGCCGCTCCGGGTCCCGCAGCCAGACGGCCCCGGCGATCGCCGCGAGCAGCAGGACTCCCGCCAGCACGCCCAGAGCCGCATGCAGGCCGCCGACGCTCAGGCAGACCGGCAGCACCAGGGCGGCGATCGCCCCTCCCAGCGGCACGCCCGTCTGGCGGATGCCGAGCGCGAGCCCGCGCTGCGAATGGTGGAACCAGCCCATGACCGCCCGTCCGCTCGCCGCCTGGACGCACGCGCCCAGGCCGCCGGCGGCAAAGAGCGCGAGTGACAGGGTCACGACGCCGTTCGAGGCCGCCGCCGCGGCGACGGCGACCGACGCGGCCCCGAGGCCCGTCGCGATCACGGCCCGCTCGCCGATCCGGTCGGCCAGGAGCCCCCACGGCAGCACCGTCACCAGGACGCCGAGGTTGACGCTCGCGAGGATGACGCCAACGCCCTCGAGGCTCAGGTCGTAGTGGGACTGGAGCGCCGGTGCGAGAACGGGCAGCCCGAGGAAGAGCGCCGCGAAGCTCGTCTGGACGCCGACGCCCGTCGCCAGGATCGTCCACCGGTACGGGTCGCTGGAGCCCGCCCCCTCCGTGGCGCTACTCCGGCAGGTGGCGCGGCTCGGCGAACACGCGCCTCACCATCGGCTCGAAGAACTCGACCGGGAGCGACTCGTACGCCGGGTCGAAGCAGTTCTGGTCGTAGCGCTCGCAGAACTCCGCGCACGCGTCGAAGTACGGGCTGTCGCGGAAGCGCTCGCGCGCGTTCGGGTCGTCGCCGTAGTGCTCGGCGTAGTAGTACATCTGGAACGCGCCGTGGTGGGCGACGATCCAGCAGATCTCCTCCGAGACGTACGGCCGCAGGATCGCGCCGACCATCTCGCTGTGGGTGTACGGCGCCAGCTCGTCGCCGATGTCGTGGAGAAGCGCGGCGACGACGTACTCCTCGCTCTTCCCGTCGCGGTGGGCGCGGGTCGCGGACTGGAGCGAGTGCTCGTAGCGGCTCACCTTGTAGCCGACCAGCGAGTGCTTGAGCGCGTCGAGCGCCGCCAGCAGCCGGTCCGGCAGCTGGGCCGTGTAGTCCTTCTCGTAGCGCGCGAGGAGCTCGTAGTCCTCCCGCGTCCCGTCGGCCATGCTGGTGAACGACACCGTTTCCATGCACGACAGCGTACCCGGTGGAGCGCCAGCACGGCTGATAGACTCGACGGCCCGACCCGGAGGCCCGACGTGTCCGCCCGATTGCCCGCGGCGAAGATGTTCCCCGAGAATGCGCCCGGACACGGCTCGAAGATGAGCCGCGCCTGGGTCGACGTGCTCGCCGACGTGCCGCTCCTGGCCGGGCTCTCACGGCGCCACCTCGGCAAGGTGGCCGGGCTCGGCCGGACGAAGCGGTTCCCCGCGCGGACGTCGATCGTCACCGCGGGGACGAACGCCGACGCCTTCTACGTGATCCTCGACGGGAAGGCGACCGTGCGCGCCGGTCAGCGCCGCATCCCGATCGGGACCGGCGACTACTTCGGCGAGATGGCGCTGCTCGACGGCGGCGTCCGCTCGGCCTCGGTCGTCGCCGACACCGAGATGCTCGTGATGGCGATCCCGCGGCGAGGGTTCCTGAAGCTGCTCGAGTCCGAGCCCAAGATCGCGATCTCGATCATGGGCACGCTCGCCCACCGGATCCGCCAGCTCCAGACGACCACCAACGTGTGAGCCGAGCACAGGACGATCTGGCAGCGCGGCTCGACGCCGGCATCACGCTGCCGTTCTCGTGGTTCGCCGACCCCGAGATCTTCCGCGCCGAGCAGGAACGGATCTTCGCGCACACGTGGCAGTACGCCGTGCCCACCTCGTGGGTCTCTGAGCCGGGCGAGTTCGCCACCTGCCACGCCGGCCTCGTGCCGATCGTCGTCGTCCGCGACCACGACGGCCGCCTGAACGGCTTCGTCAACATCTGCCGCCACCGCGCGACCGAGGTGGCGCAGGGGCGGGGGAAGCGCGAGACGCTCCAGTGCCCGTACCACGCCTGGACGTACGGGCTCGACGGCGGCCTCCGCGCCGCCCCCCGCTCGGACCGCGAGCCCGGCTTCGACACGGCCGAGCTCTGCCTGGTCAGGGTCGCCGTCGACACGTGGGGGCCGTTCGTGTTCGTGAACCGCGACCTCGACAGCGCGCCGCTCGCCGAGGTGCTGGGCGAGCTACCGGCGCGCGTGGCCGCGGCGGGCATCGACCTGGGATCGCTCCATCACCGCTCGCGCGACGAGTGGGAGATCGCCGCCAACTGGAAGGCGATCGTCGAGAACTACCTGGAGTGCTACCACTGCCCCACCGCGCACCCCGGCTTCTCGAAGCTGATCGACGTCGATCCCGACGCCTACCAGCTCGAGTCAGGCGAGTGGTACTCGAGCCAGGTCGGCCACGTGCGCGAGTCGGCGTCCGCGAACGGCGGCGCGCCGTACTCGCTCGACGGCGGCAGCCGGGAGGCGCACTTCCACTACGTGTGGCCGACGTTCACCATCAACGTCCTGCCGGGCCCGCCGAACGTCACGGCGTTCTACTTCGTGCCGATCGACGCCGACCGCACGTTGACGCTCGCCGACTCGTTCTACGCCGACGGCGTCGCCGAGGCCGACATCGCGGCGATGGAGGAGTTCGGAAGCCAGGTCGGACTCGAGGACCAGGCGCTGGTGGAGTCGATTCAGCGCGCGGCCCGCTCGGGCGGCCTCTCGGAAGGGCGGCTCTTGCTCGAGAGCGAGCACCTGATCCAGCACTTCCAGCGGCTCGTCGAGCGGGCGCTGCGCTGATTCCTGCTTAGACGGGCTGCACGTCGGCGGCCTCGGGCCCCTTCTGGCCCTGGCGGGCCTCGTACGAGACCTTGGCGCCCTCGGCGAGCGTCTTGAAGCCCGTACCGATGATCGCGCTGTGATGGACGAACAGATCCTTCCCGCCCTCGTCGGGCTGGATGAAGCCGTAGCCCTTCGCGTCGTTGAACCACTTGACGGTTCCGGTTGCCATGATCGACACCTCCTTCCTGCAGAACGAGAACGGGTCAGGAAGGCAGTGCGCGCAACCTAAACGGACGTCTCTTGAACGGGCGGACGGTAGCAGATATGCAGGCGATTCCTGTGCTAAATGCGACGTACTGTGACGGCCGTGCCGTAGGCCGCAACCTCGCTCATGATGTCGGCGATCTCGTTGCAGTCGAACCGCATCGCGAGCACGGCGTTCGCGCCCTTCTCACGGGCGGCCTCCTTCAGCCGTTCGACCGCCTCGTTGCGGCTGTCGGTGAGGAGCGTCGTGTAGCCCTTCGCCTCCCCGCCGAAGACCGTCCGGAACCCCGCGCCGATGTTCGAGAACACGTTCCGGGCCCGCACGATCAGCCCGAAGATCTCGCCGTGGACCTGCGTGACCTCGTAGCCCGGCAGGTCGTTCGTGGTGGTGATGATGATGTCGTCCATGCGGGCGAGCGTAGTCGATCATCGATACTGCCGACCGATGGTCGCCCAGGCAGTCGAGGAGTTCGTGCGCGCCGGCCTCCCGCCGCCGCCGGCGCGGCTGCTCGAGGTCGGTGCCGGCAGCGGCGAGCTGGCCCGGATCCTGGCCGGCGCGGGCTACGACGTCGTCGCGATCGACCCGGCCGGCGAGGGCGACGTCCTGCCGGTCGCGCTCCTCGACTTCGACGCTCCGCCGGCCTCGTTCGACGCCGCGCTGGCGGTGGTCTCGCTCCACCATGTCGAGCCGTTCGAGCCGTCGTGCGCCAGGCTCGCGAGCCTCGTGCGGCCGGGCGGGGTGCTGGTCGTCGACGAGTTCGATGTCGCCCGCTTCGACGAGGCCTCCGCCGCGTGGCTCGTGGACCGCTGGCGGGACACGGGCCGCGACGCCGGCCGTCCACCCGCGGAGATCGTGGCCCACTATCGCGCGCATCTGCACCCGCTCGACGCGATCCGCGCGGGGCTGGACGAGTGGTTCGACCTCGGCCCGGTCACGCACGCCAGCTATCTCTACCGCTGGTACCTGGGCGAGGAGTTCCGGGCGGCCGAAGAGGCGCTGATCGCGGACGGCTCACTGCCGGAGGTGGGTGCGCGGTTCGCGGGGACGCGGAGGCAGGGCTGATGCGGGTCTTCCGGATCGCCGTTCCCGCGTCCGACGTCGACCGCGCTCGCGCCTTCTACGAGCGCCTGCTCGCCGTCGAGGCGGACGACACCGTCCCGACCCGCATCTACTTCCACTGCGGCGAGGTGATCGTCGCGGTCGTCGACTGGAGCGGACGGCCCTTCGAGCCGACGCCCGACCACCTGTACTTCGCAACCGGCGAGCTTGACGCGGTGCACGCACGGGCGCTGGACGCCGGAGCGCGCGAGGTCACGCCCGTCGAGACGCAGCCCTGGGGCGAGCGGTCGTTCTACTGCCTCGACCTCGACGGCAACCGGCTCTGCTTCGTCGACGAGACGACGCGTTTCCTGGGCCGGGGCGCCGCCTGGTCCTGACGGCTAGAGGTTGCGAAGCGCCGGCCCGAGGGCCTGGCGGTCTTCGAGCACAGGCTCGTAGAGGTCGCCGCGGTCGGCGATCCGGCCGAGCACCTCGGCCATCGTGAAGTGCTCAGGCTCGAGCTCCGGCGTGAGCTCGTCCCACTCGACCGGCGTCGACACGGGCGCACCCGGGCGCGGCCGCACGGAGTAGACCGATGCGATCGTCCGCCCCGGGCCGTTCTGGTTGGCGTCGATCAGGACGCCGCGGCGGCGAGCCTTCGACCACTCGGTGGTGATCAGCTCGGGATGCGACGCGGCGAGCGCCTTCGCGAGCGTCGCCGAGAGCTTGCGCGTGTCCTCGTATGTGTAGCGGCGGGCGAGCGGCACGAGGACGTGCACGCCGTCGGCGCCGCTCGTCTTCGGATAGCCGCGCAAACCGACCGCGTCGAGGGCGACCCTCACGAGCAGTGCGGCTTCGACCGCGCCTGCGAACCCGACCTCGGGCGTGGGATCGAGGTCGAAGAGGGCGAAGTCCGGGCGCTCGGGCTTGTCGGCGCGCGAGTACCAGGCGTTCATGTCGATGCAGCCCATGTTGGCCATCCAGACGAGCGCGGCCGGCTCGTTGACGAGCGGGTAGCGGATCGTCCGCTTGCTGCGGTCGCTTCGCGACGTCGCCGGGAACGGACGGGTGGGGATCCAGTCGGGCATGTGCTTGGGCGCGTCCTTCTGGAAGAAGTGGCCGCCGGCGATCCCGTCGGGGTAGCGCTTCATCGTGAAGGGCCGGTCCCGCAGGTGCGGCACGAGCACGTCGGCCACCTCGCGGTAGTACTCGATCAGGTCGCCCTTCGTGATGCCCTCGTCTGGCCAGAACACCTTGTCGAGGTTCGAGACCGGCGGGTCTGGGCGGCCCTTCCGTGCCGGCCGCTCGCGGTGCACCGCGCTCGCGGGCTTGTCGTCGCGAAGGCCCATGTAGACCGGCGCGCGCAGCCGGCCGTCGGACGTCCACTCCGCGAACTCGACCTCGCACACGAGCTTTGGCTCGACCCAGATCACGTCGGTCGTGCGCACCCGCGGCATGCGCGGCGCAACGCCGAGCGGGCACGTGTCGCGCCGGAGCGGGTCGAGCAGATCCTGGAGGCGGTCGAGCTCCTTGTCGTCGAACCCCGTGCCGCAGTTCCCGACGTGGACGAGCTCGCCGTCGCGCTCCACGGCCAGGATGAGCGCGCCGATCCCCTTCGACCGGCGGCCCTTGCCGAGGGTGTAGCCGGCGATCACGAACTCCTGACGGCCGCGGGTCTTCACCTTGACCCACGCCCCGCCGCGCTTCCCGGGCTGATAGAGGCTCTGCGCACGTTTGGACACGATTCCCTCCATGCCCAGCGCTCGAACCTGCTCGAGCAGGGCCGGCCCGTCGTCAAAGGCCACCGAGAGCCGGACGACGTCGTTCGGGACGAGCGTCTGCTCGAGGAGCGCCCGCCGGTCGACGAGCGGGCGGCGCGTGAGATCCTCGCCGTCGAGCTCGAGGATGTCGAACAGGTAGACGACCAGCGAGCCGGCCCCGCGCTGGAGGAGCCCGAAGCGGGCATGGCCGTCGGGATCGAGCGCGCACACCTCCCCGTCGAGGACGCAGTCGGCGCTCCGAAGCGCGCCCGGCAGCGCCCGCGCGACCTCGGCGAACCGCTCGGTCAGGTCGTTGCCGTTCCGGCTCTGGAGGGTCGCCTCGCCGGCCCGCACCGTCGCGATGGCGCGGAAGCCGTCGAGCTTCACCTCGTGCAGCCACCCCTCCCCCTCCGGCGGCGCGTCGGCGAGCGTCGCGAGCATCGGCTTCGGGACGCGGCCGTCGCCCGCCTCGCTGCCGTCCTTTCGCACCAGGAGCCAGTTCTTCGGGTCGCCGTCCATGTGGGCCGGGATCAGCGTCCACTGGCCCTCCAGGCGCGAGCCGTGCAGCTGCACGGTGAGCCCGCCGTCGCGCTTACGCTCGACGAGCTCGTAGGTGCCCGTGTCCCAGATCTCGACGGTCCCGCCGCCGTACTCGCCTGCCGGGATCTCGCCCTCGAACGTCGCGTACTCGAGCGGATGATCCTCGACGTGCACGGCGAGCCGGCGGTCGCCCTTGCGCATCGGCACGCCCTTCGGCACCGCCCAGCTCAGGAGGACGCCGTTCTCCTCGAGGCGCAGGTCGTAGTGCAGGCGGCGCGCGTCGTGGCGCTGGACGACGAAGAGCGGATCGCCGCGTTTCCGGCGCCGGCCGCCGAAGGGCTCCGGCGTCTTCTTCGGGTCGCGCTTCTTCCGGTACGGCTCGAGCGGGGTCACCCTCGAGCGAGGGCGCGCGGCGTTTCGGTGGAGATCATGTCGGCGCCCGCGTCGACGGCCCGCGAGAGCCGGTCGCGCCAGCGTGCCGTGTCCGTGTCGAGGGTCCCGACGCTCAGCCGCATGCCCAGCTGATGGATCAGCGCGGCGTCGATGACGCCCTCGTCGAGCATCGCCTCGAACGTCTCGAGGCGCAGGTGCACCTCCCGCGCGCCCGGGACGAGCCGGATCGCGTCGACGAGGCGGGGCGCGACCCGGTCGGGGTCACGGCCGAGGTAGAGACCGGGCGCGAACCCGACCTGCAGATCGGGCGCGACCGCGCGCAGCCGGCGCAGGTTCCAGTCGGCGCGACCCGTGACGACGATCCGCTTGGCTGCCGGCGAGACGAGGCGCGCAAGCTCGTCCGTCTGCACCCACGTCAGCGGGGCCGTGCCAACGAGGCGCAGCTCCACGGTGGTCGGCCCGGGCACGGCGATGACGAGCGCCACGATGTCGCGCAGCCGCGGCGGCCGGTCGTGGACGGTGGGCGGAAGCGGGCCGAGGCCCGCCACGAAGCCGAGGCCGTTCACGCAGTGCAGGTCGACCGCGACCCGCGCCACCGGGGCGCGCAGGCACGACTCGAGTGCCGCGAGCGAGTTCGGCGGGTCGGCGCCCCAGCTCGCGCGGCGGGCCGTGAGCGCCACGTCGCGCTCGCTGCCGGCGAGGACGGAGTCCGGATGCGGGGCGACCGTTCCCACGACGTCAGTCCTCCCCGTCCCAGTAGTCGAGCTGCTCGATCCGGCCGATCACGCCGACGCCCTGGAAGTACACCTTCCCCGACCGCGGGTAGAAGCAGACGTCGTTCGGCACACGCGTACCGTACGCCAGGTACGTGAGCCCGTCCAGCCCTGCGCGGAACGTGTGGGCAACACCTGTTGCCGGAGGACGGGCTACGACGTGGCCCGCGCGGACCGGATGCTCCTCCTCGCCGAGGATCAGATCGCCGGCGCCCTCGAGCACGACGAAGATCTCCTCCTCCGCCGAGTGGCAGTGCGGCGCGACGCCCAGCTTTCCCGGCTGCACGGCGACACGCTTGAGGCCGGTGCGGACCGAGCCCGCCGCCGTGCCGAGATCGCGGCGCGACCGGGCCACCGTGGCACCGTCACGGGTCTCGGCCGCGACGGCGTCGGCGTTCACGATCGTGGCGGGGCGCGGCGACGGCGCCGCAGTGAGCTCCGGGGCTCCGGCGGCCGCCTCCCGCTCCCACGGCGAGGGCTCCTCACCGACGCTCGCCCAGGTGACGCCCACCCACGAGACGCCGGCCCGGGCGAGCCACGCGCCCTGGCCCGCGCGCCCGCTCGCCGAACGCGAGGACGTCGAGGCCGTCGGGGCCGGCGTTCAGCGTGTGCAGCTCCCCGTTTGCGACGTGGACGAGGCAGTCACCGGGGCCGACCTCGAACGTCGCCGCCTCACCGGGTCCGGGGTCCTGCCACGAGACGCCCGACCCGCCGAGGACGTAGAAGATCTCCTCCTCGCCGTGCTCCACGTGCGCCGGCGTCGACCACGCACCGGGCTCGACCCGGATCCGCTGGACGCCGACCTCGCGCGACCCCGCGGCCGAGCCGAGATCGAACCATGTGCCGTCGAGGTGCCCGACCGTCCGCCTGGCGCCTTCGACATCGTCCCAGTGGACTGCGGCGGGCATCGCCTCAGCCTACCGGCGCGGTCGCGCTTACGCCGACGGCGAAGGCGAAACGACGTCGGCGAAGTCGGTGACGTCGGCCGCGGGCGGCGCCTTGACGTGCACCGGGACGCCGAAGTCGTACAGGTCGACGGTCATCGCCATCGACGCACCGGCCGGGATGGACGGCGCCTTCAACGGGATCGCGATCTGCTCGCGGCGAACGAGGCCGGACGAGTCGATCCACACGTCGATCGGCATCGTGTGGGTGCCGAGGAGCTTGACCTCGTGCGCGAAGGTCCGGCGGACCGCCGCCTGCTGGGCGGCCGGGGCCTGCGCCGCGACCTTGAACAGGTCGAGGACGACGTGGTAGCGGGTCGTGGCGACGCCGCGCACGGTCTGGGTGCCGACGCGGTGGATCGAGTCCGACGCCGCGTTCAGGTAGGTCAGCATCTGCGCGGGGTCGCCGCTGCTCGCGCTCATCGTGGCGTTCAGGTCGAGGCCCTGGGATTTCCCGGCCTTCTGGAGGTCGAGCTTGATCCAGGGCTTCCCGGCTCCGGCGAGGAGCGGCGAGTGCATGTAGATCACGGCGCCGATCATTCGCTCGGTGACGTCGAAGGTCATGCCGGCCTGCGGGTAGGACATGTGGAACGCGAGCTGCGACGTGCGATGCTTGAAGTCGACGAGTCCGCCGCCCGAGGCCTTGAGCTCGCCGATCTGCGGGAGCCCCGACATCGTCATCGTGTACGCCGCCCGGGCGGTGCCGGCATCCGCGGTTGCCGCGGCCGACTCGGCGATCAGCGCGGTGTTCGTCGTGGGTGCCGGGCCGGTGGGCGACTTCGCCGCCGCCTGTCCGCAGCCGGCGGCCAGCGCGGCGCCCAGGATCAGGGTGGCGAGCAGGCGAGGGGACACGCACTCAACGTACACGCCCCTCGCCGCCTCGGCCATACCCCAATCCGGGGGACGGCGGTGGCTATCCGACGAGCCGGCCGATCAGCCCGCCGCGCTTGGCCGGCTCGGCTGCCGGCTCGACCGGGGCGGGCGCGGTGATCTTGCAGACCTCCCGGCCGTTCTTCTCGACGTAGCGCTGGTGGTAGTCCTCGGCCGGCCAGAAGGTCGAGGCCGGGACGATCTGGGTCACGATCTCCTTGCCGAGGTGGGTCTGGGCGGCGTCACGCGACGCCTCCGCGGCCTGGCGCTGCTCCTCGGAGTGGTAGAAGATCGCGGAGCGGTACTGCGAGCCGATGTCCCAGCCCTGGCGGTCCCGCGTCGTCGGGTTGTGGATGCTCCAGAAGAGCGCGAGCAGCTGCTCGTACGACACGACGTCGGGGTCGAACGTGACGTCGACCGCCTCGGCGTGGCCCGTGCTCCCCGAGCAGACCTGCTTGTAGGTCGGGTTCTCGGCGGTGCCGCCGGTGTAGCCGGACACGGCGTCGCTCACGCCCTCGACCTCACGAAACGAGTGCTCGACACCCCAGAAACAGCCCGCGGCGAACGTGGCCTTCATCATCAGGTTGATCATCTCCTTGAAGGGTTTCTCGAATTGTAGGCGAGAGCGCCGGTGCCTCAGGCCCGGGCGAGCGTCTCGGCCGGGCGCTCGCGCAGGTGCGGGAGCGGCATCGCCGGGTCGGGCGAGTCGATCTCGCGGGCGAGGCGGTGGCCGTCCCAGATCGCGTCGGCCAGGAGCCGGGGAGCGACGCAGTCGCCGATCCGGTGGAGCCCCGCCGTGCCGGACGTGCCGAGCTCGAGGAAGAGGCGCTCGTCCGACACGCCGCTGCGTGACGAGGACGACCGCGTCGCACTCGATCTCAAACGGGTCGCCGAGCGTCGTCTCGCCGCGCACGCCGCCCGCGTCGACGGCCGAGACGGCGCACTCGGCGCGCATGCCGATCCCGAGGTCGTGCAGGTGCTGGCGGAGGAGCGGGCCCTCGAGCGTCTCGTCGCAGAACGGCGCGACCTTCTCGCACGACGTGACGAGCTCGACCGCGTGGCCCTCGCCGGCCAGGAGCTCGGCCATGCCCGCGCCCATGAAGTAGCCCTCGCAGTCGTAGACGACGACGCGCCGGCCGGTGGGTCGCTTGCCGTCGAGCATGACCTGCTCGGGCGTGAGGACGTGGGCGAGCGCCGCGTCGGCGCCGGGGATCGGCCCGCGGGTCGCGCCGTTCAGGCCGTCGGTGGCCCACGGCGCGCCGGTCGCCACGACGACGATGTCGGCCCCCGCCGCCTGCACCGACGCCGCGTCCATCCGCACGCCGGTCTCGATCTCGACGTTCGGGAGCTGGGCCAGCTGGCCGAGCCGCCAGTCCAGCAGCCGCCCCCACTCCGAGAGGCCCGGCAGGCGCGGGATCCAGCGCGTGATGCCGCCCACCTCGGAGGCCGCGTCGACCAGCCGCACGCGGCGCATGCCCCGGCGGCCGAGCACGAGCGCGCACTCCATCCCCGCCGGCCCGGCGCCCACGACGAGCACCTCGGAGTCGGCGTTGGCGGCGCGGTCGAAGCGCTCCGGGTGCCAGCCGCGGCGGTGCTCCTCGCCGGCCGTCGCGTTCTGCGTGCAGCCGATGTGGCGGCGGTTGTCGCCCTTCGAGATGCACATGTTGCAGCCGATGCACTCGCGGATGTCGCCGATGCGGCCCTCGTCGATCTTCCGCGGGATCCACGGGTCGGCGATGTTGGGGCGGGCGGCGCCGATCAGATCCCACACGCCCGACTCGATGATCTCGGCCATCCGGTCGGGCGACGTCAGCCGGCCGACGCCGACGATCGGCTTGGCCGTCGCCTCGCGCACCTTGCCCGTCCATTCGAGCTGCCAGCCCTCCGCGAAGAACCGCGACGGGCCGGAGTCCTTCGACCACTCCTCGATCGAGCCGATGTGGACGTCCCACAGGTCGACGAGGTGGTCGGCCAGCCGCACGAACTCGAGCCCCTCGGCCAGGTCGATCCCCGCCCCGCCGACCGCCGAGATCGCGACCCGGCAGGCGATCGCGCAGTCGGAGCCGACGGCGTCGCGCACCGCGGCGAGCGTCTCGATCCACATGCGCGCCCGGTTCTCGAGCGAGCCGCCGTACTCGTCGTCGCGCTGGTTGTAGAACGGCGAGAGCATCTGCCCGAGCAGGTACGAGTGGCCGCCGTAGACGTAGACGATGTCGAACCCGGCGTCGCGCGAGCGGATCGCGGCCGTCACCCAGTCGGAGACGATCCGGTCGATGTCCCACTTCTCCATCCGCTTCGGCGTGATGTTCGAGAAGTCGCTCGCGATCTGCGAGGGAGCCGGGGGCGGAAGCCGCGTCTCGCAGTTCTCGCCGTGCGCGCCGGAGTGCGAGAGCTCGATGCCGGCCAGCGACCCGTGCCGGTGGGCCGCCTCCGGCACGAGCGCGAGATGGGCGAGGTCGTGGTCGTCCCACATCCGCGCCGAGATGAACGGCGTCTCGTCGGCGTCGAGCGAGACGGTGCAGTACTCGGTGCAGACCGCGGCCCAGCCGCCCTCGGCCTTGACCTCGCGGTGGGCGGCCTGCGACCACGGCTTCTCGACGCCGAAGCCCGTGCAGTGCGGCACCTGGTAGAAGCGGTTTCGCAGCGTCTTCGGCCCGATCTCGACGGGCTCGAAGAGGATGTCGTGGCGCGGGTCGCGTCCCATGGCCGGCCGACTTTACCCCGGCCATGACCACCCCGGCCGGTACCATCCGAGCATGGCCGTCGCCCCCGACCTGATCGTCGACGTCGCCGGGTCGGGCCGCGACCGCGGCCGTGCGCATGGCGAGGTGCTGCGCGGCCGGATCGCCGACGCGCTCGAGCGATGGGATGCCGAGGTCGGCGAGCGCATGGGCATTCCGGCGGCCGACCACGTCGCCGGGCTTCTCGCCGCGACGCGCTTCGTGCCGGCGATCGAGGCCTCGACGCCCGAGCTGCTCGAGGAGGTGCGCGGCATCGCCGAGGGCTCCGGCGTGTCGTTCGAGCGCATCCTCGCCTACAACCTGATGGACGAGGAGTGGTGGTACTCCCAGGCCGCCGGGCACCGGCACTCGTGCAGCCTGGTCGCCGTCGCGGCCGGCGAGGGCCGCGGGGCGCTCCTCGCCCAGAACATGGATCTCCCCGAGGTGATGGACGGCGGCCAGACGGTGTTGCGCTCCACCGCGCCCGACGGCGGCCAGACGGTCGTCCTCACCGCGGCGGGGATGATCGGCCTCACGGGCTGCAACTCCGACGGCGCTCGGCGTGTGCGTGAACACCCTCTCGATGCTCAACCACTCGCCCGACGGCCTGCCGGTGGCGTTCGTGCTCCGCGGCCTGCTCGAGCGGCGCACGCTGGCCGGCGCCGAGGCGTTCCTTCGCGCCGTCCCGCACGCGTCGGGCCAGCACTACGCGATCGGGTCCGGCGACGACGTGGCCGGGTTCGAGTGCTCGGCGGGCGGGGTCGTCGCATCGGACGGCGGCCAGGGTCGGTTCTGGCACACGAACCACCCGCTCGCAAGCCGCGACCTCGACCCGGCAGACGACGATCCGGCGGGGACGGCCGACTCGCAGGTCCGCCTCGACCGGCTCGCCGAGACGGGCCCCGACATCGAGACGGTGGACGACTGCGAGCAGCTCCTGGCGGACCGGCGCGCGCCCCTCTGCGTGGCGCCGGAGGCCGAGCACAAGTGGCTCACGTTCGGCTCGATCGCGATGGAGCTGACCTCGCCGCCCGCGATCCGGATCGCCCCGGGCCCGCCCGACCGCACGGCCTGGCTCGACGCCGCACCCGCGGCCTAGCCGAGCGCCGCCACCACCGACTGCCGCGACCGTCGCGGCCCTGCCAATTCTCGCGTCACAGGTATCACGGGGTCTGACCCCGTCGCACTTCCGTGACGCGTTTGGCGCGGATCTGCGCGTGGTCGCAGCCGGTTTGGTGCGAAGCGGCGCGCGGCTGGCGAGGGCGGTGCCTAGCGCCGGTAGGTGCGGGCCGCTTCGACCAGATCCTCGAACGGGCGCAGGAAGCGGTCGTCGCCGCGCCACATCAGCTCGTTGTGCCACTGGGTGCCGGCGGCGAACCCGCCGCCGTCGCCGCGCTCGAGCGTCTCGATCACGCCGTCGGCCGCACGAACCGTCGCGCGCAGGCGCGCGCCCGGCTCGCTCACGCACTGGTGGTGGAACGAGTTGACGCGCTTCGGCCCGCCGTCGAACCAGCGCGCCGCTCCCGACCCGGCCTCGATCTCGACGTCGTGCCAGTGGTCGCCCGGCGGCTCGAGCGCGAGGTCGACCCACGGCTGGCGATGCCGGAGGGCGTTCGGGTGGATCGTCTCGACGTCCTGCACGAGCGACCCTCCGTCGGCGACCGCCAGCACCTGGATGCCGCGGCAGATGCCGAGGACGGGCATCCCGCGGTCGAGCGCCCGCCGGGTCAGCTCGATCTCGAACTGGTCCTGCTCGGGGCGATGCGTCTTGGTGAGCGGATGGCGGTCGTGGCCGTAGTGCGCCGGGTCGACGTCGGCGCCTCCGCACAGCTCCACGCCGTCGACGATGTCGAGCAGGTGGTCGATGCGATCGACCGGCGTCGAGCGCGGAAGCGCGAGGGCCGTCGCCCCGAACCGCTCGAGCGGTTCGCGCAGCCCGGGCTCGACCTCGCGCAGCATCGGATCCTCGATCTCGATCGTGTACCCGATGACCGGTCCGTTTCTCATAAGGTATTCATAAGCGATTCCCAAACCCGGAGGCGTGGCACGTGGCGACAGCGGAACGCACGAAGTTCATCCGACCGGACGGCAAGGACAAGGTCACAGGTCTCGGGCGGTACACCGCCGACCTGACCATGACCGGGATGCTCCACGCGTGCTTCCGGTACGCGGACCATGCCCACGCGCGGATCCGGTCGATCGACACCGCTCGCGCACGGGCGCTCCCCGGCGTGTTCTGCGTCCTCACCCAGGACGACGTGCCCGACGTCCGCTACGGCCCGTTCGTCGAGGACCGCACCCTGTTCGCCCGCGATGTCGTCCGCTACGAGGGCGAGGTCGTCGCGGCGGTCGCGGCCACGACCCCTGAGATCGCCCGCGACGCCGCGGCGCTGATCGACGTCGACTACGAGCCGCTGCCGGTCGTGAGCGACGTCGAGGCCGCCCTCGCCGACGGCGCGACGCTCGTGCACGAGGGCTGGTCCGGCTACTCGGCTTCCGACGACGTCGTCCGTGAAGGCAACGACGCCTCGCGGTCGACGATCGTGAAGGGCGACGTCGACGCTGCGCTCGCCTCGGCCGACTCGGTCGTCAAGGAGCGCTACGTCGCCGACATGTCGCACGCCGTGCCGATCGAGCCGCATGCGGCGGTGGCGCAGTGGCAGGGCGACAGCGTGACCGTGTGGTCGTCGACCCAGGTGCCGTACATCGCCCGCTCCGGTGTTGCGACGACGCTTGAGCTGCCCGAGAGCCACGTCCGCATCATCGTGCCGCACCTCGGCGGCGGGTTCGGCGGGAAGTGCGAGTTCCACTACGAGGCCCACGTCGCCGCCCTGGCCCGCGCCACGAGCCGCCCGGTGCGCCTCGTCTTCTCGCGCAGCGAGGAGTTCATCGCTCCCGACCACCGCCGCGAGGGTCAGGTGATCGAGCTCGAGACGGGTGTCATGAAGGACGGGACGCTCGTCGCACGCCGCGGCCGGCTGATCCTCGACAACGGCGCCTACAGCGCCGACGCCCCGTTCTTTCCGCAGCTCGCCGCGATGCACGCGATCGGGCCGTACCGGATCCCCAACGTGTCGATCGACGCCAGCCTGGCCTACACCAACACGACGCCGTCGGGCTCGGTGCGCGCGCCCACGGCCCCGCAGGCATGCTGGGCCGTCGAGCAGCACATGGACTCGGTCGCCGCGTCGATCGGGATGGACCCGGTCGAGCTCAGGCGCCGGAACATCCTGAAGGAGGGCGACTCGACCGCCACCAACCAGGTGCTCGAGCCGATCGGCGCTGCCGAGACGCTGGAGCGCGCGGTCGAGCTGATCGGCTACGGCAAGGAGCTTCCCGACGACGAGGCGATCGGCGTCGGCATCGGCTGGTGGCCGTCGTTCGGCGGGCCGTCGGGTGCATTCGTGAAGCTGAACGGCGACGGATCGGGCACGATCATCACCGGCGCCCAGGAGTGCGGGACGGGCGCCGTCATGGCGCTGCCGCTGCTCGTCGCCGAGGAGCTCGGCATGCGCCCCGAGGACTTCTCGATCCTCGCGCAGGACACCGACGCGGGCGGGTGGGACGCGGGGGCCTCCGGGTCGCAGACGACCTTCAACAACGGGCGGGCCGTCATCGAGGCCGCGCGCGAGGTGCGCGAGCAGCTGCTGGAGCTGGCGGAGGAGGCGCTCGAGGCACGCCGCGAGGACATCGAGCTCGTCGACGGGGTCGCCCGGGTCAAGGGCTCGCCGACCAAGTCGGTGCCGATCACGACGCTGGCCGAAACGGCGCAGGGCGACAGGCTGCTCCTCGGCAAGGGATCCGGCTCGCCGCCGCCGACGCCCGACGTCGACGCGTCCGGGTGCACCGGCCGGCTCGGAATGGAGACGTTCGCCGCGCCGACGTTCATCACCCACGCCGTCCGCGTGAGGGTCGACCGCGAGACCGGCGTCTGCCGCGTGCTCGAGGTCGCGGCCTCGCATGACTGCGGCGTCATCCTGAACCCGGTCGGCGCGGAAGGCCAGGTCGAGGGCGGCGTCGTGATGGGCATCGGGATGGCGATGCTCGAGGGCTCGATCATCGGTGAGGACGGCCGGCAGCGGAACCCCCACCTGCTCGACTACAAGCTCCAGACGTCGGCCGACGCGCCGCCGATCTCGATCTCGTTCGTCGACGCCCCAAGCCCGTACGGCGGGCCGAAGGGCTCGAAGGGCACCGGTGAGCCGCCGTGCGTGCCGACGCCCGGCGCGATCGGCAATGCGATCGCCCAGGTCACGGGCGCCCGGGTGCACCGGCTCCCGATGACGCCCGAGCGGGTGTGGGCCGCGGCCCACGGAGTCGACGCGTGAGCGGCGGCACGTACCTCCAGCCCGCGAGCGTCGACGAGGCGCTGGCCCTTCTGGCCGAGCATGACGGCGCCGCGCTGGTTGCCGGCGGCACCGACCTGGTGGTCGGCACGCGCCAGGGCAAGCGGACGCTGCCCGAGACGCTCGTCGCCATCCATCGCCTGCCCGACCTCGACGGCATCGGCGAGGAGGGCGGCGCCCTCGTCCTCGGCGCGCTCGCGACGCACGATGCGATCGAGCGCTCCGACCTCGTACGCAGCCGGTGGACGGCGCTGGCCGACGCATCGGCCATCGTCGGCTCGCCGGCGACCCGCCACGTCGGGACGATCGGCGGCAACCTCGCGAACGCCTCGCCGGCCATGGAGACCGGCGCGCCGTTCGTCGTGTTCGGCGCCGAGGTGGAGCTGCGCTCGTCGGGCGGCTCGCGCTCCGTGGCGGTCGAGAGCTTCTGGTCGGGCCCCGGCCGTACGACGGCGGCGCCCGGCGAGATGGTCACCGGCGTCCGCGTCCCCGGCCCGGCCGACGGCTCGGGGAGCGCGTACGTCCGCCTCGAGTTCCGGCGGTCGATGGAGATCGCGGTCGTGGGAGCGGCGGCGCTCGTGACGCTTGCGGGCGACGGAACGGTGGCCGACGCGCGGGTTGCCCTGACCGCGGTCGCCCCGACGATCGTCCGCTCGCCGGCCGCGGAGGCTGCGCTGCGAGGGAAGAGGCCGACGGACGAGGCGATCGCCGCCGCCGCATCGGCCGTCCACGACACGGCCGCGCCGATCTCGGACGTCCGCGGCTCGGACGGCTACCGCAAGGCGATGATCGAGGTGATCGCGCGGCGCGCCATCGACGTCGCCGCCCGGCGCGCGGCCGGCGAGCACGTGCCCGTGCCGGCGACGATGACCGTGGGAGGCACCCGATGAGCCACGCCTGCACCCTCAGCGTGAACGGCATCGCCTACCCGCTCGAGCTGGACGCGGGCCGGACGCTCCTCACCGTGCTTCGCGGCGAGCTGGGGCTCACCGGCGCCAAGGAGGGCTGCGACGACTCCGAGTGCGGCGCCTGCATGGTGCTCGTCGACGGCCGTCCGGTGAACTCGTGCTCGTACCTCGCGCTTCAGGCGGACGGCCGCGAGATCACCACCGTCGAAGGCCTGGCGAAGGGCGGCGAGCTGCATCCGCTCCAGCAGGCCTTCCTCGACGAGGGCGGCGTGCAGTGCGGGTTCTGCACGCCCGGCATGCTGATCTCGGCGGAGGCGCTTCTCACGCGCAACCCGGATCCGAGCGAGGAGGAGGTTCGGCTCGCGCTGGGTGGCAACCTGTGCCGCTGTACGGGCTATCAGAAGATCGCGCGGGCGGTGCTCGCCGCCGCGCCGGGCGCTAACGGCCAGCCCACTCGTCGCGCGTGAGTCGATAGAGCACATGCCGCTCGAGCCTGTCGCCGGGCGGAAGCGCCGGGTGGTCGAAGTCGCCCGCCGTGTCGTGCGTCATCCCGATCCGGCGCATCACGGCCCGTGACGGCTCGTTGGCAACGGCAGTGAACGAGACGATCTCGGCGAGCTCCGCATCGTCGAAGCCGAACCGCAGCGCCTCGCGCGCCGCCTCGGTCGCGTAGCCGCGCCCCCACCACTTCGCCGCCAGCCGCCAGCCCACCTCGACCGCCGGCATGAAGTGGGCCTCGAACCGCGGTACGGCCAGGCCGACGAACCCGATGAACTCGGCCACGCCGGGCACCTCGACCGCCCAGAGACCGAAGCCGTGCTCTGCGAAGTGCGTCTCGATCCGGTCGGCGAAGCCGTCGCTCTCGGCGCGCGTCATCGTCCCCGGGAAATGCTCCATGACCTTGGGATCGGCATTCATCGCCGCGAACGCCGCGCGGTCGGAGGCGCGCCAGCCGCGCATCACGAGGCGCTCGGTGCGGAGCGTGGGCGCACTCACGTCGGCGCCTCCTCGCCGTAGCGCCAGAACGCGGGGAACGCCGCCACGACCGGGAGTATCCCGAGCAGGCAGACGAGGCCGCCCGAGACGACCGAGACGCGCGTCCCGGCGATGCCCGCCACCGTCCCCGATTCGACGTCACCGAGCCGCGGGCCGCCGGCCACGACCAGGGTGAAGATCGACGACATCCGCCCGCGCATCTCGTCGGGGGTCGCCGTGAGCAGGATCGTCGAGCGGCAGACGGCGCTCACGCTGTCGGCGGAGCCGGCGACGAGCAGGCACGCGGCGGCGACCCAGATGCTGGTGGTCAGGCCGAGGAAGATGATTGCGACAGCCCATACGGCCACCGCGAAGACGACGATCCGGCCCAGACGGCGGACGTGGACGATCCACCCGGTCGAGAACGCGGCGACCATCGCACCTGCCGAGAGCGCGGCGTAGAGGATCCCGACCCCCTCGGGGCCGGCGTTGTAGACGGTGAGCGCGAGAGCGGGAAAGAGCGCGCGCGGCATCCCGAACGTCATCGCCAGGATGTCTATCGCGAAGCTCCCCATCAGCTCGCCGCTCCGCGACGCGAAGCGCAGGCCGGCTCGGAGCGAGGCGAGGAACGACTCGCCCTGCTCTGCGCGCGGCTGCGGATGTGGCGCGATCGCGTGCACGGCCGCCATCATCACCACGAACGTCGCGACATCGATCCCGTACGCCCAGGTCAGGCCTGCGGTGGCGATGACGATGCCGCCGAGTGCCGGCCCGACGACGCCGGCGACCTGCCAGAGGCCGTAGTTGAACGAGATCGCAGACCGCAGCCGCTCTGGCCCGACGAGCGCAGGCACCATCGCCGCCCGCGTCGGCCGGTCGACGGCCGACGCGCCCGACGCGATCGCGGCGATGGCGAAGAGGATCGCGACCGGCGGCGACCCGGCGGCCGCGCCGATGACCAGGCCGAGCGACGTCAGCGCCTGCACGAGCTGCGAGGCGAACAGCAGGCGACGGCGATCCATCCGGTCGGCGAGCGTGCCGCCGAGCAGGGCGACGACGACGAGCGGCACGAGCTCGACGAGCCCGATCAGACCGACGAGGAACGACGATCCGGTGAGGACGAACACCTGGTACGGGAGCGCGACGAGCGTCACCTGGGTCCCGACCCCGGAGATGACCCCGCCGATCGCGAGCAGGCGGAAATCGCGCGAGTCGCGAAGCGCGCTCGTGTCCACGGCGACGCCGCGCAGGCGGCGCATCGCCCGGCTGCGGAAGGGAGGCATGCCCGCCGATCGTGGCACAGCCACACGGCCCGTCGTCGCACCCGCGCCTACCATGACCCCGTGCCCGGCGACGAGCCGCTCCAGCTTGTGTGGTTCAGGCGCGACCTGCGGATCGACGACAACCCGGCGCTCGCGGCGGCCGCCGAGCGCGGGCCGGTCGCCTGCTGCTTCGTGCTCGACCCGCGGATCTTCCGCGGCCCGGGTGCCGCAGGCGTCCGCGTGCGGTTCATGCTCCAGGGGCTGGAGGATCTGGACGCGCGGCTGCGCTCGTTCGGCGGCGGCCTCCACCTGCGCCGGGGGACGTCGGAGCGCGAGGTCGTGCGGCTGGCGTCGGAGCTCGGCGCGGCCGCCGTCCACGCCTGCGCGGACGACGAGCCGTTCGCGCGCAGGCGTGACGAGCACGCTGCCGCCCTGCTCGCAGCGCAGGGGACGGAGCTCATGCTCCACCACGACCAGACCGCCGTCCCCCATCATGAGCTCCGAACGGCCGCCGGCACGCCCTACCGCCGCTACTCGGCGTACGCGCGCGCCGTCCGGAGCCGCCTCGGCGAGCACCCGCCCGCCGAGCTCGACCTGCGCGGACGCCTCGTCTCCCCACGGGCGCGAACAGTGCTCCCGGAGCTCGAGGACCTGCGCGTCAAGGCTCCGGCATCGAACGACCTCGCGGGCGGCGAGACCGCGGCCCTCGCGCGTCTCGATCGGTGGGTCTCGCGCGGCCTCGAGGCCTACGCAGACCGGAGGGACGAGATCGCCGACCCCGACGCGACGTCACGGCTCTCGGCATACCTGAAGCTCGGCATGGTGTCGCCGCGGCGGACGGCGGAGGCAGCCGTGGCGGCCGGCGCGACGACCTGGCTCGCGGAGCTCCTGTGGCGGGACTGGTTCAAGTACCTGCTGCACCACCACCCCGACCTGGCCGACCGCACGCTCGACCCGGGCCTCGAGCGCCTCGAATGGGACGACGACGACGATGCGTTCGCGGCCTGGACGCGCGGCGAGACCGGCTACGGCCTTGTCGACGCAGGCATGCGCCAGCTCGCGCAGACCGGCGAGCAGCCCAACCGCGTGCGGATGGTCTGCGCGAGCTTCCTGACCAGGGATCTGCATCTCGACTGGCGCCGCGGCGAGCTCTGGTACCGCGAGCACCTCGTCGACGGCGACCTCTCGGCCAACGCGGGAAACTGGCAGTGGGTGGCCGGCACCGGCATCGACGCTGCGCCGTGGTTTCGCGTCATGAGCCCGATCCTTCAGGAGCGGCGCTTCGATCCGGAGGGCGACTACGTCGCTCGATGGGCGCCGGATCGCCCTGCGCCGATCGTCGACCACGCCGTCGAGCGCGAGCGCGCTCTCGACCGCTACCGGCGGGCGCGGGCGGCGGCGGTCACGCCGCGCTGAGTCGCTCGAGCTCCTCCGGGGCGAGCTCGAGGCCGGCCATCGGCAGGAGCTCCGCGAGCTGCTCGGGCGAGCGGGCGCTGGCGATCGGGGCCGTCACGCCAGGCTGGGCGAGGAGCCACGCCAGCGCCACCGCCGAGATCGTGGTCGAGTGCGCGGCGGCGACGTCGTCGAGCGCGGCCAGCGCGCCCGACCCGCCGTCGAGGTAGCGCGCGGCCGAGTCGGCGCGCGGGCTCTCGACGTCCGGCCCGCCGGGCCGGTACTTGCCCGTCAGAAAGCCCGACGCGAGCGCGGAGTACGGCATGCACGCGATCCCCTCGGCGACACAGAGCGCCTGGAGGTCGCCCTCGTACTCGGCGCGGCTCACGAGGTTGAACTCGGGCTGGAGCGCGACGTACCGGGCGAGGCCGTCGCGGTCGCTGACGCGGAGCGCCTCCGCCAGACGCTCGGCCGTGTAGTTCGACGCGGCGACGTACCGCACCATGCCCGCGCGGACGACGGCGTCGAACGCTGCCATCGTCTCGTCGAGCGGCGTCTCCAGATCGTCTTCGTGGGCGTAGTAGAGGTCGATGCGGTCGGTGCCGAGCCGCTCGAGCGACGCCTCGCACCCGGCGCGGATCGTCGCGTCCGCCAGTCCGCGCATCCCCTGGGCCTTTCCGACCTTCGTCGCGATCACGAGCTCGTCGCGGTTCCCGCGCGCGGCCATCCACCGGCCGATGATCCGCTCCGACTGCCCGCGCGGGTTGCCCTCGACCCAGTCTCCGTATCCGTCGGCCGTGTCGATGAAGTTGCCGCCCGCCGCCGCGTAGGCGTCGAGCACCGCGAACGACGCGTCCTCATCGGCGGTCCAACCGAAGACGTTCGCTCCGAGACAGAGCGGCGAGACCATGAGGTCGGTGGGGCCGAGGGCGATGGTTGGCTGCACGAGCGTCTCCTTCATGGGTCGTCGAACGCGGTTGTCGACAGGTCGACCACGGAGGAGCCGCCGTCGACGGGCAGCACGGCCCCGGTGATCGCGGACGCCTCGGGCGAGGCGAGAAAGACGCATGCTGCCGCGACCTCGTCGGCGGTGACGGGCCGGCGCAGCGGCACGTGCGCCGTCGAGAGCGTGTACGCGCCCTCGCGGTCGAGGCCGCGCCGCCCGCCGAGGCGATCCATCGAGGCATCCGCCGCCGGCGTCCGCGTCCACGCCGGGCACACGGCGTTCACGCGCACGCCGCGCGGGCCGTAGTCGCGTGCCAGCGACCGTGTGAGCCCGACGAGCGCATGCTTGGACGTCGTGTAGCCGGCATCGTCGGGGATCGCGAACAGACCCGCGACCGACGACACGATGACGATCGAGCCCGCGCGCTCGACCAGCGCCGGGAGGGCGGCGCGGGCGAGGACGAAGCCGCTCGTCAGGTTCGACCGCAGCACCGCCTCCCACATCGCGTCGTCGACCTCGAGCGCCGCGGCCGAGCCGTCGCCGCCGGCGTTGGCGACGAGGACATCGAGGCCGCCGTACGTCTCGACCGCGGCGGCGACCGCGCGCTCGGCGTCCGCAGGCTCGGCCGCATCGCCGACGCAGGCCAGGCCGTCGATCTCGGCGCTCACCGCCTCGACCGGCTCGCGCCGCCGGCCCATCACCACGACGCGTGCGCCGGACGCCGCGAGCCGGCGCGCAGCCGCAGCACCGATCCCGGTTCCGCCGCCGCTCACGAGGGCCACCCTGCCGTGCACAGGCCGATTCTCGCCGCTCGGGAGCACGGCCGCGCCGCTTCGTATCCTTCGCGCAGTGTCGACGCTCCCGCTGCCCGCCGTGGTCGCGGTCTTCGCCCTGGCGGCGATCGCCGTCTGGTTCGCCGGGATCAGGCTCTCGGACACGACCGACGTCCTCGCCACGCGGCTGGGGCTGGGCGAGGCACTGGGCGGCCTGATCCTCCTGGCGATCGCCACCAACCTGCCCGAGATCGCGATCACGGTCAGCGCCTCGCTCGCGAACAACCTCGGACTCGCGATCGGGAACATCCTCGGCGGGGTCGCGATCCAGACCGTCGTCCTGGCCTTGATCGACGCGATCGGCCTGGGCCGAGAGGACGGCCTCACGTTCCGCTCCGCGTCGCTCTCGCTCGTCCTCGAGGCCATGGTCGTCATCGCCGTCCTCGTCATCACGGTGATGGGCGCGCAGCTCCCGCTCGGGCCCGCCAACGGCCGGCTCGAGCCCGCGGCGGTCTTCATCGTCGCGACGTGGATCGCCGGCCTGTGGCTGGTCGGCCGGTCGCGCCGCGGCCTGCCGTGGCACCAGATGGGGAACCCGCCCGACGGGCAGGAGCACCCCCGCGGCCACGCCCGGAAGAAGCGCGCGGCGCGGACGGAGCGGCGGATCGGGACGCGAGCCGCCGCCGCGGTGTTCGCCGTCGGGGCGCTCGTGACGCTCGTGGCAGGCGTCGCCCTCGAGCAGAGCGGAGAGGTGATCGCGGGGCGCGCCGGGATGAGCGGGGTCGTGTTCGGCGCGACCATCCTCGCCGCTGCGACGGCGCTTCCCGAGGTGTCGACGGGCCTGTCGTCCGTCAGGCTCGGCGACTACCAGCTCGCGGTGAGCGACATCTTCGGAGGCAACGCCTTCCTCCCCGTCCTGTTCCTGCCCGCCGGCCTCATATCGGGCCACGCCGTCCTGCCGCAGGCTCAGGCGACGGACATCTACCTGACCGGACTCGGGGCGCTCCTGACGACGGTCTACGTGGTCGGGCTGATCTTCCGGCCGCAGCGTCAGCTCTGGGTGATGGGCGCCGACTCCTGGGCTGTCGTCATCCTCTACGCCCTCGGCATCGTCGGCCTCGTCGGGATCACGTACGGCTGAGCGCGCCGCGGCGTCAGTCGTCGATGGGCTCGGAGATGGCCGCGTGCGTCTCGGCGCCGGCGAGCCAGGCCTCGAGCTCGTCCGCGGGGAGCGGGCGGCTGATGTAGTACCCCTGGGCGACGTCGCACCCGAGCCGGACGAGCCGCTCCCAGGTGGCGGCGCACTCGACACCCTCGGCGACGGTCGTCAGGCCGAGGCTCCGCGCGAGGGCGACCGTGGCCTCGACGATGCTCGAGTCGGTCTCGCTTCCGGCGAGGTCGCGGATGAACGTCCGGTCGATCTTGAGCTCGTCGACGGGAAGCCGCTGGAGGTAGGAGAGCGACGAGTAGCCCGTCCCGAAGTCGTCGAGCGAGATGTGCACCCCCATCTCGTGGAGGCGCGCCAGCACCTCGATCGTCCGGTTCGGGTCGAGCACGAGCATGGTCTCGGTGATCTCGATCCCGAGGGACCGCGGCTCGAGCCCGCAGCGGTCGAGCTCGGCGGCGATCGCCCCCGGAAGGTCGAGGTCGACCAGGTCGCGGACAGACAGGTTGACGGCCACCGAGAGGTCGACGCCGCGGTCGCGCCACTCCCGGCACTGCTCGAGCGCGGTGCGCAGCACATGGTGCGTCAGCGGGTGGATGAGGCCGGTGTGCTCGGCGAGGTGGACGAACTCGAACGGGCCGATCAGCCCGCGCTCGGGGTGCTGCCAGCGGACCAGGGCCTCGACGCTGCGCACGCGCCCGTCGAACATCGACGCCTTCGGCTGGTAGTGGACGACGATCTCGCCGCGGTCGAGCGCATGGCGCAGCTCGCCGACCAGCGCGAGCCGCTCGGTCGAATGGTCGTCCGTCGACGGGTCGTAGACCTGGAGGGCCGTGCGGGTGTCCTTGGCGACGTACATCGCGATCTCGGCGTGCTGGAGCAGGGTGGTGACGTCGTCCCCGTGGTCGGGGTAGACGGCGACGCCGATGCTCGCCCTGATGTCGAGCAGAACGCCCTGGAGGATGAGCGGTGCGGCGAGCGCCGTCCGGATGCGAGCCGCCAGCTGGACGGCGGCCGACTCCTCCATGATCCGCGGCATGAGGATCGCGAACTCGTCGCCTCCCAGCCGGGCGAGGGAGTCGCTGGATCGCAGCACGCCGCGCAGGCGCGTGGCCACCGCCGCGATCACCTGGTCACCCGCGTGGTGCCCGAGCGTGTCGTTGATCTCGCGGAAGCCGTCGACATCCATGAGCATGACGGCCGTCTCGATGCCGTCCCGCCGGGCCGCCGCGATCGCCCGCTCGGTGCGGTCTCGGAACAGCAGCCGGTTGGGGAGGCCCGTGAGCTCGTCGTGCATCGCCTGGTGCGCGGTTCGCTCCGCGCCCCGGCGGATCGCGGCCGCCTGCCGCCCCAGCGCGAGCCCCAGAGCGCCGAGCGCGAGCATCATGAGCCCGAGGACGGCCTGCGCAGCCAGCGTCGGGCGGAGGAGCGCCGGCCGCGGCGCATCGACGACGACGTACCAGTCGTTCGCGTTCCCGGTGACGCGGGCGATCCGCTGGAAGACGGCGCGCCTTCCGTCGGCCTCGACGGCGCCGCGGGGTCGCGCCGCCGAGCTCCGACAACGAGACCAGCGGGGAAGCGGGGCTGCCGAGCGCCGCGCCGACTCGCTGGCGCTGACTCGAGTCGAAGACGACGTGTCCCGTCCGGGCGTCGACGACCGAGACGTGGAGGCCGCCCGCCTCGCGCACGACGGCCTCGCGCAGCGATTCGATCGAGACCTCGAAGTGGAGGACGGCGCGGCCCAGCCGCCGACCGGGACGGGGGTCGCAGCGGCGATGACCCACTGCGTGCGAGTCCGGCGAGATGTACGGCGGCACCTGATAGGCCTGGCCGGTCGGCAGGCCGAGCGTCGGGCGGACGAAGGCGTTCGCGCGCTCATCGGGGGCGAGGGCCGTGAACGGGGCCGCGACGCCGTGGTCGAGTCGTGCCACCTCGCGCCCGTTCGGCGCGATGAAGCAGGCCTCGCTGACCGACTCGCCGTCGGCGGTCCTGAGCGACCGAAGCGCGACGTCGACCTCGCGCACGGCGCCGCGTGTGCGAGGCGATGGTCTTCACCAGGGGCCCCGGCGCTCTGAACACGCCGCGCCAGACCGGGCTCGAGGCGCTCACGAGGATGATCGCGCGCTGCCGCGAGAAGTAGCTCGCGAGCATCTGCGCCTCTCCCGCCGCCGTGGCGTTGAGGCGCGCTCCCTGATACCGGCGGGCGGACTGGTCCGATGCGTGGATCAGGAGCGCTGCGCCAAGCCCGAGCGGCAGGAGGCCGGCGACCATCACGACGATGATCCAGCGCGCGTGGTCACGCAGACGCGCACGGAGCGCCTGCCGGTCGGAGAGGACGGCCATTCCTCCGGTGGTCGGAGCCCGTCAGGCGATCTTGAGAGGCCGGTCCGCGTGCCCCCACTCTGCGGTAGGACGGCTACGTCAGATGCGGGCGGAGCCCCGCTCTGGAAGGGGGTCGATCAGCGCCCGGACGGGCACGGCCGGAAGAGCGCGCCGTCGAGGTCGACGTCGAACTTGACGGCCGCGAACCCGTTCGGCGGCGCATACACCGTGTTGCAGTAGGTCGAGAACCGATGGCGCGGACCGGCACGTCTGCCCCGGGCCGCACACGAACCCGTCCTCGCGGTACTCGGCCTCCCCCACCCACTTGCCCTGTGAGGTGAAGGCGTCGTAGCCGCATGGATGCGCCCCGCCAAGGCCGGTGCACGCGAACCCGAACTGCCGGCTCCCGGCGAGCTGGGCGGAGAAGCACTCGTCGAACTGGTAGCACTCCTCGACCACCGCGCCGTCGGTGTAGCGGCGCCCCCACCAGGCGAGGAGGCCCGAGTTCTTCCACAGGGCGGTCATGCCGGCTCGGTGGATGTGGTTGTCGACACGGGCGAGGAGGTTCTGGACGTCCCCCCGCGTGAGCTGAAACCCCGTCGTCGACGGCGGGTTGAAGCTGTCGATGTCGTCGATCTCGACCGCGTCGAAGCCCTTTCTGGCGCACATCTCGATCCGCGCGTCGAACACGCGCATGACGGCCGGCACGCGGCGCAGGTCGACCCACCGCTCCTGCGGGTAGCCGTAGTAGACCCGGCCGAGCGCCGCCGCCGGGAAGCCGCCCGGCGACGGGGTCCCGTCGGGCCGGTAGTCCTCCCAGGCCAGGTCGAGGTAGCAGGCGGCCCGCGGGTGCGGCAGCGTGCTCGCCTGCCACGTCGTGTGGAGCGCCCGCACCTGGGCCCGCGTCGTCAGGAACCCGTCGATGTCGTAGAGGTCGACGGCCCCCGCGCCGGTGCGCTCGAGCGGCGCCACGCGGCCGATCTGCCAGTCCCACCGCATCGGATGGCCGGTGCTGTCGAGATGCGGCGGCGCCCAGCACGTCCCCTGGCACGCGACGGGCGCCGGGAGGGGCACGACCCGCCAGGCGAACCGGCGCGTCGTCGTCCCGGCCGAGTTCGACGCGCGGACCGTGATCCGGTGCGAGCCGAGGCCGAGCCGGCCGGTCGCGACGACCCTGGCGCGGCCGCACGTCCTGCCAGGCGCGGCCGTCGATGCGGTAGCGAAGCCGCGGACGGCCGTCGGCGGCGTTGAAGTGCGGCGCCGAGACCGAGAACCGCTCGCTCGCCGAGCCGGTGCTCCGCGGCGGCAGGCCGTTCACGAACGCCGTCGCCGGCGCCCGGCCGCGCCGGTACCGGGCGACCGTCCCTGCGGTGGTCGCGCTCCGGGAGGCGCGCACGACCCGGAACGAGAACGTCGCCGGGTCGGTCTCGACGACCTCGGTCGCCGTTTCGACGAGCTCGAGCCGGCGGCCGGTGTCGGCATGCGCGACGACGTAGCGCCGGGCCGCGAACGGCGCCGCCCTCGTGCCGGCGGCGAGCGTGCACCGCCCGCCGGAGGCCGGGCAGGAGCGCCAGACGTATGCGACCTCGAAGCTCAGCAGGCGATCGCCGGCGGGCAGCGCGCCCGGCGCGCCAGCGCAGCCCCTGGGCGCGCACCGTCCCCCCGTCTCGCAGTGCCCCGGCAATGCCGAGCGACCCGTGGGCGACCGGCGGCTGAATGCCGGCGGCGAGCGCCGGCCCGGCGGCGGCGAGCGCGCCGACGGCCACGACCGCTGCGACGAGGAGACGGCGAGGGGCCGTCACGATCCGCTCCGGATGCCCGCCGGGAGCGCGTCCCCGTGCGCCTCGATCATGGCGTCGACCAGCTCCGAGATCGCCTCGGGCGAAAGCGTCGCCGAGGCGTTCGGGTCGAGCAGCACCGCGTGGCGCACATGGGCGCGGTCGCCTTCGAGCGCCGCGCGGACGGTCAGCTCGCAGACGTTCAGGAACGTGCGGTTGAGCGCCGCGAGCTGCGGGGGCAGCGCGCCGACCGCCGTGGGCTGCACTCCGTTCCCGTCGACGAGGCACGGAACCTCGACGCACGCACCGTCCGGCAGGTTCGAGATCAGCCCGTCGTTTCGGACGTTCCCGTAGATGACCCGCGGCTCTCCGGTCGCGATCGAGTGGATGATCAGCGAGGCGTACTCGAGGCTGCGCTCGATCTCGAACGTCCCGCCGGCCGCCAGCGTCCGCCGCATCTCGGCGTAGAGCTCGAGGTTCTCCTCGCTCCGGCGCACGTACTCGTCGACGGGCACGCGGAACCGCTCGATCATCTCGTCGCTTCGCATGAACCACGGCAGGTACTCGGCCGAGTGCTCGCTGGACTCGGTCGGGAAGTACCCGAGCCGCCGGTACATCTCGACGCGCACCCGCCGGCGCAGCTCGGGGTCGCGCTCGATCGCCTGGTCGAGAAGCGGGTACAGATCCTGTCCGTCACGCGCGAACCGCAGGATCCAGGCCTGGTGGTTCACGCCCGCGCCGAGGTAGTCGACCTCCTCGTACGGGACGCCGACGATCTCGGCCAGGCCGCGGGTCGTCCACTGCACGGAGTGGCACAGCCCGACGACCCGCTGGATCGGCGAGCCGGCGTAGGTCGCCCAGCACAGCATCGCCATGGGGTTCGTGTAGTTGAGCAGCCAGGCGTCCGGGCAGAGATCCGCCATGTCGGCGGCGATGTCGAGCATGACGGGGATCGTGCGGAGCGCGCGGAAGATGCCTCCCACCCCGAGCGTGTCGGCGATCGTCTGGCGCAGCCCGAACCGCTTCGGGACCTCGAAGTCGATCAGGGTCGCCGCGTGCCCGCCGACCTGGATCATGTTGATCACGTGGTCGCAGCCGTCGATCGCAGCGCGCCGGTCGAGATGCGCCTCGATCGTCGCTCCGGCGCCGAGTGCCCCGCACGTCCAGCGCGCCATCGCCTCGGCGGCCTCGAGCCGCTCGGGGTCGATGTCGTGGAGCGCGATCGTCGCGTCGGCCAGTTCGGGGAACGTGAGCAGGTCGCCGAGCAGGTCTCTTCGTGAACTCGACGCTCCCGGCCCCGATGAACGCGATTCGCGTCATGCGCGAAAGTGTTTCAGATCTGATACAAACGAGCAAGAATGTTCACGGTCGCGGAGAGGCGCGCGCTCGACCAGCTCTCCACGCCGGGGGGCCGCCTCGGGATCCTCGCCGCCGACCAGCGCACCAAGCTGGTGGCCGCGCGGAAGGACGCCGGCCTCGCGTTCGACGGCGAGGCGCTCCGCGGATTCAAGCTCGATCTCGTGCGCGCTCTCGCGCCCGCACGTCCCGGCCATGCTGCTCGACCCCGAGATCGGCCTGCCCCACGTGCTCGACGCAGGCGCGCATTCCCGGCGCACACCGGCCTCCTGGTGTCGCTCGAGCGAAGCGGTGCGGTGCGGTCGCCCGACGGGCTGCGCGCGGCCGAGCTCCTCCCGGATCTCGGAGCCTCGGGCGTCCGCCGCCTCGGCGGCACGGGGGCCAAGCTCCTCGTCCGCCTGCGCGCCGACCGCGAGGGCCCGGACGGCGCGAACGCCGCCGTGATCCGGACGGCCGTGGCCGACTGTGCCGCCTCCTCCCTGCTGCTCGTCGTCGAGGTGCTGGTCTACGCGGCCGACGACGAGGACGCCTCGACCTTCGCGGCGCGCCGCGCCGACCTGATCCGCGAGGGGGCCCTGCTCGCCGAGGAATGCGGCGCGCGCTACCTCAAGCTCGAGTACCCGGGCGACGCCGCCGCATGCGCGAGCCTCACCGACGCGCTCGGGGTGCCGTGGGCGCTGCTCTCGGCGGGCGTCGACCACGAGACGTTCGTCGGCCAGCTCGAGATCGCTCTCGCCGCCGGGGCGGCGGGGTTCATCGCCGGCCGCTCGATCTGGAAGGAGTCGGCCGGCATGGACGGCGAGGAGCGGCGCACGTTCCTGCACGGCGAGGCCCGCCGCCGGCTGTCCGAGCTCCTCGAGATGGTCGCCTAGGAGCGCATGGCCGACCTGCTCGTCGTCGGCGACTGCAACCCGGATCTGCTGCTCGTCGGCGGGGATCCGGTGCCGGAGTTCGGCCAGCGCGAACAGCTCGTCGACCGGGCCGTGCTGACGATCGGCGGCTCGGCGTCGATCACGGCGTGCGGAGCCGCGCGGCTCGGGCTCACGACCGCCCTCGTGGCGTCCGTCGGGTGCGATCACTTCGGCTCCCACGTGCTCGAGCAGGTGGCGGCGCGGGGCGTCGACGTCTCGGCGTGCGTGCGCGGCGAAGGCGATCCAACCGGCATCACCGTCGTCCTCGCCCGGGGCGACGACCGCGCGATCCTGACCTCGATCGGAGCCATCGCGGCGCTCACGGTCGCGGACGTCGACCTCGGCCTCCTCCGCTCGGCCCGGCACCTGCACATCGCCTCGTACTTCCTCCTCGACGGCCTCCGCCCGGGGCTCCCCGACCTCGTCGCGGCCGCGCACGCCGCCGGCGTCACCGTCTCGCTCGACCCGCAGGACGACCCCGCCGGCCGCTGGGAGTCCGGGCTCCCCGAGCTCCTCCCGAACCTCGACATGCTCTTCGTGAACGAGCGCGAGAGCGCCGCGGTCGACCCGGCCGGCTGCCCGATCGTGGTGGTGAAGCGAGGCCCGCAGGGCGCGCTCGTCCGCACGCCGGAGGGAGTCGCCGAGCACCCGGCGGTGCCCGTTGCGATGGTCGACGCGACCGGCGCCGGCGACAGCTTCGACGCCGGCTTCCTCGCGGCATGGCTCGCCGGGGAGCCGCCCGCCGACGCGCTCGCGCTGGCGTGCGCGTGCGGAGCGCTCTCGACCCGCTCGCCGGGAGGGACCGACGCCCAGCCGACGCTGGAGGAGGCGAGGGCGGCGCTCCGGTGATCCTCTGCGTCGCCGCCAACCCGTCGATCGACCGCCTGTTCACGGTCGAAGAGCTGGTGCCGGGCAGCATCCACCGGCCCGCGGAGTTCGCCCAGGTGCCCGGAGGCAAGGGGCTGAACGTGGCCCGAGCGGCGGCCACGCTGGGCGGCGACGTCTGCGCCGCCGCCCTCCTCGGCGGGCACGCCGGCCGATGGATCGCACAGCAGCTCGAGGAGGAGAGCGTGCCGCTCGAGGCCACGTGGGCCGCGGCCGAGACGCGGTCGTCGCTCTCGGTGGCGGGCGCGCTCGAGGGGCTCACCGAGTTCTACGAGCACGGGCTGCCGGTGACGGCCGCCGAGTGGGCCGCGTTCGCCGAGCTCGTCGCGGGGCTTGCCCGCCGGGCCGCCTGGATGACGCTCTCGGGCTCGCTCCCGATCGGCGCGCCGGCGGACGGCTACCACGGCCTCGCCGGTCTGACCCGCGTCGCCTTCGACACGCGGGAGGCGGGGCTCGACGCGGGGCCGGCCATCGTCAAGCTGAACGCGGCCGAGGCCGCGCACGCGACGTCCACGGACACGGCCGACCGGGCCGGGGCGATCGCCGCGGCCGCCGCGCTGCACGAGCGCACGGGAGGCGCCGCGATCGTCACGCGCGGCGAGGACGGCGCGGTGATGGTGACGCCGGACGGCAGCCGGTTCGAGGGTCGGATCGAGCGCACGGGGGCCGTATCCCGTCGGCAGCGGGGACGCGTTCCTCGCCGGCCTCGTCGTCGCGCTCGACCGCGGCGCCGGCTGGCCCGAGGCGCTGGCGGCTGGGCTCGGCGCGGGCGCGGCCAACGCCGAGCAGCCCGGGGCGGGGCGGCTCGACCGAGCTCGAGCCGAGGAGCTCGCCTCGGACGCGGCCGTGACCTGACTCAGCGTTCGATCCGCTCGCCGCTCACCTCGTCGAAGACGTGCACCTCGCCGGCGGGAGCGGCCAGGGAGAGCCGCTCGCCGGGGGCGACGCTGGCGTTGCCCGCCAGCCGCGCGACGATCGCGTCTCCGCCGTCCGTCACTCCATGGACGAAGACGTCGCTTCCGAGCGGCTCGACCACCTCGGCGACGACATCGACCGTGATCCCGCCCGGGAGCTCGGCCGCAGGCCGCAGGAGCTCCGGTCGGATCCCGACGACCGTGCCGGGCTCGCGCCCCGCGGCAGGCCCGGGCAGGAGGTTCATTGCGGGGCTGCCGACGAACCGGGCGACGAAGACGTTCCTCGGCCTGCGGTAGATGTCCTCGGGCGTCCCCACCTGCTGGAGGCGCCCCCGGTCCATCACGGCGATGCGGTCTCCCAGCGTCATCGCCTCGACCTGGTCGTGGGTCACGAAGATCATCGTCGTCTCGAGGCGGGCGTGCAGCCGCTTCAGCTCGGCGCGGAGCTCGGCGCGCAGCTTGGCGTCGAGGTTCGAGAGCGGCTCGTCGAGCAGGAAGGCGACCGGCTCGCGGATGAGCGCCCGACCCATGGCGACGCGCTGGCGCTGCCCCCCGGAGAGCTGGGCGGGCCTGCGGCCCAGGAGCTCGGTCAGCTCGAGCATCTCGGCCACGTCGGCCACCCTGCGTGCCACGTCGGCCTTCGCCATCCGGCGCCGCTGGAGCGGGAACGCCAGGTTCTTGCGGACGGTCATGTGCGGGTAGAGGGCGTAGCTCTGGAACACCATCGCGATGTCGCGAGCCGCCGGCGACAGGCCCGCGACGTCGCGACCCGCGATCTCGATCACGCCGGCCGTGGGATGCTCGAGCCCGGCCACCATCCGAAGCGCCGTCGACTTGCCGCACCCCGACGGGCCGACCAGCACCATCAGCTCGCCGTCCGGCACGTCGAGGTCGAGCGCGTCGACCGCCGTCGTGTCGTCGCCGAAGACCTTCGTCACGGACCGGAACTCGACCCGTGCCACGCTCAGCCCTTGACCCCGGTCGAGGCCAGCGACTGCACGAACCACCGCTGGGCGAAGATGAAGACCAGGAGCATCGGGGCGAGCGCCATGACGTTGCCGGCCATCAGGAGCGACCAGTTCGTCTGGTGGGCGCCCTGGAAGGAGGCCAGGCCGATCTGCACGGTGCTCTGGTTCGTCGACGAGATGACGATGAGCGGCCACAGGAAGTCGTTCCACGTCCACAGGAACGTGACGATCCCGAGCGTGGCGAGGGCCGGCATCGAGAGCGGCAGCACGATCCGGAAGAGCACTCCGACCCGCGAGCACCCGTCGATGCGAGCGGCCTCCTCGAGCTCGATCGGGAGCGTCCGGAAGAACTGGCGCAGGAGGAAGATCCCAAACGGCGTCACGAGGTTCGGCGCGATCAGGGCTCCCAGCGAGTCGACGAGCCCCAGGTGCTGGACGATCAGGAACGTCGGGATCATCGTCACCTGGAACGGCACCATCAGCGTGGCCAGGAGCGCGATGAACGTGATGTCCCGGCCGAAGAAGCGCATCCGCGCGAACGCGTAGCCCGCCAGGCTGCACAGGACCAGGTTCCCGATCACCGCGGCGCCGGTCACGATGAAGCTGTTGGCGAAGAAGCGGCCGAACGGGGCGGCGTCGAGCGCGTCGGGGTAGTTCTGCCAGTGGATGCCCGCCGGGATGAGGGTCGGCGGGAAGTGGCGCGTCTCCGGGAGCGTCTCGATCGACGTCACGAGCATCCACACGAGCGGCACCAGCATCACCGCTGCCAGCGGGAGCAGGACGAGGTGCCGCGGGTTGAACGGCAACGTCCTCATGACGTGTAGTGGACCCGCCGGTTCCCGAGCCAGAGCTGGAACACCGCGAACACGAGCGTGATGAGGAACAGCACCTCGGCCACGGCCGCGGCGTACCCGGCGTGGAAGAGCTCGAACGCCTGGTTATAGAGGTAGTAGACGAGCACCGTCGTCGCGTGGAGCGGCCCGCCGCGGGTGGTGACGTAGATCTCGTCGAAGACCTGAAGCGCGTTGATCGTCGACCACACGACCAGAAACAGGGTCGCCGGCGACAGCAGCGGCCAGACGACGTGGCGGAACGTCGCCCACCGGCCGGCGCCGTCGAGCTGGGCCGCCTCAAGGAGATCCTCCGGGACCCCCTGGAGAGCGGCCAGATAGATGATGACGTCGAAGCCGAGCCAGCCCCACACCGTCATGGCGACGATCGCGTACAGGGCCTGGTCGGGATCCTGGAAGAACCCGTACGGCCCCAGGCCGACCTTCCCGAGGACGAAGTTGGCGAGGCCGTAGGTCGGGTCGAGCAGCCAGTTGAAGATGATCCCGGTGGCGACGGTCGAGGTCGCCACCGGCACGAAGACCGAGGTGCGGTAGAAGCGCGAGAAGCGGATCGGGCGGTGGAGCAGGAGCGCGACGCCCATCGCGCCGCCCACCGACAGGGGCACGAACAGCACCGTGTAGACGAGCGTCCGGCGGATCGAGTCCCGAAAGACCGGGTCGTGCACGAGCGTGCGGTAGTTGTCGAGGCCGACCCACGTCGGCGTCGTCAGCAGGTCGTTCTGCTGGAACGAGAGCAGGAGCGCCCAGCCGATCGGCAGGATCCCGAAGACCCCGATCAGGACCACGGCGGGAAGGACGAACAGCCAGCCCGCCAGGTGGTCCGAGCCGAGCGCCTTTTGGATCACGCCCTAGCCCTGCGCGAGGATCTGGTCGACCTGCTGAGCCGCCTGGTCAAGCGCCTGCTGAGGCTGCGCCTTTCCGAGCAGGATCGCCTGGATCGCCTGCCCCATCGCCTGGGAGATCTCGTTGTAGGTCGAGAGCACGGGCCGCGCCTTGACTGCGTTCTGCTCGTTCTGAACGAACGTGGCGACACCCGGATACCTGGCCGTGTACTTGGGGTACGTCGCCGTCTGGGTCTGCGACGCTCGGATCGGCAGGTCGCCGGTCGCGAGCGACCACTGCATCGCCTCGTCCGTGGACGTGAACCACTTGAGGAACGTCCACGCCGCGTTTCGGCGCGCGTCGCCGTTGTCGAGCATCACCCACTGGTCGGGGCCAGAGATCGTCTGGTGGTTCACGTCACCCGGGAGGATCTGGATGCCGTAGTGGACGTCCGGGAACCCCGAGAGGTCCCATGGCCCGGTGAAGAGCATGCCGATCTTGCCCGAGTTGAAGAGGTTGGCGTAGTTGCCGTTGCCGCTGTCGAGGTAGACCGAGTGGTCGACGGTCGCCATCTGCTGGAGCAGGGTGGCGGCCTTCGACGCCGGCCGGGCTGTTGAACGCGGCGTGCTTCTGGTCGGGCGTCAGGATGTCGCCGCCGGCCTGCCACAGGAGCGCGTCGAACCGCCACACCGTGTCCTCGCTCGCGTCGTTGACGTACGCCCAGCCGAACTGCTTCGCTGACGGATCCGTCAGCTGCTTGGCCGCCGCGCGGAAGTCGTCCCACGTCCAGTCGGCGGTCGGGTAGGCCAGGCCGGCCTGATCGAAGAGCTTCTTGTTGTAGACCAGGGCCAGGTTGTCGACGAGCGCCGGGACACCGACGATCTTGGGGCCGACGGCCACGGCCTGGCGCTCGGCGGGCCAGAAGTCGTTCCAGTTGATCGACGGGTCGGCCTTGATGAGCGGCGCCAGGTCGACCGCCTTGGGCGTGCGGGCCATGTTCGCGGCCCACGAGCCGTACAGGTACACGATGTCGGGGTACGAGCCTCCGCGGATCGCCGTCAGCACCTTGTTGAGGGCGTAGTCGGCGTTGCCGTAGTTCTGCACGGTGACGTGGATCTTGGGATGCGTCGCGTTGAAACGCTTCGCCGCGGCCGTCAGCGCCTTCCCTTCGACGTCGACGTAGCCGTGCCACAGCACGATGTTGGTCTTGCCGCCGCTCGACGAGTCGGAGCCGCCGCCGCAGCCGGCGACGAGGACGGTGAGCGCGACGGCAAGAAGGGCGAGCGAGCGTCTCATTGGAGCACCACCGATCGTGTCAGATTGCGGGGGTTGTCAGGGTCGAGCCCGCGCAGGTGCGCGAGCGAGATCGCGAGCCGGTGGGCGAGGACGAGCGAGGCGAGCGGCTCGGCCTCGGCGTCGAGCAGCGTCGCCCCGGTCGCGCGGATGTCGGCCGCCAGAGCGGGGTCGATCTCACCCATGGGGACGACGAGCGTGCGGCCGTCGGCCAGGGCGATCGGCCCGTGCCGGTACTCCATGGCGGGATACGCCTCGCTCCACGCAAGGGCCGCCTCGCGGAGCTTGAGCGCAGCTTCGTACGCCAGCCCCACCGTCCAGCCCCGGCCGAGGAAGTGGAAGCGGTCGAAGCTCCCGGGGTCGACCGGGAGGGGCCGCCCGAGCACGTCCTCGGCTGCCGCGGCCGCGGGCGTCGTGTCGATTCCCAGGTGTGTCAGAAGCAGCACGAGCGCGGCCGTCGCGAACCTGGTCTGGACGACCGAGCGCTCGTCCGCGAACGGGAGCAGCACGGTCCGCCCGGCGGCGCGCGCCAGCGGGCTCTCCGGCACCGCGGTGAGGGCCACGGTCGGGATCGTCTCGCCGATGACCGCCACGGCATCGAGCACCTCGGTCGTCGTTCCCGAGCGGGAGACGGCCAGGAGCGCGTCGTACGCCCGGCCGGTCGGGAACTCCGAGGCCGCGAACGCATCGGTCTCGCCCAGGCCGCCGGCCTCGCGCGCGGCCGCATACGCCGTCGCGACGAAGAACGATGTCCCGCAGCCCACCACCCCCACGCGGGCGCCGTGGCGAGGCAGGACGTCCGCGGCCGCCGACCGCCGAGCCTCGCGCCAGACGGCCGGTTGGCTCGCGACCTCCTGCTCGATTGCGCTCATATCGGCTGACTTTATGCCGAAAACGATCAGATATCAACGAGGTTCCTGCTCGTTTTGGCCGGTAGACTGACACGATGCGCCAGGCGGACCGGTTCGGTGTCATCGTCGAGCGGCTGTCAGAGGACGGCTCGGTGGCGGTCGGCGAGCTGGCCGGCCAGCTCGGCGTGTCGGCCGCAACGGTTCGCCGCGACCTCGCCCTGATGGAGGAGCAGCGCCTGCTCGACCGCACCCACGGCGGCGCGGTCGCCCACGGCGTCCTCTACGAGCTCCCGCTGCGCTACCGAAGCGCCCGTCACCAGGAGCAGAAGGCCCGCATCGCTCGGGCGGCGGCCGCGCGGGTTCCGGACGGCTCGGCGATCGGCATGACCGGCGGCACGACGACCACGGAGGTGGCGCGGGCGCTGGCCGACCGCGAGCAGCTCACGGTCGTGACCAACTCGCTCAGCATCGCATCCGAGCTGGCCGTCCGGCCCAACCTGAAGCTGGTGGTCACCGGCGGCGTCGCCCGGACCGAGTCCTACGAGCTGGTCGGCCCGCTGGCCGAGAGCTCGCTCGCCAGCCTGAACCTCGACCTCGTCGTGATCGGCGTCGACGGGATCGACATCCACGCCGGGTTCACGACCCACCACGAGGTCGAGGCCCACACGAACCGCGCGCTCATCGAGCGGGCCCGGCAGGTCATCGTCGCCGCCGACAGCTCGAAGATCGGCCAGGTGGCCTTCGCCCGCATCTGCGACCTCGACGAGGTGCACGAGGTGATCACCGACGACGCCGCCGACCCCGTCCAGATCGAGGCGATCCGAGCCGCGGGCATCGCGGTCACGCTGGTGGAGGCGGGCGCCGGGCGGTAGCGAGCACGAGCGAGCGCTCGAGGCGGACGCTCCCGGCGGCGCCGATCCTGCGCTCGAGCTCGGCGATGACCGCCTGCTCCTCGGCCGGGGACAGCGTCGCGGCGAGCCGCCGGAAATGCCCGATGCTGCCGACGAGGTCGCGCCAGTGGTCGGCCGCCGACGCCGGCCGGAGCTCGTCGCGAATCACGGCACCAGTCGCCTCGAGGCCCGCGGAGCGGTGCAGGTCGACCAGCTCGCCGGCGTCGCCCAGGCGGCCGAACACCCGCGCGAAGGCGGCCCGCTCGGGGCCGAGTGCGCGAGCCACCGCCGCCCGCGGCTCGCCGAACCAGGGGTTCTCGTCGATCGCGCGCCCACACCGCCGTGACGACCGGTCCGCCGGGCGCGACGACCCGGCCGACCTCGCGGAGCACCGCCACCGGATCCGGGGCGATCATCAGCGAGAGCCGGCTCACGGCCGCATCGAATTCGCCGTCGGCGAACGGGAGCGGGTCGGTCATGTCGGCGAGCAGGAACCGGGCATCTGCGCCCTCGCGCTCCGCCCGCTCGCGGGCCTCCGAGAGCCGACCTTCGCTGACGTCGATGCCCGTGACCGACGCTCCGCGAGGCGGCCAGCTCGACGGCCAGCCGTCCGCTGCCGCAGCCCACGTCGAGCACCGACGCGGCGCCCTCGGTCGCGGAGAGGATCTCGGGGAAGCCCGGCGGCAGCCGCCGGCCACTGCTCACTGAGCCGTCACGCCGCCAATGTAGCGGGCCGGGTCGGCCTCGAACCGCGCGCGGCAGCCGGAGCAGCAGAAGTGGTACGAGACGCCGTCCACGACGACCATCTCGCCGACGGGCTCAGTCGGGACGCGCATCCCGCAGACCGGGTCGACGGCCTCGGCGGCCGTGACGGCGCCCGCGCTCCACGCGTCCCCGGCGGCCGAGTGCCGCCACGCGACGAGCTCGGCGAGAACGGCGACGGCGATCTCCTCCTGCCGCAGCGGGCCGAGGTCGAGCCCGGCCGGGCTGCGGACGCGGGCGAGGGCCGCGTCGTCGACCCCCCGGTCGCGCAGGACGCCAAAGACCGACGCGGCCCGGCGTGTGCTCGCCACGAGCCCGACGTAGCCCGCTCCCGAGCCGAGGGCCGCCTGGAGGGTGTCCTCGTCGCCGTGCCCCATCGCCGCGATCACGACGGCGTCCGGCGACCCGGCGACCTCGCGGCTCACACGCCAGCCCACCGTCGGGGCAAGCTGGCTGAGGGCGCGGGCGGCCGGGCTCTCGCCGACGACGGCCAGGAGCGGCCCGGCGACGCACGGCTCGAGCAGCACCTCGACCGTGCCCTCCGACGCGCACGTCGTGGCCACGACGACGTCGGCGCCGTCCGGGTCGTCGTCGCCCTCCGGCCCGATCCGCACCAGGCGCGGCTCGCCGGCTGCGAGCGCGCGCAGCGACTCGCGGATCACCACGGGCTCCGCGCACGCTCCTCCCACCCAGCCGGCGATGGCTCCGTCGGCCCGGACCAGGGCTCGATCCCCGGGACGGGTCGACGCCGGACGGCGGACGCGGACGACGGTCGCGAGCACGTACGGCTCGCCGTCGGCCGCGAGGCGGCCGGCCAGGACGATGACGTCGTCGGGGGTCACTCGGCCAACCCCACCTCCACCAGCGCCTGCCACACCTTCGCGGGCGTGACGGGCATCTCGAGGTTGCGAATCCCGGTGTGGGCGAGCGCGTCGACCACGGCGTTCACGTAGGCGGCCGGTGAGCCGACCGTCGCGGACTCGCCGACGCCCTTGGCGCCGAACGGATGGTGCGGCGACGGCGTGACCGTCTCGTGCATCTCGAACTTCGGCGTCTCCCAGGCGGTCGGCAGCAGGTAGTCCATGAAGCTCGAGCCGATGCAGTTGCCGTCGTCGTCGAACGTGATGAGCTCCATCGCCGCGATGGCGAAGCCCTCCGTCAGGCCGCCCGTGATCTGGCCCTCGACGATCATCGGGTTGATGCGGACGCCGCAGTCGTCGACCGCGACCACCCGGAGCACCTTCCACTGGCCTGTGCCGCGGTCGATCTCGACGACCGCCGCGTACGTGCCGAACGGGAACGTCATGTTCGGCGGGTCGTAGTAGGTGACGCCCTCGAGACCGGCCTCGAGGCCGTCGGGCAGGTTCGTGTAGGCCGCGAACGCGCAGTCCTGAATCGTCTTCGACTTGTCGGGGCTGCCCTTCACGTGGAACGCGCCGTTCTCCCACTCGAGGTCGTCCTCGGACGCCTCGAGGAGATGGGCGGCGATCGTGCGGGCCTTGTCGCGCAGCTTGCGCGCGATGATCGCCGTGGCGGCGCCGCTGGTCGGCGTCGAGCGGCTGGCGTAGGTGCCGAGGCCGTACGGCGTCGTGTCGGTATCGCCCTCCTCGACCGCCACGTGCTCGGCCGGGATGCCGAGCTCCTCGGCGACGATCTGGCCGTACGTGGTCTCGTGGCCCTGGCCCTGTGACTTCGTCCCCAGCTTCAGGATCGCCTTGCCGGTCGGGTGGATGCGAAGCTCGGCCGAGTCGAACATGCGAAGGCCGGCGATGTCGTAGGTCTTGCCCGGCCCGGCGCCGACGACCTCGGTGAACGAGGCGACGCCGATTCCGATCAGGCGGCCCTCGGCGCGCGCCGCCTCCTGCTCCTTTCGCAGCTCCGTGTAGCCGAGCTTCTCGAGCGCGAGGTCGTGCGCCTTGCCATAGTCGCCGGAGTCGTATTCGAACCCGGTCGCCGACGTGTACGGGAACTGCTCCGGCTTGATGAAGTTCTGCGTCCGGAAGTCGGCCGGGTCGACGCCGAGCTCGTACGCCGCCGTCTGCACCAGGCGCTCGATGAGATACGACGCCTCGGTGACCCGGAACGAGCACCGGTAGGCGACGCCGCCGGGGGCCTTGTTCGTGTAGGCGCCGACCGCGGTGACGTGCGCCGCGGGGATGTCGTAGGAGCCCGTGCAGATGTGGAACAGCCCGGCCTTGAAGCGGCTCGGCTGGGCGTCGGCGAAGAACGCGCCGTTGTCGGAGAGAAGCGACGCGCGCAGGCCGGTCATGCGGCCGCCCTTGATCGCCAGCTCGCCGCGCATGTGGTAATCACGGGCGAACCCGGTCGAGATCAGGTTCCCGAAGCGGTCCTCGATCCACTTCACCGGCTGCCCGATGAGGAGCGACGCCGCGGTCGCGACGACGTAGCCCGGGTAGATCGGCACCTTGTTGCCGAAGCCCCCGCCGATGTCGGGCGAGACGATCCGGATCTGGTGCTCGGGAAGCCCCGCGACGATCGCAAACAGCGTCCGGTGCGCGTGCGGGGCCTGCGACGTCATGTAGATCGTGGCCTTGCCGGTCGCGGGGTTGACGTCGGCGACGCATCCGCAGCATTCGAGCGGCGCCGGGTGGCAGCGCGGGTAGAACGTGTCGAGCGAGACCACCTTGTCGGCCTCCGCGAACGCGCGGTCGGTGGCCTCCTTGTCGCCGGTCTCCCAGTCGTAGATGTGATTGTCGGTCTGGCCGTCCTTGTCGTCGCGGATGACCGGGGCGCCGTCCGCGAGCGCCTGCTGCGGCGACGTGATCGCCGGCAGGATCTCGTAGTCGACGTCGATCAGCTCGAGCGCGTCACGGGCGATGTAGGCGCTCTCGGCGACGACCGCCGCGATCTCCTGCCCCTGGAAGCGCACCTTGTCGGTGACGAGCACGGCCTGCGTGTCGCCCGAGAGCGTCGGCATCCACGCCAGGTTGTGCTGCGCCATCAGCTCGCCCGTCACGACCGCGACGACTCCGGGAAGCGCCGCCGCGCGGCTCGTGTCGATCGACTTCAGCCGGGCGTGCGCGACAGGGCTCCGCAGGAGCTCCATGTGGAGCATGTTGGGCAGCGTGATGTCGTCGACGTAGTTGCCGCGGCCGCGGAGGAAGCGGCCGTCCTCGAGCCGCTTCACCGAGTGTCCGAGGCCGCGTGGTTCGACGGTGGCCATTACGAGCTCCCCTCTGCGAGCGCGGCGGCCGCGTGCTGCACGGCCTTCACGATGTTCTGGTATCCGGTGCAGCGGCACACGTTCCCCGAGAGCGCCCACCGGATCTCCTCCTCGGTGGGGCTCGGGTTCTCGGCGAGCAGCGCCACCGAGGTCAGCATCATCCCCGGCGTGCAGAAGCCGCACTGGAGCCCGTGCTCCTCGTGGAACCCCGTCTGGATCGCGTGCAGCTGCGCGCCCTGGGCGAGCCCCTCGACCGTGCTGATCTCGCGGCCGGCGGCCTGCACCGCGAACATGGTGCACGACTTCGTCGGGACGCCGTCCACGAGGACGGTGCAGGCACCGCAGCTCGTCGTGTCGCATCCGATGTGGGTGCCGGTGAGGCCGAGCGTCTCGCGCAGGAAGTGGACGAGCAGAAGCCGCGTCTCGACCTGGGCAGAGCGCTCCTTGCCGTTCACCGACACGGTCAGTGCGGCGGTGTGAGTCGTCTCGCCTACGGTGGTGGCCACGTTCATCCCCCTTCCTGGCCGGCCTGGGCCTCGGCAACCGCCTGGCGCAGACCACGCTCGGTGTAGACGCGGACGACGCTCCGCTTGAAGTCGGCCGTCCCGCGCACGTCGTCGCGGGGCTGGGCAGCCTCGGCCGCCAGCTTCGCCGCCTCCTTGATCGCGTCCTCGTCGGGAGCGCGCCCGGCGAGCGCCTCCTCGGCCGCCCGCGCGCGCATGTTGGTGGGACCGACTCCCGTGAGGGCGATACCGGCCCTGGCGATCGTCCCGTTCGAGAGCGCGACGTGCACCGCGACGCCGACGGTCGCGAAGTCGCCGATCTTGCGCTCGAGCTTCAGGTACGTCCCGCCGGCGCGGGCCCCCGGGTCGGGGACCCGTACCTCGGTGATGATCTCGTTCGGCGCGAGCGTCGTCATGAACGGGCCGGCGAGCAGGTCGTCGATGGAGCTCGTGCGCGACGCGCCGCCCGGTCCGCGGATCGCGACCTCCGCGCCCGCCGCGAGCAACGCCGACGCCCAGTCGCCCTGCGGGTCGGCGTGCGCGAGCGAGCCGCACACCGTCCCGTGGTTTCGCACGATCGGGTCGGAGATCTGCGGCGCCGCACGGCCGAGGGTCGCATAGCGCCCGCGCAGATGCTCGGACCGCTCGCAGTCCTTGTGGCGGACCCGCGCGCCGATGACGATGCCGTCGGGACCGGACACGATCGCGTCGCCGAGGTCGGTGACGCCGTTGATGTCGATGAGCGCCGCCGGCGCCGCGAACCGCAGTTTCATGAGCGGGATGAGGCTCTGGCCTCCGGCCAGCACCTTCCCGTCGTCGCCGTGCTCGTCGAGGTGCGCGATGGCATCGTCGAGCGTCGTGGGCGCCAGGTACTCGAAGCTGGCTGGGTACACGAAGTCCCCTCCCTCCGACGGGCGCGCCCGGCTTCCGCGGGCCGGGCCGACCGCCGCTGAAGATGCGGAGAGGATACCGCCTGAGGGCACCGCGATGTGTGCGCGGCAACCGGTCAACCAACGGCCGCTTCCGGCCGATAACGCGGACATGGGAGTGCGCTGGCGGCTCAGAGTTCGGCGTGCGCGCCCGCGTGCGCCGCGGGCTGTCCGGCCTTGCCCGCCGCAGCCGGCTCGCCTGGACGGGCGAGGAACAGCTCAGGCTCGCGATGGCCGCGGCCCGCATGGGCACGTTCGAGTGGGATCTGCGAACAAACCGGGGGAGATGTCGCCCGAGCTCGAGGCGATCCACGGGCTGGCGCCGGGCGAGTTCGACGGCAGCCGCGACATGATGATCGAGCTGGTGCACCCCGACGACCGCGAGGAGTTCCTCGCCGGGTTCGCGCGGGCGACGGCGGAGGGCGGCAGGTACGAGACGGAGTTCCGCATCGTGCTTCCGAGCGGCGAGGTGCGCTGGCGCACGGCCGTCGCCACGATCCTGAACGACGCCGACAGCACGCCGTGGCGCATCGTCGGCGTGGGCCAGGACGTGACCGACCGCCGCGTCGCCGAGGAGACGCTGGCCGAGGCACGCGCCCGGTACCAGCGCATGGTCGAACAGCTCCCGCTCGTCACGTACGTCGAGAGCCTCGACGCCGAGAGCGCCCTCTACATCAGCCCGCAGATCGAGGAGCTCGCCGGCTACACGGCCGAGGAGTGGATGGCCGACCCGAACTTCTTCGGCAAGGTGCTCCATCCCGACGACCGCGACCACGTCCTCGGCGAGTTCGCGGAGATGCACCGCACCGGCGACATGTTCGACGGGGAGTACAGGGTGGTCGCGCGCGACGGCCGGCATCGTGTGGGTACACGACGTCGCCGTCCGGGTGCGCGACGAGGCCGGGAACCCGCTCTACTCGCAGGGCTACATGGTCGACGTCACGGCCCGCCACGCCGCAGAGCAGGCCCTCGCCGAGAGCCGGGCACAGCTCGAGCAGCGGATGCGAGACATCGAGCACCAGGCGCTGCACGACGCCCTCACCGGCCTCCCGAACCGCACGCTGTTCCACGACCGCGTCGAGCAGGCGCTCCGGGCGGCGCGCCGCGCCGGCGGCGGCGTCTGCGTCATGCTGATCGACCTCGACCGGTTCAAGGAGGTCAACGACACGCTCGGGCACATGAGCGGCGACGTCCTCCTGCGGGAGGTCGCCCAGCGGCTGCGCACGCCCGTGCGCGAGTCGGACACCGTCGCTCGTCTCGGAGGAGACGAGTTCGGCGTGCTGGCGACCGGGATTGCGACGCAGACCGACGCCCTCGTCCTCGCCGAGAAGCTCCGCGAGGCGCTGTCCGCGCCGATCATCGTCGGCGGGCTGGCGCTCGAGGTCGAGTCGAGCATCGGGATCGCGCTCGCTCCCGACCACGGGGCCGACGTCGACACGCTGATCCGGCACGCCGACGTCTCGATGTACGAGAGCAAGAAGACCCACAGCCCCGCCGTGTACTGCCCCGAGACCGATCACCACTCCCGCGTGCGGCTCACGCTCGTGGCCGACCTGCGCCGCGCCCTCGAGCGCAAGGAGCTCGTCGTCTACTACCAGCCGCAGGCCAGCGCCGTGACCGGCGCCGTCCGGACGATGGAGGCCCTCGTGCGGTGGGAGCATCCCGTGCACGGCCTGCTTCCGCCCGACCAGTTCGTGCCGCTCGCCGAGCAGACGGGCCTCATCCGCCCGCTCACGCTGTACATGCTGAACGCCGCGCTCCAGCAGTGCGCCGCCTGGCGAGGCGCCGGCTACGACGTCGCGGTCGCCGTCAACGTCACGGGCCGCGACCTGCTCGACCTGCGGTTCCCCGAGCAGGTTGCCGAGGCGATCGCCGAGGCCGGCGTCGCGCCCGAGGCGCTCGAGCTCGAGATCACCGAGAGCACGATCATGACGGACGCCGCCCGGGCGCGATCGGTGCTGGTGCAGCTGAGCGAGCTGGGAGTGCGGCTCGCGATCGACGACTTCGGGAGCGGCCACTCGTCGCTCGGGTATCTGAAGCGGCTGCCGATCGACGTGCTCAAGATCGACCGCTCGTTCGTGATCAACATGGCCGACGGCACCGACGACGCGGTCATCGTCCGCTCGACGATCGACCTCGGCCACAACCTCGGCCTCGAGGTGGTCGCGGAGGGCGTCGAGTCGGAGGAGGCGCTGACGCGTTTGACCGAGCTGGGCTGCGACACCCTCCAGGGCTACTTCCTGGGCCGCCCGCAGCCGACCGAGGCGGTCGAGTGGATCGTGCGGCGGCTGGCGAAGAAGCTCCCGCCTGGCGACATCTCCGCCACCGCCTGAAAAAACGGGGTCAGACCCCAATTTTTCACGTTTCGCACGACGCGCCGTGGGTAGTGAGCGGGTTCTCTCACCCTAGGAGGACCCATGATCACCCTGACCACTGAGGCGACCGACGTCATCCGCGAGATGGTCGGCAACGCCGAGCTCCCCGATACCGGCGGCCTGCGGCTCGACATGAGCGACGGGACGCTGAACAGCGCGCCACCGAGCCTCGCGCTCACGCTCGTCGAGACCCCGGCTACCGGCGACGAGGTGATAGACGAGGGCGACGTACACGTCTATGTCTCGCGCGAGGCCGCGCCGCTGCTCGACGGCAAGGAGCTCGACGCCCGCACCGAGCCCGGCGGCGTCACCTTCCTCGTGAACGACCGGTAGAACAACCGGGGCCAGGCCCCGTACGGGGCCTGGCCCCACGGGGTCCGGCGACTACGGCGCGTCGTCGAGCGACTCGGCGAGCAGCGTCGCCACGTCGGCCACGCGCAGGTCGCGGCCTGAAGTGCGGACGCCGTCGTCGAGCATGATCGTGCAGTAGGGGCACGCGACCGCCAGCGTGTCGGCGCCCGTCTCGGCCGCCTGGCGGACGCGCTCCTCGTTGATGCCGGTCCCCCGCTCCTCCATCCACATGTGCGCGCCGCCGGCGCCGCAGCAGAACGTCTTCTCGCCCGCTGCGCTCCATCTCGACCGGCTTCCCGACGGCGGCGACCAGCTCGCGCGGCTCGGCGATCACGTCGTTGTGGCGGGCCAGGTAGCAGGAGTCGTGGTAGGTGATCGGCTTGTCGCCGCCGCCGGGCGTGATCCGGCCCTCGCGCACCAGCTCGGCCAGAAGCTCGGAGTGGTGCACCACCTCGTAGCTCCCGCCGAAGTCGGGGTACTCGTTCGCGAGCGTGTTGAAGCAGTGCGGGCACGACGTGACGATCTTGCCGGCACCGGTCTCGTTCAGCGTCTCGACGTTCTGCTCGGCGAACGCCTGGAACACGTACTCGTTCCCCATCCGCCGGGCCGGGTCGCCCGTGCACGCCTCGCGCGGCCCGAGGATCGCGAAGTCGACGCCCGCCGCCTGGAGCAGCTTCGCCGTCGACTCGGCCGACGCCTTGGCGCGCTCGTCGAACGACGCCGCGCACCCGACCCAGTAGAGCACCTCGGGCGCGGGATCGCCCGGCTCGAGCACGCGCACCCCCAGCCCCTCCGCCCATGCGGCCCGCTCGGACTGGGCCTTGCCCCACGGGTTGGACGAGCGCTCGACGTCGCGCAGCATCGGGTCGGCCTCGGCCGGGAACCGGGCGTCGACCATCACGAGCTGGCGGCGCAGGTCGACGATGTGGTCGATGTGCTCGATCGACACCGGGCACACCTCCACGCACGCCCCGCACGTCACGCAGTCCCACACGACGTCGTCGGTCACGGCGTTCGGGACGAGCGGCGTCGCCTCGCCGCTCCCGGCCGACACGGCCGGCCCCTCGGCGAAGAGCTGGTCGCGCAGGCCCATGATGAGGAGCTTGGGCGAGAGCGCCTTCCCGGTGGCCCACGCCGGGCAGGCGTCCTGGCAGCGGCCGCACTCGGTGCAGGAGAAGGTGTCGATCACCTGCTTCCAGGTCATGTCGGCGACCGTGCCGGAGCCCAGCCGCATGTCCTCCTCGGGCCCCTCCTCGTCGAACCGCAGCGGCTCGAGCCGGCCACGGGCACGGGTGCGGCCGAAGAAGACGTTCACCGCCGCGGTCGCGATGTGGAGATGCTTCGAGTGCGGCAGGTAGGCCAGGAACCCGACGATGAGGAGCACGTGCGCCCAGACGAGGACGCGCTCGGCGTCCTCGGTCCGCGGCCCGCCTCCGAACAGGTTCGAGAGCGCGTTCGAGACGGGCGACCAGCCCGCGGGCCACTCGTTCAGGCCGAGCGCGATCCGCGACGCGTGCCACAGGAGGAGGGTCGTCACGATCCCGGCGATGAGCGTCAGGATCAGGTCGGCCTCGCCGATGTGGCTGCCCTCGAACCGGGCCGGCCGCTGCACCTTGCGGATGATGAACGCCGTCACGACGCCGGCGAACACCATCACCGCGAAGATGTCGACGAGGAGTGCGAACCACCCCTGGTGGCCGAGCCACGGGATCGTCTCGTCCTTCGCGACGACCGCGATCACGGCCATCACGATGGTCGGGAAGAGGACGAGGAAGCCCCAGAAGATGAACGCGTGCATCAGGCCCGGGACGAGCCGCTGGAGCAGCTTGCGCTGGCCCAGCGTGATCACGACCTCGTTTCGCACCCGGGCCGGAAGCTCGCCCGAGCGGTCGCTGGGCCGCCCCATCTTGACGAGCCGCACGAGGACGAGCGCGCGCCGCGTGAACAGCCCTCCGCCGACGGCCAGAACGCCGAGCAGGACGAGGAGGGCGACCGGGTCTATCCGCCCCTCGCCTTCCGGATCTCGGCGACGATCGCCGGCACGACCTCGTGCAGGTCGCCGATCACGGCGTAGTCGGCGTTCGCGATCATCGGCGCGTCGGGGTCGGTGTTGATCGCGAGGATCCGCTTCGCGCCCTTGCAGCCGGCCATGTGCTGCGTCGCCCCGCTGATCCCGCACGGGATGTAGATCTCGGGCGCGATCTTCGTGCCGGTCTGTCCGACCTGATCGGTGTGCGGGCGCCAGCCGGCGATCGTCACGGCGCGCGAGCAGCCGACAGCTCCCCCGAGCAGCCCGGCGAGCTCCTCGATCGCGGCGAAGCCCTCGGTCGACCCGGCGCCGCGCCCGCCGCTCACGACGACCTTCGCGTCGGCCAGCGACACGCCGCCGCCTGCGTCCGTCTGGGCGCGCTCGACGACCTGCGCGACGAGGTCGGCCTCGGCCAGGTCGGGCGTGAAGCTCTCGACGGCCGTCGTGGCGGGCGAGGCGGCCTCCTCGGCCTCGACGGCGTGCGCGGCGACCGTGAGGAGCTTCGTCGCGCCGTGCAGGCGTGCCTCCTCGAGGAGGCTCCCGCCCCAGCGGACGCGGGTGACCGCCGCGGCATCGCCCGGCGCCGCGGCGATGCAGTTGGCGGCCAGCGGCAGGTCGGTGATGGCGGCGGCATGGGCCATGGCCTCGGTCGCGCGCTCGCTGCCCGGCGCAACGACGGCCGCCGGGGCGAGCCGCGAGACCAGCCCGGCGATCACGCGCCCCCACGCCTGCGGCGCGTACGCGGCGAGGCCCGTCGTGCTCGGCGACGTGCGCCTTCGAGACATCCGAGCGCCCCGAGCCCGGCGGCGGCGTCGGAGGCTCCGATCAGGACGGCCTCGAGCGGCTCCCCGGCCGCCTCGGCGTAACCGCGCGCGAGCGTGGCGGCCTGGCGCGAGAGGTCGTCGGCCGCGCCGCCGTCGTGCTCGACGAGGACGAGGACGGCGGGCACTCACAGGACCCCGATCCGGTCGAGCAGCTCGACCACGGCCGGTGCGGCGTCGGGGCCGCGACCCAGCACCTCGGTCTGGGAGCCCTCGTCGACGGGCACGACGAGGCGCACCTTCTCGACGCCCTGGGCACCCCGCTCCGGCGTCCGGGCGTCGAGCGGCTTCTTCTTCGCCCGCAGGCGGCCGGGCACCGACGGGTAGCGCGGCAGGTTGAGCCCCTCCTTGACCGTCACGACGGCCGGAAGCGGGACGCGGTAGACGTCGCGTCCGCCCGCCACCTCCTGCTCGCAGCGCAGGGCTCCGTCCTCGAGCGCGACCGCCTTCACGCCCGTGACGCACGGCCGGCCGAGGGCGTGCGCCACCCGGATCCCGACCTGGTAGTTGCCGGCGTCGGCCGACTCGTTGCCGAAGAAGACGATGTCGTACTCGGTGCCCGCCTCGCGCTCGGCGGCGATGACGTCGACGATCGCCCGCGCGGTCGCCTGCCCGTCGAACTCCTCGTCGGCGAGCAGGTGGACGGCGCGGTCGATCCCGAGCGCCATGCAGTCGCGGAGCTGCTCCTCGGCCTCGGCCGGGCCGAGCGTCAGCACGGTCGAGGAGCCTCCGTTGGCCTCGATCAACCGCACCGCCTCCTCGACGCCGCACTCCTCGTGCGGGCTGATCGTGAACCCGAGGTGGCGGGTCTCGATGGCCTGCTCGTCGGCGGTGAGGACGATCCGCCCGCCGGTCATCGGGACGCGCTTCACGCAGCAGAGGATGTTGAGCGGCACGGGCTAGGACCGGATCCTGGTGTTCTCGGGGTCGAAGATCGGCGTCGGCCCGGCGATGGCGACCGTGACCGGGTAGCGCTCGCCGAGGTACTCGACGGCGAGCTCCGTGCCGACGACCGCCTGCTCGGGCGGCAGGTAGGACATGAGGAGGTGCTTGCCGACCGACGGGCCCGCGCCGGCGCTCGTCACGTACGACCGCCGGCCCTTGGCGTCGGTCAGCGGCTCGCCGGCGCGGGTCTGGATCGGCTCGCGCCCGAGCATGTAGCGCTTCACGCCGCTCGCGGACGTGTGGTCGTCGACGGTCAGCGTGCAGAGGGTCGTGGCGGGCTCCTCCTCGCGGTGGCGCAGATGGGCGTCGCGGCCGACGAAGTCGTCGTCCTTCACCTTCGGACCCGACATGCCCGCCTCGACCACGTTGTACTCGGTCTCGAGCTCGAACCCGTAGGCCCGGTAGCACTTCTCGAGGCGGCCGGTGGTGCCGTAGACGCCGATGCCGACGGGCGCCGCGCCGTGCGCGCGGCCGGCCTCCCAGAGGATGTCCCACAGCTTCGCGCCCTGCTCCATGGGGACATAGAGCTCCCAGCCCAGGTCGCCGACGTACGAGATCCGCGACGCGAGCACGCGCAGCGAGTCGATCTCGATGTCGCGGCACGACGCGAACCGGAAGCCCTCGTGCGACACGTCGTCGGACGTGACCGACTCCAGGATGTCGCGCGCGCGCGGGCCCCACAGGCCGAGCGTCGTCCAGCCGGTCGTGACGTCGGAGAGCTGGGCGCTCCCGTCGGCCGGGAGGTGGTCGGTGAACCACTTCTTGTCGGCCGCGCCGTGGGCGCCGCCGGTGACCACCCGGAAGAGCTCCTCGCCGAGCCGCATGATCGTGAGGTCGGCCTTGAAGCCGCCGCCCGGCGAGAGGATCGGTGTGTAGACGACCCGCCCGACCGCGACGTCCATCTGCCGCACCGACACGCCCTGCACGGCGGCGAGCGCGCCGGGCCCGGCGATGTCGAAGATCGCGAAGGCGCTCAGGTCGACCATGCCGGCCCGGTCGCGCATCGCCAGGTGCTCGGCGTTCGAGATCGGCGACCACCAGCGCGAGTCCCACTCGGCCTCGCGCCGCGTCACCCGGTCGGCGTACTCCTCGAGGAGCGGCGCGTTCGACTCGTACCACTGCGGCCGCTCCCAGCCGGCCGCCTCGAAGAACACGGCGCCGAGCTCGCGCTCGCGCGCGTGGAACGGAGGCAGGCGAACGTCGCGGTTCGACCCCCACTGCTCGCCCGGGTGGACGATGCCGTAGGTCTTGTTGAACCCCTCGGCCGCGCGCGCCCTGACGTGGGCGCGGGTCTTCTGGTGATCCCAAAGCCTCGAGATGTCGGACGAGTGCAGGTCGATCTCGGACTCGCCGTGGGTCATCCACTCGGCGACGGCCGCGCCGATGCCCGGCCCCTCCTTCACCCACACGGCGGCGACCGACCAGAGGCCCTTGACCTCGGGCGTCTCGCCGAGGAGCGGCAGGCCGTCGGGCGTCAGCGAGAGCAGGCCGTTGATCGCGTACTTCACGCCGACCGACTCGTCGCCCACGATCTCGGGCATCAGCTCGAGTGCATCCTCCATCTGCGGGTCGAAGTCGGCCTGCGTGAACGGCAGCTCGGTCGGCGAGAGCGACGCCTCCTCGATCGAGGGGATCTCGTCGGGGTCGTGCAGGATCGCGCGGTGGGCGTACGAGCCGATCTCGAGCCCCGCGCCGTCCTGGCGCTCGTACATGTTGGTGTCCATGTCGCGCACGATCGGGTAGTCGATGTGCGACTTGGCGTCGGCGAAGTGCGGCACCGGCCCGACGTCGATCATCTGGTGCACCGCCGGCGTGAGCGGGATCGTCGCCCCGGCCATCCGGGCGATGCGCGGGCTCCAGACGCCGCAGGCGATGACGACCACCTCGGCCTCGATGTCGCCGCGCGTGGTGCGAACGCGGCGGACGCGGCCGTGCTCGACGTCGATCCCGAGCACCTCGGTGAGCGGCGAGACGGTGAGCGCCCCCGCCTCCTGGGCCCGCTCGCGCATGATCGTGCCGGCCCGGAGCGAGTCGACGACGCCGACGCCCGGGGAGTAGAAGCCGCCGATGATCACCGACTCGTCGATGAACGGGACGAGCTCCTTGATCTCGGCCGGCGTCACCATCGAGACGGGCTCGACGCCCCACGCGGCGGCCGACGACATCCGCCGGTGGAGCTCCTGCATGCGCTCCTCGGTGCGGGCGACCTCGATCCCGCCGCTCTCGGTGAAGACGCCGAGGTCCTTGTACTGGCGCACGCTCTCGAGCGTGAGCGCCGTCATCTCCTTGGAGTGGTCGACGGGGAAGATGAAGTTCGAGGCGTGGCCGGTCGAGCCGCCGGGGTTCGGGAACGGGCCCTTGTCGATGAGCACGAGGTCGCTCCAGCCCTGCTGCCAGAGGTGGTAGGCCATGCTGTTTCCGACGATCCCGGCGCCGATCACAACGGCGCGGGCGCTTCCGGGCAGCGTGCTCATGCGGTCTCCTCGGTTGCCACGGTCAGTCCCATCTGGTAGACAACTGATATATCAGAGCCCCTACCGGTATGCAAGAACGTACCCCAGCCATCCCCGCCGCCGCGACCGGCCTGCTCTCGGACCGGGCCTACGCCGCGCTGCGCGACCGGCTGATCTCGCTCGCGATCCCGCCCGGGGCCCCGATCGACGAGGACGCGCTCACCCGCGAGCTCGGCGTCGGCCGGACGCCGGTCAGGGAGGCGGTGCGCCGGCTGGCGCTCGAGGGCCTGGTCGTCGTCTACCCGCGCCGCGGGACGTTCGCGTCGAGCATCGACATCACGAGCCTGACCGACATCACCGACGTGCGCTGCCAGCTCGAGCCGCACGCGGCGGCCCGGGCGGCGACGCTCGCCGACGCGGCCGACCGGCGCGAGGCGGCCGCGCTGATGTCAGAGCTCGACGACGCCGCGACCAGCCAGGAGTCGCTGATCGAGCTCGACGCCCGCGTCCACCGGTTCATCCACCGCTGCTCGCGAAACCCGTACCTGGCGCGCGACCTTGACCGCTACCTCAACATGTCGCTTCGGATCTGGCACCTGACGTTCGACCGCCTGCCGCCGCTCGACGACCCCGTCCGCGAGCACCGGGCGCTGCTCGAGGCGATCGATCGCGGCGACGCCGAGGCGGCACGCGCGATCGCGCTCGAGCACGTCCTCGACTTCGCCCGCGAGATGCGGGCGGCGCTCTAACCGCGCCGGACGCAACAACGGGGTCAGACCCCGTTGTTGCAGAGCGTTATCCGACGAACCGCGCGAACCCCTGCTGTGAGACGCCGCCGATCTTGGTGAAGTCGCCGCCCGCGGCGACCGTCGTCCCGGTGCCGGCGAGGGCGAAGATCCCCAGGGCGCTGTTCGCGTGCGGGTTCCACGACGTCAGCGCGCCGGTGCCCTCGTCGACGGCGAGCAGCTTGAGCCGCTGAACCGGCGCCGTGCACGTGTGCTGGCCGCCCTGCGGTCCGCAGTAGTTCGTGTAGTGGCCGCCGATGTAGACCTCGCCTCCCAGGACGGCGATCGCCTGCACGTTTCCGTTGGTTCCGCCCTGCCAGACGACCGAGCCCGTGGATGGGTTCAGGTTCGCGAAGTTGCCGCCGCCACCCGCTCCGGCGAGGAAGACGCCCGTGGAGTCGACGGCGACGTCGACGACCGCGTACGGCACGTGGTGGATGAACGTCGCGGACGGCACCCCGGTCGTCGGCGACAGGGCGGCGATGTGACTCTGGCTGGCGCCGTTGATCGTCGTGAATCCGCCTCCGACGTAGACCAGCCCGCCGCCCGGCGCGAGCCGCACCGACGTGACGGTCGGCGTCGTCGAGGAGTTGCCGCCCGCCGAAGGAGCCCACGCCGTGGAGAGCGCGCCCGTGGTCGCGTCGAACGCGGCCAGCGAGGCCCGGGCGACGCCGTTCGCGGTCGTGAACGCCCCACCGGCGTACACGACCCCTCCGCCGACGGCCAGCGAGTTGACCGCCGCGTCGAGCTTGGGCTTGAACCCCGAGAGCACGGCACCGGTCGTGGCATCGACCGCGCCGATCCGGGAGCGCGTGGACGTGCCGAGCTTCGAGAACGTGCCGCCGACGTAGACCGTGTTGCCGGTGCCGGCGAGCGAGAACACCGCCGCGCTCGCTCCTGGATTCCACGGGAGCAGCGCGCCCGTCGCGGCGTCGAACGCCGCGAGGTGGTTGCGGGCGACCTCGCCGGTGCCCGCGGGCGCACCCGACGGACGCACCGAGGTGAACTTCCCGCCCAGGTAGACCGTGCCGTTCAGGAACAGGATCGCGCTCACGCGACCGTTCGTCTGAAACGACGACGCCGGCTTCGCGGAGACGACCGCCGCCTGCGCAGGCATTGCCGAGACCCCACCCACGACGGACATCGCCGCGACCGCGCACCCGGCGCGCCGCAGCCGAACGACTGCCTTCCTCATGACCGTGCCCCCATTGTTGTTCGCCTTCCCCCCACGATAAGTGTACGTGGGGATTCCGGCTGGAGGCTAGGTAACGGTGGCGACGACCTTTGTGATGTCGGGCGAGCGGCCGACGAACGGCACCTTCACCACGAGCACATGGCGGCCGCCGACCGTGATGACCTGCTGGAGCTGCCATGCGGCGACCGACTTGCACGATCCGCCGTAGGTGCACACCCTGGCCGAGGCGTTCTGGATGCCGGCGCCGTCGCGCATGTGGAACGTCCAGTCGACCTGGCCGACCTGGCCCTTCCCGCACCGGACGACGACGTCGTGCTTGTGCATGTCGCGCGAGGCCTTGCAGCCGTCGGTCTTCGCATGAAACTCGTCGCCGTGCTTCGTCGTCGTCTTGGCCGCCGCGGCCGAGGCGACCAGGCAGCCGAGCGTCACCACCGAGGCGGCGACGGCAAGCGCGGTGCGACCGGGTATGGACGGCATGTCACACCGATAGCGGAAAGCGCGTAGGGCGGCATCCCCCAGATCGGCGAGGTGAAATCACCCGCAGACTCCCCCGGTTAGGGGATGCGGGCATCCCCGGAGCGCGGATAGGTTGCAAAGCGATGGGCGTCTCCCGCTTGGGGCAACGGACCGACGACATCGTGTGGGACGAGGGGCATGAGAACGATTTCTTTCGCCGCATGCCGTCCGCGCTGTCGCTTGCACTCGAGGCTACGGATCTCGAGTCGCTGGCCCGTGCCACCGCGAAGGGCGCCGAGGTGCTCTGGGAGTGCGGCGCCGAGGTCGTGCTCCCCTCCGAGGGCGAGCTCCGGAGGAAGATCCAGGCCACGGCGCTGAACGGCGCCCGGCGCCCGGCGGGCTTCCGCCACAACGGCCGGGCAGCGGCGCTTCGCATGCCGCTCATCGCCCATGACGCCCGCCTGGGAGAGCTCGTGCTCCGGCGCGAGCGGCCGTTCGGGCGCCAGGAGCGCGGCCACGTCCAGTACTACGCCGAGCTGTGCGCGCTCGCCGTCCACTCATGCTTCATGCGCGAGCAGTTCCACCGGGCGGCGGTGACCGATCCGCTGACCGGCATCGCCAACCGCCGCCGGCTCATGGACGAGCTTGAGCACCGCACCGGCGGCCCGTACCGGCTTCTGATGCTGGACGCGGACGGCCTGAAGCAGGTGAACGACTCGCTGGGATACGAGGACGGCGACCTCCTGATCGTGGCCCTGGCCGACACGCTGGCCTCGGTCCTCGAGCCGGGCGAGCTGGCCGCGCGGCTCGGCGGTGACGAGCTTGTCGCCGTCCTGAACGCGCTCGCACCCGCCGACGCCTCGGCCCGCGTGCACCGCCTGCGGGTGCTGGTCGACGACCTGCCGCTGCCGCGCCGCATCCGCGACATCTGCCAGGGGGCAAGCGTCGGCTGCGTGGCCTCACGGCCGGGCGAGACGCCCCGCGAGACGCTCCGCCGGGCCGGCGCCGAGATGCAGCGGCACAAGCGCCGCCGCAAGTCCGACCGCCGCTAGCGACCGACTCTGGTCGACGGGAGCGCCAGGGCGACCAGGGCCACGGCGAGGCCTCCGCAGAGCACGTCGAGCGGCAGCTGTGGCCCGCCGTGCCATCCGATCATGAGCGTCTCGATCGCGAGCCACGCGAGGAGCACGGCTCCCATCGTGAACGCGGCCGGTGCGGCCAGAGCCGGCCTCCGCAGGGTCAGGACGCCGGCGGCAAGCATGCCGCCACCCACAAGGCCCGCCAGGAGGATCCCCGGAATCGTCCAGCTCGGAAGGAGCGTGTGCTCGATCCACGCCACCTCCAGCCCCGAGCCGTCACGAACGAGCCCGAGGCCGCCGAGGACGGCGGCGATGCCGAGGACGAGCTCGATCGAGACGACGGCAGCGACCCGTCGCCGCGGCGGCGTCGTGAACGAGACGCTGACCTCGACCGTTGTGCGCCGGGACGCTGCTTCGTGCATGCCCCAAGCATCGGCCCGCGCGTCGCCGTCCGCGTCGGGGGGCGCCTCGATTCCAGTTGCGTAGAAACCCACACACGGCTTTGCGTAACGGCACCGATGCCGGTTCAGGCCCGGTGCACCATCCTGACCATGCGAGGAAGGAGGGTGCCATGAAGGTGCTTGTCGCCGCCTCGAGCAGGCACGGGGCGACCGGTGAGATCGCGGACGAGGTCGGCCGCACGCTGGAGGAGCGCGGCCTTGACGTGCAGGTCGCCTCGCTCGACGACGTGACGGACGTGAGCGGGTTCGACGCATTCGTCCTCGGGAGCGCCGTCTATGTCGGCCGCTGGCTGGGGCCGGCGCGCACGTTCGTCGAGGTGCACGCGGGCGAGCTGGCGGCCAGGCCGACGTGGCTCTTCTCGAGCGGCCCGATCGGCGACCCGCCCAAGCCGGACGCTGAGGCCGCCGTCAACGTCGACGGCCTGGTCGAGGCGAGCGGCGCCCGGGAGCACCGCCTCTTCACCGGCAGGCTCGACCGGAGCCGGCTCGGGCTCGGCGAGCGAGCCGTGGTCCGCGTCGTCGGAGCCGCCGAGGGCGACTACCGCGACTGGGACGACGTGCGGGAATGGGCCGGCACGATTGCGGGCGCGCTCACGGCCGCGTCATAGCGCTCGCCGCTGATCCTCGTACTCGTCGTGCCGGCGAAGCCACGCGGCGGGATGCGGCAGCGCATCCTCGTCGCGCCCCTTCGGCACCAGGTCGAGCAGCTGGTAGGTGCAGTTCAGCACGTCGAGCCCGCGGGAGTACGAGGAGTACGTGTGGTGGACGGCTCCCGCGGCGTCCTTCGCGAAGACGCTGACGCCCGGCAGCTCGTCGTTCGGCTTCGGCACGAACGCGAAGTTGTACTCCGCCCCGTCGCGCCGCTCGTCCTCGGTGAACGACACCCCATAGTCGTGGTTGAACCGGCTGCCGGCGGACGAGACCCATCGGAAGCTCCAGCCCATCCGCTCGCGGTAGGCCTGCAGCACGTCGAGCGGCGCCCGGCTCACGACGACGAGCTCGACGTCGCGATTCGCGAGGTGGACGGCCGTCCCGTCGAAGCTGTCCATCCAGAACGAGCAGCTCGGGCAGCCGGCGTCCCAGTCCGGTCCGTACATGAAGTGGTAGACGAGGAGCTGGCTCCGGGTGCCGAACAGCTCCGCGAGCGTGCGATCGCCCTCGGTCGTCTGGAAGACGTACTCCTCCTCGACCGGCACCCACGGAAGCTCGCGGCGCTCGCGGCTCAGCTCGTCGCGCACGCGGCTCAGCTCCTTCTCCTTGGCGAGCAGCTCGACCCGCTTCGTCCTCCACTGCTCTCGAGTCGCGATCGTTGGACGGCTCGTCGTGGTGCTCACCGGATCCTCCTCGGTCGACTGGGCCGTGCATTGTACACGAGTTGGTAAACTATTCGGCAGTGAGCCGCACATCCCAGGCCGAGCTCGACCGCAGCTTCCACGCGCTGGCGCATCCGGTCCGCCGTGCGATCGTCGGCCGCCTCGCCGGCGGCCCCGCGACCGTCCGCGAGGCCAGCCGCGGTTCCGGGGTGTCGAAGCCCGCCGTGACGAGACATCTGCACGTGCTCGAGGAGGCGGGCATCGTCGACCGTGTGATCCGCGGCCGCACCCACGTCCTCACGCTCCGCTCGGATCCTCTCGACGAGGCGGCGGGGTGGATCGAAGGCCAGCGGCGGCTCTGGGAGCAAAAGCTCGACATCATTGAGGCCTACCTCGAGGAGACGCAGTGAACCGGGAGCACGACCTCGTCATCGAGCGCACCTTCGCGGCCGCGCAGGCCAGGGTCTTCGAGGCGTGGACGAGCCCCGAGGTGCTGCGCCGCTGGTGGGGCGCCGGCCCGGACTGGACGTCGCCCGCGGTCGAGATCGACCTGCGGCCGGGCGGGCGCTACCGGCTCTCGATGCAGGACCCGTCGGGCGTCGTGCGCTCGGTCGGCGGCGAGTACGTCGAGGTCGACCCTCCGCGCCGGCTCGTCTACACCTGGGCGTGGGAGTCGCACGGCGCCGAGAACGACGCCGCGACGCTCGTGACCGTCGAGTTCCGCGAGGTGTCGCCCGGAGAGACCGCCGTCACCCTGACGCACACCGGCTTCGCCGACGGCGAGCGGCGTGACCTCCACCGCGAGGGCTGGGAGCTGTGCATCGCGAACCTGGCCACGCGCGTGCTCGGCATCCGCTGATGCCGCAGACCAGGTCCTAGCCGTTCTTGGCGTCGACGGCCCGCTGGAGCTGGGCCTTGGTCATCGACGAGCGCCCCTTGATCCCGCGCTGCCTTGCCTCGTTGTAGAGCTGCGCCTTGGTCCTGCCCCGGGGGCGGTTCGTGCCGGAGCGCAGGCCGCCCCGCCGCGACGAGGACATGTCGTCGGTCGACGATCGCGACGCGGTCTGGCTCTGACCTCTCTGCGCCCGCTCCTTGTTGACGGTACGCGCGGCGATCTCCTTCGAGCGATCGAGCGATGCGCCCTGCGCCCGCTCGGAGTCGCGGATGTGCTCGTACTTGCGTTCCTGCTTGTCGGTCCAGGTGCTGGGCATGTGTGCTGCTCCCGGGTCGATGGATGTGGACCTGGGATCGATACCCGGCGGCCGGGCCGGGTTAACCGCCGACGAGCGCGGCGGCTGCGTCAGGCCGTCCGGACGATGAGCCGCACGGTCGTCCCCGCTTTGGAGGAGCGGACCTGGACGAGGTCGCACAGCTGGTTGGCGAGCCACATGCCGTGGCCCCCCTCGACCGCCGCGGATGGGCGGAGCCGCCCGACGAGCGGTTCGGCGATGTAGCCCGGATCGCGTACCTCGCACGTCACGCAGCCGCTCGCCGCGCCACGTCCGCAGGACGCCCCGGCCTCCGCCGTGCCGGACGCTGTTCGCGGCGACCTCGTGCACCGCGACCACGAGGTCGTCCGAGCGCTCGGCGTCGAGGCCCGCGCGCGCCGCGACGCCGGCAACCCGGCGGCGCACGTCTGCGAGCTGCGAGAGGTCGAACGCCAGCTCGTCCGGCGTCCCGTCCGGCTCGGGAAGCGGCATGCGTGAAGGGCTCGACGATCGCGTCGACCCCGCGGTACTCGCCGCTCTCGCTGCGCCGCGCCGTTCTCGAGGACGACCGGATGGCTGCAGCGGCACTCCGCGATCACCGCGGGCTCGAGCGTCGCCGTGTCGTAGGGGCAGACGAGGAGCCAGCCCGGGCCGGGCCCGAACGCGACGTTCAGGAGCTCCTCGTGGCGCTGGCACTCGACGAGCTCGTCGGGCGTGCGGGACGCCGAGATCGGCTCGCCCACGCCACGCACCGGCCGCCGGGCCGCGAGGTGCGGCGCGGCCCACTCGTGCCAGGCATGGATGATGCGGGCCGGATTGGCGCCGATGTCGTCCATGTCGGCGAACGTCACGTCGGCCGCCGGCGGGCCCGAGCGCCTCGCGCAGGCGCCCGATCTTCCTGTCGCTGACAGCGACCATCACCGCCTCGCCGGCGGCGGTCCCCTCGCGGACGACCGGTTCGACGCGCGCCACGAACTCGTCCTCGCCGCGGTACAGGAGCGCCTCGTGCCGGAAGCTCACTCGTGGGGCTCCATCCCGAGATGGTACCCGGGCGCCCCGATTCCACACCCGGCGGGCTCACCCGCCGGCGGCACGGAGACCGGCGATCGCGGGGTAGAGGCGCCTGAATGCGGCATAGCCCTCGGCGTACGGATCTCGCCACGCCGGGTCGGGCTCGACGCGGCCCGTGACGCGGACGCAGGCTGCCACCGCCGCCGGCACGTCGGCGAACGAGCCGGCGGACACGCCGCCGAGCATCGCCGCGCCCAGCGCGGCAGCGTCATCCGCTGCGGTGATCTCGAGCGGCAGGCCGAGCACCGACGCAACGATCCGCCGCCACAGCTCGCTGCGGCTGCCGCCGCCTCCGATCCGGCCGGCCGACGGGCGAAGGCCCAGGCCGCGCAGGAGCTCGAGCGAGTCGCGCAGGCCGTACGCGACGCCCTCGAGCACGGCCCGGACGAGCGCGCCCGAGTCGTGGCTCAGGGCGAGCCCCACGAAGGCGCCCCGCACGGCGGGGTCGGCGTGCGGGGTCCGCTCGCCTGACAGATACGGGGCGAACTGGAGGCCCTGGCATCCCGGCTCCCACGCCGCCGCCGCCTCGAGCAGGGCCTCGATCGACGACCCGGGCACGACGGAGCTGTGCAGCCAGTCGAGCGCCCCCGCCGCCGACAGCATCACGCCCATCGCATGCCAGGTGCCGGGGACCGCATGGCAGAAGGTGTGCGCCGTCCCACGCGGATCGGCGGCGAGCGCCGGAAGGACGCCGAACACGACGCCCGACGTCCCGAGAGCGACCGACACGGAGCCGGGCCGGTCGACGCCCACGCCGAGCGCCCCGGCCGCCTGGTCGCCCGCCGCCGGCGGCGACGGGCAGACCGGCGCTCGTCGTGCCGGACGGCGATCCCGACTCGAGCGCCGGGGGAAACCACTCGCGGGGGAGGTCGAGCAGGTCGAGCATCTGCTCGCTCCACGTCCGGGCACCGACGTCGAAGAGCAGCGTGCCCGACGCGTCGGACACGTCGGTCACGAGCTCGCCGGTGAGCCGCAGCCGCACGTAGTCCTTGGGCAGGAGCACGTGGGCGATGCGCCGGTAGACGTCCGGCTCGTGGCGGCGGACCCACAGCAGCTTGGGCGCGGTGAAGCCGGTGAGCGCCCGGTTGCCGGTGAGCGCGATCAGCCGCTCCAGGCCGACCGTCGCCTCGATCTCGTCGCACTCGGCCGCCGTCCGCTGGTCGTTCCACAGGATCGCCGGGCGCAGCGGGCGCAGGCGGTCGTCGAGCAGCACGAGCCCGTGCATCTGCCCGGAGAGGCCGATGCCGGCGACGTCCTCCGCGCCGAGATCCGCGAGCGCCGCCTCGGCCGCCTGCCACCAGAGGTCGGGATCCTGCTCGGCGTGGCCCGGCCTCGGCAGGCTCACCGGATAGTCGGCCTGGGCGTGGCCGAGGATCGTCCCGTCGGGGTCGATCGCGATCGCCTTCGTCGAGCTCGTGCCGACGTCGACGCCGACGAGCGCCGTCATGGCCGGCAGGCGGCGAGCGAGCTTCGGATCAGCGGCACGATCTCGTCGTCGGCCTGCTCGAACGGCGAGAACACCTCGATGAAGACCGGCAGGTGGTCGAGTCCCGCCTCGCGCACCTCGCGGTGGAACCCGGCCGGGTCGTACGCGCCGCGCGCGTCGGGCCACCCCCAGTGCGCGTCGGCCCGGTAGTCGTGGTTCTGAAGGTGCAGGACGCCGATGTGGTCGCGAAGCTCCGTGAGCCACGGAACGAGCGAGGCGTCCTCCCCGTAGAGCGGCCGGTACAGGGCGTGGCCGACGTCGATCACGAACCGCAGCGGCACGGCGCCGCCGGAGGTGTCGGCCACAAGCCGCTTCGCCTCGTCGATCGTCGACGGGATCTCGCGCGGGAGCGGCGTCGGCTCGACGAGGAGCGCATCGAGGCCCGACCGCTTCGCGTGATCGGCGAGGCCGCCGAGCCGGCCGACGACCTCCGCGTACAGGGCCTCGCGGCGCTCGGGCGAGGCCGCATCGGCGACGCTCAGCGCGCCGATCGGGCCGCCCGCCGCGCCGGCGCCGAGCTCTGCGGCCAGGTCGATCGAGCGCCGCCACCACTCCTCGGCGATCCGCCGGGCCGTCTCGTCAGGGTGCAGAAGCCCGTTGTACGTGTAGCCGGCGAGGCCGATCTGCACGCTGTGGATCGCGATGCCGCGGCGGCCGGCCGCCTCGCGCACGCGCCCCGCCATCGCGGCGCGGTCGCTCTCGGGCCACCAGGGGTCGATCAGGTCCATCGTGAACTGGACGCTCGACACTCCCAGCTCGTCGGCGGCGATCCGCGCCCACTCCTCGGGCTCCGGCCACCGCTTGATCGCAAAGCACAGATTCACGCCGACGTCCATGGCACCCTCACTCCAGGTTGGTGTGCCGCTCGCGCATCTCGTCCGGCGCCTGGCCGGTCTGCTCGCGGAGCATGATCGAGACGAGGTCGAAGAAGACGAGCTGGGCGGCCTCGTAGAGGCTTCCCATGGGGAGCAGGCTCGGCTCGCCGCCGCGATCGTCGGCCATCGTCTGGGCCGGCAGGTGGACGACCACGTCGGCCCGGGCGGGCACCGGCCCGTCGGGCTGCGCGGTGACGACCAGCGTGCGCGCGCCCGCCTCGTGCGCCACTCCCACGAGCGCATCGACCGTCGAGAACCATCCCGGCCCGGCGCTCACGAGCGAGCAGGTCGCCGTCGCGCGACGGGCGGCGTCGTCATGTCGCCGACCATGTGCGCGTCGAGGCCGAGGTGCATGAGCCGCATGCAGAGGGCCTTCATCATGAGCCCCTCGCGCCCGACGCCGTAGCAGGCGATCCGCCGGGCCGCACGGAGCTCGCGGCACATCGCCTCGACGTCCTCGCCCGACACCGCGTCGAGCACGCCGCCGACCTCGGACAGCGCCCGCCGGCCCATGGCGTGGACGTCGGCGTTCGGCGCCATCGCTACGGGTACGTCCAGGCCGGCTTCAGGTCGACGGCGTGGCCCGAGCCCGACTCGAAGATCACCTTCAGCATCGGCTCGGTGTCGAGGTAGTAGAACTGGATCGTCTCGCCGATCCGCCCGCCCATCAGCACCTCGGCGCCGAGCTCCTGGAAGTGCGTCCGCGTCTGGTCCGCCTGCTCGTGCGTCGGGCACCATCACGGCGACGTGGTGCAGGCCCTCGCCGTGCTCGTCGAGCCACTCCTTGTAGATGCTCGGCCCCTCGAGCGGCTGAAGGAGCTCGAAGACGATCGGCCCGGCGTGGCACTCCGCGCCGAGCATCGTGAACTCGGTCGGCTTCCCGTGCAGCTCGGTCGAGTGCAGCATCGGCGGCTTGTGCTCGTAGACGTTCCACGGGCCCCAGCCGAGCGCCTTGTGGTAGGCCTCCAGCGAGCTCCGCAGATCCCTGACCACGGCGGCCACCTGGGTGATGGCCAGGCCGCCGGTATCGAGCTTGACGCTAGACACGTGTTCCGGCTCCTTTCTCGACAGCGGTGTCGCTGCCGTAGCGGGCCATCACCGGCCAGATGTCGGTGACGACGCCGCCCTCGATGACGTGGTAGCGGCCGTACAGGTTGACGGTGGTGGGGCCGTAGCCCGCCATGAGCTCGACCGTGTCGCCGTACCTGAGCGGCGAGCTCGCCGGGACGTCGATCCCGGTGTGCTCCTCGTCGACGAACGCTGTCGTCGCCTCGATGCCGACGGGCGAGGGCAGCATCAGGTCGATGCCGACGCCCTTTCGGCCGGCGTCGAGGATGACCCGGTCGCCGTGGCGGCCCATCACCGTCGCGAGCACCGTCAGGGCGACGTCGAACCCGGGGATGAGGCTGCCGTGGAAGGCGTCCATGAAGACGTAGGAGCCGGCCTGGAGCTCGGTCACGCGCGGGTGGGCGGCGATCAGGTCGTAGGTGCCCGTGCCGCCGGCCGAGACGATCTCGCACTCGATGCCGTCGGCGGCCAGGTGGTCGACGACCTCGAACAGGTGGGTCATCGCCTTCCCCTGCTTCGTGACGCGAAGGCGCGCGGTCGGGCTCGAGCATGCAGTGGCCCTCGTACCCCATCGCGCCGCGCCACTCGATCCCCGGAAGGCTCACGGCGTGCCGGGCGACGTCGAGCGCCTCCTCCTTGGAGCGCACGCCGCCGCGGTTCATGCCGACGTCGACCTCGACGAGAACGCCGATCACCGAGCCGGCGGCGACGGCCGCGGCCGAGAGGTCGTCGAGGTTCGCCGCGCTGTCGACGGCCACGGTCACGCGACCGTCGCGGGCGGCCTCGGCGAGCGCCCTGATCCGCGACGGGCCGACCACCTCGTTGGCGACGAGGATGTCGTCGACGCCGGCGTCGATCATGACGATCGCCTCCCAGGCCGTGGCCGTCGAGACGCCGATGGCGCCGGCGTCGACCTGCAGGCGGGCGATCTGGGGGGCCTTGTGCGTCTTCGTGTGCGGGCGCAGGCTCTTCCCGGCCCGCTCCATGTGGCCGGCCATCACGGCGATGTTCTGGCGCGCGATGTCGAGGTCGAGCAGGAGCGCCGGAGTCTCGAGCTCGCTGCGGCTGCGGCCGATCGCCGCGCGGTAGGGATCATCCGGCATCGCGCACCTCCGTGGACGGTTGGAACCTCACGTGCTCTGCCCCGGGGAGGGCGATATCCATCGCCTCGAGCGGCTGGCCCAGGGTCAGGCCGCCGTCGAGGATCAGCGTCTGGCCCGTGACGTAGGCCGAGTCGTCGGAGGCCAGGAACGCCACCGCGTCGGCGACGTCGGCCGGCTCGCCGAAGCGGCCGAGCGGGATCTTCTTCAGGTACTCCGCCCCGAGCACCGGATCGTCGATCACCCACTCCGAGATGCGGGTGCGGACGACGCCGGGCGCGACGCCGTTCACGCGGATGCCGAACGCCGCGAGGTCGAGCGCCGCAGTGCGGATGAGCGCCACCTCCCCGGCCTTCGTCGTGTTGTACGGGGCCATGTTCTGCTCGACCCAGAACGAGTTCGTCGATGCGGTGACCACGATGGCGCCGCCCTTGCCCGCCCTGGCGATGGCGCGGCCGGCCTCCTGGATGCACAGGAAGACGCCGGTCAGGTTGACGTCGAGCACGCGCTGCCAGCGGTCGTCGTCGATCTCGAGGATCGGCTGGACGTCGGCGATGCCGGCGTGGGCGACCAGGACGTCGAGGCTCCCGAACGTCGAGAGCGATGCGTCGACGGCCGCGCGCACGTCGGCGCGGCTCGCCACGTCGCCTGCGAACGCCTGCACCGGCCCCCCGGACGCCAGCTCGGCTGCGGTCGCCTCGGCCAGATCCCCGTCGAGGTCGAAGATCGTGACGGCGGCGCCCTCGCCGAGGAACCGCTCGACGATCGCGCGCCCGATGCCCTGGGCGGCGCCGGTGACGAGCACGGCCTTGCCGTCGAACCGGCTCATCGGTAGTCCAGCACCTGGCCTCCGTCGACGGGGATGACGACGCCCGTGACCCATCCCGCGCCGGGCGCGATCAGCGTGGCGATCCACCAGCCGAGCTCGGGCGCCGTCGCGATCCTGCCCAGGGGCACCTGGTCGGCGAGCCAGCGGTAGGCCTCGTCGAGGTCGGTCGCCCACGTGGCGTGGATCGGCGTGTCGACGGGCCCCGGGGCGATGCAGTTGACGCGGATCCCGTCCCCGGCGAGCTCGGCCGCCATCGACTTGGTGAGGTACTCGAGCGCCGCCTTCGACATCCCGTAGACGGACTGCCCGGGCCGCACCATCGACCCCGACGACGAGCTGATGTTGACGACCGCCGCGACCGGCGAGCGGCGCAGGTGGGGCAACGCCGCCTGGACGAGGAAGAACGGGCTGCGGATGTTGACGAAGAGGTGCTCGTCGAACTCGGCCAGGCCCCACTCGTCGAGCGGGTGCGACCGGCAGGTGCCGGCGTTGTTGACGATGGCGTCGACCCGGCCGAGCTCGGAGACCGTCGTCGCGACGAGCTCGCCGGCGGCCTCCGGAAGCGAGAGGTCGCACGGCACGGCCAGCGGCCCGTCCACCCGCCGCCGTGATCTCGGCCGACCGCCTCGTCGAGCGGCTCGGCCCGGCGCCCGGCCACGACGACCGCCGCGCCGAGGCCCGAGAGGCACACGGCGGCGGCCCGGCCGATGCCGGTGCCGCCGCCGGTGACGATCGCGACAGCTCCCTCGAGATCGTTGGCTGCCGCGGTCATTGCGTCATGGAATCAGAACGAGGGCCGGTGCGCGAGCTCCTCCGGGGTCTCCGGGCGTTCGTCCGCCGCGCGGCCGGCCGCCTGGAGCCAGCTCTCCTTGCCGAGTATCGCAAGGAGCGCGACCACCGCAATCCCCAGCACCGCCCACACCCCGACCACGATCGGGCCCCACTTGAACGGTGCCGGCGGGAACGGGTTCAGCGACTTGTAGAACAGGACGACCATCGCGATCGACGTCGCGACCGGGAACAGCCCGTGCGTAAGCCAGTTGAAGCTGTCGCGCTTCTCGCGCAGGTAGTAGGTGATGACGGACAGGTTGCCGAGGATGTAGATCGTCCCCAGCGCGAACGTGATCATGCCGCCGTCGACGAACCAGATGTTCTCCTTGCCCCACCACTTCGTGAGGATCACGGCGCTCACGACGATGACCGCGAACTGGGCATGGACGGCGTTGATCGGGGTCTTGTACTTGGGGTGCACCTTGGCGAACCACGCAGGCAGTGCGCCGGTGCGCGCCATCGAGTAGTACATGCGCGTCCCGACGAGGTTCGATGCGATGCACACCGCGAGCGTCGAGTTGATCAGCGCGATGAGCACGATCCAGTAGGCGCTGCCCCAGTACCGGTCGGCCAGGATCAGCGGCGGCAGGTTGGCGGCCGTGGCGATCGAGCCCACCCTGTCGGTTCCCCAGCCGAGGAGCAGGAACCACGTGCAGATGACGAGGATCAGGCCCGTGATGATCACCGAGAGCACCAGCGCCTTCGGGACGGTGTCGTGCGGGTTCTCGCTCTCCTCCGCGATCGGGCACGCCCCCTCCCAGCCGGTGATCGAGAAGATGCCGAACACCACGCCGAGGTAGATGCCGTTTGCGCCCACGTCCCCGAGGTTCGCCGGGTTGAGCGGCTCGAAGTTGAAGCCGCCGGGACCGGGGTCGAACGCGCCCCAGACGCTGAGTCCCACCACGATCAGGATCTCGAGGCTGCCGAGGATGATCAGGAGCTTGCCCGAGAGCGAGATGCCGCGGTAGGCGACGAACATGATCACGCCGATGCCCAGGATGACGAAGAGCCACCACGGGAAGTTGAAGTCGTACTTGGACTGGAGCTCGTTGTCGAGCACCGTCCCCATGTAGACGAGGATCACACCCGGGACGAGCGGGTTGATGAGGAAGTAGAGCCAGCCGGCGAACATCCCCACCCGGGGATGGATCGCGCGGCTGATGTACGTGAAGTACCCGCCCGCCGATGGGAACAGGCGCGCGAGCATGCTCAGGTTGATCGCGAGCATCAGGGCGATCAGGAGCACGATGGCGAACGCGAACGGCGCCATGAGCCCCGCGAACGACCCGACGATGAAGCCGAACGAGAACAGCGTCGCGATCGCGGGCGCGACCAGCGTCACCGACTGCATCAGCACCTCGGGCAGGCGCAGGGCCCCTGCCTGGAGGTCCGTCTTCGCGACGAGCACCTCTTCGGAGGCGACGTCAGACATGCGTATCCCTCCTCCCGGGTTGGAACGGCGGCTGCGGACGCCGAAGGTGTCCCCTGTAATCCTGTAAGGACAGTGCGACCATAGAGAGTGGTGCGGTCCGTGTCAAGCACGCCGACGGCCGCTCCTGGCAGGGGCTGGATCGTTCGTAAACGATCGCCCGTGAGATCTGTTCTGTTCGATCTCGGGTCGCTCATCGCAGCTACCCGCCTATACTACGGCATGGGGAGGACGTTCGAACGATCATTTTCACGGCGCCTGAGGATTCGATCATGATCGATTTTGTGTGCACCGAATGAAGGGCGAGCGCGACCGCCGGCGGCGCATGCTGCGCTCGGATCGCCTCCGCACCATCGCCGACCTGGCGCGCGAGTCCGGCTCGATCCGGGTGTCGGATCTGTCCGACCGTCTGGGCGTCACGGAGGTCACCATCCGGCGCGACCTGGCCCGGCTCGCCGAGGCGGGCGTGGTGCGGCGCGAGCACGGCGGCGCGGTCGCGATGCGCGGCGTCGAGTCGCAGTACGCTCTTCGCGCCGGCGAGCAGCAGGAGGCCAAGCGCGCGATCGCCCGGCGCGCGGCCGAGCTCGTCGCCGACGGCGCGACGATCGTCATCGACTCGGGATCGACGACCGCTGAGTTCGCCCGGGAGCTCGTTCACCGGCGCAACCTGCGGGTCGTGACGAACGCGATCACGACCGCCGCCGAGGTGGCCGAGAACCCCGACGCGACGATCATCCTCACCGGCGGCGTGTTCCGCCGCAGCACGCGCGGCACGGTCGGCGACATCGCCGTCCGCACGCTCTCGGCTCTCCGGGCCGACCAGGCATTCATCGCCGCGGCCGGCGTTGCCGTCGACGGGCTGAGCTACCCCGCGCTCGAGGAGGTCTCGGTCAAGCAGGCGATGATCGCCTCGGCCGCCGAGGTCATCCTGCTCGCCGACCACTCGAAGTTCGACCAGGTGTCGCTCGCCCTCTTCGCCGATCTGGGCTCGGTCGACCGGTTCGTGACCTCGGCCCGGCCGCAGGGAGCGCTCGCCGAGGCGATCGACGAGGCCGGCGTCGACCTGATCATCGCCGGCGAGGAGGCCGAGGCGTCCGAGCGGGAGATCGCGTGACCGGCCGGCCGCTGGTCGGCGCGGGCCTCAAGATGTTCCTCGGCTACGCCGAGACGATCGGCTACCTGCGCGAGCTCGCCGCGTCCGCGGCCGAGTTCGACGGGGTGTCGGTGTTCGTGCTGCCGTCGTTCCCCGTGCTCGCCGCGGCCCGGGAGCTCCTCGCGGGCTCGCCCGTCCGGTACGGGGCACAGGATGCGCACTGGGAGGAGAGCGGGGCCTACACCGGCTGCGTGTCGCCCGCCGTCCTGCGCGAGCTGGGGTGCACGTTCGTCGAGGTCGGCCACGCCGAGCGTCGCCACCTGTTCGGCGAGAGCGACGAGATGGTCGCGCGCAAGGCGCTCGCCGCAGTCCGCTGCGGGCTCGAGCCGATCGTCTGCGTCGGCGAGGAGCACGAGACCGGCGGCGCCGCCGCCACGATCGTGGGCGACCAGGTGGCCGCGGTGCTGACGCCGCTCCCGTCCGCTGCCGACGTGGTCATCGCCTACGAGCCGGTGTGGGCGATCGGCGCCGAGACCGCGGCCGACCCCGAGCGCGTGGCCGGCGTGGTGGCCGAGGTCCGGCGGCGCGCGGCCGGGCGGGACGGCGACCTGCGGATCCTGTACGGCGGGAGCGTCCGGCCGGGCGAGATCGCGGGCCTGCTCGCTGCGGGCGTGGACGGCGTCTTCGTCGGCCGCGCGGCGACGGCCGTCTCGGGCCTCCGCGAGGTCGTCGAGTCGGTGAGGGCGGCGGCGTGAGCATCGCGATCGGTGCCGACGACGCCGGCGTGGCACTCAAGGAGCGGCTCGTGTCGATGCTCCGCGAGTCGGGCGCGGATGTCGCCGACTACGGGGTCGCCGCCGGCGAGGACACCGACTACCCCGACGTGGCGCTCACCGTGGCCGAGGCGGTCGCCCGGGGCGAGCACGAGCGCGCGATCCTCATCTGCGGCACCGGCATCGGCATGGCGATCGCCGCCAACAAGGTCCCGGGCGTCTACGCCGCCCAGGTGCACGACGCCTATTCGGCCGAGCGGGCCCGCAAGTCGAACAACGCCCAGGTCATGACGCTCGGCGCGCGCGTCGTCGGGCCCGAGCTGGCCGAGTCGCTGGTGCGGATCTGGCTCGAATCCGAGTTCCAGGGCGGCGCGTCGGCCCGCAAGGTCGCAAAGATCGCCGCCGCCGAATCCCGGCTGCGGCTCGAGCCCACTGATGCCAACTGCTAGCTGGCTGCAAGTCGGTTAGCGGAGATCCCGCGAAATACGGGAGAACGTCGCGCGACCTTCCGGCTCGACTAGCCCTTCTTCGACCCGGGCTTATCGTCCCCGCCGGCTCCGCGGCCCTTGCTGCCGGTGTGACAGTTCGAGTGAAAGTCGCCATTGGCGTCCGGCTCTGACGAACTGCCGCAGCCGTACTGGACGTCCGCCGGGGTGGAGTTGCCGCCGCCCACCACGTGGTGAACCGACGCGAGGGCATACGACATGCCGCCGAACATCGCCATGGCGCCGAACACGCCGGTCGTGACGACACTGGCCATCAACACTCGGATCCCACGGGCGCGAGATCCGGACGGAATGCCCGCCACGACCTGGTCTCCGACGGCCCGGTCCAACTGCGGACGGCTCGCCCGCAGGTCGCGCTCCAGACCTGCCAGCGGATCCTTGTTTCTGAAGCTCATCTACCACCCTCCCCAAACAGTGTTCTCGAAAATGACTTGGAAGAACTTTCCAACCTCTATCTACATATACGCTCGCCGGGCCGAAACCCTTACGCAGCGGTACCGCACCGGAGCAGTCTGGCTGGGCATCGCCCTGCTCGGCGGGTACGCCGCTTGGCTCATCAGACATCCGCAGACCTCGGCCCAACGGATCTGCCCGCTCGTCAGCCTGACGCGCCGTCGGGCCAGGCCGACAGGATCTCGCCCGCCGCGCGCCGTGTCGACGCGACCTCCATCTCGATCCGGATGCGATCGGTGCGAAGCCACGACTGGAAGCAGTGGAACGGACGCATCGCCCGGTCCCACAGCACCGACTCGATGAACGCCAGCGGCGCGCCCCGGTCGACCTCGAGCAGCGACGCCAGCTTCGGGCCGGCGGCCGCGGCCTCGACGGCTCGGCGCCCGCCGGCGACCTCGAGCCCCTCGAGCCGCCTCAGGCGCTCGTACAGCGACTCGCTGTGGTCGTCCTTCAGGCCGAGGACCGTGTCGGCGAGCCGCTCGGGCAGGTAGTCGGACACGTGCAGCGCCACCTGGCCGTCGACCCAGCGGAGGCGCTCCATCGTGACACCGCCCGAGTCCTCGGGCACGTCGAGCGCGTCGGCCGCCCACTTGGGGAGAGGCGCCAGCTCGAGGCGGAGGATGCGCGACGTCACGCGCCGGCCGCGCCTGTCGACCTCGTCCTGGAAGAACCCGTCGGCGGACTGGAGGAGCCACGAGCGAGGCTGGGCCTCGGCGACGAACGTGCCGTGCCCCTTGCGGCGGACGATGAAGCCCTCCTGCTCGAGCCGCTGGAGCGCCTGCCGGACGACGGATCGCGACACGCCGAACGCCGTGCACAGGTCGGGCTCCGACGGGATCTGGGCGCCGGCCTGCCACCGCCCGCCCGTGATCTCGTGCTCCAGCATCGCCGCGAGCTGGAAGTAGAACGGCACGGGCGATTGGCGGTCGATCCTTCCTGCGGCCTCCACTCCCCCTCCAGACATGTTCTCTTGTACGGACAGGCTCCGACGATAGGCGCCGGGTCCCGGACTGTCAAGCGCTGCCCTGCACCACGGCCGGGAGACGTGCGATCCCCCGCTCGAGGAACGTGAAATGTCGCTCGACGGGCCCCACGATCTCATATTCCGGAATGCGCGTGAACAGGGCCTCGAAGGCGATCCTCGCCTCGAGCCTGGCGAGCGGCGCGCCGAGGCAGAAGTGGATCCCCTCCCCGAAGGCGACGTTGCGAAGCGGCCTGCGCCCGAGGTCGAGCACGTCAGGGTCGGGGAACCGCCGCTCGTCGCGGTTCGCGGACGCCCAGAGGAGCAGGATGCGCTCCCCGCGCGGCACGCTCACGCCGTGGATCTCGACCTCATCGGTCGTGACGCGCGCTCCGGACTGCACGGGCGCGAGGTAGCGCAGGAGCTCCTCGATCGCGTCCGGGATGCGAGCCGGGTCGGCACCGAGCGCGCGGCGGTCGCCGGGGCGCTCCTCGAGCAGCATGAGCGCGTTCGCGATCAGCGACGACGTCGTGTGGACCCCGGCGAGGAGCAGGAGGCGGCACATGCCGTCGACCTCGTCCATCGACAGCCGGCCCTCGCCGTGCGCCGCGGCGATCGTGCTGAAAAGGTCGCCGCGCGGCGAGCGCAGCCGCTCGGTCACGGCGTCGACGATGTACCGCGCGGATCTCGCGCGTCGCGTGCTCGGCGATCTCGGGCACCTCGGAGCGGCCCGGCTCGCGGTACAGCATGTCGGCGTACCACCGCTCGAGCTGGGCGTGGTCCTCGGCCGGGGCGCCGAGAAGGTCGCACACGACCGACACCGGCAGCCGGCGGGCGAGCTCGTCGACGAGGTCGACCCGCGCCACGCTCGACGAGCGACCCGACCAGCGCGTCGACCTTGGCGGCGATCAGCGGCTCGAGCCGGCCCAGGCTCGCCGGGGCGAAGTCGGCGTGCAGGATCTTTCGCAGCTCGTCGTGCCTGGGCGGGTCGGCGTCGAGGAAGCTCCCCGGCCCGAGCCGGGAGTCGTCGATGTCGACGCCCTCGGCGCTCGAGAACGTGCGCCAGTCGCGGCCCGCGCGCTGAACGTCGTCGAACCTGGAGAGCACCCAGATCGACCGCTCGCGGTTCAGGTAGACCGGCGCCTCGTCGCGCAGGCGGCGGTAGACGGGGTACGGATCCTCGTAGAAGAGGAACGGGTCGTACTCAACCACGCAGCGTCGCCTGCCGAGGCGGCGGGCCCGACGACTGGGCGACCTGCACCTCGATCCGGATCCGGTCCGTGCGGAGCCACGTCTGGAAGCAGTGGAACGGCTGGAGGTCGCCGCCCCATGCGACCGACTGGATGAAGATGAGCGGCGTGCGCGGCCTGATGTCGAGCATCCCTGCGATGTCCGGCTCGGCCTGCGCGGCCTCGAGCGTGCGCCGCCCGCCGAAGACCGCGATGCCCTCCCGCTCCTCGAGCCGGTCGTAGAGCGAGCCGCCCCGCTCGCGCAGCGAGAGCGCCGCGGCCGCCAGGTGGACGGGCAGGAAGTCGGAGACGTGCAGCGCCACCCGGCCGTCCACGTACCGCAGCCGCTCGAGGATCGTCCCGTGGCTCTTCTCGGGGAGGCCGAGCGCCTCGGCCGCCCAGCCCGGGCAGCTGGGCCACCTCGGCACGGAGGACGGTGTCGGAGACGGCGAACCCGAGCCGCTCCACCTCCTCGTGGAAGAAGCCTTCGGGCGACTGGAGGAGCCACGAGCGCTCGCGCGAGTCGGCGATGAAGGTGCCCCGGCCCTTGACGCGCTCGATCAACCCCTCGGATTCGAGCCGCTGGAGCGCCAGGCGCACCGTCGGGCGCGAGACCCTGAATCGCGAGCCGATCTCGGGCTCGGAGGCGAGCCGCTCGCCGGGGGCGCGGTGCCCCTTCACGATCTCCTCGGTCAGGAGCCGCGCGAGCTGGAAGTAGAGCGGCACGGGTGAGTCGCGATCGATTGTCGACTCGTCGCCCGCCGGGATCAGGCGTTGGTTCGTTCGCTCGTCCGTACAGGTCCTCCGCTCGCAGACCGTATCAATCGCCGCGGCCGGGCTACGCCGCGACGGATTCCGCAGCCGGGCGGTCGAGCAGCCTGCGCGGGTTGTGGACGAGCATCTGGTCGATCGCAGCCCGGTCGATGCCGTACCGCGACTCGAGCGTCGGTGCGACGCGGAGGAAGAGGTGCTCGATGCCCGTTCCGCCGTAGGTCGTCGCCACCGCCTTGATCCACGCATCGCAGCCGAGCACGATCTGGCCGGCGAGACCCTCGCCGAGAAGCTCCGCGAGGGCGACGAACCGCTCCTGGTCGGTCGGGTCCTTGAAGTTCGGGAGATAGAACTCCTGGCCGAACGTGTCGTACTCGAGGACAGCTCCGGCCGCGGCGATCTCGCGGTGGTACCCGAGGTCCAGCCGCTCGTCCAGGTGGCTGAAGACCACCCGGCCGGCCGGCTGGCCGCCGTCGGTCAGCATCTCGAGGATCTCGAGCGCGTGGGCCCCGCGCGCGTCGAGGTGGATGTTCACCATCGCGCCGGTCCGTGCCCCGGCGCGGCCGGCGGCGCGGACCACGCGCTCCTCGCGGGCGGTGACCGGGCTCGACGTGCCGATCTCGCCGATCAGCGCGGCACGGAGGTCGGTGCCGTCGATGCCGTCGACGAGGTCGCGGATCATGATCGCCTCGAGCTCGTCGTCGGACGCCGCCTCGACCCAGTCGGGGTGCGAGTCGTGGACGTAGAACCCGCAGCCGACCATGATGTGGACGCCCGAGCGGCGGGCGACGTCGGGCAGGTCGGCGGGGCGCCGGCCGAGGCCGATGTTCGTCATGTCGACGATTCCGGACCCGCCCGCGGCGGCGACGCGCCGAAGCTCGTGGACGCACACCTCCGGGTCGTCGACGATCAGGTTGTCCTCCAGGCTGTGGGGGTTCCACCGCAGGAAGCCGAGCGTCTCGATCGAGACGGGCGCCGTCGGCGGAGGCGCGTTCCGCTCGTGGGAGGGCTCGAGCCACACGCGCGAGTCGACGAACACGTGCTCGTGCATGCTGGTCGGGCCGAGATCCGCGGGCTCGATCGGGCCGAGCGCGGTGTAGATGGGCACGGGTCTCCCTCGGTCGCGCGGATCTTGACAGCCGCGAGAGCGGCTCCGATACGAATATACAAGATGTCCGGACATCAGATCGTCCTGATAACCGGCGCCGGTGGCGGGATCGGCGCGGCCGGCCGCACGGGCATTCGCCGCGGACGGCCACCGCGTCGCTGCGGCCGACATCAACGGCGCGCGGCTCGAGGCGCTGGCAGGCCAGATCCCCGCCGAGCAGCTCCTGACGGTCGCCGCCGACGTCCGCGACCGGTCCTCGGTCGAGGCGATGGTCGCCCGGACGGTGGAGCGGTTCGGGGCGATCGACGTGCTGTGCCCCAACGCCGGCGTCTTCGTCGGCCCCGACCGGCCGATCGAGGAGACGCCCGACGACGCGATCGACCTCCTGATCGACGTCAACATCCGCGGCGTCGTGAACGTGCTTCAGGCGGGGCTCCCCCACGTGCGCCCCGGCGGCGCGGTGATCCTGACGTCGTCCATCTCGGGCCTCCAGGCCCATCCCGGCGGCGCGGTCTACGCCGCGACCAAGACCGCGCAGATCGGCCTGGCGCGGTCGCTCGCGGCCGAGCTCGGGCCGCGCCGGATCCGCGTGAACGTCATCTCGCCCGGCACGATCGAGACCGCGATGGCGACCGAGGCGCACACGCCCGAGCAGCTCGCGGAGTTCGCCGAGGCGAACCCGCTCGGCCGTCTCGGGCAGCCGGCGGACGTCGCCGAGGCGTTCGTCTTCCTCGCGCGCGCGTCGTACGTGAACGGCGTCGTCCTGCGCGTCGACGGAGGCGACTGCCTCATGGGCGCGCTGTGAGCGGACGGGCCCGGGCGGGCCTGCCCGATGTCCGGGTCGAGCACGACGTCGAGTGCACCGTCCGCGACGGCACGATCCTGCGCGCGGACGTCTTCCGCCCGCAGGAGCCCGGGCACGTACCCCGTCCTGCTCATGCGAACGCCGTACGGCAAGACGCACTCCCAGAGCGAGAGCGGCTACCACCACGCCTCGTGGTTCGCGTCGAAGGGCTACGTCGTGGTCGTGCAGGACTGCCGCGGCCGGTGGTCGTCGGACGGCGAGTTCGTCCCGTTCCTGAACGAGGCCGACGACGGCTACGACACGATCGAGTGGGCCGCGGCACTTCCCGAGTCGAGCGGCCAGGTGGGGATGTACGGCTACTCGTACCCGGGCCTCGTCCAGCTCCTCGCCGCAGCGACGAGGCCGCCAAGCCTGGCAGCGATCTGCCCCGGGTTCACGTCGTCGCAGGCCTACGACGGGTGGATCTACTCGCACGGCGCGATCTTCCTCGGCTGGGCGATGACGTGGGCGTTCTTCCTCGCCCACGACACGGCCCGGCGAAACGGCGACGACGCGGTACTCCGCGAGGTGCGAACGGCGCTCCTCAACGTGACCGACGAGTACTGGAACCTGCCGCTCCAGGACCTGCCCGCGCTCGACAACCCGGGCCTGCCGACCTACTACCGCGACTGGATCGACCACCCGACGCACGACGACTACTGGAAGCGCTGGAGCATCGACGCCGACTACTCGCGGCTCACCGTCCCGGCGCTCCACTTCACCGGCTGGTACGACGGCTTCCTGCGCGGGACGGTCGACAACTACGTGGGCATGCGCGACGCGGGGCACGCCGAGCAGCGGCTGGTCGTGTGGCCGTGGACGCACGAGCCGTGGACGCCCGTGTGGGGCTCCGACGACTCGAACCTGGGGTTCATGAGCGCCGACGATGTCCATCTGGCCTGGTTCGACCGCCTGCTCAAGGGACGGGGCGACGCCGAGTCCGCCGTCAGCACCTACATCCTGCACGACGGCTGGCGCGACTTCCCCGACTGGCCGCCGCCCGGGACGCGACGCCGCGAGCTCTTCCTCCACTCGGGCGGGCGCGCCAACTCCCGCCACGGCGACGGCGGCCTCTCGGCCGAGGCGCCGGGCGACGAGCCCGCCGACGTCTACACCTACGACCCCGACCTGCCCACGTGGAGCGCGGGCGGCCACTCGTGCTGCGACGCCTCGGCGACGCCGATGGGCCCCGAGCCGCAGGACGCCGCCGAGTCGACCAAGGCCGTCCTCGTCTACACGAGCGAGCCGCTGGCCGGCGACCTGACGCTGGCCGGGGACGTCGAGGTCGTCCTGCACGCGGCGTCGACCGCCGTCGACACCGACTTCGTCGCCCGCCTGTGCGCGGTCGACCCGGCCGGCGTCTCGCGAAACCTCCAGGAGGGGCTCGTCCGCGCCCGCTACCGAAACGGCTACGAGTCCCCCGAGCCGCTCGTGCCTGGCGAGCCGGTGGAGTACCGGATCGAGCTCGGGCCGGTCGGCATCCGGATCCCGAAGGGCTACCGCCTGCGCGTCGACATCGCGAGCTCCGACTTCCCGATGTGGGACCGGAACCTGAACTCGGGCGGCCCGATCGGCAAGGAGGGCGCGTCGGCCGGCCGGGTGGCGGTGCAGACGGTCTTCCACGACGGCGAGCGGCCGTCGCGCGTGGTGCTGCCCGTGCTGGAGGGCGAGCTCTAGACGGGCGCCGGCGCGGGCTCCTCGGGCTGGCCGTAGTAGGCCTCCGGCCCGCGCTTTCGCAGGAAGTGCCGGTCGAGCAGGGCGGAGTCGATCGAGCCGCCGTCGGGGGCGAGCAGCACGGTGTGCAGCGCGAGCGCCGCGACCTCCTCGAGCACCTGGGCGTTCTCGACGGCGCTCGCGGGAGTCGGCCCCCAGGCGAACGGCCCGTGGCGGGCCACCAGGACGCCGGGCACGCGCTCCGCGTCGAGGCCGGCGAAGGCCTCGACGATGACGTCGCCGGTGGCCTCCTCGTACGCACCCTCGATCTCTGCGGCCGTCAGCGGCCGCGTGCACGGGATCTCGCCGCCGAAGTAGTCGGCATGCGTCGTCCCGAGCGCCGGGATGGGGCGCTCGGCCTGGGCCCAGGCGGTCGCCCAGCGCGAGTGCGTATGGACGACGGCACCGACCTCGGGGAACTCCCGGTACAGCACGAGGTGCGTGGGGGCGTCGGACGACGGGGCCATCCCCCCATCGACCCGCTCGCCGCTCAGGGAGAGGACGGCGAGCGAGTCGATGGTGAGGTCTTCGTAGGCGACGCCGCTCGGCTTGATCACGACGAGGCCCGACTCGCGGTCGATCCCGCTGACGTTCCCCCACGTGAGCGTGACCAGCCCGTTCTGGGGCAGGCCGCGATTCGCAGCGAGCACGCTCGCCTTCAGTTCCTCCAGGCGGGTCACCCCGGCCGGTTTCGGCCAAGTTGTACGTACCGGATGACGTAAGACGTTAGGCTCAGGATTGCCGCATGTCAAGCGTTCGCGTACTCTCCCGCGCCGTGCTTCCGGCGGCCATCGTCTTCGACTGCGACGGGCTCCTGCTCGATACCGAGGGGTGCTGGTCGGTCGGCGAGACCGCCCTCTTCGCCCGGCACGGCCTGGCCTTCGGCGACGACCACAAGCAGGCGCTCATCGGCGTCGCGATGCCCGACGCCGGGCCGATCCTCGAGGAGCTCCTGGCCTCGCCGGGCCGCGGCGCCGAGCTGACGGGCGAGCTCGTCGAGCTGGTCGTGGCCGAGGTGACGCGTGTCGGGCTGCACACCCATGCCGGGCGCCCTCGAGCTCCTCGCGATGCTCCGGGGGCGGGTGCCGCTCGGCGTCGCGTCGAACGCCCCGCGCCCGGTCTTCCAGGCCGCGATCGCCGCGGCCGGGGTCTCGGACTGGTTCGGCGCGGTCGTCAGCGCCGACGACGTCGACCGGCCCAAGCCGGCGCCCGACGTCTATCTCGAAGCGTGCCGCCGCCTCGGCGCCGACCCCGCCGACGCGGTCGCGCTCGAGGACACCGCGACCGGGCTCGCCGCGGCGCGCGCCGCCGGGATGCGGACGATCGGCGTCCCGTCGGTCTCGACGGCGGCGCTCGAGGCCGACCTCGTCGCCGGGTCGCTGCTCGACCCGGCCGTCCTCGCCTTCCTCGGCCTGACTCCGGACGGGTAGGGTTGGCGCCGCCGTGCGCAAGCTCCTGAACGACCCCTTCGCCTGCGTCGACGAGATGGTCGGCGGGATCCTCGTCGCCTATCCGGGGCTCGTCGAGGCGACGGCCTCGGGCCGCGGCCTCGTGTACACCGGCCCGACGGCCGACCGGCGGGCACGGATCGTGGTCGGCGGCGGCTCGGGCCACGAGCCGGCGTTCTTCGGCTACCTGGGGCCGGGCCTGGCAGACGCCGCCGCCGTCGGGAACGTCTTCGCCTCGCCGCCGGCCGAGCCCGCGGTCGAGGCGGCCGAGCGGCTCGCCCCGCCGGACGGCGTGCTCTTCCTCTACGGCAACTACGGCGGCGACGTCATGAACTTCGACATGGCCGCCGAGCTCCTCGCCGATCGCGGCATCGCGTCCGAGACGGTGCTCGTGACCGACGACGTCTCGTCGGCGCCGCGCGAGGATCGCGGCCGGCGCCGCGGGGTGGCCGGGGGCGTCGTCGTCTTCAAGGCCGCCGGCGCGCGGGCCGACGAGGGCGCGTCGCTCGCCGACGTCGCGGCGGCGGCGCGGCTCGCGAACGATCGCACGCGCAGCGTGGGCGTCTGCCTGGGCCCGTGCACCGTCCCGACCGCGGGCGTGCCGACGTTCGAGCTGCCCGACGGCGAGATGGACGTCGGGATGGGGATCCACGGCGAGAGCGGCCTGCGGCGGGCGGCGACCGCGCCCGCAGACGACGTGGCGGATGAGCTGCTCGACATGATCCTGGCGGACGGCGCCGCCGAGACGGGCGACCCGGTGCTCGTCCTCGTGAACACGCTCGGTGCGACGCCCGTCATGGAGGCGTTCATCGTGCTCCGCCGGGTCGGCGAGCGCCTCGCCGAGATGGGCATCGAGCTGCACCGGTCTCTGGTGGGCGAGTACGTCACGTCGCTCGAGATGGCCGGCCTCTCGCTCACCGTGACGGCGGTCGACGCCGAGCTCCGCCGGCTGCTCGACGCCCCGGCGCGGCCCCTGTGCGCGCCCGCGCTCGGGAGCGGCTGGTGGTGACGGCGGCGCAGGCGCGCGACGCGTTCGGAGACGTCGAGGGCGTGATCGAGGAGCACCAGGCCGAGCTCGACCGGCTCGACGCGGTGGCGGGCGACGGAGACCACGGGGCCACGATGGTGATGGGCCTGCGCGCCGTGACGGCCGCGCTCCCCGACGACGAGGAGTCGGTCGCCGAGCTTCTGCGGATCGCGGCCATCAGGTTCTCGTCGGTCGGAGGGTCGACGGGCCCGCTCTGGGGCACGGCCCTCCTGCGGGCGGCGCAGAGCCTGGGTGCGGCCGAGTCGACCGACCTTCCCGCGATGGCGGCGGCGGTCGCGGCCGCGGCGCAGGGGATCGCCGACCGCGGCAAGTGCGCCGAGGGCGACAAGACGCTGCTCGACGTCATGGGGCCGGCGAGCCGGGCGCTCTCGGCGGCCGCGGCGAGCGGAGCCGATCCGGCCGAAGCGCTGCGGCAGGCGTGCGAGGCGGCTCGCGCCGGCCTCGCGGCCACGCGCGACCTCGAGCCGAAGCACGGCCGCACCCGGCTGGCGAGCGAGCGCTCGCGCGGCCACGAGGACGCGGGGGCGGCGTCGGCGGTGCTCGTCTGGGAGACCGTCGCGCGCCTCAGCGGGCGGTGAACGCGCGCAGCCCGGTGTCCCACGCAGCCTCGACGTCAGCGCCGGGGGGAAAGCGGCCCGTCAGCTCGAGCATCGTCATCCCGTGCGCGAACGCCCAGGCGGCGCGGGCGCGGTCGGCGTCCTCGCCCGCCGCGAGATAGACCGGGAGCGCCGCCCGGTCCTCGACGCCGGGGGCGAGCAGGTCGCGGCGGAGCTCCTGATCGGTCATCAGCCGGTACAGGTGCGGGTGGGCACGGGCGAACGCCCGGTAGGCCGCCGCCAGGTCGACCAGCGACGCGGCGCCGTCGTCCCGGCCTCCTCGAACTCCTCGGCCATCTCGACGAAGCCGTCGGAGATGATGGCGGCCTCGAGGGCGTCCTTGTCGGGGAAGTGCTTGTAGAGCGACGGGGCGCGGATCCCCAGGCGGGCCGCGACGTTTCGCATCGTGAGCGCCGCGAGGCCCTCGCTCTCGAGGACCTCGCGGGCCGCGGTGACGATCTCCCGCGCGCGCGGTGTGAGCCGATCAGGGGCGCTGGAAGCCATCGGGGGTGCGAAGCCGGTAGCCGACGCAGCGGTCGAGCGAGATGTGGGTGGCCCAGGCCAGCGCGCCGACGAGGTAGCCCGCCGGGAGCACGATCGAGAGCAGCGCGAGCGCCGCCGGGCCCCAGTAGCGGTGAAGCGCGTTGTAGACGGGCACGGCCCGCGGGTGGAGCTGGCCCTTCTCGAGGCCCTTGCCGATGCCGAGGAAGAGCGCGAGGTCGGGGCCGGCGCCGAAGACGAAGAACTGCCACCAGCCTGCGCCGTCCGTCGCGAGCTCGTACGCCGCGGCAGCGAGGAAGAGGGCGGTCAGCACGCCGTAGCCGACGCGCCTGGTGCTGTTCGAGATCATGTGGGTGTGGGTCATCTGCATGTCGCCTCCTAGCTAACGTTGTTAGCCATACTAGCTAACGCCGTTAGCCGTGTCAAGCGCCCGGTTCGCCGAGGCCGGAAGCGCCCGCTCGTAGAGCACCGCTGCCGGCGCCACAAGGGCGCACACGACGGCAAGCCCGATGAAGAGCTCCGATCCATGACCCGCGCCGATCGCCGCACCGGCGATCAGCGGCCCGATCATCGGGCCGGCCTGCCAGGAGAGGCTGTAGAACGCGACATACCGTCCGCGCGTCTCGTCGCCGGTCAGGCGGTTCACGATGCCCGGCAGGCTCGGCGACAGGAACGTCTCCCCCACGCCGAATATCGCCATGCCGGAGACGAGCGCCGCGGTCGCCACCGCGCGGCTCGACGTCTGGCCGGCCGCGAGCACGACCAGCCACGCCGCCCCGAACACGAGGCCCGTGACCGCGACGGCTCGCGTCCGCCGCCAGCCGCGCACGAGCCGGATGGTCGGAAGCTGCGCGACGACGATCGCCCAGGTGTTGGCGGCGAACGCGAACCCGACGACGCTGCGGCTGACGTCGGCCGGGCCCGTCGCCCAGGCCGGGAACGCCGACGTGATCTGGCTGTAGCCGGCGATCACCAGGACGAGGCTGATCCCCGTTGCGATGAGAAGGCGCGTATCGCGGACGACCGGCCCGTACGCGGTGATGCTCGCCGAGACCTCGTGCTCCCTCGGCGCGCCCCGGACCTCGCCGAGCGCGATCAGCAGCACGGCGAAGAGCGCGTACGACGCCGCATCGACGACGAAGAGGATCCCGAATGCGTCCGGGCTGAACGCCAGGATCGCCCCGGCCAGAAGGCTCCCGATTCCCAGGCCGAGGTTGATCGCGCCGTAGCTCACGCCGAGCATGTCCTCGCGCCGGCGATCCTCGACGGCGTGGACGAGCAGCGGGAACATCCCGATCCACACCACGCCGAAACCGGCTCCCTGGAAGCTGGCCGCCACGATTGCCGTGCCGAGGCTGTGGACCGCGAGGAAGCCGAGCGTCCCGGTGCCGGCGAGCACCAGCCCGGCGACGGCCGTCCTGCCGGCGCCGAAGCGGTCGGCCGCCACCCCGGCCGCGATGGTGCCCACGAGGCCGGCCGCGCCTGCGACGGCGAGCGCGAGGCCGGCTGCGGCGAGGCTGATCCCGCGGCCGTCGTGCAGGAAGACGATCACGAGTGGCAACGTCATCCCCGTGCCGATCTCGAAGAGCAGGACGCACCCGAGGAGCCGCCACGCGCGGGCGCCGAGCGGCGGGAAGAGGCTCCCCAGGCGGTGCCTCAGGGCGCGTAGCGGCGGTGGAGGATGACCTGGTTCCCGTCCGGGTCGCGCATGAGCGCCATGTGGCAGACGCCCGTGTCGAACGTCTCCATGTCGAACGTGACCCCCTGCTCCTCCAGCTCGCGGCGGGCTTCGGCGACGTCGGCGACGCGAAGGGCGAAGCCGGACTCGTTCGGCGTGAACGGGAGACCCTGCGACTCAGGCGCCCAGATCCCGAGCGTCACCTGGCCGGCGCGGTACTCGGCGCCTGCAGGTGTGTCCTTCTCGAGCTCGAGCCCCAGAAGCTCGCCGTAGAAGCGCTTGGCCCGCGGGACGTCCTGCGTGGGGATGGAGATGAAGTCGACGTGCTCGACACCGATCATCGGATCGCCTCCTCGGTCGCGGTGGGGACACGGTATCGAACCACCGGAGCGAACAACCGGGGCCAGGCACCGCATGGTGCCCGGCCCCATGGGGTTCGCCCACGCCACCAGCAACCGGTACCCCGGGGTCAGACCCCTGCACACTTCGGCGCTGGTCTTGGCACCGATCTGTGGCAGGCGTGGCGAGATCGGCGTAGACCGGGGCCAGGCTCCACGGGCCTCGGTCCCAGGTGGAAAATCCGCTACACCCGCGCACCCCGGAACAACGGCAGCCACTCCTCGTTCGCGCGCAGCATCTCGTCGAGCAGCTCGCCGATCTGCTCCAGCTCGAGCCGGGCCTGGATGTTGGGGTCGAGCAGGAAGGCGTGCATCGCAGCGTCGCGATCGCCCGACAGCGCGGCCTTCACCACGTGCCGCTGGAAGTCGACGTACCCGCGCAGGTGGGCCGCGAGCGGCTCCGGGAGCGGGCCCGCCGAGATCGGGCGGATGCCGTAGCCGTTGACCGCCGAGTTCACCTCGACGATGGCGTCGGCCGGCAGGTTCGGGATGGCGCCGTCGTTCGGCGCGTTGATGACGAACGTCTGGTTTCGGTTCTCGACGATCGCCTCGATGATGTCGATCACCTCGATGCCCCAGTCCTCGTCGCCGGTCGGCAGGTCGGCGAGCGTGACGGCGCCGGCGCCGGGAGCGGTCCACTTCGCCGCCAGCCCCTCGAGCTCGGCGACCCGGGCCTTCTCGTAGCCCATGTCGTGGGTCCGGATCCCGTAGCGCATCTCGACGCCCTGGGCGGTGCCCGCGTACTCGCCCTCGAGCCGCTGCATCTGCGGGAAGTGCTCGACCCAGTGGCTCCAGCAGTACGGCAGGACGCCGTACGTCTCGAGCGCCCAGGCAACGATCGGGTTGGTCGCGTGCTCCCGCACGAGCGGCATCGCGTCGGTGCCGTCGCGCAGGCGAAGCTCGGTCACGGCCGCGCAGTGGTTGATGCCCGCCACGACCGGCGGCATCGCGATCTCGCCCGGCTCGACGCCCGCCTGCTCCGCCAGCCACTCGGCGCTTCCGGGATGGCCGGTGCACGAGCAGAGCGCGAAGCTCCGCACCCCCGGTGCCGCGACGCGCATCGCGAGGGCCTCGGTCGGGGCCGGGTTCGTGTAGTTGAAGACGTAGGCGTCGGGCGCCACCTCGGCCACGTTCCGGGCCATCTCCGCGAGCACCGGCGCGTTGCGGAAGGCGCGCATGATGCCGCCGGGGCCGACCGAGTCGGCGACGTGCATGACGAGGCCGTAGCGTCCGGGGATCTCGAGGTCCTCGGCCCAGGCGTCGAAGCCGCCGACCGAGATGGCGGCGATGACGAAGTCGGCGCCGTCGAGCGACTCGCGCTGGTCGAGCGTGCTTCGCACGGTGAGCGCGCTGCCCTCGCCCGCAACGAGCCGGTCGCCGAGCTCCTGCATCACGCCGAGCCGGTGCTCGTCGATGTCCATGAGCGTGACGGTCGAGTCGCCCAGCGGCCCCGACTGGATCAGCCGGCGCAGGAGCAGCGGCACGAAGCTCGAGCTTCCGCCGCCGATGATCGAGACCTTGAATCCCATGTGTTCCCCTATCCCATCGAGTCGTCGGCCATCGGAAGGATCGAGGCCTCGAAGATCCGTCCCGTGCGCGGCCGTGTGACGGCGTACATGACGGCGTCGGCCACCTCCTCCGAACGCAGCATCCCCGGCAGGTCCGGGTCCTCGGGCGTGCGGCCCCGGCCCATCGCAAACGCCGTCTCGACGCCGCCCGGCGCGAGGATCGAGCAGCGCACCCCGCGGCGGAAGAGCTCGTGGTCGAGCGAGCGCATGAAGCCGATCTGGGCGTGCTTCGACGCCGCGTACACCGCCTCGCCCTCCGGCGCGCGCTGCCCGGCGATCGACGTGACGGCCACCAGGTCGGCCGACGAGCTCTCGAGCAGGCGCGGCAGCCCGGCGCGGATCGTGTGGAGAAACCCCTTCACGTTGGTGTCGATCATCTCGTCGAGCCACTCGGGCTTCAGATCGAGGAAGTCGCCGTATGCGCCGACGCCGGCGTTCACGACCAGGATGTCGAGGCCGCCGAACCGCTCGACGCATGCCGCGACCAGCGCCTCGACCTGGGCCAGGTCGCGCACGTCGCAGCGCTGAGCGAGCGCGCCCTCGAGCCCGAGGTCGCCGCCGCCGCGCGACGCGAGCGCGACGTGCGCCCCGCCCTCGGCCAGTGCCCGCGCCGTCGCAGCGCCGATGCCGCTGGTCGCTCCCGTCACCAGCGCGACGCGTCCCTCGACTCCGCTCATGGGTCGCCCCCTTCTTGATGACAGCTCTCGGCGTGCGGCCGCGAGGGCGGCACGTCGAGGGCGGGATTGCGCTCGAAGAACCCCACCGGCTTCAGCATGAAGCCGATGGTCGCCACCGGCATCACCGGCCAGTCCTCCGGCCGGGGCACGTGGTGGTGGCCAAACGTATACCAGACGACGATGTCGCGGCCCGCGACGGGGCGATCGGCGCTCGTCCATTCAGGCAGGCCCGCCCCGCCGGGGTGCTGGCTCGGGTAGTCGCCGGCCGCGTAGCGCTCGCCGGGCTCGTACGGCGTCACCCACAGATGGTTTCGGATGAAGCCCGCGCGCTTGCTCACCGGCGCGTCGGGCTGGGCGAACGGCGTCGCGTTCTCGCCCGGGACGAGCCGGTAGGCCACGGGCTCGCCGAGCCGGTGGCGGACGCCGGGGTTCACGATCTCCCACCAGCGCGCCGACACCGGGTCGAGCCGCCGGCGGGCCTCGAGCTCGGTCTCGAGCCTGCGGCGCAACGGCCGAAACGCGTTCCCGACGGGGTTGCCCGGGCCGGGCGGCAGCGACTCCGTCCACACCTCCTCGACGGCGTTCTCGACCCCGTCGACGTCCATGTCGAGGCGCATGCTGAAGAAGTGCTGGTGCACCATCGCGTTCAGGCCCGGGGCGACGAGGACGCCGTGCTCGGGCCGGACGCCGGGTGCCACCGCGCCCGTCGAGAGGACGCCGGTCAGCTTGACCTCGAACTCGATCGAGCCGTCCTGGTAGAGGTACCAGAAGAAGCCGTAGTCGTAGTTCCCGATCGCCGAGAACGACGAGATCACGAGCCGCCGCGAGCGCCGCACCTCGCCCGTGCCGTCGCGCCACTCGATGTGGCGCCAGAGGACGCCGACGTCCTCCTCGTGCATGCAGATGGCGTTCGGGATCACGACCGGATCGCCCGCGGCGTCGTTGCACACGGCATCGAGGTAGACGATCTCGCCCAGGCAGTCGCAGCCGCGCGTCAGCGGCGATGCCGCCACGCCCACGCCGTTCTCGCCCGCGTCGAAGGCGTTCTTGAAGTAGTGCGTCGGGCTGGGATCGCCGTAGGGCACGACCATCTCGGAGAGCGACGCGCGGTGCATGATCGGCCGCACGCGCCCGCCGTCCTCGTAGCCGACCCGGTTCAAGACAAGCCCCTCCCGCGGCGTGAAGCCCACGTGGAGCTGCCAGCGCTGCCAGCGCACCACGCGGCCGTCGACCGCGAAGCCGGGCCCGTCGGGCTGGGTGATCTCGAGCGGGGCGATGTCGGCCCGGAGCGGCGCACCGGCCGCCGCGTCGAAGTTGCCGCTCTCCTCCGGCACCGGCACGACGCCGTGGTCCTCGACGCGCAGGACCTCGAGCGTGTTCAGGTCGACGAGCGCGATGACCCCGTCGACCGGGTGCGCCCACTCGTTGTCGCCGGGCTTCGGCTTCACGAACGCCACGCCCCTGGCGAGCCGCCGCTCGGATTCCTCGTCACGGCCGAAGTGACCCGCCGGCCAGGCGTCGACCTGGATCTGCTCAGGATCGGTGACGCCGCGGCGGGCCAGGGCGGCCTGGAATTCGGGATGCAGGCGCAGCAGCTCCTCGGCCTCCATCAGCTCGGCGACGACGGCCATCGGCTGTACGTCGGTGCGGACGTTCCAGCCGATCACGGCGCCGTCGTCGAGCGAGACAACGGCCTCGATCGTCTCCGCGCGGCCGCGGTCGAGCAGCACGACCTCGGCCTCGCGGGCCGGGCGGGGGCCGCCCGCCTCCCACTCCAGCACCCCGTCCTTGGCAGGTTCTTGCAGCGCGATCGTGATGAACCTGCACCGGTCGCTCTGGGCGCCGTAGCCGTCGGAGGCGCGGACGATCGCGGTGGCCGCGGCCACCTCCGGAGCGGTCAGAGGGTCGAGCGGATGGCCGGCGGCGGCGTGTTGTGTTCCGTCCATCCAGTCCGTAGTATCGCGGAATGCAGCGATCCAAGCGCGTTCTCATCGGCATCGCCGTGGCAGCCCTGACCCTCGCGGCGGCCTGCGGCGGAAGCGACAGCAACTCGGGCCAGAGCGGCGGCGGAGGGTCGACCGAGTCGATCCGGGGACAGACCATCACGGTGCTCGTCCCGTACGCGATGTCGCAGAAGCTGCTCGACCAGTTCACCGCCGAGACCGGCGTGAAGGTGAACTACGTCCGCACCGGTTGGGACGCGACCCACAACAAGCTCCTCGTCGCGAACCAGGCGAACAGCTACATCGCCGACGTCGCCGAGTTCGACTGGTCGTTCACGGGCCAGTTCGCCGGGGCGCAGTGGGTGGAGCCGCTTGAAGGGCTCGTCGCTCCCTCGACGCTGAGCGATCTGAAGAGCACCGACGCAGCGTTCGTTTCAGGCGGCAAGACGTACGCCGCGTGCTACTCGAACGACTTCCGGGTCTCGATGTACAACAAGAAGATGTTCGACAAGGCGGGGATCACCGAGTTCCCGGCGACCCTCGACGAGCTCGGCCAGGACGTCGCCAAGCTCCAGCAGTCGGGCGTCCAGTACCCGCTGTCGATCCCGATGGCCGCCACCGAGGGCGGCGTCACGCCCTGGTACCTGCTCACGCTTGCGATGGGCGGCCAGCTCTTCGACGACCAGCTGAACCCGACGTTCTCGGACACGAGCTCGGCGGGCTACAAGGCGCTCCAGTGGGAGGCCGACGCGGTCAAGAACGGCTGGGTGTCGCCCGGCTCGGTCTCGATGGACGACTCGGTCGCCTTCGACAAGTTCACCGCCGGCGAGACGGCGATCGTGCTCGCGACCGGCCCCGGCAACATGGCGACGGCGAACGACAAGAGCCAGTCGAACATCGCCGGCGACGCCGCGATGGGGCTCGTCCCCGGCGTCGACGGACCGGGTGCCTCGTTCGGCCTGCCCGAAGGCCTCTCGATCCCGGTGACCGCCAAGCACAAGGCGGCCGCCGCGGCGTTCATCGAGTGGTGGGAGCGGCCCGAGAACGCGATCGCGATCTACAACACGCAGGGCAGCCTGCCGTGCGGCGCCTCGACGATCAAGCAGCTCGCCGACAGCGGCCAGCTCCAGGGAGGCGACGTCCTGAACGCGGAGCTGCCGCACGTCTCGCCGCTGTTCGCGGCCGGCGCGCCGATCTGGTACTCGCAGTTCAGCTCCGACGCCCAGGGGCTCCTGAACGCCGCCGTCAAGGGTGACATGAGCGTGTCCGACGCGCTCAACCAGCTCGCCTCGAAGGCCAAATCTCACAACCAGTAGGGGTGCCGCGCCTGCGCCGCAGCGGCGAAGGCGGCGACCGGGCCGCCCGGGAGACCCAGATCCTGGGGTGGATCCTGGTCGCGCCGGCGATGCTGGCCGTGACGGTGCTCGTCCTCTATCCGCTGATCCACGGGTTCAAGCAGAGCATCCGGTCGGGCGGATTCCTGTTCGGCGAGGTGCCGGGCTACGTCGGGGCACGGAACTACCGCGACGTCCTGAACGACCCGACGTCGCGCGACGCGATGCGCCACACCGTCGAATACGTCGTCCTGGCGGTGTCGCTCGAGATCGTGCTCGGCATCTTCGTCGCCGTCACGCTGCACCGCGTCTTCCGCGGCCGCGGCATCGTCCTCGCGATGCTGATCCTGCCGTGGGCGCTCCCCTCGGTCGTCTCCGGCGTGCTGTGGCGGCGGGTGTTCGATCCCGACAACGGCCTTCTGAACAGCGTGCTCCTGCGCCTCGACGTCATCAGCGCGCCGCACGTGTGGCTGGCGAGCGGACGGGGGGCGATCGTCTACATCACGCTGGTCCACGTCTGGGGCGTGCTGCCCCTCATCAGCCTGATCTTCCTGGCCGGGCTCCAGAGCATCCCGGACGAGGTCTACAGCGCGTCGGCGGTCGACGGCGCGAGCCCGTGGCGGCAGTTTCGCTACGTGACGCTGCCCCTGCTCCGGCCGTCGATGGCGATCGCGCTCACGGTCGGGTCGCTGCTTGCGATCTCGATCTTCGACGAGATCTACGTGCTGAACGGCACCGCGCTGAACACCCGCTCGATCCTGATCCAGGTCTACAACACGACGTTCGTGACGGCTGACTTCGCGCATGGCACGGCGCTGGCCTTCCTGCTCGCCGCACTGACCGCCCTGCTCGGCGGCGGCTACGCGCTTCTGCTCCGGAGGGTGACCGTATGAACGGCACCGCCGGCGGACGGGTGCTGAAGATCGTTGCGGTGACGGCGATCGTCGCGTGGTCGATCGGACCGATCGTGCTCGGGGTGCTCACGAGCATCTCGACGCAGCGCGACGTGACGGCGGTCCCGTCGCACTGGCTGCCCGCCCACGCGACGACGACCGCCTACCGGGAGCTGCTCCAGGGCTCGTCGAACCAGCGCGCGGGCGGCACGGTCACCGAGGCGGGCACGTTCAGCCGGTCGATGTGGAACAGCACCCAGCTGGCGCTGATCTCGACGGCGGTCACGCTGGTGGTGTCGACGATGGCGGCCTACGCGTTCGGGCGGCTGCGGTTCCGGTTCGGGGGCGCGGTCCTCGGGCTCCTCGTCGGGACGATGGTGATCCCGATCTTCGTGATCGTCATCTCGCTCTTTCAGGTGCTCGCCGACGCCCACCTGATCGACACGAAACGCGGGCTGGTGCTCGTGTTCGTGGCGACCCTGACGCCGCTCGCGACGTGGCTCCTCTACACCCAGGTCAAGGAGATGCCGCCCGACCCCGAGGAGGCGGCGCTCATCGACGGCTGCCGGCGCTGGCAGGCGTTCATCCGGGTCGTCATCCCGCAGATGAGCTCCGGCATCGCCGCGGTGGCGGCCATCGTCGTGCTCTCGGTGTGGGGCGAGTTCCTGATCCCGCTGCTCCTCACCTCGACCATGAACGCGAAGCCGGTGACCGTGCAGATCACCGAGTACGTCGGCAAGTACACGACGAACTACCCGATCCTGGCAGCCGCCGGCGTGCTGGCGCTGATCCCGCCCGCGATCGTCGCGCTCCTCCTCAACAAGCGCATCGCCGGGATGCTGGCGGGGTCCTCGTGAGCGGCACGATCAGCCTCGAGGGCGTGACCAAGCGCTTCCCCGGCGGCGTCGTCGCCGTGGACGACCTCAGCCTCGAGGTGGAGCCCGGGGAGTTCCTCGTCCTCGTCGGCCCGTCGGGCTGCGGCAAGACGACGGCGCTTCGGATGGTCGCCGGCCTCGAGCCGGTCACGGCCGGCCAGATCCGGATCAACGACAAGGTCGTGACGAAGCTCCCGCCGCGTGACCGCGACATCGCGATGGTGTTCCAGAACTACGCCCTCTACGCGCACATGTCGGTGCGCGGCAACATGGGCTTCGGCCTGAAGATGGCGCGGATGTCGAAGCCCGAGATCCGGCGCCGCGTCGACGAGGCCGCCGAGATGCTCGGCCTCGTCGACTATCTCGACCGCAAGCCGCGCCAGCTCTCGGGCGGCCAGCGCCAGCGGGTGGCGATGGGCCGCGCGATCGTGCGCGAGCCGGCGGCGTTCCTGATGGACGAGCCGCTGTCGAACCTCGACGCGAAGCTCCGGGTCGAGATGCGCGGCGAGATCATCCGCGTGCAGCGCCGGATCGCCGCCCCGACGCTCTACGTCACGCACGACCAGACCGAGGCGATGACGATGGGCGACCGGGTCGCCATCCTCCGCGACGGCGTGCTCCAGCAGCTCGGGAACCCCGAGGAGATCTACGACAACCCGGTGAACGCCTTCGTCGCCGGCTTCATCGGGTCGCCGTCGATGAATCTCATCACCGCGCGGTTGGAGGGCACGAGCGCGAGCTTCGGCGGCACGCGCCTCGAGGTGCCGGCGCCGGTGATCGGCGCGCGGCCGGGACTGGCCGCCTACGCGGGACGGGAGATCGTGCTCGGCATCCGGCCCGAGGACTTCCGGGCGCACGGCGACGGTGCGGTCGAGCTCAAGGTGAACCGCGTCGAGTCGCTCGGGTCGGAGCTGATGGCCTACCTGGACGGCGGCGAGCCCGGCGTCGAGCTGACGGCCCGGCTGGACCGAAGCGCGCGGGTCGAGGAGGGCTCCGTGGCCCGCCTCTCGGTCAACCTTGAGCGGCTCTACTTCTTCGACCCGGAGAGCGGCGAGGCGATTCGCTAGAGGCGGGCGAACCCCATGGGGCCAGGCCCCGTACGGGGCCTGGCCCCGGTTGTTCACCTCACCAGCACGCTCACGATCTCGTGCGGCCTGTACGGCGAGGACGATCTCGTCGCCGTCCGTCTCGAGCGGCTCGCCCGGATCCTCCAGCAGGTTGCACGAGACGGCCTCCGTAAAGGGCACCCCGACCCGCAGCCGCGCCGTCCCGCGCGCGCCGTGCGCTTCGTAGAGGCGGACGACGAGCGCGTCTGAGTCCTCGGCCCGCTTCACGGTGTCGAGCACCAGGTTCGGGTCGTCGACCGAGAAGAACGAGCGCGGCTCGGCGACGCCCGGCGCCCAGCGGAGCGGCGTCTCGAACCGGGCCGCCTCGCCCACCACGCCCGCCTCGCGCCAGCCGCCGGCGTGCGGCATGACGGCGTATGCGAACTCGTGCCGGCCGATGTCGGCGGCGGGATCGGGCTCGGTCGGCGCACGCAGCAGGCTGATCCGCATCTCGTTCGCGTACGTCGAGTAGCCGTACTTGCAGTCGGTGAGGAGCGCGACGCCGAAGCCGTGCTCGGAGAGATCGGCGAACCGGTGGCCCGGCACCTCGTACCGCGCCAGGTCGTGGCTCGTCGAGTAGTGGGTCGGCCGCTCGGCGTGGCCGAACTGCATCTGGTAGGTCGCGTATGGGCTGCGAACACAGACCGGGAAGAGCACCTTCAGCATCGTGTGCGACTCGCGCCAGTCGACCTCACAGTGGAACTCGAGCCGCCGGGCGCCGGCGTCGAGTCGCACGACCTGGCGCATGGCGCTCGCCCGGCCGACCGGCCGCTCGAAGACGACCTCCGCCCGCAGCGGCCCTGTCGCCGCCACCTCGCACGACGTGGCCGGCGGGCAGTCCTCCACCGTCTCGAGGTGGAACGGGTCGACGTCCCAGGCGTCGAACGCGGTCGGATGGTCGTCGTAGACCTGGAGCAGGTTCCCGGGCGCGGCGAGCGCCTCGCGCCCGGACCCGACCTCGACGAGCGAGCGCACCAGCCCGTCGCGCCCGAGCTCCGCTCGCAGGACTCCGTTCTCGAGCACCACCCCATCGGCCGACTCGGTGGCTGACACCGAGCCCGGCACGGCGCCGACCGACCCGAAGCCGTACGCCGGCGCCTCGACCCACGCCAGGTCGCCATCGGGATCGGCGGCCACCTCGGCCCGGGCGAACCCGATCGTGTTGAACGGCGTCCGCCCCTCCCCCGCGCCGCCCAGCGCGGCCAGCGCATCGGCGGCGATCGCGTCGGCGCCCGCGCGCACGTCGGCGTGGTCGCGGGCGGCGTCCTCGTAGACGAGCGCGATGCTCGAGCCGGGCAGGATGTCGTGGAACTGGTTCAGGAGCAGGAGCTGCCACAGCTCGGCGAGCCGCTCCCCGGGATGTTCGGCACCCGAAAGCCGCGTCGCGAGCGCGGCCAGGAGGTCGGCGTCGTGCAGCGCCCGCTCGCACTCGCGGTTCCCGCGCTTGACCGCCGCCTGGGTCGTGTACGTCCCCCGGTGGTACTCGAAGTAGAGCTCGCCGACGATCGTCGGGAGGTCGGCCGCCTCCGCCTCGAGGGCCTCGAAGAACTCGTCCGACGAGACCATCGTCGTGCGCGGCACGCCCTGGAGATCGCGCACCCGCCGGAGCGTCTCGAGCATCTCGGGCGTCGGCCCGCCGCCGCCGTCGCCGTAGCCGAACAGGAGCAGGCTGCGACCCGAGCGGTCGTGATCCTTGTAGTCGCGCGCGCTCCGGCGAAGCTCCTCGACCTCGGCGGTCGCGTTGTAGGTGTCGGCCGGCGGGAAGTGGGCGAGCACCTCGGAGCCGTCGATCCCCTGCCACATGAACGTGTGGTGCGGCGGCGCGTTGAACCGGTTCCACGAGAGCTTCTGGGTGAGGAAGCGCCCGATCCCGGCGCCGCGCATGATCTGCGGGAGCTGGCCGTTGTAGCCGAAGACGTCGGGGTTCCAGAACTCGCGACAGCGGCGCCCGAGCTCGCGCTCGAAGAACCGCTGGCCGTGCAGGAACTGGCGGACGAGCGACTCGCCCGACGGCAGGTTGCAGTCGGGCTCGATCCACGTGCCGCCGACGGGCACCCACCGCCCCGCCTCGGCGTGCGCGAGGATCCGGCGATAGAGGTCGGGGCTCCGCTCGCGGATCCAGTCGTACTGCTGGGCCTGCGAGCAGGCGAACCGGAACTCCGGGTAGCGGTCCATGTACGCCGTCTGCGAGCTGAATGTCCGCACCATCTTTCGCTGCGTCTCGGCCAGCGGCCACAGCCACGCGGTGTCGATGTGCGCGTGGCCGATCGCCGAGAGCTCGTGGACGTGCGAGCCGTTCCGGTGGGCGAGAAGCGCCTTCAGGATCGCTTCGCCCTCGTCCCACGTCGAGCGGTCGTCCTCGACCCAGACGTTGCAGAAGCGGTTGAGCTCGGCGAGCAGCTCTCCCGCCCACGACTCGTCAAGGCCGTTCACGGCGTCGGCCTCGAGCCTGCGGAGCACATCGAAGTCGTGGTGCAGATCCCACGCCCGGCGGTCGAACCGGGCGATCCGGCAGCGGTCGAGCACGACCGGCTCGAGCGACGCATACGGGCGGGGGAGCTCGCCGAACTTGCCGTTACACGCCAGCTCGACACGCAGGTCGAGCCGCTCGCCTCCCGCGGCCGGGTCGAGCACCGGGCGCGTCGACGCGGGCGCCGTCCGGGCTCGAGTTGAGCCCCTGCACCGGCCGGCCGTCCATCCACAGGGTCGCCTCGCTGTGGCTCACCCACTCGAGGTCGACCCGCTCGCCGGCCCACTCGGCGGGGACCGTTGCCTCGACCCGGAACCAGTACGTCGCCCACAACGGCCCGAACCGGTCACCGAGGGCGGCGTCGCGGAAGTCGAGCCGCTCGGCGTCCTCGAACGGGATGCGGTCGACGGGCCCGGCGACGCGCAGCGAGTCGGGGTCGCGCGTGTCGGCGTGGATCAGGCTGCGGATCCGCTCGCCGACCTGGGCGATGCGGTCGCGCGTGTACTTGGGGTGGCGCTGCACGGGCCCGGCAACACTAGATGGTTGGTCAGAGCTCGACCCGCACGAGGGCCCGTGCTCCGAGCCAGCACGCGACCGCCGCGACCGCCGCCAGGATGACGACGGCCGGAGCCGGGCCAACGACCGGCGCGGCGGCCTCGGGCAGGCGCTCGGCGACGAGCGCGCGGCCGTACGCCGCGATCGAGAGCTTGGACGCCGAGGCGGCGAACGTGGCGATCGAGCCCTCCCAGAGCAGCACGTAGAGGACGCCGATCACGATCGGCCGGCGCGTCCGAAGCGACAGCCACGCCGCGACGCCGCAGTACGCCAGCGTCGCCAGCGCGAGGCCCGCGACCGGCCATGCCAGCGACGACAGGTCCGTGTCGCCCTTCAGGATGAGGAGCGCCGAGATCACGAGGCTCGGGACGAGCAGGATGAGCGTGGCTGTCCAGGCGGCGGCGATCTTGGTCGCGATCAGGCCGACACGTGACTGGGGCGTCGCGACGAGGTAGAAGATCGTGCCGTCCTCGCGCTCGTCGCCAAGCGCGCTCACGCCGATGACCAGCGCCACGACGGCACCGATGGTCGGGACGAAGAGCTCCTGGACGAGGTGCGAGTAGAACTCGAGGTGATTGTCGCTCGCGTTGGCCGCCACCGCGTAGACGAACGCCATCAGCACGGGCGCCGCCGCCAGCAGGCCGAGGAGGATCGTCCGCCGCTGGAGGAGGAGGGCGCGCAGCGTCAGCCGGAAGACGGGGCCGATGATCACCGGCCGGCTCCGCGCGCGCGCTCGTGGAGGTAGGCGTAGACGCTCTCGAGGTCGTCGCCGACGGGCTCGACCCGCCTGATGATCGTGTCGGTGCGCCTGGCGAGGACGGGCAGCGCACGGCTGAAGCCCTCGACGTCGCCGGTCTCGAACTCGAGCGTGCCGTCCTCGAACCGGACGGCGTCGACGGCTCCGGTGTCGACCAGCGCACCCGCGAGCGGACGGCCGTCGCCGCCCGCCGAAACGCGGATCGTCCGCGGCCGCTCGCTGATCAGCTGCCGGATCGCCGCCGTCTGCCCCTCGGCGACCAGGTGGCCGTTCACGAGCACCAGCACCTGCGGTGCCATCCGCTCGACCTCGTGCAGGACGTGGGACGACACGATCACCGTGCGGCCCTCGTCGCCCAGCCGATGCAGCACCTCGATGATCTCGCGGCGCTGTGCCGGGTCGAGGCCGTTCAGCGGCTCGTCGAGCAGCAGCAGGTCGGGCTCGTGAGCGAGCGCCTGGGCCAGCTTCACGCGCTGGCGCATGCCGTGCGAGAAGCCGCCGACCTTGCGCTCGGCGACGTCGGCGAGGTCCACCGTCTCGAGCGCCCGGCCCGCCGCGGCAACGGGATCCGCGACCTTGTGGAGCCGAGCGCACAGCTCGACGACCTCGCGCGCGGTCAGGAACGGCCACGGTGGGCTCTGGTCCGGGACGACGCCGACCCGCGCGTACACGTCGGGGTTCTGGCGCGGCTCGACGCCGAAGATCCGCACCGCGCCCGCACTCGGCGACGTGAACCCGGCGCAGAGCTTGAGCGTGGTCGACTTCCCGGCGCCGTTGTGCCCGAGGAGGCCCGTGACGCCCGGCCCGACGGTGAACGACACGTCGGCCACGGCGACCGTGTCCCCGTACCAGCGCGAGACGCCCGCGAACTCGATGGCCGGCGCGTCGCTCACGCTTCTTCCCCCCTGAACCGCCACACGAGCACGAGCGCCGAGACGGCGATCAGCCCGAGCCAGACCAGCACCCAAGCCGTGTTCGACGGATTGCCCGGGTCCGGCGAGACCGGGTACAGGGCCTCCGCGGTGTGGATCGGAACGGCGGCGAAGGCCATGAGACGAAAGTTCTCGCCGTGCTCGATGTTGTTCGAGAGGATGCCGCCCACGATCGTCGGCACGATCAGGAACGCCAGGTACCCGCCGACGGCGAAGGCCCGCCGGCCGGTGAGCGACGAGATCGCGAGGCCGACGAAGGCGAAGTAGAGGGCCATCGCGATCCCGGCGGCGGCGATGCGGGGGATGTCGTGCAGGTGATCCTGGACGTAGCCGAACGGGTGGATCGCGAAGAGCACGTTGCCGGCGTAGAGGATCGCCGGCGGGAGCACGGTCACGAGCAGCAGGGGCAGGAGCGCCGCGAGCACCTTGCCGAGCACGTAGTCGGTGCGGCTGATCGCGGTCGCGAAGTAGAGCGCGAGCGTGCCGTCGCGGCGGTCGGGGCAGAGGAGCTCGGGCGTGACGACGACCGCGAAGACGAGGATGACGAGGCCCACAATCCCGGCGTAGTCGCTGTACGGCAGCACCGTGGAGAGGTTGTCGTTGATGCTCGAGGCGAAGAGGGCCCGGAGGCCGAGGACGATCAGCGCCGGGAAGAACGCGATCAGCGTGAGGGTGATCGGGATGACCTTGGCCTTCCAGCCGCGCTTGGCGCCGAGCGCCCGAAGTGCGCTCCAGCGCGTCATCGACCAGAGCGCCGAGAGCCGTCCCGAGCGCGGCCCGTCGTAGCGGTGGAAGCGCACATCGTGGACGCGTCCCTCGATCACGTCAGGTCTCCGATCAGCGCATCCTCGAGCGTCGGGCCGGCCGGGCGGAGCTCGCGCAACCCGGCATCGGAGTCGGCGGCCGCGTCGCGCACGGCCCGGAGCATGGTGTCGGCGTCCGGGCCCGAGACGAGGACGTGGTCGTCGCGCACCGTGGCCGAGAGGCCGGCGGCCTCGAGCCGGGCGACGAATGCCGCCGTGTCGCCCGAGACGACAACGCGTGCCTCGCGCTCGCTGGCACCGGAGGCGTCGGCGAGGGTGCGCGACCCGGCCACCCTGCCGTCGCGGAGCACCACCACCGCGTCGCACGTGCGGACGACGTCCTCGAGCACGTGCGACGACATGATGACGGCGATCCCGAGCTCGGCGGAGAGCCGGCGGACGAGCGCGAGCATCTCCTCACGCCCGGCGGGATCGAGCCCGTTCGTCGGCTCGTCGAGGATGACCAGGCTCGGCGAGTGGACGATCGCCTGGGCCAGGTTCGTGCGCTGGCGCATCCCGATCGAGAACGTCCGGATGAGGCGCGAGCGCTCCTCCTCGAGCCCGACCTGGAAGAGCACCTCCGACGCGCGCAGCACCGCCACCCGCCTCGGCAGGCCGCGCAGCTCGCCCATGTGCACGATGAAGTCGCGCGCAGTCATGCCCAGCGGCAGGCACATGTTCTCGGGCATATAGCCGAGCAGTCTGCGGATCTCGCGCGCCTGGTGGGCGGCGTCCATGCCGAGCACGCGCACCTGGCCCGAGTCGGGTTTGACCAGGCCCAGCATGGACTTCATGAACGTCGACTTCCCGGCGCCGTTCGCACCGAGCAGGCCGAGCGCCGGGCTGGTCACGGACCGTCGATACGTCGTCGAGCGCCGTCACCTGGCCGTAGCGTTTCGTCACGCCCGCGGCCTCGATCAACGGCTGCTCGGGAGGCGTCACACCTTCATGGTAGGCGGGAAGGCGCGGTGGAGGTCATGGTGCCGATAGGTGAGCAACAAGGTTCGCGAACCCCATGGGGTTCGACCACTCAGACCGCGGTCATGCCTCCGTCGGCCGCCCACACCGCGCCGGTGACATACGGCGTCTGGTCGGAGGCCAGGAAGGCCATGACGGCCGCCACCTCCTCGGGCTCGCCGGCGCGTCCGAGCGGGATGCCGCTGAGCAGCGTCTCGGCGTCCGCGGGCGTGACCCAGTTCGTCATCGGCGTGTGGGTGTAGCCGGGGATGACGCCGTTGACCCTGATGCCCTCGGCGGCGTAGTCGGCCGCCATGACGCGCACCAGGCCGTAGACGCCGGCCTTGCTCGAGCTGTACGCGTCGTAGCCCGGCGCGACGCCGTACTGGCCGGTGGGAGAGCACGTGCAGACGACGGCGCCGCCGCCGGACGCGAGCAGCGCCCGCAGGCCGTGCTTGCAGGTGAGAAAGACGCCGGTGAGGTTGATGGCGATGGTCCGGTTCCACACCTCGAGCGAGAGCCGGTCGGCGCGGTCGTCCTCGCCCGCGAGCTGGACGCCCGCGTTGGCGACGACGACGTCGAGCCCGCCCCATGCCGCGACGGCGTGCTCGACGGCGCCCGCCACCTGATCCTCGTCGGTGACGTCGGCGACGAGCACCAGCCCCTCGCCTCCGGCCGCCTCGATCTCGGCGGCGGTGTCGGCGACCGCAGCCTCGTCGCGGTCGATCAGGCCGACTCGGGCGCCCTCGGCGACGAACCGGATTGCGGCCGCGCGCCCCATGCCCATCCCGGCGCCGGTGATGATTGCACGCTTCCCGTCGAGCAGGCCCATGGCCGCTAGGACGCCGATCCGGGAACGCGGGCCGTGACCTGGAGCTCGATCAGGATGCCGGTCATGGCGAACCCTGCGACGAGCGTCATCCGTGCCGGCCTCGGCGGCTCGAACCGCTCGCACCACGCCTCGTTCCAGGCGGCGAAGTCCCCGGCGTCGGCCAGGAAGCACTCGACGCGCAGGACGTCGCTCCAGCCGGCGCCGGCGGCCTCGAGCACCTCGCCAACCTCGCGGAGCACGACCGCAACCTGCTCGTCGAAGCTGTCGCTCACGACCTCGAGCGTGACCGGGTCGACCGCCGCCCGCCCGGAGAGGAAGAGCAGGCCGCCCGACCGCACCGCATCCGAGATCACCGGCTCGCCGCCGCCCATGCTCAGGCCCGCGCCGATCGTGATGTGGTCAGGCATCGGTCTAGGATAGATCGCCGCCGTCGCCCCGTGGGACGACACCGGCTCCTCCCATCCATGACCGAGAACGCCCTCTCCCGCGCGATCGCCGACCGCGGCGTCGCCGTGGGCTGCATGCTCTTCGAGTTCGACACGCCCCGGGTGATGCGTCTCCTGGCGGCCGCGGGCGCGGACTTCGCGCTGTTCGACCTCGAGCACACCGCCTGGGACGTGGAGTCGCTCCGGCACGCCTACGCGGCCGGCCGCGGCACGGGCGTCCACCCGATCACGCGGGTGGTGCGGGCCCAGTACACCCACGTCGCCCCGGCGCTCGACGCCGGCGCGCGCGGGATCATGGCGCCGATGATGGAGTCGGCGGACGAGGCCCGCGTGCTCGTCGACTCGGCCAGGTATCCGCCGGAGGGGAAGCGCGGCTTCGGGGTCATCATGCGCGACGAGCTCGACGGGGGGCCGGCGGCGGCCGCGGAGCGGGCCAACCGCGACAACGTCCTGATCGCCCAGATCGAGTCTGAGGCCGGCATCGAGCACGCGGCCGAGATCGTGGCCGTGCCCGGGATCGACGCCGTCTGGCTCGGGCAGTTCGACCTCTCGCTCTCGCTCGGCGTCCCCGGCGACTTCGGCCACCCGCGGTTCGACGAGGCGGTCGACCACCTGCTCGGCGTGTGCCGGTCGGCCGGGAAGCCACTCGGCCAGCTCATCGGCTCGGCGCAGGACGGCGCGGCCGCCGCCGCCCGCGGCTTTCAGATCCTGGCCTACGCCGACGTGTGGGTCTTCGAGAACGCGCTGCGCGAAGGGCTGGCCGCGCTCCGGGAAGCCGCTACAACACCGCGATCGGGTTGAACGGCGACCCCGTCCCGCCCTGGATGCGGAGCGGCGAGCACATGACGAGGAACTCCCAGCGCCCCTCCTCCTCGCACGCCTTCGCGACGTCTTCGAGCTGGAGGCTGTCCGAGACGACCATCCCCATCGCCGTCACCTGAAGCGGGTGGATCGGGTAGAGGAGGCCGTCCACGGTGCTCGGGACGGTCTCGCCGTCGCCGTCGGGCAGGAACGCGGCCACCCCGCGCTCGTGCATCCAGGGGATCGTGTCGACGTGGAGCCCCGCCTTGCCCTCGCCGTCGTAGCCGTTGTCCCAGGCCCCGAGCTCGACCCGGCGGCGGTGATGGCCCGTGCGAAACACGAAGATGTCGCCCTCCTCGACGCGCAGCCCCTGCGCCTCCTCGATCTCCTCGAGCTCGGCCCGCGCGACCGCCTCGCCCGGCTCGAGCCACTTGACGCCGCGGTGCCGCGGGACGTCGTAGAGGACGCCCCGCCCGATCACGCCGGCCGAGTAGTCGTCCATGTCGAGCGCCTGAGCGCCCTTGCTCTTCACGATGTCGACGGAGCGGCCGCCGTACAGCTTGCCGCCGTAGGAGACGTGGTTCAGCGCATCGATGTGGGTGTGGCAGTCGCCGTGGCTCTCCATCCCGAGGAAGCACATCGAGAACCGCAGCTTGCCGCCGCCGAAGTCCCAGTCGTGCATCTGCGTCATGTGGTGGATGGCGGGACTCGGGTTGTCTGGACCGGAAACGGTGTTGATGGGGATGGCCATCGACACGTGGCGGCCCGACTTCACGAGGCCGCTCGCACGCTTCACGTGCTCGGGCGTGAGCAGGTTCAGCGTGCCGCGGACGTCGTCGTCACCCCACCGCCCCCAGTTCTTCACCGACTCGAAGATGGCCTCGAATTCGTCGAGAGACACGTCGGTGGGTCGACGTTCGGTGGTGCTCATCCGGCCACTCCCCTTGCTGTCGATGTCCGTCCCCGATCTGGGATCGAACAGCACAGCGCCGGAGCCTGTCAAGCGCAGAGGCGGCTACGCACGGGTCGCGCGGGCGCGGAGCGAGAGCTTGAACGTCGCTCCCTGACACGCGTTGGCGACGGTCGTCGGCATCGTGACCTGGAGGACGACGGTCTTCGACTTGTGCGCAGGGATGACCAGGCGGCGCGTGCTCGTCGAGATGAGGCCGAGGTTCGCGGGGGCGCCCGGTGCAGCCGGCCTTGGTCGTCTTCGCGGCGGCCTTGCCCGTCGGGGTCGCCACCCGGATCGCGAACGCATACGTGTTCGTGATCTTGACCCTGAGCGGGCGGGTCGCGCCGGGGTAGAGGCCCGTGACGGGCACGCCCTTGATCCCGAAGCCCTTCTTGACCGACGCGATCAGCTCGATGTCGCGGCCGTCCCCGCCGGGATGCCTGGCGTGCGTCACCGAGGCGACGGCGGCCGAGGCGGCGACGAGGGCGATGAGCGGGGCGAGGAATCGCATGGTATGGCGAGAAGGTGAAGGTGGTGGACGTGGTGGCGGTGTTGCCGGCCGAGTCGGTCACGAGCGCGCGGAGCGTGTAGCCGGTCGCGTTCGTGAATGCAGCCGCCGCCATCGGGAACGACCAGGACGGCAGCGCGAGCGTCGTGTTCGAGAGCACCTCGGTGGCCGACGAGAAGGTCGCAGGGCCGGGGTTCCAGTAGAGGCTCGGGGCCGCCGACTGGCGGAAGCTGACCTGCACCTTGGCGACGCCGGCGGTCGCGTCGGTCGCAGTGCCGCAGACGTCGGCCACAAGCGCCGTCGAGCAGCCGGCCGCCCAGCCGCCGGCGTACCCCGCCGTCGGGAACGTGATCGCGACGGTCGGCGCGGTGTTGTCGACCGTGACCGTCTGGTTCGACGTCGTGGTCGCGTTCCCGGCGTTGTCGGTCGCCGTCAGCGTGTAGGTCTTGGAGCCTGCGCTCAGCGTCGCGTTGGCGGTCGTCGCCGCGCTGGTGAACCCGTGGGCCACTCCGCCGGCGCTGCACGACGAGACGCAGGCCGGCATGACGAGCGCGGTCTGGCCGGTGGTCAGGTTGCTCGCCTTGGCGGTGAGCTTCCAGATCCCGCTCGCCGCGTCGCTCGTGTCGCCGTAGACGATGTAGTCGCGGGCCTGGCTCAGATAGCCTGGGACGTTGGTCACGACCGTCGCAACCGCCGCCGACGAAACGGTCGGAGCGGTGTTGTCGGCCGTCGCGCCGCCCGTAGTCGTGCCCGCGTTGTTGGCGTTGTCGGTCGCCGTGACGGTGAAGCTCACGGCGCCCGCTGCCAGCGACGAGCTCGCGGTCTTGTTGGCGCTCTTGTAGGCGTAGGTGACGCCGCCGATCGTGCAGCCGGTGGTGCACGCCGACAGAGCGAGCGCCGTCTGCCCGCTCGTGATCGTCGAGACGTTCGCCTTGACGGTGAGGATGCCACTCGCCGCGTCGGTCGCGTTGGCGTACACGTTATAGGAGCCGCTCTTTCGCAGCCAGCCGGGCACGCTCGTGGTGGTCGTCGCAACGGCGAGCGCGGTCACGGTCGGCGCCGTGTTGTCGACCGCCACCGAGAACGAGCCGGTGGTCGCCCCCGAGGCCTTGTCGGTGGCCGTCACCGTGAAGGCGATCGGGCCCGCGCCGAGGGTGCCGGCGGTCTTGCTCGAGCTCTTGTAGCCATACGTGATGCCGGCGACGGTGCAGCTCGACGTGCAGGCGCTGAGCGTGAGGGCCGTCTGGCCCGAGGTCAGCGCGCTCACGTCGGTCTTCACGGTGGTGATGCCGCTGGCGGGTGCGCCGCCGTCGGTGGCGTTGGCGTACACGATGTAGGTGCCGCCCGACTTGACGAAGCCCGGCGTGGTCGACCCACTCGTCAGCACCGTGGCCGCGCTCACCGTCGGGGCGGTGTTGTCGACGGTGCCGGAGACGCTGAACGTGCCGGTTCCGCCGGCCTTGTCGGTCGCTGTGACGGGGACCGACAAGGCCCCCTGCGCGACGGGAGACCCGGCGGTCGTGACGGCACTCTTGAACCCGTAGGTCGTGCCGCCGATCGTGCAGCTCGACGTGCATGCCGGAAGCGCGAGGGCGGTCACGCCGGCGTTCAGGGTGCTGACGTCGGCCGTGACGGTGGCGATGCCGCTCGCCGGCGAGCCTCCATCGGTGGCGCTGGCGTACACCACGTAGGTGCCGCCCTGGCGGACGTACCCGACGCCCGAGGTCGCCGACGCGACGATAACGCCCGCCGAGACGGTGGGGCTGGTGTTGTCGGCGACGACCGAGAACGACGTCGGCGAGCCGGTGTTCGAGGCGTTGTCGGTGCCCCAGACCGTGAACGACGTCGTGCCCTGTGTGAGGCCCGCATCCGCCGTGATCGGTGCGCTCGACCACGTGTAGGTCGTCGCCCCGATCGTGCACGACGAGACGCACGGGCTGAGGACCACCGAGGAGGCTCCGGCGGCAAGGGCCGAGACGTTCGATCGGGCAGACGCGACGCCTGTGCCACCCGGATCCGTGATCTTGGCGTAAACAATGAACTGCCCGCCCGCCCGCACGCCGCCGCCCGCCGCGGTCATCCCGACCGGGGCGATCGTGGCGCTGTTCACGCTCGGGGCGTGAAAGTCGGGGCTGGCCTGCGCCACGCCGCTCCCGGTGCCGGGAACGGTCCACGACGCCACCGCCGGCGCCACCGCGGTCACGAGGACCGCGGCGGCGACGACGAGGAATCGGGGGCGGGCCACGCCCCTGAGGCGGGCCGGCAGCACGGCGGCGGGCCTAGCTGCTCGCGGCGGTTGCGGTCAGGTGCAGCGTGAAGGACGCGCCCTGGCAGGGGTCGCCGGCGGCACCGCTCATCGACACGGCATCCGTCGCGTCGACGTCGAGGGTGTCGTTCGCCGGAACGTCCCAGCCCGAGCCGCCGTTGTTCTGAGCCACGAACGAGAGCGTGCTCAGATCGCAGCCGCTGTGGCCGGCGTCGACCGAGAAGCCGTTCGTGCCCTGGCCGGTGTCGAGCGCGATGGCCGACACGTGGACGGGGAACGGGTTGTCATTCGCGATCGTGGTCGCCACGTCGGCGCTGCCGTTCGGGTACAGAGCCGAGGCGGGCGAGCCGGGCGTCAGGGTGAGGTTGGTCGCGCTGGCCGCCGAGGCCGAGCCGGTGCCGCTACCGCTGACGGTCCAGGCGCCGTACGCCGCTACACCGGCGACGAGCAGTCCGGTCACCGCAACAGCGACGAGGCGTGAGATATGAGTGCGGGTCATGAGAGAGTCCTCTTGGGGGGAAGGGGAGCGTTGTCCGCTCGGGCAGCGGACTACTCTCAAGATCGGGCATTTTGGGGATCTGCGCATGACGCAGAAAGGGGATCCGGCGAGCGCCCAAATCGAACACGACGTCACGGTCAACGCTGGGTATGGCCGAGTATCCACTGTGCCAGATGCCCGGCGTGCTGCGCGGGGGTGCTCCCCGAGGGCGTCCGCAGGGGCTTCGGCTTGGCCGGCTGGCTCGAGCCGGACGTGAGCACCAGCGCAACCACCAGCGTCACGGCGGCGGCCACCGCCAGCGCGACCGCCGCGGCAACGGCGCGTCGAGCCTGACCACTTCGCGTTCTGAACGTTCGCCGCCGGCCGGGGAGTGCGACCGTCCGGGCGTCGGCGGTGGACGACGCCGCGTGGGTCACGACGGTGGAGTGTCCTCTTTCGCCGGCACTCGAAAGCCGGGCGGCGAGCTCCTCCGCGGTTGGACGATCGGCCGGCGAGACGGCGAGGCAGGCGAGCACCGCGGCCTCGAGATCCGGCCCCGTTTCGGGACGCAGCTTGCGGAGCGGTGGGACGGGCTTCGTGCGCTTGGCGAGCATCAGGTCGGGAAGCGAGTCTCCGGGATGCGGCGGGCGGCCGGCAAGAAGCTCGTACAGCACGACCCCGAGCGCGTAGACGTCGGCTGCTGCCGTAACCGGCTCGCCACCAGCGTGCTCGGGCGCCAGGTAGCGGGCCGTGCCGACGATGCTGCCGGTGAGCGTGAGCCGTGTCTGGTCGAGCGCGCGTGCGACGCCGAAGTCGGCGATCTTGACCGCTCCGCCCGTCGTGACCAGCAGGTTCTGAGGCTTCACGTCGCGATGGACGAGACCGGCGGCGTGCGCGCAACCGAGCCCCGAACACGTCTGCTGCCCGATCTCGAGCACGCGCTGCGGTGCGAGCCGTCGTTCGCGGCGCAGAGTGTCGCCAAGCGATTCGCCCGCGACGTACTCCATGACGATGAACGGCCTGCCGGCCTCCTGGCCGACGTCGAACACCTGGACGATGTTCGGGTGGCTGAGCCGGGCGGCGATCCGCCCCTCCCGCGCGAAGCGGGCCCGAAACCCGTCGTCGCCGGCAACATGGTCGGCGAGGAACTTGATCGCCACGGGCCGGCCGAGCTCGGTGTCGTGAGCCAGGTACACGACGGCCATCCCGCCACGCCCAAGCGTTCCGTCGATCCGAAATCGACCGAGTGCGGTGGGTGCGGTGCTAATCCTCGCCTCCGTCTCCGCCGTGGTCGTGGCCATGGCCGTGGCCACGGCCGGGCCCGTTCCCTTGCCCCTGGTCGTGACCGGGAGGCTTGTGGTCATTCTTCGGCTTCGCCGCCGGCGGCGGGACACAGGTGATCTCGTCCACCAGCGAGCCAACCGACGCCGAGAGCGGCGTTCGCAGTGCAGAGGGCACGTCCCCGGAGGTGATCGCGCTGTCGACCATCAGTCGCAGCTGGGCGGCCTCGGCCGCCGCTCCACAGGCGTCGCCACGGTCGAGGCTGGCCTGAACCGTGCTCGCCGTCTCGGCCAGCCGGGCGCCGAGGGCATGCGGCAGCCTCGGGGGATCCGAGGATGACCCGCTGCCCCCGCATCCCGCAGTCACGACGACGAGCACAACGCCGCCGCGAGCAGTCCATCCGATCAGCCGTCGCATCCCGCGCTGATGAATGCCCAAGCCTCCTCCCGCCTACTCCGCGCACCTTAGCCGCCCGGCGCCGCCGGGATCCTCAGAGCTCGACGTACGCGCCGACCTCGAACACACGGTCGGGCGGGATGCGGTACCAGCGGGCGACCGGGATCGAGTTCTGGTGCAGGAGCGCGAAGAGGCGCTTGCGCCACGGGGCCATGCGGGCGCGGCCGGTGGGCAGGATCGTCACATGGTCGACGTAGTACGACGTGTGGTCGAGGTCGATTTCGAGGCCCTGCCGACTGGCCTGCTCCAGCGCCGCCACGACGTCGGGCTCGTCCTGGTAGCCGTAGGTCGCGGTGATCGCGACGAAGCCGAGCCGGAGCATCTCGATCGAGACGCGTGCGGCCTCGTCGACGTGAGGAACGGCGACGGTATGGACCTTCACGAGGACGACCTGCTCGTGGACGATGCCGTTGTGCTCGGCGTTGTTCAGGAGCGCGGTCGGCACGGTGTCGAGCGACGTCGTCAGGAAGACGGCGCTTCCCGGGATCCTGTTCGGCGGGTCGTCGATCATCCGGTTGATGTACCGGCGCAGCGAGACGCGCCCCTCCCGCATGGCGCGCGCCAGCGTGATGCGGCCGCGGTGCCAGGTCGTGAGGATCGTGAAGAAGACGGCTCCGACCACGAGCGGGAACCAGCCGCCGCTCAGGATCTTGGTGAGGTTGGCGGCGAAGAACGTGAGCTCAATCGAGATGAAGAACACCGCGCCCGGGATGACGACCTTGAGCGGCTTTCGCCACAGCGTCCGGAACACGACGAATGCGAGGAACGTGTTGGAGGCGAAGATCGCGCTGAGGGCGATCCCATAGGCGTTCGCGAGGCCGGTCGGGGAGCGGAACGTGAGCACGAGCACGATCACCGCAAACAGGAGGAGCCAGTTCACGATGGGGATGTAGATCTGCCCGATGATCTTCTTCGACGTGTGCCGGATGCTCATGCGCGGCAGGAATCCGAGCTGGATCACCTGCTGCGTGACCGAGAACGCGCCCGAGATGACGGCCTGCGACGCGATCACGGTGGCGATGGTGGCAAGCACGACCATGGCCTTCTGACCCGTCTGCCCTCCGGGCACCAGGAAGAAGAACGGGTTCACGATCGTCGCGGGGTGCGCCAGGATCAGGGCGCCCTGGCCCATGTAGTTCAGGAGCAGGGCCGGGAAGGCCAGCAGGAGCCAGGCGCGGGTGATCGCCTGCCGGCCGAAGTGGCCCATGTCGGCGTAGATCGCCTCGGCGCCGGTCACCGCCAGGAAGACGGATCCGAGGGCGAAGAACCCCATCTTCGGGTCGTCGGCCAGGAACTGCCCGGCGTAGGTCGGCGAGAGCGCCCGGATGATGCCGGGATGCGCCGCGACCTCCTTCGCGCCCAGGGCGCCGAGGACCAGGAACCACACCACCATGATCGGCCCGAACAGCCCGCCCACGGCGCCGGTGCCGAACCGCTGGAGCGCGAACAGGCCGATGAGGATCGCGAGCGAGAACGGCACGATCTGGGACGCCAGGGCGGGCGACGCCACCTGGAGTCCGGAGACGGCCGACACGACCGAGATCGCGGGCGTCAGCATACCGTCGCCATAGAAGAGCGACGCACCGAGCACCCCGACGATGACGAGACCGGTCTTCCGGCGGGTCTTGACGACGCGCTCGATCAGGGCGACCAGCGCCATGATGCCGCCCTCGCCGTGATTGTCGACGCGCAGGATCAGGAGCACGTACTTCAGCGTGACGATGAGCATCAACGCCCAGAAGATCAGCGACAGGGCTCCATAGACGCGCACCGGCGAGGGCGCCATCGGATGGTCGCCGCTGAAGAGGAGCTGCACCGTGTACAGCGGGCTCGTACCGATGTCGCCGTACACGACGCCGAGCGCGCCGAGCGACAACGCCGTCGCTCCCCATCGAGTCGAGCGTCCGGCCTCCTCGTGACCAGCGGCGACATCTGCCTTCGCCCGTCGCGCGCGCGACGGCGCCGCCAGCGTGCCCTCCGTCGCGGCCATGCTCACGTCAGCGCTCACCGTCTACTCCGGCAGAGCCTTGGGATGAGATGACGGGATCGCCTGCCGGCGGCGCGCGGCGCGCCTCGCCGGAACGATCGCCACATCGGGCGCCACTCCGCGGGCGGCACGACGCACGCCCCACGACGCACTGCCGACCAGGACGAGGGCATCGACCGGCCACGCCGCCTGGAGCAGCGCGGCGACGCTCCTGCACGGCACGATCTCGACGCGTGCCGGCGGGGTGAGCGAGCCTCCGATCTCGTCGGCGGCGTCGCGCAGCCGCTCGAGCCGGGCGGCGAGCCGCTGCGGCCAGGCGGTGATCGGGAGCGTCGCCGGAAGCACCGCCGGGATGAGGACGCGCACGACCTTGATCTCGTTTCGAGGCGCCGCCCGGAGCGCGTCGGCGAAGGCCCCGGTCAGGAGCTGGGGCTCGATGCGGGAGTCGGTGCAGACGATCAGGATGTGGCGTCTCATGTCCCGACCTGCTCTGGCCGCACGATCATGACGCGCTGGCGAGCCTCGGCGATGACGCGGCGCACGACGTGGTCGTACGACGGCCGCCTGAGCTCGACGCGCTGGGGCTCCGCCGCACGGACGAGGATCAGCTGGGAGTCGCGCCGGGTGGCCTCGGCGAGGATCGACTCGGCCGGGTCACGGGTGCGAAGGTGCGTGGTGAGGACGCGAATGCCGTATTGCTCGCCGATCGCGCGCCCGGACGCGGCGAGGCCCTCCACGACCTCATCGAGATCGTCGATGTCCATGTCCATCTCCTCTCCGAGAGGGATCTCCGTGAATGCGAGCAGCACCAGCGACGCCCGGCGCTCGGCGGCGAGCTGCGCCGCCACCTCGACGAGATCGGCCGGCAAGCCCGTCGCGGCCGTAGAGACCGGGATCAGCATCGTCTGGAACTCGACCTCGAGGGCCGGCCCGGTCCGGGTCACGACCTCGCGGCGAGTGCGCTCACCGAGCGAGAGCCCGAGCCGCGCGCGGTAGGCGGCGTACCCCGCGACTCCGGCGATCATCCAGGCCGTGCCCAGATATCGCGCGTCGCCCTCGAGCACCAGGACCGCCAGCCACGCGGACGTGGTGCACACGGCCCCCAGAACCGAGACGACGGGAATCCGGCGGCCGTCGAAGGCGATGTTCACGGGCGCTTCGACCGGCCGGTAACGGCCTGGATCTCGCCATCGGAGCGCGATCACGGCGAGCTGGACGCTCGTAAACGCGATCAGCGCGCCGTACACGTAGGTGCCGGCGAGGAAGCTCGGGTCGCCGACGGCCCCCTGGAGGATCGCCAGCAGCGCCGCCGCGGCGGCCGAGGCGCCGATCGCCACGTAGGGAGTCTCCCGGGCCGGGTCGAGCTCGGCGAGGCGGGCCGGTAGCTGGTGATGCTGCGTCTGCCAGACGGCGAGCCGAGAGCAGCTCCTGAGGGCGGCGTGGGCGACGAGCATCAGGAGGCCCGCCACAAGCAGGCCGACGATGTAGGAGAGGCCGGTCGAGAGCACGTGGAGCGGGACTGCGGCGACGATGCCGAGCACCGTCGGGCCGGCGGACGGGGCGCTCGAGATGGGCGTCGCCATCAGCGCCACGAGCGAGATCGCGGCGCTCAGCGTGATGGCAGACGCGATGACACCGGCCGACGTCGCTGCCAGGTCGCGATCGGGATCGCGCGCCTCGGCCGCCATGTCGCCGATCGCCTCGACGCCCGTGTAGGCCACCATCGCAAGCGCGCACGCCAGGATCACCTGGCTGAGCGAGGGCGCCGTGCCGAAGTGCACGCTCTGCTGGATCACCTCGGGCCGGAAGACGAACACCAGGCCCAGGAGCACCAGCAGGAGCTGGACCACCAGGTCGAGAAGGCCCGCGAACACCGCCAGGTTCGCCGAGAGCTCGAGGCCGCGGATGTTCGCCGCCGCCACGATCACGATGACGGCCAGCGCCCCTCCAACGGACCACCAGCCCGATGCGAGCGGGCTCCAGAAGACGCTCAGATACCGCGCGGCGAACAACGCCGAGAGTGCCGCCGTCGCGACCAGCGCCAGCGTCATGGCCCAGCCGGTGACGAAGCTCGCGAGCTCGTCGAAGGCATGGCGCGCCAGCGCGGCGGAGCCGCCCGCCTCGGGGAAGAGGGAGACGCCCTCGGCGTACGCGGCGGCCACCGCGAGCACGATGAGCCCGCCGACGACCAGCGCGACCGGCGCCAATCCCAGCCCGTGGATCGCGACGACGCCCAGCGCGAGAAAGATCCCTGACCCCATGCGCGGGTATGCCGAGGCGAAGAGCCCACCGCGCCCACGAGCGAGCCGGCCTCGCACCTGACGCCGGCGGACGACCGGCGAACGAGACTGACGCGGAACCATGTGGGGTGTCGACCATGCGGCCATACCCACAGGGTCGTCCCTATCGCGTCACGACCGCATCACGATTGCGGCGCCGGGCCTGCCGATCACATCACGATCGCCTCACGGCGATATCACGATGGCGATCAGGCCGAGCGAGCCGGGTCAGGGACGATCATGACCGGGCAGCGCGCATGCTGAACGACGTGCGCCGCGACGCTTCCGACCAGCGCCGCCACGAGCGGGCCGTGGCCGCGCGACCCCATGATGATGAGGTTCGCGCCGCGCTCCTCGGCGAGGCGGCAGATCTCGGTCGCCGCGTCGCCGCCGACGAGATGCGTCTCGGCCGTGACGCCGGCCTCGCGAGCCCGATCCATCGCCGCGTCCAGGATCAGCCGGGTGGCGTCGCGGCCGGCGTAGAACGTCTCTTCCGACATGTAGGCCGGTGCCCCGAGCGCGCCGTTGGGCGGCGCCGACCACGCCCCGACGAGGTCGAGCGTGGCGCGTGAGGCCCGCGCCTCGTGAAGAGCCCGCTCCAGAGCTGCGTTCGCGGATGGGGAGCCGTCGGTGGCTGCGATGATCGTGGGCATGACCGCCTCCTTGGTACGCGGATCGTAGATGGCCGCCGCCGGGGAGTCGAACCCCGAAACGCCGGGTCATGCCGACGTCGACCGCGATCAGCGGGCACTCGGAGGATGCCGAACCAGGCGGTGGCCCGGCATCAGCGTGAGGACGGATTTCGCGTGCGGGGTTCTACGGCACGAGCCCGATCGGGGATGGGGGCGCACACCGATGCCGATCCGCGAGTCGCCGCCGTAGGGTGTGAGCGTGTTGGGGTCTCGGGACATCCGCTCGTCGGCGCGTTCCGGTCACACGAAGGACGTCGTCGGCACACCGCGCGACGTTGTCGCGCCACCGCAGCGATCCGGCCCCGAGGGCATCGGGGCGGTGGAGGGATTCCGGGTGGACGGGCCCGACGGCAGGATCGGCGTGGTGACACGCGTGTCGTCGAGCTCGGCCGGCGAGGCTCCCGACACGATCCACGTCGTCACGGGCCTCTTCATCGTTCGCGTCGTGCCCGTCGCCGTCTCCGAGATCGTCCAGATCGACGCCGAGAGGCGGCGGCTCCTCGTCCGATCGATGGTGCGGCTCCCGCGCTCGAAGCACGTCGCGCGGATGCTCCGGCGCTACCTCGCGTCAATCACCTGATCCTCGGCTCAACGGGGTCGCAGGACGCTCAGGCAAGTCTGTGCAGGCGCCATCGGTAGACGGTGCGGCATGCGAAGACGCGGGCGTAGTCCTCGTTCGCGCTCATCACGTGGAGCGACCGCGGGGCGAGGCAATCGACCAGGTGCGTCCCGACCGAGCGATGGTCGATCCGAAGATCCACCACCCCGTACGAGCAGCCGCCCTCCTCGTCACACGGCACGGCGCTGATCCCGCCGACCAGCTCGACGGTGACCCGCTTCCCGTCCACGAACACCTTCGCGCCGGCGGCAGGCACCAGGACAAGCCCGACGACGAGGCCGACGCCGATGCCGGCGGCGAGCCGCACCGCGGAGCGGCGACCCGACCGTACGACCGGCTGAGACCATGCCGTGGCCCACGACATGGCCGAAGAATCGCCAAGCCCCTCACGCACCGGCATCGGGGGATCCACGTAACGCGGCGCCCGAAACGTGGTAGCCGGCGCCGGGCGCGCCCGGCGGCCCGTACTCGAGAAACCGGCCCAGATCCCGGAAGCCGACGGCGGCGTACACGCCCTCGGCCATCTCGGTCGACTGGACGCTCGCCGTCTCGCATCCGCGGTCGCGCGCATCGTGGAGGGCGATGGTCGTAAGGGCCGTGCCCAGGCCGCGCCGCCGGGCGTGCTCCAGGGTGCCGACGTTGTAGATCCCGCAATCGGAGCCGAGATCGAACGCCAGCGCGACGGCGACGTTCTCGCCGTCGAGAGGCGCGACGAGGACGTGAAACCTTGCCGGATCGGCGCCCGCGAGGAGGCCCGGCGGAAACCCGCTGGCGCGCAGATACTCGCCCCAGTCCGCCGGCGCGAGCTCGATCTCGGGTCGCGGCAGGCGGATGTCGTCGAGCGCCATGCCCATTGCACGCGTCGTCTCCTGGAGCGTGTAGCCGCGCTGCTCGAGATCGCCCCTCATGGGCGCGTCGCTCTCGTGCACCCAGGCGGCAAACTGCGTGACGCCGCCGGCCGTGTACGCGGCCTCCATCGCCTCGACGGCATCGGCTCGCTCGGCGGCCCCGAGGTCGCGCTCGAGGAGGGCGTTGTTGTAGAACGCGCGCTCGGGGCCGCACGGGAAGACCCCTGCGGTCACACCGGGCAAGCGCCGGACGGCAGCATCGGCTGCGCCGCGCGCGTACTCCTCCCACGCCGCGAGCATCGTCTCGGCTCCACGGGCGTAGAGGTCGGAGTCGGTCAGCGCGGTCACCGCACCCAGTCCGACCACGTCGTGATCCCGGCGTCGGGCCGAGCGGGCTCGTCGAGCATGGCCAGGTACTCGAGCATGTGGTCGTGCAGCCGCATGCTCATGGGCGCGGTTCCCAGCGACCAGAGGCCGAGCATCGCGCCGCCGGGCTCGAGGACGATCCCACGCAGACCGGTCACGATGCTTGAGCTCACGATGGGAACCGACGCGTTGGGCGCCGGCTGAGTGGGAGAGCCGAGGCAGAGGAGCTTTCCCTGGGCGATCAGCGGTCGGGAGCCGGGTCTTCCAGCGGTGCGGTGCGACGTTCCCAGAGCACGGCGTTCGTGACGGCCGACAGGACCACCAGCCGGCCGATGACGAAGAGGCCGAGGAAGAGCGCAGCGGCGATCCCCAGCGGGCCGTACGAGTGCTGCAGGCTGGGCACGCGCGAAGCCAGGAAGTAGACGGTGAAGAACCGCAGTCCCTCGAGCCCTGCGGCGAAAAGCACGGCCCCAGGGAGTAGGGCCGGCCACCGCGCGTCGCGGTGGGGGAGCCGGGCCGAGACGACGAGCCAGAACCCGGCGTACGGCACCACGACGATCAGCGAGGCCAGAACCCCACCCACCGATGACCACGCACGTACGGCGCTGACGAGCCCCGAGATGACGGGGAAGCTGAGCAGGAGCACAAGCGTCTCGAGGGTCATGCGCACTGTGGGCCGCGGCGTGGCGCGGCGCGTATGGACCCAGACGAGCCTGTGAACGACGATCAGCGAGCGGAGGAGGGTTCGCGTCGCATACAGGAGCACGGGCACGCCGATCACGAGCGCATACCAACGGGTGGAGCCCCTCGCTGCGGCCGCAATCGAGTTCGAGACGATCCCCGCCACGCCCATGGACCGCGCCACCGCGCTCGGCGACTCCGACGACGCGTCCGCATAGAACCCGAGGCCGGCGACGGCGACGAAGAGCAGCGGAAGCATCCACACGAACAGCCTGTATGCGAGGGCACCGGCCAGGATGCCGCCTCCCACCTCCGCATCGCGATCCACCGCGCGGAACACCACGTCGACCGATACGTGGCGCTCCCGCTCGTCTTGAAGGCGCGCCTTGACCCGAAGGCTGTACGCCTCGAACCTGGCTGCGAGGGCGCCGAAGCGTCTGGTCACCGCGATCAGCCCGCGGGCTGCTGCGGGAGCCTTTGCTCGATCCTGTCGAGGCGCTCGCTGTGTCGCTCGAGCGCCTCGAGGAGCGCCTGCGACTGGTCGGCCCGCGCGGCGTCATCCTGGCGTCGATGCTGGGCCAGGAGCACAGACACGACCACGCTCGTGAGCACGGGGATCAGGCTGATCCCAAGCAGCGCCAGCACGGCCGTGACGACGCGGCCCGAGGCGTTTGACGGGACGACGTCGCCGAATCCAACCGTCGTGACGGTCATGACCGAGAGCCACGCCGAGTCGCCGAAGCTCGGGAGCGCCGCCGGATTCACCACACGAAGCACGAGCGCGCCGAGCGATCGTTATCCGCGACGGCGACGGTGATCACGAGACCGATCGCCCGGCCGGGCGAGATCTGCGCGATAAACCGCTCGATGCGCGGACGCTCTCGGGCCGGGTGGCCGGTCCCTGTTGGGGCACTCATGCAGCCGGAAGTGTCCCACACGCCTCCGCCGGACTCGCGGCCGGCGCCCCGGTCAGGCTGTGGACGGCTTGCCGAACACGGCGCTCAGGATCGCATCGATCACCACGGCGGAGACCGCCAGGATGATCGCCGCCCAGATCGCCGACCAGAAGAACGAGTCGATCGTCAGGTGGCTCGTGATCGCATCGGTGATCTCGAGCACGACCGCGTTGACCACGATCGCGAAGAGGCCGAGCGTCAGCACGATGAACGGGAGGGTCAGGATGCGGAGCAGCGTCCCCAGGATGGCGTTCACGAAGCCGAACACCAGCGACACCCAGAGGTAGGCGAAGAAGCCACCCGAGACGTCGACGCCGGACAGAATCCACGTCGTCACGGCGAACGCGAGCGCAATACCGGCCCAGCTGATGAGGAGACGTCGAAGCATCGGGGCGCGAGCGTACCACCCGGGCTGGCCGGAGCAGTCCGGCCCAGGCGAAGCTACAGCCAGGTCCTCGCCGTGAACCCCTGCGACGAGTGGAAGAACTCGATCCGCCAGGTCAGCTGCCGGGCGACCCAGAGGCCCCTCGCGATCCCGCCTCGAGGCGGGAGATACCCGGCCGTCGGGTCGTCGAACCCGCTCCCGCGATCGACGACCTCGCACACGAACCGCCCCCGGTCGCGCCCGACCCGGACATCCTCCACCCCGCCGCCGTACCTGACGGCGTTGTCGACGATCTCCGTGCCGGCGAGAAGCATGTCGAGCGCCTTCGCCTCGGGCACGCCCTCGGCGACGAGCGCGCGGGCCAGCTCCTCGCGAAAGCTCTCCAGAGTCCGGCCGGCCGGGATCGACCGCAGGCCGGGCAGCGGCTCGAGGCTCCCCGTGATTCCCCTCAGGAGCTCGGCCGGGCTCTCGAAGCGGTCGCTGTCGGTGAGCCTGTCGTCCGTCAGGACCTCGGTGTGGGTCTGCCAGACCCCCTCGAGCATCCGATCCGGGAGGCCGTTGGCGTCGTAGCTGCACATCACCCACGCCGGCAGATGCTCGAAGGCCCGGTTGAAGACCGCCTCGTAGCCCACCCATTCGTCCCACTCGCCGGGCTCGGGGCCGAGCTGGACGTCGGCCACGGCGCGAAGCGAGCCGACCGATCGAAGCTCGTTGACGTACACCGCGTGATAGGAGGCCAGCGTGCGCGCGGGCCGCGTGTAGGCGGCCGAGACGTCGACGAACGTGACCCGCGCGGCGTCGGTCCCGAGCGCCTCGCGCATCGCGGCGAGCCCCGGGCGCGTGTTGGCGACGATCGCGCCCTCGCCCGCCTCGAGACCCTCCCGGAGGAACGCGACCGACCGCTCGACGTACTCGTCGGTCGAGTCGTAGACATAGGCGTTATGGCGCAGCGCGTCGCTCATCGCTCCCAGATCAAGTAAGTCACGAGCATCCGGATTCAAGCGGCTGAAGCGCGGGCTCGGCCAGTCCGGCGCGCAGCTTCGCGAGCGCGGCGCTCTCGATCTGGCGGGCCCGCTCCGCCGTGAGCCCCAGGGCCGCACCGATCTGGGTCAGCGTCTGCGCCGACTGCCCGAGCCCGTAGTGCGCAGACAGCACGGTGCGCTCGCGGTCGTCGAGCCGGTCGGCCAGCACGCGCACCTCCTCGACCTCGATGCCGCTCAGGACGTCGTCGTACTCCTGCTCGGCGACGGGGTCGGCGATCGTGTCCGCGAGCGTCCCCGTCGCCTCGTCGTCGCCGCGCAGGGGCTCCTCGATTCCGCGCGGGGTCTGCTCGGTCGCCAGCAGGCTCTCGACCTGCGACGGCGTGAGGCCCGTCGCGCGACCCAGCTCCTCGATCGTGGGCTCGGCGCCGTGGGCCTGCTGGTGGTCGCGGCGGGCGGCCCGGATCTGCGCGAGGCTCCGGACGGCCCGGTCCGAGAGCGCCACCGGCCGTGTCAGCTCGGCGACCAGCTCCTGCATCGCCTTCCGCACCCAGAACGACGCATACGCCCAGAACGGCGTTCCCAGGCCGGCGTCGTACCGGCGGACGGCGAACAGCAACCCGGCGACTCCCTCCTGGATCAGCTCGGTGCGCTCGACCCCGCCGCCGCGGTCGTAGCCGCGGGCGATCCCGGCGATGGCCGGCAGGAAGGCCTCCACCAGCTGCCGGCAGGCCGACGCATCGCCCGCTTCGGCCGCCACGATGAGATCCTGCTCCCGCCGTGAGCTGAGGGATGGATGGCGTCCCACGCCCGTCACTACGGCGGCGAGTATCGCAGGCCGGCGCGTCCGCGGATGCAGGCCTTTTCCGATCGTTCACCGGAATGCTCTTGGGTTCGCGGAGCGGCGGCTTACTGGGGGAGTGACCGGATACCTCGAGCAGCGGTAGCGATGGGGCCCTCAGGGCCGCGGGGACATCCGGCGTTCTCGGTCACCCCTGTACTGGCGGACGGCGGGTTCACCGTGCCTGCCCGTCCGTCGTCCACCGACGACGGAGGATCAGCATGAGCACTGTCAAGACCGAACGTGAAGGCTCGAGCGCGGCCGGCGAGGCGCAGATCATGGACATGAAGCTCGAGGTGATCGTCATCCCGGTGTCGGATGTCGATCGAGCCAAGGCCTTCTACAAGTCGATGGGGTGGCGGGAGGATGCGGACTTCGCCACCGGCGCCGACTTCCGCGTGGTGCAGCTCACGCCTCCGGGATCGGGGTGCTCGGTCATCTTCGGCACCGGGATCACGACCGCCGATCCGGGCTCGGCGCAGGGCCTGCACCTCGTCGTCGCCGACATCGAGGGGAGCCGTGCGCAGCTCGCCGACCGCGGCATCGACATCAGCGGCGTGTTCCACGACGCCGGCGGCATCTTCCACCGCACCGGGGATGAGGGGCACGTGCCGGGGCCCGATCCGGAGCGGCGCTCGTACGCCTCGTTCGCCTCGTTCAGCGACCCGGACGGCAACGGCTGGGTGCTCCAGGAGATCACGACGCGGCTTCCCGGCCGGTGACCGACGAGCGCGAGTGGGTCACGGTCTCGACCGCCCCGAACGAGTGGGAGGCCGAGGTCACCCGGCAGCGGCTCGAGGCGGCCGACATCCCGGCCCTGCTCGAGCCGGGAGACGCGAGGGCGTACATGGGCGCGAGCTCAGCCTTCGCGGTCAAGGTGCCCGCCGACCGGGTGACCGACGCTCAGGATGCGTTGCAGGTGACGAAAGGAGACTCCGATGCAGACGACGTTTGAATCCGCGACCGACCTGGCGCAGGCGCTGAAGCGCGCGTCCGAGGCGCACGGCGAGCACGAGAAGCGCACCGGAGAGGCCGACCCGGACTGGCCCGCCTGGTACGCCGAGTACATGGTGCGCGAGCGGGCGGGCGAGGAGCTGCCGACATGACGACCGACTACGACGTCATCGTCCTCGGCGGCGGCTCGCCGGGTGAGCACTGCGCCGGAGCGCTGGCCGAGGGCGGCCTGCGGGTCGCCGTGGTCGAGCGCGAGCTGGTCGGAGGCGAGTGCTCGTACTGGGCCTGCATCCCGTCGAAGACGCTGCTTCGCCAGGGCGAGGCCGTCCAGGCCGCACGCGACGCGACGGCGAGTGCCGAGGTCGACGTCGAGGCGGCGCTCGCCTGGCGCGACTTCATGGTCTCGGACTGGTCCGATGCCGGTCAGGAGCGCTGGCTCGCAAACGCGGGCATCGACCTTCTGCGCGGCAGCGGCCGCCTGGCGGGCCCCGGCGCGGTCGAGGTCGACGGCGTCCGCCACACGGCCGAGCACGTCGTCCTGGCAAACGGGGCCGATCCGTTCGTGCCGCCCGTGCCCGGCCTGCGCGAGCTCGACGGCGTCTGGAGCAGCCGCGACGCGACCAGCATGAAGGCGGTCCCCCGCCGCCTCATCATCCTGGGCGGCGGGCCGGTCGGCGTCGAGATGGCACAGGCCGTGCGGAGCCTGGGCGGGGAGGTGGTGCTCGTCGAGGGCGCCAAGCACCTGCTCTCGAAGGAGCCGGCGCTCCTCGGCGAGGCGCTCGGCGGTGCCCTCGAGCGCGAGGGAATCGAGCTCGTCCTCGGGGCCAGGGCGGCCGCGGCCCGGCGCGACGGCGACGACTACGTCCTCGAGCTGGACGACGGCCGCGAGCTGCGCGGCGAGCGCCTGCTCGTCGCCACGGGCCGGCGGCCGCGTGTCGAGGGGATCGGGCTCGAGACGGTCGGCATCACGGCCAACGGCCACGGCATCCCCGTCGACGCGCACCTGCGGGCCGGCGAGGGGCTGTGGGCCATCGGCGACGTGACCGGCATCTGGCCGCTGACGCACGTCGGCAAGTATCAGGGCGACATCGTCGCCGCCAACATCCTCGGCGATCCGCAGGAGGCCAACTACGAGGCCGTGCCGCGGGTCGTCTACACGAGCCCGCAGGCGGCGTCGGTGGGCACGGCGGAGGCCCGCTTCGGCGCGACCGCCGTCCTGCCCGAGGTGGCGAAGACGGCCACGTACACACGCAGGTACGCCGAGTCCAACGGCTTCCTGACGCTGCTCAGCGACGGCGAGCGGCTGACCGGCGCCTACGCGCTCGGCCCGGAGGCCGGCGAGTGGCTCCAGCAGGCGACGCTCGCCATCCGCGCGCGCGTTCCCTTGAACGTCCTCCGCGACACGATCCAGCCGTTCCCCACGTTCTCGGAGATCTACGTCGCGGCGCTGAAGTCGCTCGCAGGCGAGATCCGGGGGCGCACGGGAGCGGAGAAAGAGGCGTACGCATGAACCGGGGGACGGTCGGCGGCACGAACGTCGCCGGCTCCACGGCGGTCGATGAGGACGTGGTCGCCGCGCCGTCAGCGGGCGGCGCCGGGGCCGGGCTGATCGCGGTTCGCAGCCCGGCCGGCACGGCGCTCATCGTGGCGACGACGCTCGCGTCGACCGTCGGGTTCTTCGACGCCAACGTCGTCACCGTGGCGGTCCCGGCGATCAGCCGCGACCTGCACGCGAGCGTCGCGTCGGTGCAGTGGATCCTGACCGGATACCTGCTCGCCGTCGCCGGCCTGCTGCTCGTGGCGGGGGCGTTCTCCGACCGGTTCGGCCGGCGGCGGATCCTGGCCGTCGGGCTGACGGTGATGCTCGTCGCGTCGCTGCCGTGCGCGCTCGCCCCGTCGTCGGGATTCCTGATCGCGGCCCGCGTCGCACAGGGAATCGGAGCGGCCATGGTCGTCCCGTCGAGCCTCGCGCTCCTGAACGGCACGCTGCGCGTGTCCGACCGCGCTCGCGGCATCGGCGTCTGGGCCGGCCTCGCGACGCTCGGGACGACGTTCGGCCCGTTCGTCGGCGGCTGGCTCGTCGACCACGCGTCGTGGCGGTGGCTGTTCGTCGCCAACGTCCCGCTGATCCTCGGGGCGCTGGCCGCGCTCGCCCGCGTGCCCGAGAGCGGAGACCTCAGCCGCCGGCTCTCGCCCGACGTCCTCGGCGGGCTGCTCGCGGTGCTCGGGCTCGGCGGCGTCATCTACGCGCTGACCGACGGCGCGGCCAACGGCTGGTCAAACCCCCGCGTCCCCATCTCGCTCGCCGTCGGGATCGGCTCGCTGATCGCCCTCGTGCCCGTCGAGCGCCGGCTGCGCTCTCCGATGCTGCGGCTCTCACTTTTCAAGTCGCGCCAGTTCGACGGGATCAACGCCATGACCGTCCTCTACTACGGCGCCCTGGCGGCGGCCGGTTATCTCGTGGTGCTGCAATGCCAGCTCCAGCTGGGCTACACGCCGACCCAGGCCGGCGCAGCCCTGATCCCGGCGTCGGCGGTGTTCCTGGTGCTCTCCCCGGTCAGCGGGGCCCTCACCGCCCGCCTCGGGCCGCGGCGCCTGATGGTGGCCGGGATCCTGGCGTTCGCGGTCGGCCTCTTGTGGCTGTCGACCGCCGAGTCGGGCTCGGGCTATGTCCAGACGATCCTGCCGGGAGCGCTGCTCTGGGGGCTCGGGATCGGGCTCGCAGTCACGCCGTTGACCGCTGCCGTCCTGGCCGCGGTCGGAGACCCCGACCTGGGTGAGGCGGCGTCGATCAGCGATGCCGCCTCACGGCTCGGCGGCGTTATCGCCATCGCAGCCGTGCCGGCGCTGGTCGGCGCGACCGGAGGACTCAGCCTGGGCGACGCCCTGGCTGACGGGTACCAGCCGGCGATGATCGCCGCCGCGGTCGTCTGCGTGCTGGCGGCCGCCGTCACGTGGATCTTCGTCTCCGACGACTCCGAGGAGCCGCCGCGCTTCGCGCCGCCGCCGCCTCAGGGCTGCATCCCGCCGAATCTCAACCGACCGCTGGAGGAGTCATGACCGTCGAATCCGCTTCCGCTCCCAGCCTTCGTGGCCAGGGGCTCACCGGCCAGACCGCCGTGATCATCGGCGGCAGCTCGGGCATCGGGCTGTCCACCGCCGAGGCGGTGCGCGCCGCCGGCGGCGACGTCGTCCTCACGGGGCGCGACGCCGGCCGGCTCGCCGAGGCCGCCGCCCGGACACAGGCGGTCGGCACGGAGGCGTTCGACGCCACTGACCACGACGCGCTCGTGGCGTTCTTCGAGGGCCTCGAGACGCCGATCGACCACGTGATGGTGAGCGCCGGCGGCTCGTACTACGCCCCGCTCGCCGAGATCGACTTCGAACGGGCACGGCGCGAGGTGGACGAGCACGTCTTGCTCGCCTTCGACGTCGCCCGCCAGATCGCCGGCCGCGTGCGCCCGGGTGGGACGCTGCTCCTCATGAGCGGCACCGGCGCGCGCCGGCCCGGGATCGGCCTGGGAGTGGCGTCGGCGATCACGGCCGCGATGCCGGCGGTCGTCGCCAACCTGGCGCTCGAGATCGCCCCGATCCGCGTCAACCTCATCGCCCCGGGGTTCGTCGACACGCCGCTCTCGGCGCGGTTGTTGGGCGACGACCTCGATGCGCGCCGCGCCGAGCTCCGCGAGACGCTGCCGACCGGCCGCGTCGTCGGGCCGGCGGACGTGGCGGCGCTCGCCGTCCACCTCATGGTCAACACCGCCCTGACCGGCGCGGTCTACGACATCGACGGAGGCCAGCAGCTGGCCCGGTGACGATGACACGACCGTGTCAGGTGCGGCGCGCCAGGCGGTCCATCTCGCGGTCGATCTCGGCCTCGGTGATCGGGTGGCGGACATAGACGTCCCAGGCGTTGAAGACCACGCCCAGGCCCCAGGCGAGAGTGATCCAGAGCGGCCATGGCTCCCAGCCGCCGGACGTCGTCGCGCCGATCACCGCCCAGATGCCCCAGATGACCAGGTTGAACGCGAGATAGACGAAGGCGTGGGCGTGGAAGTCACGGCGCTTCTTGAGCTGGCGAAGCGCCTGCTCCCGCAGCACCTCCGGACTCGTCCCAACGATCTCGTCTGAATCGAGCTTCTCCATATCCTTAGCTGAGCACCGATCGCCGCCGGCCGCATCGGGGCAACCGCCTAACTGCAGGTTCGGGATTCGTGCAGCTCAGTCGACCACGAAGAGCGGCTCGCCGAGCCTCTCGAGGTCGACCTCGATGCCGAGCCCGGGGCCCGTCGGCGCCGCACCCACGCCGTTTGACGACCGAGGCTGGTACCCGGCGACGTGCTCGTTCGTCCAGTCGTTCATGAACGAGACCGTGAGCAGGTGCTCGGGCCGCGTGCTGGCCGCGAGATGCGCGACGGCGGCGGTCGTGACGTCGCCGCCCCACGTGTCCTCCAGCGTGACCCGCAGGCCGAGGTCCTGGGCCAGGTCGCGCATGAGGCGGGCATTCGTGAGCCCGCCCACGCGGCTGATCTTCAGGTTGAACGCCTCGAGCGCGTTCGCGGACGACGGCACGGAGGAGCGAGGGGACGTCGAGGATGATCTCGTCGAGCACCATCGGCAGGGTCGTGTGCCTGCGCACGGCCACGCACTCCTCGAGCGTGCGGCACGGCTGCTCGAGGTAGACGCGGTCGAGCGGGTCGAGCAGGCGCGCGGCGACCACGGCGTCCTGCGGGAGCCAGCCGCAGTTGGCGTCGGCGATCAGGAGGCCCTGGTCGCCGACCAGGCGGGCGACCTCGGCGGCGCGGGCCGCGTCGTCGTGGGGGTCGGCGCCGAGCTTGAGCTGGAAGTGGCGCACGCCCTCGGCCATCCGCTCTCCGACGAACCGGGCCATCTCGTCGACCGGTGCCAGCGGCACGGCGACGTAGAGCGGGAAGCTCGCGGCCCGGAGGCCGCCCAGCAGGGCGTACAGGGGCAGCCCGGCGCGGCGGCCGAGGATGTCCCAGCAGGCGACGTCGACCGGGCTCTTGGCGTAGGCATGGCCGAGGAGCGCGCCGTCCATGGCGGTCCCGACGGCGGCCAGGTTCGCCGCGTCGACGCCGATCAGCGCCGGGCCGATCTCGCGCAGCGCGGCCCGCGCCCCCTCGGCGAACGCGGGCAGGTAGCGCGTCCCCAGCGGGCACACCTCGCCGTAGCCGGCCGCGCCGTCGGCCGTGACGACGCGGACGATCGTGCTCTCGAGCGCGTCCAGGACCCGGCCCTCGGACATCGCGTAGGAGCCGTGCGCGTAGGTCAGCTCGTAGCCGTAGACCTCGACCCGCTCGATCGTGCTTGCGGCCGCGGGCTCAGGCAAAGAGCTCACGCAGGTGGTCGTTCAGGAAGACGCCGCGTGGGTCGAGCTCGCGGCGCAGGGCGACGAAGTCGGCGGCCCGCGGGTAGCGGGCGTGGAGCTGCTCGGCGGTCAGGTAGTGGAGCTTCCCCCAGTGGACGCGCGCGTCGAACTCGCCCAGGAGCCGGTCGACGTCGCGCAGGTACGGCTCGTAGTCCGTCCCCGGCATGCCCGACACCGAGATGACGACGCTCGGGCGTCCGTAGGAGTGCGAGAGCCAGCTTTCGTCGGCGGCGACCGTGCGCACCTCCATCGGGAAGATGGAGTCGGGCAGCCGGGCCAGCATCAGCTCGCGCATCGCCGCCACGGCCTCGGCGCCGCGGTCATACGGGACGAAGTACTCGAGCTCGTGGAAGTTCGGCTCGAAGGTCATCGGGTAGATGCGGTAGCTGCGGTCGACCCGCTGACCGGCCACGGCAGAGTCGGGCACGGAGCCGCCCGCCTCGTCGTAGATCTTGACGTAGCAGCTGTCGGCGAGGGCGGCGCCCTCGGGCGCGGTCAGGCCGTAGAGCTCCGCGGAGCCCTCTGCGGGGATCCAGAAGAACGAGTAGTGACGGTGCGCGCGGGCCATCTCGTCGAGCCGGCCCCACGCCTCATCCCACGTCCAGTGCTCGATCCGCTCCGCGAGCCGGTGGGCCGGCACGGCCTGGAGCTCGACCTCGGTGATCACGCCGAGCATGCCGAGGGCGACCTGGGCCGCGGGCAGCCGCGGATCGTCCTCGCCGAGCTCGAGCACATCTCCGTCGGCGATCACGAGGCGCATGCGGCGGACCGTCGCCGAGAAGGACTGGAGCCCGAGGCCCGAGCCGTGGGTCGCCGTGGCGACGGCGCCGGCGATGCCCTGCGTGTCGATATCTCCCTGGTTCTCGAGCGCCAGCCCGGCGTCCCAGAGCGGCGGCCCGAACGCGGCGACCGGCGTTCCCGGGAGCGCGGTCACCCGGCCGGTCGCCGAGTCGATGCCCGTGACGCCGGTCATCCGGTCCGTCCGAAGGAGCGTCCCGCCGGTCAAAGAGATCGGGCTGAACGAGTGGCCGGTCGCGGCGCAGCGGACGTGGGAGGCGCCCCGCACCACGGCCTGGATCTCGGCCTCGGACGCGGGCGACTCGACCGCGCGCGGCTCGCACGTCTGGTTCCCGGCCCAGTTGGTGAAGCGGTGCGCGGTCTGCGATCCGGCGGACAAGACGACGAGCTTACCGTGCCGAAAAGGGTGGGCCGGGGCGACCCCGGCCCACCCGGTTGGCATGGATCAGAAGGTCCCGCTCGCGATGAGCGTGCCGCCGAGCGTGCGCACGCGAACCGTCGAGCCGGCCTTGATGGTCGGCACGGCCTGACCCGCGCCCGTGTTCCGGTTGACGGTGAAGTGCCCCAGGCTATTGACCAGCGGCGTCGCGAGCAGGTGGCCGTTCACGTTCACGTTGACGCGCTTGCCGGCCAGCGACCGAATGTGCTGGACGTCGACCTCGAGCTCGCGCTCGTTGCCGTTGACCTTGGAGACCGCCTTGCCCGTGGCGTTGGGGAACGACACGCTGCCCTTGAGGCTGATGGTGCGCTGCGTGCCGCCGCCCTTGGCCGAGGCCGCCGGTGCGATCGCCACCGCCAGTGCGAGACAGGCGATGAGTGCAGTGATGAATGTGGTGCGCCGCATGTGGTTGACCCTCCCGAGTCGGTTCTGGTGTAAGGCCATGGTGCGTGGAGCCGCGTCGCGGCCGCAACGCGACATTGGTCCTAGGACCGTGGCGGTCCGCGCGCTGGCGAGGCATGCTGGACGCGTGCACAACGCCGGCCCGTTCACGTCATGAGGCCCGACCGCGGAGCGATCCTGCGCCCGGTCGCCGTCTTCGCGCTCTCGGGCCTCGCCGTCCTTGCGCTGGTCGCCCTGGCCGGGACGCTGGCGCTCCGGAGCCTCAGCACCTCGGAGGCGGTGCGCGATGCGCGACGGCTGGCGACGCTGACCGGCCGGGGCATCGTCGAGCCGGCGCTGACGACGGCCGTTGTGCGCGGCGACCCTCACGCGATCGCACGCCTCGACCGGATCGTGCGCCGCCGAGTGCTCGCCCCCGACGTCGCGCGCGTGAAGGTGTGGAACGCCGAGGGGACGATCCTGTACTCGGACGACCCGTCGCTGATCGGCCGCCGGTACTCGCTCGCGCCGGAGGACCTGCGTGCGCTCCGCACCGCCACGGCGTCGGCCCGGAAGACCGACCTGTCGGAGCCGGAGAACGCCCACGAGCGCACCCTCGGCGATCTGACCTCGGTGTACCTCGGGCTCCGCGCCCAGGACGGAACCCCGGTGCTCTATGAGGAGTACCTGCGATCGAGCGCGATCGCGGGCCGGAGCGGAAGGCTGGTGCGGCTGTTCGCCCCGGTCGGGATCATCGCGCTCCTGGTGCTCGCGGCGCTCCAGATCCCGCTGGCGTGGCGGATGGCGTCGCGGATCCGCAAGGCGCAGCAGGACCGCGAACGGCTGCTCCAGCGCGCCATCGAGGCATCCGACCGGGAGCGCCGGCTGATCGCCGCAGGGCTGCACGATGGCGTCGTCCAGGAGCTCGCCGGCCACTCGTTCCAGATGGCCGCGGCGTTGGAGCAGGATCAGTCGAACGCACAGCTGCGGCGGGTGCTGAGCGACGCCGCCGCCGGGACGCGCAACGCGATCAGGCAGCTCCGGTCCATGCTGCTCGAGATCTATCCTCCGGCGCTTCGCGACCACGGCCTGGCCTCGGCGCTGCCCGACGCCGTCGCACCGCTCGTCGCCCGCGGCGTCAACGTCACGGTCGATGTGGAGGATGGCCTCGAGATGCCGGCCGAGATCGAGCAGCTGGTCTTCCGGACGGCGCAGGAGGCGATTCGCAACGCCGGAGCGCACGCCGCCGCGTGCAACGTCACCGTCCGCGTCACACAGACCGGCGACACGGTGAGCCTGCGCGTCGCCGACGACGGCCGGGGGTTCGACGACGAGGACGTGCAGACCAGCCGCACCGGGGGGCACCTGGGCCTTGCGCTGCTCCGAGACCTGGCCGAGTCTGCGGGTGGGACGCTGACCGTGACGTCGAAGCCGGGCTCAGGCACGGACGTCGATCTGGAGGTGTCGGCGACGTGATCCGCGTCGCAGTCGTCGACGACCACACCATCGTCCGAAACGGGCTCGTGGCGCTGCTCGGTGCGCATGCCGATCTCGAGATCGTCGGCGCTGTCGGCGACGGCGAGGCAGCCGTCGCGCTCTGCGTCGAGCAACGACCCGACGTCGTGCTCATGGACCTCTCGATGCCCGGCGTCGGAGGCATCGAGGCGACCCGCCGGATCGCGGCCGAGGCTCCCGGCGTCCAGGTGGTCGTCCTGACCTCGTTCATGGACCGGGAGCGGATCGTCGAGGCGTTGAGCGCCGGCGCGATCGGGTATCTGCTGAAGGACGCCGAGCCCGAGGAGCTCATACGCGGCATCCACACAGCCGCCCGCGGCGAATCGCCGCTCGATCCCCGGGCGGCGCGGACGATGCTCGGAGCCCAGCGCGCTCCCGACCCGCTGGATGTCCTCACGGATCGCGAACGCGAGGTGCTCGTGCTCGTGGCGGAGGGCCTGCCGAACAAGCAGATCGGACGCCGGCTCGAGATCAGCGAGAAGACCGTCAAGGCCCACCTGACCAGCATCTTCCGCGCGATCGGGGTCACCGACCGGATGCAGGCCGGGCTCTGGGCCCGGCGTCATGGGCTTTGAGCGCCGACTGCGTCTCGCCGCAGTGGGCTGTGCGCTCATCGTTGCGCTGACAAGCTGCAGCGGGTCTTCGGCGGGTGGCAACGTCCAGTCGCCCGGCGGCTCCACATACACGCTCATGCAGATGAACCTGTGCCTGTCCGGTCTTGCCGACTGCTACATCAAGGTCGCATATCCGGCCGCGGTGGAGGAGGCCGCGTCGCTGATACGTGACGTCCACCCCGACGCGGTGACCATCAGCGAGGGGTGCCGGGGCGACATCTCGCGGATAGCCCGGCGGACCGGTTATCACCTGCGCTTCTCAACCGTGATCTACGGCGGCGAGCCGTTCAGCTGCATCCACCCCGGCGGCCGCGGGGTCTTCGGCGACGCAGTGCTCACCGAGGCGCGGATCGTGAGCACCGACAACCAGGAGTTCACGGCGCAGGCGGGCATCGAACGGCGCCGGTGGCTGTGCGTCACCACCCGCGTCGACGTCGACGTGTGCACCACGCATCTGAACACCCGCTCGGCGGTCGAGGCGCCCGGGAACGACGCCCAGTGCGCCGAGCTCGCGGCCATTCTGGCACGTCGCTCGGCCGCTCACACCGTCATCTTCGGTGGTGACGTCAACCGCCGCACCACGTGCGCTCCCGCCGGCTTCTGGACACGGAACGACGCGTCTGCCGACCAGGCTCCCGGCCTTCAGCAGATCTATGGGAGTGGCGGCCTTCGCTCACCCTCAGCGAGGGTGGTGCCGTTCACGCACAGCGACCACGACGTCCTGATCGTCCGCGCGGCGCTCAGGCGATGATCGAGCCAATACGCCGAAACCCGCCCTTGCGAGCGGGTTCCGACCGAGGTGCGCTGGAGAGGACTTGAACCTCCACGGCCCATTCAGGCCACAAGGCCCTCAACCTTGCGCGTCTACCAATTCCGCCACCAGCGCAGGCGGTGCGGCCCGTAGTCTATCCGCCGGATCGCGGCTAGAGCAGGAAGCCGAGCGCGATCACGTTGGCGGTGAAGAGCACGGCCACGAAGATCGTGAGGCGGGTGAGATTGCGCTCCATCACGGCCGTTCCGCCGTAGCTCGACCCGCCTGGGTTGAGCATCCCCGAGAGGCCCGTGTCCTTGCCCGAGTGCATGAGGACGAGGACGACGAGCGCGACGCCGAGGATGACCTGAAGCCCCGAGAGGATGTGGGCCGCCATGGCCGCTCAGTGTACCAGCACGGTCCCGGCCGGCCCGGCGCCGAGACGGCCGATGACCGGCCATGGGAGCGCCTTCGCGCGCTCCGCCGGGAGCGCCACGAGCAGGCCCCCTGACGTCTGCGCGTCGCACGCCAGCAGCCGGTCGGCCTCGTCGAGCCCGTCGCCGAACTCGGCGTAGGCGGCGGCCAGTTCCAGGTTGGTGCGCGTGCCTCCCGGGATGTGGCCCTCGGCGATCAGCTCGCGCACGCCGGGAAGGAGCTCGACCGCCGCGAAGTCGATCTCGGCCCGAAGGCCCGCCCCCTCCGCGACCTCGCGCGCGTGGCCGACGAGGCCGAAGCCCGTCACGTCGGTGACCGCGTGCGGGCGGGCGCCGCGGACGATCTCGGCGGCCTCCGCGTTCAGGGTCGTCATCGAATCGACCGCGGCATCGACGACCTCCGGGTCCGGCGTCCCCCGCTTCACCGCCGTCGCCACGATCCCGGTCCCGATCCGCTTCGAGAGGACGAGCACGTCGCCCTCCCGTCCGCCGCCGTTCGTCCACACCTCGTCCGGGTGCACGAACCCGGTGACGGCCATGCCGTACTTGGGCTCGGGATCGTCGATCGAGTGACCGCCCGCCACGACGGCCCCCGCCGCGCGGGCCACGTCGGCGCCGCCGCGCAGGATCTCGCCCAGGAGCTCCATCGGGAGCGTCTTCGGGAACGCGACGACGTTCAGGGCGAACGCCGGCCGCGCGCCCATCGCGTAGATGTCGGAGAACGCGTTCGTCGCCGCGATCCGCCCGAACGTGTACGGGTCGTCGACGAGCGGCGTGAAGAAGTCGATCGTCTGCACGACGGCCAGGTCGTCGGACACGCGCCAGACGGCCGCGTCGTCAAGGCCGGTGTGCCCGACGAGCAGGTCGGCCGCCTCGAAGCTCGGAAGCGCGGCCAGCACCTCGCGCAGCGAGCCCGCCGGCAGCTTGCACGCGCAGCCCGCGCCGTGGGAGAGCTGGGTGAGCCGGACGGCTGCCGTCGCCATCCCTTAACTCTAGAGGCCCTATCCTGCCGGCATGCCCGAGGTCGACCCCGACGTCGCCGCCGAGCGCATCCGCAAGCTCATCATCGTCGGCGACAACCGCCTGAAGCAGGGCGGCGACGACAAGTACGCGAAGGCGCGCGGGACGTACGAGCAGGCTCTGCGCATGGCCGAGGAGGTCGGCCTCGGCGAGCGCTTCCGGCCGTTCATCGAGCGGCGGCTGGAATCGATGGACGATCTACAATCCCACCCGTGAAGACGCGTACCTTCGGCACGTCGGGCATCCCCGCCTCCGAGGTCGGCTTCGGCCTCTGGACCGTCTCGACGGGCTGGTGGGGCGAGCATTCCGACGAATCCGCCGTCGCGCTTCTGCGCGAGGCGTACGACCTCGGGATCACCTTCTTCGACACCGCCGACACCTACGGCGAGGGCCGCGGCGAGACGCTGCTCGCGCAGGCGCTCGGCGACGTCCGCGACGACATCACGATCGCGACGAAGTTCGGGTACGACATCTACTCGCCGTGGGAGCGCAAGGGCCACGTCGAGCGGCCCCACGACTGGTCGCCGAAGTTCATCCGCTACGCGCTCGAGCAGAGCCTCGCCCGCCTCGGCACCGACCACATCGACGTCTACCAGCTGCACAACCCGCGCATGGACGCGATCCGCTCGGACGCCGTGTTCGAGGTGCTCGAGGAGGCGCGTGACGCCGGCAAGATCCGTGCCTACGGCGTCGCCCTCGGCCCCGCGATCGGGTGGCGAGACGAGGGCATCGAGGCGTTCTCGCTGCGCCGGCCGGCGGCGGGCCAGATCATCCACAACCTGCTCGAGCAGGATCCGGGACGCGAGCTCATCGAGACCGCGCGCGAGAACGGCGTGGGGCTCATGGTGCGCGTCCCCCACTCCTCGGGCATGCTCGAGGGCAAGTACACCAAGGACACCGTCTTCGCCGAGAACGACCACCGCCGCCACCGCCCAAAGGAGTGGCTGGAGCAGGGGCTCCGCAAGGTCGAGCGGCTGGGCTTCCTCACCGAGGAGCGCACGCTCGGGCAGGCCGCGATGAAGTGGCTCCTCGCCGAGCCGGCGGTGACCACCGTTCTCCCGAACATCTACGACTCGGCTCAGCTGCGCGAGTTCGCGGCCGCCCCGGCGACCGCCGACCTCTCCTCAGCCGAGCTCGAGCGCGTCGCCGACCTGTACGAGAACGGCTTCTACCTGGAGCCGGCCGCGACCGGCGCCTGATCCGGCGGGCCCAGGAGCTCGGCCAGCTCGGCGCGCTCCGGCGGCTTCGTCCATCGTCGCTGCACGGCGCCGCTCGAGTCGACGAGGAACACCGTCGGCGCCGACCGGACGCGCAGCATCGACGCGGTCGGGCTGTGCGAGGGAAGCTCGACGACGGTCACGCCCGGGTGGTGGGCCACGGCCTCGGCCAGCCGGTTCAGCGCGACCCGCGATGCGGGGCTCGGGTTCGAGAACTGGACGAGCGCGCCCCCGGCCGGAAACTCCTTGAGACCCAGCGTCGCCGGGGCAAGCCGCTCGGGCGGGCGGGCCCGGGCCGCACGGCGCCGCGCGCGCAGCCGCTGCGCCCCCACCCCGGCGGCGGGCACCGCCACCACCAGCCACCACACGCTCATGGCCGAACGATACCGGCCGCACGGGCCAGCACGGCCTCGATGCGAGCGGCCTGGTGCGCGAGCGCGTGCTCCTCGGCGACGCTGACGCCGGCGGCACACGGCACGGGCAGGGCGGCGGCGGCGCGCATGCCGGCCGCGATCGCCTCCTCGTCATAGGGATCGACGAGCGCTCCGCAGGCCGGCGTCAGGATCTCGGGCGGGCCGCCGACCCTGGTGGCGACGACGGGCCGGCCGCACGCGAGCGCCTCGAGCATCGCCTGGCCCTGCGGCTCCTCGAGGCTCGGCAGGCACACGACGTCGTGCTCGCGGAGCGCGAGGAGGACGCCCTCCGGCGTGCGCCGTCCGGTGAACCGGACGCCGGCGGGCGCGGCGGCGCGCAGCTGGGCTTCGAGCGGCCCCGCCCCGATGATCGTGAGCGAGCCCTCGCGGAGCCGCGCGAACGCCCGCATCAGCCGGCCGACGTTCTTGCGCTCGGTGAGGGAGCCGACGAAGAGGAACCGGGGGCCGCCGTCGCCTGGCGCGCGCGGCGTCGGCCGGAACCGGTCCGTGTCGACGCCGCAGTCGATCACCTCGGCCGGGGCGCCAAGCCGGTCGCGCACGTACTCCGAGACACAGATGACGGCCCGGGCGCGGCGCACGACGACGCGCGTGAGGAGGCCGATCGGGACGCTCGACCGGGCATTTCGCACGTCGCCGCCATGGGCCGTCACGACGAACGGCCGGCCTGCGGCGGCGGCGATCAGGCCGGGCGGCACGAGGTAGTGGGCGTAGACGACGTCGGGCCGTGTTCGCCGCGCCGCCGAGAGCGTCCGACCGAGCAGGCCGGCGTAGGCGACGGGCGACGCGATCCGCCCGCGCCGGCCGCTCCGCAGCACGGCCTCGTCGACCTCGTGCCCCCGCGCCCGGAGCGCTCCGGCGAGCCGTTCGACGAAGACGCCGTACTCCGGACGATCCGGCGAGGGGTACATGCCTGAGACGAGCAGGATGCGCAATGCGCAAGCGAGCCTACCGCCTGAGGCGTCAGACACCCTCCAGCCGCCGCTCGGCGCCGCGCCGCCCGATCTCGGCCACGATGACGAGCGTCAGCGAGACGGCGATCACGAGGCCGGCGATGGCCACGGTCTGCGGCCGGAGCGCCGGAGTGCGCGCGTTCGAGTAGAGGAAGATCGGGAAGGTGTCGTGCCCGGGCGGCACCAGGAACGACGCGATCGCGTACTCGTCGAACGAGATCGTGAACGCGATCAGGTACGACGAGAGGATCGCCGGGATGATCAGCGGCAGCGTGACCCGTACGAAGGCGGTGATCTCCCCCGCCCCCAGGTCACGGGCGGCCTCCGCGATCGCCGGATCGAGCGTCTGGAGCCGGGGCAGGATCACGAGGACGCCGTAGGGCACCGAGACGACGACGTGCACGAAGAGGACGGAGGACAGCGACTGCTCCAGGCCGAGCGTCTTCAGCAGCACGAGCATGCCGACGCCGAGGACGACGTACGGCACGACCAGCGGCAGCATCACGAGCGCCGTCACCGCCGGCCGGGCAAACACGCGCGGCGCCGAGAGCGCGAGCGACGCGAGGATGGCGAGCACCGTCGCCAGGACGCCGTTCAGCGCGGCGATGGCGGCGCTCCGCTTCACGGCCGCAAGCAGGAGGTCGTTCCCGAGGGCGATGTGGTACCAGTGCGTCGTGAACCCGGCGAGCGGCAGCGTCGGCGTCGTGTTGTCGTTGAACGAGAAGATCACGAGCACGACGATCGGGGCGTACAGGAACACCACCATGAGCAGGAAGTAGCCGCTCAGGACCCCGCGGGCGATGCGTCCGGCGGCGGCGTTCATCGACCCGCACCCCGGAGGTCGGCGGTGAGGTAGCGCGACGAGAACGCGATCAGGACGACGACGATCGCCATGAGCCACATGGCCATGACCGCCCCGAGCGCCCAGTCGGTGGTGTTCACGAACGAGTCCTGGATGAAGTTGCCGAACATGCTGTCGTCGGAGCCGCCCACCAGCGACGGCGCGACGAACTCGCCGGTGGTCGGGATGAGGACGAACACGAACGCCGCGATGACGCCCGGGACGCTCAGCGGCAGCGTCACACGCAAGAACGTCGAGAACCGGTTCGCGCCCAGATCCTGCGCGGCCTCGAGGATGCGTTTGTCGAGGTTCTCGAGCACGACGAAGATCGGAAGGGCGACGAACGGGATCCACGAGTACGCGAGCACCAGACCGATGGCGAACTTGGAGTGGAAGAGCCACTCGACGGGATCGCCCTTGCTGCGGCCGAGCTCGACAAGGATCGAGTTGATCGTCCCGTCGGACGAGAGCATGACGGTCCATGCGTACACGCGGAGCAGATAGCTCACGAAGAACGGAGCGAGCAGCACGAGCAGGAGGGTGTAGCGGCGGCGGTGGGCGACGAACGCGAGAAAGAATGCGAGCGGGTAGGCCGCCAGGACGGCGACCACCGACACGATCAGCGTGATCACCATCGACGTCTTGAACCGGTCGAAGTACACCGAGCTGCCGTCGTGGAGATACGGCAGGAAGCTCTTCCATGTGTCGACCGAGAACTTGGCCGGCGGGAAGATCAGGTTCGTGAGCAGGTGGACGCTGTAGAGCGCGATCAGGATGATCGGCACGATCAGACCGGCCAGCAGGTAGGCGGTCACGGGCACGGAGAGCCATGCCCGGCCGGGGCGCCAGCGGCGCCGGAAGGGGAACCCCCTCCGGCGCCCGACGCTTCGTGCCTCGCTCATCGAACCGCTAGCTGGCCTTGACCTCTTCCCACGCGGCCTGGTACGCGGCCCGCTGTGGGATGAACTGCTCGAGGTGCACCGGTGCGGCGAGCCGGTTGGGATCGCCGATGCGCAGGGCATCCGCCGCGGCCGGAAGCGCGTACGCCTTCGGATCGTCCGGGCCCTGGATCGCGAGGTCGCTCTTCTTGATGGTCGTGTTCGCGCTTGCGTACACGAACGAGTTGAAGAGGTCGACGCACGCGGCGTGCCCGATGAACGAGTCGACGTACTTGTGGTTGTGGAAGTAGTTCTGCGAGCTCTTCAGCATGATGAACCCGCAGTACCACGCCAGCCGCCCCTCGGACGGGTCCATGAAGCCGGTCTTGAGCCCGGCCGCCAGCATGTCGTTGTAGTCGTTCGGCCAGGCGTACGTCACCCAGACGTCGCCCGACTTGAATGCCGGCTGCATATCGTCGTACTCGAGCTTCCAGTAGAACTTGTTGACCTGCTTCTGCTCGATCAGCTTCTGCTTGGCCGCCTCGATCTCGTCGGTCGACATGTTGTACGGATCCGCGACCCCGTTCACGAGGCCCGCGATCACGAGCGGCGTCGTGAACCCGTCCCACATCGAGATCTTGCCGGCGTACTTCGGGTTCCAGAAGAGGTTCCAGCTGGTGGCGTCGGCCGGGTCGATCTTGTCGGTCCGGTACATGACGCTCGAGTAGCCGGAGTCCCAGGGGATCCAGTACTGCTTGCCGTCGACCTGGCCGGCCTTCACGACCTCGGGGTCGAGCTGTGAGAAGTTCGTGAGGAGGCTCGGGTCGAACGGCTGCACGAGGCCCTTGTCGACCCAGTCGCGGACGTAGGAGATGCATGGGTGCGCCAGGTCGTACTGCGCTCCTGCGAGCACCTTGGCGACCGCCGCATCGTCCGACTGGAACGCGGTGTAGTTGATGGTCTTGGCCCCGAACTCGTCGACGTACGACTTGCCGGGGACCTTCATGTAGGTCTGGGCCTTGGTGCCTGCGGCCTCGTAGCCCTGCCACTCGTAGACGCTCAGGCTGCCCGGCTCCTTACCGATCGCTGGGTGCGCCGCGCCCGAGTCGCCGCCCCCTCCTCCTCCGGAGCTCGATCCGCCGCCGCAGGCGGAGATCAGCGCCGTGCCGCCCGCCGCAGCGGTGCTCGCCAGAAAGCGTCGTCTATCCATGCGCCGCGCCATGGTTCCTCCTTGGGCTGGGGGTGAGCGCACGTGCGAACATACCGGGCGTGGCCCGGGGTGTCCAACTTGCGACCATGGCAACGCTCTTCGTACTATCGGCGGCTGCCTGCGGCGGCGGCGGCGGCTCGGAGGCTGCGCCGGCGACCACGAATCTGCCGGTGCTCCGCACGGTTCCAGGCCTGGCGAGCGAGGATCGGGCCCTCGACGTCGACGCCCTTTCGCACGATGCGCCGGTCGCCGGCCTGGCCGCGAACCTCGAGCAGTGGGGGTTCCTCGGGGGCCACGAGCGCGAGTTCAAGGGCGCCTCGAAGACGTTCACCGACGTCATTTCGCGGACGCTCGTCTTCCGCAATCCATCCGGAGCGCGCGCGTACGTCACGTTCATCGCCGACCACGCCGCGAGCTACTACGGCCCGGGCTCCGTCGTCCACCCGGCGACGTCGGCCGGCCGGGCCGGCTACTTCGTCCGGGGCGCGAGCTGCGGCTGCCACCGCGAGAGCCCCATCCTCGTGACCGTCGTCTCGCAGCGCTCGCGGGTGAGCTGGCTTCTGGTGAACGGCCCGGGCGCCACGCGGGCGCGCGCGCAAGCGCTCGCCGCCCAGATGCCCTAGCCGGCGACCTGAAAGATTGGTGCCTGGCACCGTTTTTTCAGGCTCAATTCGGACGCCGGCGAGATCGCCGGCATCGCCGGGTCTCGTCGGCCCGGCGCGCGGCGTAGCTCAGACGAGGTCGCGAGGGAACGTCCGCTTGAACGTCCGCTCGTAGGCGGGCTTGTCGCCCTCCCAGGCCCGGACCGTGCTCTTGACGTGGAACGAGTCCGCGTCGCAGGTCATCTCCGAGACCGTCTCGCACCGCGTGCGCCAGTCGCCGCGGCCGATCGCCCCTGCCGTCTCGGACCGCACGCGCGCCGACAGCGGGTCGCCCTCGACGATCGAGAAGACGGTGAGGTTGCGATCCTCGATCTCGAGGCCGTTCGGCAGCCGGATCAGGCCGCCGACCTGCCAGTCGTACGAGAGCTCGACCCGGCCCGTCGAGAGGTCGTGTGTGATCGTCCGCCCCGCGGGGCCGGGCCGGAGCACCTCCTTCGGCATCGGCTCGGACTCCTCGGGCTCGCCGAACTCCGGCAGCGTGCCGTCCTCGGGCCGCGGCTCGCGGACGGGCAGCGTGAGCGTGCTCTCGCCGGCGTAGAGCGCCAGGGTCACGGGCTCCGGAGACGGCCACGCCCACGGCCAGTAGGTCGGCGAGACGCCGACGCGGATGCGGTTCCCCGGCGCGAACGCGTGCCCGGTCGCATCGAGGCGGATCGTGGCGGTGAACGGCTCCCCGGGCACGAGCGCGGCCGGGTGCTCGTCGCTCTCGCGGTGGGTCAGGTTCTGGAGCGCGCGGGTGACGACCGTCGACGCGCCGTCGGGCCACACCTCGCACAGCCTGACGATGACGAGCGCCAGCGGGCGATCGCTCTCGAGGCGCAGCGTCACCTCGGGGTAGCCGAGGATCTCGAGCCGCTCGGGAAGCGGGTCAGACGTGAACGTGAGGCTCATCCCGTCCATGGCGCGCTGGTCGCCCGGCCAGTCGGCCACCTCGCCGTAGGGGCACCACGACCCGGCGTCGAGCCCGGCGGTCTGCTGGCCCACGATCTGGAGCCGGCCGTCCTCCCCGGCCTCGTCGAGCCGGCCGTCGCCGCCGAGCACGAGCGTGCGCGCGGGGACGTCCTCACGCGGCCAGCCGTCCTCGGCCGCCCACCGGCCCGGCCGCTCGGTGTAGCACGCCGCGGGCCTGACCGGCTCGTGGATCCACGCCCGCAACATCGGCTCGTCCATGATCCCCGTCTCGGTGCCGACCAGCCAGTGGTCGAACCACCGGATGACCTCCTGAAGGAACCCGATCGTCGGCTCGGGAGGGCCGGCCTGCGGCCACGCGTGCGCCCACGGGCCGATCAGCCCCTTGCGCGGGCCCGAGAGCCCCTCGAGCAGGCGCGGGATCGCGTTGGTGTAGCCGTCCGCCCAGCCGCCGACCGCATAGACGGGCACCTCGATCCGCGAGAAGTCCTCGCACACCGACCCCTGCTTCCAGTAGTCGTCGCGGCGCTGGTGCCCCAGCCAGGGGTCGATGAACGGCGGGGCCTCGCGCATGCGTTCGAGCCACATGTCGCGCCAGCGCTCGCCGACGATGGCCGGGTCGGGCGGCCAGGCGTTCCAGCCCAGCATCGACGCCGCCCACTGGAGCATGTCCGAGGCGACGCAGCCGCCGTCGTAGTGGACGTCGTCGGCGTAGCGGTCGTCGGTCGAGCACAGCGTGACGATCGCCCCCAGCGCGGGCGGGCGGTTGGCGGCGACCTGGAGCGAGTTGAACCCGCTCCACGAGATGCCGATCATCCCGACCTTGCCGGTGCACCAGGGCTGCTCGGCGATCCACGCGATCGTCTCGCACGCGTCGGACTGCTCCTGCGGGAGGTACTCGTCCTCGAGGATCCCGTCCGACTCGCCCGTCCCGCGCTGGTCGACGCGGATGCAGGCATAGCCGTGGCCGGCGAGGTAGGGGAAGTGGTGCGAGTCGCGCACCGCCGTGCCGTCGTTCAGGCGGTAGGGCAGGTACTCGAGGATCGCGGGAACCGGGTTCTGCGCGGCGTCCTCGGGAAGCCAGATCCGCGCGGCGAGGCGGCAGCCGTCGGCGAGCTCGATCCACGTCGTCGGGATCGTCCGCACGGGGCGTGGAAACTCGGTGACGACGCGCACGGCGCGATTTAAGCAGGCCGCGGCCGCGCGTGGGCCGGCGAGGGGGTCGAGGCCACCCCGGGAACCACCCTGCTAGGGGGCTAGCACCGCCTCGCGCGGGGCGTCAGAGTAGACCTACATCCTTGGCGCGCACCGCGACGGGGATGCCTCCCTGATATGCGCCCGCCCGGCTGGACGTCCACCACCGGGCGGGCGCGGAGGAAGTCCGCTACGCCGCGCGGACCGCCGCCATCAGCTCCATGAAGCAGCCGACCTCCTCCTCGGAGGTCTCCGCAAGGCCGTTGAGCGCGATCTGAAGCTGGAGGCCGAACACCGAAAGCAGCAGGTCCGGACCGGTGGGCATCGCAAGGCCGAAGCTGACGTACTCAGTTCCGCTGTCCGCCCCGACGACCTTGTAGCGCCACGCGATCGAGGGGTCGCCCGGCCGGCTGCACTCCCACCCGAACACGCAGAGGCGCTCGCCGACACGCTCGGCGTCGGTCACGGGAGAACGGAGCAGCGTGCGGACGACGCGACTGACCGTGGCGTCGTCGGACGCAGAGGCGTCCTCGATGAGGGATGAGAGAAGGAGCCGGGCCATCGGGGGTAATGGACGGTGCTCCCAAGGTAGGACGGTGAGGGGGACGCCGCCTCCCCGGAATGGGGGGTCGCTACGCCGCCAGATCGATGGACGCGTCGTCGACCAGCCGGCGGAGCGCGGCAACGCTCTCGGCGTCGAGGCGCGCTCCTGCGTCGGCGTCGAGGATCGCGAGCACGCGCTCGGCGGGCATCGCGGCCCGGTACGGCCGGTCGCGGGCGAGCGCGTCGTAGACGTCGGCCACCGCGAGGATGCGCGCGGGCAGCGACAGGGCCGGCGCCTCGAGGCCCCGGTGGTAGCCGCTCCCGTCGAGGCGCTCGTGGTGCGAAGCGGCCGTTCCCGCGATCGGCCGGAGGCACTCGACCTGCGCCAGCACCTCCGCCGTGTACGCCGGGTGACGGCGCATGAGCTCCCACTCCTCCGGGGTCAGCTTGCCGGGCTTGTCGAGCACGATGTTCGGCACGCCGAGCTTCCCCAGGTCGTGCAGGAGCCCGGCCCGGCGGAGGTCGCGAAGCTCGGCCGCATCCAGGCCGAGGATCGCCCCGATCCCGGCCGCGGTCTCGGCGACCCGCTCAGAGTGGCGCGAGGTGAACGGCGACTTGGCGTCGACGACCCGCCCGAAGGCCTCAGCGATGAGGTCGAGGCGATCGTCGTCTGCCAGGACGACCTGCTCGGGCGGCTCGAATGCCGCCACGTGGGCGGTCACGTCGGGCGCCGCGACCTGCTGCCAGAACGCGGAGTCGGCGGCGACGTGCTCGAAGAGCCGCACGAGCGCCGGGTCGAACCAGGTGCCGCGACGGCGGCGAGCGACGTCTGCCGCTGCCTGCGGCCCGCCGGCCGCGAAGAAGATCTCCGCCGTCTGCGCCAGCCCGACGAGCCGACCGAGCAGCGAGATCTCCTCGCCGCGCAGGCCGGCCGGCTTGCCTCTCCCGTCCCAGTGCTCGTCGGCCGAGGCCATCGCGACCACGGTCGCGTCGGGGAAGGACAGGAGCTGGAGGATCTGGGCGCCGCGATCGCAGCGCAGCCCGACGAGCTCGTCGCCGAGGCGCGCGCCGCTCCGCGCGACGGCCGCCACCCGGCGCGCCCGCTCGAGCGGCGAACCGGACGTCGATCCGACGATGTGCCGCACCGCCTCACTCGGGCGGTTCCAGTCGATCCGCTTCAGGCCGCCCTTGAAGCCGAGGTCGTCGCCCCCGATGATCTCCGACACGCGGGCCGCGGTGCTGGAGCAGCCCACGTCCTTCAGCAGAAGGGCGTAGAAGAGCGCCGAGCGGTCGGCGACACCGAGGCCGAGCTCACCCGCGAGCCGCATGCCGATCATGCAGCTCCGCGCCGCGTGCCCCATCGGCTGCCCCTCGGTCAGGTCGATGGCGCGCGAGAGCGCCGAGATTACCTCGGACTGGCGGACGAGCGGGGCGGCGTTGTCGGGCACGACACGACGGTTATCGGCGCGCCGTGGCGGGCGCTCAAGCTGCCGGGCCGGCGATGACGCCCAGGCTGAGAGCGCGGTCGAGGAGATCCTCGACGCGCTCGGCCGCATGCGCCGCGGACGGCCCGAAGGCCACCGCGAGGATGCGCTTCCACTCCCGCGTGTGGAGGTATGCGCGGATGCGCGGCTCGCCGTCCGCGAACGCCACGACGGTCAGCTCCAGGCCGCTGTGGCGGCTCGGGCGGTCGATGACGACGGCATCACGTTCTCCGAATGGCGGCGCGGGTTCGCCCATGGCCCTCTGCCTACGTTAACCGCGGTGCCGCGGGTCCGCGTTACGCAGGCTGAGGCTTCCAGCTCACTCGGGGCCGCCCAGCGGAATCGAGAACCACACCCGCGTGCCCTTCCCCAGCCGCGACGTGATGCTCGCGTCCCCGCCGGCCGCGCGGACGCGCTCGACGAGCGCGTCGATCCCCAGGTGGAACGCGGCGTCGGGCCGGGTCCGAGCAGCCGCGACGTCGAAGCCGAGGCCGTCGTCGCGGATCACGCCGCGCAGCGCCCCGGCGTCCTCCGCGACCGTGACGCTGATCCGCTCGGCGGCCGCGTGCTTGCGGATGTTCGCGAGCGCCTCCTGGATCGTGCGGTACACGAGCTCCTCGACGCTCGGGTCATACCGGGCCGGCTCGCAGCGCACTCGCGCCGTGGCGTTGGTCGCCCGCGCGGTCTGGTCGGCGAGCACGCGCAGCGCCGCCCGAAGGCCGTTCTCGTGGAGGATCGCGGGACGGAGCTCGAACATCAGCCGGCGGGTGCGGTCGGTGGCCTCCTCGAGCGTCGCGCGGGTGTGCATCACCGCCGACTCGAGCTTCATGTCGCCTGCCTTCCGGGCGACGAGCGCAACGCGGTCCATCGAGAGCAGCGCCGCCGTCATCACCTGCACCGTGTCGTCGTGCAGCTCCGTGGCGATCCGGCTGCGCTCGTTCTCCTCCGCCTGGAGCATCGTGATCAGGATCTCGCGCCGGCGCCGCTCGCTGTCCGCGAGGGCCCGCTCGGCCAGCACGCGGTCGGTCACGTCGGAGAAGACGCAACCGACCCACTCGACGTGCCCGGCCGCGCCGGCGATCGGAAACAGGCTCAGGAGATAGGTGTTCACGCCGTCCCCGCCGGTCGCCTCCATGTTGACGATCTGCTCACCGGTCGCGAACACCTTGCGGATCGCGTTGACCACGACGGGGGCGACGTCAGGGAACACGTCATCCAACCGCATTCCGATGTGCGACGGCGTGATCCGCCCCATCTGCTCGACGCGGGTGTTCACGCGCACGATACGTAAGTCGCTGTCGTACACAACGACGCCCGACCGGCGCCCGGTCGAGCACCAGGCTCAGAACGTCGGCGTCACTGGTCGTCTCGGGTGTCGGGGCCGGCGCCATCGTGGCGACGATGATGTCCTCTTCGCCCAGGGTCATCGCATGCAGTTCGATGCTCGCGAGCAGCGGGCCGTGCGCCGTCCCGATCTCACGAACGTATCGGTATGCCTGCCCCGGCGCCGGGAGGCGCTCGAGCACCATTTCTCACGACTCCTGTCCGCGAGGCCGAACGCGGACGCAGACCGGCCGACCATCTCGTCCCTCGAGAGGCCCATCAGCCGGCAGAACCCGTCGCTGACGTGGACAGTGATGCCGTCGCGCCGCGTGACGAGGACCGCGCGCGCCGACTCGGCGACGTTGCCCGACCCACCCGTGGTCGGAGGCGAGGGCGTCACGATGCGGCCCTGGCGCAGGCGAAGCAGCCCCCGCCCCGCACGACATCCGGTGTCGCAGCGCGCCGCCGCACCGCCGCGGATCTTATCCGCGATCAAGGGATTTCCCCTATGCGTGGCTCCCGAGCGCCGACGTAGCCTCGTCCTATGCCGCATTTGCGGCGGCATCTCTGATCCCCACGGTTAGGAGGACGACATGCGTTCCTTGGCTCGGTGGGTTGCGCTCCTCGGCGCGACCCTCGCCTGCCTGGTGGCCTTCTCCGGATCCGCGGCTGCGTCCACGCACGCGCAGCGGCTCCTCGAGAGGTACCAGCCGGTGACCATCATGGACACCAACGAGAGCTTCACCCCGACCGCCGTCGAGGCGTTCGTCGCCGACGCCGACCTCGAGACGCAGACGGCGCCGAACACGTGGACGCTCGTGAGCTCGAGCCCATCGACGACCACGCTTCCGACGACGCCGACGGCGGCGTGCATCGCCCAGTCGCTCGAGCCGTGCTACCGGCTGAACCAGCACGACTGCACGCCCGCGACCGGTGCGGCGTCGGTATCATGTTACCGAAACGATTGGCTAAGTCCGCAACCGCGGAGTGTCGTCTATGGACGAGTTACACATACAGAACGAACGACGATCGTTCAGTACTGGTACTTCTCCTACGACGACTTCTATAGCTACAACTACCCACCGGATGACTTCATCTGGCAGTCCCACGAGGGTGACTGGGAAGCCGTGACGGTCCTCATCCGTCGCGGCGCGAATCACCCCCGCTGGATCGGCTACAGCCAGCACTGCACCGGTGAGCGGCGCAGCTGGAGCGACACGCCTCGCTGGCACGGCTCGCAGCATCCCGTCGTCGACGTCGGCATCGGGTCGCACGCGAACTTCTTCTCGACCGGCGACCACCCGATTGCCGTGCAGTGCATCCCGGCGCAGGCGGTGGCGTTCCTCCAGTCGCAGGGGCTCGCGCTTCCCGTCGACCACAGCCACGCCGGACAGGCCTACGGGCCCGCCGGAGCGGCCGGCGTCACGCCGACCTCCGTCTCGCGGATCACGTCGACGCGGCCCGCCTGGACGCGGTTCGCCGGCACGTGGGGCGAATACCAGTTCTTCCACGGCCCCAGCCCGATCGGCACGGTCGTCTCGGGGTTCTCGCCGGTCTCGCCACCGGCGCAGGGCCTGTGGCAGCACCCGGTGCAGACGGTCATCGGCTGGCCGCGCACCGGTTGAGCAGCGACGCGGGAGCGGGGTCGTGGCGGGCCCCGCTCCCCCTACCAGACTCGGGGGAGCGCCCTCGTCGCCGCTGCGAGGCCGAGGTGCGGCACGCCGAACCCCGCCTCGAGCGTGCGAAGCAGCGAGTAGGTCGTGCTGGGGCGGGTCAGGCGGTGGTGGAGCCTGGCATGGCGGGAGATGATGAAGAGCGGGATCCTGCCGCCGTGGATGTGCGGCAGACAGCATCCCGAGGAGTCGTTGTGCCCCTCGTCCCAGATGATGATGATCACGCCGTGGTGCCGGTAGCCGCGAGAGCGCATGACCCGCGAGACCCAGGCGGAGAGCCACCGGTCGCCGGCCCGAACCGAGCCGTCGTGCATGTTGTGGGCGTTGTTCGGGACGATGTAGGTGAGCGCCGGTGGATTGCGCAGGCTGCGCGGGAGCGCGCGCAGGTTCCTGAGGTGCCGGCGCTGGCGCGCCTTGGAGGTGACGCTTCGGAAGTACACGAACGGGTTGTGGTGGCGGACGTACGACCCCCGGTTGCCACCCACGTAGCCCCGTCGAGGCAGGCCCTCGAAGAAGCCCTGCCACCCAAGCCCACGGCCGCTCAGCTGGCTCGCGAGCGTCGGGCCGCGGAACCCGCCCTTGCAGTGGTCGCTCGAGCACCCGTGCGTCGATCCCGAGATCATCGCCAGGTAGTTGGGCAGGCTGGGATGCGCCGGCGCGTAGAACCGCGTCGCAACCTGGTATCGGCGCGCGACGCGGTTCAGGAACGGGGCCTGCCTGTTCCCCAGGATCTGGCCGAGGCTGTGGTTCTCCATCACGAAGACCCAGGCGTGGTTGAGCCTGTGTGTCCGCGCCTCCGCGGGGGACGCAGCGACGACGAGGGTTGCCGCCAGACAGGCGAGCACGCTCATCGCGACCCTCGGGCTCCGGCGCATCCGGGGCACGCTCACAGCATTGCCTGAGGAAAACCTGAGAAGGGCGTAAGGATTCTTCGCCGGACTCACCGGCACGCGGCGGCGCCGGTGCGTACAATCCAGGCATGGCCGCGAGCGGTGCACTCCGGCGACTCCACAACCCGCGCGGGCGTCAGTGCGGGTGCTCCCCGGACTGCTGGTGCCAGCGGACCCGGATCGGCAGGCTGGTGAGGTGGTGGTTCCCGGGCCGGTACTTCGGTCTGCGCCACAAGTCGGTGTCGCCGGAGTGGAAGCGCGAGATGCACGAGTCGGGCGACGAGCCGCGGGGCGTGTAACCAACCCAAAGGCGCCCGTTGTCTATCCGGACGATATGCGACGATCGTTTCGCTCGTTCGACTCCCGACGCAGGAGGTGTGGGTGCCGAAGCGCGCGGTTGTCCTCGTCGCAGCGCTTGGAATCGTCGTCGCGGTCAGCCTGGTCGGCATCGCATCGGCCGCAGGCGGATCGTCCGGCCGCACGGCGCTGCGCGCATGGGGGTTCGGTGCCGGGCGCCCCGATCCGGCGCCCGTCCCGCACATCACCCGGGCCCGGACGATGGTGCTCCGCGCTTCGAACTTCACGATCTCCACGATCGACAACGACCCGGCGGGAACGAGTCCGGGCGACGAGATCGTCGTGGAGGGCACACTGACCCGCGCGCACGGCGATGCGGCCGGGGGCCTCGCCGTCACCGAGGTCTTCACCGGCCTCCCGGCAGGCGGTGGCGCTCGGCTCGAGCTGACATTCACGGTGACCCTCCCCGGCGGCCAGATCTCGGCCGTGGGGCTCGGGCGCGTCAGCCAGTCGGGCTCGGTCAAGATCCGGATCCCCGTCGTCGGCGGAACCGGGAAGTACCGAAACGCCCGCGGGGTCGTGATCGTCAAGTCCTCGTCGAGCTCAGCCCGGTTGACGTTCCTCCTGATCCCCTAGCTCCGCGCGGTGGTACGCTCAGTCCGTGAGCGGCTGGGTGCTCTTCACCTTCGATCTCCTGGTCACGGGCCTCGTGTGCGTCATCTACGTGCAGACGGGTCGACTCATCCGGTGGCTGTTCAAGCGAGACGCCTCCGGCGGCTCGGGCGGCGGGATGCCCTGGCGGTACTCGCCCTTCGGTCCGCATGGAGGCCCGCATCCGCGCGCCCCGGGGCGCCGGTCACCGCAGCGGAGCGCCGAAACCGCGCCGCCCGCCCGCCGGGCCGTCCGCTAGCGTCCGGCAGACCGAACCCGGGAGGGAAGACGCATGGCTGACCGCAAGTACGGCGGAGTGACGATCGGCGGGATCGTGGTGATCGTCGGGGTCATCATGATGCTCTTCGTCAGCCTCGTGATCGGGCTGATCGTGACGCTCATCGGACTCGTCGCATTCGGCGGCTTTGTCCGCGGCAAGTGGTACTGAGCCTCTGAGCGGCGGCTAGCGCTCTCCGTCCCAGTAGTCGAGGTCCGGGCTGCGCCGGATGATGTGGTCGAGCGCCTCGTCGTGGCGTCCCCAGATGCCGACCTTGTCGCTGTCGGGGTACTCGATGATCCCGAACTCGTGCTTGTTTGAAAAGAGCGCGACTCGGGCGGTCTCGTCGCCGGCGTTGTGGACGCGATGCGCGCCGGCGGGCCCCACCGGGAAGCAGACGACGTCGCCCGCCTCCAGAGCCGTTTCGCCTTCAGGCGTCCGAACCGTCGGCGTTCCGGCAACGACGATCAACCACTCCTCGTCGCCCCAGTGGAAGTGATAGGGGCAAACCGCCTGTCCCGGCGGGAGCTCGTAGACCGTCATCCCGACCCGGGCCGCCCCCAGCATCGGCCCGAGCTCCGCTGCTCGAGCGTGAAATCCCGGCGGGTCACTCTCGTCACCGCTCGTCGCACCGCGAAAGAGATTGAACGTCTTCATCGAGCAAGCATAAAGCCCATCCGTGAGGAGGATCGACAGCGGTCCGGGGGTTCGGCAGTCCCGCCCGGCTCGCGGCATCGCCACCGGCCCGCGCGAGTACTAGGGCAGTAATCCCGGAGCCGGCTGCCGGCGGAAGCTCTCGAGCAAGAGGTGGATACTGACCGCGAGCACCCAGAGCGGAAACAGGAGCTCGAGCCAGCCGACCACGTTTACGCCCAGCAGCAGCGCCAGCGCGGACGCGTATCCGGCGATGCCCAGCCAGCGCGGGATCACGCCATAGCGAAGGGTGATGGTGGCAGTCGAGATCATGAACACCGCCGCCATCCGCATCCCGTAGGTGGTTAGCAGCGCGTGTGCCAGGCTGCCGCCGAAGCGCCAGCTCTGGGCGGAGTCCGCCGACGCATGGACGCCTCCGCGGAACCCGGTGACGAGGCTGCCAGTGACCGCCGCTGCACCGAACATCATCGCCACGAACAACAGGCCGCTACCCAAGAAAACGGTCGCGAAGAATCGATCCTCACGGGCGCCCAGACGGTCGCGAATGACGCCGATGAACCACAGGAACGCGATGCCGGCGAACGGCACGAGGTTCACGGCAACCAGCACGGCGTGCCGGCGGCCCGCGTTGGTCAGCCACTCCCTGGCATCGCTCGGATCCGCAGGAACCGAGATCCGCACCAGCACCAGGCTGACTCCGAGCAAGAGCGAGAAGACGACTCCGGCGATCGCCGCCGCTTGTGGCGTGCGCAGCTCCTTGTGGATGAACTTCGCTTCGTCATCCATGGTCGACCGTCCACCCTACTCCGGACACGGCGACGAGCACGCCGCGAACATCGCAGGCGCATGGCTGGGCGGTTTGTCGCCTATCCATCCCGTTCGCCGCCGCTCTCGCCTTGATGGGAGAGCCGGGAGCGGGACTCGAACCCGCGACCGTCCGATTACAAATCGGAGGCTCTACCAGCTGAGCTATCCCGGCGTGATCCGAGCCTACCGCGGCGGTTCGAAGGTGGCCACCCGACGAGCGTTGCCACGTTGGCAGGTGCGCCTGGTTGGAAGTGGCCGGCCGGCGCGGAGGGGGAGGCGTGCGCCGACCGGCCACAGTAGGGCGGCGCTCAGGAATGGGGGTACGCCGCCGCAGTCCGTACTCCCGGGAATGCTATAGCACGAGACGGCTGGTATCGAACGGCGCTAGGAAAGCTGGCGGCGGGTCTGGAGGTGGGCCAGCACCTTGCGCTTCACGCGCTGGAGCGCGTTGTCGACCGTCTTCGGGTCGCAGCCGATTAGATCGCCGATCGCCTCGTAGCTTCGACCCTCGAGGTAGTAGGTGAGCACCTGCGCCTCGAGCGGTGACAACGTCGAGCTCAGGCACGCCAAGAGGCTCTGGAGCTCGTCCGTCGAGATGACGCACGTCGCCGGGTCGTCGACCGCAGGACCGGGGAGCGCGTCGCCCAGCGTGCAGTCGGCGTCGACGTCCTGGCCGGCGGGCGTGTGGCTGAACGAGACGTAGGTGTTGAGCGGCGCGTGCTTGTACCGGGTCGCGGTCTTGATGGCAGTGATGATCTGACGGGTGATGCAGAGCTCGGCGAACGACCGAAATGACGTCTCCTTGTCGGAGCGGAAGTCGCGCACCGCCTTGAAGAGACCGACGAGGCCTTCCTGCACCAGGTCGCTGCCGTCGCCGCCGGCCAGGAAGTACGAGCTCGCCTTCAGCCGGACGAAACCGTGGTAGCGGCGGATCAGATCGTCCATCGCACGCTCGTCCCCGTTCCTCGCGGCGGCGATCAGGGCCAGCTCGTGCGGTTCGCGCCAGGTGCGTGCGCCGCTTCGGGCCGCGGCCGATGCTCGTGATGTCGCCACTTCAAACCTCCGGAGGAAGCCAACCCTCGAGTCTCATAAACCTGACCCTCGAGTACAGCTTTAGGGACGGTCGGGAACTCTAAGCGCACGCAGGCGATATGTCAAGTTCTCGCACCAAACCCTTCACGGCGGGTGGTGCGGTACCTGACCCCCTACTTGCCGCGGCGGATGCGCTCGAGCGCGGCCCGGACATCGGGGTCGAGCGTGTCGCCGAGGGTCGTCCGGCGGCCGGAGGCAGGCGGAGGCGGACGCCGAGGCGGCCCCGCTCCCAGACGGTCGAGGAACTCCCGCGCGCTCATTGCGTGGACGCCGCCGCGCTGGGCCACGTGGCGCAGGACGGCGTCGTTCGAGACGACGGTGACGGTCCCGGGAGCGGCGCTCGCGCTGCGGTGCGACAGCCGCTCGATCACGGTGTCGGCCGTCTCGCGGCCCGAGTACACCACGCGCACCTGTCCGATCTGGCGGCCGGTACCGTCGCCGTCGAAGACCAGCACCACGTCGATGCCCGACTCCGAGGCGAAGCCCGCGACGTCGCCCACGAGCTGCTCGCGCACCCGGACGTAGTCGGATCCCGCCCCGCGGACGTGCGCGACGTTGTCGCCGTCGAGGATGAAGAGCTCGCGCTCGTCAGCCATCGCCGCGCTGCCTGCGGGCCTCGAAGAGCAGCACCGCCGCCGCCGTGCTCACGTTCAGCGACTCGACCCGGCCGCCGAGGCCGATCGACACCTCCTGGTCGCACGATGCCCGCACGCGCGGCCGAAGGCCACGCCCCTCCGCCCCGAGGACGAACACAGCGCCGTCGCGGTAGTCCGCCGCGTGGTACGCCGTCGCAGCCCCCGCTGCGGCGGCGTAGCTCCAGAGGCCGGGCCGGCGCACGTCGATCACGAACTGGGCCAGGTTCTCGACCCGTGCGATCCGCAGGTGCTCGACCGCACCGGCCGAGGCGCGGCACACCGCGGCCGTCACCGTCGCCGACCTCCGGCGCGTGATCACGAGCCCATCGGCGCCGGCACACTCGGCCACCCGCGCGACGGCGCCCAGGTTGTGCGGGTCGGTCACCTCGTCGAGGGCGACGACCAGGGGCCGCTCGCCGGCCATGATCTCGGCGACGCCCGCGTACGGGTACGGCGCGACCTCGGCCACCACACCCTGGTGCTCGTCGCTCCCCGCCCGCCCCGTCAGCCGGTCGGCCGCCTCCACGGCGGCCCGCTCGGGCAGCCATTCGAGCGTCTCGCGCGATCGCGCCGTGCACCACACGCGCGTCACCTGGCGCCGTCCGCGGAGGGCCTCGCGCACGGGGCGCCGACCGTAGACGACCTCAGTCACGGCGGACGAGGTCGTGCCCCTCGGCGGTGTCGCGCACCTCCCAGCCGAGCTCGGCGATCGCCTCCCGCAGCCGGTCTGACTCGTCGAAGTCGCGCTCGGCGCGGGCCGCATCGCGCGCCGCAGCCAGCTCCTCCACCTCGCCCGGGGCCTGCTCGGAGACCGCCAGGGATCCCAGGCCGAGCACCCCGAGCACCTCGGCGACGGTGTCGCGCGCCTCCGGCGGGGCCCGGAACAGCACCGCGAGCGCCCGCGGGGTGGCGAAGTCGTCGTCGAGCGCCTCGCACACCGCCCCGCGCACCGCGACGTCCTCCCCGCTCCCCGATCGCAGCCTGTTTCGCAGCGTCTCGCACGCTGCCCGTGCCCGCTCGAGCGCCGCGTCGTCGTAGTCGACCGGGCTTGCGTAGTGGGCCTGGAGCATGAACATGATCAGGGTCTCGGCCCCCCAGCGGTCGAGCGCGTCGGAGAGCTGGTCGATGTTGCCCTCCGACTTCGACATCTTCTCGCCGGCGAGCCGCAAGAGCCCGTTGTGCGCCCAGATCTGCGCAAAGGGACGGCCGATCGAGCACGACTGCGCGATCTCGTTCTCGTGGTGGGGGAAGATCAGGTCGCGCCCGCCGCCATGCACGGCGAACTCCCGTCCGAGCAGCTTTTCGGCCATCGCCGAGCACTCGATGTGCCAGGCCGGGCGGCCGTCGCCCCACGGCGAGGGCCACCACGTGTCCTCGTCGTCCTTGGTCGCCTTCCAGAGCGCGAAGTCGACCGGGTCTCGCTTGTGCTCGCCCGGCTCCGCCCGCGCGCCGGACTCGACCTCGTCGGGACGCTGGCCCGAGAGCTCGCCGTAGCGGTCGAAACTCCTGACGGCGAAGTAGACATCGCCGCCCGCCTCGTAGGCGTGCCCCGCGGCGATGAGCTCCTCGATCAGCGCGACGATCTCGGGGATCGTCTCGCTCGCCAGCGGCTCGTCGTCGGGCCTCCCGAGGCCGAGCCGGTCGGTGTCCTCGATGAACGCCCGCGCCATCTCTGCCGCCAGCGCGTCCGATCGGACGCCCTTCGCCCGGGCGGCGACGTAGATCTTGTCGTTGATGTCGGTGATGTTCTGGACGAGGTGCACCAGCCGGCCGCGCCACTCCAGATAGCGCTTCATCTGGAGGAACACCACGACCGGCCGTGCGTTCCCGACGTGGATCCGGTCGTAGATCGTCGGGCCGCAGACGTAGACGCCGATCTTGGCGTCCGGGCCCGGCTTGACCTCGCGGAGCTCGCCCGTGAGCGAGTCGCGGAGCCTCATGCGGCCCTCCGCACGGCCTCGTCGCGCGGGAGGGCGGCGAGCACCGCCCACAGCTCGGGCCCGGTCGTCCGCCCCGTCAGCGCGAGCCGGGCGCTGCGAAGCGGGATGCCGCGCCGGCGCAGTTCGTCGACGAGCTCACGGGCCTGCATCTCGTCGAGGTGCTCGGGGAGCCCCTGGCGCAGCTCGGCCAGCTCGGGCAGGGTCGAGCGCTCGTCCGGCGCGTCGAGCACGCACGCGACGAGCTCGGCCGCCTCGACCAGCGTGTGGGCGCCGTGCAGCGCGGGCGCCATCGCCTCGACGGCCGCGGCCGGCGTCCCCGGCCGGCAGAACGGCAGGACGGCGGCCACGAAGGCGCCGTTTCCCAAGCGGGCCAGGTGCATCGCCGAGAGCGACCGCAGCCGCGCCGGGTCGAGCCGGACGTCGCCGCGGGCGATCCGGTCGGGCTCGAACCGGTCGACGAGCTCCGGCATGTCGAGCACCTCGCCCGGCCCCGAGCTCGCCACCAGGCCCAGCATGTTCACGACGGCCGTGGGCGGATATCCGGCGGCGCGCAGGTCGGCCACCGACGCGTCCCCCTCGCGCTTCGAGAGCTTCCCGTCGCTGCCGAGGACGATGGCGTGGTGGATGAAGACCGGCGGCTCGGCGCCAAGCGCCTGGAACGCCCCGACGTGCAGATCCTCGTTGGCGCGATGGTCGCCGCCGCGGATGATGTGGGTGATCCCGAAGTCCAGATCGTCGACCACGCTCGCCCAGTGGTACGTCGGCCGGCCGTCGCCGCGCACGATCACGAACGGCCGCACCCCCGGCGGCGCCAGGTAGAGGGCGCCGTCGCGGATCGACGTGTCGCGCGCGGTGTTCGCCGCCTCGACGTGCCGCTCGGCGCGCGAGCTCTGGCGGATCGGGCCATCGTCCCAGCCGATCCCGAGCCACTCGAGGTCGGCGAGGATCGCGTCCTCGGCCCCCGGCACCGTCCGCTCGGCGTCGGTGTCGTCGATGCGAAGCAGCATCGTGCCGCCCTGTTTGCTCGCGAACAGGCGGTTCACGAGGGCCGTGAGGGCGCTCCCGAGATGGAGCGAGCCGGTCGGGCTCGGCGCGAAGCGGACGTGGACGGTCACGCGGGTACGTTAAATGACCGTCAGACGACCGCGCGGGGCTGCGCCTCGCGCAGCCGCTCGGCGAGCGCCTTCATGATCTTGCCCTGCACGCTCGGGTACTTCGAGACGAGCGTGCGGAAGCCGCCGATGTCGAGCACGAGGAGCCGGCACGGCTCGGCGGCGATCACCGTCGCCGTGCGCGGGCCGCGATCGATGAGCGCGATCTCGCCCATGAAGTCGCCCGGCCCGAGCTCGTTGATCTTGCGCCCGTTGCGCTCGACCCGCACGGTGCCCGAGATGACGATGAAGAACTCCCGGCCGGCCGCGCCCTCGCGCATGAGCACGCGCCCGTCCTTCACGTCGACCTCGTCCATGAGCCGCCCGACGGCCTCGATCTCGCGCCGGTTGAAGCCGGTGAACAGCGGCACCGATGCGATGAGGGTGAGCTTGGGATCGGTCTGCTTGGCCATCGCCCGCCGATCTTACCCTCCCGCGCCCCCTGACCTCAGGATTCCGTAAGGGATCGGAGAACTCGCTTGCTCGATCCCGTTATCCACGGGCGGCACAGTCCCCGCAGCGCTCCTGACGGCAGGTAAGCGCAGCCCGAGAACGTGTCAAGCGTTCTCACCACCGTTTCACCCCGTCGTATCCGGATGCGTGCAGCTAGAGCATGTTCTGCCGATAACAACAGGGTGAACTCGTTCTCGCGGCCCGTGCGCGGCCGGACGCGGCGCGCGCTCCTGATCGTCCTGCCCACCGCTGCGGCAGTCGCCGCGCTGCTCAGCGTCATGACGCTGGGCGTCACGGCGGCCGAGGCCGGCGTCGTCATCGCCGCCGCCGCAGGCCTGTGGGTCTGGCTGGGAACGGTGCGGACGCGCGTCGAGGAGAGCCGTCTCCTGGCGCTCACGGACGACCTGACCGGCCTCGGCAACAGGCGCCGCCTGCTCGGCGATCTCGAGCGGGCGATCGGAGAGGGCACCGACCACTCGCCGTCGGCGCTCGCCATGTTCGACCTCGACGGATTCAAGGCATACAACGACACCCACGGCCACCCCGCCGGGGATGCGCTGCTGGCGCGGCTCGGCGAGCGGCTCGCTGCGACATTCGACGAGGCGGGTGCCGCGTACCGGCTGGGCGGCGACGAGTTCTGCGTGCTTCTCCACGGCTCGCCTGCCGAGCTCGAGCACGCCCTGGCGTCCGCGCTGGGTGCTCTGACGGAGGAGGACGCCGACGTCCGCCCGTCATACGGCTTCGCGCTCCTGCCTCGGGAGGCGCGCGACCCCTCGTCGGCGCTTCGCATCGTCGATCAGCGCATGTACGCCCAGAAGGACGACCGGCGCGCGTCGACCAAGCGCCAGGCGCGCGACCTCCTTCTCGCCGTGCTCGACCAGCACGCGCCCGACCTGCGCGCGCACTCCGACTGGGTGTCCGACCTCGCGCGGTCGGTGGCCCAGAGGCTCGGTCTCGGACACGACCAGGTCGAGGAGATCACGCTCGCCGCCGACCTGCACGACATCGGCAAGGCCGTCGTGCCGCGCGGCATCCTCGAAAAGCCCGGCCCGCTCGACAAGGCCGAGTGGGAGGTGATGCGACGGCACACGCTCGTCGGCGAGGCGATCCTGGCCGCCGCCCCGGTGCTCACGGGCGCGGCGCGGCTCGTGCGCTGGACACACGAGCGGATGGACGGCGCCGGCTACCCGGACGGCCTGCCCGGCGACGAGATCCCGCTGGGCTCGCGCATCATCGCCGTCTGCGACGCCTTCGACGCGATGACGAGCGATCGCGCTTACCGGCCCGCGATGTCGCGCCAGGACGCGATGGCCGAGCTCGAGGCCGGAGCCGGCACGCAGTTCGATCCAGCCGTCGTCGAGGCCGCGCGCGCCGCGCTCGAGCATCCGTCCGCCAAGCGCCGCGCCCCGGCGCCGACCGCCGGCCGGCGGGCCCCCGACCTCTCACCCGTGGCCCGGATCCAGGGCCTCGTCGACATCATCCGCCTCGTCCGGATGCGCGACGAGCCCGACCGCCTGCTCGACGAGATCGCCTCGACGGTCGGCACCGCGCTCGGCCTGGACACGGTCGTCATCAACCTGTATCGCCCCGAGTGGGACGACTACGTCGTCTGCAGCGTCCACGGCAACGAGGAGGCCGTCGAGACGCTGCTCGGCTCGACGTACCCCCGCGAATGGTTCGACCCGATCATGGACCCGCAGTTCCTGCGCCGCGGCGCGTACGTCATCGACCAGGGGAAGTTCGACTGGAGCGCGCACCTCGGCGACCGGTACGTCCCGAGCGCGCCCGAGAGCACGATCCCGGGCGCCTGGCAGCCCGGAGACGAGCTCTTCGTCCCGTTCCACCACTCCGAGGGGCACATCCTCGGCATCTTCTCGGTCGGCGACCCCGCATCGGGAATGCGGCTCTCCGACGAGGAGCTCGACGTGCTGGTCGCGGCCGCGTCGCAGGCCGCCGTCCTCACCGAGGCCGCCCAGTCCGCCGCCAACTGGGCACGGTCGCAGACGGCGCTCACGGAGCTTCTCGCGGTCTCGTCACGGCTGCTCGAGTCGGGCTCGGTCGACGATGTGCTCTCGGTCGTCTGCACCGCGATCGAGTCGGCCCTCGGGTTCGACAAGGTCGTGATCCAGCTTCGCGACCCGGCAGCGGGCAACTACCCGACGGTCGCCGGAATCGGGTGGTCGGCGGGCGACGCGGCGCTCGAGACACCGACGACGGCCGCCGACCTCGACCGCCTGCTCGACGCGGAGTTCGAGATCGAAGGGTGCTACCTCCTGCCATACGAGGAGGGAGCCGCGCGCTGCTCGGCAGCGTCGGTCAGCTACAGCTCGCAGCTGAACGGCGCGGGCCCCAACGCGTGGAACCGCCACTGGCTCCTCGTGCCGCTGCGCCAGACCGACGGCCGGCTGGTGGGCGTCATCTGGGTCGACGACCCCCGCGACCGGCTGCTGCCGATCCCGCGCCGCCTCCAGGCGCTCCGCCTCTTCGCCAACCAGGCGACGTCAGCGCTCGCCACCGCCCGCATGCTCGAGACGCTGAGCGAGCTCGAGGGTCGCGACGACCCCGGGCTCGAGCGCGCGGCGTAGTACGGATCATCGCCGACCCCCTGATCGGGCTCATCGGTAGCCGCCCGCAGACCGAATCCGCGGCGTCCCCGATGCGGCCGGGCCGTGCCGGTGGCATGGTGGATTCGTCTCACAAGAACGAATGGAGGCGATGACCATGGCGACCCTTGTACACACAAGGTCGGCAACCATCCCGGATGTCGTCCGCCAGGGAGCGTGGTTCGTCTTCGGCTCCGCCCTCGCGTTCGCGATCCCGTACGTCGGCGTGTCGCAGCTCCACCTTCAGCACGACGTCTACTACGGCGCGTACTTCACGGTCACGCTGGCGCTGCTGGGGACGTACGCCCGCGCGGAGCAGGTCGACGTGCGCGCGCTCTTCACCCGCCACTGGCTCTCGAGCCTGATCATCGGGATCCCGGTCGCGGCGTTCGTCGTCTGGAACGTCTTTCGCACCGATGACGCGACATCGAGGCCCCACGGTGCCTATTTCGCGTTCGAGCTCCTGTGGCGAGGCGTCGGCTACGGCACGGTCGACGCGCTGCTCCTGACGGTCTTCCCGTGCGTCGTGGCCTACACCATGTTGCACGGCCGGATGACGACCGTGTTCAGGCGCGCGCGCTTCATCGCGATCGCGCTCCCGATGGTTCTCGTCATCACCGCGACGTACCACCTCGGATACCCGCAGTACCGCCAGGACGGCGTCGCGAAGCCGGAGATCGGAAACACGCTCATCTCGATTCCGATGCTCGCCACGGCGAACCCGATCGGGTCGATCGGCGCGCACATCTCGATGCACGTGACGGCGGTGGTGCACTCCTACGAGACGCCCACGTTCCTGCCGCCTCAGTCCAAGAGCTGAGCCGGGTCACCGGCAGGCGGTGAGGCCCCCGTCGACGACCAGCGCGTGGCCCGTGACGTACGTCGCGTCGTCGGACGCGAGGAACGTCACGGCGGCCGCGATCTCCTCCGGCGTTCCCTGCCTTCCCATCGGGACGGTCGCCTTGACCATCGCGTCCACCTCGTCGTCGCTCATCCCCTCGAGGACGGGATCGTTGAAGCCGGTCGGGATCCAGCCCGGGCACACGCAGTTCACGCGGATGCCCTGCCGCGTGTAGTCGGCGGCGAGCTGCCGCGTCAGGTTGACGACAGCGCCCTTGGAGGAGTTGTACGCCGGAATCCCCATCTCTCCCACGAGCCCGGACGTCGACGCCGTGTTCACGATCGCGCCGCCGTTCGGAAGCATGAGCGGGATCACGGCGCGCGACACGAGGAACATCGACCGGACGTTGACGGCGAACGTGAGGTCCCACTCGTCGACCGAGAGGTCGGTGACGCTGCCGCCGCGCAGCCGCCCCGCGTTGTTGTGCAGGACGTCGACCCGACCGTGGGCCGTGGCGATGCGAGCGCCGAGGTCGGCCACCGCCTGCTCGTCGGAGACGTCGGCGACCATCGCCTGGGCGAGTACCGCCCTCCGCGGTGATGAGATCGACGGTCTCGGCCGCGCCGCTCTCGTTCATGTCGACCACGACCACATGGGCGCCCTCGCCGGCGAACCGCCAGGCTGTGGCGCGGCCGATCCCGTGCCCGGCGCCCGTCACGACCACGACCTTACCCTCGAACCGCATCGAGCTCATCTCCCTCCCCGTCCGCGCGAACGCGCGACGATATCGGCGGCCACGTAGCGGGCCAGCCGAGGGTTTTCCTTGAACCGCCGGACGCAATAGGCGTACCAGTCCTCGCCGTACGGGACGTAGACCCGCACGCGGCTCCCCCGCTCGATGAGCGCATCGCCCAGAGGCTCCCTGACGCCGAGCAGCATCTGGAACTCGTATCCGTCGGCGCCCCGTCCATGGCGGTCGACGGCGTCGAGGGCATGCCAGTGGATCCACTCGTCGTGCGACGCGACCGCGACGAACGCCCCGGCCGCAAGCAGCTCGTCGAGCAGCCGGACGTAGCTGCCCCGGATCACGTCGTAGTCGGAATAGGCAACGCCGGGCGGCTCGACCCAGATCCCCTTGACGAGCCTGACCCGCGGCGTGAGCGCCAGCAGCCCGCGCACGTCGTCGCGCGAGCGCCGCAGGTAGGCCTGGAGCGCGATGACGACGTTGTCGTAGCCGTCCTCTCGAAGCGATCGGTAGAGGTCGATGGTCGCGTCGGTCGTGGTCGAGTCCTCCATGTCGAGCTCGACTGCGAGCGACCGGGCGCCAGCGTCGTCGGCGATCGCGCGGACGTTCTCGGCACAGAGCGCCGGGTCGAGCTTCAGCCCGAGCGCGGTCATCTTGAGGCTCAGCGTCGCGTCCAGGCCGTCGTCGGCGAAGGCGGCGAGCGCCCGTCCGTACTCGGCGACGAGGGCTGCGATCTGTTCACGCGAGGTGAGCTGCTCGCCGAGGACGTCGACCGTCGCCGACCGGCCGCGACGCCTCGAGGCCGCGGATCGCCGCAAGCGCGTCGGCGAGCGACGGTCCCGCGATGTAGCGACGCGAGAGCGGCCGCACGATCGCCTTCGGAACGACCGGGATGGCCTGGACGAGGACGCGGTCGAGGAGCGAGCCGGCCATCACCAGTACGAGATGCTGCACACGGCGATCAGCGAGACCGGCTCGTCGGTGTGGTTGGCGACTCCGTGCTCGACGACTCCCGGGAAGATGACCGTGTTCCCCGCCTCGACGGTGTAGAGCTCGGAGCCGTAGATGAACGTCGGCGTGCCCGCCGTGACGATCCAGATGTCCTCGCCGCGATGCGAGCGGACATCCGCGAACCGTGCGCCAGGGGCGAGCGTGACCGCGACGAGCTGCGGGTGCTCACGCCGGATGATCCGGTAGTCGACGCCCTCACCCCGCTCGATGGCCGGCGACGAGGCGATCGTGCGGACGTCGGGAGGGGCGGGCGTCGGGTCGTCGCTCAGGAGGTCGGCCACCGACACGCCGAGGAAGCCCGTGAGGCGCGTGAAGCGGGCGAGCGACATGTCGGTCTCGCCCCGCTCGACCATCCCGAGGAACGAGGCCGAGACGCCCACGGCCGCCGCGACCTCCCTCCGCGTCAGGCCGCGCGCACGCCGGAGCGCGTGGAGCCGGGCGCCGAGCGCGCGCTGGCGGCCGTCGGCATCGACGGGAACCGAGGCGACGGGCTCGGCGCTCACGCCGCGGCGCCGCTGTCCGATCCGCTCGCGGGGTCGTAGGCCTCGAGCGGCCGGTCGAAGTAGTCGGACTCGTTGCGCCACTTGGCGTAGGCCATGAGCGCGACACCGAGCGCGAGCAGGACGTACAGGTACTCCATGTTGCGCCCCGTCCATCCGCCGAGCCCGGGGATCGACCGCCAGATGACGTAACACAGGAAGAGCGCCGAGGCGACCGGGAAGACGCCGAGCTCGAGGAGGGGCCTCACCCCCTGAACCGCCAGGCGACGGTAGTAGACGGCCACCGCGAACCCGGTCGCCGCATAGAAGAGCGCGAAGAGCAGGCCGACGCTGCTCACGACCGAGTCGAACACGGACTGCGTGCTCGAGCCGATCGCGTACAGCCAGATCCAGACGAACGCGATCGTCGCGCCGGCCAACATCGCCGCGACGGGCGTCTTGTACTTGGGATGCGTCCGGCCGAAGACCGGCGGCAGCACCTTGTCGAAGCCCATCGCGAACGTGACACGACCACCGGCGACGATGCAGGCGAGCGTGGAGCCGACCGCCGAGAACAGCACCGTGATGATCATGAGCTTCGCCAGCGCCGTGTCTCCGAGGACGCCCGCGATGTACGTGAGCGCGTTGTCGCCGTGCGCCTGAAGCGCGCCGTATCTGACCGCGCCCTGGAGCGCGAACGTGAAGACCGTGAAGAGCACGGCCACGGTCAGCACGCTCCCGATCACGGCTCGTCCCGGGTTGACCCGCGCGTCCTCGGTCTCCTCGTTCAGGAGGATCGCGGTGTCCCACCCGCTGTACATGTAGACGGCGATCAGGCTCGCGTTCACGAAGCCGGTGACTCCGCCGAGCGTGCTCCACGAGAACCAGCTCCAGTCGAACGCCACCGAGTGCGAGCCGCCGCCGAAGATGCCCATCAGGGCGAGGATGCCCACGATCGTGATCGCGACGTACTCGATCAGGATGAGGAGGCCCTGAAGGCGGGACGTCGCGCGGATGCCGACGTAGGCGACCGCCGTGACGAGGACGATCGCGATGGCGCCGATCAGCGCCGCGGCGACCGTCGAGTCCTCCCAGCGGTTCGACACGAGCGAGAGCGCGTACGGCCCGATCGGATAGGCGATCGACGTGGCGCCCAGGAAGTAGGCCAGGATGATGACCCAGCCGGTCATCCACCCGAAGTACGGCGAGATCGCGCGCCCGCCCCACACGTAGGTCGCGCCGCAGTTGACGTGCCACATGTTGAGGCGGCGGTAGGCCATGGCGATTCCGAGCATCGGCACGGCGCAGATGAGGACGGCGATGGGGCTCGCGTACGAGGTCGTGGCGACGATCGCCGAGAGCGTGAGCGCGATGGAGGCCGTCGGCGCCACCGACCCGAGCGCGATCACGACGTTCCCGACGAGGCTGAGCGCGTTCGCCCGGAGGTAGCCCGCGTGCTCTTGGCCTTCGTCGGCGGCGGACGTCACCGGGGCGTCCGTCGTCAGGTGAAGCGGCCCGGCGTGATGGTGCTCGCTCATTGAGACCCTCCTAGGACGAGTGCTCGGGGTGGCAGGCGTGCGGCGGAGGCGGCACGTCGAGGGCGGGGTTCTGGTCGAAGAACCCGTCCGGCATGAGCGTGAAGCCGATGCGGACGACCGGCATCACGGGCCAGTCCTCGACGCGGGCGATGTGGTGGCTTCCGAACGTGTACCAGGCGACGAGGTTCGTGCCCTCGATCGAGCGGTCGGCCGCGGTCCACTCCGGGAGCCCCGCGCCGCCGGGGTGCTGGTTGGGGTACTCGCCCGCCGGGTAGCGCTCACGCGGCGCGTAGGGCGTCACCCACAGGTGCTTCGTCACGAACCCGGCGCGCGCGCAGGCCGCTCGAGCCCTCGGCGGCGAACGGCAGCACGTTCGATCCCGGGACGAGCTTGTAGGCGACGGGGTCGCCGACCGTGTTTCGCCGGTCGGGGTTCGAGAACCGCCAGAAGCGAGCCGACAGCGGGTCGATCAGCTGCTGCGCGTCGCGCTCGCTCGAGAGCTGGGTCGCGACCGCCTTGAACGCGTTTCCGTAGGGATTCTCGGGGCCGGCCGGGACGGACTCGGTGTGCACCTCGTGCACGTCGTTTCGGTGGCCGTCGACGGCCATGTCGAGCCGGACGCAGAAGAAGTGCTGGTGGTTCAGCGCCGAGAGGCCGGGGCTCACGAGGCGGCCGTACTCCGGCTTCTCGCCGGGGTGCACGGCGGAGGTGAGCACGATGCCGGTCAGCTTCACCTCGGTCTCGATCGTCCCGTCCTGGTACAGGTACCAGTAGAACGCGTACTCGTAGTTCGCGGCGGTGATGATCGACGAGATGACGAAGCGCCGCGAGCGGCGCACCTCCGAGTCCTCGGCCTGCCAGTCGTAGTGCTTCCAGAGCAGGCCGTAGTCCTCCTCGTGCATGCAGATCGCGTTCCCGATCGTGATGGGCTCGCCGTGGCTGTCGTGGACGACGGCGTCGAGGTAGCGGATCTCGCCGAGGCAGTCGCAGCCCAGCTCGAGCGAGTTCGTCATCGGGCCGATGCCGTACTCGCCGATGTCGTAGGCGTTCGTGCGGAAGCGGCCCGGGCTCGGGTCGCCGTAGGGGATGACGAGCTCGGCATACGACGCCCGGTGCACGATCGGCCGCCACCGGTCCTGGTCGTGGTAGGAGATCGTGTGCAGGACGAGCCCCTCGCGCGGCGTGAAGCCGACACGGAACCGCCACTTCTGCCACCGCACCTCGCGGCCTTCGACCTCGAAGCTCGGGCCCTCGGGCTGGACGACCTCGAGCGGCCGCACGTCGTCGCGAAGCGGGCCGACCTGGTCCGGCCGGTACGCGCCGGACGCCTCCGGGACGGGGACGTCGCTCGTGTCCTCGACGCGCAGCACCTCCATCGTGTTCAGGTCGACGACGGTGTAGAGGCCCTCGATCGGTCGGGCGTACGCGTTGTCGGCGAGGCTCTCGCGGTACCAGCACGGCGTCCACGCCAGCCGCCGGCCCTGCTCGCCGGGCTCGGCATGGCCGCCCAGCGACCACGCCTCGGCCATCACGTTCTCGGGCTCGGAGATGCCCCGCCGCGCAAGCGCCTCGCGGAAGCGCGGGTCGGCGCGGACCGCCTGCTCGCACTCGACGTACTCGTCGAGGGTGATCGCGGCCTGCACGCCGGGCACGGTGTCCCAGGTGCCGATGGCGCCGTCGTCCAGCGACACCACCGCCTCGTGGGTCGTCTGTGCGGTGCGGTCGGCCACGACGACCGCGGCCTCGCGCGGGATCGGCTCGCCCGCTTCGTGCCGGGCCAGCTCGTCCTTCTCGGGCTCCCGCAGCGAGATGTCGACGAAGCGAGCCTCGTCGCCCAACCCGCGCCCCTCGCGGAGGATCGCGACCGTGCGGGCGATCTCGTCGGTGGTCAGCGGGTCGAGCGGATGGGCGACGCCCCGATCGGTCCGGGTCGCGTCGGTGGTGGCTGCCATGGGATCTCCTCTGCAACTGCGGCGGCACATGCCGGACGCACAGAATGTTGATCCTAAGACAGTTTTCTGGACGGTGTCAACCGCGCGCGCCGGAGCCCGCAAGGCTCCGGTAGATGTCCGCGAGCGTGCGGAGGTTAGGGGGTCGTGCGGCGCGCTCTTGACCGCAGGCGGTCGCGGAGGCTGATCGTCGCGGTGTCCGCGATCGACTCCTCGAACGGCCGTCGACTCGGGCTCGACCCCGTCGATGGGCTCCTCGATCACCGTCCCCTCGAGCACGATGGGCTGGTTTTCGAGCTCAGCCCGAAGCGAGTCGATCCGTTCGAGCAGCATCAGCATCGCCTTGCCCGTCGCGCGCTGGTCGGCGGCCGGGCTCTGGCACAGCGATTCGGCCCAGCTGCGAACCTCGCGTTCCTGCAGGTCATCCATGCGTTCATTGTCGCAGGCTCGGGCCGAGCAGGGCAAGCGCTGTATGTGCCGTTGATTGCAGTTTCATCCGGTCTGGGTGACGCTGAACACCGGCTCCGGTGCCATCGTCGGGGGATGGACACCGAGAATGGCCGGGCTCGCTCGCTGGCCGGACTGATCCAGCAGCTGAGCCAGGACGTGGCCGCCCTCGTGCGCGGCGAGCTCGCCCTGGCGACGGCGGAGCTCCAGCAGAAGGCGAAGCGGTTCCAGACGGGGATCGGGATGATGGTCGCGGCGGCCGTGCTGGTCGTGATGGCACTCGGGGCGCTCACGGCGGCATGTGTGATGGGCCTGGCCGAATTCATGCCCGGCTGGCTGGCCGCCCTCATCGTGACCCTGGTCCTGATAGTGATCGCGGCCGGGCTGGCACTCGCCGGGAAGCGCAGCATCGAACGGGGGTCGCCGCCACTTCCGAACGAGACGATCGACGCGGTCAAGGAGGACGTCACGTGGATACGGAATCGAGCGAGGTCAGGGATCAGGTAGATCAGGCCCGGGCCAGGCTGGGCGACACCGTCGAGGCGCTGGCCTACAGGATCAACGCACCTGCGCGAGCGCGCGATCGGATCGCGCGGTCCGTGGGTCGCGGCAAGGAGCGCGCGACGGGCGCCCGCGCCGCAGCCGTGGGCGGAGCGGCCGTCACGGCGACCGTCGCCGGCGCAGCCGGGGCGCACCGGGTGTGGGAGCGGAGCGGACGGCCCGACGTCGTCCGCACGGCGGTCGTGGTCAAGCCCGCGCTCCGCGGCACGATGCGCGCCCGCAAGGCCAAGAAGGAAGGCCGCGATGTGCGCGTCCAGCACCTGCTGGGGTACGTGGCCGTCGCGATCTTCCTCACCTGGCTGACCAAGACGCTCGAGGAGATGATCGACCGCTGGGGCGAGCCGACGACTAGCGTGGTGCTTGCGGCAATCGTCTCAATATGAGATCATCGCCGTGAAGTGGGCCGTCAGGCGGGGGCATCCGTCTGACCGAGGGTGTTGGGGCAGGGGGCGTGCGTCCTGGGTTCCGGGCATGGGTCGTGGTCACGGTCGGCCTGCTGGTTGGGCTGATATCGCCGACGCGCACCAGCGTCGCGACATCCGCCGTCGTAGCCCGCGCCGCCTGCACGATTCGGGGCACGCAGGGAGCCGACGTCTTGGTGGGCACGCCGGGCCGGGACGTGATCTGCGCCGGAGGCGGGGCCGATACCGTGAACGGCATGGGCGGACCCGACATCATCCGTGGGGGTGGCGGCAGCGACTCGCTCCACGGCAACGAGGGCGGCGACATCCTGGTTGCCGGCATCGGTCGTGACAGCCTGAGCGGTGGTCGCGGAACGGACAGGCTCGTGGCGCGCGACCGCCAACCGTTCGACCGTCTGGATGGCGGTCCCGGCACCGACCTGTGTATCGCCGACGCCGAGGATCACCGCACCGCCTGCGCCCATCCGCGGGTGTTGTCGCACCGAACCGCGATTCCGATACTGGAGTATCACGTGATCGCGATCGCCCCGTCGACCGCTCCCTTTCCGGCGCTCTGGGTCCCTCCACGGGAGTTTGCTGAGGAGATGCGGTACCTCGATAGCCACGGGTATCACGTGATCAGCCTCCAGCAGGCGTACGACTACTGGCACGGCGGCGATCTGCCCCCGCGTCCGATCGTGGTCAGCTTCGACGACGGTTACCGCAGTCAGTACCGCAGTGCCATGCCAATCCTGGCCCGCCACGGATGGGCCGGCGTGCTCAATCTTGTCGTCCACAACCTCCGCTCACACGAACTGGGGCCACGGCGGGTGCGCACCATGATCTCGCGCGGCTGGGAGGTGGACTCGCACACGCTGACCCACCCCGACCTGACGGGCCTTGGCTCCGACGCCCTCCGGACGCAGGTGGGCCGGTCGCGAACGCTCCTGCGCCGGGCGTTCCACATCCCGGTCAACTTCTTCTGCTACCCGTCAGGCCGATTCGACGCAGCGGTGATCAGCGCGGTCCGCCGCGCCGGCTACCTGCTCGCGACCACGACGATCGCGGGGCTCGGACGTCCATCCGAGCCCGACACGCTCCGCAGGATCCAGATCTTTCCCGGCGACGGAGCCGGCGGCCTTGCAGCGAAACTGGCGCTGTTCCGCGACCTCGCGTCGCGCGGATGAGATTCCACGCACCGCGCTAGCGTGCGCCGATGGCGCGGATGACACGCGAAGCGCTCCTGGCATGGTACGGCGAGAACGCGCGAGATCTCCCGTGGCGCCATACGCACGACCCGTACGCGATCTTGGTTTCTGAAGTCATGCTGCAGCAGACGCAGGTCGTCCGCGTCGTGCCGCGCTACGAGGAGTGGCTCGCGCGGTGGCCGACCGTCGAGACGCTCGCCGCCGCGACGCCGGCCGACGTCATCCAGGCGTGGAGCGGGCTCGGATACAACCGCCGTGCGGTCAACCTGCACCGGTGCGCCCAGGCGGTCGTCGCGCGCGGCGGCTTTCCGCGGCAGCCGGAGGAGCTCCGGAAGCTGCCCGGCATCGGGCCCTACACCGCCGCGGCGATCGCGTGCTTCGCATTCGGCGCCCAGATCGCCGCTCCCGACACCAACGCCCGTCGTGTGCTCGAGCGCGCCTTCCCCGGCATCGACGTGCCGCCGACCGCCGGGCCGGGCCTACGACTGGAACCAGGCCCTCTTCGACCTCGGGCGTGAGGTGTGCATCGCCCGAAAGCCACGCTGCGGCGCCTGCCCGCTCGAGTCGGGCTGCCCGTCGCGCGGGCGCACCTACGCCCCGCTTCGCCGCCAGACCCGCTTCGAGGGCTCCTTCCGGCAGCGGCGCGCGCGGCTCCTCCGGCGATCGCCGCGGCCGACGGGCTGCCCGAGGCCGACTGCGACGCCGAGGCGCTCGTCTCGCTCGTCCGCGACGGCCTGGCCGAGGTCTCAGACGGCGAGGTCCGGCTGCCCGGTCAGACGAGCCTTGCGACCAGCTCGGCCAGCCCGTCGAGCGTCGGCAGCTCGGCGTCCGGCGCGTAGCCCTCCGGCAGCTCCCGGCCGGCCCGGTTGATCCAGACCGCCTTCATGCCGCACGCCTGAGCGCCGGCGACGTCGGTGTCGAGGTCGTCGCCCACGTGCACCCACCGCTCCGGCGCGCCGCCCGCCAGCTCCCTGGCGTGCATGAACGGCGCCGCCGCCGGCTTGAGCTCGCCCACCCGCTCGGCGTGGACGACGAACGCGAACCGGCGGGCCATCTCGAGCCTCTCGACCGGGAAGTTGCCGTTCGTGATCGCCCCGAGGACGTGGCCGGCGCGCTCCAGGCGATCCATCTCGGGCTCCACGTCGGGGTGGAGCTCGACGGAGAACACGCGCTCGGCCATCCAGACGTCGACCATCCACCGCGGCAGCCCCTCCTCGATGACGCCGCGGTCGGCGAGCGCGCGGCGAAACGACTCAAGGCGAAGCTCCTCGTAGGTGCCGGCGACACCGTCGAGCTCGGCCCGGTAGGCGTGAAGCACGTCGATCGTCAGCGTTCCGGCGATCCCCGGCACGCGCTCCTCGAGCCGCTCGATGGTGCGGCCGAGCGCGCCGTCCATCATCGGCATGAACTCCCACAGCGTCTCGTCGAGGTCGAACGAGACGACCGCCGGCGCGGTCAACCGGCCCTCCGAAGCAGCGCCACCGCGTGACACGCGGCCCCCTCGCCGCGCCCGGTGAAGCCCAGGTGGTCGGTCGTCGTCGCCCGTACCGTGACGCGCTCGGGCCCGGCGCCCAGCGCCGCGGCGACGGCGGCGCGCATCGCGTCGCGGTGCGGCGCGAGCCGCGGCTCCTCGAGGATCACCACCGCATCCAGGTTCACCAGCTCCCACCCGGCGGCCCGGACACGTTCCCAGGCGGTCTCGAGCAGCGCGACGCTCGACGCGCCGGCGTAGGCGGGGTCGCCCGGCGGAAAGAGGTGGCCGATGTCCTCCATGCCCGCGGCGCCGAGGATGGCGTCGCACGCGGCGTGGCACACGACGTCCGCGTCGGAGTGGCCCACGAGGCCGCGATCGTGCTCGATCTCGACCCCGCCGAGCACCAGCCGCCGGCCCTCCGCGAACGCGTGGGCATCGACGCCGATCCCGACTCGCATGTCGTCGGTCATGTGCGCTCCTGGACGAAGGCCTCGGCGCGCTCCAGATCGCCCGCGTCGGTGATCTTGATGTTCGCCGCCGCTCCCTCGACGACCACCACCCGGGCGCCCGTCCGCTCGACGAGCTGCGCGCAGTCCGTGGCGGACGAGATGTCTTCGGGCGAGCCCGAATAGGCGCGCCGGAGCGCCTCGGCGCGGAACGCCTGCGGCGTCTGGACGGCGCGGAGCTCGGACCGGTCGAGCGTCTCGACCGCCGCTCCGTCACGCACTCGCTTCACCGTGTCCGAGAGGGGCACGCCGGGCACGGCACCGTCCGCGCTCTCCAGCGCGTCGAGCACCCGGTCGACGAGCTCGGCCGGCGCGAAGGGCCGGGCGGCGTCGTGCACCAGCACCGCGCTCGCCCCATCGTCCACCTCAGCCAGCCCCGCGGCGACCGAGAGCGCCCGCGAGGGCCCGCCGGCGACCGACGCCACGAGCTTGCCGGCGGCGAGCTCGTCGGCGAGAAGCGCCGTCGGCTCCTCCCATCCCTCGGGCACCACGACGACCACCCGGTCGACGCGCGGGTGGCCCTCGAAGAGGTCGATCGCATGCGCCACGAGCGGCCGGTCGCCGAGCTTGACGAACGCCTTGGGCAAGTCGTGGCCGAGCCGGCGGCCGTCGCCCGCCGCGGCCACGACGGCCCAGACGCTTCCGTCCGTCATTCGCCGGCGTCGTCGCCGATGCGGGTGAAGATCATCTTCCCCGACGGCGATTGGAGGACGGACGTCACCTGGACGCCGACGGTGTCGCCGACACGGCGACGGCCGCCCTCGACGACCACCATCGTTCCGTCGTCGAGATACCCGACGCCCTGGTCATGCTCCTTGCCCTCGCGGATCAGCCGGATCTCGAGCCGCTCACCGGGCAGCACCGCCGGCTTGAGCGCGTTGGCCAGCTCGTTGACGTTCAGCACGACCACGTCCTGGATCCGCGCAAGCCGGTTCAGGTTGTAGTCGGTCGTGAGGATGCGAAGGCCGCGCTGCTTCGCGAGCTTCAGGAGCTTCGCGTCGACGTCGGCGAGCTCCGGGAAGTCGATCTCGGGCGTCGCGACCGTCACCTCGGACCGGAGGCCCTGCACCACCTCGAGGCCGCGGCGGCCGCGCGCCCGCTTCAGCGGATCGCCGGAGTCGGCGACCTGCTGGAGCTCCCGCAGCACGAACTCCGGCACCACCAGCTCGCCGCGCAGGAACCCGGTGCGCACGATGTCGGCGATCCGGCCGTCGATGATCGCGCTCGTGTCGACGAGCGTCTCGCCCAGCGAGGGGCCGGATCCGGGCATCCCGGGGTCGGTCAGCTGATGGATGCCGACGAGTCGGAGGATGCCGCGGTGCTTCTTCGCTGCGACCCAGGCGAACAGGTAGCCCACCACGAGGAACAGCGGCAGGATGATCCAGTTTCCGATGTACGGCAGCGTGTGCACCGGAAACCACAGGAGCGCCGAGACCAGAAGGCCGACCAGGAGGCCGATCGCGGCCACGGTGAGCTCGCCCGCACTGCGGGTCTGCACGGCTCGCTCGACCCTCTTGAATCCTCGTACCAGTGCCTTGCCCACCAGCCCGCCGACCATCCAGCCGACGGCGAAGGCCAGGAACACGATGACTCCAAAGGCAGGGTAGGCGTATGAGGCCGAATATCGGTCAAGGAAGTCGTAAGACACCCCCGCCTGGATGGCACCGAGAACTCCCAAGAGGGACAAGACGATTCGGGTTGACACCACCATCGTCCGCTCCTTCCTCGGAACGTTCGTCTTGCCCGGCCTTCCGGTTGGGCCTCACAGCCTCCGGCGCCGGGATGTGAAAGGTCTTGGCTACGCGCGGGCCCGGCGCGCCTCGCCGATCTCCTCAAGCACCTCCTCCAGGAACTCGCGCGCCTCGTCCTCGTCCATGCTCTTGGCGTACATGAGCTCGGACGCAAGGATGCGCTTGGCCTTCGAGAACATCTGCTTCTCGCCGGTCGACAGCCCCTTCTCCTGGTCGCGCTGGGCGAGGTTGCGCACCACCTCGGCCATCTCGAAGATGTCGCCGGTCTTCATCTTGTCGCGGTTGTGCTTGAACCGCCGGTTCCAGTTCTTGGGCATCTTCGTGCCGTCGCCCTGGAGCACCTCGATCACCTGATCGACGGTCTCCTCCTGGATGACCTTGCGCAGACCGACACGATCCGCGCTGTCGAGCGGGATCGTCACCGTCATGTCGTTGTGCAGGATCTTGATCGTCAGGTACTCGCGCTCCTGATCACCCACCTGCCGGGTGTCTCTGCTCACGATTGTCCCCGCACCGTGGTGCGGGTACACGACCTTCTCTCCAACTTTGTACAAGGTGCCGCTCGACCTCCTCGCCGGAATCCCCGGAAACCCGCCAAAAAACACCCCCGGGAGGCGAAAATTCTATCAGACGGGGCGTCTGAGGGCGAAAGCATCAATCTATATTGTACTACTTCGCAAACAAACTGCTTCAAAACGGCGGATACGCCGTTGAATAACTTACAAATTCAGGTAACGATCGACCAGATTCTGCTCCTGAAGCCGGCGCAGCCCCTCGCGAATTTCACGCGCGCGCACGGCGCCGACGCCCTCGACCTCCTCGAGCTCGCCCTGTGACGCCCTGACGAACGTCTCCAGGGTGCCGAAGTGCTCGACGACGTGGGCGATCACGCCCTCCGGCAGGCGCGGCACCTTCGCCAGCACCCGGTATCCGCGCGGCGTGACGGGGTGGTCGACCGGCGAGACGGTGCGCGGGTAGCCCAGGAGCTCCGCAAGCGACTCGATCTCGAGGAGCTGCGAGTCGGCCAGGGCATGCAGATGCTCGAGGGCGCTCTGGTAGCCGCCCGCGACCTCGTCGAGGCAGTAGTCGCGCACCATCGCCACCTCGTCGCCCGGCACCCACTCCGACATCTCGTCGAGCTGGATCTTGATGAGGCGGCCCTCGACCCCGAGCTCCACCACGTTGCGCTCGATCTCGGAGCGCATCCGCGAGGTCATCTCGGCGCGCTGGAGCGCCACGAGCACGTCGTCGAGCATGGCGGCCCCCTGGAACTCGAGCGCGGTGAGCCGCGTCGACACCTGGTCGAACCGGGCCCGGTACGTCTCGAGCGTCGTCACCGCCTGGTTCGTCTTGGCGAGCACGTCGGAGATCTCCTCGAGCTGGTACCGGGCGTCGCTCACGTACAGCGTCACGACGTCGCGCTGCTGGGAGATCGAGACGACGAGCGCGCCGGTCTGCTTGGCCACGCGCTCGGCGGTGCGGTGGCGGGTGCCCGTCTCGGCCGACGGGATCGTCGGATCGGGCATGAGCTGCACGTTGGCGTAGACGATCCGGGTCGCCATCGCGTTCAGGATGATCGCCCCGTCCATCTTGGCCAGCTCGTAGAGCAGGTACGGCGAGAACGACTGGTCGAGCCTGATGCCGCCCGAGAAGAGAAACGACAGCTCGGCCGGCTCGCCGATCACGATCAGCGCGCCGAGGTCGCCGCGCAGGATGTCGTTGATCCCCTGGCGCATGTTCGTACCGGGCGCGATGCGACGCAGCGCCTCCAGCATCTTCGGGTCGGTGCGGACGTCGATCAGGGGCTCGCTCATGGCGGATAGGCGATCAGGCCAGTGCGAGCCCGATCGCTGTCATCAGGGTATCAGCGCAGCGGATCGTGAGAGAGCCGGGCCCCGACGTGCCGGCGGGCGCGACGACGTCGGTGACGCCCAGCTTTGCGGCCTCGGCGAGCCGCGGCGCGGTGTGGCCGACGGGCCGCAGGCGGCCCGTCAGGCCGATCTCGCCGAAGCATGCGAGCCGCTCGCCCGGCGGCCGGCCGCGGTGCGACGACACGATCGCGAGCGCCACGGCCAGGTCGGCCGCCGGCTCGTCGACGCGCACGCCGCCCGCCACGTTCACGAACACGTCCGACGAGCCGAGGGAGATGCCGGCGTGCCGCCCGAGCACGGCGGCGAGCATGCTGAGGCGGTTGCGGTCAAAGCCGGTCGCCTGCCGGCGCGGCATCGCGAGGTCGGAGGGAGCGACGAGCGCCTGCACCTCGAGCAGGATCGGGCGGCTGCCCTCGATCGCGGGCAGGAGCACCGAGCCCGGACCGGCCGCGCCGTCCTCGGCGAGCGCCGACGACGGGTCGACGACCGGGGTGAGCCCTGCGCCCGTCATCTCGAAGATCCCGATCTCGTCGGTGGAGCCGAAACGGTTCTTGACCGCCCGCAGCACCCGCAGGTGCCGGTAGCGGTCGCCCTCGAACTGGAGCACGGCGTCGACGAGGTGCTCGAGCACGCGCGGGCCGGCGACCGTCCCGTCCTTGGTCACGTGGCCGACGAGGACGATGGCGACGCCCCGCGACTTCGCAAGCCGCAGCAGACGGTCGGCGGCCTCGCGCACCTGCGCCACCGACCCCGCTCCCGAGCCGACGTCGGCCGCGTGCAGCGTCTGCACCGAGTCGATCACGCACACGTCGGGGAGCTCGGCGGCGATCGTCTCGACGACCACCTCGAGGTCGGTCTCGGCCAGGATGCCGACACCCTCGGCGGCGGCGATGCGCTCGGCGCGCATCCGCACCTGCGCGGGCGACTCCTCGCCCGACACGAGCAGGGTGCTGAGGCCGCGGGCGGAGCACGAGGCCAGCGCCTGGAGCAGGAGCGAGCTCTTGCCGACGCCCGGCTCGCCGCCGATCAGGACGAGCGATCCGGGGACGAGCCCGCCGCCGAGGACGCGGTCGAGCTCGTCGATGCCCGTCGCCATGCGCCGGCCCTCCGCCGTGTCCACGTCGGCGAGGCGCGCCACGGCCGCCGGCCGCGAACGGCCGTTTCGGGCCTTGGGGCGCGCGGCCTCCTCCTCGAGCGTGTTCCACTCGCCGCACCCGGGGCAGCGGCCGAGCCACTTGGGCGCGGTGTGCCCGCAGGCGGTGCAGACGTATGCGACGAGGGTCCGGGTCACGGACGTTCCATTCTGGCAGTGAGCGCGGATGGCGCCCGACCGACGTCGCACGTTGCTAACGTCCGAGGCCTTATGACCCATCAGCGCAGCATCCTCAGAGGCCGCTGGATCGCCGGCGCCGCGGTCATCGCGCTCCTCGCGGGCGCATGCGGCGGGGGCGGCTCGAGCGGCGGCGCCACCTCGGGCGGCGGCGGCGGCGCCTCCGGCGGCCAGGTCGTCGAGATCGACGTCGCGTCGAGCGGCTTCGCCTACGCCGAGACGACCGCCACCGCGACTGCCGGCCACGTCGTGATCAAGTCGATGAACCCGCAGTCGACGGGCCACGACATCTCGCTCAAGGGCAACGGCGTCGACGAGCACGGCGACGTGGTCCAGGACGGCGGCGTGTCGACGATCGACATCGCCGACCTGAAGGCCGGGACGTACACGTTCTACTGCTCGGTGCCGGGCCACGAGGCCGCCGGCATGAAGGGCACCCTGACCGTCAGCTAGCCGGAGTACTCGAACGCGCCGATGTCGGGCGGGCCGACCCGCGACGCGCCGTCGATGTCAACCGGCGGCGCGAGCGCGGCGTCGGCGAGGTCGATCACGAGCGCCGAGCCTGCGGTCGGCCGACCCTGCGCGTCGAGCAGCGGGTCGCCGACGACATCCGTGAGCCCGCAGGCCGTCCCGGCGACGACGACGTTGTTCAGCGAGTCGCGGTCGCTCCCGCAGACGAGCGCGGGCACCATGAGCCAGGCGATCACGTTGTTCGCGATCAGCGGCCGGTTGCGCCTGAGCACGTGCGAATAGCCCGGGCTGAGGACGATCGACGACTCCGCGTGGTGGCCCTTCGGCGCACCCGACAGGATCGTGTTGTTCACGATCTCCGTGCCGAGCGGGATCCTGGGGCTCGCACGCGTCCCGACCAGGATCGCGACCCGGGCGACGTGGCCCGGCGCGAGCGGGTCGTCGCGGAGGAACAGGTTGTTGATGACGCGCACGCCGTCGTCCGCGGTCGCGAGGTTCAGCTGCGCCCCGCCGCCCTGGCTGACCCCGAACACGTTTCTGGTGATGAGAAGGCCGTCGGCGCTGAAGAGCTCGATCAGGTCCTGGTGGGCGCACTTGACCCAGCCGGTGTGGCACGCCAGCGCGCGGTCGAAGCGGTTCTCGCGGATCACCGAGTTCGGGCCGATCCGGCCGCCGATGAAGTCGCACCCGCGGCAGTCGTGGAACCAGTTGTGCACGACCCTCACGCGCGCCGCCCAGCGCGGCAGGAGGCAGGTGGACCACTTCGGGGTGCGGTCGCCGCAGTGCGAGAACGTGCTGTTGCGGATCAGGACGCCGCTCGAGTAATCGAGGCGGAGGCCGACCTTGAACTCGGTGTGCTTGGCAGTGAAGGCGTCACCGCGGAAGACGATCTGCCGCGAGCGCTCGACCGTGACGATGGCGTTCGCGCCCATCGGCCGCACCACCAGCCCCCGCACCGTGACGGCCTGCGACTCGACGATCGAGAGCGTCTGGACGCGCGCGCCGGGCGAGCCGACGATCTCGAGCTGGCTGTCCGAGCGCGGCCCGACCACCAGCGGGCGGCGGTAGTCGCCGGGCAGGAGCACGATCCTGCCGCCGGTCATGCGGAAGTCCTGCACCGCCTGCTGGAACGCGCGCACCGACCCGACGAACCGGCCGCCGGCGTACGCAGGCGAGGCGTGCGCCAGTGCGGCGGCCGCGAGCAGGGCAACGAGGAGGGGGCGTCTGCGCATCCCAGAACCTGGATTCGACCGCGGCCGCGAACCACCTACCTGCCCCGGAACGACTGAGGGCCGCTCTCACGAGCGGCCCTCAGTGCGAAACGGTTGCCGGACCGAGCTACTCGGCGGGCTCGGCCGGCTGTTCGGGCTCGTCGTCGCCCGAATCCTCTGGCTTGGCGTCGTCGGCCGGCGTCGGGACGAGATCCTCCGGCGGGGCGTCGGGCACCTCGACCGGCTCGATCATCTGGAGCGAGATCTCCTCGTCGCCGTCGATCCAGTCGACCAGCACGGTCGAGCCGGGCTCGATGTTGCGGCCGAGCACGAAGTCGGCCAGCGGGTCCTCGATGTAGCGCTGGATCGCCCGCCGCAGCGGCCGCGCGCCCATGGTCGGGTCGTAGCCCTTGTCGACCATGAAGTCCTTGGCCTTGTTCGTGAGCTCGATCGACACCTCGTGGAGCTTCATCTGCTCGCGCAGCCGCTTCATGAGGAGGTCGACGATCTGCGTGATCTCTTCCTTGGTCAGCTTCTGGAAGACGATGATCTCGTCGATCCGGTTCAGGAGCTCCGGCCGGAAGACCTTCTTCACGTCTCCCATGATCCGGTTCTTCATGTCCTCGTACGAGACGCCCGTCTCGGACTCCTCGACGCTGAACCCGAGCTGGGTGTTCTTGGCGATCGACGACGCGCCGATGTTCGACGTCATGATGACGATCGTGTTTCGGAAGTCGACGTGCCGGCCCTGGGCGTCGGTCAGGCGACCCTCCTCGAGCATCTGGAGGAGGATGTTGAAGACGTCCGGGTGGGCCTTCTCGATCTCGTCGAGCAGCACCACCGAGTAGGGCTTGCGGCGCACGGCCTCGGTCAGCTGGCCGCCCTCGTCGTAGCCGACGTAGCCCGGAGGCGAGCCGACCAGCCGCGAGACGGCGTGCTTCTCCATGTACTCCGACATGTCGACCTGGAGCATCGCGTCCTCGTCGCCGAAGAGGAACTCGGCGAGCGTCCGCGCCAGCTCGGTCTTCCCGACGCCGGACGGGCCGAGGAAGATGAACGAGCCGGTGGGCCGCTTGGGATCCTTGATCCCGGCGCGGGCGCGGCGGATGGCCTTCGAGACCGCCTGGATGGCGACGTTCTGGCCGATCATGCGCTTGTGCAGCTCCTCCTCCATGCGGATGAGCCGCTGCGACTCGGCCTCGGTCAGCTTGAAGACCGGGATGCCCGTCCACATCGAGACGATGTCCGCGATCTCCTCTTCGCCGATCTGGGCCTGCTCGGCCTCGCCGGAGGACTTCCAGTTGTCCTCCATCTCGCGCTTCTTGAGCGAGAGCTTGCGCTCGGTGTCGCGCAGGTTCGCGGCCTTCTCGAACTCCTGCGACTCGATCGCCGACTCCTTCTCCTTGCGCACGGTCTCGATCTCGTCGTCGAGCTCCTTGTGCACGGGCGGCGCGGTCATGAGCTTGATGCGCATGCGCGACGCGGCCTCGTCGATCAGGTCGATGGCCTTGTCGGGCAGGTGCCGCTCCTGGATGTAGCGCGACGACAGCTCGGCGGCGGCCTGGAGGGCCTCGTCGGTGATGCCGACGCGATGGTGGGCCTCGTAGCGGTCGCGGAGGCCGCGCAGGATCTGCACGGTGTCCTCGATCGACGGCTCGTCGACCTTGATCTGCTGGAAGCGGCGCTCGAGCGCCGAGTCGCGCTCGAGGTACTTGCGGTACTCGTCGAGCGTCGTGGCGCCGATCGTCTGGAGCTCGCCGCGCGCCAGCGCCGGCTTCAGGATCGAGGCCGCGTCGATCGCGCCCTCGGCCGCGCCCGCGCCGACGAGGTTGTGGAGCTCGTCGATGAACAGGATGATGTCGCCGCGCTGGCCGATCTCCTTCATGACCTTCTTCAGCCGCTCCTCGAACTCGCCGCGGTACTTGGAACCGGCGACGAGGGCGGCCAGGTCGAGGGTGTAGATCTGCTTGTTCTTGAGCAGCTCCGGCACCTGGTTGGACGAGATCCGCTGGGCGAGGCCCTCGACGACGGCGGTCTTGCCGACGCCGGGCTCGCCGATCAGCACCGGGTTGTTCTTGGTGCGGCGGGACAGGATCTGCATGACGCGCTCGATCTCGTTCATGCGGCCGACGACCGGGTCGAGCTTGCCCTCGGTGGCGAGCTTGGTCAGGTTTCGGCCGAACTGGTCGAGCAGCTTCGAGCTCTTCTGGCCCTTCTCCGTCGCCCCGGCGCCAGCACCCTGGCGGCGCCCCGGACCGGAGAGCATGCGGATGATCTCGTTTCGGATGCGCTCGGCGTCAGCGTCGAAGTCGAGCAGGATCCGGGCTGCGACGCCCTCGTTCTCGCGCACGAGCCCGAGCAGGATGTGCTCGGTGCCGATGTAGTTGTGGCCCAGCGACAGGGCCTCGCGCAGCGCCAGCTCGAGCACCTTCTTCGCGCGCGGGGTGAACGGGATCTGGCCCGTCGTCACCTCGTCGCCCTGGCCGACGATGCGGGCGACCTGCGCGCGCACCTCTTCCACGGTGATGTCGAGGGTGTCGAGGACGCGCGCCGCGAGCCCCTCCTCCTCCCGCAGGAGTCCGAGCAGGATGTGCTCGGTGCCGATGTAGTTGTGCTTGAGGGTCCGCGCCTCGTCCTGCGCAAGCACGACGACCTGGCGGGCACGCTCCGTGAACCGTTCAAACATCTCCGTGCCCCCTTTCCGTGCAAGTCGATGAATTCGTCATTTCTGAAAATGGCTCGACCCGGAACGTCAAGCGGCCGTCTTCGGTCGCCTTCGGTCCCGGTTGGGGAGTGAAGCCGGGTGGACTATAGCACCGGGTCATTCGCTCCCAGGTGTGTCGTCGATGCCCACTCATCGGCCGCAGGTGGGGCGTTCTTGAGTCCCTACTGACGGGTGAACGGAAGGGCGGTCGTGAGCCAGCTGATGAGCGCCGACGGGTTCCGCGTCTGGGTCAGGACCTCCCCGGGGCCGGTGAACTCGAGGACGAGCCCTTCGCCGCTCTTCATGGACGCCATCGTGCCGGCCACGCGACGGGTCGACATCTGGACGGTGTCGTCGTAGGCGACCATGTGGCCCGAGTCGACGACCACCTTCTCGCCCGGGCCCAGAGTGATGGTGTCGAGCGCGCCGTAGCACGCCGCGACGACCTCGCCCTCGACCCGACGCGTGCACGAGGAAGCCGCCCTCTCCACCGCTCAGGTTCTTGAACCCGCCCCACTGCGTGTCGATCTCGACGCCGGACTCGCACACCAGGAACGCCCCGCGCGAGAGGTTGAGCGTCTTCCCGCCGCCCACCGTGCGGACGATGGCGTCGCCGGGCAGGTTCGCGGCGCAGTCCACCCAGCCGCCCTGCGGCGGCGCGGTGAACGTCGTGATGAAGAGCGACTCGCCGCCGAGCACGCTTCGCTTGAGCGACTTCATGAGGCCGCCCTGCATCTTCGCCTCGACGGCGACGCCGTCGGAGGTCGCCATCATCGCTCCGGACTCGGCGCGAACGGCCTCCCCGCCGGCCATGGTGCAGCGGACGACTGCGAACGAGGGCGTGTGCCTGACCTGGACGTCCATGCGGCTCCTTCCGTCGGGGTGGCCGCAGGCTACATGGGCTGTCCGCACGGGTGGACATCGGCGCCCAAATGCGCAACTATCCGCGGCGTGCGCTACACGGTCGAGCACTTCCGCGCGATCGAGGCGGATGAGCGCCCGCTGGGGGTGGCCTACGTCCCCACCGGCCGCGTCGACCAGGTCGAGGCGCACGACCCGCCGGCGGCCGCGGCGATCGCGCTCTCGGAGGGCGACGACATGATGGACGTCGACGTCGTGAGCTACGACCCCGGGGACGACCTCTACGGCGTCGCCGGCGAGGACGAGGCGGTGCGGGTGAAGGCGTCGTGACGCCCGCCGAGGGCTGGGTCGACGTCCCCGGGGGCCGCGTTCGGTACTGGTCATACGGCGAGGGCCCGGGCGCGCCGCTCCTGTGCCTGCACGGCGGGCCGGGGGCGCCCCACGACTACCTGCTGCCGTTCGCGGAGCTGGCCGACGAGCGCCGGGTCGTGTTCTACGACCAGCTGGGCTGCGGCGAGTCCGACAAGCCCGACGACCGGTCGCTCTGGACGGTCGAGCGGTTCATGGACGAGCTGACCGTCGTGCGCGACGCGCTCGACCTCGAGCGCGTCCACCTCTTCGGAAGCTCCTGGGGCGGGATGCTCGCGATGCAGTACGTGCTCGACCGCGGCCGGCCGCCCGTCACGCTCTCGATGGCAGGCAGCCCCGCTTCCTCACCGCGGTGGAACGAGATCTGCCAGGAGCTCCTCGACGAGATGCCGGCCGCGGAGCGCGAGGAGATCGAGCGGCTCGAGGACGAGGGCAAGATGGAGTCGCCGGAGTACGAGGAGGCGATGCAGCCGTTCTACCGCCGGCACGTGTGCCGCCTCGATCCGTGGCCCGACTTCGTCGTGCGCTCGTTCGACCGGATGGCGACGCCGATCTACCACTACATGGCCGGGCCGAGCGAGTTTCGGATCATCGGCACGCTTCGCGAGTGGGACATCATGGACCGCCTCGGCGAGATCAGCGTGCCGACGCTCGTGAGCGGCGGCGAGTACGACGAGTGCCGCCCGTCGCACCTGCGCGAGATCCACGAGCGCATCCCCGGAAGCCGCCTCGAGGTCATCCCGGACGGCTCGCACCTGTGCTTCGCCGAGCACCCGGAGGTCTACATGCCGATGCTCCGCTCGTTCCTCGCCGCCCACGAGTAGCGCAACAACGGGGTCAGACCCCAATGTTGCGCGGGTGGAAGAACGGTGCCAGGCACCGATTTTCACGTGGCGCAGGCGCGCGACGCCCAGGATGTGGGGCGCGGCCGTGATGGTGAGGAGCGACGACGACTGAAAGCCGCGCTCGATCCAGTCGAACTCGAAGCCGGCCTCGCGGATCGCCGCCTCGGTGTCGCGCGTCGTCCGGCAGCCGCCGAGCGACCGCGTCCAGAAGAGCGAGTCGACGGCGTGCTGCACCGCCCGGAACGGTGCGTGCGGAGACCGGACGTGCTCGTACACGCGAAGCTCGCCGCCGGGGGCGAGGACGCGCCGGATCTCCCGGAGCGCGTCGGCCGGGTCCGGGACGCTGCACAGCACCCAGATGGCGACGACGGCGTCGTACGCGCCGTCCGCGGCCGGCAGCCGCTCGGCGAACCCCTCGGCGACCTCGATCGGCACCGCAGCCTCCACCGCCCGCTCTCGGGCCGCGACACGGGCCGTCGGGTCGGGCTCGACCGCCAGCACGGCCTCGACCTCCGGCCCGTAGTGCTCGAACGCACTCCCCTGGCCGCAGCCGATCTCGACCACCCGCCCGCTGAGCCCACTCAGGAGCCGCCGCCGAAGCGCCGCGGAGCCCTCGTCGGGGTGGCGCTCCTCACGCCACTCGAGCAGCCGCGCGAACCGCGACTGCCCGGGGCCGTAGAGCGTCGTCAGGCCTTGTCCCTGAGCGTCGGGAACAGGATCACCTCACGGATCGAGCGCACGCCCGTGAGCGCCATCAGGAGCCGGTCGATGCCGATGCCGACGCCGACCGTCGGCGGCATCCCGTACTCGAGCGCCAGCACGTAGTCGTCGTCGGCCTGGCCGAGGGCCTCGAACCGCCTGCGCTGATCCTCGGGGTCGTTCAGCTCGGTGTACCCGTTCCCGAGCTCCATCCCGACGCAGAACGCCTCGAACCGCTCGACGACGCTGGGATCCGCGGGCGAGCGCTTGGCGAGCGGCGAGAGCTCGACCGGGTAGTCGATCAGGAACGTCGGCCGCTCGATGCGCCGGCTCGACGAAGTGCGAGAGGAGGTGGTCGACGGCGTCGGCCCAGGTCTCGTCCGCAGTCGTGTCGATCTCGGCCGCCCGCATGTGGGCGACGAGCCGGTCGCGATCGCGGTCGGCCATCGGGTCGATGCCCGCGTGCTCGTGGATCGCGTCGCGCAGCGGGATCCGCGGCCAGGGCGGCGTCAGGTCGATCTCGCTGCCCGCCGCGGCCCCGGCCGCCGCGATGACGCGCTCGACCCGCTGCATCCCCACCTCGTAGTCGCCGTAGGCCTCGTACCACTCGAGCATCGTGAACTCGGGGTTGTGCTTGAACGACACGCTCTCGTTTCGGAAGTCCTTGGCGATCTCGTAGACCCGCTCGAGGCCGCCGACGATCAGCCGCTTCAGGTAGAGCTCGTCGGCGATCCGCAGGTAGAAGTCGCGCTCGAACTCGTTGTAGTAGGTCGTGAAGGGCTGCGCCGCCGCACCGCCGTAGATCGGCTGGAGGATCGGCGTCTCGACCTCGACGAACCCGTCGCCGTCGAGGACGGAGCGCATCGCCGTCACCATCCGCGAGCGGGCCATGGCGAGCCGGCGCGAGTCCTCGTTCACGATCAGGTCGACGTACCGGCGGCGGTGCCGGAGCTCGATGTCGGTGAGGCCGTGCCACTTCTCGGGGAGCGGGCGCAGGCACTTCGCCAGCATGTGCCACTCGCGCACACGCAGGCTGAGCTCGCCGCGGCGGCTGACGAACACCTCGCCGTCCGCCGCGATCACGTCACCGAGGTCGGTGTCGGCGAGGGCGGCATACGGCTCCTCCCCGAGCTCGTCGAGCGTGGCGTGGAGCTGGAGCCGCCCGGTCCGGTCGGCCAGGTCGAGGAACATCGCCTTGCCGTGGCCCCTGCGGGCCGCGATCCGGCCCGCAACCGCCAGGCGCGTCCCTGACTCGGCTCCCGCCTCGAGCTCGGCGAAGCGTTCGCGCACGTCCGCCACCGGCACGCGTGCGGGCGTCCGGGCGGGGTACGGATCGACGCCGGCGGCCCGCATCGCGTCGACCTTGGCGATGCGGTCGGCCCGGATCCGGTCCTCGGCGTCGCCGCTCACCGCGACAGAATATGCGCTGGCCGCGAAGACATGGCAGGCTACGGATATGAGGCGGCTCGCAGCGCTCCTGGCAGTGGTGGCGGCGCTCGTCGCGGCAAGCCCGGCCGCGGCGGCCGACCCGACCATCCCCGCCTCCGACCTGAAGGCGATCCGGACGCTGCTCGACACGTGGGTGCCGGCCGTCATCGCGCGCCACGACCCCATCGGCGCCTACGCCCTCGCGACCCCCGCTCTGCGGTCGACGACGACCCGCGCCCAGTGGAAGCACGGCGAGCTCCCGGTGGCGCCGTACCCCGCGAACGCGAAGCACTTCGGCATCCGCCCCATCTCGGTCACGGCCGACGACATCATCTTCAACCTGATGCTTCAGCCCCGCAAGGGCTCGAACGCCGGCGTCTCGGTGTACACGACCGAGGTGCAGCGCGTCGGCAACCGGTGGCTCGTGGCCTCGATGTACCCGACCGCGCAGTTCGCGGGCACCGGAGCGCAGAGCGCGATCACCGCGGCGCCCGATCTGGCGCCGCACGCGCAGGGGTACAAGGAGCGCACCATCCTCGGCAGCGGCTGGATGCTGGTGCTCGTCGGCGTCATCCTGGTCCCGCTGGTCTTCGTGCCGATCGGCCTCCTCGTCGCCTGGCGCCGCGGCCGAGCCCCGGCCGTGGACGACGAGACGCGCGCCCGCGCCGCGATGCCCTGGCGCTAGATCAGACGGCCGCGGCGGCGACGTCGCGGTGACGCACGGCGGCATCGTCGAGCGGCAGCCTGAACGCGACCAGCGTCCCTCGCCCGGTCACGGCGCGGATGTCGAGATCGCCGTCGGCCAGCCGCACGCGCTCGGCCAGGCGCTCGAGGCTGAGGTGCCGGAGCTCGCGCGGCCGATCGTCCGCCCGTCGCCCCGGGTGGCCGACGCCGTTGTCCCACACGCGCCCGTGCAGGGCTCCCCGGTGCTCGCGGATGTCGACCTCCAGGCGGGACGTCCCGGCGTGGCTCCGCGCGTCGGCGATCGCCTCCCGGACGATCCGATACGCGAGGTCCTCCACGGCGAAGGGGTAGCGGCCGACCTCCACGACGACATCGGTCGCGAGGTTCGCCCCGCGGGCCGCCCGATCGATCAGATCGGTGAGCGCGACTGGCAGGCCGTGCGCTTCGAGCAGCGGCGGGTGCAGCTCGAAGGTGAGCCGCCGCACCCGCTCGACCGCATCGGCGAGCATCGTCCGCGTCGGCGGCAGCACCTCGGCGATCCGCTCGGTGTCGTGCGCGCGGACGGCGGGCGTGATGCGGTCGATCGTCACGAGGGCGGCGGTGATCACCTGGATCGTGTCGTCGTGGAGCTCCATCGCGATCCGCTCGCGCTCGGCCTCCTCCGCGCGGAGCAGATCGTCCAGCGCCCGGCGGCGGTCTCCGACGAGACCCCGCATGTGCGCCGGCACTCGGGCGAACAGCCAGCCGCTGAGGGCGAGGGCTCCGCCGCCGGCAAGCGCGAGTGCCGCGACCCAGACGACGGGTGAGCCAAGGTCGAACGCGGCCGAGCCCCCGACTGCGACGACCACCAGGAGCAGGAGTACGACGACGCCCAGTGCGTTTCGCGTCCGTCGGCCGATCTGCTCGGACTGGCCCAGTGTCCGCCGCATCTCGCGGACAGGGTAGGCCGGGCGGGCACCGCGCGGCATACCGCAAAGCGGTGATCAGGTGGGCCGCTTTTTGGCGGACGGGCCGCCTACGCGGCCTTGATGTCCATGATCTTGAGGCGGATCGCGCCGGCCGGAACCGACACCTCAACCGTCTCGCCCTTCTTGTGGCCGATCAGCGCCCGACCGACCGGCGACTCGTTCGAGAGCCGGGAATTGGCCGGATCGGCCTCGGCTGAGCCGACGATCTCGTAGGTGTCCACATCTCCGTGGTCCACGTCCTTCACGCGCACGCGCGTGCCGACGGACACCACGTCGGTGCCGATGTCCTTCGGATCGATGACCCTGGCGGCGCGCAGTTGCTCCTTGAGCCGCGCGATGCGGTGCTCGAGAAGCGCCTGTTCGTTCTTCGCGTCGTCGTATTCCGAGTTCTCGGAGATGTCGCCGAACTCGCGCGCCTCTCGGATGCGGTCGGCCACCTCGCGACGCTTGGTCGTCTCGAGGTCCTCGATCTGCTGCTTCAGCTTCTCGTAGCCATCTGGCGTGAGGATGACGTCCTTGTCCACGGCCTGCCCTTCTGCCCCCTATCTGCACGAAAACGGTGTCGCCGGAATCCGCCCTTTTGCAGCGGTTTCGTCTCCGGCAAGCACCGAGGGAGGCGGGATTATATGCAACCTACGATAGCCGGTCAACCGGTCCGACCGGCGCCTCTCAACGAGGCTCTACCATGCCCACCGGTGGCCGATCTCACACAGCCGTGGGCGATCGGGGACGTCGCCATCCCCTCCCGCATCGTGCTCGCACCGATGGCGGGCGTCTCGGTGCAGGCCTTCCGGCGCCAGGGGCGCCGGTTCGGAGCCGGCCTCGTCTGCTCCGAGATGGTCTCCGCCGCGGGGCTTTCGCACGCCAACGAGCGCACCCTTGGCTATCTGCGGATCGCGCGTGACGAGCACCCGCTCGCGGTGCAGATCTTCGGCTCCGAGCCCGCGCGGATGGCCGAGGCGGCGCGGATGGTGGTCGACGCCGGCGCCGACATCGTCGACATCAACTTCGGCTGTCCGGTGCGCAAGGTGACCAAGACCGGCGCCGGCGCGAGCGCCCTCTCCGACCAGGACCTGGCCTGTGGGCTCTCACGGGCCGTCGTCGAGGCCGTCGACGTGCCGGTCACTGTCAAGATGCGCCGCGGCATCGACAACGGGTCGCGCGACGCGCTCGAGCTCGGGCCGAGGCTCGAGGCGGTCGGCGTGGCCTCGCTGACGCTCCACCCGCGCTCGGCCAAGCAGATGTACACGGGCACCGCCGACCACACCCTCACCGCCGAGCTCGTCGAGCTCGTGAGCGTCCCCGTGATCGCGTCGGGCGACATCGTCGACCGCGCGAGCGCCGAGCGCGTGCTCGACGCCACGGGCGCCGCCGCAGTCATGGTCGGGCGGGGCGCACAGGGGCAGCCCTGGACGCTCCAGGAGATGGCCGAGCGATCGGCGGAGCCGCCCGAGCCGGCCGAGATCGTCGCGGAGCTCATCCGGTTCATGCGCGAGGTCGAGCGCGAGATGGGCGACCGCGCAACGAGCTTCCTGCGCAAGTTCTACGGCTGGTACCTCCGCGGCCTCCCCGACGCCAAGTCGGTGAAGCCGGAGCTCACGTCGGCGCCGACGGTTGCCGAAGCCGAGGCGGCGCTGCTCCGGTTCTGCCCGGCCGCGCGGGCGCGTCTGGCCGAGCATGAGGCCGAGCTCGCGCTCCTTCCCGACACCGAGTCCGACCGGCTGCTCGACCTGCCGATCTCGATCTACGGCGGCGGCTAGCACGCGGACGTGCGCGGCGCCTAGAGCCGGCGCGCGATGAAGACGTGCATCCGGTGGTCGGCGGTGACCTCGGCCGGCGAGTAGTCGCCCTCGACCCGCACGTCGGCGAAACCGGCGGTCTCGAGCATCCCGATCATCTCCCGCACGCCGTACCAGCGCTCCACGAGGCGGTGGTCCTCGCTCCGGACGACCGATCCGTCGCGGACGAGCTCGTAGCGCAGGTCGAGCGTGAACGACTGCCCGAGCGGATCCGCTTCGACCAGCCGGCGCCGGACGACGATCTCATCGCCATCCGGAAGAGGCGTCGAGTCGCGCGTCGTCCACTCGCCCGGCTGCGACCGGTCGGCGTCGGCGCATCGCCTCCACATCTCGGTCATCGCCCACCCGGCCTCGATGTCGACGGCCAGCGTGCCGCCGGGCTCGAGGTGGTGGTGAAAGCGCCTCAGCGACTCGACGTCGTCGGCGCGCGTCCCGTTCAGGCCGAACGTCCCGCACGAGACGATCGTGCGGTAGCGCCGGGGCAGGTCGAGCCCGGCGGTGGACTGCACGTGGAGCGCGGGCGCGAGCCCCTCGGCCTCCGCCCGCCGCCGGCACAGGTCGACCATGTCGGGCGAGATGTCGCAGCCGTCGACGTCGAGCCCGGCGCGCAGGTACTGGCACAGCAGCCGGCCCGGCCCGCATCCCGCGTCGAGTGCGGGCTGGCCGGAGCGCTCGATGATGCCGCGGTAGTACGCAACGTCGGGCGCGTCGTCGCGGTTCACGACCTGGAAGAGCAGGGCGGCCAGCCCGCGGTGGAAGTCCTCGCCGGCCGTCACGACGCGCCTGCAACCACGTCGGCTACGAAATCCGCGACCGCCGGGGCGAGGCCGGCGCCGATCTCCGCGCCGTCGCGCGGGCCGCCGGGCACCCTGAACGAGTGGTCGCCGCCCTCGACCTCGACGAGCCGGGCGCGCTCGCCGAGCCCCGCGACCGTCTCGGCCAGGAGGTCGGGCTGGGCGAAGGGGTCGCGCGATCCCTGGAGGAAGAGCATCGGGACGGCCACCTGCGCGAGATGGTCGCGGCGCAGCTTCTCGGGACGCCCCGGCGGGTGGAGGGGATAGCCGAGAAAGACCAGCGCGTCGGCGGGCATCCCCTCGGCCACGGCCATCGACGCGATCCGGCCTCCGAGCGACTTGCCCCCGGCGACGAGCGGAAGGCCGGTCCGCTCCGCGACCGCGGCCCGCGCGAGCCGCCACGTCTCGACGAGCGCCGGCGCCGGATCGGGCGCCTTGCGGCCGGCGTGCATGTACGGGAAGTCGAACCGCGCGACCGCCAGGCCCAACCCGGCGAGCGCACGGGCGATGCCCACCATGAAGGGCGACTCCATGCCGGAGCCGGCCCCATGGCCGAGGACGACGACCGCCGAGGCGCCGGCGGGCGCGTCGAGGATGCCGGTCGTCGGGCCGCGCGGCGTGTCGAGGGTGAACGACGCACTCATACTGCGCACGCTACAGCTACAGTTTGGATCCAAACTATGACGAGGCTCGCCGACCCCTATCGCGACCTGGACGTCATCGACCGGCGTGCGCCGCGCGCCAACCAGCTCGTGATCGGCGTGCTGGCGGTGCTGGCGTTCGTCACCGGCTGGTGGCTGATCCTCGGGCTGCTCGCACTCCAGCTGGTCCTGGGCCTGACGCTCGGCCGCCGCTGGTGCCTCGCGTGCCTGGCCTACTTCGAGCTCGTCCAGCCGCGCATCGGCGAGGGCCCGCTCGAGGACGCCCGCTCACCCCGGTTCGCGAACATCATGGGAGCCGTCGTGCTCACCATCGCGACCGCAGCGCTCGCTGCCGGCTTCTCGACCCTGGGATGGGCCCTCGGGCTGCTGGTCGCCGCACTGGCGCTCCTGGCGGCCGTGACGGGGTTCTGCACGGGCTGTGAGATCTACCGGCTCGGCGCCCGCCTGCGCGGCGTCGGCCACGGCGAGCTGCGCCGGATCGACCGGGCCGACGTCGGCGGCGACGGTGATGAGCTCGTCGTGCACTTCACCCATCCGCTGTGCTCCGACTGCCTGGCCGTCGAGCAGCGGCTGCGGGCGGAGGGACGGACGCTGGTGACGGTCGACGTCCGCGAGCGCCCCGATCTGGCCCGCAAGTACGGGATCGGGATCGTCCCGACCGCGGTCGCCGTCGCAGCCGACGGGGCCGTTACGGCCCGGCTGGCCTGACCGCCGCCGTCGGCCATCCGTCCGCCAGGTGCAGGTCGAGCGCGCCGCCCGGCGTGCAGGCCGACGAGCGATACGACCCGGGCAGGTCCGGGTACAGGTGCGTCCAGTCGAGCCGGGCCATCCAGCGGGCGTAGGGGCCGTCGACGCCGAGCAGCTCGGCGGCGCGCGTGGTGGTCTGGACGGCGTCACACTCGGCCCGCGCCTCGTCCGCGCCGGCCTCGCCGAGATGGGCCGCCTCATGCGCCAGGACGTGCGCGGCGGCGATCGCCCCCCAGGTCGGGGCCGCGAACCGATGTGACGGCGTGTACGCCAGCGTGTCCAGCGGGCCGCAGACGGTCGGCGGCAGGTTCACGGTCGCGGTCGAGAGATCGGCGAAGCCGCCGGTCTCGACCGGGTCGAGCACCGTCACCTTGGGCCAGTCGGCCGCCGACCAGCAGCGCACCTCGACGGTCCGGCCGGCCAGCTCCGACGCGACGCGGCCGAACACCGGCTCGATCCGGCTCTGGCTCGAGGGCGCGGCGACGACCGGCAGCGGCTGGGCCGCGTACGCCCTGACCGCGGCGAGCGTCTCGACCCCGAGCGCGACGGCAACTGCGGACACCAGGGCCGCGAGGGCCAGCGCCCACCGGAACGGCCGGCTCGGAGGCCGCGCGGTCGCCGCCGGCACCGCCACGAGGCGCGGGATGCCCGGACGATGGCACGACCCCGCCGGCCAGTGAAGGCTCCAGCGGCGGTCGCCCTCGAGCGCGGCGAGGCCCGTGCCGCGGCCGAACGACCATCCACCGGAGGCCGCGAGCACCGACCCGCAGACGGCCAGCGCCGCTCCGCCGCCCATCCCCGTGGCGGCGAGCCCGACCAGCACCACCGAGGCGACGAGCGTCAGAGCGGGGAACGGCGCGGGCTGCGACGCATCCACCTCGACATCGGTGCAGCCGGCGGCCAGCGTCGCGTCCATCGTGCGCCGCCACATGCGCACCTGGCTGCGGCCGGCGAGGAAGCCGACCCACACCGCGAACACGAGCAGCGCACCCAGGAACGGCCACAGGCGCTGGCTCGACACGCTCAGAGCCACGGCGGCCGCGACGGCAGCGAGCGCCGGCCGCCATCGGGTGGCGAGGTCGGCCGTCGTCGGGATGTACGTCATCTGGGCGCCGTGTGGAGAACGTGCCCCGCGGCGACACGCTGCCGGAGGCCGGCGGGGAAGAGCAGCCGAACGTCCTGGCGCTCCTCCGCTCGCCGGACGAGCGCCGCCATGACGCCGGAGCCCGACGCCGCCCACGCGGCGACCACGACCGGTGCCCATGCGGCGGCGACCAGCGCGTGCCCCGGCGTGGCCTGCCCGCCGAGGAGCACGATCGCGGGCCAGACGACCCACGCCCGCGCGAGCACCGCCAGCGCGAATCGCGACAGGCGAAGCCCCGGGACCGGCCCGACGAGCGCATCGCCGGCCTCGCGAAGGACGGTCCGCCGGTGCGTGAGGGCCGTGACGACGACACGGACACCCGCTCCACCGGCCGCGCCGACGAGCACCCAGAGCGCGAACCGCGCGAGCGACGCGCCGGCGACCACCGCGGCGGCGGCACCCACGAGCGCGAACGGCACGAGCACCGCGGCCGACGCCCGCGCCACGCCCTCCCACCAATCAGCGGCGCTGCACAGCGTCGGGTCGTCGTGGACGAACGCGATCGACGGCCGCGGCCCGCCCTCGCTCACCAGCGTTCCGGTCACCGTGCCCATCCCCCAAGGGTGTCAGCACACCGGGGGGTGCCGCATCACCTGAACGGGTCAGGCGACGGCCGGGTTCCGCTCCCAGATGAGCCGGAGGCCTTCGAGCGTGAGCAGCGGCTCGACGTGGTCGACCGTCTCGCAATGGGGTGCGACGAGGGCCGCCATGCCTCCGGTCGCGACCGCGACGGCCTCGCCCCCCAGCTCGCTCCTGAACCGCCGCACGAGGCCGTCCACCAGGCCCGCGAACCCGAAGATCGCGCCCGACTGCATGTTCGTGTCGGTGTTCGTGCCTATCGCCCGCTCGGGGGCGCGAAGCTCGACCTTCGCCAGCCGGGCGGCCCGGTCACGCAGCGCGTCGGTCGCGACCTGCACGCCCGGGGCGATCGCGCCGCCGACGAACTCGCCGGCCGCCGAGACCGCGTCGAAGTTGATGGCCGTCCCGAAGTCGACCACCACGCACGGCCCGCCGTAGCGCGCGAACGCCGCCGCGGCGTTGGCGATGCGGTCGGGACCGACCTCGTCCGGGCTGTCGACGCGCATGCCGACGCCCGTCTCGATCCCGGGCCCGACGACGAGCGCCGGGCACCCGAGGCGGTCACGGGCCACCGCCGCGTACTCGGCGGTGAGCGCGGGGACGCCCGAGGCCAGGCAGACCCCGGTCACATCCGCCAGCTCCCGCCCGCGCAGCTCGAGGAGGCCGCGCAGCTCGAGCGCCAGCTCATCGGCGGTGTGCGTCCTGCACCGTCGTCGTGCGCCAGTGCTCGACGAGAGTTGGCCCGTCGTAGAGCCCCGCGACGGTCTGCGTGTTACCGGCGTCGAGCGCGAGCAGCATCGGTCACTCGTCGGAGAGCTCGAACCCGGGCGGGAACGTGGTCGCGATCTCGCTCTCGGGCTTCAGCTCCTCGATGGTGACGTCCTGCGTCGTGTGCACCTCGGCCCTCGGGATGATCCGGCTGGGCCGGTTCTTGTCCCACACCCACACGTCCTCCATCGTCAGGTGGACGAGCGGGTAGGCCGGCTGGTTCGCGGTATCCATCTCGAGCCGGTTGCACAGGTACGTCGCCTCGGCCGTGAGGACGCAGTACTTGAAGAGGCCGAAGACGGTCGCGTACTCCTTCTTCAGGCGCAGCTCCAGCTCGGCGTCGAACTCCTCGAGGTCTTCGATGTAGGCCATGGGGACAGTCTAGATGGTTGATTCCTGGGTCCCGTGATGTCCTGGGAGGCGAGAACCGAGCGTGGGGCAGGGAGCGGCGATATTGGCAATATCGGCGCGACCGAGGACGCGGCGAGGCGACGGTCGCAGCCGCAGCCCCACCACGGCGGGCAGACACCCACGGGAGGGCGTCCAGGCTTGCGGAACCCAGGGATCAACCGTCGGAGAAGCCGGGTGCCGCGCACCGCCCAGGCGCGGGCGATCAGCCGTATCGAGCCGTCCGCCTCGACGGAGAGCGTCTCCCGAAGCCGCTCCCGGAGCGCCGTGCGGCGATCCTCGGGCAGTGAGACGCAGTAGCCGGGCGCCGGCCCCTGGCCGCCCTCGAAGGGCTCCCAGTAGTCGTCGAAGCCGGCAAAGACGGTGGGCGCGTCGATCCCGAGCGTCTCGACCCCGGCCAGGCCGGCGCCCGAGAAGAGCGCCTCGAGCGCGGGAGGGTTGCACCCCGCCATCCGCCGGCCCTCGTCGAGGTCGGCCGCAGCGGGGTCGAGCGCGACGGCGGCGTCCCAGAACCGGCGCATGAGCTGCATCTCGCCCGCGTAGTCCCACACGTATCCGGCGACGACGCCGCCGGGCCTGACGACGCGCGCCATCTCGGCGACGCCCCGCCCGGGGTCGGGGAGGAAGTTGAGGACGAGGCTGCTCGCGACGGCATCGAAGGACGCGTCGGCGTGGTCGAGGGCCTGCGCATCGCCGGCGGCGAACGACGCGCGGGGATCGGTCAGGCGCCCGGCCGCGTACGCGACGTACGCCTCCGACGTGTCGACGCCGACGACCGCGGCCGGCGCGGCCTGCGCGAGGAGGGTCTCGGTGAGCGCGCCGGAGCCGCAGCCGACGTCGAGCCAGCGGCCGCCCGGCGGCACCTCCAGCCAGTCGACGAACTCGCGCGCCACGAGCCGGCTCCACCGTCCGACGTAGCGCTCGAGGCGCTCGGCGTCGTCCCAGACGTCCGGAGTCACCGGGCGAATCTAGACGATTGATGGTCTAAACGAGGCCGGGCAGGATCCGCTTGGTGCGGGCCGCGTAGTCCTCGTACGCCGGGAACTGGGCGCGGAGGTTCGACTCCTCGTAGTGCGTCCGCGCGATCTGGAGTCCCAGGCAGACGAGCCAGGCGCCGGCCGCGGCGACCGGGTGCCTCGACCCGATCACGATGCCGATCGCCGCCGTGAGCTCGCCGAGGTAGAGCGGATGGCGGACAAGGCGGTAGGGGCCGCGCACGACCAGGCCGCGGACGTCGGGCAGGATGCCGAAGCACCGCCCGAGGACGGCGACCGAGGCGAGCGAGAAGGCGAGCCCGGCGAAGAGCAGCGAGTCCGAGACCATGACGCGGATGCCGGCCCCGGCGTCGGCGCCGAAGAGGCCGACCGAGATCATCGTCAGCTGCGAGAGCAGGGCGACGGCCACGCCGACCGGGGCGCGGTCGCGACGGATCGGTGCCGGCCGGATGTTGATCAGCACCGTGAACATCACCCACAGAGCGCCGGAGAGGACGTGGAACGCCCCGCCCGAGACCGACGTCGCCTGCATCGTCGCCTCGATCTGCACCACGACCATGACGGTGAAGAGGAGCGTCGGGATGGCGCGCGAGCCCAGCAGCGTGAGCACGTCCGGGATCGGGCCGGCGCGGGAGACGTATTCGGTCACACTCAGTTCATCGGCGGGCGTGCCGCCCTACATGAGGGGAAGCCCGCCCGCAGGCTCGACGCCCTGCGGGTCGAGCGCCTCGAGCCAGGCACGCGCCGTCCGCCCCGACAGCACGAGGTCGGGAGCGATGTCGCACAGCGGCCGCAGCACGAACTCACGCTCGTGAGCCCGCGGGTGCGGGAGCGTGAGGCGGGCGTCGTCACGTGCGACGTCCTCGAACCAGATGAGGTCGAGGTCGAGCGTGCGAGGTCCCCAGCGCACCTCGCGCACGCGGCCGTGCGCCGCCTCGATGTCGAGCAGGACGCCGAGCAGCGCATCGGGATCGAGCTCGGTCTTGAGCGCCGCGACCGCGTTCAGGAACGGCGGCTGGTCGGTGACGCCGACCGGTTCGGAGCGGTAGATGGGCGAGGCGGCGACGATCCGGCCGCCCCGGCGGCCGAGCTCGACGACCGCCGTTCGCAGCGTGGAGGCAGGATCTCCCAGGTTGGCCCCGAATCCGACGTACGCCCGGCTCACCCGCTTGGGTGCATTTTCCATATATCCCCTTAACGAACCCCTCACATTTGCCGATGTCCTGATCAGGGTACGGGTGATTCGCGTTGGCCGTATCCAGCTCCCGGCTCTGACCAAGGATGGTGCCATGTCGACCCTCATGGAACTGACCGTCGTGCTCGTACTTTGCCCGGCCGCGCTTGCGATCTGGGCTGACGCGCGCTACCCCAACCTGCGCCCTCGCGAGATCCGGCGGACCACCGTCCATCTCGGCATCGGCGGCGTGCTTGCCTTCCTCGGCATGCGCCCGATCCTGGCCGCGATCGCGGCCGAGCTCTCCGGCCCGACCGGCAAGGCCACGGCGATCCTCGCCGCCTGCGCGGTCATCACCTACTGCCTGACCGTGTCCGTCTGGATCGTGCGCCTCGCGTCCGAGACGGTCCGCGAAGGCCGCTAGCCCGGCAGATCAGGCCATCACTTCGCGCAGGACGGCGGCCGCCTCTGCGCGGGTGCGCGCCTTGAGCTTGCGCAGGATCGCCTTCACGTGCCAGCGCACGGTCTCGGGCGAGAGGAAGAGCCGGTCCGCGATCTCGACGGTGGTCTCGCCCGCCGCGATGTGCTGGAGGATCTCGAGCTGGCGCGGCGTCAGGCGCTCGCGATGCGGCAGCTTCGACGCCAGGAGCATCCGGCGCTGCGACTCGCGCACGTCGTCGATGAGATGCGCCGCCATCGTCCGCGAGAGCGCGGCCTCGCCCGCGAGGACGCCGTTCAGCGCGACGGCCAGCCGTTCCGGCGGCTGGTCCTTGGTCAGGTAGCCGGCGGCGCCGGCGCGCAGGGCGGTCAGCATGTCGCCCGGGTCGCGAGACTCGGTGAGGATGACCACGCGCGGCGGAGCTCCCTCCATGTCCGCCAGGCGGCGCACGAGGTCGACGCCGCTGCCGTCGGCCAGGCGCAGGTCGGCCACGACCAGGTCGGGCTGTGCCCGCGCGGCGACGTCCACCGCCTCGCGGACGCTCGAGGCCGCACCGACGACGGTGAGCCCGCCCGCCTCGAGAACGGCGATGAGGCCACGGCGGAACAACGGCTGGTCGTCGACGACCAGGATGCGCACCTGCGGCATGCTTCCGTTATACGCCGGAATTCGGGTCCGGCGGAAGCCTCCGCGACGACCGCCACCTCGTCGAGGTCGTGCGGGATCGGGACATCGGGCTTCGCGACTCGCACCCTCGCGTGCACCACTCCGAACCTGGCGACGAGGTCGTCGGCGATCAGGGCGGCGAGCCGCTCCAGCAGACGATACGGCCCGCCCTGGGCCAGCTCCACGACGCGATCGCACACGGCGGCGTAGTTGACTGCGTCGGCGAGGTCGTCGGTCTCGTCGGCCCGCGAGGGCGTGCACTCGAGCCAGACGTCGAGGACGAACGTCTGCCCGTCCCGGCGCTCCTCCTCGAGCACGCCGTGGTAGGCGAACACCCGCAGGCCGCGGATCTCGATGCGGGCGCTCCTCACGGCGCCGCCTCGATCGCGCCCGCGACCGCCAGCGCCTCGCGCGTCTCGCGCACGTCGTGCACCCTGACCATCCACGCCCCGCGCCGCACCGCCTCGACGTTCGCGGCCGCCGTCGCGACGGCCCTGGTGCGATCGGCGTCGCCGATGATCGAGCCCAGGAACCGCTTGCGCGACACCCCGACGACCACGGGCGGGCCGACCGCGACGATCGCATCGAGGTGCCGCAGGAGCGAGAGGTTGTGCTCGCCGGTCTTGCCGAACCCGATGCCGGGATCGATGCAGATCGCCTCGTCCGAGATGCCCGCGGACTTTGCCGCCTCGACACGCTCGGCCAGGAACGCCGCCACCTCCGCCACCACGTCGTCGTAGCGCGGGTCGTCCTGCATCGTCTTGGGATCCCCCCGCATGTGCATGAGGCACACCGGCACCCCGGCGCCCGCCACCACCTCGGCCATGCGCGGGTCGACCCGCATCGCCGACACGTCGTTCACAAACGATGCCCCCGCATCGATGGCCGCCTCGGCGACCACGGCCTTGGTCGTATCGATCGAGATCGGCACGTCGGTCGCCTCGCGCAGGCCGCGGATCACCGCCAGCACGCGGGCCAGCTCGACCTCGGCCGACACCGGGTCCGACCCCGGCCGGGTCGACTCGCCGCCGACGTCGAGCACGTCGGCGCCCTCGGCGACGAGCGCGACGCCGCGGGCGATCGCTGTCCCGGGATCGAGGTACTCGCCGCCGTCCGAGAACGAGTCGGGCGTCACGTTGATCACGCCCATAACCGCCGGAGGCGGGAACCGGTCAGGCAATCGGGCCACGGGCGGCATCCTAGAATGGCGCCGTCGACCACCCGCCGGAGAGGCGCGCTGCCGTTTCACACGTCGCACATCGAGGTTGAGGCCGGTCTGCTCCGGCAGGCTCTCGGCCCGAACGCAAGCGTGCTCGAGGCCGGCTGCGGCCGGACGACCCGCCTGGCCCGCTTTCGCGACCGGATCGACCGGCTGGTCGGCGTCGACCTCGACGAATCGGGCGGGCGGATGAACGAGTCGCTCGACGAGTTCGCCGTCGCCGACCTGTGCGGCACGCTGCCCTTCCCCGACGGGACGTTCGACCTCGTCTACTCGAACTTCGTCGTCGAGCACCTCGAGCGGCCACCGGCGGCGTTCGCCGAGTGGCACCGCGTGCTGCGCCCGGGAGGGTCGGTCGTCGTCGTCACGAGCAACCGGTCAAACCCGCTCATGGCGGCGGCGCGGGTGCTGCCACAGGGCCTGCGCACGGTGATCAAGGGGCGCGGGCCGGGCGCCGCGGCCCGTGACGTCTTCCCGGCCCGCTACCGCGCCAACACGCCCGAGGCGCTCACGAGCCAGCTCGGCCGGGCGGGCTTCAGTCCGGTCCAGGTCGTCCCCGTCGCGACGCTCCACCGCTACGCGGGCGAGCGGCGGGCGGCCGCCGCGGCCCTCCGCACCTTCGAGCGCGGCCTGCCGCCGCGCCTGCGCTCGACGATCGTCGCCTGGTACCGCCGGGACTAGCCCCGGTAGGACAGTGAGGTGGCCGTCGGCAGGAGCCGCTCGTAGCCGTACCCGGTGATCGGGCGGTGGCCGGGCCGCCACAGCTCGGCGGAGTTGTTGTTGTCGAAGCCCATGGCATCGGTGGCGCCCATGTCGGCGAGGACGTCGGCGAACTTCGGCATGGTGAGCCCCGTGCCGCCCTTGCCGCCGATCATGATCATCCAGGCCGAGTTGCCGGAGCGGACCAGCGCCGGGCGCCAGCAGCCCCCGCCGCACTCCCACTGCCACGGATCGATGGAGTCGGGCCGCGACGAGACCGCATGGCCGCCGGTCACGAGCATCGGCTTCCCGCCCGTGATGTCGGTGACGTTGCTCCACCCGGCGTCGTCGATCGCCGTGTCGACGGCGGGCGAGCCGGACCCGGCGAGCGCGGTGAGGCCGTCAGCGGCGATGTCGGTCACCGTGTCCGTCCTCGCGAGGAGCAGCACGCCGCCCACGGGGACGGTCACCTGCTCGGCCGGCTGGCAGACGTTCGTCACGCACGTCGAGGGGGTTGCGATCGGCATCGAGACGGGCTGCCGCTGGGCGGTCGACTCGGTGATGCGGAACGCCACCACGGACTCGGACTTGCTCAGGCCCTTCACGTTCTTGTAGTTGTCCTGGTGTCCGCGAAGCTGCGTGGCGAGGACGTCCGAGTCGAGCACGACGCCGACGGCGTTCGCCGGGATCGTCACGGTGTCGCCGGCGTGCGTGTACGCCGCGACCTGGTCGCTCCGGATCGACGTCGCGAGGGCGGCGGGGCTGGGGTTGAACGCCCCGACCGTCGCCGACGTGCCGCCCGGGAAGTCGAGCTTCATCGGACGGAGGATCGGGTGGCCCATGATGAACCGGCCGTTGGGCTTGTACCCGACCGCCAGGCTGCCGGTACCGAAGCGGAAGATCCGCCGGTCCTGGAGGAGTGGATCCCGCTCGTCGTGCTCCTGGTGGGGCTCCAGCTCTGGTAGATCGAGTAGTCGCCGTTTATCGCGGCGATCATGCCCGGCGGCCCGCCCGCCGAAGCGAGATGCGAGACTCTGGTGGTCGGTGATCCACGTGCTCGAGTCGTCGTAGGCGCCGAGCAGCGACGAGTGAAGGCTCACGTGCTGGTTCCCGAACTTCCAGCTCAGCTTGTAGACCTCCTGGGCGCCGAAGACGCCGCGCACGGTGATGCGCGAGTGCACGAGCGTGACGCCCGGCTTCAGGGTCTTGCGCGAGATGACCCTCTTGGTGGTGATCGGGGCCCGCCCACGCAGCCGTGCTGCCGGAAAGGACGACGAGGCCCACGAGGCCGATCCCGAGCACACGGGAGAAGAGTTTGGATGACACGCCAGGAACCCCCTGCTGAAGCCGATGCGTAGGAGGGTTATCGGCGCGCGGGGGAACGCTTGCGCCCCCTTCAGGGGGAGGGTCCCCTACCCGAAGCGGTTATCCGCGGAGGTTCAGCTCGGCTGCGGCGACTCCGGCGGCTGGCCGGAGGCGATGTTGCCGGGGAGCGGGAGGCCGATGCCGCGCGCGCGGCCGGGCTCCTTGCGGGGCTGCTCGGCGGCGGGCGTGCCCGACTCGTCAGTTTCCTGGTCGGCGAAGACCTCGTCGGGCGCCTCGCCCGAGAGCAGCCGCTGGAACTGGTCGGCGTCGAACGTCTCGTACTGGATCAGGACCTTCGACATCGACTGGAGCTCCTCGATGTGCGACGTCAGGACCTCGCGCGCCCGCTCGTGGGCGGCCTCGACGATGCGGCGGATCTCGTCGTCGATCTCGCGTGCGATCTCCTCGGAGTAGTCGGCCTCGTGGCCGAAGTCGCGCCCGAGGAACGGCTGCGACGAATCGCGCCCGAACGTGCGGGGCCCGAGCTTCTCGGACATGCCCCAGCGGGTGACCATGCGCTTGGCCGTGTCGGTCGTCTTGTTGAGGTCGTCCTCGGCGCCGGTCGTGACCTCGCCGAACACGAGCTCCTCGGCCGTGCGGCCGCCCAGGTTCTTGGCGAGCCCGTCGAGCAGCTCGGCGCGCGAGCGCATGAACTTGTCCTCGCTCGGCAGCGTCACCACGTAGCCGAGTGCCATGCCGCGCCCGACGATCGAGATCTTGTGCACCGGGTCGTTGTGGGTCAGGTAGTGCCCCACCAGCGCGTGGCCCATCTCGTGGACGGCCGTGATCTCGCGCTCCTTCGGCGACAGGAGCCGGGTCTTCTTCTCGGGCCCGGCGATGACGCGCATGATGCCCTCTTCGAGCTCGAGGTTCTCGATCTGCTTCTTGCCCTTGCGGGCGGCGAGCAGGGCGGCCTCGTTCACGAGGTTGGCCAGGTCGGCGCCCGTGAAGCCGGGCGTCTGGCCGGCCAGCGCCTCGATGTCGACCGTCTGGGAGATCGGCTTGCCGCGCGTGTGCACGTCGAGGATCTTCTTGCGGCCGACGCGGTCGGGCCGGTCGACGACGACCTGGCGGTCGAAGCGCCCGGGGCGAAGCAGGGCCGGGTCGAGGATGTCGGGGCGGTTGGTGGCCGCGATGAGGATCACGTTGTCCTTCATCTCGAAGCCGTCCATCTCGACGAGGAGCTGGTTCAGCGTCTGCTCGCGCTCGTCGTGGCCGCCGCCCATGCCGGCGCCGCGGTGGCGGCCGACGGCGTCGATCTCGTCCATGAAGATGATGCAGGGCGAGTTCTGCTTGGCCTGCTCGAACAGGTCGCGGACGCGGCTCGCGCCGACGCCGACGAACATCTCGACGAAGTCGGAGCCCGAGATCGAGAAGAACGGCACGCCGGCCTCGCCGGCCACGGCCCGGGCGAGGAGCGTCTTACCTGTGCCCGGAGGGCCGAAGAGGAGGACGCCCTTCGGGATGCGCGCGCCGAGCGCCTGGAACTTCTTCGGATTCTCGAGGAACTCCTTGATCTCCTGGAGCTCTTCGACGGCCTCGTCGACGCCGGCCACGTCCTTGAACGTGATCTTGGGCGAGTCGACGGACATCCGCTTGGCGCGGCTCTTGCCGAAGCTCATCACCTTGGAGCCGCCGCCCTGCATCTGGTTCATCAGCAGGATCCAGATCACGAAGAACAGGAGGAAGGGCAGGATCGTGATCAGCGCGCTCCACCAGGGAGAGCCTCCGGCCTTGGCGCCGTCGATCGTCACGCCGGCCGTCGGTGGCGTCGTTGAGCTCAGTCTTCAGCAGGTCGGGCGAGGGGACGCCGACGCTGAAGGTCTTGTCGGGATTCGAGGTCAGCTTGAAGCTGACGCTGTTGTTCGCGGGATCAGACTTGAGCGACGCGACCCGATGGTCACCCGTGTACTGGACGAGATCGCTCCACGTCGTCGGGCGCGAGCTGGACGACGAGTTGATGATCTTGAGCGCGAAGAACGCGAGCACGACCACCACGAGAATCGGAAAGAGAGCGCTCTTGAAAAGTCTGTTCACTGCGCGTTCGCCTGCTTCCCCAGGGAATTTACCGGCGGCATGTGGCCCGCGAGAATGCCCGGTGACCCGGGCTTGAACCTTACCACGGGGGTGCCGCCAGCCCCGGTATCGGCACCCGTGAGGCGGTTCTGTAGCCCATGCGAGGAATCGGCGTCAGTCGAGCGGCTCGGGCAGCTTCGACTCGTCGAGAGCGGCGACGTACGGCAGGCTCCGGTAGCGCTCGGCGTAGTCCAGCCCGTACCCGATCGCAAACCGGTTGGCGATCTCGAAGCCGACGTAGCGGCAGCGGATGTTGGCCTTGCGCCTGGCCGGCTTCGTGAGGAGGGCGCAGACCTCGAGCGAGGCGGGCTTGCGCGCCTCGAGGTTGCGGACGAGATACGAGAGGGTGAGCCCGGAGTCCACGATGTCCTCGACGATCAGGACGTGCCGGCCCTCGATCACCGCGTCGAGGTCTTTCAGGATCCGGACGACGCCCGACGAGTCGGTGGTGTTGCCGTAGCTCGAGACGGCCATGAAGTCGATCTCGCACGGCACCGTCAGCGTGCGCACGAGATCGGCGATGAAGAACACGGCGCCCTTGAGCACGCCGACCAGGACGGGGTCGAGCCCGGCGTAGTCGCGAGAGATCTCGGCGCCGAGCTCGACGACGCGGCCGCGCAGCTCCTCCTCCCCGACGAGCACCTCCGCGATCAGCGGGTCGTGATCGGCGGCGGTCGGGAAGTTCATGGCTCGGCAGGATACCGGCTTCGCGACGGCGATCCGAAGACGAGGGTGCGCCGATCCCGGCACGCCTCGAGGTCGCGCCCGAGCGAGAGCCGCTCGACGCCCGCGGTCCGGCCCGCGAGCTCGACGAGCCTGTCGGTGAGGGCGCGCGGGAGGCGAAGCGGCCGGCCCGCGGCGCGCTCGGCCGCGGCCCGGAGCACGATCGCCCGCAGCGGGCGCGGGAGCTCGGCCAGCCGGTCGAGGTCGAGGTCGGCCGTGACGTGCTCGTCGGCGAGGTCGTCGAGCAGCGCATCGAGCTCGGCCAGGAGCTCCGCGGTGCGAGCGATGTTCGCCTCGGCTCCGGGGTGGACGCGCCGCAGCGCCGGCATCACATCGTGGCGGATCAGGTTCCGGCGCAGGCGCGTGTCGGCGTTGGTGTCGTCGACCCGCGGGGCCAGCCCCGCCGCCCGGCACCACTCCCGCGTCTCGGATGCCGTCAGGCACAGAAGCGGCCGGGCCACGTCGCCGGCACGAGGACGCATGCCCGACAGGGCGCGGACGCCGGACGAGCTGGCGAGCCGGTAGACGACGGTCTCGGCCTGGTCGGTCAGCGTGTGACCGGTCGCCACGACCCGGCCGGCCGCGTGCTCGCGGGCGGCCGCATAGCGGGCCTCGCGGGCCCGCGCCTCGACGTTGGCACCGCCGTCGAGGTCGACCGGCACGACGGTTGCTCCCAGCCCGGCGCAGAACGCGGCGTCGTCGAGGCCCGCTTCGCCCCGCAGGCCGTGCTCGACGTGCAACGCCTCGACCGGATATCCGAGGTCGCGCAGGATCCCCCAGAGGCACAGCGAGTCGGCGCCGCCGGAGACCAGGGCGACCACCGGCTCGCCCGGTTCGAGCACACCGTGCTCGGCGACGAATCCGGCTACGCGCTCAACGAGCTGCGAACCGGCGTGCATAGCCCGTGCCGATCTCGATGTAGCGCGCGTGCGCCATCTGCGCGGCGTCGTCGTCCCCGGCCGCCTGCGCCCGCTCGATCTCGGCTCGCAGGTCGGCCAGCCGGCTCTCGAGGCGCAGGCCGAGGACGTCCTCCGGCGTGAGCTCGGACTCGCGGCCGAGCAGCCGAAGCGCCCGCGGCCGCCAGACATCCCGCAGCCGCCCGAGCGCCGGGTCGTCGCGAGGCCTCGAGCACCTCCCAGCCCCTCGTCGCCAGCGGCCGCAGCCGCCTCCCGCGCAACAACGGGGTCAGACCCCAATGTTGCGTCGCCGCCCGGGGCGATCCGCCCGCCGCAGGCGCACGGCTCGAGCAGCGGTGCGACCTCGGACTCGATCCCCTCGCTCCCCAGCGTGAAGCCGTCCGCTCCGTTGAGCGCCAGGCGGACGAGTCCGACCTCGAGCGTGCGGGACGCCATGTCGTACGCGGCGCCGCACGCCTCGCAGTGCCACGGATCCGCGGTCACGCCGGCACCGACGCGCCGACGAACTCGGCAACCGCGACGCCGAACGAGTACGGCGCCTCGATCATCGGCATGTGGCCGACGCCGGGAAGCACGAGCTCCTCGCCGGCGAGCGCCTCGGCGAGGGCCGGCCCGTTCTCCCAGCCGCTGCGGTCGTGCTCGCCCCAGATGATGAGCGAGCGGGCGCTGACCCGCTCGATCAGCGCCGGCAGGTCGAGCGATGCGAGCGCGGGCAGCACGCCCGGGACGATCGGCGCGGCCTTGGCCGCCCCGCGCAGGAGGCGCCGCGCGGCGGGAACGTCGAGGCCCTCCGTGCGCGACATGCCGACGAACCAGCCGAAGACGAGCTTACGAGGCAGGCGGCGCGTCGCGGCCGGCTTCTCCCACAGACGCTCGGTCGCCGCGATCGCGCGGTGAAACGGCATGATGAAGCGTGCACGGCGCAGGCTGAACGGGGCCATCCCCACGGGCGACGCGAGCACCATCGCCGACACCGGCCGCTCGGCCGCCCAGGTGATCGCGAGCGGCGCGCCGAACGAGTGGCCCACGACGGCCGGCTGATCGACGCCGATCTGGTCGATGGCCTCGCCCATGAGCCGCACGGCCTCGGTGAACGAGAACGGGTCGAGCACGTCCGAGTCGCCGTGGCCGGGCACGTCGACGGCGATCACGCGGTGCGAGCGGCCCAGCCGCTCGGCGAACGGCGCCCAGTAGTCGAGCGAGCCCGTGAGCCCGTGCAGGAGCACCACCGGGTCGCCCGCACCCCACTCGGCCACGTTGACACGGAGGCCGTCCACAGCGAGGGTTTGCGCATGCATGGCACGGAAACTACCAGCCCCGGCGATGCCGACGAGTACCGTCGGCGCAGCTACAGAAATTGGCAGCACGCCGCCGCCGGGTGGGAGCGCGAGCGGGAGGCCCTGCAGGCGGCCATGGGGCCGCTGACCGACTGGATGATCGAGCGCCTGGCCCCCGAGCCCGGCCAGACCATCCTCGAGCTCGGAGCCGGCACCGCCGAGACGGGGCTGATCGCCGCAGGGCGCGTGTCGCCCGGCGGGCGGGTCATCGTGAGCGACCGCTCGACTGAGATGCTCTCCGCGGCAGAGCGCCGGGCAGCCGAGCTCGACCTGACCAACATCGAGCTCCGCGTGATCGACATCGAGGCGATCGACCTCCCTGACGCCGCCGTCGACGGCGTGATCTCGCGGATGGTGCTCATGCTCGTCCCCGACATCGCCGCCGCGCTCGGCGAGATCCACCGCGTCCTTCGCCCCGGCGCCCGGCTCTCTGCGGCGGTGTGGGACACGGTGGAACGAAACCCCTGGGCGCCGGTGTTGTGGGACGTGATCGAGCGGATGACCGACATCCCTCAGGCGCGTCCGGGCGGCCCCGGCATGTTCACGCTGGCCGACGCCGGCCGGCTGCGCTCGCTCCTCGAGGCTGCCGGGTTCGGCGAGATCCACATCGAGTCGATCCCCGTCGCCTGGAGCTACCCTGACTTCGAGACGTACTGGCGGACGCAGTCCTCCCTGAACGGAGCGATCACGCAGCTTCTCCCGACGCTGCCGGACGCCGATCGCAGGCGGATCGCCGATGCCGTCCGCCAGGCCGTCGAGCCCTTCCGGACGGGAAGCGGCTACAGCGCTCCGGGCTCGGCGCTGGGCATCGTCGCCACACGGTGATCATCTAGAGTCTCGCGGCCGTGCCGATCCACCTGCGCGCAGAACCGGGCGACTACGCGCCCGCCGTCCTCCTCCCCGGAGATCCTCTTCGGGCCGAGCGGATCGCGCGGGAGTTCATCGACGACGCCCGCCAGGTGAACGGCGAGCGCGGCATGCTGGGCTACACGGGCACGCACCAGGGCCGGCCGGTGTCGGTGCAGGCGACCGGCATGGGCTGCCCGAGCGCCGCGATCGTGGTCGAGGAGCTGATCCAGCTCGGCGTCAAGCGGCTGATCCGCGTCGGCACGTGCGGCGGCCTCTCCCCGAAGCTTGCGATGGGCGATGTCGTCGTCGGCATCTCGGCCGTCCCCGCCGATCGCACCGCCCTGCACTACACGGGCGGCGAGCCGCACGCCCCGACCGCCGACTTCGGCGTCACCCACGGGATCGTCCACGCCGCCAAGGGCATGGACATCCGGCCGCACGTCGGCGCGATCGTCAGCTCCGACACGTTCTACGACCCCGACCCCGAGCGGCACCGCCGCTGGGCCGCCCGCGGCGTCCTGGCCGTCGAGATGGAGGCCGCCGTGCTCTTCACGATCGCCGCTCTGCGCGGAGTCGAGGCCGCGTGCGTGCTGGTCGTCTCCGATCTGGTCGGCGGCGAGGAGTTCGTCCGCATCTCCGACGAGGAGCTCGCCGCGGCCGTGGAGCGGATGACGCGGCTGGCCCTCGCGGCCGCGGTGGACGACCATTAGCCACCCGGTCACCGGGGTCATGGTCGTGAACCCGGCCTCCGCCAACGGCCGCACCGCGCGCCGGTGGCCGGAGATCGCCCGCGCCGCCGCCGGGCGAGGCCTCGACCTCGACGTTCGCGCCACCGAAGCGGCCGGGCACGCGTCCGAGCTGACGCGCGCCGCCCTCCGTGAGGGCGCGGGTCTGATCGTGGCCGTCGGCGGCGACGGCACGGTGTCGGAGGTCGCAAACGGGTTCTTCGACGGCGACGTGCCGATCAACCCCGAGGCGGAGCTGGCCGTGATCCCGCGCGGGTCGGGATGTGACTTCGTGAAGACGTTCGGGATCCCGAAGAAGGTCGACGGCGCCGTCGAGGCCGCCGCCGGGACGGCCGTGCGGACGATCGACCTCGGCCGCGTCCGGTTCACGGACTGGGACGGGCGGCCGGCGGCACGGATCTTCTGCAACGTCGCGAGCGCCGGGCTGACCGGCGTCGCCGCCGATCGGGTCAACAGGTCGGGCAAGCCGCTCGGGGCGACCGTCGCCTTCGCCTGGGGCACGATCGTGACGTTCGTCGGCTACCGCAACAGCAGGTTCCGCGTGCAGATCGACGAGCGCGAGCTCGACCAGGTCTGCAACAACGTGATCGTCGCGAACTGCCGTTTCTATGCGAGCGGGATGAAGATCATGCCGATGGCAGACCCCGGCGACGGCCTGCTCGACGTGCTGGTATGGGGCGACGTCGGCAAGGCCGACCTTGCCCGCAACCTGCACAGGCTCTACCGGGGCACGCACATCGGCCACCCCAAGGCCGACATCAGCCGCGCCCGCCGGGTGACCGTCGAGACCGACGTCACGCTGCCGATCGAGGCCGACGGCGAGACGCCGGGCGTCACGCCCGTCACGTTCGAGGTCGTACCCTCGGCGCTACGGCTGCGCGTTCCGGCCTAGTCGCTGGGCGTCGGGGGCTTGGGAGCCCGCGTTCGCGCGCGCGGCTTGCTCTCGGGCAGGCGCTTGGTGAGGTCGTTGAGCGCGGCCTCGATCCGATCGAGCGACGCCTGGAGGCGGGCGACGTCCTCGCGCGTTGCCACCTGAAGCTGCGACACCGCCGCCTGCTGGGCGCGCTGGCGCATCGACGTGGCCCGCTCGCGGGTCGCGTTCACCACCGTGCTCTGTGACATTTCCTGCTGCACGCGGGCAACGGTGTCCTCGGTGGCGCCTGTGATCCGATCGATGATGCTCTTCCGGTCGTCCATGAACCTCAATGTACCAGCAGCATCGGACGGTTTTCCAGTACCCTCGCGGGGGTGATTCCCGCCGGGGCCCGCTGCACCGCCGTCCCTCTGCGAGTCCGCTTCGGCGAGACCGACGCGATGGGCGTCGCCAACAACGCCGCATACCTCGGGTGGTTCGAGGTCGGACGCGTCGAGTACCTCCGCGAGCTCGGGCACAGCTACGCCGACGTCCACGCCGGCGGAATGGACATGGTGGTGGTCGAGGCGCACGCCGAATATCTGCGCGCGCTCCGGTTCGACGACGAGTTCACAGTGCGCTGCGCCTGCACCGAGGTGCGCGGCGCGAGCTTCACGTTCGGCTACGAGCTCGTCCGCGGTGACGAGGTCGCCTGCCGCGGTTCGACGCGCCACGCCTGCGTCGACCGCGCGTCGATGCGCCCGGTCCGCGTGCCCGAATGGCTGCGCGAAGTGGTCAGCTAGGCAGCTCCCACGTGACGCCGCCGTCGGCCGATCGCAGGAGCGTGTGGCCGGCCGCCGCGTAGCAGACGAGGTAGTTGCGCAGATCGAACGCGACGGCCGAGACGCCCTTGATGCGGGCCACCCGGCGAAACGTCTTGCCGGCGTTCGTCGAGAGGGCGAGGCCGTCCGCGTCGGCGACGAGGACGCGCAGATGGTCGTCCGTCGTGGTGGCGACGGCCGTGGCGTCCGGGCTCGCCGCAAGCCTGGTGAAGGAGGCGCCGAAGTCGGACGAGCGCCAGAGCCCGGCCCGGCCGCACGCGACGTAGACCACGTCGGCCTTCAACGGGTCGCCGCGCACCGCCGACAGCGCTCCGCAGCCCGACGGGAGCCCGGCCGCGCGCAGGGGAGCCCATCGCCGCCCGCCGCGGACCGAGAGCCACAGCCGCCCCTCCGGGTCGAGCCCGTACAGCCTGCTCGTGCGGTAGTACGGCGACGAGACGGCCACGATCGACCTCCCGGCCAGGCGCTCGGCCAGGCGGGTCGCACCGAAGCCGCCGACGCCGACGTGGGCGCCGTCGACGACGACGACGGCCTTTTCGAGGAACGCCACGCCGACTGCGCCCGTGTGGGCCACCCCGTGCCAGCTGTGGCCTCCGTCCCGCGAGCGGTAGACGTGGGAGCCCGCCGTCGCCCAGATCGTCCCCGCATAGTCCGGGGCGATCGCGAGCGCCGTGGCCCGGGCGGGGATTGCAACAGAAGGCTCACTCGCCTGCGCCGCAGGCGGTGGCAAGAACTGCAAAAATTGCAACAAACACAGATTTCCGCTCAACCATTTCCCGCATAGTCCCGAAAAACCTAGAGGACGGCCCTACACCCCGGCGCCAGCCCGGCCGATCCTTGCGTCGCACCATGCCCGAGAACCCGTCCACAATCGACCGCCTTCGCGGCCTTCTCGAGGTCACCCGGCTCGTGCGAGCCGAGACCGAGCAGTCGGCCCTGCTCGACGCGATCGCGACGTCGATCGCGACGTCGCTCGGATTCCACACCGTCGTCATCAACCTCTACCGGCCCGCCTGGAACGACTTCGAGGTGACGACGGTCCACGGCTCCGACGATGCCCGCCGGGCGTTGCTGGGAGACACGCTCGACTGGGGCGCCTGGGAGCCGCTCCTCGACAAGCGCTTCGAGCGCCGCGGCACCTACCTGATCCCTCACGGAGCCTTCGACTGGGAGAGCGACGTCGGCCGGCGATACGTGCCCGACTGGGAGCCGAGCGCAGCGCCCGACGCGTGGCACCCCGACGACGAGCTGTTCGTGCCGATGCTCCACTCCGACGGCCACATGCTGGGCATCCTGTCGGTCGGCGAGCCCTACACCGGCCTGCGCCCCTCCGACGAGGAGCTCGAGGTGCTCGTGGCCGTCGCCGACCATGTCGCCCTCGCCCTCGAGAGCTTCCAGGAGGCGGCGGCTGCGGCCCACCACCGGATCGCGCTGCGCGAGCTGCTCCAGGTGTCGTCGCGCCTCGCCGAGACGCCGTCGGTCGAGGCGATCCTCCAGGCCACGTGCGACGGCATCACGCATGCGCTCGGGTTCCGGAAGGTGGCGGTTCAGGTCCCCGATCCGCGGAGCGGGGTCTTCGTCACGCGCGCGACGACCGGGTGGACGCTCGACGAGCTGGGACAGAACGCGCCGCTCTCGATGTGGGAGCTGGCGCCGCTCCTCGACCCGCCGTTCGAGATCCAGGGCTGCTACCTGCTCACCCACGAGCAGGCGATGTCGCGCCTGCCTGCGGGCCACCGCATGTACAGGTCGGTCATGAACGGCCGCGGCCCATGGGCCTGGGACCGCCACTGGCTCGTCGTGCCGCTCCTCGACCGCGACGGCAAGGTCATCGCCGTGATCTGGGCGGACGACCCCGACGACCGGCTCGTCCCTTCCCGGCAGCTGATGCAGGCCCTGCGGGTGTTCGCCAACCAGGCCACGGCCGCACTCGACTCCGCCGGCCGCTTCGAGGAGGTCAGGTTCCTCGCCGAGCACGACACGCTCACCCGCCTCTTCAACCGCCACGCGTTCGCCGCCCGGCTCGAGCTCGAGATGACGCGATCGACCCGCTACGGCCGGCCGTTCACGCTCGTCGTCCTCGACGTCGACGGGTTCAAGTCGGTGAACGACCGCCACGGGCACCTCGCGGGCGACGCCGCCCTCGAGCAGTGCGGTCTGGTCCTGCGCGCCGGGCTGCGCGCTGCCGACACGGCATACCGGATCGGCGGCGACGAGTTCGCGCTGCTCCTCCCCGAGACGTCGGCCGCCGAGGCGCGCGCGGTCATCGAGCGCATCGCCGAGGATCTCGAGGCGACGGGCGACCGGGCGGGCACTCCGCTCCGGGCGAGCTTCGGCGTGATCGTCGGCGACGCGGGGCTGACGGACGCCGAGCGGCTGCTGCGCGAAGCGGACGCCGCGATGTACGAAGCCAAGCGCACCGGCGCGCACATCCATTTCGTTGCATGATTCGAGGACCACGGCAATGACCCCTCACGATCCCGAAGCGCTCTCCCGGCTGCGCGGGTTCCTCGAAGTGACCCGCGTCGTGCGATCGGAGGAGGAGCTCGGAGGCCTGCTCGCGTCGATCGCCAAGTCGATCTCGGAGTCGCTCGGGTTCGCCACCGTGTGCGTGCACCTCCACCGCCCCGCGTGGGACGACTTCGAGGTGACGACGGTGCAGGGGAGCCCCGAGGCCGCGAGCGCCTTCTGGGCGACGCGCGCGGACGCGACGTGTGGGAGCCGCTGCTCGACGCGCGCTTTGCCCGTCGCGGCGCCTACCACGTGCCGCACGGCGAGTTCGACTGGGAGACGCACGCGCCGGGCTCGTACGTCCCGCCGGTGGCCGCAGGATCGGCGCCCGACGACTGGCATCCGCTCGACGCGCTCTTCGTGCCGCTCCGGCACGCGGACGGCCACCTGATCGGCATCCTCTCAGTCGACGAGCCCGTGAGCGGCCGCATCCCGACCGACGAGGAGCTCGACGTGCTCGTCGCCATGGCCGACCACGCCGCCATCGCCGTCCAGAGCGCCCAGGAGGCGGAGCAGGCGGCCCGCCACCGCGCCGCGCTCGAGCAGCTCCTGCAGGTGTCGTCGCGCCTCACCGAGACGTTTGCGATCGACGAGATCCTCCAGTCGGTCTGCGAGGGCATCCACACGGCGCTCGGCTTCGAGAACGTCTGCATCGACCTGCCCGAGCCCGACACGGACGGCTTCCGGACGCGCGCGGCGCACGGGTGGGATCTCGGCGATCCGGCGGTGAGCTCCGCCATGCCGTTCGCCCAGATCGAGCGCCTGCTCGACCCGCAGTTCGAGGTCGAGGGCTGCTATCTGCTCGACCACCAGCAGGGCCTCGAGCGGGTCGCTCCCGAGCACCACACCTACGAGTCGGCGCGCAGCGGGCGCGGGCCGCTCGCGTGGCGCAACCACTGGCTCATCGTCCCCCTCTGGAGCCGCACCGGCGAGGTCATGGGCGCGATCTGGGCCGACGACCCGACGGACCGGCTGATCCCGTCCGAGCGCAAGCTCCAGGCGCTGAGGGTGTTCGCCAACCAGGCGACGACGGCGCTCGACACGGCCGCCCAGTTCGAGGAGATGCAGTTTCTCGCCGAGCACGATCCGCTGACGCGCCTGCTCAACCGGCGCGCGTTCAACGACCGGCTCGAGCAGGAGGTGTCCCGGTCGGTGCGATACGGCCACCCCATGGCGCTCGTGCTCTGCGACCTGAACGGGTTCAAGGCGCTGAACGATCGAAACGGGCACGCCGCCGGCGACGAGGCGCTCGAGGTCGTGGGCGGCGTGCTCACGAGCGTGCTCCGCACCGCCGACGCCGCGTTTCGGATCGGCGGCGACGAGTTCGCCCTCATCCTGCCGGAGACCGGCGAGGAAGAGGCGAGGGCCGCGGTCGACCGCGTGAGCGCGGCGATGTCGGTGGCGTTCGCCGCCAGGGACGAGAACCTCGCGGCCGGCTTCGGGGTCGCGATCTGCCCGCGCGACGGCGACGATCCGCGGCCGCTCTTCCGCGCCGCAGACCGCGAGATGTACGCGGCGAAGCCGCGCGTGCCTCGCGAGGCCTGAACCTCCCGTTAGGATGACCGCCGAATGGGGGCGGCGCGAGGAGGACCGTGGACTTCGACCTGAACGACGAGCAACGCTCGATCCAGGAGACCGTGCGTGAGTTCGTCGACCGACGCATCCTGCCGGTGGCGCAGGAGAACGACATCAACCACCACCTCGACATGGGCATCATCGAGGGCATGGCCGAGCTGGGGCTGCTCGGCGCGCCGATCCCGCCCGAGCACGGCGGGGCGGGGCTCGACTACGTATGCGAGGCGCTGATCTGCGAGGAGATCGAGCGGGGTGAGTCGGCCTTCCGCACGCTCATCTCGGTGCACGTCGGCCTGAACTCGCTGTCGCTCCTCAAGTTCGGGAGCGACGACCAGCACAAGCGCTACCTCGAGCCGATGGCAAAGGGCGAGAAGCTCGGCTGCTTCGGGCTGACCGAGCCGGCCGCCGGCTCCGACGTCGCGGCGATGCTGACGACGGCCATCCGCCAGGACGACGGCACGTACCTCCTGAACGGCCAGAAGAACTGGATCTCCTACGCCACCGAGGCCGACTACGCGCTGGTCTTCGCCAAGAGCGACCCCTCCGCCGGCCACAGGGGGATCTCGGCGTTCGTCGTCGAGCGGGCCTGGGAGGGCGTCGAGGCGCGGCGGATCCCCAACAAGCTCGGGATCTGGGCCGGCTCGACGGGCGAGCTCTTCTTCTCGAACGTCCAGGTGCCGGCCGAGAACCTCGTGGGTGCGGAGGGCGACGGCTTCAAGATCGCCATGCATTCGCTCGACCAGGGCCGGTTCACGGTCGCGGCGGGCGCCGTGGGCGTGATCCGGGCCTGCCTGGAGGCGTCGGTCAAGTACGCCAACGAGCGCCAGACGTTCGGCAAGCCCATCGGCAAGCACCAGTTCGTGCAGGACATGATCGCCGACATGGTGCTGGGCTACGAGACGTCGCGGCTGCTCGTCATGCAGGCCGCGGCCGCCAAGGACAAGGGCGTGCGAAACACGCGCGAGACGTCGCTCGCCAAGTGGCACGCCACCGAGAGCGCGTTCAACGCGGCGAACCTGGCGATCCAGGTGCACGGCGCCTATGGCTACTCGGCGGAGTACCCGGTCGAGCGCTACTTCCGGAACTCGCGCGCCCCGATCATCTACGAGGGGACGACGCAGATCCACAAGATGATGCAGGCCGAGCACGCGCTCGGCTACCGGAAGCTGAATGGCTGACCACCCGGGCGAGGCACACCTGGTCGAGCTGGAGGACGGCGGCGTCCTGAACGTCGTCGAGGTGGGGTCGGCGACCGGATACCCGCTGATGCTGCTCCACGGCGGCCCGGGGCTCGACCACCACGAGTTCCGGCCATGGCTCGACCCGCTGGCCGACATGGGCTTCCGGCTCGTCTACGTCGACGAGCGCGGCCAGGGGGCGTCGCCGCGGGTCGATCCGGCGTCGCTCACGCTCCAGGTCTTCTCGCACGACATCGACCGGCTCGCGCGGGCGCTCGACCTCGAGGGCTACGGCGTCCTCGGCCACTCGTTCGGGGCGTTCATCGCCCTCTCGCACGCGCTTGAGCGAGGGACGGCCGACCAGTACGTGATCTCCTCGGGCGTCGCCTCAACGTCGGCGCTCATGGCCGACGTCGAGCGCGCGATCGACGCGTTCGAGCCGTCGTACCTCCGCGACCAGATCCGCAAGTCGTGGGACGACGAGCCGAAGCTGAAGACGGTCGAGCAGGCGCGCGAGGTGTCGGCCGCGCAGATGCCGTTTCACTTCTGGGAGATGGGCGACGCGTACAGCCGGTACATGCAGACCGACGACACGGTCTATGCACCCGAGGTGCTGGCCCACTTCGCCGCGAACGGCTACGGCAACTTCGAGTGGCTCGACCACCTGCGCTGGATCTCGAAGCCGATGCTCGTCATCACCGGCCGGGGCGACCGGGTGTGCACGGTCCCGAGGTCGGAGGAGATCCACCGCGAGGTCGACGGGTCGGAGCTGGTGGTCGTCGAGAAGGCCGCGCACATGACGTTCGTCGAGCAGCCCAAGATCTACCTCGACGCGGTGCGCCGCTGGTTCATCCGGCAGGGCGCGATCCCCGACCCGAACGCCCCGCCTCCGGAATAGCCTGAAAAATCGGGGTCAGACCCCAATCTTTCAGTCAGCGGCGGCGGGCGCGGCCGGCGCGCACCGACTTCTGGAAGACGCCCATGATGACCTCGGGCAGGCTCGATCCGGTCGCCGTGACCTCTTGGACGCCGCGGATCGCCACGGCGCGGGTTCCGCCTCGCTGGATTCGCACCTGCCAGCCGGCCAGCTGCATCATCGTGATGAGCAGGATCCCGCTCCCGGGCGCGTATGTCGTCATCGGGTCCACGCGGGCGAGTATTCCCGACGCGGGTTAGCGTTATGTGTGAGCGGGGTGCGCGGTTTGGTAGAGATCGGGTCGTATGTGGAGAAGCGCCGGCAGCCGCTCACGAATCGCCGTCTGCGCGTCGAGGTCGAGGTCGGCCACGATCACCCCGTCGCCCTCCGGCGACTGTGCGAGCACCGTGCCCCACGGGTCGATGATCATCGAGTGGCCGTAGCTCGGCTTGTCGAGGCCGCCCGGAGTCCCATGCTGGCCGGTGGCGAGCACGAAGGCCTGGTTCTCGATCGCCCGTGCCCGCAGGAGCACCTCCCAGTGCGCCATGCCCGTGTGGAGCGTGAAGTTCGACGGGATCGTGAGAATCCGCGCGCCGCGGTCGAGCGTGAGCGCCCGGTAGAGCTCGGGGAAGCGCAGGTCGTAGCAGACGGTCAGGCCGACCGAAACGCCGTCGAGCTCCGCCGTGACGAGGTCGCCGATCCGGGCGCGGTGCCGTCTGATTCGCGGTAGCTGAATCCGCCGACGTCGACGTCGAACAGGTGGATCTTGGTGTAGGCGGCGATGCGCTCACCACGCCGGTCGAAGGCGAGCGAGACGTTGTGGACGGCGTCGTCGTCGGCGACGATCGCGATCGAGCCGCCGATGAGGTTGATGCCAAGGTCGCGCGCCCAGCCGGCCATCGCGTCGACCGTCTCGCCGCCGTCGATCCGCTCGGCCAGCGGACGCAGGCGCGGCCCGTCCATCCAGGCGTTCCACTTCTCGGGGAGGAGCACGACGTCGGCGCCGCGGCCGGCGGCCTCGGCGACGAGCGGCGCCATCAGCGCCACGTTCTCCGACTTGTCGGCCCGGGCCGAGAACTGGACGCAGGCTGCGCGGATCGTGCTCACGTGGGAAAGCCTACCGGCCGCGGCGGGGCGTCATCCTCGTCGAGCCACTGCATGAACGCGATCGAGCAGGCGGCGAAGAGGATGGCGGCCTGCTCGATGGCCATCCCGATCGCGCCGATCTGCTGATCCTCGAGCGGCGAGAGCCCCCAGAGCTTCGGCGCGTGCTTGTAGAAGTCGTACAGCGGCTGCGTGAAGGCGAGGGCGAAGGCGACCGGCGCGGCGGCGATGAACGCGGCGAAGAGGAAGAGCAGCCGGGCCTGCGCGCGCATGCGGCCGGGCGACATGACGGCCCACCAGAAGGCCAGGCCCGAGCCGAGGAAGGCGAGGTGCTCGAGCCCGAGCGCCCAGCGATGCTCCAGGGCGTAGCCGTAGACCGCCGGGACGTGCAGGACGTACCACGCGGCGAGCCAGAGGGTGAGGGCGACCGGGGGTGCCGTGACGGCCCGCACCCATCTCCTCCGCTCCGCGGCCGCCATCATCGCCGGCGTCAGGCCGAGCACGAGGAGCGGCGGCGCCCAGTCGGCCAGGATCACGTTCTGGAGCAGGTGGGCCGCGAGGAGCGAGGTGAGCGCGATGTGCTCGAGCGGCGAGAGGAGGCCGATGGCGATGAGCGCGAGGCCGGTTGCGAACGACGCCCGCCGCCAGGTCGGCGTCGGAGAGCCGCGCCGCTCGAACGTTCGGACGACAACGGCGTAGTCGACGGCGGCGACGATGATCGCCAGGGCCCACTCGGGGTCGGCCTGGATCTGCCAGGGATCGACCGCGGCCACCGGCTCAGCCCGCCGGCGAGAGCGGCGCCATCGTGAGCCCGAAGCCGACGAGCTGCTCCCAGTAGAGCTCGGCCCGCTCGCGCTCACCGGTCCAGACGACCGCCTTGCCCGTCTTGTGGATGCGGTTGGCCATCTCGATCCCGCGGTCAAACGTGACGCCCGGAATCGTGCGGGCCAGGGCGAACGCGACCCCGTCGAAGGTGTTGTGGTCGTCGTTCTTCACGATGACGAGCCACGGCCGGCCGGCTCCGGAGCCCGGCCCCGACTTGCGCGGCTTCTGCTTGCGGACGGGCGGGGCGACCGTCGACATGCCTTCGAGTGTACCGACCCCTGAAAAATTGGTGCCTGGCACCGATTTTGCATCAGCGGGGCCCCAGCCGCCGCCGCCCGGGGTGCGGATCTCGAGGACGTCGCCGGCCTTGAGGTCGAGGCTGCACTTCGCCGGCAGCCGGCGGCCGTTCAGGCGGTTCTGGCCCGGTGCCCCGTCCTCGCCGCCTGCGGCGCCGCGCGGGCCGTGGCGGCGGCGCTCGGTCATGAGGCCCAGGCGGCAGTCGGCCAGCACGCGGTAGACGCGCACCACGCCGTCGCCGCCGCGATGCACGCCGGCGCCGCCCGTCCGCGGCCGCAGCGCGTAGCGCTCGATCCGCAGCGGATACTCGCGCTCGAGCGCCTCGATCGGCGTGTTCAGCGTGTTCGACATCGCGACGTGGACGGCGCTCGGCCCGGGCCCGGCCGGCCCGCCGCCCTGGCCGCCGCCGAGCGTCTCGTAGTAGGTGAACCCCGGCGTCCCGAACGTGACGTTGTTCATCGTCCCCTGGCCATGTGCGGGGACGGGCACGGCCTTGCCGAGCAGCCGACATGACGACGTCGACGATCCGGCTCGACGTCTCGGTGTTGCCGCCGACCACGGCACCCGGCGGCCTCGCGTTCACCAGGCAGCCCTCCGGCGCGACCACCTCGACCGGGACGAACGCGCCGCCCGACGCCGGGATGTCGGGGTCGCACACCGCCCGCACGCAGAAGTAGACGGCCGACCGCGTGACGGCGATCGGGCAGTTGACGTTCCCGGGCTGCTGCGGCGCCGTCCCCTCGAAGTCGGCGCGCACGCGGTCGCCCTTCACCGTCACTCGCACGCGGATCGGCACGTCGCGCGTGTGGGTGCCGTCGCCCTCGACCACGTCCTCGGCCTCGTACGACCCGTCGGGGATCCGCCTGATCCCGGCCCGGATCCGGCGCTCGCTGTAGGCGTGGAGCTCGTCCATGCCGGCGAGGAGCGTCCGCCGCCCGAACCGCTTCGCCAATTGGCGCAGGCGGTCAGCGCCAACTGCCATGCACGCCTCCTGCGCGCGGAGGTCGGCCAGGCGCTCGGCCGGCTTTCGCATGTTGGCGACGAGGAGGGCGCGCACATCGCCGGTCAGCCGAATGGGCGGGATCACGACGCCCTCCTGGAGGAGCTCCGTGGCCCCGGCGGGCATCGAAGCGGGCTGCATCCCGCCGACGTCTGCGTGGTGGGCCCTCGAGCAGACGATGCCGAGGTCGTCGACGACGGCGACGAGCGTGATGTCGGGCAGGTGCGTGCCGCCCGTGTACGGATCGTTGATCGCCCACACCTCGCCGCGGCGCGCTCCGCAGGCCAGCACGGCCGCCACCGCGTCGGGCATCGCGCCCAGGTGGACGGGGAGGTGCTCGGCCTGGGCGATCATCCGCCCGCCCGGGTCAAAGACGGCGGTCGAGCAGTCGCGCCGCTCCTTGATGTTGGCCGAATGGGCCGAGCGGACGAGCGCCGCGCCCATCTCCTCGGCCACGCCGCGGAGGGCCGCCGCCAGCACCTGAAGGCCCGCCGGGTCGATCATCGCGCGATCCTCCACGCGCCGTCGGGCCGTCGCCGCGCCGTCCACCCCTCGCCGACCCACATCGTGGCGCCGCCGAGCGGCACCGATGCCGGGCCGCGGACAGGCGCCGTACGCGGCACGCGGGGAAGCTCGAGCTCTGGCCCGGCCGCCACGCTCGACACGCGGACGCTGACGACCTCGATCTCGCCGTCCGGATCGTCGAACCCGAACCGCTCGCGGTGGCGGGCGTGGAAACGCTGCGCAAGGCTCGCACGCGGCGCGACCGGCACGGTCAGCTCGTGGGCCTGGCCGCGGTAGCGAAGCTCGCACTCCGCCTCCCCTCGCAGCCGCCCCGGCCGCCAATCGACGCGAGAGGCTGCATCACGCTCTCGACGACGTCCGTGCGCCGGTCGCCCACGGCGATGCCGAGCGCCGAGAGCACGCCGCCGGCCGCAGGGACGGTGACCCGCCGCATCCCGAGCAGGTCGGCGACGTCGCAGGCGTGCAGCGGCCCGGCACCTCCGAACGCGACCAGCTCGAGGCCGCGCGGGTCGTGCCCCTGCTCGACGCTCACCACACGGATGGCGCGCACCATCTCCTCGTTCGCGACGGCGATCACGCCCTCGGCGGCCGCGCGCAGCGACCGGAACGGCGCGCCGATCTGGCGGAGCGCCGTCCGTGCTGCCACCGCGTCGAGGCGCAGCCCACCGGCGATCGGCACCGCCGGGCTGAGCCGTCCCAGGAAGACGTTCGCGTCGGTCACCGTCGGCAGGCGGCCGCCACGGCCGTAGGCAGCCGGCCCGGGATCAGCCCCGGCGCTCTGCGGCCCGACCCGCAGCGCGCCGCCCTCGTCGAGCCACGCGATCGACCCGCCGCCCGCGCCGACCGTGTGGATATCGACGTGCGGCACGCGCACGGGGAGGCCGGCGACGATCCGGTGCGACGAGCGCCCCGCCTCGCCGTCGCGGATGAGGCAGACATCGGTCGACGTGCCGCCCATGTCGAAGCTCACGGCCTCGCGGGCGCCGAGGGCAGCGACCGCGGCGACGCCGCCGGCCGGGCCCGAGAGCAGGAGCCGCACCGGGTGCGCCGTCGCCTCGGCGAGCGCGCAGACGCCGCCGCTCGACTGCATCACGTCCGGCTCTGGCAGGCCGCGCTCCGCGGCCGACCGCCCGAGCCGCCCCAGGTACCCGCCCGCGACCGGGCCCAGGTAGGCGTCGGCGACCGCGGTCGACGCTCGCTCGTACTCGCGGAACTCGGGCGCAACGTCGACCGACGCGACCACGTGGACGCCAGGAAGGGCGCGCCGCAGCCGGCGGGCCACCTCGCGCTCGTGCCGTGGGTGGGCGTAGGAGTGGAGCAGGCATACGGCGACGGCCTTCACGCCCGCCCTGCGGAGGCGGCGCGCCGCCGTCTCGACCGACTTCGGGTCGAGCCGCCGGAGGACGCCGTCGGGGCCCGTGCGCTCGTCGACCTCCGCGGTCACCGACGCGAGCGGCTTCGGCGGCGCCACCTCGAGCCGGTAGAGATGCGGCCGCGTCTGGCGGGCGAGCGTCAGCAGGTCGCCGAAGCCGGCGGTTGCGACCAGGGCCGTGCGCACGCCCCGCCGCTCGAGGAGGGCGTTCGTGGCCACGGTCGTCCCGTGACCGAGCCGTGCGACATCGCCGGCCTCGAGCCCTGCCTCCGCAAGCGCGAGCGCGACCCCCTCCACGACGCCGCGCGACTGGTCGTCAGTCGTGGTCGGCACCTTGGCGGTCGTGAGCCGGCCACCGGCGATCAGCGCGACGTCGGTGAACGTGCCGCCCACGTCCACTCCGACGATCGCACGCATCGCGCAAGAATATGCTGCTCCGGTGACCGTTCACCGCCACCTGTCCACCGAGGCCACACCGGGCGACCGCGGCCGCGCGCTCGGGCTCGCCCAGCGCGACAGGATCGGGCTCGTCACGGACGTCTACGCGCGGCTCTTCTCCCTGAACGGCCTCGGCGCCGCCGACATCGCGCGCTTCGGGGGGCAGGCACTCGACAGGATCGCCGCGTACTCACCCGAGCTGGGGACCGAGATCGAGGGCATCGCCGCGGGGTCGGGCCTCCCCGTCGAGACGATCGCCGCGCTGAACGCGCGCACCGAGCTCCTGGCCGCGTCGGCGGGGGAGTGCTCGACCATCGCCTGCCTCGGCGCGATGACCGCGTCGGGCTCGGCGCTCGGGATCCAGACGTGGGACTGGCACAACGAGCTGGCCGACGGCTGGATCGTGTGGACGATCGAGCACCCCGACGGCCGCCGCGTCGAGACGCTGACCGAAGCCGGCATCGTCGGCAAGATCGGGATGAACGACCGCGGCGTCGCGATCCTGCTCAACATCCTCGGCCACCGCGACGACGGCCCGCCGGTCGGCATTCCGGTCCACGTCCTCTGCCGGAGCGTGCTCGACCAGGCCGACGGGGCCGTCGACAGCGCTCGAGCTCATCGCCGCGGCCGACGTGTCGGCCTCGAGCGCGATCACCGTCGTGACCGACGAGGACGGCGGCACGGTCTGCACGGTCGAGGTCTCGCCCGCGGGCCCGGGCTTCGTCACGCCCGACGACCGCGGCGTCCTCGTCCACACGAACCACTTCGTCGAGCACCCCGGCCGCGACGGCGACACCGCCGTCCGCGAGGCGCCGGGCACGATCCTGCGGCTGGACCTGGCGAAGCGGCGGATGGCCGCGATGCGTCCGGGAGAGGTGACGCCCGCCGCCGTCCTCGCCGCCATGTCGTCACACCGCGGCGGGGCGAGCGCGATGTGCTGCCATCCAGAGCCCGGCGCCGCGCTCGGCGACCGGTGGACGACGCTCGCAACGGTGGTCGCCGAGCCCGCGCTGCGCGAGCTCGTCGTGTACCGCGGCGGGCCGTGTCAGATCGAGGCGGCCTCGACGACCGCCGCCGCCGCCAGGCAGTAGCTCTCCTGCCACGGCAGCGAGGCCAGCTGGAGGCCGACCGGCATGTTCGCGTCGTCACGGCCCGAGGGCACGCTGATCGCCGGCCAGCCGAGGATGTTGAAGATCTGGGTCAGGCCGCACATCGCGAACGTGACGTCGAACGCCTCCTCGCCCGCGAACGGCACCTCGGTGACGCCGATGTGAGGCGGGGTGAACGCCTGCGCCGGCGTCGCGACGAGGTCAACCCCGGCCGAGACCAGCGCCTCGTGCATCCGGGCGCGGTACTCGAGCCGGTTCTGGGAGGTGATCGCCGAGTCGACCGCCAGCATCGGCTCGGCTGCGGCGAGGTCACGTTGCACGTCCCGGCCGAAGTCGGCCCGCCGCTCGGGCCAGAACTCCCAGATGGTCGCCGCCTCCTCGGGCGTGAACGGATCGGCGATGCCGAGCTTGGTCGGCCACTGCATGTCGACCTCGACGATCCGCGCCCCGGCGTCGCGGAGGGCGTCGATGCCCCGTCGGGCCGATGCGGCGATGTCGGGGGCGGAGTGCTCGAAGAAGTAGCGCTCGGCCACGCCGACCGTCAGCCCCGCGACGCCCCGTGACACAGCCTCCGTCCAGCGCTCGACCGGCACGGGCGTCGTCCGCGGGTCGCGCGGCGACTCGCCCGCCATCACCTCGAGCTGGAGCGCGCACTCGGCCACGGTCCTCGCCATGGGCCCGCAGTGGTCGAGCGTCGGGCAGAGCATCCGGATCCCCGCCAGGCTGACGCGCCCGAACGTCGGCTTCAGGCCGACGATGCCGCAGCACGACGCCGGGCAGCGGATCGAGCCGCCGGTGTCGGTCCCGGGCGCCGCCGCGACCATGCCCGACGCCAGCGCTGCTCCCGACCCCCCGCTCGAGCCGCCGGGCACGCGGGTCGGGTCGTGCGGGTTCTTGCACGAGCCGAAGTGCGGGTTCTGGTTGGTCGTCCCCCAGGCGAGCTCGTGGGTGGCGAGCTTGGCGACGGTCACCGCGCCCGCCGCCGCGAACCGGGCGACGACGTCGGCGTCGCGGTCGGGGACGTGGTCGCGGAAGAGCGAGCTCCCGTACGTGGTGGTGATGCCGCCGGTGTCGATCAGATCCTTCCAGCCGACGGGAACGCCCGCCAGAGGGCCGGGGTCGCGACCCTCAGCCAGCGCGCGGTCGACCGCGGCGGCCTCGCGACGGGCCCGCTCCTCGGTGACGCGCCAGACGGCTCCGAGCTCGTCGGCGGCGAGCTTCTCGAGATGCTCGTCGAGCACCTCGCTCGCCGTCCGCTCGCGCCCGCGGACCTGCTCGGCGATGACGAGGCTCACGCCGGCGCCAGCCGGGACGCGCGGAACCGGTCGGCCTCGGGCGGAAGCGGCCGCCCCTGCGCCAGGTCGGCGATCAGCCTCCCGAGCAGGGGGCCGAACTTGAACGCATGCCCGCTGCAGCCGCCGCAGACGATCACGCCGTCGATCCTATCGAGGACGAAGTCGCCGTCGGGCGACATCGTGTAGAGGCAGGACTCCGAGTGCAGGGGACGCGGGTCGAGGCCGGGGAACATCCGCTTCACGTGCTCGGCGAGCCGGTCGGCGAGACGCTCGTCAACCGGCCGGTCGGAGCGGTCGGCGTCCCACGGGTCGGGCCGGGCGGCGTCCTCGCCGATCTTGTAGCCCGCGCCGGGCGCGATCAGGCCGTAGTGCAGGCGCCGATCGGGAGCGCCGTGGTCGATGACGCTCGGGCGGTCGTCGGGCGCCCCGGCGAAGTACGTGACCTGCTCGATCCGCGGCTGGAGCGGCAAGCCGAACATCGGCCCGAGCCACGAACCGGGGCACGCCACGATGACGTCGGCCTCGAGCTCGCGCGGATCGTCGACGAGCACGCCCTCGCGGACGTCGAGGCCCGAGGAGAGGGCCCGCAGCGCGTCGTCGGCCATGATCGCGCCGGCCTCGGCGTCCCACAGCGCCCGCTCCGGGAAGCGGGCTTCGGGGAAGCGCCGCTCGGCCTCGGCCGGCTCGAGCCACTCGTACGTCTCGCCGACCTCGTCCATCGCAGCGGCGTGCAGCTCGACGCCCTGGCCGTACTCCAGGAGCCCCGTCTGCCGCAGCGGGCACGGGTCGAGGCGGCGCCACTCCTCGATGGCGCGCAGCGAGAGGCGCAGGTAGTCGACCTCCCGGTAGCTGCGCCGGAAGATCCGCGAGCGGCCGTGCGACGACCCGAGCGGCGAGCCGGCCCGGTCGCGCTCGTAGACCGTCACGTCGAACCCGTCCTGGACGAGCGCGCGCGCGGCGCTCAGGCCGATGACCCCCGCCCCGACGACGGCTGCGCGGTCAGGCAGCCGGCGCCACCATTCGGCCCAGCTCGCCCGTCTGGGCCAGCTCGGTCACGATGTCGCAGCCGCCGACGAGCTCGCCGTCCACGAAGAGCTGCGGGATGGTCGGCCAACCGGAGTGGGCCGAGAGCTGCTCGCGGATGCGCGGGTCGGGCAGGATGTCGATGGCCGCGAACTCGGCGCCGGCGGTGTGCAGGGCCTGGACAGTGCGGGCCGAGAACCCGCAGCGCGGGAAGTCCGGCGTGCCCTTCATGAAGAGCATCACGTGGTTCTGCGAGATCGCCTTCTGGATCTCCTCGCGAATCTGGTCGTCTGTGACGATCATGGCGCCTCCGTCTTGATCTGCAGTGCATGGATCGTGCCGTCGTCGAGCAGGTGCTGGACGGGCGCGTAGACCAGCTTGTGCTGGTCGATCAGCGACAGCCCGGAGAACCGGTCGGAGCGGATCCGCGTGGAGAGGTGGTCGTCGCCCGAGAAGGGCCACACCTCCACCTCGCTCGCCGGGGAACGCCTCCTCGAGGAGCCCGCGCACCTGGTCGGTCACTTGCACGCTCAAAGATTAGCGTCGTGTGTGTGCGGGCCTTCCGGGGCCCGCCCGTTCACGTAGTCTTCATGAGACCCAACCCAGGCCCGAAGGAGGGCCGACATGTACTACTGGTACATCCTGTTCGCAGTTCCGCCGCTCGTCCTCGGCCTCGCAGCGCAGGCATGGGTGAAGCGCGCGTTCGCCGAGGGCTCCAAGGTGGCGGCGTCGTCCGGGCTCACCGGCGCGCAGGTCAGCCGGCAGATGCTCGACTCCGGCGGACTCCAGAACGTGACCGTCGAGGGGATCGCCGGCCAGCTCTCAGACCACTACGACCCACGCGACAACACGATGCGGCTCTCGGAGCCCGTCGGCAACTCCAACTCGGTCGCCGCGGTGGCGGTCGCCGCCCACGAGACCGGGCACGCGTTCCAGCATGCCCGCGGCGAGGCCGGCTTCCGGCTTCGCGGCTCGCTCGTGCCGGCCGCCGGGTTCGCGTCGCAGGCGTGGTTCCCGATCTTCCTGCTCGGGATCTTCATGCAGGCGTCGGGCCTCGCGCTCCTCGGCGTGGCGCTCTTCGCGGCGATCGTCCTGTTCCAGCTCGTGACGCTGCCGGTCGAGTTCGGCGCCAGCAGGAAGGCGATGGCGATGCTCTCCACCCAGGGCATCATCAGCCAGGCGCAGGTGCCGGTTGCCCGCAAGGTCCTGACCGCCGCCGCCCTGACCTACGTGGTCGGCGCCCTGGTCGCGATCTGGCAGCTCGCGCTGCTCTTCCTTCAGTCCCGCCGCTAGACTCGCGGCCGATGCCGCTTCCGCTCTCGCCCCCGGTCCTGCCGCAGCTCGCGCGGCCGGGGGCGGAGCTACCCGAGGGCGACGGATGGCTCTACGAGCCGAAGTGGGACGGCTTCCGGGCCATCGCCTTCGTCGACGGGGACGACGTCCACGTCCAGTCGCGAAACGGCAAGGCGCTCGGTCGCTACTTCCCCGAGCTGCGCTTTCCCGAGGGCCGCTACGTCCTCGACGGGGAGCTCGTCATCCGCACGCCGGAGGGCGGCGAGGACTTCGAGGCGCTCCAGGAGCGCATCCATCCGGCGGCCTCCCGAGTGGCGATGCTGGCCGAGAAGACGCCGGCCACATTCGTGGCGTTCGACATCCTCGCGCTCGATGACGAGTCGCTGCTCGAGCGGCCGTTCTCCGAGCGACGGCAGGTGCTCGAGCAGCACGTCTCGGACCCGGTTGAGCTGACGCCGGCGACCGACTCGCCCGACGAGGCCCAGAAGTGGCTGCACGGCGCCGAGGGCGTCGTCGCCAAGCAGACCGGGGCGCCGTACCTGCCAGGCGAGCGCAAGGGCATGGTCAAGGTGCGGCGCACGCGCACGATCGACTGCGTCGTCATGGGCTGGCGGCCCGGAAAGGCAGAGGGCACGGTCGGCTCGCTGATCCTGGCGCTCTACGACGGCGACCAGCTGCGGCCGGTCGGCCACACATCCGGCTTCACCGCGGCCAGAGCACGCGAGCTGGTCGGCGTCGTGACGCCGTACGAGACCGGCGAGCACGGGGCCAACGAGCCGAACCGCTGGAGCGCCGGCAAGGACGACCGTGAGTGGCGCGGCCTTCGCCCGGAGCTGGTCGTCGAGGTGACGTTCGACCACGTGAGCGGCCGCCGCATCCGCCACGGCACGCGCCTCGTCCGCTTCCGCGACGACAAGCCGCCGTCGGAGTGCCTGATCGCGCAGCTCGACTCCTAGCTGAAAAAACGGTGCCAGGCACCAATTTTCACCTCAGTAGGCCTGACCCCAGGTGGCCAGCTCCGTGCCGCGTTGGCCGCACACGGGGCAGGGGCCGCCGGGATCCTCCGGTTCGAGGGTCAGGCAGCGGATCGTGGCTGACGTCTGGGCCTTGACCGCTGACTCGCACTCGGCCGAGCCGCACCAGGCTGTGACGGCGAACCCTTGCGCCTCGGAGAGGAACTCCATCATCTCCTCGCGCTCGGCGATCCGCCGCGTGTGACGGTCGCGGAAGCTCCGCGCATCGGCCAGGAGGCCGACCTGAATGTCGCGCAGCACGTCGTCGATCCGTGCGGGCACCGCGTCGCGTGGCACCTCCTCTCGGACATCGCCGTCGCGTCGCACCAGCGTGACATGGCCGCCGGCCAGGTCGCGGGCGCCGACCTCCAGCCGCACCGGCGCGCCCTTCAGCTCCCACTCGAAGAACTTGGCCCCGGGGCGCACGTGCTGCCGCTCGTCGAGCTTGACCCGCACGCCGGCATCGCGCAGCTCCGCGGCCATCGCGGCAGCAGCCTCTGCCACCTCTGAGCGCTCGGGGGTGATCGGCACGATCACGACCTGATGGGGCGCGACGGCGGGTGGGAGCTTCAGTCCGCGGCTGTCGCCGTGAGACATGACCACGCCGCCGACGAGTCGTGAGCTGGCGCCCCACGAGGCGGCGAAGGGATGGTGCTGCGCGCCGTCGCGACCGGTGTACGAGACGCCGTAGGCCCGCGCGAACTCGTCGCCGAGGTAGTGCGACGTGGCCGCCTGCAGGGCCTTTCGGTCGCGCATCATCGCTTCGGTGGTGAACGTCTCCCGGGCGCCGGGGAACCGCTCACGTGCGCTCTTGCGCCCGGGTAGCACCGGCATCGCCAGCACCGACTCCTGCACGTCGACATACACCCGATGCAGGATCGTCAGGGACTCTGCGATCGCCTCGGCGGCAGTCTCGTGCGCGGTGTGGCCCTCCTGCCAGAGGAACTCGGTCGTGCGCAGGAAGAGCCGGGGCCGCAGCTCCCACCGCACCGCGTTGGCCCACTGGTTGTAGAGCAGGGGCAGATCGCGGTAGGACTGGATCCAGCGCGCATACGTGCTCCAGATGGTTGCCTCGGACGTGGGCCGAACCACGAGAGGCTCGTCGAGCACCGATCCGCCCGCCTCGGTCACGACCGCGACCTCCGGCGCGAACCCCTCGACGAGGTCGCCCTCTCTGGCGAGCACCGACTGTGGAATCAGCAGCGGGAAGTAGACGTTCTCGTGGCCGGTGGCCTTGATCCGGTCGTCGAGCTCGCGCTGGAGGAGCTCCCAGATCGCATACCCGTACGGCCTGATCACCATCGAGCCGCGGACGGCGGAGTGCTCGGCGAGCTCCGCGCGGCGGACGACGTCCGAATACCAGGCGGGAAAGTCCAGTTCGAATGAGGCGAGCGTGTTCATGGCGCATCCAGTTCTCGGCGTTGACGAAGGGCGTCGTTCGTCACGGCGTTCCGGGCGGTGTGCCGGGAACGCCTACGCCGGGATGCGCGGCAGCACGAGGGCGACAGGGCCACGAGTGTGGGTGGTGTCGCGTCGAGCAAGCATGCGACGGAGGCTAGCAAACAGGGCTCGGCCCTCCGAAGCCGCGCAACATTGGGGTCTGACCCCGTTGTTGCACTAAACTGCCGTCGAGCGTTTGCCGGGGAGCCCCGCAGGGGCTGAGAGGGTGCCGCAGAGGCGCCGACCCGCGAACCTGATCTGGGTAATGCCAGCGAAGGGATGCACGCAAGTGAGCGAGGTCGTCGTCACCGACGTGACGAAGAGCTACGGGCCTGTCGAGGCGCTGGGCGGCGTGAGCCTCCGCGCCGGCGCGGGCGAGACCGTCGGGCTCGTGGGGCGCAGCGGCTGCGGGAAGTCGACGCTGCTTCGCATGATCGCGGGCCTCGACGCCACGGACGTCGGCCGGATCACGGTCGGCGGAGCCGACGACGAGCGCGGCCGCCTGGAGCACTGTGCCCTCATGCCGCAGGCCGACCTCCTGATGCCCTGGCGCGACGCTGTCGGGAACGCGTCGATCCCGCTCGAGAACGCGGGCGTCGACCGGAGCGAGGCACGCCGGCGGGCGGCGGAGCTCTTCGCTGAGCTCGGGCTCGACGGCTTCGAGCGGGCACGATCGTGGGAGCTCTCGGGCGGGATGCGCCAGCGGGTCGCGTTCGCGCGCACGCTCCTCGCCGAGAAGCCCGTGCTCCTCCTCGACGAGCCCTTCGGCGCGCTCGACGCCATCACGCGCACCGAGATGCAGGAGTGGCTCGCCGGCGCGCTCCACGCCCGGCCGCGAACAACCGTCCTCGTGACCCACGACCTGGACGAGGCGCTGCGATTGTGTGACCGCGTGGTCGTCCTGACCGCCCGGCCCGGCCGCGTCGCCTGCGAGCTCGACGGCGCCGGGCCCGGCCGAGTCCGCCCGCGAGCAGGCCCTGGAGACGCTTCGATGAGCCGCCCGCGAATCGGCTGGGCTGTCGCCCTCCTCGCGATCCTGGCCGCCTGGCAGGCCTGGGTGCGCCTGCGCGATGTGCCCGACTACCTGCTGCCCGCCCCGACCGACATCCTGAACGCCCTGTGGGACGACCGGAGCAGGCTCGCAACCGACGCCGCGCACACCGCGGGCGAGATGCTCGCCGGCTTCGCCGCGGCGGTCGGGTTCGGCCTCGTGTCCGCCGCCGCCCTGCACTTCTCGGCGACGCTCCGCCGAGCCGTCTACCCCCTCCTCGTCGCCTCGCAGAGCGTGCCTGTCGTGGCGATCGCGCCGGTCCTCGTCATCTACCTCGGCTTCGGGCTCGCGCCCAAGGTCGTGATCGTGGCGCTGGTCTGCTTCTTCCCGGTGACGGTGAACGCGCTCGACGGCCTGCGCTCGGTCGACCCCGAATACCTGCGCGTGATGCGCACTCTGCGGGCCTCGCGGGCGGCGACCTTCCGCCGCGTCGAGGTGCCGTGGGCGCTGCCGTCCGCGTTCTCGGGCGCCCGCGTGGCGGCGTCCTACGCCGCCGTCGCAGCCCTCTTCGCCGAGTACGCGGGAGGCTCGTCGGGCCTCGGCGAGACCATGCAGACCGCAACCGCGCAGCTCGACGCTCCTCTGGTCGGCGCGGCGGTCGTCGTGCTCGCGGCGCTGGCGCTCGCGCTCTTCGCGGCCGTCTCGATCGCCGAGCGAGTGGCGATCCCCTGGGCGAGGCGGGGAGCGTGAGGCTCCGCGCCGTGGCGGTCGCGACCCTGCTCCTCGCCGCTGCCTGCGGCGGGTCGTCGCCACCGAACGCGTCGCCACGCGAGGACGTGACGCTCGTGCTCGACTGGGTCCCGAACCCCGACCACGTGGGGATCTACGCGGCGATGGACAAGGGCTTCTTCGCGCGAAACGGCCTCACGGTCACGCCGCGGCCGCCGTCAGGCGTGTCGGACGCGCTGACGCTCGTGGGGGCCGGCCGGGCCGACGTGGGCATCTCGTACGAGCCGGAGCTCTTCTTCGCGCAGGAGCACCACGCGCCCGTCGCGGCGGTCGCCACCGTCGTGCCGACTGCGCTCGCCTCGATCATCGCCGCCGGATCGAGCGGCATCCGCACGCCGGCCGACCTGCGCGGGAAGACGATCGGCGTGGACGGCACCCAGAGCACCGCCGCCTTCGTCGACAAGGTGCTCGCGAGCGCCGGCCTCGGCGCCGGCGACGTCCATCTCGTCGACGTCAAGTTCAACCAGGTCCCGGCACTCCTCGGCCACAAGGTCGATGCGGTCGCCGGCGTGTTCCAGAACATCGAAGGAGTGCTCTTCGCCATGCGCGGCCTGCACCCGGTCGTCTTCCCGTACGACCGCTACGGCGTGCCGCCATACGACGAGCTGGTGGTCGTCGCGAACGCCGACCGGCTGCGCGACGACACGGCCTACCGCGCCACGGTGCGGCGGTTCGTCGCCGGCCTCGCCGCCGGCACGGACTGGGCCAAGGCCCACCCCGATGCCGCGGTCGCGGTGATGCGCGGACATTCCGCCGACGACTACCGGAACGTCCTCGAGCAGAGCGTCCCCGCCACCCTCCGCCTGCTCGGCACCGGCCCGCCGCCCGAGGTCGCGTGGGCCCGGTTCGGCGCGTGGATGTTCAGGTCGGGTCTGCTGGACGCCAGGCCGGACGCGGCGGCTCTCATAGCCCAGCCCTAGACTTCGGGCAGATGGATTCGCTCAAGGGCCAGCTCCTGATCGCCGCGCCGATGCTCGTCGATCCGAACTTCCACCGCACCGTGGTGCTGATCATGGAGCACACCGACGAGGGCGCGCTCGGCGTGGTGCTGAACCGCCCGACCGAGCTCCCGGTCGGCGAGGCCGTGCCCGACCTCGCGGAGCTCGCCGACGGCGATCCGGTGTTCGCGGGCGGCCCGGTGCAGCCTCAGGCCGTGATCGCCCTCGCCGAGCACACCGGCCCGGTCGGCGAGGAGGCCGTGTGCGGCCCGATCGCCCCCATACAGGTGTCGGACGACATCGACGACATCGGAGGCCACGTCGCCCGCGTCCGCGTGTTCGCCGGCTACGCGGGCTGGGGCGAGGGACAGCTCGACGACGAGCTCGCCGAGGAGGCCTGGTTCACCGAGCCGGCACTCCCCGGAGACATCTTCGCGGGCGACACCGACGGCCTCTGGCGACGCGTCCTCGAGCGCAAGGGCGGCGAGTTCACGCTCGTGGCGCGGATGCCGCCCGACCCGTCGCAGAACTAGCGGCCGCAACCGTTCGAAAGGGGTCGGCGGTTGGCGGAGCCCGGTGAGCGGCGGCTACGATCCGCCCGTTCCGTGGCAACGATCGCCGACATTGACGAGCTCCATCTGACGTCTCCGGCCATGGACGGCCCGCAGGTGCGGCGGGCGCAGCGGGCGCTCCTGCACAACCCGTACGGGACGTTCGACCCCGGCCCGCTCGACGGCGTGTACGGCGAGAGGACAGCCGCAGCGGTGCGCCGGGCGAAGTACTGGATGGGCTTCCCCGAGCAGAAGATCGACCAGGTGTGCGGGTCGGACCTGCTCACGCTGCTCGCCGAGGAGTCGCCGCTCTCGTCGTCGCTCAAGTCGATGCGGACGCGCCGGCTGAGGCGGGCCGAGGATGCCCAGCTGTGGGGCGCTGCCTACGATGCCGCGGTCTCGTGCGTCGGCGACCGCGAGGAGCCGCCGGGCAGCCATCGGTGCGACTTCACCGAGTGGTACGGGGTTCCCGGGCCGTGGTGCGCGATGTTCGTGTCGTGGTGCTTCGTCCAGGCCGGCTCGACGGCGTTCGAGCCCGGGCGTCACTACTCGTACGTCCCACACCTGATGAACGACGCCCAGCGCGGCGCCAACTCGCTCTCGATCACGCGCACGCCGCTCAACGCCGATCTGGCCGTCTTCGACCTCGACGGCGACGGCGTGCCCGACCACATCGGGATGTTCGACCGCTGGCTCGACGCGGGCGAGACCCGCTACCAGACCGTCGAGGGCAACGTCTCGCTCTCGGGCGAGCCGAACGGCGGCCGGGTGCTCCAGCGCGAGCGCCACCGGGCCCAGACGTTCGCGTTCGTGCACGTGCGCGGCTGACCGCCGGCGATCACGAGACGTGGTGGAAGTACCGGCGGGCCGCGTGCCCGACCCTGTGCGTCGACCACATGTTGTAGCCCGCGGCGATCCCGATCCCGACGATCGGCACCTCACGGCCGAGGAGCACGTACGCACGCCGCCTGGCGATCTTGGCAACCACGACCGCGGCCAGCCGGCGCGAGATGGGCCTGGCCAGCCTGGCGCCGGCCTCGTCGGCCAGCTCGCCGTCGCGGTGGATCCGCCCCATGACGCGGACAACGCCGTTCTTGCGCAGGTCGACGACACCCGCCTCGACGCCCATGGCCATGAGGACGTCCAGCTTTCGGGCCTCCACGTCCGTGATCGGCCTGCCGTGGAGGTGGGCGACCAGCAGCACGAGCTCCGTCTGGGCGACGGTGAGGAGCGAGGCATCACCCACCGCCGCGCCGACCTCGGCGACCGTGCCGAACCCGGGTATCACCGCCGGCAGGGCGCTCACGGCACCCGTGCCGGCGACCCGCTTGCTGCTCTGTGCGATCGCGTGGCGCGAGATCTCCGAGGGCGACCATCCCGGATGCGCGGCCTGAAGACGCTCCGCGGCGCGAACGACGGCCGGGCCGCGGCGTTCGACCACGGCCGTGATCGCGCGCTCGGTGGTGCCGGCCAGGCGGTCGGAGAGCGCGTCGAGTGCCAGGTTGGATGCGAAACCCATCGCACCGATTGTATGGGCGGGCCGCAGCTACCCTGACGCTGCGAATGCCACGATGACGGATCACGCGCTGACACCGCGCGAGCGCCGCCTGCGCCGCGGGCTCGTTGCGCTCGCGATGGTGTGCGCTCTCCTGGCACTCCTCGTCGTCGCCGTTCTGGTCTACTGGCGGCTCTACCTCCTCGGACCGTCGGGCGACCCGTTCACCCGCGGGCCGTTCGTGATCAGGCTCAGCACAACCGAGGCGACGCTGGCGTGGTCGGTCGAGGGCGGGCGCCGCGTCGAGCTCACCGCGACCGGCCCCGGGCGGAACCGTGACCGGTGCCGGCGGCCGGCTGACCGGGCTCCAGCCGGGGACGCGGTATGTCTGGACGGCGTCCGTGGGGGGCATCGGTCGCGCGTCCGGCTCGTTCCGGACCGCGCCGCTCGACCTGCGGGAGCCGGTCCGCTTCGCCGTGATCGGCGACTACGGCTCCGGGAACGACCACGAGTGGGCGGTCGGCCGCACACTCGCCGCGGAACGGCCCGACTTCGTGACGACGGCCGGCGACAACAGCTACCTCGTCGGGGCGCCCCAGGTGCTCGACCGCAACATCTTCGACCCGCTGCACGACGTCATGCTGGGCGCCCCTCTGTGGGCGACCGAGGGGGAGCACGACCTGATCTACTCGGGCGGAGCCGCGGTGACGTCGGCGCTCCACCTCCCCGGGCCGCGCGGGCGCTACGCCGTCCGGTACGGGCCGGTGCAGCTCGTCCTGCTCGGCCTCGAGGCGGGCGCCTCCGAGATCGCCTTCGCCCGCAGGGAGCTCGCCGTGCCGGGGCCGCTCGTGCGCTTCGTCGTCGTCCACAGACCGGTGCAGCCCGGGAATCCCATCCTGCCGCTTCTGCGCCGGTCGGGCGTCGCAGCCATCCTCGCAGGGCACCTGCACCGCTACGAGCGGCGAACGGTCGGCGGCATCCCCGAGTTCACGGTCGGGACGAGCGGCGAGGGGCCGGGAGCTGCGGAGTTCACGAAGGCCACGCCGGGCGCCGCCGTATCGCTCCTCGACTACGGGTCGCTACTGGTCGAGGTGTCGAGCGGCGGGATCGCCTACACGTTCGTCGACGAGCGCGGGCGCGTTCTGGACAGCTGGTCGGAGCGATGAGATGGCCCCGTGTGGCGCTCGGGCTCGTCGGAGCGATCGCGACGGCGGCCGCCCTGCTCGTGCCTGAGCCGCAGGTGTTCGCGATCACGGGCATCGCCGGCATCGTCGCCGTCGTGCTCGCCGCCGGCTGCCTCGCGGCCGACTCGATCCCCTACAGACCGGCCCACGCGGCGGCCGCGGCGCTCTCGATCGTCGATGCCGTGGTGCTGGCCGTCGGCGGGCGGGCCGTCGGGATCCCCGTGCTCGTGCCCGCCGTCGTCCTCCTGCTGCTCCAACTGGCACCGGCGGCCAACGCCAGGTGGCTCAGGCGCGGGCCTCGACCTGGTTTCGGATCGTGACAGCAGACCAGCGTCGCCCTTACGCGTTCCCCGGATGCGCCGGGCAGGTGATCTTCACCTTGCCGGACGCGGACACCACCAGGCTGAAGCCCGTCGAAGACGCGACGCCGTTCCCGGGCTTCGGCACGAAGCCGCCGCCCGCCGGCCGGCCGTTTCGCGTCACGCAGACGATCTTGTCGCCGACGTGCACCCGGCCGCCGAGGTGGAACGTGTAGTGCCCCGGCTTGAGGCGGATCGTCTTCTTCGCATGGTTGGGGTGGTTGACCACGGAACCGTCGGAGGCGGAGACCCAGCACGCCATTCCGACGACCGCGACGATCGCGAGTGTTCGGATGTGTCTCATGCCACTCAGACGGTGGCGGCGCGCGTTCTGTTCCCGCGGGGATCGCCGACCCGGAACCAGATCGTCACCGCGCCGGCCGGCCCGGCCAGCTTTCGAAGGTGGACGCGCCACGTCCCCTCCGGCATCGGGCACCCTTCCTCGCCCACGGTGCAGACGACGCGTCGTCCATGTCGACCGCACGAGCTGCTCGGCCCGGTGCGCGACGTGCGGATGAGGAGCGGCACCGTGGTGTTGGGCAGCTGCGTGGTGCCCTCGACCCTCGTCCCCGCCGGGGCGCTGAGCCGGTAGAGCAGGATCATGCCGGCCGGCTCGTGCAGCGCGAAGCCGACCGACTGGCGGCCCTCGCCGAACCGCACCGTCGCCGAGTGCCTCGAGAGCCCGACCGGCGGGTGGCCGGCCACGGCGTGCATCGCCGGCGCGACGGCGTGCTCGGCGATCGACGCCGAGCCGCATCCTCCGGCCATGGCCGCGGCAACGAGCAGCGCGCCGAGCCGCCAAGCCATGCGGGGGACGATGGTCACTGCGGTGTGTACGCGCGACGCCGCAACGTGCGTCCCAGGCGGAGTCACGCCGCCACCGTAACGCACTGTGAGCGAAAACCCGACCTGATTCCGCGAGCGCGATTCGCCGGGACCACCCACGGACCACGCTTGTGCGGGCCGACCGAACCAGGAGGGAGAGGCTGTATGAGCGTGAAGAGCGACTTCGACGGGGCTGAATGGGATCTGGTGGCCGAGGGGCCCGTCACCGCCGGGATGATCGTGCTCACCGCCGACAGCGGCGGGACGTTTCGCGAGACGCTGGCGCTGGCGCGCTCCTACACGGACGCTCGCAAAGAGCACGGGCAGAGCGAGCTGCTCGACGAGATCGTCTCGGCCAAGCCCGAGTTCGACCGGCACCGCTACCACTCGACCCGCGAGCTGCACGACGCTGGCCTCGAGCGGATCGCCGAAGCAGCCGCGGTCGTCGGCCGGAAGGGCACACCGGAAGAGCTCAACGACTACCGCAAGTTCGTCGTGACCCTCGCGTCGACAGTGGCGGCCGCCCACAAGGAGGAGGGACAGCAGGTGAGCACCGCCGAGCAGGCGGCGCTGAACGAGATTCGCGACCGGCTGCAGGCGTCCGCCTGACGAGCTCCCGGCCGTCAGGGAAGCTGCGATCGAACGGCTCTCCAGACCACCGGCAGACCACGCGGCCGTGAAGAGCTATCGGGGCGCCGAGATTTGAACTCGTCCGGGTGCCCTCGACGCGCGCCGACGCGGGACAGCCGGATCCGCGTCGCCTGGGCTGGAGGTTTGCTCTGGGTGGGGGCGTAGGATGACCGGCGATGACTGGGTCGAGGAAGCCCCGCAAGGCGTCCTGGCGCGAGCTGCCGCCTGCCGAGATGGCCGCTCACCTACTCGCCACTCCCACGATCAGCGACGGCGCCTGGACGTCGGAGCCTCGCCTGGCCGGCGAGGCGCGCTCGGCCTTCGTGCGCCGCGTCCTGCTCGGCGAGACGCCGGAGTCCGAGCCGGAGACGCCCGAGGCCGAGGCCGCACAGCCGGCCGGCCTGAAGCGCGGGTACTACCTTCTGAATACTGACGGGGGCAACTCCGGGGACCGCTTTGGCCGCGCGGCGATTGGTGCGCTCTTGCGCGCGCGGGCGCGCCGTCTGGTCACAGTGGATCAGATCTCGAAGGAGATCGGTCCTGCCACCCACAACGTGGCGGAGTACCGAGCGTTGATCGAGGGATTGAAGGTTGCGCGCGGTCACGGCATCCAGCGAATCCGCGTCTACATGGACTCTGAGCTCGTCGTGGACCAAGTAAATGGTGTCGCCGCGGTGAAGCAAGAACATCTAAAAGAACTGCACAAGGATGCGACCACTCTCGTCGCTCTGTTCAAGAACATCCGCATCTCCTGGGTGCCTCGGGAAATGAACGCCGAGGCAGACCAACTCGTGAGGGATGCACTCGGCCGCCGCGACTAGGCGGCGGGCCGCTCTCGTCGATGCGGCGACCCAACTCGCGTCCAGGCCGAGCTCGGCCACTCGGCTCCGGCGTTCACGCTCCGCGTCTACGGCCATCTCTGGCCAGACGAGATCGAGATCGGCCGCGCGGCGCTCGACGCGCGTTCTCGGCGAGCGCGTTGGACGAACTATGGACGACGCCGCCGCCCGAATGGCGGCGGCGTCGCATGGTTAGGCCGATTAGAGCTATCGGGGCGCCGAGATTTGAACTCGGGACCTCACCGACCCGAACGGTGCGCGCTACCAGGCTGCGCCACGCCCCGGAAGCCGGGATTATCGCAGGCGCGAGTCGCGCCGCGCGCAATACGCGTCGAATGCGACCAGCCTGCGGATCCAGGCCGCCATGGCCTCGACCTCGACGTCGTAGAGCAGGCGATCGGTCTCGAAGATCTCGATCGTGGCGTCGATGCGGCGCTGGATGCGGGCGCGCAACGTGTCGCTGCCCGTGCGCTCGAACGCCTCGCGGCGCACGCGACCGCGGCCTGGGCGAACGTGCCCGGCCAGGCGGTCGTCAAGCGAGACCCTCTCCGCCATACCGCCAGATTCGCGGACGGAGGCCCCCGGCGCAAGTGGGTGGGGTGGCAGGACCACCCGTTTGGAGGGTACGGTTGGACCGTGGCCCGCCGGGACGAGATCGTCGCATTCCTCGACGACCACCTCGACGCCGGGGGCTATCCAGACGCGCTCCCCGTCGGCCTCCAGGTGGTCGGCGCCCCCGAGGTGCGGAGGGTCGCGACGGGTGTCAGCGCGTCGCTCGAGCTCTTCGAGCGCGCCGCCGACGACGGCGCCCAGATGCTGATCGTCCACCACGGCCTCTTCTGGAGCTCGGAGCCGCGCCGGATCGGCGAGCGCGAGCGGGCCCGCCTGCGCTGCCTCTTCGACCACGACCTGTCGCTCGTCGCGTACCACCTCGCCCTCGACGCCCACCCGGAGGTCGGGAACAACGCCCTCATCTGCCGCGCCCTGGGGCTCGTCGATCCGGTCGGCTTCGGTGTGCACGGCGACCGCACGATCGGGTTCCTCGCCACCGCGGACCCGCCGCTCCCGCTCGCCGGCCTCCTCGACCGCGTGCGGGCCGAGATCAACCCCGCGCCGCTCGTCTTCGACGCAGGGCCCGCGTCGATCCGGCGCGTCGCCGTCATCTCGGGCGCCGCCGCGCAGGACGTCCTCCCGGCCGCCGACGCGGGCGCAGACTGCTTCCTGACGGGCGAGCCGCGCGAGCCCGTGATGGCGCAGGCCCGCGAGGCCGGGATCCACTTCGTGGCTGCCGGCCACTACGCCACGGAGGTCTTCGGAGTGCGCGCGCTCGGGGAGCTTCTGGCCCAGCGGTTCGGGGTCGAGCACTCGTTCATCGACGTCCCAAACCCGATCTGAGGGGGCAACGGCAGATCCCCCGGCGGATTGTTGACGCAGTCCGGATGCCTGGGTATGGTGTGAGCATGGACAGCCGATCGGAGCGGGCCTAGCTTGTCCGCCCTCCGCAAAACCTAGTTCGACCTCTCAGCCCATCGAGCGAAGCCGCTCGGTGGGTTTTCTCGTTCAGCGACCGAAGGGAGCACGAATGGCCAACCATCTGACGCCGGATGAGCTGTCGAAGGAATACGGCATGAAGCGTGAGGAAGTCATCCGGCTCTGCCACGAGCAGTCCGTCCCGATCTACCACGGAAAGATCGACAAGAGCCTGTTCCAGGCCGTGCAAGAGGAGTTGAGCCCGTCCAGGTGACCCGGACGCGGGCGGCGGCCGTAGCCTCTCGGTGACCGTCCGTCGAGCCCTTCTCGCGTGCGCGGCCGTGATGGCCGTCGCACCGCCCACCGCCGGCGCCGCCGCCCTCGATGCCCACATCGAGCGGCTGATCGCGCGCTCGCAGTTCGCCGGTTCGCGCACCGGGCTCGCGGTCTACGACCGCACGTCCGGCCACTTCCTGGCGCTTCACAACGACCGCGGGCAGCTCCGGCCGGGATCGAACGTGAAGCTCGCGACGAGCGCCGCGCTCTTCGTCCAGTTCGGGCCGTCGGCGCGGCTCCGCACCCAGATCATGGCGTCCGGGCCGCTGGCCGCCGGCACCGTGACCGGGAGCCTCTTCATGGTCGGCGGCGGCGACCCGTCGCTGGCGACCAAGCCGTTCGCACGCGCTGCCCACGGCGGCGACGGAACGCTCGTCAGCGACCTGGCCGCCGCCATCGCGGGCAGGGGCATCTCCCGCGTGACCGGGCGGCTGTACGGCGACGAGAGCGCCTTCGACAGCCGCCGGACGGGCCCGTTCTGGAAGCCGAGCTACTGGCAGGACTGCCCGCCGATCTCGGCGCTCTCGGTGAACGAGGATCTCTACCACCTCGGCCATCCACAGGCGTCGTCGAACCCGCCGCTCTTCGCCGCACAGATCCTGAAGAAGTCGCTCAAGAACCGCGGCGTCGCCTTCGCGAAGGCCCCGCGCGTGCGCGTCCATCCCGGCACCGCCTGGGTGGTCGCCACGACGTCGTCGCCGCACATGTCGAGGCTCATCCGCGAGATGGACATCGTGTCGGACAACTACTACGCCGAGGTGCTCACCAAGGCGCTCGCCGTCCACGCCGGGCTTCGCGGCACGACCGCCAACGGCACGCTCACGACCCGGCGGAGCCTCCGCAAGCTCGGCGTCAAGCTGCGCGGCGCGAGCATCGTCGACGGCTCGGGCCTCTCGCTGGGCGACCACCTGAGCGCCCGCCAGATCCTCGGGATCCTGCGGCGCTCGACGCGCCAGCCGTGGGGCTTCTATCTCCACGAGGCGCTCCCCGTCGCGGGCGTCAGCGGCACGCTCCGATACCGGATGCGGTCGGGCCCGGCGCACGGGAACGCCCACGCCAAGACGGGCACGCTCGACACGGCGTCGGCCCTCTCGGGCTACGTCCGCTCGGCCAACGGCCACCGGATCGTGTTCTCGATCCTCCAGAACCGCCGGCCGCACCTCGACGTGCTGGCCGCCCACCGGCTCCAGGACGCGATCGTGCAGCTCCTGGCCGGGTCGCGCGTCTAGGTCGCTACGGGCTCGGCCGCGAGGCGCTCAAGCTCGGCGAGGTCGATCACCGGCACGCCCAGCGTCTCGGCCTTCGACCGCTTGGAGCCGCCGCCCTCGCCGGCGAGCACGTAGTCGGTCGACGCCGAGACCGACGCCGTGACCTTCGCGCCGAGGCTCGCCAGGTGCGCCGCGATCGAGTCGCGGGTGTGGCCCTCGAGGGTGCCGGTGACGACGAACGTCTTGCCGCTGAGCGGCCCCGCCGCCGGCGCACGCTTCGGCCCCGACATCGTGAGCCCCGCGGCCGCGAGCGCATCGACGATGGCCCCGTGCTCCTCGTCGACGAACCACGCCGAGACGGTCTCGGCGATCACCGGCCCGATGCCCTCGACCTCGGCGATCTGCTCGGACGTCGCATGGCGCAGGGCGTCCATCGAGCCGAACGCACCCGCCAGCGTCTCGGCGGTGATCCCGCCGACGTGCGGGATTCCGAGCGCGAAGAGGACGCGGTCGAACGGGCGTGACTTCGAGCGCTCGATCGACGTGATGACGTTCTCGGCCAGCGTCTCCTGGAACCCGTCCAGGGGGACGAGCTGGTCGACGGTGAGGCGGTAGAAGTCCTGCGGCTGGGAGACGAGCTCGAGCTCGACGAGGCGGGCGACGAGCTTCTCCCCCACGCCGTCGATGTCCATCGCCCCGCGCGACACGAAGTGCTTCAGCCCCTCGTACCCGCGCGACGGGCAGGCGCGGTTGGGGCAGTAGTGGCGCGCCTCGCCTTCGGCCCGGACGATCGGCGTCGAGCACACCGGGCAGTTGTCGGGCATCCGCCACGCCTTGCGCCGGCGACCGTCCTGCTCGGGTGCCGGCCCCACCACCTGCGGGATCACGTCGCCCGCCCGCTGGATGATGACGCGGTCGCCTTCCCGGATGTCCTTGCGCCGGATGTCGTCCTCGTTGTGGAGCGTCGCAAGCGACACGGTCACGCCTCCCACGACGACCGGCTCGAGGATTGCGTACGGGTTGAGCGCGCCCGTGCGCCCCACGTTCAGGCCGATCTTCTCGAGCTTGGTGATGGCCGTCGTCGGCGCGAACTTGAAGGCGATCGCCCAGCGGGGGTCGCGGCCGACGGACCCCAGCCGGCGCTGCTGGTCGAGCGACGAGACCTTGACGACGACGCCGTCGACGTCGTAGCTCAGGGTGGCGCGACGCGCCTCGAACGCGCGGCAGAACCGGAGCGCCGAGGCGGGGTCGTCGTGGAGCTCGGCGTCGGGCGAGACGGGGAAGCCCTGGTCGCGAAGCCACGCCAGCGAGTCCCAGTGGGTCTCGAGCTCGAGGCCCTCCGAGTGGCCGATGCCGTACGCCCACAGGCTCAGCGGCCGTCGCGCCGTCACGGCCGGGTTCTTCTGGCGGAGCGATCCCGCCGCCGAGTTCCGCGGGTTCATGAACGGCTTCCCGCCCGCGGCGATCTGCTCCTCGTTCACGCGTGCGAACCCCTCGAGCGGGAGGTAGACCTCGCCGCGCACCTCGACGACGGGCGGCGCCGGCTCTCCGGCCAGCCGGAGCGGGATCGCGCGGACGGTGCGGAGGTTGGCGGTGACGTCCTCGCCCACGACCCCGTTTCCACGCGTCGCCCCACGGACGAAGATGCCGTCCTCGTACACGAGCGAGATGGCGAGCCCGTCGACCTTCGGCTCGGTTACGAGCCGGTAGGGCTCGTCTCCGATCAGACGGCCGAGGCGCTCCGACCACGCCTCGAACTCCGTGTCGTTTCGGGCGTTCGCGAGCGAGAGCATCGGCTGGAGGTGCTCGACCTCCGCGAACCCCGACCCCGTGGCCACCCCGATCCGCTGCGTCGGCGAGTCCGGCGTGACGAGGCTCGGATCGGCGGCCTCGAGCCCACGGAGCTCGCGCATGAGAGCGTCGTACTCGCCGTCCGACAACGTCGGCTGGTCGAGGATGAAGTACCGATGGTCGGCCTCGGCGATCGCTCGCCGGAGCTCCGATGCACGCTGCGACGCCGTGTCCCCTCGCATGTTCACCGCGCACGATAGTCCGCCCGGCTCCAATCCGGTTCGTCTCCGCGCCGGTAGAAACGCATATGAAACTCTTTCGACTCACAGCCGCTCTGGCGGCACTCACCCTCTCCCTCGCGGCCTGTGGCGGCGGCTCCTCGAGCAGCAACTCGACGCCGGCCACCCCGGCGGCAGGCGGCGGGTCTTCGAACATCAGCGGCGGGACCGGCACCCCGGTGAACGTGACGCTCGCCGACTTCTCGATCGACGTCTCCGGCGGAACGAAGCTCAAGTCCGGGACGTACACCTTCAACGTGACCAACAACGGCCCGACGGGCCACAACCTCACCATCGAAGGCCCCGGCGTGGACAACCAGGCCACCCCGACCTTCACCAGCGGCACCCAGCAGCTCACCGTGACGCTCAAGAACGGCACCTACGAGTTCTTCTGCTCGGTCCCCGGGCACAAGGAGGCCGGGATGGACGTCAAGGTGACCGTCGGCAGCGGCGGCGCCGGGGCGGCCGCGTCGACCACGACCGAAGACTCGGGCGGCGGCTCCTCGCAGAGCTCCGGCGGCGGCGGCTCCACCGAGAGCGGCGGCGGCTGGGGGTAGATCATGGCTGACCGGACGGGCCGGGCGCTCCCCGGCCCGCTCCTGGCCGGCTTCGCATTCAGCGCGATCGGCGGGCCACTCGCTCTCACCGCGCTCCTGATCCCCGACGCCGCCGGCGCGCAGGGGATCTCGTCGATCGGGCTCATCACGGCCGCCGGGGTCGCGCTCTTCGCCGCCCCGATGTTCGTGTGGTGGCGCTACTCGGGCGAGATCGCGTCGTCCGGCGGCCTCTACACGTTCGTCGAGCGCGCGGCCGGCCGGCGGATCGCGCTCGCGCACGGCGCGGCATGGATCCTGAGCTACTTCCTCTACCTGCCGTTCACGGTCACCGACCTCGTGTACGACCAGATCCCGGAGTCGTTCCCGGGCATCAGGGGCCACCAGGCCGTCGTCGAGATCGCCGTGCCGTTCGCCGTTGTCGCCGCCGTGATCCTCGCCGAGCGGGGTGTCATGGGCCTCATGCTCGTGAGCGCCGTCGTCCAGCTCGGTCTCGTGCTCGCGCTCGGCGCGATCGTGCTTCACCACTCGGGGGCCGGCACGAGCGCGTTTCGGTCGCACGCACCCGCCCGACCGCTGGCACGTGGTGCCGCCAACGTGTCGCTGCTCTTCCTGTGCGCGAGCCTCCCCCTGTATCTGGGCGGCGAGGTGCGCGGCGGCGGCCGCGTCCTGCGGCGGACGATGCTGATCGCAGTCGCCGCCGTCGGCGTCTTCGCCATCCTGGGGGCGTTCCCGTACGCGACGCTGAGCCCGTCCCTGGCCGCCTCAGAGGTGCCGGGATACGACGTCGCCCGGGCCTATGAGGGGGACGGCTTCGCCGCGCTGATCGCCGTCGGCGGCATCGCGAGCGTCGCCGGCCTCATCTTCGCCGAGTACATCGCGCTCATCCGGCTCGTGCCGGCGATGTTCGGGGTGCCGCGGATGCGGACGGCGCTCCTGATCGGCGCGGCGTTCGTGGGGGGATGCCTCGTCAGCCTGATCGACCCCGGAAAGGCGTACGAGTATGCACTCACGCCCGCCTTGTCGGCGCTCTACATCTCGCAGGCGTTCGTGTTCGTCGCCTACCTGCGGTTCAGGCGCCGGCCGTCGGTGGTCGACTGGACGGCGGCCGTCGTCGCGACGGCGCTCATGGGATTCGGCCTCTGGGTCGTGATCTCGCAGCAGCCGTACACCTGAGATCCACTATCCTCGGCCCGTGGATGCGGTCACCGGGGCGTTCTCGTACACGGGCTCGGCGATCGCGTACGAGCTCCTCGCCCGTGACCGCTCGGTGCGGACGCTGGTGCGCTCGCCGGCGCCGGCCGGGCACCCCCTGGAGGGCAGCGTCGACGTCGCTCCGCTCGCACTCGACGACGAGACGGCTCTCACGAGCGCGCTCGACGGGATCGAGGTGCTCTACAACACGTTCTGGATCAGGTTTCCGCGCGGCCCATCGACGTTCGAGTGGGCGATCGCCGCGTCGGCTCGCCTCTTCCGGGCTGCGGCCGCGGCCGGCGTCGAGCGGATCGTGCACATCTCGGTCACGCGGCCGTCCGTCTCGTCGCCCTATGCCTACTTCCGCGCCAAGGCGGCCGTCGACGAGCTGGCGCTGGGCGGCCCGGTGCCCGCCGTGAGCGTCCGCCCGTCACTCGTGTTCGGCGGCCGGCAGGAGATCCTGGTCAACAACATCGCCTGGTTCCTGCGGCGCTCGCCGGTGTTCGCAGTCCCGCGCCGGCCCTGCCGGGTGCAGCCGGTGCACGTCGAGGACGTCGCCCGGATCGCGGCCGACGCCGTCGAGCCCGGCATCGTCGACGCCGTCGGGCCCGAGACCTTCACGTATCGCGAGCTCGTCTCGGACGTCGGCGCGGCTGTCGGCTCGCGGGCCCGGCTCGTGCCGCTTCCGGAGCGGGCGGTCGCGGCGCTCGGTCGCGCAGCCGGTGTGCCCCTGCACGACACCATCGTGACCGCGGAGGAGCTCGGCGCGCTCACGGCAAGCCTGCTCACGTCCGACGAGCCGCCCCGCGGCACGCTGCGGTTCTCGGACTGGCTCCCGGGCCAGGCGGACTGGCTCGGCCGCGACTACCACTCGGAGCTCGACCGGCACTGGGGCGGCACCTGACGCCTGTATCGTGCGGGGATGGAGTACACCATCCCGGCCGGCACGAAGATCGGCCACGTCCACCTGAAGGTGTCCGACCTCGACCGCGCCGAGGCGTTCTATCGCGACGTGCTCGGGTTCGAGGTGCAGCAGCACTACGACTCGTCGGCGGCGTTCCTGTCGGCCGGCGGATATCACCACCACATCGGCCTGAACATCTGGCAGAGCCGCGGCGGCCCGCCGCCGGCGCCCGGCACGACCGGGCTCTTCCACCTCGCCATCCTGTACCCCACCCGCGCCGACCTGGCGACGGCGGTGAAGCGCGTGCTCGAGCACGGCGTCCAGCTGACGGGCGCGTCAGACCACGGCGTCTCCGAGGCGATCTACCTGCATGACCCCGACGGGAACGGCATCGAGCTCTACCGCGACCGCGACGAGTCCGAGTGGCCGCGCGACGCCGACGGCACGGTGGCGATGGTGACCGACCCGCTCGACATGGCCGGCCTCCTGGCCGAGGCGCGCTAGGGCCCGACCGAGAGGCGGAAGACGTCCGGCCGGTGGTAGTGGCCGGCGGGGTCGAAGCGCTGCCGCTCCTCGTCGAGGCGGGCCGGATCGAGCGTCGCCGTGAGGATGCCCGGCTCGTCCCACAGCGGGCCGGCGAGGTAGCTGCCGTCCGGGCCGAGGATGGCCGACCCTCCGCGGTTCATCAGGTCGGCGCCGTCGGCCAGCGGGACGTCCTCGGGGTGCGACGAGGCCCGCTGGAAGACCTCGGCCGTCATGACGTAGGCGCGCGCCTCGCGGGCGATGTGGCGCATCGAATCGTGCCAGGCCTCCGAGTCGTCCGCGGTCGGTGCGAGCAGGATCTCGAGCCCGTCCTGGTAGAGCGCGAATCGGGCCAGCGGCATGTTCGTCTCCCAGCAGATCAGCCCGCCGACTCGCCCGAAGCCGGCGTCGACGGTGTGCAGGCTCGATCCGTCGCCCATGCCCCACACCAGCCGTTCGTGGTTGGTCGGCATGAGCTTTCGGTGATGGCGGCGAAGCTCGCCGTCGGGCCCGTGGACGAGGAGCGAGTTGTAGAGCGTCCCGCCGGAGCGCTCGTTGACTCCCACGGCGAGCCAGACGCCATGATGCTTCGCGATCTCGCCGAGGCGATCGCATGCCGGACCGGGCACCTCGACGGCCTCGCGCATGAGACGCGCGAAGGTCGCCCGGGCGGCGGGGTCCGCCCCGGCGGCGAGGAACCGCACCCAGCGGTTCGACGGGTAGCCGGGGATGAAGGCCTCGGGGAAGAGGACGAGCTCGGCCCCGGTCGCCGACGCCTCCGCCGTGAGCTCGTCGAGGCGCTCGAACGTCGCGGCCTGGTCGAGGATCGCGGGCTCGGCCTGCACGCACGCGACGGTGACGGGGCTCCTCACGTGCGCGAGGCCTGCGAGCTCATGACCGCCGACAACCGCTCGAGGCTGGCGGACGGCCACTGCGTCTTCGTGTCGTAGTACACGCCGAACGCCGGCACAGCCTCTGGGATCGTGACCCAGGGCAGCTTGGACCTCGTGAAGATGTGGACGTCGGGCCTGGCCAGCGACGGGTCGTCAAGCGTGCCGCCGCGGACGAATCGCACCTCCGGCCGGCTGTACAGGCTGTAGACCGCCACCTGGCACGTGGGGCACCGGAAGATGCGCTGGGTCGAGCCGTCGTCGCGGGGCACATCGACCGGCTGCGGATCACCCGCGACGAGCTCGACCCGGTCGGCCTCGATCAACAGGTTGATCGCGTAGGCGCTTCCCGTCTGCCGCTGGCAGCTCAGACAGTGGCAGCAGTGCGTGAACATCGGCTCGGACGTGAGCCGGTAGCGCACCGCTCCGCACGAGCAGCCACCCTCGGTCGGATACGACATGGCGCAAGCGTACTCGGCTCACGCCGGCTGGAGGGGCCGAGCACCGAGCGCGCTCGCCATCGAGCGATGCGCGGCTCCGGTGCCGACGAGCACCGAGCGGGACGGGTCGACGCCGTGGGCCCGCGCGAACGCGAGCGGAAGGCCCGGAAGCGGCGGCCGGCACCAGCAGCGCGGCGGTCCGGCGGCGTGCGGGCAGAGCGCGGCCTCAATCGGCCCTGAGACCACCGCGGCAAGACGGCGGGTCGCGCCGTCGAGCGCGGTGCGGTCGCCGTCCGGGTTCCAGTCGAAGACCAGGTGCGGCGCGTCGGCCGTGGCCCCGGCGAGGGCGTGCTCCCACCCGTCGCGATGGAGCGCCGCCGCCGCGACGAACACGCCCGCCACCGTTCCCTCCGGGTTCGGCGCGCGCGCGAACGCTCGCCGTTCGACGCTCGCGAAGCCCTCGTCATCCCCGGGCGGCTCGAGCTCGCGAACGGTGCGCATCTGCGACGTCGGCGTGAGCAGGCCGGGCTCGCGCCGGGCCAGCTCGCGCAGCGTGGCGGGATCCGGGAGCGAGCCGCAGCGGTCGAGGAGGCGCTCGACGAGGTTGATCTGGGCCTGCGCGAGCGGCGTGTCCAGCCAGATGCAGCGCGCCGAGGCGCCGTGCCGGCCCGCGATCTCGACGACCTCGTTGCGTGCGGCCCGGGTGAGGTACGTGTTGTCGAGGACGATCTGCCGCGTGCCCGCGGCCAGCGCGTCGTCGAGGGCACCTGCGACGTCGCGCAGCGAGCCGCCGCGCTCGTCGCGGTTCAGGCGCAGGTAGCCGCGGGCGACGTGCTCGTCCGCGATCCGGCTCTTGCCCGCGCCGGGGATGCCCATGACGATCACGATGTCGGCAGACGCTGCCGTGCGCGAGCGCTTCGCCCGGGCGGGATCTGACAGCCCGAGTGCGCGACCGACCGCGGCGCGCTGCTCGGCGTCGAGCCGAAGCCCGGCGGCCGCCGCAGCGGAGCGGGCCGTCTCGGGGCGCCGCGCACCGGGGATCGCCACCACCACAGGCGACAGGCCGAGCAGCCACGCGAGCGCGACCTCGGCCGGGCTCGCGGCGAGAGCGCCCGCAACGGCGACGAGCGCGCCGTTCCGTCCCAGGCGCCCGGCGCGCTTCGGGCCGCCCAGCGGCGAATGGGCGATGACGGCGATCCCGGCCTCGGCACATCGATCGAGCACCCCGCCCCGCACGGCGCGGTCGTCGAACGGGCTGAGACCCACCTGGACGGCTGCGATCGGCGCGAGCTCGAGCGCCTCGTCGAGCTGGCGGCGGTTGACGTTGCAGACGCCGACCCGCCGCGCCAGTCCCTCCTCGCCGATCCGGGCCAGCGCCCGCAACGACGTGCGCCACGGCGTCCGCGGATCGGGTGCGTGGAGGAGGTAGGCGTCGATCTCGAGGCCGTCCAGCGCGACGAGGCTCGCCTCGCATCCGGCCAGGATGGCCTTCGCTCGACCGTCCGGGACCCACGCTCCTCGGGTTCGGGCCATGCCACCCTTCGTCACGATCCGCGCGCGTCGCTTCGGCGCCCGACCGGCGCAGGGCGCCGGCCAGCAGGCGCTCGTTGTGCCCGAGCTCGCCTTCGTCGCGGCCGTAGGCGTGGGCGGTGTCGAAGACCGTTACGCCCGCCGCCGCCGCGGCCGCGATCGTCTCGAGCGCGACCCCCTCGTCGCGTCCGTCGTCGGTCGAGAGGCGCATGCAGCCGAGGCCGATCCGAAGCTCCGATGCTTCGAGCCACCCGGGCTCCATGCGGCCTACCCGAGCTGCCAGCGGGCGATCTCCTCGAGGGCTCCCGCGCTCGTCAGGTCGAGGTGGATCGGCGTGACGGCGATCTTGCCCTCGGCGACCGCTCGGAAGTCGGTGTCGGGCTCGTCGTGGTAGGACGGGTCGTCGCCGTAGATGCGGTAGCGGCGGCGGCCGGCGTCGTCCGACTCGAGGTCGAGGCGGTCGCGGTAGATGCGGCGGCCGAGCCGGGCCACCTCGACCCCCTGCACCGGAGGCGGCGGAGCGTTGACGTTGAGGATCGTCCCGGCGGGGAGGCCATGCTCGGCGATCTGCCGGACCAGCGCGGCCAGGATGCCGGCGGCCGGCGAGAAGTCGTACCGGCGCTGGCGGCGGAAGTGCAGCCCCGCCTCCTGCGACTGCTGCGAGACGGCGATGGCGGGGATGCCGAGCACGATCCCCTCGAACGCGGCGGCGACGGTGCCCGAGTACGTGACGTCGTCGCCCAGGTTCACGCCGTAGTTGATGCCGGCCACGATCAGGTCCGGGCGCTCGCCGACGAGCCCGAGCTCGGCGAAGCGCACGCAGTCGACGGGCGTTCCGTCGGTGGCGAAGCCGCGCGTCCCATCGCGCAGCTCCACCTCGGTCACGGTCAGCGCCCGGTCGATCGTGATGCCGCGGCCGACGGCGCTCCGATTCGAGTCGGGCGCGATCACCGAGACGGTGCCGACCTCGTCGAGCGCCTCCTTCGCGGCGAACAGGCCGCGGGAGGTGATGCCGTCGTCGTTCGTAAGGAGGATGCGCATGCCAGGCGAAGGTTACGAGGCTCGCCGGTATCGTGCCCGGGTGCCGTCCCGCGGGCCCGCATACCGGATCGTCACGAGGCGCCTCGTGGTCCGCTGCTGGGAGCCGCGCGACGCCCCGCTCCTCAAGGACGCGATCGATTCGAGCCTCGACCATCTCCGCGCGTGGATGCCGTGGGCGCAGCACGAGCCCCAGACGCTCGCCGAGAAGGTCGAGCTTCTGCGCGAGTTCCGGGGGCAGTTCGACCTCGGCGCCAACTCCGTCTACGCGATCTTCGACGCCGCTGAGGAGCGCGTGCTGGGCGGCACCGGCCTCCACCCGCGGATCGGCCCCGGCGCGCTCGAGATCGGCTACTGGATCCGGGCCGACGCCACCGGCCGGGGCTACGCGACCGAGTCGACGGCCGCGCTCACGCGGGTGGCGTTCGAGGTGGCCGACGTGGACCGGGTCGAGATCCGGTGCGCGCCTGCGAACCTCGCGAGCGCCGCCATCCCGCAGAAGCTCGGATATGCGCTTGTTGAGTCGGGCGAGGATCTGATCTTCGCCATCGCGAAGGGCGACTTCCCCGGGAGCCCGTCGGCGGCGACGCCGCTCGCCGCCTACGACGTCGTGGGGGCGGCGTTGGTCGACGGCCTGGGGTGAAACATTGGCATCAGGCACCGCTGTTTCAGGTGAAACATTGGTACCTGGTACAGGTGTTTCACGGTCAGTAGGTGACGGACTCGAGGGTCAGGCCGTGCGGCGGGGCCGTGCGGCCTGCGTCGGAGCGGGGCCGCCCGGCCAGGAGGGCCGCGAGGTACTCGGGATCCGGCCGGTCGAGCATCGTCCCCACCAGCACGCGCACCATGTGGCGCAGGAAGGCGTCCGCGGTGATGTGGAACTCGAGGCGCTCGCCGTCGGCGCGCCAGCCGGCGGCGGTGACGGTGCGGCCGAAGTGGACGTGCTCGGTCTCGGTGCGTGTGAACGCCGTGAAGTCATGGGTGCCGACGAGGGCCGAGGCGCACGCGTCGAGGGCGGCTCTCTCCAGGGAACGGGGGTGATGGAGCTCGTAGCGGCCGCGCAGCGGATCGCGGCTCGGGCCCGTGTTCAGGCGGTAGACATAGCTGCGGGCGCGGGCATCCCTGCGGGCGTCGAACGAGTCGGCCGCCGGGGCGGCCGCGAGGACGGCGACGTCGGCCGGAAGGCGGTCGTTCAGCGCGACGGCAGGGAGCAGGCGGCCGGCGGCCAGCGAGACGACGTTCGCCCCGGCGTGGACGCCGGTGTCGGTGCGCCCGGCGACCGTCAGCTCGCGCGGCTCGAGCTCCAGGGCCCGGGCGAGCTCGCCGGCGACCGTGCGAAGGCCCGGCTGGGGCGCCCAGCCGTGGAAGTCGGTGCCGTCGTACGCGACGGTCAGCCGGTATGTCGGCACCGTTAGGGCTGGTGGTCGACGAGCTCGAGGTACGCCATCGGTGCGGCGTCCCCGGGGCGCGGGCCGAGCTTCACGATGCGCGTGTAGCCGCCCGGCCGCTCGGTGAACCGCGGCCCGACCTGGTGGAACAGGTCGTGGACGGCGTCCTTCGACCGCAGGAACGCGACCGCGTGGCGCTGGGCTGCCACGTCGGTCGGGTCCTTGCGTGCGAGGGTGATCAGCTTCTCGGCGATCGGCCGCAGCTCCTTCGCCTTGGCCTCGGTCGTCTGGATCCGGCCATGGTGGAACAGGGCGCCGCACATGTTCGAGTGAAGCGCCTTGCGGTGGGCCGGATCACGGCCCAGCTTGCGACCCTTGCGCTGGTGCCTCACTCGGCTCCCCGCAGGTTCAGGCCGTGCGCCTGGAGCGTCTCCTTCACCTCTTCGATCGACTTCTTGCCGAAGTTCGGGATCGCGGCCAGCTCGGCCTCGGTCTTGGAGATCAGATCGCCGATCGTCTCGATGCCGACGCGCTTCAGGCAGTTGTACGAGCGCACGCCCAGCTCGAGCTCCTCGATCAGGATGTTCTCCATCCCATGGGCCGAAGGCGCTGCCGCCTCGGCCGCCGCGCCGTCCTGCCGGATCGCCAGGTCGGCCGCGTCGATGTCGGTGAAGATGCTGAGGTAGCGGATGAGGATCTCGGCGGCGTCCTTGACGGCGTCCTTCGGCGTCATGGAGCCGTTGGTGGTCACCTCGAGCTTCAGCTTGTCGAAGTCGGTGCGCTGGCCGACGCGGGCTGCGTCGACGTCGTACGACACGCGCCGGACGGGCGAGAAGATCGAGTCGACGGGAATGACCCCGATCGTCGTCTCCGGGCCCTTGTTGCCCTCTGCCGGCACGTAGCCGCGCCCACGGGCGATGGTGAGCGTCATCTCGAACCGGGCCTTCTCGGCCAGGTGGCAGATGATCAGGTCAGGGTTCAGGATCTCGAGGTCGGATGGCGCCTCGATGTCGGCCGCGGTCACCTTGCCGGGGCCGTCCTTCTGCACCTGCACCTCGACCTCGCCGGACTCGCCGTGGAGCCGGCAGATGAGGTTCTTGAGATTGAGGATGACATCGGTCACATCCTCACGGACGCCCGGCACCGACGTGAACTCGTGGGCGACGCCCTCGATCTTCACGGAGGTGACGGCGGCTCCCTCGAGCGACGAGAGGAGCACGCGGCGGAGGCTGTTGCCGAACGTGTAGCCGAACCCGCGGTCGAGCGGCTCGACGACGAACGTGCCAAGCGTCTCGCCGATGTCTTCGGACGTGATCTTCGGAATGTTTTCGAGCATGCGGTCCTTACTTCGAATAGAACTCGACGATCAACTGCTCCTGGACCGGCGTGTCGATGTCCGCTCGGTCGGGGAGGCGTAGAACCGTCCCCTGCAGGTTGTCGTGGTCGGCCTGGAGCCACGGGGCGACCGACGCGGTCAGATCGGTTGCGTCGGTCACTGCCGCCTTGGCGCCGGATCCCTGACGAAGGGAGACGACGTCGTCGGCGGAGACCTGGAAGGACGGGATGTTGACCTTCCTACCGTTGACGGTGAAATGGTTGTGCCGGACGAGCTGGCGGGCCTGCGATCGCGACGCCGCGAAGCCGAGCCGGTAGACGACGTTGTCGAGGCGCAGCTCGAGCATCCGCAGGAAGTTCTCGCCCGTGATGCCGGACTTGCGGCTGGCCTTCTCGTAGTAGGTGCGAAACTGCGACTCGAGCACGCCGTAGTAGCGGCGCATCTTCTGCTTCTCGCGCAGCTGGAGCAGGTACTCGGACTGCTTGATCCGGCCGCGGCCGTGCTCGCCCGGCGGGTACGCGCGCCGCTCGATCGCGCACTTCTCGGTGAGGCAGCGCTCGCCCTTGAGAAAGAGCTTCATGTTCTCGCGGCGGCACTGCTTGCACTTGGGGCCGATCATGCGGGCCATTAGACGCGCCTCCGCTTGCGCGGGCGGACGCCGTTGTGTGCCTGCGGGCTCACGTCCTTGACGCCGAGGATCTCGAGGCCGGCCGCCTGGAGCGACCGGATGGCCGTCTCGCGGCCGGAGCCGGGGCCCTTCACGAACACCTCGACCTTCTGGAGGCCGTGCTCCATGCCTTCGCGCGCGGCGGCGTCGGCCGTCACCTGGGCGGCGAACGGCGTCGACTTGCGCGACCCCTTGAACCCGACCGCGCCGGCGCTCTTCCAGACGATCACCGCGCCGTCCTTGTCGGTCAGCGCGACGAGCGTGTTGTTGAACGACGTCTTGATGTGCGCCTGGCCGATGGCGATGTTCTTACGGGCCTTTCGGCGGACACGACCACGCGTGCCGCCTCTACGGGGTGCTGGGGGCAATTACTTCTTCCTCTGCTTGCCGACGGTCTTCTTGGGGCCCTTGCGGGTGCGCGCGTTCGTGCGCGTGCGCTGGCCGTCGACCGGAAGGCCGCGGCGGTGCCGCAGGCCGCGGTAGCAGCCGATCTCCATCAGGCGCTTCACGTTCTGCGAGCGCTCGCGGCGCAGGTCGCCCTCGACCGTGAGGCCCTGGTCGATGTGCGCGCGCAGCCGCCCGACCTCCTCTTCGGTGAGGTCGCGGACCTTCGTGTCGGGGCTCAGGCCGAGCTCGGCGAGCACCTTGAGCGAGGTCGACCGGCCGATCCCGTAGATGTACGTGAGACCGACCTCGACCCGCTTCTCACGGGGAATGTTCACGCCCGCTATCCGGGCCATCAGCCTTGCCTCTGCTTGTGGCGGGGATTCGAGCAGATGACCAGCACGTTGCCGTGCCGGCGGATAACGCGGCACTTCTCACACATCGGGCGGACGCTGGGTCTGACCTTCACAGGGAATCCTCCAGGGGGACGGGGGCCCGCTCGGCGGGCAGGCGCAGGCACGCCGCACGAGCGACCCTGAAGTCTATCACCGGGCCTCGCCCGGTCCCTTCGGTTCACGGTGCGTGAGGATGCGCGGTTCGCTCGCGGTGACCGCCACGGTGTGCTCGCAGTGCGCTGCGAGGCTGCCGTCGCGGGTGAAGACGGCCCAGCCGTCGGGGCCGCCCTCCACGTCGTAGCCGCCGGCCGTGATCATGGGCTCGATGGCAAACACCATGCCCGCCGCGAGCTTCGGGCCGCGGCCGGGCGGCCCGTAGTTCGGGATCTGCGGGTCCTCGTGCATGCTGCGCCCCACCCCGTGCCCGACGAGGCTCCGGACGACGCCGAAGCCGCGCGCCTCGACGACCTCCTGCACCGCGTGGCTGACGTCGCCGAGCCGGTTCCCCTCCCGGCACTGCTCGATCGCCGCCTTCAGGCCGAGATTGCACGCGTCGATCAGCTCGGCGGCCTCGGGCGTGGGGTCGCCGATCGTGACGGTGATCGCCGAGTCGGCGACGTACCCGTCGAGCGTGACGCCCACGTCGATCGAGAGCAGGTCGCCGTCAGACAGCGGGTAGGGGCCGGGGATGCCGTGCACGACCATCGCGTTCGGAGACGCGCAGATCGACCCCGGGAAGCCGCGGTAGCCCTTGAACGTCGGCACGCCGCCACGGGCGGTGATGAACTCCTCGGCCATGCGGTCGAGGTCGGCCGTCGTCACCCCGGGCTTCGCCTCCCGCTCGAGCATGTCGAGCGTCTCGGCGACGACCTTGCCCGCGCGTGCCATCGTCTCGAGCTCGGCCTCGGTCTTGCGCACGATCATGTGCGCCCGTCCAGGCCGTCGATGAGCGCGTCGACGCTGCGGGCCACGTCCTCGCGAGGGACGGACGCGTCGATGCGGGCGACGAGCCCCTGGCCGGTGTAGTAGTCGAGCACCGGTGTCGCGGCCGCCACCCACTGCTTCTCGTACCGCGCGCGGATGACGTCCTCACGATCGTCGTCGCGCTGGTAGAGCTCCGAGCCGTCGATGTCGCAGACCCCCTCGACGGCCGGCGGGTGGAACTCGACGTGGTAGACGTGGTCGGCGGCGCGGCACACCCGGCGCCCGGACAGCCGCCGGATGAGCTCGTCGAGGCCGACCTCCAGGACGACGACGGACGCGATCTTGCGACCGAGGCCGTCGAGCATGCCGTCCAGCGCCTCGGCCTGTGCGCTCGTCCGCGGGAACCCGTCGAGAAGCACACCGGGCTCGGTGTCGGGAGCCCCGAGGCGCTCGCGGAACATCGCGATGATGAGGTCGTCCGAGACGAGGTCGCCGCGCGCCATGATCGCCTTCGCCTCGAGCCCGAGCGGCGTGCCGTCGCGGACGGCGGCCCGCAGCATGTCGCCGGTCGCGATGTGGGCGAGGCCGCGATCCGACGCGATGCGCGCTGCCTGCGTGCCCTTGCCGGCGCCCGGCGGGCCCATCAGGATCAGGTCGAGTGACATGGCTACTTCAGGAAGCCCTTGTAGGAGCGCATCGACAGCTGCGACTCGATCTGGCGCATCGTGTCGATGGCGACCCCGACGACGATCAGCACGGACGTGCCGCCCAGGGCCCGCGCGGTGGCGGTCGAGAACCCGCCGTACTTGATGAAGAGCGACGGCAGGACGGCCACGGCCGCGAGGAAGAGCCCGCCCGCGACCGTGAGCCGCACGAGCACCTTCTCGAGGTACTGCGCGGTCGGCCTCCCCGGTCGCACGCCGGGCACGAACCCGCCGTACTTCTTGAGGTTCTCGGCCTGCTCGATCGAGTTGAAGACGACGGCGACGTAGAAGAACGTGAAGCCGAAGATCAGCACCGCCTCGCCGATCAGGAACGGCCAGCCGCCGGGCGTGAAGAACTGTGCCATGTCCTTGGCGAACTGCCACGGGAGGAGCGATCCCACGGTCGGCGGGAACGCCATGATCGCCGCCGCGAAGATGACCGGGATGACGCCGGCCATGTTGACGCGAAGCGGAAGGTAGGTCGAGCCGCCCGAGGTCATCCTTCGCCCGACCATCCGCTTGGCGTACTGGATCGGGATCTTGCGGATGCCCTCCTGCACGTAGACGACCGCCACGATCACCAGGAAGACGACGACCGGCAGCGACAGCTTCTCGAAGGTCGAGCCCTGCCACCAGGCCGAGATGCCGGCCGGGGCCGACGTCAGGATCGAGGCGAAGATCAGGAGCGACATGCCGTTGCCGACGCCGCGCTGGGTGATCAGCTCGCCGATCCACATGAGGAGCGTCGCGCCCGCCGTCAGCGTGACGACGATCAGGATCACGTTGCCGAGGTTGAAGCTCACGAGGTTCCCGGTCGCGGCCGAGCCGAGGGCGTTCGAGTGGAACGCGTACGTGTAGCCGAGCGCCTGGAGGCTGGCGAGGAGGACGGTGAGATAGCGCGTGTACTGCGTGATCCGGCGCTGCCCGAGCTCGCCCTCCTTCTGGAGCGCCTGGAGCGACGGGAACACCGGCGTCATGACCTGGAGGATGATCGAGGCCGTGATGTACGGCATGATCCCGAGCGCGAAGACTCCGAGGCGCGCGAGCCCGCCGCCCGAGAACACCGACAGGAGGCCGAAGATGCCGCCCTGGTTCTTGAGCGCCTCGGACAGCGCGTCGGAGTTCACGCCCGGCGCCGGGAGGTACGACCCGAACCGGTAGATCGCGAGCATGGCCGCGGTGAAGAGGAGCTTCTTGCGGAGCTCCGGGGACTTCCAGGCGTTCAGGAGGTTCTGGAGCACGCCTACTCCTCGGCGTCGGCCTCGGGCTCAGCCTCGGCCTCGGCTTCGACCTCGGCTGCCTCGGGCTCCGGCTCGGCCTCCGCCTTGGGCGCGGGCTTCTTGGCCTTGGGCTTCGCCTTGGGAGGCTCCGGCACCGCGGGCGTGCCGTCGACCCGCACGGCCTTGCCGCCGGCCGCCTCGATCAGCTCGACCGCGCGCTTCGAGAACGCGTGCGCGGTGACGGTGAGGCTGGTCGTGAGCTCGCCCTTCCCGAGGATCTTGATCGGATGCTTGAGGCTGCGGACGACGCCGGCCGAGCGGAGCAGCTCGGGCGTCACCTCGACGCCCGCGTCGAAGCGCTCGAGCGACGCCACGTTGACCGGCGTGGTGTGCGTCCGGAACGGCCCCATGGGCATCGACTTCTTGTGGTTCGGGCCGCGCAGCTTGCCCAGGCGCATGTAGAGCGGCATCTGGCCGCCCTCGAACCCGGGGCGCATGCTGTGGCTGCCCGACCGCGACTTCTGGCCCTTCTGGCCGCGCCCGGCGGTCTTGCCGCTTCCGGAGCCGTGACCGCGGCCGATCCGCTTGCGCTCGCGGTGGCTCCCTTCGGCCGGCTTCAGCTCGTGCAGGGTGAGTCCGGGGGTCGCGTCAGCCATCGATCTCCTCCACGCGAACCAGGTGGTCCACCTTTCGCAGCATGCCTCGGATCACCGGCGAGTCGTCGCGCTCGGTCGAAGCGTTGATCTTGCGCAGGCCGAGGGCCCGCATCGTGCCCTTGTGCTCGGGCTTCGTGCGGATCGTGCTCCGGACCTGTGTGATCTTGAGGCGCGCCATCAGGACTCCTCGGCCTCCTCAGCCGGGGTCGGCCTCGGGCTCAGGCTCGGGCTCCGGGGCCGCCTCGGGCTCGGCTGCCGCTTCGGGCTCCGGCTCGGGCTCGGGTGCGGCTCAGGCTCGGGTGCGGGCTCCGGCTCGGCTGCCGCCTCGGGCGGCGCCTCGGCGGCGGCTTCGGCCTTGGCACGGGCCTTCTTCGACGGCCGCTTGGTCTTCACGGGAGGCGCCTTTGCGGCAGGCGCGGGCGCGGCCTCGACGACCTCCGCCTCGGCCTCGACGGCAGCGGCGGCAGCGGCCGCCTCGGCGAGCGTCTCGGAGTGGGGCTTCACGACCTCCCGGATCTCCTTGCCGCGGAGCTTGGCGACGTCCTCGGGGCGCTTCAGGCTCTTCAGCCCGTCGACCGTGGCCATGAGCAGGTTGATCGGGTTCGCGGTCCCGAGCGACTTGGCGAGGATGTCGCGCACGCCGCCCAGTTCGAGCACGGCGCGGACGCCCGCGCCCGCGATGACACCCGTCCCCTCGGAGGCGGGCTTCAACATGACGCGGCCGGCGCCGTAGCGGCCGACGATCTGGTGCGTGATGGTCGTCTTGTACTTGGGCACCTGGAAGAGGTTCTTCTTCGCGTCCTCGACGGCCTTCGCGATCGCCGACGGCACCTCGTTCGCCTTGCCGTAGCCCACGCCGACGTGGTCCACCTCGTCGCCGACGACGACGAGCGCCGTGAACGAGAACCGGCGGCCGCCCTTGACGACCTTGGCGACGCGGTTGATCTTGACCACGCGCTCCTGGAGCTCGCGGCCGGGCACCTCCGAGCCGCGGGCGGCGGGGTTTCGGGACTGACGTGGCGCGTACGACATACGGGGGCTAGAACTCCAATCCGTTCTCGCGGGCGGCGTCGGCCAGCGCCTTGACTCGCCCGTGGTACAGGTAGCCGCCGCGGTCGAACACGACGGAGGTGATCCCCGCCTTGCCGGCCCGCTCGGCGACGAGCTTGCCGACGGCGGCGGGCGTCTCGGCACGGGCCTTCTTCGCCAGCGACTTGTCCTGGCTCGAGGCGGCCGCGACCGTCCGCCCGGCGACGTCGTCGATCAGCTGCGCGGAGATGCCGCGGTTCGAGCGGTAGACGGCGAGGCGCGGCCGCTCGGCCGTGCCGGTCACCTTGCGGCGCACGCGCCGGTGGCGCCTGAGCCTGGCTTCGAGGCGGGTCTGGCTCATGCGCGCTTCCCGACCTTGCGGATCACGTGCTCGCCCTGGTAGCGGATGCCCTTGCCCTTGTAGGGCTCGGGCGGCCGCCACTTGCGGATCTGGGCGGCGATCTCGCCGACCTGCTGCTTCGAGATGCCCGAGACGACGATCTGGGTCGGCTGCGGCACCTCGAACGCGATGCCGTCGGGCGCCTTCACGGTGACGGCATGGCTGAAGCCGAGCTGCATCTCGAGGTCCTGGCCCTTGAGCGCGGCGCGATAGCCGACGCCCTGGATCTCGAGCCGCTTCTCGAAGCCCTGGGTGACGCCCGTGACCATGTTGGCGACGAGCGTCCGCGTGAGGCCGTGGAGCGCGCGATGGTCGCCGCGGTCGGTCGGGCGCGTCACGATGACCTGCCCGTCCTCCTGCTTCACGGTCATCTCGAGCGAGACCCGCTCCTCGAGGTCGCCCTTGGGACCATGCACGGCCACGGATCCCGGCCGGATCTCGACCGTGACGCCGTCGGGGACGGGGATCGGCTTCTTCCCGATCCTGCTCACAGCTCACCACACATAACAGACGACCTCGCCGCCGACGCCCTGCTCCTGAGCCTGGCGGCCTGTGACCACGCCGCGCGACGTGCTCAGGATGGCGACGCCCATCCCGCCGAGCACGCGGTGCGGCCGGTCCTTCTTGGCGTACACCCGCCGGCCCGGGCGCGACACGCGCTTCAGGCCCGAGATGACGCGCTCGCGGCTCGGCCCGTAGCGCAGGGTCACGACGAGGGTGTCGTGGACGTCGCCCTTCGACACCGCGAACGCATCGATGTAGCCCTCCTCGTGCAGGATGCGCGCGATCTCGCGCTTCATCCCCGAGGTGGGCATCTCGACCGTCTCGTGCAGCGCCTGGTTGGCGTTGCGGATCCGGGTGAGCATGTCTCCGATCGGGTCGGTCGTCATCGTCGCCTCACCAGCTCGACTTCGTCATCCCGGGGATCACGCCCTGGTGCGCGAGCTCGCGCAGACAGATGCGGCAGACCCCAAATTTGCGGAAGTAGGCGCGCGAGCGCCCGCACCGGTTGCATCGGTGGTAGGCGCGCGTCGTGTACTTCGCGTCCCTCGCCTGTTTGACTCTGAGTGCTTCCTTCGCCATTGCCTCCGCCTAACTCGCGAACGGCATCCCGAGCGAACGGAGGAGCTCGCGCGCTCCATCGTCGTCGGATGCGGTGGTGGTGATGGTGACGTTCAGGCCGCGCACCTGGGACACGTCGTCGTAGTTGATCTCGGGGAAGATGATCTGCTCGCGCACGCCGAGCGAGAAGTTCCCGCGGCCGTCGAACGCCCTCGGGTTGATCCCGCGGAAGTCGCGGATCCGGGGCAGCGCGATGGCCATCAGCCGGTCGAGGAACTCGTACATGCGGTCGCCGCGCAGCGTCACCTTGCAGCCGATGGGCATGCCCTCGCGGATCTTGAAGCCGGCGATCGAGTTCTTGGCGCGCGTGATCACGGGCCGCTGACCGGCGATCGTGGCCAGCTCCTCGGCCGCGTCGTCGAGCGCCTTCGAGTTGAGCTTGGCCTCGCCGACGCCCATGTTGAGCGTGATCTTCTGGAGCCGCGGGACGGCCATGACGGTGTCGAGCCCGAGCTTCTCCTTCAGCTGGTCACGCACCTCGCTCTCGTAGCGCTCCTTGAGCCGCGGCGTGGGGATCTCGGTCGCGCTCATCGATCGATGTCCTTCCCGCACTTGTGGCAGACGCGGATCTTGTGATCCTCGGTCGTCCGGTAGCCGACCCGCGTCGGCTCTCCGCACGCGGGGCAGACCAGGGCGACGTTCGAGATCTGGAGGGGCGCCTCGCGCTCGAGCACGCCGCCGGGGATGATCTGCTGGCTGCCCGAGCTGCGCGGCGCGGGCCGCGGCTTGGTGTGACGCTTCACCATGTTCAGCTTCTCGACCACGATGCGGCGCTCGGTCGGGACCACGCGCAGCACGGTGCCGCGCTTGCCGGCGTCCTTGCCGGTCAGCACCTGCACCGAATCGCCCTTCTTGATCTTGACCTTGTTCACAACACCTCTGGGGCCAGCGACACGATCTTCATGAAGTTGCGCTCTCGCAGCTCACGGGCCACAGGCCCGAAGATGCGCGTGCCGCGCGGGTTTCTGTCCTTGTCGATGATGACGGCGGCGTTCTCGTCGAACGCGATGTACGTGCCGTCGTCGCGGTGGTGCTGCTTGCGCGTGCGGACCACCACGGCCGTCACGACCTCGCCCTTGCGCACTGTCCCGTTGGGCGTGGCCTGCTTGACGGTGCCGACGATGATATCTCCCACCCCCGCATACCTGCGGCGGCTCCCGCCCTTGATGCGGATGCAGAGGAGCACGCGTGCGCCGGTGTTGTCGGCGACCCGCAGACGCGTCTCCACCTGGATCACTTCGCCACCTCGACGATCTCGGCCACCCGCCAGCGCTTCGTCTTGGAGAGCGGCCGCGTCTCGACGATCCGCACGACGTCGCCGACCTTGGACTGGTTCTCCTGGTCGTGGGCGTGCAGGCGGATCGAGCGGCGCATCGTCTTCTTGTACTTGGGGTGGGGCTTCAGGACGTCGACGCGGACGACCACGGTCTTGTCCATGGCATCCGACACCACGACGCCGCGGCGCTCCTTGCGTGCGCCCCGCGTCGGGGCGTCGGTCTGTGCGGTGTCCGCGCTCATGCCTCGAGCCCCGCGTGGGCCGACTCGTTGGCGAGCGTCAGGAGCCGCGCGATGTCGCGCTTCACGCGGGCCAGGGCGGCCGTGTTGTCGAGCGCCCCGGTCGCGTGCTGGAACCGCAGGTTGAAGAGCTCCTGCCGCGTCTCGTCGAGCTTGCGGTCGAGCTCGTCCGCGGTGAGCTCACGGATCTCACTGGCCTTCAAACAGATCACCTTCCCGGGACACGAACTTGGCCTTCACAGGCAGCTTCATGGCGGCGAGCCTGATCGCCTCGCGGGCGAGCGGCTCGGGGACGCCGGCGAGCTCGAACATCACGCGGCCGGGCTTCACGACCGCCACCCAGTGCTCGGGCGATCCCTTGCCCGACCCCATGCGCGTCTCGGCCGGCTTCTGGGTCACCGACTTGTCGGGGAAGATCGTGATCCAGACCTTGCCGCCGCGCTTGATCTTGCGGGTCATCGCGATACGGGCAGCCTCGATCTGGCGGTTGGTCACCCACCCCGCCTCGAGCGACTTCAAGCCGTACTCCCCGAACTGCACGCGCGTGCCGCCCTTCGAGAGGCCCGCGCGGCGGCCGCGGTGGACACGCCGGTACTTCGTGCGCTTCGGAAGGAGCACTACTCAGTCGCCTCCGGAGCCTTGGGCTCGGGTGCAGCAGCCTCGGTCGTGGCAGGCGTCTCCTCTGTCGGTGCCGCGGTCGCCTCGGCCGGCTGCTCGGGCGCCGTCTCGGTCCGCCGTCGCGGCCGCCGGGCACCGCCTCCGCCACCGCCGCCACCCGGGCCGTCGCCGCCGCCGGGCCGCGGACGCCGTCCGCGGCCGCCGCCCTCGCGCCGTCCCGGCCGCGTCGGGCCGAGCTGCTCGAGCTCGCCCGGCAGCGCGCCGCGGCGTCGCCGGCGAGCGTCGACCTCGCCGAGCCGTGCGGCCCCGCCGTCGCGCTCGAAGCCCTCGGGCATGATCTCGCCCTTGTTGATCCACACCTTGACGCCGATCCGGCCGAAGGTCGTCTTGGCCTCGGCGAAGCCGTAGTCGATGTCGGCGCGCAGCGTGTGGAGCGGCACGCGACCCTCGCTGTACTGCTCGGACCGGGACATCTCGGAGCCGCCGAGGCGGCCGCCGCAGCGCACCTTCACGCCCTGGGCGCCGGACCGCATCGACGAGCTCAGCGAGCGCTTCATCGCCCGCCGGAACGAGACGCGGTTCTGGAGCTGCTCGGCGATCGACTGGGCGACCAGCTTCGCGTCGAGCTCGGGGCGCTTGATCTCGGTGATGTTGACCTGGACGTTCTTGCCGGTCATGTCGTGCAGCTCGCGCCGCAGCGCGTCGACCTCGGATCCCGACTTCCCGATGACGATGCCGGGCCGGGCCGTGTAGATGTCGACCGTCACCCGCTGCTTGTCCTTGCGGATGTGGATGTCGGACAGACCGGCGTGGGCCAGCTTGCCGTAGATGTGGTCGCGGATGTGCACGTCCTCGAGGAGCGCTCCCGCGAACTCCTTCTTCGACGTGAACCAGTTCGACTTCCAGGTGTGGATGACGCCGACCCGAAGGCCGCCGGGGTGAACCTTATGCCCCATCTTCGGTGGCCTCCTTCTTGGGATCCGTCTCGGCCTCGGGCTCCGCCCTTCTTCGGCGGCGGCCTCGGGCTCGGCATCGGCCGGAGCCTCGGGCTCAGCCGCGGTCTCGGGCTCGGCCGCGGCCTCCGGCTCGTCGACCGGGGCGGCCTCGGCGGCCGGCGCGGCGGCGGGCTTCTTGGCCCGCGGCTTGCGCCTGGACTTGGGCTTCTCGGCCTCGGGCTCCGGCTCGGGCGCAGGCCGGGTGGGCCGGCGCTTGATCTCGCCGGGCTCGGCGACCGCCAGGGTGATCGTGATGTGGCAGGTGCGCTTGCGGATGCGGTTCACGCGTCCGCGGGCACGGGCCCGCCAGCGCTTCAGGGTCGGGCCCTCGTCGGCGTAGGCCGCCCACACGATCAGGTCGTCCTCGTCGTGGCCGGAGTTGTTCTCGGCGTTTGCGATCGCGGAGGCGAGCACCTTGCCGGCGTCGCGCGCAGCGGCGCGCGGCTGGAAGGCCAGGATCGAGCGCGCCTCGACCGCCGGCTTTCCCCGGATGTGCTCGAGCACCAGGCGCGCCTTGCGCGCCGAGCAGCGCACGTAGCGGGCCTGCGCCCGAACGGTCTCGCGCTCCTGCGGTGCTACTGCCAACTCAGCGGCCCTTCATCTTGGCGGTGCGGTCGTTGCCGTGGCCCCGGTACGTGCGGGTCGGTGCGAACTCGCCGAGCTTGTGCCCGACCATCGACTCCGAGATGAACACGGGGACGTGCTTTCGGCCGTCGTGGACCGCGATCGTGTGGCCCACGAACTCCGGGAAGATCGTCGAGGCCCGCGACCACGTCTTCAGCATCCGCTTCTGGCGCGTCTCGTTCATCTCCTCGACCCGCTTCATCAGGCGGGGCTCCACGAAGGGCCCCTTCTTGCTCGATCGGCTCATCGCCTACCCTTGCCTCTCCTGCGCGCTCGCACGATGTCCTTGCTGGAAGCCTTCTTCTTGTTGCGCGTGCGGAAGCCGAGCGTCGGCTTCCCCCACGGCGTGACGGGGTGCGAGCCCTTGTTCTTGCCCTCGCCGCCGCCGTGCGGGTGGTCGACGGGGTTCATGACGGTGCCGCGGACGGTCGGGCGGCGGCCCTGCCACCTGGTCCGCCCGGCCTTGCCGCCGGACTCGATCTCGTGGGTGACGTTCCCCAGCTGGCCGACGGTCGCGCGGCACTCCTCGGGGACGCGCCGCATCTCGCCCGACGGCAGCCGCAGGAGCGCCTTGCCGCCCTCCTTGGCCACGAGCTGCGCCGAGCCGCCGGCGGAGCGCACCATCTTCGCGCCCTGCCCCGGCCGGAGCTCGACGCCGTGCACCGTGGTGCCGGTCGGCATCGATCGCAGCGGCATGGCGTTCCCGGGGCGGATGTCGACGTTCTCGCCGGACTCCACCGACTGGCCGACGCGCAGCCGAAGCGGCGCGAGGATGTAGCGCTTCTCGCCGTCGGCGTAGTGCAGGAGCGCGATCCGGGCCGAGCGGTTGGGGTCGTACTCGATGGAGTGCACGCGAGCGGCGATGCCGTCCTTGCGCCGCTTGAAGTCGATGAGCCGGTAGCGGCGCTTGTGCCCGCCGCCGCGGTGGCGGGTCGTGATGCGGCCGTGGACGTTGCGCCCGGCCCGCTTCGGGAGCGGCGAGAGCAGCGTCTTCTCGGGCTCGGACTTCGTGATCTCCTGGAAGTCGGACACCGTCATGAAGCGGCGGCCGGGCGAGGTGGGCTTGAACTTCCGGACGGCCATTGCCTTACACCCCCGGTCCGAAGGCTTCGATGGTCTGTCCGGGTGCAACCGTCACGACAGCCTTCTTCCAGCCCGAGCGGGTGCCGCGCGTCATCCCGCGGCGCTTCGGCTTCGCGGGCACCTTCGAGACGTTCACTGCGACGACGTCGACCTCGAAGACGCGCTCGACCGCCTGGCGGATCTGCGTCTTGTGCGCGTCGGGGTGCACGCGGAACGTGTACTTGCCGCGCTCGGCGATCTGGCCGTAGCTCTTCTCGGACACGACCGGGGCGATCAGGATGGCGCGTGGATCGTCTCTCATGCCTGGCTCCCGTCGAGCGCCTGGAGCGCACCCTTGGTCACGACGAGCGAGCGGGCCCACACGACCTCGGCGACCTCGAGGGTGCCGACCGGCACCACATGGGTGCGGTGAAGGTTGCGGAACGACCGCTCGAGCGCGATGTCGCCCTCGGCCGTCACGACCACGAGCGGCGTCGCGAGGCCGTGCTCGGCGACGAGCGCTGCGGCCTTCTTCGTCTGGGGCTCGTCGAAGGCGCCGGCATCGGCGACGACGAGCGTGCCGTCGGCGGCATGCGCGGAGAGCGCGATCGAGAGCGCCTTGGCGCGGGCCTTCTTGTTGACCTTGCCGGTGTAGCTGCGCGGATGCGGGCCGAACACGACGCCGCCGCCCGTCCACTGCGGCGCGCGGGTGGTGCCCTGGCGGGCGCGACCGGTGCCCTTCTGGCGCCACGGCTTGGCGCGGCCGCCGGCGACGAGGCCGCGGGTCTTGGTCGAGTGCGTGCCCTGGCGGCGAGCCGCCAGCTCGGCGGTCACGACCTGATGGACGAGCGCATCGTTTCGGGGAAGCGCGAACACGTCGGCGGCCAGCTTCGCCTTGGCGCCGCCGGTGATCACCGCCGCGGTCGGAGCGGGAGGCGTCATCGATCGCTCCTGATCTCGACGACCCCGCCGATCGGGCCCGGGACGGCGCCGCGCACCATGAGCAGGTTTCGCTCGGTGTCGACGTCGGCCACGTGGAGGCCGCGCTGGGTGACGCGCTCGTTTCCCATCTGCCCCGCCATCTTCATCCCCTTGAACACGCGCGCGGGGTACGCCGAGGCGCCGATCGACCCCGGCTTTCGGATGTTGTGCGAGCCGTGGCTCACGGGGCCGCGGTGGAATTTGTGCCGCTTGATCGTTCCTGCGAAGCCCTTGCCCTTGGAGATGCCCGACACCTTGATCGCCTCGCCGGGCGCGAACGCCTCGACGGTGACGGTGTCGCCCGGCGCGAGGCCCTCGCCCGCGTCTCGGAACTCGATCAGCGTGCGGTGCGGGCCCACGCCGGCGGCCTTGAGATGGCCGGCGCGGGGACGGCTCAGCTTCTTCTCCTTGCACGGCCGAAAGGCCAGCTGCACCGCGGTGTAGCCGTCGACGTCAGGCGTGCGCACGGCGACGACCGGGCACGGCCCGGCCTCGATCACGGTCACGGGCGTGACGCGCCCGGACTCCTGGTCGAAGAGCTGGGTCATCCCCAGCTTCGTCCCGATGATGCCCTTGGTCGACGATGCGGTCACAGCTTGATCTCGATGTCGACGCCGGCAGGCAGGTCGAGCCGCATCAGCGAGTCGACCGTCTTCGGCGTCGGTTGGTGGATGTCGATCAGCCGCTTGTGCGTGCGGATCTCGAAATGCTCCCGCGAGTCCTTGTCCTTGAACGGACCGCGGATGACGCAGTAGACGTTCTTCTCCGTCGGCAGGGGCACGGGCCCCGACACCGTGGCGCCGGAGCGTTGTGCTGTATCGACGATCGAGCGCGCGCTCAGGTCGACCAGCGTGTGGTCATAGCCCTTGAGGCGGATACGGATCTTCTGCTGCGCCAACCGAGGTCCCTTCTTACTTTTCGATCTTGGTGACGGCGCCCGCACCCACGGTGCGGCCGCCCTCGCGGATGGCGAAGCGCAGGCCCTCGTCCATGGCGATCGGCTGGATCAGCTCGACGGTCATCTCGGCGTTGTCGCCCGGCATGACCATCTCGACGCCTTCCTTCAACTCGACGACGCCGGTGACGTCGGTCGTGCGGAAGTAGAACTGCGGCCTGTACCCCTTGAAGAACGGCGTGTGACGGCCGCCCTCGTCCTTCGAGAGCACGTACACCTGCGCCTCGAACTTGGTGTGCGGCGTGATCGAGCCGGGCTTCGAGAGCACCTGTCCGCGCTCGATCTCCTCGCGCTTCACACCGCGCAGGAGGCAGCCGACGTTGTCGCCCGCCTGGCCCTGGTCAAGCAGCTTGCGGAACATCTCGACGCCGGTGACGACGGTCTTCGCCGTCTCCTTGTGGATGCCGACGATCTCGACCTCCTCGCCGGTCTTGACGACGCCCTGCTCCACACGGCCGGTCGCGACGGTGCCGCGGCCGGTGATCGTGAAGACGTCCTCGACGGGCATCAGGAACGGCTTGTCGATGTCGCGCTCGGGCTCCGGGACGTAGTCGTCGACTGCGGCCATGAGCTCGAGGATCTTGGGCGTCCACTCGGCGTCGCCCTCGAGCGCCTTCAGCGCCGAGCCGCGCACGACTGGGATGTCGTCGCCGGGGAACTCGTAGCGGGAGAGGAGCTCGCGCACCTCGAGCTCGACCAGGTCGAGCAACTCCTCGTCGTCGACCGTGTCGGCCTTGTTGAGGAACACGACGATGTACGGCACGCCGACCTGGCGGGCCAGGAGGATGTGCTCGCGCGTCTGCGGCATCGGACCGTCGGCGGCCGACACGACCAGGATCGCGCCGTCCATCTGGGCGGCGCCCGTGATCATGTTCTTCACGTAGTCGGCGTGGCCCGGGCAGTCCACATGTGCGTAGTGCCGGTTGGCCGTCTCGTACTCGACGTGCGCCGAGTTGATCGTGATGCCGCGCGCCTTCTCCTCGGGCGCCTTGTCGATCTCATCGAAGTTGGTCGCCTGGCTGCCCGTCCCCGACTCGGCGAGCACCTTGGTGATCGCCGCCGTGAGCGTGGTCTTGCCATGGTCGATGTGCCCGATGGTGCCGATGTTCAGGTGCGGCTTGTTGCGCTCGAACTTCTCCTTGGCCATATCTCCCGGTCTCCTTTTTCCGGCCCTTAACTCTGGTTCTCTGTGAGCTTTTCCGCGATCGAGTGCGGCACCTCCGCGTAATGGAGGAACTGCATCGTATAGGTGGCACGACCCTGGCTCATGGTGCGCACATCGGTCGCATAGCCGAACATCTCCGCGAGCGGGACGCGGGCCTTGATGACCTGCGCGTTGCCGCGCGGCTCCATGCCCTCGATCTGCCCGCGGCGGGAATTGATGTTGCCGATCACGTCGCCCATGTACTCCTCGGGCGTCACGACCTCGACGGCCATGACGGGCTCGAGCAGGACGGGCTTCGCGCGCTTCGACGCCTCCTTGAAGGCCATCGACCCGGCCACCTTGAAAGCCATCTCGCTCGAGTCGACGTCGTGGTATGAGCCGTCGACGAGGCGGATCTTGATGTCGACGACGGGGAAGCCCGCGAGCACGCCGGCCTCCATCGCCTCGCGGATCCCGGCGTCGACCGACGAGATGTACTCGCGCGGGATGGCCCCGCCGACGATCTTGTTCTCGAACTCGTAGCCGGCGCCCTGCTCGTTGGGCTCGAGGTCGATCACGGCGTGGCCGTACTGGCCGCGGCCGCCGGTCTGGCGCACGAACTTCCCATGGATGTTCGTCACGGGGTTGCGCACCGTCTCGCGATAGGCGACCTGCGGGCGGCCGACGTTGGCGTCGACCTTGAACTCGCGCAGGAGACGGTCCACGATGATCTCGAGGTGGAGCTCGCCCATGCCGCCGATGATGGTCTGGCCGGTCTCCTCGTTCGTCCGCACGCGGAAGGTGGGGTCCTCCTCGGCCAGGCGCTGGAGCGCCGTGGCGAGCTTGTCCTGGTCGGCCTTGGTCTTGGGCTCGACCGCCTGGTCGATGACCGGCTCGGGGAAGTCGATCGCCTCGAGCACGACCGGACTGTTCGGATCGCAGAGCGTGTCGCCGGTCGTCGTCTGCTTGAGGCCGACGGCCGCCGCGATCGCACCCGCGCCGACCTCCTGGAGGTCCTCGCGGTGGTTGGCGTGCATCTCGAGCACGCGGCCGACCCGCTCCTTGCGGCCGGTCGAAGCGTTCAGGACGTACGAGCCCGAGTTGAGCTTGCCCGAGTAGACGCGGAAGTACGTGAGCTTGCCGACGAACGGGTCGGTCATGACCTTGAACGCCAGTGCGGCGAACGGCTCGTTCAGATCCGCCGATCGCGTCATCTCCTCGCCGCCCTTCGGGTCGATGCCCGTGACGGGCGGCACGTCGACCGGCGACGGCAGGTAGTCGATCACCGCGTCGAGCAGGGGCTGGACGCCCTTGTTCTTGAACGCCGAGCCGAGCAGGACCGGGGTGATCGAGTTGTCGAGCGTCGCCTTGCGGATGGCCGAGCGGAGCTGGTCCTCGGTGACCGGCTCGTCCTCGAGGAAGGCGATCATGATCTCCTCGTCGTGGTCGGCCACGGCCTCGATCAGGTCGTGCCGGTACGCCTCGGCCTGCTCCCGGAGCTCGGCGGGCACCTCGTCCTCGTCCCACTTGGCACCGAGCGAGTCGATGTAGCGGATGCCCTTCATCGTCACGAGGTCGACGTGGCCGTCGAAGCGGTCCTCGGCGCCGATCGGGATCTGGAGCGGCACCGCGCGGGCGCCCAGGCGCTCGATCATCGTCTTCACGGCGTTGAAGAAGTCCGCGCCCGTGCGGTCCATCTTGTTGATGAACGCGATCCGGGGGACGCCGTACTTGTCGGCCTGGCGCCACACCGTCTCGGACTGCGGCTGGACGCCGGCGACCGAGTCGAAGAGCGCCACCGCGCCGTCGAGGACGCGCAGGCTGCGCTCGACCTCGACCGTAAAGTCCACGTGCCCGGGCGTGTCGAGAATGTTGATGCGGTGGTCACGCCAGAAGCAGGTCGTCGCGGCGGACGTGATCGTGATGCCGCGCTCCTGCTCCTGGACCATCCAGTCCATGGTGGCCGCGCCCTCGTGGACCTCGCCCATCTTGTGGGTGCGGCCGGTGTAGTAGAGGATCCGCTCGGTCGTCGTGGTCTTGCCCGCGTCGATATGGGCCATGATCCCGATGTTGCGGACCCGGTCGAGCTCCTCCATGCGGGGCACGCGTGTGCCCGTTCGTGTCTCGGTAACTGCCATTGCTTATGCGCCCTTTACCACCGGTAGTGGGCGAAGGCCCTGTTGGCCTGCGCCATCCGGTACATGTCGTCCTTGCGCTTGAACGCGCCGCCCTGCTGGTTGGTCGCGTCCAGAATCTCGCCTGCCAGCTTCTCCTCGGTCCGCTTTTCGCGGCGCTGCCGGGAGAAGGTGACGAGCCAGCGCACCGCGAGGGTGCGTGCCCGCCGCTGAGGTACCTCGATCGGCACCTGGTAGTTGGCGCCGCCGACCCGCCGCGAGCGCACCTCGAGCACCGGCGTCACCGACTTGACCGCCCGCTCGAGCACCTCGACCGGGCTCTGGCCGGTCTTCTCGCCGACGATCTCGAGCGCCCGGTACACCAGGTGCTCGGCGGTCGACTTCTTGCCGTCGAGCATCACCCGGTTGATCACCTGGGCGACGAGCGTCGAGTCGTACACCGGGTCGCGCAGCAGGGTGCGCGGCGCAATCTCCGCCCTTCGTGGCATGCCGCTACCCGCCCGCCTTCTTGGCGCCGTACTTCGACCGCGCCTGCCGGCGATCGTTCACGCCCGACGTGTCGAGCGCAGCCCGGATCACCTTGTAGCGCACGCCCGGAAGGTCCTTGACGCGCCCGCCGCGGATGAGGACGACGGAGTGCTCCTGAAGGTTGTGCCCCACACCGGGGATGTACGCCGTGACCTCCATGTTGTTGGTCAGGCGGACGCGGCAGACCTTGCGCAGAGCCGAATTCGGCTTCTTGGGCGTGGTCGTGTAGACGCGCGTGCAGACGCCCCGCTTCTGCGGGGCGCCGCGCAGATGCGGCGTCTTGGTCTTGGCGACCGCTTTCTGGCGGGGCTTTCGGATGAGTTGTTGGATCGTCGGCATACTGCTGTCTACGCCCCCGCTGTGCGAGAGCAGGTAGGAGAGGCCGCGGGACTGCGGCCGCGACGGCGAACACTAGCACAGCCTTTGCGCCGCGATCCGACTCCCGGGGAACCCGGGATGGGCGGCGCGCGCGGCTCCCAGAACCGCGCCGAATGCTACGGCTTCGCGGGCTCGGAAGGCTTCGCGGGCTTGGAAGGCTTGGAAGGCTTGGCGGGCTTCGTCGGCTTCGTCGGCTTCGTCGGGTGGGTCGGCTTCGTCGGGTGGGTCGGCTTCGTCGGGTGGGTCGGCTTCGTCGGGTGCGTGGGCTTCGACGGGTGGGTCGGCTTCGACGGGTGCCTAGGGTGCGTCGGGTGTGTGGGGTGGCCCGGCTTGGACGGCTTGGACGGATCACCCGGCTTCGACGGATGCGACCCCTTGCCGCCCTGCCCGCCGTGCTTGCCGCCGTCCTGTCCATCGCCGCCCTTCGCGCCAGAGGCCCCGTCCGGAGCCGAGCCTGACCCACTGCCCGAATGGTGTCCTCCGCCACCCGACCAGGGCGTGGCGAGGCCGGGAGCGACGGTGTGAGCCGCACCGATTGCGGCGGCGGCCGCACCGACCACCAGGACGGCCTTCACCACGCCGGCGGCGAGCGGGATCGATCCCAGCCCCGCTGCCGTGCTCGCCGATCCCGCCGCGAAGCCGGGCACTGCCGACGCGAGCGCCCTGGGCACGCCCGCGCGCACCTCGGCCGCCGCAATGCCGACGCCCGCTCCGGCGACGACCGCCGCCATCCGCCGAGATGAGCGCCCGCCCGCTGCGACGGCGTCGTCGTCGCGGAGCGCCCTGCGCACGTCGGCCGCCGTGACGCCAAGGACCGCCGAGATCTCGCCGAGCCGGAGCCCGCACCATTGGCGCAGGACGAGCGCGTCCTCCTGCGGGCGATCGAGGCGCGCCAGCTCAGCGCGCATCGTCGTCAGCTCGCGCCCACCGGCAGGAGGCAGGTGGCGCACCGTCCCGCCGCGGCGGTCGTGCGGCAGGATGGGCGCGCGCTCGTGCACACGCCGGAGCAGCCACACCGGACCCGCCGGATCGAGGAGCCGCCGGCGACGAGGTCGTGGGCGTCCATGAACGCCGCGACGCTCAGCCGCTCTGCCTCGTCGCGAGCGCCCGTCAGGTGGAACGCATACGCGAACACGGCTTCGCCGTGCCGTCGTACGCACGGCTGAGCATGCGGCTGTTGTCGTACGCACGGCTGAGCCATGCGGCTGTCTTCGCGGGGGCCACACTCCAAATGTCGTCCAATCCGGGGAGGGCCGCATCGCCCGACCGGGGGGTGGACAGCCGACAAGGGCCCGCCCACGCAGCCGCAGGGCCGGACCGCACGAGGCGGCCCGGCCCTGCGGGAAGTGGTGCTACTCCTCCTCGGGAACCGGCGGGATGAACGGCTCCTCTGCCCCGGGCTTCGGGGTGAGGTCGATCAGCCCGGCACCGTCGCCCGACATCTCGCCGTCGCCGACGAGCCCGTCGGTGTAGACGGGCGCCGCGAACTCCTCGACGAGGAACCGCGGGGCGTCCTCGGACGGCTCGATCACCACGTTGCGGTACTCCTTGAGACCCGTCGACGCCGGGATCAGCTTCCCGATGATGACGTTCTCCTTGAGGCCGACAAGGTGGTCGATCTTGCCTTCGATGGCCGCGTCGGTCAGCACCTTGGTCGTCTCCTGGAACGAGGCCGCCGAGAGGAAGCTCTGCGTCGCCAGGCTCGCCTTGGTGATGCCGAGGATGAGCTGCGTGTGCGTCGGCTGCTCCTTCTTGCGCTTCTTGAGGTCGCGGAGCATCCGCTGGTGGTCGGGCCGGTCGACGAGCTCACCCGGGAGGTACTCCGAGTCGCCCGAGATGTCGATCCGCACCTTCTTCAGCATCTGGCGCACGATCAGCTCGATGTGCTTGTCGTGGATCTCGACGCCCTGGCTCTTGTAGACGTCCTGCACCTCGCCCACGAGGTAGCGCGCGACCTCCGTGTCGTCACGCAGGTCGAGGAGCTCGGTCGGCGCGAGCGGGCCCTCGTTCAGCGGTGTGCCCCGCTCGATGACCTCGCCCTCGGCCACGCGCATGCGCGTCCGCCGCGGGAACGAGTACTCCTCGGCATCCTCCTCGCCTGTCGGCGTGACGGTGACGATCCATCCGCGCTCGCCCTCGGCGATCTTCACGCGTCCTGCGATCTCCGACAGCGTGGCAGCCGCCTTGGGCTTGCGAGCCTCGAAGAGCTCGACCACCCGGGGCAGGCCGTGCGTGATGTCGAGCCCGGCCACACCACCGGTGTGGAAGGTCCGCATCGTGAGCTGCGTGCCCGGCTCGCCGATCGACTGGGCAGCGACCGTGCCGACCGCGTCGCCCAGCTCGCTCATCTTGCCGGTGGCCATCGACCAGCCGTAGCACGTGCGGCAGATGCCGATCTCGGCCTTGCACTTGAGCACCGTCCGGACCGACACGGTGAGGGGCTTCTCGCCCGCCGCGTCGGCGATCTTGCGGAGCAGCGCGCCGTTGATCTCGTCGCCGGCGGAGAGCTGGAGCCGGCTGATCTTGTGGTCGATCGCGATCACCCGGCCGAGCAGGCCCGAGCGATTCGGGGCGCCGTCCGGCGTCTTCACCGGGACGTCCATGTACTCGTCGGACTTGCAGTCGTCCTCGCGGATGATCACGTCCTGCGAGACGTCGACCAGGCGGCGGGTCAGGTACCCGGAGTCCGCCGTGCGAAGCGCCGTGTCGGCGAGGCCCTTGCGGGCACCGTGCGTGGAGATGAAGTACTCCAGCACCGACAGGCCCTCCATGAAGTTGGACTTGATCGGGCGCTCGATGATCTCGCCCTTCGGGTTTGCCATGAGGCCGCGCATCCCGGCCAGCTGGCGGATCTGCTTGAACGATCCGCGGGCGCCGGAGTTGGCCATCATGTACACCGGATTCAGCTCGTCGAGGTTGCGGTTCATCGCCTCGCCGACGTCATCCGTCGCCTTGTTCCAGAGCGACACCACCTGCTCGTGCCGCTCGTCCTCGGTGATGAGGCCGCGGTCGTACGAGCGCTGCGCGCTTCCGACCTGCTCCTCGTACCCGGTGAGGATCTGCTCCTTGTCGGGCGGGATCTGGATGTCGTTCTTCGAGATCGTGACACCCGAGCGGGTCGCGTAGCTGAAGCCGAGCTCCTTGATCGTGTCGAGCACCTCGGCGATCGCCGTCGCACCGCAGCGGTCGACCAGCTCCGAGATGAAGTCGGTCATGTCGCGCTTCGTGAACGTGCGGTTCTGGTACGTGTAGTCCGACGGCTTCCACTTCTCGCCGACGGCCTTCTGGAGCGCCCGCGAGACCTCGTCGTTGAAGATCGCGCGGCCGGCGGTCGTCACGATCCAGTCGCCGCTCTCGCGAACGGTGATCGGATCCTGGAGCTTGACCTGCTTCTGGTCGTACGCCAGCTCCACCTCGTCCAGCGCGCCGAAGTACGGGAGCTTCCGCTTGCGAGCGTCGGCCACCGTGACCTGCGTCAGGTCCTCGGGCGAGTAGGTGAGGTAGTACGTCCCCAGCACCATGTCCTGGGTCGGGGTCGCCAGCGGCTTTCCGTGGGCCGGCGACAGGATGTTGTTCGACGACAGCATGAGGATGCGGGCCTCGGCCTGCGCCTCTGCCGAGAGCGGCAGGTGGACCGCCATCTGGTCGCCGTCGAAGTCGGCGTTGAAGGCGTGGCACACCAGCGGGTGCACCTGGATCGCCTTGCCCTCCACGAGCACGGGCTCGAACGCCTGGATGCCCAGGCGGTGGAGCGTCGGCGCGCGGTTCAGGAGCACCGGGTGCTCGGCGATGACCTCCTCGAGCACGTCCCAGACCTCGGGCACCATCGTGTCGACCATCTTCTTGGCGGCCTTGATGTTCTGGACGAGCTTGCGCTCGACCAGGCGGCTCATGATGAACGGCTTGAAGAGCTCGAGCGCCATGAGCTTCGGGAGCCCGCACTGGTGCAGCTTGAGCGACGGGCCGGCCACGATCACCGAGCGGCCGGAGTAGTCCACGCGCTTGCCGAGCAGGTTCTGGCGGAACCGCCCCTGCTTGCCCTTCAGCATGTCGGAGAGCGACTTGAGCGGCCGGTTGCCCGGGCCCGTCACGGCGCGCCCGCGGCGGCCGTTGTCGAAGAGGGCGTCGACCGCCTCCTGGAGCATCCGCTTCTCGTTGTTCACGATGATCTCGGGGGCGCCGAGATCGAGCAGCCGCTTCAGGCGGTTGTTGCGGTTGATGACGCGCCGGTAGAGGTCGTTCAGGTCGGACGTCGCGAACCGGCCGCCGTCGAGCTGGACCATCGGACGCAGCTCCGGCGGGATGACCGGCACGGTCTCGAGGATCATCCAGTCCGGTCGGTTCTCGGACTTGATGAAGGCGTTCACGACCTTGAGCCGCTTGATCGCCCGGGCCTCCTTCTGGCCCTTGGACGTGCGGATCGTCTCGCGCAGGCTCGCGGCCTCGGCGTCGAGGTCCTTCGAGCGCAGAAGCTCGCGGATCGCCTCGGCACCCATGCCGCCGGTGAAGTACTCGCCGAAGCCCCACGACGACCCGAACCGGTCCTTGAGCTCGCGGAAGAGCGCCTCGTCGGCGACGACCTCCTGCACCTCGAGCTCCTTGAACTTGACCCAGCACCGGTCGAGGCGGTCCTCGGCCTCGCGGGCGTGATCGTCGACGTCGCGACGGCGGGTCTGGATGTCGTTGTACGTGTCGCGCACCTTGAGCGCCCACACCTCGACGGCCTTCAGGTCGTCCTTCGAGGCCTCGGGCTTCAGGCACAGGTCGGCCGCGAGCTCACGGAGCTCGTTCTCGTCGGCGACGGTGCCGGCCTGCTCGACGAGCTCGCGCAGGATCCCGGCGCCGAGCTGGCGCGTCTTGTCGAGCGTGGCCGCGCTGCCGGGGCCGGCCTCGACGAGCTTCGCGATCCACTCCTGGTCGGTCGTCCTTGAGCGCCGCCTCGCCGCCGGCGAGCCAGGTCAGGCGTGCCTTGACGGCGTTTCTGGCCTTGGTCTTCTCGGGGCCCTTGGCGGTCTCGATCGCCTCGAGCTCGGAGCCGATCAGGCCGTGCGCAGCGGTGGCCCAGGCGGACAGCGCCGCCAGGTCCTTCCCCTGGAGCTTGCGGTCGTCGCGGATCGCAGACTCGCGGACCAGCTCGCGGACCTTCTTCGGGTCCTCGCCGGCGATGCGCTTGGCGGCGTCGGTCAGCAGGCCGCCCGCCAGGACGCGCGCTTCCTCGAGGGTCGGGATGCCCTGCTCCTCGGCCCACGCCGTGAGCGTGCGGGCCCAGTACTCGTCGTCCTCGTCGAAGTTCTTGTTGGCACCGTCGATCAGGAACTGGCGCCGGCGCTGCATGCGCTCCTCGAGCGCGGCGAGCGCCTCCTCGCGGTCCAGCTTCAGCCGCTCGCGCTCCTGCTCCACCTTGCCCTCGAGCTCGGGGACGTCGCGCTCGCGCGCCTCCTTGTCGACCGAGGTCACGATCGAGGCGGCGAAGTAGAGCACCTTCTCGAGCTCCTTCGGCGCGATGTCGAGGAGGTAGCCGATCCGCGACGGAACGCCCTTGAAGAACCAGATGTGGCTGACCGGGGCGGCCAGGTCGATGTGACCCATCCGCTCGCGGCGCACCTTCTGGCGCGTCACCTCGACGCCGCAGCGCTCGCAGATGATGCCCTTGTAGCGGACGCGCTTGTACTTGCCGCAGTAGCACTCCCAGTCCTTCGTGGGACCGAAGATGCGCTCGCAGAACAGGCCGTCCTTCTCAGGCTTGAGCGTGCGGTAGTTGATGGTCTCGGGCTTGGTCACCTCCCCGGATGACCACTCGCGGATCTGCTTCGCCGAGGCGAGGCCGATACGGATTGCGTCGAAATCGTTGATGTCGATCAACGCGTCAGCTCCTCTTCATACACGCGGGAAATAAGCAGTTGTGCACAGTCGTGCTTGATCGCCGAGCATCCGGCCGTCATTCCTCGGCCTCCTCGACGAGCTCGAGGTCGGCGATGTCGCCGAAGCCCTCGGCCTCGCCGTCCTCCTCCTCGTCCTCGTCGTCGCCGGATCCCAGCTCGCCCTCGACGAGCTCCTCGCCGAGCAGCTCGTCGTTCGGGACGGTGAGCTCGCCGTCGTCGTCCGTGCGGTCGACTCCCTCCTCGAGCTCCTGGGCCCCCGGGGCGCGCGCCGCGGCCCGGTCGGCCACGGGGCGCAGGTCGATGCCGAGCTCCTCGGCGGCCCGCAGGAGCTCGTCCTCCTCCTCACGGACGGCGACGTCGCCGCCGTCGACCGAGACGACCTTGACGTCGAGCGCCAGGGACTGCATCTCCTTGAGGAGCACCTTGAAGCTCTCGGGGATCGACGGCTCGGGGATGTTCTCGCCCTTGACAACGGCCTCGTACGCCTTCACGCGGCCGATCGTGTCGTCGGACTTGATCGTGAGCATCTCCTGGAGGGTGTACGCGGCACCGTAGGCCTCGAGGGCCCACACCTCCATCTCGCCGAACCGCTGACCGCCGAACTGCGCCTTGCCGCCCAGCGGCTGCTGGGTCACGAGCGAGTACGGGCCGGTCGAGCGCGCGTGGATCTTGTCGTCGACCAGGTGCAGCAGCTTCAGGATGTACATGTAGCCGACCGTCACGGGCTGGTCGTACGGCTCGCCGCTGCGACCGTTGAAGAGCTGCATCTTGCCGTCGCAGCGCCCGCCGGCGGGGCCCTTCTTGTCGATGCCGAACTTGATCGAGCTCGCCTTGTTGGAGTCCTGCCAGGCGATGAGCTCGTCGTCGACCTCCTCGGGCGTTGCGCCGTCGAAGACGGGCGTCGCGATCCACTGGTACTCGCCGTTCTCGCCCGCGTGACGGGCGGCCCAGCCGAGGTGGGTCTCGAGCACCTGGCCGATGTTCATGCGCGAGGGCACGCCCAGCGGGTTCAGGATGATGTCGACGGGCGTCCCGTCGGCCATGTGCGGCATGTCCTCCTCGGGCACGATCTTGGAGATCACGCCCTTGTTGCCGTGCCGGCCGGCGAGCTTGTCGCCCTCGGCGATCTTGCGCTTGGTCGCGACGTAGACGCGCACGAGCTCGTTGACGCCGGGCGACAGGTCGTCGCCGTCGGCGCGGGCGAAGGTCTTCACGTCGATGACCTTGCCGCCCTCGCCGTGAGGCACCTTGAGCGACGTGTCGCGCACCTCGCGGGCCTTCTCCTTGAAGATCGCCCGGATCAGCTTCTCCTCTGCGGTCAGCTCGGTCTCGCCCTTCGGCGTGACCTTGCCGACCAGGAGGTCGCCGGAGCCGACCTCGGCCCCGATGCGCACGATCCCGGACTCGTCGAGGTTTCGGAGCGACTCCTCCGAGCGGTTCGGGATGTCGCGCGTGATCTCCTCGTCGCCGAGCTTCGTGGAGCGGGCGTCGACCTCGTACTCGTGGATGTGGATCGAGGTGAGGACGTCGTCCTTCACGATCCGCTCGCTCAGGATGATCGCGTCCTCGAAGTTGTAGCCCTCCCACGACATGAAGGCGACCAGGAGGTTCTTGCCGAGCGCGAGCTCGCCCTGGTCGGTCGAGGAGCCGTCGGCCAGGACCTCGCCCGCCGAGACGCGCTGGCCCTCGTAGACGATCGGCTTCTGATGGATGATCGTGCCCTGGTTCGAGCGCCGGTACTTCACGAGGTCGTAGGCGTCGAGCCCGTCGCGCGTCGAGACGACGATCCGCTCGGCGTCGACCTGCTCGACCTTGCCCGCCCGGCCCGCAAGGGTGACGTCACCCGTGTCGACGGCGGCCCGGTACTCGAGGCCGGTGCCGACGAGCGGCGCCTCGGGGACCATCAGCGGCACGGCCTGGCGCTGCATGTTCGAGCCCATGAGCGCGCGGTTCGCGTCGTTGTGCTCGAGGAACGGGATGAGCGCGGTCGCGACCGAGACGATCTGGGCCGGGTCGACGTCCATGTAGTCGACCTGCGACGCGTCGACCTGGACGGGGACGCCGTCGCGGGTGCGGCACAGCACCGGCGACACCAGCTTGGAGTTCTTGTCGACGTCGGCGTTGGCCTGCGCGATCGTGAACATCTCCTCCTGGATGGCGTCGAGGTACTCCACCTCGCCCGTGATCTTGCCCTTGGTGACCTTGCGGTACGGGGTCTGCACGAAGCCGTGCTCCGACACCTTGGCGTAGGAGCCGAGCGAGCCCATGAGGCCGATGTTCGGGCCTTCCGGGGTCTCGATCGGGCACATGCGGCCGTAGTGGGTCGGGTGCACGTCGCGGACCTCGATCGGCGCGCGCTCGCGCGTGAGGCCGCCGGCGCCGAGCGCCGAGAGGCGACGGCGGTGGGTGAGGCCGGCCAGCGAGTTGGTCTGATCCATGAACTGCGAGAGCTGCGAGGAGCCGAAGAACTCCTTGAGCGCCGCCGCCACGGGGCGGATGTTCACGATCGTCTGCGGGGTGATCGCGTCCTCGTCCTCGGTGGTGAGACGCTCGCGGACGACGCGCTCCATCCGGTAGAGGCCGATCCGGAAGGCTTCCTGGATCAGCTCGCCGACCGTGCGGAGGCGCCGGTTGCCGAAGTGCTCGTACTCGTCGAGGTCGTGCTCGATCTCGGTGCGCGGGATGATGATCGCGTCGGCCGCGTAGTCCTTGGAGTCCTCGGGCACGTTCAGCTTGACCGGCAGCTCGACGAGGCGCCGGATGAGCTCGACGATGTCGCCCGTGGTGAGCACGCGGCACTCCGGCGAGACGTTCTGGCCGAGGCGCATGTTCAGCTTGTAGCGGCCGACCTTCGTGAGGTCGTAGCGCTTGGGATCGAAGAAGAGCGACCGCACCAGGTTGCGCGAGTTCTCGACCGTGGGCGGCTCGCCCGGGCGCTGCTTCTTGAACACCTCGACCAGCGCGGCGTCCTCGCTCTTGACCGGATCCTTCTCGAGGGTCATCCGGATGAACGGGTTCTCGCCGAAGAGCGCCTGGAGGCCCTCGTCGGACTTGTCGATCTCGAAGCCCGTGTTCTCGTCGACCGCCGGCAGCGCGCGCAGGAGCGTGGTCACCGGCAGCTTGCGCTTGCGGTCGATGCGGACGTTGACCATGCCCTTCTTGTCGATCTCCATCTCGAGCCACGAGCCGCGCGAGGGCATGAGGTTGGCGACGAAGACCTGCTTGGTCGCGTCCTTCGGCTCCATGATGTAGGCGCCCGGGGAGCGCACCAGCTGCGTCACGACGACGCGCTCGGTGCCGTTGATGATGAACGTCCCCTGGTCGGTCATCCACGGGAAGTTGCCGAGGAACACGGTCTGCTCGCGGATCTCGCCGGTGTCGAGGTTCGTGAACGACACCTTGACGTTGACGGGGACCTCGAACGACTGATCCTTCTCGCGGCACTCGCGCTCGGAGACCACGGGGTCGCCGATGGTGTACTCGCCGAGGCGCACCTCGAGCCGCTCCGAGTAGTCCCGGATCGGCGAGATGTCGTCGATGGTCTCGCGCAGGCCCGAGACGCCGAATGACTTCGGGTCGGACGGGTGGCCCATGAACCACCGGAACGAGGCCTTCTGGATGTCGATGAGGTTGGGCACGTCCAGGACCTTCTCGAGCTTCGAGAACGTCCTGCGGCTTCGGGGCGCAGTCGTACTTGCAGGCAAAGCGTCGCCTCCCGCGGGGCTAGTGGGGGAACTCAGGAGCGTGGTACCGGACCAAGGCGCAACCGTGAAGGTTAGCAGCGAAGGGCCTTGCCCGCAAAGGACAGGCGTACGCGCCGCCTGCGGACCGAATTTTCCTTCCCGCAGCGGCGCTATCTCGGGTCACTATACCGCGGATGACCCCCAGGTCAAGGCGACTGCGTGTCGAACGTCACGTGCCTCGCCGGGGCGCGGTGCGCGGCCGGATCAGAGCTCGGGCGCCGGCTGGGCAGCGGCGGCGGCCGCAGGCGTCGCGGCGACGTTCAGCGGATGGTGGCAGGCGGCGAGGTGGCCCGTCCCGTGGGCGACGAGGGGCGGCTCCTCGGCCGCGCAGATCTTCGGTCGCGTACCGGCAGCGCGGATGGAAACGGCAGCCGGTCGGCGGCGAGATCGGGCTCGGCACATCGCCCTCGAGCACGATCCGCTCGCGCTTGGCCGAGAGGTCCGGGTCGGGCACCGGCACCGCCGACAGGAGCGCCTCGGTGTAGGGGTGCACCGGCCGCTGGTAGAGCTCCTCGGCCGGCGAGATCTCGACGATCTTGCCCAGATACATGACCGCGATCCGGTCGGACACGTGGCGCACGACGCCGAGGTCGTGGGCGATGAACATGTAGGTCAGCGACAGCTCGTCCTGGAGGTCGTCGAGCAGGTTGATCACCTGCGCCTGGATCGACACGTCCAGGGCCGAGACGGGCTCGTCCGCCACGATGAGCTTCGGCTGGAGCGCCAGGGCGCGCGCGACGCCGATCCGCTGGCGCTGGCCGCCTGAGAACTCGTGCGGGTAGCGGTTGTAGTGCTCGGGCGAGAGCCCGACGAGCTCGAGCAGCTCCTGCACGCGGGCCCGCACCTGCTTGCCGTCGCCGAGGCCGTGGATGCGGAGCGGGTCGGAGATGATCGAGCCGACGCGCTTTCGGGGGTTGAGCGACGCGTACGGATCCTGGAACACCATCTGCATCTCGCGCCGGACGGGGCGCAGGTCGCGGCGCGAGAGGTTCGAGATGTCGCGGCCCTCGAACTCGATCTTCCCGTCGGTCAGCTCGTGCAGGCGGACGACGCAGCGGCCGAGCGTCGACTTGCCGCACCCGGACTCGCCCACGAGCCCGAGCGTCTCGCCCGCGCGGATGTCGAACGACACGTCGTCGACGGCGTGGACGCGGGCGATCTCGCGCTGGATGACGATGCCCTTCTTGATCGGGAAGTACTTGCGCACACCCTCGGCGTGGAGCAGCGCCTGGCCGTTGGCGCTCATGCGGACTCCGACTGGAGCTCGGGGTGGATCGTCGCCTCGCGCCGGCCGCGCTTCGTCTCCGGCTCGAGGAAGCAGGCGTCGAGGTGGCCGTTCCGCAGGCGGTCCTCGAGCGGGGGCACCTCGACGCAGCGATCGAACCGTTGCGGGCAGCGCGGCCCGAAGCTGCACCCCTCGGGCAGGTTGATCAGCGAGGGCGGCGTGCCCTGGATCGCCGTCAGCCGCTCGGGCTTCGGCCGGTCGAGGCGCGGGATCGAGCCGAGCAGCCCCCATGTGTACGGGTGCTGGGGGTCGTAGAAGAGGTCGTGCTTCGATCCGCGCTCGACGGCCCTGCCCGCGTACATGACCATGACGCGGTCGGCGACGTCGGCGACGACCCCCATGTCATGGGTGATGAGAACGACCGCGGAGCCGAAGTCGGCCTTGAGCCGCCCGATCAGCTCGAGGATCTGGGCCTGGATCGTGACGTCGAGCGCAGTCGTCGGCTCGTCGGCGATCAGGAGGTCGGGGTTGCACGAGAGCGCCATCGCGATCATCACCCGCTGGCGCATGCCGCCCGAGAACTGATGCGGGTAGTCGTTGACCCGCTGCTTCGGGTTGGGGATCCCGACGGCGCCGAGGAGCTCGATCGCCCGGTTGTTGGCCTGCGCCTTGGTGCTGCCCTCGTGCTCGCGGATCTGCTCGGCGATCTGCCAACCGACCCGGTAGACAGGGTTGAGCGAGGTCATCGGGTCCTGGAAGATCATCGCGATCTCTGCGCCGCGGACCTCCCGCATCGCGTCCTGGCCGAGCTTCATCAGGTCGCGGCCCTTGTAGATGACCTGGCCCTCGAACACCGCGTTCGGGTCGATGATGAGCCGCATGACCGACATCATCGTGACGCTCTTGCCGGAGCCCGACTCCCCGACGATGCCCACCACCTCGCCCTTCGCGATCGAGAAGCTGACGCCGTCGACCGCGCGGACGATGCCGTCCTCGGTCCGGAACGAGACCTTGAGATCCTTGACCTCGAGCAGCGGCTCTGACATCAGGCGAGCCGGATCCTCGGGTCGAGCCAGGCGTAGGCGATGTCGACCAGCGTGTTTGCGAGCACGATGAAGAACGCGCCGTAGACGACCGTGGCCATGATCACGGGCAGGTCGAGGTTGGTGAGCGACTGGTAGGCCAGGAAGCCGACTCCATGGATACCGAACACGACCTCGGTGAGAAGCACGCCACCCGCCACCAGGGCGCCGAAGTCCAGGCCGAACAGGCTGATGAACGTGATCATCGACGTCCGCAGGGTGTGGCGCACGAGCACCCGGCGCTCGGAGATGCCCTTGGCCCTCGCGGTGCGCACGTAGTCCTCGTTCTGTACCTCGAGCACGCTCGCGCGGAGCACCCGGGCATAGAGGCCGATGTACAGCACCGACAGCGTGATCCAGGGGATGACCAGGCCCTGGAACCACAGGAGCGGATCCTGCGTGAACGGCGTGTAGCCCAGGCCGGGCACCCAGCTGAAGACGGGCGAGTCGTGGAACTCGTGCTGGCTCAGAAGGTTCATGACCTCGCCGAGCCAGAACACCGGCATCGAGATCCCGATGAGCGCCAGGATCATGAGCAACGGGTCGAAGATGCTGCCCTTCAGCACCGCCGCGGCCACGCCCATGATGATCGCCACCACCACCCAGATGATGGCCGCCCCGAAGACGAGCGACAGTGTGGCCGGAGCCGCCGCGACGATCTCGGGGACAACCGACTGGCCCTGGTTCGAGTACGACACGAGGTCGCGCGTGACGAAGAGCTTCTTCATCATGATGACGTACCGGACCGGAACGGGCCTGTCGAGGCCGAACTGGTGCCTGATCTCGGTGAGGGCCTGCGGTGACGGGTTTCGGCCCGCGATCTGGCGGGCCGGGTCGACGCCCGGGGTCTCGAAGAAGATGAGGAAGACGAGCACCGTGATGACGAACATCACCAGGGCAGCCCAGAGCAGGCGGCGGATGATGAAGGGGACCATCAGCCCCCGATGCGCAGCTTCGCGCGGGGATCGAGGGCATCACGGATCCCGTCGCCGAGCACGTTCAGCGCGAGGACGGTGAGGACGATCATGATCCCCGGGGCGATCGCCACCCACGGCCGGGTGTAGAGCAGGTTCTGGCCGTCGCTGATGATCGTGCCCCAGCTCGCGCCCGGCGGCTGGACGCCCACCCCGAGGAACGAGAGCGCCGCCTCGGTGAGGATCGTCGTCGCGATCATGAGCGGCATCAGCACGATGACGACGGTGATCACGTTCGGGAGGATCTCCGAGAAGATCAGCCGCCGGTTCGACGCGCCGGTGGCGACGGCGGCCTCGACGAACTCCTTCTCGACCACCGAGAGCACCGAGCCGCGGACGGGCCGGTACACGTACGGGACGTAGATGAAGCCGATGATGAGCGTCGGCAGCCAGAGGCTCGTCGCGACGATGTGAATCGGTCCCAGCTCGAGGCCGTTGGGCGCGGTCAGGAGCACGGTTCCAACGCAGATGGCGAACAGGATCACCGGAAACGCCCAGACGATGTCCATCACCCGTGACAGGAGCGAGTCGGTGAGCCCCGAGTAGAAGCCGGCGATCAGCGCGAGGACGGTCGCGATCAGGCACGCGATCAGTGCCGAGCCGATCCCGATCGCGAGCGAGCTCCGGCCGCCGTAGAGGAGACGCGCCATGACGTCGCGGCCCTGGGCATCGGCGCCCAGGAAGTAGTGGTGGATGTCCCAGGTGGGGCCGATCGGCGTCTCGCCCAGCTTCAGGACGCCGCCGCCCTGCTCCATGAGCGGCACCTCCTTGCCGTCCACGATCGTGGTGCCGTTCACGTTGTTCTCGAACGGGTTCGTGTGGGCGATGTGGTTCGCGTAGATCGGAGCAGCGAAGCTCGAGAGCACGATCAGGATGAAGAGCACGAGCGCCGCGAACGCGATGCGGTTGCGGCGAAGGCGGCGGAAGGCGAGCGCCCACGGGCTCCGCCCGGCGATCGGATCCGGGCCGTGATCGGGGACGCCGGCCTGTGGCTCGAGCGCGACTTCAGCCATCTGCGGTCACCTTACCATCGGGGCGGGGCCGCCCCTGGTGGGACGGCCCCGCCTCGTGCGCTCCTACTGCTTGAGCCAGAGCTGGTCGTACAGGATGTACCACTGCGGGCTCCACTGGTACCCCTGAACTCGGCTCGACAGGAAGTCGATCTGCTTCGGGTTGTACATGTCGACCCACGGCGCCTGGTCGGTCACCTCATGGTCGACCTCGGCCCAGAGCTGGTTCGCTGCCTCGGGGTCGGTGACGCCGGTCTGCAGGGCCTTGTCCATCTTGGCCTGGATGCCCTTGTCGCAGAACGCTGCGATGTTCGGGCTGGCGTCGCTGTTGGGATGGATCGATCCGCACCCGAGCAGCACGTTCAGGAAGTCGGACGGGGCCGGGTAGTCCTGGTACCAGGCCGACCACGCCACCTGCCACTTGTCGCTGTTCTTGGAGTTCTGAACGAACGGGTACTGGATGGAGCCGGCCAGCACGACGAGGCTGGCCTTGTAGCCGATCTTGTTCAGGTCGGACACCATCTGCTCGCCGAACGGCTTGTCCGGCCCGTCGGTGTTCACGACGACCTTCGTCCCGGCCGTCCCGGACTCCTGGACGAGCTGCTTCGCCTTGTCGTAGTCGGGAGCCGTCCACGCGCCCGCCCCGTCCGCCGTCGCATTGGCGGTGTACGGGCAGTACTGGACGTAGCCGGGGAAGTTCGGCGGCAGGACCTGACACGTCGGCACCGCAAGCGACGATCCGCCTGCGAGCTTCACGGCCGCGCCGCGATCGAACGCGAAGTTGATCGCCTGCCGGGCCTTCAGGTTGTTGAACGGCGGCGTCTGGGTGTTGAGCGCCATGTACCAGTCGGCCGTCAGCGCGTTCACGTGCGTCTGGTCGGCGTACTGCGTTCCCAGCTCGTTCAGGCGGTCGGAGGGAATCGTGTCGCCGGCGAACACCGAGATCGGCCTGGTCGTTCTCGACCGCGGTCACCTCGTCGGAGACCTGGAGGCCGTACTTCTCGACGATCTTGTCCGGGTACCCCTCGGGCTGCGCGTCAGGGTTCCAGACCTTGAAGTACGGGTTGCGGACGAGCACCGCTTCCTTGTTCGGGTCATACGACTGCCACATGTACGGCCCGGTGCCCGGCGGCACGTTGTTGCCGGTCAGCTTCGGGGACGTGTTCCCCGGCACCACGTATGCGAACGGCAGCGCCAGCTTGAAGAGGAACTCGGGATCCGCAGCGGTGAGGTGGATGGTGAGCGTGTAGGCGCTGTCGTCGGCGACGACACCCTGCGACAGATCGCAGTTCTTCGGCGTGCACTTGTCCGCACCGACGATGCCGGAGTAGAAGGACGTCGGCCCCGGCACGGTGAACTGGCGCTCGAACGTCGTCACGAAGTCGCTGGGCTTCAGGTCGTGCCGTCGGAGAACTTGATGCCCTTGCGGATGTGGAAGGTGTACGTCTTGCCGCCGTCTGTCGGCTGGGGGATCTCGGTCGCGAGATCCGGGACGAGCTGCGTGCCCTGCCGTGCCGCCGACGCGCTTGAACTGCACGAGCCCGTCGTGGGTGTCGATCAGGAACGCCCACTCCTGAAGCGTGTAGTTCTGGGCCGGGTCGGCGACGCCAAACGCCGAGCTCGCGAGGATGGTGAGGGTGCCGCCCTTCTGCGGTGTCCCCGCGGCCGGCGTGCTGCCCCCGCCCGACGACGACGACGAGCTCGAGCCGCTACCACCGCACCCGGCTGCGACCGCGATCACCGCGATCGGGATCGAGAGCTTGAACACCCTTCTCATCAGTTCTCGCATGCCCCCTCCTCGGGAGAGTTCTCGGACCAGACGACCGAGAGTATGACGCCGGGCCGTGCTCGATGGTTAGGGAGCGGTGACGGCGGCGTGGATCCGCGAGGCCAGCCTGGCGAGCCCCTCGGCCGCGCCCGGTGGCGACGACAGCACCGCCAGCGCCACTCGCGAGCGCCCGTCCTCGACGAGCGCGACGTCGTGCAGCACCGTGTCGAGCAGACCCTGTTTGCACGCGACAACCCGCCCGGGCGCCCACAGGTGGCGGGCGATCACGTCGGTGTGATGCGACTGCCCCAGGCCGTGCAGGACCCGCCGGCACGCCCGCACCGGGATCTGCTCGGCACGTCCGAGCTCGGCCATCAGGGCGGCCATGTCGCCCGCCGACGTCGTGTTGTCGTCGCCGCGCTCGGCCGCCTCCACGTCCATCATCTTGCGCCGCAGCACCGTGCGGGTCAGGCCGAGGCGCGCGGCCAGGTCGTTCACCCGCGTCATGCCGACGATCTCGATCAGCGCGTTGGTGGCGGCGTTGTCCGAGACGGCGAGCATCAGGATGTCGAGGTCGGCGAGCGTGAGCGCCGTCGCGCGGTCGAGGCTCTCGAGGAGGCCTCCGCCGCCCGGGTGCCGGCGCCTCTCCGGCCAGGAGCCGGCGGCCCGCGTCGAGCTCGTTCTGCTCGACCGCGCACCAGAGCGCCGCCGAGATCAGCACCTTGACGGTGCTCGCGGCGGGCATGGTCGCATCGGCGTTCCGCTCGACCCGGTGGCCGCTCCCCAGGTCGATGGCGGCGTAGGCGATCAGTCTTCGGGCTCGTAGACGCGCCGAACGGTGCGGACGCGCGCCTTCAGATCCTTCGGATGCGGCTCGTGGACGACCTGCCCCTGCTCCTGGCTGGCGTGCACGATCTGGCCCTCGCCGGTCCAGATGGCGATGTGGTCGCCGTAGCAGACGAGGTCGCCCGGCTCGGCCGAGCGGAGCGACACCTCGCGGCCGGCCGTCTCCTGCTGGTCGGCGTTGCGCGGCAGGAGCATCCCGAACCGGCGGTGGACGGCCTGGACGAGGCCCGAGCAGTCGAGACCCTCGACCGTGAGCCCGCCCCACTCGTAGGGAGCGCCGAGAAACATCAGCGCCGCCTCGGAGATCGCCTCGCCCGACGCCTTGCGCCTGGCGGCGGCCAGCGGCTCGGTACGAAGCCCCGGCGCCGGGAGCCAGGTGCCGAGGTACCTGTCGGCGGCCTGCGGGACGACGACGACGTGCGCGCGGTCCTTGGGAAGCGGCTCGCCGAGGCCCTCCGCGGGCATCCAGCCCTCGTAGCCGTCGGCCAGCGTCACCTGGGCCCAGCCGTTGGTGCGCTGGGAAACGTCGACCGGATCGGCGAACAGCACCTGCGTCACCTGCGTGGCGGCGTCGTCGGCCTTTTCACGCAGGCCGATGTATGGGAGTACGCAGGACGCCTTTTCCACAGGCACATTCTACCGGTGCGCGGGATCGCGGGGCCGGACACCCGGCCCCGCGAGCAGACCGCTACTTCACCTCGACGGTGGCGCCGGCCTCCTCGAGCTTCGCCTTCATCTGGTCGGCCTCGTCGCGGGCGACGCCTTCCTTGACGGCCTTGGGCACCTCGTCGGCGACCGCCTTGGCCTCCTTGAGGCCAAGCCCGGTGAGCTCACGGATGACCTTGATGACCGGGATCTTGCTCTGGCCGGCACTGGTGAGGACGACGTCGAAGGTGGTCTTCTCCTCCTCGGCCCCGGCGCCGTCGCCGCCTCCGGCGGCCCCGGCTCCGGCCATCATGACCGGCGCTGCGGCGGCGGCGGAGACGCCCCACCGCTCCTCGAGCGACTTCTTGAGCTCGACGAGCTCGAGGACCGACATCTCCTCCAACTGCTCTGGCGTGACTGGCATCTCCTACTCCTCTCTCTAGGCCGCTTCCGCGGCCTGGCGCTGTGCGATGTACTGGTCGAGAACGACGAGGAACTCCCGAAGCGGCGCGGCCAGGACGTTGTAGGCGCCCTGAATCGGCGAGGCGACCGCGCCGACCACCTGCGCGCGGAGCACCTCCTTGGAGGGGAGCTCGCCGAGCTGGCGTACCTCGTCGGCGGAGAGCGCGTTGCCCTCCATCACCGCCCCGCGGACGGTCAGGATCCGCGTCTGGCGGGCCATCTCCGAGAGCTTCTTGGCGGCCGCCGCAGGGTCCTCGGTCACGAACGCGATGGCGGTCGGCCCCTGGAGCATGTCCACCAGGAGCGGCTGTTCGGCCTCCTCGGCCGCCCGTCGTGCGAGCGTGTTCTTGGCGACGTGGAACGAGGCGCCGACCTCGCGGAGCGCGCCGCGGACGTCTGCGATCTGCGTGACCGTGAGGCCGCGATAGTCGGCGACGATCATCGAGTCGGCGGCGCGGATGCGCTCGGCCAGCTCCTCGACCACCTTGCGCTTCTCATCAACGTGCATCTCTCACCTCCCGGTCTTCCTCTCCGGCGTCCACCTTGGAGGCGGACGCAGGGCAGGCCATGGAGGCGAGCGCTGGTACCGGCCTCGGTCGGGTTTTCGGTTTGAGCCCGGAGGGCCCCGACGGTCTGTGGCGCGGACGCGTGTGCGGGCGAAGTCTAGTCGGCTGCCGCCGCCGTCTCCTCCAGAAGGTCGCGCGTGCGCGACGAATCGAGCTTGATGCCCGGGCTCATCGTCGAGGCGATCGTGATCGAGCGGATGTAGCGGCCCTTGGCGGCGGCCGGCTTGACCCGCAGGATCTCGTCGAGCACGGCGCCGTAGTTCTCGACGAGCGCCTTCTCGTCGAACGACTTCTTGCCGATCGCGACGTGGACGATCCCCGTGCGGTCGGTGCGGTACTCGATCTTGCCCGCCTTGATGTCGGACACGGCCTTCCCGATGTCAAACGTGATCGTGCCGGCCTTGGGGCTCGGCATCTTCCCCTGCGGGCCCAGGATGCGGCCGAGGCGGCCGACCGTGCCCATCATGTCCGGGGTCGCGATCGCGACGTCGAAATCGGTGAAGCCCTCCTGCACCTTGGCGGCGAGGTCGTCGCCGCCGACGTGGTCGGCGCCTGCGTCCTCCGCCTCCTTGGCCTTCTCGCCCTGGGCGAAGACGGCGACGGTCACCGAGCGGCCGGTGCCGTGCGGCAGGAAGAGCGTTCCACGGAGCTGCTGGTCGGCGTGGCGGACGTTCACGCCGAGGCGCATGTGGATCTCGACCGTCTCGTCGAACTTCGCGGTCGAGAGCGACTTGATGGTGCGAACCGCCTCGAGCGGCGCGTAGAGGCGCTCGCGGTCGACCTGGCCGCGGGCGTTGCTGTATGCCTTGCCGGCCATCAGGCGCCCACCTCCACGCCCATCGAGCGGGCGGTGCCCGCGACGATGTGCATCGCGGCGTCGACGTCGTTGGCGTTCAGGTCGGGCATCTTGGTCTCGGCGATCTGGCGCAGCTGCGCGCGAGAGAGCGTGCCGACCTTGGCGCGGTTCGGCTCGCCGGAGCCCTTGTCGAGGTTCAGCGCCTCCTTGATCAGGACGGCGGCGGGCGGCGTCTTGGTGATGAACGTGAACGAGCGGTCCTCGTACACGCTGATCTCGACCGGCGTGATCCGGCCGGCGTTCGGGCCCTGCGTCTGGGCGTTGAACGCCTTGCAGAACTCCATGATGTTGACGCCGTGCTGGCCGAGCGCAGGGCCGACCGGCGGTGCCGGGTTCGCCTGCCCGGCAGGGATCTGGAGCTTGATGATCTTGATGACCTTCTTGGCCATCGCACCTCCTGAGTGGTAGTAGCGCGCCGCTCGGTGGCGGCGCTCCCACGGTCGTGAGCGGAGCGGATGATAGCGGCGGGTGGCGGGGCTGCTACCCGGCGATCTCGGCGGCGAGCCGCTCGAGGTCCTCGCGGACGATCTTCGACGTGGCGCTCGTTATAGGCCTGGCCGACGGCGAAGACGCGGCCGTTGGCGATGAACGTCTCGTACTGGCCCGCGTCCTCGGCGTTGCCGACCCGGGCGATCCCGCCGGATGCATGTGCGTCTCGGATGTGCATGTCGCGGTAGATCCCGGCCCAAGCACATCGCCTCGGCGAGCGGTGTTCTCGGGCCCGGCGGGGACGCGCTTGTCGTTGAATCCGATCACGTAGCCGGGCTTGACCTCGCCGGCCGATTGCGCTGCGGTCACGAGCGTCGTCCCACCGCATTGCCACGAGACGGGATGTGCGTCACGCCGGGCTTCACGAACCCGGTCGGCCCGCGCCTCTGCGAGGGCGTCGTTCGCTGGGAGCGTCGCGTGGTGCGACTCGCCCCCCAGGCAGCCCGTCGCGACCGCCCCGACCGCGGCCAGCGCGCAGCGCGAGACCATGACGAGGAGGACGGAGGCTTGGTGCAGGCCTTTCGGGCCGCGGCGGCCAGCGCTCCGTCGGAGAGCTGGCTGGCCGCTGGCGGTTCGTGGTGGACGGGGTGGCCACTTGGCCGCTTGGTGAGTGTCAATTGACTTCCGTCGCCGAGTCGAGACACCTTGGGCACCGAAAGGCTCGGCCCCTTGGGATGGTCATTTGGCCGCTTGGTGAGTGCCAATTGGCTTTCTCCATAGAGTCGATACGCCTCGTCACCCACCCGCAACATCCGGCTCGCCACACTCACCCATCGTGGCCAGCAGCTACCTGCCAACGCTCTACAAGGCTCGGAAGGTGCCGACCAAGCAGGCCGTGTGCGCGATCTGCGCCGAGCGGACGCGCGGGAGGACGCGACTCGTCGAACTTGGGTACGGCGTCACGGTGCACCTCTGCCAGGGACACGCCTCACACGAGTTCCAGACGCAGCGAAACGGCCGCGACTTCGTCTTGACGCTCCAGCGGCTGTGGCACGCGCACGGCTGCCTGACCGCCGCCCGCTCGAACGCGCTTCGCCGTCACCTCGCCGCTTGTTCGGGCGCGGAGGCCCGCCCGCGGCCGGGCTCATACTCCTGGCCCGAGCTCCGGCAGACAGCCGAGGCCGCCTTCGCGGCCGGCAACCCCGCCCAGGCCGTCATCGCGGCGCTCCGCGGCCTGCACGAGACCGGCCCAGCACACCCACCCAGCACCCGCACCATGCGCCGCTGGCACGCGGACCGGCGCTGGCTGGCCCGGGCTCCCTAGAGCTTCTTCACCTTGTCGAACTCGAGCTCGACCGGGACCTGGCGCTCGAAGATCGACACGAGCACCTTGAGCTTGCCCTGATCCTCGTTGATCTCGGCGATCTCGCCGTCGAAGTCGGCCAGGTAGCCGGACGTGATCTTGACGTTGTCGCCGAGCGTGAACTCGGCGCGCGCCTTCTGCTGCTGCTGGGCGCGGTCGACGGAGGTGTGCAGCATCCGGTCGACCTCGGGCTGCGACAGCGGCACGGGCTTCCCCGACGCGCCGACGAAGCCGGTCACTCCAGGCGTGTTCTTGACGAGGCCCCACACGTCGTCGTTCAGATCCATGTGGACGAGGACGTAGCCGGGCCAGAGCCGGCGCTCGGTCTGCACCTTCTGGCCGTCCTTCGTCTCGACGACGGACTCGGTCGGAACCACGACCCGGCGGACCTGCTCCTCCTTCGACATCGACTTGACGCGATGCTCGAGGTTGGTCTTGACCTTGTTCTCGTGGCCCGAGTATGTGTTGATGACGTACCAGCGAAACATGCGACTACCTTTGCAGATCGACGAGCTTGGTGGCGAAGCGGGCGAACACCTGGTCGAGCCCGTAGAGGTACATGCCGACGATCAGGCATGCCGCCACGACGACCATCGTGGCCTGCCAGGTCTGCTGGCGGTTCGGGAAATCGACCTTGGCGAGCTCCCCGCGCACCTCGCCGCCGAATGCAAAGATCCCGCGCACACCGCCGCGCAACCCGCCCTGGCGCTCGATGTCGCCGCCGGACTGGCTCTTGGGCTTGCCGGCGATCGGCGCGGTGACGGTCCGGCGCCCGGCCTGCTGCCGGTTACGACGCGAGGTGCGAGCCATCGGCTAGCGCGTCTCCTTGTGGGCCGTGTGATGGCCGCAAAAACGGCAGTACTTCGAGAACTCGATCCGGTCGGGCGAGTTTCGCTTGGACTTCTGCGACTGATAGTTGCGCCGTTTACAGTCCTGGCACGCAAGCGTAACCAGCACACGGACACCGGACTTTGCCACTGGGGGAGGCTCCTCGGATCCAAGGCGCCGGAGCCGGCGCCGATCAGGCAGGATACACCGGATCCGTCTCGCGCCACCCCGTCCTCCGGAGCTGCCGATGCCCGTCCCGACCGTCGACCGAACCCGCCTTACCGAGCTCTATGCCCGCGAGGAGCGGAGCTTCGAGGAGAGCCACCCCCGTTCACTGGAGCTGTTCGGCCGTGCGCGGCGGTCGCTTTTCGCCGGAGTGCCGATGCACTGGATGACCGAGTGGGCCGGCCCGTTCCCGGTCTTCGTCGAGGAGGCTTCCGGGGCACGGTTCAGCGACGTCGACGGGAACGAGTACGTCGATCTCTGCCTCGGTGACACGGGCGCGATGACGGGCCATGCGCCAGAGGCGGCGGCCGTGGCGGTGGCCGAGCAGATGCGCCGCGGAACGACGCTGATGCTCCCGACCGAGGACTCGATCTGGGTCGGTGAGGAGATGACGCGGCGCTTCGGGCTCCCGAGCTGGCAGTTCGCGCTCACCGCGACCGACGCCAATCGGTTCACGATCCGGCTCGCGCGCGCGGCGACCGGCCGGCCGAAGGTGCTCGTGCACAACTGGTGCTACCACGGGTCGGTCGACGAGACCTTCGCGGTGATCGCCGACGGCGGCATCGCATCGCGGCCGAACAACATCGGGGCGCCCGTCGACCCGAGCCTGACGACGCGGGTCGTCGAGATCAACGACCTCGACGGCCTCGAGCGCGAGCTGGCCGAAGGCGATGTCGCGTGCTGCCTCTTCGAGCCTGCCCTCACGAACATCGGGATCGTCCTCCCGGAGCCGGGCTACCACGATGCCGTCCGGGAGCTCACCCGCCGGCACGGAACGTTCCTCGTGATCGACGAGACGCACACCCTGTGCTCCGGGCCCGGCGGCTACACCCGCGCACACGATCTCGAGCCCGACTTCCTGACGGTCGGAAAGCCGCTCGCGAGCGGCGTCCCCGCGGCCGCGTACGGCATGTCCGAGGACACGGCGCGCCGCGTCGCCGCCGCGCTCCCGCCCGGTCCGGTCGACGTCGGCGGCATCGGCGGGACGCTGGCCGGGAACGCCCTCTCGCTGCGGGCGATGCGGGCGACGCTCGAGCACGTCCTCACGGACGAGGCGTTCGAGCGGATGATCCCGCTGGCCGAGCGGTTCACCGACGGCGTCGAGGAGGCCATCGGCCGCCACGGCCTCGACTGGTACATCACCCGGCTCGGCTGCCGGGCCGAGTACGGCTTCCAGGCCGCGCGGCCGCGCACCGGCGGCGAGGCGGCCGCCTCGATGGACCACGACCTCGACCGGTTCATGCACCTCTACGCGCTGAACCGCGGCGTTCTGATGACGCCGTTCCACAACATGGCACTGATGTCGCCGGCGACGACGGCCGCCGACGTCGACCGCCATACCGAGGTGTTCGGCGAGGCTGTCGCCGAGCTCGCCGCTACCGGGTAGAGGCGCTCAACCTAGAAGGCGTCGGGCGTGTCGAGCGCGTGCCAGAACGTGACCTCGGGCTCCGACGTGACGCCGATCTCGCCCATCATCGCGCGGATGTCGTCGCTCGCCTCGAAGAACTTCTGGAACGCCTCGGCGGACTCCCACTCGTCAAGGACGATGATCTCGGTCCCGTCGGCGCTGGCCATGAATCGATGATGGATGGCGCCGAGCTCCTTGGCGCGGCTGTTGATCGCCTGCCAGCGGGCTTCGTTCGACGCCATGGCCTCCTGCAGCCGGCTCGGGTCGGCCTTGATGCGCAACGTGATGAACACGCTCATCGGGACTCCTTGGTCGGGTGTGACGGGGACGGTCTCGGTTCGCACGGGGACGGGGATCGGTGCGGGCGGGGTCTCGGGCTCCGGCGCGACAGCCGGCGGCTCATCGTCGAAGAACCCCTGTCCCTCGATGCTGATCCGGGGCAGGATGCGGTCGAGCCAATGCGGCAGGTACCAGGCCCGCTCGCCGAGGAGCTCCATCACGGCCGGCACGAGCAGGCAGCGCACGATGGTGGCGTCGACGGCGATCGCGAACGCCAACCCGACGCCGAACTCCTTCACGGTCGGGTCGCCGTTCAGGACGAAGCTCGTGAACACACACACCATGACGAGCGCTGCCGACGTGATCACCCGGCCGGTCGCCGCAAGGCCGTCGACCACCGCCTCCTTGGCATCGCCCGACTCGAGATAGTGCTCCTGCATCTGACTCACGAGGAACACCTCGTAGTCCATCGAGAGCCCGAACAGGATCGCGAACATGAGAAGGGGCGCGAAGCTCACGATCGGGATGGCGTGCGGAAGGCCGACCACGCCTGCCCCCCAGCCCTCCTGGAAGACGGCTGTCAGCACGCCGTACGCGGCCGCGACCGAGAGCAGGTTCATCACGGCGGCCTTGATCGGGATGACGACCGACCGGAACGCGAGGAGAAGGACGAAGATGCTGAGGAGCACGACGACGGCGATCATCAGCGGCAACTTGTCGGCGATCTTCTCGGCCAGATCGATGTAGCCGGCGGTCTGGCCGCCGACGTAGGCGGTCAACCCCGTGCCGGCGACGGCCTTCGGGATCACAGAGTCGCGCAGCGTGTTCACCAGATCCTCGGTCTTGCTCGAAGCCGGTGAGGTCGTCGCGATGGCGGTGAACACCGCCGCGGTCCCGTGCTTGTCGACCGTGATCGGGGCGACCGATTTCACGCCGGGCGTCTTCTGGATCGCGCTCTGGAGGCTCGTGAGGCGCGGGTCGCTGGCCGGCGAGGCCGCCTGGTCATGCTCGGCCTGGAGCTGGGCCGCCTGCGACTGCGTCTGCTGCTGGGCCTTCGCCTGCGCGTCCGCCGGGGTCGCCCCCTTCGCCTCGGCCTGGGCGGCGATTTGCTGCTGCTTCTGCTTCAGCTGCTGCTGCTGCTGCTCGACCTGCTGGAGCTTCTTGGAGTCCGGCTGCGCAGGAGTCTTCAGGCTGACCCCGATCAGGAGCGGCCCGTTCGTCCCCGCCCCGAACCCCTCGGTGATCGTGTCGTACGACTGCCGGATCGTCGTCGAGGTCGGCATCGCGCTCGTGTCGGACTGGCCCAGGCGAAGCTGGAGGACCGGGAGCGCCAGCACCAGCAGGATGGCCGTGCTGACGATCAGTGCCGGCCACGGCCGCCGCCCGACCGCGCGCGCCATCCGCGCCCAGCCATGTGGCTTCTTGTCGTCGGGATGCGAGCCGCCCACGTGCACGGCAAGCGAGTGGATCCGCTCGCCCATCACGGCGAGGAGCGCCGGCAGGAGCGTGGTCGCCGCGAGCACGCTCACGACGACGGCGATCGCGGCCGTGTAGCCGAGCGTCGTCACCAGCGGGATCCCCGCGACGAAGAGCGAGCAGAGCGCGATCGCGACGGTGATCCCGGCGAAGACGACGGCCCCGCCCGCTGTGGCGCACGCCCGGGGGATCGACTCGTGCATCTCGATGCCGCCCGCGAGCTGAAGCTTGTGCTTCGTCACGATGAAGAGCGCGTAATCGATGCCGACGCCAAGGCCGATCATGGTGGCGAGCGTCGGCGAGATGTTCGGCACGTCGGTCGCATGGCCGACGAACGTGACGAGCGCCAGCGTGATCACGAGCCCGATCACCGCGGTGATGATCGGGAGCAGCATTGCGGTCACGGTGCCGAACGCGAAGATCAGGATGATCACAGCGGCCGCAAGCCCGATCGCCTCGCTCGACTCCGTCGCTGGCTTCGAGAGCTTCTGGCCGACATAGCCCCCGACGGACACGTCGAGGCCCGCCGCCTTCGCCGGATCGGCGGCGTCGAGGATCGCCTGGGCCTCTTCGACGCTGGTCGCAGCGGATCCGATGTTGAGGCTGACCGAGATGTAGCCGATCGTGCGGTCCTTGCTGAGGAGCGCAGATGCGTTGGGGTCGAGCGGGCTCACGACCCGGATCACGTGCGGCGTCGCCTTCAGGTTCTTGACCGTCTCGTCGATCGCGTCCTTGCTGTTGGCGTCGCCGAGCGTGCCATTCGGATCCTTGAGCGCGAGCGGGATGCTCCCGTAGGCCTGCTGCGGCAGCTTCGCCTGGAGCAGATCCGTCGCGCGGGTCGAGCCGGTCCCTGGGAGCGTCAGGTTGTCGTTCCAGTCCTGGCCGGCGCTGGCAGCGACCACATGGACCGCCACGGCGATCACGATCCAGGCGGCGATCACCGGCCAGCGGAAGCGGGCACAGGCACGTCCCAACCCATAGAGGACCGGCGTCACCGCGCGATCATATGGGCACGCACCGGCTGCCGCCGAAGCCTCGGTGATACTTTCGAGTCGTGCACTCGCACTCCCATGCCCACCCCCACTCTCATCCGGGCGACCGGTCGGGCACGGCACGTGCGCTCTCGATCGCGCTCGGACTGACGGTCGCCTACGGCCTGGTCCAGATCGTCACCGGGATCTGGTTCAACAGCCTCGCCCTCATCGCCGATGCCGTCCACAACGTGTCCGACGGCGGCGCGATCGCCCTCGCGCTCGGGGCGGCGTGGGCCGCCGGCCTCCCCGCCCGTGGCGCGCTGACGTTCGGCTGGCGACGCGCCGAGATCCTGGCCGCGCTCGTGAACGGCCTGCTCCTCGTGGTCATCAGCTTCGGCATCCTCTACGAGGCCTACCAGCGCTACAGCGATCCACCCGACGTCGCGGGCGGAGGCGTCCTGGTCGTCGGGCTCATCGGCGTCGTCGCGAACGGCATCCCGGTCCTGGTCATGCTCCGCGCCTCGACCGGCGACGACCTGAATCTCCGCGGCGCGATGATCCACGCCGCCACCGACGTGCTCGGATCGGCGGGGGCGGCGCTCTCGGGCCTCATCGTCCTGACCACGGGGTGGAACTCCGCCGACCCGGTGATCGGTGGGTTGATCGGGCTGGTCGTGCTCGTCTCGTCGTGGGGGCTGATCCGCGAGTCGCTTCGGATCCTCATGGAGGTGGCGCCGGGCGACTGCGACCCCAGCGAGATCGGTCAGGCGATGGCCGACCACGCCGGCGTGAAGGAGGTGCACGACCTCCACGTGTGGACGATCACGAGCGGCTTCCCCGCGCTCTCGGCCCACGTCATCGCCGAGACCGGCGCCGACCACGATCGCATCCTGCACGAGCTCGAGGCCCTGGTGCGCACCCGATTCCACATCGAGCACACGACGCTCCAGATCGACCGCGACCACTCGGAGCTGGTGCAGCTGCGCCCCCGGGCCGAGGGTGCCATCCGGCGGTCCGCGCCACTCGACGCGCCCGACCGATGACTTTCAGCCGCGCCGAGCGTCTCTAGTCGTGAACGCGGCGGAACGGATCCGCCGGCACCGACCGACCAGGAGGGGCGATGCCCGGCCAGATAGTGCACTTCGAGATCCCGGCGGACGACACGTCGAGGAGCCGCGAGTTCTGGGGCTCCCTCTTCGGCTGGCAGTTCGAGAACTACCCGGGGCCGTCCGAGTACCACATGACGCGCATCAGCGACCAGGGCGGCGCGGCGATCACCAACATGGAGCCCGGCAAGAAGGGCACGCGCGCCTACTTCGACGTCGACGACATCAACGCGGGCGCCGCGCGCGTGCGCGAGCTCGGCGGCGAGTCGAGCGACCCGATGCCCGTGCCGAGCATGGGCTGGTTCGCAACCTGCACCGATCCACACGGCAACGAGTTCGGCATCTGGCAGACCGACCCGTCGGCGCAGATGCCAGAGGCCTAGCCTCGCGCCGACCCGAGGGGCTGCCGCAGTGGTGACCCTCGAGCAGGTGCGGGCGCTGGCGATGACGCTGCCGCGCACGACCGAGGGGTTCGTGCGCGGCCGCGTCAAGTTCCGGGTCGGCCGGATCGTCTACGTCGCGTTCTCGCGCGACGAGACGCTGATGGGATTCGGGTTCCCGAAGGACGAGCGAGTCTGGCTCGTCGGGACGGAGCCCGAGAAGTTCCTCATGCCGCGCGACTCGGACCTCCGCTACAACTGGGTCGTCGTCCGGCTCGCGGCGATCGACGCCGAGGAGATGCGCGGGCTGGTGATCGACGCGTGGGCGATGTGCGTGCCGAAGAGCGTGTCCGCGCCGTACCGGGAGTGACGCTCCGGGCTCAGTGACAGGTCGCGGTGCCCGAGTCGAGGATCGCGCCCGAGGTACCCACGAACTTCCAGTTGTAGCTCGTCTCGTGCAGCCGGATCTCGAGGACACCGTAGGTCTTCGCCGTCGCCTCGACGTTCCGCGTGCCGTCGAGCGAGAACAGGCTCCGGCCGCCGGTGCCGACGATGAACTGCCGCACGCCGCGAGCGTTGTCGACGTGGCCGCCTGCGTCCTGCGGCGCGAATCGCGCGTAGGTGTGCAGGTGGCCGTTCAGCACGATGTCGGCGTTCCCGGCATACATGATGTCCCAGAAGGCGCGGTAGCTCGACGACTGCGAGGACGTGCCCTTGTAGTAGGGCTGGTGCCAGTACACGATCGTGCACTTCGACTTCGTGAGCTCAGTCCGCAGGAACGCCGCCTGCGGGCTCGTCGCACCGCAGCCGCCGGCATGGCTGCACTCGGCGTTGAGCGCGATCAGGCGCCATGTCCCGAGCGTGAACGCGCTGTCGCCGCGGGAGTCACCGGCCGCTGCTCCGAAGTACTTGAAGTAGCCGGCCGCCCCGGGCGCACAGTCCGTCCCGCTGGTCTCGTACTCGTTGTCGCCGAGCGCAGGGTGGATGATCGACTTGAACCGGCCCCACGCCGGATCGAACGACTGCTGGAACGCGCTCAGCCCGCCGCACTGGTACTGGGTGTCGCCGAGCGCCAGGACGGCCTTGATCGCGGTGTTCGCGAGGACGAGGTCGCCGGTCGCCTTCGCCCGGCACGCGGACGACGTGCCGTTCCCGCCGTGGAAATCGTGGCTCGACGGATCGCAGGCGATGTCTCCTGCGGCCGCGATCATCGGATCGGAGACGTGCGCCGCCGCCGCATGCGTCCGGGTCGCGCCGGCCGCCGACGCGAAGCTCACCGCGACGACGCTGACCACCGACACCGCGGCCGCCCAACGCAGGACACTGCTCACAACGCCACCCCCGAAAATCCGCCCCCGAGCTACACCACGGGTGTACGGGCGAAACCGGCCGCCGTCAAGCAGATCGCCAGCGTCCGACGTCGGAGCCGGCGGCGGGATCACCGTCGAGCTCCGCCGGCGTGTAGAAGCGCTCGGCGACGTCGCGGGTGCGGTCGAGCACCTCGGAGATGTGGGCAGCCGAGAGCCGGTCGCGCCAGGCCCACGCGTTCGCCTGGCTCTGCATCGGCTGGAACGCCGTCCGGCCGAGCCCGACCCTGCCCCACGCCGCCGGTCGCTGCGCCGGGCCGGCGAGGCAGCCGCTGCGCACGGTCGCCTCGGCGCTCCTGTTGAACCTGACGCCGTCGAGGCGGTCGTAGAGCGCACGGAACGCGTTCAGCGGGTCGGCCGCCAGGTCCTCGTAGCGGACGACGACGAATCTTGGGTTTCGCGCCACCTGCTGGGCGATGCCCGCATGGATGAGGCGCCACAGAAGCGCGCCGTGCGCGATCGGGTCGAGCGGCTCGCGGGCCGCTCGCTCCAGCTCCTCGGCGTACGGCGCGAGGTAGTCGCGGACGAGCTCGGGCTGCCCGGCGATGTCGGGCAGGTTGTCGGCCCAGCCGGTGCCGATGCGGGCGAGGCTCGAGACGATGCCCGCCGGATGCCGCACGAGCATCACGACCTGGCAGTCCAGACGCTCGGCCATCCACTCGGCGGCGAACACCATGTACGGGTCGTCGATCAACGGGCGCATGCCGCGGACGCGTCCGTGCGAGAACGCGGCGGCGTACTTCGCCATCTTCGCGAGGTCGTAGATCCCGCGGTTCGTGCGCAGCTCGGCCACGAGGTTGTACCGCAGCCGCAGCATGTCCCGGAAGCCGGCGACGTACTCCGCCTCGTTGTGCGAGCCCACGTACTGGTAGGCGCGCGGCGGCGGTACGCGCAGGATGCCCGGTGTCAGGCCCGGCGGATGGCGACGGTTGAACGGCTCGTTGATGTGCACAACGTCGCCGCCGCCGGCGACCATCCGAGACACCCAGCTGCCCCCGGACCGCGCCATGCCGGTTATCAAGATCGGTCGGCCCATGCCCTTCTCCAATCAGTAACCACTTATTACGTACGGGCAAAGGCGTCCGGTGTCAACCGCCTGCGGTCACATTTCTGGCGGTGCGCGGCGCCTGCGGAGCTCGGCGTTGATCTCGCCGCCGACCAGCAGGGCCAGAGCCGAGATCCAGAGCCACGTCAGCATGATGATCACCGCGGCCAGGCTCCCCCACGCCTTGTTGTACGACGAGAAGTTGCTCGTGTAGACCGCGAACAGGCCGGAGGCAGCGAGCCAGACGACCACGGCGAAGACCGCTCCAGGCGTGATGAGCCGCCACTTCCGCGGCACCTCGTTCGGCCCGAGCGCGAGCACGATCGCGAACATCGCGAGCAGGCCGATGAGCAGGATCGGCCACTCGGCCGTCCACCACGCCCACCGCACCACGGTGGTCTCGCCGACCGCGGACCCGACCCATCGGCTCACATCCGGGCCGAGGATCAGCAGCACGAACACGAGCGCGAAGCTCGTCACCACGCAGAGGATCAGGGTGAGCGCGATCAGCCGCTTCTTCAGGAACCCACGCGTCTCTTTCAGGTCGTAGGCGGCGTTCAGCGCCCACATGACCGTCTGCACGGCTCCGGAGAGCGTCCACAGCGCGAGCAGGCCCCCGACGGCGATCATGATGACCCCGCCGCTCTGCATCTGGGTGGTGCGGGTGAGGCTCTCTCCGAGCAGGTCGACGGCGCTCTGCGGCATGACGGTCGAGAGGTGGTCGAGGATCGTGGACACCGCATCCGGGCCGGCGAAGATGCTGAAGGCGCCGACGGCGACGAGCAGCGTCGACGGGATCGCCAGGAACGCGTAGTACGCGACCGCAGCGGCGTGGTTCGTGACGTTGCCTGCGAACGCCGAGCGGATTCCGCGATACACGATGCCGAAGTAGGAACGCGCGCGCAGGCGGGGATGCTCGTCCGCGGCGGTGCGGTCAGCGCTCACCATCGGTACCGATATGCCCGCGCTCGCCCCGCGCGAACCCTGGAGAACTCATGGGGCAGCCGGCGCCGCAGGCGGCAGGCTCATGGTCGCCTTCTCGGCCAGCAGTGGTGTGGCCGGAATCGAGATCAGGCCGCGCGTCGGCCGGTCGAGGTCGAAGGTGATGAGGACGAGGGAGCTGACGAGGACCGCCGCGGCGAGGACGGCGAGGACGCCGGCGCCCCGTCCGAGCAATGACAGGTACAGAGCGGTCAGGCCGAGCGCGAGCGCGGCGCCGAGCAGCTCGAGCCAGAGCACCGCGTCCGGCACGCGATTGTTGAGGCCTGAAAGCCGGACGTCTTGCTGGTCGATCATCGCGTTCAGGCTGTCGACGTACAGCCGTGGCGCGCTCGCGTTGGGACGCGCGTCGAGGGTCTGGGCAGCGAGGCGCCAGAGGCTGCGCTGGAGCCGGCCCTGGCGGTCGGAGGTGACACCGATCGACGTGCTGCCCGGAACCTCGTAGGTGATCTGGATCGCGAGGTCGTTGTAGCTTCGCAGGAGGGCGAGCGAGCGACTGCGCTGCGGCTCCGGGAGCGTCTGCGCCCGGAGGTACGCCGTGCCGATCGTGTTCGCGTCGGCAACGACGTCGGCGCGGCGGTCCTGGTAGCGGCCGACGGCGAGCGACAACCCGAACGCCAGAATCAGACCCACGATGCCGAGCAGGGTCCCCTGGAGGACGCCGATCGGCTCGCGGTGGGTCTCCTCGCGCCGGCGGAGGTAGCGACCGGCCAGCGACGCCGGCTGCGGACGCGCCGACGATGACGGTGAAGACGAGGAGCCCGAGCTCCCAGGTGGTCAACGAGAAGAACACGCTACGTGGCCAGTTGGACCGGAAGCGTCGCAAGCCAGACCACGGCACCCACGAAGATCACGAAGCCGAGGACGAGGACAATGTCTCGCTGCCGCGCCGCCAGCAGCTTGGTCGAGATGCCGGCGAAGAACAGCGCCGTGGCAAAGAGGACGACAGCCAGCATGTAGTTGTCGGCGCGGTGGTTGGCCTGCGATGCCCCGTCCGCATAGGCACCTGCCAGGAGCTCGAGCCGCTTGCTCTCGGCCGCCTGCGCGACCTTGTACTGCGGCATCGCGAACGGGGTCTTGGGCGCGTCCGGGTTCGTCCGCGGATGCGTGGCGACCCAGGCGGCGACCGCCGGCTGAAACTCTGTCCGGAACCGCTCGCGGTAGAACCGGGCCAGCGCGGGCTTCCCGTCGACGGTCGCATCGATCCACTGGACGAACGTGGCGATGTCGACCTGCGTGAGCTGGCCGGCGCGGGTGGACGCCCGCGACGAGTCGATCCGCGCCGCCGTCGACTTGGCGGTGTTGGCCGCCTGCTCGCCTCGCCACTGCGCCGACTGGTAGGTGCTCCAGGCGGTGGCAACCGCCGCCAGGGCCAGGAGCAGCGTGGACAGCCACTCCGCGGGCGGATGCGGGCGCGCCTCCGCCGCCATCAGCTGAACACGTTGACCGCTCGGGCGATGACGAGGCCGACGACGATCAACGAGATCATCGACTGCGCCGCCATCATCAGCTTCGACCACGCCCTCATGGGCATCACGTCGGTGGGGCTGAACGCCGTGCTCGTGGTGATGCCGAGGATGAAGTAGTCGACGTACATCGGCCGCCAGCCCGGCGGCGCCAGCTCCGGGCTCAGCTGCTGCGAGAACGCGAAGTCGGGGAACGGACGCTCGTGCAGGTAGCGCGCCAGCGGCCCCCCGCTGTCGAGCAGCCAGTAGAGCAGCCCGAAGATGAGGCTGTTGCCCAGCCAGACGAGTGCACCGGACGAGAGCAGCGATGTCGCCGAGTTGGTGACCTTGCCGCCCTCGATCAGATCGTGGATCAGGACGCCGGTCGACAGCATCACCGCTCCGGCCAGCACGATGACGAGCGCGAGCGAGATCCGGCGCAGCCACCACCTCCGCGCCATGATCCGGGTCGGATCGGCGGCCAGCAGCATGCCGAGCATCGCGATCTCGATGCCCGGGATCAGCCAGTGCGGCCCGAGCGACATGTTGTTCGGCTCGGCGATGCGGAGTGTGATGGTGATCGCGATGAAGCACCCGATCGCCAACGCGACCGGCCAGCGCGGCTCGACGGATCCCGGATTGCCGCGCGCGCGCTCCTCTCCCGCCTGGTCGACCGGCCCAGCGTCCGAGTTCATGACCGGCCACCCTACTCCGGCCGATACCGGCTGTGCTCACCCGGATCGGACGATGGCCGTCGACCGCAGGTCGAGGGAGATCCCCGACGCGACGCCCTCGTGCCCTGCCTACCGTCGTTGCCATTCTCCCAAGGAGGACTGGCATGACCCGCACCGCACATCGCATTGGCCTCGCCGCCGTCGTGGTCGCCCTGACGGCGGCCGCCGGGGCCGGCACCACCGCCGCCTATGCCCAGAGCGGCACCGGCGCCGTGACCTCGTCGATCTCGCTCTCCTTCTCGGGCGGGACGAGGATCAGCGTCGGCGACCAGGCAAGCCTGTTCGGCTTCCTGAGCCTCTCCGACGGCTCCCCGGCGAACGGGCTCACCGTCCACGTGACGCGCACGAATCCCGACCACACGGAGACCGTGGTCGGCGACGTGACGACGACCTCCGACCAGGGGGGCTTCAACTTCGTCGACTCGCCGCCCGCGCGCGGCAATTACACCTACACCGCGACCTTCGCCGGCGACGCACAGCGAGGCGGCTCGACCGGGACGTCGGACGTCCTGACCGTGGACGGCGTCGTGACCGCGCTCGGCCTCAAGGCCTCGACGGCGAAGAGCGGCTACCGCCAACCCGTCACGCTGACGGCGCACCTGGCGAAGCACGGCACGAACGACGTCGTGTCGATCTACAAGCGGCCCGCCGGCGGGGCAAGGACGCTCGTGCGCTCCGCGCCGGTCGACGCCGACGGAAACGTCGCGGTCACCGTCAGGCCTCGTCGGAACACGACGTTCGACGCCGTCTACGCAGGCGACGACGTGTTCAGCGCGGCCGCCAGCTCGAGGGTCACGGTGGCGGTGCGGGTGAGGATCGCCGGCAGCCTCTCGCGGTTCTACGCGACGAGCGGCGCCTACCGCCTCTACCACTACAGCTCGAGCTGCGTCACGCGGGGCACCCACTGCCCGCGGTACACGGTGTCTGTGGCTCCCGGCCACGCCGGCGAACATGTCCGGCTCAGGCTCGCGTTTCACTCCGCATCGGGATGGGTCGTCGTCGGACGGCAGGCGGTCAAGCTGAACGCGCACAGCACGACGCGGATCGTCGTGCGGTATGCCAACCGGGCGATCATCGGGCAGCGGTTCCGCCTTGAGGCCAAGTTCAGGCGCGACACCGCCAACGCCGGCAACACGACGGCCTGGGCGTACTTCAGGGTCACCGCCTAGGCCGGCTCGCGCCTACACGCTCGCCGCAAGGCGAGCGTGTAGGCCACCGGCGAGCTACGCCGCCGGCTCGATGGCGAGCTCACGCACGCGGCTCGCGCAGCGATGGAGGCCGCGTGCCTCGAGATGGGCAACGAGCTCCGCCCCGGCCTCGGCTCCGTGGATGGGCAGGGCGGCCAGGAGGTCGGCGATCTCGCGGATGTCGGTCAGCGTCACACCCTGGACGTCGGCGTGGTAGCGGGCCAGCCACCTGGCCGTCGCGTGCTGATAGCGGCGTGTGTCCTTGCGCATGAGCAGACAGAGCCCGAGGGCGTCCTCGAGCGTGATGTGGTTCAGCTCGCGGGCCGCCTCGAGCGCCAGGAAAGGATTCCGCGTCCTGAGGGCGCGGTGGAACTGGGAGTAGGCGTGTCCTTGCGACGTCACGGCGACCGAACACACGTTCGCATGCGCCGGGGGCGGCGTCAAGGCGTCCCGGTTCGGCGCCGCGTCCGTGAAACACTCCCGCCTCATTGGGAGGATCGCCGCCCCTGCAGTCGGTGTGGGATGCCTACTTCGACCTGGGCCGATTGACGATCGGCCCGGCGGGATCAGCGCGGCGCGGCGACGGGTGGTTCGCGATGGTGTCGGGCGAGCAGTCCGCCGAGCTGAACATGTGCTCGCTGACGCCGGGGGCGGGCGTCGGAGCGGTGGACGAGCTCGTGGACGTGCTGGGGCCGAGACCTGCCTGCGGTGATCTTCCGCTCCCAGCTCGCCGACCCCGCCACGACCTCGCGGCTTGAGCAGCTGGGGTTTTCGACGGCGGAGCAGCATGAGCCGCTGATGGTCTGCCGGCAGCCGCCGGCGGCGACGGGCAGCCCGTTCCGCATCCGCCGCGCGACCGAGGACGAGATCGGCCACGGCATCGCGATCTCATCGGAGGCGCACGAGGTGGACCGCGGCATGCTCGAGCGCACACTCGCCCGCACGCCCCGAGACGTGATGGAGCTCTGGCTTGCCTGGGACGGCGACGAGCCGATCAGCGCGGTGTGGCTGCTGTGTGGCAGCGGCGTCATCGGTGTCTGGTCGATGATGACGCCGCGCCGGCATCAGCGGCGAGGCGCGGGTCGCGCACTGCTGACGGCCGCCCTCGCCGACACCTGGTCGTCCGAAACGCAGTTCGCGGTGCTGGTCGCCACGCCGGCCGGGCGCAGGCTGTACGAGTCGATCGGCTTCGCCGCCGCGGACGAGGTGACGACCAGCTTCCGGGGCGTCGACGGGGCACTGCTCGATGCGATCGGACAGGGCGCCCCGCCGGGCTAGGCGGCACGGAGGCGACGATCGGGCGTTCGCCGTGGCCTTGGTTACCGGGTGGATATGCTCGGCCGCCAGTGGCGGGGGTCGTGATCGTCGTGAAGGGCCGAGTCCAGGCCGGGCCGTGGATGACCCGGTACACGAGGACCGTGGCGGGGGAGATGTCACCCTGTGGGGGTGAAGCGGAAGCTGCCGAGGATGCCGTTTTCGACGTGCACTCGAAACAGTCGGTCCCGCAACTCATGGTCAGCACCGGGCGGGCAATGACGCTCTGCCGTAGCGCGCGAGCCACTGCTTGACTTCCGACGGATGCCCGACGCTCTGGTTCGTCGGGTCCGAGCCAGCAGCGCGTCAGCGCTTCTCGTAGGAGTACATCGCGAGGCGCTGGCGATTGACGCCGTTGGGGGGCGCGAGAGACGTCAGATCGGCGTCGTGTCCTCCGGTGCCGGCGAGAAGTCCAGGTTCTCGTCGAGCGGCGCGACACCGTGGTGCTGTGCCGCATAGGACGCGGCGTTGGCGACCTGCTGTGGCCGCATCAGCTTGACGGCCGCGAACCAGATCACGGAGAGCACCACCACGCCGAGCGCCCAGTACAGCGCGAGCCAGTTGAGGTTCGTCGTGTCGTGGGGATCGGGGTTGAGCGCACCCCAGAAGCCGAGCACCGGCGTGGCGACCGCGACCAGCACCACGAGGTACTGCCACCACACGGCGTTCGTCCGCACCAGCAAGCCGATGGCTGCGACGGCCAGGATCAGGTAGACCAGCTCGACGGCGAACGAGCCGGCCGTGGCCGCCACGAAGAACGCCGCGAACTCCCGCGGCAGGCCGAACCGATCGAGCGTGTGGCTGTAGAGCCCAACCAGGATCAGTCCACCACCGCCGATGGCGATCACGAGGTTCCCGACCCATGGCGTGTTGTGCCGCGACGTCTTTGCGAAGAACGAGGGCAGCAGGCCGTCACGCCCGAGCGCGAAGTAGCCACGGCCGATCGTGACGCAGATCGCCAGCGCGAGCGCGGTCGCGTCGAGGATCACGACCAGGTCGATGATCGTCGCGAACCACGAGCCGATGTATTGGGTGGCGAGGTTGTCGAGCGCGGCCGGGTCGAGCCAGGCGCCCTTCTCGACCGCCGTCTGCCCGAGGCCGATCGAGATCGCGTACGACATGATCACGTAGAACAGCGCCGAGGCGCCCACGGTGCCGATCAACGCCCGTGGGATCGACTTGGCCGGGTCGTGGCTCTCCTCGCCGAGTGACGCGGCCGCCTCGAAGCCCACGAACAGCAGGATGCCGAGCATCACGCCGTTGAAGACGGTGTGAACCGACGTCGTCGAGGGGTTGAAGACCGCAAGCGTGTTGTTGGCCTGGAAGATGATCGCGACGGCCAGGATCAGCATCGGGGTGAACGAGAGTGCGGCGAACGTGAGCATCGCGCCGATCGCGATCCGCACGCCGATGTAGTTCAGCACCAGCACCACCGCCATGAACAGCAGCGCCAGCAGCCACCAGGCGGGCACGTTCGACTTCGAGATGTGCTCCGTCCAGAAGCCGTTCGTGAGGATGCCGAGGCCGAGATAGATGCCACCGCCGCCCAGGAATAGGGTACCCATGAAGAAGACGCCGGCCGTGAGGATGCCGACCGCCGGGTGGGCGCCCCGCACGAGGTACTCATAGACGGCACCCGCACCCTGGTATTGGCGGGCGAAGATCGAGATCGCATACGCGATCGCCAGCACGCCGAGCCCGGCGACCAGCACGGCGAGCGCGGTATTGAAACCAGCCCCCGTGACCGGGGCCGAAACAAAGCCAAGAACGACCGCCGTCGAGAACATCGGGCCGATCGCAAGTGCCTGCGCGACGGCGTGGATCGTTCCCAGGCGTCGCTCGCCCAGTTCCCCTCCCGTGGTTCCCGCAGAACCCACGTCTGACATGAAACTCCCTCCTCAGTCGGAACGATGGAAACAATCACACTCAACTGCGTCGCCGTCAAGCACGCTGCGGCCTCCTCGAGGCGTCGCACAGTGCCATACTGCGGGCAACAACCGTGGCTGGGCCCAGATCGACCATCCCTGCCACACCGCTCCACATCGAGACCGTGGTCGACCACGTCTACGCTGCCCTTCGAGAGGGCATCCTTGACGGCACATTGGCCCATGGAACCCGACTGCCCCAGGGCTCGCTGGCGCAAGACTTCGGCGTCTCACGGACGCCACTGAGGGAGGCGCTGAGGCGATTAGCCACCGAGGGCCTCGTCGTGTTATCGCCGAACCGGGGAGCGACTGTCTCGGAGTTTGATTTCGGAAACAGACGTCAGGTGTGGGCAGCGCGAGCGATAGTCGAGCCGGGGGCGGCGCGGCTTGCCGCCGATACGCGTCGACGAGCGGCACGTAGGCGACTTCGGGCTACGCTCCAGGACGTACGCTCATGGACAGTCTGGCGAGCAACTTGCCCTGTCCGGGCTACGGTCGCCGGCCGCGGGCGCTGCTCGCGCGGTCGCACGCCACCGATGGAGAGCAACTGGAGGGACTTGATGCGGGCACTTATCGCAGGTGGAGGCATGGCCGGGCTGATGACCGCTCTGGCACTGCGGGAGTCGGGCGTCTTCACGACGATCGACGTCTTCGAGCAGACGCGCACGCCGAGCACCGCGGGAGCGGGGCTGAACATCCCCCCGAACGCCGCACGGTTGGCGCGGTGGCTGGGCGTCGACCTCGACGGCGGGGACCCAAAGGGCCCGCACGGGGCAGTCGACGGCGGCAGGGCGGCGATCCTCAGCGAGACGCGGATGGTCTGGGAGGACGGCTCCATCACGCGGAAGCCGCTCGACCACAACACGGCGGCCAACGATAACGCCGGCTTCCACCACATGCACCGCCTCGACCTGCTGATGTGCCTCTACAAGCGGGTCCTCGAGTTCGCGCCGGAGACAGGCGTCAACTGCCCGATCCAGGTCCACATGGCCAAGCGCCTCGAGGCAGTCAGCCAGGACGAGGAGTCCGTGACCGTGACGTTCTCCGACGGCACGACGGAGACCGGAGACCTGCTGATCGGTGCCGACGGCGTCGACTCCCAGGTGCTGGAGGCGGTCTGGCCGGGTGTGTCGACCAAGCGCTGGACCGAGGTCGTCGTCTACCGCGGTCTGGTCCCGAGGGACAAGGTCGCCGCGGCGCGCAAGCCCGACGGCAACCCGCTCGACTACAACCCCATCGAAACGATGTCGATGGACACCCGCGAGACTCCAACGGCGCAGCATCTCACGTACTGGGTCCGCGGCGGCGAGCTGCTCAACGTGTGGCTCGCCTACTACGAGCCCAACGCCGAGGAGTTCGAGCGCCAAGAGGGCGACTGGTTCCCCGCCGACCGCGATGAGATGGTCGGCAACATGAGCAAGGCGTTCGAGGGCGACCCCCGTCACGACGACGTCGTCGCACTCACGAGCCTGATCGAGAACCCGACGAAGTGGGGGCTCTACGACCGGGACGCGCTCGAGAACTGGACGGAGGGTCGCGTGGGCCTAGTGGGTGACGCCGCTCACCCGATGCTGCCGACCTTCGGCCAGGGTGCCGCGCAGGCCTTCGAGGACGCCGCGGCACTGGGCAAGTGCTTCGAGCTCCACGGCACGGACATCTACCGCGCGCTGTTGCACTACGAGCGCGTGCGCTACTACCGCGCGACGCGCTTCCAGTTCGCGTCGAAGTTCCTCTTCAAGCACCTCGAGCCGGAGGACTCACCTGAGCGCCGGAAGATCCTCGCTGCGGTCAACGAGCGGGACTACCCCGTCTTCGATCACACGGAGCGTGCGGGCAGCGACGACTCGTGGATCTACGCGTTCGACGCGCGCGAGATCGGCGACAAGCTGCCGATCAGGAAGCTCGGGCCGTGGCACTTCCGCTCGCGGAACGAGGCGCTCAAGAGCGCCCGCAGGGAGGTCGCCCTCAACCTCTGGAAGCCGTCGAAGCCATGGACCGGCGACCGGCCCGTCACGCGCGAGGAACTCGCACAGCACGCGACGTTCGACGACTGCTGGGTCGTCGTCCGCGGCAAGGTCTACGACTTCACCGAGTGGAAGGACCACCACCCGGGCGGGCCCTTCGTCGCGCGCATGTACGGCGGCAAGGACGCCACGGCGGAGTTCGGCGAGTACCACAGCCGGCTCGCCGAGCAGCACATGCAGTACTTCTGCGTCGGGCCGCTCGTCGGAGCCCCCGCCGAGCGCGCCGGCGACGCGTCGGAGGTCGAGCCGTCCAGGACTTGACCGGGCGACGCCCTAACAGGGACACAGGATCGCCGGCGGGACACGCAGAAGCGGCTCAACCAGGCGGTTCGCTGTCTCAGGCTCTACGGCGCCACGACGCTTGGCCGCCTGCGGTCGTGAGCGGCGATCCGGTCGTTTCGGGCTTCGATGAACTCGATCGAGCGTTCGCGGTGACCCGCGCAACCGTGGAACAGTTGAGAGAACAGCCGCGATAGCGGAGGAGGGACTCGAACCCCCGACACGCGGATTATGATTCCGCTGCTCTAACCAGCTGAGCTACTCCGCCGCGCGGCCAGTCTAGCCCAGCGACTCCTCGCCCAGCCAGGTTTCGAGCACCCGGACGCAGGCCTCGATTCCGTCGAGGTGCGCGATCTCGAATCCGTGCGTGTTCTCGGTCGCGAACGCCAGGCAGGCCGCGTGCGGGACGATCGCCAGCGAGAGCACGTTCGAGGGGTCAGACCACGAGTACATCCAGCGCGCGAGGCGTCACGCATGCGGACGCCGGCCGCGGCGGCGGCATCGCCGACCGCCGCGCTCGAACCCCCGACACGCGGATTATGATTCCGCTGCTCTAACCAGCTGAGCTACTCCGCCGCGCGGCCAGTCTAGCCCAGCGACTCCTCGCCCAGCCAGGTTTCGAGCACCCGGACGCAGGCCTCGATTCCGTCGAGGTGCGCGATCTCAAATCCGTGCGTGTTCTCGGTCGCGAACGCCAGGCAGGCCGCGTGCGGGACGATCCCCAGCGAGAGCACGTTCGAGGCGTCAGAACCGAATCCCGAGAGCGAGGCGTGACGCATTCGGACGCCGGCCGCTGCGGCGGCATCGTCGAGCGCGGCACCGAGCACGTCGTCCAGCGGGCCGTTGGCGTCGGCGACGATCAGCACCGGGTCCGGGCCGGCGTCGACGCCGTACTCCTCCGCCACCGGCGTCACCTCGAACGCCACGATCGCCTCGGCGTCGGTGTGGCGCCCGTACCAGAGCGCCCCGTGGCAGCCGATCTCCTCGCGGGCCGTGAACACGAGCTCGGTCGTATGCCGCGGCGACCGCAGCCTGGCCGCCAGGTCGAGCAGCCCGGCGACGGCGCCCTTGTCGTCGATCGCATAGGCCGCGATGTACTCCCCGTCCGGGCCGAGGCGCACGGGCGCCTTGCGGGCGACGGTCGGAACGAGGCGCGTGCCGGGGCGGATGCCCGCGGCGTCGAGAGCGGCGTCGTCAAGCTTCGTCTCGACCCAGGCGTCCTGCCAGCGGACGCCCGCCGAGTCCTGCTGCTCGCGGTGGGCCGATTCCTTGGAGACGTGGCGCGCGCCGAACGAGAGGATGCCGGGCACGGTGGCGTGACGGCCGAGCACATCGACCGGCCCCTCGCCCCACACCCACGGGAACGAGCCGCCGAGCTTCCCCACCCGCAGGCGGCCGCGCTCCTCGACCCGCTTCACCATGGCCCCGATCTCGTCCTTGTGTGCCAGCACGGCCCGGACCGGGCCCGGCTCGCGGCCCTCGATGCGAAGCACGATGTTTCCGGCCGTGTCCGCTCGCGGGATCGCCGTGGGCGGAGAGGCGCTCGGTCAGGTACGCATCGACCGCCTCCTCGACGCCGCTCGGCGAGTGCAGGGCCCCGAGCTCGCCGAGCGTCCGGGCCAGCTCGTCTCGCGTCACGGCACCACGCCCGCCGTATGTGTCCCTACGCGGGCGACTTCCATGGCCGCAAGCGTACTACCATCGCGCTGCAATGCCGCGCGGCGCTGAAGACCTCGCACTGCTCGACGCGCTGCTCGAGCACGCGCGGCAGTCGCTCGGGGCCGACCACGTCACGTTCTGCTCGTGGGACGAGGCGGCCGGGACGCTGACCATCGAGCGCGCCAACGGACGGATCGAGCACCCCGAGGTGCAGGCGACCGGAGAGGCGATCTCGATCGGCGGATACGGGCTCGACCTCGCGCCGTACAACCCCGGCCAGAACGAACCGGTGATCTACCGCGACGCGCCGGACGAGATGCCCGGCGTGCGTGAGTTCCTGCGCCGGATCGGGGCGCACTCCGAGCTCACGATCCCGGTCTTCGACCGGCCCGGCGGCAAGTGGGTCCTCGAGGCGTTCTTCTGCGACCCCTCGCTCCGGCTTGGCGGACCTGAGCTCGCAAGCGCTTCGCGGCTCGCTCCCCTGGCGGCTGCCGCCATCTCGCGCGACGCCATCCTGGTCGACCTGCGCGAGACCGAGGCCCGCCTGCGGTCGGTCGTCGAGCAGATCCCCGCCATCACCTACGTCGACGACATCGACCGAAAGCCGGTGTACACGAGCCCGCAGATCAGGTCGCTGCTCGGGTACACGGTCGACGAGTGGCAGGCGCCCGGGTTCTGGATCTCGCGCGTCCATGCCGACGACAGGGAACGCGTCCGCGAGAGCTACCTCGACGTGAACCGCACGGGCCGGATCGACATCGAGTACCGCATGCTCGCCGGCGATGGGCGGGTGATGTGGTTCAACGAGCGCGCGCACCTCGTGACCGACGAGGCCGGACGTCCCGCGGCCGTTCACGGCGTCATCCTCGACATCACGGGGCGCCGGCTGGCCGAGGAGGCGCTGCGCGAGAGCGAGACGCGCCGCGGCCGGGTCCTGGCCGAGATGCTGCGGGCCGAGGAGGCCGAGCGCGCCCGGATCGCGACCGAGCTCCACGACGACACGATCCAGGTCATGACCGCGGCGCTGATCACGCTCGATCGCGTGACGCCGGCGATCTCGGCGGGCGACTCCGAGCGGGCCATCGAGACGCTCAAGCTCGTCCGCCGCACGCTCGTGACCGCCGTCGAGCGAACCCGGCGGATGACGTTCGAGCTGCGCCCGCCGCTCCTCGAGGCGCACGGCCTCCAGGCGGCCGTCCGCGACCTGGCAGACGAGGCCGCCCGCGAGGGCGGGTTCGAGGTCGATCTGCATGCAACGGTCGACCGCTACCCGTTCGCGATCGAGGACCTCGTGTACCGGACGGTGCAGGAGGCGCTCTCGAACGTGAGGAAGCACGCCCGGGCCTCGAAGGTGGCGATCGCGCTCCAGGAGCGGCAGGGCAGCCTGACCGGCTGGGTGCGCGACGACGGCCGCGGCTTCGACCTCGAGCGCGCGCTCGACCGGCGCAGGATGCGCATGCACGTCGGCCTCGATGCGATGCGCGAGCGGGTGCACCTCGCCGGCGGGCGGCTCGACATCCACTCCGAGAAGGCGGCGGGCACGAGCGTCGAGTTCGCCATCCCCCTCCCCGCGCCGAGGTCGTCGCGCGGGTAGTGCCTGACCGGCGCGACGACGAGCTCGAGCGCCTGTCGAGCGCGCCGTTCGACATCCTCGTCATCGGTGCCGGTGCGATCGGCGCGGCCACGGCCTGGTATGCGGCCCTCTCGGGCGCGCGTGTGGCCGTCGTCGACCGCGGCGACGTGGCCGGGGCCACGTCGAGCGCCTCGTCCAAGCTGATGCACGGCGGCCTGCGGTATCTCGCCATGGGCGACATCGGCCTGGTCAGGGAGGCGCACCGCGAGCGGCGGGCGCACGCCCGCACCGTCGCGCCCCACCTCGTCCAGCCGCTCGAGTTCGTCGTGCCGGTCGGGCCGGACTCGCCCACCCGGCTCTGGCAGGTCCGGGCGGGCGTCTTCCTCTACGGCGCGCTGGCCCGCTTCGCGGACGGCCGGAACGGACGCATCTCGCTCGCCGCGGCACGCCGGCGGGTGCCGCCGCTCATCACCGAGGGGCTGCGCGGCGCCGTGCTGTACCACGACCATCAGACCCACGACGGCCGGCTCGCGATCTCGGCGCTCCGGGCCGCCGCCGACGCCGGCGCGGTCGTCCTGACCCACGCGGAGGTCGTCGCGCTGCGCATCGCCGGCGGCGTCGTCGCCGGGGCGGAGGTCGAGGATCGCCTCGGCGGCCGGCGGATCGACGTCCGGGCCAGGGCGGTCGTGAACGCGGCCGGCCCCTGGGTCGACGCCGTCCGCCGCCTCGAGGATCCGGCGGCCGGGACGAGCGTCACCCTCTCGAAGGGCGCCCATCTCGTCCTCGCGGGCGGGACCGACTGGACGGCGGCGGTGACGACACCGCTCCCGGCCGGCCGCGTGTCGTTCGCGATCCCGTGGGAGGGGATGCTGCTGCTCGGCACCACCGACGAGCCCTACGACGGCGACCCGGCGGCGGTCGAGGCGACCGAGGCCGACCTCGCACAGATCCTGGCCGAGGCCGGGCGCTCGCTCTCGGCCGACGTCCTCTCGCCCGCGCTCGTCCGCTCGCGGTTCGCCGGCCTTCGCGTCCTCCCGGCCACCGGCTCGAGCACGATCCGCACGCGCCGCGAGACCGTCGTCAGCCGCGGGGCGGCGGGAATGGTGTCGGTGGCCGGCGGAAAGCTGACGACGTGGCGCTCGATCGGCGCACGCGTGGCCCGGTTGGCGCTCGCACCGCTCGGCGGCCTGACCGTCCCGACGAGGCCGGTGGCGCTCCCGGGCGCCGCTCCGCTCGCCGCCGTCGAGCGCGGCCTGGCCGCGTCGCATCCAGAGCTTCCCGGCGACGTCCGGTCGCACCTCGCGCGTCACTACGGGACCCGCGTCGCCGAGGCGCTCGCGCCGGCCGCCGGCCGGCCGGAGCTCCTCAAGCGGATCCACGCGGACGGCCCCGACATCTGGGCGCAGGTCGTGTACGGCCGCGATCACGAGTGGGCCGAGACCGTCGACGACGCGCTGCGCGGGCGCACGACCGTCGCCCTCCGCGGCCTGGACGACGCGGCCGTGCGGGAAGCGACCGACCGGATGCTCGCGCGTTGACCGGGCGGCCGCGGGTGTGCGCGCACCGGGGAGCGAGCCGCCGCCACCCCGACAACTCGATGGCGGCGTTCGCCGCCGCGATCGAGATGGGCGCCGACATGATCGAGACCGACGTCCGCCGGACCGGCGCCGGCAGGATCGTGCTCGCCCACGACCCGCTTCACGGCGATCCCGGCGACGGCCTCCCCGGGCTGGCCGACCTCGTGCGGCTGGCGGCAGGACGCATCGCCCTCGACGTCGAGCTGAAGGAGGCGGGCTACGAGGCCGACGTTCTCGCCGTGCTCCACCCCAGACCGGCCGGCCTCGTCGTGACATCGTTCCTGCCCGAGGCCGTCGCCGAGGTGCGGGCGCTCGACCCGGACGTCGACACCGGGCTCATCTTCCGCGCCAACGACAGGCGCGACGTCCTCCGAAGGACCGCCGACTGCGGTGCCACCTTCGTGGTGGCGCACGTGAACGCGCTCGACGCCGGGCTCACGCGTGCCGTCCTCGAGAGCGGGCAGCCGCTCATGGTGTGGACGGTCAACAAGCGCCGGCAGCTCGAGTCGGTGATGGCGAACCCGGCTGTGAGCCACATCGTGACCGACGTCCCCGACGTCGCGCTGGCTATTCGGGGGGCGTAGGCAGCTCGCCGCCGAGCGGCCGCTCGCCCGGGCGGTGACGAGCGGCCGCGTCGCCGCGGACGTACTGCCGGGTGGCGTCGATCCGGGGCTGGTAGTCCCACGGGAAGTGCGCACCGACGGCCAGCGCCCGCGCCACGGCATGGCGCCGCTCCTGACTGGCGACCACGCGCCGCTCGAGATCCGCGAGATCCCACCGCGCGTCGGACTCGTCGCGGAACGAGGCGACGAGACCGGCAGCCCGTGCGTCGCCGGCCAGGTTTCGCACCTCGTGCGGGTCGGCCTCGAGGTCGAAGAGCTGGTCCGGATCGTCGCCGCACCGGACGTACTTGTGCCGGCCCCGCCGGATCATCACCGCCGGCGCCGACACGCCTTCGGCCAGATACTCCGCGACCGCCTCGCCGGGCGCGTCCCCCCGCCCGGCCAGGACCGGCGCCAGGCTCGCGCCGGGCAAGTCGTCCGCGTCGATCTCGGCGCCGGCCAGGTCCGCCAGGGTCGGCGCGAGGTCGAGGTGCGAGACGCACTCCGCGACCCGCCCGGGCCGGCAGCCGGGCGCGCGCACGATGAGCGGCACCCGCGCGGACGGGTCGAGGAACGACATCTTGTACCAGAGGCCGTGCTCTCCAAGGAGCTCGCCATGGTCGGCGGTGAACACGACCACGGTGTCGTCGGCGTGACCGCACGCCTCGAGGGCGGCCATGACCTCGCCGATCCGCTCGTCGGCGTAGCTCACCGCCGCGAAGTAGGCGCGCCTGGCCCGGCTCATCTCCTCCTCGGTCAGCGGCCGGTCGTCGAGACCGCACATGTCGCGCAGGCGAAGGCTGTGTGGATCCGACGCCGGGCCCGTCGCGGCTCGGCCCACGTCCACGCCCTCGTAGAGATCCCAGTGCCGAGCCCGCACCTCCCATGGGTCGTGCGGGTTCGTGAACGAGACGGTGAGGAAGAACGGCCGGTCGTCGCCGCCCCTCGCCAGCTCGCGGAGCTTGCGGACGGCGTGGAAGCACACCTCGTCGTCGTAGTCGGTCTGCATCGCCGACTCGCGCACGCCCGCCTGAAGGAGGCTCTCGGTGTTGTGGTACCACGGGAGCCGCGTCCCGGCCGGAAGCCGCCAGTCGGGCGTCCAGTCGAAGCTCGCCGGGTAGACGTCGGTCGTCAGCCGCTCCTCGTACCCGTGCAGCTGGTCGGGCCCGACGAAGTGCATCTTCCCCGCGAGCGCCGTCGCATAGCCGGCGGCCCGCAGCGCGTGGACGACGGTCGGGGCGGACGCGGGCCATTCGGCGGCGTTGTCGTAGACGCCCGTCGCCGACGGCAGGCGGCCCGTGAGCATCGCCGAGCGCGACGGGCCGCACAGCGGCGACGCGCAGTAGGCCTGCTCGAACGTCACGCCCTCACGCGCCAGCTCCGTCAGGTGGGGCGCCACGGCGGGCCCGCCCCCGTAGGCCGGAAGCCACGCAGCGGCCAGCTGGTCGACCATGAGGAGCAGCACGTTGGGCCGCCGGCCCGCAGCGCCGCTCACGCCGTCGCGGTCTCGAGGGAGGGGGTGTCGGCGAGCAGGCGCTGCGTGTACTCGTCGGCCGGCGAGTTGATGACCTGCTCGACCCAGCCCAGCTCGACGATCCGCCCCATGCTCATCACCGCCACCCGCCCGGCGATCGACCGCACCAGGGGGAGATTGTGCGTCACGAAGAGCATCGCGAGGCCGAGGTCGCGCTGGAGCTCGGCCAGGAGCTCGACGATGGCGGCCTGCACGCTCACGTCGAGCGCCGACGTCACCTCATCGCAGATGAGCACCGACGGCCCCGACACCAGCGCGCGGGCGATCGCGACGCGCTGGCGCTCGCCGCCCGAGAGCTGGTCGGGATAGCGGTCGGCGTATCCGGCGCTCAGGGCGACCCGTTCGAGCATCTCGTCGACCTGCTTGTCGGGGTTCGCGACGCCCCCGAACAGGTCGAGCGGCTGGCGCACGATCTGGCCGACCGTCCGGCGCGGGTTGAGCGAGCCGTACGGGTTCTGGAAGACGTACTGGATGTCGCGGCGCGCCTCGCGCGGCCGGCCGCGGGAGCTCAGCGCCAGCGGGGTGCCGCGCAGGAGGATCTCGCCCTTCCGCTGCTGGTGAAGGCCGGAGATCGAGCGGGCGAGCGTCGTCTTGCCCGACCCGGACTCGCCCACGAGGGCCAGGCACTCGCGCGGCGACACCTCGAGGTTCACGTCGTGGACGACCGTCAGGTCGCCGTACGAGGCGTGGACGCCGCGGAGCGCGAGCACCGCCTCGCCGGCCTCCGCGGCGGCGAGGTCGTCGGCGCGCGACGAGGTCGGCGCGGCCTGGACGCGCACCTCCTCGGCACGCACGCAGCGCACCGAGTGGGCATCCCCGATCATCCGCAGATCCGGCAGCGCCGTCTCGCACGCAGCCTGGACGAACGTGCACCGCGGGGCGAAGAAGCAGCCGGACGGCCGGTTGCCCGGCGACGGCGCCCGGCCCGGGATGCCGACCAGCGCCCGCCGGCCGGAGAGGTGCGGGATGGCGGCGACGAGCCGGCGGGTGTACGGGTGGGCAGCCGAGCGGAAGAGCTCCTCCGCGGATCCGAGCTCGACGATCCGGCCCGCGTACATGACGGCCACCCGCGCCGCGAGCGTGCCGACCACGGCGAGGTCGTGGCTGACGTAGAGCGCCGCCGTGCCGTGCAGGGCCGCGAGCTCGCGCACCGTCCCCAGCACGTGCGCCTGGGTCGTCACATCGAGGCCGGTGGTCGGCTCGTCGAGCACGATCACCCGGGGACGGCACGCGAACGCCATCCCCAGGCCGATCCGCTGCTGCTGGCCGCCGGAGAGCTCGTGCGGGTACCGCTTCAGGTAGCCCGGCGCGTCGGGGAGCGCCACCTCGCGCATCATCTCGGCGATCCGGTCGCGCCGCTCGCTCTGGCCCGAGCCGAAGCTGTGGGCCTCGAGCACCTCCATGAGCTGCGTGCCGATCCGCAGCGCCGGGTTGAGGGCGGCGGCGGGATCCTGGGGCACGTACGAGACGACACTGCCGCGGAGACGGCGACGTTCGCCCTGCCCGAGCTTCAGCACGTCCCGGTCGCCGACGAGCACCGACCCGCCCGAGATCTCGGCGCCGCGGCGAGTGTGGCCGAGGATGGCCAGCCCGGCGGTCGTCTTGCCCGAGCCCGACTCGCCGACCAGGCCCAGCACCTCGCCGGGCTGGATCGAGAAGGAGACGTCGTCCACGATGTCGTCGCCCGTGCCGCGCAGGCTTACTCGAAGGCCGGCTACGACGAGTGCGGGGCCCGGCGTGCTCATTCGCCGCCCCTCGACCGGTCGATGCCGACCGCGGCCCGGGCGATGCCGTCGCCGACGAGTCCCGTCCCGATCGTGAGGAGCGCGATCGCCACGACCGGCAGGACGACGCCCCACGGCTGCGACACGAGCGCCAGCCGGTTCTCCTGGATCATGAAGCCCCAGTCGGCCCCGTTCGGGTTGGGTGAGAAGCCGAGGAACGCCAGGCCCGCGATGAGCCCGATCGAGTAGGTGAGGCGCAGGTTGACCTCGACGAGGAGCGGGCTCAGCGTGTTCGGCAGCACCTCGCCCGCGAGGATGCGAAGGCGCGGCACACCGAGCGCCTCGGCGGCTGCGACGAAGTCGCGTTCGACGATCGGCTGGGCGGCGCCGCGCGCCACCCGGGCCACGCGCGGCATCGTCGTCAGGCCGACCGTGAGGATGAGGAGCCACGTCGTCGGGCCGACCGTCGCGATCGCGACCAGCGCCAGCATGATCTGCGGGAAGGCCAGGATGACGTCCATCCCCCGCATGAGGATGTCGTCGAGGATGTTCCGCGAGTAGGCCGCGATCAGCCCGATCGCGCCGCCCAGGATGAGGCCGATCGCGGTGGCTGCCACGGCCATCCCGAGCACCTCGCGGCCGCCCCACAGGAAGCGGCTCCACACGTCCTGGCCGATGTGGTCGGTACCGAACTTGGCGACGTCGGACGGCCCCGTGTTCGGCGCGCCGACGAAGTCGGTCGGGCCGTGCGGAGCGAAGAACGGGCCGAACAGGGCCACGAACGCGAGGATGACCACGAGGGCGACGCCGATCCGCGTGCGCCACAGCCGCATCGACTGGCGAAGGAGCGCGCCGGTGGGCTTGCGGGCGGTGATGACCTCGGGCTCGGGCGTGACCGCGATGTCGGATGCGATGGTCACAATCGGGTCCTGAGACGCGGGGTGACCATGATCGTGGCGATGTCGGCGAACATGTTCAGGAGGACGTAGATCGCGGCGATGAGCATCGCCAGCGCCTGGACGACCGGGAGGTCCTGCGTCGCAACCGCGTCACGGAGCGCGCCGCCGATCCCGGCGTAGTTGAAGACGTACTCGACCACGATCACGCCGCCGGCCAGGTAGGCGAGGTTGATCGCGATCACCTGGAACGTCGGCCCGAGCGCGTTCGGCAGCGCATGACGGATGATGACGGTCCGCTCGGGGAGGCCCTTGAGCCGGGCCATCTCGACGTAGTCCGACTCGAGCACCTCGATCATCGAGGCGCGCATGATCCGGACCACGTACGGCGTCACGGCCAGGACAAGCGTGGCCGTCGGCAGGATCATCCCCTCCATGTTGTCCCACGGCCGCGTGCCGGGCGCGATGATCGTGATCGCCGGCAGGAAGCCCGTGAAGATGGTCGTCGCGAAGATGACGACGAGGCTGATCCCGACGACGAACTCGGGAAGCGCAGCGAAGACGAGCGTCGTCAGCGAGCTCGTGACGTCGAACGTCCGGTCGCGGTGGAGCGCGGCGTAGGCGCCGATCGCCACCGAGATCGGGATCGAGATGGTCCCCGCGCAGAGGACCAGGAAGGCCGAGTTCACGACCTTGTCGCCCAGGAGGTCCGACACCGGCTCCTGCGCGGCGAGCGAGTTTCCGGCATCGCCGTGCAGAAGGCCGGTGATCCAGTCGATGTACTGCGAGAAGACGGACCCGCCCAGGCCGAGCTGGTCGCGCAGCGCCTTCAGGCTGGCCGGGGTCGCGGTCCGTCCCAGGATCGAGCGCGCCGGGTCACCCGGCAGCGCCTGCGTTGCGGCAAACACGACCACCGACACGAGCAGCAGCACGAGCAGGCCAAGCAGGAGCCGCCGGATGATGAACCCGGCGAACCTCACGACGAGGCCCTATGCGAACCAGATGGTGCGGTAGCCATGGCCGAACGTGTCGAGGTTCAGCGTCGCCTTGCTCACCTTGAATCCCTCGACCTTCGCCGAGTGGGCATCGACCAGGTTGTTGAAGAACGGGATGATGTACCCGCCCACGTCGTACTCGGCCTTCTGCATCTCGTGGATGATGTCGCAGCGCTTGGTGGGATCCGTCTCCTTGAGCGCCTGCTGGTAGAGGCTGATGTAGTCCGCGCCCTCGCCGCTCTTCGGCGGCCAGTGGGTCTCGTTGTACGGGCACGGAGGCGGCAGCATGCCGAGGCCGACCTGCGGCAGGTAGCCGCGCGTCCCCCAGAAGTCGACCGAGAACGGCAGCTTCAGGTACTGGTCGCCGTAGTAGTTCGGGTCGTTCTTGACGTTGACCGTGACGCCCGCGGCCTTGCACTGCGATGCGAAGACGTTGGCGGAGTCGACCATGCCCGCGGCGCCGTTGGTCGTGTGCAGGTCGACGGTCATGCCGTCCTGGCCGGCCGACTTCAGGAGCGACTTGGCCTGCTCGATGTCCTGCTCGCGCTGCGCCAGGTCGGACGAGTAGCACGCGTCGAACGGGGAGAAGATGTCGTTCGCGACGCTTCCATGGCCCGAGAGCACCTGCTCCAGCATCGCCTGCCGGTCGGCCATCAGCCGGAACGCCTGGCGGACCTTGACGTCGGTGAACGGGTCCATGTCGATGGCCATGCAGAGCGGCAGCCAGCCGCCGCCGGTCCCCTCGAGGATCGCGATGCCCTGCGCCTTGGCGGTGTCGATCTGGGCGAACGGGATATCGGTGATGGCATCCAGCTGGCCGGCCATCAGGGCGTTCACCTGGGCGGCGGAGTCGGCGAAGTCGGTGACCGTGACCTGGTCGAACCAGGGCCCGTCGGAGGCCGGCCGCCAGTAGTTCTCGTTCCGGACGGCCACGCTCTGCTGGCCCGGCGTGAAGCTCTGGATCTTGTAGGGCCCGGTGCCAACCCACTTCAGGGCGCCCTTGCGCTCGTAGCCGACGGGCACGATGCCGTTGAAGTACTGGCCGAGCTGGTCGGGGATGGTGGAGTCCGGCTGCTTCAGCACGATCCGCACCGTGTTGGCGTCCATCTTCTGGAGCTTGTTCGGATCGATGGAGGCGAGCCCGGCAGCACCGAAGAGCCCTTCCTTCGGGTTCAGGATGCGCTTGATCGAGTAGATGACGTCGTCCGCCGTGAGCGTCTTGCCGTTGTGGAACTCGATGCCCGACCGGAGGCGCACGTCGACCTGCCCTGGCACCGAGGAGTCGACCTCCTCGGCCAGGCCTTCCGTCCCGAGGACGTAGTCCTCGTTGTAGGTCATGAGCGTCTCCCAGCTGCCGATCAGGCGGGTCTGGTCGGGCTTGGTGACGATGCTCTGGCCGTCGATGATGTCGCTCGCGCCGCCGCCCGTGACGCCGAGGCGGAAGTTGCCGCCCTTCTTGGGCGTCCCGGCGGGCGTCGAGCCGCCGCCGCTGGCGGCAGACGACGAGGAGCCGCTGCTGCCGCAGGCCGCCAGGCCACCGGCGAGCAGGACCCCGCCCGCGCCGACGAGCAGCTCGCGGCGCGAGAGTGAGAGCCGGTCGATGTCGACGCCGGCTTCTGGGCTGCGGTTGTCCACCATCGAGAGCTCCCTTCGTGGTCGGGGTGTCTCACCGGACGATGCTTCCGCCGCCCCGCGGACGGCGCGATGATCCCCCGCCACCGCCCCCGTGTCAAGTAAACGGTTGTTCGCGATACGAACGTCTTGTCCGCAGGGTGAGACAGCGCCAAGCGGCCCACATCCGGCGCAGCGTCATTCCCACGTCGGCGTCGACCTCGGTATAGTGGCCGCCGACCGGCGAGCCTTCGCCTTCCGACCCGGTTCAGGATACGAACGATGAGTGTGGATCGCGCAGCAGACGGTGTTCCCCGGAAGCCCCGAGCGACGCATCGGGTCCAGTCGGTCGAGCGCGCGGTTGCCCTCCTCAAGGCGACGGCCGCGGCGCCGCACCCGGCGAGCGTGTGGGAGCTGGCGCGCACATGCGGTGTGAACCGCAGCACCGCCTGGCGGCTCCTCGGCACCCTCGAGGCCCAGGGGCTGGTCGAGCGCGACCCGGTGACGCAGCGCTACACCGTCGGCTACGAGGCGATCCAGGTCGCGGGCGCCGCCGGGTACGACGGACTCGCGCGGAGGGTGCGGCCGACTGCTCCAGCGCCTCGCCGAGACGGCCGGCGAAAGCGTGACGCTCGCCGCCGCCCGGCGCTTCAGCCTCGTCTACGTCGACCAGGTCGACCCGCCCGGCATCGCGTGCCCCGACTGGATGGGACGTTCGCTCCCGCTCCATGCGACGTCGTCGGGCAAGGTCTTCCTCGCCTGGCTTCCCGACGAGGAGCGCGATGCCGTCCTCGCTCCCCACCTCGAGGCGTACACGTCGCGCACGATCACGGACCGGCGGCGGCTCGACCGCGCCCTGGGCGAGATCCGGCGCACCGGGTACGGCACCTGCGTCGGCGAGCTCGAGGAGTTCCAGAACGGCGTGTCCGCGGCGGTGCTCGACCGGCTGATGCGGCCCATGGTGATCGTGAACATCTGGGGGCCGAGCCCCAGGGTGACCCAGAAGCGACTCCCGGTGCTCGGCCGGATGGCGCTCCGCGCGGCGCACGAGGTCTCGCTGGTGCTCGCGTGAACTGGGAAGCCTTCATCACGTGCGCCGTGACCGGTGCCGGCGACACGACCGGCCGGAGCCCGCTCGTCCCGGTGACGCCCGTCCAGATCGCGGACGCCGCGATCGAGGCAGCCCGGGCGGGCGCTGCCATCGCCCACATCCATGTGCGCGACCCGGAGACCGGCCGCGGCTCGCGCGATCCTGCGCTCTACCGCGAGGTGGTCGAGCGCGTGCGGGCGTCCGACGTCGACGTCGTCATCAACCTGACGGCCGGGATGGGCGGCGACCTGGTTCTGGGCGGTGCCGAGGCGCCGCTCCCACTCGCGGAGCCCGGGACGGATCTGGTGGGTGCCCGCGAACGGCTCGTCCACATCGAGGAGCTCCTTCCCGAGATCTGCACGCTCGACTGCGGCAGCATGAACTTCGCGGCCGGCGGCGACTACGTGATGGTCAACACCCCCGAGATGCTGCGGGCGATGGCGGGGCACGTCCGCGAGCTCGGCGTGCGGCCCGAGCTCGAGGTGTTCGACACCGGCCACCTCGTCATGGTGAAGGAGCTGATCCGGGACGGGCTCGTCGACGAACCGGCGCTGATCCAGCTCTGCACGGGCATCCCGTACGGAGCGACCGACGACATCGGGACGCTGATCGCCATGGTCAACCAGCTGCCGCCGGGGGCGATCTACTCGGCCTTCTCGATCGGGCGCATGCAGCTCCCGTACGTGGCGATGGCGGTGCTGGCGGGAGGCAACGTGCGCGTCGGCCTCGAGGACAACCTGTACCTGCGCCGCGGCGAGCAGGCGTCCAACGGCGTCCTCGTCGAGCGCGCGGTCGAGATCCTCGAGGCGATGAATGTGCGCATTCTCGGCCCCGAGGAGGTGCGCTCCGCGCTCGGGCTCAAGCGGCGTGGCTGACGGCGCGCTGCCGCGCACGGTCGGCCTCCTCGGGGCGGGTGTCATCGGGGCGGGATGGGCGGCGCGGTTCGTCCTGCACGGAGTCGACGTGCGGCTGTACGACCCCGACGAACGGGCCGAGGAGCACGTCCGCGCCGTGATCGAGAACGCCCGCCGCGCCTACGCCGAGCTGATGACGGCGCCGCTTCCGGTCGAGGGCGACCTGACCGTCACGGCGAGCCCGGAGGAGGCGGCTCGCGACGCCGGGTTCGTCCAGGAGAGCGTTCCGGAGCGCGAGGCGCTGAAGCGCGATCTGATCGCCGCCGCAGGCTCGGTCACGCCGGCCGGCGTCGTGATCGCGTCGTCGACATCGGGCCTCCTCCCGTCCCGGCTCCAGGCGGGCGTCCCGCACCCGGAGCGCGTCGTCGTCGGCCACCCGTTCCACCCGGTCTACCTGCTGCCGCTCGTCGAGGTCTGCGGGGGCTCGGAGACGTCGCCCGCCGCGGTCGAGTCCGCCGAGGGCGTCTACCGCGCGCTGGGCATGTCGCCTCTCCGCGTGCGGAAGGAGATCGACGGGTTCGTCGCCGACCGGCTGCTCGAGGCCCTGTGGCGCGAGGCGCTGTGGCTGGTCGCAGACGGCGTGGCGACGGTCGGCGAGATCGACGACGCGATCCGCCTCGGCGCCGGCCTCAGGTGGTCGTTCATGGGCACCTTCCTCGCCTACCGCATGGCCGGCGGCGACGCGGGCATGCGCGGCTTCCTCGAGCACTTCGGCCCGGCGCTCGAGTGGCCGTGGACGAAGCTGACCGACGTGCCGGAGCTGACGGACGAGCTGGTCGACCGGATCGCGACCCAGTCCGACGCGCAGGCGGCCGGCCGCTCGCTCCGCGAGCTCGAGCGCGAGCGCGACGACCGCCTGGTCGCGGTGCTCCAGGCGCTCCGCTCGCAGGATGCCGGCGCCGGCAAGGTGCTGGCGGCGCACGAGGCGCGGCTCCGAGAGGCTAGGACACCAGGGTCGTGAAACATTGGCATCAGGCACCGGTGTTTCAGGGCTGGAGCAGGCGGTGCAGGAGCGGCTCGTCGATCGTCTCGACGATCTCGTCGGCCTGCGCGAGGCGATCCCGGGTCAGCGTCCCGGCGAGCGCGATGCAGCGCACTCCGGCGGCCTTGGCCGAGGCGACCCCCGCCTCGGTGTCCTCGAACGCGACCACCTCGCCGGCGACGAGGCCGGGGGCGTGCCGCGCGAGGAGCGAGACAGCCTTCTCGTAGCTCTCCGGGTGCGGCTTCCCGTGCGTCACGTCCTCGCCGTCGACGATCGCGCAGAACACCTCGCCGAGGCCTGCGGCGGCGACCACGGGCTCGATCTCGGCCCGCGTCGCGCCCGACACGACCGCCACGGGCACCCGGGAGGCGGCGAGCCGCACCGCGGCCCGCATCGGGCCCGACACGGTCGAGCCGTCGGTCACGGCTGCCCGGTAGCGGTCGATCCGCTCGCGGACGATCGCCTCGAGGTCGTCCCGGTCGCCCAGCCAGCTCCGGACGATCTCGTGCTCGGAGAGACCCGCGAGCTGCGTGAAGTACTCGTCGGCGCGGAGCGGTCGCCCATGCTCGGCGAAGAGCTCCGCGTAGACGCCGAACAGGATCTGCTCGTCATCCGACAGCGTGCCGTTGAAGTCGAAGGTGACCGCCCGGCACGACATCGGGAGAATCTAGGCGAGCGCGCGGACGAGCGCCGTCGCCGTCGAGGCCGCGATGATCACGACCAGGAACGGCGCCCGCGCCAGCACCGCGGCGGCCGCGACCGCGAGGCCCACCGCGCGGGCGTCGAGGGTGAGGTGTTGGCCCGTCGTGAACGTCTGTGTCGCGACGAGGGCGGAGAGGAGCGCCACGGGAAGGAAGACGCCGATCCGCTGCACCCGCGCGTCGTCGAGCACACGCTGGGGAAGCGACACGCCGGCGAGCTTGAGCGCGTAGCAGCCGAACGAGCCCGCGAGCACCGCCGTCCACATCAGGCCGACTCCGCCTGCGGGCGAAGGCCGGCGCCGACGGCGACGAGCGCCGCCAGCAGCACGGGGACGCCCACGGGCACGAACGGGGTCGACGCGAGAGCCACGGCCGCGGCCACCGCCCCGACCGCCGCGTTGTCGCGCCGCCGCAGCCGGGGCGCGACCAGCGCGAGGAAGGCGGCGGGGGCCGCTGCATCGAGCCCGAGCGTGCGGGGATCGGCGAGCGCGCTCGCGCCCGCCGCGCCGATCAGGGTGCCCGTGTTCCAGCAGACGAAGACGGCGAGGCCGGTCGACCAGAAGCCGAGCCTGCCGGCGCGCGGGTCCTCCCGCGCCGTCGCCATGGCCGCGCTCTCGTCGATCACGAGCTGCGCCGCCGCCAGCTTGCGCACACCGCGCACGCGGAGGAGCGGCGCGAGCCGCACGCCGTAGAGGGCGTTCCGCGTCCCGAGGAGGACGGCGGTGGCGACCCCGGCGCTCGCCGCTCCGCCCGTACCGACGACGCCCGCCAGGGCAAACTGCGAGGCCCCCGTGAACATGGCGAGCGAAAGCACGCATGTCTGGGCCACCGAAAACCCGGCCGCGGTCGAGATCGCCCCGAACGAGAGCGCATACGCGCCGGTCGCCACACCGATGCCGACGGCGTCGCGCACGACGGCGGCGCGCTCGGCCGTCCAGGCGTCTCGCTCCGTTCCCACGTCTGGCACCATACGGTCCCGTGACGGCCATCCGCTTCGCCGACTTCGACGCCCTCACCTTCGACTGCTACGGCACGCTCGTCGACTGGGAGCGGGGCATCCTCGCCGGCGTCCGGCCTGTCCTCCAAACGCACGGCATCGAGCTGAACGACGACCAGGTGCTCGAGACCTACGCCCGCCAGGAGGCCGAGCTCGAGAGCGGTGAGTACCTGCGCTACCGCGACGTCGTCGCCGGCGCGCTCCGCGGGATCTGCGCCGAGCACGGGGCCGAGCCGACCGACGCCGAGGCGGCCGCGTTCGGCGACTCGGTGGGGGACTGGCCGCCGTTTCCCGACTCCACCGCGGCGCTCACACGGCTCTCGGAGCGCTTCCGCCTCGGTGCCATCACCAACTGCGACAGCGACCTCTTCGCGCGCACGCGCGAGAAGCTGGGTGTCGGCTTCGACTGGATCGTGACCGCCGAGCAGGCGCAGGGCTACAAGCCGAGCCACCGAAACTTCGAGCTGGCGTTCGAGACGATCGGGCTGCCCCGGGACCGGATCATCCACGTCGCCCAGAGCCTCTTCCACGACCACGTCCCCGCGAAGGAGCTCGGCATGACGAGCGTGTGGATCGACCGCCGCGGCGATGCGGCCGGCAGCGGCGCGACCCCGGCGGCCTCGGCGGCGCCCGACATGACCTTCCCGGACATGCAGAGCTTCGCCGCCGCAGCGCTCGCCTGACGGCGGCCGCTACTCCGGCGCGGCCGCCGCCTCCGGCCGATCCCAGGCGTAGACCTCGCCGAGGAACCGGGGCGCCGAGAGGATGCCCATCATCTTCGAGATCTGCGCCGTCAGCGACCGCTGCGTCGAGAGCGTCTGCACCGCCTTCAGCGGGTTGATGCCCTCGAACAGGAACACGGCGTCGTGGTCGCCGACGAAGACGCGATGGCGCTCGAAGCCCGCTCCCGCCAGGTCGAACGGCGGGCCCTCCGAGAGGATCCGCTCGAGGTCCGGCTTGCGGCCCGGACGGATCTCGGCGACGAATGCGATTCGGCTCATGTCACGCCCTCCTTGCGCTGGAACCGCATCATGACGGAACCTCGGCCGGCGCGCAGGCCCCATCCGGCCGAAAACGGACACGTGGCGATCGGCGCAATCGTTGAGTACGATCCCCGCGCCGATGAACCGGCTGATGCTGGACTACAACGTCCTCTACATCGTGCTGGTCGCCGCGGGCCTGGTGTTCTTCGGAGCTGTCTTCCTCTCCACCAGACCGGCCCAGCGCGCCAAGCCGGTGAAGATCGACGCCTGGATGGGCCGCGAGGTCGTCTGGTTTGTGATCGTCATCGTGATCCTGCTCGGCTCGATCGCGGCCACGATCGGGCACACGCCGTGGAGCGCCTCGGCCGAGTCCGGCCGCCAGATCGTCCGCGTCGCGGCGGTGCAGTACGGGTTCAAGTTCTCGACGACAACGATGCACGTCGGCCGCCAGGTCGAGTTCCACCTCACCGCCGCCGACGTGAACCACGGCTTCGCGGTGTTCGACCCCAGCGGCACGTTCGTCGCCCAGGCGCAGATGATCCCCGAGTACGACACGGTGCTGCGGCTGACGTTCACGAAGCCCGGGAAGTACACGGTGCGCTGCTTCGAGTACTGCGGCATCGGCCACGCCGTCATGGTCGGTGAGTTCCGGGTGCTCGCGTGACCGTGACCACCTACGAGGAGGCACGCGGGCTGGTCGTCCCCGAGGCCGCGGCGGGCACCGTCGACATCGCCCGCGTGCGCGCACTGACGCTCCGCTACCTCGTCACGTCGACGATCCTCCTCGGCGCCGGCGGCCTCCTCGGCGTGCTGCTGCGCCAGAGCCAGGCCAACCTCGACAAGATGTCTCCGAACCTGTGGTACGAGGTGATGACGGCGCACGGGCTGGCGGCGTTCGTCGGCTGGGCCGCGTTCGCGCTCATGGGCATCAGCTGGTGGATCCTCGCCGAGTGCGGCTTCCCCATCCAGGGCTGGGGATGGCGATGGGCGGTGGCGTGCTGGTGGACGATGACCGTCGGCGTCACAGGCGTGGTCGTCACCTGCCTGGGGATGGGCTTCGCGGGGTCGTGGGTGTTCCTCTATCCCCTCCCCTTCCACGGCACCTGGTCGCGCACCGCGACCGCGCTCTTCGCCCTCTCGATCCTGTCGGTCGGCCTCTCGATCTTCGCGTACTGCTTCGGCGTCATCGCGACCGCGACGGGGCCCGGGCTCGGCGCCCGGAGCCGCGGGTGGGGGAACCGGCTGGGCTGCGCGCTCGGCTTCGGCTACATCTGGCCGAGCCGGTTCGCGACCGACCAGCCGCTCCCGTTCCCCGTCATCCCGCTGACCGTCATCGCGGTCGACATGATCATCGCGACCGTGCCCCTGGCGGTGCTCCTGGTCGAGATGGTCTTCCAGTCGATCTGGCCAGGGATCACCGTGAACCCGGTCCTCGCCAAGAGCATGCTCTGGTGGTTCGGGCACCCGGTCGTGTACCTGCTGCTCTTCCCGGCGGTCTCGGTCTACTACCACCTGATCCCGCGGTACGCGAAGCGGCCCCTCGTGGCCGGCCACATCCTCGGCATCGGCTGGCTGATCGGCGTCTGCGCCAACGTCGTGATCGGGGCGCACCACATGTACCTGGACTTCCCGAACACGTTCCAGCAGACCGTGAACCTCGGGATGCAGCCGCTCACGTACGCCGTGACGATCCCGTCGGCGCTCTCGCTCTACTCGCTCAGCTTCACGATCTACCGGTCGGACTTCCAGTGGACCCCGGCGGCGAAGTTCCTGGCGGTCGGGATGGTGTCGTGGCTCGTCGCCGGGCTCCAGGGCGTCGGGCTCGCCACGATCCAGTACGACGCGCTCGCCCACAACACCCTCTGGATCGTCGGCCACTTCCACAACATGGCGCTCCTCAACATCGGGCTCGTCGTCTTCGCCGGCGCGTACGCGTTCGTCCCCAAGCTCACCGGCCGGGACTGGCACAGCACCCGGCTCGCCGACTGGCACCTCGTGCTGACCGTCGTGGGCGGCTACGGCAGCGTCGTGCCGTGGATGCTCCAGGGGCTCGAGGGCGCACCCAGGCGCTGGGCCACCCTGCCCCACCGGTACGAGACGCTGAGCCAGATCGCCCTCCCGTTCGTGATGCTGATCGTGATCGGGCAGGCGATCTTCTTCTACAACCTGGCCCGCACGCTGGGGTGGCGGTCCGTGCGGGTGTCGCTGGGCACGCCCGTCCACTCCGACGGCGGCGAGATCAACCCGACCGAGCGCCCCACGGAGGCGCTCGGTGCGGTGCTCGCCGGCCTCGGGGTGGCACTGGCGCTCATGTGCCTGGTCTCGAAGCCGTTCGTCTGGGCGCCCCTCGGGATCCTCGCGGGGTACACCGCGACGACCCTCGGGACACGGCGTCAGGGCTGGTGGGCCGTGCTCGCCGCCGGAGTGCTGCTGCTGGTGGGGCTCGCGGGCTTCCGCGTCCCCTCGTAGCGCGCTCCGGCGACGATCGTTCCGGCCTCTCCTCTCAGGATCTCGGCCGCCTGGTCGAGCCGGCCGATGCCCGCGCTCCCGCCCGTCCGCTCTGCGAACCGGCACGCCGCATCGACCTTCGGGCCCATCGATCCGGCCGCGAAGTCGAGCGCGCGGAGCTCCGCAGGCGTGGCGGTGTGGATGGCACGAGCCTCGGGCGTCCCCCAGCCAGCCTCGACCGCCGGGACGTCGGTCAGCATGAGCAGGAAGTCCGCCTCCGAGCTTCTCGGCGAGCAGCGCCGCCGAGAGGTCCTTGTCGACCACGGCCTCGACGCCGGCCAGGCCGGCGGACGGGGTCGAGACGACCGGGATCCCCCCGCCGCCGGCGCAGACGACGAGGACGGCGGCGTCGAGCAGGAGACGGATCGTCTCGATCTCGACGATGTCGATGGGCTGAGGCGACGCCACGACGCGGCGCACGTGCGGGCCGTCGGGGCGGACTGTCCAGCCGCGCTCGAGGGCCAGCCGCTCGCCGACCTCCGGCTCGTACACCGGGCCGATGGGCTTGGACGGAACGGCGAACGCCGGGTCGGCCGGGTCGACCACCGTCTGCGTGAGCAGGGTGGCGACACGGCTGCCGGCCGGGAGCTCGTTCAGGAGCGCCTGGTCGAGCAGGTAGCCGATCATGCCCTCGGTCTCGGCCCCGAGCACGTCGAGCGGGTAGGGCTTGACGTCGGTGTAGGCCTCGGCCTGGAGGGCCAGAAGGCCGACCTGCGGGCCGTTGCCGTGCGTGACGACGAGGCGGTGGCTGCCGTGCAGCGCCGCGATGGCCTGCGCCGCAGCGCGGACGTTGGCCTGCTGGTGCGAGGCCTCCGCCGGCTCGCCGCGGCGCAGGAGGGCGTTCCCGCCGAGTGCGACGACCGCGAGGGGGCTCATCGGTCGCCCCACGCCCGGCGGATGTACGCGTACAGCACGGCCTCTTCTGTCCAGAGCCGGTTCTCGGCCTGGCGGAAGACGACCGACGCGGGCCCGTCGATCACGTCGGCGGCAACCTCCTCGCCCCGGTGCGCCGGGAGGCAGTGGAGGAAGATGGCCTCGCGATCGGCGCGGCGCATCAGCTCGGTGTCGACCTGGTAGGCGGCGAGCACCTCCTGCCGCTTGGCGCGCTGGGCCTCGTCATCGCCCATCGACACCCACACATCGGTGTAGACGGCGTTGGCGCCGGCGACCGCCTCCGCCGGATCGTGCACGACGGAGATGCTGCCTCCGTGCGCGATCGCGGTGGCCGCGGCCTGGTCGGTGATGGCCGGATCGGGCTCGAAGCCCTGCGGCGTGCCGACCACGACGTGCATGCCGGCGAGCGCCCCCGCTTCCATCAGCGAGTGCGCGACGTTGTTGCCGTCGCCGATGTAGGCGACGCGGGCTCCCTGGAGGCTCCCAAACCGCTCCCGGATGGTCAGGAGATCGGCCAGGGCCTGGCACGGATGATGGTCGTCGGTGAGGGCGTTGATGACCGGCTTCTCGGCCGCTTCGGCCATCTCGTCGAGCACCGCCTGGGCGAACGTTCTCACGACGATGGCGCTCGCGTAGCCCGAGAGCACGCGGGCCGTGTCGGAGATCGGCTCGCCGCGGCCGAGCTGGAGCTCGTCCGGACGCAGGCCGAGCGGAAGCGCGCCGAGGTGCTGGCACGCCGCCGCGAACGAGACGCGGGTTCTGGTCGAGGGCTTCTCGAAGAACATCGCCACCGTGTCGCCGTGGAGGGCCGTCTCCCAGCCGTGCGGGGCGGCCTTCATCTCGGCTGCCAGATCGAGCAGCACGTAGAGCTGGCGGGCGTCGAGCTCGGAGATCCGAAGCAGATCGCTGGGAGCCGTGGTGGCACCGGCGGATGTCTGATTGGGGGTGATCATTGCGGGATGCTCCCTTCCTGCTGATGGACTGGGTCACGCTCGATGGGGCACGACATGCAGCGTGGGCCGCCTCGGCCCCGGCCGAGCTCCGAGCCGGTGATGGTGATGACCTCGACGCCGGCCTCGGTCAGGCGTTCGTTCGTGTCGACGTTGCGCTCGTAGGCGACGACGACACCAGGTGCGATGGCGAGCACGTTGTTGCCGTCGTCCCACTGCTCGCGCTCGGCCTCGAAGTGGTCGCCGCCGGTGGCGATGAGCCGCAGGCTCGGCAGGTCGAGGGCCCGGGCGATGGCGGCGAACAGATCGGGCTCGCGCTCGACCTTCACGCCTGCGTCGTCCCTGGGCTCGAGCCGGTAGCCGACGAGGGCGTCCTTCAGGCCCGGGTAGATCGTGAACGCGTCATGGTCGACCATCGTCATCACCGTGTCGAGGTGCATCGCCGAGCGCAGCTTGGGCATGACGACGGCGATCACCGACGTCGCGGCGCCGGTCGCGAACAGGCGCTGGGCGATCTGCTCGACGGCGACCGGGCGGGTGCGCTCGCCCATGCCGACGAGGACGCAGCCGTTCCCGATGACGAGCATGTCGCCGCCCTCGAGCATCGCGGGCACGTCGAGCCCGTCGCTCCAGACGTGGAAGTCGTCGCGGCCCGCGAAGAGCGGGTGGTGGCGGTAGATCGCGTCGACGTTCAGCGTCTCGCGCGCGCGGGCCGGCTTCGCCATCGTGTTGATGCTGACGCCGGCGTACACCCACGCGGAGGTGTCGCGGGTGAAGAGGTGGTTCGGAAGCGGGGCGATCGCGAAGTCGTCAGGATCGGCCGTCTGGGTGACCAGGCCCGCCGAGGTGAACGGCAGGTCTCCGAAGCTCACGCCGCCGATGAGAGCGCCGGCCACGTCGGCCGGCGGCAACCGCCAGAGCCAGTCGTGGACGTGCTCCCCAAGGCGCTTGCCGAGCGCCGCGTGGGCGATCGTGCCGCGGACGAGACGCTCGCAGACCTCGAGGTCCTCGAGCGTCTGGGCCAGAAGATCCTGAAGGTGCAGCACGGTCACTCCGCGGGCGCGGAGCGTGTAGGTGAACGCGTCGTGCTCCTGCCGGGCGCGCTTCACCCACAGCACGTCGTCGAACAGGAGCTCGTCCTTGTTGGTCGGCGTCAGCCGCTCGAGCTCGCGGCCGGGCCGGTGGAGGATGACCCGCCGCAGGACGCCGACCTCGGAGTCGACGCCCAGACGGGCATGTTCGGCGCTGTGCGCCTGTCTTTGCGGTGTACGTTCGGGCGAGATCATGGCCAGCTCCTTCGGGGTCCGCACGCATCGTGCTACCGGCGCGCCTCGGGGACATCGGCGGCAGCGCCGATCTGGGGCGGGGGAACCACCGAACCGGCCATGCGGGAAACTACGACCCCGCCGGCGGGGCTAGTCGCTCAGGAGGCCCGTGTCGATCGCATGGCGCACGAGCTCGGCGCGGGTCGAGGCCCGGAGCTTGTTCAGGATGTGGGCCCGGTGCGCCTCGACCGTCCGCACGCTGACGAAGAGCTGGCGCGCGATCTCCTGGTTCGTGTGGCCCAGGGCGAGCAGCTTCAGGACCTCCCGCTCGCGGTCCGAGAGCGAGTCCACGGGCCCCGAGCTCGCCTCCGGCTCGGCCACGAGCCTGGCGCCGAGCGTCGGGTGGACGTACTGGTCGCCCCCGGCGACCTTCCGCACCGCCTCGACGAGCTCCGCGTCCGCGGCGTCCTTGAGGACGTAGCCGGCGGCCCCGGACGCGAACGCCTGGCGGACGTAGGTCGGGTCGTCCTGCATCGACAGCATGAGGATGCGCGAATCGGGTGACTCGATCCGGATCTCGGCAGCGGCGTCGATGCCGCTCGACCCCGGCATGACGACGTCGAGCAGCACGATGTCGGGCTTCAGCTCGCGCGCCATCCGCACGGCCTGCTTCCCGTCGCCGGCCTCGCCGATGGCCTCGAGGTCCTCCTCGCGCTCCAGGAGAAGGCGGAGGCCCGATCGGACGACGGCGTGATCGTCGACGATCAGGATCCGGATCACGCAGGGACCTCGATGACGAGCGTGGTGCCCTGCTCCGCGCCGGACTCGACTCGAAGCGATCCTCCGAGGAGCTCTGCCCGCTCGCGCATCGAGACCAGGCCCAGCCCTTCGGCCGGCGCGGCCGCGTCGAACCCGGTTCCGTTGTCCTCCACGAGGAGGACGATGCGGCCCTCGTCGCGGCGCGCGACGATGCTCACCGTCGAAGCTCCGGCATGCTTTGCGATGTTGGTCAGCGCCTCCTGCACGATCCGATAGAGCGCCGACTCTACCGGCTCGGGAAGACGGGGCTCGAGGCCGGCGAGGTGGGAGTCGACGGTGAGGCCCGTCCGGCGGCTGTAGGTATCGATCAGCCGCTCGAGCGCCGGAGACAGCCCGAAGTCGTCGAGCGCCTTCGGCCGGAGCTCGACGGCCAGGGCGCGCAGCTCCTGGACGGCGTTGACGACGGTCTCGCGAAGCTCGTCGACGGTCGCTCGCACCGTGGCCGGGTCCGTCGACTCCTCGAGCCGCCGCAGGCCCATCAGCACCGCGGCCAGGGACTGCCCCGTCTCGTCGTGCAGCTCGATCGCGAGCCGGCGACGCTCGCGCTCCTGTGCCTCGACAACGCGCCGGAGCGTCTCGCGGCGGGCCGCGTCGCGGATCTCGGAAGCGACGAGCCGCTCGACGGCGTCGGCCCGGTCGCGCTCTGCGGAGAGCGCCTGGTTCAGCTCGAGGACGAGCACCGTCCGGGTGGCATAGGCCTGGAGGAGGCGCTCGTCGTCGCCCGCCAGCGCCTCCGGCGTCGAGCGATCGCCGGCGACGATGACGCCAACCGCCTCGAACCGGCGGACGATCGGGACGATCAGCAGCGAGCGCACGCCTGCGATCCGGCCGGTGGGCGCATAGGCATCGGGGTCGGCCTCGAGGTCGTCGACCCTGACGACCCGCCGTGCGAGCAAGGCCGCCCCGACCTTGGACCCGGCCACCGGCACGGCGTGCTGGCGGAGCCGCTCGCCGTGCTCGCCGGCCGCTGCGACGTAGCGGAGCATCGTCCGGTCCTCCTCGGGGAGGGCGATGCCGATCACGGCGGACGGCACGACCCTGACGGCCTGCTCGGCCAGGAGCTGGAGGACGTCGTCGCGAGATCCGCCGCTCAGGATCGCGCCGAGCAGCTCGTCGACCGACGAGAGCTCCGTCCACGCCCTCTCGAGCGCATTGGCGTGGGTGCGGGCGTCCGCGAAGAGCCGCGCGTTCTGGATGGCGGCCCCCGCCTGCGCCGCGAGCATGATGGCCACGGCCTCGTCGGCCTCGGTGAAGTCGCCGCCGTCGCGCTTCTCGGTGAGGTACAGGTTCCCGAAGACGCTGCCGCCCGCGATCACCGGCACCCCGAGGAACGTCCGCATCGGCGGGTGGTTCGGCGGGAAGCCGACCGAGCGCGGATCGGACCCGATGTCGGAGAGCCGCAGCGGCCGGGCGTCGGTGATGAGCACACCCAGGATCCCCCTGCCGGTCGGGAGGTCGCCGATGGCGGCGCGCTCGTCGTCGCCGAGACCGGCCGTGATGAACTGGGCCAGCTTGTTGCCCGGCTCGTCGAGCACGCCGATCGCCCCGTACCGCGCCCCCGTCAGATCGCATGCGAACTGCACGAGACGAGGCAGGATCTGCTCAAGCTCGAGTCCACCGGCGATCGCCACGCCGGCGTCGAGAACGGCCTGGAGACGATCGTCTGGCGCCGTGGCGCTCACAGTGGGAGAATACGGGATTCCCGCAATCGCAATCCGCGGGCGCCCTGATGCGGACGTTTCCTAGGGCGCCAACACTAGTGCCACCCAACCCGACGAGCACAGGAGGTGCGCGATGTTTGGGACCATCGTATTGGCGATCGACGGCTCGCAGCCGTCAGACAGAGCGGTCGACTACGCCGGCCGCCTGGCGAAAGAGTCCGGGAGCCGGATCGTCGCGGTCCATGTGAAGGAGATCATGGCCGGCCGAGCCGCGGGGCCTGTCCACGTGGACGAGGACGAGATCCTCACCAAGGTTCGCGGGCAGATCAAGCAGTTCAACGACGACGGCATCAAGGCCGAGCTCCAGGTCACGAGCTCGATGACCGGAGGCCCGGCGCACATCATCGCCGACGCCGCCGTGAAGGAATCGGCCGACGTCATCGTGACGGGCACTCGGGGCCACACGGCGCTCGCCGGCGTGTTCCTCGGGAGCGTCGCCCAGCGCCTTCTCCACCTCGCGGGCTGCCCCGTGCTCGTGGTGCCTGACATGGCCAGCCGCAGCGGTGCGGCCGGGTCGGCGCGAGAGGCCGCGGCCGTCAACTGATGAGTACCGACGGCTGGGTCTGTCCCGCAGGGCGGGCCCAGCCCGAGGCATGACGAGACGGTCACGCCATGATCCTGATCGCAACCGACGGGTCGGCCCCGGCCCGGGCGGCAGAGGCTCTTGGGCTCGAGCTCGCGCGCGCACGCGGCAGCTCCGCGGCGTTCGTGTGCGTCTGGGCGCCGCTCCGCGGGAGCTTCGGAGTGCCGCTTCCCGAGTCGCTCGACCCGGAGTTTCTCGACACGGAGCGAACCTGGGCCGAGGAGACGCTCGCGGCTGCGGCCGCTCGGGCGGCGAAAGCCGGCGTGGAGACGGAATCCATCGTCGCCAAGGGGCCGGCGGTGCAGGGTATCTGTGAAACGGCGGAGCGCCGAGGGGCGAGCATGGTCGTCCTCGGCTCACACGGATGGGGAGCGGTGATGTCGCTGATCTTCGGAAGCACCACTCTGGGCGTGCTCCAGCACGCCCCGTGCCCGGTCGTGGTCGTGCGCGACCCCGGCGACTCCGAGGAGGGAGGCGCATGACCACCGCGCCCGACCCCGAGACGACCGATGTCTTCGCCCGCGTCGCATGCGGGATCGACGGCTCGGATGCGAGCATCGAGACGGTCCGTCAGATCGCGCGGCTTGCTCCGGCAGGGGCCGAGGTCATGCTGTTCGGGGTGGCGAACGAGGATGCCGCCGTCTCGATCGGCTGGCCGGCGATCCCGATCGCGCACGCCACGAAGGTTCCGCGCGAGGCGATCATGGCCGGCATCGAGAGAGCACGGCAGGAGCTGCCCGAGCACCTGAGCGTGCAGACGGGCGTCGTCACGGGGCCGCCCGCGCCGCTGTCCGTCGTCGAGGCGAAGGTCCGGAACGCGACGGTCGTCGCCGTCGGCAGCCACGGCCACCGGCGCATGCCGGGCATCCTGATCGGAAGCGTCGCGACGGCGCTCGTCCACTCGGCGCCGTGCTCGGTCCTGCTGACCCGCCAGAGCGGCGAGGACGGGTTCCCGCGCTCGATCGTCGTCGGCCTCGACGGATCGGCCCAGTCACGCGAGGCGGCCGGGCACGCGGCGGCGATCGCCGAGCGGACGGGCGCGACCCTCCGCGGGCTCGTCGCGATGGGCGGCGCTGCGGTCGACTACGGCGAGGTGCGCTCGATCGTCATCGACTCGGGCGGGTTCCTGCTGACGGATGACACGCGCGACCCCGTCGACGCGTTCTCCGACGTCGACGCGGATCTGCTCGTGCTGGGAAGCCGGGGCCTTCGCGGCGTCCACGCTCTCGGCAGCGTGAGCGAGCGCGCCGCCCACCGCGCCGGATGCTCCGTATTAGTGGTCCGGCCAACTCCCGCGTAAGCTACGGACGATTCAGATGAGCGCCACCGGGCAACGCGTTCACGATGTCATCCTGCGAGGCGGGCGCACGCTCCGCCTGCGTCCGCCGAACGAGCGCGACGCCGACGCCGTGCGGAGGTTCCTGACCGATCTCTCGCCGGCCAGCATGCGCCTGCGGTTCCATGGGGCCCGCCGGGTCGACGACGCGATGGTCGAGGACTTTCTCGATCCGGACTGGAGCAGCCAGGGAATCCTGATCGCCGTGGCCGCCGGCGCCGACGAGACCGACCGGGTCGTCGGCATCGCCAGCTTCGCGCGCCTGCGCGACCCGTGCCTGGCGGAGGTGTCGTTCGTCGTCGCCGACGACCGCCAGGCCGACGGCATCGCAACCCGCCTCCTCGAGCAGATCGCCGACGAAGCGGGGCGGGTCGGCATCGAGCGCTTCGTGGCCGAGGTGATGTCCGAGAACCGGCCGATGCTCGGAGTCTTCGAGGCCTCGGGCTTCGAGGTCAGCCGTACGGACGACGGAGGCGAGGTCCGGGTCGAGTTCCCGATCCGCTCGGACGAGCGATACCGCGAGGCGGTGGACTTCCGCGATCACACGGGCGTCGGCCCATCCCTTCGGCCCGTGCTCGAACCGGCGGCGGTGGCGGTCGTCGGCGCGTCGGCGCGGGACGGCTCGATCGGCGGCGCCGTCTTCCGGAACATCGTCGAGGCCGGCTACACCGGAGCGGTCTACCCCGTGAACCGCTCGGGCGAGCCGGTCGCCGGCCACCCGTCGCATGCGTCGGTGGCCGAGCTCCCAACGCCGGTCGACCTGGCGGTCATCGCCGTGCCGTCCGGCGCCGTGCAGGGCGCGGTCGCCGAGGCGCTGGGCGCCGGCGCGAAGGCCGTCTGCGTGATCTCGGCGGGCTTCGCCGAGACCGGGCCCGCGGGCGCCAAGGCGGAGGCCGATCTGCTGGCGCTCGTGCGCTCGCACGGCGCGCGCATGGTCGGGCCGAACTGCCTTGGGGTGTTCGCATCGGGGCCGATGATGAACGCGACCTTCTCGCGACGCCAGTTCGAGCCGGGGAACGTCGCCATCTCGTCGCAGAGCGGCGCCGTCGGCCTGGCGGTGATCGACGAGGCCTCCCAGCGCGGCCTCGGCCTGTCGGCGTTCGTCTCTGTCGGCAACAAGGCGGACGTGTCGTCGAACGACCTGCTCGAGTACTGGGAGGACGACCCGGAGACCGCCGCGATCGCCCTGTACCTCGAGTCGTTCGGCAACCCCCGCCGGTTTGCGCGAATCGCCAACCGGGTGGCGAGGCGCAAGCCGATCCTGGCCCTGAAGAGCGGCTCCACAACCATGGGCGAGCGGGCCGCGCTCTCGCACACCGCCGCGCTCGCCGGCTCCGACCAGGCGGCCGAGGCCCTGTTCCGCCAGGCCGGCGTGATCCGCGCGCACACGCTCCAGGAGCTCTGCGACGTCCTCCAGCTCGTCGCGAAGCAGCCGCTCCCGCACGGACGGCGCGTCGCGATCCTCTCGAACGCGGGCGGGCTCGCGATCCTGTGCGCCGACGCGTGCGCCGAGCTGGGATTCGAGCTCGCGCCGCTCAACGAGCACACGCGCCAGCACCTGGCGGCGCTCCTGCCCGACGAGGCGACGGTGGCGAACCCCGTCGACATGATCGCCTCGGCCACGTCCGAGACCTTCGCCTCGGTGGTGCCGCTGCTCCTCGCCGACGCCGACGTCGACGCGCTCGTCGTGCTCGCCGCACCCACGGCGCTGGCGATGCCGGAGGAGGTCGTGGGCGCGATCGGCGACGCGTGTGACCGCGAGGGAGCGACGAAGCCCGTCCTCGCCGTCACGCCCGGCACGACGCCCCACGGCGGATCGGTGCCCTGCTACCGCTACCCCGAGGCCGCCGCCGGCGCGCTCGCCCGAGCCGTCGAACGGGCGGAGTGGCTACGGCGGCCGCACGGCCGCGTCCACGAGCCCGTCGTCGACCGGGCCGCGGCACAGGCCATCGTCGACGCCGCGCTCGAGACCGCGCCCGACGCCTGGCTCCCGGCCGACGCCGCCCGCCGGCTGCTCACGGCCTACGGCGTGCCGTGCGTCACGCAGCGCACGGTGACCGGCCGCGAGGAGGCGCTCGAGGCGGCGCACGCGCTCGGGTATCCGCTGGCGGTCAAGCTCGGCGAGGCGGGCGTGCACAAGGTCGACCGCGGCGGGGTGATCCTCGGCATCGGCGACACTGCCGCGCTCGACGCAGCCCTCGACCGCGTCGGCTACCCGGCCGTGATGCAGCCGATGGTCTCGGGCGGGATCGAGCTTCTGGCAGGAGTCGTCCAGGACCCCGTGTTCGGACCCGTCGTCGCGTTCGGCCCGGGCGGCACGATGGCCGAGCTGATCGGGGGCACCGCGTTCGCGACGCTTCCGATGACCGACGTGGACGCCCACGAGCTCGTCGCCTCGGGCAAGGCCGGGGACCTCGTCGCCGGCTTCCGCGGCCGCGCGGCGGCCGACACCGGCGCGCTCGTCGATCTCGTCGTCCGCCTCGCCGCGCTCGCCGAGGACTTCCCGCAGGTCGCGGAGCTCGACCTGAACCCCGTCATCGCGCTCGCCGACGACTGCGTTGCGGTCGACGCCCGCGTGCGCGTCGCCCACGCCGCTCCGCCCGGGCGGCTCAAGTCGTGGTAGCCGCGGCCTCGAGGCCGGCCAGGTACGGCGCCAGGTAGCGGCCCGACACCTTCGAGGGCGGCCACCAGAGCGCCTGCGCATCGGCCTCGGCGGTGTTGCCCCGCCCGCCGGTCAGGTCGGCCCGCAGGAACCGGTCCTCCCCGCCGGTCATGAGCACCCCGCGCAGCACCGGCCGAAACGGTGCCGGCGTGATCTCGATCCCCGCCTCGGCGGCGAGCATCTCGGCGACCGCATCCGCCTGCTCGGCGGCGATCCCGCCCTGCTTCACGGGGAACGCCGTGATGTCGCCGGCGGCGTAGACGTCGGCGAGGTTGTCGACGCGGCCGAACGCGTCGGTCCGCAGGAGCCCGTCGCGAGTCACCGGCAGACCGTCGATGGGCACGCCCGAAAGCCGGGGCAAGGCGACGACGTGCTCGACCTCGAGCTCGTCGCCCGGCTGCGTTCGCAGCACCCCTGCCGAGAACTCGACCGGAGTCTGCCGGAGGTGAAGCGCGACGCCGCTCTCGTCGAGCAGCTGCCGCACCTCGGCGCTCGCCTCGCCGCCGAACGCGGCCAGCGGCTCGTCCTCCGGCGTGACGAGCAAGATCGAGACACGCGGATCCGCCCTGTGCGCCGTGAGGAGGGCGAGCTCGTACGCGGGCAGCGCCCACCCGATGCTCGCCGGGACGGCGAAGGCGACGGAGTGGACCTCTCCGGCGTCGATCCGGGCGACCAGCGCACGGAGGGCCTCGACATCCTCCGGGCCGCCGAACACCAGCGCGCCGGGCACCACCGGGGTGGCGACGGCGCCGCAGGCGACGACGACGGCGTCGTACTCGATCGTCTCGTCGCCGCCGATCGTGGCGCTGCGGTTGTCCGCGTCGACCGCGGAGAGCGTGCCGTGGCGAAGCGTGACGCCGATGTCGCGGCAGATCGACGCGAGATCGAACCGGTGCACCTCGGCTCGGCCGAACGGCTCGCCGACCGCCGCGGCCCGGAACCGGAACCGGTCCGTCGGGGCGACGAGCGTGATATCGGTCAGCTCGGGGGCCAGCGTCCGAAGGGCGAGCGCGGTCTCCAGCGCTGCCACCCCTCCGCCGGCGATCACGACGCGAAGCCGTCGCAACCCGCTCACATCGCACCTCCGCTCAACTCGGTGACACGCTCAAGGCTAGCGCGGGCCGGGCAGGCGGCCATCGGTGGCCGCCATGAATCGCGCTACGGATATGCCGCACAGGCGTTCGGTACCGGCCCCGATGCGGGCGCGACGCCCAGGCGCGAAGATGGACTGAAGCCACCAGTCAGGGGGTTCGAGATGTCCACCTCAATCATCCTCGCACTCGACGGTTCCGAAGGCTCCGAGCGCGCTGTCCCTGTCGCCGAGCAGTATGCACGGCGAGACGGCGCCCGGCTCGTCGTAGCCCACGCGCGCACTCACGCGCTCGAGACGGCGATCGAGGACACGCTCAACGCTCGCGTCGAGCAGCTCTCGCAGTCGGACATCGAGACCTCGATGGTGATCCGCGACACGCTCTTCGGAGACGAAGCGCAGACGATCGCCGACATCGCCAAGGACGCCGAGGCCGGCCTGATCGTGATCGCGAGCCGGGGCCGCGGGCCGTTCACGGGCGCGGTGCTCGGAAGCACAACGCAGCGGCTCCTGCCGCTCGCCGGCTGCCCGGTCCTCGTCGTCCCGGGCGGCTACATGGGTGAAGGGCTGGTGACCGCGGATTCGGCGGTCGCCGAGGCCTGACAGAGGCCCATGGTCGACGCGCCGCGCACGGCAATCATCAGGTCGTGGCGGCGCGTTGCCGCGTCGAAGGACTTCCTGCTGCCGGCCGCGGCGGCAACCGGCCTGATCGCGGGGGGCGTGCTCGAGCTCGCCGGGGCGCACGCTCCGGCGAGCGCGATCTGGGCGGCCACGACGCTGGCCCTGCTCGTACCGCTCACCGTCTCGGTCGGCCGCTCGCTGATCCGGGGCGATGTCGGCGTCGACGCGATCGCGCTTCTTGCAATGGCGGGCGCGTTGGCGCTCGGCGAGTACCTGGCGGGGGCAGTGATCGCGATGATGCTGGCCGGCGGGAACGCGCTTGAGCTCGTGGCGCAGAGGCGCGCCCGTCGTGAGCTCACGCTGCTCGTCGATCGCGCGCCGAAGGCGGCGAACCGGATCACCGGTGAGTCGGTCGAGCGGATCGACGTCGACCTCGTACGCGTCGGCGACCGCCTGCTCGTGCGTGCGGGCGAGGTGATCCCGACCGACGGGATCGTCCGGAGCACCGAGGCCATCGTCGACGACTCGGCACTCACGGGCGAGCCGCTGCCGCGGACGCTGCACGCCGGGGCGACGGCGCGCGGAGGGTGTACCAACGCGGGCGAGGCCTTCGAGCTCGAGGCTGCCACGCCGGCCTCCGAGAGCGCGTACGCGGCGCTCGTGCGGCTCGTACGTGACGCCGAGAGCCGCCAGGCGCCGTTCGTCCGCATGGCCGACCGCTACGCCGCCGTGTTCCTGCCGGTGACGCTGGTCGTCGCCGGGGCCGCCTGGGCCATGAGCGGAAGCCCGCGTCGCGCCGTGGCCGTGCTCGTCGTGGCGACGCCGTGCCCGCTCATCCTGGCGGCGCCGATCGCCTTCATCTCGGGCGTCTCACGCGCCGCCCGCGACGGCGTGATCGTGAAGGGCGGTGCCGTCATCGAGGCGCTGGGCCGCGCGCGCACCGTGCTCTTCGACAAGACGGGGACGCTGACGCTCGGCACCGCGGAGGTCGACCGCATCGTCACGCTGGACGGCCTCCCCGCCGGCGAGGCGCTGCGGATCGCGGCCTCGCTGGACCAGTTCTCGTCGCACGCCATGGCCGCCGCGCTCGTGCGGGCGGCCTCCGACCGCGGGCTCCGGCTCAGCATGCCGAGCGGCGTCCGCGAGGACCCCGGGCAGGGGATCGCCGGGGACGTCGACGGCCGCCACGTCGCCGTTGGCAGCACGGCGTTCGTCGCGGGCGAGCAGCCCACGGAGCCGGCATCCCCGTCGGAGGTCTCCGTCGGTCCCGGACAGGCGCGCGTCACGGTGGCTGCCGACGGCCGCGTCGTCGCGGTGATCATCATGTCGGACCGCCTCCGTGAGGACGCGTCCGGGGTCGTCGCCGACCTGCGCAGATCGGGCATCCGGCACGTGGCCCTGGCCACGGGCGATGTCGAGAGCACGGCCGAGGCCGTCGGGCGGGCCGCGGGCGTCGACCGCATCTACGCCCGCCAGTCGCCGCAGGACAAGCTGGAGCTCGTGCGTACGCTGGCTGCCAGGGAGGACCTCGCACCTGTCGTGATGGTCGGCGACGGGATCAACGACGCGCCGGCGCTTGCGCTTGCGGATGTCGGCATCGCGCTCGGCGCGGCCGGCGCCACGATCGCTTCCGAGGCGGCCGACGCTGTGATCGCGGTCGACCGCATCGACCGCGTGGCCCGCGCCGTGGCGATCGGCAGGCGATCGATCCGGATCGCGCGCCAGAGCGTCATCGCCGGCCTCGGACTGAGCATCATCGGCATGGCGTTCGCGGCCGCCGGGTACCTGCCGCCCGTGGCGGGTGCGATCTTCCAGGAGGTCATCGACGTGGCCGTCATCCTGAACGCGCTCCGAGCCCTGGGAGGCGACGGCTCGTGACGAACATCTGCTCCGCGTCTACGCCGCTCGCCTGAGCGAGATCGCACCGACCGGGCAGGCGGCACAGAGCCGCTCGGCCCGGTCGCGCGGAAGCAGGGGCACGAGCGCACGCGCACACCCGTGCTCGTCGAGCTCCACGGCCGCGGCGTCCTCTGCGACGCACTCGCCGTAGCCGACGCAGGCGTCAGGGTCGATGACGATCTGGGTGTCCATGTTCTCCTCCGGTGGGTCAGGCCGCCACGAGGCGGCGGGCATCGTTCAGGCGATTGGGCGAGTTCAGAAGCAGCACGCATGCCGCGCGGCCGTCGTCGGCGTGGCCGACGTGCAGCCCGTCGCGCACCGACCACTCGCAGACGGCGGGCTCGAAGCCGACCTGCTGCACCCGCAGCGGGCCGATGTCCGAGAACCAGTAGGGGTCGCGGGAGAACGGCTGGGTCGATCCCAGGATCGCCCGCGCGACGTGGTCGCCTCCGGCCCGGGCGTTGTCCCAGTGCGGGATCGCGATCCGGCCGAACCGGGAGTGCGGGAACGCCGCGGTGTCGCCGCACGCCCACACGCCGTCCAGGCCCTCGACCGCGAGCCGCTCGTCCGTGTCGACCGTCGGCCCGGCCCCGAGCTCGCCGGGCAGCGTCGAGGCGACGCCCGCAGCCGTCACGATGACGTCGGCCGCGATCCGACCGTGCGTCGAGGACTCGATGATGTGCGAGCCGCCCGGGACGGGCACGATCCGGTCGATGACGCTGCCCCCGGCGAACTCCACGCCCAGCGTGGCGAGGACGCGCCTCGCCTCCTCGCCGACGGCGCGGTGCAGCCGGCTCAGCGGCAGCTCGTCCCGCTCGAACAGCGTCACCCGATGGGACGCAGACAGCGTGGCGGCCGTCTCGGTGCCGATCAGCCCGGCGCCGATGACCGCCACCCGCCGACCCGGCCGCTCGAGGCGGGGAAGCAGCTCCTCGAGCCCTGCCGGGTCGGCGTTCTGGTGGGCGACCCCGATCCCGGGGATGGGCGGCCGGGTCGGGCGCAGGCCGGTCGCCCAGACGAGCTCCTCGAACGCGTGCTCGTGGAGCTCGCCGCGCGCGCAGACCTGGACTCCGAGCCGTCGGCGGTCGAGGTCCAGGTCGACCGCCCAGCCGTCGAGATGGCGGATGCCCGCCGCGGCGAGGCCGTCGGCGGTCGCCAGATACGGAGCCGCGCCGCGAACGAGGGCCCGCTTCGAGAGCGGAGGGCGATCGCAGGGCAGCCCCGGGCCGATCAGCGTCACCGGGACGCCGCTCTCGGCCAGGCGGCGGGCGCACGCGTACCCGGCGACGCCGTTCCCGACGACCGTGACATGTCCGGCCGCGCTCATGGCTCGCTCCCCTCGATCTCGAGCGCCGCGCGGGCCGGCAGCCGCTCGCGCGACGGGGCGGGCCGAACGGCGGGCACCGGCCGCTCGATCCAGCGGTACCAGGCGGCGCCGCCGACGATCGCGGCGGACGTCCCGTAGACGGCGAGCGCGATCGCCGAGCGCGAGTCCGTCCCGGCGGTGACGCCGTGGATCAGCGACAGGCCCCAGACCGCGTAGCCGAAGTAGTGCAGCGACCTCCATGCGCGCTGGCTCATCCACCGCGCCTGCTTCAGCCGGAACGACAGCGGAAGGGCGATGATGAGCCACAGCGCGGCGGCTCCGACGACGACGCTGGGCCGCGTGTGGAGCCCGACCAGCGACGCGACCGTCACCCGGGCGTAGCGGTCGAGCATGAGCGCCCCGATGTGGATCGCCACGGCCACCAGCCCGAGCGATGCCAGGAACCGGTGGTAGGCCATCTGCGGCGCCGGCGGGCGCCACACGCGGGCGCTGAGCGCGATGCCCCACGCCACGACCAGGGTGTAGCAGGCGAACGCCACGAACGCGCTCGCCCGGGCGACATCCCACAGGATCATGCGGTCACCTCCGCCCATGCAGCCGTGACACGGATGCCGGCGTCGACCATGACCATGGCGGCCTCGTCGAGCGCGGCGATGCGCCCTGGCCGGAGCGTGAGCACCTTGGCGAGGACGTCCGCGGCGACCGGGTCGTCGGCGACGACGGTGGCATGTGTTCGCGGGCCGGGCGCGCCGGTCTCCGGGTCGATCAGATGGTGCGCAGCACGGCCGTCGCCGTTCTGCCACCGGCGCCGCCCGAACCCCGAGGTCGCAACGCCCTGGCCCTCCTCGACCCAGACTCGGGCGACGGGCGGGGCATCGGGCGCGCGAGGGTCCTCCACGGCAACGAGATGTCGCCCGCGGGCCGCGACGAGATCGCCGCCCGCGTCGACCAGGACAGCCGGATCGTCACACCGGCCTCGGAGGAGGCCTGCGGCCCGGGCGGCCATCCAGCTCTTGGCGATGCCGCCCAGATCGAGCCTCGTCCCGGCGGGGATCATCGCCGTCCCCTGACGACGGTCGATCTGCGGCCGTCCCTCGAGACGGCGCGGATCGGGGCTCGTACGGGCGTACGCCGCGCGGTCGTTGAGGCTGCGGCGGTAGCCCCAGGCGACCAGTGCGCCGCCGACGAGCGGCTGGAAGACGCCGCCGGTCGCCCGGATCCAGTAGACGCACACCTCGAGCAGGTCGAGCGTCGCAGGAGACACGTGCACGGCACGGCCGGCCGACGCGTTCACTCGCGCGACCTCGCTGTCGGGGCGAAACCGCGACCAGCGTGCCTCGTCGCGCTCGACCGCCTGGGCGATCGTCGCGGCCAGGCCGGCCTCGACGCCGCCCGTGTGGTGGATGCGCCAGGTGGTGCCTGTCGCGCGCCACTCCCACGCGCCGGTCGTCGTGATCGATTCAGCGACGGCCGACATCAGCTGGTGTGCGTGGTCGGAGGGGCCGGCGCCGGAGCGGCGACGGGGGCCGGCGACGTTGCCGGCGAGGACAGGGTGGCGAACCCGGGTGCCGATGGCAGCTGGGTGCCGCCGGTCTGCGCGTTGCGGATGCTTGCGAGCAGCTTCCGCTCGGAGCGGCGCGTCTTGACGACGAGCCTGTTGTACCGGACGACGAGGTGACGCATCTGTCGCGCGGTCGCGCGGTCATGCGTCACGGTGCGCTGCGCCACGGCGTGCCATGAGCTGGCGTCCGCCTGCCATGACGACGCGAGCGACGCCTGGTGGATCGACCAGGCCACAGCCCCGCCGCAGATGAGCGCGATGATGGTCGTGTAGATGCGGAGGCCGGCGCTAGTCATCGCCGCCTCCATCGTCGCCGCCGGTCGGGCTGGTGCTGGTCACCGGCGGAGCCGGGCTCGTGCTCGAGACCGGAGCGGCTGCGGGCGCCGAGGAGACCGCCGGCGCCGCTGAGACCTGGACGAACGGTTGCGGCTGGGGCCGCGGGCGCAGATGGGGCATGTGGGGTGCGTGCCACTCGAGCAGCCCGGTACGACGGCCGTGGCGGCCGACCGGGATCTGCTGCCCGAGGCGGGCGCGAGCGCCGGCCGAGGCCGTCAGGCCGTCGCCGAGCCCGAGGTCGTGGCTGGCGGCATAGGCGCCGCCGCCCACGACAAGCCCCGCCGCGAAGGCCGCGAAGGCGACTGACGGGTGGACGGTCACGAAGGTTCCTCCTGGTGGGTGGGATGCCGCGATCTCGCGGCTCTACGCCCCCAAGGTACGAACCCGGTGTGAGCTAGGCGTGAGCCGGTGGTGAGACGGCTCTCATGGCCGGCGCCGCGGGCGCGGGCTCCGCGATTCGCGGCAGCTCGACGGTGAACGTTGCACCCTGCCCCGGCGTGCTGGCGACGGAGATGGTGCCGCCGTGGGCCTCGACGATCGCCTGGCAGATCGCGAGCCCGAGGCCTGTGCCTCCGGTCTCGCGGCCGCGGGCGGCGTCGGCCCTCGTGAAGCGGTCGAACAGCGTCGGCAAGAGGGCGGGGTCGATGCCCTCCCCCGAGTCCGCGACCTCGAGCGCGACGATCCCATCGCCGGCCTCGACGGAGATGTCGATGGCCTGCCGGGCGCTCGTGTGCCGGACCGCGTTCGAGATCAGGTTCAGGAGCACCTGCTCGATCGCATCGGCGTCGCCCTCGACGATGGCACCCGGCGCGGCGTCGACCCGCCACGTCCGCTCCCCAAGGATCTGCGAGCGCGCGACGACGCGCCGTGCGAGCTCCCCGACGTCGACGGGCTCGCGCGTCGCCGGCCCGTCCGCGCCGGTCTTCGCCAGCCGCAGAAGGCTCTCGACCAGCCTCCCCATCCGGTCGAGCTCGTCGATGGCGACTCGAACGGCTCGGTCGAGCTCAGACGACGGCCCGCCGGGGACGAGCGCGGTCTCCAGGTGGCCGCGGGCGATCGTGAGCGGCGTGCGGAGCTCGTGCGATGCGTCGTGCACGAAGCGGCGCTGGGCGGCGAAGGCTCCCTCGAGACGGTCGAGCATCGCGTCGATCGCGACGGCGACGTCGGCGATCTCGTCATGCGACCGCACCGGCCCCATCCTCACCGACAGGTCGCCCGCGGTGACACGCGACGCGCGGTGGGCCATGCGCGAAAGGGGCGCAAGCGCCCGCCGCGTCACGAGCCAGGCGGCTCCCGTCGCAGGGATGAGGCCGACGAGGCAGACGATGAGCATCGCATCGAGAAGCGTGCGCACGCCGGCCTCGGCCTCGGCCGCCGGGACGGCTGCGAACACGCGGCCGCGACCACGGCTGGCAGCGGCGAGGACGTACTCCTCGCCGGCGATCTCGATCCGCCGCGTGTGTCCCGGAGCCACATCCCCGCGGAGCCACAGCCTGCGGGCGAGCAGGCTGTTCGCGCGCCTGCGCCCGCCGGGCGAGACGCTGGCGAGGAGCTGGCCGCTGCCCTGCCGGGCCTTGAGGTATGCGCCGAGAACCTCGTCGTCGGACTCCTGCGCCGACTCGCCTCCGTCGTTGCCCGCGGGCGTGGTCGGTGCCGAGGCGGGCGGCACGCCGTCGCGGAGACCGGCGGCTGCGAGATCGGCGGCGGCTCTGTGCGCCGCGGTCGTCAGGGTTTGGTCGACCTGGCGGCGATCGATCAGATACACCGTGAGCAGCCCGGCGGCCAGCACCCCGACCGCCAGCGTCGCGCTGACGATCGCCAGGCGCGTGCGGATGGCGAGGCGCCCCCTCACGCGACGGTCTCGCGCGCCATCCGGTAGCCCATCCCGCGCACGGTCTCGATCGGCGAGCGGCCGTCGGCTGTCAGCTTGCGGCGCAGGTATCCGATGTAGACGTCGACCAGGTTCGAGCGCGGATCGAAGCGTGTATCCCCAGACGCCGTTCAGGATCTGCTGGCGCGACAGCACCTGGCCCGGGTGGCGCATGAGGTACGCGAGCAGCGCGAACTCACGGGCCGACAGCTCGACGTGGCGCCCGTCGAAGTCCGCCTCGCGTGTCAGCAGGTCGAGCGTGACCGACCCCACCGCGAGCGACGACGCAGGCTTGCCGTTCTGCGCCGGCCTGCGGGTGCGCGCACGGATGCGTGCCAGGAGCTCGGCGAACGCGAAGGGCTTCCCCAGGTAGTCGGTGGCGCCGAGGTCGAGGCCGCGCACGCGGTCGGCCACCTCACCACGGGCCGTCAGCATGATCACCGGGAGATCCGGGTCGGTCGCCCGGATGGCGCCCAGCACCTCGAAGCCGTCCATGCCGGGCAGCATCACGTCGAGGATCACGAGGTCCGGCGGTCGAGCGGGCATGCAGGCGAGCGCGTCCTCGCCGCGCGCAGCGGTCTCGACGGCGTAACCCTCAGCCTCGAGCCCGCGGCGCAGGAAGTCGGTAATCAGGGCTTCGTCCTCGACCACCAGGATGTTCATCTGTGGCTCCCAGTGTGACCGGTCGCGGTGAGAGAACTCTCACCGGCCTCAGTATCGGGCCGGGACGGCCGGGACGGCATCGGGGCGGCGCCCGATTGGCTGTGTGGAAAACCCGGAGGGCCGGTCAGTAGTCGGATCGGCGCAGGTGCTCCCCGAGCGCGTCGGCCGCTCGAGCCTCATCGCGCTCTTCGAGCGCGTCGACGATCGCGGTGTGCTCGGCGAGGACGTGCTCGAGGTACCCGCGCGGCCGCGTCGTCCCGAGGTGCATGACGCGGACGAAGCCCCGCAGCTGGCGCAGGAGGCGCTCGACGACCGGCATGCCGGCTCCTGCCGCGATCCGCAGATGGAACTCCTCGTCGAGGTCGATGAAGTCGTCCTCCTTCTCGGCGTCCGCCGCCCGCTTCTGTCGGATCAGGAGGAGGCGCAGGTGGTCGATGTCGTCGAGCGTCATCCGCTCGGCGGCGCCGCGGACCGCGAGCGCCTCGAGCGCCTGGCGCACGTCGACGATCTCGCGGCGGTGCTCGGGGCTGAAGCCGCGGACGACGAGCTGGCGGCGCGCGCCGACCTGGAGCAGGCCCTCGCCGCGCAGGAGCTGGAGCGCCTGCCGCACCGGCGTCTTCGAGATGCCGAGCTCCTCGGCGAGCGCGGACTCGCCCACGACCGTCCCGACAGGCAGGCTGCCGCGGAGGATCTCGCCCCGGATGTGCTGGTAGGCGCGCTCGCTCAGACTGCGGAACGGCGCGTCGGCAGAATGCCGCTGGGTGGCCTGGGTCTCCATCGCCGTAGAAGATGATAGGCCCGCACGGGTATTCCGCCGGACGTCAGGTGCTCGTCTTCGGCGGCTCCGCGTCCGGGTACAGGTGGCATGCCACCGAGCGGTGCCCGCCCACGACCCGCGTCGCCGGGTAGGTGACGCGGCAGACGTCCATGGCGTGCGGGCAGCGCGGATGGAAGTGGCAGCCGGTCGGCGGCGAGATCGGGTTCGGCATGTCGCCCGTCAGCGCAGGCTGGATGCTCTTGCGGCGCGCGATGGGCGCCGGCGCGGCCTTCATCAGCGCCTGTGTGTAGGGGTGGAGCGGCTCGCGGAAGAGGTCTGCGGTCGGGGAGTGCTCCACGATCCGGCCCAGGTACATCACCGCGACGTTGCGGCTGATGTGGCGCATCACGGCGAGGTTGTGCGCGATGAAGAGGTACGTCAGGCCGAGCTGGTCCTGGAGGCGCACCATGAGGTTCAGGACCTGCGCCTGGACCGAGACGTCGAGCGCCGAGACAGCCTCGTCGGCGACGATGAACTCCGGCTCGACGGCGAGGGCACGGGCGATACCGATCCGCTGCCGCTGCCCGCCGCTGAACTGGTGCGGCTTGCGGTCGGCCGACCCCGGCGCCAGCCCGACGGTCTCGAGCAGCTCCTCGACCCGGTCGCGACGGCCGGCCCTCGGCGCCAGCTTGTGCACCTTCAGCACCTCCTCGAGCGTCTGGCGCACGGTCATCGTCGGGTTGAGCGACGAGTACGGGTCCTGGAAGACCACCTGGATCCGCTTGCGGAGCTCGCGCGTCTCGCGCGCGCGGCGCCCGAGCACGCTCTGGCCGTCGTAGAGGATGTCACCGGACGTCGGCGGCTCGAGCTGGAGCACGAGCCTCCCGAGGGTGCTCTTCCCCGAGCCGCTCTCTCCGACCAGCCCCAGCGTCTCGCCGCGCTCGATCCGAAGCGACACGTCGTCGACGGCCCGGAGCACCTCGGGCGTCCCCCGCCCCAGCGCCTGGAGAACGCCCTTGCCCGCCGCGTAGTGCTTGGAGACGTGCCGCGTCTCGAGCAGCGCGGGGGCGGGCTCGGGCAGGGCGCTCACGAGAGCCCGAGCATCGTGGCCAGGTTCGCGTCGAGGTCGAGCTCCGGCTCGAGCGACCCGTCCGCGGCCGAGAGGAGCACGGTCACCGCGGGCCCGTTGCCGGCGAGCGGGCTGTCGCCGCAGGCGACGACGCCGACGGTGACGCCGCCGTCTCGATAGCCGGTGTAGTGCGTCGCGTCCCAGTCGCGCACGGCGACGACGTCGCCCAGCCGCAGATCCGCCAGCCGCTGCTCGCGCGCCACGTCGGCGTCCTTGGTCTGGATGGCGAACGAGGTGGCGGCGGCGACGCGGCCGCTCCCCATGCCGACGACCTCAGGCGGAAGGATCCGCGTCACGGCGACGGAGACCCGGCCGTCCGCCTCGGCCGGTGCCCAGGCGCGCCAGAGCTCGGGCCCGAGGCTGTGGCAGGCGATGCCCGGCGCCCCGGCGACCGACATCCCGCGGCCGCACGCGCGCACCAGGAGCTCGTCGCCGGGCGCAATCTGCTCGAGCGTGTCGTCGCCGACGTGGACGAGCACGTGCTTGTAGGCGCGGAACGACTCGTGCTTTCCGACCACGGTGCCGACGGCGCCCGCCGCAGCTCCGGTGCGGACGGTCACCGGGTTCCCGACGCACGCGAACACGGCCAGCGCGTCGTTCGAGGCGGGATCGGGGTTCGAGATGCTGACGCCGGGCTCGACCTGGTCGGCCGCCCATCCCATGGCCGCCATCCCCACCTTGACGTTGTAACAGATGCCGCCGGCCCCGACGGGGACGAACGGCGTGCCGTCCGCGCCGACCTCGTACGGGTTCTCGCCCATGACCGGCGTCGTCACCGCGCCGACGACGGCGGTCGCCACCAGCTCCTCGAGGTTGGCCCGCGCGCCGCTCACGCCGGAAGCCCCAGGCTCGTGCCGACGTTCGCGGCGGGGTCCGTCTCGATCACGAACCGCTCGCGGGGGCCGGACATGATCGTGATGACGCCGGTCCCGTGGCCGGGGATGACCCCGATACCGTGCGCGATGATGCCGATCGCGCACGAGCCGGAGAGCGAGCCGCGGCCGTACCGGTGATCCTGGCCGGTCATCGCGACGACATCGCCGATCCGCAGGCCCTCGTAGCCGAGGTCGGCGACCGAGTCGGGCCGGGTCAGCATCACGTCGCAGTTCGCCCATTCCGAGCTCATGCCGATGCCCGCGCCCATCAGGAACGCCGGGATCTCGGCCGCGACCGTGATCGCGAGGGCGTCGCCGCGCACCTGCACGGGCAGCGCATGGAGGAGCTCGGGGCTGCAGCTGCGGAGCGCCACGTCGGGGAAGTCGAGCAGACGCAGGCCCTGGCCGCGGGCGCGGACGAGGAGCCGGTCGCCCGGCCCCAGCAGGTCGAGCGTCCGCTGGGGGAAGTCGACGAGCACGAAGGCGTGCTTTCCGACGACCGTCCCCGTGCCGCCGGCCGCAGGCCCGGTGAGGACGCGGACGGGGTTGCCCACGCACGCCAGGAACTGGAGGGCCGCATCGGGCGGAGCGCCCGCCCCGCCCGCCGAGACGGCGGCCTCGAGGTGGTCGGCGGCCCACGAGAAGACCGGGCTCCCGACGCGGACGTTGTAACAGACCCCCGCCATCCCGGGCAGGATGATCGGCCGGCCGTACGAGTCGACGCTCCACGAGTCGCCGGTGGGATGGCTCACGCGGGCGCCGATGCCCAGCGTCACCAGGCGGTCGCTGTTCGTGCGAGGTGCGGCGGCGGTCGTCACGGTCAGTAGAGGAGGTCGGGGTCGAGCACGTTTCGGAGCGGGCGCCCGGCCAGGTAGGCGTGCAGGTTCTCACAGAAGATCTCGACGATCCGGTCGTTCTCGGCGGCGACGGTGCTGGCGGAGTGCGGGCTCACGAGCACGTTCGGAAGGTCCCAGAAGGGGCTCGAGTCGGGCGGCGGCTCGGTCGTGAAGACGTCGAGCGCAGCGCCGCGCAGGCGGCCGGACTCGAGCGCGGCGGCGAGCGCGGCCTCGTCGACCACGTTGCCCCGGGCGATGTTGACGACGATGGCGCGCTCGGGCAGAAGGCCGATCCGGCGGGCGTCGAGGAGGCCCTCGGTCTCGGCGGTGTGGGGCGTCGCCAGGACGACCGCGTCGAGCCGGGGCAGGATGGCGTCGAGGCCGTCGATCCCCGCGATCTCGTCGGCGTGGACGTCGGCCGCCGTGCGCCCCGCGACGGTGCGGACGACGCCGATCACGTGCGCGTCGAGCGCGCGCAGCAGGCGTGACGCCTCCCGGCCGATGCGCCCCGCCCCGACCACGGCCACCACCTTGCCCGCCACCTCCTCGCCCGCGTGGCGCCGCCAGCGGTGGGCGCGCTGGTCGGCCTGGTAGCGCAGCACGTCCTTCCCGAACATCAGCATCGCGAGCACGGCGAACTCGGCGAGCGGCCGGGCGTGGACGCCGCTGGCGGTCGTGACGACGATGTCGCGGCGCTCGGTCAGCCCGACGCGCCTCGCGAGCTGGCCGACGCCGGCGCTGGTCGCCTGGATCCAGCGCAGGTGCGGCCATTCCGGCAGCCTGTCGGCCAGGGCCAGCGGGCCGAAGTCGAACAGGATCTCCGCGCTTTCGAGGAGCTCGACCCAGCGCTCCTCGGCGCGCCCGTCGGCGATCTCGGGCAGCGGGTGCGACGAGGGGTACTCGGGCGCGGGGATCAGGTCGTGCTCGTACACCACGTCGAGCCGCGGGTCGGTGGCCGCGATCGTCGCGACGTTCTCCGGCGAGAGCGGGCTCGTGATGACGACGCGGACCGTGCTCATCCCTCAGCGCTCCTCGGTGAGGGAGTAGCGGCCGGCCATCGATCCGCCGTCCACGTCGAGGACGGCGCCCGAGACGTGCGCAGCGGCCTCGGAGCACAGGAAGAGGACGGCCGCGGCGATGTCCGCGGGCTCGCCGGCCCGCCCGAGCGGGATCGACCGCACGAGGGCCGCCCGCAGGTCGTCGGTCGCCCGGTTCGGGAAGGCGTCGCTCCACCCGCGGACGTCGATGTAGCCCGGCGCGACGACGTTCACGTTGACGCCGTGCGGCCCGAGCTCGAGAGCCAGGGTCTTGGACAGCGTCTCGACGGCCGCCTTCGAGGCGGCGTAGGCGGCCCCCTCCGGGCGGGGGCTGCGCGCCGAGCCGGACGAGATGCTGACGATCCGCCCGCCTCCGCCTGCGGCGATCCGGTGGCGCGCGAACGCGCGGCACATCAGGTAGACCCCGGTCACGTTGACCTCGAAGACCCGCCGCCAGTCTGCGGGCTCCATGTCGACCAGGGCGGCGTCCGGATAGGCGGCCGCGTCGTTCACGAGGACGTCGATCTCTCCGAAGCGGCCGAGCGCCGTGCCGACCGCCCGCTCGGCGGTGCGCTCGTCGGCGACGTCGCCGACGACGGCCTCGAAGCGCGGGCCGCGCAGCGTCTCGGGCGGCTCGACCAGGTCGACGACGACGACGTTGGCGCCCTCCGCCAGGAAGCCCGCCGCCACGGCACGGCCGATCCCGTTGGCGCCGCCGGTCACGGCCGCAGTTATCCCGTCGAAGCGTGCCGGCACGCGGCCGTCCCCACCGTCCTCTCGTTCGCGGTTCCCCTCGTTCGCGGCGCAAGCATAACCGCGCCCCCAACCCTTGACACTCCCGACCCGGCCCTCATACACTCGGCCCTCGTCGCGGGAGGGATTCGTATGACTGCGCGCCGGTGGACGGTTATATCCAGGAAGCATAAGGATACCTTCGGTGCATTCGTACATCTTTCCGGCAAAAGCATCTCTTTGGCCGAACGCACGAAAGGATCAGCCATGGCCGACCTCGCGGACACGCCCACGACCAGCCCCGACCGATCCAGGCGTGCGCGCCGAGGTGCTCTGCTCGCAGCCTTCGTGACAGTTGCGCTCGCCGCGGGCTGCGGCAGCGGCGGCGGCTCGACCGGCTCGGCCGGCGGCGGCGCGAAGAGCGACACGCTGGTCCTCGCCAACGCGGTGAACGTCGACACGCTCGACCCGGCGGCGAACTCGGTCAACGAGAGCATCTGGATGACGCAGAACATCTACCAGCGTCTCCTCCAGCCGAACGCGAACGGCACCGACGTGATCCCGCAGCTGGCCACCTCGTGGGACATCTCCGCCGACGGGCTGACCTACACGTTCCACCTCGGCGACCACCAGTTCTCCGACGGGTCGCCGGTGACCGCCGAGGACGTGCGCTACTCGATCGAGCGCTCGATCCACTACGACGGCGGTTGGGGATTCCTGCTCGAGGCGGTCAAGTCCGTCGAGGCGCCGGATCCGAAGACGGTCGTGGTCACGCTCAGCCGGCCGCATGCGCCGCTCCTGGCCGACCTCGCGATGTACGCCTACGCGGTCATCCCCGAGAAGCTCGTGAAGGCGCAGGGCGCAAAGACGTTCTTCCAGCACCCGATCGGAAGCGGCGAGTGGATGCTCACCCAGTGGAACAAGGGCAGCGACCTCACGTTCAAGGTGAACCCGCACTGGTGCGGGCCCGAAGCCGAACTTCACGACGCTCAAGATCATGATCGTGCCCAACGACAACTCACGGGTGCTGCTGCTCAAGAACAAGAATGCGGACATCATCGAGAACCCGCCCGGCAACCTCATCAACGAGCTGAGTGCCGATCCGGATCTGCAGACGTATCTCTTCCCGTCGACGCGGGTCGACTTCATCCAGCTCGACCAGCACTTCGCGCCGTTCAAGGACCCGAAGGTGCGCGAGGCGCTGAACTACGCGATCGACCGAAACGCAATCGTGAAGCTGGCGTACTCCGGTCACGCAACACCGGGCTCGTCGTACATGCCGTACAAGATGCAGTACTGGAACTCCTCGCTGAAGCCGTATCCGTACGATCCGGCGAAGGCGAAGGAGATCCTGTCGCAGTCGAGATACCCGAACGGGTTCAAGACGTATCTCATCGAGGTGGCAAATGACGTTGCCGGTAATGCAACTGCGGTCGTCATCAAGTCGGACCTCGCGAAGATCGGGATCGACGTCGACATCAAGACGTATGAGCTCCTGACGGCGTACGCCAAGGAGGACGGCGGGAACTCGCAGATGGGCCAGCGCTACTGGACGAACGACATCATCGACCCCGACGAGGTGACCACGTTCGGCGTCGACCCCAACGGCGGAGCGAACTCCTTCAGCTCGTACTGGGGCGACCCGACCGCGACGAAGCTCGTCCACCAGGCCCGCGGCGAGCTCGACCCGGACAAGCGCCGCCAGATGTACGAGCAGATCCAGCAGATCGTCTACGACCAGACGCCGTACCTCATCCTGGACTACAGCCCGTACCGCTACGCGGCCGGCAACTGGGTGCACGGGTTCCATGCCACCCCGCTCGGCAACTACAATCTGTCCCTGGAGACGCTGACCGTCGACCAGCACTAGACGACGCGCAGGAAGGGCGAGGGACGTGACCGGGCGGTTCGGGTTCCTCGGCCGCAGGCTCCTCCAGCTGATCCCTGTGGTGATCGGGATCACGATCCTCGTGTTCTTCCTGTTGCACCTGGTCCCGGGTGACCCGGCCCGGCAGATCCTGGGCCAGCACTACACGCCAAAGGCCGCGGCGGAGATTCACCACAAGCTCGGGCTCGACCAGCCGCTCTGGGACGCAGTACAAGCTCTTCATGGAGCGGCTCGTCCACGGGAACCTCGGCGACTCGGTCTACTACAACCAGTCGGCCAGGTCGCTGATCGCCGAGCGCCTGCCGGCGACGATCTTCCTGATCGCCTACGCGGGTGGTCTGGCCGCACTGATCTCGATCCCGATCGGGATCATCACCGCGCTGCGGAAGGGCGGCATCTTCGACCAGGTGACGCGGGTCGGCACGCTGATCACGTTCGCCATGCCGCCCTTCTGGTTCGGGATCATCCTGATCCTGTTCTTCGCCCTGAAGCTCCAGCTCTTCCCGGTCTCGGGGTACGGGCAGGGCTTCACCGACCACCTCTGGCACCTCTTCCTGCCCGCGCTCACGATCGCGCTCGCGTTCTCGACCATCCTCACCCGCACCCTTCGGACGAGCATGCTGTCGACGCTCCGGATGGACTTCGTGGACACCGCCCGGATCAAGGGGATCTCGCGGTCGACGGTCCTGATGCGCCACGTCGTTCGAAACGCGATCGTCTCGATCGTCGTCGTGTTCGGGGTCAACCTGGCGTTCCTGATCGGCGGCACGGTGATCGTCGAGAACGTCTTCTCGATCCCGGGCCTCGGCCAGCTCCTCGTGGACTCCGTGTCGTCGCGCGACTATCCGGTCGTGCAGGGGACGACGCTGGTGCTCGCGTTCCTCGTCGTCTTCGTGAACCTGATCACGGATGTCGTCCACGTCGCGCTCGATCCGCGGGTGACGTACGAGTGAGCACCGCGCTTGGCACGTCGGAGATGCTTCTCGAATCGCTCGAGCGGCGGTCCCGCCGGGGATCCCGACTGGGGCCGGGACGGCTCACCCTCGCCATCGGCCTCCTGGTGCTGGGGACCATGATCCTGGTCTCGGTGGCGGCACCGCTCATCACGCCCTACAAGCCCGACGCCATCGACCCGCTCCACCCGCTCCTCCGCCCGCTCTCGCCGGGGCACCCGCTCGGTACCGATTCGTTCGGCCGCGACATCCTGTCGCGCATCCTCTACGGCGGCCGCATCGACCTCCTGATCGCGTTCGGCGCGACCTCGGTCACCGCGGTTGTCGGCACCGTGATCGGGCTCATCGTCCGGCTACTTCGGCGGGTGGGTCGACACGGTCATCATGCGGATCGTCGACCTCTTCTTCGCGTTCCCGTTCTTCGTGCTCGTGATCGCGATCGTGGCGATGCTCGGCCCGAGCGTCTTCAACATGTTCGTCGCGATCTGGCTCACGAGCTGGATCAGCTACGCCCGGATCACGCGCGGCCACGCGCTGGGCGCAAAGCGCCAGGAGTACACGCTGGCGGCGCGGGCGCTCGGCTACCGGAACCGCCGGGTGATGCTGCGCCACATCCTGCCGAACGTCGTCTCGTTCGTCATCATCTTCGCGATGGTCGACGCCGTCGGAAACATCGTGCTCGGATCGTCGCTCGGGTTCCTCGGCCTCGGGGCGCAGCCGCCGTCGCCCGAGTGGGGCGTCATGATCTCGGACGGCCAGAACTACCTGCTGACCGCCTGGTGGCTCTCGACGTTTCCGGGCATCGCGATCATCCTCGTCGGGGTCGGGTTCAGCCTGATCGGCGACGGCCTCGCGGACATCCTCAGGCCCGGTGACTGAGCCCGCCGCGCCGCCCGTGCTGGAGGTCGAGGACCTGCACACGTACATCGCGACCGACGCCGGCGTCGTCCGGGCGGTCGACGGTGTGTCGTTCTCGGTCGGCGAGCGCGAGATCCTCGGCCTGGTCGGCGAGAGCGGCTGCGGCAAGAGCGTCACGTGCAGGACGATCGCCGGCCTCATGCCGTCGCCGCCCGCCCGCTCGAGCGGACATGTCCGCCTGGCGGCGTACGGCGACCGGAACCTGCTCACGCTCTCGCCGACGGAGCTCCAGCGCCTGCGGGGCGAGCACCTCTCGATGGTGTTCCAGGATCCGATGAGCGCGCTCAACCCGGTGATGCGGGTCGGCGATCAGATCGAGGAGGCGGTCAAGGTTCACGAGCGGCTCGGCTCGCGAGCTCGGCGCGCCCGGGCGATCGAGCTCATGGAACGCGTGGGGATCCCTGTGCCCGAGCGGCGGATGCGCGACTACCCGCACCAGTTCTCGGGCGGGATGCGCCAGCGCGTCCTGATCGCGATGGCGATCGCCGGCCGGCCGAAGGTGCTCCTCGCCGACGAGCCGACCACCGCGCTCGACGTCTTGATCCAGGATCAGATCCTGAGCCTTCTGCTCGAGCTCCAGCGCGACTTCGGGATGAGCATGATCCTCGTCAGCCACGACCTGGGCGTGATCGGCGAGATGTGCGACCGGGTCGCGGTCATGTACGCCGGCCAGATCGTCGAGCTGGCCGACACGGCCACGCTGCTCGGCGGCCCCCGCCACCCGTACACGATCTCGCTCCTGCGCTCGCTGCCCGGACGTGAACTCCGAGAGCCGGTACCTGCGCTCGATCGGCGGCGCACCGCCGGCGCTCGTCGACGTGCCCGACGGCTGCCGTTTCGCGCCGCGGTGCCCGCTCGCACTCGACCGGTGCCGCGAGTGGGAGACCGAGCTGCTTTCCGCCGGCGCCGAGGGCCACACGGCCAGGTGCTGGCGCCACGAGGAGACACGAAGGGAGGATGCATGGCCGGAGCAGAGCTACGCGTAGGGGTGATCGGGTGCGGGAGGTGGGCGAACTGGGCCCACCTGCCCGGCTGGACGCGGGACGAGCGCTGCCAGGTCGTCGCGGTGTGCGACTCGAACCCCGACCTGGCCCAGGCCGCGGCGGACAAGTTCGGGGTCGGCGAGGCTGTCTCCGACCACCGGCGCGTGATCGAGCGCGACGACATCGACGTGATCGACGTCGTCACGGGCGACGAGGAGCACTTCACGCTGACGATGGCGGCGCTCGAGGCCGGGAAGCACGTGCTCGTCGAGAAGCCCGTCGCGCACGACTATCGCGACACCATCCGCGCACGCGACCTCGCTGCGGCCAAGGGGCTCGGGACGAAGGTCGGGTTCACGTTCCGCTACAGCCCGGCCGTGCGCTACATGAAGGAGCTGATCAACGAGGGCTTCGTCGGGACGCCGTACATCTACAACGCCTACGAGCAGAACTCGCAGTGGATCGACCCCCAGACGCCGCTGCGCCAGGTCGCGCCCGATCCGGAGAGCGATCGGATCGTCGTGTCGTCGCTCGAGGGCTACGGCGCCCCGGTCATCGACCTCGGGCACTGGTTCATGGCATCCGACCTGACGGCGGTCGTCGGCGTCCTTCGCAACTTCGTGCCCGAGCGGGTCATCCGCGAGACCGGCCTCATGACCCGGGCCAACATCGACGACGGCGACATCTTCATCGGCGAGTTCGCGAGCGGGGCGATCTGCTCCGTCCAGTCGAGCTTCGTCACCGTCGGCAACTACCCCGGGATCGAGGTGCGCGTCTACGGCAGCGAGGGGGCGCTGATCGCGCGCCTCGTCGAGGAGCACGGGGTCGCCGAGACGCTCCGGTCGGCGAAGCCCGACGCCGTGGAGTTCGAGCCACGTCGAGGTCCCGCAGCGGCTGTACCCGCCCGGCGGATCGGTGAAGGAGGACTGGCCGACGCTCTACTACTCGAACCTGACCGCGAACTTCGTCGACGAGATCCTCGCCGGCAGGGAGAACGAGGGCGGCTTCGCCGACGCGGCGTGGGTGCAGGAGGTCATAAACGCCGTCGAGCGCTCGCACCACGAGCGCGGCTGGGTGGAGCTGCTGCCGCTGCGACGCGCGTGCAACCGTCCGGCTGTCACGACGGCTACAGGCATCGGACGCACGCGGCCCTCGCGCGCCGAGGCGTAGAGCGCGTCGATCGTCCGCATGTTCCAGAGCGTGTCCTCGTGCGAGACGACCTCCGGCTGCCGGCCCTCGAGGACGCACCGCTGCGAAGTCCTCGACCTCGAGCCGGTACTCGTCGTCGCCGCCGACCGGGATCGAGCGAGTCTCGCCGTCGCGCGTCGGTGTGCTCGATCGCGACGTCGTCGCTTCGCAGCACGAAGGCCTGCGGGACGGTGATCGTGCCCTCGGTGCCGAGCAGCTGCACCTGGTGGCGGTACGGCTGCGACAGGCTGCTCACGAACTGCGCCGACTGGCCGGAGCCGAAATCGAGGACACCGAGGAAGTCCTCGTCGACGCCCTCGGGGCTGGGCTGTGAGATCCCGGTGACCGCGACCGGCGGCCGCCCGAACATCCACCGGGACACGTTCACGCAGTAGGCGCCGACGTCGTAGAGCGAGCCGCCGCCGTACTCGGGCCGGCGGCGGATGTTCGGCCGGGTCGCGCACCGTGAACGTGAAGACGGACCGCACCGTGCGGAGCTCGCCGACCGCGCCCTCGTCGAGCAGCCGCCTGACCGCCGCCCACTGGGGGTGGTAGCGGTACATGAACGCCTCCATCCAGACGACGCCGCGGCCGACGCAGTGCTCGATCATGTCGGCCGTCTCGGCGGCGTCCAGCGCCGCCGGCTTCTCGCACAGCACGTGCTTTCCGGCATCGGCGGCGCGCTTCGACCACTCGGCGTGCAGGTGGTTCGGGAGCGGGATGTAGACGGCGTCCACCCCGGGGTCGGCGAGCAGCTCGTCGTAGGAGCCGTGCAGGCGGACGTCGAGCTCGGTCTCGCGCAGGAAGGAGGCGCCCGTATCGCCGGAGCTCGCAAGGGCGACGAGCTCGGCGTTCTCCGCCCGCAGGATCGACGGGATCACGACCTTGCGGCCGATGTTGGCCGCGCTCACGACGCCGATCCGAACCTTCGCCATCTGGGACCCCCTCGCAGTCGGTGGCCGATCGTAGCCGCCGGCCGCCGCGCGCGGGTTCGGTGTTTTCCCGAAGCCGATTCGGTGTCGACCCCGACGCAGTCTCGAGCCCCGTGGACGATCCTGGGGGCATGCCCGAGGAGCTGAGAGCACACAACGGCCACTCCGCAGCCGTGGAGTACGCGGTCGCGTGGACCGACGATCGCCATATGCGCCACCTCGGGCGCGCGCGCGTCGACGACGGCGAGCTCGTGCTCGAGGGCACACCGCCCGGCGGCGTCCGGCGGACGCTGCGGATCCCGGCGGCCGAGATCACGGGCGTCGGGCTGAACCGCTGGCGCCCCGCCCCGGCCGTCGCCGTGGGCGGCCCCGACGGCGAGCTGGTCGTCGAGCTCCTGCTGGGCGGCTGGGGAGCGGCGCATCAGCTGCAGAACGCCATCGCCTGCGCCCGGGACGACCTGCGATCCGGCATCCACGGCGACGCGCATCCGATGACCGACCGGGTTGCGATCCTTGCCGAGATCCGGCCCGGGAAGCGCCGCGATCTCGAGCGGGTGCTCGAGTGCGGCGAGCCGCTGGGCCTGTCCGGCGACACCTTCGAGCATCCCGAGGTGTTTCTCGGCGAGACCGAGGTGATCTTCGTCTTCACCGGCCCTGGCGCCGCGTCACAGCTCCGCGACATGGCGGCGACGCCTGAGCACTTCCGCCAGGCGACCCACATGACGGAGATCCTGACCGCGCCCCGCCTGCTCCGGTAGCGGCCGCCTGCGGGTTTTCCGCAGCCCGACACAGGGCGGACGCTGATGCGCCGGCCCGCCACAAACCGGATGCTTCAAGAATGGCGTTTCGCGCAGTCATCGCCGGCGGTGGCGTCGCCGGAATCGAAGCAGCCCTCGCGCTGCACGCGCTCGCACCCGACCTGGTGTCGGTCGAGCTCGTGTCGCCCGAGCCGGAGTTCGCGTACCGGCCGCTCGCGGTCAGCGAGCCGTTCGGCCACGGGCACGTCCACATGCTCGACCTGCGCACCGTCGCCGGCGACATCGGGGCCGAGCTGCGGATCGCGGGACTCGCCGGCGTTGACGATGCCGCCTCCAAGGCGCTCTTCGACGACGGCAGCGAGGCGGAGTACGACGCGCTGGTCATCGCCTGCGGAACGAGGCTCGTCCCCGCCGTCCCCGGCGCCGACACGTTCGCCGGCCCGCGCGACGTCGAGATGTTCCGGCGGCTGCTCGACGACATCGACGCCGGCGAGGTCGGGTCGCTCGCCTTCGTCGTGCCGCACGGTGTCGTGTGGCCGCTTCCGATCTACGAGCTGGCGCTCATGACCGCCCGGCGTCCGGCGAAGCACACGGCGGAGCTGGCCGTCGTCACGTCCGAGGAGGAGCCGCTCGGCATCCTCGGCCCGGCGGCCGTGCAGGCCGTCTCGGAGCTCCTCCAGGAGCACGGCGTCTCGGTGCAGACGGGCGTCCTCCCGATGGCGGTGCGTGACGGCACGCTCACGCTCGCACCGGCCGGGGCTGTCGAGGCCGACAGGTTCGTGGCGCTCCCGGAGCAGCGCGGCATCGAGCTCTCGGGTGTCCCACACGATCCGGGGGGCTTCATCCGGGTCGACGAGCACGGCCGTGTCGACGGCCTGGACAACGTGTTCGCGGCGGGCGACATCACCACCTACTCGGCCAAGCAGGGCGGAGTCGCCGCCCAGCAGGCCGACGCCGTCGCCCAGGTCATCGCCGCCGAGGCCGGAGCCGCCATCCTTCCCGAGCCGTTCCGGCCCGTCCTCAGAAGCGTGCTCCTCACCGGCAACGGCCCGCGGTACCTCTCGGCCCGCATGCGCGGCTCGTCGGAGATCTCGTCCGTTGCGACCACTCAGCCCTTCTGGTCACCCGCGGACAAGATCGCCGCGCCGTTTCTCGCGCCCTACCTCGCGCGACGGATCGACGGCGCGCTGCGATAGCGCTCCGCCGGCGCGTGCCACGCGCCGGTCGCACCGCACATCGGGCAGCGCGTCACCTCGCGCCGCGCGGTGACGCCGTAGCCGCACTCGCCGCAGTGCAGCTCGACTGCCGTCGGCCAGGCCGTGTCTGCCGGCACGACCCGTGACGCCGGCTTCAGCGGAAAGAGCGTAGACGTACCCATGGTGACCCCCTGGGTCGGTGCCCGAAACGATGACCTCATCGTCGTGCAAGGCCGCCGCCGGAGCATCCGGGCGGTCGCCGATCCACGATGCGTATTCGCCCGCAAATCGCCACGTACTTCCCCATCTCCGGGAACGGCGCCGACCCCGATGCGATCGGCCCTCGGCAGACGGATAGTGAGTCCAGATTCATCTGCCCAATCAAGGAAGGGGGACGTCATGTCAAGCGTCTCGGATACCCACACTGATCTGCCCGGTGTGGGCCGCCCCAAGCTCAAGCGTTCGCTGGGCCTCTGGATGGCGACGGCATTGGTCATCGGCAACATGGTCGGATCGGGAGTCTTCGGGCTTCCGTCCGCGCTGGCGTCGACCGGCCCGATCTCGCTGCTCGCGTGGGTGTTCACGGGAGCCGGCGCGATCCTGCTGGCCCTCGTGTTTGCCAACCTCGGCCGAGCCTATCCCGAGACCGGCGGGCCGTACGCCTACGCGCGGCGGGCGTTCGGTGACTTCGCAGGCTTCTGGACCGCCTGGGGCTACTGGATCGCCGCATGGGCGGGCAACGCCGCCATCGCGACGATCTTCGTCAGCTATGCCAGCGTGTTCTGGCCCAGCCTGGGAACCAACAACGCGCTCGCGTTCACCCTGGGCCTCTCGGTCATCTGGGTGCTGACGCTCGCGAACTGCGCGGGGGCGCGCGAGTCGGGGATCATCCAGCTCGTCACCACCGTGCTGAAGTTCGTGCCGCTGCTCCTGATCGGCCTGATCGGGCTGTTCTACATGCACGCCGGCAACTTCACCCCGTTCGATCCGAACCACGTGACCCTCGCCGGTCACTGGCACGCGATCTCGTTCGCGGCCACGCTGACCCTGTGGGCGTTCCTCGGCCTCGAGTCGGCCACCGTGCCGGCCGAGGAGGTCAAGAACCCCGAGAAGACGCTGCCGCGGGCGACGATCCTCGGAACCGTCGTCACGACGGGCCTCTACGTGCTCGCCACCGTCGCGATCATGGGCGTCATCCCCGCCGCGACGCTGGCCGGCTCGAACGCCCCGTTCGCCGACGCAGCCCGCGCGATCTTCGGCTCCTCGGTGCTGGGCATGTCGCCTGACAAGCTCATCGCCGCGGTTGCGATGATCTCGACCTTCGGAGCGCTGAACGGCTGGATCCTGATCCAGGGCCGCGTGCCGCTGGCAGCGGCGCAGGACGGGCTCTTCCCGAAGGCGTTCGCCCAGGTGAGCGGCTCGCGCAAGACCCCGGTGGTCGGCCTGGTCGCCTCGTCGGTGCTCCTGAGCGGGCTCATGGCGATGAACTACCAGTCCTCGCTCACCGACACGTTCACGAAGATCATCATCCTGGCCACGCTGACCACGCTCGTGCCGTACGCGTTCGCTGCGGCCGGCCAGCTGATGCTGATGTTCACCGACCGCGAGCGCTTCAGCGGACGACGGCTCGGCCTCGACGCCGCGATCGCGATCGCCGCCTTCGCCTACTCCTTCTGGATGATCTACGGAGCGGGTGAGGAGTACATCGCGCAGGGCTTCCTGCTCCTGATGGCAGGCATCCCGGTGTACGTGTTCATGCGCTGGCGCCAGTCCAAGGCGTCGCCGTTCGACGCACTGCCGGAGACTCCCGAGCCGCCGCTGCGGAGGCTCGAAGAGGAGCGCCCGCTGGCTCCGCTCGGACGCTGACCGACAACACCAACCGCTGACGCGGCGGGGTGGAGAGGGATCTCCACCCCGCCGCTTCGCTGTGCGGGGAACCCGCCGTCGATTCAGGCCATCCCCCGATGCCTGCCGGCCCGCCCGGACGTACGCTCACGGCATGACAGAGCTTCAGTCCATTCGCGTCCCCACCGTCGACTCGGCGTCGATTCTCGCCTCCGTCGTGTGCGGCGTGGACGGCTCCGAGGAGGCCGCCGAGGCCGTGCGCCAGGCCGCGCTCCTCGCCGCCCCGGCCGCCCGGTTCGAGCTGGTCGGCGTGATCCACGCCGGCCTTGTCGAATCCGTGGCGTCGGTCATGCCCGCGCTGACGGTCGAGCCGGAGCGGCTGCTTCGCAAGCAGGCGTGGGCGGCGCTCGAGGACGCCTCGCGCGACGTGCGCGGGCAGATCGAGGTGACGACGACGCTCCGCACCGGGCCGGCCGCCGCGCTGCTCGAGGTCGAGGCCAGGCGGCTCGAGGCCGACACGATCGTCGTCGGCAGCCACGGGCAGGGGCGGCTCACCGGGAAGCTGCTCGGCAGCGTGGCGACGCGCGTCGTCCACGACGCCCGGCGCTCGGTCCTGGTCGCGCGCAGCGCGCCGACCGCGACGTTCCCGCGCCGCATCATCGTCGGCGTCGACGAGTCGGAGCCCTCGGCTCGGGCGCTCGCCATCGGCCGTGAGCTCAGCCGCCGCACGGGCGCGCCGCTCGACCCCGTGCACGTGCTCGACAGCTCGCCCGCCGCAGCGCTCGTCGAGCGCGCCACATCGGAGGACCTGCTGATCGTCGGATCCCGCGGCAAGCGCGGGCTGCGCTCGCTGGGAAGCGTCAGCGAGGCGGTCGCGCATCGTGCCGCCGGGTCCGTGCTCGTCGTGCGCTAGAGCGGCCTGGAAACCACCGGGGCCAGGCACCGTACGGTGCCTGGCCCCATGGTGTTCAACGGGCTGAGACTACGCGGCCTCGTGCAGGCTCGCGACGTCGGGCATCCGAGCAAGCTCGGCGAGTCCCTCGACCTCGAGCTGCCGCACCCGCTCGCGGGTGAGGCCGACCTCGCGTCCGATGACGTCGAGGTTCAGCGGCTCGCCGCCGGCGAGGCCGTAGCGCAGCTCCAGCACCCGCCGCGTCCGCGGCGAGAGCCGGTCGAGCGCGGAGCGCAGTGCATCGGCCCTGAGGGACACCGCAACGACGTCGTCGATCGGCTCGGCGTCGGCGTCGGGGAGCAGGTCCCCGAGCTCCGTCTCGCCGTCGACCGCCGCCGGCTGGTGCAGCGAGACCGTGCTCGTCCGCACCTCGTCCAGCGCGTCGACGTCCTCGACGGCCACCTGAGCCTGCTTCGCGACCTCCTCGACCGTCGCCGCCCGGCCGAGCCGCACCTCCGCCTCACGGCGGGCACGGTCGACCTTGCGCATCCGGTCGTGGATGTGCACGGGCAGCCGGATCGTCCGGCTCTGGTTCGCCACGGCGCGCTGCACGGCCTGGCGGATCCACCACGTGGCGTACGTCGAGAACTTCAGGTCACGCTGCCACTCGAACTTCTCGACCGCGCGCACGAGACCGAGCGTGCCCTCCTGGATCAGGTCGACGAACGGCACGCCGTGACCGCGGTACTTCTTCGCGATCGACACGACGAGGCGCAGGTTGGCCTCGACCATGTGGCGCTTGGCGTCGTCGTCTCCCTGCTCGATCAGGCGGGCCAGACGCTGCTCCTCGGACTTGGTGAGAAGCGGCGTGCGGCCGATCTCGGCGAGGTACAGGTCAAGGCCGTTCGTGGTCGCCGGCGTGTGGTACCAGCGCGGCGACGCCTCGACGATCTCGGGCTCGGAAGCGCGCACGCTCACGACCTCGACGTCGAGCTCGTCGAGCTGGCGCCGGAGATCGGCCTCGTCGTCCTCTGTCAGGTCGAGGCCCGCGATCGCGGCCTCCACCTCGTCTGCGTCCACCGAGCCGCGGGCCTCCGCATCCTCCAGGAGCTCTCGCAGCGGTGTGTGGTTCATCACATTCATTCTCATCATCCTCTTGGCGCATTGCGCCCGCGCAACCCGACCGGGTCCCGGACGCTGGGGGTATTTCGATTTGACCCGGATGGAGGCGGGCGTCGGGGGCCTTCAGAAGCCCCACCGCTCCATCCACCACGTCTAACGATTGTCTCGTTCTAGGTATTCCCGTTTGGACGAACGGAAACACGCGAACCTTGACGCGGGATTGGACGGTGTGCTCGAATCTCCCCGGATGGGGAAGCGGAGAAGCGGCTGGACGAGGTGTGGGCGGGCACTCGTCCTTGCAAGGTCGACAAGGCGCAACTTGGGGTCAGACCCCAATGTTGCGCCTCAGCTCTCCTTGAGGACCGAGTACCAGACCCGCTCGGCGACGTCCACCAGGCCGTCGCTCGTGCGCGCGAGACGGCGGTAGAGCTCGCGGCGCGCGGCGACCTCGTGCAGGTCGGCCAGCTCGGCGAGGCCCAACATGCCTGACCGGTAGGCGCGCTCGACGCGGCGCTGGCTCTCGAGCGCGGCGTCGGCGGCAGCGGTCGCCGGGGTCCCGCCGCCGTCGCCAAGTGCCGCGAACGCGTCGGCGATGTGGTGCGTCCCCTCGGCGAGCGCCGCGGCCAGCTCGGCCATCGGCGGGTCGGGAGCCTTCCCCAGCACCTCGGCCTCGCGGACGATGTTCTTGGCCGCGTTCATCACCCGGTCGAGCCCGCCGGAGAGCTGGAAGATGTCCTCGGGCTCGAGCGGGGTCGAGAACGCCTCCGAGAGCGCCAGTCGCAGCTCGCGCTTGCGGTCGTCGGCGAGGTGCTCGCACTCGCGGACGCGGGCCGCGGCCTTCTCGTCGCCGGCGGCCCATTCGGCGAGCGCGTCGAGCCCGGCCACGGTCGCGTCGGTCTGTGCCCGAAGCGCGCCGAGCACGTCGGGAGTCCGCGGCAGGAACCAGCGCCGCGTGCTCACGCGAGGCCGTTCCAGACGAGGGCGATGACGGCGCCGAGCACGGCCGACGCCGGGAGCGTCGCGAGCCATCCGAATCCCATGGTGCGCACGACTGCCCAGCGTACATGGCGCCAGCGCCTGCGGCCGACCCCGACGCCGACCACCGACGACGCGACGACATGCGTGGTCGACACGGGCGCGCCGACATACGACGAGGCCAGGATCACGACCGTCGAGGCGGACTGGCTCGAGAACCCGTCGATCGGGTGCAGGTGGAAGATGCGCCGGCCGATCGTGCGAACGATCGTCCACCCGCCCATCGCGGTGCCGAGCGTGAGCGTCGCCCCCGAGGCGACCTTGACCCAGAGCGGCACCGAGAGCGTGTCGAGCCGGCCTCCCGCGACGAGGAGCGCGGCCGTCACCCCCATCGCCTTCTGAGCGTCGTTGGCGCCGTGGCTGAACGAGAGCGCGGCGGACATCACCCACTCCCCGGCGCGCACCGACCCTGCCAGGCGGCGCGTCGCCCTGCGGACGGCGCGGCGAATGAGGCGGGTGACGGCCGTCCCGAACACGAAGCCGATGACGGGCGAGACGGCGAGGGCGATCAGGACGCCGAAGACGCCGACGGGATGCCAGCCGTCGAGGCCGCCCCAGTTGATGCCGCTCAGGCCCGTGGTGACCACCGCGGCGCCGACCAGCCCTCCGACGAGGGCGTGCCCGGAGCTCGAGGGCAGCCCGCGGCGCCACGTCGCGATGTTCCACAGGGTCGCCCCGAGGGCGCCCGCGCCGATGACGGCCACCCCCTCGCTCGCAGGAACGGTGACGATGCCCGCGATCGTGTCGGCGACGGCCGTGCCGACCAGGACGGCGCCGAGCATGTTGAAGGTGGCGGACAGCGCAATCGCCTGCCCCGGCCGGGCGCCGCGCGTCGCAACCAGGGTCGCGATCGCGTTCGCCGCGTCATGGAATCCGTTCGTCAGCGAGAACGCGAACGAGCACGCGACCGCGAGCGCCAGAGACATTGGCGGATGATCTCAGCCGAGAGCTGCGGCGTGATCGGGCACGTACTTCTGCGTGCCGCGGTCGGGCCGGCGGTAGCCGTCCTCGGACTGGCGCCGCGGGAGCTCCACCGGCTCCGGGGTCCGGTCCTCATACGGGATCCGGCTCAGGAAGTGCGAGATGCAGTTCAGCCGCGCGCGCCGCTTGTCGTCGGCCTCGACGACGAACCAGGGCGACTCGGGCAGGTCGGTGTGGACGAACATCTCGTCCTTCGCACGCGAGTAGTCGATGTAGTGGCTGCGCGACTCGATGTCCATGGGCGAGAGCTTCCAGCGCTTCGTCTCGTCCTTGATCCGCTCGCGGAAGCGCTTGAGCTGCTCCTCGTCGGACACCGAGAACCAGTACTTCACGAGCAGGATGCCGTCATCGATCAGCATCCGCTCGAAGGCCGGGCACTGGCGCAGGAAGAGCTGGTGCTGGGCCGGGGTGCAGAACCCGAGCACTCGCTCGACCCCGGCGCGGTTGTACCAGCTTCGGTCGAAGAGCACGATCTCGCCCGCCGACGGCATGTGCGCGGCGTAGCGCTGGAAGTACCACTGCGTCTGCTCGCGCTCGGTCGGCGCGGGGAGCGCGGCGATGCGGGCCTGGCGCGGGTTGAGCGGCTCCATGATCCGCTTGATGGTTCCGCCCTTTCCGGCGGCGTCGCGGCCTTCGAACACGACCACCACGCGGACGCCCTCCTCGCGCAGCCAGTACTGCATGCGGGCCAGCTCGACCTGGAGCCGGGCGAGCTCCTTCTCGTACAGCTTCCGCGGAACACGCTCGACTTTTCCGTTGTCGCGCGACATCCGGCTTCCGAGGGTAGCACTAGCCGTTGCCGAGCGAAACCGCGGCCCGGGCGAGCTCCTCGATGTCGGGCACCTCGTCGTCGCCGTAGCGCCACGCTCCGCGGATCACGCCGTCGCCGTCGATCAGGAAACAGCTGCGGACGGGCGTGTCGACCAGGCCGTCGAGCTCCTGCGCCACGCCGAACGCGCGCACCGCCTCGCCGGTCCAGTCAGAGAGGAGCGGGTAGTCGATCCACTGCTGCTCGGCCCATTTCTTGTGCGAGTACGGGCTGTCGCGCGACACGGCGGCGATGCGGACGCCCGCGACCTCGAACACCGCGCTCCTGTCACGCAGGAGCCGCAGCTGGTTTCGTCAGGTGCCCGTCCAGTCGTAGAGGTAGAACGAGAGCAGGAGCGGGCCCCGGGCCGCAAACTCGACGAGCCGGACGGGCTGGACGTCGTTGTCGAAGAGCGTGACGTCGGGGACGCGGTCGCCGGGCTCGAGCACGCGCGGAGATTAGACGGTCAGGCTGCCGCGTCGGCGTGATGGCACGCGACCGCGTGCTCGCCGCCTTCGAGCGGCGGGCTTCTCGGCGCGGCAGATGTCGGTCACGAGCGGGCAGCGCGTGGAGTACGGGCAGCCGGCCGCCGCCGCCGACGCGATCCCCTCGGCCGCCCGGGGGCGGTCGCGAAGCCGGCGCTCGGCGGGCGATGTGCCCGGGATCGCCTCGAGCAGCGCACGCGTGTAGGGGTGGCGCGGGTTTCGCGTCACCGCCTCGGCCGGCCCCTGCTCGACGACCATCCCGGCGTACATGACCGCCACCTCGTCGCTCATCCGCCGCACGACGTGCAGGTCGTGCGAGATCACGAGCAGGCCGACTCCGCGGTCCCGCTGGAGGTCGAGGAGCAGGTTCAGGATCTGTGCCTGAACCGAGACGTCGAGCGCGGACGTCGGCTCGTCGCAGATGACGAGCTCGGGATCGAGCGCGAGCGCCCGGGCGATCCCGATCCGCTGGCGCTGGCCGCCCGAGAACTGGGCCGGATAGGCGCTCGCGTCGACGCCGGACATGCCGACGGCGTCCAGGAGCGCGCGCACGCGTGACGAGCGCTCGCCGCGCGGCACGCCCTGGATGTCGAGCGGCTCGGCGACGACGTCCTCGACCGTGAACCGGCCGTCGATCGACTCGTACGGGTCCTGGAAGATCATCCCGATCGCCTTCCGGGCCGTGCGGAGCGCGCGCGCCGACCGGCCGTAGGCGCTGCCGTTGAAGCGCAGCTCGCCGCCGCTCGGCCGCTCGAGGCCGACGACCAGGCGAGCCGTCGTCGACTTCCCGCATCCCGACTCCCCCACGACGCCGACCGTCCGGCCCGCGTGGAGCTGGAGCGACACCGCGTCGACGGCCGTCACCCGGCCGAACTGCTTCGTCACCCGGTCGAGCTCGACGATCGGGGCGCTCATCGCGCGACTCCGAGGAGGTGGCACGCGGCGCGATGGCCCGGCCCGACATCGACGGTCACGGGCACGATGTCGGGGCACGGCTCGTGGACGTGCGCGCACCGGGGGTGGAACGGGCAGCCCGGCGGGATGAAGCCCGACGGCGGAGCGCCGGCGATCGTCGCGAACGGCGACTTGGGCGGCGCCTCGGCGCCGCCGCGCACGGTCTCGAGGAGCGCCTGCGTGTAGGGGTGCGCCGGGTTCGCGAACACCTCGTTGGCCGGCCCCTGCTCGACGATCCTGCCGCCGTACATCACGCCGACGGTGTCGGCGATCTCGGCGACCACGCCCATGTCGTGGGTGATCCAGAGGATCGTGACGCCGTGCTCGGCCTGGAGCGCCGCTGCGAGCGCCAGGATCTCGGCCTGCACGGTCACGTCGAGCGCGGTCGTCGGCTCGTCGGCGATGAGGAGGCGCGAGCGCAGGGCAAGCGCCATCGCGATCATCACGCGCTGTCGCATGCCGCCGGAGAGCTCGTGCGGGTACATGCCGGCGACCTCGCCCGCCCGCTGGATCCCGACCTGAGCGAGGAGCTCGGCCGCCTGGCGGCGGGCTTCGCCGCGCTTCACGCCGTCGCGCGTCTCGAAGACCTCGGCCACCTGGAGCCCGGCGGCAGCACGGGGTTGAGCGCCGCCATCGAGTCCTGGGCGAGGTACCCGACCAGCCGTCCACGAGCCCGGCGGAGGTCGGCGCCGGTGAGGGCCGTGACGTCGACGCCGTCGACCCGCACCGCGCCCCCTGCGATCTCGCCGCCCGGCGGGAGCAGGCGGGCGACGGCCAGCGCGAGCGATGTCTTGCCGGATCCCGACTCGCCCACGATCGCCATCGTCCGGCCCTCGTCGAGCACGAGCGACGCCTCGGTCACGGCCTCGAACGAGCCGTAGTGGACGGACACGCGCTCGACCTCGAGGAGCGCCGTCACCCGGCCTCCTCGACGCGCGCCCGCGGGTCGACGAGCGCCCGAACGACGTCCGCCACGAGGTTGAAGGCCACGACGACGACCGCCGCGATGATGACCGTGCCCATGAGGAGCGGCCGGTCGAGCTGGTTGTAGGCCTGCTCCTGGAGCTCGCCGATCCCCGGCCAGGCGAACACCGTTTCGACGAAGACCACGCCCGACAGGTAGATCGCGACGTCGAGGCCCGCGAGCGTGATGACGGGCGAGAGGCAGTTCCGGATCACGTGGCGGCGGAGGATCACCCGTCGCGGGAGGCCCTTGGCGACGGCGGTTCGCATGTACGGCGACGAGAGCGCCGTCCGCGTGGACTCCGAGACGACGGCGGCGTAGTACGGCACCCCGAAGAGGCCGAGCGTCATCGCCGGGAGGATCAGCTCCTTGGGGCTCGTCCCGCCGCCGAGCGGCAGAAGGTCAAGCCGGTAGGCGAAGACGACCAGGAGCAGGAACCCGAGCGAATAGGTCGGGATCGAGAGCAGGACGACGTTGGCCGCCGCGAGCCCGCGGCTGCGGTTGCGCCGCAGGCCGTCCCACAACCCCAGGCCGCCGCCCAGGGTCACCTCGACCAGAAGCCCGCCGAAGGCGAGCACGGCCGTCGCCGGCAGGCGCTCCATGACGAGCTCGATCACCGGCCGGCGGCGGATGTACGAGACGCCCAGGTCGCCCTGGGCCACGTTCGTCATGTACGTGACGAGCTGCGACGGGACGGAGTCGTCGAGGTGGAGGTTCGCGCGGACGGTCGCCAGCACCTCGGGCGACGCGCGCGGGCCGGCGATCCGGCGCGCGGGGTCGCCCGGGAGCGAGAACTGGAGCACGAACGTCAGCAGGACGACGCCCGCGATCGTGACGAGGCCGAGGCCGATCCGGACGATCAGATATCGAGCCATGACCTCTGGAGGGAGACGGCGCCGCGCCGCGAGAGCGACTCGCCGATCAGGACGAACCCGAACACGATCAGGACGACGCAGGCCAGCGGCACGATGAGGAGGTGCGGCGCGTAGTCGATCGCACCCTGCCCCTCGGCGAGCATGTTGCCCCACTCCGGGGTGGGCGGCTGGATGCCGGCGCCGAGGTAGCTGAGGCCTGACCCGACCGCGACGACCGTCGCGCCGTTGAAGGCCGCGATGGTCGCGATCAGGCTGGCGAGGTTCGGGAGGATGTGCCGCCGGATCACCGTCCTGCCCGGCGCGCCCATCGCAATCGAGGCCTCGACGAAGGTCCGGCGCCGAAGCGCCAGCGTCTCGCCGAAGATGACTCGCGCCGTCCATGCCCAGTAGAGCGCCGTCACGACGATGGCGATGCCGAGCACACCGGTCCCGAGGACGCTCGCGAGCGCGAGGCCCGAGATCACGGTGGGCACGGCCAGGAACACGTCGGTGACGCGCATGAGCGCGTGCTCGACCCAGCCCCGGTAGAAGCCGGCGACCAGGCCGACGATCACGCCGAGGCCGACCGACGTGATGTTCGAGATGAAGGCGATCTCGAGGGTCGCGCGCGCCCCATAGGCCACCCGCGCCATCATGTCGCGGCCCAGCGAGTCGGTGCCGAGGATGTGGCCGGAGTGGAGGACGCCGAGCGGCAGCCCGTTCGGAGTCAGGCCGTCGATGGGGGTCGCGTAGGGGTCGCCGAACAGGGGGGCGAACACGGCGAGCAGCACGCCGGCAGTGAGAATCGAGACCCCTGCGATGAACGTCCGCCGCGGCCACGTGGCCGCGGCCGCCTTACGTCGCGACCCAGAGGCGGTCGTAGTAAGCGCCGTAGACACCGGAGTAGTGGAAGTTCTTGAGGCGGTCGGGGTTACGGGCCATGATCCAGTTCACGTTCTCGCAGAAGACGCCGGCTGCGTCGTCGCCGACCTTGGCCTCGACCTGGGCGAGGAGTGCGTTTCGCGCGTTCGGGTCGGTCGTGCCGCGGGCCTGTGCCGTCAATCGGTCGACGTCGGCGTTCGAATAGTGCGTGTAGTTGGACGACCCGCCCGTCTCCCAGTACTGGCTGATCAGGTCGATCGCCGTCGGGTAGATCGCGTAGAAGGTGGACACCCACGAGTCGCACTTGCCCTTGATGCTGAGGTCGTTGATGGTCGCGTAGGAGGCCTGCTTCAGCGTGATGTCGACCCCGATCGCCTTCCACTGCTGCTGCAGCACCGCACCCACCTGGGGCTCGGGGCTGTCGCTCACCCAGAGGGTGGCGGCGACCTTCGGCGAACCGGCGTCGGCGAGAAGGCTGCGGGCGCGGTCGAGGTCGAGCGTGTACGGCTGGAACGTGCGCGAGCCGGCCAGCATGTCGACGGGGAACGGGGCTCCCCAGGCCGTTGCCTCGCCGCCGGTCACGCGCTGGAGCTGGTCGCGGTCGGTCGCCCAGTTGAGCGCCTGGCGGACGCGCACGTCGCGGAACGCCTCGACGCGCGGGTGCATGTTGATCCAGCGCGAGGAGAGCAGGCGCTGCTCGAAGCGGTACTTCCTGAGGCGGTCCGACGCGCTCGTCTCGGCGAGGCTCTGGGCCGTGAGGCCGTAGCCCATCAGGTCGAGCTCGCCGCGCTGCATCATGAGCAGCTGCACGCTCTGGTCGATGCCCCACCGGAACTCGACCTCGTCGAGATACGGGAGCCCCTTCCAGTAGTAGTCGTCGAACCGCGTGAACACGTAGCGCTGGCCCTGCGAGTCGTACGTCCCGACCTTGAAAGGGCCGTTCCCGACCGGCGTATCCGCGAAGCTGGCGCCGAGCCGGTCGACCTCCTCCTTGGGCACGGGCGCCATGAACGGCTGGGTGAGGGCGTAGACGAACGTGATGTCGGGCTGGACGAGCGTCACCCGAAGCGTGTTGTCGTCGACCACCTCGACGCCCGTCAGCTCCTGTGCCTGGCGTCGGTAGAGCTCCTTGGCGCCCTTGATCGTGTAGATGTAGCTGGCCGCCCAGCTCTGGGTCTTGGGATTGAGCACCCGCTCCCACGCGTACTTGTAGTCGGCTGCGACCACCGGGCGGCCGTTGTGGAACATGACGTCCTTGCGAAGCGGGATGGTGTAGACCAGGCCGTCGGCCGACACCTTCGGCATCGCGGCTGCGGCGTTCGGCCGCGGCGAGTTGTCGGTGTCGTACGAGTAGAGGGGCGAGAAGAGGACGTCGCAGATCGCCTCCCACCCCGTGCTCGTGTAGGCGATGGCCGGGTCGTAGCCGTTGCCCTCGACGTCGAAGGCGTTGATGACCCGCCCGCCGTGGGTGCCGCCGGTGGCCGGCGGGCCCGGCACGGCGCTCGAGACCGTCCCTCCACCCTTCGACGTCGACGGCGGAAGCGCCGACGAGCTGCCCCCGCAGCCGGCCAGGTAGAGGGCGAGCGAGCCCGACGCGGCGCCCTCGAGGAGCCTGCGACGGGTGACGCGGGGATCGGTCAAGGTCGGGAGATGGTACAAACCGCGCCGGTTGCGTGCAGGCCGAGCCGCCCGGTAGCGTCCGCGGCCGTGATCGCCCCGTTCGACCGCGACGGTGAATGGCTGCGCTGCGCGCTGCACGCGCACACCACGAACTCCGACGGCGAGGCGACCCCCGACGGGCTGGTCGAGCACTACGTCCGGGCCGGCTTCGACGTGCTCGCGATCACCGACCACTGGCACATCACGGTGCACGCCCACGACGAGCTGCTGCTGATCCCGTCGAGCGAGCTCTCGGCCAAGCTCGACGGCCGCGGCGACTTCGACGCCGACGTGCTCGCGTACGGGATCGACGTCCTGCCCGAGCCGGCCGAGGAGTTCCCCTCGATCTCGGACGCCGCCGCCTGGATCGTCGGGCAGGGCGGTGTCGCCTATCTCGCGCACCCGTACTGGAGCGGCCTCAGGGCCGAGGACTACCTGGCCGCCCCCGCCCTGTCGGGCATCGAGGTGATGAACGCGGGCTCGGAGCTCCTCCAGGGGAACGGGCTGTCGGCCGTCCACTGGGACGACATCCTGCACCTGGGCGGGCGCTGCCTCGCGATCGCGACCGACGACTCGCACTACCCCGGCCAGGACAGCCGGCTGGCGTGGACGATGGTGCGTGCCGCAGAGCGGTCGCGCGCGGCGGTGATCGGCGCGCTCCGCGAGGGCGACTTCTACGCCACCTCGGGCGCCGAGATCTCCGGGATCGAGGTCGATGCGGGCGGCGTCGAGGTGCGGTGCGGGCCGGCCCGCGCGATCACGGTCCGCTCGGGGCCCTGGGACGGCTGCCGGGTCGACGCGGGGCCGTTTGCGATGAACTGGCGCGGGCGGGTGCTCGAGCGCCGCCACGACGGCGCGATCACCCGGGCCCGGTTCGAGCCGCCCGAATACTGGAAGTGGGGTCGGGTCGAGGTCGAGTCGGTCGAGGGCGCACGCGCCTGGTCGAACCCGTTCGCCGTGGGCTGAGCCGCCCGCGATACCGTGCGGGTCGTGGCACGCGACCCCGACATTGCGATCCGATTGCGGGGCGTGACGAAGCGCTTCGGCTCGATCACCGCGGTCGACGGCCTCGAGCTGGACGTGCCGGCGGGCACCTGCGTCGGGCTCCTGGGACCGAACGGCGCCGGCAAGTCGACGACGATGAAGATGCTGACGGCCCAGGCGATCGCCGACGAGGGCGAGCTCGAGGTGCTGGGCTACCGGCTGCCCGGCGAGTCGAAGGAGGCTCGGGCGGAGTGCGGGGTCGTCCCCCAGCTCGACAACCTCGACACCACGCTCACGGTCGAGCAGAACCTGCGCGTGTTCGCGTGGCTCTACCGGCTCGGCCGGCACGAGCGCACGCCGGCGGTCGAGCGGGCGCTCGAGATCGCGAACCTCACGGGCCGACGCGACACGCGGGTCGACGAGCTCTCGGGCGGCATGCGCCGGCGGCTCCTGATCGCCCGGGCGCTCGTCCACCGCCCGCGCCTCGTCCTGCTCGACGAGCCGACCGTCGGGCTCGACCCGCAGGTGAGGCAGGAGCTGTGGGCGCTCATCGACAGCCTCCGATCCGAGGGCGTCTCGATCCTCATGTCGACCCACTACATCGAGGAGGCCGAGCGTCTCGCCGACACGGTCACGATCATGTCCGAGGGCCGGGCCATCGTGACCGGCCGCCCGCAGGATCTGGTGGCCGAGCACGCCGGCCGCGAGGTGCTCGAGGTGTACGGGCCGCCGCCCCGGCTCGCCGAGGTCGAGGAGAGCGCCGTCGCCGGCGGGCTGCGAACACGTCGCACGGGCACGAGCGTCGCGATCGTGGGGATCGAGGACGCGAACGGCTTCGTCCACGACGGACCCCGCCGGCCGGCCAACCTCGAGGACGTCTTCGTGCTCCTGACCGGCGAGGACATCGAGTGACCGTCGCCACCGTGACGCGGCGCCTGCACCGGCTCGAGCGGCCGGCGGTGGCCGGCGTGCTCTACCGCGAGGTGGTCAACTTCTCGTCGTACTGGCGCTCGGCCACCTTCTCGTCGACGGTCGAGCCGACGATCTACCTGCTCGCCTTCGGCTTCGGGTTCGGCTCGCTCGTGTCGCGGGTGGGCGGCTACGACTACGTCGAGTTCGTCGGCACCGGGACGGTCGCGACCGCAGTGCTCTTCTCGAGCGTGTTCCCGGGGATGTTCTCGACGTTCGTGAAGTTCCGCTTCCAGCGCACGTACGACGCCATCCTGGCGGCGCCCGTCGACACCGAGGAGCTGGTGACGGCCGAGGCGCTCTGGATCGCGATCCGCGCCGGCGTGTACGGCTGCGCGCCGCTCCTCGTGGCGATCGCCTTCGGCCTCGACCCGCGCCCGGAGATGATCTTCATCCCCGCGATCGGCTTCGTGTCCGGCTACGGATGGGCCGCGTTCGGGATCACGGTTGCGGCGACGATGAAGTCGATCGACAACTTCAGCTACGTCATCAGCGCGGTCGTGACGCCGCTCTTCCTCGTGGCCGGCACGTTCTTCCCCATCTCCGGCCTGCCGGAATGGGCCCAGCACCTGGCCCAGCTGAACCCGCTCTACCACACGGTCCAGCTCGTCCGGCACGCGGCGTTCGGATTCGACGCCACGGCCGACCTGTGGAACGCCGCCGCCCTCCTGATCTTCGGCGTCGCCACGTGGCGGCTCGCGATCTGGCGGATGTCGGCCCGGCTCATTCTCTGACGATGCGAAAGGACGTCCGCGAGTTCATCCGCCGGCTCGAGGCCGCCGGCCTCGAGGTCCAGTCCACGCCGGGCCACTACCACGTCTGGCGCGACGGCAAGCCTCTGCGCAAGGCGAACGGCATGCCCTTCACGTTGCCCTTCTCGCCCGGCACCACCCGCTGGCGCAAGACCGCGATCCTCGACCTGCGCAAGCTGGGCATCGACGTCTGAGGACGGCCGGCGATATGCTCGCCCGCGATGGGTGACGGAACGCGTGAGAGCCCGTGGGTGCTGAAGACGCCGAGCGGCGGGTCGGAGTACCAGATGTTCCGCGACGAGTCGCTCGACCCGCCCGCCCTGGTGTGTCGCGTCGGCAAGACCGAGCTTCGCTACCACCTGCGTTGCATCGAGGATCTCCACGCGATGCTGAAGGCGCACGGCGACTGGATGCCGCTCGGGTCGGCCGACGAGCAGAAGCCCGCGGCTGAGGGCACGGTTGAGGCCTGGGCGCGCTCCCCCGAGAACCCGGTCGGCGGCTGGTACGGCCTGAAGAAGGGCCTGCGGGGCCGGTTCGGCATGTACGTGCCGCCGCTCATGGCCGAGCTCGGCCTGGCCGAGGTCGAGACGAAGCCGCGCAACAACAGCATGCGCGCGCTCTAGCGGCTCAGGCCTGAAACACCTGTACCCGGTGCCAATGTTTCACCGGACGGCGCAGGCTCCGCCGCGACGAACCAGACGCACTGCCCCGCGAGCCGAAGGCCCGACGCCACGAGGAAGGCGCCCGCCCGCCGCCGCACCGGGCCTGCGACCCGAGGCTCGGGCCGGGCGTCACGCCGCAATCGCTCGATCCGCTCGGCTGCGATAAGCCGGCGAGTGGTCATGTCGGTGGGTTGCAACACGGGAGCACCTCTCGATCTAGACTATCTTGAGATCGAGATACTATCGCTCGAATCTCTTGACGTCAAGAAAAATTGTGTCAAACTACGTGGAGATGGCTTCCCCGCCCGTCGAGCAAGACCATGTCGACGACTTCCTGAGTCGGATCCACCTGGCGTACCCTGACCTCGACCTCGAGGTGGAGGGGATCGTCGACCGCATCGGCGGCATCAACCGCCGCATCAACCGGATGCTCGACGAGACGCTCGCGGAGTTCGGGCTCGACATGGGCGAGTACAAGGTGCTCAACTCGCTCACGCAGAAGGGGCCGCCGCATCGCAGCACGCCGGGGCGGCTCGCGAAGCGGATGGAGCTCTCGAGCGGGGCGATGACCAACCGGCTCGACCGGCTCGAGGAGGCCGACCTGATCCGGCGCCTGCCCGACCCGGAGGATCGCCGCAGCGTCGTGGTGGAGCTCACCGACCACGGCCGGGAGACGATTCAGAAGGCGATCGGCGTGCAGGCCCAGAAGGAGGCGCTCGTCGCGGCGGCGCTCAACCCGCGCGAGAAGTCCCAGATGAACGCACTCCTCCGAAAGATCATGATCGAGTTTGAGCGCCGGGAGCGGTCAGGTGCTCCAGCACCGCCGCCGTGAACGCCTCGGGCTGACCCACGCTCGAGAGATGGGCGCAGTCGTCGAGGACGACGAAGCGCGAGCCGGCGATGCCGTCGGCGATCTCCCGGCCGCGATCCGGCGGCGCCACCGAGTCGTCCGCGCCTGAGATCACGAGCGTCGGCGCGGCGATCCGGGCCAGGTGCGGGCTCGCGTCCCACTCGGCGAGCGCCTCGCAGCAGCCCGCATATCCCTCACGCTGCACGGCGCAGAACGTGGCCCGGAGCCCGGCGACGACATCGGGGCGGGCCGCCGCAAAGGCCGGCGTGAACCACCGGCTGAGCACGGCGTCGGCGACCGCCTCGGTCCCGCCCTCGCGCACGGCCGCCGCGCGCTCCTGCCACATCTCCGGCGTCGCGAACCGGGTACCGGCGGAGGCGATCACGAGCCTGTCCACGCGCTCGCGAGCGTTGGCCGCAATCCAGGTGGCGACGGCGCCGCCGATCGAGAGGCCGCAGATCGAGACCCGCTCGAGCCCGAGGCGGTCGAGCAGCTCGAGCGCGTCGCCTGCGAGCTCCTCGATCGTGTAGGGGCCCTGCGGCGCGGGCGTCCCTCCGTGCCCGCGCTGGTCGAAGCGGACGAGCCTGCGGCGCGCCGCCAGACCGCCGACCTGGGGCTCCCACAGCTCGAGCGCGGCCCCGAGCGAGTTCACCAGCAGGAGTCCCGCCCCCGTGCCGTCGATGCGATGGTGCACCCTCACGCCGTGCCTCCCTTCCGATCGCTGCCTCCTTGACCGGCCGGCTGGAGCGCCCGCAGCGCGCCGAGCTCGGCCGCCGTCGGAGGCTCGCCCTCGCGGACGCCGTCGGCGACCTCGAGCGGCCACCCGGTCGCCTCGCGCACGTCGTCGAGGACGACGCCCGGGTGGAGCACGGTGACCTCGAGCCGGCACGTCTCGGGGCTCGGCTCGAGGATGCACAGGTCGGTGATCACGGCGGTCACGCCCCTCCCCGTCAGGCCCAGGCGCTCCCTGGCCCCGGGGCCGTCGCCGTAGCCCACGCTGCTCACGAAGTCGAGCCGGTCGACGAACGTGCGCGGCGTGTGCCGGAGCATCACGAACGTCTCCCGGCACGACGCGGCGATCTCGGGCGCGCCGCCGCCGCCTGGAAGCCGCACCCGCGGGTGGTCGTAGTCGCCGATGACCGTGCTGTTCAGGTTCGCGTGGCGATCGATCTGCGCGGCGCCGAGGAACCCGACGTCGATCCGCCCGCCCTGGAGCCAGTAGCCGAAGATCTCGGGAACGGAGACGACGGCGTCGGCCGTCTCGGCCAGCTCGCCGTCGCCGATCGAGAGCGGAAGGTTGCGGGGCTTGGCGCCGATCGTCCCGCTCTCGTAGATGAGGACGCACCCCGGGGCGTGCGTCGCCCGCGCAAGGTTCGCAGCGAGGCTGGGAAGGCCGATGCCGACGAAGCAGACCATCCCGTCCCGCAGGCGCCGCGAGCCCGCCACCGCCATCATCTCGGCCGCCGAATGCCCGTTTCCGTCCGCGCTCACGCCGGCGCTGCCTCCTCGAGCCGCGACCGGTACTCCTCGACGTCGGCCGTCTCGAGGACATGCCGGCTCATCCAGGCACGGAAGGCGTCGCGGTCGCGGCTGATCGCGTCCCACCGCAGGTAGAAGCCGTTGTCGCGGTCGTAGTACCCGTGGGCGTACGAGGGGTGCGCGCCGCCCGGTGCCGCCGCCACGGCCGTCACGACCCATGACGGGATGAGGACGGCGCCGGGCCGGGGAACCAGCTCGTCGACGACCTCCTCGACCGTCACGATCGAGCGCCGCGACGCGAGCACGGCCTCCTTCTGGACGCCGATGATCCCCCAGAGCTGGACGTTTCCCGCCCGGTCGGCCTGCTGGGCGTGGACGATGCCGACGTCGGGCCGGATCGCGCGGACCGCGGCGAGCGGCTCACCCGTGAACGGGCACTCGATGCGCTTCACCGTCGGCGTGTGCTGCGACAGGTCGGTGCCGGCGTATCCGCGCAGCACGCCGAACGGCAGGTTCGCTGCGCCCGCCGCATAGGCGGCGGCCATGCCGGCATGCGAGTGCTCCTCGATCTCGAGCGGCGCCGGCCAGCCATGCTCGAAGGCGTCGCGGAACCGGTGGAGCGACCCGACGCCCGGGTTCCCGCCCCACGAGAACACGAGCCGCGAGGCGCAGCCCATCCCGATCAGCTGGTCGTAGATCACGTCGGGCGTGAGCCGGACGAGCGTGAGGCCGCGCCGGCCCTGGCGCACCACCTCGTGCCCGGCGGCGTGCGGGATCAGGTGCGTGAACCCCTCGAACGCGACCGTGTCACCGTCGTGGACGAGCTCGGCCACGGCCTCTCTCAGCGTGACGACCTCAGCCATTCCGGGCGAGCTTACCCGCCTCCGGGCGCGTCCGAGACGGGCGGGTCGTGCGTATCGATCGCCACGTTTGGGTGGCGCCGTCGTCTCGCCGCTTGTGTAGCGTTCGCCGCTTCGTGCTGCGCCCAGTGCTCATCGCAATGTCTTTGCTGCTTCTTGTGGCGCCCGCTGCACATGCCTCCGGCACGGGCCTGGCGCCCCAGGACGTGCGCCGCCCGCCCGCCCGGACCGCGGCCGCCGTGGCGATCCACCGGGCGCTCGAGATGCGCGGCGTGCCGTACGTCTGGGGCGGCTCGACGCCCGGCGGCTTCGACTGCTCAGGCCTCGTGCGCTACGCGTACCGCGGCGCCGGCATCACGCTCGACCACTCGAGCTACGCCCAGTGGAGCGCCGGCCGGCACGTCCACCGGCGCGACCTCCGCCCCGGCGACATCGTCTTCTTCGGGCTCGGCCACGTCGGCCTCTACCTCGGCTCCGGGCGGTTCGTGCACGCCCCCGAGACGGGGCGGGTCGTGTCGATCAACCGGATCGACCGCGGCTGGTACGCGGCCATGTTCTCGGGCGGCGTCCGCGTGCACGGCTCGCAGCAGATCGCCACTCGCTAGACGGGCACGCCGGATCGGTGTCGGCCCACGCCGTTTGCCCACGCGTTCACGGCCTGGTAGATTCGGCGAAATGGCCCAGCCTAAACACCATTACGTCGAGCGGGCCATCGACACCGCTGTCGACGACTGCGCGGAACGGGCCTTCACGTTCCTCGACGCGCTCGTGCGGGAGCCGAGCGTGCCCGGCGCAGAGCAGGGCGCCGAGGACGTGCTCGCCGCCGAGCTCGAGCGCATCGGCCTCGCGGTCGAGCGCGTCCCGTTCCCCGCCGGCATCGAGCTCGACCCCGCGGCCGGCGTCGGCCCCGGCCCCTACGACGGCCGCACGATCGTCGTCGGCCGGCTGGGGTCGAACGGCGCCCGGCGCCTGCTCCTGAACGGCCACCTCGACGTGGTCCCTCCGGGCGACGAGCGGCTCTGGGCGTCGCCCCCCTTCGCCCCCTGCGTCCGCGACGGCTGGATGACCGGCCGCGGCGCCGGCGACATGAAGTCTGGCCTCGCGATGGCGACCCTTGCGATCGAGGCGCTGCGAACGGCCGTGCCCGAGAGCGAGCCCCCGGTGACCGTCGTCGGCGCGATCGAGGAGGAGCAGAGCGGCAACGGCACGCTCGCCTCGATCCGGGCCGGGGTCGTGGGCGACGCGGCGGTGCTCCTTGAGCCGACCGACCTGCGCCTGCTCGTCGCCGGCATCGGCGTCCTGTGGTTCGAGGTGGAGGTGTTCGCCGAGGCCGGCCACGCCCTCGGCGCCGGCCCGGCGATGGGCGCCCTGACGGTCGCGCTGCACGTGATCGAGGAGCTCCGCCGGCTCGAGTCCGAGCTGAACCTCCTCGGCGGCCGCGAACGCCATGCGCTCAACATCGGGACGTTCACCGCGGGCGACTGGCAGTCGAGCATCCCCGGCGCCGCCCGGATCGGCTGCCGCCTCGGCTTCCCGCGCGGGATGGCCGTCGACGAGGCCATGCGGCGCGTGCGCGACGCGGTGAACCGCGCGGCCGGCGACGAGCCCGCGGTCGCGGCGTCCCGCGTGACGTTCAACGGCTTCCGCGCCGAGGGGTACGAGCTCGGCGCCGACGACCCGCTCGTCCAGGCCATGGGAGCCGCGCACCACGCCGCGCACGGCCGCACCCCCGCGCTCGTGACGACGGCCGGCACCACCGACGCGCGCTTCTACCGAAACCAGCTCGGGATCCCGGCCCTCTGCTACGGCCCCCGCGTCGAGAACATGCACGCGGCCGACGAGCGCGTCGAGCTGGCCAGCATCGTCGCGGGCGCGCGCACGCTGGCCCGCTTCGTGCACAGGTGGGGGGAGGCGGCGTGATCGAGGGGCTCGGCGACGGCGTGCCGCTGAGCCCGCTCCGGCTGCAGAACGCGGCCGAGCAGATCGCCGAGCGGCTCGTCACGGCGATCGCGCTCGGCGAGTTCGTCCCCGGGCAGCGGCTGCCCGCCGAGCGCGAGCTGGCCGGCATGCTCGAGGTGAGCCGGAGCACGGTGCGCGAGGCGCTCCAGCGGCTGGTGGCGACGGGCTACGTGAAGATCCACCGCGGCCGCAACGGCGGCGCCGTCGTCCAGGCCGACTGGGGGCCGGGGACGGCCGAGATGGTCGAGCGGACGCTGGCGCCGAACTGGGAGTACTTCGAGCTCCTGTTCGACCTGCGCCGCCTGATCGAGCAGCAGATCGCCCGCACCGCCGCCGAGCGGCTCGAGAACGAGCACGTCGCCGACATCGAGGCCGCGCGCGACCGCTACCGCGACGCCGGGTCCGACCGGGAGGCCTCGCGCGTCGCCGACCGCGAGCTCCACGCGGCGATCGCCCGCGCGACGAAGAACCCACTGCTCGGGAACCTCTCGCGCCAGCTCCGCGCGCAGATCAGCCTCGGGTTCGAGGCGGAGCCGTACAGCGCCGAGATCCGCGAGCGCGCGATCGAGCAGCACACCGAGCTCGTGCGCGCGGTCGTCGAGCGCCGGCCCGAGGACGCGGCCGCGCTGGCCGCGGAGCACTTCTCGCTCACCGAGGACGCCATCAGAAAGCTGCTCGGGAGGGTGCGCCGGTGAGCCCGCGGATGCGGTACATCCTCGAGCGCATCCTGCTCACGATCCCGACGCTGCTCGCCATGAGCGTGTTCGTCTTCCTGCTCATCCGGCTCGTCCCCGGCGACCCGGTGCAGACGATGCTCGGCTTCCGGGCAACGCCGCAGAACGTCGCCACGATCCGCCATCAGCTCCACCTCGACGAGCCGCTCATCACCCAGTACCGGGAGTGGCTCTCGGGCCTCCTGCACGGCGACCTCGGCCGCGACTACGTGAGCCACGCCCCGCTCTCCGAGCTGCTCAGGAGCGCGATCCCGGTCACGCTCGAGCTGACGCTGCTCTCGATGGGCCTCGCACTCGTGGCCGGCGTGCCGCTCGGCGTGCTCGGCGCCCAGGGGCCCGGGCTCGCGCGGCGTCTGACGGACGGGTTCGTGATCGGCGGCGTGAGCGTTCCCGACTTCTGGCTCGGCACGCTGCTCGTGCTGCTCTTCTCGGCGACCCTCGTCTGGCTCCCGCCGTCGGGCTACACGCCGTTCACGGCCGACCCGCTCGGGAACCTGCGCTACATGATCCTCCCGGTCACCACCCTGGCGATCGGGGAGGCGGCCTACATCTCGCGGACGACCCGGGGCTCGATGGAGGAGGCGCTCGGTGCGCCGTTCGTGACGTTCCTGCGGGCGAAGGGCCTGCCGGAGCGGTCGATCGTCTACCGCCACGCGCTGCGCAACGCCTCGGTGCCGATCGTCACGGTGGCCGGGATCCAGTTCGGCGTGCTGCTCGGCGGCGCGATCGTGATCGAGACGCTGTTCGGCCTGCCCGGCGTCGGCCGGCTGACCGTGACGGCGATCAACCAGCGCAACTACACCGTCGTGCAGGGCGCCGTGCTCGTGATCGCGACGCTCTTCATCGTCGTGAACCTCCTGACCGACCTGCTCTACGGGTGGCTCGACCCGCGCATCTCCGCGGGAGGCGAGCGATGAGCGCCGTGGCGATCGTGGCCCCGGTCCGCCGCCGCCTGACGGGCCGCGCGGCGGTCGGCGCCGGGAATCCTCGCGGTGCTCGTGGTGCTCGCCGTGCTGGCGCCGGTGATCGCCCCGCACGACCCGAACGCGATCGACCCGAGCCGCGTCCTGGCAGGCCCCGACGCGTCGCACCCGTTCGGCTCCGACGCGCTGGGCCGCGACGTCTTCTCGCGCGTGCTCTTCGCCTACCGCGTGTCGCTGGGAGTCGCGGTCGGGTCGGTGCTCGTGGCGATGGCGGTCGGCGTGCCGCTCGGCCTCCTGGCCGGCTTCTACGGCGGAGCCCTCGACTCGCTCATCATGCGCCCGGTCGACCTCTTGCTGGCCCTCCCGGCGCTCCTCCTCGCGCTGTCGCTCATCACCATCATCGGGCCGGGAAGCGGCGTGGTGCTGTTCGCGATCGCCGTCATCTACCTGCCGATCCTGGCGCGGGTCGTCCGCGGCTCCGTGCTCGGGGTGGTTGGCGAGGCGTACGTGATCGGCGCGCGCGCCCGAGGTGTGTCGCCGTTCGGGTGCATGGTCCGCCACGTCCTGCCGAACTCGCTGGGGCCGGCCGTCGTTCAGGCGAGCGTCCTCATGGGATTCGCGATCCAGATCGAGGCGGCGCTCTCGTTCCTGGGCCTCGGCGTGCAGCCGCCGACACCGTCATTGGGGCTGATGCTCGCCGACGGATACCAGGTGCTCCAGCAGGCGCCGTGGGCCGACATCTTCCCGGGCCTCGCCATCGCGATCGCGGTGCTCGGCTTCGTGCTCGTCGGCGACGGCCTGCGGGCCCACTTCGACCCCCACGGGGTCAGCCGGTGACCGCGCCGCTCCTCGCACTCGACGGTGTCTCGGTCGACTACGGCCTGGTGTCGGCGGTGAGCGACGTGTCGCTCGAGGTCAGCGAGGGCGAGATCTTCGGCCTCGTCGGTGAGTCCGGCTGCGGAAAGACGACCCTGGCGCTCGCCGTGATGGGGCTCCTGCCCCGTTCGGCCCAGGTGCGCGGGCGGATCGGCTTCCAGGGCGACGACCTGCTGACCCTGACCGAGGCCGGGCGACGGCGGCTTCGCGGCGACCGGATCAGCATGGTGTTCCAGGATCCCGAGGCGGCGCTCGATCCGGCGTTCGCCGTCGGCGAGCAGGTGGCCGAGACGATCCGCGCGCACCGCCCCGTCAGCGGCCGCGAGGCCAGGAAGCGGGCGACGCAGCTTCTGACCGAGGTCGGAATCCCGGCCGCCGCGGAGCGCTACGGCGACCCGCCCCACCGCCTGAGCGGCGGAATGCAGCAGCGCGTCGTGATCGCCACCGCTCTTGCGAACGAGCCGGCCCTGCTCGTGGCGGACGAGCCGACGACGGCGCTCGACGTGACGATCCAGGCCCAGATCCTGGCGCTGATCCGCGAGCTGCGCGATCGCCACCGCACCACGGTGATCCTGATCGCGCACGACCTCGGAGTGGTCGCGCAGCTGTGCGACCGGGCGGGGGTGCTCTACGCCGGGCAGCTCGTCGAGGTCGCGCCGGTCGACCGGATCTTCGACGCGCCCGAGCATCCCTACACCAAGGCGCTGCTCGCGGCGCTTCCGACACGAGCCACCGGCCGTGGGGCGCTTCCGGTCGCCGGCGGCGGAGTGCCCGATCTCGCCGACCCGCCGCCCGGCTGCCGGTTCGCGCCGCGCTGTCCCGTGCGCATGGACGCCTGCGAGCGGGTGCCGGCATTCACGAGCCGGGCGGCCGGCCATGCGACCGCGTGCTGGCACGTCGAGGCGGAGCGGGCAGCATGAGCGCCGCCGCTCCCGCCCTCCTCGAGGCCCGCGGCGTCACCCGCGAGTTCCGGGTCGGCGGCGGCCTGCTCGGCCGCTCGCAGACGCTGCGTGCGGTCGACGACGTCGATCTCGACGTGGCGGCCGGTGAGGTGCTGACCGTCGTCGGCGAGTCGGGCTCGGGGAAGACGACCCTCGGCAGGTGCCTGCTCGGGCTCATGCGCCCGACGGCGGGCTCGGTGCGGTTCGACGGCGACGAGGTCGGCACGGCCGGGCGGGCGCGAACGAGCTTCCGCCGCCGCGTCCAGCCGATCTTCCAGAACCCCTACAGCTCGCTCGACCCGCGCTGGCCGGTGGCCCGGACGGTGCGCGAGCCGCTCGACGCGTTCGGCGTCGGCACGCGGGCCGACCGTGACCGCCGGGTGACGCGAGCTGCTCGAGAGCGTGGGGCTGTCGCAGCGCCACGCCGACTCCCGGCCCCACGAGCTCTCGGGCGGGCAGCGCCAGCGGGTCGCGATCGCAGCGGCCCTGGCCCTCGGGCCCGACCTGATCGTCGCCGACGAGCCGGTCTCGGCGCTCGACGTGCTCGTCCAGGCCCAGATCCTGAACCTCATCTGCGACCTCCAGCGCGAGCTCGGCGTGGCGCTGGTCTTCATCACCCACGACCTGGCGGTCGTCGAGCACATCGCCGACAGGGTCGCCGTCATGTACCTCGGAAAGATCGTCGAGGCCGGCCCGGCGGACGAGGTGCTCGCCCGGCCGCAGCATCCGTACACGCGGACGCTGCTCGAGGCGATCCCCCAGCCCGACCCGCGTCGCCGGCTCGCGGCAGGTGCCGTGCGCGGCGAGATCCCGAGCCCGCTCGCACCGCCGGCGGGCTGCCACTTCCACCCCCGCTGCCCGCTCGCGATCGACGTCTGCCGCGAGGACGCGCCGGCGATGACGGCGTTCGGGGAGAACCACATCGCGAGCTGTCACGTGACCGCTCGGGAACACCAATCGAAAGGAGCGTGAATGCCGACCGCATCGGTGAACGGCGTCGACATCAACTACAAGCTGGAAGGCGACGGCGATCGCACGGCCGTGTTCGTGAACGGGCTCGCCGACGACCTCGAGACCTGGGTGCTGCAGATGGACGACGTGCTCGCGGCGGGCTACCGCGTGCTGCGGTTCGACAACCGGGGCGTCGGCGCGAGCTCCGCACCCCCCGGCCCCTACACGACGCGCCTCTTCGCCGACGACGCGAAGGCCCTCATCGACCACCTCGGCGTGTCGGACTTCCACCTGATGGGCGTGTCGATGGGCGGGATGATCGCCCAGGAGTTCGCGCTCGCGTACCCGGACGGGATCCGGTCGCTGACGCTCGGGTGCACGTACGCCGCGCCGGGGCCGTTCTGCTCGCGCATGTTCTCGATGTGGGAGGACATGGCGCCCGTGAACGGCGTGCCGTTCATCATGCGCGACGTCACGCTGTGGGCGTTCACCGTCCCGTTCTTCAACGAGCGCGAGGACGAGCTGCGCGAGTTCGAGGGCGAGATGGCGCAGATGCCGCATGGCCGTCGAGACGTACCTGGCGCAGCTCAGCTCGATCCAGACCCATGACACCCGCGACCGGATCGGCTCGGTGACGGCGCCGACGATGGTGCTCGCGGGCGAGGAGGACATCCTCATCCCGGTCAGCCTCTCGAAGGAGCTCCACGAGCTGATCCCGGGGGCGACCTGGAAGACCACCCGCGGCGGCCACGCCTGCTGCTGGGAGCACCCGGCCGAGTTCAACCAGGCGCTGCTCGAGTTCTGGAGCGGCCACTGATGGCCCCACACCGCGGCCCAACCCAAGGAGGAGACGTGCACACATCGTTCGAGGGGGAACGGCGCGCCGCCGAAGACCTGGCGGATCGCTTCCTGACGGGCGCGATCAGCCGCCGCCAGCTGTTTGCCCGAGCCGGCAAGCTGAGCGCGGCGGCGGTCGGCGCCTCGGCGCTCGGTGGAGTCCTGGCGGCGTGCGGCGGCAAGGGGGCGGGCGCCTCGACGACCGCGACGGGCGGCACCGCCCAGAAGGCGGGCGGCGTGCTGAAGGCGGCGCTGACGGGCGAGCCCGACAGCCTCGACCCCGGCGTGTCGCAGATCTACACGGGCGCCCAGGTCTACGACAACATCTTCTCGAAGCTGATCGACATCGATCCCGACCAGCAGTTCTACGGCGTCCTCGCGACCAAGTGGACGCAGAACGACGACCGCACGTGGACGTTCGATCTCGTCCCGAACGCGACGTTCCACAACGGCGAGAAGTTCACCGCCGACGACGTGAAGTACACGTTCGAGCGGATCCTCGACCCGAAGACGGCCAGCGGCTACGCCCCGCTCTACGAGGCGATCGACGGCGTCGAGGTCGCGAGCCCGACCCAGGCGATCTTCCACCTGAAGACGCCGTTCGGCCCGTTCCTGACCAACCTCTCCAACAACGGCGAGATCGTGAACCAGAAGGCGATCGAGAGCGGCAAGGATCCGGCCCGAAACCCGGTCGGCACCGGGCCGTTCCAGTTCGTCGAGTGGGCGCAGGGCGACCACGTCACGCTGAAGCGCTTCCCCGGCTACTTCAAGAAGGGCCGGCCGTTCCTGGACGGCGTCGAGTTCCGGTTCCTACCGGTCGACCAGGGCCGCGTCGACGCGCTCGCGTCGGGTGAGCTCGACTGGTCGGACGCGATCCCGCTCCAGCAGCTGACGACGCTCAAGACCGACCCGCGGTTCAACTACGTCACCTCCGCTCTGGCCGGCATCCCCGACTACCTGGCGATGAACGTCTCGGCGCCGCCGTTCGACAACAAGGCGCTTCGGCAGGCCGTCGCCTGGGCGCTCGACCGCGACGAGATCCGCACGGTCGCGTACTTCGGCGCCGGCGAGACGGGCTCCGAGGAGGTGCCGACCGGATCGAAGTGGTACGACGGCCAGGATCCGTACAAGGCGGGCCCGGACCTGGACAAGGCCAAGTCGCTGATGCAGCAGGCGGGGCACGGGAACGGCATCACGGTCGAGTACCTCGGCCTCCCGCAGTACCCGGAGCTCCTGAAGACCGGCGAGGTCGTCCAGCAGCAGCTGAAGCAGATCGGGATCACGATGAACATCAAGCAGGTCGACGTCTCGGTGTGGTTCGACCACTTCAGCAAGGGCACGTACGAGATCACCTCGGCCTACCAGGAGCGCACGATCGACCCCGACAACTTCTACTCGCTGGTGCTCAAGACCGGTGCGTCGATCAACGCCACGCAGTACGCCAATCCGGCGGTCGACAAGCTGATCGACCAGGCATCCGCCGAGACCGACGAGGCGAAGCGCAAGACGCTCTACTCACAGCTTCGCCAGATCATCTTCGACGACGTCCCGCTGATCTTCGCCCACTACGAAACGCTCAACTATCTGTCGCGCAAGGAGGTTGTCGGGTCGACGATCAACCCGACGCTCGAGCTGCGACTGGAGGACGTCTCGATGTCGTGACGTCCCGCGAGGCTGGGGCGCGGGTCGCCAGGTACCCGCGCCCCAACATCGCTCCTCAGCAGAACTCCTCCGCCGCGCCGCCTGCCCGGCGCGACAGGAGCCCGTCGGCGCCCACCTCGTAGAAGCCCATCTGACCCAGCCGCGGAGAGTACGCGTGGAGCGACGTCGCCGGGCTCCGGCCCGGTCTGGCTCACGTCGTGGATGTGCGCGGCCCCGAACGAGAACGTGCTTCCCACGCCATGCACCGCGGTGGCGGGCGTGACCGGCCCGACGCCCAGCCGCCGCTCGGCCACCGCACCGTCGACGACGGCGACAGCGCCCCGGCTGCGATCGTGGTCGTGAAAGCCGGTGTCCTGGAGCCGTGACCAGCAGATCAGCCAGACCTCGAGGTTCTCGTCGAGGTGGAGCCGCGTGTAGATGCGCTCGACGGGCGAGTGCGCGACCCATCCACGCCACAGGTCGGGCCGCAGCGCGAGCGCCCGGACGAGGGCCTCGAGCTCGCGCCGGCTGTGCTCCCGACCGCGGTGGCGACCCGCGAACCAGTCGTCGAGCAGCGGGTCGTGTGCGTCGTTCTCGTACGCCTCCTCGGGCGAGCGGGCAAAGGTCGACATTGGATCAGTCCTCCTCGACAGCCACCGCGATGCGGTGGACGGCGTTTGCGCAATACCCGCCGGCGTTCGGCACCGGCCGTTCGGGTTGGATGGCGCCGCGCCGGTCGGTCGCGCGCACCGCGAGGCGCCTGACCCCGGGTGCAAGCTCGACCAGGTGGCGCCAGAGCGCCCGCGCGTAGATCCCGCGCCGCTCGATCTCCGCCACCTCCCACGGCCCGTCGTCGACGCAGACCTCGACGCGGGCGACGTGGGCCTCGCCGGCCCACGCCGCGCCGCGGATGAACACGGGCCCGGCGCGCAGACGCTCGTCGCTCGCGGGGCTCGTGATGAGCGCGTGCACGGAGAGGCGGTCGATCCGCCTGCCCGGACCGTCTGCTCCCGGCTCGCGCCAGCGATAGTCGACGGCCTGGAACGGGCCGGTGAACGGTCGCGTGACGGCCCGGATCGACGTCAGCCACTTCACGGAGTCCATGGCGTACCAGCCGGGGACGATGGCCCGCACCGGGCCGCCATGGACAACCGGGATCGGCTCACCGTTCATCTCGAAGGCGAGGAGGGTGTCGGGGTGCAGGGCTTTCTCGATCGGCAGCGACCGGGCATATGCGTGCACGCCCGGGTGCTCACCCGCGCCGGAATCGGCGCCGCGGAGCACGACCTCGACCGCATCCGGCGCGATCCCGGCGCGGCGCAGCAGGTCGCCGAGCGACACGCCCGTCCAGGCCGCCTCCGAGACCGCGCCCGTCCCCCACGGCAGCCCACGGGCCGGTGGGTGGAGCTCGGCACGCCTGTGCCCCGCACATTCGAGCACCACGGGGAGGGTGCGGTGCTCGAACGTGCGGAGCGAATCCGCCGGGATGACCATCGGCTCGGACATCGCGCCTCCGAGCGCGAGGGCCCATGTGTCCGGGTCGACCGGCGGGGGAGCAAAGTGGTTTCGGCGGAAGTGGCCGTCCGTCCTCGGGTACCTCATACCGAGCGTGGGGAGCTCGGCCGCGAGATTGATCGGGGGCGAACTGCCGTCCTCAGCTATAAACACTTTGTCTATCGACATTGTCGGAAATACAGTACGAGGACTTCCCCACCCGGTCAAGTTCCTTAACCCGGGCGCAACAGAGGAGAGGTCTAGAGCCCGCCGAGATCGAGCCGGCGGTTCAGCAGGTACGGCACCCCTGCCCCGGCGACACGCCACACGTTGGCGTGCCCGCGACGGCGCAGGATGCTCGCGGCGGTCGCGGCCCGGCGCCCGTCGGTGCATGCGACGACGACGGGCGTCTGCGGCAGAATCGAGGCGGCGGCGGCGACGGATCGCAGCGGGACATGCAGCGAGCCGGGCACATGCCCGTGCACCCAGTCGTCGTCCTCCCTGGCATCCACGAGTACCGCGCCGCCCGACTCGAGGTCGCGGAGGACGCGATCCGCCGGCACCGCGTGCTGGCGGCCGACCGGGTGGCCGGCGGCTCGGTAGGCGGCGACGCCGCCGGCGACGATCCCCGAGACGCGGCGAAAGCCGGCCTGCTGGAGCGCCCGTGCCATCGCATGGGACTCGAGATCGGACCCAGCGACGGCGACGGCCGAGACGCCCGGATCGACGGCTGACCGCGCCCGGGAGGCAAATGCTCCTCCGTCCAGCGGGACGTTGACGGCCCCGTCCACATGGCAGGCGTCGTACTCCTCGGGCGAGCGACCGTCGATGACGACGGCACCTTCCGCAAGGGCCTCGGCGACTCCGGCCGGGTCGAGCTCGCCGATGGCAAGTGCGAACCGCCGCCGATCGCCGGCCGGTGTCTCCCACTCTCGGAGGTCGACCGCAGCCGTCATCCGGCGGAGGGTGCGACGATCGCGGCGGTATTTTCCATAATCTCCATGAGAATACTTGACATTAGATCCCCGCCGATCGACTGTCAAACGAGAACCGCTCCTCTACGGTTCGCAGAATGCGCCGTGACCTTCAGGCAGCCGCCGCCGGGGCGATCGCCGCGGCGGCATGGATCGCCGCCGAGCCGGTCATCCGCCGCCTCTCCGGCGGGACGCATCGCGAGCTGCGGCTGATCTCGGGCCTCGTCTCGCCGAACCGCGGCGACGAACGACTCGGGCTCGCCGTCCACGTCGCCAACGGCGCGGCGTTCGGCGTGGCGTTCAGCCGGCTCGGGGGCTACGGCATCGGGCGCGCGGTACTCGCTGCCCAGGCCGAGAACGCGATCTTGTGGCCGGGCATGGCCGTCGCCGACCGGGTGCACCCCGACGCCAGATCCGGCGCATGGCCGAGCCTCCTGACGGATCGCGGCACGATCGTCCAGGAGATCGGGGGGCACCTGGTGTTCGGAGTCGTGCTGGGCGTGCTCGCGCCGCGCCCGCGCTGAATCAGACGCCGACCGGGTGCCAGACGGTCTTCATCTCGACCAGCGGCTCGATCTCCCACAGGCTCTCGCCGGCAGGCATCCCGCGCACGATCCGCTTGACGTTCCCCGCCGCGAGCCGCTCCAGCTCGGCGACGTCGCCGTTCGCGCCCGTCAGGTCGATCGCGTTCACGTCGGCGTGACCGGCCAGGATCGGGCCGAGCTCCTCCTTGCGTCCGGTCAGGATGTTGAGCGCGCCGCCGGGCATGTCGGAGGTGGCCGCCGCCTCGGCCAGCTCGATCGCGGCCAGCGACCCTGGCTCGGACGCGACCGCCACCACGACGTTGCCGCTGACGAGCGCAGGCATGATCCGCGAGACGAGGCCCTCGAGCGCCGGCTCGTCGGGTGCGAGCGTCGCGACGACGCCGGTGGGCTCGGGCACCGTGAAGTTGAAGTAGGGGCCCGCGACGGCGTTGGCCCCGCCGAGCGCCTGCGCGAGCTTGTCGGCCCAGCCGGCGTACCAGACCACACGGTCGATCGAGCGCTCGACCTCGTCGCGCCCGCTGCACACCGCCGCCAGGTCACCGCCCCGCGCCTCCATCATCTCGGCGAGCCGGTAGAGGACCTGGCCGCGGTTGTAGGCGGTCGCGCCCGACCACCGGGCGAACGCCCCGCGCGCGGCGCGCACCGCATCGCGGGCGTCCTTTCGCGAGGCCAGCGCCACGTTGTGCCCGTCGACGGCGAACGTGCGCCCCGACTCCGACCGCGGGAACGCCCCTCCGATGTAGAGCTTGTACGTCTTCTTGACCGGCAGCCGGCTCATCCGTCGAACCTCATGTACGCCTCGAGGCCGTGCCGGCCGCCCTCGCGGCCGAAGCCGGACTCCTTGTAGCCGCCGAACGGCGACGCCGGGTCGAACCGGTTGAACGTGTTGGCCCAGACGACGCCGGCCCGGAGGCGCTCCGTCATCCAGAGGATGCGCGAGCCCTTCTCGGTCCAGACGCCTGCCGAGAGGCCGTAGGCGGTGTTGTTGGCCTTCTCGACCGCCTCGGACGGCGTGCGGAACGTCATCACCGACAGCACCGGCCCGAAGATCTCCTCCTGCGCGATCCGGAAGCTCTGGGCCACGTTGGTGAAGACCGTCGGCGGGAACCAGAACCCGCGGTCGGGGAGCTCGCAGGCCGGCTGGAAGAGCTCGGCGCCCTCCGCCTCGCCGCTCGCCACGAGCTCCTGGATGCGGTCGAGCTGGGCGCGGGAGTTGATCGCGCCGATGTCGGTGTTCTTGTCGAGCGGATCGCCGAGCCGGAGCGTCGCGAGGCGCGCCCTGAGCTTCCCGATGAGAGGCTCGAGGATCGACTCCTGAACGAGCAGCCGCGACCCGGCGCAGCACACGTGGCCCTGGTTGAAGTAGATGCCGTTCACGATGCCCTCGACCGCCTGGTCGAGCGCGCAGTCGTCGAAGACGATGTTGGCGGCCTTCCCGCCCAGCTCGAGCGTGTGCGGGACGCCGCGGCCCGCGAGCTCGCGCTGGATCGCCTTCCCGACCTCGGTCGAGCCGGTGAAGGCGACCTTGTCGATCCCGGTGTGCTTGACGAGCTCCGCGCCTGTCGAGCCGTCGCCGGTGATGATGTTCACCGCGCCGGCCGGCAGCTCGGCCTGGCGGCACACGTCGGCGAAGATGAGGGCCGTGAGCGGCGTCGTCTCGGCCGGCTTCAGGACGACCGAGTTGCCGCAGGCGAGCGCGGGCGCCACCTTCCACGCCAGCATGAGCAGCGGAAAGTTCCACGGGATGATCTGGGCGGCGACGCCGAGCGGCCGCGGCCGCCGGTTCGCGAAGGCGTACTCGAGCTTGTCGGCCCAGCCCGCGTGGTAGAAGAAGTGGGCGGCGGCCAGCGGCAGGTCGACGTCGCGCGACTCCTTGATCGGCTTCCCGCCGTCGAGCGACTCGGCCACCGCGAGCTCGCGGCTTCGCTCCTGGAGGATGCGGGCGATCCGGAAGAGGTACTTCGCGCGCTCAGCGGGCCTGAGCTCGGACCACGTCGCAAAGCCGTCGCGGGCGGCCGACACCGCCGCGTCGACGTCCTCCGGGCCGGCCTGGGCCACCTCCGCCAGCGGCTCCTCGTCGGCCGGAGAGATCGTCGTGAACCACTCGCCGGACCTCGGCTCGACCATCTCGCCGCCGACGTAGAGGCCGTAGCGCTCCTCGAGCGAGACGATCGCGCGCGACTCCGGCGCGGGCGCATAGGCCCAGTCGAGGCCGGTCTCAGCTGAACGTGGCTCGACGTCTGTCATCAGTCGATCGTGAATCGGTCGGGAGACTCATACACACCGGTCTTCTGGGTGCGGATCTGCATGAGGACGTCGTTCAGGAGCGACGACGCGCCGAACCGGAACCGCTGCGGCGTGAGCCAGTCGCGGCCGAGGGTCTCGTGGAGGACGCACAGGTACTGGATCGCCTGCTTCGAGTGGCGGATGCCCCCGGCCGGCTTCATCCCCACGACCCGGCCCGTCTCGACGTGGACGTCGCGGATCGCCTCGAGCATGCACAGCGTCACGGGGAGCGTCGCGGCCGGGCTCACCTTGCCCGTCGACGTCTTGATGAAGTCGGCGCCCGCGGCCATCGCCAGGAGCGAGGCCCGGCGGACGGCGTCGTAGCCGCCCAGCTCGCCGGTCTCGAGGATCACCTTGAGATGGGCGGGGGCGCACGCCTCGCGCACCTTCACGATCTGGTCGTACACCTCGGCGAGGCGGCCCGACAGGAATGCTCCCCGGTCGATGACCATGTCGACCTCGTCGGCGCCAAGCTCGACCGCGGCCCGAGCCTCGGCCACCTTGATCGCGATCGGCGACTGGCCTGACGGGAACGCCGTCGCCACCGACGCGACGCGCACGCCCGAGCCGTCGACCCGCTTCCTGGCCTCGGCGGCGAGCGTCGGATAGACGCACACGGCTGCGACGGACGGCACCGAGGTGTCGACCGGGTCCGGCCGCATCGCCTTGGCGCACAGCGCCGCGACCTTGCCCGGCGTGTCGGCGCCCTCCAGGGTCGTGAGGTCGATCATCCGGACGATCAGGTCGAGCGCCTCGAGCTTCGACCCCCGCTTGATCGAGCGCTTCGCGAGGTCGGCGCTGCGCGCCTCGAGGGCGACCGCGTCGACCGCGCCGATCCGGGTCAGGCGCGGCTCGAACGGCTCGACCGCGCGGGCCGGCGAGGTGGCCTCTGCCATGCGACGGATCGTAGATCATGGCCGAAAGCGGCCAGGCTCCCGGCATGTCCGCCGTCGTGGTTGTAGGATGGCCCCCGTTTTCTGACCACCTGGCTACGGGAGGCAATGTGAAGCGCCCACGCATCCTCGTGCTCGGAGCGCTCGCCGCTGTGACGGCGGTCGCTCTCCTCGCCGCCGCCTGCGGAGGCGGCGACTCGGGGTCGTCCACACCCGCCGCCGGATCCGGAGGCTCAGGCGGCAAGGTGTTCAAGATCGGGCTCGTGACCGACATCGGCGGGCTCGACGACAAGAGCTTCAACCACCTTGCCTTCGTCGGGATCCAGCGCGCCAAGTCGCAGCTCGGAATCGACTTCAAGGTGCTCGAGTCGCACCAGGAGTCCGAGTACGTCCCCAACCTCCAGACCCTGGCCGCGGCCCACTACGACCTCGTGATCGCGGTCGGCTTCCTCATGGACGGCGCCATCAAGAAGGTCGCGAAGGCCTACCCGACAACCAACTTCGCGATCATCGACGACGCGCCCACCCCGGCACTGGCGAACGTCCAGGGGCTCTTGTTCAAGGAGCAGGAATCGGGCTATCTCGCCGGGTATCTGGCAGCGCTCGAGTCGAAGACGGGCACCGTCTCGACCGTCGGCGGCCAGAAGATCCCGCCGGTCGACCACTACATCGCGGGCTACCAGGCGGGAGCCAAGGCCGCGGACCCGGGTATCAAGACCCTGAACGACTACTCGAACTCGTTCACCGACACCGCGAAGTGCAAGCAGCTCGCCCTGAACCAGATCTCGCAGGGCTCTGACGTGGTGTTCCAGGTCGCCGGCGGCTGCGGCCTCGGCGCGCTCAGCGCGGCCAAGGAGAAGGGCGTCTGGGGCATCGGCGTCGACGCCGACCAGGCCTACCTGGGCGACTACATCCTGACCAGCGCGATCAAGAAGGTCGACGTGGCCGTGTTCGACACGATCAAGCAGATCGTGGACGGCACGTTCACCGGCGGCGGCGTCACGACGTTCGACGCCACGAAGGGCGCGACCGGCCTCGGCACGGTCAACTCGGCCGTCTCGGCGGCCAACCTCTCGAAGCTCGACGACGTGACAGCCCAGCTGAAGTCGGGCTCGATCACCCCGCCGGACACGGTTCCGTGATCCAACCGCCGGAGGGGCGGGACTCCCGCCCCTCCGGCTCCCCGTGATCCACGAAATGCCCGACGCACCGCTGCTCGAGCTCCGCGGCATCACCAAGCGCTTCGGCGACCTGGTGGCAAACGACAGCGTGGACCTCGACGTCAGCCCGGGCGAGGTCCACGCCCTCCTCGGCGAGAACGGCGCCGGGAAGTCGACGCTCATGAACGTCCTCTACGGGCTGACGTCGCCCGACTCGGGCGAGATCCGGTTCGACGGCAAGCCGCTGCGGCTGCGCTCGCCGCGCGACGCGATCGACGCCGGGATCGGGATGGTGCACCAGCACTTCATGCTGATCCCGGTGATGACCGTGGCCGAGAACATCGTGCTGGCCTCCGAGCCGCGCGAGGGCCCCCTGCTCGACTACGGGAAGGCGAGCGAGATCGTGCGCGACCTGTCCGAGCGGTACGGCCTCGCGGTACGGCCCGGCGAGCGCGTGGAGTCGATCGGCGTCGCGCAGCAGCAGCGCGTCGAGATCCTGAAGGCGCTCTACCGCAGCGCGCGGCTGCTCGTGCTCGACGAGCCGACGGCCGTGCTGACGCCGCAGGAGACGAACGAGCTCTTCGGCGTGATCCGGTCGCTCAAGGAGCAGGGCACCTCGATCATCTTCATCACCCACAAGCTCGGCGAGGTGCTCGAGATCGCAGACCGCATCACGGTGCTGCGCCGCGGCAAGGCCGTCGCCACCGTGCCGGCGGCGGGGACGTCCGAGCGAGAGCTCGCGGAGCTGATGGTGGGCCGTCCCGTGCTGCTGCGAGTCGAGAAGGGCGCGGCGCAGCCCGGGGAGGCGCTCCTGACCGTGCGCGACCTCGTCGTGCACGACAGCCGCGGGCTCGAGGCCGTCCGGAAGACGTCGTTCGAGATCCGGGCGGGCGAGATCGTGGGGCTCGCCGGCGTCGACGGGAACGGACAGAGCGAGCTGGTCGAGGCGCTCACCGGCCTCGTGAAGCCGACGGCCGGCAGCATCGTCGCCGAAGGCCACGAGATAGCCGGCCACGGCGCCCGGGCGAGCTTCGAAGCGGGCGTGGGCCACATCCCCGAGGATCGCCAGCGCCGCGGGCTCGTGCTCGACTTCACGCTCGCCGAGAACCTCGGGCTGCGCGATATCCGCCAACCGCCCGCCTCACGCTTCGGCATGCTCCACCCGCGCGCGATCGCCGAGCGCGCACGGCGGCTTCTGAGCGAGTTCGACGTCCGTGGCGGCGGGCCCGGCACGCAGGCCCGGGCCCTCTCGGGCGGCAACCAGCAGAAGGTGGTCATCGCCCGCGAGATGTCGGGCACGCGCCGGATCCTGATCGCGGCCCAGCCGACGCGCGGCCTCGACGTCGGCGCGATCGAGTTCGTCCACCAGCGGCTCGTCGCCGTGCGCGAGCTGGGCGCCGCGATCCTGCTCGTGAGCTTCGAGCTCGAGGAGATCCTCTCGCTCTCTGACCGGATCCTGGTCATGTACGAGGGCCGGATCGTCGCCGAGCACACGCCGGATGTGAGCAAGGCCGCACTGGGAGTCGAGATGATGGGCGGCCGGAGCACCGCCGCGGTGTGAGCGAGCGGATCAAAGCCTGGCTGTGGGCCAAGGCGCCCGCCGTGCTCCTCCCGGTCGGGACGACCATCCTTGCGTTCGCCATCGGCGGCCTCGTCGTGGCGGCCACCGGGCACAACCCGATCGCGGCGTACAAGGCGATCTTCGACGGCTCCGGCCTGAACTACCTGCTGCCCTGGACGTCGGCGGAGGAGAAGGACTTCGCGGCGCTCAACCTGCAGCAGACGCTGATCCTGACGACGCCGCTCATGCTGACGGCGCTCGCCGTGGCACTGCCCTTCAGGTGCGGCATGTTCAACATCGGCGGCCAGGGGCAGTACGTCGTGGGCATCGTCGCGGCGATCATCGTCGGCAGCCACGCCGCCGGCCTCTCGACGCCCGTGCACCTCACGCTGGCGATCCTGGCCGCCGCCCTCGCGGGCGCGGTCTGGGGCGGGATCGCCGGCGCCATGAAGGCCACGGTCGGCGCCCACGAAGTGATCTCGACCATCATGCTGAACTGGATCGCGATCTACGGGGCGCAGTACCTGTTCGAGCTGAACGGCCCGCTCCAGGGTCCGCTGCCTGACGTCCCGCAGTCCGCCGAGGTGGCGGACTCGGCCAAGCTGCCCGCCGTCTGGGGCGTCCTCCAGCCGCTCCACGCGGGCATCTTCCTGGCCCTGGCCATGCTCGTCGTCTACTCCGTCCTCATCAACCGCACCGTGTTCGGCTACGAGGTGCGAGCCGTCGGCCACAACGCCGACGCCGCCCGCTACGGCGGCATCCCCGTCGCGCGCAGCTACATGGCGACGCTCGCCATCGGCGGCGCGTTTGCGGGCCTCGCCGGCGCATGCGACGTGCTCGGGTGGGAGTTCCACATCGTCACCAACGACATCGCCGTCAGCCAGGTGGGCTTCATCGGCATCGCCGTCGCACTGCTCGGCCGGAACTCCGCGGTGGGCATCGCGTTCGCGGCGCTCCTGTTCGGCGGGCTCCAGGTCGGCACGTCGTCGCGTGCCCTCGACCCGAGCGTGTTCCCGCCCCAGCTCGCCGGCAACCTCGCGATCATCATCCAGGGCCTGATCATCCTCTTCGTTGGCGCCCAGCTCCTGCTGGTGTACGCATGGCGCGCGCGCAGGCGCCGGCGGGTGGAGCCGCCGCCGACCACGATCGTGGAGCCGACCTCGGCGTGACGGCGCTCGACCGCATCCCGCGCGGGGCCCGCGGCGTCGCGATCCTGGGGATCGTCGTCGGCCTGATCGGCCTCGAGCTGGCGCTCCCGCCGCTCCAGGTGCAGGCGGCAGCGGTGCCGGTCGTGCTGGGCCTCGCCGCGCTGGCGTGTGCGATCTGGGCGCTCACTCGCGACGAGCGCAAGCTCGGCCTGTGGACGCTCTTCGTCGCGGTGGTGGCGACGGCGTTCGCGATCTGGGTGCAGGGCAAGAGCGACGCGTCGACCGCGCTGGTCGTGAACAGCGGCCTCTTCGCCGCCATGCTGGTCTATGCCACGCCCCTGGCGTACGCGGCCCTGGGCGGCATCTTCTGCGAGCGCTCGGGCGTCGTGAACATCGGCCTCGAAGGGCATGATGCTGACCGGCGCGTTCTTCGGGATCTGGGGCACGGTCTGGAGCGGCTCCTGGGTGGTCGGCCTCGTCGTGGCGATGCTCGCGGGGGCGGTGGTCGCCCTGGTGCACGCGGTGTTCGCGATCCACCTGAGAGCCGACCAGATCGTCACGGGGACGGCGATCAACTTCCTCGCGCTCGGCGTGACCGGCTACCTGTTCATCGACATCTACGGGTCGAACGGGACGCCGGCGTCGATCGACTCGGTGCCCGACATCTCGCTCCCGGGCATCCGTTCGATCCCCGGCATCGGCGGCGTCTTCGGGTCGCTCAACCTGATGATCTGGCTCGTGTTCGGGTTGCTCGTCCTGACCGAGGTCATCCTGTTCCGCACGCCGATCGGCCTTCGCATCCGCTCGGTCGGCGAGCACCCGCGGGCGGCCGACACGGTCGGCATCCCGGTCTACCGGATCCGCTACATCTGCGTCCTCCTCTCGGGCATGCTCGCGGCCCTCGGCGGCGCCTACCTGTCCATCGGCTTCGTCGGATCGTTCGGCCAGAACATGACGGCCGGGCGCGGGTTCATCGCCCTCGCCGCGGTCATCTTCGGGAAGTGGCGGCCCTACGGGGCGTTCGGGGCGTGCCTGCTCTTCGGCTTCGCGAGCGGCCTGGCCGACCGGCTCCAGTCGGTGGCCGGGGTCTCGCCGAACCTGCTGAACACCCTGCCGTACGTCCTCACGCTGATCGCACTGGTCGGCCTCGTCGGCCGCTCGCGCCCGCCGGCGGCGGACGGCCAGCCGTACGTGAAGGGCTAGCCCGGGCCGCGTGCGCATCGTCGACGTGATCGCGAGGAAGCGCGACGGCCGTGAGCTCTCGGCCGCCGAGATCCGGGCCGTCGTCGACCCGGATGTGCCCGACTACCAGGTGGCTGCGTTCCTGATGGCGGTCGTGCTCCAGGGCATGACTGACCGCGAGACGGCCGATCTGCTCGAGGCGATGGTCGACTCCGGCGAGCGGATCGACCTCTCGCCCGTCGGCCGGCCGGTCGCCGACAAGCACTCGACGGGCGGCGTCGGCGACAAGACGACGCTCGTGGTGGCGCCGCTGGTTGCCGCCTGTGGCACGCCCGTGGCGAAGCTCTCCGGGCGGGGCCTCGGCCACACCGGGGGGACGCTCGACAAGCTCGAGTCGATCCCCGGCTTCCGCGTCGACCTCTCGATCCCCGAGCTCGTCTCACAGGTCGCCGAGCACGGGATCGCCGTCGCCGCGCAGACCGCCGACATCGTCCCGGCCGACAAGCGCCTCTACGCCCTGCGCGACGTCACGGCAACGGTGCACTCGATCCCGCTGATCGCCACGAGCATCATGTCCAAGAAGATCGCCGCGGGCGCGTCGCGGCTCGTGCTCGACGTCAAGGTGGGCGAGGGCGCGTTCATGGAGGACCTGGAGTCGGCGACCGTGCTCGCGCGGGCGATGATGCGCCTGGGCGATGCTGCGGGGCTGCCGACCACATGCATGCTTGCGCCGATGGACGAGCCGCTGGGATGCGCCGTCGGGAACGCGCTCGAGGTGGCCGAGGCCGTCGCGACGCTCGCGGGCGGCGGGCCTGCCGACCTCACCGAGCACTGTCTGATCGCCGCCGGCCTCATGCTCGGCGACCGCGGGCCGGCCGAGGAGGCGCTCCGCACCGGCCGCGCGCTTCACGCCTATCGCGAGTGGATCGCAGCGCAGGGCGGCGATCCCGACGCCGAACTGCCCCGCGCTCCCGACGTCACTGAGGTGCGCGCCGAGCGCACAGGCACCGTCGAGCGCTGCGGATCGCGCGCGATCGCCGAGGCTGCGATGCACCTGGGCGCCGGCCGCGCCCGGAAGGAGGACGCGGTCGACCACGCGGTCGGGATCGTCGTCCACAGGAAGCGCGGCGACCGGGTCGAGGTCGGCGACGTGCTCGCGACGGTCCATTCGCGCGGTCCAGCCGACGAGGATGCCGTTCGCGCCGCGTTCCTCCTCACCGACGAGGACGTTGAGCCCGAGCCCGTCGTGTTCGAGGTGCTCAGCGCAGCGAGCTGACCGCGGCCTCGGCCTCCTGGCCCGTCATCGGGTTGTTGTAGATCGGAGAGCCCGGTTGCTGGCGGGCGCCACCCTCGTGGAGGCTGCCCATGTCGACCGGGGCGAATCCGGCTTCGTCGATCAGCCCCGCCACGACGGCCTTCGCGTCGTCGTCGTCGCCCGCGAGGTAGATCGCGAGCCGTTCGGCCTGCGGCACGCCCGACCGGCCCTCGCTTCCGAGCGGCTTGAAGTTCATCGTGTTGAACGACTTCACAACGCGAGCACCCGGCAGGTGACGGGCGAGGAGCTCGCTCGAGGTCGTCTCGCCGCTCTCGAGCTCGGCGATCTCGCCGTCGCGCTGCGGGTAGTAGTTGTTGGCGTCGATCACGATCTTCCCGGCGAACGCGTCGGCGGGAAGGTCGGGATACGCGCGGAGGGGGATGGCGACCAGGACGACGTCGCTCGCCCGGGCCGCGGCCTCGACGGTTCCCGCGCGAGCCTGCGGCCCGATGTCCTGGACGAGCTCCGTGAGCGATTCGGGGCCGCGCGAGTTGGCGATGGTCACCTCGTGCCCCGCTCCGGCGAAGAGCCGGGCGGTTGTCGCGCCGATGTTGCCGCTGCCGATGATGCCGATCTTCATTTCGATCCCCTTTCTCGACCTTCTCTGCAAGCTAGCGCGTGCAGCCGCTCCGCCGACCGGCAGAGCGGCGCGACGACGGCCGCGACGTCGTCCAGATCGCGGGGCAGGTCGGCCCAGTGCACGCGCGCGAACGGCGCAAAGCGCCCGTCCTCACGAGCCACCGCGACCTGGATGACCCGATCCGCCGAGCGCACCAGCACGCCGCCGCGAGGATCGGCGATGAGCCACGCCGTCCGGGCGACGAGCACCTGAGCCTCCCGCGTCGCTCGGGCCGGTCGCAGGTATTTGGCGGGATCGGCAATCTTCGCGGCCTCCGAGAGCCCGAGCAGCGGCAGGAGCGACTCCGCGCCCGGCGGCCACGCCCCGTCGCCGCTCATCCTGTGGCCGCCGCCAGCAGGGTGGTGCCCGTGAGGGTGAGCACGATCCCGGCGACCTGGACTCGGGCCGGACGCTCGCGCAGGAAGATCACGCTCAGGACGACGCTCAACGACGCGAACTGCGCCCCGCAGACCGACGCGACGCTGACCGGGCCGCGGTCGACGGCCGCGACGAATGCTCCGAACGCGACGGCATCGACCGCTCCCACGGCTGAGAGCCGCCACAGATCGCGGCGCGACACCGAGACGGCCGGGCGCCGGAGCACGATCGGCACGAGGACGATCAGCGCGCAGAACCTGCCGATGGTCACCGCGGTGAACGGGTCGAGCGGATCGGTCAGGCCGTACATGACGAACATCAAGCCGAAGACGCCGCCCGCCAGGATCGCCCAGCCCGCGCCGCTCGCACGGCGCTCGCCTCGCTCCGCGCACGAGAGCGACGTTCCGATCACGGCGAGGACGATTCCCACGACCACGGCGGTGCCGACCTGCTCGCCGCCGGCGATCGCCACCAGCGCCGCGATGCCGCCCTCGAGCCCGACGAGCGGCGCGACCACGGCCAGGGTCCCGCGCCGGATCGCCACGATGTAGCACCCGAAGCCGGCCAGCTCGAGGAGCCCCGCGGCCGCCGCGGCGGGCGCGTGCGACCAGGCGTCGCTGCTCGGAGCTCCCTCGAACGCGAGAGCCAGCGGCAGCGTCACAACCGTGCTCGACGCGAGGACCGCCAGCGTCGTGACCGCGATGTCGACGCGGCGGCTGAGCGTGACCAGCCACAGGTTGACCACCGCCCACGCGACCGCGGCACCGAGCCCGAGAGCGACAGTCATTCCCGGGATGGATACAGGATCGCGCCTGGCCGGCGGCTCACCCGCCGAACGCCGCCGCCCGATCCTCGGGTGAGATCCCGACCTGTGCGTAGTCGGACGTGCCGTGCGCCAGCAGCTCCCGGGCGCCTGCGAGCATCGCGCCGTACGCGGTGCGCGCGAGGAGCGACCCCGTCGAGACGCGCCGCACGCCGAGCTCCTGGAGCTCGCCGACGGACGGCGCACCGGGCAGCGCGAGCACGTTCACCGGGGCCTCGACCGCTTCGACCACCGCGGCGATCTGCGCGGGATCGGTCAGGCCCGGCGCATAGACGCAGTCGGCCCCGACGGCCCGGAAGGCGACGAGCCGCGCGATCGTGTCGTCGAGGTCCGAGATGCCGTGCAGGTGGTTCTCGGCGCGGGCCGTGAGGACGAGCGGGTCGTCGCGGTCGTGCGCCGCGTCGACGGCGGCTGCGACGAGCTCGGTGGCGTGGCCCGGGTCGTCGATGCGCCCGTTCTCCTGATCCCAGTCCTCGATCGAGCACCCCGCCGCACCCGCGTCGGCCAGGAGCCGGACGGTCTCGGCGACGCCGGCCGGATCGCTCGCAAAGCACCGCTCGCTGTCGACCGAGAGCGGCACGTCGACGGAGGCGGCCAGGTCGGCGACGTGCGCAACGAGCTCGTCGCGCGTCACGGCATGGTCATCCTTCCCGAGCAGCCAGGCGTAGCCCGCGCTCGTCGTCGCCAGCGCCTCGAACCCGCACGAGGCGAGCAGCCGCGCCGACCCGACGTCCCACGGGTTCGGCATGACGAAGATGCCCTCGCGGGCGTGCAGCTCGTGGAATCTGGCGCGGCGATCGGCGACTGACATGTGACCCCTCCTCGATGCGTAGGCAGCCCCACACGGTGGGTAGGGAGACTACGCACCGATGAGTTCCACGGGGCGAGCCGGTCTACCGCATCGCAAGCAACTGAGAGGAAGGGACATGCCCGACATCACGCCATGCCTCTGGTTCGACACCGAAGGCGAGGACGCTGCGAGGTTCTACACGTCCGTCTTTCCGAACTCGAAGATCACGAACGTGACCCACTACGGCTCCGCCGGCCCGCGCTCGGAGGGCACCGTCATGACGGTCGAGTTCGAGCTCGACGGCAAGCCGTTCGTCGCCCTGAACGGCGGGCCCCAGTTCCGGTTCAGCGAGGCGCTCTCGTTCCAGGTCGACTGCGAGACGCAGGACGACGTCGACTCGCTGTGGACAACCCTGTCGGAGGGCGGCGAGGAGGGCCCGTGCGGCTGGCTCAAGGACCGGTTCGGCCTCTCGTGGCAGATCGTCCCGGCGGCGCTCCCGCGGCTCCTCAACGACCCGGACGCGGAGAAGGCGCAGCGCGTCATGGCGGCGATGCTCAAGATGGGCAAGATCGAGATCGCCGAGCTCGAGCGCGCCGCAGAGGGCGCGGCGATACGAAGTTGACCCATGGGGCCAGGCCCCGGGCGGGGCCTGGCCCCGGTGGTAGGGCGGCCCACCGGATTGAGACCAGGCCCCGGGAGGAGGTGGGGCCTGGTCTCGTTGTTGGTAGGTCTTGGTCGGCTACGCCGCCACGGGCTCGGGATCGGCCCGCATCACGACGGTGTCAACGACCCGGATGATCTCGTCGACGGGCAGCCCGGCACGCGCCGCGTGCCTTCGGATCGCCTCCGGTCCGGTGGCCTCGTAGACGCACACCATCCCGACGGAGGCCCCGCCCTCGTCGAGCACGTAGCTCCGCACCCACACGAGCTCGTGGGACATCTCCTCGTCCGCGACCTGCTTCGACCGGGCACCGGCCCGGCCGAGCTCCGCGGCAGAGCCCCAGCCCCCGCGCCGAACGATGACGTACTGCTCCACGTGCCCCTCCTTCGATTTCTGATCGTCTGGCTCCACGCTATGCGGAGGCACCCCGGCGCACATCGGAAGGACTCCCTATCTTTCGACGATCCCCATGCGGCCCGCCTCGGCAGCGGCCTCGGTACGGGTGTCGACCTCGAGCTTGCGGAGGATCGCCGACACGTGATGGTCGACGGTCTTCGACGACAGCACGAGCCGGTCGGCGATCTGGCCGTTTCGCAGGCCGTCCGCGAGCAGCTCCAGCACCTCGAGCTGGCGCCCGGTGAGGCCCGCCGGGTTGGCGCGGGTCAGCGCCTGCGGCCCGCGGCGCAGGTCGCGCGCACCGCGCTCGCGCAGGAGGCGTGCGGCGTGGGCGGCCGTGACGCGGGCGCCGAGCCGCTGGAGTGCCTCGTGGCCCTGCCGCAGCTCGCCCTCGCAGTCGGCTCTGGAGGCGCGCAAGCGCGGCGTCGTACGGGCATCCGAGCTCCGTCCAGGCGCGCGCGGCGGCCTCGGGCTCGCCCGCCAGCTCGAGCCGGTAGGGCTCGGCGACGGGCGTCGGCAGCGTCTCTTGCAGCCCGGCCCGGTGGCGCCATGCGCACAGCTCGCCCGCGGCCCACGCGTCGACGTTCCGGGCGGCAAGGGCGAGCGCGCGGTCGGTCTCGGGGCCGACGAGGTCGAGACGGCCTGTGAGCCAGTGAGCCTCGGCGCGCGCCGCCGCCACCGGCCCGAGCCGCTGGAGCTCGCCCGTGGCCTCGGCGAGCGCAAGCGCGTCGTCAAGCGGCTCCCAGGGATCCGGTTCGCCCAGGCGCGCGCGCAGCCGGCCCAGGATCACGAGTGGCCCGATCATGCTCGCATTCGGGACCCGGGGCCGCTCGACAACGTCGGTCGCGCCGGCCGCGGCCTCCTCCCACCGCCCGCGCTCGAGGTCGGAGCGTGCCTTCCAGCCGGTCATGTACACGAGCCACGAGTCGAGGTCGCGCTCGCGCGTGTACTCGATTCCCGCGGCCAGGTGGCGGTCGGCGAGCGCATACTCGCGCGTCTCGATCGCCCCGACCGCGAGGTTGGTGTGAGCGCGGGCGACGTGCTCGTCGAGGCCTGCGTCGGCCGCGAGCAGCAGACTGCGCTCGAGCTTCTCTGCCCCGGCGATCGAGCCGCCCGACAGCTCGGCCGATCCGACGTTGTTGAGGGCGTGGACGAGGACGTCGGTGTAGCCGAGGCGCTCGGCGAGGTCGATCGCCCGGCCGCCCCAGTCGCGCGTACCGGTGACGTCGCCCGCGAGCATCCGAAGCTGAGCCATGTTGCTGTACGCCATCGCGAGCTCGGGGCTCGACGGCAGCGGCTCGAGGATCGCGATCGCCCGGCGCGCTTCGGCTTCGGCCTCGGTCCCGTCGCCGGCGAACCACGCCAGCCGCGAGAGCCACCGGCGCGTGTCCCCCTCCCGTAGGCGGTCGCGACGGACGCGGTGCTCGGCGAGGGCCAGACGGCGGGCATCGGTCGCCTCGTCGATCGCGTGGGTCAGATAGCACTCGTACGCGCGCCGCTCGAGCAGGTGCGCGCGATCCTTGCCGGGCAGCCCGTCGGCAAACCGAAGCGCCCGCGCGAACTGGGCGGCCGACTCCCGATGGGCGCCGAAGTCGGCGGCGCGCTCGGCCGCGGCCGGCGCGAACTCGAGCACGGCCGGGATGTCACCGGCCGCCTCGGCGTGGTGCGCGACACGTGCGAGGTCGGCTCTGCGGGGTGGCCCTGCGAGGGCGCGGAGCGCGCGCTGGTGGAGCTCGTGGCGGCGGTCGGGCGGCATCGTCTCGTCGATCGCGACCCGCTCGATCTCGTGCCGGAACGCGATGCCGTCTCGATGGACGCGCAGCATCCCCGACGTGAGGCCCTCCTCGACGTGGGCGAGCTCCTCCGCCGCAATCTGCTCGAGCAGCCACAGCTCGGCGCGAGGCGGTGCGATCGCGACCGCGTCGAGCAGGGCGCGCGCGCCGGCGGGCAGCCGCGCCGCGCGGGCCAGGACGGCGTCGCGCACGCTCTCGGGGAGCGCCGCCCCGCCGGCGGCGAGCGCCTCGGTCACGTAGAACGGGTTGCCGCCCGTGACACGGTGGAGCTCGACGGCGTCGACCTCGTACGGCTGGGCCAGATCCTCCACCGCCCCCTCCGACAACGGCTCGAGCCGCAGGCGCGTGACGGACGTCCGTGGCAGCTCGCCCAGAACTCGGCGGAGCGGGTCGGTCCGGCCCACTTCGTCGTCGCGGTAGGTGAGGACGACGAGCGCCGGAGCGGTCTCGATTCGGCGCGCGAGCAGGCGGACGAGGTCGAGCGTGGCGCCGTCGGCACTGTTCAGATCCTCGAGCACGACCACGTTCGGCGGCCGCCGGCGAAGCTCGTCGAGGAGCGCGGCCAGCACGGCGACCGGCCCGGATCCCCGCTCGACGAGCCACTCGAGCTCGCCGCCGGTCTCGCTCGCGATGTCGGCGAGCGGGCCGAGCGGCCGCGCCGTCTGGAGCGGCTCGCACGCACCGGTGAGGACGCGCGCCGAGGCGATGTTCAGGCAGAACGCCTGGACGAGGGCGGTCTTGCCGATGCCCGCCTCACCGCCGACCAGCACGAGCTGGCCGCGACGCGTGCGGTTGACAGCGGCGAGCGAGCCGCCGAGCGCGTCGAGCTCGGGCGAGCGCTCGAGCAGCTGCTCGGCGCTCTCAAGGGGGCGGGTGGGCGAGATCAGCGTGGGTCCATCGGGTTGGGTTCCCTCCTCTACGGAGGTGCCCCCGATCGGATTCCGCGAGCTACGGCGAACCACCGAAACGAAGACTCGTGGTTCTCCCGATGCGCCCGTCAGCGCGGCGAGTGACGATTCTCGTATGGCGCCGACCACCAGCCGAGATTCGCAGATCGTCCACGTCGGCGGGCCGCGACCGACGGTGGGGCAGACCGCGCGCGAGCTCGGCGACGTGGCGGTGGCCATCCCGCTGTTCCATGGGGCGCCGCTCCTAGCGCAAACGCGATCGCGGGCGCGGCGAACACCCATGGCGCCATCGGCGCGACCACCCTGCGAAACCGCGCACTCCGGACGTCCGGGAGGGACAGGCGCACGTGCCCCGCGTGGCGGTGGTCGACGGTCTCGAGACCGCGGCGGCCAATCACGAGCACGCCGGCGATCAGTGCGATGTGCGGCACGTAGGGAACCACCGACGTCACCGGCGCCCACTGCGCCAGGAGGCCCGTAACGAGTGGCCCCATCGCGAAGCCGATGGTCATCGCGACTGCCGCCCGCGGCGCGGTGGCGTGCTCGCCCGCCTCTCCGAACGGCGGCCGCGAGAGCTCCTGGAGCCACGCGTGCCTGCGCCGAACACGACGCCGCTCGCCACGCCTGCCATCAGGCGGCCGGCGTAGAGCAGCGCGACATCGCCGCCCCCGGCCGCGAGCGTGACGCTGGCGGCGAGCGACAGTCCCGCTGCGGGAAGCACCACGGCCCGGCGGCCGCGCGCGTCCGAGAGCGGCCCCGCGAGCACGCAGGCCCGGCGGCTCAGCGAGGTGGACGCCGGGACACGGCTCGTAGCGCGGCTTCGCATCCTGTACCAGTGGCGAGCGAGCCCATTCGGCGCCCTCGCGTCGCTCTTCCTGAACGAGCACGGCGACTTCGCGATGCTGCGCAAGATGCTTCTGACCCAGAAGCAGCGGGCAGAGGCTTCGGCTCGCTAGCTCGTCAGGGGGCGCGCTGTTTCGAGCTCCATGCCGGACGGCACCTCTACGACCTGACGACCGCCGGCCGGGACCTGTGGCCGGCGCTCTACGCACTCCTGGTCTGGGGCGATCGCCACAGCCGACCCAACAGCCGGCTCTTCCGGCACGCCGAATGCGGCGCCCGCTCTCGACGACGGTGGGCACTGCCGCACGTGCGGGGTCACCCCGGGGCCCGAGGACGTCGTGACCGAACCGCGGCGCGGACGCCCGAGGCTCCGGGACGATGCCGTCGCGGTGGCATTGCAACGGCCCCACAGGCTGCTCGAACCGGTCGAGACGTCGCCGTCGCTCAGCCCAGCGCGGCGTTGATCGCGTCCTTCACCGACTGGAGGTCGGTCGGCGACTGCAGCGTGACCAGCTTCAGCTTGGAGCCGCTCGGGCCCACGAAGAGCGTCGGCGTGCCGCTCACGTGGTCCGCGGTCGCCTGGGAGTCGTAGGTACGCGACTGCGAGTCGACCGCCGAGGAGCCGCTGTCCGACTGGAGCTGGGCAACGTCCATGCCGGGGACGCTCGCAGCCGCCGACTTCACCATGTCGTCGCTCAGCCAGCCGCTGTTCTCGCCGGCCTGGTTGTCGTAGAGCAGCTGCACGAAGTTGAACATCCGGTTCTGCTTGGCCGCCGCGATCGCCGCAGCCCGGCCGCGCTGCGAGTCCGGCCCGATGAACGCCAGGATCCGCGCCTCGACCTTGAGCTTGCCGGTGCGCACGTAGTGGTCGATCACGGCCGGCATCGACTGGGTCTCGAACTGCTGGCAGTAGGGGCACTGGAGGTCGACGTACTCGACGAGCGTGACCGGCGCCGAGGGAGAGCCCAGCACGTCGCCGCTCTGCGGGATGCCCTTGAGCAGGCGCGCGACGTCGTCGGCACCCGGCAGCGCGACGCCCGTGGCCGGCGGCGGCTTCGGGTCGGACGACCCGTTGACGAGCTTGACCGTCACGACGAACGCGATCGCGAGGAGGGCCGTGATCACGCCCGCGGCGAGCAGGATGCGCGGCGAGGCCTGGCGCCGCGGCGGCGGCGCGGGCCGCCTGCCCTTGGCTCGCTTCCCGCTGCTCACGGGGCCGGATGCTAGCCGCCGCTTCTTGCCGCCTTATGGGTCGACGCTCTCGCCGGCGGGCCTCTCGACCGCCGCGAACAGGAGCGCCGTGAACACGAGCACGAACGCCGTCAGCGCGAGCGCGGGGATCGTCACGTACCCGAACTCGTTGATCCACTTCGTCGCGCAGCCGCCCGGCGCCGAGAGCAGACACGTCTGGCTCTGTGTGACGACGCCGTGCTCGACGAGCAGGTGGTAGACCGAGAAGCCGGCGCCGATCACGGGCAGCGGGAGCAGATACCGCGCGACGCGGTGGTCGTTGGCGAGGGCGGCGAGCAGCGTGACGATCGAGAGCGGATACATGAAGATCCGCTGGAACCAGCACAGTTCGCAGGGCACGTAGTGGGCCACCTCCGAGAAGAAGAGGCTGCCGCCGGTTGCGATCGCCGACACCACGAACGCCAGCCAGAGCTCGTACCCCCAGATCGCCGAGCGGATCGAGGCGAGCGGCCCGCGGACGCCGGCCAGCCACAAGAGCGCCGCCACGACGAGGACGCCGATCAGCACCTGGCCGACCACACCGAGCACTGCGAGCAAGACGGTCACGTCGTGGGTCATGTCGGCGTCTCGGTCGCCGCGGCCGCCGCCCTGGCGGTGCGGCGCAGCGCTATTGCGGCGGACGGGAAGACCAGCACCGACACGAGCCCTGCGCCCACCAGCGAGGCCGCAAGGTCGGTATGCAGCTCGTGCTCCTCGACTGCGATCGCCGTCACCGCCACCACGAGCGGGAGCGCCGTGGCCGAGCAGAGGGCAAGCGGGACGATCGCCGCAGGCTCGATCGCCGATCGTGCGAGCAGGGCGGGCACACCCCGCACCAGGACGAAGCAGCCGAGGAAGACGGGGAGCAGGATCAGCGCCGTCGTGCTCGAGAGCAGCGCGTCGAGATCGAGCCGCAGGCCGCTGGTCACGAAGAAGAACGGGACGAACAGCCCGAAGCCGATCCCCTCGAGGCGAACCCGCACGGGGTCGGCCTCCTCGCCGTGTGTCACCACGCCGACCATCATCCCGGCCGCGAATCCCGCCAGGGCCAGGTCGAGGTGGAGGTTGTACGCCACCCAGAGGAGGAAGAACAGTGCCAGCAGCGCCAGCCGAACGCCGAGCTGGCCGCTGGCGTGAAGCGTGAGCCTGATCGTCTTCATCACGTGCGAAGGCCGGGCTCGGATCGCGACGGCGGCAACGGCGGCCGACACGAGCACGAAGAGCACGAGCACGGCGATGGCTGCGACCGTCCCATGCTGGCCGGCCAGGAAGATCGCGATCAGGATGATGGGGACGAACTCGCCGACCGCGCCGCTCGCCAGCACCTGGGTGCCGAACGGCGAGTCGAGCTCCCCGGCGTCCCTCAGGATCGGGATCAGCGTGCCGACAGCCGTCGTCGTCAGCGCGATCGCGACCGGCAGCATGACGGTGATGGCGCCGATCAGCGCGAGCGCGCCGGCAACCGCGGCGGCGAGCGCGAGCGACACGGCCATCCCATAGCCCGCGACTCGCAGCGGCCGGCCGCGCACGCGCCGAAGGTCGAGCTCCATTCCGGCGAGGAAGAAGAGGAACGACATCCCAAGCCCCGCCAGGAACGACACGAACGGGCCGTCGTGCGCGAGGTTGAGCACGTCAGGCCCGATGAGGATCCCGAGAACCAGCTCGGCCACGACCGTCGGCACGAGCACGACGCGCACCGCCGCCGAGATGATCGGAGCGAGCGCGACGGCCGCGGTGATGAGCACGAGCGACGTCGGGTCGAAGGTCAAGGCCACACACTAGGCCGCTTGAGCACCCGGCGGGGCGCATCTATGGGTCATCTCACGAACGGCGAGCGCGTAGCGTTTCCCGGTGGATGACCACGCGCGAAGAGACCTCTGCGGCGACCGTCGCCGTGGGGACGGACGTGGCTGCGCTCGCCGCCGGGCTCGTGACGGTGACAGCGTGGGGCTCGGCATTCGTCGGCATCCGCGCGGCCGGCGAGACGCTCTCCCCCGGCGCGCTCGCGCTCGGCCGTCTGATCGTGAGCCTCGCGATCCTCGGGACCGTGGCGGCCGTCCGGCGGGAGCGGCTCCCGGCGCGGCGCGATCTGCTCTGGATCGCGACGTTCGGGGTGCTCTGGCTCGCCGTCTACAGCGTCGCGCTGAACGAGGCGGAGCGGCGCGTCGACGCCGGGACGGCGGCGATGCTCGTGAACACCGGCCCGATCCTGATCGCGATCTTCGCCGGGATCTTCCTGCGCGAGGGCTTCCCGCCCGGCCTCTTCGCCGGCTGTGCGGTCGCCTTCTGCGGCGTCGTCGTGATCGCCTTCGCCACCGCGCAATCCGGCGCCAGGTCCGGTTTGGGCGTCGTCCTGTGCATCGTCGCGGCGTTCGCCTACGCTGTCGCCGTCGTCGTGCAGAAGCCCGTGCTCGCGCGCGTGTCGGCGTTCCAGGTGACGTGGATCGGGCTCGCCGCCGCCACGATCGCGTGCCTGCCGTTCGCCCCGGCGCTTGCGACCGAGGCCGCGAACGCCGATGCCGGGACGATCGCCTGGATCGTCTATCTCGGCGCCGTGCCGACCGCGCTCGGCTTCGCGACCTGGGGGTTCGCGCTGCGGCGCACCAGCGCGGGCCGGATGGGGTCGCTCACGTACCTGGCCCCACCCATTGCGATCGTCCTCGGCTGGGCCGTGCTCGGCGAGACGCCGCCGTGGCTCGCGGCTGCCGGCGGCGCGCTGTGCCTCGCAGGGGTCGCCCTCGCCCGATCCCGTCCCAGGTTGCGAAAGGCTTGAACGCGCGGTTGGCGGGTTCACGCCGCGGGCGTCGATAATCACTCGCCATGCCGAGCCGTGCCGAGCAACACTCCCCTGACGCGCTCGTCGTCGGCGCCGGCTTCAGCGGGCTCTACGCCCTCCATCGCCTGCGCGAGCTCGGGCTCTCGGTCCGCCTCGTCGAGCGCGGGGGCGGCGTCGGCGGAACCTGGTATTGGAACCGCTACCCGGGCGCCCGCTGCGACATCGAGAGCGTCGACTACCAGTTCTCGTTCTCCGATGAGCTCCTCGACGAGTGGGAGTGGACCGAGCGCTACGCGGCGCAGCCCGAGATCCTGCGCTACCTCGAGTTCGTGGCCGACCGGTTCGATTTGCGCCGTGACATCGAACTCGAGACGTCGGTGACGGCCGCGCGCTACGCCGAGGAGGCCGAGCGGTGGCTGGTCACGACCGACCGGGGCGAGTACGACGCTCGATTCCTCATCCTCGCGGTCGGGAACCTGTCGTCGCCCAGGCACCCCGATTTCCCCGGCCTGGAGAGCTTCCAGGGCGAGCGGTACCTGACGGCCCGGTGGCCCGAGGAGCCGGTCGACCTCGACGGGAAGCGCGTCGGCATCGTCGGGACCGGCTCGACCGGCATCCAGGTCGTCATCGAGAGCGCGCGAACGGCGCGCGCCCTTTGGGTGTTCCAGCGGACGCCGAACTACAGCATGCCGGCGCACAACGGGCCGCTCGACCCGGCGCTCCAGCGCGAAGTCAAGCGGGCGTTCGCGGAGCGCCGGCGGATGTGCGAGCTGTCCGAGGCCGGCGTCCCGTTCCCGGCGCCCGAGCGTCGGGCGTACGAGGTCTCCGACGAGGAGCGCCGGCGCATGTACGAGGAGGGCTGGGCCCGCGGCGGCATCAACTCGCTGTCCTACGCCTTCTCCGACTTCCACAGCGATGAGGCCGCGAACGCGACCGGCGCCGAGTTCACACGGGAGCGGATCCGCGAGATCGTGCGCGACCCCGGCGTGGCGGCCCTCCTCTCGCCCTCGCACCACATCGGGACGCGGCGGACGTGCGTCGACACCGGCTACTACGAGGTTTTCAACCAGGCGACCGTCCACCTGGTGGACGTGCGGCGCTCTCCGATCGAGAGGATCACGCCGCGCGGGATCCGGACGGCCGACGCCGAGCACGAGCTCGACGTGATCGTCTTCGCACTCGGCTTCGACGCGATGACCGGCGGCTTCCTCGACATCGACATCCGCGGCCGGGCCGGTCTGGAGCTGCGCGAGAAATGGGCCGCCGGCCCGCGCACGTATCTCGGCCTCACGGTCGCCGGCTTCCCGAACCTCTTCCTCGTCACCGGCCCCGGCAGCCCAGGCGTCCTCAGCAACATGGTCGTCTCGATCGAGCAGCATGTCGACTGGCTGGCCGGCTGCATCGCACACCTGCGCGCCGAAGGGCTCGACGTGGTCGAGGCCACACCCGACGCCGAGGAGGCGTGGGTCGCGCCACGTCAACGAGATCGCAGCCGGGACGCTCTACCCGCAGGCAACCTCCTGGTACGTGGGCGCGAACGTGCCGGGAAAGCCGCGAGTCTTCATGCCGTACGTCGGCGGGTGCGGCCGCTACCGGGCCGAGTGCGACGAGATCGCCGGGGACGACTACAGAGGCTTCCGGTTGAGCCGGGCGCCGCACCCAACCGCGACCGCGCAAACAGGAGGTGGGTCATGCCGTTGAAGGGCTACGGCGTCCTGCGAGGGAAGGCCATCGACCGGCGCCGAGAAGGGTCGTCGGACACGCCGCACTTCCAGATCCGGGTGGCCGACGGTGCCGGCGTCGACTTCCGGATCGCGGTCAACGTCAAGTCGCAGTCGGCGCCGTCGGAGCTGCTCTACCTGCTCGAGGACGACTTCCAGCATCCGGTCACAGCCGGGCTTGAGACCCTGGGGCCGGGCTGGCACGCCCTCCCCTCATCCCCGGGCGACGTCAGCCTCGACTACATACGCGGCAACCTGTTCGACCCGGCGCTGATGCGCGCCCTGCCCGCGGACGCCACCGGGCCTGACAACGATCTCGCCGACGTGCTCGACGGCCACATCACGCGCGCGATCGGCGACCCCTCGGCGGACCTCTACGCGTTCGGCCAGCGGTGGGGCCCGGAGGACGGGGTCCCGGACAAGGTCTTCGGCTTCGCGCCCGGAAACGGCGTGCACGACATCCACATGAACCAGGGCAACGATCCGGCGTTCGCCCGAGACGACGGCGTCTGGCAGGACGGCGGCCTCCTGGTGCACTTCCCGGCGGTGTCGCGCTGGGTCGCGATCTTCCTCGCGTTCCAGAGCCAGGCGTGGCACACCGACGACGCGACCGGCCACGCGATCGCCGGGGCTCCCCCGCCTCCTCCGCCTCCGCCCGCACCTGACACGACGCCCGCACCTGACACCACGACAGCTGTCCGCATCGTCGGCGCGATGGTGAACCCGGTCGGGCCTGCGCCCGAGCACGAGTCGGTGCTGCTGCTGAACGCGTCGCCCGGCGCGGTCGACCTGACAGGCTGGACGATCGCCGACCGGCTCAAGCGCGCCTGCCCCGTCCCCGCCCAGACTCTGGCCGCGGGCGAAGTGCTCCGGGTACCGGTGACCGAGCCCGCTCAGCTCAGCAACCAGGGCGGCTTGATCACGCTCCTCGATGCCTCCGGCCTCAAGGTGGCGGGCGTCGCCTACACCGAGAGCGATGCCCGGCGGGAGGGCTGGACGCTCACATTCTGAGACACCGCAGGGGAATCCCCGACGCCACCCGGATCCTGCGTTCGTACGCTCAGATCGTTCCTGTTGAGCGTCGGACGGAGGTCATCGTGAGCACCACTCCTGCACGGTCGTTGTCCGGCACTTCGGTCCGGCGAACCTGGGTATCCATCGCAGCCGCCGCTGCGCTGGCCTGCGCCCTCTCCCCGCTGCTCCCGATGCTCTCGATCGTCCCCTGGTCGTCGGCAATCGCCAACGCCCCGGCGGTCGCCCTCGTCCTGGCCGTCGCGGCTCTGATCGAGGCCCGGGGCCAGGAGGCGCGGCGGCAACGGGTGATGGCCGGCGTCGCACTCGGGATCGTCGCCGTCTGGGCGCTCCTGTTCGTGGCCTTGGGGCTGGCCCTTCTATACGGCTGAACCAGGGATGGGCGGAAGAACGGCGCCGGTGAGTCCGTCCTGTGTGCATGGAGGCCCGAGTCTGGATCGGGACGAAGGGGCGGTTCAACCCGTCTGCAGGAGTTCGAGGAAGGGCTCCTGAGGCTCGACGGAGGCGAGCTGACGTTCCGCGGTGCGGGCGAGCCGGTGTCGATGAGCCTGTCGGAGGTCGACCTCGACTTCCCGCTGTCGATGACGGGAACCGGATTCGCCATGACCGTGCGGGGCATCAAGGCGTATGTGTGGTTCTACGACCCGTTCGCCGGGCGCAGCACGCTCATCGAGAGCGGCGACCAGGACGACGCCATGAACGACGGCGCCAAGAGCTGGTTCAAGGGCCGGAAGGCCGCCAAGCCCTGGTTGAAGGCGCTCCGCTCAACGACCGGCTGACGGGCCGGGCTCCGCGGGATCCGAGTCGGCGAGCGGAGGCCCGACGACGTCCATGCCGACATCCTCGCCGAGGCGGCGGAACGCGTCCTTCGCCGAGTCGCTGCCGGCGTGCTCGGAGAAGCGCTCGAAGAATCCCTCCATGCCGGACGGGGCAAACACGACGAACAGCCGGCCCGGCTCGGACCCGATGTTCTGCCACGTGTGGCGTGCGCCCCGAGGCACCAGCATCAGCGCTCCGGCAGGTGCCTCGTGGATCAGATCTTCCAGCCGGAACCGGAACGTCCCGTCGAGCACGAGAATCAGCTCGTCCTCGTTCGCATGGACGTGGAGCGGCGGCCCCTCGCCGGGCGCAGCCGTCGACTCGAGCGCGGTCAGCGCTCCGGCGGTGTCCTGCCCTCGGACCTTCAGCACCAACGGGCCGCCGACCGGGTTCTGGACGGAGAGCCCCTCTCCGGGCCGCAGGAACACGCCCTGTGTTCCTGCGGCGATGTCAGCGTCACGGTCGGTCATCTGTCCTCCTCCGCCACGCGGATCCTACGACGGCTGGACGACGATGAGCGAGTTCCCGTCGGGGTCGCGCACCCAGAACATCGGGGGCACCGGGTCGCCGTACCGGGCGATCTCCTCGTCGACGTCCACGCCGGCGGCCTTCAGCGCAGCGTGATCGGCCTCCAGGTCTGACGTGTCGAGGCAGATGCCTGTCTGGACGCCGCCCGCCGGCTGGCCCGGCGGCGGAGGTGCGATGGCGATCGTCGTCTTCGCGTCCGCCACGGCGACCTCGACCCAGCGCATGTCGGGCCCCATCGGGATGTCGACGACCTTCTCGAAGCCGAGCGTGTCGACGTAGAAGTCGATCGCGCGGTCGGTATCGGCGACGGTCACGCACACGCGGCCTACCGCCGTGATGTTGAGCTTGGTGTTCACCTTCGACATCGTGTCCTCCTTCAGGTCGGGTTCACAGGCTTAGACCGCGACGCGGCCGAAGACTCATCGGTCGCTCTCTACGCGATCCAGGGGATGAACCGGCGCGGCGTCGCCTGCCGGTACGCCGGGTAGTCCGGGTACCGCTCGGCGAGCCAGGCCTCCTCGCGGATCGACTTCAGCCAGAACACGACCGCGAGCAGCGCCGTGGGCGCGAAGACCAGCGGCGAGCGATGGAGCGACAGCCCGACGCCGGCGATGAGCAGGGCGCCGTACACAGGATGGCGGGCGTGCGCGTAGATGCCCGTGCGGCGGAGCGTCGACCGGGAACGCGGCCGCGGGAACGGGGTGAACGAGCTACCGAGGGCGACCCGGCAGACGATGAACATCCCGACGCCGACCGCTTCGAGCACGAACCCGGCGATGCGGAGCCAGGGCTCGGTGCCGTCGGGCCATCCGGGGCCGGCGATCGCACACACCGCGATCGCGAGGATGACGGCCGACTGGATGACGACCCAGCCTCCACCGCGCCTTCCCAGCGCGGGCGGCAGCCCGGCTCCGCTCAACCGGGCGAGAGCTCGGCGGCCACGGCGCGCACAGCCGCATCCGTGATCCGGTCGAGCGCGGCGTCGTCCGCCGCCGGCCACGTCGAGAGCTTCGCCACGACCAGCTCCGACGGCGGATGCACGAACACGTGCTGGCCGTTGATTCCGTGCCCGGCGTAGAACGGCGTCGCGGGGTCCATCACCCACCACTTGTTGCGGTAGAAGCCGCCCGGGTAGGCGGCGGAGTAGTTGGCCCCGACGAACGCCTCGCGGCTGTCCTCGCCGCCGGCGAGCGTGTCGGCGACCCAGGCCTCGGGGACGACCCCTCCACCGCGCTCGAGCCAGACGAGCCCGAACCGGGCGAGGTCGCGCAGCGTGGCGCAGACGCCGCCGTCGGCCATCGCGTTGCCGTGCCCGTCGACGGTGACCTCGGCGTCGTACTCCGCGCCCATCGGCCCCCACAGCTCGCGTGTGACGAGGTCGGCGAGGCGGGCGCCGCCGCAGCGCTCGACCACCCATCCGAGCATGTCGGTCAGGACGGAGCGGTAGTCGAACGGACCGCCGTGCGGGCGGTCGTTCACGAGGCCCGCCATGTACGTGCACGCGTCGTCCGGCAGCCCGGCGTCGACGCGAGGCCGCCAAAGGTAGATTTGCTCGTAGACACGGACGTCGGCCGCCGGGTCGCTGTACTCCTCGTTGAACCGCGTCCCGGCGCGCATGTCGAGCAGGTGGCGCACGGTCGCGCCCTCCCATGACGTGCCGGCAAGCTCGGGAAGCACCGCCGTCACCGCGGCGTCCGGGTCGAGCGCGCCGCGCCCGGCCAGGATGCCAGCGACCGTCGCCGTGATCGACTTGGACACCGACATCAGAAGGTGCGTCCTGGACGGGGTGAGCCCGTTTCGGTAGAGCTCGGTGAGGATCTCCCCCCGCTGGAGCACGAGAAAGCCGTCGGTGTAGGTCGCGTCGAGCGCCTCGCCGAGCGTCCACGTGCGGCCCTCCGACTCGAAGGCGACGCCGGCCAGGTCGCGCTCGGCACGCGGCAGCGCGCGCGGGGTCTCGGCGCGCTCGATCCTGGCTGTCGGGATCAGCTCGCGCACGTGCTGGAAGCCCCACCGGTTGAACGGCGGGTCCTGCCAGTTGGCCAGCGTGACCAGGGCATCCGGCGCCGGCGGAGCCCCGTCCATCAGGCCCAGGTCGGCGGCGGTGGGCGGTGGCGGCTGGGCTGGCACAGGCGGACGTTACCGCGTGCGGGCGCCCACACGCCCGCGCTCCGATAAGAATCCAGGCGTGCCGAGACAGCACGCCGTCTTCCTCGGTGGGCCGGGCGTTCGGTACGAGGAACGCCCGCCGCCGCCGCAGCTCGCACCCTGGGTGGCCGTCTGCTGGCAGATCGTGACCGACGTCGATTTCGATCTGCGGATCCCGCCCGACGGGTGCATGGACATGATCCGCGGCGACGTCGTGGGATCGTTCTCGAGCGTCGGCATCGCGCGCCTCCCGGCGGGCAGCGTCTCGCGCGGCGTCCGCTTCCACCCCGGCGGCCTTCCGGCGTTGTGCGGCGTTCCGGCGACCGAGCTCGTCGACCTGCGGCTCCCGATCGGCGACGTCTTACCGCGGTTCCGGTCGCTCGAGCGGCTGGCGCTGGACGCCGCGCCGCCGGACCCGGTCGTACGAGCCGTGTGGGCCTCGCGGGACGTCCGCGACGTCGCCCGGGACAGCGGCTACAGCGCACGCCAGCTTCGGCGCCGAGTGCTGGCGGCCACAGGCCACAGCCCGAAACGGCTCATGCGGATCGCCCGGATGCAGCGGCTCCTTCTCGACGGCCGCGGCGAGAGCTGGGCGCGTGCCGCCGTCGAGCACGGCTACTACGACGAGGCGCACATGGCAAACGACGTGCGCGAGCTCGTCGGCGCCACGCCTCACGCGCTGGTCGGAGATGACCGTTTTCTCCAAGTGCCGAGGGATGCGGCCGTCCTAGCCTCCTGACAAACGACCAACGTCCACCGATCGGAGGAAGCCACATGAACGTCCTGTTCATCGCCGGCGTCGCCGTCGTCACGCCCGACCCGCCGCAAAGCCAGAAGCTCTACGTCGAAGCGCTCGGCCTGCCGCTCGAGGGCGGCGACGGCGACGAGTACGTCCACAGCGAGAAGATCGACGGCGCCAAGCACTTCGGCGTCTGGCCGCTGTCGCAGGCCGCACACGCCTGCTTCGGGGTCGACGAGTGGCCCGATGACCGGCCCGTGCCGCAGGTCAGCATCGAGTTCGAGGTCGAGGACGCCGCCGCCGTGGCCGCCGCCGCCCAGGAGCTCGAGGAGAAGGGGTTCCAGCTCGTGCATGGTGCGCGCGAGGAGCCGTGGGGTCAGACCGTGGCGCGGCTGCTCTCGATCGAGGGCTCGATCATCGGCATCTCATACGCGCCCTGGTTCCACGCATCGTCGTGAACCGCGGCGTCGCTCAGGAGTCGTCGCGAATGGCGGCGAGCGCCCGGTCGAGGTCGGACCCGCCCGACTCCGCGTGACGCGCCGACCGGCGGTAGACCTCCGCGGCCGCCTCGTGGAACTCGCCCGGCAGGCCGGCGACGCCGAACGTCCGCGCAATCTCGTCCATCTCGGCGATCCAGCGCCAGCCCTTGGTGAGCGCGGAGCGTGCGGCGGCGTCCGACTGCGACTCCAGATCGGGCAGCGACATCCGCCATTCCTCGAGCAGCGTCTCCTCGACCCCGCCGGCGCGGGCGAGCGCGCGCGTGGCGAGAAGGAGCGCGGCGCTGCCCTTCGTCCACGCGGCGTAGGTCATCTTGACGGCCGACGCCGCGCCGGGCTCGTCCGAGACGACCCGGGCGTCGACGATCGTGCCCACGAAGCGCGCGGCGACCGCGCCCGCCTCTGCGCCCGACAGATAGAGCCGGGTCGTCCCGGCCTCCCCGGGTGGCGGGCCGACGATCCCGCCGTCGACGAATCGCGACACGGAGGCCCCGATCCGCCGGGCCGTCTCGGGCGACACAGCGTTGGCATCCACGTAGATGCCGGCAAAGCCCACGGCCTGCCGGGCGACCTCGGCCGCGGCGTGCGGCGGGCACACCGAGACCACGACGTCGCATCGGCGGCACAGTTCGGTGATCTGGCCCGCATCCTCCAGCCCCGCGCGCTCGGCCCGTTCCCGCGTCGCCGCACTCCGCCCGTCCGACGCCCACATGACCCGCTCGCCGCCGGCGACCAGCGCCGCACCGATCGCGCCACCCATCTCCCCCGGGTGGAGCAGCCCGACCGCCACGGCTACCGAAGCTCGGTCTCGCCGACCACGGGGCGATGCTAACAGCCCGCGCTACGATCGAGCCCATGCCGGTGATCGAGGGCTACGAGTTCGGGCGAGTGACGATCGACGGCCGTGAGGAGACGCGCGACGTGATCGTGCTCCCGCACCGCGTCGTCCGCGACTGGTGGCGCAAGGACGGCCACGGGCTCGTGATGCAGGATCTCGACGACGTCCTGGCCGAGCTCCCGGCGCGACTGCTGGTCGGCACCGGCGCCCACGGACGGATGCGACCCGACCCGGGCACGCTCGAGACGCTGCGGACCCGCGGTATCGACGTCGAGGTCGTGCCGACCCCCGAGGCCGTCGCCCGCTACGCCGAGCTCGACCCGCAGACGACCGCGGCGGCGCTCCATCTGACCTGCTGACCCCTGGTGGTGACCACATGACGAACTTCACGATCGTGAACCTCAAAGAGATCGACGATTCCGTCAGCGGGCGGGTGCCCGGCATCGAGGGCCGCTTCGGACGCAGCCATCTCGACTCCGAGCACCTCGGGATCAGCTACTTCCGCTACGCGCCGGGCACACGCGCGTCCGCCGGCCACCATCACCGCGAGCAGGAGGAGGCGTACGTCGTCATCGCCGGCTCGGGCCGGATCAAGCTCGACGACGAGATCCACGAGCTGCGCCAGTGGGACGTCGTTCGCATGAGCCCCTCGGTCGTCCGCGCCCTCGAGGCCGGCGAGGACGGGCTGGAGTACATCGCCATCGGCTCCGACCGCCCCGAGGGCGGCGACGGCGTCCAGCTGCCGATCGAGTGGGGCGACTGAGCCGCTCAGACCGCTGACGTGCTCCGACCCGCCGCCCTCTTGTCCCACCCGTGGAAGGGCGAGAGGTCGCCCGAATCCCAGGCTTCACGGAGCCCAGGGGCGCTCAGGTCCCAGTCGCGCCGGATCTCGCTCATCGCGGCTCGCAGGTCGTGCCACAGGTCATAGACCGACGGCCGCCCCCAGAACCAGTAGCCGTTGTAGACGCTGTGGATGACGAGCCCCGGCTTCAGCACGAGCGTGTGCGGGATCATCGGGTCGTTGTCCGGGTCGGTGTACTCCTGGATGTCGAGGTCCTTCTGGACCGTGCGGCCCGGATCGGAGAGGAACGGCCATTGCGCGCCCACCGACGCGCGGAACTCCTGGAGCGTGTGGTGCTCGTCGGTCGCGATCGTGACGATCTGGGTGTACGCCACGGTGATCTTCGGGTAGAAGGCCGCCAGCTCCAGGTGCTGCTGATGCTCCTTCGGGCAGTAGTGCCCGCGCGCGAGCGTGAGGATCATCGGGTCGTCGCCCTGGATCTCGCTGAGCGTCCGTTGGGTCGACGTGTGATCGGGCAGCTCGTAGTCGGGGAAGATGCCGCCGGGCACGATGTCAGAACGCATGGTTCGACTCCTTTTTGGCTGGTCTCAGACCCTAGTCCACGACGGGGCGACGCGACTCCTTGCGGAGGTGTGGGCGGTGTCGTAGCGTTGGCCCCTCTTGGGGCAGCACCGGGCACGCGCGTCGACCGCCTTCGCACTCTGGCCGGTGCTCGCGGTCGTCGCGGTGAAGTGCCTCGTAACCCTCTCCGTCGCCGGCCGCTACGGCTGGCACCGCGACGAGCTCTACTACGCCGTCGCCGGCCTTCACCTCCAGGGCGGCTACGTCGAGTACCCGCCGGTGACGGCGCTCCTTTCCGCCCTCGCCCGCGAGCTCTTCGGCTGGTCGCTCGTCGGGTTCCGCGCGTTCACGATCCTCGCGAGCGCGGGGACGGTGGTCGTCGGAGCGCTCGTCGCGCGCGATCTCGGCGGGAATCGCCGCGCGCAGACGCTCGCGGCGGTCCTGGTCGCGTTCTCGCCCGGGATGATCGCCACCAACTGGCTCTTCCAGCCGGTCGCGTTCGACCAGCTGACGACGATGGTCGTGCTGTGGCTGGCGCTTCGGCTCGCGCTCGGCCGCGGCTCGTGGGTCCTGCTCGGAGTCGCCGCCGGTGTCGGCCTCGAGACGAAGTACACGCTGGCCATCGTCCTCGTGCTCTTGATCGCGACGTTCCTGGTGTGGCGCCGTGACGTGCTGCTGACGTGGGGCTTCCCGCTGGCCGTCGCGATCGCCGCCGTCCTGATGGTCCCGAATCTCGTCTGGGAGGCCGGGCACGGCTGGACCAGCGTGCACTTCTTCCTGAACCCGCCGGCGAGCGCCAGCGACGAGACGCGGCCGCAGTTCATCATCGACCTTCTCCTGGTCGCCGCCGTCGCCGTTCCCGTCGCGATCGCAGGCGTGATGTCGCTCATCCGCGACCGTTCCCTCCGCCCCCTCGGGTGGACGGCGGCCGGCACCGTCGTCGCGTACTTCGTCCTCGGCGGCAAGTCGTACTACGCGCTGCCCGTCGTCGTGTTCGCGCTCGCGGCAGGCGCGCTTCCGCTCAACCGCTGGCTGACCCCCCGGCGGGTCTGGACTGCTGGTGGCGCATTCGTCCTCCTCGACGTGCTGTTCCTGCCGATCCTGCTGCCCGTCCTGCCGCTTCAGACGGCAGAGGCGCACGGGATCGTCTCGGCGCGCAGCGACTATCAGGCCGAGATCGGCTGGCCCGACGTTCGTCCGCCAGGTGGAGCGGCTGGCGGGAGGCGCGGACGTGATCGTGGCTGCCAACTACGGCGAGGCGGGCGCGCTCAAGCTGTTCGGCCGCGGCCTGCCCCCGGTGGCGTCGGGCGACGTGACGATGCGCTACTGGCGGCCGACGGCGACGGGACGCCAGGCGCTCGTCATCGGCTACTCGCCTCGCACGGCGACCTTCTGCACCGACGTATCGCGTCGTCGCGCGCATCTCGACCGCCCACAGCGACGAGCGCGGCAACGAGATCGCCCGCTGCACGCTGCGCGGGACGCTCAATGGCGTCTGGCCGCTGATCGTCGCGGGCTCAGGCTAGGCGCGCCTGAACCGCGAGCGGTGACTCAGTCAGAGCCGCCGCTACTCGCTGAGCCGGTCGAGCCCGCCCGTCGAGCCCCCGAGACGACGAGCCGCCCGGTTGTCGGCGCTCAGGCCCTGCATGTCTCCCGACCACGTCTCCTCCTCCATCCGAGAGTCGCCGGAAACGTGTTCCTCAGCCCGCGCGAGTGCCTCGGCGTCCTTCTCCTCGCGCCTCTTCGTGAACCAATCAAGTAGTCCCATGCCGGCAAGTCTACTCCCGCGCGACCTCGAAGGCCTCTGCGGCGCCCTAGCCGCCGAGGCGCACGCCGGCCGCGGCCTGGAGGCGAGCGGACGCCTGCTCGCGGTCGACGCCGATCGCCCGCAGCAGGTCGACGGTGATCGACCGCACCTGCGAGACGATCACGACGTGCTTCATCGTCGGCTCGGCGCCGAGCGACGCCGAGGCGATCGCCGACGCCGACATGGCATGCTCGACGAGGCCGGTCTGCTCGGCGTCGCCGGTGATCGCCCCCGCCAGGAGCGCCGTCGCGTCCGCCAGCTCTCGCACGGCGGTGGCCACGGTCGGAGGCAACGGCGGCTCGCGCTCGAGCGCTGCGCGGGCCGCGCGGGCGAGCACGCGCGTGTTTCTGAGCGCGTAGTCCACATGAGGCGCGGCCTGCGGCGTAGAGCTCGACAAGCGACGCGTTCGCCCGCTGCACCGGCGCGATCGTGGCGGCCTCCTCGGCCTCCTGGAGCAGCTGGTCGAAGCGGCCGCCCAGGTGCGGGGTGGCGTTCGCACGGTGGAGGGAGTAGGTGGCCGCCGCAGCGTCGCCGCGCTCGATCGCGCCGGCCAGGTCGCCCAGGATCTCGGCGAGCGCGGCGGCCAGTGCGTCCACCGCCTCACGCAGGGTGCGCACCTGGTTTCGAGGCACCACCGCCAGCACCGCGAGGCCGATCAGGCCGCCGACCAGCGCGTCCTCGAATCGGGTCGGCGCGGCGTGGGGGCTCGGCAGCGCGGCGATCAGCACGGCCGAGCCGGCGGCCTGGCTGGCGACGAGAGGGCTGCCACCCAGCAGCGTGGCGACCGCAACCGCCGCGCCCACGATCAGTCCGATCTGCACCGCACCGGTGCCGATCTCCTGGATCACCGCCGCCCCCACAGCGATCCCGACAGCGATCCCCACCACCATCTCGAAGGCACGGCGGATGCGCCGGCCCGGGACGACGCGCAGCACGATCGTCGAGGCGACCGGCGCGAAGTAGCTTGAGGTGTGACCGAGCAGGTCATGCGCCACCCACCACGAGGCTCCGGCGGCGACCGCGATCTGGACCAGCGGCACGAGCGCCTGGCGAAGCGCCCACAGCCGCGCGCGAAGCAGTCCCCGCAGGCTGGTGATCATCGGGCGTTCCATCACTCCACTCACGTCCCTCAGACTAGAGAATGCCCGACCCGAACGGGCAGAAGCGGGATGTAGGGTTTCGCCATGGAGCGACCGGAGGTCCGCTACGTCAAGAGCGGCGACGTCAACATCGCGTACGCGACGATCGGCGAGGGGCCGTTCGACATCGTGTTCGTCGCCGGGTGGGTGCTGACCGTGTTCGAGTCGGCGTGGGAAGGGCCGGCGGCCGACACGCTGCGGCGGCTCGCGTCGATTCGGCGCGCCTGATCCTGTTCGACAAGCGCGGGACAGGCCTCTCCGACCGAGAGTACGGGCTGCCCGACTACGAGACCCGGATGGACGACATCCGCGCCGTGATGGACGCCGCGAACTCGGAACGGGCCGCGATCCTCGGAGTCTCGGAGGGCGGGCCGCTGACGCTCCTCTTCGCTGCGAGCCACCCGGAGCGGGTCGCCGCGGCGATCCTCTACGCCACGACGTCGACGTTCGTCGGCGACGACGACCATCCGTGGTCGCCGACGGCGGAGGAATGGAAGACGATCATCGAAGGGAGCGGCCAGCGGGCGCCGTTCGGGAGCGACGCAGTGGTTCGACGACGGCCTCCGGGGGCTCTCGCCCTCGATCGCGGACGACCCGGAGATGCAGCGCTGGTGGCGGCGATGGGTACGGTCGAGCACGAGCCCCGGCGCGCTCACCGACCTGCGGCGCATCAACAGCAAGCTCGACGCCCGGCACGTGCTGTCGTCCATCAGCATGCCGACGCTCGTCCTGCATCCGATCGACGACACCGATTGGGACTTCGCGGCGGGGAAGTACATCGCCGACCGCGTCCCCGGTGCGCACCTCGTGGAGCTGCCGGGATCGCGATCACGGCTGGTGGGTGCGGCCCGACCAGATCGGCGACACCGTCGAAGCGTTCCTGACAGGGATCTGGGAGCGCGGCGAGTGGCAGGCACCGGAGCCCGACCGCATCCTCGCGACCGTGCTCTTCACAGACATCGTCGGGTCGACGGCGAGGCTGGCGGAGCTCGGCGACCGCCGCTGGCGCGACCTGCTCACGCAGCACCATGCGCGCGTCCGCCAGCAGCTCGCCCGCTTCCGCGGCCGCGAGGTCGATACCGCCGGTGACGGCTTCTTCGCGTCGTTCGACGGGCCGGCTCGCGCGATCCGCTGCGCGAGCGTCGATCGTCGAGGCCGTCGGCGATCTCGGCATCGAGGTCCGGGCGGGGCTCCACACGGGCGAGTGCGAGCAGGTCGACGGGAAGGTCGGCGGGATCGCGGTGCACATCGGCGCCCGCGTGGCGGCGGAACGCCGGCCCCGGCGAGGTGGTCGTCTCGCGCACGGTCAGGGATCTCGTGGCCGGCTCGGGACTCGAGTTCGAGGAGTGCGGCGCCGCCGAGCTCAAGGGGATCCCGGGGACATGGGAGCTCTTCCGCGTGGCGGCGGAGCGACTCCGGCCGCAGCATGCTCGCCGCCGGCGGGGCCGCCGCGTCACACAGCGGCGTAGCGGCGCTCAGCCCTCGGCCACGGCGGTCTTCACGAGCTTCTTGATCCTCGCCTCCACGGCGGCGGTCAGCTCCTTGAGCGCGAATGCCGTCGGCCACATGGAGCCGTCGTCGAGGTTCGCCTTGTCGCTGAAGCCGAGCGTCGCGTACCTCGTCTTGAACTTCTGCGCGCTCTGGAAGAAGCAGACGACCTTGCCGTCCTTGGCGTAGGCCGGCATCCCGTACCAGGTCCTCGGCGAGAGACCCGGAGCGCTGGCGGTCACGATGGCGTGGACCCGCTCGGCCAGGGCGCGATCCGAGCCCTGCATCTCGGCGATCTTCGCAAGCACGTCGCCCTCCCCGTCCCCCTTGACGCCGCCTTCCGCTCCTTGGCGCGCTCCCTCATCGCGGCGCGTTCCTCGGCCGTGAACACCTTCTTGCTCTCAGCCATTTCACTCTCCTCCGGATCGGATGGCAACGACGCGCATGCTAGGTCGTCGAAGAGGTGCGGGAAACGCACTCCGTGGGGTACATACCCCTAAGCCCGGAGACAGGAGGCAGGAATGGCAAAGCACAGAATCGGCACACAGGCGGAGTGGCAGGCGGAGCGCGACGAGCTGCTGAAGGACGAGAAGGAGCTCACCCGTCGGGGCGACGAGCTGGCCGAGAAGCGCCGCCGGCTGCCGTGGGTTCCGGTCGAGAAGGACTACCGGTTCGAGACCGAGCGGGGCACGATGGGCCTCGCCGACCTCTTCGCCGGCCGAAGCCAGCTCCTGGTCTACCACTTCATGTTCGGGCCGTCCTACACGGCGGGGTGCCCGGCCTGCTCCTCGATCGCGGACACGCTCGCTCCCCAGGTGCCGCACCTCAAGGCCAGGGACACCACGCTGCTGCTCGCGTCCCGCGGGCCGCTTGCGAGCCTGCTCGCCTACCGGGAGCGGATGGGCTGGGACATCGACTGGGTCTCGAGCGCCGGCAGCGATTTCAACCGCGACATCGGCTTCCTGCACACGGAGGAGGAGCTGAAGCCGTTCCTCGACGGTGACATCCCGGCGACGGTCGCCCAGAACGCGGAGATGTGCGGCACGAGCGCCGCGGGCTACGTCGCCGAGGGCCCGGGCCTCAGCGTCTATGCGGTCGACGACGGGGTCGTCTACCGGACGTACGTCAGCACGTCGCGCGGCCTCGAGCCGGTGATGGCGTACTACTTCCTGCTCGACCGCGTCCCCAAGGGGCGCGACGAAAGCGGCCCCAAGCCGCACTGGCTGCGTCGCCACGACGAGTACGAGACACGATGACGGAGGGTTGACATGTCCGAGCACACGATCGGAACTCGCGAGGAATGGAAGGCGGCCCGGGAGGAGCTCGCGAAGCTCGAGGCCGAGGCGGCCGAGCGAAACGAGGAGATCAAGCAGAAGCGGCTGGCGCTCCCCTGGGTGCCGGTCGAGAAGGAGTACGAGCTCGACACCGAGGACGGCAAGAAGACGCTCGCCGAGCTCTTCGACGGGCGCTCGCAGCTCCTCGCCTACAACGTCATGTTCGGGCCCGACTACACGCTCGGCGCCTGCCCAGGCTGCACCAGCCTGGCCGACGGGCTCGACGGCTCGCTCGTGCACCTGAACCATCGTGACGTGACCCTGATCTGCTTCTCGCGGGCGCCGATCGACCGGCTGATCGCCTACAAGCAGCGGATGGGGTGGGAGTTCCCGTACGTCTCGACCTACAACAGCGACTTCGCCTTCGACTTCGGCCTGGCGTTGACCGAGGAGCAGGCGCAGGGGATCCCGGAGGTCAAGGGGATGATCGACGACCCGCCCGAATGGCTCGAGGAGTGGTCCGGCCAGATCGGCGCCGACCTGAAGGACGGGCTGCGCGAGAACCCGAGCTGGATCGCCTTCGCGCGCGAGAACGGCACCGTCTACCACACCTACACCGTGTCGGCGCCCGACCCGTTCGTCGCCCCCTACTTCACCTTCCTGGAGGAGCGGACGCCGAAGCCCGGGCCGGTCGACCCGAGCACCTACCGCAAGGACGAGTACCCGGACTGACCTGTCCCCTCGCGCGACTCCCGTTCGTCGTCAGTCGCAAACGACGAATCAGGAGAGAGTCATGCCGAAGGCAGGGACAATCGCAGTAACGGGCGCAACCGGAAGGCTCGGGCGCCATATCGTCGACGTCCTCGAGGCCCAGGGCCACGACGTCGTCTCGATCTCACGTTCCACCGGGGTGGACGTGATCACCGGCGAGGGGCTCGCGCAAGCCCTCTCCGGGGTCGAGTCCGTCATCGACTCGGCGACCGCGGCATCCGAGCTGGCGTGAGGGGTTCCCGGCGGCCTACTCGGGAATCAGCGCCGCAGATCAGCCTCGTGCCACGTCTCGGCGCCATCGAGCGAGCACGTCGATCACATAGTGCAGGAGGTGGTCCGGGCGGTTCGTGATCGCGAATGCGTGGGGCGGAGTGCCGGGCTCGAGCGTGGTGACGTAGAAGATGAGCGGCTTCGCCAGCGGGCTCGGGGGCGCGATCTGTTCCGCGAACGCGAGTCCCGACTCCCCAGCTGTGCGCTTGATGTCGCTGATGACCACGTCGTAGTGGTGCCGTTCGAGCATGGCCCGCGCCTGATCGTTCGTCGAGACGGTATCGATCATGACGCCGAACGCTTGCAGCATCCGCCGTTCGGACCGGTTGCCGGAAGGATCGTCGTCCACCCACAGCACCTCCGCTCCGTGAAGTAGGGGCCACGCCTCGCGAGCCCGCTCCAATACGGCGTTCTGATCGCCCGCGGCTTTGGGCAGGTTTCTGTGCTTGATCGCCTGAGCGAGCTCCTGCTTGGCGAACTGGACTTCGAGACCCAGCACCTTGACCCCGCTCACACGCGGGAGCAGAACCTCTTCGATCGTGCGGCGGAAGATGAAGGCCAGCAGCACGACCAGGACGACGACGGCGACGAGGGGCCAGACCGCTTCGGGCACGTCGAGGATCATCCCAGGGATTCGCCCCTACGCGGGCTCTCGTCCGAGAAACGTCTGCTCGAGCGTCCCCGACTCGTGGATCGAGACGACGAGGAGAGGATCGTCGCCGGTGTTCCGAAAGCCATGCGGCGTCTCCGGAGGGACGACGAGCATCTGGTTCGCGTGCAGGTCGACGACACCGTCGCCGGCCGTCCAGCGGCCGCTCCCTTCGAGGAGGACGAAGGTCTCCGCGTAGGGATGCACGTGGAGATCCACCCCCTTGCCAGGCGGCGTCCGCACGACGAAGACCGAGATGCCGACGCCGGCGCGCGGCAGCCCCTCGAAGAGCGAGGCGGTCGGGCTGAACTTCATCTCGTCGAGATCGAAGACGTCCATTCGGGGCTGAACGCTAGCCGGGCTACGGTTCGGGACGACTGACGAGGCTGGAGGGATAGACGGATGCAACGACGGACGCTTGGGAGCCAGGGGCTCGAGGTGTCGGCGCAGGGGCTCGGGTGCATGGGCATGACGCACGCCTACGGCCGAGGCGACGAGCGCTCGGGACTCGAGACGATCCACCGCGCGCTGGACCTCGGGATCACGTTCCTGGACACGGCCGAGGTCTACGGGCCGCACACGAACGAGGAGCTGGTGGGGCGCGCGGTTGCGGGCCGCCGCGAGCGGTTCGAGATCGCGACGAAGTTCGGGTTCGCGATCGACCGTGCCCGGCCAGGTGACCGGCGCGTGGACGGGAGCCCGGAGAACGTCAGACGCGCTTGCGAGGGCTCGCTCCAGCGTCTCGGGATCGGGTACATCGACCTCTTCTACCAGCATCGCATCGATGCGAGCGTGCCGATCGAGGAGACGGTCGGCGCGATGGCCGAGCTGGTCGAGCAGGGGAAGGTGCGCCACCTCGGCCTGTCCGAAGCATCGCCAGAGACGATCCGGCGGGCGCACGCGACGCACCCGATCACGGCCGTCCAGAGCGAGTACTCGCTGTGGACGCGCGACCCCGAGGCCGGCGTTCTCGACACGCTGCGGGAGCTCGGCATCGGTCTGGTCGCGTACTCGCCGCTGGGTCGCGGCTTCCTCACGGGGCAGATCCGCTCGATGTCCGACCTGCCCGAGGACGACTGGCGGCGCACGAATCCACGCTTCCAGGAGGACGCGCTTCAGGAGAACCTGCATCTCGCCGACCGCGTCCGCGACCTTGCCGTCGCCCGTGACGTCACGCCGGCCCAGCTTGCGCTCGCCTGGGTGATGGCCAAGGGCGAGGACGTCGTCCCCATCCCGGGCACCAAGAGCCCGCGTCGTCTCGAGGAGAACGCGGCTGCCGCGCAGATCGAGCTCTCATCAGACGACGTCGAGGAGCTCGACCACGCCATCTCGGTCGACGCGGTCAGCGGAAAGCGCTACGCCGACTCGATGATGGAGCTTCTGAACAACTGACGGCTCATTCGACGAGCTGGGTGAAGAGCTCGTCGAGCATCTCCGACGGCTCGTCGCACAGCCCGGAATGCACCGCGGACGCCTGCACGATCGTGCTCGAGGGCGAGACGAGCCAGCCGAACCGCTTCGCCGGGGGCAGCGCGGCGATCGCCCCGGCGTCCGGGGCGCCCTCGGCGACGCGCACGAGCGTGTCCAGATGCGCGCGAACCGCCGCCGGCGCGACGTCGGCGGCGAGCGCCGACAGTCGGCGCTCGTCGAGGAATGTGCGCGCAGCGAGGAAGTCGCGCTCGCCGCAGTAGAGGACGACGCCGGCGTTGAAGGACTCGCCGCGCTCGATCCGCGGGACGATGCGCAGGATCGCGTAGGTGAACTGGCTACGCGCTCCGCCGGGCATGCTCCGCCTCCTGCGCGAACGCCCTCGGGGCCTCGAGGCGCCGCGCGAGGTAGTCGATGTACGTCTCGGCGGGGTCGCGGACGAACCATTCGCCGGGCACGAGGGCGACCACGTGCTCGAGCAGCGCACGATCGACGCGGGGCGCGAGCCGCTCGTCCGCCTCGAGGATCGAGCCGGCGCGTGGCAGCAGCACGTGCTCGGCGATCTGGGGGAATGCGCGCGTCGCCTGCTCGGCCGGCCTGAGCCCTCCGTGCTGGAGGTAGAGCGCCGCGCCGTGGTCGATCAGCCACATCTGCTGATGCCAGACGAGCAGGTTCGGGTTGGCGGGGGAGCGGTCGACGTTGGTGAGCAGGGCATCGAGCCAGACGACGTCGGCTGCGAGCTCGGCGTCGGGCTGCACGGGCCCGCCCGGGGTGTACGCGAGCGAGCCGGGCAGGAAGTCGATGGCGACGTTGAGCCCGCCGCTTGCGAGGATCAGCTCCTGGATCTCGGGATCCGGCTCGGCGCGCCCGAGGACGGGGTCGAGGTCAACCAGCGCGACCTGCGGCACCCGGAAGCCGAGGGCGCGGGCGAGCTCGCCCACGATGACCTCGGCGACGAGCGCGAGCGGGCCTTGCCCCGCGCCGCGGAACTTCAGCACGTACAGCCCGTCGTCGTCGGCCTCGACCAGCCCCGGCATCGATCCGCCCTCGCGCAGCGCCGTCACGTAGCGGGTCGCCGCGACCTCGGGCAGGGCGGTCGTCGACTGCATCGCGCCCACCCTAGTGTGGTTCGACGACCCGCGTGACCACCCAGCGGTGCTTGCCGATCATCCGATCCCGTTCGAAGCCGAGCCGCTCATAGGTCGAGAGCGCGCCGTTGAAGAGGAAGCCGGCGGGCACGTTGTCGGCGCCCTCCGGGTAGCCCTCGACGGTCCCGCCGCCCAGGCCTGCGATCAGGTCGAGCGCACCGGCCAGGGCCGCGGTCGCCACGCCCTTGCGCCGGTGGCCCTTGCCGACGAAGTTGCACGTGATCCGCCAATCCGGTGAGGTCGCCGCGCCCTTCTGATAGGCGGCGCGGCTCTTGATCCGCGGCAGCTCGTCGGGTGCTCCGAACTGGCACCAGCCGAGGCACGCGTCGCCGTCGAACACGAGCGCGGCGTGGGTCGTGCCTTCCTGGACGCGCTCGAGCTTGCGTCGGCGGTTGACGCCCGCCGTCTCCCGGTCGCATCCCTCGGGATGGAAGCCCATGCACCAGCACCCGCCGAAGACGCCGTTGTTTGCCTCGACCAGCGCTGCGAACGCATCCCACGTCGTCTCGTCGAGCGCCTTGATCGTGTAGGTCGTCGCCACCTAGCCCGCCCTCTCGAGGAACCCCAGCACACGCTCCGTGAGCAGTTTCGCGGCCGCGGGGTCGTACGCCGGAAGCGAGGAGTCCGCGAAGAGGTGCTCCTCTCCCGGGTAGAGGAAGAGCTCGGCGCCCTCGGCCGACTCGACGAGAGCACGCGCCGCCTCCACGTCCTCCTCGAAGAACGGGTCGGACTCCTTGCCGTGCACCTGCACGGGGATGCCCTCGGGCCACGCGTCCCCGAACTCCGAGACCGGCAGGCACCCCGACATGAAGAGCGCCCCGCGCGCACCGGACCGCGTCTGCGCGAGCTGCTGGGCGGGCATGACCCCGAACGAGAACCCCGCGTAGACGACGTCGGCGCCGAACTCCTCGGCGGCGGCCACTCCGCGCTCGGCCAGGGCGCCGAAGCCCGCTTCGCGAGCGAACGCCATGCCCTCCTCGATGGCGTCGAACGTCCGCCCGCCGAACAGGTCGGGGGTGTGGACGGTGTGGCCCGCCTGCCGAAGCTCATCGCCGAACGCCCGCACGCCGTCCGTCAGCCCCTGGACGTGGTGATACAGCACAACCTCGGTCATCCCAGACCTCTCCTCCGTTGATTGATCCATTTATCTGGAACGTTTCGGGATGTTAGTCTGTTCGGCCATGGCCGGCAAGTCGCCTCCCCCCGACTACGACCTCGCCGACCGGATCGCGCTCACCAGGCCCGCCCAGGTGAAGGCGATCGGCCATCCGCTCCGCACCACGATCCTGGGCCTGCTTCACGAGCGGGCGGCCACCGTGAGCGAGCTCGCGGTGGCGGTCGAGCGCCCGAAGAGCACGGTCGCCCATCACGTCAAGGTGCTCGTCGAGGCCGGGCTCGTGCAGGTCGTGAGGACGAGGCGGGTGCGGGCGATCGACGAGCGCTTCTACGGCCGCACGGCGCGGATGTTCTACGTCGCGGCCGAGCGAGGCGCGGACGCCGACGAGATGCCTCGGGACTTCAACGACTTCGAGGTCGCCGCTCGGGAGTCGGCCGCGGCCTTCGACGACGGCAAGCTGTGGGGGTTCATCCGGCACGCCCGCATCTCGGAGGCCCAGGCGTCGGACTTCTGGGAGCGGATGGCGGAGCTGGTGGCGGAGTTCGACCAGCTTCCCCGGTCGGGCGACACGATGTACGGCTTCGCGGTCGGCGTCTATCCCACCGACCAGCCGACGCTGCCGGGCGCCGCCGAGTAGACGGCGCCCGGCCAAGTCGAACGACCCTACGGTCGGTGGTGCATGCGTGCCCCCGCGGCGGATCGTGATGTCGCCCCAGCCCGTGGTCGCCCGCACTTCGGCCCGGCCGCCATCACCTGACCCGTGGACGTCCGTGGCGTCCAGGTCGTTGCGGACATGGCCGTGGCGCGTGTGAAGGTCGAGCGAGGCGGCGGCCCCGCCGGCGATCCCGACATCGATATGCCCGGCTGCGGTCTTGGCGACCAGCGGGCCGCGGTGGATTGTCCCGACGCGGATCCAGCCGTTGGCTGTCCTGGCACGAAGCGAGCCGTGCGAGTTCTCGACGTCGATGTGGCCGTTGGCTGCCTTGACCCGGAGATCGCCGCCGACCTCGCGAACCTGGGTGTCACCGTTGGAGTTCCGGATGACCGCGGAGCCGTCGACCTCGCCGGCGCGAACCTCGCCGGTGCCGGTCGCGAGCTCGGCGTCGCCGGCGACTCGCTCCACTGTGATGTTGCCAACGCCGCTCTTGAGCTCGCAGCGCCCGAGCGCACCGGTGCAGTGAAATTCGCCGGCGACCGTACGGCCGCTCAGCTGCGACCCGGCGGGGAGTTCGATCTCGACGTCGATCGAGCCGCCGACGTTGAACGGGTTCCATTCCCGCAGCCGGCGCGATCGCTTGACCAGCAGCCTGCCGTCGGCGTACGCGACGCGTGTCTGTTCGGCCGCGGTCACGTCGTCACGCTTGGCCGACTGTCTCGGCCGCACCCGGACGATCGTGTCTGCGCGCTCCCCGGCCGTGACGCGCACGTTCGCCAGGCGCAGGTTCAGCTCGACCGAGATTGGTTGTGGTGTTTCGAAGTGAGGCATGTCCTTGGTCCTATGAGTCGTTGGTTGGATCAGGCCGAGCGCCTCGTCGCGTAGAGGTGCCTCGCCCAGAGGTACGAGCCGAGGGCGATGGCGACGCACCATGCGACGGCGACGACGGCGTTCGTGCCGATCGGCGTGCCGGTGAGGAGTCCGCGCAGGGTTTCGGTCGTGGGGGTGAAGGGCTGGTAGTGGGCGAACTGGCGGAGTCCGGCCGGCAACGACGCGACGAGCACGAAGCCGCTACCGAGGAACGGCAGGAAGGTGAGGAACATCGGTGTGTTGCTCGCGGTTTCGACGCTCTTGGCGGCGAGGCCCAAGGCGGTGGCGAGCCAGATGAGCGCGAACGCGAACAGCGTCACCAGACCGATCGCGGCGAGCCAGTCCAGCACGCCTGCTTCCGGCCGGAAGCCGAGTGCGACGGCGACGCCGAGCACGATGCCCACGCTGAGCAGGGCCTGGATGAGGCTGGCGAGGACGTGGCCGGTGAGGACGGCGGAGCGGGCGATGGCCATGGTGCGGAAGCGGTCGATGATGCCTCCCGTCATGTCCATCGCGACGACGATCGCGGTGCCCTGGACGGCTGCTGCGACGGTCATGAGCAGGATTCCAGGCGTGACGTAGTTGAGGTAGCCGGCACGCCCGGAGTGCCCGGCGAGGTACTGGTTGCCGAGGCCGTGGCCGAGCTGACCGCCGAAGACGTAGACGAACAGCAGCAGGAAGACGATCGGCATGCCGATGAGGAGCAGCGTCAGCGACGGGTAGCGCCGCAGGCGCCGCAGGTTGCGGCGGAACATTGTCGTGGAGTCGCTGACTGTGTAGGCGAGAGTGCTCATTACGCTGCCTCCTGTCCGAGGCTCGTTTGGCCGGTCACGGCGAAGAACACGTCGTCGAGGTCGGCGCTGTGGATGGAGAGCTCCTGAACCGCGATCCGCGCGTCGTCGAGCTGCGCGAGCACGTGGCGGAGCGATGGGATATCGCCGTTCCCGGACACGCGGAGCGTGAGTCGCTCCTCGTCGGGCGTCGCGCCCGGGAACAGGGCGGCGGCCGCGCGGAGGGCCTGCGGGTCGGCGAGCCGGAGGCGGATGTGACCGCCGGGGGTGCGACGCTTGAGCTCGTCGGGGGTGCCCTCGGCGACGATACGGCCGTGGTCGAGGACGGCGATCCGGTCGGCGAGCTCGTCGGCTTCGTCGAGGTACTGGGTGGTGAGGAGGATGGTGACGCCGCCGGCCGCGAGGTTGCGGATGTCGTCCCACATCTGGCGACGGGCGCGCGGGTCGAGCCCTGTAGTGGGCTCGTCGAGGAAGATCACTCGGGGCGAGCCGATCAGCGTCATGGCCAGGTCGAGGCGGCGGCGCATCCCACCCGAGTACGTCGACGCCGGCTTGCCGGCTGCCTCCGCGAGATCGAATCGGTCGAGAAGCTCGTCGACGCGCGCCCGGCCGGCGGCGCGGCCCAGATGGTTCAGGTCGGCCATCAGTTGCAGGTTCTCCCTCCCCGTCAGCAACTCGTCCACCGCCGAAAACTGTCCGGTGACGCCGATCGACGACCGCACGCCGTCCTGGTCTTCGGCGACGTCGTGGCCGGCCACCTGCGCGTCACCGGAGTCGGCGCGAATGAGCGTGGAAAGGATCCGCACGATCGTCGTCTTGCCGGCTCCGTTCGGCCCGAGGAGCGCGAAGATCGTTCCCTCGGTCACCGTGAGATCGACGCCGTCGAGCACGGTCGTTTCGCCGTACGACTTCCGCACGCCGGCCACGACGACGGCGGGTTGATGTGTAGTGGTCATCGGTGCCTCCGTTGGCCAGGGCGCTCTTCGGGTAGGTCGCCCGACGCGACGAGCGCCTGGCGCCGCGCCTCCCACTCCAGCTTCAGCTTCGGGAGCTCCTCGACGAGGAAGCCGGCGAACGCCGACATCTCCAGCAGGGCAGCCCGCCGCTCGGGCGGAGCGTCCCTGAGAACCTCGAGGCCCTCGCGCGCCAGCTCCCGCATCTCCTCATACTCCGACACGTCCATCTGCATGGACTGCTCGGCGGTGATGCGAACGCGGTCCATCCGCTCGCCGGCGACGCGCGAGCGCTGGGCCACGTTGATCGTCTCGAGGGTCTTCACCGCGCCGGCGATCGCGCTGCGGCTGGCGAGCAGGGCTTCCGCCAGCTCGCCGATCGTCGGATTCGGTGGATCGCAGACGGCGAGATAGCCGATCAGGCGGCCCACCATCGGCGGGAAGGAGTAGCGGCGGGCGTAGAACCGGCCCATGTGGTCGGAGAAGGTGATCTCGGAATCGGTTGGCATGGCTACAGTCTACAGACAAAACTGAGATCACACAAATCTGTGTTATCTACACCGCGACGCTGTGCCGAGCTCGAGGACCTGTGGGTACGGTGTCCCGATGTCGAGGATCCTGGTGACCGGCATGTCGGGAACGGGCAAGTCGTCGGCGCTCGCCGAGCTTGGCCGACGCGGCTACCGGGTCGTGGACACCGATGATCCGGGCTGGCGCGAGTATCGCGAGGATGTTGAGTCCTCCGACGAGCCGCACCGCGGCGAGTGGCTCTGGGTCGAGGAGAGGATCACCGAGCTGCTGGACTCCGATGACGGTCGCTCGCTCTTCGTTCAAGGGTGCGTGAGGAACCAGGGGGCGTTCTACGACCGTTTCAACGCCGTCGTCCTGCTCAGCGCCCCTGCTGACGTGATCCTTGACCGGATCGCGCGCAGAACGACAAACGACTACGGGAAGACTCAGGTGGAGCGGGCGATGATCTTGGATGACCTCGCCAAGGTCGAGCCGCTGCTCAGAGCGGGCTGCACGCACGAGCTGGATGCGAGCCGACCGCTCGATGACGTCGTCGCCGACCTGATCGCGATCGCGTCGGGTCGCGCAGTGAAGCCCTCTAACGGACTCGAACGGTTGAGCCCCTCTGTGGACTCGTCGTCAAACGGCCCTGTGCCCATCGACTGGTGACGTCTACGGGCTCGCGTAGCCGCGACCACCTCAGGGCATCGACGCGCGCGGCGTCCTGCCCAGCCTGGGTGAGCTGAGCCGTGCGCGGCGTATCACCGGTGTACTCGGCGAGCCCGAGGTGGACGAGGTGGTCGATGTTCTCGGCAACGTCGCGGTGGAGCTCGGGCGAGTTCTCCCCGTGGCCCGGCGCGCGCCCCTCGCTCGCGATCGTGTCCGAAACCGAGGCCGCCGTCGCCGCGCCCTTCGCCAGCTGGCGGAGGATGTCGTCCTGGAACGGGAACATGTTGGGGCCCATCCTGCTCATGGTCCTCGCGTTACGTTTTGCGAAGACCCTAGCCGGGAACCGCGCTTGGTGTGTGCATCACCGAGGATTCTCTGACAGGCACGCGCCCATCCCCTCGACTCTATCGCCGCCCCGACTGGCCACCAGGCACGGCCGGGGAGGGCCGCTCAGGAGCCGCCAGAGCAGCGGGGGAAGTCCTCTAACGGACTCGAACCATTGGCCCCTCCGGATGGTTGAGCCAGTTGCGGTCGGTCTGGGCGGCGCGGGGTACTCCCGGGAATCCGGTCAGCACCGTGCCCCGGAGAGATGCGTAGATCGGCCGTCTGAACTGCCTAGCTCCCCGCCCCGCCCGACGCGACAAACCCGACGAACAGGACTGGCGCCAAGCAGGAGAGGAGGCCGGGACAGTAACGATCCGCCGGACATACACCGAAGGCACGGGCCTCGACAAGTTCGCCGGGAAGACCGCTGGATCAATCCGGACCGTCCCCCGCTCCACCGCCGCCTTGGCCGCCCCGCAACCGCTAACGCCAGCAACACCCGGGCTCACAGCTCCTCTTCCCGGCTCCGCGTGGGGCGGCTACCTCAACGGACTGGCGTTCCTCCTCCACTCGGATGACCGCTGGCCCTTGGCCGAGCTGGGCACCAGCGTCGACATGATCGACCGGCACTACGGCCGCCACCCCGACGCGGCGAACCCGCATGGCCGGCCGTTCCCTCGATGGGCGGAACTTGGCAACGCGCAAACTCCGTCGACATGGACGCGGCGCGACCAGCCAGGCGAGTGAGGGGTTCTTCCAGGCGACCGCTCCGCGAGCGGTTCGACATCAGGTAGTTCGCCGCGCTTGAATAGCCACGTGGCGCGCGAGCTTCCGACCGGAACCGTCACTTTTGTCTTCACCGACGTCGAGGGCTCGACGAGGCTCTTGCAGCAGTTGGGTGCCGATGCCTACGCGGATGCGCTGGCGCAGCATCGCCGCGCCCTGCGTGAGGCGTTCATTCGCCACGACGGTGTCGAAGTGGATACGCAGGGCGACTCGTTTTTTATCGCGTTCTCCACCGCGCCGGCCGCGATTGCCGCCGCTGCCGAAGCGCAGCAGGTGCTTGCGGCCGGACCGATCCGCGTGCGCATGGGGATCCACACCGGGACGCCGCACGTCACCGACGAGGGCTACGTCGGAGCGGACGTCCACCGAGCAGCCCGCATCGCAGCGGCTGGGCACGGCGGCCAGATCCTGGTCTCGTCCTCGACCGCATCGCTGGTCGAGGGCGACAGCTTGCGCGACCTCGGCGAACACCGCCTGAAGGACCTCGCCGCACCGGAACGGATCTATCAGCTCGGCGGCGAAGCCTTCCCACCTCTGAGAAGCCTGCAGCAGACGAACCTCCCGATTCCTGCGACGCGCTTCCTCGGGCGCCAACGAGAGCTCGGCGAGGTGACGACCCTGCTCGGAAGCGGGGTCGCGCGCCTGCTGACGTTGACCGGGCCCGGCCGGAGCCGGCAAGACCAGGCTCGCGCTCCAAGCGGCCGCGGAGGCGTCCGACCAGTATCCCGACGGCGTCTTCTGGGCGTCCGCTTGCTGCGCTGCGCGACCCGAAGCTCGTGCTCGAGATAGCCGCTCAGGCGCTCGAAGCGAGGGACGGCCTCGCCGACCGCATCGGCGACCGCCGGCTCCTGCTCATCCTCGACAACTTCGAGCATCTGATCGATGCAGCGCGCTGAGCTCGCTGGGCTGCTCGCCGCCTGTCCGAACCTTCAGCTCCTCGTGACGAGCCGAGAGCTGCTGCGACTTCCTGGCGAGCAGGCCTATCCGGTCCCGCCGCTCGAGCCTGAGGATGCGACCGAGCTCTTCACCACGCGCGCGCGGGCAGTCGATCCTCGTTTCGAGGCCCGCCCAGTCGTCGACGAGCTGTGCTCCCGGCTCGACAACCTGCCGCTCGCGCTCGAGCTCGCCGCCGCCCGCGTCTCCGTGCTCTCTCCGGAGCAGCTGCTCGACCGCCTGTCGAAGCGGCTCGACCTGCTCAAGGCCGGCCGCGGGGTAGATCCCCGGCAGCAGACCCTGCGCGCGACCATCGCCTGGAGCTACGACCTCCTCGACGAACAGGAACGGCTCCTGTTCGAGGGCTTGTCCGTCTTCCGCGGCGGCTGCACGCTCGAGGCGGCGGAGGAGGTCTGCGACGCCGACATAGACACGCTGCAGTCGCTGATCGACAAGAGCCTGCTTCGCCGGCAGGGAGAGCGATTCTGGATGCTGGAAACGATCCAGGAATACGCAACCGAGCGACTCGAGGAGCGGGGAGAGGAGGACGAGCTGCGCCGCCGCCACGCCGACCACTTCCTCTCGCGTGCCGAGGACGCCGCTGTCGGCGGGCCGTCCGCGCTCCCGGAGGCCGGGGTCCGGCTGCAGGACGAGCTGGACAACATCCGGCGCGCCCGTGGGCGGCTCATCGCTTCGGCCGACGTGGAGCGGGAGGCTCGCCTCGCGGTGGCTGCGCTATGGGCCCTGTGGACGCGAGCCAGCCTGCGGGAGTTGAAAGCGTGGCTCGTCGCGGCGCTCGACCGCTCGTTGACCTCGACCCTGACCTCCGAGCGGATGCGCTCGGCGCCGCCGCGCTCGCGGCGGCGAACTTGGGCGAGAGCGAGGTGGCGCGCGAGTACGCCCGCGAGAGCCTAGACATCGCCCGCGAACGAAGCGACAAGCGCCAGATCGAGTGGGCGCTTCGAGTCCTCAGCTTCGATGAGCCGGATCTCGATGAGCGTAGGCACCTCCTCCACGAGTGCGAGGCGCTTCTTCGCGAGCTCGGAGATGCACGGCGGCCTCGGCTGGGTCACCTTCCTGCTCGGCGTGACGCTCCTCGACGAGGGACGCCTCAAAGAGGCACACGAGGCTCTCAACAGGGCTGTGGCGATGTTCAGAGGACTCGGCAGACGGTGGGAGGCGGCGACCGCGGAGAATGCGATCGCCTACGTGCTGATCGCGGACGGTCAGTACCAGGCCGCGCGACCGATTCTCGAGGAGGCTCTCAGGAGGGCAGTCGAGCTCCAGTCCGTGGCGCTGGCCATCGAAGCGCTTGCCGCGCTCGGGTGCGTTCGCGTGCAAACCGATCCTGGCGCGGCGGCGCGACTGTTCTCGGCGGCCGAGACGATCGCCGAGGAGAGCGGGCAACGTCTCGACACGAGCTACGCGCTTCCCTTCGTGGACCGGGCTGCAGAGGCGGCCCGCCAGCGGCTCGGCGACGCGTTCGGTGTGGAGTGGAAAGCGGGGAGTGAGCTGACACTGAACGAGGCAGTCGCGCTGGCGCTCGGTGAGGAATGAGCCGGCCCGAACTCCGGCTCGTACGCCGGCGGATCTCGAGCGACAGAAATCTGATCCGAGCTGTCGGAAACCCATGCACTGGCGTGGTTCTAGGCGACTCGGCTAGCTCGGATAACCCGCATGGTTGAGCGAAAAAGCCTCTAACGGACTCGAACCGTTGCTCCGCCGAGCGGCGGCTTCGCCAGTAGCGGCCACCCGCCGACCTAGACGACCACCGTCGACCATGGATGGGACGCCAGCGTCCCGCGCGCGACGATCAGCCCTCGTCGCCCGCAAGTCGGGGTAACCGTCGTTCGGACGTTGCGAAACGAGAGTGACTTGCCGGTCTGCGACCAGTTCGCCGAGATCACCGTGCCGAAGCACCCCGGGTCGTTGCGGTGCGGTCGGTGAACAGCAGCCGGCGCTGTACAGCGAGATCCGTCCTGAGTTCAGGCGCCTCGGGGCCGACCTGGTCGGCATCTCCGTCGACCATGGGTGGTGCCATCTGGAGTTCGCGCGCCAGCGCCATCTGCGCTTCCCGCTGCTCGCCGACTTCCACCCTAAGGGCGAGGTGGCCAGGCAGTACGGCGTCTACGACGACGACTCGGGATGGCCGAGCGGGCGCTGTTCATCGTCGATTCGGAGGGCACGATCTCCTGGAGCTACGTGTCCCCGATCGGCGTCAATCCTGGCGCGGACGGAATTCTCACCGCGCTGGAGGCGATGGCTCCCGTGGGAGCGCCGGCGTGAGCGCGCTACTCGACACACCACGGCTCACCGTCCCTGTGGACGAGCGCGACCACGTTCACGGCCCGCCCACCGCGCCGGTCACGCTTGTCGAGTACGGCGACTACGAGTGCCCGTTCTGTGGCGCCGCCCATCGAGTGGTGCACGAGCTGCAGCGGATGCTGGCGGACGACCTGCGGTTCGCATTCCGGCACTTCCCGCTCACGCAGATTCACCATCGAGCGTTGGGCGCCGCGCTGGCCGCCGAGGCAGCGGGTGCGCAGGGCAGGTTCTGGGACATGCACGACCTGCTGTTCGCCAACCAGCAGAGCCTGGGACCTCAGGCGTACGTGGCTCTCGCGCGCACGCTGGCGCTTGACCTGCCCCGCTTCACCCGCGACTTCGAGCAGGAGACCTACGCGCCGCGGATCCGCGAGGACTTCATGTCCGGGGTGCGCAGCGGCGTCAACGGCACGCCCACGTTCTTCATCAACGGCGTCCGCCACAACGGCGGCTTCGACCTGCAGTCGATGCTCGACGCGACCGGAGACGTGATCCGCGTGGGCAGCCTCTAGGCGCGCAAAGCTGACAGCGATCTGACCTCGTGCCGGGACTGAAGCATCGCCGAGACCGTTGCCGAAAATGGCACCTCAACAGGACTCGATCTCGGCGTCTTCCAAGTACGAGCCGGGAATCTCGAAACCTGCGGCCGAAGATCCGACCGAGGCTTGACGACGCGTCGCTGGACGGCGCGGCGCGAATGACGAGCAGGACCCTGGTGCGAGCGAATGGCTCAACCATGCGGGTTTGCGGAGAAAGCCCTCTAACGGACTCGAACCGTTGACCCCCTCCTTACCATGGAGGTGCTCTACCAACTGAGCTAAGAGGGCGGGCCGGGCCAAGGATAGCTGCCTTCAGCACCCAGCGGCCAGCGGCAGCGCGAACCCCATGGGGCCAGACCCCGTCCGGGGTCTGGCCCCGGTGGTCTACTCCCCTGCGACCGTCGCCTGCGGCGCCTGCACCGGCGGCGCGGGGCTGATCCCGTGCTTGTAGTACTCGACGTTCAGCGGCTCGAGCGGCGTGTTCCCGAGGATCAGGTCGGCCGACTTCTCGGCCGTCATCGCCACCGGCGCGTAGATGTTCGCGTTCGTGACGAACGGGAAGACCGACGCGTCGACCACCCTGATGCCGTCGAGCCCGTGCACGCGCATCGAGGTCGGGTCGACCACCGCGCCGTCCCCCACGCCCATCTTGCACGTGCACGACGGGTGAAGCGCCGTCTCGGCGTCCTTCGCGACCCACTCGAGGATCTGCTCGTCGGTCGAGACGTCGGGGCCGGGCGAGAGCTCGCCGTCGTTGTACTCGTCGAACGCCGGCTGGTTCAGGATCGACCGGGCGACGCGCACGGCCTCGACCCACTCCTTGCGGTCGTTGTGCGTCGAGAGGTAGTTGAACTGGATCGCCGGGTGGACGGTCGGGTCGGCCGTCGTGATCTTGACCGTCCCGCGCGTGTCGGCGTACATCGGCCCGATGTGAACCTGGTAGCCGTGGCCGCCGGCCGGCTCGGTGCCGTCGTAGCGGATCGCGAGCGGCAGGAAGTGGAACATCAGGTTCGGGTAGGCCACCTCGTCGTTGCCGCGGACGAAGCCGCCGCCCTCGAAGTGGTTCGTCGCGCCCGGGCCGGTTCGCCCGAAGAGCCACTTCGCCCCCACCACCGGCCGGTTCTTGTACTTGAGCGCCGGCGCGACCGATACGGGCTTCTTGCTCCCGTACTGGACGTAGACCTCGAGGTGGTCCTGGAGGTTCTCGCCGACGCCCGGCAGGTCGTGGAACGCCCTCACGCCGGCCTCGCCGAGCTCCTTCGCATTGCCGATGCCCGACACCTGGAGCACCTGCGGCGAGTTGAACGCCCCGCCGCACAGCACGACCTCGCCGGAGAGGACGCGGTGGATCCGCCCGCGCCAGTCGGTGTACTCGACGCCGATCGCCTTCGTCCCGTCGAAGAGGACGCGCGTCACGAACGCGCGCGTCTCGACGTCGAGGTTCGGGCGCTTCATGACCGGGTGCAGGTACGCCCGCGCCGCGCTCAGCCGGCGGCCGCGATGGATGTTGCGGTCGAACGCCGCGAAGCCCTCCTGGCGGTAGCCGTTGACGTCGCTCGTCAGCGGGTAGCCGGCCTGCTGGACGGCCTGGAAGAACGCCTGGAAGAGCTCGCCGTCCGCCGGGCCGCGCTCGAGCACGAGCGGCCCGTCGCCGCCGCGGAACTCGTCGGCGCCGGCGAGGCACGTCTCCATCCGCTTGAAGTACGGCAGGCAGTTGGCGTACGCCCAGGACTCCATCCCGGCCTCGCCCGCCCAGCGCTCGTAGTCCATCGGGTTCCCGCGCTGGAAGATCATCCCGTTGATCGAGCTCGACCCGCCGAGCACCTTGCCGCGCGCGTGGTAGACCGTCCGGCCGCCCATCGCCGGCTCGGGCTCGGACTCGTATTTCCAGTCGTAGAAGCGGTTCCCGATCGGGAACATCAGGCCCGCGGGCATGTGGATATAGACGTCCCACGGGTAGTCCGAGCGGCCCGCCTCGAGCACGAGCACCCGGTTCGCGCGGTCCTCGCTCAGCCTGTTGGCGAGGATGCTGCCGGCGGACCCTCCGCCGACGATGATGAAGTCGTAGTGGGAATCGGCCATCCCGAGCACCTCCCTGGCGTCAGACGGAGGATGCTACACCCGCACCGTGCCCGGCCGGGTTCGCGGCCCGCTCGACGACGGCCTGGTCGAGCCGAAGCGGCGTGAGCGCGTTGGCCCAAACGCCCTGCACCCACGGGCGGCGTAGGACGGTCGCGCGGGAGTAGCTGATCGGAAGCAACAGCACCTGGTCGGCGACGAGCCGACGGTCGACCTCCGAGTAGAGGCGCAGCCGCTCGTCGCGGTCGCGGGATGCACGCGCCTCGTCGAGCAGCGCGAACGCCTCCGCGTCGTTCACGATCGGGTCGGCCGGGTCGCCGATCAGGCCGCGGAAGAACCCCTCCGGGTCGGGGAAGTCGGCAAGCCACGTGCACACCCAGAGGTCGCAGTTCTGCCCGGAGAGGATGATGTCCGGGTCCATGATCGTGATGGTCGCCGCGAGACCCAGGCGGCCGAGCACCTCGACGAGAGCCTCGGCCTGCCCGATCGTCCCGCCCGTCGCGACCATCTCGAGCTTCGGGAGCCCCTCGCCGCCCGGGTGGCCGGCCTCCGCCAGAAGCGCCGCCGCCTCGTCGAGCGACGGCGGTGAGGCGAGCGCGTAGTTGTGGCCAGGCATCGCCGGCGGGAGGAGGCCGCCCCGCTCCGGCGGCCGGGAGCCGAACCCGACGCTCTCGGCATCGGCCGCGACCTCGGCCACCGCGGCGGCGATGGCACGCCGCACGCGCAGGTCGGACACCGCCGGCCGGTCGGTGCGGAACCCGACGATCGTGGCGCCCAGAACCGGGGCCGCCTCGATGCACCCCTCGCCGATGTCAGCGAGCGTCGACTGGGCGGCCGGGAGGACGTCGATGCCGCCGTCGCGCCAGAGCGCCTCGAAGTCGTCCGTGCGCTCTCGGAACCGGAAGGTGATCTGCGAGAGGTTGCCGCGCGCGCCGCGCCAGTTCGGGTTGGCCTCGAGCACCATCTCGGTCTCGTCGCGCGACGTGAGCACGAACGGCCCGCTCGAGACCAGCGGCACCTGCTCGTACCACGCCTCGCCGACCGCGTCGCAGACGTGCCTCGGCCACGGATAGGCCGGCGTCGTGGCGAGCACGTACGGGAAGTAGTTGCGCGGCTCGCGCAGCACCACCTCGAGCGTGTGGTCGTCGAGCGCATTCGCCTCGGCCATGTCCGCGAACAGGAGCGCCGTCGACGCCGAGAGTCCGCGGACGTGCTCCCAGGTGTAGACGAAATCGTGCGCGGTGAGCGGCTCGCCGTCGCTCCAGCGGGCGTCGTCGTGCAGCTGGAACAGGTACGTCAGGCCGTCGGATGAGACGCGGAAGTTCTCGGCCAGCGAGGGCATCACGTTCAGCTCGCGGTCGACGATCAGAAGGCCGCGGAACAGGTGCTGGGTGAGCGCGCTCGTGTCCGAGACGTAGGCCAGGCCCGGCGCCAGCGCGCCCGGCCGGATGACGGCAGCGGTCAGCCGCTCGCACAGCTCGGGCTGGAGGAGGGCCTCGACCTTGCAGGCGAACGCCTCGTCGTAGGCGCGCTCGGCGCCCTCGAAGTCGAACGCGAGGTGGTGCACGAGCGCGATCTTGAACAGCGTCTCGCGCGAGCGGCGGTCGTCGCCCAGGCGGCTCAGGAACTCCCGCGCGCGCCGGTAGTGGCGGATCGCCTCGCGGTCGGCGGAGAGGCCGCGCGCCTCGTCGCCGGCGCGGATCAGGTACTCCGCCGCCTTGGCGCCGTCGTCGGCGGCCGTGTAGTGGCGGGCGAGGTGGGCGAACGTGCGCGGGCTCGGGTTCGTCGCCCGCCAGCGCCTCGAGAGCGGCGCCAACCCGGCCGTGGAGCTCGCGGCGGCGGGCGTCGGTCAGCATCGCGTATGCGGCCTCCTGCACGAGCCCGTGGCGGAACCGGTACTCCGGGTACGGCCGGCGCCGCTCCTCGACGATCAGCTCGAGCCGCTGGAGATCGGTGAGCGCCGAGGCGAGCCCGCCCGTGTCGACGAGCCGCTCGAGGAGCGGCACCGCGAACCGGCGGCCGATGACCGACGCCACGGCCGTCACCTCGCGGGCGCCGGGCTCGAGCCGGTCGAGGCGCGCCTGGAGAACTCCCTGCACGAGCAGCGGCACCTCGAGCGCGTCCGGGTCGACGGCCAGCTCCCACCCGGAGTCGCCATGCCACATCGAGCCCCGCTCGACGACGTCGCGCAGGGCTTCGGCGGCGAACAGCGGGTTCCCGCCCGAGCGCTCGCTGATGAGCGCGGCGACCGGCTCGGGGACGTCGCCGTCGGCCAGCTCTCGCACCAGCGCGCGGGTCGCGTCGGGCGCGAGCGGGCGCAGCTCGAGCTCCCGGTAGCGGTGCGGGTAGCGCTGGCGGGCCCGCTCGCCGACCCGCCACGACCCGGCGTCGCGGTCGGCCCGGTAGAGGAGCGCGACGCCGACCGGATCCTGCTCGGTCAGCTCGAGCAGCTCCTCGATCAGATCGAGCGTCGGCTCGTCGGCCCAGTGCAGGTCCTCGAAGACGAGCAGCACCGGGCGCTCGCGAGCGAGCGCGCACACGAGGTCGGAGACTGCGTGGACGCTGCGCTTGTGCACCGTCTCGCGGCTGAACTCGCGCAGGCCCGCGGCGGTCTGGGCGTCGGGCATCAGGCCCAGCAGGCCGGCGAGGAACGGGTAGACCTCGTCGGGGTCGGGGAAGAGGGGCTGGACGGCCGCCTTCAGGTCGAGGCGTACGCGGGCCTCGCTGGTCGTGGCGCCGGCGCCGAGCCAGTCGCGCAGGAGCTCGCGCACCGGGCCGTACGGGAAGGCCTGAGCGTAGGAGAGCCCGCGGCCCTCCAGCACGAGCAGCCGGTCGCCGAGCGGCGCCGCGGCCTCGGTGACCAGGCGCGACTTCCCGATGCCCGCCTCTCCCGTGATGGCGAGGATCGCGCCGATCCCGTCGGCCAGGCGATCGAGCGTGTCGCGCACCTCGGCGAGCTCCGAGTCGCGGCCGACGAGCGCCCCCTCGGGAGCGGTCGACCCCTGCTCGACCTCGCGCACGACGCGGTAGCGGTCGATCGGCTCGGCCCGGCCGCGGAGCGACGTCGGGCCGAGCTCCTCCAGCTCGAACGACGAGCGCACCTGAACGGCCGTCTGCGGGCCGAGCAGCATCTCGCCCTCGGCCGCGATGGCCTGGAGGCGGGCGGTGACATTGACGGTGTCGCCGAGCGCGTTGTAGCGGCCGCGGGCGTCGCCGTCGCCGGGGGCGATCACGACGGGGCCGGTGTTCACGGCGATGCGCGCGCGGATGTCGATCTCGTAGGCCTCGCGCACGTCGACCCCGTAGCGCTCGAGCGCGCGCTGGATCGCGAGGCCCGCGCGCACGGCCCGCTCGCTGTCGTCCTCGTGGGCCACCGGGGCGCCGAAGACCGCCAAGAGGCCGTCGCCGGCGAGCTGCGCGACGGTGCCGTCGTAGCGCTCGACCTCGGTCGCCACGAGGCGCATGACCTCGTCGAACAGGTACTTCGAGCGCTCCGGGCCCAGCGCCTCGCCGATCGCGGTCGAGCCTGCGATATCGGCCATCAGTACCGCCACGACGCGGCGCTCGCCCTCCGTCCCCGCCATACATGCAGTGTGGCACAGACCGGCGGCTCAGCCCGGAGGCGGCTCCCTGCCGGCGACGCCCAGCACGGCCTCGATCGCGGCGGCCGCCCGGAGCAGGGCGGCCTCCTCGCCGTGAGGGGCGACGAGCTGGATCCCGACGGGCAGGCCGGCGGCCGTGAAGCCGCACGGGACGACGATGACGGGGCACGCCGTCAGGGTCAGGGCGGATGTGATCCGGAGCCACTCGACGTAGTTCTCGAGCCGGGTGCCGTCGACGTCGGCCACCCAGCGCTCCTCGACCGGGAACGGGGCGACGCACGCGGCCGGGCATGCCAGGATCGAGTGCTCGCGCAGGAACGCCGCCGTCTCGTGGATGATCCGGCCCCGCTCGAGCTCGGCCCACACGACCTGTGAGGGCGGCTGCGAGAGGCCGCGCTCGATGTTCCAGACGATCTCGGGCTTCAGACGGTCGCGATCGGCGTCGGCCTCGTAGAGCGGCCCCAGGGCGGCGACGAACCCCGCGGCGCGGAGAGCGTGGAAGACGTCCGGAGCCGTCCCCAGGTCGGGGTGCGCCTCGGCCACCCGGACGCCCGCGGCGGCCAGGCGCTCGATCGCGGCCCGGCAGACCGCCCGAACCTCCGGCTCGACGGGCGTGATCCCGAGGTCGTCGCTCCAGGCGATGTGCGCCGGGAGCTCGGGGCTCTGAGCGCCGCCGCGAGGAACGGCTCGGCCGGCGCGGGCAGCGCCAGCGGATCCTCCGGATGCGATCCGCACATCGCGTCGAGCATGAGCGCGCAGTCGGCGACGTCGCGGGCCATCGGCCCCTCGACCGAGAGCGTGTCGAACGGCAGCTCGGCCGGGCCCCGTGCGACCCGGCCCGGCGACGGCCGCAGGCCGACGACCGAGCAGAACGACGCGGGCGTGCGCAGGCTGCCGCCGAGGTCGGAGCCGGTCGCGAGCCAGACCTGGCGGCTGGCGAGCGCGACCGCCGATCCGCCTGACGAGCCCGCCGCAGGTTCGGCGTCGTGTCCCACGGGTTCCGAGTCGTCGGGAACACCTCGTTGAAGGTCTGCCCGCTCCGGCCCCGAACTCGGGCGTGTTCGACTTGGCGACGACGACGGCACCGCGCTCCTCCAGCCGCTCGACCAGGATGTCGGAGCGCTCCGGCACGTGGTCGGCGTAGATCGGCGAGCCGTAGGTCGTGCGGACGCCGGCGACGTCGGTCAGATCCTTCACGGCAATCGGCAGCCCCGCCAATGCCAATTGGCGGTCAACGGTCGCGGCGTTGGCCAGCGCCCGCTCGGCGCAGATGGTGGGGAGCGCGTTCAGCGACCCGTCGACGGCCTCGATCCGCCGGAGCGCCGCCTCGACGAGGTCGCGCGGCTCGACCTCGCCGGCGCGAAGGGCGGCGACGGCGGCGCGGGCCGAGAGCGACGTCAGATCGTTTGGCATGAGCCGGTAGTCTCGTGCAGCGACGGACGCGAGGTCATACTCTACGGCGCATGTTCCTCGAGGACCCACCTGAGAGCGCCGACGCGACCGCCACCCACGACTCGGCCCGCGAGGGCGACGGCTACGTCGCGAACTTCGTCCGCCTGTGGTGCTGGCGGCCCGACCTCTTCAAGAGCTTCGTCGACCTGCGGCTCGCGCTGATGGGCTCGACAACGCTCTCCGACCGCGAGCAGGCGATCGTCGTCGCGGCGACGGTGTCGGCGTTCGGGGACTCGTACTGCTCGCTGGCGTGGGGCGGGAAGCTCGCGAAGCTGGCGGGCGATGAGACGGCGGGCGGGGTCATCGCGGGCGACGTCCCGGGCGAGCTCTCGGTGCGCGAGGCAGCTCTGTGTGACTGGTGCCGGGCGGTTGTGGGCGACCCGATGACGACGACGCCGGAGCAGGTGACCGCTCTGCGGGCCGCCGGCTTCGACGACCGCGAGATCTTCGAGGCCACGCTCCTGCTCGGCCTGCGGCTTGCGTTCTCGACCGTGAACGACTCGCTCGGCGCCCAGCCCGACCGTCAGCTCGCCGACGCCGTGCCGGCGCCCGTCCGCGACGCCGTCACGTTCGGCCGGCCTGCGGCCGATCAGCCGTCGCTCGCCTGAGCCGGACGCGCCGCCGCGCTTACGGCACGGTGACGGTCACGGTCGAGATGACCGGCAGCGTGATGGTGTCCGAGACGGTGGTGGTCGGGCCGGTCACGGTGCTGGCCGGGGCGGTGACCGTGACCTGAACGGTCGCCGTGCGAACGACCGTCGCCGTGTTGTTGACGGTGGTCGCGACGCGCACCGTGCTGCCCGGAAGGAGCGTCGTGTGGCCCGCCAGCGGCAGGGTCTGCGCGGCGAGCCGGACGTCCTTGCCCTTGACCTTCACGATCCGCGCCGGCGTCGAGACGTACTGAACGCCGTTCACGGTGATCACCCGTCCCTGGAGCCGGATCGTCCGCGTCGCCGCAACCGCGGACGCCTCTCCGCTGAGGGCGTTCCCCAGCCAGAACCCGCCCGCTGTGAGCGTGACGGCGACCAGCGCGATGGGGACCGCGTTCCACAGGTGTACGGACTCACGCAGGCGATCGAGCAATTCTCCACCGCCTGCGCGTCCACCGCCGAGAGCCGCCACGAGTCTGGACACGCCTCCCCAGACTTTACCAGTTCCGTCCGGCCGTCCTAGCTGGGCGCGGCGACTGCCTGGCCGACCCACACGTTCCACCGGTGCTTGCCTGTCGGCGCGTCGCCCGTGGTGTCAACACCGCTCCCGATCCCCCGGATCACCTCGACGATCGGGCTACGCCGTCCGAACACCTCCTGCACCAGCTTCACGACGACGGCGTTCCAGATGACGATGACCATGAAGAACTGCGGGAGCGCCAGGACGGCGGTCACGGCGAGCGCCGGCCACTGGGGGATGCCGACGCTCTGCACGAGGTCGTACGTGAACGTGGGGAGCGCGAACAGCCACCATGGGCTGAACGTGTCGAGCGACCTCCAGAAGACCGCAAGGAGGATGAACAGCGGCAGGACGAGGACGCCGTTCCTCGGCCGGACCGCCTCGCCCGGCCCGAGCTTGCCGCGGAGCCTGTCGCCGTAGGCGACGCCCGCGCTCCCGCCCCAGAGCCCGACCATCGCGACGACGGCGAGGATGGCCGGCGTGTCGCCGGAGCGGCTCCAGTTCACCGCGATCCAGCCGCCGACGGACACGAAGATCGTCAGGTAGCCAAGCCAGGCGAGCCGGCGGCCGTTCCGTGTCTCGATGGCGTCCATGCCCACTGGACGCAGCGCGCCGGGTGGGTCTTCCCGCCCGGCCGGTTAGAGGCCACGCTCGAGCCGCTCCTGCTCGGACGTGGTCCGCTCGGCGGTCGGCACCGCCTCGAGCCGCTCGTCCGGGATCGGCTCGCCGCTCTCAACCGAGATCCCGTAGCGCCCCTCGCGCAGCCGCTCCTCCGCGCGCTCGACGGCCGCAAGCCGCTCGCGCAGATCGGCGATCCGCCCCACGTCGACCTCCTCCTGATAGAGGTCGGACGCGTCGTCGGCCAGGTCGGTGCTTGAGAGCTCGTCGACGGGCTCCAGCACCAGGCCCGACAGCTCGTCGGTGATGCGCCGGCGCTCGGCCTGAAGCAGCTCGCGTGCTCGTTGGTCATCCATAGTGGGAGGGAGAGGATTCGAACCTCTGTAGGCAGAGCCAACGGGTTTACAGCCCGTCTCCTTTAACCACTCGGACACCCTCCCGAGAGGGCGGGAGTCTAGCTACTCCGCATTCCGAAGCGCCTGGGCTTCGGGCAGGCCTTCGAGCTTCTTCAGCGTGTTGTTCTCGATCTGGCGGATGCGCTCGCGGGTGACCCCGAACGCGCGACCCACCTCCTCGAGCGTGCACGGCTGCTCGCCCTTCAGGCCGAACCGGAGCTCGATCACCTTGCGCTCGCGCTCGGGGAGCGAGTCGAGCGCGCGGTCGATGTCCTCGCGGCGGAGCGTCGTCGTGGCCGAATCGAACGGCGACACGGCCTGCTCGTCCTGCACGAAGTCGCCGAGCTCGGACTCCTCCTCCTCGCCGATCGGCTTCTCGAGGCTGACCGGGAGCTGGGCCATGCGCTGGATCTCGCGCACCTCGTCGGCGGTCATGCCGAGCTCGAGGGCGATCTCGTCGGGCCGCGGCTCGCGCCCGAGGCGCTGCACCAGCTGGCGCTCGATGTGGACGACGCGGTTCAGCTTCTCGACCATGTGGACCGGGATGCGGATGGTGCGGGCCTTGTCGGCAATCGCGCGCGTCACGGCCTGGCGGATCCACCACGTGGCGTAGGTCGAGAACTTGTAGCCCTTGCGGTAGTCGAACTTCTCGACGGCTCGGATGAGCCCGAGGCTCCCCTCCTGGATCAGGTCGAGGAACGACAGGCCGCGCCCGAGGTAGCCCTTCGCGATCGAGACGACGAGGCGCAGGTTGGCCTCGGTCATCTGCTGCTTGGCGAGCATGTCGCCGCGCTCGATGCGCTTCGCGAGGCTGACCTCCTGGTCGGCCGTGAGGAGCGACACCTTGCCGATCTCGCGCAGATAGAGCCTGAGGGAGTCGAGGCTCGGCTCGACGGTCAGGTCGAGCTCGGGGGCCTTCTCGCCGTGGAGAGCGGCGTCACCCTGTGCGGTCTGCTTGGAGTCCGCATCGAGCAGCTCGATGTTGTGGTCGAGCAGGTACGTGTAGAAGTCCTCGAGCTGCTCCTTGGAGAGCTCGACCTCCTCCAACGTCGAGGCGACCTCGTCGTAGGTCAGGTAGCCCTTGTCGTGGCCTTCCTGAACAAGCGTCCGCAGCTCCTCGATGTCCGCAAGCGCGGTGTCGACCGTGAGCATGGGCCCCCTCGCAAACGTCGGTTGTTGTTCGGACCGGTGAAGCACAAGAGTCACCGAGTTCGGGTAATGCAGCAAGGCCCCCGAAACCGGCGAATGGGGAACAAAACGGATCGCAGACGTGGCCAGTATAGCCGTGGTTTCGCCGCCCACAAGAGCGCGGACGAATCCAATTCAGCGCAGCGGTTGAACGTCTACCCGGCGCGGGTGGAGAGCTCCACCCGGGCGGTGAGGCGGACTACCCGATCACCGACGAAGTTGGGGATCACCGGCTCGGCGAACTGCTGGAGCTCGTCGGGCGGCGAGTCCCACCCGAGCACCTGCCTGAGCGTCTCGATCAACACCGGGTCGATGGCCCGATAACCGCCGTCCTCGACGCGGACGGCGACGCCCAGCTGCTCGCCGGCGATCCCCACCGACGCCAGCGCCTCGGCCCCGCCCTTGGCGACGACGCCGGGCAGGGTGCGCATCAGCTCGGTGTCGAGATCGCCGTCGCCGCGCACCAGCTCCGGGTGGGCGCGCATGGCCGCGAACTGGCGCGGCAGCTCCTCGGGCAGACGGGCGTACATCGTGGCGATCGTGGTGAGGGGGAGCTCGAACGCGACGACGCCGCAGCCGTCGGTGCAGGTCGGGATCGACTCCGGCGCGAGGCCGGTGCGGGCCGCGACCTCGGCCAGCGCGGCGTCCTGCGAGGGGTGGCCGGGATGGCGGTAGCCGGCCGTGTCCCAGCCCGAGTGCACCGAGAGCGCGAGGAAGCCGAGGTGGTTCCCCGAGCAGTTGTGGCGGAGCTTCTCCTCGGGCGTCCCGATGCAGTTGTCGAGCGCATCGGCGGTGAGCCCGCAGGCCCGAAGGCCGCGCTCGACCGCCTCGACGTGGATGTCCTGGCCCATGTGCGAGGCACACGTCACGGCCAGCACGCGGTCGTCGAGGCCGAGCGCGTCGAATCCGCCCGACGCGATCAGCGGCTCGACCTGGTGCGGCTTCGCGCACGACCGCATCGTCGTCGGCCGATCGACGTCGCCGCAGCCCGCGACGAGCGTTCCGTCCGCCCGCGTCACGGCCACGTGAACCAGGTGCGTGCTCTCGACGAGCCCGTTTCGTGCGACGGTGACAAGCGCGGGCTCGGGCACTCGCGTCACACTACAGCGCGTGGACGTCGGCGAAGACCTGAAGTGGACAGACCCGGAGTGGCTCGCGGACACCCACGACTGGGTCATCGAGTCGCTCGACCGGCTCGACCTCACGCTGATGGGCCCGATCGAGCAGCCCCGCGTGCGGCCGTGGGCGACGTTGCTCCGCGCGCCGAGCAGCGAGGGGACCGTGTGGTGCAAGGGAATGGTCGACGCGGTCGCGCACGAACCGGTCGCGATCTCGATCCTGGCCCGCGCGGCGCCCGACAGGCTGCCCCGGCTCCTCGCCGCCGACCGCGCGACGGCGGCCTGATGCTGACCGCCGACGGCGGGACGCGGTTGCGCGACCTCGAAGTGCCAAGGCGAAACCCGAAGCGGTGGATGGAGATGCTGCGCGCGTACGCCCGCCTCCAGCGGGCGGCCGAGGGTGCGGCGTACGAGCTGGCGGGCGCCGGCGTGCCCGACCGGCGGCTCGCGGTCCTTCCGGGCCAGGTCGCCGAGCTCGTCGAGGAGCTCGAGCCGCCCGGAGCCGGTGAGCTCGTGCCGCGCCTGACGGAGGCATGTGCCGAGCTCGCGGCGCTCGGGATCCCCGAGACGATCGAGCACTCCGACCTGCACGACGCCCAGGTGTTCGCAGCACCCGACGGCGACCGGTTCTTCGACTGGGGTGACGCGTCGGTCGCACACCCGTTTCTGAGCCTCACCGTGTCGCTGCGCGTGCTCGCCTCGACCGTCGGCGTCCCCGACGACAGCCGAACGGTCGACACCGCCATCGACGCCTACCTCGAGCGGTGGTCGGCGCTCGCCCCGCTCGCCGACCTGCGGCGAGGGGCAGCGCTCGGCCGGGCTCTGGGCGGCGCGTCGCGGGCGCTCACCTGGCACGCGATCGCCGTGGCGGCACCGGCGACTCAGCGCATGTTCCCGGACGTCGCCGCGGAGTGGCTCGAGGACACGGCACAGGCGCTCGCGTAGCATCCTCTTTGTGCCGGAGCTCCCCGAGTTGGAGGCGTTCGTCATCGCCCAGCGCGAGGCGCTCACCGCCGAGCCCATCGCCGCGATCCCGGTCGCGCACTTCGCCACGGTGAAGACGATCGACCCGCCGATCGCCACGCTCGCGGGCCAGCGGTTCACGAGCGTCGGGCGGCGGGCGAAGCGGATCCTGTTCGAGGCGGAGGGCGGCGACACGCTCGTCCTTCACCTCATGTCGGCCGGCAAGCTCGTGATGGGCGGGAAGCGCACGCGAAGCGCGATGCTCGTCGTCGAGTTCGCCGCCGGGCCCGACCTGATGATGACCGAGACCGGGTCGAAGCGGCGGGCGGCGGCGTGGCTCCTCCACCCCGACGTGCTCGCCGCCGAGCTGGCCCACATCGGACCCGAGCCGCTCGATCCCGCCTTCACCGTCGAAGCCCTGCGCGCCCAGCTCGAGGCCCGCCCGCACCAGCTGCACGGGTTCCTGCGCGACCAGCGGGCGATCGCCGGCATCGGGCGAGCGTTCGCCAACGAGATCCTCCACGCCGCGATGCTCTCGCCGTACCAGCGCGGGGCGACGCTGACCGACGACGAGCTCGGGCGGCTGCACGCCGCGATCACCGGCGTTCTCGGCGACGCCGTCGAGCGGCTGGTGCCGCTCTCCGACAAGGGCCTCACCACCAAAGCGGCCCGCGGCTACGCCGTCCACGACCGGCTCGGCGAGCCGTGCCCGCGCTGCGGCGACGCGATCCGCCGCGTCTCGTTCGAGGAGCACACCGTCTTCTACTGCCCGACCTGCCAGACCGACGGCCGCATCCTGGCCGACAGGCGTTTGTCGCGGCTCTTACGGGAATAGACCCGGGCGAGCTAGGATTCCCGAGATGCTTGAACCCGCAACAACCTTCACCCACGACCTCCAGGCCGCCGAGCCCGACGTCCGGCTCGCCCTGACCCGAGCGGGCGTCACCGGCGTCGAGAAGGTCATCCGGATCGCGCACGCCGGCTCCGAGCTCCTCTACTACGCCGACATCGACTGCTACGTCGACCTCGACCCGGATCAGAAGGGCGTCCACATGTCGCGCTTCCCCGAGACGGTCGCCGAGTCGATCGACCAGGTCGTGATCGGCGAGGCGCTCCACGTCGAGGACCTCGCGCAGCACATCGCCGAGCACATCATCGAGCGCCAGCGGGCGGTGCGGTCCGAGGTGACGATCCGGGCGAAGTTCCCGATCACGCGGCGGGCACCCGTCTCCGACCTGCCGACCCAGGAGATCTACCACCTGATCGGGCACGCGCTCGCGAACGGCAGCGGCCCGCGGCGCATGGTCGGCGTCGAGGTGCGCGGGCTGAACGCCTGCCCGTGCGCCCAGGGGCTGATCCGCGAGCGGGCGAGCGAGCGCCTGGCCGATGCGGGCTACGACGACGCCCAGATCGAGGAGATCTTCTCGATGCTCCCCGCCGCGACCCACAACCAGCGGGCCGAGGCCACCCTGATGATCGGGACGAAGCGTGAGATCGACGCCCGTGACCTGATCGGGATCGCCGAGAACTCGATGAGCGCCCCGGTGTTCGAGCTCCTGAAGCGACCGGACGAGCTGTTCGTGGTCGAGCACGCCCACCTGCACCCGCGGTTCGTCGAGGACTCGGTGCGGCTCATGGTCGCGGGCACGCTCGAGCGCTACCCCGACCTGTCGGACGGGTGCTTCCTGCTCGCCCGCCAGGTGAACCACGAGACGATCCACAACCACGACGTCCTGGCCGAGCGCCACGGCATCGTGTCCGAGCTGCGCGCCGACCTCGAGGGCCGGCCGGGCATCGCTCCCGCCGAGCACACGACGGCGCGGGCGTGGCTCGAGAGCTGAACCGGGCGTAGCGCGGGGCCGGGGGGCTGGCCGTACCCCCGGTGTGTGGGATGACTCCCTCCGGACACGGGGCAGCCGTATCGCGTGGCCGGGCTCGGCTGGGCGACACTCGGACGCATGAGCCCGTCCCTCTCACACGTACCGACGAAGCCGCTCCCGCGAACGTGGAGCCTGCCGGTCCCGGTCAGGGAGCCTCGGCTCCGGCCCGATCCGCCGTACGCGAACGCCGGTCGCTAGCCTCCTAGGAGGTCCGGCCGGCGAAGACCGCGCGCAGGTTGATGCGGTTCTCGGTGCCGGCACGCAGGCGGGCGATGTTCGCGCGGTGGCGCCAGATCACCCAGGCCCCCGCGCCGAGCGTGTAGAGGCACACCGCCCACGGCTGGCCTGTCGCGATACACGTCGTGGGATAGGCGACGGCCGTCACGACCGAGCCGATCGAGACGTAGCGGGTGGCAAGCGAGAGCCCCAGCCAGAGGAAGAACGCGGCGATCCCGATCCACGGGACGAGCGCGATCATCGTCCCGGCTCCCGTCGCGACACCCTTGCCGCCGCGGAAGCCGAGCAGGAACGGGTACATGTGGCCGGTGACGGCCGCCGCCGCGGCCAGCACGGGGACGATGTCGTTGCTCGAGAGCTCTCGCGCCACGACCACCGCGGCGGCTCCCTTTGCGATGTCGAGCGCCATCACCGGCACCCCCACCTTGAGGCCGAGAACGCGCATGACGTTCGTCGCACCGGTGTTCCCCGACCCCGCGAGGCGCAGGTCGATCCCACGCAGCCGGCCCGCCCAGTAGCCGAAGGGAAGCGACCCCAGGAGGTAGCCGATCGCGATCGCTGCGAGGGCGTCGGTCATGCGGGCGCCCGGAGGACATCGCGGGACTCGATGAAGTAGTCGATCCCCGACCAGACCGTCACCGCCACCGCCACCGCGACCAGCGCGGTCGTGACCGGGTGCGGCGGGTGGTCGACGATCAGCGCCGCAATCGCGACGACCTGCACCACCGTCTTCACCTTCCCCCACTGCGAGGCAGCGATCACGACGTGCTGGCTGGCGGCGACCATCCGCAGCCCCGAGACCATGAACTCGCGCGCGATGATGACCATCGCCACCCACGCTGCGAGCCGGTTGAGCTCGACGAGCGAGATGAGGGCGGCCGAGACGAGCAGCTTGTCGGCCAGCGGGTCGAGGAAGACACCGAAGGTCGTCGTCGCGTTCCGCGACCGGGCCAGGTAGCCGTCGAGGCTGTCGGTGAGCGCCGCAAGGGTGAACACGGCCAGCGCGACGAGGTCGCCCTGGGGGAGCCGGCCGAGGAGCGCCACCATGAACACGGGGATCAGGAGTATGCGCCCGACTGAGAGCCAGTTGGGCAGATTCACATCAAGAGCCTATCGCCGTGGCGGGCGTAAAGCTCGGCGGCGATGAGCTCGGCGACCCGGCCCTCCACCAGAGAGCGGACGACGGGGTCGTCGCCCCCGGGCACGGGCACGTCGAGGGCCGCGCCGGGGAGCGGTCCGCCGACCGTGACGACGGGGCAGCCGCGCTTCGCAGCCCACTCCATCGCCTCGTCCTCCCAGGCGGAGCCGCGCAGGAGCAGGAGGCCGAGACCGGGCGCCTTCGAGAGGTAGACGTCGACATGCGACCAGTCGCCGGTCTCGCATGCGTCGGCGCGCACCCGCGGCACCTCGCGGAGCATGAGGGCCGACTGCTCGGCCGAGCCGATCCGCTCGGCGGGGGCGAGCACGTGGACGGCGCCGCGCTCGAGGAGGTCGGTCGCATCGGCGAGCCACGCGGCACGGGCTTCGAGGAGCTCGGCGCAGGCGTCGGCGGCACGCCGCAGCGCCTCCGGCGAGGCGCCGCCCAGGAGATGGAGCAGCGCGAGCGTGTTGGTGTACGACCGGCAGGCGACGCCGCTTCGCTCCTCGCCGGCCTCCAGGTCGATGCAGGAGTCGACCTCGCCGGCGATCGCGCTCCCGGGACGGTTCGTGATGCCGAGCGTCCGGCTCGTGCCGCGGTGGCGCCGGATCGCAGCGAGCGTCTCGGTCGAGCCGCCGCCCGCCGAGATGGCGACGGCGAGAAGGCCGGGCGCCGGCGGCTGCGGCGCGCCGGTCGACGGATACTCGGCGTGGGCGTCGCGGCCCCGGCGGCGGAGCTCCGCGACGGCGGTCAGCGCCGCGTACCGCGAGCTCCCCATCCCGAGGAAGACGACGCGGTCGGCCTCCGCCGTGACGGCGTCGATCCCCTCATGGGCGTCGGCGAGCCGGCGGAGCGCGGCGGGCGTCTCGAGGACGTCCTCGAGGAGGAGCGTCGGGCGCGAGGTCAGCCATCGTGCTCCAGGAGCCAGCGCATCCCGCCCTGCGCCGCGTACATCCACGAGGGGTCGAAGTCGACGGCGTAGGTGAACTCGTAGCACTCCTTCTCGAACTCGAGCGCGCGCAGGAGGGCGAGATCGACCGGGCCGTAGCCGTCGAGGAAGGCGGCCCGGGCCGCGTCGATCCAGCGCTCGATGTCGGCCCGGTGCCCGGGCCAGAGCTCGTGCTCGACGTACCGGCCGATGTGGTCGAACGAGCGGAGCATGGCGGCGACGTCGCGGAGCGCCGTCCCCGGCGCCGCCCGGTCGGCGACGGGCCGGGCGGGCTCGCCCTCGAAGTCGAGCACGACGAGCCGGTCGCCCGCCGCGAGGATCTGGCCCACGTGGAAGTCGCCGTGGACGCGTTGGAGCACGGGCGGCTCGCCGGGCGCCTCGAGCGCCGCCAGCTCGGCGCGGATGCGAGGGAGCGCCGGGGTGAGCTCCGCTGCGACCTCCGCCGGCACGGCGCCGAGCACGCGATCGAGCTGCGCGTCGGCGGCCTCGTGCCAGGCGCGGAGGACGCCGGGGCCGGCGGCGGATGTCCCCATCCCTCTGAGAGCGGCGTGCAGCTCGGCGGAGAGGGCGCCGATCCGGCCGATGTCGGCAACGTCGCCCGCCATCGCGGCCTCGCTGCACCACGTCCAGCCGTCGCGGCCGTCCGGCACGTACTCCTGGAGGAGCGCGACGCCGTGCCCGTTCCACTCGACCGCGCCCTGGAACGCCGGAACCGAATCGACCCGGCCTGAGAGGTGCTCGACGATCTCGATCTCGGGGTGTGTCCCCGGCCAGATCCGGCGGAAGAGCTTCACGACCACCCGTTCGCCGACGACGTAGGACGTGTTCGACTGCTCGACGCCGATGGGCCGCTCGGTCTGCCCGGCCCGCGGCCTATGGACGTGCCGAAACTGCCATGAATCCGACACACCGACAGGTGCGGTACCTGACCCCACAATCGCCGCCGCGACCGGCCCGTCCGTCCACACGTAGCGGTCGGTGCCGTTCACGAGCAGGATCGAGATCGCCGCGCCGCCGCCGAGGTCGAGCCGGTCTTCGAGCTCGATCGTCCGGGCAGGCGTCGCCTTGCCGAACCACCGGGCGGCGCCGAGCTCCTCGGCCGTCGGGAGCGCTGTGGCCGCGCTCACCCGCCCGCTACCCTGATTGCGTGAGGAGGGGAAGGCGAACCGCTGCGGGGGCCGTGCTGGCGGCCGTCGCGATCCTGTGGCCTGCGGCCGTCGCCGGCGCGCAGGCGCCCATCGTGGCCGCCGCGGGTGACATCGCGTGCGCGCCTGGCGACCCGGTCACCGCCACCACCTGCCGTCAGATGAAGACGTCCGACATCTTCGTCGGGAACCCCGCCATCACCGCCGTCCTGCCGCTCGGCGACGAGCAGTACGAGACCGGGCTCCTGTCGGACTTCCAGGGCTCCTACGACCTGAGCTGGGGGCGCGCGCTCGGGAAGACCCACCCCGTCCCCGGAAACCACGAGTACGCCGGAGGCAGCAACGGCGCCGGCTACTTCGCCTACTTCGGAAGCCGGGCCGGCAACCCGGCCAGGGGCTGGTACAGCTTCAATGTCGGCAAGTGGCACCTGATCGCGCTCAACGCCAACTGCTCGCACGTCGGCGGCTGCGGCCCGTCGTCGCCGCAGATGACCTTCCTCAGGAACGACCTCGCCGCGCACCATCCGGCGTGCACGCTGGCCTACTGGCACCAGGCCCGGTTCTCGTCCGGCCCGGCGGGAAACCTCTCGGACTACGACGCGTTCTGGAAGGTGCTCTACTCGCACCACGTCGACGTCGTCCTCTCGGGCCACAACCACGTCTATGAGCGCTACGCCCTCCAGACGCCGGCCCAGGTGCGCGACCCGACGCACGGCATCCGCGAGTTCGTGGTGGGCACCGGCGGCAGGTCGCTCGACACGTTCACCGGGCCGTTCACGAACGGGCAGTTCCGAGAGGACACGCAGTTCGGCGTGCTCAAGCTGACGCTCCATCCGCACCGGTACGAGTGGCGCTTCGTGAACACCGCGAAGCACGTGCTCGACAGCGGGCAGACCGACTGCCACTAGCGCCCTAGCCCGACGCCGCGACGCGCTCGATCAGGTCGGCCGCCGTGACCGTGCCGGGGTTCGCCTGAAGGCGGGCGGCCGTCGCGTCGAGCCGGCGCCGCAGGCCCTCGTCGCCGAGCAGGCGGTCGATCGCCGCCGACATCTCGCCGGGCTCGAACGCGTACGTGCGAAGACGCGCGCCGAAGCCGGTGTCGTCGACACGCTGGGCGTTGTCGTACTGATCCCAGAAGAGCGGCAGCGCGACCATCGGCTTTCCGAAGTGCAGGCACTCGGTCGTCGTGTTGTTGCCGGCGTGCGTGATGACGAGGTCGACCTGCGGGCAGGATCGACGGCTGCGGCACGAACTCCTCGCCCCACATGTTCGGGGCCAGGTCGTAGAGGTCGTGCTGCGGGCCCTTCGACACGATGTAGCGGTGCCGCGTCTCGCCGAGCACCTCCACGAGCCGGCGCATCAGGTCGACGTCGGCCGATCCGAGCGAGCCGAGCGAGAGGTAGATCAGCGCGCCCTCGCCGTCGCGCACCGTCGGCGGGATCTCGAAGTCGGCGTCCGACGAGCGCACGCACGACTCGAGCCGGTGCCAGGTGCCGTCGAGCGGCCGCGCGCGGCGGTAGTCGAGCTCCTCGGGATAGACGTAGAGGTTGAGATACGGCGAGGCGTGGATGAACTCCAGGTCGGGCAGGGCCGGCGCGCCCGCCTCCTGGCAGAACTCGTTGAACTCGGCCCAGAGCGGGCGGTGGGTGCGGTCGCGCTCAGCCTCGAACTCGTCCCACCCCGTCCGGTCGTCGGCCGCATAGCCGGAGAAGACGGGCGGGATGCCGGGGTCGCGCACCTCGAGCGGGTTGCACGAGACGATGCGCACCCACGGCCGGCCGCACGCCGGGAGGGCCGGGAACGCCGGGACGTTGTCCTCGCAGATGACGGCGGGCTCGAGCTCGCCGATGATCTCCTCGAGCCGCGGGTTCACGTAGCGCGACCCGTCGGCCAGCGCGCGCCAGGTCGGCTCGAGGAACTCGCCGAGCTGCTCGATCGTGGGCTTGCGGAACGTCGGCGCCGTGTCGCGGATGAAGTCCTTCCAGAACTGGCCCGGCGCCTCCTCGACCTCGGGCGCCGGCCCGAGCCGCATCAACCGCTCCTCGAACCCGCGCGCCTCGAGCGTGCCGGCGAACGACTCCTCGACGATGAAGACGACGCGGTGGCCGCGTGAACGCAGCACGTCGCCGATGCCGACGCAGTTGTTGGTGGGCCCGAACGCCCCCTCAGGGAAGAACACCACCGTCGCCAAGCCACCACCTCCACGTCGCCGTCACCGCGCAACATCGGGGTCTGACCCCGATGTTGCGCGAGAGTATGACGGGCGCTACGCCGTGGCGCCGACGGAGCGGGCGGCGGTGTAGCGGTCCGAGACCGCGGACCAGTCGATGGCGTTGAAGATCGCCTCGAGGTAGTCGGGGCGGCGGTTCTGGTAGTTCAGGTAGTAGGCGTGCTCCCACACGTCGATCCCGAGGATCGGCGTCTGGCCGTCCGAGATCGGCGAGTCCTGGTTCGCCGTGGAGGTCACCTTGAGGTTGCCCCCATCGACGACCAGCCACGACCAGCCGGAGCCGAAGCGATTCACGCCGGCGTCGATCAGCTGCTTCTTCAGCGCGTCGAACCCGCCGAACGTCGAGTCGATCGCCGAGCCCAGATCACCAGACGGCGTGCCGCCCCCGTTCGGGCCGAGGATCGTCCAGAAGAGGCTGTGGTTGGCATGGCCGCCGGCGTTGTTGCGCACCGGGCCCTGCTTGTCCTGCGGCAGCGACGAGAGGTTCTTGAGCACCTCTTCGACGGGCTTGTCGGCCCACTCCGTGCCCTCCAGCGCGGCGTTGGCCTTGTCCACGTACGCCTGGTGGTGCTTGTCGTGGTGGATCCGCATGGTCTGCTCGTCGATGTGCGGCTCGAGCGCGTCGTAGCCGTACGTCAGATTCGGTACCTCGTAGCCCATCCCGTCTCCCTTCCGGAGCGTGTTTCTCGCTTGTTACCCGACGACTAGCATATCCCCACATGCCCGCCCTCGACGGCAGCCGAATCCTTGTCGCCGGCGGCGCGCACCGCGTCGGCCGAGCGCTCGCGCTGGACCTGGCCGAGGGCGGCGCGGACGTCTTCCTGAGCTACCACAGCTCGGCCGGCCCGGCCGAGCAGACGCGAACCGAGATCGAGGCGCTCGGCCGCCGATCGGGAGTCGTCCGGGCGGACGCCGCCGACCCTCTCGACATGGCCGCGATGGTCGAGGCCGCGGCCCGCGAATTCGGCGGGCTCGACGTCTACGTCCACTGTCCGTCCGGAGGGTTCGAGCCGCGCGACCCGGCCGATGTGGACGAGGCGCTCTGGGACGCGGCGCTCGACTCCACGGCGAAGGGCTTCATGTTCGCGGCCCAGGCGGCGCACCGGGTGATGGCGGCGGCGGGCGGCGGGGTGATCGTCGCGATCACCGACGTGGCAGGGCTCCAGCCGTGGGCGAAGTTCGCCCCGCACGGCGCGGCCAAGGCGGCGCAGATCCACCTCGTCAAGAGCCTCGCCCTCGCGTGGGGCCGCGACGGGGTTCGCGTGTGCGGCGTCGCACCGGGACCGGTGCTCATGCCCGAGGGCATCGCCGGGAACCCCGACGAGACGGCGCTCGGCCGGCTCGGCAGCCCGGCCGACGTGGCGCAGGCGCTGCGATTCTGCATCGAGGCGGACTTCGTGACCGGCCAGAACATCGTCGTCGACGGCGGTCGGCTGCTGCGTCCGTAGGCGTTGGTACGCTGGACGCGATGGGCGCAGTGATGCACGAGACCGACGAAATTCGCGTTCTCGACCACGGCTTCGTCCGCCTCGACGGCTGCATGGCGGACGACCTCTCGGTCGTGAACGGCGCCCGCGTGTCGTTCGCGCAGCGCTCGGACGAGATGACCGACCGCGAGGCGGGCCTGATCCGCTTCCTCATGCGCGAGCGGCACGGAAGCCCGTTCGAGCACAACGCGTTTCGCTTCCACATCAAGCTGCCGATCTTCGTCATCCGCGAATGGATGCGACACCGTATCGGTTCTTTTAATGAGTGGTCCGGGAGATACTCGCAGCTCGAGGCCGAGTTCTACGTGCCCGCGCCGGAGGACGTCCGCACGCAGGTCGGGAAGCCCGGCTCGTACTCGTTCGAGCCCGTTGAGCCGGAGCTCGCCGAGCACACGCGCGAGGCGCAGGAGGCCGTGTTCGCCGACGCGTACCGCGCCTACGAGGACCTGCTCGAGCGAGGCGTCGCCAAGGAGATCGCGCGCAACGTGCTCCCCGTCGCGATCTACACCCAGTTCTACTGGACGGTGAACGCCCGCAGCCTCATGAACTTCCTGTCGCTTCGGAACTCCGAGACGGCCCAGCGCGAGATCCGCCGCTACGCCGAGGCGGTCGAGGATTTGTTCGCCGCGAAGATGCCCGTCACCCACGCCGCATTCGTCGCGAACGACCGCCGCGCGCCCTGAGCATCCCGAATCTGGGTGATGCCGGAGTGCCCTTCTCCGGCGACACTGAGATGAATGCGGTCGGATCCCCCCGTTCGGCAGCTCGACCAGCCACGCGTACCCGCGCAGCCCCGAATCTCGTCCCAGGTACGGCGGTTCGCGATGCTGTGGGCGCTCGCCACTGCCGGCGTGATCATCGCGATCGCCTGCACCAGCGTGGCGACGAGCGTGTATCGCACGGATGCGTCAGACAGGGCACGAGCCGGCGACCACGCCCAGGCGGCGGCGACGGCGCTGCTCGGCTCGATCCAGCAGGAGATGAACCACCGGCTGGCGTGGGAGCTCTCGGGCGATGCCCGCGACGCCGGCGCTCTGAGCGCCGACAGGGCGGCGACCCGGCAGGGAATCGCGCGGTTCAGCCAGGCGACCAGGGACGCGAACGCGGCGGGAGCCTCGACCGGCGATGCCCGGTCGCTCGCGGCGGCGATCCAGCGCTGGGAGGCATCGACGGCAGCCGCCGACCGCCCGACGCCCGCCCGGCCCACCGGCATCGACAGGCGCGGGGCGGCCCTCGAGCGGCGCCTCGCCGCGACGGCCAACAGCCTGACCGCGGCCGCCACTCGCGCCGATGCCGACGCCACCCACGCGACGCACCTGTCCGACCTCGCGATGCTGCTCGCCACGCTCGTCGGGATGGGCGTCCTTCTCGCGGGCGGCGCGCTCCTGCTCCAGAAGGCGTGGCGACTCGCGATCGAGGCCGACTCGCAGCGCGACCGGCACGTCCGATGGGCCGAGCAGATCGAGCAGATCCTGGCCTGGTCGAGCCGCGCGAAGGAGGCGACGACGCGCAGCCAGCTCATCGGGTTCGCGCACATGGCGCCGAGGGAGGCCATCGGCGCGGCGTGCCTCAGCATCGCGGAGAGCGTGCCGCCGAGGCACGCCTCGCACGGGCTCGCCCGCATCGTCCTCCCGGTCGACGCCGCAGGCGAGGGCCTGCACGCGTCGGTCTGCTTCGCGGCCGGGCGCGGCGACGACCTTGACCATCACGCGCTCGACCTCATGCTCGGCCACCTCGCGGCGCTGTGGCGGACGGTGCTCCGCCAGGAGGAGCTGGAGCGGGCCGCCGGCCACGACGCGCTCACCGGGCTCCCGAACCGGCGCACCTTCGAGTCGGAGCTCCGGCGGCGCGTGGCGGTGTCGAAGCGGCGTGACCTCGGATTCACGCTCGCGATGGTCGACCTCGACCACTTCAAGGACGTGAACGACTCGTTCGGCCACCCGGAGGGCGACGCCGTGCTCCGCCGGGCCGGCGAGGCCATCCGCCACGTCCTGCGCGGCTCGGACCGCATCTACCGCCTCGGCGGCGAGGAGTTCGCCGTGCTGCTCGAGACGACCGACCCCGACGGCGTCGCCGACCTGCTCGACCGCGCCCGCCAGGCCGTTCGCTCGCTCGCAATCGAGCCCGGCGGCGGCCGGGCCCTCTCGGCCTCGATCGGCTGGGCGGTCTTCCCGGCCGACGCCGACGACCGGGCCGAGCTCATCCGCGTCGCCGACGCGGCCCTCTACCGCGCGAAGACCGCCGGCCGCGACCGCGTCGTCGGCTCCCAGGCCGCCTAGTAGACGGACGCCATGGGGCCAGGCCCCGGATGGGGCCTGGCCCCGGTGGTTCGCTCTAACCCAGGAAGTCGAGCACGGCCCGCGACCACGGCGCCTCGTGGCCGGGCTCGAGGAACGGGAAGTGGTCGACGCCCTCGAGCACGACCAGCCTGCCGTCCGGGAGCGCCTCGGCGATCTCGTGCGCGCCCGACACGAACGCGTCCTCGGAGCCGGTGATGACGAGGGTCGGCGCCGTGACGTGCGCCAGCGCCGCGCGGTGATCCATGCTGCCGGCGATCTGCTCGTTGAAGTGGCCGAGCGCGTCGGCGTTGTCGCCCGCGAGGACCAGCGCATCGAGCACCGGCGTCGGGTCGACGCCGACCGGCGCGAAGAGGATGCCCTCGCGCCGGTAGAGCTCGGTGAGCTCGGCGTCGCCGGCGTACTCGCCCGCCTCGCGCCGCCGCATCGCCTCCATCGCGCCGGCGAAGTAGGGCTGGTCCTCGTGCGAGGCGACGCGCTCCATCCGCGCCTGCCGGATCGCGGCGGTGAAGCGCGGCGCCGTGCTGGCGAGCACGAGCTTCCTGACGTGGTCGGCGTACCTGGCCGCCCACGTCATCGCGACGAACCCGCCGTGCGAATGGCCGAGCAGGTCGAGCCGCTCGATGCCGAGATGGCCCCGAACCGCCTCGATGTCGGCGGCGTAGTCCTCGAGGTCGTACGCCGACGGATCGGCCGGCGGATCCGAAGCCCCCGTGCCGCGCGGGTCGAGCAGGAGCAGCGTGCGCTCGGCGGCCAGGCCAGGGAGATCGCCGAAGTACGCCGACGAGCTGCCCGGCCCGCCGGGGTGGCACAGGAGCGGTGGGCCGGAGCCTGACTCGTGCCAGGCCAGCGTGCGACCGTCGCGCGTCGTGAGCGCCGGCATCAGAAGCCGACCGCGAGCCCGTCGCGGCGGGGCTCCGTCCCGCCGAGGAGCCGGCCGTCGGGGCGGCGGACGATCAGATGGCCGTTGCCGTAGTTGTCGTCGGCGTCGACCACGGCCGAGGTCCGCGCCCCGAACGCGCCGACCAGATCGGCCAGCGGCGACTCGAGCGAGACCGTGCCGTCCTCCTCGAGCCGGTAGCGGGGGGCGTCGAGCACGGCCTGCGGCCCCATGCCGTGGTCGAGCAGGTTGACGACGACCTGGACGTGGCCCTGCGGCTGGTACTGGCCGCCGGTCACGCCGAACACCGCCTCCCAGCGGCCGTCCGGGCCGAGCAGCGCCGCGGGGATGATCGTGTGGAACGGCCTCTTGCCCGGCGCGAACTCGTTGGGATGGCCCGGCACGAGCACGAACCCGGCGCCGCGGTTCTGGAGCACGAAGCCGAAGCCCGGCACGAGCACCCGCGAGCCGAAGCCGTGGTAGACCGACTGGATCAGCGAGACGCCCATCCCGTCTCCGTCGGCGGCGCAGACGTACGCCGTGCCGCCGATCGTCGCGTACCCGCGGGCGTAGGCATCGGCGAGCGCCTCGACCTGCGCAGGCGGATCGGGCGACCCGAGCGCCTCGAGCGCCCACCCCGCGATCGATCCCTGGCCGTTCGGCGGGAGCTCGAGCAGCGTCCGGTCGCGATACGTGAACTCGATCGGCTCGACCCAGTCGTTCTGCGTGCGCCGCGAGGTCGGCCTGGTCGAGCCACGACACCGACGCGATCGCGTCGGCGACCGGCCCGGTGTAGAACGTGCCGGCTGCGGCGTGCTCGAGCGCGGTCGCGATGGCCGGCGAGCGAAACGGCGAGGCCGGCTCGAAGGCGGCGTACGCGTCGCCCTCCAGGTCGGCGCGGCACGCTCGCCAGTGCCCGCCCGCCTTGGGCTGGATCTCGAAGCCGTCCCTGGCGAGCGCGATCCCCGGCGCCAGCGCGGCCTCCAGCCCACGCCGTGAGAACCGCTCCGCCAGGTCGGTCCATCCGGCGACGCACCCTGGCACCGTCACGCTGCGCGGCCCGAACTCCTCGGGCAGCTCCCCGCCCGGCTCGGCCGGCGCCCGCCCGCTCGCGTTCAGCCCGATCGGGGCCTCGCCGTCGCGGACGACGATCGCGAACAGGTCGCCGCCGGGAGCGCACTGGTACGGCTCGGTGACGACCAGCACCCCGGCCGCCGCCAGCGCCGCGTCGCATGCGTTCCCGCCGTCCTCGAGCGCGCGCAGGCCCGCGAGCGCCGCGTCGGGGTTCGACGTCGCGACCATGCCCCGCCGGCCGACGGCGTCGGAGCGGCGGTGCGAGAGTGACCAGGGCTGGGCTGCGATCCCGGGAGGATGTCAGACGACCGACGCCGCACCGCGCCAGTCACTACGGTTAAGCACGCCCGTGTCGCAGCCAACCGATTCGATCGATCCAGGCGGCGCCGGCGGGAGTGACGAGCTTCGGCCGGTGACCGCCCTCTTCGCCGACATCGTCGGCTCCACCGGCCTGGGCGAGCGCATGAGCCCCGACGAGGTGAAGGCCCTGGTGGGCGAGTGCGTGACGCGCATGAGCCGTGTCGTCGAGGAGTTCGGCGGAACGGTGCAGGCCTACATGGGCGACGGGGTGTGCGCCTACTTCGGCGTCCCGACCGCCCACGAGGACGACGCGGACCGCGCCGCCGAGGCGGGGCTCGCGGTGCTGGCGATGGTCGGGGCGTACGGCCGCGACGTCCGCCAGGCATGGGACATCAAGGAGTTCAACGTCCGCGTCGGGATCAACGGCGGGCTCGCGGCCGTCGGCATGGTGGGCGCCGGCCAGCCGCAGGCCGTGGCGCTCGGCGACATGACGAACGTCGCGGCCCGCCTCCAGTCGGCGGCCGCTCCGGGGACGATCGTGACCGGCGAGGAGACGGCCCAGCGGCTGATGCCGCGGTTCGTGCTCGAGCCGATGGGCGAGCTCACGCTGAAGGGGCGGGCGGCACCGGTGTCGGCGTGGCGCGTCCTGCGCCGCAAGACGACCGGCCGCGACAACGCGCAGTCGCCGCTCGTCGGCCGGGAGGCCGAGGCCGCGCGCCTGCGCGGAGCAGCGGACGACCTGCTCGCCGGCCGCGGACAGTCGCTCCTGCTCATCGGCGACGCCGGCCTCGGAAAGTCGCGCCTCCTCGGCGAGCTGCGCGAGAACCTGGGCCCCGACGTGACGTGGCTGGAGGGCGACTGCCGCTCGTACGGCGCCGTGGGCCTCTACCAGCCGTTCGTCGAGATGATCCGCGCGTGGCTCGGGATCGACCACACCGAGCGCGAGATCGTCGTGCGCACCCGGCTGCGGGCGCGCCTGCCCGCCCTGTACGACGACGACGCCGACGACGCGCTGATGTACATCGGCCACCTGCTGTCGGTGCAGCCCGAGCCCGACCATCGCGACCTCCTCCGCGACGGCGACACCGAGGACCTGGCCGCGGGGACGCGCGCGGCGTTCTGCGACTGGACGCTCCGCCTCGCGCGCCGCGCCCCGGTCGTCGTCGCCATCGAGGGCCTGCACGAGGCGGACGTCGCAACGTGCCAGATGCTCGAGGACCTGCTCGAGCTGATGGACCGGGCGCCGGTGATGGTCGTCATGAGCTCGCGGCCGGAGCGCGACACGCCGGCGTGGCGCTTCCGCGCCCACGCGATGACGAACTTCGCCCACCGGTTCGAGGAGCTCGCACTCGATCCGATCTCCGACGAGGCGGCCGGGCAGCTGCTCGACATCACCGCATCGGGCCTGCTCGACCCGAGCACGCGCGAGGAGCTCGTCGCGCGCGCCGAGGGAAATCCGCTCTACCTCGAGGAGATGGCCTACGCACTGGAGGCCGACGAGATCCGCCCGCGTGCCTGGACGGTCACGGTGGGCATGACCCCGGGGCTCCCGGCGTCGCTCGACGCCCTGCTGGTCGCCCGCATGGACCGGCTCGATCCGGAGGCGCGCGTGCTCGGCCAGACCGCCGCCGTCATCGGCCGCGAGTTCCCGGCGCGGGTGCTGGAACGAGTCGCCGGCAGCGAGCGGTTCGAGGCCGGCCTGCCGGGACTGCTCCGGTCGGGAGTCGTCCGTGAGGTGCGCCGCTACCCGGAGCTCGAGTACAGCTTCCGCCACGGACTGCTCCAGGAGGCGGCTCGCAGCACCCTCACACAGGCTCGCCGCGCCGCCCTGTGCGCGCGGGTGGCCGAGGTGTTCGAGGAGCTCTTCGCCGACGCGCTCGACGAGCGGATGGAGATGCTCGCCCACTACCACGCCCAGAGCGGGAACCTCTCGAAGGCGCTCGAGTATCTCGACCGCTCGGCCGAGCGCGCCGACGGCTGGGGGCAGCGCGACGAGGCCGTACGGCTCTGGCGGCGGGCCCTCCGCGTCGCCGAGCGGATGGACGATCCACAGGCGGCCGAGCGGCTGAGGCGCCGGCTCGGCGACAGCGCCGACGACGCCGGGCCGGCCCCAGCGCGCGACGTGGCCCACCTCGACGAACGGCCCGCGGCGACGCGCACCCGCATCGGCCCGTACACGCTCGAGGGGGTGGCCCAGACCCCCGGCGCCGTCGCCCGCGCCCTCACGGCCGATGACGAGCCGGTCGCCCTCAGGCTGGTCGGGCGCTCGGACGGCGACGGCGGCGAGGACTGGGACCGGCTTCGCGAGGCGGCTGCACGGGCGGCCCGCGTCGACGACCGCAGCCTCGTGCCCGGGCTCCGCGCCGACCAGGCGGACGGGTGGCGGTACCTCGTCCTCAAATGGTGCGACGGCGGTTCGCTGGCCGATCGGCTCGCGGGAGGCCGGGCGCCAACCGCGGACGAGACCGCGCGCATCGTCGTGCGCGTCGCGCGCGGGCTCGATGCGCTTCACCGCGCGGGCGTCGTCCACGGCGGGGTGCGAACAGCCTCGATCCTGTTCGACGGCGACGGGCGGGCGCTCCTCGTCCCGGTCGCGACGAGCTCGGAGCGGAGCGGCGCACCCGAGGTGCAGGCCGGCGCCGACGCCACGCCCCTCAGCGACATCTACGAGCTCGCCGCGATCGCCCAGGCGTGCCTGGCGCGGACCGACAGCGTGTCGGACGACCTGGACTGGGCGATCGGCACGGCGCTCTCCGCCGACCCCGCCCAGAGGCCGCAGTCGGCGGCCATGTTCGGCCAGATGCTGCGGATGGCCGGGCGGGCCCCGACGACCGGCTAGACGGCTAGCTCGAGAACTTGCCGATGATGCTGTCGGTGCCGCTCGCGCCGCTCCAGAACTTCCAGAACGTCAGGAGCTCGCCGGGGAGCTGCGTGTGCTGGCGCGCGATGCCGAGGATGTCGCGATGGTCGGGCTGCGGCGGCGCGGCCTTGTCGTTCTTGCTCATGTGAGTCCACATGATCACGGAGTCGCCGTTGGCGTCGAGATAGCACGCGACGTGGCCGCCCAGCGACCCGGTCGGATGCGTCCACGCCCGCTCGCCGTTCCAGTTGCGCTTGGTGCAGCCGTTCGTGTTGGTCTGGATCCCCTGTGACGCGAGCAGGGTCTTGAAGACGGCCTGCACGGCGGCGGTGTCCGGGTACATCGAGACGTCGTACGTGATCGCGGAGTTCGAGGGCGCCGAGCAGCTGAGCGACGCGAGCGCCTGGCCCGCCGGTGGGACGTTCGTGCACTGGGTCAGCAGGTTCTTCGGCATCGCGAGCCTGAGATCGCTCGCCTGGACGGGACCGGTCGGCGTTGTCGTGCCCGTGCCGCCGGTGGGCGGTGCGGTCGTCCCGCCTGGCGAGGCGGTCGTCCCGGGGCTTGCGCTCGGCCCCGAGTCTCCCCCGCTCGTGAGCTGGAACGCGATCACGGCGAGTGCAGCGGCCAGGGCGACGCCGAGCGCGATCACGAGCACCGACGGGCGGCCGCGCGGCGGCTTCGCCGGGCCGCCCGGGCCACGGCCCGAGTCTCCCGGCGGCGGGGCGGGCGGCTCCTGGGCCGCCGGGCGCTCGGGCACCGGCACGACCTCTGGCGTCGCGCCGTAGCTCGATGCCTCGCGGGGAGTCGGGTCGGTGATCGCCCGCGACGGCCGGTCGTGCGAGTAGCGGAAGGCGCCGACCGCCTCGGTGAGGTCGCGCGAGATGTCGGTGGCGTTGGCGTAGCGATGCTCGGGCCGCTTGGCCATGGCACGCGCGCCGATCTCGTCGATCGCCGACGTGAGGTCCGGCCGCAGGTCGGTGATCCGCGGGACGGTGTCCTGGACGTGGGCGAAGAGCACGGCCACGTCGCTGTCGCGCGGGTAGGGCACCGAGCCCGTCAGGCACTCGTAGAGCACGCACCCGAGCGAGTACACGTCGGAGCGCTGGTCGGTCTGGCGCCCCTCCACCTGCTCCGGGGCCACGTAGTCGACGGTGCCGAGGAACTGCCCGGTGTCGGTCAGGCCCGAGCGCGAGACCTGGTGCTTCATGAGCCCGAAGTCGGCCAGATATGCGTGGTCGACCGTCTCGCCGTCGGCTCCGGCCCGCTCGGTGAGGATGTTGGCGGGCTTGATGTCGCGGTGGATGAGGCCGCGCTGGTGCGCGACGCTCAACCCGCGCGCGACCTGCGAGATGATGTCGGCCGTCCGTCGCAGCGACAGCGGGCCCTCCTGCCGGATCAGCGTCTTCAGGTCGGCGCCGGCGACGTATCGCATCGCGATGTAGAGGAGGCCGTCCTCCTCGCCCGCGTCGTAGATCGGGATGATGTTCGGGTGGTTGATCGACGCCGCGAGACGCGACTCGCGCACGAACCGCTCGCGAAAGGCGTCGTTCTCCGAGAGCTCGGCGCTCAGCACCTTGAGCGCGACCTCGTTCCCGAGGCGCATGTTGTCGGCCCGGAAGACGACGCTCATGCCGCCGCGCCCGAGCACTCCCTGGATGCGATACGAGGCGAAGTCCGAGCCCACGCGGGGCATGTGGCCGATGCTCGCCGAGGCGCCGGGACCGGTCGGGTCGGACGACTCATGTCGATGATCAGTCATCGCGACCTCCTTCCGGCGCGCTCGAGACCCTGGAGTGCATCGGCCTCGGCGCTCCCGGTGGCGTGAAGCGCGCAGAGCGCTTCGAGGGTGCCTCGACGCCGAAGCCGGCACGAGGATACGCCCCACGCTGGGCAAGTGTCAACGCGGAAGGGCGCCTCCTGAACCGGGAGCCAGGGCATCAGTCAGTAGACGGCCGGCGGCCGGGATTCCTTCCATCGAGGCCGGGAGCGATTGCCCCTGACGCCCCGGCGGCCTAGGGACAGCCCGCCCCGGAGGCCGTCGGCACCAGCAGGAAGGCGTGCTGCCGGCCGTTGTGGTGTCCGACGCCGGCGATCTCGCCCGCGTCGTTGATCGCGGTGGCCGTGCCGAGCCGCCAGCCGGAGCCGGCCTGGATCTGCGAGTTCAGGTCGACGCCCACCCCGCCCGCGATGAGGAACGCGTGCGGCTTGAAGAACACCTCGGGATGGTGCGCCCCGACGATCTGGCCGCAGTCGTTCATGTCGTGGATCTCGGGCTCGACGAGCGCCGGTGTCGCGACCGGCTGCCAGCTCACCCCGTCCCAGAGCACGATCCCGAGCGGATCGAACGTCTGACCGGCGATCTGGCCGGCGTCGTTGATCGCATCGGCCGACGTCTCGGACGCGGTCGGCACGGACGGCAGGATGGTCAGGACACCGTTCGCGTAGACGAACGGCGCCGATCCGTGAGGATCGTCGAAGAGCGTTCCGACGGCGGTGCCGGCGTCGTTCACGTCCTCGCCGTGGCTGCCGTCGAACCCGCGCAGCGGGAGCCGCACCCAGCCGTGCTGGCTTGCGGTAGGCGGCGACCGACTCGCCGGCGGCCGTCGTGGCGTTCCCGATGATCGCCCCGGTGTCGCCGATCCGCACCGGAAGCGGGATCCCGAGGTTGTGCATCGCGCCCTGGTTGGCCCGCCACAGGAACCCGTGCTGCACCCCTCCGGCGGCGACGCTCGCGGTGCCGACGACGGCGAAGTTGTTGCTGATCCCGGTGGCCATGCTGGTCGGGCCGCCGAGCGTCCCGATGTCGGTCTTGTGGCCGTTTCGCCACACGACCGCGTGCATCTTCCCCGAAGCGGTGAGCGCCCAGCCCACCACGGCGCCCGCGTTGTTCAGGTCGTTTGCGGCGCTCGACGCCCCTCCGAGCGTCCCCAGGTCGACCACCCGGTAGGTCGCCGCGCCGGCCGGCGCCGCCACGGTGAGCATCGCGGCGAGTGCCGCCGCGAGCGCCGCCCACCGGCGACCGCCCGCACGCCTGAACGTCTTGGATGCGCGCATTGCTCCACCTCCGTCGATCTGCCCGGCCCGCCCTGTCGAACGGCGCGAGGATACGCCCCGGCGCGCGCCGGTGTCAACGATCTAGGCGATCCGCAGCGCGGTGTCGTGAGCGCAGCCGCTTCCGACGAGCGTCAGCGCCAGCCGCCAGTCGAGCTCCTCCGCGAGGATCCGCTGCACGTGCTCCGGCGTGAAGCCCGCGTCGAGCAGGTTGTCGATCCGCCAGCGTGGAGTGGTGGTGATGCTCTCGTAGGACAGCGGCGTGACGTTCTCGGCGTCGTCGTCCGCGTCGTGCGTCTGCGGGGAGGGAGGCATGGAGCTCCTATCGACCCGCGGCTTCCGCCTGGTGGTGGTGCGCCGTGCAGAGCATGATCACGATCCGCGAGTCGAACGCGCGGGCCCGTTCGCCTCGCGCCCAGAGCTCCCGAAGCGGGATCGTGTGGTGGCCTTCGAGGCCGGAGACCTCCGGGCAGCGAACGCCGTTCCTGAGCAGCGCGCGGCACTGGTCGCCGTCGCGGATCCTCGCCTCGCGCAGCGTCATCGACCACCGGGGATCGTCGTACACGGCTCGCCAGGGCTCGCGCTCCACGCTGCAGCTCGAGCGTCATCGGTCCCAGACCTCATTGCCGCGCATGTCCTGGCCGCGCGTTCGACCACAGCGAGCGCACTGGATGCGGGTCGCCGTGGGGAACCGGCCGTACATCACCGAAACCGGCATGTGCCCGAGGAGAAAGCATGCGAGGTATTGCATGCACGGTATACTGCCGATCGCTCATTGGCGATTGCTTCGATCCCAATGCGGAGCACATCGAGGTCGGATTTGGGGCTACGACGGCCTGTGGGCCCAGATCTGGAACGTCGCGGGCCCGCCGATGATCGTGTCGGCATCCGCCGTGGCTGCGGCCAGCACCTCGCTCGCTTCGGCGATTTGCTCCCGGGTCGCGACGCCCTCGGCGACCATCGAGTCGGCGGTGGCGTCGAGCGTCCGCCACATCATGGTCTTGCCCTCGCCCGCGGCCTCGACGTGCTGGGCCATGCTGAGCTGGGGCTCCCGCACCCCGACCTCGGTCGCGTAGCGGTACAGCCTTCGGCCGATGATCGGATCCCCGTCGCGGCGCCGCAGCGTCTCGCTGTATGCGTCGATGAAGAAGTCGAACTCGGGCCGGGGCGGCTCGCAGAACGCGAGCGAGAAATCAGAGTCCTCGACGATCAAGACGCCGCCGGGTCGCACGCCGGCCCACATTCGCGCGAGAAGCTCACGAGGATGCTTCAGGTGCTGGAGCAGGAATCGGGCGTAGACGACGTCGTAGGCGCCGGGCTCGTCCCACGCGGTGACGTCGCCCGCGCGGAACGTGATGTTGGTGATGCCGCGCTCGGCCGCCTCCCGGCGGGCGAGGTCGAGCTTCACCTCGTCCATGTCGACCCCGACGACCTCTCCGGACGGCGCCACGCGCTCGGCGAGCGTGAACGAGACGACGCCGGGCCCGCAGCCCAGATCGCAGCAGCGCATGCCGTCGCGCAGGCCGACGCGATCGAAGAGCGCCTCGGTGCTGGGAGCGACGGTGCGCGCGAGCACCTGGAGGCGCTCGTACCCGGCCTCGCCGCCGCGGATGACGTAGCGAGCGTCCGTCATGCGGTCAGTATCGCAACTCGATTGCAGGTGGGGGTGGGCCGGTGGCCCAGCCCACCCCCTTGCGCGTCACCAGCCGACGGCCTGGCCGTCCTTTCGGAAGTCCGAGCCGGCCCGGTAGACGCCGTTCACCGGCGGATCGCCCGCCGTCTGCCACTCAGCGGGCGGCTCCAGCCCGAGCATCCGCTGGAAGAAGATGGCCTGGTAGCCACCGAACACGTCGTCGTTTCCGGGCACATCGCGCACCTTGAAGCCAAGCGCCCGAAGCTGGGGCCCGACGAGCGCGTAGAGCTGCGACTCCAGGTCGACACGGTCGGCGTCCTGGCTGTGGTGGAAACGGGCTGCGTCGCCCGCCGCCTGCACGTTCATGCCGAGATCGACCATGTTGACGATCTCGGTCGCCTGCGCCTGAGCCTGCTCGTCGCCGCCCATGTTGCCGAACGACAGGAGCGGCTGCCCGTCCTTCATGACGAACGCCGGGATGATGGTCAGGAACGGCCGCTTGTGCGGTGCGATCACGTCAGGCGAGGACGGGTCGAGATTGAAGAACGACCCGCGGTCGTTCATCGGGAACCCGTACCCCGGGATCGAGACGTTCGCTCCGAAGTAGTCGTAGATCGAGTAGATGAACGACACCATGTTGCCCCAGCGGTCAGCCGTCGTCAGGTAGACGGTGTCGCCGCGCTCACGGCCGACCGAGACGCTGGGCGTCGCGGACGCCGCCGGCTCCGCGGCGACGTGGCCGAGGCTGATGTGTCCGCAGAGCGACGCCGCGTAGCGCTTCGAGATCAGCCGGTCGAGCGGGATCTTCACGAACCGCGGGTCGCCGTTGTATCGCTCGAGATCCGTGTAGGCGAGCCGCTTGGCCTGCACGAGGATGCTCCAGAACTCGGGTGAGCGCGGCCCGAGCGCGTGCAGGTTGTAGCCAAGGCGGGGGCCGCACTGCTCGAGGATGTTCAGCATCTCGAGCGTCGCGAACCCCTGCGTCTGCGGCGGCATCTGGAAGACGTCGTAGCCCTTGTAGGTGGTCGAGATCGGCTTCACCCACTGGGACTTGAACGACGAGAGGTCGCTCATCCGCCACGCCGCTCCGCGGGCATTCATCCGGCGGACGATCGCGCGCCCGATCGGCCCGCGATAGAACGCGTCGGGCCCATCCTTCGCCAGAAGCTCATAGGCCCGGGCCAGATCCGGGTTTCGGAAGTTGCTGTAGAGCGCCGGCACATGCCCGTTGCGGAGGAACACCTTGCGCGACTCAGGGTCCTTCTGGAGCATGTCGACGTAGAAGTGGTCGTAGCTCTCCCAGTCCCCGCGGATCCGCTCCGTCAGGCCGAAGCCCTGCCGGGCGGCCTCGATCGACGGCTGAAGCACCTGCCCGAGCGACATGCGCCCGAAGCGGTGCAGCAGCCGGCTCCAGCCGTCCACGGCGCCGGGGACAGTGGCGCTGTACACGCCGTAGAACGGCACCTCCTTCAGGCCACGCCTGTGGTAGAAGGCGACCGTATGTGAGGCGGGAGCCCAGCCGGCGGCGTTCAGCCCGTAGAGCTGGTGGGTCTTCGCCGAGTAGACGATCGCCTCCATGTCGCCGCCGATTCCGGCGCTCTCCGGCTCGGTCAGACCGAGCATCGCCGCGGTGGCGACCGCGGCGTCGACCGCGTTTCCGCCGTCGCGAAGCGTCTGGAGGCCCGCCTGCGCGGCGAGCGGCTGGCTGGTCGCGACCATCCCGTGGCGCGCGACCACCTCGGAGCGGGTCTGCTGCGTCCAGTCCCACATCCGGTCACCGCGCACGGCGGCGATGTGCCTGGACGGGTTCGGGTTTGCCGGGTTCGGCGTCCCAAACGGCGTCGGCGAAACCCCTGTCCCACCGCCGCCGGCGCCGAACGCGACCGCTGCGACGGCGACGGTTGCCGTCGCCGCCAGTACCGCCGTTCGTGCCTTCACGAATCCCATCGTGCCCCCCTCGGGTCGTCGTTTCGGGTCAACTGGACCATCGGCTTCAGGCACCACCTGCCCTTCGGGTCGACGCACGCGCGCGAGTATACGACTGGCTCTGTGCCCGGCTCTGCCACTCGGCCAGCGTGAGCGCGTACTCCACCTCACCCTGCTCGGCGCCGGCGAGCGGCTCGTCGAAGTCCGGGAAGTAGGTGCGGACGTACGACAGGCCCGCCGATGCCATAACGCCGCGAGATGCGGCGTTGACGGCCATCGTCTGTGCGATGACGCGCCGCACGCCCACCGTCGCAAACGCATGCCGAAGGAGGGCATGCGAGGCCTCCGTTGCAAGGCCCTGGCGCCAGTACCGGCGCATGATCCGGTAGCCCAGATCGGCGACGCTTGGATCGTCGGGCTGGTCGGGGCCGTGGGCGGGAGGGAGCATCATGAGCCCGATGAAGTCGCCGGCCTGCTCGGTCGACGGCGGGGTCGAGCCGCGCACCCCATCCTGCGTCCCGAACGCCATCCAGAAGCCGAGACCCGGAACCTTGCGGCTGAGAGCCATCCGCCTTGCGTGGCTCTCGACCACCTCGTCCGGGGTTTGGGCATGTCCCGAGCGATACCGCATCACCTCGGGGTCGGAGTCGAGCTCAACTTCGAGATCGAGGTGGCGATCTGCGAGCGGGACGAGCAGAAGTCTGGCCGTGTACAGGACCGGCTGGGACATGGCGGGTCAGGCGTGCATACCCGCGACGGCGCCCAGATCAACCCGCGTGGAGCGGAGACGTTCGCCCGCCGATCGCTCACATCGGTTACGAAGTAGCCGGCGGCCCCGGCACCTCAAGCCTGTTTCCGAACGGTTGGTGGCCATGAGCAAATACACAATCGGCGTACCTCACCGTGCGTTCGAATTCCCTCCGCGCTGAGAGCGTGTGGACGCAGCCGTCTATCATCGGCCGCGTGCGCCTTGAGCCGGTGTCCGTGTTCCGTCTGAGCTACGAGGAGGATGCGCGCATCGCGGCGCCCGGATACGCAATCGTGAGCGCGTACGGCGGCGATGAAGGCATCGGCTATGGCGAGGGCCGCGGGACCGCGACGGGCCGCATCGAGGGCGACGTCGTCTGGTCGAACTACCCGCGGCGTCGGAGCGACGGCCAGATGCTGCCGAACGCGCGCGGCCTGATCACGACCGCTGACGGGGCGGCGATCCTGTTCGAGCTTCGCGGGCGGACGATCTTCGGAGATGACGGGTTGGGACGGCAGAACCTGGTCGGCTGGTTCGAGTCGGATCACGAAAGCCACCGGTGGCTGAACGACGTCGTCTGCATCGCGGAGGGGATGATCGGCGCCGAAGGCATGGAGCTCCGCGTGTACGCGGGCATCCACGACATGCCGGCGGGATGAGGCAGGCGGCCTACGGATGGTCGCTCCCCTCGAGATCCCTGCCTGACAGTGCCTCCACGCGGTTCCCGAACGGGTCGCGCGTGTAGAACCGCCGCACCCCCGGCCAGCGCTCGTCCCAGCTGACATCGCAGCCGGCGGCGGCGAGCGTCTCGGCCAGCGAGTCGATGTCGTCGACGCGGAGCGCCGGGTGTGCCCGGGGAGGAGGCGAGAACCCCGCCTCGCCCGATACGTGGATCCCCTCGGCGAACCAGACGCCGCCGTTCGCCCGCATCGGCTCGGGCTTCTCGACCTCGGTCAGCCCGAGGATCCCGGCGTAGAACCGCCGCGCGTCGTCCTCGCCGCCCTCCGGCATCATCACCTGGACGTGGTCGAGCACCCGCACGACGCGTCGATCGTACTTGGAGAACCCCATTGCCCTCCGAGGTTGACGCGTTCTACACTTGTGGAGCGTGCGGAACGAACGCCTTGCGTGGCTGGTCACCCTGCCGATCGCGATCATCGGCTGCGAGTCCGCGCACGCCCTGGCGAACGCGCTCCTTGGCCCGGCCGACGGTGACACCGGCCGGTTCTTCCTCGGCGCTGCCGGCCACGTCGATCTGCTGACTCTGCTCGCCAGCCTGGCGGCGGTGTCAGTCGCCCTCGGACTTGCGGGCAGAGCCGCAGGGGCATGGTCGACTCACCGCACCGCGGCAGCACGGTTGCCCTTCGCGCTCCTCGCGCCGGCGGCCTTCGTCGTCCAGGAGCACCTCGAGACGCTGCTTCACACCGGCGCGGCACCGTTCGGGACGGTGCTGCAGCCGACGTTCCTCCCAGGCCTCCTTCTCCAGATCCCGTTCGCCCTCGCCGGCTATGCGATCGCACGGGCGCTGGTCCGCTTGGCCGACGGCGTTCGCGCAGCTCATCGGCCGCCGGCAACGGACGGCCCATGGCGGCACGAGGCCCGCACAGGCTCGGCCGCGAGTACCGAGCTCAGCCTCGGACCACGGCGCACCGCTGGGCCCACTCCGGCCGCGCGCCGCCGCGGATCGCCTCCGCCTCTGCCTGACCCCTCGTAGCGGGTCGGGCCGAGCGGGTTCCGATCCGCAAACCGATCCGAGGGGGAAAGGTTCATGAGACATACCCGACTGGCGCCGCTATGGCGCGCCTTGCCGGGCATCGGGATCGCGGCCGTCGCCGTCTTCGCGGCGTTCGCCGTGGCGACGGGCGGGGGCGCGCCCGGTCCGGTGTACGCAGGCTCGTCCAAGCACACGATGGCCGGCATGGACATGGGCGCGATGCAGGGCACGAGCTACTGGCAGGACGTGTCCGGCGGCGCCTTCCAGAGCGACGGCACCACCCGCACCTACTACATCAGCGCGGACCAGGTCGACTGGAACTACGCGCCGGCCGGCATGAACGAGATCACCGGCAAGCCGTTCGACGACGTCGCCGACACCTACGTGAAGACCGGCCCGGGCCGGATCGGCTCGACCTACGAGAAGTGCCTCTACCGCGGCTACACCGACGGGACGTTCGCGCACCTGAAGGCGCGGGCCGCTGAGGATCGCTATCTGGGCCTCCTGGGCCCGGTCATCCGCGCCGAGGTCGGCGACACGATCAAGGTCGTCTTCCGCAACACCTGCCCGTTCCCGGCGAGCGTTCACCCGCACGGCGTCTTCTACGCCAAGAGCAGCGAGGGCGCCCCGTACAACGACGGCACCCACGGCGCGAAGAAGGCCGACGACGCCGTGCCGACCGGCGGCACGCACACCTACGTCTGGGAGGTTCCTCCGCGCGCGGGCCCCGGCCCCGACGACGGCAGCTCGGTGATGTGGATGTACCACTCGCACACCGACGAGGTGTCCGACACCTACGCCGGCCTGATGGGGCCGATGGAGATCACGCGCCGGGGCATGGCCCGCCCGGACGGCAGCCCGAAGGATGTCGATCGCGAGATCTTCGCGCTGTTCTCGGTGATGAACGAGAACCAGAGCCCGTTCCTCGACGCAAACATCAAGCGGTTCGCAGAGCCGCCGGCCCCGGATCCTGACGACGAGGACTTCCAGGAGTCGAACCTGATGCACTCGATCAACGGCTACGTGTTCGGGAACCAGCCCATGATCACCATGCACCGCGGCGAGCACGTGCGCTGGTACGTGATGAGCATGGGCACCGAGGTCGACCTCCACACGCCTCACTGGCACGGCAACACGGTGACGGTGAACGGGATGCGGATGGATGTCGTGAGCCTGCTCCCGGCGACGATGGTCGTCGCCGACATGGTGCCCGACGACGCGGGGATCTGGCTCTTCCACTGCCACGTCAACGACCACATCCGGGCCGGAATGCTGACCCGGTACAAGGTGCTGGCGTAACCACGCCGGCGAGGCCGGTGGCTCCCGACGGGGAGCCACCGGCGACACCGGTCCTCTAGGCCGCGTGCGAGGCCGTCGCGGCGGCCCCGGGCCAGCAGAGATCGGCGATCGCCGCATCGAGCGCTGCCCGCTGGCTCGCGCCGGCGCCCGGCCACCACGCCGCCGGAATCCCGTCGGGGCGAACGAGCAGGGCGCCGCCGTTTCCGATGCCCATGGCGCGGGCGGTGATCTCGTCGAGGCCGTGCACCGCGACCGGCGGCGGGGATGACACCGCCTGCACGGCCGAGCGCCACTCGCCGGCCGGTCCCGTGAGGAGCGTCAGCCCGGGGCCGAGCAGGTCGAGGGTCGACACGCGGCCGCCGGGCGTCGTCACGCGATGGTGCGCGATCCGGCCGCCCAGGTCGACGCGGAGCTCCTCCTCCGCGGCGCGGACCGTCCCGTCGGGATCGGCGGAGCGGGCGACGTTGTGCGCGGCGACCGGGCGCCGCTCGCGCTCGTACGAGTCAAGGAGCGCAGGGCTCGCCCAGCCGTTCATCACCCACGCGAGCTTCCACCCGATGTCGTAGCCGTCGTGCACGGCGGTGTTCATCCCGGTGCCGCCCCGCGGCGTGACGCGGTGCGCCGCGTCGCCGACCAGGAAGACCTGGTCGCGTCGGAAGCGGTCGGCGAGCTGTGCCGCCGACGAGAACGAGCCGAGCCGCTCGATCACGACCGGCAGGTCGGGAATGCCGGCGGCGAGCCTGATGCGGTCGGCCAGCCGGTCGTGGCTCGGAAGCTCCGGGTCCCGCACCGACGGGTCGAGGAGGTACCCGTAGCCCCAGGCGTCGCCGGGGCCGGCGGGCAGGAACAGACCCTCCGCCTCGGCGTGGTTGACGGCGTAGATGCCGTACCGGAGATCGCCGAGCGCCTCCCAGAGCGGCGCCCGGATCCGTGACGTGATGCCCGAGAGCACGTCGTCGGATCCGCGCATGGCGATCCCGAGCTCCGCCCGGACCGTGCTGCGCGCACCGTCTGCGCCGACGAGATAGGCGGCCGAGACCTCACGTTCGTCGCCGTTCGCGCTCCGGAGCACGGCACGGACGCCGTCCGGCCGGCACTCGAGGCCGGCCAGCGCGGTCGCGTACTCGACCCGCGTGGTGCCGCCCTCGCCGAGGTGGGCGAGCAGCACCCCTCGAGGTGGTCCTGCGGGACGCAGGCCGGGGCGGTCGGGCTGATCACCGCGGCCTGGGCGCGGGTCGGCAGGCCGACCTCGATCCCCACACCGTCGGCGGCCTGGGCCATCGTCTCGCACCGCCACATGAGCCAGTCGACCTCGACGCCGCCCGCGAGCACGGCCTCTTCCAGCCCGAGCGAGCGGATGAGCTCCATCGACCGCGTCGTCACGGTCGTCGCGCGCGGGTGGCGCGAGCGTGTCGCGCGTCGATCGACCACCAGCGACTCGACGCCGTGCTGGGCCAGGGCGGCAGCTGCCATCAGGCCGGCAGGGCCGGCGCCCACGATCAAGACGGGAACATCTTCTGATTTCACCTTCGTCACCTCAGATTCATCGGACAGTCTGACTTTGAGCGGACAGTATGTCGTTCATAAGACAGTCTGTCAAATGAAAGCTGTAGGATCCCCGCATGAGCAAGCGCCCGTACCAGCAGCGCCTGCGCGCGCAGGCGGCCGAGCAGACCCGCGACCGGATCCTCGACGCGCTCTACGACCGCCTCCGCGAGGCGCCCTCCGCCCCGATCAGCGTCGACGAGATCGCCAACCGCGCGGGCGTCGCCCGATCGACGATCTACCTCGACTTCGGGTCGCGCAGCGGCCTCTTCGACGCGCTCACGGATCGCCTGCTGCGCGGCGCGGGGCACGAGCGGATCGTCGAAGCGGTCGCCGACCCGGATGCGCGCGCCTCGCTGCGCGGCGGCCTGGAGGGCGGCGTCCGGATGTACGCGGCCCACCACGACGTCTTCCGCGTCCTGAGCTCGATGGCCAAGCTCGATCCCGACGGCGTCGGACGCGCCATCGCCAGCGCGGAGGAGCGACGCGCCGCCGGGATGGCCACGCTCGCACGCCGGCTCCGCGCGCAGAAGCTCCTGCGACCCGGCCTCACGGCGACGCGGGCCGCCCACATCTTCTGGATCTTCGCGAGCTTCGACGCGTACGACCTGCTCGCGACGGGCCGGGGCCTCGCTCCGGACGAGATCATCGAGCTGCTCGTCGAGGGCGCAGAGCACAGCCTGCTCGCTGAAGTCTGACCGCCGGGTGGCCGATACTCCCTGCAGATGCGGATCTCACTCGCCGGGCGGTGTGCGATCGCGATGCTCCTCACGGCTGCTGCCGCAACCGCGTGCGGCGGGAGCGGCGGCTCGGGCTCGAGCGGCGTCACGGTCACGACGACGGTCACCGAGACCGCGACCGCCACGGGTGGATCGACCGGCGGCACCGGATCGGCCGCACCGTGCGCCGCGAGCGACCTGCTGCCCGTGCTCAAGGCCAAGATGGACGGGTCGGCCGAGAAGTACACCATCGTCAAGGTCAAGGTGGTGCGGTGCCAGAACGACTACGCGTTCGTCATCGCGGTCCCCGACCGGACCGTGTGCCAGGAGGGCGTGGCGGACTGCTACGACTCGGCCCAGGTGTTCCTGGCGTGGGACGGGACGCACTGGAACATCTTCAACACCGGCACCGACATCGGGTGCACGTCGCTCCCGCTCGACGATCAGACGCTCGTGGCGTGCAAGGCGCTGGGCTATCCGATCGTGACGACGACCACGTTCAAGATGCCGTCGGGGAACATCGGCTGCGCGCTCCTGGGAACGACGCTGCGGTGCGACATCCGAAGCGGTCTCAAGCCGCCGCCCGCCAAGGCCTGCGCGGGCGATTGGACCGGCGCGGTCCTCGCAGCGACCGGCAAGGCGAAGCCGAGCTGCGCGAGCGACACGATCTACGACGACTCGGCCCCGGTGCTCGACTACGGGTCGACCTGGGGCGGAGGCGGCCTCTCGTGCCTGTCCAGCACGTCGGGCCTTCAGTGCTCGAGCACCGCCGGCCACAGCTTCTTCCTGAGCCGGGGCAGCTGGTCGGTGTCGTAGGGCCTAGCCGCTGATGCGGCCGGGGCGGAGTGGACGGGCGTGTCTGCTGACCTTCTCGAGAGCCTTCGTGAGGGCTCTGACCTCCGCGTCGGTCAGGTGCCGGGAGAAGTGCCGGTCGATGCCGTCTCGGTGGTGGAGGCGGGCGCGCTCCATCGTTTTGGTGCCTTCCTCGGTGAGGAGGACGAGGATCGAGCGCCGGTCGTGCTCGGGGCGGACGCGGCGGACGAGCCCAGCCTCCTCCATGCGGTCGACGACCCGGGTGAAGCCGCTCTTGCTGTAGAGGATCCTCTCGGCCAGCTCGTTCATGGGGAGGCCGTCCGGCGCCTCCTCGAGCTGGACGAGGACGTCGTACCAGCGCTGCGGGATGCCCACCGCCTCCTGGAGCTCGCTATCGAGCATGTCGATCAGCGCCAGCGAGCTCTCGAAGAAGAGCCGCCAGCAGCGGAGTCGCTCGGGCGTGGGGCTTGACAGAGATTGTTCCATATGCGATCGTCCGCTCTGCAACTGTTGATTCATGGACTGTTGCGGATCATATCAACGGACGCGGAGGAGTGAGAAATGGCGATCGTTCCTGCGGAGCGCGCACAGGCCGGATATGCGCTTGCGAGCGACGAAGGCGAGGCGTTCTGGCTGCTGGGGATGCTCCAGACGGTCAAGATCGGCCGTGACGACACGGCCGGGCAGTACGGCATGCTCGAGATCCTCATCCCCGCCGGCGTCGGCTCGCCCTGGCACGTGCACCCCGAAGAGGACGAGTGGTTCTATGTCCTCGAGGGCGAGATGACCTTCTGGGTCGGCGACACGCGAATGTCGCTGACAGCCGGTTCGTTCGCCTTCGGCCCGAAGGGCGTCCCGCACACGTTCTACGCAGAAGCGGGCGGAGCGAAAGCTCTGGTCGGCTTCGCGCCGATGCAGTTCGAAGGATTCCAGCGCGAGGTCGGCGAGCCGGCCCCGGAACGCGTCCTGCCGCCGCCGGCCGAAGGCCACCCGGACATGGCGCGGCTCGCTCCGATCGCAAAGCGAAACGGCTTCGAGATCCTCGGCCCTCCCGGCCCCCCGCCCGGGCATTGAACGACTGGGACCCGAGGGGCCAGACCCCATCGCCCGCGGGCGATGGGGTCTGGCCCCGGTGGTTCGTTCAGGCCTCGACCATCGCGGTCGCGGCCGGATCTCGCGGCGACTCCTCTGACGGGCGGACGCGCACGTTCCGCAACCCGACGAACGCCACGATCGCCGCCAGGAACGTCAGGGCGCCGGCCGTGAGCAGCGCCGCGTGCACGCCGCTCATGAACGCGTCGAGGGCTTCGGCCCCTGCGCGCTCGCTCCCGGTCAGCCGCTCGATCACGTTGCCGCGGCCGCCCTGCACGAGCGGCGTCAGCTTCTCGGCCAGCGCGTGTCGCGCCGGCGGGAGGTTCGCGATCTTGTCCGACCAGGCGTTCGCCGCCAGGGTCGCGCCGATCCCACCCAGGACCGCGATCCCGAGCGCGCCGCCCACCTGGCGCGACGCGTTGATCACACCCGAGGCGACGCCGGCCTTGGCATGGTCGACCGCGCCCATCGCGGTCGCCGCGCTCGCGGGCATCGTCGAGGCGAGGCCGATGCCGAGCAGCATCTGAAACGGCCAGATCGCGTTGTAGCTCGTGCCGACGTCGATGAACGAGAGCCCGACGAGGCCGACCGTCGCGGTCAGCATGCCGAACGTCATGAGCGCCCGTGGCCCGATCCTCGGCCCCAGCTTGCCGGCGATCGGGGCGACGAACAGGATCATCATCGTCGTCGGCAGCGTGCGCACGCCCGCCTCGATCGGCGAGTAGCCCTCGACGTTCTGGAAGTAGAGCGTCAGGAAGTAGATGACGCCGAAGAGCCCGACGCCGATCAGCGTGACGATGATGCTCGACGACGTGAACGCCGGCGACTTGAAGAAGTCGAGCGGCACCATCGGGTCGGGATGGCGGCTCTCCCAGAGCACGAACAGCGCGATGAGCACGGCGGCTCCGCCGAGGAAGCCGAGCGTGTACGGGCTGAGCCAGGCGTGGCTGGCGGTCTTGATGAGCCCCCAGGTGAGCGCGCCGAGGCCGGCGGTGATGAGCACCGTGCCGACGATGTCGAGGCTGTGGGTCGTCGTGTCGCGTGACTCGACCACGGCCCACACGGTCGCGGCGGCCGCGACGATGCCGACGGGGACGTTCACCCAGAAGACGGCCGACCACGAGAAGTGCTCGACCAGGAACCCGCCGAGGAGCGGGCCGATGGCGAGGCCGAGGCCCGAGATGCCGGCCCAGATGCCGATGGCCTGGGGAAGCTGCTTGCGCGGGAACGCCGCCACGATGATCGAGAGCGAGAGCGGGTTCAGGAGCGCGCCGCCGACGCCCTGGATCGCGCGGGCGCCGATCAGCTGCGTGTCCGACTGGGCCAGCGCGCAGCCGGCCGAGGCCAGGGTGAAGATCGCAAGGCCCAGAAGGAAGATCCGCTTCCGTCCGTAGCGGTCGCCGAGCTTGCCGCCGAGCAGGATGAGGGTCGCGAACACGAGGACGTAGGCGTTGATCGTCCACTCGAGGTTCTCCGGCGACGGGTTCAGCGAGTGCTGGATCGACGGCAGCGCCACGTTCACGATCGTGTTGTCGAGCATGATCATGAACAGGGCGAAGCACATGGCGAAGAGCGTCCACCACTTGTGGTTCGGATGATCAGAGGTCATTCCGCCTCCTCTGCGTTGTGGTCTGGGCTGAGCATCTGGACGAAGGTGCGGGCGACGAACGGGCTGTCCTCGAGGGCCGCTTCGGGCTCGAGGGCATGCCGGAACCCGCAGGAGAGCGTGAAGCCGACCCAGAGCCATGCGACGTGCTCCAGGTCGAGGTCGGCCCGCACCTCCCCGCGGTCGCGAGCCCGGGTGAGCATCGCGACGACTCGGGCGCGCATGAAGCGCATGTTCTCGTCCAGGGCGTCCCGCACGGCCGGCTCGCCGACGAGCGACACCGCGAGCATCCGCAGGCGCATCACCTCGACGATCAGCTCGTCGGTGGCGGCGAGCTCCGCAACCTCGACGAGCGCCGCCATCACCGAGTCGCCGGACTCGTCGAGCAGCGCGTCGACGCGTTGCCCCATGAGGGCTCCGGCGTGGGTGAGGACGGCCGCGAAGAGCTCCTGCTTCGACGCGAAGTGCTTGTAGAGCATCGGCTCGGAACAGCCGCACCGAGCCGCGATGTCGGCCGTGCCGGCGCCGCGGAAACCCTTGCGCGCAAACTCGTGCTGGGCCGCGTCGAGGATCGCCGTCCGCCGGTCCTCGGAGGTGAGTCGGATTCGCTCCTGGACCATGAAGAGCGGCAGGTTAGTGAAGATTCACTACGGGCGCAAATGCGAGGCGCGCCCGGTCGGCTAGAGCCCGAAGGCCGCCCGCATCCCGACCGCGTTCTGCGCATGCCCGAGGAGCGGGAGGCCGAGCAGGCTCTCGGTCGTGGCCAGGAGCGAGTAGTGCGTGAAGGTCGTCCGCGAGACGGTTCCCGGCGCCACGTACGGGCTGATCACGATCGTGGCGACGTGGCAGCTCGGGTCGCTCGGGTGCAGGTGGCAGCTCTCGCCCTCGAAGCCGCCCTGGCCCTCGTCGAACGTCAGGAAGACGACGAGCTGGCCGTTCTGGTACGAGGTGTTGGCGAGGATCAACGGCAGCCACGACTTGAACCAGGCGTCGCCGACCGACTTCGGGCAGTCGTGCATGTCGTGGCACGCGTCCGGCGTCAGGAACGAGTAGGCCGGGAGGGTGTTCCGGCGCAGGGCATGGCGGAGCGCGCCGGAGGCCGGCGTCCCCATCGAGACGTCCGAGGCCGCACACGTGGCGCTGAGGTGCGTGAAGTAGGCCGGCGGGTTGTGCCGCATGAGGTAGCGGCCGCTGTCGGCCCTGAAGACACGGCGAGGGCATCGACTCCTCGTACGCCCGCCAGGCGCGCCCGGCCGTCTCGAGCTGCTCGAAGATGCTCGGGCCGCTGCTGCGGCAGGCGTTGCAGTCGGTCGTGATCCCGGACGTCGATCCGGAGGTCATCGCGAGGTAGTTGGGAAGCGAGGGGTGGGTGATGTTGTGGAACCGGGTCGCCCGGCCGCAGGCCCGCGCGACGCGCGTGATGTACGGCGTCTTCGGCGACCCGAAGATCTGGCCGGCCGAGTGGTTCTCCATCACGATCACGAGCACGTGGCGGTAGGTCGCCGGAGGGGCGGCGCGGCCCGTGCAGGCGGTCGCGAGCGGCCCGGCGGCAGCGGTGGTCGGCGCCCACATGGCGGCGGCCGCGGCGATGAGCGCCAGCGCCGCCGCGGCTCTACGCAACCGACGCCTCGACCAGCGACTCGACGTGTGTGCTCGGCGCGAAGCTGTGAAGGGAATGACTCCAGGCCGCTCCGAGCCAGACGTAGTCCACCGTGCGCTCGGGCAGGTTGTACGCGGCGGTGTAGAGCGTGCCGAACCCGCGCGAGTAGGTGGTCGCGCGAAGCGGCGGGGCGAGGAACGCCTGGACGAAGCCCTCGGCGGTCGTCGACGCGTCGTCGAGCAGCGCGAGGATGCACGCCTCGCGCTCGAGCGTCCGCGTCACCGCGGCGTGCTCGGTCCACTCGACGACATCCTGATGGTTGGTCGCCGCCGGCGTGGGCCGGAACGCGACGCCGCGGTCGGGCGAGAGATGCGCCGTCAGCACCTCGCCGGACAGGTCCGCCAGCGTCAGGCTGTGGGCGAGGTGGTAGGGGAGCCGTGCCAGCACGGCCGCCGCCTCGGCGACGGTCGAGCACGTCTCGAGCAGGTAGCGCAGGACGAGCGGCACCCCGAATCCGTCGCCGAGCACCGGCCGGCCGCCGAACGTGAGCGACACGGCCAGGCCGTCCTCGTTGATCCCGTCGAGCAGGCCCCACAGGCAGTCGCTCGTCCCCATGACCCGCTTCCCGGTCCACGCCGTGTTCCAGACGACGACCCTCGAGACGCGACGGCGCGTAGTCGTAGTTGCGGACGAGGAGCGGCCCGCCCGGGCCGCGGTAGACGCCCTGCGAGCAGCCGCTCAGATACGGCGGCGGGTTCACCATCGAGAGCATCCGGGCGGCGACATCGCCGCCGCCGGCGAGCTCGACCAGCCGCTCCCATGTGGGCACCAGCTCGGGCATGTGCTCGCGCAGCATCCGTGAGGAGTGCGCGAAGTTCGAGCGGGCGGCGTCGCCGTCGCGGAGGAACCACTCGCGGTACGTCGGCCACAGCTCCTCGAAGACGCCGCGCCACGTCTCGCCCGGCCGATCCTCCTGCAGGGCGCGAAATGTGAACTGGATCGACTGCACTCCTACAACATCTTAAACGAGAACGGCTCGGGCGGCGGGACCGGTGCGGCCGGTGCGGCGGGCTCGCCCGTGAACTGGGCCTTGACGCCCGTGATCCAGGCATGCGCGCGATCGGTCAGATTGTGGTCCTCGTCCATCAGCCGTCCCCGCGTCACGAGGATCCCCAGATCGGCTCCCGGGTAGCGGTAGGAGCCGGCCGCGGCGATGCGCAGGTAGAACGCCTCGCGCTCGTCGGCGACCGCGTGCCAGTCCGTGTCGCGGCGGACGAACCCCATCGAGCCGTCCGGCGCCAGCCGCCAGATGCCCGACGTCGGCGCGTGCGTGATGCGCTCGACGGTGTCGTCGGTCTGTTTCAGGATGAACTGGCTCCACGCGTCGATCGCCTGCGGCTGGCTCCAGCGCTCGTTCAGGTCCGAGATGTCGATCTCGTAGTCGACGTCCATGTACTCGAGCAGGTGGAACAGGAAGAGCGGCATGTCGCCGTAGGCGACGGCCGTCACGTTGGTCATCGAGCTCGCGCCCGTCACCCGCGGGTTGAGCTCACCCAGGTACATCTCGCCGGTGTCGACGTCGGCGAGAAAGTCGAGCTCGAAGTAGCCGCGGTAGCCCTCGGCGGCCAGCCGGTCGCCCATGGCGCGGGTGCGCTCGCGCGCGATCTCGCGGTGGCGGTCTGTGAGGACCGTCGACGACACGTCGTTGCCGCACCAGCCGCCGCCGTAGGGCGTGAGCTCCGGGAAGCCCGCCAGCTCGGCCATGAGCGGGCCGACCAGCGTGCCGTGCCGGGTGATGACGCCCTCGATCGCCGCTTCCCGGCAGTTGATGCGGCGCATGACCTTGAGCTCCTCACGGGCCATGTCGCCGGCGTGCGCGTCCCAGTCCGCCTGGGACGAGACGAAGAACGTCGTCTGACCCGAGTCGCCGTAGGGCGTCTGCACGACGAGGTCGTCGCCCACCCCGCCCGCGGCGGCCAGCGCCCGCAGCTCGTCGTACGTCGTCGCCCGGCCGAGCACGTTGGGGACGCTCGGCACGCCGGCCTCGTCTGCGATCCGGGTCGTCTCGATCTTCGAGTCGAGCCGGTGCCTGAGCGCCGCCGGCGGGAACGCGACGTCGAGCCCGAGATCGCCCGCCAGTTGCTCGGTCTCGTCGTCGAACATCAGGAAGACGACCTTGCCGCCTCGGTCGCCCACGAGATCGTGTGTCTCCTTGTGGGCCAGGAGGTGGTTGCAGATCTCCTCGATCGAGTCGAAGGCGCGCTCGGGCCGGTCGCGCGGGACGAACACGCGCGGGTGATGGCCGTCGAACGAGTCGTAGTAGTTGATGTAGCGCAGGGCGCGCACCCACCGGTCCATGCCGAGCAGGTTGAACGCCGTCGCCGAGACGAAGTAGACGGGCGTCGTCTGCGTGCGGAAGAACCGGCGGATCTCCGGGATTCCCCGGAGCGTCTCGGTGGCGACCTGCGACATTGACGTCCTCCCTTTCGGCTGCCCGCGATACTACTGACCTCTGCCCGGGACGGTCAGGCCGGGGCGACGTCCCGTCCGCCGCGGCCATGCTCGGCCACCCACACCGCGCCGAGGATCATGGCTCCGCCGACGACGTCGCGGGCGTTCGGGCGCTCGCCGAGGACGGCCCACGACGCGAGGACGCCGATCGTCGGCACCGCGTACATGGCGACGGCGAAGCGTGACGCCGGCAGGCGCGAGAGGACGTGCGCGAACAGGAAGTAGGCGATGCCGCTCCCCACCCCGATGTACACGACGATCGCCACCGACGACGCGTCCAGCTCGCCCTGCACCGCCCGGCCGTGGGCGACGTCGAGCGCGATGAGCGGCAGCGTCACGATGCACGCTCCGATCGACGTCACCAGCGCCACGGCACCGGCGTCGATCCGGGCGGCCTCGCGGCGCACGGACACGGTGTACGCGGCGAAGAGGACGACGGTGAGGAGCAGGAACCCGACGGCCCTTCCCTCGCCGGAGACGCCCGACGTGAAGAGACCCGAGACGACGGCGACGCCGGCCAGCCCCAGGCCGAGCCCGGCGAGGGTCGACGGCGTCGGCCGCTCGCGGGCGACGAGCACCGCGGCGACCGCCACGCCGATCGGCTCGAGGCCGAGGACGAGCGCGCCGAGCGTCGAGCTGCCGGCGTCGATGCCCGCGATCATCGTGACCGCCTGCCCACCGAGCCCCACCGCGCCGATCAGGAGCAGGCGGCGCCACATCCGCGGCTCGAGCACCGGAAGGCCGCGGAAGATCACGATCAGCGTCGCCGTGGCAAGCGCGAACCGGAGGCCGACGACCGTGCCGACGCCGAAACGCTCCGTCGCGAGCTTGAAGGCCGGAAACGAGCTGCCGAAGAGGACGAGCGTGACGACGAGCTCGGAGGTCGCCCTCAGGTCGCGGGCGTCGCGCGCCGATATCTCACCGGATGGCACGTCTCAACCCCTCGGATGCCGTCCGCATGCTGTTTGCCGGCTTGACGGCCGAGCTCGAGTCCGACACGGGCGACCGGATCCCCATGCAGGCCACCGGAATGAAGGGCGCCAAGGTGTGGGCGACGGCACCGCGACTCGCGGTGCGCGCCGGCATGACGCTGCGCGGCAGGATCATCGTCCCGGAGGAGGCCCAGCCGTGGCTGGTGCGCTTCGAGACCGAGGATGCGTCGTTCCACACGAACGAGCTCGCCCGGGTCCGGCTCCGCGCCGTCTCGGTCGGCCCTGACAAGTCGCGCAGGCTCACCCAGCGCGTGCCTGCCGGTGGTGTCGCGTGGCTCATCGCCGTCAGCTGCCGCGACGTCGTCGACGGCGACAAGATCGAGGGCACGATCGTCGACCTGAGCGAGTCCGGGGTCGCGTTCGCCACCCGGCGCGTGCTCCGCCTGCAAGACCGCCTGATCTTCAGCGGCCGGTTCTTCGCCGAGCACGTCGAGGCCGAGGTTCGCGTCACGTCGCTACGCGAGGGCGAGAACGGCCGCACGATCGCCGGCTGCGCCTTCATCGACATCAACGCCGCCCAGCGCGCACGGGTGCAGCGGCTCATCGCGGCCGCCGACTCCCCGCCGGAGCGCCCGGCCGGCGTCGACGTCGGCACGCTGCGAGAGGCGGTCGGCGAGACCGACCCCAGCGGCTGGCGCGGCCTCTTCCGCCGCAGCTAGCTGAAAAAGCGGTGCCTGACACCGATTTTTCAGCTATGAGGTGAAGCCGATCACGCTGCGGATGCCGTCCTGGGCCTCCATCAGCTCGAAGCCGCGGTTCACGTCGTCCAGCGAGATGTGGTGCGAGACGAACGGGTCGACGTCGATGTCGCCGGCCAGCCAGCGTTCGACGAACGCCGGCACGCCCTCCCGGCCCTTCACGCCTCCGAACGACGAGCCCGCGATGCGGCGACCCGTGATGAGAAAGCGCGGGATCACGTCGAGCGTCTCGCCCTTGCCGGCCACGCCTGCGACGGTGCAGAGGCCCCAGCCCATCCGGGCGGACTCGACGGCCTGGCGCATGACCTTCACGTTGCCGGTCGCCTCGAACGTGTAGTCGGCGCCGAACCCGCCGGTCATCTCGACGATCTTCTCGACCGTGCCCTCGCCGCCGACCATCGTCTCGGTCGCCCCCTGGCCACGTGCCAGCGCAAGGCGATCCTCGGAGAGGTCGACGCACACGATCCGCTCGGCCCCGGCGAGGCGGCACCCGGCCACCGCGCCAAGCCCCACCATCCCGGCCCCGAAGACGACGCACGTCGAGCCCGGCTCGACCTTGGCCGTGTTGAGCGCCGCCCCGAGACCCGTCGACAGGCCGCACGCGAAGAGGCACGCCCGGTCGAGCGGGGCCTCCGGGTTGACCTTGGCAAGCGCGATCTCGGGCATCACGGTGTACTCCGCGAAGGTCGAGCAGCCCATGAAGTGGCGGATCGGCTCGCCGTCGCGCGAGAGCCGGGCGGTGCCGTCGGGCAGGTAGCCCTGGCCCTGCTTGTCGCGGATCGCGAGGCACAGGTTGGTGCGCGGGCTCTTGCAGTGGATGCACTCTCCGCACTGGGGTGAGAACAGCGTGACGACGTGGTCGCCCGGCGCCAGGAGCGTGACGCCCTCGCCGACCCGCTCGACGACCCCCGCGCCCTCATGCCCGAGCACCGTCGGCGCGTACCCTGACGGGTCGGCGCCCGACGCCGTGTAGAGGTCGGTGTGGCACACGCCGCACGCCTCGAGCCGCACGAGCACCTCGCCCGAGCGCGGCTCGGCGATGTCGATCTCCTGGACGGCGAGCGGCTGGCCGAACTCCTCCAGCACTGCGGCGCGCATCTTCATAGCGGGCGAGTGTACCCTCTACGCCCACCGACGGATGTCCGATCACGCCCCTCTCGAAGACATCGTCCTGGAGGCGCGCCGCCTGCTCGAAGCGGCCGCCGCCGCGGACGTTCCGGTTCGCCTTGTCGGCGGACTTGCGGTGCGGATGCACATCACCGGCGAGCCGGTCATCGCGCGCACGTACAAGGACATCGACCTCGTCACGCTGAAGGGCCGCGGCAAGCGCGTGTCGGAGTTCATGACCGGGATGGGCTACCAGGGCGATCGCCCGTTCAACGCCACGAACGGCCACCGCCGCCTCCTCTACTACGACCCGCCCCACGGCCGCCAGGTCGACGTCTTCGTCGGCAGCTTCGAGATGTGCCACTCGATCCCCATCACCGACCGGATCGAGGTCCACCCCTCCGCCGTCCCGCTGGCCGAGCTCTTGCTGACCAAGATGCAGATCGTCGAGCTGAACGCCAAGGACCAGGCCGACATCCTGACGATCCTCTACCACCACGACGTCGCCGACACCGACGGCGCCGGCGACGTGGTGAACGGCGCGCGGATCGCCCAGCTCTGCGCCGGCGACTGGGGCCTCTGGCGCACCACCCTCCTGAACGTCGAGCGCACACGCGACGCGCTTCCCGGATCGAGCCTCACCGCCGAGCAGCAGGCCGTGGTCAGCGAGCGCCTCGAGCGGCTCTGGAGCCGGGTCGAGTCGGAGTCGAAGTCGACGAAGTGGAAGATGCGAAACCGCGTCGGCGACAAGATGCGCTGGTACGAGGAGCCCGAGGAGGTCGACGGCTAGCAGCCGACCGGCCGACCGGTCAGCGCACCGACACCGCGAACGCGTCGATGTCGACCTTCGGCACCCGCGTCCCGACGACGACCTTGATCGTGTGCTGCCCGATCCCCGGCCACGACCGCAGGAATGCGGTCTGGCGGCGACGGATGCCCGTCGGACTCACCGACAGGTCGACGGTCGCGGCGAGCGTGCCGTCGACGAACACCCGGGCGATCCCACCGCCGGCGCCCATGGGCGCGATCCACCATACCCGCCGCCCCGTGAACGAGAGGCTCACCGAGTCGCCGGCGTGCGTCGACGTCGACACGTGCCCGAGCCAGGCGCCGCTCGAGGTGTGCCTCGTCCAGTGCCCGGCGTAGACGAGCGCGGGGCTGGTCTCGTTGAAGACCGTCACCGGCTCCCAGACCTTGGCCGTGAACTGGTCAACGCCGCCGTCGGACGAGATCTGGAGGGCGCTGTTCAGCGCGCCCGGCCGGACCTCGGCGCAGCACGTGATCGTGCGCTGGTCGAGGCTGATGACGGCACCGCCGGTGATGACGTAGCCGAACCTGGTCCCGTCGGCTCGCGTGGCGGATCCCACGACGTCGCCGTCGTTCGTGACGTCGGCCGCAACGCTCGCCACGGCGGGGAGCCCCGCCGCGTTCAGGCGGGCGGTCACGTCCGTCCGCTGACCGTTTCGCAGCACGAAGCCGTCGCGCACGCCGGCGTGCGTCTGGGAGTAGCCCACGACTGTCCCGGCCGTATTCACCGAGAGCGCGAAGCTGTCGAGCGCTCCGAGCGAGCCAAGGTCGGTCATGTGCCCGGCTCGGATCAAGAAGGCATGCCAGTGGCCCGCCGCGGTCTGCGCCGATCCGGCGATGAGCCCGCCGGGGGCGATCGCCGTCGCCCGGCTGTTCGGGCCGCCGAACGTTCCCAGGTCGGTCATCGTCCCGGCCACCCATCGGAAGGCATGGCTCTCGCCGCCGGATGTGTCGGAGGTGCCAACGATCACGTCGTTCGAGTCGATGCCCTCGCCGTTCGACTGCGCGCCTCCCAGCGTCCCGATGTCGGTGAACACCGCGCTGCCGTTGACGTGCAGATAGGCATGCTCGATCGCGCCGAAGTCCTCGATCGCGCCGGTCACGTCGCCGGCGTCGTTCATCGCGGTCACGTCGGCGCCGGCGTTGAACGCGCCGCTGCCCGTACCGAGCTGGATCATCGACCCGCCCTTCCAGAGCCAGGCGCGATGGAAGTCGGGGAACCCGCCGCCGGCGACCCACCCCTTGGAGTTCACGTCGGAGCTCCAGATGTCGAGATCGCAGTTGTCGAGCTCGAGGCTGCAGAACGGGAAGGGCCCGATCGGCACCAGTGCCCAGGTTGGCCGCCGCCTCCGCCCGCGCAGCTCCGACCGCAAGGGCGGCCACAACGGCCGCCACCATCAGAAGGATCCGTCTCATGTGCCCACTCCCCCTCGACGTGACGAATGCCACGCAGACGATACCACCGTCGCCTGTGGCTCAACCGCGCGAGCGCAGGGCGATCCAGAGGTCGACGCGGTCCTCCATCGACCCGAGGTCTCGCCCCGTGAGCTGCTCGACCCTCGCCAGGCGGTGCCGCAGGGTGTTCACGTGGACGTGCAGCTCCTCGGCGGTCCGCTGCCAGCGGCACCCTGACGACAGGAACCGGTCGAGCGTGTCGACGAGCTGCGAGTGGCGACGGGCGTCGTGCTCCTCGAGCGACTGGAGCAGCGCACGCCGAAACGCCGCCAGCACGTCCTCGTCCTGGAGCGCGAGCAGGAGCGAGTGCGAGCCCACCTGATGGTGGGTGGCCCAGCCGGCGTCGCGCCTGAGGCGGGCGAACCGGCACGCGTGGCGGGCCTCGACGATCGAGGTGCGAAGGCCGGTCGCGTCGCCCGCGAGCCCGCCCACGCCGATCGCCCCGCCGAGCCGCTGGTGCAGCGCGGCGGCGAGGCCCGCCAGCTCCGGCTCGCCGGCTTCCCACTGCACGACGGCGATGATCTCGGGCGCCTTGACCGCCGCCACGGCCGCCACGCCGGCGTCGGCGAGGCCGAGCTCCACCGGATCGAGCCCGGCATCGGGATCCTCGGCCTCGCACACGATCGCCGCGAGCGGGCGGGCCGCGTCGAGCGAGAACGTCTCGAGGCGCGCCGCCGCCGCATGCTGCTGCCCGGGCCCGGCCATGAGGAGGTCGACGAGCTCGGCCGCCAGGCGACGCTCGCTCTCTCGCATGGCGCGCCGCCGGGCCAGCTCGAGCCCGAGGAACGGGAGCGCCTGGTCGACGGCGATGCGGTCCTCCTCGCCGAGGCCGCGCCTGCCGGCGGCGACGACGAGGTGCGCCTCCGTCCTGCCGACCGTGACGATCGGGAACGCCAGCCACCGGCCGGCGGCGATCGGGTATTCGGCCTGGAGCCCGGCGACCGCGGCCCGTACGGCAGCGGCGTCCTCCTCCGTCGGCTCCACCCCGGCCGAGACGAGCTGCGAGCCCGGGCCGGCGACCCACGCGCAGAGCCGTGTGTCGAGGACGTCGAGGGTGCGCTCGAGGCCCGATCCGTGCCCGGCCGCGCGCACGAGCTCGTCGTTTCGGCGGACGCGGGCGCGCAGCGCATCCTCCCGCCCGCCGTACTCGCGGTCGACGAACGCCCGCGTCACGGCGATGAACGGCAGCTCGAAGGGACCGCGATGAGGGGAAGGCCCGCCCGGCGGCAGGCGCGCTCCAGATCGGCGGGCACGTCGCCGTCGGCCGTGGGGATGCCGTACCCGAGCGCGGCCACGTCCATCTGCCGCAGAGGCGCGACGAAGCGCGTGCTGGTCAGTCCGGCGTCGCGCCACACCCCGGTGGTGAGGATCAGCTCGCCGCCCTGGAGATAGCGGCTCGGGTCGGCGAGCTCGGTGGTGTGGACCCACCGGATCGGACGGTCGAGCGGCCCGTCGACGACCACCCGCAGGTCGAGCGCCGGGTCGGACAGAAGCTCTCGCACGGTCATGGGCATTGGATGAACCTCCAATGCCGATCGTACAGCGTTATAGAGTCACACCCTTGTCCGGTCACGAAACGATCGGCCAGACTCGCGCGGATGGCGCCCTTCGCCTGGCCCGACGGCCACCGTGCCGCGCTCTCGCTGACGTTCGACGTCGACGCGGAGTCGGCCATCCTTGCCGTCGACCCGGTGTACGCCGGCCGGCTTTCGACCATGAGCCACCAGGCATACGGCCCGAAGGTCGGCGTCCCGCGCATCCTGCGGATGCTCGAGCGGACCGGCGTGCGCGCGACGTTCTTCGTCCCCGGCCTCACCGCCGACCACTACCCCGCCATGGTCGAGTCGGTCCTGGCCGCCGGGCACGAGCTCGGCCACCACGGGTACTCGCACGTCCCCTACCACCGGATGACCGACGACGAGCAGAAGCGCGACATCGAGCGCGCGTTCGTGAGCCTCGAGAAGATCTCCGGCTCGCGCCCCGAGGGCTTCCGGGCGCCGTGGTGGGAGCTCACCAACTCGACGCCGGGGATCCTCGCCGACTTCGGGATCACGTGGGACTCGAGCATGATGGACGACGACCGCCCGTACCTGCTGGACACGGGCCGCGGCGTCCTCGCCGAGCTCCCCGTCCACTGGATGCTCGACGACTGGGAGCAGTACGCCTTCCTGCCCGAGCCCCACATCGGCGCGGTCATCGAGTCGCCGTCGAAGGTGCTCGACCTGTGGGGCGGCGAGCTCGAGGCGCTCGCAGACGAAGGCGGGCTCATGGTGCACACGAGCCACCCGTTCCTGTCGGGACGCGCGTCGCGGGTGATCACGCTCGAGCGGATCGTCGAGCGCGCCCGGGAGCTGGGCGGCGTCTGGATCGCGCCGGTGGGCGAGATCGCCGCCCACACACGAAAGGCGATCCCCGCCGCGGACGCCCGTCCGGTGCCGGTCGTCCAGATCGCGAAGGATGTCTACGGCTAGCGTCGCCCTCGTGACCGGGGCGGCCGGCGGGATCGGCGCAGCCGCGGCCGACGCGCTCGCGGCTGCCGGCCGCGACGTCGTCCGCACGGACCTGCCGATGGACGTCGCCGACGAGGAGGCGATGGTGGGGCTGGTCGCCGAGACCGAGGCCGGCAGAGGCCCGATCGACGTCCTGGTGAACTGCGCAGGCCATCTCATCGAGACGCCCATCGACCGGATCTCTGACGAGGAATGGGATCGGATGCTGCGGGTGCACCTCGGCGGAACGTGGCACACCTGCCGCGCCGTCGGACCGCGGATGGCGGCGCGCGGCCGCGGCGCGATCGTGAACGTCAGCTCCGAGCTCGCGCTGTGCGGCGCCGAGCTGCACACGCACTACTGCGCCGCGAAGGGCGCCATCATCGGGCTCACCAAGGCGCTCGCGTTCGAGCTCGGCCCGCGCGGGGTGCGCGTCAACTCCGTCGCCCCGGGCGCAACCGACACCGCCCTCCTGACCGACCTGTGGCGAACGCCCGAGTACCTCGAGTCGCTGCCTGTCCGCCGGCTCTCGACCCCGGCCGAGATCGGCGCGACGATCGCGTTCGTGGCGTCGGACGCCGCGTCGTACCTCGCCGGGGAGGTCATCTCTCCCAACTCGGGAGCGGTGGTGTGAGGGTGGCGCTCGTGACCGGCGCGGCCACCGGCATCGGCCGGGCGACGGCCGACGTGCTCGAGGCCCGCGGCTTCGCGGTCGCCCGAAACCACCTGCCGGGCCAGAGCGTTTCCGGCTACTCCGCCGAGGCGGACGTCTCGGACTCCGCGGCCGTGGGCCGCATGGTCGAGAACGTGACCCGCGACCTGGGGCCGGTGAGCGTCCTGGTCGCGAACGCGGCCTACATGGTGATGGGCGCGATCGAGGACGTCGACGCGGGCGAGTTCTGGCGCGTCGTCAACACGAACCTGACCGGGACGTTTGCGTGCATCAGGGCCTGCGCGCCGGCGATGACCGAGGCCGGCTGGGGCCGGATCGTGAACGTGGCGTCGGACTGGGGCCGCACCGGCTGGCCGCGGGCGACGGCGTACTGCGCCTCGAAGAGCGGCGTCATCTCGCTCACTCGCGCGGCCGCTCTCGAGCTGGGCCCGCGCGGCGTGACGGTGAACGCCGTGGCACCCGGGATCATCGACACGCCGCAGGTGCAGGTCGATGCCGACGACGCCGGTGTGTCGCTCGCCGAGATCCACGAGCGCTACGCGCAGGACGTCCCGCTGCGCCGCGTCGGCCGCCCCGCCGAGGTCGGCGAGGTGATCGCGCACCTGTGCAGCGACGCCGCCGCGACGATCACCGGCCAGATCGTGTCGATCAACGGAGGCGCACTGTGACCGAGCGCTACCAGCCTGCCGACGCGTTCCGGAGCCCGCGCTTCTCGGGGATCCGCACCTTCATGCGCCTGCCGCATGTCACCGACATGGAGGGCGTCGACTTCGCCGTCGTCGGCCTCCCGTTCGACACGGCCACGAGCTTCCGCGCGGGCGCCCGCTTCGGCCCCGAGGCGATCCGGGCGGCGTCGGCGCTCCTTCGGCCGTACAACGCGGAGCAGGACGTCGACATCTTCGCCCACCTCTCGGGCGTCGATGCGGGCGACCTCCAGCTCGCGCCCGGCGACACCGTCGGCACGTACAAGCTCGCCGAGGAGGGCCTCGGGGCGCTCATCGACGCCGGCGTCTTCCCGATCGTCCTCGGCGGCGACCACGCGATCACGCTCGCCGAGCTCCGCGCCCATGCGGCACGGCACGGCCCGCTCGCGCTGGTGCACCTCGACGCGCACGGCGATACGTGGCACGAGTACTTCGGCCAGCGCTACTACCACGGGACGACGTTCCGGCGGGCGGCCGAGGAGGGCGTGATCGACCCCTCTGCCTCGGTGCAGGCCGGCATGCGCGGGTCGCTCTACGCGCCGTCCGACATCGGCGATGCGCGCGACATGGGCTTCACCGTCCTCTCGACCATCGAGCTGCTCGAGCTCGGCCCGCAGGCGTACGGCGAGCTGGTGCGCGAGCGCGTCGGCGGTCGGCCCGCCTTCCTCACGTTCGACGTCGACTTCTGCGACCCGGCCTACACGCCCGGCACCGGCACACCCGAGATCGGCGGGCCGACGTCGGCGCAGGCCGCGGCGTTCGTACGAGCGCTTCGGGGCGTGAACCTGGTCGGGTGCGACGTGGTCGAGGTGTCGCCGTCGTACGACTCGCCCGGCCAGCCGACCGCGCTTCTCGCCGCCAACATCGCGTGGGAGATGATCTCGCTGCACGCCCTCGCGAAGGCCGGGAAGGCGGCGCCGTGAAGCTCTACTACGCCGGCGACGTCCACGGCTCCGAGAAGTGCTGGCGCAAGTTTCTGAACGCCGCCAAGTTCTACGAGGCCGACACGCTCATCATGGGCGGCGACATCACCGGCAAGATGATGGTGCCCGTCGTCGCGACGGGGGACGGCCGCCACGAGGCCCGCGTCCTGGGGCGGCACGAGGTCGTCTCGACCGAAGAGCTCGACGACATGGAGAAGCGGATCCGCTTCAACGGCTTCTACCCGTACAGGTGCGACCGGACCGAGTACGACCGCCTGAATGCCGACACCGCCTACCGAGAGGAGACGTTCACCCGCCTCATGGTCGACGAGGTGCGGCGTTGGATCGCCCTCGCCGAGGAGCGGCTCGCCGGGACCGGCATCCGCTGCTTCGTGATGCCCGGCAACGACGACGAGTTCGCGATCGACGAGGCGCTCGAATCGACCACCGTCATCAACCCCGACAACAGGGTCGTCCGGGTTGGAGATGATGCGCAGATGCTCTCGTGCTCGTGGACGAACCCCACTCCCTGGGACAGCCCCCGCGAGGAGGCCGAGGAGCAGCTGCTCGAACGGCTCCACGGGCTCGCCGCGCAGCTCGACCCCAACCTCACGACCATCTTCAACCTGCACTGCCCGCCCCACGGCACGATGCTCGACCGTGCGCCACAGCTCACTGCCGACCTCAAGGTCGTGCTCGACGGCGGCGAGCCGCGCATCGTCCCGGTCGGATCGACCGCGGTGCGCACGCTGATCGAGGAGGTGCAGCCTGTGCTGTCGCTGCACGGCCATATCCATGAATCCAAGGCAGTCGCCAAGATCGGAAAGACGACCTGCGTCAACCCCGGCAGCGCCTACTCCGAGGGCGTGATCGACGGGGCCGTCATCGAGCTGCGCAAGGACCGCGTGCGGTCCTGCCAGCTCGTCACAGGATAAGGAGGAAGCGCGTATGGCCACCGAAGCCTCTGCACCACCGGAGGTATTCGCCCGCAAAGCGACCGGGCTGCGGCGCGAGGCATCCGCCCTCGACATCTTCATCTACAACACGAACAACCAGAACGTCGGAATCGGCGTCACGTTCATGGTGCTGCTCATCCCGGCGCTCTACGTCGGCGGGAGCATGGTGACGGCGACGATCCTGGCCGGCCTGCTCTCGCTGCCGATGGCGGGCGTCTACGCCTACTTCGCTGCAGCGATGCCGCGATCAGGCGGCGACTACATCTACATCAGCCGCACGCTCCACCCGTTTCTCGGCTTCCTCTCGTCGTGGAATTGGGTGATCTGGCTCGTCACCTACACCGGCATCCCCGCGGCCTATCTCGCGCAGTACGGCCTCTCAGGGCTCTGCCGCGAGCTGGGGTACGTCTTCGACAGCCCGACGCTCGTCGGCTACGGCGACAACTTCAGCCGCAAGTGGTGGATCTTCGTTGCAGGATCGCTCCTGCTCACCTTCTTCGCGATCGTCTTCGCACTGGGGACGCGGCTCTACTTCCGCATCCAGAACGTGACGTTCGTGATCGCGATGAGCGGCGTCGTCGTCGGCCTCGTGATCCTGGCCGTCCACAACCAGACCGACACCGGGAGCGGCTTCAACGCCTACATCTCCGGCGTCGGCGGCGTCGACAACGCGACGGCGAGCCTGAGCAAGTACTCCCAGAACCTTCAGCAAAGCAGCTTCGACCTGAAACAGACGATGTACGCGATGGTGTGGCCGCTCTTCATCACCCTCTACGCCATCACGTCGAGCTTCATCGGCGGCGAGGTGCGAAACGCGAAGCGCTCGCAGTTCATCGCCATGCCGGGCTCGATCGTCTACGTGACGATCCTCATGCTGTTGCTCGTGCTCGGCCTGAACCACGCCGTCGGCACGACGTTCCTCGGCCAGCTCGGCTATCCGCTGCCGCAGGACGTGCCGAGCGTCCTCGGGATCGGCAACCTGCCGACCTACAACGAGGTGATCGCCACGTTGGTTCGGGACCAGGGATGGCTCGTGCTGCTCCTGGGCGTGAGCTTCCTCTTCTGGACGTACGTGTGGCTTCCGATCAACTTCCTCGCGGCGACGCGGGCCATCCTGGCGTGGGCCTTCGACGGCCTGTTCCCGCGCAAGCTGTCAGAGGTGAACGAGCGCTACCACACCCCGATCTACGCGATCGCGTTCGTGTGGCTGCTGTCGGAGATCTGCCTCTACCTGTACGTCGATCAGATCTTCAACACCCTGAACGGCATCTTCGCCTGGATCCTGTCGTTCGTGCTCTGCTCGATCGCGGCGACCGTGTTCCCGTACCGGCGCCGCGACCTGTGGCAGGCGTCGCCATGGAACGGGTCGACGCTCGGGATCCCGAACATCACGCTCCTGGGCGGCCTCGCGACGGTGTGCCTCGTGTTCTGCGAGTACTGGTTCTGGTACGACCCCGTCCAGGGATTCGACCTCTGGGGCACGACGCTCCGGTGGGTCATGGCGCTGATCATCCCGAGCGCGGCCGTTGTGTACGGCATCGCCTGGTTCACAAGCAAGCAACGCGGAGTCCGGGTGGACAAGGTGTTCGCCGAGATCCCGCCTGAATGAGAGAGGGGAATCGATGAGCTCCGTCGCTTCGCAGCAGACCCGCCAGGGGTGGCACTCCGTCCTCGTGGGCGGGATCGCCACCTTCATGGGCGCCCCACAGGTGGAGGCTGACGCCGACGCCCTGCGGGCGGCGGGGGTGAAGGCAGCCTTCCTCGGCATGCCGTTCGACTCGACCACGATCGCGCGTCCGGGGGCCCAGCTCGGCCCCCGGGCGGTGCGCGACTGGTCGAGCCACATGCTCTCGTACCACGGCGAGTACGACCTCGACATCTTCGAGGCGCTCGGCGTTGCCGACATGGGCGACGTCGCGGTCGTGCCCGCCAACGCCCCGAAGACGGTCGACCTCGTCGCCGACGCGATGGGCGAGGCGATCAAGGCGGGGGCGATCCCGGTCCTGTGCGGGGGCGAGCACATCACGACGATCGGCGGCTCGATGGCCGTCGACCGGCACGCCCCGGAGGGGACGTACGGCCTGATCCTGGTCGACACCCACCTCGACACGGCGCCCGACGTCGGCGGCGAGCGGATCAACCACTGCTGCCCGATCACGCGGGCGATGGAGCTGGCCGCGTTCGACCCGGCCAAGTGCGTCATCATCGGCCCGCACGGCGCGATGAACCCCAAGAGCGAGTACGCCTACGTGCGGGAGTCCGGGGTCACCGTGTTCCACGTCTCCGACGTCGACCGGCGTGGTGCCCGGGCGATCGCCGAGGACGCGGTGCGGATCGCGTCGGACGGCACCGACGGCGTCTACTTCAGCTTCGACGTCGACAGCCTCGACAGCTCGGTCTGCACGGGGACGTGCGTGCCGACGATGGGCGGGCTGACGGCACGTGAGGCGCTGACCATGGTGTCGGTCATCGGCCGTGCCGACATCGTGGCGATGGACGTCTGCGAGGTCGCCCCGGCGTACGACAACGGCGAGTCGGCCATGGCCGCCTGCCAGGTGATCGCGGACACGCTGGCCGCCTACGCGGACAGCCACCGCTGACCAACCCCATGGGGCCGGCCCCGTCGCCTGCGGGCGATGGGGTCTGGCCCCGGTGGTTACTGGAGCTCGAGGTCGATCGGCGTCGGGTTGCCCGCGTTGATGCTGACGAGGTCCTGCGGGCACGCCGACACGGCGAGGACGATGTCGAGCTCGGCGCGCAGGGTGACCGAGTCGCCCGCCTTCGTCGGTGCGGGCTCCCAGCCGATCTCCCAGTCGTCGAGCACCGGGATGTTCATGAACACGTTGATCGGCTGCGGGATCTCGATGCCCTCGTAGCCCAGCGCGGCCATCGCCTTCTGGAGGTTCTCCTGGCACGAGGCGTGCCAGCCCTCCACGCCCAGCCCCGAATAGCGGCTCGGGTCGCACGCGGCGCACAGCATGTCGTGGATGCCGGCGGTCGTGTCGGCCTCGAGGGTCAGGATCGGCCGGCGGCGGTTCGTGACGAACTGCTGGCCCACGCGCGGGAAGAGGCGGTTCACGTACACCCGGGTGTGCTCGGCGGAGTGGTACTCCGAGAGGTCGTCGGCGCAGAACGCGAAGACGTCGGCCACCTGGCCGCCCTCGGGATCGATGACGCGGACGCGGTCGCCGGCGGACATGCGCACGGCGTGGCCCTCGCGGGCGGGGATGCGGATCGTCTCAGGCATGCGGCCAGTTTACGATGCGGGCATGGAGCAGCGCGTCAGCCTCGTGACCCTCGGCGTCGCGGATCTCTCCCGCGCGCGGGCGTTCTACGAAGGGCTGGGATGGACGACCGGCGCGGCGCCCGCCGACGACGTCGTCTTCTTCCAGGCGGGCGGGATGATCGTCGCCCTCTGGAGCCGAGCGCAGCTGGCCGAGGACACGGTTGTGACCGACAACGGCGGGTGGGGCGGCGTCACGCTGGCCTACAACACCCGTTCGCCGGCGGAGGTCGACTCCGTCCTCGAGGAGGCGCGCGCGGCCGGAGGGACGGTGCTGCGGGCCGGCGCCGAGACCTTCTGGGGCGGCTACTCCGGCGTGTTCGCCGATCCGGACGGCCACCCGTGGGAGGTCGCCCACAACCCGCACTGGACGATCGGCGAGGACGGCTCCGTGAGCCTGAGCTAGTGGCGCGGCGGGCGCGGTGAGATCAGCTGGAGCAGGAACCGGATCCAGCCGCGCAGCCCCTTCGGCGACTCGCCCCACGGTGTGATGCCGCTCGGCCCCATCGCCACAGCCTACCGGCGCAACATCGGGGTCAGACCCCAATGTTGCGTCGCAGAAAAGGATTCGCCGTCCCGGCTGGCCTTTCGTCCCCCGTACGAAAGAGCTTTCGAGTCGCCCCTACAGCTCCTCCGTCCGGCTTCGACCTACTCGGCTGCCCTGGACGGCGCAGTGGTCAAGCTACGGCACCCGTCCACCGTCTGCAACCAGGATTTTCGCGCACGTTGCGACCTTCCGCGGGACGGGGCCGGTAGAGTGGCCGCCGCATGAGGGTCTTCATCGTGAGCGACATGGAGGGCGTCGCCGGCATCTCGAACTGGCAGCAGGTCGCCGGCGGCGAATCGCTCTACGAGGAGGGGCGGAAGCTCTACACCCAGGAGATCAATGCTGCGGTGCGCGGCGCCCGGGCCGGCGGTGCGACCGAGGTGGTCGTCATGGACTGCCACGGCGCCGGCAAGGGCTGGTCGTTCAACTCGCTCATCCCCGAGGAGCTCGACGAGGGGTGCGAGTTCGTCGTCCAGAAGGAGTGGACCGAGTACACCGGCGCCCTCGAGGACGGGTGCGACGCGGCGCTCTTCATCGGCGTGCACGCCATGGCCGGGACGAGCGACGGCTTCATGACCCACACCGTCTCCGGGACGCAGTGGCACAACGTGTGGTTCAACGACACGCTCGTCGGCGAGACCGGCATCAACGCGGCGCTGTGCGGAACGTGGGGATGCCCCGTGCTGCTCGTCACCGGCGACCAGGCCGCCTGCCGCGAAGGCCGCGAGCTCCTCGGCGACGGGCTGACGACCGTCCAGGTGAAGACCGCCGTCGGGCGGTTCAGCGGCCGGCACAAGACTCCGGCCGAGGCGCGCCGCATGATCGAGGAGGGCGCGCGAGCAGCGCTCGCCGACACCAAGGCCGTCGCGCCATACGACCCCGGGAAGCCGTGCGAGGTGCGGGTCGAACTGGCGACGCCCGACCACTCGGAGCAGTTCCGCCACCACCCGCTCGTCGAGGTCGTCGACGGCCGCACCATCGTCTCGCGTGCCGACGACTGGTGGACGGCGTGGCGGCAGTTCTACTTCAGCTACCGGTGGCCGGACACCGAGTAGCGCTCACCTTCGACGACGGCCCGTCGCCGCACACCGAGGCCATCGCCGACCTGATCGCCGAGCACGGCGGGGCGGGGACGTTCTTCATCCTCGGCGACAAGGTGACGGGCCAGGAGCCGCTCGTGCGGCGCATGGTCGCCGCAGGGCACGAGCTGGGGAACCACACCCACTCGCACCCGCACTGCGGCGAGCTCGACGAGGCAGCGCTCCGGGACGAGCTTCAGCAGGCGCAGCGGGTCATCACCGAGGCCGCGGGACGGGCGCCCGTGCTCGTCCGCCCGCCCTACGGCGAGGACGCCGAGCGGGTCGGCGTGGTCGGCGCCGGCATGGGTCTCGCCTGCGTCCTCTGGGACGTCGATCCGATCGACTGGCGCGAGCGCAAGGTCGAGCGGATCGTGCGCCGCGTGCTCGACGGCCTCCACGACGGCGCGATCGTCGACTTCCACGACGGCTGGCCGTCGCACCACACCGGCATTCGCGACCGGACGCCGACCGTCGACGCGCTGCGCGAGATCCTGCCCGAGCTCGGGCGCCGCGGCTACGAGGCGGTGACGGTGTCGGCGATGTCGGCGCAGCCGGCCACCCACACGTCGTCCAGCTCCTGAACCATCCCCATGAAGCGGTCGAGGAACCGCAGCCGCGACGGCCGGCCGATCACCTGCGGGTGCATCGTGAGCACGCACAGGCCGCCCAGGTCGCGGATGCCAAGGAGCTCCTCCTCCCAGATCTCGCGCACCTCAGACGGCGTCGAGATCTTCTTCACCCACTCGTCGGGTGAGAACCAGAAGTGGGCCGCGTCGTCCAGGATCCACTGGACGGGAAGCTCGACGACCCCGTTCGGGTGCCGGTACGGGTGCAGGCGATCCATCAGGTTGGTCGAGTAACCGATGCCGTGGACGGCGAGCAGGTCAAGCGTGTTCACCGAGAACTCCCACGCCGGCGAGCGATAGCCCCGGACGGCCGTGCCGAACCCTTCGAGGATCGCCTTGGTCTTGACCAGCTCGTCCTCCTCCTCGGCACGCGAGAGGCCGGTCGGCGAGCGGTGCGTGTAGCCGTGGGCGCCGACCTCATGGCCCGCGGCGACGATGTCGCGCACCCGGTCGGGGTGCATCTCGGCGACACGACCGGGGACGAAGAACGTCGCCGGCAGACCGCGGCGCTCGAGCAGACGGAGCAGCTCGGGCACCCCGACGTTGGCGCCGTACGCGCCCATCGAGAGCAGCCCCGGCTTCGACGCGGCGTCCGGGTCGCCCGCCAGCCACACCTCCTCGGCATCGAAGTCGAACGTGAAGGCGACGGCGCAGCGGGCGCCCGAAGGCCAGGTCATGGATCTACGGCCAGGGATAATTCGGGGGTCGGGGCTGGGGGCGTCGAGGAGACGGGTTTCGACCGACCATGCGTACGGCTCGTACTGGTCGTCACGCGTCTTGACCGACGCGATCGCCCACGCGGTGGCCGGGCCCGCGACCAGCTTGATGTCGGGATCGCCGTGCACCACCGCGTCGGCATCCCACCAGGTGTCGGTCGTGGTGTACGGCTCATCCGAATGCCCGATCGCAAACACGATCCGGTCTTCCTGGATCTGCGCGACCACGACCTTGAAGGTCGCGCTGACCGCGTACCGGTCCCAGTCGCCGGTCGGCCCGACGACCTTGACGGTACGGCCGCCATCCACGAGCTTCAGATGTGCGTCGATTCTTGGCCCCATGGCGTCCCCCTTTCGTTCGTCGAAGCCGCGGACTAGTCGCCGTCCGAGGCGTCGAGGAAGGTGCTCGGATCGATCAACTCAAAACGGTCGGCCCATTCGATGACCTTCGTGTTGCCGTTCCGCTTCGTCACGCGCCCTCGACCGACCCCCCTGGCTGTGCCCGGGGCGAGGACGCCCTTGACGCCGTCGATGTCGGTCTCCCACATGTCGCCGGCTGCGACCAGGATCGACAGATCCGGCGTATGGCGCTCGAGGCCGTTCTTATCGACGACCGTCACCTTGAGGAGTTCGAACGAGATGTCGTTCGGTCCGAAGTCCGCAGGGCCGCAGACCTCGAGCGCGCCGTCACTTTGGAAATACAACGGATCGTTGAACCTCGGACCCATCGGTACCACCTCCTTGGTGGAGTAACGATTGTGTCAAACGCTCACAGGACGCGCGAGAAGGCGTCGAGCTTCCCTCGCGCGGACGGCATTGCCTTTGGCCTCGTAAGATGCCGAGTGCGGTCCTCAGAGCGGTGGTTGCGTCCTCATCGGCACCCGGCTGCCTCGCAGACGTGCGCAAGGTCGACCATGGCATCGGCCTGGATGTTCAGGTGGTCGGTGGTCATCGCGATCTCGGTCGCCTCGCGGGCAAGCTCGAGCGCCCGACGAACCTCACCCCGCCGGGCGAGCACGCGCGCGCGCACCTGGCGCCAGACCACCTGCGCCCAGGCGTCGTCGTCCGTCGCCAGGGCGGCGCAGCGTCGCGCGTGCCTGTCCGCCTCGCGGTCGCGTCCGGCCACCAGTGCGACCTGCGCGAGATAGCCCTCGGTCGACGCGAGCACGGCCCGCTCACCCATCTGCTCGAGGAGACGCCGGCCCGCTTTCAGGTGCCGCTCGGCTCGCGTCGAGGTCGCCTGCCAGCATCGCCACGAACACTTCCGGATGCGAAACCGCGGCGTCCACCGTCGGGCCGAACCCGGCCAGCGTCGCCATCGACTCGTCGAGGAGCTCGAATGCTTTCGAGAACTCCCCTCGCATCGCGTGCAAGCTCGCGAGTGGCTGAAGGGCGAGCCCCTCCGCCCATGGGTCATCCTTCAGGATCGCCCGGATCTCCTCGCAGCGGGCGATCGCCGCGTCCACCGGCGTGGGACCGACCGCCGTTGAGGCCGCCTCCCACCCGACTGCGTCCGAGAGCCTCTGCGGGTCCCCGGCCTGCAGCGCCTCGTCGGCGGCGCGCCGCCACGCCCGTTCCGCCTCCGCCGGACTGGGCCTTGATCCACCAGAGCAGCGCGCGGACGTGCCAGAGCTGTGCGAGGCCCGCGTGGTCTCCCGCCGCGTCGAGCGCCCGCTCCAACGCTTCTCCCTGCCGGCGCATCAGCCGTGCCACTGCATCCGGATCGACCTGAAGGCGCGACGCCAGCCGGGAAACCTGCGCTCGGGCCTCCAGAGGCCCGTCGCCTGCGTCGACGGCCAGTGCTCGCGCCTCGCGAAGCGCGGCCTCCGACTCGCGAAACCGGCCCTGCTCGCGGTGGACGCCGCCGAGATCGATGAGGAGCGCCGCTCGATCCGGATCGGTCCTCGGGAGAAGCGCGACCGCACGCTCCAGGAGGTTCGAGGCGCCGCCGCGGTCACCGGCCGAGAGCGCGCGCCGCCCCGCGTCGACTCAGGTGCCCCGACGCCCGCGCGGCGAGCTCGTGGTGGCGCTCATCGCCGGCCCGCCCGAGCTGGGACCTGTACTCGTGGGCCTGCTCGAGGTGGTAGCCGACGATCTCGTCGGCCGCGCTCCCTCGATCGTCGCGCCCGAGCAGCCAGCCGGCATACGCCACGTGCAGGTCGGCGCGGCGCCGCTTTGCCAGGAGGTCGTAGGCCGCGTCGCGCACCAGGATGTGCGTGAAGCGGTAGCCGGTCTCGCCGGCGAACTCGGGCCGGTCGTGCCGGATGAGCTCGCGATCGACGAGGGAGGCGAGGGCGGCGTCGACGGTGCGCTTCTGGTCGACGAGCGCCCGCACAGCACCGCTGTGGAACCCTCGACCCTCGATCGACGCGGCCTCGACCACTCGGCGTTCGCGCACCGGGAGCGCATCGATGCGCGCAGCAAGGAGCGCCTGGATCGTCGGAGGAGTCCGAACCCCCGGGTCGTCGGCGCGCATCGCGACGAGCTGTTCGAGGAAGAGCGGGTTCCCCTCCGCCGCGTACATCACCTCGTCGCGCCTGACCTTCGCCCGCCGCCGGGTCGCCAGGCGGCCGAGCAGGCGGGCCGAGTCGGTGTCAGAGAGCGGCTCGAGCCGGACGATGCTCCCCTTCCCACCCGCGGTGGACCACGCCGGCCGCCGCTCGAGCAGGTCGCCGCGCGCGACGCAGACGATCAGCACGGGCCCGGTCGCCTGCGCCGCGACGTGCTCGATGAGGTCGAGCATGGCGGGCTCGGCCCAGTGGATGTCATCGAAGGCGGCGACGAGCGGGCCGCGGCGCGCGAGCGCCTCGAAGAGCCGGCGCACGGCCCACTGGACGTCCACCTCGGTCGCACTCGCCCCGGCCCGTCCCGCGGCCGCCGCGACACGCGACGCCACCGCCTGCGGCTGGGAATCGCCCGAGAGCAGGTCTTCGATCTCGGCCACGCCGGTGGCCCCCGCCAGGTCGTTCACGATCTCGATCAGCGGCCAGTAGGTGATGCCCTCGCCGTACGGAAGGCAGCGGCCGACGACCACCGTCGCCTCCGTCTCGATTCCGGCGATGAACTCCTTGAGGATCCGGGACTTGCCGATCCCCGCGGGGCCTGTGACGGTGACGAGCACGCAGCGGCCGCGATCGACGGCCCGGCGGAAACGGGTGTTCAGCATCCGCAGCTCGGCCCGCCGCCCCACCAGCGGCACCGCGGACCCGCGCGTGTAGCGCCCCGTCGGATCGACCAGCCCCTCCACCTCCCACATCCGAAGCGGCCGCGCCTTGCCCTTGGCGTCGATCGGGCCGTGCGATCGCAGCCGGGCGGCACCCTCGACCAGGCGCCGGGTCTGGGGGCCGATGACGATGCCGCCGGGCGGCGCCGCCGACTGGAGGCGGGCGGCCGTGTTGACGGCGTCACCGGCGACGAACCCATGGCCGGCTGCCCCGTCGGCACCGGCCACCTCGCCGGTGTTGACGCCGATCCGGAGCTCGAGGCCGACACCGAGGTCGTGCTCGAGCTCGCGGTTCAGCTCGGCCATGGCGTCGCGCATCTCGATCGCCGCGCGCACCGCGCGAAGCGCGTCGTCCTCGTGCAGGACGGGGATGCCGAAGACCGCCATGACCGCGTCGCCGATGTACTTCTCGACCGTGCCGCCGTGCCGCTCGAGCGGCTGCCGCATGGCGGCGAAGTAGCGGGTCTGGACGTCGCGGAGGGCCTCGGGGTCGAGCCGCTCGCCCACGGCGGTGGAGCCGGCGAGGTCGGCGAAGACGATGGTGACGGTCTTTCGCACCTGCGCCGCAGACGGGGGCCCCCGACTCCCGGCACGCGCTTCCATCGGACGATTCTACGGGAGCGGCCGCCGGTACACTGCCCCGGCATGGCTCGCGACTATCCCTCGGTCCTGGACCTGGTCGGCGGCACCCCGATCGTGCGGCTCGGACGGGTCGCCCGAGGGCTTCCTGCGCAGGTCGTCGCCAAGCTCGAGTACATGAACCCCGGCGGGTCGGTGAAGGACCGGATCGGGCTCCCGATGATCGAGGCGGCCGAGCGTGAAGGCAAGCTGCGGCCGGGCGGGACGATCGTCGAGCCGACGTCGGGCAACACCGGCGTGGCGCTCGCCATGGCGGCCGCGATCCGCGGCTACCGCATGATCTTCGTCATGCCCGACAAGATGAGCCAGGAGAAGATCTCGCTCCTGCGCGCGTTCGGCGCCGAGGTCGTCGTCTGCCCCACCGCCGTCGAGCCCGAGTCGCCCGAGAGCTACTACTCGGTGTCCGACCGGCTCGCCGAGGAGATCCCCGGCGCGTTCAAGCCCGACCAGTACTCAAACGCCGCCAACCCCAAGGCCCACTACGAGACCACGGGGCCCGAGATCTGGGAGCAGACCGGCGGCGAGCTCGACGCGCTCGTGATCGCGGTCGGGACGGGCGGCACGATCTCGGGCTGCGCGCGATACCTCAAGGAGCAGAAGCCCGACCTGCGCGTGGTCGGCGCCGACCCGGAGGGCTCGATCTACTCCTCGGCGTCGGTGCACCCCTATCTGGTCGAGGGGATCGGCGAGGACTTCTGGCCCGAGACCTACGAGCCGGACCTGGTCGACGAGTACGTGACCGTCTCCGACCGCGACTCGTTCACGACCGCGCGGCGGATGGCGCGCGAGGAGGGGCTCCTGGTGGGAGGCTCGGCGGGGACGGCGATCCACGCCGCCCTCGAGGTGGCTCGACGGATGCAGCCCGGGCAGACCGTGCTCACCATCGTGCCCGACGGCGGCCGCGCCTATCTCTCCAAGTTCCTGAACGACAACTACATGATCGAGTACGGGTTCCTCGAGCGCGAGGCGCCCGCGCCGACCGTCGACGAGGTGCTGCTCGCCAAGCACGCCGGCGAGGTGCCCGAGCTGGTCACGATCGAGTCGCACCACAAGGTCGGCGAGGCGATCTCGCTCATGCAGCGCTACTCGATCTCGCAGCTCCCGGTCGTCCGGACGCAGCCGGCCGAATCGCTCTCGGACGTCGTCGGGTCGCTGAGCGAGCGCGGCCTGCTCGACCGCGTGTTCAAGAACCCCGACTCCCTGAACGACGAGGTGTCGCAGGCCATGCAGCCGCCGCTGGCGGCGGCCGACGCGGCCGACACGCTCGACCGCGTGTTCTCGGATCTGTCCGGCGGGAGCGCGGCCGTCGTCGTCGCCCGCGGCGGGAAGCCGGCCGGGATGCTCACCCGCTCCGACCTGCTCGAGTATCTCGCGCGCGCCCGGAACGGTTCTTGAGCCTCACGCTCGCGGCGCTTCGCCGGCATGTCGTGGCGGCCCAGGGGTACGCGACCCGGTACCGGGTCGCCCGTCCGGACGACGTGGCCGAGGCCATCCGCCGCCTGTCCGCCGTGCAGCTCGACTCGATCTCGACCGTCGACCGCTCCCACCGTCTGACGCTGCTCGCGCGCGTCGGCCGCTACCCGCCCCGGACGGTGTCGAGGCTCCTGAGCACGGGACGCGTCTTCGAGTACTGGGCCCACGAGGCATGCCTGCTCCCGATCGAGGACTGGCCGCTCGCACGAAGCAGGATGCTCTCCCGGCCCGACCATCCGTGGTGGGGAGACGTCATCGACCGCGACCCCGCGCTCGCCGACCGCATCATGGGCGAGATCCGCGAGCGCGGCGCTCTGGGGTCGCGCCACTTCGAGGGCGGGCCGAACGTCGGCGGGATGTGGAACCTGAAGCCGGCGAAGCGGATGCTCGAGGCGCTCTGGTCGTCCGGCCGGCTCGTGATCGGCGCGCGGGACGGCTTCCAGCGCATGTACGACCTGCCGGAGCGGGTGATCCCCGACGCCGTGCTGGGCGCGCCGGTGCCGGGCGAGCACGAGGTGATGCAGCGGCTCGTCGTCCGCGCTGTCGAGGCCCGCGGCGCGCTCACCGAGTCGGGCGTCGTCGAGCACTGGCGGCTCAAGGGCGGGGTGGCCGGCATCAGGCCGTACGTCGACGAGCTCGTTGCCGCGGGCGCGCTCCGGCGCGAGGACGTGGACGACGGCGGCCCGCCGGTTCTGCTGCAGTCCGGGGACGAGCCCGAGGCCGCGAGGCCGGGCGGGTCGGTGCTCCTCTCGCCGTTCGACAACCTGCTCTGGGACCGGCCGTTCGCCGAGCGCGTGCTCGGGCTTCCGCCACCTGATCGAGGTCTACAAGCCGGCTCCGGAGCGGCGCTACGGCTACTACGTCCTCCCGCTGGTCGTCGGCGACCGCGTCGCCGGCCGCGCCGACGTCAAGGCCGACCGCAAGGCCGGCGTGCTGCGCCTGCTCGCCTGGCACCCCGAGTCGAGGCGCCGTTCGGCCGCCCGCGACGAGGCGTTGGAACGGGCGTTCGCCCGGCTCGCCCGCCAGCTCGCCCTGGACCCTGCGAGCTAGACTCGCCGCGGTGGAGTTCGAGACCCGCGCCATCCACGCCGGCCAGGACCCGGATCCGCACACCGGCGCGGTGACGGTGCCGATCTACGCGACGTCGACGTACGCCCAGAAGGCGGTCGGCGACTTCCGCTACGACTACTCGCGCACGGCGAACCCGACGCGCGAGGCGTTCGAGACGTGCCTGGCGTCGCTCGAGAGCGCCCAGCACGGGATCGCGTTCGGGTCGGGGATGGCCGCGACGACCACGGTCATGCACCTGCTCGACGCCGGCGCCCATGTGGTCGCGGTGAACGACGTCTACGGCGGCACGTACCGGCTCTTCTCCAAGGTCTATGAGCCGAAGGGCTACCGCTTCTCCTACGTCACCGCCGAGGAGTGCAACGCCGGCCTCGGCGACCGGCTCGACGGCGCCGCGATGCTGTGGCTCGAGACGCCGACGAACCCGCTCCTGAACGTCGTCGACCTGCGCGCCGCGGCGGACGCCGCCCATGCCGCGGGCGCGATCGTCGTCGTCGACAACACGTTCGCCTCCCCGTACCTCCAGCGGCCGCTCGAGCACGGCGCCGACATCGTGGTGCACTCGACCACGAAGTACCTGGGCGGCCACTCCGACCTGGTCGGCGGCGTCGCCGCCACGTCCGACGCGGCGATCGCGGAGCGGCTCCGGTTCCTCCAGAACTCGCTCGGCGCGATCCCGGGGCCGTTCGACGCCTGGCTCGCGCTGCGCGGCCTGAAGACGCTCGCCGTCAGGATGCGCGCGCACTGCGCGAACGCCGAGCGCGTGGTCGAGTTCCTCCAGGGACACCCGGCCGTCGATCGGGTCCTCTACCCGGGGCTTCCCGACCACCCCGGCCACGACATCGCCGCCCGCCAGATGGACGGGTTCGGCGGCATGGTGTCGTTCCTGTCCGGGTCGCAGGAGGAGGCCGTTGCGCTGGTCGCGCGGACGCGCATCTGGACGCTCGCCGAGAGCCTGGGCGGCGTCGAGAGCCTGATCGAGCACCCCGGCCTCATGACCCATGCGTCAACGGCGGACTCGCCGTTCGCGGCCCCCGACACGCTGGTGCGCCTCTCGGTCGGGATCGAGGCCGCCGACGACCTGATCGCCGACCTCGATCAGGCACTCGCCGGCGACTAGTCATCTCCATGAAAAATCGGTGTCAGACCCCAATTTTCTGCGCTACGCGGCGATGTCGTCGGCCTCGTCCTGCTCGAGCCGCTCGAGCTCGGCGACGACTGCGCGCCGGCTCGCACCGAAGCGAGCGGCGGCGATCAGGATGGCGATCACGACAACGACGGGAGCGCCGGCGATGAGGAGCAGGTGATCCGTCATATCGCCCTGCCCTTCGCGCGCGAAGGCGAAACCCCTGCCTTAAAAGGATTCGCCGTCCCGGCTGACCTTTCGTCCCCCGCACGAAAGAGCTTTCGAGTCGCCCCTACAGCTCCTCCGCCCGGCTTCGACCTACTCGGCTGCCCTGGACGGCGCAGTGGTGAAGGTACGGCACGCCGCAACCACTTGCAACCCGGAATTTCACGCTATTTGCGAACTTCCGGCCGATTCTTCGTGTGCTAACCTTTCGCAACCTAATGAGTTCTCGCGCCCAATCGCCTCCCCGACCGCCAGCGCTCAGGGCCGTCCGCCGGGTCGACAAACTGGCCCAGGCAGCCGCCGACCGGATCGCCCGAGAGCACGGCCTGACGATGCAGCAGTGGGAGCTCCTGTCCCGCCTCCGCCACGCAGGCGGCGCCGTCGACCTGCGTGAGCTGTGCTGCAGCTTCGGCGTCGCGCCCCCCACGCTGACGGCGCTCGTCGACACCGCCGAGGAGCGGGGCTGGATCCTGCGCTCGCCGCATCCCGGCGACCGCCGTCGCCGCCGCGTCGAGCTGACGCCGGCGGGCGAGCTCGCGATCGCGTCGGCGCCGCACCTCGGCCGTGAGGTCGGAAGGAAGATGACCGCCGGCTTCAGCGACGACGAGCGCGCCCAGCTCGCCGGCCTGCTCGAGCGCTGCGCCACCAACCTCGAGGCTGCCCGATGAGCGACGGCTCCGGCCGCCGGATCGCGCGGCTCTTCAAGCCCTACCGGACGCGCCTCCTGGGCCTGCTCGGCCTGATCGTGATCTCGGCCGGGCTCGGCGTCATCCCGGCGTTCCTCCTGCGCGACCTCCTGAACAACGTCCTGACACAGGGCACGAACGTCGACACGACGCGCCTCAACATCCTGGTCGCCGGGATGGTCGCGATCCCGATCATCACCGGCGTGATCGGCGTCGCCCAGACCTGGCAGTCGAACCTGGTCGGCCAGCGCGTGATGCACGACCTGCGCGCGGCCGTCTACCAGCACCTCCAGCGCCTGTCGCTCGCCTTCTTCACGCGGACGCGCACCGGCGAGGTGCAGTCGCGGATCGCAAACGACATCGGCGGCGTCCAGAGCGTCGTCACCACGACCGCGACCTCGATCGTCTCCAACGTGACGACCGTCGTCGCCACCGCGGCCGCAATGATCCTGCTCGACTGGCGCCTCGCCGCGGCGGCGTTCGGGCTGCTCCCGATCTTCGTCCTCATGACGCGGCGCATCGGCCGCCTTCGCAAGGAGCTCACCACGACCAAGCAGGGCACGCTGGCCGACATCTCGGCGCTCGTCGAGGAGTCGCTCTCGGTCTCGGGCGTCCTCCTGGCCAAGACGATGGGCCAGACCGGCGACCTGACCCGCCGGTTCACGCAGGAGAGCACGCGGCTCGCCGACCTCGAGATGCGCTCACGGATGGCCGGCCGGTGGATGATGGCCTCGATCCAGACGACGTTCGCGGTCATGCCGGCGCTCGTCTACGGCGTCGCCGGCCACCTGCTCGCGTCGGGCAGCGCGGCGATCTCGATCGGCACGCTGGTCGCGTTCACCACCCTCCAGACGCGCCTCTTCTTCCCGGTCAACTCGCTGCTCGGAGTCCAGGTCGACGTGCAGACGTCGCTCGCCCTCTTCGAGCGCGTGTTCGAGTACCTCGACCTGCCGGTCGACATCGAGGAGCGGGACGATCCGGTCACGCTCGACCGCTCCCAGGTGCGCGGCGAGGTCGAGTTCCGCGACGTCAGCTTCGGCTACGACCCCGACGCCGCGCCCACGCTCGACGCCGTCTCGTTCGTCGCCGATCCCGGTACGAAGGTCGCCGTCGTCGGCGAGACCGGCGCCGGCAAGACGACGCTCGGCTATCTGGTCGCCCGGCTCTACGACACGACCGCCGGCGCGGTCATGGTCGACGGGGTCGACGTGCGCGACCTGTCGTTCGCGTCCCTCCGCGAGACCGTCGGCGTCGTCTCGCAGGAGACCTACCTCTTCCACGGGACGGTGCGCGAGAACCTGCGCTTCGCCCGGCCCGACGCCACCGACGACGAGATCGAGCAGGCTGCCCGCGCGGCGCGGATCCACGACCACCTGGCGTCGCTCCCCGAGGGGTACGACACCGTGGTCGGCGAGCGCGGCTACCGCTTCTCCGGCGGCGAGAAGCAGCGGCTCGCCATCGCTCGGGCCGTCCTCCGCGACCCCCCGGTGCTGCTCCTCGACGAGGCGACGAGCGCCCTCGACGTCGAGACCGAGCGCGCGGTGCAGGACGCCCTCGACCGCCTGAGCGAGGGGCGAACGACCATCGTGATCGCCCACCGGCTGAGCACGATCCGCGACGCCGACATGATCATCCTCCTCGACGGCGGGCGCATCGCCGAGCGCGGGACGCACGCCGAGCTCGTCGCCGCGGGCGGCCGCTACGCCGCGCTCGTCGAGCGCGACGCCGTCATCGTCTGATGTTCCGGTCACGGCGCCGCGACGTCGTCTTCCCGCAGAGCGAGCACGCACGCCTGGCGGCGATGCTGGCCTGGGCCGACCGGACGCGAGCCCCGGATCGTCGCGGGCGTCCTCTGGCACGATCGCGGCTATCCGCCGCTCGATGCCGACGGGATCGGCGAGATGGAGTCCGAGCGCTGGGCGCTCCTCATGCGAGCCGGCTTCGAGCCCGAGACCGCCGACCCGGTCGTCGACCACATGGCCCGGATGCACATCCACCGGCTCGCGAGCGGCGCGGCCCCGGAGCTCGCTGCCGAGCTCGCGCCGGCGCTCCCGGCGAGCCTCGAGCGGAGCGGCCTCACCCCCGAGGAGGCGGCCGACGCCGACGCGACGACCAACCTCTGCGACATGGTCGCGTTCGACTTCTGCCTCGAGGAGCCCGCCTCCGGCTCGGTGGCCGGGGTCGCATACGAGATCGACGGCCAGGGCGGCATCACCCTCGACCCGTGGCCGCTCGTCCCCGCCGAGCTCGACGGGTTCATCGTCGGCTACCTGGCCGAGGGCTACCCGGAACGGCCGGCGCCGGTCATCGTGCCGTTCGCCGTCCGGCCCGCCACGGGGTGAACGGCTCGCGCCACCGGTACGGGGGCCACCGGAGCCAGGTCGCCGACCTCACCCTCCCCGACGGACCGGGCCCGCACCCGGTCGTGGTCCTGATCCACGGAGGCTGCTGGCGTGCGCGGTACGACCGCCACCTCATGGACGGGCTGGCCGCCGACGTCGCAGAGCGGGGACGGGCGGCGTGGAACATCGAGTACCGGCGCGTCGGCCTCCGGGCCGGCGGCGGCTGGCCGGCGACGTTCGACGACGTGTCCGCGGCGATCGACCACCTCGCCGAGCTCGACGCACCGCTCGACCTGGGGCGGGTCGCCGCGGTCGGCCACTCCGCGGGCGGCCACCTCGCCCTGTGGGCCGCAGGGCGGAAGGGTGCCCGGGTGCCGCTCTCGGCGGTGGTGGGCCAGGCCGCGATCTCCGACCTCGAGCAGGCCGCGGCCCAGGGGGTGTGCGGCGGCATGGTCGAGCAGCTGCTGGGAGGCCCTCCCGACCGCGTGCCCGATCGCTACCGCGAGGCGTCGCCCGCCCGGCGGCTGCCGCTCGAGGTTCCAACGCTTCTCGTGCACGGCGGGCGCGACGACATCGTGCCCGCGGCGATGAGCCGGGAGTTCGCCGCCGCCGCCGGATGCGAGCTGGCGGAGCTCGCGGACGACGGCCACTTCGAGCACATCGAGCCGGGCTCGCGTGCATGGGCTACGGTGGTCACATGGCTCGAACGGCTGTGACCACGCGGGCGGACGCCGCCGCCCTCGACGCGGCCGATCCGCTCGCGGCCTTCCGCGACCGGTTCGCGCTCGGCGACGGCCGCAGGATCTACGTCGACGGCAACTCGCTCGGGGCGCTGGCACACGACGCCCAGGCGGCGCTCGAGGCCCGCGTCGGCGAGTGGGGCGACCAGCTCGTCACGGGCTGGCACGACTGGGTCGACGCACCGGTGACGGTCGGCGACCGGCTCGCCGAGGCCGCCCTCGGCGCCGGGCCGGGGCAGGTGATCGTGTCGGACTCGACGACGGTCAACCTCTACAAGCTCGCCGTCGCCGCGCTCGACGCGCGACCGGGCGCGATCGTCTGCGACCCGGCCGACTTCCCCACCGACCGGTACGTGCTCCAGGGACTGAGCGCCCGGATGGGGCGCGAGCTGCGGATGCTCGACAGCGATCCCGTCGCCGGGCCGCAGCCGGCCGAGGTCGAGCGGGCGTGCGCCGGCGGCGCGGCGCTGGTCGTGCTGTCGGCGGTGAACTACCGCTCGGGCTCGTTCGCCCGCATGGCCGAGATCACGGCCGCAGGCCACGCCGCGGGAGCCCTCGTCCTGTGGGATCTCTGCCACGCGGCCGGGGCCGTCGAGGTCGACCTCGACGCGGTCGGCGCCGACCTGGCCGTCGGCTGCACCTACAAGTACCTGAACGCCGGGCCCGGGGTCGCCGGCCCTGCTCTACGTCCGCTCCGGCCTCCAGGCCGAGCTGCGCTCGCCGATCTGGGGCTGGTTCTCGCAGGCCGACCAGTTCGCGATGGGGCCGGAGTACGAGCCCGTCGAGGGGATCGGCCGGTTCCTCGCAGGCACGCCGCCCATCGTGGCGCTGGCCGCCGTCGACGCCGGTGCGGCGATGCTCGCTGAGGCCGGCCTCGCGGGCGTCCGCGCCAAGGCCGCCGCCCTGACGAGCCTTGCGGTCGACCTGCACGACCAGCGCCTGGCCTCTCTGGGCTTCACGCTCGGCACGCCGCGCGAGCCCGAGCGGCGCGGGGCGCACGTGTCGCTGCGCCATCCCGACGCCTGGCGCATCTGCCGGGCGCTGATCGACAGGGCCGACGTCATCCCCGACTTCCGCGCCCCCGACTCGATCCGGTTCGGGCTGGCGCCCCTCTACACCCGGTACGTCGACGTGTGGGACGCCGTCGATCGGCTCGCGGACATCGTCGAGTCAGGCGAGCACGAGGGGTCGGAGGCCGCGACGGCGCGCGTGACCTAAGCCGCGCGCGGCAGGCGCCGGACGAGCGGCTCGATCTGGTCCGCGGCGACCGGCCGCGAGAAGAGGTAGCCCTGTCCCAACGGGCAGCCGTGCTCGATGAGGAAGGCGCGCTGGGCCTCGGTTTCGATGCCCTCGGCGAGCGCCTGGAGCCCAAGACCATCCGCCAGCCGGACCATCGTCGACACGAGGACGCAGCGCGCTGTGGTCGTCCGGGACTCCGGCCACGAACGACCGGTCGATCTTGAGGGTGGTCACCGCCAGCCGGTTCAGGCGCTCGAGGCTCGAGTGGCCCGTGCCGAAGTCGTCGATCGCCAGGCGCAGGCCGCGCGCGTGGAGCTCGGCGAGGACGCCCTCGCGCAGACCCTCGCGGGCCACCGCCGACTCCGTGATCTCGATCATCATCCGGTCGGGCGAGAGGCCGAACGAGTCGATCATGTCGAGGACGTGCCGCATCGCCGTCGGCTCCCAGAACGCCGGCGGCATGTTGACCGAGACGTAGAGGTCGAGACCGGCGTCGCGCCATGCGCGGCCCTGCCGGCACGCCTCCTCGATCACCCACTCCGACATCGGCCCGATCAGGCCGGTGCGCTCGGCAAGCGGGATGAAGTCGGCGGGCATGATCATGCCGCGGTCGCCGTCCATCCACCTGATGAGCGCCTCGACGCCGACGGCCGCGCCGGTCGAGAGGTCGACGAGCGGCTGGTAGTGCAGCACGAACTCCTCGCGGGCAACGGCGCGGCGCAGGCGGCCGGACATCGACAGCCGCGCCATCGCGTCGCCGCCGTCGCGGGTGTAGACCTGGGCGCCGTCGCGGCCCGACTCCTTGGCCCGGTACATCGCCGCGTCCGCGTGCTTCAGCAGGCTCTCAGCGTCGACCGCGTCGAGGGGATACAGGCTGATGCCGACGCTGCCCGAGCAATAGACCTCGGTGCCGGCCAGATCGAACGGGATCGCAAGCGCCTCACGCAGGTTGCCGGCGACGTTGCGGGCCACGTCGGCGATCTCGACCCCGTCGCGGTCGGCCGAGACGTCGAGGTCGGCGACCAGGATCAGGAACTCGTCACCGCTCTGGCGCGCCACGATGTCGCCGGAGCGGACCGCCCCGCGCAGCCGTTCGGCGACCTCGATCAGGAGCTCGTCGCCGGCGCTGTGGCCCAGCGAGTCGTTCACGAGCTTGAAGTCGTCGAGGTCGACGTAGAGCACCGCGACGCCGTGGCCGGTCGGAGCGACCCGGGCCAGGGCGACCTCGAGGTGCTCCGAGAAGAGGTCGCGGTTGGGAAGGCCGGTCAGGGAGTCGTGGTAGGCGAGGTGCCCCAGGCGCTCCTCGGCGAGCTTCCGCTGGGTCACATCGAGCAGGTACCCCTGGCGGTACAGCGCCTCGCCGGCGGCGTCGCGCACGATCACCGACTCGTCGTGCACCCACACCATGGTGCCGTCGGGCCGCATGATCCGGTACTCGCTCACGAAGGGCGCGCCGTCGATCCGGGCCGCCTCGAACCCGTCGAGCACCCGCCGCCGGTCGTCCTCGTGGATGATCTTGCCGAAGAGGTCGGGGTCGGCCTCCCACTCGGGATGCGTGTACCCGGTGATGATGTCGTTCTGAGGGCTGTTGTAGAGCGAGGTGCCCGCCTCGTCGAGCGCGTCGACGTAGATCGCGAGCGGAAGCTGCTCGACCAGCGTCCGGTACTTGTGCTCGGCCTCGCCGAGCGCGCGCTCCGACACCTGTCGTGCCTGCTCGGCCTCCCGGCGGCGCGTCGTCTCGTAGATCACGCCGTGGATCTCGTCCGGCCGGCCGCCGTCCGTCGATACCGCGACAGCCTCGTCGTGGAACCAGCGCGTGCGCCCGGCGACGTCGATGACGCGGTACTCGAACTCGAACGGCTCGCCCGTCTGCACGGTCCGCCGGTAGGCCGCGTCGGCGGCCTCGCGGTCGTCGGGATGCAAGCGGTCTGTCCAGGCGTCGGAGCCGGCGAGCCACTCCGAGGCGGGGACGCCCATGACGGTGTCGATCTGCGGGCTGACATAGATCGGCGCGCCCGATCCGGCCTCGTCGATGTAGGTGACGACCGGGATCTGCTCGACGAGCGATCGGAACCGGCTCTCGGCGGCCATCAGCTTGGCGTGGCGGCGCGCGTTCTCGACCGAGGCGCCGACCGTCTCGCCCAGCGTCCGCCAGAACTGCATCCCACCGGACGCGAGCTGCGCGACGGATGCGCCGTCGACCTCGATGACGCCGATCGGGCGATCCGACACCGTGAGGGGAAGGATGAAGAGCGACGCCGTCCGCAGTGGCCGGCCCGAGCGGATGACAGCCAGCTCGGGCGCATCGTCCTCGAGCGGGCGCTCGGTCTGGCCGCTGGTCAGCGGCACGAGCCGCCGGGGACGGTCATGCAGGAGCCAGATCCCGGCGTCGCCGCCGGTCAGTCCCGGAGCATGCGTCGTGAACGCCCGGGCGACCTCGTCGAGCTCGAGAGTCGACGACAGGTCGCGGGCGAGCTCGAACAGCGCGTGCTGACGACTGGGGGACGCCACCTCATACACCCCATCGGCCGGGCGGCTGCCGCCCTTGAGCGGACGCGTCTTAGCGAACGCCGAGGCGGAGCGGAGGCGCCGACACGCGAGCCACCGGCCACGCTTCCCAGTGCTCGCCGCGGCACATCGGGCAGACCGGCAGCGCCCGCTGGATCGTCACGCCGTAGCCGCAATCCTGGCACCGGAAATCCCCGCGTGCGGCGTGCCCCGCGCACAACGTGCCGTTCTCAGCGGCGACTGCAATGCTCATACCCACGACCCCCGTGTATCGACTGCCCTCACCGCCAGCCTAGCGGCCGGCCGGCCCCCCGACTTGCCCCGGACGGGGGGTTCGGGCCTACCACATCCCTACTTCTTGGCAGGCTCGTAGTACGGGTTCGTGCCGGCCGCGTGGTCGGTGACATCGACGATCCGCTGCACCTCAGGCACCATCTGGACGATCGTCGACTCGATGCCCTGGGTGAGCGTGACGGCGACCATCCCGCAGCCGACGCAGCCGCCGCCGAGGCGCAGGTAGGCCACGCCCTCCTGCACGCCGACCAGCTCCGCCGACCCGCCGTGCGAGGCGATCGCCGGGTTGATCTGCTCCTGGAGGACACGCTGCACGCGGTCAGCCACCGGGCCTTCGAGGGCGTCCGGCGGGGCGCCGATCGCCGGGCTCGCCTGCGGCGGAGTGTGGAGCACGAGGCCTCCGGTCAGGAGATCGCCCTCGCGGTCGAGCGTCGCCCCGCGCAACGGCTCGATGCTCTCCGCAGGGATGACGATGGCGATCCGCTCGTGATCCTGGACAAGGGCGTCCGGAGGCGCGTCCACCAGCGGCTTCAGGTACAGGTCGTAGCTCGACTGGAAGCCCGACCCGACCACCTCGACCCAGAGCGCATGACGCTCGGGCTCGTCCTCGCGGCTGCGCACCATGACGGCCTTCTCGACGGCGGCGTCGGTGACGGTCAGGATCGTCTCCACACCCGTAGGGTACCGAGATGCGGCGCGCGCTCCTGATCCTGCCGACGGCCGGCTACCGGACCGAGGACTTCCTCGCCGCAGCCGCCTCGCTCGACGTCGAGGTGGTGGTCGCGACCGATCGCCGCCAGACGATCGGCGACGCGCTCCGCATCGACCTGCGCCGGCCCGAGCGGGCTGCGGACGCGATCGTCGAGCTCGCGCGCGACCTCCCGCTCGACGCGGTCGTGGCGGCCGACGACGGGGGAGTCGTCGCCGCCGCGCTCGCTGCGACCAGGCTCGGGCTGCCGTCCAACCCACCCGACGCCGCCGGCCGGGCGCGTGACAAGCTCGCGCTTCGCCGAGCGCTTGAAGCGGCCGGCGTCCCCCAACCCCGGTTCGCCGAGCTCCCGCCAGGCGGCGACGTGACCGCCGTCGGATTCCCGGCCGTCCTCAAGCCGACGGGGCTCGCGATGGGCCGCGGCGTCATCCGCGCCGACGACGCCGACTCCGCCCGGACGTCCGAGCGCCGGATCCGCAAGATCGTCGCCGCGGCGGGCGACGACCCGGTCGCGCCGCTCCTGCTCGAGGAGTACGTGCCCGGCGTCGAGGTCGCCGTCGAGGGGCTCCTCCGCGCCGGCCGAATGGAGACCCTCGCCGTCTTCGACAAGCCGGACCCGCTCGAAGGCCCCTACTTCGAGGAGACGATCTACGTGACGCCCTCCCGGCTCCCCGAGGCGGCGCAGGCGTCCGTCGAGAGCCTGGTCGCCTCCGCGGCGGCCGCCGTGGGCCTGCGCGAAGGGCCGGTGCATGCCGAGGTGCGTCTCGACGGCGGGCGGATGTGGACGATCGAGCTCGCCGCCCGCTCGATCGGCGGGCTGTGCGGCCGGACGCTGCGGTTCGGGCTCGGCGTGCGCCTCGAGGAGGTGATCCTGCGGCATGCGCTCGGCCTCCCGCTCGACGGGCGGCTGCGGCGGGAGGAGGCGGCCGCGGGCGTCATGATGCTCCCGACCCCTCACGCGGGCACGCTGCGCGAGGTCGCCGGGCAGGACGAGGCTCGAGCCGTGCCCGGCGTCTCGGACATCCGCATCACGATCCCGGCCGGGGGCCGGCTCGTGCCGCTCCCCGAGGGCGACCGCTACCTCGGATTCATGTTCGCGCGCGGCGCAACGCCCGACGAGGTCGAGACGGCCCTCCGCGAGGCACACGCGCGGCTCCGCGTCGCGATCGACCCCGTATAGTCCGCGCTCGTGCCGCCCCTCGGACCCGAAGTCATCCGCCGCCAGGTCGTCATCGGCGCCTCGGCGATCTCGCCGGACGGGCAGCGCGTCGTGTACACGCGGCGGACCGTGGCCGGCGACCGCTACCAGGTGAACCTCTGGCTGGTTCCGTCCACCGGCGGGCGGCCACGGCGGCTCACCCACGGGAAATGGAGCGACTCGGCGCCGGCATGGTCGCCCGACGGGCGCACGGTCGCCTTCATCTCGGACCGGGCCAACACCGGCAAGCCGGACGACGAGACCGAAGCCGAGCTCTTCCTGATCGACCCCGACGGCGGCGAGGCCGAGCGCGTCTGCGCAGCGCCCCATGGCGCCGTGGGCGCTCCGCTCTGGTCGCCCGACGGGCGCACGATCGCGTTCGTCTCGCAGGGCGACGAGGTGCGGTTCTGGACCGGCGACCCGAAGAAGCACGTCGCCCGCGTCATCCGCACGACCGACTGGCAGGACGACGGCGGCACGCGCGACAGGCGCGAGCACCTGTTCCTCGTCCCGGCCCGCGCCGGCGCCAGGCCGCGCCAGCTGACGAAGGGCGACTTCGACGTCTCGCAGCCGTCGTGGCACCCCTCCGGGAAGCGGATCGCGTTCACGTCGAACCTCGAGGCCGACGCCGACCTTCACCCCAAGACGCGCATCTACGAGGTCGCGGTGCGCGGCGGGAAGCCCAAGGAGCTGGTGGCGCTGCCGGGCTTCGCCGAGCAGCCGGTGTGGTCGCCCGACGGCCGCAAGCTCGCGTTCGTCGGCACCGACATCCCGGGCGCGCCGGACTACGCCGAGCCGACCCTCTGGGTGCGCGAGGGCTCGAGCGTCCGCAGCCTGACGGCCCACCTCGACATCCCGACCTGCGTCGGGTGGGGCTCAGACCTGCACGACTGGCTGGTCGCGATCGATCCGACGTTGCACTGGGACGGCGACGACGTCCTCTCGATCGTCAATCGCCTCGGCCGCGACGAGGTGTGGCGCGCGCCGCTCCGCGGCGAGCCCGAGCCTGTGACGACGGGCGATACGACGGTGTCGGCGCTCTCGGTCGGCGCAGGCCGCATCATCGTCACTGCGACCGGCGACCAGAGCCCGCCGGAGGTGTGCGCGGTCGAGGACGGCACGCTGCGGTCGCTCACGAGCCACGGCGGAGCGTGGCTTCGGCGAAGCTCCGCCCCGGTCGTGCGCGAGGTCGACGCCGGCGGCGTCCCGGCCTTCCTCTTCGAGCCGCCCGGCGCCGGCGAGCGAACGGCGATGGTGCTCGCGCCGCACGGCGGCCCGTACGGATCCCACGCGCCGACCCCCGAGCTCGACACGTGGGTGCTCGTCTCGCGCGGGTACCGCGTCCTGGCTCCCAACATCCGCGGGTCGTGCGGCTACGGACGCGCCTGGGTCGAGGCGATCCAGGGCGACTGGGGCGGCCCCGACGCCGACGATCTCGTGACGGCCGTCCGCTGGGCCGTGCGCCGGCGGCTGGCCGACCCGGCCCGGATCGCCGTCATGGGCCTCTCCTACGGCGGATGGGCGGCCAACTGGCTCGCGGGCGCCGAGCCGAAGCGGTTCTGCGCCGTCGTGTCGGAGAACGGCGTGGCGTCGATGTCGACCGCCCACGCCGTGTCGTGCTTCGGATCGTCGTACGACCGCGACATCGGCTACGGGCCGCTCGCGACGCACCAGGACGCGCTGTGGCAGGCGTCACCGCTCAGGATGGCGCACCGCATCACCGCGCCGATGCTCATGCTGCAGGGGCAGGCCGACCGGATCTGCCCGATCGACGACAACTGGCAGCTCTTCGTCGCGCTCCGCGAGCGCGGCCACGACGTCGAGCTCGTGCTCTACCCCGAGGAGCACCACGTGATGATGGCGACCGCCCGGCCCGACCGCCGGATCGACCGCATGGAGCGCGTCGTCAGCTTCCTCGAGCGGCACTGCCCGCCCTGACCGCGGGCACGAGCAGGGCCGCGCCGATCGCGCCGCCCAGGTCTCCGAGCGCGGCGACGTGGACGCCGGGCGGGTCGTGGTCGACGAAGAGGTGCGGGAGCATCGCCTTCTCGATACGGAGCGCATACTCCTCGCCAAGGCGCGTCCCCAGCCCGCCGCCGATGATCACCGCCTGGACGTCGAGCAGGTTGCATGCCGAGGCGACGCCGGCTCCCAGCGCCTCGATCGCACGCTCGATCAGATCCTTGGCCATGCCGTCGTCGCGGTCGAGGGCGCGCGCCCAGACGCCGCTCGTGAGCTGCGTGCGGTCGCGGTCGCGCATGATGTCGAAGAGCTTGGTCTTGTGGCCGGCCTTGTGCCGGCGGCGGGCCTCGCGCTCCATCGCGAGCCGGCCGGAGTAGGCCTCCATGCAGCCCAGGCGGCCGCACGGGCAGCGGGCGCCGCCGCGCTTGATCACCATGTGGCCGATCTCGCCGGCCGCGTGGCGGCCGGTCCAGGCCCTGCCGTTCAGGACGAGGCCGCCGCCGACGCCGGTGCCCCAGAAGACGCCGAGGACCGACTTGTACGGCTTGCCGGCGCCCAGCCGGAACTCGGCCATCGTCCCGACGCGCACGTCGTGGCCGAGATGCACGGCCGTGCCGATCTCGCTCCCGAGGGTCGCGCCGACCGGCACCGGTGCCTCCCAGTCCGAGATCACGTTGCGCGCGCTCGCGACGGTTCCCGCCTCGGCGTCGACCGTGCCCGGCGACCCGACGCCGACGCCGTCGAGCGCGGACGGCTCCACGCCGGCGGCCTTGGATGCTGCCGTGATCGCCTCGGCGAGCGCTCGGATGACGCCCTTCTCGCCCGCGTCCTTGGGTGTCGGTATGCGGTGCTCGCCGAGCACCTTGGAGCGGCCGTCCACGACGACCGCCTGGATCTTCGTCCCTCCGAGATCGATGCCTCCGCGCATGTGTCGTACCTTCCTCGTTGTGTCAGCGGGGACGTTACTCTGCCGCGCGTGCCGATACTGGAATGTCGCGATCTGCGTAAGACGTTCCGAGGCGGTGTGCGGCGTCTCGTTCGAGATCGCGGAGGGCGAGGTCTTCGGGCTTCTCGGTCCGAACGGGGCCGGCAAGACGACGACGATGCGGATGCTCGGGACGCTGCTCTCGCCGACGTCCGGCACCGCGACGGCGGATCGATCTCGCATGCGGGCTCGTCCACCGGCCGAAGCTGCTCTTTCTCGATGAGCCGACGACAGGCGTCGACCCCGCCTCACGCGCGGCGCTCTGGTCGGAGCTCGGCCGGTTGCGCGAGTCCGGCGTCTCGCTCTTCCTGACGACGCACTATCTCGAGGAGGCCGACCGCCTGTGCGAGCGGCTCGCCATCGTCGACCGCGGGATCATCGTCGCCGAGGGCACGCCCGACGAGCTCAAGGCCGGGATCGGAGCGGACGTGGTGACGGTGACGGTCGACTCGTCCGAGGTCGTCGCCGCGCGGGCCGCGCTCGAGGCGCTCGGCCGGCTGCGCTCACCCGACCCGGAGAGCGTCGCGATCGAGGCGACCGACGGTGCCGGCGCGGTCGTCGCCGTCGTCGAACGGCTGGGCGCGGCCGGCATCAGGCCGCGAACGGTCACCGTCGCACGGCCGACTGATCCCCATCCTCCAGCTGATCCTGTTCGCCGCGGTCTTCCAGAACTTCGGCCAGTACAAGACCGCGTCGTCGAGCAACTCGATCGAGTTCCTCGCGGCCGGCCAGGTGGCGCTCTCGGTGCTGGTCGGCGCGGGCGGCGCGGGGTTCCAGATGGTGCAGGACATCGACTCGGGCTTCTTCGACAAGCTGCGGGTCGCGCCGATCCCGCGGCTCTCGATCGTCGCCGGGCTGCTCGCCACCGACGCCGTGCGCCTGGCGACCCACGTGGTCGTCGTGACCTGCGTTGCGCTCCTGATCGGGGCGAAGCTCGAGACCGGGGTCCCGGGGCTCGTCGTCATGATGCTGCTCGGGGGCTTCTTCGGCGCGATGTGGTCGGGGATCTCGCTCAACGTGGCGATGCGGACGAAGAACGCCGAGATCACCGGGGCGTCGAACGTCCTCATCTTCCCGCTCTACTTCGCCTCGACCGCGTTCGTGCCGTACGACCTGCTCCCGTCGTGGCTCCAGACGCTGAACAAGGTGAACCCGGTGAGCTACCTGGTCGAGGGCATGCGCACGCTGATGTTGGAAGGCTGGCAGTGGCAGCCGATCGGCGAGGCGTTCCTCGCCGCCGCCGCGGTCGGCGCGATCACGCTGCCCTGGCGGTGCAGGCGTTCCGGCGCTCGGGCAGTCGTAGCCGGCTAGGCGGCGCGGCGCACGGTGCGGGCGTGGAGCTCGACGATCTGCTCGGCCGGGACGGCGCGACTGAAGTAGAAGCCCTGGCCCAGCATGCAGCCGTGCTCGACCAGGAAGCGGCGCTGGGCCTCGGTCTCGACGCCCTCGGCGAGCGGCTCGAGGCCGAGGTTGCGCGCGAGCTGGACGATGGTCGCGACGAGCAGCGACACGCGCCTGTCCTCGGGGATGGCGGCCACGAACGAGCGGTCGATCTTGAGCGTCGTCACCCGCATCTGCGAGAGCCGCTCGAGCGACGAGTGGCCGGTGCCGAAGTCGTCGATCGCGACGCGCACGCCGCGCTCGTGCAGGTCGGCCATCACCGGCTCGAGGCTGCCCGGCCGGGCGATCGCGGCGGACTCGGTGATCTCGATCATGAGGCGGTCGGCGGGGATGTCGGCCGTCCGGATGGCGGCGAGCACGCGCTGGATCTCGGCCGGGCGCCACATGAGCGCCGGCATGTTGACCGACGCGTAGAGGTCGATGCCGACGCGGCGCCACTGCGCGACCTGGGCGCAGGCCGACTCGACCACCCAGTCCGAGATCGGGCCGATCATGCCGGCGCGCTCTGCGAGTGGGACGAAGGCGTCAGGGCCGACGAGGCCGCGCTCGCCGTCGTTCCACCGGATCAGCGCCTCGACGCCGACCATCCGGCCCTCGTCGAGAGCCACGAGCGGCTGGTAGTGGAGCACCAGCTCGCCGCGGTCGAGCGCGTGGCGGAGGCGCGAGACGGTGGCAAGCTGGTCGGCGGCATCGACGCTCGAGAAGAACGCGGGCCGCTGTGCGAGCCGCTCGGCCTGCTTGGCGCGGTACATCGCGATGTCCGCCTTCGAGAGCAGCTCCTCGGCGCTCTCGGCGTCGGCCGGGTAGAGACTCGAGCCGATGCTGGCACGGGTGTAGAGCTCGCCCGGTGACAGGCTCACCGGCTCACGGAGGGCGGCGCGGATGTTCTCGGCGACGCGCTCGGCCGCCTCGTTGGCGCCTTCGAGGTCGATGTCGGCGACCAGGACGAGGAACTCGTCGCCGCCGAGCCGGGCGACGACGTCGGTCGCCCGCACCGCTCCTCGCAGCCGGTCGGCCACGACGCGGAGCAGCTCGTCGCCCGTCGTGTGGCCGTGGCTGTCGTTCACAAGCTTGAAGTCGTCGAGGTCGACGAAGAGCACGGCGACGGCGAGGTTGCCGCGATGCGCGCGTGCGATCGCCTGCTCGAGGTGCTCCTGGAAGAGGAGCCGGTTCGGCAGGTCGGTCAGCGCGTCGTGGTAGGCCAGATGCGCCAGCCGGGCCTGCGCGGCGATCAGCTCGTCGGCGGAGCGGCGGCGCTCGGTGACGTCGGCGACGATCCCATCCACGAGCCGGCGGCCGTTCTCGAACCTCGGCCGCGCGCGCTCCCACACCCAGCGCGTGACGCCGTCGGAGCCGACCAGCCGGTACTCCATCTCCTGCGGCTCGCCCCGCTGGAGCGCCTCGCCGCAGGCGTTGTACGTCTCCCGGTCGTCGGGGTGCACCGCGGCCTCCCAGGCCTCCTCCTCGTCCGTGCCCGGCGCGATCGGCCCGATCAGGCTCTCGACGCCGGCCCCGATGAACTCGTTGCAGCGATAGGTGCCGTCGTCGAGCCACTCCATCTCGTAGATGTGCACGGCGGCGGCGCCGGCAACGCGGCGGAGGATGTCGATCGTGTCGGTGCGCGGCTCGTCCGCAGGCATCTGCCGGATTCATCGGCTATTCGAGGCTCGTGCTAGAGGGCACGAATTCGCGCGGCGCCGAGGTCGACGCCGAAGAGGTCGCGCAGAACGGCGGCCCGTTCGTCCTCGCTTTCCAGCTCGCGCTCGCTGCGTCCGTCGGCCGTCGTCGTGATGAGGCGCATTCCTGAGAGGCTCACGCGCCCGTCCGCGGTGGCCCGGCTGCAGATCGGCGCGGCCAGGAAGTGCGAGCCGGGAGTGGTCTGCTGGAGCACGCACATCTCGGCGAACTCGTCCATCCGGCGAGGTTCGAGCGCGAAGACGTACTGCGGGGAGTCGTTCTCGTGGAGCACCATCCGGCCGTCCGGGAGCGGCGCGAGGCGGTAGGTGTTGCCGTCGCGCTCCTGGTTCCCGTCGTCATCGAGCCGCAGCGGCCGGGTGAAGCTGGCTCCGAAGCCGACGTCCGCGAGCCATGGGCGGTCGAGGTCGACGCGGAGGGTGAGGTGCGCGAAGTCCGGCGACGGCGGATCGCTCAGGACGACCGCGGCCGAGTAGCGGGTGACGGCGAAGCCGAGGGCCTCGAGGAGGCGCGCGAACGAGCCGTTCAGCTCGTAGCACCATCCCCCGCGGCGGCGGGTGACGACCTTGTCGAAGACGTGCTCGGGGTCGAGGACGTTCTCGACCCCGAGGTGGATGTCGAGGTTCTCGAAGGGCACGGCCAGCATGTGCGCGCGGTGGAGCGCGACGAGCGTCTCCTCGCCCGGCTCGCGCGGCCCGTCGTACGCGATCCGCTCGAGATACGAATCAACATCCACGGCTCGCAGCCTACCCACGCCCCGACCCGAACCCCGGGGTCAGACCCCGTATCGCTTCCGACGCTGGATCGGTGCCGCTTCGTTGCGCGTTGCGCGCGTGGTGTGACGCGTTCGCGCCGTACCGTGGGCCAATGGCGCGTCCACCTCGACCGCTGATCGCCGGCGGCGTCTACCACGTCTACAACCGGGGCGTCGTCAAACTGCCGATCTTCGCCGACACCCGCGACCGCGTCCGGTTCCTCCGCGGGCTCTCGGAGGTCGTGCACCGCCGGTCCTGGACGTGCCTCGCGTACTGCCTCATGGGGAACCACTTCCATCTCGTGATCGGAACGCCTGACGCCGACCTCGACCGCGGCATGCAACGGCTGCAGGGGGTCTACGCCCAGGCGTTCAACCGGCGGCACGGTCGAACCGGACACCTCTTCCACGCGCGGTACGGCGCGACGGTGCTCCAGGATGAGGAGCTGACCCGCTACGTCGTCCGCTACGTGCTCGAGAACCCCGTCCGCGCGGGCCTTTGCCCACGCCTGGGCGACTGGCCGTGGTCGAGCCACCGCGCCACGCTGGGCCATGTCGCCCAGCCCCCGTACCTGGCCGCCGAGAGCCTGCTAGGGCTCTTCGGCGGCCAAACGGGATACCGCGACTACGTCGAGCCGAACGTCATGCGACCGCCTTCACCGACTTGGGCTCGAGGGCCAGCTTCAGCACCTCGTCGATCGACATGACCGGGTGGAACGACATCGCCTCGCGCACATCCTCCGGCACCTCGTCGAGGTCGCCGCGGTTGCGCTCGGGCACGATGACGTCCGTCAGGCCGGCCGCGTGGGCCGCCAGCACCTTCTGCTTGAGCCCCCCGATCGGAAGCACGCGACCCTGGAGCGTCACCTCGCCGGTCATGCCGACGGTGTGCTTCACCGGCCGCCCCGTGAGGAGCGACGCGATCGCGGTCGTCATCGCGATGCCCGCCGACGGGCCGTCCTTGGGGATCGCCCCGGCGGGAACGTGCAGGTGGAACTCCCGGCCTTCGAACACCGCCGGGTCGATTCCGAGGTCGGCCGCGTGCGACCGCACATACGAGAGCGCGATCCGTGCCGACTCCTTCATGACGTCGCCAAGCTGGCCGGTGAGGAGCAGCTCCTGGGTGCCGGGCATCGACGTCGCCTCGATGAAGAGGACGTCGCCGCCGGCGCCTGTGACCGCAAGGCCGGTCGACACCCCCGGGACCGCGGTCCGCACCGCCGACTCCTGGAAGAACTTCTGCCGGCCGAGCGCGGCGTGCGCCCGGTCGAGGTCGACCGTGACCGGCGGCGCGGCCTTCTGCGACGCGATCTCGGTTGCCGTCTTTCGCAGCACGGTCCCGAGCTCGCGCTCGAGCTGGCGAACGCCGGCCTCGCGCGTGTACTCGGTGATGACCATCCGCAGGACGTCGTCGTCCGACCTCGACCTCCTCGGGCCGTAGGCCGTTGCGCTCGACCTGCCGCGGCCAGAGATAGCCGCGCGCGATCGCGACCTTCTCCTCGGTCGTGTAGCCGTCGAAGCGGATGACCTCCATCCGGTCGAGCAGCGGGCCGGGGATCGTCTCGGCCACGTTCGCGGTCGCGATGAAGAGGACGTGCGAGAGGTCGAGCTCGACGTCCAGATAGTGGTCGCGGAACGAGTGGTTCTGGGCCGGGTCGAGCACCTCGAGCAGGGCCGATGACGGGTCGCCGCGCCAGTCGGCGCCGACCTTGTCGACCTCGTCGAGCATGATCACCGGGTTCATCGTTCCGGCGTCGCGCAGGGCGCGGACGAGCCGCCCCGGCAGCGCGCCGATGTAGGTGCGCCGGTGGCCGCGGATCTCGGCCTCGTCGCGGACGCCGCCGAGCGACATGCGGACGAACTCACGCCCGGTCGCACGCGCGATCGACTCGCCGATCGAGGTCTTGCCGGTGCCCGGCGGGCCGATCAGCGTCAGGATGACGCCCGAGCGGCGGTCGTCGGGGACGCCGCGCTCGGCGCGCAGCTTGCGCACGGCCAGGTACTCGGTGATGCGCTCCTTGACGTCGTCGAGGCCGGCGTGGTCGGCGTCGAGCACCTCGCGCGCATGCACGGGATCGAGCCGCTCCTCGGAGCGCTTCGACCACGGCACGGCGATCAGCCAGTCGAGATACGTGCGGATCATCGAGGACTCGCCAGACTGCTCGCCCATCCGCTCGAGCCGGCCCAGCTCCCGCTCGGCCTGCTCGCGCACGTCGTCGGGCATCCCGGCCTCGTCGATCTTGGTGCGGTACTCCTCGGCGACGGACGCGTCGTCCTCGCCCAGCTCCTTGCGGATCGAGTCCATCTGGCGGCGCAGCAGATACTCGCGCTGCTGCTTCTGGGCGCCGGACTCGACGTCCTCGCGGATGCGCTTGCGGATCTGAAGCTCGGCCAGGCGGCCGCGCTGCAGCTCGAGCGCCAGGCTCAGCCGCTCGACGACGTCGACGGTCTGGAGCAGCTCGACCTTCTGCTCGTACGTGAGGTCGGGCGCGTACCCGGACGTGTCGGCAAGGGCGCCCGGCTCGGCGATCGAGCGGACGAAGGCCGACACGCGGCCGTCGTCGCCGCGCAGCTCGAGGATCTCCTCGACCGTCGCGCGGTACTCGCTCTCGAGCTCGCGCGTCTTGGACGGAGGCGGAATCTCGTCGGGGCGCTCCTCGACCTCGACCCACAGCCGCCCCTGAGGGTCGGACTCGGCGGCGCCGGCGATGCCGCGGTGGAGCGCGGAGAGCTGGACGGCGCGGATGCGGCCGGGCAGCCGCATGCGCTCGCCCACCTCGGCGACGACGCCGACGGTGGCGTAGTCGCTCTCGTGACGCGGGACAAGCAGCACCTGCGACTCGTCCCCTGGATCGACCGGCAGGGTGACCTCCATGCCGGGGAAGACGACGGTGTCTTCGAGGGGGATCAGAAGAAGTTTTGGCATGACGGCAGCATAGCTCAATGGTTGAGGTTGTGAAACATCCACCTTCTCCACTATGATTGTTGACATGGATGACACCTGGGAGCTTCTGATGGACCTGGTGATGGCCGAGCGTGCACGGCTGCCGCAGATCGCGGCCGAGTTCCGGCTGTCGCCGCCCCAGGTGTACGCGCTCCGGCTGCTCGAGCCCGAGCAGCCGCTCCCGATGGGCCGGCTGGCATGCGCCCTCGGGTGCGATGCCTCCAACGTGACCGGAATCGTCGACCGGCTCGAGCAGCGGGGACTGATCGAGCGACGCCCGTCCGAACGCGACCGCCGGGTCAAGGTGCTGGTCGTGACCGATCAGGGCGCGGAGGTGCGGCGAGCGCTCATGATCCGGCTCGGTGAGCCGCCTCAGGCGCATTGCGGCCCTGTCGCCGGCCGACCGCAAGCGGCTCGCGGGCATCCTGCGGCGCGCGCTCAGCCGAGCAGCCGCCGCACCAGCGCAATGATCTGATCGGTCGGCGCGTGGTCGGCGGCGAACCGAAGCCCGGCCGCCACCAGGCCGTTGACGGCGCCCGCATGCTCAGCGTCGTCGATCGCCCGCAGGAGGCCGGCCCGCGCCGCCTCGGCGAGCCGCTCGTCCGTGATGTGGTGCGTGCGCCGGAAGCTCTCGAGCCGCGAGTCGTTCGCGAACGCCAGGACGAGATCCTCGCGCGAGACGTGAAGGTCGCAGGCGGCGCCGGCCAGCGCGGAGATTGCGATCCGGTTCTCGATGTCGGTCAGGCCGTGCGTGTCGCTCCACGGGTGTGGCGCGCATGGGTCGGGCACGGCCGCCGGCGCGTAGTGGAGCCCCCCGGCCGAGACCTGGACGCCGAGCACGACCGCGACGGCCAGCGCTGCGAATGCGGGCAGGCGGAACTCGCTCATCCGCCGTCCCGTCTGCGGCGCGCGACCAGGAGCGGCACCGCGGCCAGGGCGGCCAGCACCGCGGCCACGTAGAACGATCGGGAGAACGCGCGCGTCGCCGCTCGCCGCTCGATGTCGACGAGCTCGGCCTCGAGCCGCGCATACTCGGACTGTTCGCCGGCGCTGGGATTCTGGGCGTCGAACACCGGGCCGAGATCCGGCAGCTCGTTCCCGCTCTGCGCGAGCGCGTCGGCGACCGCCTGGCCGAGATCGAGCTTGGCGGTGATCGAAAGATCGGAGTCGATCACCGCCGCGGCGCCCGCCCGCTCGGCCGCCAGCTCCTGCGAGTCGAGGTCGGCCGTGAAGATCGGTGTCAGGATGAGGAGCCCGAGGACGACGCCGCCGTGCCTGAAGGCCACCGTCCAGCCGCCGTGCAGGCCGTCGGCGGTGAGCCCGCCGAGCGCGGCGGTCGTCAACGGGCCGAGGGTGAGCGCCAGGCCACAGCCGATCAGGATCTGCGGCGCGAACGTCCACACGACCTCCGAGTCGGGCAGGATCGCCAGGCCGACGAGGCCGCCGGCGACGAGGATCACCCCTGCGAGCGCGATCCCGCGGACGGCGAAGCGCGTGGCCGCCGATGCGAGGATCGCCGCTGCCGGCATGACCGAGACAGCCGCCGCGGCCTGGATCGGATCCAGGCCCCAGCCGTCGACGAGCATCAGGACGAGCAGAAAGAGCGCCGCCGTGAGCGCCGCCGACACGAGGGCCAGCGCGATGTTCGGGCCGAGCCGCAGCGGGGACGTGGACGGGCGCGGGACGACTGTGACCCGCCAAGCCGAGATCACGGGCGCCAGGACGAGCAGGGCGATCGGCACCTGGACGGCGAACACCGCCCGCCAGGAGAGTCCCTGCGTCAGCACTCCGCCGATGGCCGGGCCGACCGCCGAGCCGATCGCCGCTGCCGCGATCCACACGCGCACGCCGCGCTCGGTCGACCTCGCGACCGCTGGAAGCAGCTCGAGGGCGGCGCAGACGACCGCCGCTCCGCTCACCGCCTGGACACAGCGCGCCGCGATGACCATCTCGAGGCTCCCGGCGAGCGCGGCCGCGCCGGAGGCCGCTGCGAAGACGACGAGCCCGGCCGCCTCGACCCTGACCGCACCGAGCCTGCGCGCCGCGATCGCCGCCGGGACCGCGGCGATCGCCACGGCGAGGTTGAAGGCCGTGATCACCCACGAGATCCCCGTGACCGTGGCGTCGAGCGCGGTCAGCATGTCCGGCAGCGCGAGCACGACGACCGACGCGTCGGCGAGCACCATCGCGACCGCCACGGCGAGGCCGATCTCCGCCCACATCGGGCGGCGCGGCTCGATCACGACTGCCGGAACGACCTCAATCGCCATTGGCGGGCGCCGGCTCGGGCGGCCGCAGGCGGTTCCCGGGCCATCCGGCCGCCTCCCCGAACAGCGCGACGAGCGCCGGGACGAGGAGCGGGCGGACGACGAAGGTCTCGATCAGGATGCCTATGGCCATGGCGAATGCGAATTCCCAGAACGCGCGAACGTGAATGATGGCAAGAAGCGCGAAACTGAGCGCAAGCGTGATGCCCGCGGTGCGGATCGCGCCCGCCGCCTGCGGCGCGGCCTCCGCCAGGGCCTCGCGCACCGGGCGGTCGCGGGCCTCCTGCCACACCCGCCCGGCGATGAAGACGTTGTAGTCCGAGCCGAGCGACACGAGCAGCACGGCCGCCGCGAACGGGACGTAGTAGGTGAGCTCGCCGTAGCCCAGGAACGTCTGGAAGACCCAGACCGTGATCCCCATCGCCGCGGCAACGCTGAGCACGCTCGCGAGCACGAGCAGGACGGGCGCCACCAGCGCGCGCAGGTAGAGCGCGAGCATCACCAGGTTGACGAGCAGGACGACGACGGCGACCCGGATCAGGTCGCTCCCCATGGCCGAGATGGTGTCGTCGCCAAGCGCCGTGTCGCCGGTGACCGAGACGCGGGCGCCGTCGAGCCCGGCCGAGCGGGCGAGCCCGGGCAGTCGCTCGCGAAGCCGGTTCACGTCGCCGATCGCCGTGGCGCCGTGCGGATCGGCGTCGAAGGCGACGATGTAGCGGGCGGCGTCACCCTGCCGAAACGCGGTCACGTCGGTCCGCCCGAGCTGCTGCGCCGGGCCGGCGACGGCGGCGACGCCAGGCTGGCGGCGGATCGCCGCCTGGAGCCGGATGAGCGCGAGCGCGTCGTCGGAGCCGACGCCCTCGACGAGCACCTCGGTCGGGGCGAGCATCCCGGGCGCGAACGCCCGCGAGACGGCCTCGGCCGCCCGCCGCTCCTGGGCATCGGCCGGCAGGCCGTGCACGGAGGTGAAGCCGAGCGCGCAGGTTGGGCAGCTGCCACGCGGCCGCCACGAGCACCGCCAGGCACGCCGCCGCGACGACGAAGCCGAGCGGACCGCCGCGCCTGGAGATGGGCGAGCCGCGATCGCAGGTTCCGGCCCTCCGGCTCGACCGGAGAGTCGGCGGCCGGCAGGCTCGGCCAGTAGAGCGCCCGCCCGAACACGGCCATCGCGGCCGGCACGAGCGTGACGGCGGCGACGAGGGCCACGAGCACCGACACGGCCAGCCCGGGGCCGACCGCGCGGAAGAAGCTGAGCTGAGCCACCTGCAGCGACGCGAGGCTGGCCGCGAGGATCGCCCCGCCGGCGACGACGATCGGCGTGATCTGGGCGGTCGTCTGCCGGGCGGCGGGCACACGCTCGACACCATTAGTGAGCAGTGACTGCATGGTCGAGGCGTAGAAGATGGTGTAGTCGGTCACGATCCCGAGGACGAGCGCGACCATGAGCGGCTTCAGGATGTCGGGCACCGCCACGCCGGTTGCCTCGCTCAGCCGCTCGGTCGCACGCAGCGCCATGAGGTAGGCGATCCCGACGGTGCCAAGCGTCATCGCCGGCGCACCGAACGATCGGAACTTGAGCCCGACGATCGAGCGCCACCATCAGGATCGTGGCCGCCTCGACGTAGGGCAGCGCGTCCTCGACGATCGTCCCCTCGTGCAGCTGCGCGGGCAGGATCCCGGTGCGGCCCACCACCGGCGCGCCCGCCCGGCGGGCGTCGGCCATGTACCGGCCGACGGCCTCCATGCGGCCGGAGAGCGAGGTCGCCGGCGGGAATTGGAAGTAACTGATCACTGCCGTCGATGACTCGCGCGACCCGGGGACCGCGCCCGCCGTGTTCGTGACCGGGAGCACCACGAACGGCGGGTCGCTCCCGTCGGAGGGCCGGTCGATCGCGAGCGCCTGCCCCACCGCGCGCCGCTGCTCCTGCACGGAGAGCCCATGTGGATCCCGCTCGACGACTGACACCTCGGCTCCGAACGGCACGTCGAACGCGCTCGCCGCGCGCCGCGCCGCCTCGAGCGCGGGCGCATGCTTGGGGACGAGCGAGACGAGGTCGCCCGGCGAGGACGTCGGCGCCGCCACGTTCAGGGCGACGTAGACCGCAGCGGCCGCCCAGGCGACGAGGATCGGCCAGCGCAGCGCGACGACCAGCCGGGCATACGCCGTGGCCGTGCGACTGGTGGTGGGCCGCTCCCTCCTCGCTCACGTGCGAGTCATGCCCGGGAGCGCCGGTTCGCAACCGGCGCCACGGTCAGGCTGCGCCGTCGGGCCAGACGGCGGCGACCATCCGCTCGGGCCAGTTCTTCGGGATCGGACGGCCGGCGAGGGTGCGGTAGAGGTAGGAGCCGATCAGCATCTCGATCATCGTCTCGGGGTCGGAATCCGCAGGGATCTGGCCCTGGTCGCGTGCCAGCTTGAGCACCGCCTCCATCTGGCGCCGGGTCGGGTGGATGACGCGCTCGCGGAACGACTCGAGGATCTCGGGGTGCTCGCGCCGCTGGAGATAGAGCGAGGCGGCGATCCCGACTCCGTCGTTCGGGCCGACGCACTCGTGGAAGCCGCGCAGGAGCTGGATCAGCGTCGAGCGGGGGTCGGGGCAGGCCCCTGGATCCTTCGCCTCGGACATCTCGCACACCGCCGCGGTCACCATGTCGGCCTTCGTCGGATAGCGCCGGTAGACCGTCGCCCGCGTGACGCCCGCCTCGGCGGCGACGGCCTCGATCGACGTGCCGTCGTAGCCCTCGCGGCTCAGGAGCCGCAGCGTCGCCGCGATGATCTCGCGATCGGCGGCGACGTTCCGGGGCCGTCCGGGCGGCCGGGCGGGTTGTGACGGTTCGGTGATTGCCATCGTCGGGATATTATGATACACCACAGATCTGTATCGAAACAACCGTTGGGAGATCCACCCTCATGCCACATACTCAAGACCGCAAGGGGCTCGCACTTCTCCTCCTCTGCGCGGTCCAGTTCATGGTGGTGCTCGACATCGCCATCGTCAACGTGGCGCTTCCCACGATCAAGACGGCTCTCAGCTTCGACGAGACCAGCTTGTCGTGGGTCATCAACGCGTACACGCTGACCTTCGGCGGCCTGCTGATGCTCGGCGGCCGCACAGCTGACCTGCTCGGGCGGCGGCGGATGTTCATCGCCGGCCTCGCGCTCTTCTCCGGAGCGTCGCTTGCGTGCGGCCTGGCGACGTCCGAGACCACGCTCATCGCCGCCCGGGCGATCCAGGGAGTCGGCGCGGCGATCATCTCGCCGGCCGCGCTCTCGATCCTGATGACGACCTTCGACGAGGGCGCTGAGCGCAACAAGGCCCTCGGCATCTGGGGCGCCGTCGCCGGTACCGGAGGCGCCGCGGGCGTCCTCCTCGGCGGGATCCTCACCGACCAGCTCAACTGGTCGTGGATCTTCTACATCAACGTCCCGGTCGGTCTCGCAGCCATCGCCCTCGCGCCCCGCATTCTGCGCGAGAGCCGCATCGAGCAGGGCAAGCGGGCGTTCGACTTCCTGGGAGCCGTGCTCGTGACGGGCGGCCTCTCGCTGCTCGTGTACGCGCTGGTGCAGACCGTCGACCACTCGTGGACGTCGCCGCGCACCATCGCCATGTTCGTCGGATCGGCCGTCCTTCTGGCCGGCTTCATCGCAACCGAACGGCGGGCACACGCTCCGCTCATGCCGCTGCGCCTCTTCCGCAACCGCTCGCTGGCGGGCGGGAACGTGGTGGGGCTCATGCTCGGCGCATCGATCTTCTCGATGTTCTTCCTGCTGACGCTCTACATGCAGCAGGTGCTGGGCTACTCGGCGCTCAAGACCGGCGTCGGCTACCTGCTGGTGTCCGGCGTGATCATCGTGTCGGCCGGCGCATCGCAGGCGCTCGTCACGAAGATCGGCGTGCGCACGGTGCTCGCGACCGGCATGGGCCTCACCGCCGTCGGCCTGGTGTACTTCAGCCAGGTCTCGGTCGGCGGCTCGTACCTGGCCGACCTCGCGCCGGGCTTCATCCTGACCGGCGTCGGGCTCGGGTTCTCGTTCGTGCCCGTCACGATCGCGGCCCTGGTCGGCGTCGACTCGGCCGAGGCGGGAGTCGCCTCGGGCATCATCAACACGTCGCAGCAGATCGGCGGCGCGCTGGGGACGGCGATCCTCTCGACCGTCGCCTTCACGCGGGCGGCCGACTACGCCACCAGCCACAACCCGACGCCGCAGCTGCCGCTGTTCGCGGCGGTCGACGGCTACCAGGCGGCGTTCCTGGTCGGGGCGATCATCGCCACGATCGGCCTGGTTGCGACGCTGACGATGGTGCCCGGCGGTACCGCCGAGGCGCTCGTCGCCGACGAGGCCACGGAGCCGGCCGCGGCGTGATCGAGCCGTTCGGGCTTCATCTGCCCGTCCGGATCCAGTTCGGGGAGGGCGCCGCAAGCGCCCTCCCCGACGTGCTTTCGGAGCTCGGCGCCGAGCGGCCGGTGGCGATCGCTGACGAGGCGGTCGCGGCACTTGCCGGCGGCATCGAGACGCTCGTGAAGCCGGCCGGCGAGCCGACGGTGGCGATGGTGGCCGACATCGCCGAGCAGCTGGCCGCGCTCCGGCCCGACGCGGTCGTTGCCATCGGCGGCGGGTCGGCGCTCGACGTGGGAAAGGGCGCACGGGCGGCGCTCAGCCAGGGCGTCCCCGCGGCCGACCTCTACGCCGGGCGGGCGGCGATCGCCGAGCCGCGGATCCCGCTCGTGGCCCTCCCCACAACATCCGGCACCGGCTCCGAGGTGTCGGGCGGATCGGTCGTCACCGACCCGGAGACGGGCCGCAAGCTCGGGATCGCGTCTCCGCTGATGCGCGCGCAGCACGCGCTGGTCGATCCGCTCGCCACCCTCGGACTGCCGCGGAGCGCGACGATGGAGACCGGGGCCGACGCGCTGGCCCAGGCGATCGGCGGCGTCACCGTCCGAAACGGCAACCCGGGATCGGTCGCGCTCGGCCTCGAGGCCTGCCGCTACGTCGCGGCAGGGTTCGCGCGGGCGATGGCCGACGGCTCGGACCGCGAGGCCCGCGCCCAGATGTCGCTCGGCAGCCTCCTCGCCGGGCTTTCGATGAACCTGTCGGACTGCGGCGCCGACCACGCGCTCGGCCACGCGATCGGCGCCGGGCTCCACCTCCCCCACGGCCTCGCCGTCGGCCTCGTCCTCGCCGAGACGCTGGACGTCTCGCGGGCGTCGTGCGCAGAGCGGCTCGAGCGGGTGGCCGACGCGCTCGGCGAGCCCGACGACGGGTCGGGCGACGGATCGCGGGCCGTCACGGCTGTGCGCCGGCTGCTCGCGGCGGCCGGCTTCCCGACCTGCGCCGGCGCCGGGGTCACCCCGGACGCGATCGAGGCGCTCGTTCCGGCGGCCGTCGATGACTACTGCCTCGCCGTCGACGCCCACGACTGGTCGGAGGGCGAGGTGCGCACGGCGTTCGCCGCCGCGGTCTCGCTCAGCGGGCGATGAGCACCTGCACGCGGCCGTCCTCGACCCGCACCCGGTGGGTGCGCACGGACTCGAGCGCCGGGCCGGTACGCGCCTCGCCGCTTCGCAGGTCGAAGATCGACCCGTGGCACGGGCACTCGACCTCGTCGGCGGTCAGCCGCCCGTCCGACAGCGGGCACTCCTCGTGCGTGCACGTGTCGTCGAACGCGTAGAGCCGGCCGCCGGCCCGGGCGACGGCCACCGGATCCGCGGGATCGCCGACGACCACCATCGTCCCGTCCGCGAGGTCGGCGTCCGCCCCGGCGTCGGTCCACTCCTCCATCAGTCCCACCGGACGTGGAGCGCGGTCGGTGCGCGGAACTCCCAGCCCGAGAGCTCGACCTCGTGGTCCGGGTCGAGCCGGAGGGCCGGGAAGCGGTCGAGCAGCATCTCGAGCGGCAGGCGCACCTCGTGGCGGGCGAACGGCGCGCCGGCGCAGTGGTGCGCGCCGAGCCCGAACGCGGCGTGCGCCCCGCGGCGGTCGATGTCGTAGCGGTCGGCCTCGGGCCAGTGGCGATCGTCGCGGTTGGCCGACGCCAGGACGGCGGCGATCGCGTCGCCCGGCTCGAGCTCCACGCCCGAGAGCGTCACCGGCTCTGTCACCTGGCGCGTCTGCGTGCCGACGGGCGAGTGCCAGCGAAGCGCCTCCTCGATCGCGGGACGGAGGAGGCCGTGGTCGGCGCGGACCCGCGCCAGCGTCTCGGGATGGGTGAGGAGCGCCCACAAAGAGATGCCGAGCGCGTGCCCCGGCTCCTGCATCCCACCCAGCAGGATCAGCTTGAGGTTCGAAAGCACCTCGGCTCTCGTCGCGTCGGCCGCCAGCATGTGGGAGAGGACGCTCTCGTCGGGCTCGCGCTCGAGCCGGTCGAGAAGCGGGCCGATGCGGCCGTCGATCTCGGCGCTCGTCGCGTCGGCGACCGCCTGCTTCTCGGGATCCTGCTCGAAGTTGGCGCCGCCGGTCGCGAGGTCGCCGAACCACCGCCTGAGCGTCTCGGCGTCGAGGTCGCCGAGCCCCATCACCGCGCCCAGCGCCAGCACCGAGACCGGCTCGCAGTAGGTGCTCATGAGCTCGGCGCCCGGGCCATCCGCGATGGCGTCGAGGTGGCGCCGGGCGATCGGCTCGATCACCCCCGGCGCGTAGCCCTCGACCGTGCGCGGGCGCATCGGCGCGTCCATGCCGGCCCGCATCCGCGCGTGGTCGGCGCCGTCGACGGTGAGGACGTTGCGTCCCAGGGTGCGGGCCAGCGGCGAGGCGTCGACCTCGGCCGTGAAGACCTCGGGGTGGGTGGCGACGAACTGCACGTCGTCCCAGCGCGTGACCAGGCGCAGGCCGACGGCCGGCACGAAGCACACCGGCTCCTCCTCGCGCAGGCGCGCATAGATCGGGAACGGGTCGGCCTCGAGCGCCTCGACCGTGATCGATGCGCCGAGGTCAGAGGTGGTGGGTGTACTCACGGAACTCCCAGTCGGTCACCCAGCTCCGCGCGCGGGCAAGCTCGGCGTCCTTGTTCACCCGGAAGATGCGGACGAGCTCGGTGCCCATCGCGTTCGTGATGTACTCGTCCGCCTCGAGCGCTGCGAGCGCCCCCTCGAACGTGTCGGGGAGCGGGGTCATCGACTCGAGGTCCGGGTGCTCGTAGATCAGGCCCTCGATGGGCGCCGGCGGCTCGAGCTTGCGCTTGATCCCGTCGAGCCCGGCGAAGAGCGCCCCGGCGACCACCAGGTACGGGTTGGCCGCACCGTCGCCGACCCGGAACTCGACGCGCGTCGCATTGCCGCGCTCGCGCGGGACGCGCGCGAGGGTGAGGCGGTTGTCGTGCCCCCACGAGACGAGCGTCGGCACGAGCGCCTCGGGGTGGATCCGGCGGTAGGCGTTCGTCGTCGGGTTGAAGAACGCCATCAGCGCCGGGCCGTGCTCGAGGAGGCCGGCGAGGAAGTGATGGGCGACCTCCGAGATGCCCTCCGGACCGGCCGCGTCATTCATCAGCGTCTTGCCGGCGTCGTCACACAGCGAGAGGTGAAGGTGGAAGCCGGAGCCCTCGTCGTCGTTCCAGGGCTTCCCGATGAACGTGGCGAGGAGCCCCTCGCGGGCGGCCATGTCCTTCACGATCGACTTCAGGCGGAACGCCCGGTCGGCGGCCTCGAGCGCGGGAGCGTGGCCGATGTTGATCTCGAACTGGCTGCGGCCGAACTCGTGGTTGGCGGCGATCGCGCCGAGGCCCATGTCGACGCACGCGTCGAGCATCGCCGAGAGCACGCGGCGCGGGTCGGCGACGTGGCCGACGGTGTAGACGTGGCTGTCGTTGTCGACGTAGCGGCGGTAGCCGTTCGGCGCGGTCGGGTCGGGCTCGCACAGGTAGAACTCGAGCTCCGGCCCGATCACGGGGTACAGGCCCAGGTCGGCGAACTCGGCGATCGCCCGGCGCACGGCGCCGCGCGGGTCGACCTCGTAGGGCGTCCCGTCCATGCGCAAGAGGTCGGCGATGCACCACGACGTGCCGGGCTCCCACGGGATCGGCACGAGCGTGTCGAGGTCGGGCATCCCGATGATGTCCTGGAAGCCGTGCTCGGGCCCGGCCGTCACGACGTGGCGCAGGTCGACGGTCATGATGGCCTCGCAGAAGCCGCCGCCGTCCTCGGCCAGATGGCGGAAGTGCTCGATCGGGTAGTCCTTGCCGCGCGAGATGCCGTGCAGGTCGGGATAGGTCATGCGCACCGTGCGCACGCCTGCCTTCTCGAGGTCGGCGAGCCGGCTATCGGCCATGCGTCAATCCTTTCATGCGGCCGAGGCCCGCACGGGCATCGACTTGAACGCGTTCGTGAAGTTGGTGCGGATCCGCTCGGCGGGGCCGGCGGGCTCGATCGATGCGAGCCGCGGGAGCAGCTCCTCGAACATGACCTTGACCTCGAGCTTGGCGAGGTGCGCGCCGAGGCAGAAGTGGGGCCCGCCGCGCCCGAAGCTCACGTGCTCGTTGGGGCGGCGGCCGACGTCGAAGCGGTACGGGTCGTCGAAGACCAGCTCGTCGCGGTTGGCCGAGATGTACCAGACGACGACCTTGTCGCCTTCGCGGATCGTCCTCCCGCGCAGCTCGACGTCGCGGGTCGCCGTGCGGCGGAAGTGCAGGACGGGCGTGGCCCAGCGGATGATCTCGTCGACCGCGGTCGGCATGAGCGCCGGGTCGTCGCGCAGGCGCTCGAGCTCCTCGGGGTGCTCCATCAAGGCCTGCATGCCGTGGGCGATGGCCTGGCGGGTGGTCTCGTTCCCGGCGACGACGAGCAGCAGGAACATGACGTCGAACTCGCGCGACGTCAGGCGCTCGCCGTCGATCTCGGCCTCGACCAGCTTCGTCACGAGGTCGTCGCGCGGCTCCGAGCGGCGGGTCTCGGCGATGCCGTGGCCGTACTTCCAGAGCTCGACCGCGGCCGGGCTCCGGAAGGGGAGCAGGCGGTAGCGGTCGGACTCGGGATCCTCGTAGGAGATGTCCGACATCGTGGGGTCGGTCGAGCCGATCATCCGGTCGCCCCAGTCGATCAGGAGCTGGTTGTCCTCCGGGGGGACGCCCAGGATGCGGCACAGCACCTGGATCGGGAGCGGTGCGGCGATGTGCTCGATGAAGTCGAACTCGCCGCGCGGGAGGGCGTCGTCGAGGATGGCGCGCGTCAGCTCGCGGAGCAGGTTCTCGTAGGCGGCCACGGCTCGGGGGGTGAAGCCGCGGTTCACGAGCCCGCGCAGGCGGGTGTGCCGCGGCGGGTCGGTGTCGATCATCGACTTGCGCGCCTCGATCGCGTCGGGTGCGAGATCCTCGAGGGCCGTGGCGCCGGTCTCGGACGAGTACGTCGCGGTGTCCTTGTGGATCGCGACCAGGTCGTCGTGGCGGGTCACCGCCCAGTAGCCCTTGCCGTGGGGCCAGTCGTACCAGCGCACCGGATCGTTCTGGCGCAGCCAGTCGAACATCTCGTAGGGGACGCTGCGGGCGAAGGCGTCGTTCTCGAAGTCGATGGCGGGCGCGGCCGTCGTCATCCCGTCGAGCCGTCGAGGATCTGGAGCATCTTCAGGTCGCTCATGAAGTCGAGCGCGTAGTCGCCTCCCTCGCGGCCGACGCCCGAGATGCCCATGCCGCCGAACGGCGCGGTGAGGTCGCGGACGAGGAAGGTGTTGACCCACACCGTGCCGGCGCGGACGGCGCGGCCGACACGCTCGGCCCGCTCGCGCGCGCCCGTGTAGATGATGCCGGAGAGCCCGTAGGGGGTCGAGTTGGCGAGCGCGACGGCCTCGTCCTCGGTCGCGAAGGTCTGGAACGTCAGCACCGGGCCGAACACCTCGCGCTGGACGATCTCGGAGTCGTTGGACTTCGGCTCGATCAGGGTCGGCTCGTAGAAGAGGCCGCCGATCTCGGGCTGGGCGCCGCCGCGGACGATCCGGTCGCCGTTCGCGCGGGCCCGCTCGACGAAGCCCTCGACCCGGGCCAGGTGGTCGCGGTGGATGAGCGGCGAGACGGTCGTGCGGTCGTCGCGCGGGTCGCCGAGGACGTGGGCGTCGGTGTGGCGGTGGAAGCGCTCGAGGAAGTCGTCCTTGACCGACTCCTCGACGAGCAGGCGCGTGCCGGCCAGGCACACCTGCCCGGCGTCGTCGTACTGGCCGGCGGCCTTGGCGGCGGCGGCCTCGATGTCGGCGTCGGCGAAGACGATGAGCGGGCCCTTGCCTCCCAGCTCGGCCGTGAAGGGGACGATGTTGGCGGCGGCGGCCTGCCCGATGAGGCGGCCGGTCTCGGGCGAGCCGGTGAAGCTCACGCGGCGGATGCGGGGGTGCGAGACGAGCGCGGCGCCCGCCTCCTCGCCGATCCCCTGGACGACGTTGAAGACGCCCGCCGGGAAGCCGGCCTCAGCGGTCAGGTCGGCGAGGATCGAGCAGGCGAGCGGCGACCACTCGGCCGGCTTCAGGACGACGGTGCAGCCGGCGGCGAGCGCGGGCGCCGTCTTCCAGGTCGAGAGCATGAACGGCGCGTTCCACGGCGTGATGACGGCGGCGGGGCCGGCGGGCATGCGGACGACGCGGTTGTCGGTCGAGTTGCTCGACCAGTGGCGCTCCTCGTAGGCCTCGGCCAGGTCGGCGTAGCTTCGGTAGTTGCGCGCGCCGCGGGCGATGACGCGGGCCCGGAGCGAGCGCTCGAGCATCGCCATGTCGAGGCACTCGACGGTCGCGAGGCGGTCGATGTTGGCGTCGATCAGGTCGGCGAGCCGGCGCAGGTAGGGCCCGCGGCCCGCCGGCCCGAGCGCGGCCCACGCCGGGAACGCGTCGGCCGCCGCGACGACGGCCATGTCGACCTCGGCCTGACCGGCGCGCGCGACCTCGGCGAGGAGGCTCTCGTCGATGGGCGAGCGATCCTCGAACCGCTCGTCGCTCGCCACGCGCCGCCCGCCGATCCAGTGGTCGGGCGAGACGTCGATGCCGGCGACGGTGCTCATGCGGCGACCCCGGTACCAGGTATGGCACTCACCGCCGTTTCACGGCCGTCGCTGCCATGTTGCACTTCGCGACCGGCGGCTGAGGGCACGTCCGAGCACGTGTGTCGCACGTGTCGCGGAACGGTCATTGGAAGAGGTGCCATACCTGGTACCACCACCTAGACCTCCCGCACCGTCTCGAGGTCGTCGACCGTGTACGCGAACGTGAAGCGGAAGCCCTTGCCGACCCGGACGGGCGCGAGGGCGGCGTGCTCCTCGCCCGGCGCGTCGTGGAGCTCGAGCGTCGCCGGGCCCTCGTGGATCGCCGAGATCGAGCGGTCGCTGCTCCTCGCCCGCACCAGCTCGTGGACTGCCGGGTCGTCGTGGCGTCCCGACGCCAGCCGCGGGAAGTGGCGGCGGTTCACGAGCGGCGGATCGTTGTGCGTCGGCCCCGCCTCGGACTCGCGCTCGGGCGTGACCGTCCCGCGCGCGAGCAGACGCCCGTGCGCGGAGCACACGCCGGCGAACGTCCGCCCCTCCGCGAGGCAGTCGAGGCCGAACGACCGCGTCATCTCGATCTGCCCGAGCTTCTTCGGGAAGCCCTGGATCCACCCTCGCACGAGCGCGAAGTCGCGGTCGACCCAGATGTACGGGCACGTCGTGACCGCCTCGCCGTCGAGCGACCCGGCGACGACGACGAAGAACTCCTTGTACTGCCCCCTCGCCGGGTCGACCAGCTCGTCGCCTCCCTCCGAGCACGACTGCCAGTCGACGAAGAGCGCCGCGCACCGGCCGGGATCCTCCGCGAACGGCTCGATCCCCTCGGGCAGCACCGCCGCGACCGCAGCCGGCTCCGCCCAGTACTCGATCACGAGGAAGTCGCCGACGTAGTGCCAGGGCGGCGCGGGGACGAGCGACGCCGTCCCGCCGGGCGACAGCGGCAGCGAGTACCCCCGCTGCTTACTCATGCAGGAACTGCTCCACGAGCGACTCGGCGAACGACTTGTCGGCCAGCTTGTACGCGAGCGCCGTCATCCGCCACGAGTCCGAGAGGTAGAAGCGCTCGTACAGCTCGCCGCGCCCGCCCAGGTCGGAGCCGATGTAGTCCCAGGCCAGCCGGAAGAGCCGAATCCGCCGCTCGGCGTCGGCGCCGCCCGCCTGGTAGTACTTGGCGATGTCGTCGGCCAGCGGCCCCTGCATGTCGGCCAGCGACGGCGTGCACATGAAGCCGCCGCCGCCGATCAGCTGGAGCAGCTCGCTGCAGTACGGGAGCCACTTCGGCATCTGGCCGCGGAGCGCCAGGAACGGACGGTCGTCGGGATACCAGACGCCGCCCTCGTCCAGGAACGACCCCGCCTCGGCCGACACCAGCGCCGAGCGCGTCAGCTCGACCATGTTCCACATCTGCCCGAGCTTCTCCTGGATGTGGTCGAACCGCCCCACGCCGGTCGTGTTGGCGATCAGGTGGCCGAGCCCGAACGCGAACGACAGCTTGACGTGGGCGCGCGTGAACGCCTGGTGCATGATGTGGCCGCGCCAGCCGGTGTCCGAGATGACCTCGGAGTAGCCGACGGTGTCGCCGTCGAGGAAGACGCGGTTCTTCGGCACCTCGACGTCGTCGAAGATCGCCACCGCGTCCATCTCGTCGAACCGCGACGAGAGCGGGTAGTCGAACCGGTCGCGCTCCTTCGAGTACGAGTCGCGGCAGATGAACTTGAGCCCGGGCGTCCCCATCGGGATCGCGAACGACAGCGCGTAGCGGCCGTCCTGCGGGCGGATGTCCGACCCCGGGTAGATCGTGAGCTCGTCGGCGTACGGCGCGAGCGTCGCCAGCATCCGCGCGCCCCGGACGGTGATGTGGCTCTCGGTCTCGCCGATCTTGTGGAGCGCCACCTCGCCGGCGGCCTGCTCGGCCTCGGGCTTCGTGCGGTCGACCTGCGGGTTCATGATCGAGTGCGTCGTCGAGAGGTCGCGGTCACGCATCTCGCGCTGGTAGGCGACGATGTTGGCCGCGCCCTCGTCGTTCCCGCGCCGCGCCCACACGTCGGAGCGGCCGGCGAAGCAGGCGAACGTCACGTTCAGGTAGTCGGGCGTCCGGCCCATCATCCCGGCGGTCAGCGCGGCGGTCAGCTCGACCGCGCGTCGGCGCCGCTCGAGGTCCTCCTTCGAGCGCGGGATGAGGTGGGTCACGTTCACGAGCGCCCCGGTGTCGGGCGCGGGCGCGAGCATCTCGTCGGCGTGCTCGTGCTGGAGGTCGTACACGCGCGCCATCGTCCGCGCGGCCGCCTCGAGCGCGGGGTGCTCGAGCGGGTGGGTGATCTTCTCGCCGTTCAGCCAGATCTCACGCGCGTCGCCGCGCAGCCCGTCGAGGAACTGCTCGCCGGTGCGGGCCGCCACGGTCTCTTCGGTCGTCGCCATCAGTCAGGTACCTCCAGGGGAGGGAGCTTCTCGCCCAGCATCTCGAGGCTCTCGCGCTCGTAGCGGACGGCCTCGTCGTCGAAACGGAAGTACGAGCGCGGCGGGAGCGGGCCCCACGTGTTCGACGAGAAGCGGTCGTCGGGCCATTGCCGCGGCTCGTGGTCGGGCTCGAGCTGCTCCATGTCGACGTAGCACTCGACGAGCAGCGGTTCCTCGGTGATCCGCACGTAGCCGCAGATGTTCTGCGCGATCCCGTGCCGGACCGGGCCCCAGGAGAGCCACCGGCCATGCTGGGCGACGTTGTCGAAGAGGCTCCGCAGCGTGCCGAAATCGTAGTAGTCGAACGCGAGATGGTGAAAGTGCGGGAACGGGCTTCGGACGAGCGCCATCTGGTGGTGCTCGGCGTTCACGTGGAACCAGATGCCGGCGTCGCCGAGGTAGTCGGCGATCTCCATCCCGAGCACGTCGGTGTGGAAGCGCGTCACCGCATCGAGGTCGGCCGTCAGCCGGTTCACGTGCCCGAGCTTGCGCGGGCGAAGGCCGCCGAGCGACGACGTCTGGCGCGCGATCGCCGGACGCCGGTCGGCGTCGTCGCGGTAGGCCACGATGTGGTGCTCGAAGCCCTCCGGGTCGGTGACGACGAGCGTGTCGCCCTCGTCACGCCAATTGGCACCCGCCGTGGCGGCCAAGTGGCCGCGGGCCTCGTCGAGCGAGCACGACCGCCGCAGCTGCCACGCCGTGTGCGCCTCGCCGAGCGGCTCGCCGCGGACGAGCTCGAGCGAGTAGGGCTCGTAGTCGCAGGCCAGCGTCGCCCGGTCGGCCCCCTCCTCGCGCACCTGGAGCCCGAACTGGAGCGCGTAGCGCACGGCCGCCTCGCGCACGTCGGCCACGTTCAGGCACACGTGGTCGATCTTCAGGAGCTTCAGCACGAGATTGGATACAGTATCCGCGGCCGCCCAGGGCGTCAAGCGGGGAGGCCAGACCCCATAGCGATTCGGCTATGGGGTCTGGCCCCGGTTGTTCGGTCAGGGCTCGACCGGCGGATGCCGGGCGATGTGGTCGCGCGTGAGCGTCTCGGCGCGGTCGCCGTCGCCGGCCGCGATCGCGTCGATGATCGCCTCGTGCTCCTCGGCCCACGCGCCGGTGCCGCCGGCCTGGGCCGCCTGGGCCGTGTAGATCGCAACGCTGATCCTGGCCACCCACAGAAGCTCGGCGAAGTGCGCCAGGTGGGGATTGCCCGACGCCGACACCAGCGCCAGGTGGAACTCGCGGTTCGCGTCGAGGCTCTTCGCCGGGTCGGCGCTCCCACGCTGGGCCGCGACGGCCGCGCGCATGCGGTCGAGCTCCGCCGCCGGGTCGCGCTCGGCGGCAAGGCGCGCCGCCGGCGGCTCGATCACGAGCCGGGCCGACCACGCGTCGCGCATGTCGCCGAAGTCGAGCTGGGCGACGGTCGCCCCGTAGTTCGGCTGGAGCGTGACCAGCCCCTCGGCGGCCAGCCGGCGCAGCGCCTCGCGAAGCGGCGTCCGTGAAACGCCGAACTCGGCGGCCAGCGTCTCCTGGGGAAGCCGCGAGCCGCGCTCCAGCTCACCGGTGAGGATCTGGCTGCGCAGCGCGGCGTGGACCTGGTCGACGACGCTCGCGATCTGAATGGGCCGAACGGGCACTGGACACTGGATACAGTACGCTAGGAACGGCCGGAGCGCACGGCCTCTTCGGCCTCGTCCTCGGGCATCGCGAGGGCCACGTGGAGCGTGTTGGCCGAGACCTGGAGCTGCTCGCCCGGCCCCGCGAGGTCGACGTCCCAGTCGACGACCGGTTCTCGAGCCGCCCGAGCCCCGACGCCTCGACGGCCACCACATCGCCCGGCTCCATCGGCCGCGAGTTGGCCGGTGTGCCCGTCAGGACGACGTCGCCCGGCTCGAGCGTGATCGTGCGCGACAGATCGGCGAGCAGGTAGGCGATGGGCCAGATCAGATCCGCAGCCGACCCCTCCTGCACGACCTCGCCGTTCAGGAACGTGCGGATCTCGAACGCCGTCGGGTCGAAGTCCTCCGCAGCCGTCAGAGCGGGGCCGATGGGACAGAAGCCGTCCTGCCCCTTCACGCGCAGCATCGACCCCCGGTCGGCGTGGCGGAAGTCGTGTAGCCCGACGTCGTTGGCGGGCGCATAGCCGGCGACGTACGCCAGCGCCTCCGCCTCGGGCACGCCGTGCATCCGCCGCCCGATGACCGCCGCCACCTCGCCCTCGTAGTTCAGGAACCGGGCTCCCCGCGGCCGGCGCAGCACACCGCCGTGGCCGTTCAGCGTCGAGAGCGGCTTCATGAAGTACGACGGCTCGGCCGGCGTCCGCGCCCTGTACTCCTCGACCCGGCTGCGGTAGGTCAGGTGCGTCGCGATGATCTTGGTCGGCTCGACCGGCGCGAGGTACTCCGCCTCCGCCGCCGCGATCCGCACCCCCGAGTCGAGCACGACATCGTCGCCCTCGAGCCGGCCCCAGGCCGGCGCCCCGTCGTGCTGCACACGCACCCTGCGATCCGCCACGGCCGGGGACAGTATCGTAGGCACCCGCATGAGCGACGCCACCGACGACCGCCGCCGCCGCGGCCTCGAGCGCCTGAAGGAGCTGGGCGACCACCCCGGCGGCGAGACGTTCATGGATCGGATGGGCGAGCCGATGTCGACCTGGCTCGTCGACTGGGTCTTCGGCGACGTCCACGCCCGCCCGAACCTCAGCCCGCGCGAGCGCGAGCTCATCATCCTCGCGCTCCTGACCGGCCTCGGCAGCTCCGACCCGCAGGTCGCCGCCCACATCGAGGCGCTCCGGGCGATCGACGTCCCCGACTCGGACATCGAGGAGGCCATCCTCCAGACCGCCCCGTACACCGGCATCCCGCGGGCCATCAACGCGCTCAAGGTGCTGCGGACGGAGCAGGGCCGATGAAGGCCGTCCGCTACGCGACCGCCGGCGGCGAGGCTCGCCTCGGCCGCCTCGACGGCGACACCGTGGTCGACGCCGGCTCCGCGCCGAGCGAGGGCTTCGTCCCCTCCGACGACGGCTGGGACCACATCGCGGCCGCCTCCGGCGACGCCAGGCCGCTCGCCGGCCTCCGCCTCCTCCACCCGACCGTCCCCAGGAACCTGATCGCGATCGGCCTCAACTACCGCGACCACGCCGCGGAGTCAGAGCTCGAGATCCCGCCGGTCCCGGTGGTGTTCGCCAAGTTCCCGTCGGCGCTGATCGGGCCCGACGACGCGATCGTCGTCCCGCGCGAGGAGACGCGCCCCGACTACGAGGGCGAGGTGGCGGTCGTGCTCGGCCGCACCGTGTACCGCGCGTCCGCCGACGAGGCCCGGGCGGCCGTCGGCGGCATCACGTGCCTGCACGACGTCTCCGGCCGCCGGGCCCAGCTCGAGACGCCGCTTCGCCAGTTCACGCTCGGCAAGAGCTTCGACACCTTCTCGCCGATGGGCCCGTGCGTCGCGAGCGCCGCGGACGTGGATCTCGAGTCGATCGGCATCCGCACCGTCGTCTCGGGCGAGACGATGCAGGACTCGAACACGGCGAACCTGATCTTCTCGATCGTCGACCTGATCGTCTACTGCTCCGCCGGGGTCACGCTCGAGGCGGGCACCGTCATCGCCACCGGCACCCCGGGCGGCGTCGGCGACTCGCGCGTCCCGCCGCGCTACCTCCGCGAGGGTGACGTCGTCGAGATCACCGTCGACGGCGTCGGCACGCTGCGGAACCCGGTCACGCTCGAGCGCTAGACGCGCCCCCGAAACCACGTGCGCCGGCGGCCTTGCGGGCAGTTCGTGCCCGGGGACCGCCGGCGCTGCGTGGCCCGCCGGAAATCGTGGTTCCGCGGGTACCCACATTCTGTCACCACCTGTTTACGGCCAAGCTTTTCCGCCGTCCATGGCGTCTCCTTTGGAGCCGAAGGATTCAGGAAATCAACCGTATCGCGCCGCGCCATATTGTGTCAACACGCTATGGACAGAAGGCGCCAGGGTGGCTATGCTGAGACCGTGGGTCGCCGCCCCCCCACCCACGTGGACGACGCAGGCGCGCTTGGTGCGCGGCTCCGTCGGCTGCGCAACGAGAAGGGGCTGTCGCTTGCGCGGCTCGCGTTCGACGGCTGCTCGACCTCGTACCTGTCTCGGGTCGAGGCCGGCGACCGTGTGCCGTCCGTGCCGATCCTCGTCGAGCTGGCCCGCCGGCTCGACGTGACGGTCGAGGAGCTCGCGGGCCGGGATGCGGCGGGGTCGATCCCCGCGGCGACGATCCTGCTCGCCGAGATGTCAGCTCGCCTGGGAGAGCCCGACGCTGGTTCGCGGCTCGACGAGCTCGAGGCAGAGGCGCGCCGGTCGGGGGACCGGCATGCACTCAGCCGCGCCCTTGAGGCGCGCGGCCTCGTCGCTCTCGAGCGCCGTGACGACGAGCGCGCGATTGCCGCGCTCGAGCAGGCGCGGTCGTGCGACCCGGGTGCAACGCCCCGGCTCAGGCCGACGATGTTCGAGGCGCTCGGGCGCGCCTATGCGGGCGTCGGCGACCTGAGCAGGGGCATCGCTCTTTTACGGACGGCGCTCGACGACGTGATGCGCCCGCCCGCCGATGTGCCGGGCGCGGTGCGCTTCGGCGTCTACCTGGCAAGCGCGTACACCGACCAGGGCCGCTTCGCCGAGGCCGAGGTCGTGCTCGCCGGCCTGATCGAGCTCGAGCCGCGGATCGCCGACCCGACTGCGCGCGCCCGGCTCCAGTGGACGCTGGCCCGGACGTATGCCGAGCAGGGCCGGCTCAAGCTCGCCGAGCGCTACGGCCGCGAGGTGCTCTCCCACCTGGAGGAGTCCGAGCAGTCTGCGCTTCGAGGCCGGGCCCACCTGCTGCTCGGGCAGATCCTGCTCGACCAGCGCCGCCGCACCGAGGCCGACGAGGAGCTGAGCCGCGCCGAGGAGCTCATGCGCGACGCGGGCGCCGGGGCGCCGGAGCTCGCGATGCTGAACGCCGAGCGCGGCCGCTCGGCCCTCCTGGCGGGCGACATCGCCGGAGCGCAGACCGCCGCCCGCAAGGCGCTCGACGAGACCGAGGCAACCGAGCCCGCCATCGCCGGCAGCGCCTGCCTCGTCCTGGCCCGCGCAGCGCTGGCCGAGGCCGACCTCGACGAGGCGCGCTTCCTCTGCCGGCGGGCGATCGAATTGCTCGAGGGAACGGCGGCGCCGCACTACCGCGCCGAGGCCCACCAGGTGCTCGCGGTGGTCGAGGAGCGCGCGGGGAACCCCGCGGCCGCGCTCGCCGCACTGTGGGAAGGCATCGGCGCCGTCGATCGGGGGTTGCTGTAGTGGCTCGCAGTACGACCGACACAGGCGCCGAGGTTCGGCGCCTCGAAGCCCGCTGCCGGGCGCTCGAGCAGCTCGTGCACCGCAGCGAGGCCGAGCGCCGCCGGGTCGTCTCGCGCCTCCTCCGCGCCGAGCAGCAGGAACGGCGCCGGATCGCCTCGGAGCTCCACGACGACACGGTGCAGGTGCTGGCGGCGTCGCTGCTCGCCCTCGACCGGCTGGCGGGGTGCACCAATGCCGACGCGATCCGCGGCGTTGCGGAGTCGACGCGGCAGACGCTCGCCGCGGCCACCGACCGCACCCGCCGGCTGATGTTCGAGCTGCGCCCGCCGCAGGGCTTCGCGAAGGCGGTGCGCGAGCTGGCATCGCAGGCCGGTCACGAGGCCGATCTCGACGTCGAGGTCAGCGTCCCGGCCGAGCCGATCCCGTTCATGGTCGAGGAGGTCGCCTACCGCACCGTGCGCGAGGCCGTCTCGAACGTCCGCCGCCACGCGCAGGCCCGCCACCTCGAGATCGCAGTCGCCGTCTCGAACGGCATGCTGCGCGGCTCGGTGCGCGACGACGGCCGCGGCTTCGACCCGGCCCGGATCGGCCGCCGGGCCCACGGCGTGCGCCTGCACCTCGGCATCGAGACGCTCCTCGAGCGGGCCGAGCTGGCGGGCGGCAAGGCGACCGTCGACTCCACGCCGGGCAAGGGCACCGAGGTCACGTTCGAGCTGCCCATGACGGGCGAGCCCGTCAGCGCCGACGACTGAGTCAGTCGCCCGTGAGCATCCGCTCGACGCCGCGCCGCTCGAGGCTGCGGGCGATGATGAGCCGCTGGATCTCGGAGGTGCCCTCCCAGATCCGGTCGACGCGCAGCTCGCGCAGCAGCCGCTCGGCGGCTGACGTCCGCATGTAGCCGCGCCCGCCGTGCACCTGCACGCACCGGTCGGCGCATCGCCAGGCCGCCTCCGACGCGAAGAGCTTGGCCATCGCGGCGCGGCCGTGGACGAGCTTCGGGTCGACGCCGGAGTCCTGCGCGCGGGCGACGTCGTGGGTCAGGAGGCGGGCGGCGGCGCAGTCGGCGGCCGAGTCGGCGAGCGGGAAGCTCACGCCCTGGAAGTCGTAGATCCGGCCCCCGAACTGCTCGCGCCCGGTGGCCCACTCGACCGCCTCGCCCAGCAGGCGCCGCATGGCGCCGACGCAGCGCGCCGCGATGTGGATCCGCTCCTCGATGAACCACTCGTTCTGGAGGTCGTTCCCGCGCCCGATCATCTCGTCGCCGCCGAGCACGGCGTCGGCGTCGACCTCGCAGTCGTAGCGCAGCGTCGGATGGCCGTGCGGGAAGGAGTGCGCGAACGGCGGGTCGTCGATCACGTCGATCCCGGGCCGGTCGCGGTCGACCAGGAAGAGGGTCGGCAGCCGCTTCTCCCCGTCGACGACGTTCACCATGACGATGTCGAAGTCCGACACGTCACCCGACGTGACGAACCACTTCTCGGCCTTGATGCGCCACCCGGCCGCGGTGCGCTCGGCCGTCCCGGCGATCCCGCCGGCGTCGGAGCCGGCGCCGCCCTCGGTGACGGCGTAGGAGTCGGCCCGCTTCCCGGCCAGCGTCGGCTTCAGGTACCGCTCGATCTGCTCGGGCGTCCCGAAGGCGAGCACGTTGTAGCCGCCGCCCATGTTCCACCAGACGCCGTTGGTGTTGCGGCCCAGCTCCTCCTGCACGAGCACCTGCTCGAACGCCGTCCAGCCCTGGCCGCCGACCTCGACGGCGTGGTTCCCGCCGGAGAGCCCAAGCTCGCGCGCGCGGGTCGAGACGGCCTTCGCCTTCTCGGGCGGGAGCGGGCCGCCGTTTCGCTCGGCCTCGAGCTCGAGCGGGATGAGCGTCTCGTCGACGAAGCGCGCCGCGCGCTCGCGAAGGTCAGTCTGGGCTGGGGTCAGGGCCTCCATGGGCGCGTGACCCTACCCGAGCCGCCGATCGGCGCGTGCCGGCCGGGTCTAGTGCGCGATCTCCCAGATGTGCCCGCCGGGGTCACGGAAGCTCGCAGTACGGATGCCCCACGGCCGATCCATCGGTCCGTTCAGCAGCTCCACGCCGCGTCGCCGCAGCTCCTCGCACTTCGAATCGACGTCATCGACGCCCAGCGTGAACTGGAACCGCACGCCGGTATCGCGGCTCGCCACCACCGCGGGCTCAACGAGCCCCGGCGCCTCTGCCGCCTCCAGGAGATTGATGAGCGTGTCGCCGAACCTGAACACGACCGAGTTGTCGTCTTCGTGGTAGATGGGTAGCTCGAACACTTCCAGGTAGAAGCGCTTGGCGGAGTCGAGGTCTTCCACGAACAAGGTGATTGCGGCGATGCTTCCAGGCCACTCGTGCGTGTCGGTCACGGTGCACTCCTCTCATCGATGTCGGCTCGCGATCGCGCGCGCTCCACCGCGCCGTGCCATCCGGCGAGCCGCTCGGCCGCCTCGTCGCGGCCCATCTGCGGCTCGTACCGGGCGCCGAGATGCCAGGCGGCCGCCACCTCGTCGAGGCCCGCTCCAGACCCCGACCGCCAGGCCGGCGAGCGCGGCGGCGCCGAGCGCGGTCATCTCGCTGTCGCCCGCCACTTCGACCGGCATCCCGAGGATGTCGGACTGGAACTGCATGAGCCACGCGTTCCGGGTGGCGCCGCCGTCGGCGCGAAGCGCGCGCACGGGGAGCCCCATCGCCGAGACGACGTCGGCGGTCTGGAAGGCGATCGCCTCGAGCGCCGCCCGGGCGATCTCGGCCCGGCCGGTTCCGCGGGTGATGCCGGAGATGAGCCCGCGGGCGTCGGCGTCCCAGTACGGCGAGCCGAGCCCGGTGAGCGCGGGGACGAAGTGGACGCCGCCGGTCGACTCGACCGAGCGGGCCAGCGCCTCGGTCTCGCCCGCGTCTGCGATCACCCCGAGCCCGTCGCGCAGCCACTGGACGGCCGCGCCGGTGACGAAGACCGCGCCCTCGAGGGCGGTGACGCCGGGCTGGGCAGCGGCGGTGCGGAGGATGCCGTGCGGCGGCGGGCCGCCGTCCTCGCCCTGGTTTGCGAGCACGAAGCTGCCGGTGCCGTAGGTGGCCTTGGCGTCGCCCGCCCGGAAGCAGGCCTGGCCGAAGAGCGCGGCCTGCTGGTCGCCCGCCAGGCCGGCCAGCGGCACCCGCGCGCCGCCGATCTCGGCCTCGCCGACGACGCCGCTCGACGGCACGATCCTGGGCAGCACCTCGGCGGGCACGCCGAACAGCGCGGCCAGCTCGGGATCCCACTCGACCGGGTCGAGCCGGGCGAGCATCGTCCGCGACGCGTTGGTCGCGTCGGTGACATGTGCCTCGCCGCCGGTCAGGTTCCAGGCGAGCCAGCTCTCGACCGTGCCGAAGAGGACGTCGCCCTCGACGCGGGCGAGCAGCCATTCGAGCTTGGTCGCCGAGAAGTACGGGTCGGGCACGAGCCCCGTGCGCTCGCGGATGAGGTCGGCCGGGAGCTCGCGGCAGCGCTCCGCGGTGCGCCGGTCCTGCCAGACGATCGCCGGGTGGAGCGGGCGCCCGTCCGGCCCCCAGACGACCGTCGTCTCGCGCTGGTTCGTGATCCCGACCGCGGCGAGGCCGGCGGCGGCGATGCCCGCTTCCCGGAGAGCATCGGCCGCGGCCTCGTGGACGGTGCTGAGGATCTCGTCGGGGTCGTGCTCGACCCAGCCCGGCTGCGGGTAGGACTGGCGGATCTCGCGGTACCCGCGCCCGGCGATCCGGAGCTGCTCGTCGACGACGAGGCAGGTCGTCCCGGTCGTCCCCTGGTCGATCGCGAGGATCATGAGGCGGGCGCCGCCGCCGGCATGGTGCCGCGCTGGGCCGACCGCAGGATCCAGCCGGCCATGATCAGGCAGAAGCCGACGAGCAGGCCGTAGGCCGCCTGGTCGCCGATCGTGTCGGCGATGAAGCCGGCCACGGGCGGCGCGACGAAGCTGCCCGCGCCCCAGACGAGTCCGAGGAGCCCGTTCACGGTGCCCGTCCCGAGGCCGAGCCGCGCCGAGCCGACGGCGGCGAGCGGGTAGCCGATCGTGTACGGGAGCGCGGCCACGGCGAAGCGCGCGAGGATCATGAAGACGATCACGGCCGTGGCCGAGCTCACGAGGACCGGGAGCAGGATGGCCGCCTGAAGCGCGGCGAAGAACGCGGCGGCCCGGAGCGACACGGCCCGCTCGCCCATGCGCGTGGTCGCGGCGCTCACGACGATGAAGATCGCGGCGCCGACCGAGAACCACAGGCCGATCCGGCCCTCCGAGAGGCCGTTGTCGGCGAGCTGGAGCGGCGCGATCAGGTTCACGATCCCGTCGCCGACGCCGCCGAGCAGCATGATCGCGAGGGCCCCGACGAGCAGCGGCTCGGTGCGCATCTTGTCGGTGATGTGCCGGAGCGGCAGGTGCTCGTGGGCGACGCTGCGCCCGTGATTGGCGAAGGCCAGCGCGATCACGACGAGGACGGTCGCCGCGGACAGGACCGCCCACGGCGCGCCCCGGCCGACGTGCTCGGCCAGGTAGCCGCAGAAGACAGGCCCGGCCATGCCGCCGACCCCGGCGACGGTGATGACCGTCCCGAGCGCGGCCGACCGGCGGACGTCTGACGCGGAGTCGCCGATCCAGGCGAGGCCCGCCGACCAGATCGTCCCCGACGCCAGCCCGAAGGCGGCGCGCGCGAGGAGCAGGACGGCGAAGCCGGGCGCCGCCGCCATCCCGGCGGTCGAGAGGACGATGAGCACGCCGGCGGCGAGCGTGACGCGCCGCGACCCGAGCCGGTCCGACAGCCGCCCGGCCGGGATCGACGCGATCACGATTGCGAGCGGCGCGGCCGCGAGGAGCGCCCCGGCCGCGGTCGTCGAGAGGTCGTACGCGCGCGTGTATCCCGGAAGCAGCGGCACCAGACCGAGGAGCGCGATCTCGTCCAGGAAGACGAGCGCGTACATCAGGACGAACGTGCGCCGCATGCCGCAACCCTATCGACCCCCCGCCGGGGCCAGACCCGCTCGGTCCGGCCCCGGTGGGGTGCTACGTGCTCAGCAGTTCTGGTTCGCCCTGATCGGGCCCTCCAGGTTCCCGAAGAAGTACGCCGACGGGCCGCCGTACTGGCTCGTCCGGCCGAAGGTGTTGCCGTTTCGCATCTGGCCGAACTCCCAGACGCACTCGCCGTTCACCTTGGCCTGCGTCCACCACGGGTAGAACTTCCCGGGGCCTCCCGGCGGAGGAACGGCGCATCCGACGCCTGTCGGATGGCAGCTGACTTCGCTCGCCGGCGCGTTCGTCTGGAACTGGATCCGCGGGTATCCGTGGCCGCGGGTCGACGGTTGCATCTGGAGGAACGGCGACGGCCAGTTGTTGGGCGTCGTCCGGCTCGGCCAGTCGGCCCAGTAGGACGTGCCGTCGAAGTCCAGGTCGCCGTTCTGCGCGATGGTCTGGATGCACCCCGCCACCTTGTTGGGCGGAGCGGCGCCGCCGTGCGTGAAGCCCTTGGGCCAGCAGGGCGCGTCGCTGATCTCCGGGTTCGACCCTCCGTCGGGCATCGTCGTCGACTCGTACGGGCTCGTGCAGTCCTGCCAGATCGTGTCGTGGAACGTCCCGAGCGTGATCGGCATCGGGTTCTGCACCGACGTGCACGGCTCGAAATGGCCGATCTCGAACTGCGTCGAGATGTTGGTCTCGAGCGCTGCCCACGGGATGATGTTCGCCTTCTTGGCGGTCGAGTACTCGGGCTGGTAGTTGAACGGCGTGCCCGAGCAGTCCGCGAACGACGTCTGCATGAAGCCGTTCTTGGCCGACGCGATCATGAACCCGCTCTTGCCCGTCGTCAGGTCGTCGATGGATGTCTCGAGCGCGTGGCCCCCTCCGGGGAGCCGCGCATCCCACATGTGGATCCTGAGCCGGTCGCCCGGGTTCATCAGGAGGGTGTTCTGGTTGGGCGTGAACGACGCGGCGGTTGCGAGCTGCGGGCTCGGCGGGCCCGTCGGGACGCCGTTCGTCTGGATGAACGCGAAGTTCGTGGGCTCGATGCAGTTGTTGTTGCAGGTCGCGAACCCGGCCGAGCACTCCAGGTCGTTGATGTGAAGCGACGCGCACCAGTGCGTGTTGTCGCACGACTCGTTGTCGACGAACGGCGCGAATCCCGGCGCGTAGAACTGCATCTCGAGGAACGAGCTGCCGCCGCCGCCCTTGTCGAACGTCGGCGGATGCTTCGGCGCGTTCGAGTCGCTGCGCGGCCTGCACGGGTTGAGCGGGAAGGACTGCGCGTTGCAGAGCGCCATCGAGAACCACGGCGCGATCGAGAGCTCGAACCAGTGCGTCACGTCGCTGCCGGGGTTCGCGACCGTCGGCAGAGCCTTCGGGTCGCGCGGCAGCCGCTCGAGCCAGGTGATGTCGTTGCCCGAGCCGTGCCGCTTCGAAAGGAAGCGGATGATCGGCTCGTCGTGCCCGATGTACTGGCCGTTGTCGAAGAAGTGCACCGACTTGCCGTCGTAGATCGAGCGCGGGTCGCTGCACGCCAGCGAGACCCGCACCGACTTCTGGACGGGGCTCCTGCCGTTGCAGTCGAGCAACCCCACGCCGTGCGGTCTCACCCCCGCACCGGCCGATGCCGGCACGACGAACACCGCCGCAGCGAGCGCCGCGGCGAGCACGAGGAACTTCCGCATTCCTGCCCCCTCACTCGGAATGGACGAAACGGGATAGCAATAGTCCTCACGAACCGCGTTGTCAATGATGGTTGTCACCCCGATGTGCCGGCCGCGGGCGGCGCGAGATACGCAGTAGCGTTGGGCCCGTGACAGGCCCTTCCACGATCGGCGAGAGCTGCGTCGACCGCTACCTCCCGCCGATCAGCCGCGACACCCCTGGCGGGAACGCCCTGAACGTTGCGGCGGGGCTCGCCGCCGCCGGTCTGCCCACCGCCTACGTCGGCGCGGTGGGCGACGACGAGGAAGGGTGCTTCGTCCTCGCGCAGGGGCGTGCGCGGGGGATCGACATGCGCCACGTCGCCGTGGCCCAAGGTCGCACGGGACGGACCACGATCACGGTCACGCCGGAGGGAGACCGCGTCTTCGAATCCGAGGTGCTCGGCGTCAGCGCGACGTTCCGGCCGTCGGACGAGGCCGTCGAGTTCCTGAAGACCCGGTCATGGGTGCACGCAACGGGCCCGGGGGAGATCGTCGAGGCGCTGGAGTCGCTCGCCGCGGCGGGAGTGCGACTCTCGTACGACGTGTACCACCCGCCGCGCACGGAGCGGTTCCACGCCCTCGCCCCGTTGCTCGAGGTGGCGTTCCTGTCGGCGCCCGGCTCCGAGCCTCGCCGAGGCGGCCGACCTGGCCCGCGATGCAGTACGCCGCGGAGCACGCTCGGCGGTCGTCGGGCGCGGCAAGGACGGGTGCCTGATGCTCGCCGACGACACCGTCTTCGAGCAGCCCGCCGTGCCCGCCAAGGTGGTCGAGACCCTGGGGGCCGGGGATGCGCTGATCGCCGGCGTGATCACGGCGCTGCTCGACGGCGCCCCGCCGCCGGTAGCACTCGAGCGGGGAGCCGGCGCAGCGGCGGCCGCGTGCGAGCACATCGGTGCATGGCCGCCGCCGTCGACCGGCTGATCGAGTCGCTGCCCCTCCCGCGGTCCCCTAGACTGGCCGCCATGCCCGCCACCGCGAGCCGCATCGACGACTGCCTCTCGATCCGCGAGGGGCGGCTGTGGATCGAGGAGTGCGACGCCGTCGAGCTGGCGCGCCGGTTCGGGACGCCGGTCTACGCCGTGTCGGAGGATCAGCTCCGCCGGAACGCGCGCCGCATCGCCGCGGCATTCGCCGACCGCTGGCCCGAGGGCCCGGTCACGCTGCTCCCGTCGCTCAAGGCCAACCTGTCGCTGGCGCTCCGCCGCATCCTGAACTCGGAGGGGCTCGGCTGCGACACGTTCGGGCCGGGCGAGCTCCACGCCGCGCTGGCCTCCGGGATCGACCCGGCGCTCATCTCGGTGAACGGCTCGGCCAAGGACGCGGCGCTCGTCAAACGCGCGGTCGAGGCCGGGGCGCGGGTCACGCTCGACAGCCGCGGCGAGATCGACCTCGTCTCGGAGGCCGCGCGCGCGGCCGGCCGCACGGCGAAGGTGCGCCTGCGCCTGCGCCCCGACTACGACGGGCTCGACATGCCGTCCGACTTCGACGCCTCGGTGTCGATCCGCGACGGCGCCCACCGCTACAAGCCGGGCATCCCGCTCGAGCAGGCGGCCGACGTCGCCCGAAAGGCGCTGGCCGACGACGGCATCGAGCTGGCCGGTGTCATGGCCCACCTCGGCCGTCACAGCGCCGACCCCGAGGTGTGGCGCGCGATGGCGGGGAGCTTCGCGGCGGCGATCGGCCGGCTCTCGGCCGAGCTCGACGGCTGGCGGCCCGCCGAGATCGACGTCGGCGGCGGCTACGCGGCGCCGCGCGACCCCACCGGCCCCGGCGATCCGGCGCCGCCGATCGAGGACGTCGCCGCGGCGATCACCAGCGGCCTGCGCGACGGCCTCGCCGCCGCCGGGATCGACCCGGCCGGGATCCGGCTCGAGGCCGAGCCGGGCCGGGCGCTCTACGCCGACTGCGGCATCCACCTCGCCACCGTCCGAAACCTGAAGCACCAGGCGGCCCCGGTCGCGATGCGCTGGGTCGAGACCGACACGACCGAGATGTTCATGGCCGACCTCCTGATCGAGCACGCCCGCTTCGGCGTGATCGACGCGTCGCAGGCCGACTCGCCCACGACCGAGACGGCCGACGTGGTCGGCATGTCGTGCGGCTTCGACGTGCTCGTCCCCGACGCCCGGCTCCCGAAGGTGCGGACGGGCGACGTGCTCGCATTTCTCGATACCGGGGCATACCAGGACGCATGCGCCTCGAACTTCAACGGCCTCCCGCGGCCCGGCACCGTGCTCGTCTCGGGCGCGGACGCCGAGTGGATCAAGCGGCCCGAGACGGTCGAGGACGTGTTCGCGCGGGACGTCGTCCCGGAGCGGCTCGCGTGATCGGCGGGCTGCACCACGTCGGCATCACCGTCTCGGACCTCGACCGCTCGCTCGCCTTCTACCGCGGCCTGCTGGGCCTCCACATCGAGGCGCGCGCGGTCGACGTCGCCGCCGAGGACGTGACCGGCATCCCCGGCGCGCGCTGCTCGATCGCCGACCTCGACCTGCCCGACGGCCGCGTCCTCGAGCTGATCCAGTACACGGCCGGAGGCGGGCGGCCGCTCACCCAGCGCACGAGCGACCCGGGCGCCTGCCACGTCGCCATCGCCGTCGACGACATCGACGCCACCTACGAGCGCCTCGAGCGGGCCGGGGTCACGCTGCGGTCACAGCCGGTCACCCTGACCGACTCCGGGCCGCGCTGGGACGGAAGCCGCGTCGTCTACACCGTCGACCCCGACGGCGTCACCGTCGAGCTCGTGCAGGCGCCGCCGGGCTGATGGAGACCGCCGACACCGCCATCCGCACGCTGACCGCGCCCGGGATGGCGGCGCAGTTCGCGCCGGAGCTCGGGATGGTGTGCTGCTCGCTCGTGCACGCCGGCGAGGAGCTGCTCGAGCTTCGCGGCGGCCTCGAGGCCTACGCCGAGCGCGGCTCGACGATGGGCATCCCCCTCCTTCACCCGTGGGCGAACCGGCTGGCCGGGCCGGTCGCCGCCTCGCCGCTCCTTCACACCGACGAGAACGGCATGCCCATCCACGGCGTCCTGCCGACGGCGCTGCCGTTTGCGATCGAGCACGAGACCGCATCGAGCCTCGACGCGGTGTTCGCGACCGACGACCACCCCGACGTGCTCGAGGTGTTCCCCTACCCGCACCGCCTGCGGGTGCAGGCGTCGCTGACCGACGATGCGCTCGAGCTGCGAACGACGCTGCTCGCGCTCGGCCGCCGGCCCGTCCCGGTCGCGTTCGGCTACCACCCCTACCTGCGCCTCCCGGCCGAGTCGCGGTCGGCCGTCGAGATCGAGGTGCCCGTGCCGATGCGGCTCGTGCTGGACGAGCGCCAGATCCCAACCGGCGAGCGGGTGCGTGCCGCGATCTCGCCCGGCCCGCTCGCCCAGCGGACGTTCGACGACGGGTTCGCCGACGTTGTCGACGGGGCGTCGTTCGTCGTGCGGGGGGCGGGCCGCACGATCGCCGTCACCTTCCTCGAGGGCTACAGCTTCGCCCAGGTCTACGCCCCGAGCGAGAGCGAGTTCATCTGCTTCGAGCCGATGACCGCGCCGACCAACGCGCTCACCTCGGGCGACTCGCTGACGCGCGTCCGGCCCGGCGACGCCTACAGCGCGGCGTTTCGGATCAGCGTCGGCTGACGCCGGTCACAGATCCAGGTCACGGACGGCGAAGAACACCGCCTCCGAGAACGTCGGGTAGGGCTGGATGGTGTCGAGCAGGACGTCGATCGGCACCTCGGCCTTGATCGCGAGCGTCAACTGGCCGAGCCACTCGCCGGCCTCGGGGCCGACCGCGCACGCGCCGACGAGGACGCGCCGCTCCGGATCGGCGAAGACCTTGAGGAAGCCCGGGCGCTTCGGCCGCTCGTAGGTCGAGAGGCGGGCGGTGCCCCGGCGCTCCCCCACGACGAGACCGTCGCCGGTCGTGCGGCCGACCGAGGCGACCTGCGGGTCGGTGAACGTGACGGCGGGGACGGCGCGATGGTCGGCGCGGGCGGGCCGCCCGGCGGCGTCGGCGGCCGCCACACGGGCCTGGTACTTGCCCGCGTGCGTGAACATCGCGATGCCGGTCACGTCGCCCGCGGCCCAGATGCCGTCGCCCGCGCGCATGTGCTCGTCGACCTCGATGCCGCGCTTCGAGATCTCGACGCCGAGCCTCTCGAAGCCGAAGCCCTCCACCGAGGCGCGGCGGCCGGTGGCGACGATCAGCCGCTCGCCCGCGAGCACGGTGCCGCCCTCCAGGTGCACCTCGATCCCGGGCGCGACGCGCTCGATGGTGCAGCCCAGGTGGATGTCGACGCCCTCGCCGGCGAACACGTCGCGCAGGAGCGCGCCCGCGTCGGGGTGGTCGCGCGGGAGCAGGCGGTCGGCGATGTCGGCCAGCGCGACCTTCGCGCCCATGCGGCGGAAGAACTGGGCCAGCTCGCAGCCGACCGCGCCCGCGCCGAGGATGACGATGCTCGCCGGGATCTCGCGCACGGTCGTGGCCTCGCGGTTCGTCCAGTAGTCGACCTCGTCCAGACCGGGGATGGGCGGGATCGACGGCACCGAGCCGGTCGCGATCATGAGCCGCTCGTAGCGGAGCTCGCGGCCCGCCGCCTCGACGAGTCCCGGCTCCTTCACCATCGCCTCGCCGCGCACGAGCTCGACGTCGCGATCGGCGAGCCACTCCTCCTGCGACGTGTCGTCGCCGCCGCCCGTCACCTGGTCGCGGTGCCAGAGGACGCGCGCGGCGTCGAGCTCTCCCGTCACGGCCTCGGCGGCGCCGGGTGCAAGCCGCGCGGCGGCGAGTGCCTCGGCGGGGCGAAGCAGCGCCTTGGACGGCATGCACGCGTAGTAGGAGCACTCGCCGCCGACGAGCTCGCGCTCGACGAGCGTGATCCTGGCGTCGGGCTCGAACCCGCGCAGCGCGCCGGCGAAGGCCTCGCCGGTCGAGCCGCCGCCGATGATGAGGACGTCGCCGGGCATCGCAGCACTGTATGCCCACCGCCGCGTCGTGTTACGCCGGGTGAAAAATCGGTGCCAGGCACCGATTTTCCATCGCTACTCCTCGGGCCTGGTGCCGCCCGCCTCGGCCAGCGCCGCGTACGCCAGCTGCTCGATCAGGAGCGCCGCCTCCCGCGAGGCGTCCTCGGCGCCGTCGGCGGCCTTCTTCGCCAGCTCGACCGCGAGCGCGCGGGAGCGCCGCCAGCTCGGCGGCGACCGAGAGCGCGCGCGGCTCGGGGTCGCCGTCCGTCACCTCGGTCACGAGCCCCATCTCTGCGACCTGCGCGGTCGGCAGCCGCCGCCGAAGCAGGATGAGCTCCTTGGCCCGCAGCGCGCCGATCGCCTTCACGAGCCGCACCGTGCCGCCCGAGCTCGGGATGATGCCGATCTCGACCTCCGGCAGCCCGAACATCGCCGCCGAGTCGGCGATCCGGAAGTCGCACGCCAGCGCGAGCTCGAACCCTCCGCCCAGGCACCACCCGCGGATCGCCGCGATGGTCGGCTGCGGGAGCCGGGCGATCCGCTCGTAGACGCCGCCGGTGTCGCGGTAGTAGGCGAGCGCGCCGGCGGCTCCCGTCTCGCCCATCTCGCTCATGTCGGCCCCGGCCGAGAACGCCCGCTCGTTCCCGGCGATCACGACCGCGCCCGCCGCCCGCACCCGGGCGTCGTCGAGCGCCCCCTCGAGCTCGCGCTCGAGCGCCGTCGAGAGCGCGTTCAGCTTCTCGGGCCGGTTCAGCCGGAGCAGCGTGACGGGCCCGTGCTCCTCGATCACGACCAGGCTCACGGCCCGCCCTCCTCGAGCCGGCCGACGACGCGGTCGAGCTCGTCGGCCATCGGCCCGGGCGCACGCTCGAGGAAGATGTCGGCCAGCGAGCGGTAGTACCAGATCTGGCCGTCGCGGCCGGAGCCGAACACGCGCCAGAGGTCGTCGCCGCGCACCCGCAGGTCCCACTCGATGCTGCTCGCGTTGTAGAGCTTGTCGGCCAGCGAGACCCGCAGCTCGTCGGGCGCCGCCGTCCGCATGTGCTCGATGTAGGCCCGCTTGCGCTCGCCCCACGGCGGCTTCGGCCGCTCGTAGGCGTCGGTGCAGGCGTCGACGATCCGCGCCACCGTGTCGCCGAACCGGGCCCGGACGTCGTCGACCGTCGCATCGGTGTCCTCGACCAGGTCGTGGAGGATGCCGGCGATCGCCTCGTCCTCCGACCCGCCGTCGTTCAGGACGAGCGAGGCGACGCCCAGGAGGTGGGCGTGGTACGGCACGTCGGTGCCCTTCCGGCGCTGCTCGCCGTGGGCGTCGATCGCCCACGCGATCGCCTCGGCGAGCCGGCTCAGATGCCCACCCCGACGTTCCGGAAGAACCACAGGCTCGACGTCAGCCACAGGCCGAGCAGGATCGCGAAGAGCGTGCCGCCCGCGAGCGGCAGCACCCATCCCGGGAACCGCGACCCGCCGCGCACGACGAGCACCTTGGCGATGACCGCCCCGTAGAGCACCGAGCCGAGCAATGAGTGCACCTGGACGCGGGTCGAGTAGTCGCCGTACCCGAGCAGGAAGATGCAGTGGTAGGCCACGGGCAGCGTGAGCAGGATCGCGAGCCGGCCCGACCAGCGGTGCACCGCGGCGACGCCCGCTCCCATCGGCAGCCGAAGCCGCGAGTAGATGTGGGCGGCGGTCACGACCTGGAAGCAGGCGAGTATCACCGCCGCCGTCGCGAGCCACACCTTGAGGTGGATCGGGTCCGAGAAGAAGAGCTTCAGATAGCTCGGCGGATAGAGCCCCGGCGCGAGCGTGTTGTGCTTGGCGACGACGCCGACGGTGAGCGACACGAGCGCGAAGGCCACGAGCGCCGCGGCGAGCCAGATGCGGTTCGAGCGGGGAGCGTCGGGCGCGACTGCCACGGCCGGGATCATAGGCGGGGACACGGCTCGGGTGCTTGTCGTCCTCCCGGTCATCTATGTTAATGACCGTGGGTCAGCTACGAGCTCGAACCGCCCAGGCCAAGGCCGATCGCCGCCTCCAGATCCTCGCGAGCGCGTCCGCCGTCTGCGCCGCGTCGAGCTACGACGAGCTGACCGTCGCCGACGTCGCGGACCGGGCCGGGATCGCCAAGGGCACCGTCTTTCGCTACTTCCCGACCAAGGAGGACCTGGGGCGGGCGCTGGCCGAAGAGCACCTGGCGCGCTGGGCCGACGACCTCGACCGCCGCCTCGCCCGGCTCCCGGGGCCACCGGCCCCCGACGTCGCCGCCCGCCTCCTGGTCGAATCGCTCGCCGGGCGCCGCGACCTGCTCGCGCTCGTCTCGCGCGGGCTCGCGGCGGCCGAGGCGCTCGACGATGCGCCCGCCGCCGCCTCGCTCGAACGGGCGCTTCCGTACCTCGGCCCCGCCGGCGGAGCCCGCCTCATGCGCACCGCCCTGGCCTCGGCCGCCGGCCTGCGGGCGACGCTGGCCGACGACTCCGCCCTTCCCGCCGAGCTCCACCACGCCCTCCGCGCCCACCTCGCGGGCCTCCGGTCGACAACGCTGCGCGCTACGGTCTAGCGACGAAGCGACAGGGGAGGACGCTCGATGCTCAAGGAGTTCAAGGCATTTCTGCTGCGGGGGAACGTCGTCGACCTGGCGGTCGCGGTGGTCATCGGAATCGCGTTCGGGGCCGTCATCGCGGCCCTGGTGGCCGACATCATCACCCCGCTCATCGCTGCCATCTTCGGCAGCCACGACTTCTCCGCGCTCACCTTCACCATCAACAACAGCACGTTCCTGTACGGGGCCTTCATCAACGCCGTGGTCGCGTTCGTCCTCGTCGCCGCGGCGATCTTCTTCGTCGTGGTCAAGCCGATGAACGCCCTGAACGCGCGGCGCGCCCCGGCGGAAGCGACGACCAGGCCGTGCCCCGAGTGCCTGAGCGAGATCCCGCTCGAGGCTCGCCGCTGCGCCTTCTGCACGGCCGAGGTCGGAGCCGCGTAGCGGATTGCGGCGCAGCCTCACGCTCACAACGCTCTGCGCCGCGCTGATCGCGGCCGCAGCGGCCGCGCCGCCCGCCGTCCTCGCCGACACGGCCGCGGTGCCCCATCTCCGCGCGCCCCACGCCTGCGGCCGCACGCCCCACAAGCGGCCGCGGATCCGGCACGTGATCGTGATCGTGCTCGAGAACCACCCGTATCCCAAGATCATCGGCCACGCACCGTTCATCACCTCGCTCGCCCACCGGTGCGGCCTGGCCGCGAACTACCACCACAACGCCAAGGTCAGCCTGCCCAACTACCTGGCGATGACGAGCGGGTCGACCCACGGCCTGCGCCGCGACTGCACGCCGAAGCAGTGCAGCCTGGGCGGGCCGAGCATCTTCACCCAGCTCGCGCGCCATCACAAGAAGTGGCGCGTCTACGAGGAGTCGATGCCGGGCCGGTGCGGCCGGGCGTCGAGCGGGCTGTACGCGGCCCGGCACAACCCCGCGGTGTACTACCGGCGGATCGGCCACAGGCAGTGCCGCCGCCACGTCGTCCCGCTCGGATCGCGCGCGTCGGGCCGTCTCAAGAAGGCGCTCAACAGCCGCGGCACGCCTGCCTACATGTTCGTGACGCCCAACCTGTGCCACGACATGCACGACTGCTCCGTCGCGGTCGGCGACACCTGGGTGTCGGCGTGGGTGCGGATGATGGTGAAGAGCCGGGCCTACCGGGCCGGGCACACCGCCATCTTCCTGACGTTCGACGAGGGCTCGGACACGAACGGCCACATCCCGACCGTCGTCGTCAGCCCCTACACGCACGCGGGCAAGGTGTCACACAGGCGCTACAGCCACTTCTCGCTCATGCGCACGACCGAGAAGGTGCTGGGAATACGGCGATGCCTCAGAAAGGCCTGCTCGGTTCGAGGCCTTTCCAAGGCATTCCGTCTGTAGGAGGGGGAAGGACTCCTACTGTGCGGAGGCGATCCGACGGACGAGCGCGAACTCGAAGCGCCTGCCGTCACGTGCCGCCGGCCGGTCACCCGCAGCGGAGACCACGGTCATGCGCCGGAGCGCGGCGTCGGCGTGCTTTGCCGCCATCCTGGCGTCTGTGGTGCGATCCGTTGCTGTGAGTGGCTGAACGAGCATGTGACGACCCCCTGAAGTTAGTGGGCGGCGCCGCCTCGTGACCCCCGTACAGTCGGCGGCGCCAGTGCCCAATACTCTCCAGATAGCCGACCCCGCGAAGGGCGTCAATGAGTTTCCAGGAGTCCATACGATTCCTTTACCGGTGGGAAAATCCCCTGCGGCCCCCTTGCGGTGGCGTCGCCAAGGGTGTAGACCATCGCCCACTCACAGACACGGCTCCCCGCGGAAGGAGACCAGGTGAAACGGGCGGTCACCATCACGGTGAACGGGGTGTCTCACACGACCGGAGTCGAGCCGCGCACGCTGCTCGTCCACTTCCTGCGTGAGCACCTGAATCTGACCGGAACGCACGTCGGCTGCGACACCTCGAACTGCGGCGCGTGCACCGTCTGGCTCGACGGCCTGGCCGTCAAGTCGTGCACGGTGCTCGCCGTCCAGGCCGACGGCGCCGAGGTGACGACGATCGAGGCGATCGCCGAGAACGGCGACCTGCATCCCGTCCAGCGCGCCTTCAACGAAGAGCACGGCCTCCAGTGCGGCTACTGCACGCCTGGCATGGTCATGACCGCGATCAAGCTGCTCGAGGCGAACCCCACCCCGAGCGACGCCGAGATCCGGCGCGGCCTCGAGGGGAACCTGTGCCGCTGCACCGGCTACGAGAACATCGTGGCCGCCGTGCGGTCGGCGGCGGGGGTGACGGTCTGATGGCCATCGCGACCGAGCAGTCGAAGGGCATCGGGCAGGCCGTCCACCGCAAGGAGGACAAGAAGCTCCTCACCGGCAAGGGCCGGTACGTCGACGACCTGAAGCTCCCCGGGATGCAGCACATGGCCGTCGTGCGCAGCCCGCACGCCCACGCCGACATCACGGGGTTCGACACGTCGAAGGCGAAGGCGATGCCGGGCGTGACGGCCGTCCTGACAGGCGACGACCTCGAGTTCGCGGCCGGCGTGCCGTGCGCCTCGAACCCGACGGGCGACATGGTGCACCCGGTGCGCCCGCCGCTTGCGAAGGGGCGCGTGCGGCATGCGGGCGAGCCGGTCGCGGTGGTGATCGCGACCGACCGCTACACGGCGGCCGACGCCGCTGCGGCCGTCGAGGTCTCGTACAACCCGCTGCCGGCGCTCGTCACGCCGGAGGCGGCGCTGGCCGACGGCGCTCCCAAGATCCACGAGGAGCTCGACTCGAACGTCGCGCTCGTCCTGGCGCACAAGACCGACGGCGTCGACGAGGCGTTCGCCGACGCGGACGTCGTCGTCAAGCACACGATCCGAAACCAGCGGCTGATCCACGTCCCGATCGAGACGCGCGGCGTGGTCGCCGACTGGAACACGGCCTCCGACGAGCTCGTCGTCTACAGCTCGACCCAGGTGCCGCACTTCCTGCGGACGTTCCTGGCGATCGTCTGCGGCGTGAGCGAGGCCAAGGTGCGGGCGATCGCGCCCGACGTCGGCGGCGGGTTCGGCTCCAAGCTGAACGCCTATGCCGAGGAGTTCATCGCGGCCGCCGCGTCGCGCAAGGTCGGCGCTCCCGTGAAGTGGATCGAGGAGCGGTCGGAGGCGATGGTCGCGACCTGCCACGGGCGGGCGCAGGACGCCACCATGGAGCTGGCGGCGACGAAGGACGGCAAGGTGCTCGCGATGCGGGGGCACTACGTCCAGGACTACGGCTCCTACCTCCAGATGCTGACGCCGCTCATCTCGCAGCTCACGCTCCTGATGTCGCCGGGCGCGTACGCCATCCCGGAGGTCGACGTCACCGTCACGAACGTCTACACCAACACGGTGCCGACCGACGCGCTGCGCGGCGCGGGCCGCCCGGAGGCGACGCACGCCATCGAGCGGATGATGGACATCCTGGCGCTCGAGCTGGGCATGAGCCGCACCGAGATCCGGCGGAAGAACTTCCCGCAGGAGTTCCCGTTCACGACCGCGATCGGGCTCATGTACGACTCGGGCGACTACGACAAGACGCTCGACAAGCTGCTCGAGCTCTCCGACTCGAAGGACGAGTTCGAGAAGCGGCGGGTCGAGGCGGCCTCGCGCGGGAAGCTCCTCGGGCGCGGCCTCTCCACGTGGGTCGAGGTGTGCGGCTTCGTGCCGTCGGACGTCGCCCGAAGCGCGCTCGGCCTCACGCCGGGCGGATGGGAGAGCTCGACGGTGCGGATGCACCCGACCGGCAAGGTCACGGTCATCACCGGCACCTCGCCGCACGGCCAGGGCCACGCCACGTCGTGGTCGCAGATCATCGAGACCGAGCTCGGGATCCCGTTCGACGACGTCGAGGTGATCCACGGCGACACGGCGTTCGCGCCGTACGGCCTCGGCACGTACGGAAGCCGGAGCCTGGCGGTCGGCGGGACGGCCGTCCATCTTGCGGCCACCCAGGTGCGCGACAAGGCGCGGCTCGTGGCGGCCCAGATGCTCGAGGCGTCGTCCGACGACCTCGACTTCGAGGGCGGCACGTTCTCGGTCAAGGGCAGCCCGGACAAGAGCGTCACGATGCAGGAGGTGGCGTTCCGCGCCTGGCAGGCCTTCAACATGCCCGAGGGCGTGACGCCGGGGCTCGACGAGACCGTGTTCTTCGACCCGCCGAACTGCGTGTTCCCGTTCGGCGCGCACGGCTGCGAGGTCGAGGTCGACAAGGAGACCGGCAAGGTCGAGATCACCGGCTACATCGCCGTTGACGACTGCGGCAACGTCATCAACCCGGCGATCGTCGCGGGCCAGGTGCACGGCGGCGTCGTGCACGGCATCGGCCAGGCGCTCTACGAGGGCGCCGTCTACGACGACAACGGCCAGCTCCTCACCGGGTCGCTGGTCGAGTACGTCATCCCGTCGGCGGTGGAGGCTCCGTCGATCCAGACGCACCGCACGGTGACGCCCTCGCCGACGAACCCGCTCGGCGTGAAGGGGATCGGCGAAGCGGGCACCATCGCATCGACGCCGGCCGTCGTGGGCGCCGTGTGCGACGCGCTCGGCGTCCGCGATATCGACATGCCGCTGCAGCCGGAGACGGTGTGGCGCGCGATGCAGGAAGGAGGCCGGGCGTGATCCCGCAGGAGTTCGACTACGAGCACCCGAGCTCGGTCGCCGACGCGATCGCGATGCTCGGAAAGCACGGCGGCGAGGCGCGCGTGCTCGCCGGCGGGCACTCGCTGGTGCCGCTCATGAAGCTGCGGCTGGCGGCCCCCGATGCCCTGATCGACATCGGCGGCATCGCGTCGCTCCGCGGCATCACCGACACGGCCGACTCGATCACGATCGGCGCGCTCACGACGCACGCGCAGGTGGCCGCCTCGGATGTCGTCGCCAGCGGCTGCCCGATCCTCGCCGAGGCGGCCGCCGGGATCGGCGACTCGCAGGTGCGAAACCGCGGCACGATCGGCGGCTCGCTCGCAAACGCCGACCCGCACGGCGACCTGCCGGCGGTGTTCCTCGCCCTCGAAGGGGAGGTGACCGCCGAGGGGCCGAACGGCGAGCGCACGATCGCCGCCGCCGACCTCTTCGTCGACTACCTCCAGACGTCGCTCTCGGCGGACGAGATCCTGACGGCGGTGCGGGTGCCGAAGGCGGCCAGGAGCGCCTACGTCAAGTTCAACCGGCGGGCGCAGGACTGGGCGGTCGTCGGCGCCGCGGCGGTCGTCGACAGCTCGTCGGCGCGGATCGCGCTGACGGGCGTGGCGGCGAAGCCGGTGCGGGCGACGGCAGCGGAGGCGGCCTTCTCGGGCGCCAACGCGGCCGAGGCGGCCGAGCACGCCGCCGAGGGGCTCGATCCGCCGTCCGACACGGCGGCATCGGGCGAGTACCGGGCGCACCTGGCGAAGGTGCTGGTGCGCAGGGCCCTCGAAGCCGCGATGGCGCGGTAGTGCAGTTCTCGAACGAGTTCGCGGCCCCGGCGGCACCCGATGAGGTCTTCGCCACGCTGATGGATGTGCGTGGCGTCGCGGGGTGCCTGCCGGGGGCCTCGATCGGCGATGACACGGAGGACGGCGGCCTCGAGGCGACGGTCGCCGTCAAGGTCGGGCCGATCCGGATGTCGTACGGCGGCACCGTCCATGTGATCGAGCGCGACGACGCGGCCCGCACGGCCTCGATGCGCGTGCGGGCCCGCGAGCAGCGCGGCCAGGGGACGGCCGAGGCCACGCTGGGGTTGGCGGTCGTCGCCGACGGCGACGGGGGGTCGAGGGCGACGGTCACGACCGACCTGATGGTCACCGGCCGCGTCGCCCAGATGGGCGCGGGGATCATGCAGGACGTGGCCGGCTCGATGGTGAACGACTTCGCGGCCTGCCTGAGCGCGCGGATGGGGCCGGCTCCGGTTGCGGCTCCGGCGGAGCCCGCTGCGCTGCCGCCGCCCCCGGCGCCCCGGTGGCGAGCGAGGTCAAGGCCCTGCCGCTCCTGTGGAAGGCGCTTCGGGCCCGCCTGGGCCGCCTCTTCCGCCGCGGCTGAAACATCGGTGCCTGATGCCAATGTTTCACGCTCGCCGATAGCCTGACGCCGATGTCACCGATCCGGCTCGAGATGCTGTCCGGCTCCGTGCTGGTGTTCGACGATCCGGCGCCGCTGATCCGGCTGTTCGTGGGGCCAGACGGGGTCGACGGCTACGACGGCTGGGCACGCAAGACGCCGCCGAACCGTCTCGTCGCCGAGGATGTGACCGTCCTCAACACGTACGCGCGGGCGCGCAGCGGACACGTCCGCTGGCAGGCGCTCCTCGAGGATCGGGCGCCGGCGTGGCTCGCGGCGATCGACCCGGGCTGGGACGCCGCGATGACCGACGAGTCCGAGTGGGAGCGCGCCGGGATCGGCAGCAAGGTCGAGGCGGCGTTCGCCGCGATGTGCGGCCCCTACCGCGGCCTGTCGGTCGTCTCCAAGATGCTGCACCTCAAGCGGCCCCGTCTGATCCCCCTCCTGGACGCGCTCGTCGTCGAGCAGCTCGGGCCCAGCGTGCCGTCGGGGGCCACGCCGGAGGTGAAGGCTGAATACGCCGCTCGAGTCATCGCCCACCTGGCCGCGCAGGCCCGCGCAAACCGTGCCGCCCTGGTCGACCTCCAGGGCGAGCTGGCGCAAGGAGGGGATCGAGCTCTCGGCGATCCGGCTCATCGACATCCTCCTGTGGTCGTCGCACCCTGCGGCCAGCCTCGGAGCGCCGATCGAGCGCCACATCCGCGTGAAGCCGGGCCCTCGGCCCTGAAACAGCGGTATCAGGTACGGCTGTTTCAGCCGGGCGGCTAGGCCGCGCGGCGAGCGCGGGTGCGCACGAGCGGGGCGACCTCGGCCGCCGGCACCGCCGGCGAGAACAGGAAGCCCTGGCCGAACGTGCAGCCCTGCGCCATCAGGAATGCGCGCTGCTCCTCGGTCTCGATGCCCTCCGCGAGCGGCTGCAGGCCGAGCGTGCGCGCGAGCTGGATGATGGCCGAGACGAGGACGGTGGCGGTGTGGTCGGCCGGCAGGTCGTGCACGAACGAGCGGTCGATCTTGAGCGTCGTCACCGACATCTGCGAGAGGCGTGAGAGCGACGAGTGGCCCTTGCCGAAGTCGTCGATCGCAAGCCGCAGGCCGCGCTCGTAGAGCTCGGTCAGGATCGGCTCGATGCGGCCGTCGTCAGCCATGACCGCCTGCTCCGTGATCTCGATCATGAGCCGCCCGGCGTGGAGCCCGAACTGCTCGATCGTCTTCAGGACGTGGCGCATCGCCGTCGGCTGCCACAGCGCCGGAGGCATGTTCACCGACACGTAGAGGTCGAGCCCCTGCTCGCGCCACTCGGCGCCCTGCCGGCAGGCCTCCTCGATCACCCAGTCCGAGAGCGGCCCGATGACGCCGGTGCGCTCGGCCAGGGGGATGAACTCGAGCGGCGGCACCATCCCGCGGGCGGGGTCGTTCCACCGCACCAGAGCCTCGACGCCGACGACGCACCCGGTCTGGAGCTCGACCAGCGGCTGGTAGTGGAGCACCATCTCGCCGCGGCCGACGGCGCCGCGCAGGCGGCCCGCCATCGAGAGCTGGGCGACCCGGTCGTGGCCGTCCGACGCGTACATCTGGTAGCCGTCGCGTCCCGACTCCTTGACCTTGTACATCGCGATGTCGCCGTTCTTCAGCATGCCCTCGGCGTCGGTCGCGTCGACGGGATACACGCTGATGCCCATCGAGGCGCTCGTGTGGAGCTCGGTGCCGGCCACGAGGAACGGCGCGTGCAGCGCCGACTGCACCTTGCGGGCGATCTGGTCGCATGCCGTCCGCATCCACTCCGGCTCGGCGCGATGGCCGTCGAAGTCGCCGATCAGGATCAGGAACTCGTCGCCGCCCTGCCGCGCCACGAGGTCGCCGGCTCGCGTCACGGATCCGAGCCGATCCGCCACCTGGCGCAGGAGCTCGTCGCCGGCGGAGTGCCCGAAGCTGTCGTTCACGAGCTTGAAATCGTCGAGGTCGATGAAGAGCACCGCCGCGCCCGAGCCCGTCCGGCGCGCGCGGGCCAGCACCAGCTCGAGGTGCTCGTTGAACATCGCGCGGTTCGGAAGGCCGGTCAGCGGGTCGTGATAGGCGAGGTGGGCGAGCCGCTCCTCGGCGCACTTGCGCTCGGTGATGTCGAGCAGGAAGCCCTGGCGGAAGAGCGTGGTGCCGTCGGGGGCGCACACCTGCACCGTTCGGTCGAGCACCCACACGGTGCGGCCGTCACGGGCGATCAGGCGGTACTCCTCCTCGAACACCGACCCGTCGCTGAGGCACCTCGCCGAGATGGCCTCGACCCACTCGCGATCGTCCGGGTGAAGGAGGGCCGAGAACAGGGCGCCGCCGTCGCTCACCCACTCCTCGGGCGTGTACCCGAGCACCGGCTCGATGTGCGGGCTGATGTAGGTCACGCGACCCTCGAGCGAGTTCACGTAGGTGCCGACGGGCATGTCCTCGACGAGCTTGCGGTAGCGCCACTCGGCGGCGCGCAGCTCCTTCTCGGCCCGCTCGCGTTCGGAGATGTCGCGCGTCAGGCGCGCGTAGAGGAGCGCGTTTGCGATCGCGCTCGCGACGACGTCGGCGAGCGACCGGAAGAACTCGACCTCGTGGGCGGCAAACTCGTGGTGCTCGTGGTAGCGGATGCGCATGACGCCGACGGACTCTCCGCGAGACACCAGGGCGGCCAGGAGCGACGACCCGGCAGGGCCCTCGACCAGCTCCGGCTCGTGCGTCTTCAGGACGCGGCGGGCGGCCTCGGTGTCGGCGTCGACGGCGGGCGCGCCGCTGCCGAACGCGACCAGCGCGCGGGCCTCGCGGTCGTACCGCTCGAGCGAGACGGCATGGGCGCCGGTCAGCGCGGATGCGCACAGCCCGACCTCGCGCAGAACGTCGTCGAGATCGAGGCAGGCCGCGAGCTTTCGGGATAGGTCGAACAGGGCGTCCAACCGGCCAGGGGTAGCCATGTTGGCACTATCGGACGCGCTCTCGGCCGCCTTGAGCACAAACGCACGCAATTTCCCTCGTCGGCGGAATTGGGAGCAGGTTGGACGCAGCCTCCATCTCGACGCGGTCGCGGCTAGAGTCGCAACGGAAGGGGAGTAGCCCAGCACGGCAGCGTCGTCATGACGGCCTTTGAGCCCGGCGCGCCGGCCCCCGCGGCGGGCGAGACCTTCGGAGTCGTTCACGCGAACCGAAGGAGATCCCCGTTGCTGGATTCGTGGCAGTCCCCGGTGCTCATCGGAGCCGCCGTCGCCCTCCTGGCACTCGACCTCGTCGTGCTCCGCCCGCGCGGGATGCGTGGCGCCGCCATCGTCACGGTTGCGTGGTCGGCGGTCGGCCTCGGATTCGCTGGCGTCTTCGCCGTGGCTCAGGGCCCCGCCTCCGGCGGCGAGTACCTGGCCGGGTACGTGATCGAGCGGTGCCTCTCGCTCGACAACGTCTTCGTGTTCAGCGTTGCGCTGGGAGCGTTCGCCGTGCCGGCGGGACTGCGGCGGTGGGTCGTGGGGTGGGCGATCGCCGCCGCCCTCGCGCTCCGGGGCGTCTTCATCGTCACGGGAGCAGCGGTGCTCGAGGCGGCCGAGTGGACGGCCTACATGTTCGGCGCCTTCCTGATCGTGGCGGGCGTGCGGCTGGCACGGTCGACGCCCGCCCAGGCCAACCCCGAGCGCACGCGGCTCATGCGCGGCCTGCGACGCGTCATCCCGATCGTCCCGGCGTTCCACGGCCGGCGTCTTGTCATGCGGCACGAGGGCCGCCTGCACGCGACCCCACTGCTGGCCGTCCTGCTCGTGCTCGCGGCCACCGACGTCGTGTTCGCCGCCGACTCCATCCCCTCGATCTTCGCGGTCACGCGGGACCCGCAGATCGTCTTTGCAGCCAATGCGCTGGCTCTGCTCGGAATGCACTCGCTCTTCGTCCTGCTCGAAGGACTGCGCGACCGTTTCGTCCACCTCGACCTCGCCCTGGCCGCCGTGCTCGTGCTGACCGGCGTCCAGATGGCGGCGGCCGACCTCTACCACCCGCCGGTGTGGGCGACGCTCCTGGCGATCGCCGCCGTGCTCGGCACCGCCGCGCTCGCCTCACTCCGGCACCCGACCATCAGGGAGGAACCATGCTGAACTGGGACGACATCCGCGCGATCGACGCGATCGCGGATCCGCTGGGCGTGCTCTCGGTCTACGCCGACCGCCCGGACAACGGAAACGGGCGGCTGGTGCGGGCGGTGTCGCTGGCCGGGGAGCTCCGGCGGCTCGAGGCCGACACGGCAGCGACGGCCGACACCGAGGTAGTGACTGCTCACCGCCGGTGCGTGCGCCGGCTGCGGCCGGCGCTCGTCCGAATGCTGGAAGGTCGCGCGGCGGGGCGGGCGCTGTTCGCTCCGTTGTCGAGCGACGAGGTCTTCGAGGTGACGGTGGGGCTTCCGGTCGGCCTGGCGGCGGTCGTCGAGAAGACCGCGTACGTCCGCCCCCTCGTCGCCGCGGCGGACGAGGGCCGACCGGCCGGCGTCCTCGTCAGCGACGGGTCGGCGACGCGGCTGCTCTCGTGGCGGATGGGCACCATCGAGGAGGTCGGCGAGTACCGCTTCCCGAGCCGGCCCGGTGCGCGGGTCGCACAGGGGCTCGCCCGCGACGTCCAGGCGGTCGCGACCGAACGAGGCTGGACCAGGGTCGTCGTCGCCGGAAACGGACGGCTCGCGCATGTCCTCGCGCGATCGGCGACCCCGCCCGCGTTCGAGGTCTCGGTGGTCACGCACCCGGTCGCCGATCTCGGCCCTCGCGGGCTCGCCAAGGCTGTCGGGTCCGCGCTGCACGACGCACAGCGCCGGTATGAGTGGGCGCTGGTCGAACGGACGATCGGCGCGGGCATCTCCGGCGACGGCGCGGTGCTCGGCCCCGGAAGGACGCGGAGGGCGCTCGACCAGCGGATGGTGAAGCACCTCGTGATCGACGGAGAGCGTGACTACCGCCGTTCGGGCGCCGACGGGTGGCCTGACCGTGACCCGGCCGAGGACCTGATCGAGCGCGCCCTGCACAGCGGTGCCGACATCACGCCGGTCGAGGGGCCTGCGCGCAGGCCCCTCGAAGCGGCGGAAGGCGTGGCCGCGGTGCTGCGCTAGTCCGCGCCCTGAAGCGCCGGGTCGCCGACGCGGACGTTCGCGGCGGCCCGGCCCGGGATGAGACCCGCGGCGAGGGCGCCGACACCGACGACGGAGGCCCCAACCCACAGCGCGGGGATGATCCCGTCGGTGAACATGTCGGCCGATCCGTAGCCGCCCTGGTGGGCGAAGATCGACGCCAGGACGGCGACGCCGAACACGCCGCCCAGCTCGCGGATGGCGTTGTTGGCGCCGGAGGCCTTGCCGGCCTCCTGCGGCCGGACGGCACCGAGGACGACCGTCGCGACGGGCGCGAAGAAGAGCGCCATGCCGACGCCCGCCATCGCGAACGGCGGCACCAGGTCGATGTACGGGACGTCGGGCGACGTGATCGCCGCGAGCCACGCGAGCGCGGTCGCCTGGAGGGCCAGCCCGGTCACGAGCAGCGGCCGCCCGCCGATCCGGTCGGTGAGCGCGCCCGCGATCGGGGCGACGATCATCGGCATGCCCGTCCACGGCAGCATCCGCAGGCCTGCCTCGAGCGGCGAGTTCCCCTGCACGTTCTGGAGGTACTGGGTCAAGAGGAAGATCGACCCGAACATCCCGAAGAACATGAGGAGCGACGCGGCGTTGGCAGCCGCGAAGGTGCGGTTCCGGAAGAACCGCATCGGCAGCATCGGCTCGCGGGCCCGGCGCTCCCAGGCGACGAACGCGACCAGGAGGATGACGCCTGCCACGAGCGACAGGACGATCTCGGGGCTCGTCCATCCGCGCGAGTTGGCGCGAACCAGGCCCCACACGAGGCCGAGCGCCGACGCCGTGATGAGGCCGACGCCGGTCACGTCGAGCCGGGCCGCGAGGGCCGTAGCTCTCGCGGAGGCGCGACATGCCGAGCGGGATGACGGCGAGGCCGATCGGGACGTTCAGCCAGAAGATCCACTGCCAGGAGAGCCCCTGGACGACCGCACCGCCGACCAGCGGCCCGAGCGCGACGCCGAGGCCCGAGACGGCGCCCCAGAGCCCGAGCGCGATCCCGCGCCGCTCGATCGGTACCGCGTCGCTCAGGATCGTGAGCGTGAGCGGCGTGACGATCGCGCCGCCGACGCCCTGCAGGGCACGGGCCGCGATCAGCCAGTCGATCGACGGCGAGAGCGCCGCCGCGGCCGACCCGAGCGTGAAGATGCCGAGGCCGGCCAGGAACACGCGCTTGCGGCCGAGGCGGTCGCCGAGCGCGGCGCCCAGCAAGAGGAGCACGGCGAAGGTCAACGTGTACGCGTTCACGGTCCACTCGAGGCCCGAGATGGACGCGTGCAGGTCGCGCTGCATCGTCGGCAGCGCGGTGGTGACGACGAGGTTGTCGAGCGTCGTCATGAAGAGCGCGATCGAGGTGATCGCGAATGTCCAGACGATGTGAGCCTTGCGACTCATGACGATCCTCCTTTTTGATGGTAGTTAGTGCTTACGAACATCTTGGGTGAAATAAAAATCTTGAGCTACCGCTCGATGCCGAACCCGTGGAGCATCCGGGCGGCCCAGCCGTCGCTGGCACCGAGCAGGTCTGCCGCCGCCAGGACGTTCAGCATCATCCCCGTGGCGAAGAACGCGCTGACGAGCGCGGTGTCGCGGCCCGCAACACGCTCGACGAACTCGACGAGCTCGCCGTAGCGCTTGCGCACGAGGCGGCGGACGTCGGGGTCGTCGCAGGCGGCATACGACTGGAGCTGGAGCTTGAGCCGCGAGCGGTCCTTGATCAGCTCGCTGTACGCGCGGCCCATGGCCCGGAGCGCCTCCTCGCCGGAGAGGCCGGCGGCCGCGCTCTCGAACGCGTCGTGCGTCTCGGCGAAGCACACCTCCACGCAGGCCAGGAACAGCGCCTTCTTGGTGCCGAACAGCCGGAAGACGTAGGGCTGCGTCACGCCGACCCGGCGGGCGATGGAGTCGACGTTGGTGCCGTCGAGCCCTCCGGCGCCGAACTCGATCGTCGCCGCCTCGATGATCGCCTGGCGCCGCTCGTCTGCCGTCATCCTGACCATGGGGAAGGAAGTTAGCAGTCACTGCCTTCGATGTCAAGACCGCAGCCACCCCGGTACGATGCCGCCGTGCCCCTGAGCCTCGACGACGTGCGCGCCGCCGCCGAGCGCCTCTCCGGAGTCGCCCACCGCACGCCCGTCCTCACCTCGCACACGCTCGACGAGCGGACCGGCGCGACCGCCTTCCTGAAGGCCGAGTGCCTCCAGCGCGGCGGGGCGTTCAAGTTCCGCGGCGCCTACAACATGATCTCGTCCCTCGCCGCCGACGAGCGGGAGTCGGGCGTCGTCGCCTACTCGTCGGGCAACCACGCGCAGGCCGTGTCGCTGGCCGCCCGGCTCGTCGGGACGTCGGCGACGATCCTCATGCCCGCCGACACGCCGGCGGCGAAGCTCGAGGCGACGATGGGCTACGGCGCCGAGGTGGTCACCTACGACCGCTACACGGAGGACCGCGAGGCGCTCGGCGCCGCGCTCGCAGACGAGCGCGGCCTCGTGCTCGTCCCGCCGTACGAGCACCCGCTGGTGATGGCCGGCCAGGGCACGGCGGCGCTCGAGCTGCTCGAGGACGTTCCCGACCTGGACGTCCTGCTCGTCCCGGTGGGCGGCGGCGGCCTCATCGCGGGCGCCGCGACGGCCGCGAAGGCGCTCCGGCCGGGCATCAAGGTCGTGGGCGTGGAGCCCGAGGCCGGCGATGACACCCGCCGGTCGCTCGAGGCCGGCGAGCGCGTGCGCATCCCCGTCCCGCGCACCATCGCCGACGGCCAGCAGGCCGACATCCCCGGGGAGCTCACCTTCGCTGTAAACCGTCAAGTTGTCGATGCAATCGTCACAGTGTCGGATACCGAGATCGTCGACGCGATGGCGTTCCTCTTCGACCGCATGAAGCTCGTGACGGAGCCGAGCGGCGCCAGCGCCGCGGCCGCGCTCCTCGCGGGCCGCGCCGCGACACACGGCGCCCGCGTCGGCGTCGTCATCTCGGGTGGCAACGTCGGAGCGGCCCGCTTCGCCGAGCTGATGGCGGCCCGGTGAGCACACGGGTCGGCGCTCCATCCGACCTGCGTGCTGGAGGGGGACCGGCTGCCGTGATCGGCCTCGGCCACGCCGGACGGGCCAGAGCGATCCGCGCGGCTGCGCCGCGCACGTCCGCAGCAGTCCCGCCGCCGACGGGCGACGACTGACACGGCCGCATATCCTGCGCGGCCGTGACCCAGGACGACCTCGACCAGCGCGAGGCTGAGGCCGAGCGGCTCGGGCCCGGCCCGCCGATCAAGCCGACCGGCGCCCGCCGGCTGCTCACAATGGCCGCGATGGACCTCGGGCCGCTCCGGCGGCACCGCGACTTCCGCCTGCTCTTCATCGGCCAGGGGGTCTCGTTCCTGGGCTCGATCATCACCTACGTCGCGTTCCCGTTCCAGGCCTACGAGATCAGCCACTCGTCGCTCGTCGTCGGCCTCCTGGGCGCCGTCGAGCTCGTGCCGCTCCTGGGGAGCGCCCTGGTCGGAGGCGCGATCGCCGACGCCGTCGACCGGCGCCGGATGATGCAGATCACCGAGCTCGCGTTCGCAAGCGCGTCGGCCGCCCTGCTCGTGAACGCGCTCCTCCCCGAGCCGCGGCTCTGGGTGATCTTCGTGCTCGCCGCCGTCATGGCGATGCTCGACGGGCTCCAGCGACCGTCGCTCGAGGCGCTCACCCCCCGCCTCGTCGAGCGCGACGAGATGGCGGCGGCCGGTGCGCTCTCGTCGTTTCGCATGACGATCGGCATGGTCGCCGGGCCGGCCATCGCCGGCGTCCTCATCGCCACGGTCGGCCTCGCGGCCACCTACGGCGTCGACGTGGCGACCTTCATCGTGTCGCTCATCGCGCTCAGGATGATGCGCGCCGTCCCGCCGCCGGCCGAGGCGGAGCCTCCCAGCTGGGGCCGCATCGTCGAGGGCGCCAGATACGCCGGCTCGCGCCCCGAGCTCATCGGCACGTACGCCGTCGACATCGTCGCGATGCTCTTCGGGATGCCCGAGGCGCTCTTCCCCGCCGTCGCCTCGGATCTGGGCGGGGCCGGCGCGCTCGGCCTCCTCTTCGCAGCGCCCGCCTTGGGGTCGCTGATCGCGACGGCGACGAGCGGCTGGACCGGCCATGTCCATCGCCACGGCGCGGCGGTCTGCATCGCTGCGATCGGATGGGGCGTCGGCATCATCCTCTTCGGCCTCGCGCCGAACCTGCCGCTCGCCCTCGCCGGGCTCGTGCTGGCGGGCGGCGCCGACATGATCTCGGGCGTCTTCCGGTCGACCATCTGGAACCAGACGATCCCCGACGAGCTGCGCGGGCGCCTGGCCGGCATCGAGCAGGTGAGCTACTCGACCGGGCCGCTCCTCGGAAACGTCGAAGCGGGCGGCGTCGCCTCGCTCACCTCAGTGCCCTTCTCGATCGTGTCGGGCGGCGTCATGTGCGTGGCCGGCGTGGCGGTCTGCATCGTTCTGCTCCCCACCTTCTGGCGCTACGACTCCCGCGAGGCCCACCCCTAGACTCACGGCATGGCGATCTGCCCGAGCTGCGGCGAGGAGAACCCGGACCGCTTCCGCCTGTGCGGCTTCTGCGGCACGCCGCTTCACCCCGAGGAGGCGCCGCGCGAGATCCGAAAGACGGTCACGATCGTCTTCTCGGACCTCGTCGGCTCGACCGCGATCGGCGAGCGGCTCGACTCCGAGTCGCTGCGGGCCGTCATGTCGCGCTACTTCGACGTGATGCGCGGCGAGCTCGAGCGCCACGGCGGGACCGTCGAGAAGTTCATCGGCGACGCCGTGATGGCGGTCTTCGGCCTCCCGAACCTGCACGAGGACGACGCCGAGCGGGCGGTGCGCGCCGCCGCCGGGATGCAGGCCGCGCTCGAGGGACTGAACGCCGAGCTCGACGCGCGCTTCGGCGTCACGCTCAAGAACCGCACCGGCGTCAACACCGGCGAGGTCGTCTCGGGCGACCCGACCGCGGGGCAGCGGCTCGTCACCGGCGACGCCGTCAACGTCGCCGCGCGCCTCGAGCAGGCCGCCGGCACGAACGAGGTGCTGATCGGGCCGCTCACCCGCGAGCTGGTCGCGCACGTCACCGAGCTCGAGGCGGTCGAGCCGCTCGAGCTCAAGGGCAAGTCCGAGCCGATGCCGGCGTTCCGGCTGCTCGGCGTGCGGTCGGCCGCCGCCTGCGCGCGGGCCGGTCGACGCGGCTCGTCGGCCGTGACGAGGAGCTCGCGACGCTCCGGTCGGAGCTCGCCGCGGTCGCCGAGTCGGGGAGCGCGCGCCTGGTGGTCATCGAGGCGGTCGCCGGCGCCGGGAAGTCGCGCGCTCGTCGCCGAGTTCCTGGAGTCTGTGCCCGAGGGGACGACGATCACCCGCGGGCGCTGCCTGTCGTACGGCCAGGGGATCACGTTCTGGCCGGTCGCGGAGGCCCTGCGCGAGCTGGCGGGCATCCTCGACGACGACCCCCACGACGCGGCGCGGGCCAAGCTCGACGCCCTCGCGGACGGCGACCGGGCCGCGGCCGAGCGCACCGCGGCCGCCGTCGGGCTCACCGACGCCGCCTATCCGGTCGACGAGCTCTTCTGGGGCGTGCGCCGCGTGCTCGCCGACCTCGCCGCCTCCGGCCCCCTGGTCGTCGCGTTCGAGGATCTGCACTGGGCGGAGCCGACCATGCTCGACCTGGTCGAGCACCTGGCCGCGACGCCCGCTCCGGTGCTCGTCCTCTGCACGACGCGTGACGAGGTCTCGGGCGAGGGCGACAGCTGGGCCGCCACGTCCGGCGGGACGGTCATCGAGCTCGACCGGCTCTCGCCCGAGGAGGCCGCCGAGCTGGCCGCCGCGGTCGCGGGCCCGGCGTATCCCCCCGGCAGACGCTGCGGGCGATCGTCGAGACAGCGGGCGGCAACCCGCTCTTCCTGGAGCAGATGCTCGCGATGCTCCAGGACGCGCCCGGCGGCGACGTCACCGTTCCGCCGACGATCAGCGCGCTCCTCTCGGCCCGGCTCGACAGGCTCGGCGACGCGCAGCGCGAGGTCGTCGGCACGGCGTCGGTCGTCGGCCAGGTCTTCCCCGAGGCGGCCGTCGTCGAGCTCGTGCCGGACACCCGCCGCCCGCGCGTGCCCGACGACCTGGGCGGGCTCCAGCGGCGGCGGCTGCTTCAGCCGCACGCGGCCGTGATGACGACCGGTCCTGCGTTCGCGTTCCAGCACATCCTGATCCGCGACGCGGCCTACGCGAGCCTGCTGAAGCGCGAGCGCGCGGCGCTGCACGAGCGGTTCGTGACCTGGGCCGACGCCGTGAACGGCGACCGGGCCGAGCGAGTACGAGGAGATCCTCGGCTACCACCTGGAGCAGGCCCACGGCTACCTGTCGGAGCTGGGACCGCTCGACGACCGCGGGCGCGCGATCGGGCGGCAGGCGTCGGAGCGGCTTCGGGCGGCGGGGCGGCGGGCCTTCGCGCGCGGCGACATGCCGGCCGCCGCGAACCTGCTGCGGCGCGCGGCGGCGCTGCTTCCGGCATATCGACCAGGAGCGGCTCGACCTGCTGGTCGACCTCGGCGAGGCGCTGATGGACGTCGGCGAGTTCGCCGAGGCCGAGGAGGTCCTGCGGCAGGCGATCGCCGCCGGCAACGAGCACCGGCGACCACCGCCTCCGGGCGGATGCGTCGCTCGGTGCTCGCGCTGGTCGAGTTCTACGCCGACCCGCCGCCGGACTGGTCGCAGCGGGCGGACCGGATCGCCACTCGGCGCCATCCCGGTGTTCGAGCTCATCGGCGACGACGCCGGCCTGGCCAAGGCGTGGCGCGTCCTCGGCGCCGTCCACGCGACGGCGCTTCGCTACGGCCAGGCGGCCCGGCGGTGGCGCGGGCGACCGCGCACGCCCGGGCCGCCGGCGACCTCCGCCAGGAGCGGCGCAACGCGTCGTCGTTCGCCGTCGCCGCCGTCTACGGCCCGACGCCCGTGCCGAGGCGATCGAGGAGTGCTCGCGCATCGTGGCCGACGCGACCGGCGACCGCCGCACCGAGGGCCTCGTGCTCGGCGCCCTCGCCCACCTCGAGGCGATGCGCGGCGAGTTCGACCGCGCGCGCGAGCGCTCGCTCGACGGCCCGCTCGACACTCGAGGAGCTCGGAAACAGCGTGCTCGCCGTCTCCACCTCGCTCGAGGCCGGTGCGGTCGAGCTCCTCGCCGGCAACCCGGCCGAGGCCGAGCGGCTGATCCGGAGCGACGTCGCCGAGCTCGAGCGGATGGGCGCGACCTACCTGCTCAGCGACCACGACCGCGCTCCTCGCGCAGGCCGTGGCGGCGCAGGGCCGCGACGCCGAGGCCGCCGAGCTCGTCGAGGCGGGCCTGCGGCTGACGGGCGAGGACGACGTCGAGTCGGCGGTGCTCCTCGCGTGCGTGCGCTCAGGCCTGCTCGTCCGCGCCGGAGACGCAGCCGCCGGGATCGCCGAGGCCCGGCGGGCGATCGCGCTCCTGGACGACGCCGACGCGCCGGTCAGCCCGACGCGGAGGCGCTCCTCGCGCTCGCCGAGGCGTGCGAGGCGGCGGCGACAACGCAGAGCGGCGGCGGCGCGCGAACGAGCCGCGGCGAGTGCCGGGCGAAGGGCTATCTGGTCGCGGTGGAGCGGGCGGCGGCGGCGGCCGCGGCTAGGGGCGCCAGCGACCGTTGGTCGACGAGAGGACGACGATCTCGACGTCGCCCGTCTTCTTGAGCTTCTTGCGGCTCACGACGCACGGATCGGGCGAGGCGGTCCCGAAGAGCCGGTGCAGTTCGCGACGGCGACGCTGTCGTGGAACATCGGGATCTTCGCGATCTTGATGCCCTTCGGGATCTCGGACTTGTCGAGGACGAACACGAACCGCAGCGGATCGCCGGGCGAGAACGTCTGGCCGATGGTGATCGTCGAGATCTGACCGAAGCACGTCGCCGCAGCGGCGCGCAGAACTGGCCGGGTGCGGCATTCGCCTCGGACAGCTCCGTCGACGTTCCGCGATGTCGGTCGCGGGCACCTCGGCCGTCGTCACCTGCGGGTTCTGCGTCGTCGCACCGGTGCCGGGGTCGGTCGTCACCGTGTCGCCCGCCGGCAGCGCCCACTCGGAGGTAGGTCGGGCGACTCGAGCAACGACGTCGAGCGATGCGGTCGGGAACTGCGGGTCGGCGTGCTCGGCGTCCCCATCGGCGGGCCGTGATCGAGCCGGGGAGCGCCGGTCGCCGTGCTCGAGCACGGTGAGGTCGATCTCGCCGGCCGGCACTGACGACGCCGATGTTGCACTCGACCGTGTTGCCGTGCTCGAGCACGCGCTCGCCGTCGGCGGGTCGACGTGAACGAACGATCCGTCAGGCATCGAGAGCGCGCAGCTCGACGTCGTGCACGTCACCGGGCCGGTGTTCGTGAACGTCGTCGTGAGCGCCGCCGTGTGCGCCGACCGTGACGGGGTCGGGCGAGTCCGAGATCGATGCGGTGACGCGTTGATGGTCGCCTCGGAGCCCGCGGCGACGGCGCAGCGAGCACCGTCGGCGACAGCGCAGCAAGGAGGATGATCGACCGCAGTGGACGCATCGGGTAGATGCTGCACGGGAAGGGGAATCCGTCAAGCTGGAAGCGGCGCCGGCGGCACCCGGTCGACGCCGGCGATCCGGTAGGCGTCGGCCTCGTCGAGCGTCTCGTGCTCGAGCAGCGCGCGCGTGAGCGCCTCGAGCTGCTCGCGGTGCTCCTTGAGCTGCGAGAGCGCAGCCTCGGCGCACTCCTCGAGGATCCGGCGGGCCTCGCTGTCGACCAGCTCGCGCGTGCGCTCCGACGGCTGCGCGACCCCGGGGAAGAGCGTCGGCTCGTCGTTGGGGCCCGGGAGGACGGAGACGGGGCCGACGGCGTCGGACATCCCCCACCGCCCGGCCATCGCGCGGGCGATGCGCGTGGCCTGCTCGAGGTCGGACTCGGCGCCGGTCGTCAGGTCGCCGTAGATCAGGAGCTCGGCGGCGCGCCCGCCCAGCGAGCCGACCAGCCGCCCCTTCAGGTAGTCGGAGGAGTAGCCGTACCGGTCGGTCGAGGGACTCTGGAACGTGACGCCGAGCGCGCGGCCGCGCGGGATGATCGAGATCTTGCGGACGGGATCCGCCCCGGGCTGGAGCATGCCGAGGAGCGCGTGGCCCGACTCGTGGTAGGCCGTGCGCTCGCGCTCGTCCTGCGACAGCACGATCTTGCGCTCGGCGCCGAGGACGATCTTCTCGAGCGAGTCGGTGAAGTCGGCGAGCTGCACCTTCTCGTGCTCGCGCCGGGCGGCGGTCAGCGCCGCCTCGTTCACGAGGTTTCGCAGGTCGGCGCCGACCATGCCGGGCGTGCTGGCGGCGATCGACTGGAGGTCGACGTCCTCGGCCAGCGGCACGCCGCGCGTGTGCACCTCGAGGATGAGCCGGCGGCCGGTCTGGTCGGGCGGGTTCACGGTGACGCGGCGGTCGAAGCGGCCGGGGCGAAGGAGCGCGGAGTCGAGCACCTCGGGGCGGTTGGTCGAGGCGATCACGATGACGCCCTCCGACCCCGAGAACCCGTCCATCTCGGTCAGGATCTGGTTCAGCGTCTGCTCGCGCTCGTCGTGGCCGCCGAGGCTGACGCCGCCGCCGCGGGAGCGGCCGATGGCGTCGAGCTCGTCGATGAAGATGATGGCCGGGGCGGCGGCCTTGGCCTGGGTGAAGAGGTCGCGCACGCGGCTCGCCCCGACGCCGACGATGGCCTCGATGAACTCCGACGCCGAGAGCGAGAAGAACGGCACGCCGGCCTCGCCCGCGACGGCCCGCGCGAGCAGCGTCTTGCCGGTGCCCGGCGGCCCCGAGAGCAAGACGCCGCGGGGCACGCTCGCACCGAGCTTCGTGTAGCGGCCGGGGTTGCGCAGGAAGTCGACCACCTCGACCAGCTCGTCCTCGGCCTCGTCGATCCCGGCCACATCGCCGAAGTCGACCGACTCCTTCGTCTGCTCCGCGTCGTAGCGCTTGGCGCGCGAGCGGCCGAAGCCGCCCAGCCCGCCGCCCCCTGCCGCGGCCTGGGCCCGGCGCGCGAGCAGCACGAACAGGCCGACGATCAGGATCGTCGGGCCGAAGCCGAAGAGGAGCGTCTCCCACAGCGGCTGGCCCTCGTCGATCGGGTGGGCGTTGATCACGACGTTCTTCTGCAGCAGGAGGTCGATCAGCCCGTCGTCGGCGAACGCCGGCCGCTCGGTCTTGAAGTGGGTCGAGGGCGAGCCGTCGACGCCCTTGGGCGGCGCGGTCTCCTTCTTGAAGTCGCCCTCGATCGTGTCGCCCGTCGACGTGACCTCGGCGACGTTGCCCTCGCCGACCTCGGCGCGGAAGAAGCTGTAGGGCACCTGGAGCCGCTCCGGGCCGGACGACGCCTGGCTCGCGATGATGTAGTTCACCGCAAGCAGGACGAGCAGGATGATCCAGAAGCGGTTGCCGCCGGGCATCGCGGCCATGCGGCGACCGAGTCCCTGTGCTGGATTCCCGCTCTGCTTGGGGCCGGGTGCCGCCGGTGCGTCCGCCATCGCGCCCGAGTCTAACGAGTGCCCATCGGGCGATCCTCTATACGGTCGGCGGCATCCTGGATGTGGCCGCGCATCGCCTCGACGGCGGCGCCGGGGTCACCGGCGGCGATCACCTTGGTCAGGGCCTGGTGCGTCATGGCGTGTGCAACAAGCTCGTCGGGCGAGAGCGTCTGGATCGTCGCGCGCAGGAACACGTTGATGCGCCCGCGCATGTGCGTGGCGACCTCGATCAGGATCGAGTGGTCGGCCTGCTGCCACAGCCGCTCGTGAAAGCGGTGGTCGAGCTCGAGCACCGCGGCGGTGTCGCCGCGACGGGCGGCCGCGACCATCCGGTCGGCCAGGCGCATGAGCTCGCGCTCGCACCGCGGCGTCCACCGCTCGGTCACGCGCCGCACCACGAACCCCTCGAGCAGCACCCGCATGCTCGAGATCTCGGCGATGCTCACGGGCGAGAGCTCGGCGACCCGGGCGCCGCGGCGCGGGAGCCGCACGACCAGGCCCTCGTCCTCGAGCTTCGTCAGCGCCTCGCGCACGGGGATGTGGCTCACCCCGAGGTCTGTCGAGAGCGTCCGCTCGACGAGTCGCTGGCCAGGGGAGTACTGCCCGGTGTGGATCGCCTCGCGCAGACGGTCGGCGACCGCGTCGGCCAGGCTCTGGTCTGGAAGGGGCTGGAGCGGCGACGGCATCGATTTGCCAGTTGCAGACGGTATCGGATACGCAGACGCCGTCGCGGATGGCTGTGATGCTGACCACCCGCGACGGCGACTGAAAACCGTTCTTCCGCCTACCGCACCGACCCGATCGGGGGGAGCGCGCTCCAAGCTCATGCTGCCTCCTGCGGGACCCGGGAACGACGCGTCAGGCGGCGTCGCGGAACCTTCGAGGTCTCCGAGCGCTTGGCCTGAACCGAGCGCCGGATCTCCTCCTGGCGTGCGCGCTCCAGAACCTCGGCCAGATACGACGTGGCCAGCGCGACGCGGATATCGGGATGCGTATTCATGTCTTCACCTCCTCTCTTATCTGTTACGTAACGAGCGTTTTTGGACATGCTGCGACCTCCCGTTGTGGGACATGCAGTTAACGAACGAGCGCGACCGCTAGGGCCGGGGACTGACGTTTCGCCGTGTGGAGCCGAGAGGCTCTACGCCGCGGCGTGTGCGCAAGGCGCCAGCGCCGCTCCGACCGTCAGGCCGGCCCACACCGGGAGGGCAAACGTCATATCCGCACTGAGCATGATCTTCACGACATTGCCTCCTCTCCGGGTGGTGGATCGCTGAACGAGTACGCGCGGCCAACATACCACGGTCTCATGGTGTTGGCAAGTTATTTAACAAACGTCGCCGTGGCGAGCTCGCGCATCGCCGCGACGCCGTCCGCGTCGAGGCGATCGAGAGGCGCGCGGACGTCACCCGAGACGGGGACGCCGCGGGCGGCGAGCGCCGCTTTGAGCGCCGCCTGGAACGGGTGGCGCTCGATGGCGTCACGCAGCTCGCGGAGGCGCGCCGCTCCCGCTTCGTCGGGGGCGCGGACGACGGCGGCGACGATCTCGGGGAAGGCCGCCGCGAGGCCCGAGACCGATCCCGTGGCACCGGCCGCGAGGCCCTGCGGGATGAGCGGCTCCGAGCCGATGAAGACGGGGAGGCCGAGCTCGAGGTAGGGCGCCACGCGGTCGAACGGCGCCTCCGACACCTTGAGGCCGGCGAGGTTCGCGGCGCGGTCGCGCAGCCGCTCGACGACCGACGGCTCGAGCCGGTAGCCGCTCCGGGCGGCGAAGGCGTAGGGGTAGAACGGCACCGGCGCGCAGGCCGCGGCGGCCGCGGCGAGGTGCTCCAGCACGGCGTCGGGCCCGAACGGGTAGTACGGCGGCGGGATGACGGCGACGCCGTCGGCGCCGATCGACGCGGCGTGCGCGGCGAGGGCGACGGTGTCGGCCGTGGACTGGGCGCCGCAGTGGATGATCAGCGTGCCGGCGCACGCCTCACGAAACGCCACGGCCGCGCGCATGCGCTCCTCGAGCGAGAGCAGCACGCCCTCGCCCGTCGTCCCGAGCGCGAACAGGCCGTCGACGCCGCCGGCGGCGAGGAAGTCGACCATCGGAGCGATGGCGTCCTCGTCCAGCGCGGCGCCGCCGTCGCGAAGCGGCGTCACGGATGCGGCGAGCAGCATGGCCATCCGGACGATCCTATCCGGCGGCGAGGCGCCCGCGCCGCGGGATCAGCGCGGCCAGAGGCTGATGACCTTGCCCAGGGGGTGAACCTGGTTGTCCGACGGCTTGCGCCGGTCCGTCAGCCGGGACGAGCCGTAGCGCTCAAGACGCGCCATCGCCTTGCGCACGTCCTCATCCGTCTCGACCGACTCGAGCTCCTGCTCGTCTTCCCGCCCGAAGATACGCGTCAACATCATCCCCACCTCTGTAGTCCTCGAAGAACGACTGCCTCCACTGTCCGCTCGCCACGCGGCGTGTCAACCCCCCGAAAGGGTGAGCCCTAGCCGCCGGCCAGGCCGCCGCCGTCCACGACGAGCGTCGTCCCGGTCACGTGGCCTGCGTCGTCCGAGGCGAGCCAGGCGATGGCGGCGGCGATCTCGTCGGGCGACGCGACCCGGCCGAGCGGGCGCGAGGCGCCCGACTGCGTGATCCCGGCGGTCGCGTCCTGGCCGAGCTGGGCGAGCTCGTCGCGGAGGAGCGGCGTGTCGGTGTCGCCCGGGCACACGCAGTTGGCGCGGATGCCGTCGGGCCCGTGGTCGATCGCGAGCGCGCGGGTCAGGTTGACGACGGCGGCCTTGGTCGCGGCGTAGGCGACAGCTCGGGGGCCGGCGACGAGCCCCCAGCCCGACCCGACCGTCACGATCGCCCCGCCTCCGCGCTCGCGCATCACGGGGATCGCCGCGCGGCAGAACCGGAAGGTCGCCGTCAGGTTGAGCGCGAGCGCGGCGTCCCAGTCGGCGTCCGACGTCTCCTCGGCGGTGCGGCGGACGATGGCGCCGGCGGCGGTGACGAGGACGTCGACCCCGCCGCTCTCGGCGAGCACGCGCTCGGCGGCGCCGGGTTCGGTCACATCTGCCACCACGTAGTGAGCACTCACTGCCGACGCCAGCTCGCGCACCCCGTCCGCGTCGCGGTCGACCAGGCACAGCTCCGCGCCGTCGGCGGCCAGCCGCCTGGCGGTCGCCGCGCCGATCCCCGACGCCGCGCCGGTGACGACCGCGATCCGGCTCACGCCCGCCGCCGGCGCACGAGGTAGCCCACCCAGGCGACGACGCCCGCGAAGGCGATGATGACCGCCGGCGTCGGGTTGTCAGTCGCCAGGAACGCCGCGATCGCGACGAGGGCGACGATGGTCTGGAGGATGGGCGCCGGCGTGAACGTCTGCCGAGCGTACTACGCCTTGATCACCACCAGGCTCCCGAGCGCGGCCCTGCGCTCGAGCATCCGGATCGCGTCGAGCTGCGCGTGGATGCAGCCGTGGCTGACCGCCCCCATCGCGCCGAAGTGGATCGCGACCTGGTCGCCGCCCAACCACGACGCCGGCAGCTGCGACACGTGCGCCGAGAGGCCGACGGCGAACGGCGCGTACGGGCTCCCCTGCCCGAACCGCAGGCGATCGGTCACGAAGAAGCGACCGGTCGGCGTGGGCGTCGACGGCGACCCCTTCCCGACCGGGAACGTCCCGAGCTTCCGGCGGCCGTCGCGCACCACCATCCGGTCGGCCGAGAGGTCGACGACGACCCGCACCTTCCGCCACTGGAGCCGGAACGACTTCAGGTCTTCCGCGACGAGCCGGCCGTGGCTCCCAAGCGGGACGAGCAGCCGCCCGCGGTCGGAACGGCGGTGCACCACGGGCACCCACACCGGCTGCCCGAACTGGCTGTGTGGGGCGACGATCCCGAAAGGCGTGTGCAGCGGCTTTCGGATCTCGGCCACGAGGTAGGCCGGGCCGTGCGCCGGGGCCCGCGGCACGGTCCATTTCTCCTTCTTGGCGGGCGCGGGCGCGGCAGGCTGCGCCGAGGCCTCCATCGGCTCCAGCTGCTTCGACGGCTTCGCCGCATCCGCCGGCGACGACTCACCGGCTCCCGCGCATCCGGCGCACACGAGCGCCGCGACGGCAAGGCCCAACCCACCCGGCCAACGCATGGGCCGAAGCATAGGCCGGAAGCGGTGGCTACGCCTGTGGCGCGCCGAACGCCCGGCGGGCGTGCGCTGCCAGGTCGCGGATCAGCTCGGGCGGCGAGCCGAGCGGCATCAGGTGGACACCCGCCAGCCCCTCGATCCGCGCGAGCTCCTGCGATCAGGTCGGCGACGGCCTCGGCGCCCTCGCCACGCTCGGCCCGCTCCGCAAGCTCGGCCGACGCGCGCGCGCCCATCTTCTCCATCCGCGCGATCCACTCGCCCGAGCGGGGGACGGCGATCCCGGCAAGGACGGTCGCCCGGTCGGCGACGCCCGCCGCCCGGCAGCGCCCGAACCACTCCGCGAAGCCCTCGCCGTCGAGCACGATCTGGGTCTGGACGAGATCGGCTCCGGCGTCGAGCTTCGCGACCAGGCCGTCGACCGGCGCGGGGCCCGCGCTCGCGGCCGAGCCGACGAGGTAGGAGGGCGGCTGGCCCTCCATCTCCCGACCGCCCGGGCAGCTTGCCTTCGCGGATCCCGGCGAGGAGGCCGATCAGCTCGGCGGTCTCGAGGTCGCGCACCTCGGCCGCGTCGGGGTTCTCGCCGACGGCGACCGGGTCACCCCAGAGCGCCAGGAACCCGCGCACGCCGAGCGCCGCAGCGCCGAGGGCGTCCGCAGCGAGCGCGATCCGGTTGCGATCGCGCACGGTCATCTGGAGGATCACGTCGACGCCCTCCGACCGCATGATCGCGGCCGTCGCGAGCGCCGACATCCGCACCGACGCCCGCGCGCCGTCGGTCACGTTGACGGCGTCGGCGATCTCGCCCCACTGGGCCGCGCCCGCGCGCACGGCCGCGGCGTCCGCGCCTCGAGGCGGCACCAGCTCGCACGTGACGGTGAGCGCCGCCCCCTCCGCGGTCATCGCGCCATCGTAGCCGGGGCGGCCGGCGACGAGCTGACGATGATCCTGCGCCCCCGCCGCTTCCTCCGGGCGACGCCGCCCATGCCGCGCACGGTCGCACAGGCCGATGCGGCCGCGATCTCGGTCGCGCTGACGAACGGCCCCTCGGGAGGATCGGCGCAGGCATGGGCGCAGAGGAGCGCGGCCACGTCAACGTCAGCGGCGGCCGAGCCGGCCGGCAACGACCGGTCGCGCCCGCGCTTCAGCTCGCCTCGAAGCTGCTCGCCGCGCACGCAGCCGCGTGCGACGACCAGGCGCACCTTGCCGGCGCCCGCGAGCGCCGCGGCCCGCGCGACGACCGGCCCCGGCTCCATCCCCACGACGGGCACGGTGACGAGCCGCGCCCGCGCCGCATCGAGGCCGTCGAGGGTCGCCTGGAGCGATGCCAGGACGACGAGCTTGCAGCCGTGCTGCTCGACGAGATCGGCAGCCATGCGCGCCACCCGGTCGCAGACGACGGCCCCGGTCCGGCCGGCGTACGGAGCCCACGCCTGGTCGGCCAGGTAGACGACGTCCTCGTGGGGCAGCGCCCGCTGGATCGCGTCGGCCGCGGCGAGTCCCGCCCAGTCGGCAGCGAGGATGCCGATGGGCGCCTCGGGGTTCACGGCACGATGGTACGCCCCAGAGCGGTGCGAAGGTGGAACGGGTGGTGAAGCGACGCGTAGGCGCCGGCGCCTGCGACCGTCGGGATCCAGAACGAGAAGACGCGCCACGTGAGGACGACCAGGGCGGCCTCGGCGTAGCTCGTCGTGATGCCGGCGGCGAGGATGAACGGGACGGCGGCCTCGACCAGGCCGACGCCGCCCGGGATGGCCGGGATCGCGATGATCGCGGCCGCGGCGATGTAGGCGACGGGGATCGTGGCGGGGTCGAGATGGATGTGGAGCGCCTGGGCCGTGAGCCACAGGCAGGCGCCGTCGGCGACCCACCCGCAGGCGCCGAGCGCGAGGGAGGCGGGGGCGTGGTTGGCGCGGCGTCCGACGGCGACGACGAGCAGGATCGCGGCCGCGACGAAGCACGCGGCGACGCCGAGGATGTCGATGATGAGGCGCCAGCCGCCGGGAAGCGGCGAGGCGATGCCCGAGATGAGGAGCGCCGGCCCGGCGAGGAGCGCCATCGAGGCCGCGGGGACGACGAGGATGAGCGCGGTCGAGACTGCCAATGCGCGCTTGCGCGGGATGCCGCGGCGCCGGAGCTCGCGGAAGGCGATGCCCCCGCCCGGGAGATGCGCGCCGGGCACAAGGGCGCCGATCGCGACGGCGGCGGTCGAGATCTGCAGGCTGAGCGAGTACTGAAGCTCGGTCAGGATGCGAAGGAGCGCGCCCGAGAGGAGGTATCTCCAGGTCTGGGCGGCGGCCGCCGCCACGAGCAGCGCGACGTCGGCGCCGCGCAGCGTCGCCATGACGCTCACGTCGTCGGCCCGGGCGACGTCGGCGATCACGATCCCGAGCAGCACGCCGCCGGCAGCAGCGCTCATACCCAACCGGAGTGCCCGACCCCGACCCATGTTCGGGATGCTACTTGGAAAGTCCCTGCAAGCTGTAACGATCTAGTAAACGCGTGAGGTCTGGCAGACTTGGGCCGATGAAGCGCCCGTTCGCCCAGGTCGACGTGTTCACGACCGAGCCGTACCGCGGGAACCCGGTGGCGGTCGTGCTCGACGCGAGCGGGCTCTCGGACGGCGACATGCAGCAGATCGCAAACTGGACGAACCTGTCCGAGACGACGTTCGTGCTCCCGCCGTCGGCCGCTGAGGCCGACTACCGCGTGCGGATCTTCACGCCGTCGGTCGAGCTGCCCTTCGCCGGGCATCCCACGCTGGGGACGTGCCACGCCTGGCTCGAGACGGGCGGAGCGCCAAAGGACGCGGCGGCCGTCGTCCAGGAGTGCGCCGCGGGGCTCGTGCGGATCCGGCGGGGCGAGAGCCAATTGGCATTCGCAGCACCGCCGTTGCTGCGGTCGGGGCCGGTCGACGAAGCGGACGTGGAGCGGGTGGCGCGGATGCTCGGGATCGCGCGCGAGGACATCGTCGACGCCCAGTGGGCCGACAACGGGCCGGGCTGGGTGGCGGTCATGCTGCGAGATGCCGAGGCAGTGCTGGCGCTGAAGCCCGGCGACCTCGAGGACATGGAGGTCGGCGTGGTCGGCCGGCACCCGGAGGGCGGCGAGGCCGCCTGGGAACTGCGGGCGTTCATGAACTTCAACGGCGCCGCCGTCGAGGATCCGGTCACCGGCAGCCTGAACGCGTCGGTGGCGCAGTGGCTCCTGAGCGCGGGGTACGCGACGGCGCCGTACGTCGCCGCGCAGGGCACCGTCATCGGCCGTCGCGGCCGGGCGCACATCTCGCAGGACGCGGACGGCACGATCTGGGTGGGCGGCGGGACCGTCACCTGCGTGTCGGGCCAGGTCGAGCTGCCGGCCTAGTGCAACAACGGGTCAGACCCCAATGTTGCGTCACGGAGCCGCCGGCGAGCTCGTGCCGACTCCGGCCTGCCGCGTCACGATGTCGTAGGCGCAGCTCGGGCACGTGGTGCGGCCCTTCTTGACGTCGGTGTGCCGCAGTGCGGGCAGGTCCGTCGCTTCGGCCGGCTCATCAGCCAGACCAGGCCGAGCACGACGAACCCCAGGAACCAGAGGATGAAGACGAGCGTGGCGCCGATCGCCGTGCCCGCGTCGCTCGCGGTCTCGCAGTCCTTCACCGACAGGAACTGCGACGCGTGCGCCACGCAGTACGCGTGCGTGTGACCGCTCGCGTCGTTCACACCCCCGACGATCCACACGGCGAATATCTCCGTCCAGATCAGGAGCACCCAGGTCATCTTCCGCCAGTGAGGGATGAGTCGGCGCATCACGGTCGTCCTTTCGTCGAGTCGAGGTTCGCCGCGATACGTCCGCCCGCGCCGCGCCGACCTTACGGCGGTAGGCTGAGGCCGCGATGGAAGCGCCGACCGCCGCTCCCGACATCACGGCCCTGCGCACCTGCTGGCACCCGGTCGCGTTCGCGGCCGAGCTCGAGGACAAGCCGATCGCGCGCAAGCTCCTCGACGAGCCGCTCGCGCTCTACCGCGACTCCGGCGGGACGGCCCGTGCGGTCTCCGACCTCTGCATCCACCGCGGCACGGCGATCTCGCTCGGCTGGATCGACGGCGACGAGATCGTCTGCCCCTACCACGGCTGGCACTATGGGACGGACGGCGCCTGCACCCTCATCCCGCAGCTCGCCGACCCAACGCGGATCCCGAAGAAGGCCCGGATCGGCGCGTTCCAGTGCGTCGAGAGCCACGGCCTGATCTGGGTCGCGCTCGAGGAGCCGCGCTGGCCGCTCCCCGACGTGCCCGAGCTGGCGGACGACGGCTGGACGGTCGTCACCGCCGGGCCGTACACATGGTCAGCCGACGCCTCCCGCCAGCTCGAGAACTTCACCGACTTCGGCCACTTCCCGTGGGTGCATCCCGGCCTCCTGGGCGACCCGAGCCGACCGGTCGTCCCCGAGCACACGGTCGAGACCGACGGCAACGTCCTTCGCTACCAGGTCGTGCGCCCCGAGGCCCCGAACTCGGACGACTTCCCCGTCTTCGGAAACGAGGAGACCGAGGCGCCGATGCGGCGGTCGCGCTACGAGCTCCACCTGCCCTACACGATCGTGCTGCGGCTGGGCTGGGGCGGCGAGAAGGGCATGGTCTACTTCTTCGCGTCGCAGCCGATCGACGAGTCGCACTGCTCCGGCTACGTCGTGATGGCGCGCAACTACGACCGCGACCAGCCGCCCGAGGTGCTGCAGGACTTCGAGGACACGATCTTCAACCAGGACAAGCGCGTGGTCGAGTCGCAGCGCCCCGAGCAGGTGCCGTTCGACCTGGCCGACGAGCTCCACCTCAAGTTCGACGCGGTGGCGGTCGCCTACCGGCGGGCGATGCGGGCGGAGGGCCTCGCGACGTCGCGGGCTACTGAGCCCCAGCCGGGCTGAAGTCCATGATCCAGTTCGTCTCCCAGGTCTCGCCGTCGTCGGCGGAGAAGGCCTGCTCCCAGCGCGGCGTCCGCGTCCTCGTGCCCGACCAGATGAAGCGGACCTTGATCGGCCGACCCTCGAAGACGTCGTCGCCTTCGAAGACGCCGATGTCGTCGGAGAAGGTGCCGAAGACCGGCGGGTCGAGCTCGCCGGGCCGGCGGCTGTCGGCCCAGTAGATCGACCATCGACGCGTCGCCGGGTCGAAGAAGCGAAACGACATGCCGACGAAGCCGCCGGCGTGGCGCGTGCGGAACTCGTCCTCGTTTCCGAGCCCGCCCAGGATCGGGTGGGCCACGCTCGTCGCCTCGAACTCGTCCCACTCGTCGGAGCCGGTCAGCGGGGCCCGAAGGCGTCGATTGTGCACCTTCCACCGGCCCATCCAGAAGTCGAAGTCGCGGGCGGTGGACAGCGTTGGCTCCGCGGCGAATGCCATATCGGCCTCCTCGGTTCGTCGTGACGGACCTACCGTATGCGGCGAAATAGGGCGGTTTAGGCCCTCTATCTGTGGTTCACTTCAGGCGTGCTCGAACCCAGCGCCCGACTGCTCGACCTGCTGGAGCTCCTCCAGGCGCGGCCGCTCATCACCGGCCGGGAGATCGCCGACCGGCTGGAGATCGACCGCCGCACGGTGCGGCGCTACGTCACGGCGCTCCAGGAGCTCGGCATCCCGGTCGAGGGCCAGCGCGGCGTCGGCGGCGGCTACCGCATGCGCCCCGGGTTCCGGCTCCCGCCGCTCATGCTGACCGAAGACGACGCGGTGGCGGTCGTCCTCGGCCTGCTCGCGGCTGGCCGGCTCGGAGCCGACGTCGAGGACGCGCTCGCCAAGATCCACCGCGTCCTCCCGGATGCCCTACGCCGCCGGGTCGAGGCGCTCGAGGCGACGCTCGCCTTCACCGAGGCTCCTCCCCGCGCCGCTCCGGTGCGAGGCGACGCGGCGCTCCGCCTGGCGGAGGCGATCCGCAGGCGCCGGCGCCTGCGCGCCGGCTACCGCACGTTCGCAGGCGAGAAGAGCGAGCGCGAGCTCAGCCCGCACGGGCTGGTCGTCCACTCGGGCAGGTGGTACCTGGCCGCGTTCGACCACGGCCGCGACGACCTGCGCACGTTCCGGGTCGACCGGATGTCACGCGTGGCCATCGCGGAGGAGCCCGCGGTCGCGCCGCCAGATGGCTTCGACGCGGTCGCGGAGGTCAGCCGCTCGCTGGCGCGGGTGCCGTGGAACTGGGAGGTGGAGGTGCTGCTCGCCCTGCCGCTGGACGAGGCCGCGCAGCGCATCCCGGCGACGCTCGCCGAGCTCATCGAGGCCGAGGACGGGACGCTGCTTCGCATGCGAGTGGGCTCGCTCGACTGGATGGCGGGCGTCCTCGCCGGCCTCGACTGCCCGTTTACGATCCGGCGGCCGGACGAGCTGCGCGGCAGCGTTCGAACCCTGGCGACACGGCTCGCGGAGTCGGTGTCGTGACCGGCCTATCGCCATCGGTGCCCAGCAGCACGAGGCACAGCGGCAGCTACTCCGCATCGCCGTCCTGCTCGAACTCAAAATCAAGATGCGCCAACCGCAAACGCCTCGGGGCCACGCCCCACCGCGATGACATGCGCCTCACCGGCGCGCCGGTGCGCCACCCTGGCTGATGTCTGCGTTGAGACGCCGGCCCGTGTTTGCCGCGAGGTTTGTGCGCGCCGCCGGCGCTCTACGTGCTCTGACGCTCGAGCAGTTGTGCCAGGTCGTTGACGACCACGTCCGGGTTGGCAGCGTGGAGCGCGGGGGTTGCTTCCTCCCGCTCGACGGCGACGACGAGCCCGATTCCGGCCGCCCGAGCGGCGCGTATCCCTACGTGGGTGGTCTCGAAGTCGGCGGTCTCGGACGGGTCGACGCAGAGCATTCGGCAGGCCGCGATGAGCGTATCCGGCGCCGGTTTCGGTGCGAGCTGCTCGGAGTTGATCGTGTGGGCGTCGACCCGTTCGTCGATGAGATGGGTGAGCCCGGCGCGCTCGAGGATCTCGACGGTATTCGCGCTCGCCGAGACCACGGCACGACCGAGGCCGACAAGATGCGCCGCCTCGAGATAGCACCGGGAACCGATGTACGCTGCCACGCCCTCGCGGGCGAGATGATGCTGTAGCGCCACCGCCTTTCGCTTGGCGAGGCCGTGCACGGTCTCGGCGTCGGGACCGTCGTCCGGCGCGCCCTCGGGAAGGCGGACGCCGCGGCTGGCCAGGAAGCCGCTTATGCCGTCAAGGCGAGGCTGTTCCGCCAGATAGGGCTCGTACTCGCCGTTGCGGTCGAACGGGACGAATCGGTCGCCTCGGCGTCCCGCCCTCGCCAGCAGGAACGAGTCGAAGGTATCGGCCCAGGCGGCGGCGTGGACGGTGGTGCTCGTCGTCAGCACACTGTCAAGGTCGAATACGCAGGCACGAACGCCGCTCGGCAGACCAAGGAGCCTGCGCGTGGGGGTGGGGGCGTCCAACCAGTGCAGCAGCGGACTGTCGGTGTGCAGATCGCGGGCGAGGCGGTGCAGCTGGTCAATGGTCTCGGCGCGCTCCACGGCCAGCCGGCGTTCTCGTTCGCCGACGTCCGCGGCTTCGAGGTAGTGCCTGGCAGCCCGGAGGCCCGCTTCGCCGGCCTCGAGCGCCATCCACGACCCACCGGCCAGCCTCTCGATCTCAGCCGACCGGCCGGTCGCCTCGGCCTCGTCGCCGCCTGCGCCCCTCGCGCTCCTTGCCCGCGTGCGGCGGCTCCGGCCGGGTGTTGGTGGTGTCCTCGTTCACGACATGACCTGCTGGTCGACGGAAGCCTCGCCGCCGACGCGTGCGGTCGCATCGGTGCGACCGCGTAATGAACTCGGTAATTGTCCGAGATGCGAGGTGGGGCGACCTTCGTCCCGATCGGATGATGCACCGCGTCGCGTGCCCGGTCATCCTCGAAGGCCCACGTCCGGGCTGTGCCTGTCAAGGGAGGAACCATGTGGTGGGGAATCGGTATCGGCGGCGGCATCTTGTATCTGGCCCTGCTCTTCACACTCGGCTTGATGACGCTCCGAAACGGACACGGATGGCTGTTCTTCTTCGGAATCTTCATCCCCGTCCTCTGGCTCATCGGCGCCCTGATGCGGCCGCCGGAGGCCCGGGTCGGCGGGGTGTGATCAGATCGCCGACGTTGTAGCGGCGACGAATGCCGCCTACAACGGCGCAGGAGAGGACGAACCGATGGCAGCCCTCCGGCAAGTGATCGACGACGAGTTCGATCGGCGCTAGCTTCAGAGCAGCACGTCGACGGCCATGGCGCAGTAGAGGAGCGCCAGGTAGGCGAGCGAGAAATGGAACAGCACCCCGGCCCGGCGCGGGGTCGTCTCGCGCACGAGCCGCCAGGCGAGCGCTGCGAAGCACGCGCCCAGGACGAGTGCGGAGGCGGCGTATGCCGGGCCGAGGGTTCCGGCCGCGACCGGTGTCGAGCGTCACCGGCACGAGCACGAGGGTGTAGCCGAGGATCCGGCGCGCCGTCGCGGCATCGCCGCGGACGACCGGCAGCATGGGGACACCGGCGGCCTCGTAGTCGCTGCTTGATCAGGATGGCGAGGGCCCAGAAGTGCGGCGGCGTCCAGACGAAGACGATCGCGAAGAGCGCGAGCGCAGGCACGGTCAGGTTGCCTGTCGCCGCCGCCCATCCGACGAGCGGCGGGACGGCTCCCGCGGCGCCGCCGATCACGATGTTCTGGGGCGTCGAGCGCTTGAGCACGCGGGTGTACACGACAACGTAGAAGAGGTTTCCGGCCAGCGCCAGCACCGCCGTCAGCGGGTTCACGGCGGTGGACAGGAGGACGAAGGATCCCGCCGAGAGCGCGAGCCCGAACTCGAGCGCCCGAGACGGCGCGACCCTGCCGGCTGCCACGGGCCGGCGGTCCGTGCGCGACATCGTCCGGTCGAGGTCGCGGTCGATCAGATGATTGAGCGCGCTGGCGCCACCGCACGCAAGCGCGAGGCCCGCCATGGCGGCGACGAAGCGGCCCGCCGGCGGCGCTCCACCGGCGCCGACGACCATGCCGCAGGCGCCGGTCAGGAGAAGCAGGCTCATGATCCGCGGCTTCGTGAGGGTGACGTAGTCGCGCCAGGGCGCAGCCACCATGGGCGTTGCTCGCATCGTCGCGCCAGCCGCCGCAGCCGTCGCCGCGAGGGTGGCGATCGCGAGCGCCACGTGCGTTGCGCGTGCGGTCGGCGCCGCCGGCGAGCGCGACGACCGCGCCGGACGCGACCTCGGCGAGCATCAATCCGAGCGCCGCCGTCCACCACGTCGCGCAGGTGCGGGTGCACGGTGTACGCGGCCGTCGCGAGCGCGACGATCGGCGGCAGCGCCACGAGCGTCAGCGTCGGATGAGCGATCCCCGAGCCCGAGCGCGCCACTCGCCACCACGAGCGCCGCGCCCGCCACGGCCGAGATCGCCGTCAGGCGAAGCCATGGCCCGGGAGGCGTGCGCTCAGGCATCGGACCGCTCCAGCGCTCGCACGTCGGCCGTCACGAGCTTGGGCAGGAAGGGCGCCACGTAGCCGGACCGCTCATCTCCCCGCCGGTCGACGATGTAGAGCGCGGCCGAATGGATGATGTCATGCGACGTCGGATCGACCTCGATGCCGTAGGCGCTCCAGACTCTGCCCAGCTCGAGCGGATGATCCCATGAGCCAGCGCCACGGGCCATGCCAGCCACGCCGGCGGGCGAAGCGGCGGGCGCTTCGCGGCGTGTCGGCAGGGTTCACGCTCACCACCACGATCTCGGGCCGGCTCCGCGGACGGAAACGCGCGCTGCACCACGGCCAGTTGGTGCCCCTCGACCGGACATTCCGTCGTGCAGTGGGAGTCCATGAACGTGACGAGGAGCACGCTCCCCCGAAGCTCGGCGAGCGACACGACCTGCCCGTGCTGGTCGCGGAGCCGTACCGGAGGCGCATGTCGGGCGCCTGCCGCCCAAACGGCGTCGCCGTGCAGCCGCACCGATGACCCGCCGCGGGATGCCGACGATCCGTGCATGACGAAGCCCACCGCGAATACGACGGTCACGGCGACCGCCGCGATCGCACCGGCGAGCGTCCTCATTCCGCCCGCCTTCGCAGCATCCATCCCCACGCGATCATGACGACCACGAGCGCGACCGGGATGACCAGTGTCATCCAGGCGCCCGCGGTCACGTTGCTCGAGGCTGCGAGCATCGGCATCACCTCCTCCCTGCAAGTCGGGCGCGCCGCGGGGCGGCCACCTGGCCATCCATCTGAAGCCAGCGGTAGATCCCCACGAAGACGGCGACGGAGAAGGGGATCGCCCCCGGGCCCCACATCATCCCGGCTGCGAGCTGCTGGTCGGTGAGTGCGGAGAGGCCCCACGGCCGGGCGGCGTCGCCCGAGTAGGCGGGGTAGAGCGGCGTCGACGCCATCGCGAGGATCACCGCCAGGAGCCAGGACGGCACGGTGGCCGCCGTGACATAGACGACCCGGCCGAACGGGCTGAGTCGCGCGCGAAGCGGTGGCGAGTCCCAGACCTGTGCCCAGAAGAGGACGGCCGTCGCGAGGAACAGGACGTGCTCGAGGTCGTGCACCCATTCGTCGCGGAGCGCGAGGTCATACAGCCGCGGCCAGTGCCACAGGAGCAGGTTGGCGTTGAACGCGATCCATGCCGGGATCGGACGGGCGAGGCTCGCGCCCGCCCGGCGGATCGGCGCCGCCCAGCGGCGACGTGCGACCGGCTTTGCCACGCCGCGGCGGAGCCCCAGCGGCAGCGGCCGCCAGAGCTCGTGCCACGGCGCCGCCAGGACGAGGAGCGGCGCGACCACCATCACGAGGAGGACGTGCTGCAGCATGTGCACCCAGAAGAGGTCGTCGGCGAGGCGATCGATCGGACCTGTCAAGGCGACGAGGACGGTTGCGAGGGCGCTGAGGAACGCTGCGGTGCGCCAGCGCCGCAGACCGCGCCGGCGTGAGTCGACCGCCCGCAGTCTCAGACGCGATCCGCGCCAGTAGAGCGTCGCAGCGACGGCGACTCCCAGCACCGGCGGCGAGAGCAGTGCTGTCATGCGTTCACACCAGATAGAGGAGCACGTACATGATCGCTCCCACGACCGCCATGAACTCCCAGAAGACAAGGCAGGCGCTTGCCGAAGGCAGGACGGACGCATCGGCGGCGGAGTCGCCGCGCCCACGCAGCGACTGCGCGAAGAGCGCCTCGAGCCAGGCGCCGGCGCCGACCAGCTGGATCACGTACGCGATCGTCCATCCGAGGAAGACGCTCCCGTAGCCCTGGTAGACCTTGCGATCGAGGCCGAACTGGTCGAACTGAACGATCTGGAGTACGACGGCGGCGACCGCGAGGACGAGCGCGATCGCCGCCGCGCGCCTCCAGCCGGCGCCGTCGCCCGACCGCAGCCGAGCGACGCCGTAGCGCACCATGACCGCGCACCCCACGGTCGCCACGAGGACGGCCGTTCCGACCGCCGTCGACTGGTGGTCGTGGGGGTCGCGGAACATCCCGTTCGAATCGAGCGCACGCAGGTAGAAGAACGCAAACACGAACCCGAGGAAGAAGAAGGCGTCGGCGCCCACCCACAGGCGCACGCCCGCCCACAGGTTCCGCTCCACCAGGTCGAGCGGCTCGCGATATCCGGATTCGACATGGTTGCTCATGGCACCTAGTCTCCCGCCGCCAGGGCAGCCGCCCCACCGAGGTCCGCCACCGGCGGCGCCGCGGGGTCGCCGTAGTCGTAGGGCCCACCGGTGATCACCGGGATCGTCTCGAAGTTGATCACCGGCACGGGGGTGGGGAGCTGCCACTCGAGCGCGCGCGACCGCCACGGGTTGGCGGCGGCGGGCACGCGGGCAAGCACGAGCGAGTACACGATGTTCACGAGGAAGACCAGCATCGACGCGCCGAGCAGGAACGCCGAGACCGAGACGAACTCGTTCAGCGGCTGGAGGTGGTGGGCGTAGGTCACGACGCGGCGCGGCATCCCCATCGCACCGAGCGCGAACAGCGGCAGGAATGTCGAGTTGAAGAAGATGAACATGCCCCAGAAGTGCACCCTCGCCAGCCGCTCGTTCAGCTCGACTCCGGTCATCTTCGGGAGCCAGTAGTAGATGGCGGCGAAGAACGCGAACACGAGCCCGCCCATGATCGTGTAGTGGAAGTGGGCCATCACGACGTAGCTCCCGTGGGTCGAGACGTCGGAGGGGACGTCCGACAGGTAGATCCCGGAGAGCCCGCCGATGAGGAAGTTGAAGAACCACGCGAGCGCGAACAGCATGGGCACGGCGAGCTGGATCCGCGCCCGCCAGAGCGTGCCCATGCCTATCAGGAAGATGAACCCGGTCGGGAGCGAGATCAGCTCCGTGGTCAGCATGTAGAACGGCCGCAGGCTGGCGTTCATGCCGCTCACGAACAGATGGTGCTGCCAGACGACGAAGGACAGGAGCGTCACGCCGAGCATGCCGGCAACGGCCAGGTTGTACCCCCAGAGGGGCTTCCGGCAGAAGACCGGCAGGAGCTCGAGGACGACGGCCATCCCGGGCAGGGCGAGGATGTAGACCTCCGGGTGGCCGAAGAACCACCACATGTTCTCGAACAGGTACGGACTGCCGCCGAGTCGACGCGCTGAAGAACGACGTCGTCAGCGTGCGGTCCATCACGAGCATCATGAGGGCGGTGACGAGCATCGGCGCCCCGAGCACCATGAGCACGGAGGTCGAGAGGACGCCCCACACGAAGATCGGCAGGCGCGTCCAGGTCATTCCGGGCGCGCGCTGGGTGAGCACGGTCGCGATCATGTTGATGCCGGTGAGCACCATCGAGAGGCCGATCAGGGTGAACGCAACGGCGTAGGAGATGATCCCCTCCAGCCCCTGAGTGGAGAGGGGTGCGTACCCGGTCCAGCCGGTCGGGAAGCCGCCGTAGAAGATCGCCGTCATCAGGATGATCCCCGCCGGCGGCGTGAGCCAGAACGTCAGCGCCTCGATGCGGGGGAAGGCCATCCGCTGGGCGCCGATCATGAGCGGGACGAAGTAGTTGCCGAACGGCCCCAGGATCGCCGCCGACATCATCATGAGCATCATCGTGCCGTGCAGGCCGACCAGGGTCAGGTAGGCGCCCGGGTTGAAGACGGGCGGCGACGGGCGGAGGAGCTCCGTCCGGATCAGCATGGCGTTCAGGCCGCCGATGAAGAAGAAGACGAGGATCGCGACCAGGTACTGGAGGCCGACGACCTTGTGGTCTGTGCACATCCGCCAGTAGCGGCCCGCGCCGCCGGTCTCGCGCTCGCGCAGGCTGGGCGCATGGCCGAGCAGGCGCCGGATCGGGTACACGTGGAACCCGAGCCCGACGAGCCAGCCGAGCACCGCGCCGGCGTATCCGAAGGCGAGCGCCACGTTGTTCTGACCGGTGTCCTCGACGTAGTCGAACGAGACGACGCGGTCGCCGATCCAGACGCCGACCGCGTAGCCGACGACGAACAGCACGATCGCCGTCAGGAGGTTGTACGAGAGCAGGCGCCGGGCCATCATCCAGCCCTCGCGGTCGGGTCGGGGACGTACACGCGCTGGTACGGGCCCATGTACCGCTGGACGGGCAGGTCGATCCGCCGCATCGTCGCCACCCACGTCCGGAATGCCTGCTTCGAGACGACGTGCCCTGTCGCGAACATGTGGCCGTGCCAGAGGCCGCACAGCTCGGCGCAGCGGATGTCGAAGCTCGCCGGCCCCTCGGTGCGGACGAACGCGATGTTGTCGGCGCCGGGGACGGCGTCGGCCTTGACACCCAGCTGATAGGCCCAGAAGGAATGCGTGACGTCGAGCGACGTGACGTGGAACTCGATGGTGCTCGACTCCGGGAGCACGAGCTTTGCGGTTTCGAAGCCGCCGTACTGCGGATAGCGGTACGTGAACTGCCACTGCTGGCCGATCACCTGCACCTGCACCTTCGGGCCCGACGGGGTGACGAGCGGGCTCGGGCCCTGGCCGCCGCCGGCCCCCTCGGCGTTCGAGAGCAGGACGACGCTTCCCCAGATCGCCAGGAACAGGACCAGCGCCCCGGTGACGGCGACCCAGATCAGCTGCACCCGCGACGAGCCGTGGTCGGGCGGGCCGTCACCGGCGTCGGCGGGGCGGCGGCGGAACACGGCGATCGCGTAGACGAAGTACACCCAGATTGCGAGCAGGATCGGTGTGCAGATCGCCGAGAGGATGATGTTCGCGGTGGTCTGGTCGGACGCCTCGGCCGTGACCCGCCCGGGCGGCATGTGCGGGCCAAGCGCGAAGACGACCAGGATCACGCCGACGATGCTCGCGACCGCCCAGATGACGGCGATCCGGCGCAGGTGGTCGCGCCCGGGATCCGAGGTCGAGGTCGCAGCCATCTAGACGACCTTGATGAACCCGTCCATGTACCCGAACGTCTGCATCGGCCCGCCGAAGCCGTACTGCCAGCCGGCGGCGCACGGCACGAAGCACTGCCAGTGGTAGGTGCCGGAGGCTCCGGTGCGGAACGTGAACGTGATGGTCTTGTGATTGAAGCTGGTCGCGCACGGTGCGACCTCGCACGGGTTCCCCGCGTCGTCGGCGACGCCCTGGATCGGCACGCTCACGCCGAGGTCGGGGATCGCGAACGTGTGCGACGCCAGGCTCGGGTCGAGCACGCGGAGCGGGCGACCGTTGACCTTCATCGGCCCGCTGATCCCCCTCGGGAGCCCGAAGAACGGGTTACGGAGGCCGCTGGCGCCGTCGTAGTTCTCGATCGTCACGTGGATGAGCGCGTGCGCGGGAAGCTGGAACACGGTGCTGTGCTTCCACTCGCCGCTCGTGTCCTTCACGAAGTACGAGACCCAGTTGGGGTGCGGCCCGTACCCGACCGCCGCAACGGTCTGGAGCGTGATGCTGGCAGCTGCCGGCGAGGTCGCGGCGGCCACGGTGGGTGGCCCGGCGAGCAGGAAGGTCGAGACGTAGGCGCCCACGAGCGCGAGCGCGGCTACGGTGACGACGAGGATCGTGGCGATCCGGGCGGTTCGGCTCATCGGTCCCTCCTTGGCCGCGGAAGCTACTCCCGCCGAGCCGCGGTGTGGAGTCCGCGGCGCTCAGATGTCATCGATCTGTCATCGCCCGGCGCCGGAACGGCGGCCGGAATCTGGGATAGTTCAGGCGGGATGCGAATCCTCCTTGCCGAGGACGAGCCGCTGATCGCCCGCTTCATCGCCCGGGGCCTTCAGGCCGAGGGCTACCACACGACCGTGGCGGGCGATGGTGATGTCGCGGTCGCCCGCCTGACGGCGCAGGAGTGGGATCTCCTCATCCTCGACCTGATGCTCCCGGACCGTGACGGCTTCTGGGTGCTGGAGCAGGCGCTGCAGCCTGCACCCGCGCCTGCCCGTGCTCGTGCTCTCGGCCCGCACGGCGACAGACATCAAGGTGCGGGCGCTGAATGCGGGCGCGAGCGACTACCTGGCGAAGCCCTTCGCCCTCGACGAGCTCCTGGCCCGCGTGAAGGCGCGGCTCCGCGAGTCGCCGCCGGAGCTGCCCGGCCACGGTGCAACGGCGACCGGCTGCCGCATATGGATCCCCGGAGCCGGATGCTCAGCCTGCGCGACGGCAGGCGCGTGCACCTCTCGGGGCGCGAGTTCGAGCTGCTCGAATATCTCCTGCGGACGCCGGACGAGCCGGTGTCACGGGAACGGATCCTGAGCGCCGTCTGGGACTACCAGTTCGACCCCCGATCGAACGTCGTGGATGTCACCGTTGGCCGGCTGCGGCGCAAGCTGGAGGCCGACATCGCCATCGAGACGGTCCGCGGCAGGCGGCTACCGGCTCAGCCTCTGCTGACCGCAGCCCGGGCAGCGTCACGAGGAACTCGGCACCGCCGGCTGCCGGCGCGTGCGCGCGGACGCCGCCGCCGTGGGCGTGTGCCACCGCGCGGACGATGGAGAGGCCCAGCCCCGACCCGCCCAGCCGCCGGTTGCGCGACCGGTCGATCCGGTAGAAGCGGTCGAAGATGCGCTGGAGCGCGGCCGGCGGAATCCCGGAGCCGCCGTCCCGCACGCGGATCTCGAGCAGATCGCCGAAGGCCCGGCTCGACAGCGAGATCTCGTCACCGAGATCGGTGTGCTGAACGGCGTTCTCGACGAGCGCGTCGAGGGCGAGCATCAGCTGGTCGGCATCGGCGGTGATGCGGCCGCCGGCGAGCGGCCCCAACCGCCAGTCGCGGTCGGCGGTGCCCTGCCAGCGCTGGTGGAGCTCGGTGAGCATTGCGCGCACGTCGACCCGTTCCCGGTCGTCTGGACCGAGCGACGCGGCCCGCTCGATCACGAGCAGACGGTTGATGAGGCGCGTCATCCGGTCGAGCTCGCCGGTCACGACCTCGTGCGCCTCGGCGATGTCGGCCGGCTCGGGGCGGCGGATGCGACGCAGCAGGTCCATGTGCCCGCGCGCGATCGTGATCGGCGTCAGGAGCTCGTGCGAGGCGTCCGAGACGAACACGCGCTGGCGGTCGAGATCGGCCGCCCGCGCGGCGGCGAGCGCCTCGGCGACTGCGGTCGCCTGCTGCCGCCGGCGGACGTGAAAGACCATCGCCGCGAACATGAGCGCCATGAGCGGGATCTCGGTCAACTCCGGCACGGCCTCCCACCCGACGACCGTCGCCCAGAGCGTGAGGACGCCGGTCGAGACGATGACGAACGCGAGCCCGATCAGCGTCCCGCGCAGGCGCCACGCACGGAAGCCGTAGAGCAACGTGAAGGAGACGTAGATGAAGTGGAACGGGACCGTCTCCCAGCCGTCGAACGCCCGCGCCGCGATCATCCACACCATCGCGGCCAGGTTGGCGACCGCGAACGCGAGCCACGCCAGCTCCAGCCGTCGCCCGGTGTCGAGCCATCGCCCAAACTCCCCGAGCATCGGCCGAGCCTACCACTCGCGCGTCGTGAGACGATGCTGCTCGATGGTGATCCACCTCATCGACGGCACGTACGAGCTCTTCCGCCAGTTCTACGGCCGCCGCCGGGCGGGGGGCGGCGACCGGCGATACGGCGCGGTGATCGGAGTCCTGCACTCGGTGCTCCAGATGGTCGAGGACGGAGCGACGCACCTGGGCGTGGCGACCGACCACGTCATCGAGTCGTTTCGAAACGACCTCTGGCCGGGCTACAAGACCGGGCTCGGCGTCGACCCCGCACTGCGTGCGCAGTTCGAGCCGCTCGAGGAGGCGCTCGCCGCGATGGGGATCGCCGTCTGGCCGATGGTCGAGCTCGAGGCGGACGATGCGCTCGCATCGGCGACACGGATCGCCTGCGCGGACGACGGCGTCGACCAGGTGCGGATCTGGACGCCCGACAAGGATCTGGCCCAGTGCGTACGCGGCGATAGGGTCGTGCAGATCGACCGCCGGGCGCAGTCCGTCCGAAACGAAGACGGCGTGCGCGAGAAGTTCGGCGTCGAGCCCGCGCTGATCCCCGACTTCCTCGCGCTCGTCGGTGACTCGGCGGACGGGTATCCGGGCATTCCCGGAATCGGCGCCGTCACGGCCGCCCGGCTCGTGAACGAGCACGGCGCGATCGAGGACTTCCCGCCCGAGGTGCTCGGTGAGCGCCGCGAGCTTGCGCTGCTGTTCAAGAACCTGGCGACGCTCAGAGCCGATGCCGACCTCTTCCCGGCCGCCGACGACCTCCGGTGGCGCGGGCCGACGAGCGCCTGGGCCGCATGCGCCGAGCATCTCGGAGACGACCGCCTGCTCGCGCGGTGCCGCGCGGCCCACGCAGCGTGACGCTCCACCCTGCCTGGTATCAGGCGCGGTCTGTGACGGCCAGCGCTCGGGTGAACGCGGATCTGAACGACCGTGATCTGACGGAAGAATCCGCCGCCCGCCCACGTCTCTTTTGCAACAAGAGAAGTGGAGGAGGCGACAATGATGGGCAGCTCTGGAATCTCGAACCGCCGGCGTGTGCGGGCGCGGCTTCGCCGTCGCCTGGCGATCTGGCTCACCGCCGCGTTCGCCGGGTCCGGCCTTCCGGCCTGAGGCGCCGCTTCGCCGTCACCACGGCGCGACCGTGACGCCGCCCCACTCCTCGGGCTCGACGTCGCGCACCGTCTGCGTCAGCTCCCAGTGGTGGCCGGCGAGATCTTCGACCACGCACGACCGCTCGCCGTACATGTGCGTCGTCGGCTCCTCCACCACGGTGGCGCCGTGATCGCGGGCGCGGGCGAACGCGGCGTCGACATCCGGGACGCGCACCTTGAGCTGATGCGTCACGCTGCCGGGGCTGGGGGCGACCTGGTCCCTCTGCGCCTCGGCCGCGACGACGGCGCCGTCGTCGCCGACGCGGAGCTGGGCGCGATGGCCGTCGCCGATCTGGACCCGCTCACCGAAGCCGAACGCCGCCTCGAGCCATGCCACCGCGGCTCGAACGTCGGGATAGATGAGCACCGGCGTCACCGTCGCCGGCGGCGCGGAGCGGTTGGTCAGCACGTCTAGACCGTGCGTCCCCGGGACCGGCCGGCTCCGGTGACGAGCACGAGAAGCGCGGCGATGACCACCGCGGTCAGGAACTGGCCGAACCATCCGACATCGAGCACGTCGTTCGCGATGATGCCGCCGATCAGCGCGCCGGCGATGCCGAACAGCGCCGTCTCGAAGAGCCCCATGTCCTGACGCCCCGAGACGATGAGCCGGCCGAGGCCGCCGATCACGAGCCCGACGAGGCCGTACCAGAGGAGCGACCAGGCCACCGAGAAGGCGAACCCCAGCAGGCCGAACCCGAAGGCCATGAAGAACACGATCAGGATCAACGCGATCAGCGCACCGGACATGTCGGCAGCCTAACTCATCGGCCGTTCGCGGCCTTCAGCGCATCGCGCACCTCGACCAGGTCGAACCGCAGCCGGCGGCCGATGCGGTAGGACGGCAGCCGGCCGCTGCGGGCCATGCGGTAGACCATCCCCACGCGCACCTCCAGGTGCGTCGCGAGGTCGGCCGCGGTCAGGAGCCGCTCCGGTGCGGTCGTCGCGTCCATCAGGTTGCCGCAGGTCGGGCAGATCAGCGATGACGACCGCGTCTGCGCGATCCAGGCGTCGACGTCCTCGTGGTAGCCGCGCTGCCTCGCCTCGGTGAACACGTGCCGGGCCCACGCGGCACGGACATCGGGCGGCATGTCGCCGAACTCGAGCCCCCAGCGCGGGTGGTCGTCGCCGTCGGCGACCTCGAGCAGCCGGACGACGCGCGCCGCGACCCAGCCGATCTCCGCGGGGAGGGCGACCTCGACCGTCGCGCCGGTCGACGGCGCCACCGGTGCGTCCACCTCGACGAGCATCCCGCCGAGCGAGATGTCGACGGCTCGGCCTTGAGCGGCCACGCCGTGGCTCATTCGAAGCTCTACCGGCCACGCGCCGTCGACCCGGAAGTGACGGCGACGCTCCAGCGCGATCGGTTTGGCTGGTCGCATACCAGGCGGTGGCCCTGCAGCCGTCGAAGTGTATCCTCGCATCGCTGTTTAGCCATGGCGGCCGCCTGGGAATTCCTGGGCCCGTCCGCGGAACTTCGACTGAGGGGGATCGAATGAGGGCTATGCGACTGCTCGCGCTCTCGCTCGTCACGGTGCTGGTTTGCGCCGTGTCGGGCGGCGTTGCGAGTGCATCGGCCAGGCACCACGGCCACGTGACCTGTCACGGCGGGACGATCCACGCCGGGACATACGGATCGCTTCGGATCACCGGACTGTGCACGCTCCCGAACTCGGGCACCGTCCGGGTCCGCCACGGCATCACGGTTGCGGCGCACGGCGCGCTGAACGCGGCGACGCCCGCAACGCTGAACGTCGCGGGCGACGTCGTGGTCGAGCACCGCGGCATCGCGGCCATCGGCTGCTCGCCCGACGTCGGGTGCGCCGCTCTCGGCAACGACCGCATCGGCGGCAACCTGCGGGCGTTCCGAGCCTGGGCCGTGATCGTCCACGGGACGACGATCGGCGGCAACGCCACGATCACCGGCGGCGGCCGAACGCAGGACTGCACGGCCGTGGCCGTCTACGGCGGGCCGTTCTACAGCGTCGTCGAGGACAGCACGGTCGGCGGGAACCTCGAGATCCGCGGCCTCCACAGCTGCTGGCTCGGAGTGATCCGAAACCATGTGGGCGGAACCGTGCGGCTGATCGGGAACCGCTTCGGCGATCCCGACGCGATGGAGATCGTGACCAACCACATCGGCGGGAACCTCGCGTGCTTCAACAACAACCCGGTTGCGCAGGTGGGCGACTCGATGGGCCAGCCCAACGTCGTCGCCGGGCAGAAGCGGGGCGAGTGCAAGACCGCCTAGCCTGACGCTGCGTGTGTTTCAGGGGCCCGTGAGGCTTGCGGGCCCCTGATAACACTCGGTGAAGGCCTCTCGACGCGACCCTCCTGGCGTGCGACCATCAAGCGTACGGCGTCGCGACGAAGGGGGAGTCATGGCAAAGGGCAACTGGGCACGGCGTGTGGTCCGAGGGAAGAGTCCGGTGGTGCTGGTGGCGATCGCGGCCGGCGCGATGTTCGCGGTGCCGGCGGCGGGCGGTGTCGCGGCGGCACCGACGGCGGACCTGGGCGTGGTGTCGATCCACGCGAGCCGGTCGACGGCGGCTCACGGCACCCGCGTGACGTTCACGGAGGTCATCCGAAACAACGGACCTGAGGCGGCCGAGCTCGACACCGTCCCGCAGATCACGGGCGGCGTCCTTGTCGGCGAGGTCTGCGACCTCGGCATCTCGCCCGACACGCCGTTCTGCGAGTACGGCGAGGTGAGCCCCGGCACCAGCCTGACGACGAAGTTCATCGTCAGGGTGACCGCCACGCACGGCTCCGTGACCGTCAAGGGCGGCGTCCTCTCGGAAGCTCCGTTCCAGGACGACAACCCGTTCAACCAATTCCGCACGGCGCAGGTCCGCGTGGCGGCGTAGCCAGAACGTCCTCGTCCGCCGCCCTCGACGGTGAAAGGTGGGAGAACCGGGGGGCCGCAGAAATCCGCAAACTGCGGCTGTCGCAGGGCTTACGGAGTGCATCCGGCTGCCGAAAGGCATACCCTGACAGGTGTGGGCGCGGAGGAGGAACGTTGGAGCACACCATCGAGAGCCTGCTCGCCGCCGGCCGACGGGGCGAGATAACCGCCGACGATCTCTGGCAGGCCGTCATGACGGTCGACCGGTCGGAGTGGACCCGCGAGGACTACGCCGAGCTCACCGCGGTCTTCTATTCGCTCGGCGGCGAGAGAGTTGCGAACGCCCAGCGCGCCGCATGGGAAACCGTCCCGTACGGCCGCGCGCACCGCTAGCCGGCCGCAACAACGGGGTCAGACCCCAATGTTGCACGCCGCTACCATGACCCCCTGAAGCGATCAGAGGGGGTCGTCGATGCCGAAGCGGATCGTGCTGGCAGTGGGAACGCGCAAGGGCTGCTTCCTGCTCGAGAGCGACGAGGGCCGTCGCGACTGGGAGGTGCGCGGGCCGTTCTGCGACGGCTGGCCCGTCTACCACGCCGTGGTGGACGAGGACTCCGGGACGATCTACGCCTCGGCCGCCAGCGAGTGGCACGGTGCCGGCGTTTGGCGGAGCTCGGACATGGGCGAGACGTGGGAGCTCTCGAGCGAAGGGCTCCAGTACCCCGAGGGCGAGCTCAAGCTCTCGCGCGTCTCAGGCCTCGGGGTCGGCCACGGCAAGGTCCGGGTCGGGGCCGAGGCGGCCGGAGTGTTCGAGAGCGGCGACGGCGGCGCGACGTGGTCGCTCGTGAGCACGCTCGACGACCAGCCGGGGCGCGGCTCCTGGAACGACCCGTCCAATCAACCTCCCGGGCACCTCGGCATGACGGCGATCCTGCCGCATCCCGACGGGCCGGACCGCTACATGATCATCGTCCAGGGCTTCGGGATCTTCGAAACGACCGACGGCGGCGGATCCTGGGAGCCGCGCAACTCGGGCCTGCGCGCAGAGTGGCCGCTCGAGGACGAGCGAGTCGGCTACTGCGTCCACAAGCTCGTCATGTCGCCGGTCGACCACGACCGCTTCTACCAGCAGAACCACTGCGGCATGCACCGAAGCGACGACGGCGGGCGGACCTGGACCGAGGTGACGGACGGCCTGCCGACCGACTTCGGCTTCGTGGCCGCGGCGCACCCGCATGACCGCGAGAGCTTCTACGTCATCCCGCTCGACCCAGGGCATGGCCGCTGCATGCCGGACGGGGCAGCGGCCGTCTGGCGGACGAGCGATGCCGGCTCCACCTGGCAACGGCTCCACCGTGGGCTTCCCCAGCAGAATGCGTTCATCGGGGTGCTTCGCGAGGGCCTCGCCATCGACTCGCTCGACGCGCCGGGCCTCTACTTCGGGACGAGCACCGGCCAGGTGTTCGCGAGCGCCGATGAGGGGGAGACGTGGGACGAGATCGCGAGCTACCTACCGGGGATCTCCTCGGTCGAGGTGGCGGTGCTGGAGTCGTAGTGGCGGACCTCCACCTGCCGCCGACGCTCCCGTCGCTCTTCGTCGATCTGCCGCGACGGCTCGACGTCGACGCCACGACCGTCAACGAGGCCATCGACCGGCTCGACGAGCGCTGGCCGGGCCTGCGCGACCGGCTGTGCGAGCCCGGCCCGGCCCTCCGTCCTCACATCAACGTGTACGTCGACCGGGAGCGGGCCGAGCTCGCCACTGCGCTCGGGCCCGGCTCGCGGGTCGATGTGATCGCGGCGATCAGCGGCGGCTGATCAGCCCGCCGTCAGAGCGGCAGGTCGAGCGCCACGTGGAGCGTCAGGCGCGTGCCGGTTGCGGAACCCGCGTGCGGATCCGTGTGACCGCGAACGAGGCGCCCATGCACATCGCCCCGGCGATCAGAAACGCCCAGTGGTAGCTGCCCGCGTCGGTGCGGATCGCGCCCGCGCCGTAGGCGGCGAACGCCGCGCCGAACTGGTGCGCGGCGAAGATCCAGGCAAAGAGGATGCCGACCCGCTCCCGGCCGAAGGCGTCGGCGGTCAGCGCGACCGTGGGCGGCACCGTGGCGACCCAATCGAGGCCGTAGAAGACGACGAACGCGAGCAGCCCCAGGTTGGGTGCTCCCAGCACCGAGTGCAGGGCGAGCAGCGAGAGGCCGCGCAGGCCGTAGTACCAGAAGAGCAGGAGCCGCGGGTCGTAGCGGTCGGTGAGCCATCCCGAGAAGGTCGTCCCGATGATGTCGAAGACGCCGATCGCGGCCAGATAGGAGGCCGCCGTCACCTCGGACACGCCGTGGTCGTGCGCCGCGGGGATCAGGTGCGTGCCGACCAGGCCGTTGGTCGACGCGCCGCAGACGAAGAACGATCCCGTGAGGAGCCAGAACGTGCCCGAGCGCGCACCTTCGCGGAGCCCGCCGAGCGCGGACCGCATCGGCCCGGCGGTGGGCGGCTTCGGCACCTCGACGGCGTCGCCTCCGTACGGCGCGATGCCGACGTCTGACGGGTGGTCGCGCATGATGAGCGCGGCGAGCGGGACGACGACCAGGAGGGCGACGACGGCGACGGTGGCAGACGCCCAGCGCCACCCGGCGGTGGTCACGATGGTCGCGAGGACGGGCAGGAAGATGAGCTGCCCGGTGGCGTTGGCCGACGTCATGATCCCGGTGACGAGCCCGCGGCGGCGGACGAACCACCGGTTGCCCACGATCGCCGCGAGCGGGATCGAGACCGCGCCCGTGGCCGTGCCGATGACGACCCCCCACAGCAGCCTGAGCTCCCACGGCGACGAGATGAGCGTGGTGGCGGCCGATGCGGCGGCGACGACGACCAGGGCCGTGACGGTCACCCTGCGCACGCCGTAGCGCTCGTGCAGCGCGGCCGCGAACGGCGCGCCGAGGCCGAACATGATCAGGTTGATCGAGACGGCCGACGACACGGTTGCCGCGCTCCACCCGAACTCCTGCTCGAGCGGGACGATCAGGACGCCGGCCGTCGACCGGAACCCTGCGCTCATCACGAGGACGAGCAGCGTGACGCCCGCCATCGCCCACCCGTAGTGGACGCGCCCCGGCGCCAGGACGCGAGCGGCGAGCGAGCGGCTCTCGACGGTCACGACGGCGATGCTACCAGAAGCGTGTATATACTCGTTTCGTGTCCGTCGAACCGGCAGAGGTGGCGTGCGTGTGCGCCACGGCGCGCATGGCCGCCCGATCGCTGACCCGCGTCTACGACCAGGCCCTCCAGCCCGCCGGCATCCGGACGTCGCAGTTCTCGATCCTCGCCCGGCTCTTCGAGGAGGGCCCCCTGCCGCTGACCCACCTGGCGGGTCGCCTGGCGATGGACCGCACGACGCTGGCCCGCGACCTGCGCCCGCTCGAGCGGCGCGGCCTCGTGAGCGTCTCGGTCGGCGCCGACCGGCGTGTTCGGATGGCCGCGCTCACCGCTTCCGGGCGCCGCCTCGTCGACGACGTGCGGCCGCGCTGGAAGCGCGTGCAGCGCGAGGTGAGGGCAGAGCTCGGCGCCGACCACGTCGCCCGGCTCATGGACGAGCTGCGGGCGGCGACGGCGCTCAGCCCTGCGCCGGCTCCTCCGACATGATCGCCAGCGTCGTGCCGTCGGGATCCTCGAAGAAGCCGATCCAGAGCTCTGTGTCGCCCTGGCGGTGGACCACGTGCGGCTCGCTCGTGAACTCGACTCCACGCCGGGCGAGCTCGGCGCCGGCCTCGCTGGCCGAGTCGGCGCGGAAGTAGATCAGCGGCGTCGAAGTGAATTCGGGCGACTCGGCCGCGCCGAGATAGAGGCGCACGCCCTGGCAGTCGAAGAAGGCCATGCCCTGTCCGGGCACCTCGAAGAGGAGCGGCAGGCCGAGCACGTCGCGGTAGAAGGCGACGGACCGGTCGATGTCCGACACGGTCACATGGAGCTGGCCGATGGCGCCGGTGAGCGGGCCTCACGCGCTCCACGTCAGCCGGCCCCCTGGGCCGCCCGGGCGACGGCGACGGCCGCGCTCTCCTCGGCCTCGGCCGAATGGCGCGCGACCGGCGCGACGATGCCGACGACCGCTCGGGCCTGTCCGTCGACGCCCAGGACGGGCGATGCCACCCCCCAGCCGCCCTCGATGACCTCTTCGCGGCTGCGGGCGTGCCCGAGGCGGCGGACGCCCTCGAGGTCGCGCAGCAGCATGTCGCGATCCGTGATCGTCGCCGGCCCGACCCGTGGGATCGGCTCGGTGAGCACGCGCTCGATCTCGCGCGGCTCGAGGTGGGCGAGCATGGCCTTCGAGGCGGCTCCGGCGTGCAACGGCTGGACGTAGCCGATCTCGAGCGCCAGGCGCAGCCGCTGGCTCGACTCGAGCTGGTCGAGGATGAGGAGACCCCCGCCGGCGGGGTCGCGGATCCCGACGACGGCGGTCTCGCCCGTCTCGGCCGCCACCCGCTCGAGTGCGGCGTGGAGGCTGGGAGCGAGGGGTCCATCGCTTGCCCGCCGGCCCAGCGCCATCGCGGCCGGCCCGAGCCGGTAGCGGCCCGATCTCGTGCGGACGACATACCCCCTGCTGCGAAGCGACGTCAGCAGGCGGTGCGCGGTCGACGTCGGCAGGTCGAGCGCGGCGGCCACCTCGTGCTCCGCCCACTCGGGGCGGCTGTGGTCAAAGAGCGCCAGGATGTCCAGCGCCTTCAGAAGCACCTTTGCCATCAGCCTACCTCCACAAACACATACCCCACTCGTCCGGTGCGGAATTGTATCCCACCGTCGGCAGCGCCGTCCGTCTCGTGGCGGCGTGCATACTTGTCCCCGAGCCGCGTGCCGATCGACCCAGGGAGCCCCGCATGATCCGGACAGGCAATGACTACCGCGCGTCGCTTCGTGACGGCCGCGAGGTGTGGATGAACGGCGAGCGTGTCGACGACGTCACGACTCACCCCGCGTTCCGCCCCATCGTCGATGTTCGCGCGCGCATCTACGACATGGCCCACGAGGAGGCGCACCGCGACCGGCTGACCTACGAGGAGGACGGGGAGGCGTTTGCCGTCGGGCTGAAGCTGCCTCGCACCCAGACCGACTGGTGGGACAAGCGGGCGGCGGTCGACGCCGTCATGGACGAGATCGGCGGCGTCGTGACGCGCGTGGGCGACGAGACGGTCGGCGAGATGTGGTCGCTGTACGACGGGCAGGACGTCCTGAACGAGGTCGACCCGCGCTTCAGCGAGAACATCCGCCGGCACATCGATCGGGTGCTCCGCGAGGACCTGTTCCACGTGTCCGCCAACACCGACCCCAAGGGCGACCGCTCGAAGCGGCCGCAGGACCAGGACCCCGACATGCTGCTCCACGTCGTGCGCGAGACCGACTCGGGGATCGTCATCCGGGGCGCGAAGTACGAGACGGCCGCGGCCTACGCGAACCAGGCGTTCGTGAAGCCGACGATCGCGAACTGGGGCGACGCCGAGCTCTCGGACTACGCGCTCGGCTGCATCGTCGACATGGGCTCGCCGCGGCTGCGACACCTCTGCCGGACGGGCTTCGCCGGGCGCGGCCCGGCCGAGGACTACCCGCTCTCGAACCGGTTCGACGAGGTCGACACGCTGATCGTCTTCGACGACGTCGAGGTGCCGTGGGAGAACGTCCTCTTCTACCGCCACACGCGGGCCGCGGCGTTCATCCGCGGGACGCTTCATCGCTACAGCGCGTTCCCGTTCGTCCAGCGGATCCTCCGCTTCGCCGACATGCTGATCGGCGTCGCGCTCCACAACGTCCGCCAGACCGGCCTCGAGCGCCAGCAGGCGGTGCAGGAGAAGCTCGCGACGCTGGCGTGCTACCGCGAGGGGATCAACGCCCACCTGACCGCCGCGATCGCGCTCGCCGAGCCGTCGCCGGCGGGCCTCCTGATGCCGAACCAGTCGCTCCTCTACACCGGGCGCGTGCTGGCCTGCTCGCAGCTTCCGGCGATGATGCACGTCGCCCGCGAGCTGTGCGGCGGGCAGATCTGCGTGACGCCCGACCACGCGATGTTCGACCATCCCGAGACGGCGCCCTGGATGCAGAAGTTCTACACGGTGAACGACGCCTGGACGGCGGACGACCGTCGCCGGCTCCTGGCCCTGGCGCGCGATCTCCTGAACTCCGACTACGCCGGGCACCGGCTCACGTTCCAGCTGTTTGCCCAATCGCCGCCGTTTGCACACCTCGGGGCCGTCTACCGCAACTTCGACTTCGCCGGCCCGCTCGACGTCGTGCGCCACGCCGCCGGGCTCTCGGAGCGGGTGCCGGCATGAGCCACCGCCGCGTCCGCCCCTTCAACACCCGCGACACCTATCCCGAGCAGCGGATCGCGAACGACCTCGCCCAGGCGGTCGTCGCAGGGAACACCGTGTACCTGCGCGGCCAGGTCGGGCAGGACCTCGACACGGGCGAGTCGGTCGCGGTCGGCGACGCCGCCGGCCAGGCCGATCGCGCGATGGCGAACGTCGCGCAGCTCCTCGACGAGTGCGGAGCGCGCCTCGAGGACATCTGCAAGGCCACCGTCTACCTCACCGACATCCGCCACCGAGAGCCGGTCTACCAGGTGCTGGGGCGGTGGCTCGAGGGCGTGCATCCCGTCTTCACCGGCGTCGTGGTCACCGGGCTTGCGCGGCCGGAGTGGGTCGTCGAGGTCGACGTCATCGCAGTCATCCCCGACGAGCGGGCATGACGTTCTCGCTGGTCGGACGCTGCGAGCGCACGGGCATGGTCGGCACGGCCGTCACGTCGTCGAGCCCGGCCGTCGCCGCCCGCTGCGCGCATGCCCGTGCCGGCGCGGGGGCGGCGGCGAGCCAGAACGTGACCGACCCGCGCCTCGGCCCGGCCGTGCTCGATCACCTGGCCGCCGGGCGGCCGGCACAGCAGGCCGTCGACGCGGCTCTCGCCAAGGCGCCGGGCGCGGCGTACCGCCAGGTGACGGCGGTCGACGAGTCGGGGTCGACGGGCGCGTTCTCGGGCGCCTACACCCTCGGCACCCACGAGGTCGCCCGTGGCCCCGGGGCGGTCGCCGCCGGCAACCTGCTCGCGTCGCCCGACGTGCCCGCTGGCGATGGTGGAGGCCTTCGCAGCCGACCCCGGAGCGCACCTGGGAGCGCGGCTGATCGCGGCCCTCCGTGCCGGGCTTGAAGCGGGTGGCGAGGAGGGGCCGGTGCGCTCGGCGGGCGTGGTCGTCTGCGACCGGGTGGAATGGCCGGTCGTCGACCTGCGCGTCGACTGGGACGACGACCCGATCGTGCGCCTCGCCGAGCTGTGGGCGATCTGGGAGCCGCAGATCGGCGACTACGTCACGCGTGCCCTCGACCCTGCCGCCTCACCGGGCTTCGGCGTCCCGGGGGACGACCGCTAGACGGCGGCGCAACATTGGGGTCTGACCCCGTTGTTGCAGGTCAGCCGTTGATGCGGCTGTGGCCGGCCATGATGTCGGCGCTGATCGCCGTGAAGATGCCGGTGAGCGAGGTCGCGTTCGGGTTCGAGTAGTAGTCGCCCGGGCTCGCGATCGCCTGCATTGCGGCGGTGGCCGAGATCGACGGCGACTCGTAGATCGTGGGGCTCTCGTTGCCGGTCACGATGTGGTTGCCGATCTTGGCGCTGGGCGACGGCTCGCACATGTCGGAGCTCGTCGTCGTGTAGGCGATCGTATAGATCAGGACCTTCGCGGCCTTGTAGATCGCAGCCTGGTCGACGGCCGACTTGCACGGGTTCGTCAGGTACGGGCTCGTGTTCGAGTAGTACTGCGGCCCGTAGTTGGCTGCGCCGTCCGACAGGAACACGATGACCTTCTGGGTGCCCACGCGGCCGTTCGCCACGAGCTCCTGGTAGGCCATGTCGATCGCCAGCGTGTACGCCGTGCCGCCGGCGCCGTGGACGCAGTTCACCGTCGAGACGAGCGGCGACGAGGCGTTCAGGTTGCCGAGCGACGTCGCGTAGGTGTTCCCCAGTGGTACGAGCAGGTACGCCGGCGTCGTGTCCGTGTAGGTCTGATCGTCGCTCGTGCTACAGGCGTTCGCCAGTGCTCGTCGCCGGCGGAAGGACCACCAGGCCGACGTTGTCGATCGCGGGATCCATGCCGGTCAGGAAGGACAGGATGCCTGCCTTCGCGTTCGCCAGCTTGGACGATGGCTGCAGCATCGAGCCCGTACGGTCGAGCACGATCATGACGTCGAGCGGCAGACCGCCACACGGCGAGCACGCTTGCGAGTGCACGCTCTCGGTGATCGTGTTGATGCCGATCAGCCGCAGGAAGTACGTCGGGATGTTCGCCGTCTCGGTGATGTGCACCGTGTTCGCCGGGCTGCAGAAGTTCGGGCTCGTCGAGCAGTCCAGCGTGATGTTGGCGGTCACGTTGGGCACGCCCGCGATGCGGTTCTTGGCGGTGTTCTCGGCGCTCAGGTTGTGCGCGGCGGCGGTCGCGGCGCCGGTGTTGGGCAGGTTGCCCGCACCCGCGGCGACGGCCGCGTCCGCGGAGGCCTGGAGGGCCTGCTTCACGCGGTAGGCGTTACCGATGTCGATGACCGCGCCGCAGAACAGGAGCAGCGTCAGCAGGAAGACGACCACCAGCGGGAGCGTCTGTCCCGAGGTGGATCGGCGGGTGGTGTCTTCGGTGTGCGACATGAAGTCCATCAGGTATGCGGGGGGAGCGCCGAACGACCTATTCGGCTGCTTCACTCAACGTCGCCCATCGGGCACCTTCCGACCATCCCTCGAAAGAGGGCTCCGTGTGCACATTCAGGGGTGTCGTACACTGGCCCTGGTGTCCACTCTCACCCGGCGGCAACTGCTGTACCGAGCCGGAACGGCCGCAGCCGCAGCACTCGCCGCCGAAGGTGGAATCGCCGCCGCAGCGCGCGGGGCGCCCACCGTGCTTGTCATCGGCGGCGGCCTCGCGGGATTGAGCGCGACCCGGTCGCTGCGCCATCGCGGCCACGATGTGCGCCTGTTCGAGGCGTCCGACCGGCTGGGCGGCCGGGTCTGGACGCTGCGCGAGATCGGCTGAACGAAGAACGCCCGGCTGGACGCGCGCGCCACGCGTCCGGCCGGGCAGCTTCGGGACGGAAGAGGGCGGGGTGTTGTCCCGCCGGGAGACAGCATCGTCCTAACGCGCTGGGGTGGCTATCCGCAAACCGGGGGATCCGAAAAGCGGCACGACGGCGATTGACGTGCGCGCACGGTGTGCGCGCGGAGCGCCGCGGTGGGAGAATGCCGCCACCGAATCCGTGAAAGGAGGCGTCGATGGCAACCCGTACCGCCCCTGGACGAGTGCTCTCCGAGGCTCAGCTGCAGGAGCTCCTCGCCCTCACGAAGCAGGCGGACACCGTCGAGCTCAAGCTGACGGTGCCCGACGCGAACCAGCGATCCGCCGTCATGTCGCTCGGAATGGACCCGCTCGAGGGCCAGATCCGACAGGTGGTCTTCTTCGATACCCCCGAGCTCGCGCTGTACGACGTCGGGCTTGTGGCACGTGCCCGCCGCGTGCAGGGCCGGGGCGACGACTCGGTCGTCAAGCTGCGGCCGATCGAGCCGGCGCAGGTGAAGGGCAAGCTGCGAAAGACGACGGGGTTTGGCATCGAGGTCGACGCCATGCCCGGCGGCTTCGTCTGCTCGGGCTCGCTGAAGAGCGCCGAGACGAGCGGCGTCTGGGAGGTGCTGAGGGGAGAGCGGCCGATCCGAAAGCTCTTCACGAAGCCCCAGCGCGCCCTCTTTGCCGAGCACGCCCCGGAGGGCATCGAGCTCGATGACCTCTCGATGCTCGGGCCGATCAACGTCTTCAAGCTGAAGTTCACACCGGCCGGCTTGACCCAGCGGATGGTGGCGGAGCTGTGGCTGTACCCCGACAACACGCGCATCCTCGAGCTCTCGACAAAGTGCAAGCCGGGCGAGGCGTTCCAGGTTGCCGCCGAGGTACGGGCCCACCTGGGCTCGCAAGGGGTCGACCTCGCCGGCGTCCAGCAGACCAAGACACGGACGGCGCTCGAGTACTTCGCCGGAGAGCTGGCGGCCTCGAGCTGACGGCGCCGCGCCGTCACGTCGCGATCTGCCAGAAGACGAGCGCGACCAGATAGATGGCCGCGTAGGCGACCACGAACGCCTGCGCGGCCATGAGCCCGATCTGGCGCATGGGCGGCCGCTCCTTGTGCAGCCACCGCAGCTTGATCACCTCGCCGCCCAGCATGAACGCGCAGAACAGCGAGAGCAGGCCGCCGGGGCCGGGGATGGCGAGGAGCGCGAAGAGCATGCTCGCGTGCGCGGCGTTGTTCAGGACGACGAACCCGACCGCGATCAGCTCCCGCTCGATCACGCGGTCGACGATGGTCAGCAGGATGCCGACCTCGGCGAGGCCGAGGAGCACGAGCTCGACGATCCGGATGCCCGACGGGGAGTGCAGGCTGCGGTCGAGCGCGTGCACGAACGCCACATAGGCGATGACGAACGCGACAGCCTTCACGGCCGTCTCGGCCCAGGCGAGCGGGTGGTACTCGCCGATGTGCCAGGAGCGCTCGGTCGCCGCGGTCACAGGCGTACTGTCCCCGCTCGGCGCCCGCTCGCAACTCGCAGTGCTCTAGCGGTCGTCGGCGCCGGGCGGCGGCTGTCGATCCGTGTCGGCGACGCCCGCCTTGAACTCGCGGATGCCCTGGCCGAGCGCTCGCCCGAGCTCGGGGAGCCGTGACGGGGCGAGCAGGAAGGCCGCGACGAGGACGACGAGGAGCAGCTTCTCGGGAGACTCGAAGCCCATCCCCGGAGAGTACCCCGGTGGATTGGGCCACTATATTGGCCGGGATGTCACGTTCCAGCCCGCTCGCCGAGGCGATCGACGCGACGCCGTGGATCGACGTCCACGAGCACCTCGTCGACGAGCGCCACCGGCTCGGCGACGGCGGGTACGAGTTCACCGAGGTGCTCGGCGAGGAGACGCGCATCCCGGGCGACTGGTCGGCCCTCATCACCGGCGGCTACGCGATCGACGACCTCGTGAGCGCGGGCCTCCCGGCCGACGCCGCGCTCGCGTTCGCCGCCGACGGGCTCGAGCCGCTCGAGAAGTGGGACCTCGTCGAGCCGTACGTCGAGGCCGCGCGCCTGACCGGCTACATGCGCGCCGTCGACCTCACCACCGAGCGCCTGTTCGGCCTGCGGCTGGCCCGCGAGACGTGCGAGGAGATCGACGTGCGCTGCCGCGAGCTCCGCCGGCCCGGGTACTACCGCGACGTCCTCGTCGGCGTCGCCAACGTCGAGCGCTGCCAGGTGAACTCGCTCGACACCGACCCGTTCTGCGAGACCGAGATGCCCGAGCTCTTCGACCAGGACATCTCGATCGCCGGGCTCGTCCGCGGCGCCCATCCCCGCGCCGAGGAGCTGAGCGGGATCGAGGTCGGGACGCTCGACGACTACCTCCGCGTGATCGAGTGGACGTACGAGCGGTACGCCGGCCGGGCCGTGGCGTCGAAGTGCTTCTGGGCGTACTTCCGGCCGCTCGCCGTCGGCCCGGTCGCCGAGCCTCCGCGGCGTGCCTTCGAGCGGCTCCGCGCCGACGGTGGCGACGCCGCCGACAGGCGCCTCGTCGAGGACTTCCTCTTTCGCCGCTGCGTCGAGCTCTCGACCGCTGCGGGCCTGCCGGTGAAGGTCCACCTCGGCTCGCTGGCACGCAACAACGATCCGCACCTGGAGTGGATCTACACGTGCGTCGCCGACATGACCCGGCTCGTGCAGGAGTACCCGCAGACGACCTTCGTCCTCATGCACATGGCCTGGCCGCAGCAGGAGCAGCTCCTCGCGCTCGCCAAGCACCAGCCGAACGTCGTCGTCGAGATGAGCTGGGCGTGGACGGCGGCGCCCAGGTCGGCGGCCGACTTCCTCGAGCGGTTCCTGACCAGCGTGCCGGCGAACAAGCTGCTCGGGTTCGGGGCCGACTACCAGACCGTCGAGAACGTCGTCGGCCACGCCGAGCTCGCCCGGCGCGGGCTCGAGCGCGCGCTCCAGAGCCTGGTCGACAGCGAGTGGCTCTCGATCGAGGACGCCCTCCGCGTCGTCCCGCTCGTCATGCGCGAGAACGCCGAGCGCATCCTGCCCAGCCCGACCCGGCAGCCGTTGCCCAGCGTGGGGCCGTCGTGAGCGACCGGCGCAAGGTCGGGGTGATCGGCGCGGGCCTGATCAGCCAGGCGATGCACCTTCCCCACCTGGCGCTCCTGCGCGACCGCTTCGAGCTCGCCGTCGTCGCCGACCCGAGCCGGACGGTGCGCGAGCGCGTCGGCGACCGGTTCGGCATCCCCGCGCGGGTCGCGACCGCATCGGAGGCCATCGCCCACCCGGGGCTCCACGGCGTCGTGGTCGGGACGCCCAACGCGACCCACGCGAGCATCGTGCTCGAGGCGCTCGCCGCCGGCCTCGACGTCTTCGTCGAGAAGCCGCTCGCCATCTCGCTCGAGGACGTCGACGCGATCGTCGAGGCCCAGCGCGCCTCCGGGCGCGTCGTCCAGGTCGGCTACAACAACCGGTTCGACCGCTCGTACGAGCGGCTGGTCTCGGAGCTGCCGGGGTCGGCCGACGGGCTGCGGTACGTGAGCGTGCTCATGCACGACCCCGAGTTCGGGCCGTACTTCGGGGCCGAGGATCTCGCGCGCGGCTCCGACGTGCCCGCCGACGTCATCGAGCAGACGCGGGCCGACGAGGCGGCCCAGGTGAAGCAGGCCGTGGGCGTCGACGACGACGACTCGATCGTGGCGTTCTCGGGCGGCTTCCTCGGCAGCCTGATCCACCAGGTCAACATGGTGCACGGGATGCTCGAGCGGATGGGCGAGCCGCTGCCGCCGGCCGTCACCGGAGGCGACGCCTGGGCCGGCGGGCAGGCGCTCGCCGGGTCGGCGCGGCTCTCGAACGGCGCCCGCTGGGACAGCGCGTGGATCCAGCTCCTCGACATGCACGAGTACGAGGAGTCGATCCGGCTCTACTTCGCCGACGCGGTGCGGACGCTCGCCATCCCGTCGCCGTGGCTGCGCCAGTCGCCGAGCGTCTACTCGATCACGACGGCCGGCGACGGCGGCAGGCGGACGGCCCGGTTCGAGTCGTACGAGGAGGCCTACCAGCTCGAGCTCGTGCACTTCCACCGGTGCATGCTCGGCGCCGAGGAGTGCCGCACGCCGCCGGCCCAGGCGCGCATCGACCAGGTCGTCCTGACCGAGATGTTCCGCAAGCGCGCGACGAGCTAGACGAGGTCGTCCGCGTGCTCCACCGCGACCGGCGCGCCGGCGGCTCGCGACCGCTCGGCGGCGACGGCGACGAGGAGCGTGTTCAGGGCGTCGCGCGGCTCGCAGGCGCTCGCCGCCTCGCCGGCTGCAACGGCGAGGAAGTGCTCCATCTCGGCCGCGTACGCGGCGGCGAAGCGGTCGATCCAGTCGGCGTACGGCGGGTGGCCCGGCTCGACGCCGATCGGGTCGAGGATGCGAAGCGGCGTCCGCGCGTTCAGCCCGGCGGCGGCGCTGTCCTTCGATCCGATCGCCTCGACCCGCACGTCCTCGCCGCGGCCGTCCTCCCGCGTCCCGGCGAGGAGGACGAGCTCGCCGCCGGCCATCGTGAGGACGAGCGCGCAGGTGTCGACGTCGCCGTACCGCTCGGCGAAGTCGATCGCGCGCACCGCGCCGGTGGCGTAGACCGTCGCCACCTCCGACGCCGTGACCCAGCGGATCATGTCGAAGTCGTGGATCAGCTGGTCGCGGAACATGCCGCCCGAGACCGCGACATAGGCCTCGTCCGGCGGCTCGTGGTCGTGCGTGGCGACGTGCATGGTGTGGACGCGGCCGAGCTCGCCGCGCTCGATCATGCCTCGCAGCGCCCGGATGCCGTCGTCGAACCGGCGCATGAAGCCGACCTGGACGACCGCGCCTGCCGCCTCGACCTCGCGGACGAGCTCGACCGTCTCGTCCACGTCTCCCGAGAGCGGCTTCTCGCAGAAGCACGGAATCCCGGCGGCGACCGAGCGGCGGACGAGCCCGGCGTGCGCGGGCGTCGGAGCCGCGATCACGACCGCGTCCGGGCCGAGCATGAACGCCTCGTCGGGCGTCGCGGCCCGCGCCCCGATCCCAGCGGCCAGCTCGCCCGCCCGGGCGGTGTCGAGGTCGGCGACGACCAGCTCGGTCACGCGGTCGGACGCGGCGAGGTTGGCAGCGTGCACCACCCCGATGTGCCCGGCGCCGCAGAGGACGACGCGCATCTAGGAGCGGGCCCTTGATCGGCGCGGCGCCGCCGTCGACCCGCGCGCACGCAGCTCGACCGGGACGGTCAGGTGGCGCGGCTTCCCGGTGGCGGTCCCGTTGATGCGGTCGAGGAGCATCGCCACGGCCTTCTCGGCCTGGAAGTCGAGCGGCTGGGCGACGGTGGTCAGCGAGATGCGGCCCAGGCCGGCCATGGCGATGTTGTCGAAGCCGACGACCGACAGGTCGCGCGGGACCGAGATCCCGGCCTCCTCGCAGGCCTCGATCAGGCCGATCGCGCCGTGGTCGTTCCAGACGAAGACGGCCGTGGGCGCGTCGGGCCCGCTGAGCGCGTCTCGCAGCGGCATCGGCCGGCGGCCGACGCGGATCGTCCCCGAGCCGGGCTCCCACCACAGCGGCGCCATCGGCTCGACGCCGGCGTCGCGCAGCTCGGCCGCGTAGCCGGCGTGGCGGGCGCGGTCGCCGCTGGCCTCGACCGAGGAGGTGCGGACGTAGCAGATGCGGGTGTGGCCGAGGTCGAGCAGGTGCCGCGCGGCGAGGCTTCCGCCCTCGCGGTCGCGCGGCCCGACCGAGTCGCTCCACTCCTGGCGCAGGCCGATCGCGACGATCGGGACGTCGGTCTGGCGGAGCGACGCCGCCAGCTGCGGCGTCCGCTCGATCAGCGCGAGGAACACGAACCCGGCCACCCGCTGCTCGAGCAGGGCGTCGACCCCTGCGGTCGCGAGCTCCTCGTCGCCCTCGATGTTGCAGAACATCGCCGTGTGGCCGCGGCGGAAGAGCGCCCGCTCGACGACCTGCGCGAGGTGGGCGTGGTACGCGTTTCCGAGGTCGCCGACGAGCACGCCGATCATCGTCGTCCGGCGCTTCACGAACTGGCGGGCGATGCCGTTCGGCTTGTAGTTCAGCCGCTCGATGACGGCGAGCACGCGCTGGCGCGTCTCGTCCGACACCTCGTCCACTCCGCGGACGACGTTCGAGACGGTCGATTTCGAGACGCCGGCCTCGTGTGCGACGTCGAAGATCGTGATGCTCCGAGCCACGCGGACAGTCTACGGGTGCATCCTTGGTAGCGTCCGCGAGACCATGAGCGACGACTTCGCGCCCGTGCGGCTGGGCATCGCGGGCACCGGGTTCATCTCCGCCGTGCACGCCGCATGTGCGATGCGGAGCCCGTCCGTCGAGCTCGTCGCGGTCGCATCGGCGCGTGGCCGTGCGAGCCGCGAGCGCGTCGGGCCGCTCGACCCGGCGGTGCAGCTCCTGACCCTCGACGAGCTCTTCGCGAGCGACGAGGTCGAGGCGATCATGGTGTGCACGCGCACGAGCGACCACGCCGCCCATGCCGTCGAGGTCCTGGGGCGGGGGAAGCACCTGCTGCTCGAGAAGCCCGGCGCCACCACCGTTCCCGGGCAGGCGCTGATCGGCGAGGCCGCCGCGGCGCACCCCGAGCTCGTCGCGATGGTGGCCTACCACCGCCGCCACGACGCGCGCTTCCGCGAGCTGGCCGAGCGCGTCGCCGCCGGCCAGATCGGCGAGCCGTTCGCGATCCATCTCGTGAGCCGCGAGGACTTTCCGCCGAGCGACGCCGACGTCGCCGCGGGCGGGTTCATCATGGACGTCGGCGTCCACGACTTCGACACCGCGCGGTGGCTGCTCGGCCGGGATCCGACGGCCGTCTTCGCCCAGGTGCACGCGCCGGTCTTCCCCGACACCGACGTCGACAACGCGTACATCACGATCGCGCTCGGCGACGCGGCGGCGACCGTGAACCTCTCGCGGACGTCGCCCTACGGCATGGACATCCGCTGCGAGATCGTCGGCCCGGGCGGGTCGATCCAGATCGGCGAGCCGGCCGTCGGCGGGGGGACGGCGATCCTCACGGCCGAGTCGCAGGGCGCCTTCCCCGCCGACTGCCGCGGCCGGTTCAGCGCGGCGTACCAGGAGCAGATGGACGCCTTCGGGCGAGCGTGCCGCGGAGAGGCGACGGCGGGCGCGACGCTCGACGACGACCGGTGGGCCGTGGCGACGGCCGTGGCCGCCCGGGCGAGCGGCGCCCGCGGCGAGCGGCTCGAGGTCGGCCCTTCCTGGGACTGGAATTTGGCCGCTTCGGCGTAGGCCGGAATCCGCGGTTGCAGGCGTCCGCGGGACTTGGTAGGTTGCTCTGGAACGTTCCACGCCGATGGGAGGCGAGAGATGAGCGATTCCGCAGGCGCCCCTGACGTTCCGGCTTCTGCCGGGCTCTACACCCGGCAATCGTCGGGGCTTGTCCGAGAGCTCGGCGTCACCGCGGCGACGGGCATCGCGCTCGCGTCGGTCGCGCTCGTGAACACGTTCATCAACTTCTCGAACGGCCTGATCGCCTTCGACCGCCCCGACATGACGCTGCCGCTGTTCCTTGCGGCGGGCATCTGGATCGTGGGCATGTTCGCGTACAAGTACCTGCTTGTGGCCATCCCGCGCGCGGGCGGCGAATACGTCTACGTCTCGCGCGTCATCTCGCCCGTCGTGGGCGCCATCGTCGGCATCGGCATCGCCGTGGCGTTTACGTACATCCTGGCTGCCAACGCACAGTTCACCGCGCTCTTCATGCCGTTCACGCTGACGACTCTCGGCGATGCGTTCTCGAGCTCGTGGATCGCCGCGGGCGCCAACCACGTGACGGGCAAGGGCGCGATCGCGGCGATCTGCGTGGGGATGCTGCTCATCGTCGGCGCCCTGTCGCTCCTGCCGCTCCGGCGCGTTGCCCAGGTGATCGTCGCGCTCGTGGCGATCCAGCTGCTCGCGTTCGTGGCGCTCGCGATCATCCTGCTGGCCCACTCGCACAGCGACTTCGTGAAGTCGTTCGGCGACTTCAACAACGACTCGAACGCCTACAACGCGATCTTCTCGGCGGCCAAGTCGAACGGCATCGCGACCGGCGCGAGCCTCACGGCGTCGTTACTCGTCGTCCCGTTCATGGTGCTGAACTACAACGGCGTGCTGTATTCGTATTACGTCGGCGGCGAGCTGCGGCGGCCGGGACGGACATACGTCATCGCTTCCACCATCTCGATCGTGCTTCTCGTGATCGTCTGGGTCGGGATCTGGGCGCTCATGCGCTGGCGCGTCGGGCTCGACTTCATGCAGGCCCAGGCGAACCTGAGCGCGACCAACGGCGACGCCTACGCGAAGATCACCGACCTCTCGGCGACGGCGGGCGGCCTCGGGTACGGCGTTGTCCTCTCGGGCGACCCGATCACCAAGATCCTGCTCGCGATCGCGGTGCCGTGCGCCGAGGTTGCCGTCAACCTGGCCTTCGTGGCCGTCATCACCCGCGTCCTCTTCGCGCTGGCCTTCGACCGCATGCTGCCGGTCGCCGTGGCCGACGTGAACGAGCGCACGCACAGCCCGATCAACGCGACGTTCATCGCGGTTGCAGGCGGCATCCTGTTCTCGATCCTTGCGACGTACCTCGACCTTGCGAACATCGTCGCCAACCTGGCGCTGTTCGTCGCGCTGATCCTGCTCGCGGGGGCGGTGTCCGCGCTCTTCCTGCCGTACACGCGGCCGGAGCTGATCCAGAAGCCGGGGACGAACGACGTCGACCGGATCGCAGGCGTGCCGACGGCCGCTCTCGCCGGCGGCGCGACCACGATCCTGGCCCTCATCGTCATCGGGCTCATCGTCACCCACTCGAGCGTGTTCGGGAAGTTCAGCGTCGAGAGCATCACGACGCTGGCGCTCGTGCTGCTGGCGGGCCCGGTGATCTATCTGATTGCGCGCGCGGTGCGAAGCGGATCGTCGATCGACCTCGACCTCGCGATGCGCGAGCTGCCGCCCGAGTAGCCGGCGATGGCACCGTGGAGGCGGGGCAACAAGCCGACCCGTGCGCTTCGGATCTTCTTCGCGACCGACGTGCACGGCTCCGACCGCTGCTTTCGCAAGTTCCTGAACGCCGGCGAGGCGTATGACGCGAACGTGCTGGTGCTCGGCGGCGACGTCGCCGGGAAGGCGATCGTGCCGATGCGCCGGAGCGGCGACACGCTGACGGCCGAGATCCACGGCGACATGGTGTCGGTGCCGGAGTCCGAGAAGGACAAGCTGGCCGGCGACATCAACGTCTACGGGTTCTACGCGGTCGAGATGGAGGAGCCCGAGATCGAGCGGATCGGCGCCGACAAGCCGTACCTCGAGGAGCTCTTCCGGCGCGAGATCCGCGAGCAGCTCGAGGGCTGGTGCCGGCTCGCCGGCGAGCGCCTCGGCGCCGACGTCCGCTGCATCATCACGCCCGGCAACGACGACCCGGTCGAGATCGACGCCGTGCTCGAGAGCGCCGAGAAGGTCGAGTGCCCCGAGCGCGAGCTGTGCGACCTCGGCCCCGTGCTGCTCGCGAGCATCGGCGACGTGACGCCGACGCCGTGGGACACCGAGCGCGAGTACTCCGAGGAGGAGCTGGGCGAGCGGATCGCAGCGATCGTCGATCCGGCTCCGGCGGACGCGAAGATGATCTTCAACTTCCACAACCCGCCGTACAACTCGGGGCTCGACACGGCCGCCGAGCTCGACGAGAACCTGAAGCCGATCATCCGCGGCGGCCGGCCGAGCTTCGTCCCGGTCGGCTCGAAGGCGGTGCGCGAGGCGATCTCGAAGTACCAGCCGACGGTCGGGCTGCACGGCCACATCCACGAGTCACGCGCCGCGCAGAAGATCGGCCAGACGCTGTGCCTGAACCCCGGGAGCGACTACTCGGCCGACCTGCTGCGCGGCGTCATCGTCGACGTCGCCGACGACGGGTCGTGCGTCGATTTTCTGTTTACGGCGGGCTAGCGCTCGTCACGTCGTCGTCGCTCCTGGCTCGGATCTTGACGCCGAAGACCACACCCGCCGGCTGCTGCTGGTAGGTGCACGGCCCGCATCCCGAGAACGCGCCGATGCCGTTCTGAGCTCGAACGGTGATCCAGTTCTTCCCGTGGTGCAGGAGCCCCGTGATCACGAACGTCGTCAGGGTGTTCTGCGCGACGGTCGCGTCGCTCCCGTTCGTCGTGCTCCCGATCGTGCCGACGACCGTGCCGTTCACGCTGACCTCGGCGAAGTCGTCCGCGGCCACCGAGATCCGACCGAAGACGGGGTGTCCGTGGACCCTGACCCGCTTCGAGAAGAAGTACTGCGCGAGCTCGGACGGCGACGTCGCGCCGGTGATGCCGGGCGCCCAGATCCAGAACGCATGCGGGATGGTCGCGAGCGGCGCTGTCCAACCGGCACCGAACCCGTAGTCGGTCGCGCCTGCCGGGCAGTTCACCGGCGATGTCGGCGGCGTGGCGGTCAGGCACACGGTCTGCGCGTGCCCGAGCGGTCCGGCCGGCGGCACCCCTGTGGATGCGTGCCAGGTCGCGTTGGACGAGAACGTGCTCGTGTGAATGTGACCGTGCGCGAGCGCCGGCTGCACGCCGACGGTCAGGGCCGTTCCGAGAACGGCCAATGCCAGGATGCGCTTCATGGCCCCTCCTCCTCTGAGGCAGCGCCGCCTCTGCCAGGCAGCAGCCGCCATCGGTGCCCCCAGCTGGCCCTCGCCCGTGCTTAGCCCATGCGCTGGGGCGAGCCGCGAGCCTACGCCTTCGTGCCGTTCATTGCAAGCGCTCCTGAGGGCATCACGGCAGGCAGCACAGGCTGAGCGTCCCCGACGTCAAATGCTCGTTCGCGTCGCCCTCGCCGACCAGCACGCAGCCGTCGATCGCGATCGGGCTCTGCCAGTGGCCGGCCTCTGCCGCCAGCGTGGCGACCGGATCCGGGGAGCCCGGCCGGTAGATGTTGATCCCGCCGCCCGTCGGGTCGTAGACGTAGACGAGGCCGCCGGCGATCACCGGGCTCGTCCCGGCCGTGTCGTTCGACCACGTGTTGAGCAGCCGCGGCGTGCCGCTCCCCGTGAGCCGGTAGGCGGCGGTGCCCGCGGCCGTCGCGATGAACACGGTCCGGCCGAGCACCGCCGGCGCCGTGAACATCGACTGCGCGCCGGGGGTGGGCAGCGTCTGCACCACCTCCATCCGGCCGATGTCGATGAGGCGCAGGAGTGCGTCCTTCCCGCCCTGGATGCCGTAGAGCCGTCCGTCGGCACCGCGCACGAGCGCCGGGGCCGTCGAGCCGAGGTCGACGTCGCCGGAGTTCAGCTCCTCCTGGTTGGGCGGCGTCCAGCTCGCGACGAGCTCGCCCGCGTCGGGTGAGAGCTCGAGCACGCTGTCGCCCCATGCGGTCTTGCCGTCGTACGGGGCGTTCCCGGTCGCGACGAGGATGCGGCCCGTGCCTGGCTCGACGACCGCGCCGGCACGGGCCCAGATGGCGGAGTCGGAGTCCGGGCAGGTCGACGGGTCGATGATCTCGTGCCGGTCCGAGCAGAGCGAGTTCCAGACGTGGACGATCTCCCCGCTCGCCCGGTCGATCGAGACGACGTGGCCCTGGTAGGGCGGCGCGTCGCCGATGTAGCCGCCGGTCGTCGCCAGCACGAGATCGCCCGAGATGTTGAGCGCCGTCCCGACCTTCTCGTGGGTCGGGTCGCGCGTGATCGTGACCGGCCAGCCGCCGTCTGTCACCTCGGAGCCGTCGGCCAGGTTGAGCTTGTGGACGACGCCGTCGGGCGAGACGGCGTAGACGTGCTTCTTGTCGGGATCCGCCGCGGGCGAGGCGTTCGTGATCTGGGCCGACCCCTCCCAGCCGTCGATGCCCGGCGGCGTGTACGTCCAGAGGATGTGCCCGCGGCGGTCGAGGGCGAGGGTCTTCCCGTAGCTGGTCGTCACGACGAAGCGGCCTCCGACGAAGATCGGCGACGAGTCGACCGTGCCCGGAATGTCAATCGACACGCGCGCGAGGGTGGTTGCGTTCGAGGCGGTGATCCCTGTCGGCGCCTTCGACACGTTGGCTCTGTCCGGCGTCACCCCGAACATCGGCCACACGTTCCCGGGTCGCGGAAACAGGGTCACGACGGAGGACGGTTCGGTCGTCGCGGTCGCCGTCCCCGTCCCGCTGTCGGTGCTGCCCCCACCCGAGCAGCCGCACGCCAGTGCGACCCCGGCCAGCGCGAGCCCGCGCCGGATCACGCGCCGCCGCCCGTGCACCTGACGCCGACCCCGAACCGCACGACCCGGTGCTCGTGTCCGACCTGGAAGACGAGCGGGACGCACGCGCCACGCGTCTTCAGGAGAAAGCCCCCCGCGTAGGCGTTCCACACGCCGGGCGACACCTGGCACGGCGTGAACCGGACCGCGCTCACCGCCGGCCCGCCGTTCCCCCACGTGATGGCCGCGCGCCCCCGCCAATTGACGGGCACGCTCACGTCAACCGGCGCAGGGTTGGCGCGCACGACCATGCCGGCCTTCTCCCAGTACGGCCAGTGCGGGTCGGTGCTTCGCACGACCTGAGGCAGGTACGCGGGCGGCGCCGCGACCACGCCGAGCACGGGCCGGTAGCCGCCCGCGAACGGCCTCGGGCGCGGTCGATGACCTGGAGGCAGCCGACCCGCATCGGCGGCGCGGCGGCCCGCACGGCGGTCGTGCCTTCGGAGCTGGCGGTGCAGCCGGCCGCAGCGGCGAGCGTCGCGGTCGCGACCGCGAGTGCGCATCTCGTGTCCATCCGGAAAGCCAATCTAGTACCCTCGTATCCCGTTGGCCGCGCCGCCCATCACGACGAGACCGCTCGATCCGCTGACCGGGGACGAGATCGTCGCAGCGGTCGCCGTCGTGCGCGAGGCCCGCGATCTGGGCGAGCGGGTGCGGTTCGTCTCGGTCGAGCTGCGCGAGCCGGCCAAGGATGCGCTGGCCGCGGGCACCCCGCCGCGCGAGGCGTTCCTCGTCGTCCTCACGAACGACGACGGGATGACGCACGAGGCGGTCGTCTCGCTCGACGAACGGCGCCTGCTCGACTGGCGCGACGTGCCCGGCGTGCATCCCGCGATCCACATCGACGAGTTCGACGACGCCGGGAACGCGATCGTCGCCGACCCGCGCTTCCGCGAGGCGCTCGCCAGGCGCGGGATCGAGAACCCCGACATGGTCATGGTCGACCCGTGGTCGATCGGCTGCTTCGAGGACGGCGACCGCCGGCTCGCGCGCGGCCTGGCGTGGCTGCGTTCCGACCTCGAGGGCGACAACGCCTACTCGCGGCCCATCGGCGGCCTGGTCGGCGTCGTCGACCTGAACACGATGGAGGTCGTGCGGATCGACGACCACGGCGTGCTCCCGGTGCCGTCGGGCGAGGGCGGCGACTACCGGCCCGGCGCGATCGCCCCGCCGCGCACCGACGTGCGTGCGTACGAGATCACCCAGCCCGACGGGCCGAGCTTCACGCTCGACGGCCACGCGCTCGCCTGGCAGGGGTGGACGCTCGACGTCGGCTTCTCGCCGCGCGAGGGGCTCGTGCTCCACCGCATCGCCTACGCCGGCCGGCCGGTGTGCCACCGCGCGTCGATCGCCGAGCTCGTCATCCCCTACGGCGATCCCAACCCGACCGTCCACTTCAAGAACGCGTTCGACATCGGCGAGTTCGGGCTCGGGCCGCTCGTGAACGCGCTCGAGCTGGGCTGCGACTGCCTCGGCGAGATCCGCTACCTCGACGCGTGGGTCAACGACTCGCGCGGCGGCGCGACCGCGCTCCCGAACGCGATCTGCATCCACGAGGAGGACATCGGGATCCTGTGGAAGCACTTCGACTACCGGTCGGGGAGGACCGACGTGGCGCGGGCGCGGCGGCTGGTCGTCTCGTGCATCGCGACGGTCGGGAACTACGAGTACGGCTTCTACTGGTACCTGGGCCAGGACGGCACGATCGGGTTCGAGGCGAAGCTGACGGGCGTCCTGCACACGGCCGGCGTGCCCGAGGGCGACCCCGGCCCGCACGCGACCGAGATCGCGCCGGGCGTCGCCGCGAGCGTCCACCAGCACTTCTTCTGCGCCCGGCTCGACATGGACGTCGACGGGACGAAGAACACGGTCGTCGAGATCGACGCGCTCTCGGAGCCGCGCACGCCTCGCAACCCCGACGGGAGCGCGTTCTCGACCGACCGGCGCGTGCTCGACCGCGAGTCACAGGCCCGGCGCTCGGTGCACTCGGCGGCGGCGCGGCGCTGGCGGGTGGAGAGCGCGGAGCGGCGGAATCGCGTCGGGGAGCCGACCGCGTACGAGCTCATCCCGGGCGAGGGCATCGAGCCGATGGCCCTGCCCGACTCGGAGTTTCGGAGGCGGGCGCGGTTCCTCGACCACCACCTGTGGGTGACGCCGTTCGCGGCGGACGAGCGCTACCCGGCGGGCGAGTACCCGAACCAGAGCCCGGGCGGCGACGGCCTCGAGCGGTGGACGAAGGCCAACCGCCCGCTCGAGGGCGAGGACGTCGTCCTCTGGTACACGTTCGGCTCCCACCACGTGCCGCGGCTCGAGGACTGGCCCGTCATGCCGGTCGTGCGCTGCGGGTTCGAGCTTCGGCCGGTCGGGTTCTTCGACCGGAATCCGGCGCTCGATGTGCCGCCGCCGGCGGCGCACTGTCATCCCTCGTAGCTCCGGCTGACTGCGGCCATCTGCGAGAGCCGAAGCAGGTCGGGCAGGTCGCGCGGCAGGATGCAGCACGGCCCCGCCCGCTCGTCGCACCCGACCGTGACGTCGCCCGGGAACGGCGAGGCGGCGCAGCCGTAGTCGGGCCCGGCGCCGGCGTTCTCGAAGTCGCCCGTCACGCCGTCCTTCGTGTTCAGGTAGTCGGGGTCGGCACCGCCGTAGAGGCGGTCCGTTCCGTGCAGGTCGATGAGGATGTCCTCGCCCGTCGCCCCGCGGAGGACGTCGTTCCCGGTGCGACCGAACAGGCTGTCGTCACCGGCGCCTCCGTACATCAGGTCGTGGCCGGCGCCGCCGACGAGGAGGTCGTCGCCGCCGTCCCCGCTGACGATGTCGCCGCCGTCATGCGACCGGAGCCGGTCATCCCCGTCGCCGCCATGGATCGTGTCGCCCCGCGGGCCGCCGTGGATCAGGTCGTCGCCCGGCCCGCCGAACGCTCGCACGATCGGGCCTTCCGACCGGATCACATCGTTGCCCGGGCCTCCCTGGACTTCGATCGCACCGACGCGGAGCTGGGCTCGCAGGATGACCCGGTCAGCCCCGGGCCCGAGCTTGACGGCTGCCGAGTCGATCCCCTGGGCGTTGCACGACACGAGATGCGGCGTGACGGCATGGCACCCGGAGCCCGCCGTGATGTGGGAGGCGAGGTCGCCAAACCGCAGCCTGCCCGGCCGCCGCGAGACGCGTAGATCGTTCGCCGCCTGGTCGGTGGCCACGAAGACGACACGTCCCTTCGAGACGCGCACGGTTCCGGCAAGCCCAGGCTGCGCGCTCACCCCCAGCGTCGTCACGGCAACTGCGCCGATGAGCCAGATGCGCATGGACATGTTCGACCTCCCCGGTCGAAGCGCCCCCGGCGCGACCCGTCCTTGCCAGGGACGAGATGTCCCGGCCGCAATCCACGCGACCGAATAAGCGGCAGAAGATACATGATCTGGGATCGAGGCGGGTGGTACGGTCCGCGCAGTGATCACGCTCTACTGGTCGCCGGGTACCGCCGCGATGGCGCCGCAGGCCTGTCTCGAGGAGGCGGGCGCGGAGTACGAGATGGTGCAGGTGCGCCGCGAGGGGTACACCGTGATCGAGCCGGAGGGCTACCTCGAGCTCCAGCCCGAGGGACGGATCCCGGCGCTTCGCGACGGCGACCTCGTGCTGCACGAGGCGGCCGCGATCTGCATGCACATCGCCGACCGCTTCCCCGACTCCGGCCTCCTTCCGCCGGTCGGGACGGCCGAGCGCGCCCACGCCTACCGCTGGCTCACCTACCTCACGAACACGCTCCAGGCGACCTACCAGATGTGGTACCAGACCGACCGCTTCATCCAGGGCGAGGCGGTGCGGGCGGGCGTGCAGCGCGACCTCGAGCCGCGGCTCGACGAGATCTTCGACTGGATCGACTCGCAGCTCGAGGACGGGCGGCCGTACCTGCTCGGCGACACGTTCTCGGCGGCCGACCTCTACTGCTTCATGCTCACCCGCTGGGGCCGGAACCTGCCCCGGAAGGCGTGGACGCTGCCGGCGCTCGGCGCGCACTACCAGCGCCTTGCGGAGCGGCCGAGCGTGGTCGCGATGCTCGAGAAGCAGGGCATCGAGGCCGTGCCGGCGGCCGTGGCCTGAGTCACTTCATGTTCTGGACGATCGTGGCCTGTGTCTCGCTCGCCTTCTTCATGATGTTGGACAGCGCCTCGAGCATCTTCGAGCGGCGGTCCATCGCCATCTGAAGCCGGAGGGCCTGAAGGCTCGACATCTCGCTCAGGCTGTCGAGCCTCCCCTCGAGCGCCTCGCGAATCGCCTCGAGCTGCGCCCGCGTCCTGATCTTGCCGGGGTGGAGGTCGGTGGCGACCATCAGCACGCCCGCCTCGCACGCCGGGTTCGGTGAGGGCACCGGGGCGCGATGGTATTCGGCCTCGCCGCCGAGCCCGCCGCCCTTGAACACGAGCTTGCCGTCGTCCGGCCGTCCGGTGTTCTCGGCGACGTCGCTTGCGACCTTGCAGATCAGCTCACGCATCCCTCGCTTCGCGGCGTTGGCCGACCGCATCTGCTCCATCAGCGCCTTCAGATCCTCGGCGGCGTCCTCAGCGGCCTCCATCATCACGAGGATGACGAGCGCCTCGATGTCGTCGCCTGCGCCAACCGTCGCCAGGCGCTTGGCGGCCTGACTCAGGTCCTGGTCTTCCGCCAGGAGCTTGGCGGCCTCATTGACGTCCTGCTCGTCCATCCCGACCTCCCATGGCGAATGCCGGACGATCATCGCAGAGGGCGACGGCGTTACGCGATGCGGATGGTCACGAACTCGGCTGGGACGACCGGCGCGAAGCCGACGAGCACGACGAGGCGCCCGTTGTCCAGGTCGTCCTGCGTCATCGTGGTGCGATCGCAGCGGACGAAGTAGGCGTCTTCCTGCCGCGTGCCGGTGAGGGCACCCGCGCGGAAGAGCACCGCCATGAAGTCGTCGACCGCCTGTCGCACCGCGCTCCAGAGCGGTTCGCCGTTCGGCTCGAACGCGGCCCACCGAGTGCCCTCGGTCGATGCTCTCCTCGATGAAGAGCGAAAGGCGTCGGACGTTCACGTACTTCCACTTCGGATCGTCGACCGCGAGCGTACGCGCGCCCCAGACAGCGAGCCGCCCGTCGACGCGGCGGATGGGGTTGATGCCGGACGCCGCGCCGCGCTCGGCTTCCTCGTCGGAGAGCTGCCGCGTCACGTCGACGATGCCTCGCAGCGTGCCGTTCCCGCCCGCCGGCGCGGCCCAGACGCCGCGGTTCGTGTCCGTTCGCGCCATGACCCCGGCGACCGCACCCGACGCCGCCGTCTCTGTCCCGGCCGTCGGGCGAAGGCGCGGGGCGTAGAGCGCAGCGTTCGGCAGCGGTCCCAGGTCGTGGGCCCACGCTTCCAGCGCCGGCTGCGACAACGACGCGGGCGGATCGACGATGTGGAGCCACCGCTCTCGCTCGCAGACCTCGGCGGCGCCTGCGACGCGGTTCGCCGCGGCCTGCGCGCTCTGTCCGCTCGTGTCCGGCAGTGCGAGGAGGCTGACGGGGAGGCCCGCCAACGCGGCGAGCGCCGCCACGACGTGGTTCTCGGCCCGGACGACGTACGCCCGGCGCCCGTCGTTCTCGAAGAAGAGCCTCACGCCCTGCGCGAGCTCGCTGCCGGCGGTGCCGAACATCAGCAGGTACTCGGAGAAGCTCGTGACGAGGACGGGCTGGCCGTCGGGCCCGCCACCCGTCGCGCCGACGAACGCCGCGGTCGACGTGTCGACCGGCGGGATCTCAGGGGCTTGACCCGGTACAGCGTTCATCGAGATCAGCGCGAGTCTAGAGCGGACGGGACGCTTGCATTCTCTGCAAGCGTCCGCTTTCTTGAGACCGGGTCGTCCGATATCGAACGAGGCTAGGGGTCTCCATGCCGCCGTTCTTCGTCCAGCTCCGGTTCCCGATGGAGGACCGGTGGGTCACCGTGGCAGTCGCCGATTCGCGTCCGGTCGCGTCCGCCTATGCGGGTGCCGCCTTCCGGTACGCGCGGAGCGATGACGGGTATCACGCGGACGCCGTCCGGATCGTCACCGAGCAGCAGCTCGAGGTGCTGGTGGGCACGCCCGGCCTGCGCGAGGCGCAGGCGGTGATGGTGGAGCAGGCGGTCGGCGGGTCGGATTCGTGAGGTGCGCCGCCGGGCTACGGGAACGGGCCGCGGAGGAACACGTCGCTGGCTGAGTTGGCGTCGCCCGGCGTGACGCCGTCCCCGGCCCAGAACACGACGTCGCCTCCGTCCCCGGTCATCGCCCCGCCAAACGAGTTGTGACCGAGCTGCGCGCCCGCCGCCGACAGGCTGATGCGTGCCGTGGTGCCGCCGACCAGGTCGCGGCGGAAGACGTCGAAGCGGCCGTTGGTGTCGCCGGCGACGAAGCCCGCGTGAGCTGAGAGGAACGTGGCGAACCGCCCGTCTCCCGACATCGCCTGCGCGATCGCCTTCGTCGTGAACGGTGCAGCGCCGGAGACGTCGACGCGCGTGCTGGTGTGCGCCTGGCGGTCGACGAGGAACACCTCCGCGCCGCTCGTGCCGAGGCTGAACACCGTCAGCAGCACGAGGCGTCCGCCCTCCGCCATGTCCGCCACCGTCGAGCCGTCGCCGAGGCTGGCGCCGATCGCGGATACGGGTGTGGTTTGGGTGTCGCTGGAGGATGAACGACTCGCCGGGAAAGTCGCCGCTTCCGATGCCGCCGATGCTGTAGGCGATCCGATTGGCGTCGAACGAGACCTGGCCGGCGACCCGCGCAACGAAGTTGTCGGAGAGCGCAACCGTTCTCGTCACGTGCGTCTTCAGATCGCGCAGGAAGATCCCGATCGAGCTGCCCGCCGGGACGAGGTTGGGAGCCCCGGTGGCGAAGAGCACCCAGCGGCCGCTCGCGCTGAGGTCGAGCCCGAAGGACGGACAGCACCTGCTGAAGCTCGGGCGGGCTCCGCCGGAGTCGCGGTCGACCTGGCGTGTCGTTCCCGAGACGAGGTCGCGGACGAAGACGTCGCGCTGGCCGTTCGTATCGCCGGGGACGAGGTTCGGCGCCGTCGAGTCGAAGAGCACGCGGCGGCCGTCGCGGCTGATGGCGATGACGTGGCTCGTGCCGGCGGCCTGCTGCTCGTGCGAGGACACGCTGACCCGGCGGGTTCTGCCCGTCGCCAGGTTGCGGACGAACACGTCGCGGGCGTGGTTGGTATCGGCGCGCAGGGAGAGATTGGTGGCGGTCGAGTCGAACGCGACCGTCGTGCCGTCCGCCGAGACCACGGCGCTCGTCGAGTCGCCGTTCGCCTGACCGCCCGTGGCCGGCACGCTCACGCGAAGCGTCGTGAGTGGCGCCGCGGACGCCTCGCCCGCACCGACCGCAAGCATGCAGGCCAGAACGAGCATTCGACTGAGACGATGTCGCTTCGGGTCGACACAGACACGTGACGGCGCGTCGGCCTACCGTCTTCCCATGGCATCCTTCTCCGGTTTCGATCCCGCCGCCCTGGGCTTTCTGCGCGACCTGGGCGAGCACAACGACCGCGCCTGGTTCGAGGCGCACCGCGCGGACTACGAGGGGCTGGTGTTGCGGCCGGCCCGCGAGCTGGTCGTGGCGCTCGGCGGGCGATTGGCGCGCCTGGCGCCGGGCGTCCACGCCGATCCTCGCGTCAACGGCTCGATCCTGCGGCTCAACCGCGATGCGCGGTTCTCGGCCGACAAGCGCCCGTACAAGACGCACCTCGACCTCTGGTTCTGGGAGGGCGATGGGCCGAGCCGCGGCTGCTCGGGCTTCTTCCTGCGGATCGAGGCGGATCGCGTCGGGTACGGCGCCGGCATGCACCATTTCGACAAGGAGATGATCGCCGCCGTACCGCGCGGCCGTCGACGATCCGAAGCGTGGGCCGGAGCTCGTGCGGGCGGTGAAGAAGGCGACCGGGTCGGGCGTCGTCCTCGGCGGTGAGCAGTGGAAGCGGGTGCCCGCGCCGTACCCTGCCGACCACTCGCGGGGCGATCTGTTGCGCCACGGCGGGATGGTGGTGGGGACGCAGGTCGGCGTGCCCGACGAGCTGTTCACAGCCGAGTTCCCGGCGTGGTGCGTCGAGCGGTTCCGGCCGCTTCGGCCGCTCCAGAAGTGGGTGGCTCAGGTGGTCGCCGAGGCGCCGTCGACGGCCACCATGCGGAGCTCGGCGACGTAGCGCTCGTCGTCGGCGTCCGCGAGCCAGCACTCCTCGGGCGCCGGCAGCATCTCGGTGAACTCCATCCGGGCACCCGGCGTCTCCCGCGCGTGGCGGGCCTGCCGGCACAGGATCCGCGAGAGCACCGGGCTCTCGGTGTCGAGGTACATCGGCTTTCGCTCGAGCGGCGACTTCATGAAGACGCGGCGCGGCATCCCGCGGTCGCGGGCGAAGGCGGCGACGTCGTCGCCCCGCTCCGGGATCTCGGCCGCCGGGATGCTCCAGCCCTCGCGGCGGAGCACCATGCGACCGACCGTCACGCGAGGCGTGTGCTCCTCCTCGGGGAGCAGCGTGAACGAACGTACGCCCGAGACGAAGATCGGAAGCCAGAACGCGTCGAGGAGCGACACTCGCAGCTCGCCGGCGCCGCCGACCAGGTCGGGCCCGTCGACCGAGAGCTCGTCGGGCATCCAGGTGCGCCGGCCTCCCTGGGCGCGCGTCTCGGGCATGACGGCGATGTGCACGGCGTCCTCGGGCGTCATCGGCGCGCCGCGGGCCTCGACGCCCATCGTCGGCGTCCACGGCGGCAGGATGACCGGCAGGGACGGGCCCACGACGGCGGTGATCGCAGCCATGAGCTCAGCCGGATTCGCGTGCCGGTGCGCGAAGACGCCCTGGAGGAGCGGGTTGTTGCCGACGTGCACGTCTCCGACGACGGCGAGGTAGTCCCCGGCGGCGAGCGCCGCCTCGTCACGCGCAGCGATCTGCACGTCGACCGACTGGAAGGCCGCGAACCGCCAGGCGGGCTCGTGATCGGCGAACTCCGCGGCGGCGCGGGCGCCGATCGTCGCCGGATCGGGGTCGGCGAGCACCCGGCCGAGCCGGTCGTGCAGCTCCTGGACGACCTCGCCCACCTCGGGCGGGAACTGCATGAGCGTGCGCATGACCTGCATCAGCACCGGCATGAACGGCCCGCGGCCGCCTTCGGGCAGCGCCTCCTCGACGACCCGCCGGCCGATCGCGTTCACGCGGCCGCTGTACCAGCGCCCGGCCTCGAAGAGCGTCTGCAGCGCCGGCGCCATGTCGGCCACGAGCGCCGGCCCCATCGTCACGTCGAGGTCGCGCATGCAGTCGAGGTAGCTGAGCGTGCGTGCGCCGTAGGCCATGCCGGGGTTGCGGGTCGCGTCGCGCTCGGTCAGCTCGACGAACGTCTCGTCGAGGGCGGCGAGGGCGTCGCGGAGGGCTTCGGGCGGGGCGGCGGCCACCGCATCGCGAGCCGCCTCGAGCCGGTCGAGCGCGGCGAGCCCGCGCGTGCGGACGTCGTCGTCCGGGTGGTTCTCGAGCGCTGCCCGAAGGTCGCGCTCGGGTGCGGCCCGGCGGCGATGCGGAGCTCGGGGTCGAGCGTCTCGGCGAGCGCCTGCACCGGCCAGGCCTCGAAGTGCACGTGGCGGCTGCGGACGAGCTCGCCGGAGCGGGCGTGCAGCGGCGGCGCGTCGTCCTCGATCCGGCCCCAGGCCAGCGGCCCGAAGAAGCCGATCGTGTCGTTCTTCCCGCAGTAGCGCTGCAGGTAGCTCGCGACGATCTCCTCGCGCCCGCGCGCCCGGCTGGGCTTGGTCGGCGATCGCTCCGCGACCTTCAGGACGGCGTTCGCGAGCGCCGCCGGGTTCTGCCAGGTGACGGCCTCCTGGAAGCGCGCGTCCTGGGCGGCCCGGCTCAGGCGCTCGGACTCGTCCCCGGGCCCGAACACCTCGAGGCCCGAGACCGGGAACCCCGCGCTGCGGACGGCGAAGTCCCGCCACAGCTCCCAGTCGCCGGCGAGGGGGACACGATCCTCCACGCCCGCGATGGTACAGACGCGACCGGGGTAGGATGGCCCCCATGCACAGCTCCTACGCGCTTTCAGCCGAAGATTTCGCCGTCGAGCGGAACGGCTCGTCGGAGCCGCTCGACACGCTCTGGCCGGGCGGGTGGCAGCCCGACGACCGCCTGGGCGTCATCCTCGCCCAGCCGATGGACGCGGTCGGCTGCTCGAACCTGATCTGCGGCACGATCACGCTCTTCTACGACCTCCTGCGGGAGAAGCACGGCACCGGCAACTTCTTCCGCTACTCCGACGTGTTCCTGTTCGGGGTGGGGTGCGAGCCGGGCGACTTCAACCAGCTCGACGTGTGGCCGCTGCACAAGTTCGTGTCGATCCTGCAGCCGTCCGCCGAGGCGGTCATCGAGGCCGTGAACGACCGCCGGATCACGCTGCTCGCCGTGCCCGAGACGGGCGCGCGCTGCCGCGGCGAGGTCGTGCTCTCCACGTGGAACACGTTCCTGGCCCAGGTGCGCTCGGTCATGCTCTACTCGCCCCGCACGGGGAAGGCGCGCGATGCCGACGTCACCCTCGTCGGCAACAGGGTGGTCGAGAGCTACGTCGAGCAGGCGATCTTCTCGACGCCCGGCCTCGACGCCGGGTTCCAGGCGCGCCTTCGCCGCCTGCGCCGGAACATCGACCGCGAGGACAAGCAGTCGGTCGAGACGTACAAGACCGTCGCCGGCCCGGCCAGCGTGCGCGGCCTGATGGGCGTGACGCAGGTGCTCCCGCCGGGCCACCAGGAGCTGACGCGGAGGGCGACGCCGACGGTGATCATGCCCGTCGAGGTGGCGATGCCGCCGATCGAGGCGACCGCCGCCCCTTTCGACCTGGGCTCGGCCGCGACGCTCGAGATCGAGATGCCCCCACCGGCAGCGCCGGTCGCTACGGAGGGTCTGCTTAAGACCGCGTTCGACCAGGTCGAGCGGCGGATGGGCGGGACGTTCGCCGAGTGGGAGGGGTGGGACTGGATCTCCGACTTCGGCGATCCCGTGGCGGAGCATCACGCCGTCCGCGAGGCGGTCGGGATCTGGGACGAGTCCCCGCTTCGCAAGTGGTTCTTCAAGGGGCCGGATGCCGTGCGCGCGGCCGACCGGATCTTCACGTCGGACATGGCGGCGCTCGAGGTGGGGCAGTGCCGGTACGGGCCGTTCTGCGACGAGAACGGGAAGATGCTCGGCGACGGCGTCTGCTACCGCGGCGAGACCGAGGACGACATGCTGGTCGTCACCGCCCTCGACACGGATGCCGATCACTTCCGCCGCGTCTGCTCCGACATGGACGTCGAGATCGAGGAGCAGACGTTCGCGCTTCCGCACCTCCAGGTGCAGGGGCCGCGGTCGCGGGAGCTCTTGTCGGGACTGACCGATGCCGACGTGGCCGGCCTGCGCTACTTCCGCTTCATCCCGCAGCCGATCACGGTCGGCGGGGTGGAGGGCTGCTGGGTGTCGCGCACCGGGTACTCCGGCGAGATCGGCTACGAGGTGTTCTGCCCGGCCGAGGGCGCGGAGTCGCTGTGGCGGGCGCTGCTCGATGCCGGCGCGCACATGGGCATCCGGCCGTACGGGCTGGCGGCGGTCGAGTCGCTGCGGATCGAGTCCGGGCTGATCTTCCTGGGCTACGACTACTTCCAGGGCGTGACGAGCCCGTTCCACATGAACCTGGACCGGATGATCAAGCTCGACAAGGAGAAGTTCGTCGGCCGAAAGGCGCTTCGCGCCGAGGCCGAGGCCGGGATCACCCACCGCATGGTGACGCTCGTGATCGGCGGCGAGGAGGCCCCGGACTACAACTCGCCGGTCGTGCGCGGCGGCCGCCACGTCGGCAAGCTGACCTCGCCGTCGGCCGGCCGCTCACCGACAGTCGATCGCCTGATCGGCATGGCCTGCATCGAGGCGGAGCTGGCCCAGCACGGGACGCAGGTCGACGTCACGATGGCGGACGGGCGGCTGGTGCCGGCGATCGTCGATCGGTATCCGATCTACGACACGGACAAGGCGCGGCCGCGGGGGTAGGCGCGGGCGCACGCACGCCGACGCGGAGTCGTCGCTCTGCCGTGGGTCCGGCCCGTCACCATTCCGCAGGTTGAGGAGGCGAGCCCTTCCTCAAGGTGGAAGGGGTCATCCCACTCGTCACCGCGGCTCAAATCGCCCAGATCCACGCCCAAATGCCGGCCAAGACCGCGTTTCGAATCCTCGGCGGTCGCTCCCAGAAGATCCCAGAGTCGACGCTGATCAAGCACCACTGGGGTACGCACGGCGACTTGTTACGACTATCCGATCGCCGGCACCGGCCACCTCGCCGACGGCTTCACCGTCACCGACCAGTTTGAGATCTGCATCTCGCAACGCCACAACACAGTCGCCAGCACCAAACCAACGTCATCGCGCAAGTTGGCCAAAGAGATCGTCCCAAGCCGCGCCGACGCCGCGAGTGAGTGGCGGCGGTGTGAGTATTGGGCGCTCGATGCGGTGCTAGAACGCCGGCGGGCTCGAACAGAAACCTCCGTCCACCGCTAGCGCGGAGGGATCGGCGCCGCGCGGGGTATCACCGACACCAGCGGGCAGGGTATCCCCCCGCGGACCCGCTCTTGTACCCGAAAGCGCCGCCCGGGGAAGACGGTTTCCGGGCGGCCTTCTCTGTTCGGCCTCTTCTAGACGCTTCGCCGGTGGGCGCGTCGTTTCCGCTGGTCTTCCGCCGCGAGAACCGCACCCAGGGCCGAAGCCCGGCTCGCAATCGGGCTGCATCTAGGCCATGCCCCGCCGGGAGGAGGGGGACGGCAGGCGTGCCGCTTCGCCAACCGGCGAGGCACAGGCCACTCGCTCAGTGGTGGGCCGCCAACCGAGCGAATTACGCAGACTAGCCGAGACCGAGAACCGCCCTCAAGATTCATGGGCGACGTCCGTGCGCCAAGCCGGTGCCTCCTTTGGGTCCGGGATCACCGTCCCTGCCCGGCCGGTGCTCCGCCGGCCTCGAAACGCGAGGTGAAGGTTTCCGGGAGCTCAGTCTCCGGCCGCGAGCTCGTCCACGGCCGTCCAGTCCGCGGTGACGCCGAGCACGCGGCAGATCGCGACGAGCGTCGCGTGACTCACCCGGCCGGAGCGCTCGGCGCGCCCGATCGTCGACGGGTGTACGCCCACGATCCGCGCGAGCATCCGCCGGCTGAGACCGCTCCGCTCGCGGGCCCGCCGCAGCCGCTCGCCGAGACGCCCGCGGAACGGGTACATGCGGTAGAGCTCGGCGAGCTGCCAGTCGTAATACTCGACGACCCGCTCGGCCGCATGCCGCTCGCGCCGCAGGCGCTGGATCTCGGCGCGCACGGCCTCCTCAAGGCTGGGGCGGTCGGCGTCCTCGCTCACGAGTCGGCCACCTCCCCACGACGCGGCCCAGCCTCGCGTCGATCGTCGAGATCTGCGATGACGCACGACCGCCCGGAGCCCATGCTTGCAAGATCGCGCGTGAGGGCCGCGTCGTTACGCCGTCCGGACATACGGTTGCCGCGCCTCACCGCCGGGAACTGGGAGGCGGTCCAGATCTCGACACTTGGAGGCGTCTGATGGCCCAGGAGACCGGTCCGATCACGGGCACGAAGGACGAGGACTACAACATCATCGGGTTCACGGAGGCGTGCCTGAACAACGTGCTTCGACTCGAAACATCGGGGCGGCCACCCCTGTGCCGGGCGATTCCGGCCGGGAAAAGACAAGCCCTCGCAACCATGCGGAAACCCGCATTCCTCCACGGCTGCCAACGCCGTATACGCTCCAAAATGCCGTGGCCGTGTGGTCTCGGTGTGGTTTGGAACCAACCCGAGATCGGAGAAACCATGGACGAAGAGACTCGCGACAAGCTCATCGACCTCTATACCCGCTACGGCGACGAGCCGGCCGCCGTCCAGGCCGCGCCGCGAACCGGCTAGTAGGGTGGAGGCCAGCGAGTCGAAGCGCGAGCCGGCCCGGCTCGACCGGCGAGCCGGAGCCGACCGACGGCGCGGCCCCCACCGCTGCTCCACTCCAAGATACGTGCCGAAGCACACCACGCCTAGCCGCTCTCAGCTCGCCCAGCCTCGAGTCGCGGGCGGTTGCACGGCCCGGGGGCGCACGGCTGGACGTACTTCAGAGGCTCAGCACCACTCGCCTCGGGCGAATCCGCCGAAGGCGATGAGGCTTAACCGGGTAGCGGATGCCCCCTAGTGGGGGCATCCGCCGTTCGGTCTAGTTCGCGCACAGAGCGTAGGCCGTCACCGACGGCGGCTGCCCGTTCGAGACGTGGAACATGATCGCCGCGCTGGCCGTCCAGACCTTGGATGAGGTCGGGTAGGACGCAACCACGGCTGCGATGGCGTTCGCCGCGCTATTGCCGCTGATCAGCGATCCACCGCCGACCATCGTGCCGCTCGAGCAGGTGGCCGTCGCCGAAACGGCCGTACCGACGCCCGCGTTGCCGGCGAAGGTCACGGGCGTTCCGGTAACGATCGAGACCGATGAGAGTCCACCCGGAACACCAGGGATCCCCTGCGGGCCGGGATCTCCCTGCGGCCCCTGTGTACCGTCGGCGCCATTCTGGCCGTCCAGGCCGGGAGTTCCAGGAGCTCCATCGATCCCGTTGGTGCCGTCGAGGCCCGGCGCCCCGTCCAGCCCCGGCGCCCCGTCCAGCCCCGGCGCCCCGTCCAGCCCCGGCGCCCCGTCCAGCCCCGGCGCCCCGTCCAGCCCCGGCGCCCCGTCCAGCCCCGGCGCCCCGTCCAGCCCCGGCGCCCCCGTCAGGCCGAGGAGGCCCTGGAGGCCCTGGAGGCCCTGGAGGCCCTGGAGGCCTGCCCTGGAGGCCGTCCGGCCCCTCGGCGCCCTGCAGTCCCTGAGCGCCCTGGGGCCCCGGGATCATCGAGCGGTGCAGGGCCGTCCTAATCCGTGCGTTCTGGCGGACGTTGGAACCATGGAGCGCGTTCAGTCGCAAGTTCACGCCCGCCCACGTCTTCACGTGAGACGGCCAGTGGGTGACGGACGCGGACGCGACGCCGCCTCCAGCGACCAGCGCGCCGATGGCGCCACCGATCATGATGTTTCGCATTCGAAGCATGTGGTACTCCCTATTGTCGAGGCTTCGCCTCATCAGTCCGATGACACCGCCGGGGCATCGGCGCGACAACCGGGCCCCGAAACCCCATTTAGAGTGATTGCCGCCTGGCCGCACAACGACAGGGTCAGCATCGCGGTCGCGCCCACCGGCCGGCCCGCACGGGGCCGCCGCCGGCCGCGACCGTCGCCTGCTCTAAGTCGGGCCGGTGGCGCTGCCGCGAACAGTGTGCCCCCGATAGCATCTTCAGAATGACGCGGTTTGTGGTGGACTGTGAGACGCTGCTGCGGATTGCCGCTGGCGAGGTTGGAGTCGCAACTCAGCATCAACTCGTGGCACCGACGCTCGTTCGCTCGCAAGCACTGGCAGCTCTATACGAAGCGGCCCGGCGGGGTGAGATTTCGGCAGCGGAGGGCATCAAGCGAGTGACGCGCATCAACTCGCTGAAGGTTCGGTTCCTCGGCGACAAGGTGCTCCAACGGCAGGCATGGAAAGTCGCCGACGATCTGGGATGGGCGACAACATACGACGCCGAGTTCGTTGCGCTGACGACGCTCCAGGCGGATGCCTTCGTCACATCCGACCGCGATCTCGCACAGGCAGTCTCGGGTCTCGTCGAGACTGCGACGGTTGACGCACTGCGCACCTAACCCATGCAATCGGCGTCGCAAACGGCAACCGCCTGCTCCGAGTCCGGCCGGTGGCTCTGCCGCGACCCAGGCGGAGAGTGGCGGCGGTGCGAGCATTGGGCGATCGACGCCGTGATGGAGCGCCGACGAGCTCGATCTACCTCCTCCCCCTAGCGTGGGGCCTCACGCATCGCCCTCCAAGTGAGCCGCGCAGCCTTCCTGCTGTTTCTGGCCGGCCTGATCGCGGTGTTCGCCGGACTCGTCTATGCGGACGACGGCGGTCTATGCCCGCTACGGCGCTGGGCCTCGGATTACATGCACGGCACAGGACGGGAACGGTGCCCGCTGGCACTGCAGCAGTCCGCGCTGGGGCGACGACCCGGTCTGTCGGCCGGTGGACGTGGACTTCTGGGGCACGATCCACATCAGCCGCGAAACACCCGCCTGCGAGTAGCGCCACCCCAGGCAGCGCATGGCTCGCGCAACGCGAGGGCGATAGGGGCTAGCCGTGGCGGTCGAGTTTCTGCGTGAAGCGGGCGGCGCGCGCCACACCACGGGCCGCCTCGCGGATGTGCGTGAGGTCGATCACTGGCGGTGTCATGGCCGCCTCTTTCAGGATTGCCCTTCCGTGAAATCGGCTTCGGGTCGGCCGAGTCGGAGCTCGTGCAGCACCGAGAGTGCGATCCCTGCGTCGCCAAGATCGGCGATCGCGGCCCGTGCCAGCATCCGCGCATCCTCAACCAGCTGCTCATCCTCGAGCTTCAAACCGGGCAAACCGTCCACTGTGAGGCCATCGAGGTGGCGGACTCCGTCATTGGCAAGCTGACACGCCTCGCGTAGCCCCTCCACCGCCAGCACCAGCTTTGTTTCCTCGAACGCCACCTGGGGCCCCCGTCTGAGTCGGAGAAAATGTATAGCCGGCCTACGCCTGACGCATCATCCATAAGGGACGAACCGCCTCGCGTCAGGGCCTTGTCGGCGTACGGAAAGCAGGCCGCCGGTGAAGAGATGGATACGACGCCGGTCGCTTTATTTCAGGCTCTAGACTGCGCGGCGTGTCGTATAACACCAAGATCGGGCTCGCAGACGGCGACCTCCGCGAGGCCAGCGCCCTCGGCGGCGATGTCCTCCGACTCCTCGACGGCCTCGTCGCCCAAGACATCCTGTACGAGTCGCCGCCCGACGACATTCGCGTGCTCGAGGAGGTCAGCACCCAGACGCGGGCGGCGATCGCCAAGCTCGACGACGCACGCTCCCGCCTCGCCGCCCTCCGCGACCGCAGCCAGGCCGAGCCCCAAACGCAAACCTCTCCACAAAGCTCTAGCGCTGACCGCGGAACAGCCGAACCCCGCACCCTCAACACCCCCGGCTAGGCTCCCGCGGTTTTTTCGGGCCGTCTCGTTTCGTCCGCGCGAGGTACTACATCGGAGCTCGGACGGGTTCCGGGGGAGTCCCTGGCGGGTGTAACGATCGGGGCCGAAGGCGCGGTATTCGCGGGTGAGGGGGAGACGTTGAGGGCCTGGTTGGTCTAAGCCAGGCCGCGGGGCCGGCCGGGCCGCCTGTACGCCTCCCCGTGTGCGGGGCTCGGCTGGCCTTCGGTTGCCAGGCCGTCTCGTCGCCGGGCACGAGGGTGGGGTGGTCGCGAAGTCGGCCACGCCGCCGAAATCCCATCCCGGCCTTCGTCTGACCGAAACGCTTGCGCCGCGTTTCTTCACCGCGCCGCCTGGGCAAGTCAGAGTCCCGGACACGGCCGGCATCGCCCACTTCGCCATCGGACGATGCCTTCCGCCAACCGGGGAACGACATGTCGGGGCCTCGGGGTGGAAGCGTTTCAGGGGCCCCGACTCATGTTCAGGCGACTAGTGGGTCGTCTAGATGAGCGGGATGACGCTGTTGAGGAGGTTGAGAATCGCGGCGTTCAGCAGTCCGAGGGTGGCCACGACTGCGAGCGTGATCACACCCAAGACGACCGCATACTCAGCCATGGTCTGCCCGGCGTCGTGGCGTAGAAGGCGCAGTTCGTCCAACATGTCATGCCTCCTGGAAAAGGATGTATGGAAGAAACATCGGCAAGGATCTCGCGCCCTGTTCCCCTCGGCGGGTGATCCCATGTTGGAGGCAAATGTCGATGCCATGCTCGAGCACGAGGATAAACGTGCGTGTCAAGCAAGAGGAGTTTCAGCATGCTGGACGAGCTTCGTGGCGTCGTTGAGTGCGAGTCTGGGCAGACGATGGCTGAGTACGCCGTCGTCTTGGGTGTCATCACGATCGCTGTCGTGGTGACGCTTGGTCTGCTCAGCACTGCCATCTCGAGCACGTTGAACAACGTCATCGCCAGTCTCTAGGCGAGCATCGAACGGGCATCGCGGCCTCGCCGGTGGGATTCCCGGCGAGGCCGTCGCCTGTCTGGGTGGAGGCTCGAACGGGGCAAAGCCGCCGGCCGGCCCGAAACCGGATTCCTGTTCGGGCCTCCCGCAGTCGTGGTTCGGCGGGACTCCCTCGATTGGGTGATGTTTTGCCTCGCACCGCAGGATTTTGGCGGGCAGCGGGTTGTGTGCAGTGTCCGCCCTTCGGCGGAGACGCCGCCACTTTGGAGGATTGGATGTTTGCGAAATCGCTATTCGATGGTCGTTGCGGCCGTTCGTGCCCTCGTCAGGGTCGGCGGTTGCGTGCCGGTGAGCGCGGGCAGGCGCTTCCGCTGATCTGTTTCTTCATGTTCACGATCCTCGGGTTTGCGGGTTTGGCGATAGATCTGGGAAATGCGTACGCGCAGCGGCGGGCGGTGCAGAACGTGGCCGACGCCGCAGCCTTGGCGGGCGCGGCGGCGATCCCGGCCGGGACGTCCACCACGGCGGCCCAGCAGATGGCCACCAAGAACGACAAGCCCAGCGATACCGTCACGGTCAGCTTCAACGGCACCGACACGGTCACCGTGACCGTCCAGCGCACCGCCCCGGCCTTCCTGCTTCGCGTCCTGGGCAAGGACTCGATCCCGGTGTCGGCCACCGCCAAGGCCACCATCGAGACGGTGGGCGCAGTCAAGGGGCACGTGTCCCCGTATGTGGTCACCGTGCAGGACTATGCCAACGGCACCGGTACAACACTGTTCAAGGAGAACCAACCCGGCGCCTACGGCACCGTCGACCTGCCCACCACCGACAACACCACCGGCGGCAGTTGCTCGGGGAACACCAACAAAGGTACCCCGTCCATCATCGGCCCCGAGCTCAGCGACCAGCTTCCATCCGGCCAGCTCGTGATCGGCGGCTGCCTGTCGGTGAAGTCCGGTGCGTCACAGCCGTCGGCGAACATCGTCAACGGGATCCCGCCCGGCAACAACCTCATGTCTCAGGATCTCCAGAGCCTGGGCAACGGCCAATACCAGGTCATCTCCCAGCCCTGGACCGACTCCAACGGGTTGCCGCCACGGCTGATGTACATCCCCATCGTCGACCAACTCCCAAGCGGCAACGGCACCTCCACCATCGTCAGCTTCGCCTGGTTCTACATGACCAGCGCCACCGGAGGCGGCAGCGGCCTGACAATCAACGGCCAGTGGGTCAGCATGTCACTACCCGCCAGCGGCCAGACCGGCCAGTACCACCCAGGCGTCCAAGGCCAAGTCCTCGCCGTCGAGCTGACCGGCTAGCGAACCCACGCCTCACCGACACCACCAAGGGCGTCAGCCGTGACGGACCGCATGACATCGCCGCATCCGGCACAATCAGACCAGCTCACGCAACAACTCGTGCTCGCCGAGCTTCGCGAACATCGACACGCTGCCGGGCCGTTCACCTGGCTGGACGCCATCACGCTCAACGATCGCACGGCCAGCCTGGCTCCCGGGCCAAGAAAGCCCACCATGGACTCCGCGCTACGGTTGCTCGAACGCACCGGACACATCGAGCTCACCCAACTGCCACTACGGATGCCTGCCCGCGATGACTGCGCCGCGTACCCCACACGAGACGCCGGCATAATCTCGCTTCACGCCCGCCTCGCGCTCACCCCCCACCAAACCCACCATGAGCACGACCAACACGCCGCCGCGCTCCAAACCATCGCAGCCCGCCTGGGACACCTCCTCGGGCACGCCAACGACGAAGCTACTCCAACGTTCCCCAGGGACCCGCCGCATCCGCCTTGAGGCGGGCGCAGTGCTACGAGGACGGCCGTTCCCACCGCCGACCGTGAGCCTCCCAGCCGTCGCCAGGCGCACCGCCCTGCCCCAACGCTTCGCATGCACGACGTCCACGCGCCGAGCCGCTGCTCGCTCTGCGGTCGCCTCCACCGCCCCCTAGCCGGTCGCTGCTCCGCCGGACTCGAAACCGTCGCTTGCTCCGAAACAGGCCGATGGCTCCTGCCGCGAACCCGGCGGAGAGTGGCGGACGTGTGAACACTGGGCGATCGACGCGGTGATGGAGCGCCGGCGAGCGTGACATAGGTCGCGCGGGCCTCCAGCATCGGACGCGGAGCTGCGCGTTAGTTTCTGCTTCGGTGTCCGCGAGGAGCCCTGTGGTCGTAGACCAACTTTACGGCGGCGCTGGGAGCGTTCTTGTGGTGCTGCTCGGACTTGCGTTCGGCAGTCCTTCGGGTGGGGTAGGGGCCGTGGCGGCTTTCGACGCCATCCACGGTCAGCACGACGAACCAGTGGCGGTAAGGCATCTGCTGCCCTCCTAGTTGCGAACGGCTACCTGGCGGCGCGCGCTGGACGTGATGACGGACTCGACCCGGTAATGAACAAGGCGCGAGTTGCGGGCTTTCCGTTCTGCGAGCTCCCAAGTCGGATACGGCCCGAGCCTGGCAAAGACGCTCTTGCCGCTGCGGGAGGTCACAAGCACGTACCAGCCTCGCGTATCCACATGCACCTGACCCTTCGTTGTGCCCGCACGCTGTTGAACGGACTCGTCTGGTGGTTCGCCGCGCCTCGCCCCGACCACCGCGCAGGTACGGTCTATGTGAGCGCGTTGGGGCGTGGCAACGCGGGGCGAGGCGCAGCATCCTTGGCGACCAGGCATCTGGGGAGGGCACCCAGCCGCCACCGAGGAGTAGAGGCGCGAGGCTACCAACGCCACAAACTAGCGACCATCCCCACTTCGCGGCAGCGACCATCCCCACTTCGCGGTATCCCCGCAATCCGTTACCGCGGATTCTCGGATGCTCCCCCCGCCGGTCGCGGCGATGATTCAGCGATGTGGGCCGTCACGACCCAGGGTGATCTCCCCGACGAGCACGAGTCTCGAGATCACCCTGAGTCCGTGCCCGCGTGGGACGACTACTGGGGACGGATCCTGGAACTCGAGGTACACGGCTACACCCAAGAATGCGAAGGCGCCGCCGACTACGGCAAGCGCTGGGTCTGCGAGCTAAGCCGCGGCGCCGAACGGATCAGCGTCACCATCGAACGAACCACCTAGCCACCGGAAGGCCGAAAGCTGGGGGACCGCCTACGCCGCTCTGCGCTTGAGCAGCTCCCGCGCTCGCTCCCGCTCGTGCCGCTCCCGCTCATTCCGCCGCAGCCGTCATGTAGGTCTGCCCGCACACGCCGCATGCGGTCTCCCAGGAGTGGGCTGGTGAAGCTGATGCCTCCCGATCAGAGGCGACCCCGCTGGTTGAGCCAACCAGCACATCCGATACGGCCACCCAGGTCAACGGCGACCCGCAGCCATGACATTGGGACTCCTGGATGTCGATAATCCGTCGCCGGGGAGGCATATCACCATCGTACGAGCGCCACGGACGCGCCGGAAGGCCGTCGGAAAGGCCAGTAGCTCGGGGCGGGTGCCCGCCTCCCCCTCCTGCCAACTGCCCGCTTCCAGGCCGCTGCTCCGCCGGCCTCGAGACCGTCGCCCTGCCCAGAAACCGGGCGCTGGCTCTGCCGAGAGGCGCCGACGAGCGAGTCGCGGCGCTGCGAGCATTGGGCGATCGACGCCGTGATGGAACAGCGTCGCGCTCGAGCGGCCCGGAGACAGAACCGCCTCGCCCTCACTCGCTTGGCGCGGTCCCCGCTGTGATCCCCAAGGAACGAATCAGCGCTCCGGGCATGATGTCCGGTTTGCATCGGTGCTGCGCGATGAGTCGACTGCCATGCGGTGCGGCTGGCCGGTGACGCAGCTGTATGTGGGAGAAAGGCAGCCACCGGTGACACTGAAGCAGTCGCCGTTGTAGCCGTCGCAGTTGTAGAAGTCGATGGTCTTCCCGCCTTTCAACGCGACTGCCATGTAGACGTTACAGTCGATCACATAGCAGCCAGCTCCCGCAGAGCATCCTCACGCTCCTGCGCGGCTAGTCCAGGCCCGAACCACCGGGGCCGGGCCCTCCCTTCGGGGGGCCGGGCCAGAACTGCGTTAAGGGCGCTCGCCGACGAACAGGACGTGGGGTCGCCCGTGGGCGTCGATCTCGCCGTCGCGGCGCATGCCGATGCTCTCGGCGACCCGGTGCGAGGCGACGTTCTCGACCTCGGCCACGGCGATGACGTGCGGCACGTCGAGGCCCGCCAGCGCGGCTGCGAGGCACGCGGCCGCCGCCTCGGTCGCATAGCCCACCCCCCAGGCACGCCGGGCGAACGTGTAGCCGAGCTCGACGTCGCCCGTCGGCTCGAAGAGGCCGAAGCCGGCGTCGCCGACGACCGAGCCGTCGGCGATGACCTCGACCGCGTAGTAGGCGTAGCCGCGCTCGGCCTGCGCGAGGATCTGCTCGTCCATGATCGCCCGGACCGCGTCGACATCCGGCAGGGGCCCGCCCGGGATGTAGCGCATCACGTCCGGGTCGCCGTAGACGGCCATCATCGGCTCGGCGTCGCCGGGGACGAACGGCCTGATCTTGAGGCGCGGCGTGACGATCGGGAGCGATAGCACCGAGCGATGATATTGCGCGCCCTTGCATCATCTATACCCTGAGTGTATAGTCGTGCCAGAGTGCTGAGGGCCACGGACATTCGAAAGCAGTTCGGGCGGACGGTCGCGCTGGACGGGGCATGCCTCGAGGTCGGCGCTGGCGAGGTGGTTGCGGTGGTCGGGCCGAGCGGCTCGGGGAAGTCGACGCTCCTTCACTGCGCCGCCGGGATCCTGCGCCCCGACGGCGGCGAGGTCGCGTTCGAGGGCCGCCGCATCGACTCGCTCGGCGAGGCGGAGCGCAGTCGGCTCCGGCGAACGTCGTTCGGCTTCGTGTTCCAGTTCGGTCAGCTCGTGCCCGAGCTGACCGCTGCCGAGAACATCGCCCTGCCGATGATGCTCGGCGGCGCCGGGCGGCGGCCGGCGCTCGCCGAGGCGCGGCGCTGGCTCGCGCTGCTCGACCTCCGTGAGGCCGCCCGGAAGCGGCCCGGCGAGCTCTCGGGCGGCGAGGGCCAGCGGGTGGCCGTCGCGCGCGCCCTCGTGCACCGGCCGCAGGTCGTCTTCGCGGACGAGCCGACGGGGTCGCTCGACTCCCTCTCCGGCGAGCACGTGATGGATCTCCTGGTGCGCCTCGCCGGCGACGAGGGCACGGGCGTCGTCATCGTCACTCACGATCCGCGCGTCGCGGCCTACGCACGGCGCGACGTCACCGTACGCGACGGCCGGATCGTCACGTCGCCGGTCGCGGCGTGATCGGGCTCAGCCTCTCGCTGATGGTCGGCGGCGGGCGGCGTGCGGCCATCCGGCTGCTCCTGATCGTCGCCGGCGTGGCGGCGGGCACCGTGTTCCTGCTGGGCGCGCTCGCGATCGGCCCCGCCCGCGACCGCGCCGACGCGCGCGTGGTGGAACGCCAGGGGCCGGTCGGCGCGCCGCCCTCCGACCATCGTCCGGCGCTCCTGTGGGCCGCCTTCCAGACGAGCCCGAGCGAGATCGGGGGGCGACGGCTGGAGGTCGTCGAGGTCGCGGCGGCCGGCCCCGGGGCGCCACGTCCGCTCGGAGCAGCGCGGACGCCCGCTCCCGGCGAGGTCTTCGTGTCGCCCGCACTCGGTCGGCTGCTCGAGTCCGACAGGGGCCGCGTCTACCGGCTGCGGTTCCCGGGCCGCATCGACGGCACGCTCGGGCGAGCGGTTCTCCACGACCCGGACGAACTGGTCGCGATGGTCGGCATGGCGCCGGACCGGCTGGCGGGCGCGACGCGGGTCACCGACTGGGCAGCCGCGCAGCCGCCCTCCGAGTCCCAGGCCGGCAACACGTTCAACCGCCGCCTCGTCTACCTGCTCGCCGCGCTCGCGATCCTGATCCCGATCGCGGTCTTCGTCGCCGCAAGCACCCGCATCGGCGCGACGATGCGCGAGCGACGGTTCGCCGCGATGCGGCTCGTGGGGGCGACGCCGCGGCAGGTCGCGCTCGCCGCGGCGACCGAAGCGGCAGCTGCTGCGGTCGTCGGAGGGCTCGCGGGGCTCGCGCTTGCCCTCCTGCTTCGGACTCGGGCCGCTGACGTCGCCGTCGCCGGGTATTCGACGTTCCCGGCAGACCTGTCGCCGCCGCTGTGGCAAGTCGGCCTCGTCCTGATGGCGACCCCCGTGCTCGCCGCAGCGGCCGCGCTCGGCTCGATGCGGCGAGTCGCCGTGACGCCGCTCGGCGTCCGCCGCCGCCAGGTGCCCGGCAGGCCGTCGGCCCGCCGGCTGATCCCGCTCGCGGTCGCATGGGCCGAGCTTGCTGTGGCCGTTCAGATGGGTGACCGGCTGACCGAGGACGGGAAGCTCGCAGCGCTTGGAGTCGGTTTCGCAGGCGTCATTCTCGGGATCGTCATCGCCGGGCCATGGCTCGTCGGCGCCCTCGCGTCGGCGGTTGCCGGCGGCGCTCGCCGTCCCGGCGCCCTGATCGCGGGGCGGCGCCTCCAGGCCTCGCCCGCGACGGCCTTTCGAGCCGTCGGCGGCGCCGTTCTCGGCGTGTTTGCCGCCACCGCCGTGCTCGTGTACCTGCCGTCGCACGATCGGTGGGCTGCGGCCGGCGATCACGTCACGACCTCCGTCGAGCCGGCGCCGGTCGACGCCGACGTCCAGGTCTATCGGAACGGCGCTCCCCCGGCGCAGGCAGACGCGCTGGCCGCGCACCTGGCTGCGCTTCCCGGGGTGCGGTCGGTGGCGCCTGCGGCGACCCTCGTCGGCGACGGGTTTTCGCGTGATGTGCTCTTCGCAGGCTGCGCGGAGGCAAGTCGTGTGCTGCACCAGAGGCTCCAATGCCCTGGCCGCGGTGTGCTCGTCGACCGCACGAGCCACGTCGGCCCTGTCAGGATGGGCGACCACATCTCGATTGCCGGTGTCCACACCACTGTAAGCGGCTTCCTTCCGAACGGATTGGCGGGTGCGGTCGTTCCGCCCAGCGTGATGAGGCCGCCCCGGCACCCCACCGCGTGGTACCTCGATACCGGCGGGAGCCTCGCCACGGCCCAGCGGATCCGGGCGGCGCAGACGGCGAGCGGCCTCATGGGGTTCGTCGAGACGGCGGCGCCCGACACGGTGTCCTCGACGGCCGCGGATCCGCTTCGCCGCCAGGCCGAGCTCGTCGTGGCGCTCATGCTGTCGATCGCCGGATGCAGCCTGGTCGTGATGATGATCGAGGGCGTCCTCGAGCGCCGCCGCGAGCTCGCGATGCTCGCCGCCGCCGGCACGCGGCCCGGCACGCTCCGCTCGGCCGCGGCGCTCGAGGTCCTCGTGCCGCTCGCCGTCGCGTCGGTCGCGAGCTGTGTGGTCGGCGTGCTGGTGACCGCCACGCTGCTGCGCGTCCGGGGCATCGGCCTCGTCGTCCCCTGGCTCGCGCTCGGCGAGCTGCTCGCGGCCGCAGCCGTCGTCGGTGCTCTCGTCCTGGCCCTCGGCCTCCCGGTGCTCGGTCGTGCGATCCGGGCCGACAACCTGCGGACGGAGTAGCGGTGAGCGTCCCGCACACGATGCTCGGCCTGCTTCGAACCGGCCCGCGTCACGGCTACGACCTGAAGCGCGCCTACGACGCCCGGTTCGCCCACGCCCGGCCGCTGCGATACGGCCAGATCTACGCGACCCTGGCGCGCCTCCAGCGCGACGGCTTCGTGATCCTCGACGCCGAGGAGCCGGGCCAGGGCCCCGACCGCAAGCGCTACGTGATCACCGAGGACGGCGCGACCGAGCTCGAGCGCTGGCTCCGCGAGACCGAGGCACCGGAGCCGTATCTGCACTCGACGCTCTTCGCCAAGATCGTCCTCGCGCTCCTGCTCGATCGAGACCCCGCCGCCACCCTCGACGCCCAGCGGGCGCGGCACATGGCTCGGATGCGGGAGCTGACCGAGCTGAAGCGGACCGGCGACACGGTCGACCAGCTCCTGAGCGACCACGCCCTCTTCCACCTCGAGGCCGACCTGCGCTGGATCGACCTGACGGCGGCGCGGCTCGACCGCCTGCGGTCGGCGGTGCACGCCGACTGACCGTCGTGCTTAACTCCCGGCCGTGCTCTCGCTGACGGACGGAGGGATGGAGACGGTGCTGCTGCACCACCAGGGCATCGACCTGCCGTGCTTCGCGGCCTTCCCGCTCGTCGACACGGAGGCCGGGCGCGACGCGCTTCGCGCCTACTACCGGCCGTTCCTCGATCTCGCTCGCGACCGCGGCGCGCCCTTCCTCCTCGACGCCCCGACGTGGCGGGCGAACCCGGACTGGGGTGCGAGGCTCGGGTACGACGCCGACGCGCTCGCAGACGTGAACCGGCGGTCGGTGGCGTTCGTCGACGAGGTTCGGTCGTCGCGCCCTGCCGACAGCCCGGCCATTGTGGTCGAGGCCCTGGTCGGCCCGCGCGGTGACGGCTACGCGCCGGGCGGCATGATGTCGGCGGACGAGGCCCAGGCCTATCACTCGGCGCAGCTCCGCGCGTTCGCCGACTCGCCGGTCGACCGGGTGGCGGCGCTCACCCTCACCGACGCCGCGGAGGCGGTCGGGATCGTCCGCGCCGCTCGCTCGGTGTCGCTGCCGGTCACGATCGGCTTCACCCTTGAGACGGACGGCCGGCTTCCGAGCGGGCAGGCCCTGGGCGATGCGATCGAGCAGGTCGACCACGAGACCGCCGGAGGCGCGGCGCAGTTCATGATCAACTGCGCCCATCCGGTGCACTTCGCAGACGTGCTCGCCGAGGGCGGCGCCTGGCGCGATCGGATCGGCGGCCTTCGCGCGAACGCATCGACGCTCAGCCACGTGGAGCTCGACTCAGCCGAGGAGCTGGACGACGGCAATCCGGCCGATCTCGCGGCCCGCTACGCCGCCCTGCGCGGGCTGCTGCCGAACCTTGCGGTCGCCGGAGGCTGCTGCGGCACCGACATCCGCCACGTCACGGCGATCTGCGACGCCTGCCTGGACTAGAGGCGCACGAAGCCGGCCGCCTCGCTCGGCGAGTGGTGCTCGACCGAGACGGCGTTCGAGGCGTTGCCGGCGACGGTTGTGAGCGATCCGTCCGGGTTGACCGACTGGACGATGCGACGTGGCGCGTGGCGAAGAGGATCAGGTCGCCCGGCTGTGGCTGTGAGACGAGCCGCCCGGGGCGGTGGGAGCGAGGCGCGGCGACCTGTTGGAGCGGCGAGGTGTCGCCAGCTACAAGTCGTCGGCTCGGACGAGGTTCGCAGCGATTCGCGTGCAGTTCCGACACATCGGCGCATCCGCGACCTCATAGCGCGCCGACACGCCGCCGACAGTCGCTCACCGCCGGGGTGCGCCCTGCAAGATTGGTGCCTGACCCCGATTTTGCACGCCACTATCGCGCCATGCTCGTCCTTGCCCCAACCCCAATCCCGAGACGCCTTTCGAGACGAGGCCGGCGCCCCAATCCTTGCCGTCGTGCACGACGCAACACAGCGCTACCGGCGCGTCGATCGGCATGATCTCCTAACGCGTATGCAACGACGTGACTGGCGGTACGGCGACCTTATCGCAGCAATCTGTGAGTGGTTCGGCTGTGCCGAAAGCACCGCCCGCCGGAATCTCTTGCTTGCACTCCAGTACAACTATATCGAGCGGTTGCCGTCCGGTTACCGTCTCACTCAACTCGCCGAAACTCAACTCGAGATGTATGGGCGTCTGACGGGACTAGAAGGATTCCGATTCGCGAGGTATTGCAGCGGTCGCCCCGGGCTGCATCTCCGACATCTTGCGGAGTCGGGCGTCACGGACACCTACGGCCCTGCGTCCCGCTAACGCGCTAGGCCAATAGATTGCCGCGTGCCGCCAGGGAGCGCGGGGCACGATTCGGTCGCACATTGCCGGCCCGCGATCGGCGAAGGACGGATCGGCAACCGAGGGTTCGCCGGACAGTCGATCGAGCCACGAGCCACCGGGCTGCGGACGTTTGGGATGGTATCTGAATGCTACGCGGCGAAGTCGAGCAGGTCGCCGGCGTCTGACCGTCCAAGTAACGTCTAAGCTTCCGCCGAGTTCCAGACAGGATCTGAGACACACGAGATTCAGTCACTCCGATCAGAGAGCCAGTTTCGGACCCAGTGAGCCCTTCAGCGTGGATGAGGAACAAGACCATCCTCTCCTGTTCCGACAGCGACTCGATGGCGTCACGCACTACTCGGGTGCGGTCGCCGCTGAGGGCTGCGGTCACCGGGTCATCCCTGGACGTCGGCACCGCCTCCAACATGCTCCCGAGTTCGGCGGGCACGCACTCGCTGCCGTCTCGCCCACGTACCGGATCGGATAGCGACAGCACGTCGGTCCTGTCCAGCTCGTAGAGGCAGCGTTCCACCTTATGACCGCCGATTGCTGGCCGCCGTCCGTATCGTCGCTGACGGTGACGCCGAGCGCGGCGAGATGGCGTGGGCGGCCGTCTGCCACAGCGGCCAGATCGTCGCCGGTCTCGCCGAGCCGCAGACACCGCCCGACGACGCGCCGCTGCAGTGAGTGAGGCGGACGAGCGATTGGCCGACTAGCCGTTGCCGTAGCGGGCGAGAGCCGCCGCGCAAATTCGAGCAATGCTTCGTGATTTGGCGTACAATCTGCGACGTTCGCGCCGGGCCGGGTTGCGACAGAAGGGGGAGCGCACCGCTCGGTGCCAGGGCTATAGCAAAGGGGGCAACATGCGTAGGCTTCTTCCTCCCGTGCTGGCGATGGTCGCTTGCTTGCTTGTCGGTGTCTCGCCGGCTGGGGCGGCGACCGACCAGTTCGTCTACAACAGCCTTCCCGCGAGCGGCGTCGTTTCGGTGCCGTCGGAGGGCGCTGAGGCGACACAGTTCAACCAGTTCGGGAACGAGGTGATCCTGACCAAGGCATCGACGGTCGCGAAGGTGTCGGTCACGATGGTCTCGTGGACCTGCGAGACCGGAACCTGGAACGCCGGTGACTGCGTTACGACCGGGACACCGACGTTCCCGACCCCGATCACCCTCACCCTCTACAAGCACAGCATCGCTGACCATTCCACGGGCGAGGTACGACCCGGCGCGCAGATCGTCAAGGTCACAAAGACGTTCAACATCAAGTTCCGGCCATCGTCTGATCCGGGCTGCCCGCTTGAGGGCGGCCAGCCGACGATGTTCCGGGGGTCGGATGGTCAGTGCCATCACGGGCTTGACCAGAACATCGTGTTCCACCTGCCGACGAACACGAAGCTCCCGGCCGTGGTTGTCTGGGGCGTCTCCTACAACACCAGCACGAGCGGCCCAAGTCCGCTTGGCGGGTCGGGGCACCCCCAGGACTCGCTGAACGTCGGCCTCAGCCCGAAGGCGACAACGGGGCTCAACCGCGTCGAGCAGTCGATCTTCTGGGACACCCGCGTTGGTGGTAACACGTGCGGCGCACCGTTCGTCACAGGCGACTTCAACCGCGACGGGCCATGCACCGACTGGGCCGAACTCGTCCCCGCCGCCAAGTTCACCCTCCCTACCTAGCACCATCTGTCTGACCGGGGCGGCTCGGGTTCTTCCGAGCCGCCCCGCGATCCGGCTGTGCCGTATTTGTGCCGTGCCGCGGAAAACCCCTGCGAGCTAGGAATCAAACCAGACCCGCATGGCTAGGCGGTTGTCGCCTACCCAGCGCGGATGATCGTGAGCTTCGGCGTGGATTGCCGATGATCGGGCCGGGAGTGTCGGGCGCGATCCCCGGGTCGGATCTGCCCGACAGTGGGCGCGCTGATGAGCGACGAACCGTGGACGACGCGCCGGGAGCAGGGGCTAGCTGACGAGAGCGGGGTCGGAGCGTGCTGCCGCCTAGTATTGATCCCCAAGGACGGACCCGCGAGATCGTGGAGTACGATGCTTAGGGGCGTGAGACGATGCGGGTCTACGGGACGCCGGTGACGGACGAACCGTGAGGGCGAGCGGGGCGCGGGCAGCATGATGCCTCCACCGGAATCAGGCGGATGATGCCGAGCGAGGAGACGAAGTCCCGTGACACCGTCCGCTCGCCGAGTCGCCTGGGCTGTTGCTTCCCCGTCGCTCGCTCAGCCGCACTCATCCCTGCTGGTCTCGTCCCAGGCGCCGTACGTGCGCATAATGACCTCACGGTCCGCGTCGTGCTCGGTGACCTCGACGATCTGGTCGGCGGCATTGATCACGGCTACGGAAAGCGCGCCACCTGCGGGCGTTGGGGCCGATGTGTTCCTAGGACGGTGGAGTACCCGGTGATCTTGCGGGTCGCGCGTCTCGGCCCACAACCCAGCGTTCTGCAGCCGTTCCGTCCAATTCTCGCCAAGCGTGAGCATCGCATCGTTCGCGAACACCCGATCAGAAGCAGTGAAGGTCACGTACGTGGCACGCTGGCGCACAAGCTCGGTCGGTACCAGCGCAGCCCCGCGCACCCGGTATAGAGGGTCGAAAAGCACGAACATCACGGACTCGCAGTCCCACGACCGGAAGGCGGATACCTGACGCTGGCCTGCGTTTGCAGGATCGGTGACGACGCGCGCCTTAACCTGCACGCGCTGTGCGGGGGTATCGGCGGCGGAGGCGCGCACGAGCACGTCCCAGCTCTTCTGCGCGTTGGTGGCCAGCTCGCCACCCATCGCGTCTGCAACCAGACGCTCGGCGAGGTCGCCGGCAGGCGCGTTCGCCGTGCGTACGACGCCGCGCCGGCGCAGCTCGGCCAGCGCGCCGCCAGAGAGTGCGAGCAGCTCCGCGTTGGTGAGCGTTTCCAGGTTCATTGCGGGCGTATCGGCATGCGTGGGTCAGGACTCAAGAACCGTCGCAGGCGCTGCACCTATCACCGGCGCGAGGAACGCGTGCACGACGGCCCTCGTACCGCGCAGGATCATCACCTACAGTGGGCGGCGCCCGCTCGATCATCTGCGGCTCCGAGACCGGCGGTATCCCCGTCTGGCAGCTCGAACTGGCCGTTCGACCGAGACGCGGACAAGCCGAACGAACCCGTTTTTTCTATTTCGGGCCGCCTGATACCCGCGCTGTCAGGAAATCCCTCCCCGATTTCGAGGCGTGCGCTGTTTGTTCGCCGGTACATTCCGCGGATGGCGCATTATCTGTTCAACTTCTCCGATGGCGTCCGACAACGGGCCACTGGCCTTCTCCGGGCGAGGATGTGGGGGGTTGGTCGCTACGAGCGACATCGCGACACGCTGGCCCCCGGCGATCTCGCCTTGCGTCCGGGAACCGCTAGCACCTCACAACCACGCGGAAACCCGCATTCCTCCACCGTCGTGCACGCCGACGACGATCCTCTGCTTGACCCGCGCACCGAACCGGCCCCCATCCGAGCCATGTTCGTTCACGCCGAGTGGACCCGCCGCGGACTGGGCACCGCCATCCTCCAACACGCGGAGACCGCCGCCAAGGCGGAAGGCTTCTCGACGCGCTCGCTGCTGGCGACGCTACCCGGATTTCCGCTGTACTTGCGGCACGGATTCCGCGAGCTCGACCGCCGCGACGGCGATGTTTGACGAGAGGAGGACGTCTTCCGTGGTCTGTGCGTGCGCCGCCCAGGGTGCCGCGCACGTTCTGAGGTTCAGGCGGGGTTGAGTCTGGGAGAGGGATTCGGGAGTGCGAGTGGCATTCTGATTGGCAGCCAACCGGCACCCCGAAGGCCTTGTGGGGCGAAATCGTGGCGCGGCCCGCGCCGTCCCGCCGACGCCATCGGTTGCCGAGGGCGGATCCCGTGGTGGCCGGCGCGGCCTCCGGTCAGGACGACGACCGTTCCACTCGCACCCGGTCCTCCAGCACGTGCTGCTTGAGGCGCTCGGAGGTCGGCGAGTCGCAGACGATCGCCTTCAGCTCGACGTTCTCGCAGTTCAGCCGCTGGAGTCGCAGGTGGTCGTGGCCATCGGGGCCGTGCAGGACGAGTCCAGCAAGGAAGAAGCCGTGCTCGTTCAGGCACGAGACGGCGGCGTCGGGCTGGCCGACGGCGTGCAGATCGACATCGGCGTAGAGCAGGTCGGCGTGGCGTGAGAGCAGGTGCCGCACCGTGCGAACGAGGTCCGCCGCCGCCCCGGGATGCCAACGGCGGACACGGAGAAAGGCCAGGCCGCGCGCCGAGTCGTTCTCGCATGTCACGGCGTCGCCATCGGCGTCCGGCACGACCGGGGCTGTCCGCTCCAGATCAAGGTCTTGGTACAGGCCGGCGAGCGGCGTCTCGTACGCCGCGGGGAGCGTGACCGGGCGCCGCGCTCGGTCGAAGAGCAGGTAGGAGCGGACGACGGCGGTGCGGCGGTCGGGATGGCGGGCCTCGACGCTTCGCATCGTCACCGCGGCCGGGACCATCCCCAGCATGAGCGCCGAGGGCCGGTAGCCGTAGGCGTGCTCGGCACGCTGGCTGAAGGGGTGCATGGTGACGGCGTCGCCGTAGATCGCGGCCAGGCCGAGCTTGCGGGCGCGGACGACGGTGTGCGGGAACATCCGGCCGAAGACGCCGAGGCCCCGGTACGCCGAGTGGACGACTGCCGCGCCCGTCTCAGCCGCCGGCGCATCGCCGGTGGTCAAGATCGCATGGTGGCCGATCACGCGCCCGTCGTGGACGGCGATGGTCGACCGCAGCCGACCGTCCGCCACCTCGGCGGCGAGGAAGCGCGGCCGGTAGAAGTCGGGGTGCACGTAGCTGAGGTGGTAGTTCTCGTACAGGAGCCGAGCGATCCCCTCGGCGTCTTCCACGCCGGCCTCTCGAATGTGGATGGCGTCGCGGAGGTCGGCGGCAGCAGAGTGGTAGACGCGCTCGTTTCGCGCCGGCGGCGGATCGGCCACCGGGTGGGCGGTGGCGGTCCGAACGTGCGCCGTCAGCCGCTTACCCTCGCCGCCGAGGTTGATCAGGCGCAGGTCGTCGGCGTCCCCTGCCAGCGATGCCAGCGGCGCCGGGAGCGGCCCGGCCGTGCCGCCCACGGAGGTGAGCGGCAGCCCCCAGTCGTGGACGTCGATGGACGTGACCCCGGCGCCCGCCTCCAGCGTCACCTCGATCTCGCCCCACGGGTCGTCCGGATATGCGTGGTCGAGGGTAAAGCGGACGAGCGCCTCGACTACCGCCCGCAGGCGCCGGGAGTCCGCGTCGGGAATGCCCGCCGCTGTCGCGAACGGCGCGATGACTCCGGCCACAAGCCCCGTTGCGCCGGCGTCGCTCCGGACGGTGACCTTGACGTGCGACATGCTGCTGCGACTCTACGACACCGGCCACCTTCGCCTCAGGCAATCGGCGCCGTCACCGCGCCCCCTCTCAGCTAATGGTCGTCGTGCGAGCGTCTTCGCGGGAACCGGGCTGGGCCCGTAGCACCAGGACAACCCCTCCCGGCGCGAGAGGTCCGGGTGCCGATGCGTCCGGAGGGCGACACGACCAGCAGCGGCAGGTCTTCGGCCGCTGCTGGCGGCGGGAACCTCCGCGAACGTGAGCTCTTCACTTCCGACGAAATCTGGCATCGACCGGCAGCGGAAGTAGATCGGCTCCTTCCGGGTCGGGCGCGACGCGGAGCACGTGGTCGTGGCCGAGGATCTTGCGTAGCTCGGTCGCCGCGATGGCGTTAAAGTCGTCGCTTCGAGAACAGCAGCACGTCGGTCACCTCGTCGAGCTCCGCCTCGCGGCTGACAGCTCGAGCAGCATGCTGCCGCGGTCGGCGTCGATGCCCGCCGCACGGGCGGCGTCCCGGTCGGCCGCCTGGCCGACGCACATCCGCACGGCAGCGCCCGCCCGTTAAAGCGCGGAGGGCCGCAGCCACGTCGGAGCAGTCGAGCGTCGACTTCCTGGTCAACAACCTGCAGTCGAGCTGCAGCGCCGCTTTCACAACCTCGACATCGACGAGATCGAGCACGTGATCCGCGTCGATCTGATCACGCCGCCGGCGCTGTTGCGCGGCTATGGGACGACGATCTTGTAGATGTCGCCCGCCGCCGTGCGGCAGGTGTACTTGTCGAAGTAGACGTCCGTGCCCGTGACCTGGTCGGGCACGGTCTGTGTCGTCGAGGTGAGGTCGCGGCCCGGCCCGAACTCGACCACGATGTTCAGGGGCTGGCCCTCGACCCACTCGACCAGCTTCACATGTCGACCGCAGCCGTCGCCCGAGTGGGCGAAGTACACCACGCCGGTGTTCGTGACAGACGGGAAGTACTGGATCTGGCCGGTGAGCGTGTTGGGGATCCGTGTCGTCTGGCCCGTCGAGATCTGGTAGCGGTAGACATTGCAGACGTGATGTGCGCACCGATCCCAGACGGCGAAGTCGCCCGACACCTGGCCGGGGTCTGCGCGCGTCGTCTTGCCCTGGACGTCAGCGAGCGTGATCGTCCGGTCGGTCGACGTGTTGTGCAGAAGTACACGCCACCGGTTCCGGTCGACCGCCTGCCGCCCAAAAAGGATCCAGTCCCCGGAGACAGTCGGATGCCACTCCCACCGACGCGTGTTGATCCCCGTCGGAGCCGATCTCATGTGAGAGACGACGTCCAACACCCTGATGTCGGAGTCGCCCCCGCGGGCCAACTGATACACGAACGTCGTGCCATCGATGCTGCCCGAGAACGCATGGCTGCGGCTGCCGTTTACCTGGAAAGCCGGCTGGCCAGGGCCGCTCTGGATAAGCAGCCTCGCCCGGCGGCCCCGCGTCCAAGCGAAATACGTCCCACCGCCCGCTCCCGGCACCTGCTCGAAGGCGGGAGACGCCTTGACGGCGATCTGGGTGGCGGCCTGCACAGGCCCCGCCGCGGCCAGGAAAACCACCGCGACCACAGCGCAACCGATGAGGTGGCGAATCGGTGAGCCCATCGCAGCCCTTCGGAAGCGCGACCGTACCACTTCGCGCGGTTCGTTACAAGCATGCCCCGGCATTAGACCGGATCCGTCGCGGGTGATCTCCGGACAGGTCACGGGTTCGTACGTAGCGTCGCCGGCTGGGTAGCCGTGAGCCACGCGGACTAAGGCGGAATTGGCCGGGTTGCCAGGCGACGTCTCCTGCGGCGCCGAGGATGAGAAGTGCGATGCTCCTGCGTTGCGCCTCGGCCATGAGTTCGATGTTCGTGCTGATGCTGCGCGGCGGTCAGTGGTCTCCCGTGGTGATCTCATGTTCGAGCTCCTCGATGAGAAATTGCCCGATATTCTGGTTTCTTGGCGGGCGATCGGGATTCGGTGGGGATGGGCCTGTTCTTCTATCCGCGTGGTGGCTCGGCGCGGGTGGCTGGGTATCTGGCGCGTGCGCTTCAGGTCTTGGGGTGGCCTGTCACGTTGGTGTGTGGATCGCTGGGTGAGATTGGGGCGTTGGGGAATGCCGCGTCGGTGTTTGCTGGTGTGGACATCGTGGTGGCGCGGTATGACGATGCGGTGGCGCGGTGGGTGCGGGGCGAGGATCCGATGGATGCGCCGTTTCCGATGCACCCGTCGTTTGAGGCGCGGGCTGGGGTGCCCGATCGCGCCTTCCCGTGGGTGTCTCCTGTGCAGGGTGAGGGGATGGCGGTGGCGTGGGCAGGCCTGTTCGCCCAGTCCGAGGCGATCGCGCAGGCACGACTGCTGCACCTGCATCACCTGACGCCGATGCATGACGCTGCGGCATTGGCGCTTCCGGGGATGCCGGTGGTGACGCACCTGCATGGCACCGAGTTGAAGATGCTCGACGCCATCGCGCGCGGGGAGTCGGTGATCACCGGGCCATATGCTGACGTGGTGGGCGTCTCGGATGCGCGATGCGGCGGGCCGGGCGGTCGCGACGATCACGATCTCTCCTCACGATCAGAGCCGGGCGGTGCAGCTGCTCGGGATCGACCCAGAGACGGTCTATTCGATCCCAAACGGCGTGGACATCGACCACTTCATCCCGCACCGGCCAAGCCCCGAACAACGGCGGTCACACTGGCTGCGCTGGCTCGTGAGCGAGCCGCAGGGCTGGGATGAGGCGACCTGCACGCCGGGCAGCATCCGCTACACCGAGGCAGAGGTGATCGACGCATTCTTCGATGCCGAGACCGGCGCGGCGCGACCGGTCTTGATGTACGTCGGCCGCTTTCTGGCGTTCAAACGCGTTCCGCTGCTGGTTCGCGCCTACGCTCGAGCTCGCCTGCGGATGTCGGTGCCTGCGCCGCTGGTCATCTGGGGCGGCTGGCCGGGCGAGTGGGAGGGTGAACACCCGCATACGGTCGTCACGCGCGAGCATATCGACGGGGTGTTCTTCGACGGGTGGCGCGACCACGACGAGCTCCCGCTCGGGCTGAGCTGCGCCGATTGTTTCGTCGCACCATCGACCGACGAGCCATTCGGCCTGGTCTACCTGGAGGCGATGGCCTGCGAGCTGCCCGTGATCGGCACCCTCAGCGGCGGCCCGCCCAGCTTCATCAACGTCACCGCCGGCGAGCCCGATGGCTGGCTCGTACCACCCGATGACGAAACCGCGCTCGCCAATGCGATGGTCACCGCCATCGACGATGACGCCCAACGCGTCCGGCGCGGAAGGAACGCCCATCGCCACGCTCGCCAGAACTACTCGTGGCGACACGTCGCAGACCGCGTCACCCAGCTTTACGAAAGCCACGCACCTCGGACCAGCCACCAGGCCGGCTGACTCAGTCTGGACTTGACCGGGAACTCGGCCAGGTCGGTGCCTGCGGCGGGGCGGCGCGTGGGTGGATAGAGTCGTTGCGTGTCTCACCTGGCCTTTCGATAGCTCGATGCCGAGCATCCTCCGCCGATGTTGATCGCGCACGTTTCGGATGTGCACGTCGGCGCAGCGCGCTACCGGGAGGGACTGTTGCGCACTGCGATCGCGGAGATCAACACCGCCGATCCGGATCTCGTGGTTGTCGCAGGCGACATCACCGATGACGGGTATCCCGACCAATACCCCATCGCCAAGGATGAGCTGTCGGCTATCGCCTGTAGCCAGGTGGTGTTCGTTCCAGGCAACCATGACGCCCGCAATGTCGGATACCTGGGGTTCGAGGACACCTTCGGCAACCGCGACACTCGCACCAGACTGCGTCTGGCCGGTCTGGACGTGGCGGTCGTGGCAGTGGACTCCTCCAAACCCGACCTGGACGAGGGCGAGATCGGCCGCGAGCACTACGGCTGGATCCAAGAGGGATTCGCCGGCCCAGCCGATCTACGAGTGTTCGCCTGCCACCACCACCTGATGCCAATCCCCGGCACCGGCAGAGAGCGAAACCAGGTCCTGGACGCCGGCGACGTCCTGTCGCTGCTTCGCCAAGCACAGGTTGACGTCGTGCTCGGAGGCCACCGCCACGTCCCCTACGTGTGGCCAGTGGCCGGCATGCTGCTAATCCACTCGGGCACCGTCTCCACACTGCGCACCCGCGGCTTCCCACACCCCGCCTACAACCTCATCCATATTGAGGCCGGTCGCATCTCCGTCACGCTGCACGTCCCAGGCGGCGAGCAGCGAAGCCTCGGAGACTACCCTCGCGACTGGCCACGGGAACTGTCCGCCCGCCAAGCCGACCCCTTCGTCCGTGCCCAACGCGGAGCAGCGCTCGCCGACGAATGAACCACCATCCGCCTGATGGACGCCGACGGCCACGACACCTGCCCACGATCGCCAGCGTTGATCTGCGCACGCTCCACCTTTCACACCTCAGCGCCGCAGCCGGCTAACACGTATCCAAGGGCGACCATCTCGGGCTCCTCAGGGTCTGCCAACGGCGTGCAGCATCTGCACCTCAGTCAGAAGCACGGCGACTCCGGCGCAGTCATCGGCAGCCCGTCCTCTGGCTACGTTGATCACCGCTTCCCTGGGTAGCCATCCCTGATGAACGCATACCCGGACCCGCGGCGAGGCTGGCCTGATGTTGGCAGACCGTCTCCGCGACGAGCACCTCGAACACAAGACTAAGTTGCAGCGGTGTCCTCCACCACCGCGTCGATCGCCCTGGTCGGGGCGGCGGATGATCCGCCGTTCTCTGCCAGTGGATAGGGAGGCCTAGCCGCGCTGTGGAAGGTCTTGCCTCGCCGCGCCAGCATCTTGACTCGGTACGCCGCCGGCAGTCGGGCGAACGCCGGAGACGTCAACAAGGAAGCTGCGAAGCCGTTGTCATCCCATGGCTGCTGCCGACGTCACAGGCTGTGCGGCTATGCAGTGCCAGGTTGGAAGAGTTCGATCGGGTTGCCGGCCGGGTCGTTCAGCACGGTCTGGGAGCCGCCCGGACCCGTGATGACCTCGTTTCGGAACTCGACGCCCGCCTCACGAAGTCGCGCGACCTCGGCATGGATGTCGGCGACGATGAAGTGGATGCGGTTCCACCCGCCAGGGGCGGGGGTGCGACCGTCGGACATCGGCCGCCCCGCCGAGCTCTTCGGCCCGCTGAGAAGCAACCGAAGCTGTCCGCGGCGAACGTCTGCGAATGCAGGCGCGGCGCTTGAGATCAGGTCGAATCCGAACAGGGTGGTGTAGAAGCCGACGGCCTCCTCGACGTCGTCGACCATGTAGCGGACATTCACTGTCTCCTCGCTCATACGTGGGTCACCTCCATTGCGGACGTTTCGCTTCGGAGTTCGTCGAGTAGGAACCGGATCCGCGTCTCAAGCTCGTCCGCGGTGCGCTCAAACGCGGCGTCCGGATTGGTCTCGTCCACGGGTTCTGCAGCCGGGTCGGGGATGCTCCAGTGGATCGTCCGCGGCCCGCCAAGAAAGTCGGGGCACACCTCCCGTACCCGGTCACATAGGCTGATCACGTAGTCGAACGCCTCGCCGAGGAACACGTCGAGATGCTTCGAGGAGCGGTCGGAGAGGTCGATGCCACGGGTGGCCATCACCCGCACCGCGCTTGGGTGTAGCGGCTTGGGACGACTGCCCGCGCTGTCGGCGTTGACCGCCTGGTCGGACAACCGTTCGAGCAACGCTTCGGCCATCTGCGAGCGGGCGCTGTTTCCCGTGCACAAGAACAGCACTCGCTGCCTGGGCGCAGCGGCGAGCGTGTCCGGACGCGTCGCGAGTCCCGGATGCATAGCACCGCCCGCCTCGGCCAGCAGATCATCGCAGCGTGCGAGATCGAGCCGGTAGTAGGCGTCACGGCCATCGGCGGCGCTTCGACGCGAGCACACCATGCCCGCTGCCCGAAGCTGGCCGAGGTGGTAGGAGACGAGGCTCTGCGGCAGCTGAAGGGCGGCGGTCAGCTCCCGCACGCGGCGGTCGCTGCTCGCAAGCTCACGAACCAGCGTCCACCGAACCGGGTGACCAGCCAGGCGAAACAGCGTCGGCGGCCGCGGGCGAGTCATCTCCATAATCTCGGACGATACATCAAACCAGATTGATCGGATGCTGGAGCTCGGATCGAAGCCCCGTAGAGGGAGCCGATGCCGCGCAGCAATGGCCTGAGGCTCCAGCCGCAGCGACACGAACCGCGCACGGCCCAGACGTGGGATCGTCGATCCTCCACAGGGAGGATCGACGTCACCGGCGTCACATCCAGCGGCGAGAGGCGCAAGATCGGACGCGCCGGACGTTCAAGAAACTAGAAGCCGCTGTTCCTGCCGCGTCCGCTCTCCGAGTCGGCGCGTCATGAGCGATCTCGGCGTGCCTTTCTGTGCCTCAGCGATCCGAACTACGGCCGAGGACTTCGACGGCCAGGTGTCTGATTTGGCTTAGGTCCGCTCTACCTACTGGGCTGGACGAGGGCAGTCGAGGCACGGCGACCTATTGCAGCCCCACAGCGGGTGAGCAAGGCTGGTGCTCGGCGACGGGTAGCATCGCGTGGCAGGCGACTGGGAGGAGTCAAGAGATGCAGGCGGCGATGTTCGACATGGGTCTCGTTCAGTGTGGGGCGCGGCTGCGGCGCAGCCCGTACTACGAGGCTGAGCAGCGGCATGGGCCGCTGGGGTACACGGTCTATAACCATATGCTGTTCCCGATCCGGTTCGACGACTTGGATGCCGAGTATTGGCACCTGTTGAATCACGTCACGGTGTGGGATGTGGCGGTGGAGCGGTGTCTTGAGATCTCCGGGCCGGACGGGTTCCGGTTCACCCAGCTTTTAACGCCGCGTGACCTGTCCGAGTGCGCTGTCGGGCAGGCTAAGTATGTGCTGGTGTGCGCGCCGGACGGCGGCATTCTGAACGACCCGGTGCTGACGCGGATGGGCGAGAACCGGTTCTGGCTGGCGCTCGCTTCCAGCGACGCCCTGTTCTATGCCAAGGGGCTGGCGGCCACCGCCAGCATGGACGTCGAGATCCGCGAGGCCGACGTCCACCCGCTTCAGGTGCAGGGGCCGCGTTCGAAGGAGGTGATGCGCGACCTGCTCGGCGACGGGATCCTCGATCTGCGCTACTACTGGTTCACCGAGACGGCCATCGACGGCATCCCGGTCGTGGTCACACGCACGGGTTGGACGTCCGAGGTGGGATACGAGGTGTACCTGTGCGACAGCTCGAAGGGCACCGAGCTGTGGGAGGCGATCATGCGCGCCGGAGAGCCGTACGACATCCGCCCGACCGGGCCGGTCGACATCCGCCGTATCGAGGGTGGCATCTTCAACTGGGGCGCCGACATGACCTACGACAACAACCCCTACGAGATGGGCCTTGACCGGCTCGTCGACCTGGACGTCGACTGCGTGGCCCGAGATGCGCTGCGGCGGATCGCCGAGCAGGGCGTGACCCGCCGGATCGTGGGCGTGGAGATGGATGGCGAGCGCTTCCCGACCCTCAACTACACCAAGTGGCCCGTGAGCCACGACGGAGCGGTCGTGGGCAAGGTGACCTCCGCCTGCCACTCGCCCCGGCTCGAGCGCAACATCGGCTACGCCTGGGTGCCGACCCAGCTCGCGGCGATCGGCACCCGGCTCGACGTGGAGTCGGAGTGGGGGTCACGCACGGCCACGGTCGTCCCGATGCCGTTCATCGACCCCGAGAAGACGATCCCGGTGTCCTGAACCTCCGTGTCCAAGACGGCGGGAACGTCGAGGGCCTCGTTGGTCAAAGCCAGGCCGCGGGGCCGGTCGGGCCTCCGCTCTCCCGGTGAGCGGCCCGGCCGGCCCTCGTTTCCCAAACCGTCTCGTCACCGAGCCTCGCGGCGGGGATGGTCGCGAAGCAGGCCGCGCCCCCGAAATCCCTTCCCAACGTACTTCGGACGGAAATTCTTCCGCCGGCGTTTTTCATCGCGTCGCCTGGGCAATGCAGCGTAGCGATGCGGACCACCCGCCACAGCGCCGCCATCACAACCAGCAACGCCGCCCACACCCACGCACCCAGCCGCGAAAGCTCGGCGGTGTTCCCGAATCAGGGCGTCGGGGTATCCACGAACGATTCTTGGTCGGGTTCCGACCGCTAGCCGCCAGATCGATCGCGAGGGGCGTTCATGATCGAGTGGGTTGTGCAGGTTGTCGCTGTCGCGTGGATTGGCGCGATGCTTATCACATTGCTGACGCTGCTGGATGACGCCGGGACGCCGCCCGCTGATGGGCGCGACCGAGATCCTCCGTGGCCTGTCCGCCGACAACTGAACACCGGGCGCAACCGATCCAGGGCGCGCGCTCATCGCGGGAATGCGCGCCCGATGGGACGGCGCGCGCCGGTCGGAGGGAGAGCCGACAGCTCGCGTCACGGCCGCCCGCTCCGATACTGACCGGTGGTGCCGGCCAGCATCAGTCCCTCTTCCCTGAGGATCTTCGGGGCGTCGGGATCACCCAATCAGGCGGATCGGGTAGCTGCGTATGCCGCCATCGGTCGACGGGCGGAGTCCCGGCGCGGGCTAGCTGTCCAACCCTGCCGGAATCATCCCACAAGTCGCGACTGTGTCAAGCGATCCTGCTTTCGCGCGCTGGGCTGGCGTGGCGCCACCACTGGATTCCTGCTCACCATCGCCGCGACGCCACCCGCCGTCTATTCGTCGCCGGAAGGCGGGAGGCAAGGGCTCTCCCCCTCCCACGAGCCTTGCGCGCTTCCGGCGGCCGAACAACCGCGGTCGGCTTCGGCAAGCTCAAAGCGGGGGTGTCGGCCGTGCCTCGCCGCTCGCAGGAGGGGGAGGCGACAGATACCCACTTCCGTCGAAGCAGGCGAGGCACGGCCTCGGCGCCCAGCCCACGCCCTCAGCGCCAAACCGGGCGCACCTCGAAAATTAGCGGGCCACGGCTCCCATATCCAACCAGCGCCATTCCCTCGAAAACGCGTCGCCCCAGCTAATCAGGGGAAGCGGTGATCGACGTAGCCCGCGGTGGGGCTCCCGATGAGTGCGCCGGGGTCGCCGTGCTTCCGACCGAGGTGCAGATGCGGTGAGCCGTTGGCAGAACCCGAGCTGCCCAGATGGTCGCCCTTGGATACGTAGTGGCAGACGGCGACGCCAAGCTTTGACTGAGACCCGGGCGCGGCGATGCGTGCCGTTGAAGCGCTAACCACCAACGGGCTGTTCCGGGGCCAGTCACGGGGTTCTTCCACGAGTTGCGGGACTTCGCCGAGGCCTCCGACGCAGCCGAACGCGATCCGTAGCGATCAGAGCCGCCTGAGAACATGTCAAGGTAAGCCTCCCGTTCTCGGCGCCGGTGCGGTATTCTCGGCTGGCGTCGTCGATGGGGGGACGGATGCGCCGGATGCGCCGGATGATGCTGGTTGCGGTGGTCGTCGTGGTGGGGCTCGGTGTCCTTCCCCAGGCCGCGTCCGCTGCTCCAACCGGCCCGGTCCGGATCGGGTTCTGCGGCGGGGACGACTGGGAGCCGGCGTTCGCGGCCGCGGGCAGCTATGTGTATGTGGCGTGGACGCATTTCGTGGGTGATCCGACGTGTGATCCCGCCTCGGCGTCGCCCGGCTCGACCTACATCTCGGTGTCGAGTGACGGTGGGGCGACGTTTGGCGCGCCGCACACGGTGTTCACCGGCGCAGTGGGTGGCGTCACGTACCCGCGGCAGGCCGATCCTCAGGTGGCGGTGGGAGGAGGCGGCGCGGTGTATGTGAGCTTCCTCGGCTACGGCATCTCGGGCGGCCACACCGACGTGATCCTCGCCCGCTCCGCCGACCAGGGCGCGACGTTCGGCTCTGCGCAGAAGGTGAACACGAGCCATGACTGCAAGAACTGCGATCACCCCAAGCTGGTGATCAGCGGCAACGACATCTACCTGGCCTACTCGCAGGCCACCAACCACTTCATCTCGCATTCCCATGCCGGCGGCGCGTTCGTGCAGGCTAACGTGCTGCGCGAGAATGTGGTCGCCTTCGCCGAGGGCGGCGTGGCCGACGCGGCCGGCAACGTGTGGTATGCGTGGGCCGACTGCGAGTCGAGCAACTGCACCGGCGTCCCCGCTGTCGATTACCGCGTCTCTAAGACAAAGGCGGGTACGCTCTCGACGACCTTCACCGACGTCGCCACCAGCGTTCAAGGACCGAAGTGCCCCTTCTCCAGCTGCGGGTTTGCCTACTTCGGCCCCCAGGACGACATCGCCGTGGGTGGAAACGGTGACCTCTACCTGGCTTGGCAGCAGGGCCAGGACTCGACCCAGCGGGGATCGCCGCCGATCATCAACCTGTCCCGCTCCGCCGACGGCGGCAAGACATGGAACATGATCGGGCGCCTCGACGATGGACCGCCTCCGGCTGTGCGGGAGCAGGGTGTTATGCCCTGTTCCCGACCCTCCGCGGCGGCCCAGGCGACACCGTCTACGCCTCGTGGATGGACGACCGAAACGGCGACCCGATCGACCACGAGAATGGCTGGAACGTGTGGCTTCGCACCTCCACCACGGCCGGCACCTCTTGGACCGGCCCGTCCCAGCGGATCTCCCAGTTCATGCCCACCGAGAGTCAGTCCGGCCCCAACGGCTTCCTCTTCCCCTACGGCGACTACATGGGCCTCTCCCTGAACAGCTGTGGCCAGCCCATGCTCGTATGGGGCGAGGGCCACAACTGGGTCGGCGGCCCCACCGCGCCGGGCCATATCAACTACCGCACCCTCTGCTAGCCCGGCGTATGGGTTCTCTCCGCCTCGCTCGCACGGCGTTGCGACCGTACGCGCCGCCTAGCTCCCAAGCGCGGTGGGGCCACTCGCAAGCCTGCCTACCACTCTCGCGAATACCGCCGCGGCATCGGCTCCCCACTCCGCGGGTTCCGCGCCTTCCCCGGACGCGCCCCTCGATTACAGCCCGGTGTTCTGGCCCCTGGTAGCGGTTCGGGTCGCCGTCGATGTGGCCGGCATCCCACGGCGTGCCCGGCACGATCGGCCTGCCACACCGCGCACACACAGCGAGACCAGCCTCTACATTCGCCCGCATCCGCTCCCGAGCCTGCTGATGCCGCCACCCATACTTCTTATCCGGCACAACTCATCACTCCAGAACAATTATCGCCACAACCAGGATCACTCCAACGAAATCTCGCAGAACACCTAGATCGGGAGGGATTTTCCTGATAGCGCGGGTGTTCCGAGCGCTCAGCCTAAAAGAATCGCGGTTTGCTCGGCCTGTCGGCGAAATTTGCGGAATCGGACAGAACCGGCTTACGTGCTCAATCCACCAGGGTCGCTTCGTCGGCAAGCTCCTCGAGCGACAAGTTCTCGCCGTCCGGGGAAGCCGCGGCGGTCGGGGGCTAGCGGTGGATGTGGAGGTCGACCCCGAGTAGGACGAGCGGCCAGAGGAGTACGCACCACTACTTCCGCCACCTCGACAGCCTCCGGCTGATCGCGTCCGTAGTCTCGAAGGGGCCTGGCGCGGAACCGCAGCCGGGCTAGCCGCGTCTCGCCCCAGGCGCCTGGGTTGTCGTCCTCCCGAAGAGTCGGCCGCCCCCTCCGTCGGGGCGGGGCGGGGTGCAAACACTCCTCGGGTGGCGGCTCGGCCCCTCCCCAGATGCCTGGTCGCCGAGGATGCCGACCAGCGCGGGAGTTATGTGAGCGCGTTGCGCCTTGCCCGCGTTTGCCGACGCACCACGAGGATGGCCTTCCTCGTTTGCGGTGTGCTTGCACGCTCGTAACGGGTCGGTGTGCGGCCGCGCTAGTTGAGCCGAGGGCGAGTTGGTCATCACCGGGATTGGGGTTGCGAAGATCCTGTTGCGGCGTGCGCGGAGGGTAGGGCGCTGCGACTGGTGTGGGGGCCGGTTTTGCGATGACGGAATCTGTGTACGGTGCCGGCGGTCGGCATGAATGCGTCCACAGGCTCCTGGGCGGTCTCGGATCGCGGTCTTCCGACGCCGTGGCAGATCACCGGAGGGCCACGCCTCGCCGAGACGATGGTCGACGGCCGGGCTTGGGTGTTCATGCTGGCCCGAGACGGCCGTGAGCGGCAGCTGCTGGTCGTGGTCACCCACGAAGCGCTTACGGTGGATCCGCTCAAACTGCTGCCGGTACAGACGCGGGAGGCGATCCAGACTGACGGCCGCAGCGACGCCGCGCGGGTGGCCCAGTTCGATGACCCTGCGAGCTGTGTGGTGCTCGGCTCAGGCGTCCGCCGGCACCGGGTCAGGCCGGACAATCACGGTGTCGGCGACATGGATCACCTCGTCGACAGGCAGGTCGGCCGCAGTTGCGTGGCGACGGATCGCCTCCGGGCTAGTGGCCTGGTAGATGCACACAGTGCCGACGCCCCCGTCATCCGGCTCAGCGAGGACGTAGCTTCGAATCCAGCGCACGTCCTCGGACATCCGATCCCCTTCGGCCGTCGAACGAGCGGCAGCCGCCTGCAGATCCTCGGCCGTCCGCCAGCCGCCGCGACGCAGAATGACGTACGTCTCCATCGTTCCCTCCTGGGTCGGTTGGCCGCATCACGCCCACTTCAGGCTTGCCGCGGCCGGTGACGCCGATGCTAGCCCGGCCGAGGTGGTGGTTCAATTGTGCATCAGCAGGGCTCTCGGACTCATCTGCCGACATCTCGCCGATCCCGCTCGTCTGCTTCGCACCCTTGCTGGCGGACACGTGGGAGGAATCGCTTGAACCGCCACCCACGCCGCAGCCACTCACCTCATCCCTGGTGAACCGTTCGACCTCGGCCATGTCGACGGCGACCCGTTCCGGTACCAGGGGGCAGAGCACCGCCGTTGGTAACCGGGCGACGTCGAAGAAGCAGGGTGCGCTGGCGTGACTGGTAGGCCATGAATTCCGCAGCCGCGGATTTCGAGAAGGCCGCCCGAAGTCGCTCCTCTAGGGCGGCCTTCTCTGCACGGGCGAGCGCCCCGCTGGCGTCGGGACGCGCCAGACTCGATCTGAAGCGCTGTGAGGGGCCCGCAAAGGCGTAGGTCGCTTGATTGCGGGGCGCGGTACGGATCTACGATCCGCCGATGGCTGAGGCGATCGTGGCTGGCGTGATGATCAAGGGCGGTCGGATTCTGTTGTGCCATCGCTCGCCACATCGGCGGTGGTACCCGGACGTCTGGGATCTTCCGGGGGGCCATGTCGAACCCGGTGAGACTTCGACTGAAGCGCTGAAACGCGAGCTGCTTGAAGAACTTGGCGTCTCCGTGCACTCGCTGGTGCGGCATCCACTCGACTGGGTTTGCACGCCCGAGTTCGAGATGGACATCTGGCCAGTCACGGACTGGCACGGTACGCCGGCGAACTTGGTTCCCGAGGAGCACGACGCCATCGGATGGTTCACGGCCGACGAGCTGACAACCTTGGAATTGGCGCACGACTCCTATCTGGCCTTACTCCGGACCGCACTGCGGGCGCGACAGTCGTAGAGGATCAGGACAGGTCTCACAGGTCTGGCTCACATCCTCGGAGATGGTGCTTGGCCTCCCTCAACCCGCCGGGGCTGCCGTCGACGCCGCGTTCCGCCCGTCGCCCGACACCAGCGCCCCAAGGCGCCGTTTCGGTCGGGCACTTATCGCGACGATGCACCAGGAAGGCTCGCGCGCCTACTCGTAGTCCGGAGGGGTCATCCAGCGGCTCCCGAACCCGGGTATTCATCGTGGCGGCGAATCCAGAACTCGGAATCGGCGCTCTCGTTGCGCCCCTTTGGGGCGCGGTCGAGCAGCGCATAGAAGCCCATCATGATCTCGACGCCGCGCGCGAACGCGGAGTAGGTCTGGTAGACGACTCCGTCCTCGATGGCGAAGGCGAGCAGGGCTTGCCGCTCGGTCAGGTATCCAGCCGGATCTGTCCCGCACTCGGCGGCCAACCGCTCGATGACCGGCGGAGCGCCGGCCTCCACCATCTGGGCCGCTTGCTCTTTCGGCACCGAGACGCCGAAATCGAAGCCGAAATCGCTCTCGTACGACGAAACCCAGGGGAAGCTCCAGCCCATTCGCCGCTTGTAGGCGCGGAGCTTCTCAAGCGGCGCGCGCGAGACGTAGACGATTGTGACGTCGCGCGCGTTCAGGTGGGGAACGGCGCCGTTGACGGTGTCCGCGCTCGACGAACACACCGAGCAGCCCGCCTCGTATTCCGGCCCGAACATGAAGTAGTAGACCAGCAGCTGCGATCGACCATCGAAGAGCTCCGCGAGCGTCTTGGCACCGTCGTCGGTATCAAAGCTGTACTCCTTCTCGATCGGCACCCAGGGCAGCTGCTCCCGCTCCCGCGCGAGCTCGTCATTGCGGCGTGTCAACTCCTTCTCGCGCTCCAGCAGCGCCTCGCGCGCGGCCTGCCACTCCTCGCGGGTCGCCAACCTGTGCTTTGTCATCGATCCGCCTCCTATCTCGCCGGTGGTCTTCGACTGAGACAAGCCTATTTAGGACATACCCGCCAACCGAACCATTGGCTCCGGCCAGGAACGTCGCAAGCGCTCAACTGCGCGCCGCGGGCCGGTGCGGGCGGCCTCGACGGCAGGCCGAGATCGCCGATGCTCCAACGGCGTCGATCGCCCAATGCTCGCAGCGCCGCCACTCGCCGTCCGGTTCGCGGCAGAGCCAGCGGCCGGTTTCGGAGCAGGCGACGGTTTCGAGGCCGGCGGAGCAGCGACCCGGAAGCGGCCGGTGGAGGCGACCGCAGAGCGAGCAGCGGCTGGGCTGAGCTCACTCGTCACCACTGGTTCAAGCGTCCCGGTCGGGGCCGATACAATCGGAGTCGAGCAGCGCGAAACGGATCCGAAACGGTGCGAGGGGACAAGTGGACGAAGACACCTTCAACATGTCGGTGCGGAAGTTCCTCAAGACTCTCGGCGTGACCGCCCAGCGGGAGATAGAGCTCACCGTCCGCGAACAACTCGCGGCCGGGGAGTTGAAGGGCGACGAGATGCTGGAGACGACGGCGACAATCACGGTCCGCGGCCTTCCGCGGGAGGTGATCGTGAGCGGGACGATCGCGCTCTCCGTAAGCGAGAATCGAGCCCACCATCGCCAGTGATGACTTGACCAATTTGCTCGACCGCCGCCGGCTTCGAGGCCGCGCTGCTACTGCGAGACGACGCAGTAGGGACAGTCGCGACGACTGAAAACGGTCGGCAGCTCGAGCCGTGACGCCCTAGCGGGCCGATCTCGCAGTCCGAAGAGCGGCGTCTTCCTGACGAGCCCTATCCGCTGCCGGCGCGAGCCCGCCGCTGCTCCACCGCGTCGATCGCCCAATGCTCGCACTGCAGCCACACACCGCCGAGTCTGCGGAGAGCACGGCCGGACTCCGAACAGGCGACGATACCGGCCCCGGGCGGCTCCCTGCTTACAGGCTAACGATCCCGACGAGGCTCAGTACGATCACAACGAACGCGCCAAGGACGATGAGAACAGCGACATACTCCGGCAGAGTCGGCTCGGACTCCGACGCGGCGTCGCGATGCTGCTCGAACATTTGAGACCCCCTGTGAGACCAGGCATGGACCCCACCATGCCTGGGTTTTTCATAGTGACATCGGGCGGCCGGCGCCGCATCACCCCCGAGAGGGAACATCCGAACGGGCCAGAGGGACTAGCGGGGTGGGGCCGCGGCCTATCTCCAGCAGCGCGTCGATCGCCCACTGCTCACACCGCAGCCACTCGCCGCCGGTTCGCGGCAGAGCCACCGCCCGTTTCGGAGCGGGGCGACGGTCTCGAGACCGGCTGAACCATCATCGTGTTCAGGTGCCCGCCTCGTCCGTGCCGCCGTCCGGATCACCGCCCTTGCGCCGTCGGACAGTCGGAGAGGATCACCGCTAGGCCGACGGGCTCGAGGGCGGCAACTCGCGGTGGAGCGCATCCACCTCGCGTTTGATCTGCGCGACGAGGTTCGACATGCCATTCACCGTTTGGCTTGCCAGAGTCACATCGCCCACCCTGAAGGCTTCTTGTGCCTCCTCCGCGCGTTCGATCAGCTTCTGAGCATCGCTGACCAGATCACTCAACCGGTGAACCTCATCGACCACCGAGCCACTCTAGCGCGCCAGACTCGGGCCACCTAGTCTCGGTGGTTTCACCCCGGCCGTCGACGGATAGCCGAGCGCCGAGAGGTGAGGCACATCAACTCGGCGTCGGCCAGGACCCCGCGGACGCCGCTGTCCTACGAGGCCATGGGGAAGTCTGGGCGCGGCGCAACCTGGATCACTGCGTCACGCCTCACGTAGCCGGAATTGTCGACCGCAATCCAGTCCCCTTCGTAGGCGCCAACGCCGGCGAGGAAATTCTTGATCTCATGCTCCGGATCAGCGCCCTCTGCGATCGCCACATCATGCGTCGAGCCGTTGACGAGCGTGATCCGGAGGCTGGGCATCCCCGGAAGTCTAGGGCGGCGCTAAACGCTTTGTCGATCGCCCAGCGGTCGCAGCGTCGCCATTCGCCGCCCGGTTCGCGGCAGAGCCAAACTCGTCCACCGCCACGCCGATCCCATCACCGCCGCTCGTCCGGCCGAATCGGTGATCGAGGCGTAGGTGTCCGAGCACTGCCTGCTCGGCTATTCCGAGTAGGGCCACTGGCCGGCCGCGACACGCCGAACAGCGAGTGGCGGCGCTGCGTTATCGGGCGATCGACGCGGTGATCGAGCAGCGTCGAGCTCGAGCCGTACGACGCTGAGCGGTTAGCGAACGAAGAGAGGGCGACATGAGGGTGCCTCCGGACTACGAGTAGGTGCGCAAGCCCCTCTTCCTCCAGTACGTCGTCGTTGATAAGTGCCGACCGAAACGGCGACTTGGTGGCGCTGGTGTCGGGCGACGGGCAGGACGCGGCGGCGTCGGCAGCCGAGCGGGTTGAGGGAGACACCGAGCAGAGCTCGGAAGTTCCCCTGCGCTTGACGGCAGCGCGAGACACCAAGGCCCGATCTGCGCCTGGTGTCCTCAAGCCGCGCCATGATCCAAATGGCGCAATCGTGATAGCCTGACCAGGCCGGTCGGCGAGTCCCACCAACGTTTCGGCGACCGTCTCGTGGGCCACGGCGGCCCGCCGAGCAGTCACCCGCTCAAGCTGGCCAGGATCGCCGACCGGCTGCTCACTGCTCGCGTATTGGGGGTACCGGGTCGTGTCCTTCAACGTCAGGCACGAGGATCAGTCCGATACCCCGTCTGACCCCGGCGCGCGCTGGCAGACGCTGAGGCGAGTCGGGGTCGCTCTCCTGTGCGCCTCGATCGCGTTGGGAGCGTTCGCCGCCGTTGTCTACGCCGGCGACTCGGGCCAGCCGGCGGGTCCTCCATCGTCTGGAACCGGATCCGGGCCCGGTGTCGCGCCACCCGCGTCAGATTCCAACTCCACCGCATTTGCACTGGCAGCGCTGATCGGGTCGCTGGCAGCACTGCTCGGCAGCATCGCAGCGCTTGTGACCGCCTACGTTGGGCTCGTGGGTGCCCGGAGGCGAGAGTCAACTCACCACTCGCACTGAGTTGCCGGACGAGAGCGCGCCGGCACCTAGGGATGCGCCAAGCGATCGGATGCGATCCGCACCAGGCCTCCCTAGCTCGTGAGCCCGCGGTGAGGCAGCCGGCGCGGGCTCAGTTCCACTTGCCTCGCGCGAGTTGCCATTGATCGCGGCTCAGGCGACGGTCTCGTTCGGCTACGTCATGGTTGACTGGCGGGCCCCTCCTTTCTGGGCCTCAGCGTGCAGCCGCCGACCGCGGATTGAGGCGTGATGGTGTCGGCCGCCCAGCAGGCGATCCTCGCTGGCCACCCGGAGCAGTCGCTCTACGCCGGTGGTTTGATCGTGCGCACGGTGTGCGCGTTCACGCTCCTAGGCGACCGCCCGGCTGACCTGCTGCGGGCCTGAAGCGTGTCCCGAATCGCGAATCGTGACATCTTGCACGCCACATGACCCCCCAACCAAACATTCAGGATGACTACATCAAGCGCCCCTTCGCCGACGCGGAGTACCGCGACCGCGCCCGCCGCGTCCGGGAGGAAATGAGGCGTCGCGGCGTGGACGTCCTGCTCGTCCTCAGCCCGCCGAACCTGTGCTACCTGACCGGGTTCGAGTCGATCTGGTACCCGCCACGCGCGCCGGTCGGCGCCATCCTTGCAGCCAACGACGAACGTCTGGTCTTCGTCGACTACGACCGCCACCGCACGCTCGTCGAACGGGTCGCGCTCTACGACGACGCCGTCTTCTACGACTACTCCACGGCGGTGGCCGACCTCCGCTCCGCGGTACGGGCCCGCGGCTGGCGCGACGCGACGATCGGCGTCGAGCGCTGGACGCAGTCGCCGGGGGCGCCGCTGGTCGATGAGATAGCCGCCGCGCTGGCGCATGAGGCCGCAACCATTGTCGCGGGTGACTGGATCGTCGACCGGGTGCGGCTGGTCAAGTCGGTGGCCGAGCAGGAGTGCGTACGGCAAGCAGGGCAGATCGTCGACGCCGCCTTTGCCTCGTTGGCCGAGTTCGTGCGGCCAGGCCGCACCGAGCTTGAGATCGCCGCCCATGTGAACGCCGTGATGGCTGCGAACGGTGGCGAGGAGTCGGCGATCCGCACCATGGTGTCGGCAGGGCCAGACGTGTGGTGCCGCACCCACTCACCGCCGTCGCGGCGCCCGGTCGAGATCGGGGACGTCATGTACGTGGACGCGTGCGGGGTCGTGAACCGCTACCACGTCGACCTGTGTCGCACGTTCGCGATCGGCCGCGATCATCCTGAGGCGCGGGCCGTGCTCGAGCAGACGACCGGGAGCGTCGAGGCGGTTCGCGAGGTGGTCAAACCCGGCGACCCGCTCGACGTTGCCCAACGCACCGCCGAGGAATACGTCTTCTCGCGCTTCCCGAGGGAGCGGGTCTGGTGGGTGGGCGGCTACGCCCTCGGCATCGCGATGCCGCCGAACTGGGTCGGCCACACGTACCTCGCGAACGACGCCTTCGAGCGGTTCACCTGGGAGCCCGGCTACGTGACGAACTACGAGAACATCCTCTTCGACCGTGACCAGGGCTACACCGCGAGCTACATGGAGACGCTCCTCATGGGCCCGCAGCGGATCGAGGTGCTCTCCACCCACCAGCGGCAGCTCACGGTGCTCGAGGCACGGGCGTGATCGATGTTTTCTGGCACCCGGCGGTGCTCGACCATGACACCGGCGCGGGCGTCTTCGAGGGCGGCCCGTCCGACCTGCTCGACGTACCGGAGCTCCATCCCGAGAACGGCGAGCGGATCCGGAACATCGTCTCGGTGCTGCGGCGCGGACCGATCGCGGACCAGCTGCGCTGGCACGACGGGCGCCTGGCCTCGGAGGACGAGCTGGCCGCCGTCCACGACCGCGACTACGTCACGATGATCCGGCAGGCGTGCGAGGACGGCGGCCGCTCGTTCGCGGCGACCACCGTGCTCTCGGCGACGTCCTGGGAACCGATCCTGGCCGCCGCCGGCACCGCGCTCGCGGCCGGCGACGCGGTGCTGTCCGGCGAGGCCAAGGTCGCGTACGCGCCGGTACGCCCTCCGGGCCACCACGCTGGCCGAGCCACGACCGACGGCTACTGCTTCGTCAACAACACCGCCCTCGTCGCTGAGCGCGCGCTGGCGTCCGGCTGCCGCAAGGTGGCGATCGTCGACTGGGACGTCCACCACGGCAACGGCACTCAGGCGATCTTCTACGACCGCGCCGACGTCCTCACGATCTCACTGCATATGCGGCACGGAAGCTGGGGGCTGTCACACCCGGAGACGGGCTCCGCCGCGGAGATCGGCGTCGGGCCGGGGGCCGGCCACAACATCAACATCGAGCTCGGCCTCGGCGCTGGGACGCACGCCTACCTCCAAGCGTTCGACCGCGTCGTCGGCCCAGTCCTCGACCAGTACCGCCCGGATCTGATCGTCGGGGCCTGCGGGCAGGACGCAAGCAGCTTCGACCCCAACGGGCGCCAGAACCTCGACATGGCCGGCTTCCACCGGCTCGGCGCGGCCGTGGCGTCCCTGGCCGCCCGGCTCTGCGAGGGGAGACTGGTGCTGGTTCAAGAGGGCGGCTACGGCCGCACCTACTCCGCCTACTGCCTGCACGCAACGCTCGAGGGCGTCCTCGGCGGAGAGCTGCGGCTGGCCGACCCGATCGGGTATCTCCCCGACGACACGGTACGTGGCGACCCTGACATCGCGGCCGTGCGCACGTACCTCTCGCCGTTTTGGGACCTGTACGGATAGACCCTCCCGCGGAGACTTCTACGGCGATACGGTAGGCGTAACCTGGCTCCGTCGCGACGTCCGGATGTTGCAGGCGTCGTGAGGCCTGCTGCGAGTGGCCTCGCGGAGCCGCACGCGACGCTCCATGAGTTCGCCGCCCCCGCAGCAGCCCCCGCGCGATGGCAGTCGCTATCGGAACGGAACCTGGCGTCGCTGCGGGCGTCGATCGCTCAGTACGGCGTGCTCCAGCCCGTGATCGTCTAACCGTACTCGACGGGGATGTTCAAGCTGATCGAAGGCGAGCGCCGCTGGCGAGCCTCGAAACTCGACAACATCAAGGAGCTAAGGGCTGAGTCGAGGTTGGTGAGTGCGCGGATTCTCGCCGCGAGATCACTTCGACAGCAAAGCTCCAGGTGTGGACATGCGGCTCCTCTCAGAAAACGACGAGCCTCTTCCATTCCGATGAAGGGTTTAGATCCGTTCCTCAAGGTGGAAGGGGTCGGTGCCTCTGGACATAAACCCTCCTCGCGAGGGAGAGACTTCGAAGCTTTCGACCGGGCTCGAACCCGTTGCCAGACTTTTCATACCAAGGTCACACGTCGTTCGGATTACTGCTGGCGAATACGAGGCCGTGCTCCGTCTGAACCACGAGGCTCGAGGCATATAGCGCACCCTGGCCTTCGCGACCTCGGCCCGCCCACGGGTCTCGACGTGCACGACGCCCGAGAGCCCGGTGCGCTCTGCCAGCGAGTCGATCTCGTCTTCGAGCCGGGCCATCGGCCGGCGAGCCTACCGGAGGCGGTCTATGCGATCGCCTGCGGCGGCTCGTCGCCGAGCGCGGACTTCACCTGCGGCGCGAACCGCTGGAGCAGGAGCGCCGCCAGCAGGAGCACCGATCCGGTGACGATGAACGACACCGCCCGGGCCATCGCGGTCAGGAAGGCCAGGTCGTACAGGAAGATCTTGCCGAGGGCCGCGAAGAGCAGCGCGATCCCGCCGGCGCGCAGGCCGCGGCGGTCGCCGCGAAGCGAGGCGACGACCAGCGCCAAGCCGACCATGACCCACCCGATCGAGACGAGCACGTGCCCCTGCTGGAAGTGGTCGTGCACGGAGGCCGCGACGCCGGCATCGGCGACGAGCTGCTCGGCGCCGAGGATGGCCGCCGCGAGCGTCCACAGGCAGAACGCCCCGCCGGCGCAGACAAGCAGGGTCGCGACCCGGACCCGGCCGGCAGCCCAGCGCAGGCGCCGGGTCGCGGCAGCGGCCACGAGGAGCGTGGCCGCCGCGGCGGCCGTGGAGGCGAGCCCGGCGGCCGGCGCGTGCGACGTCTGGAAGAGCATGCGCGGCGTCTCGTAGACGACGAGGACGACGGCGGCGACCGCCGTGGCGCCTGCCGCGCCGATGGCGGCGAGCGCCTCCCGGTCGAGCCGCGCCGCGATCGCCGGCGGCCACACCAGGGCGACGGCACTGGCGAGCGCTGCGAGGCCGGCCACCGCCACGAGCGGATACTGGCCGGGCAAGAGCATCGCCGAGAGCTGGGCCGCGAGCAGGAACGGCAGCCAGAGCGCATTCGTCCGCGTGGAGCGCTCGGGGAACGCGAGCGCGAAGAGGAGCGCGGCGGCGGTGGCGAGCGCGATGCTCTCCCAGCCCGCCGTCCGGCCGTGATCGACGATCGCCTGCAGCGAGGTGTCGAGATTCCAGGCGGCGACGACGCCCACGGCGAGCACCGAGCCGCTAGCCACCTGCAAGCCCTCGCGGGTGAGGCGGCGCCGGACCGGGCCGACCTGAACGGCGGCCGCCAGAAGCCCGGCGACGACGAGCCACGCCCAGATCACATGCGGCGCCGTGAGCGCCTCGGCGAGGGCGTAGACCAGCGTCGCCACGGGCACGAGCAGGCCGTGCTCGCAGAGCGGCCGCGCCGGCCGCCGCGAAGACCACGCGAACACGCAGGCCGACGCGAGAAGCGCGGCCAGGCCCGGCAGCCCGTGCCGCTCGCCGACCCGGCTCCAGCCCTCGGTCAGCTCGTCGACGGGCGCCGTCAGGGACAGCGCCACCACGGCGCCGGTGACCCACCACCCGGACGCCGTCACGAGCCCGACCCACTCGGGCAGCCAGCGCACCAGGAACGGTGTGCGCCGGTAGACGAGGAGGGCTGCAGCCATCCCGGCATAGGCGATCACGGCCGGCTCGGCAGCGAGCGACCAGAGCGGCAGGAACCCGAGCGCCACTGCAGGCACGATCCAGGCGACGGCCAGCTCGGGTCTCGCATACGTGCGAAGGCCGAAGCAGAGCACGATCCCGGCCAGGGCGACCGCCACGAGCGCCACGGAGCCGCCGGTCGAGCCGGCACCGACGTGGGGGAGCGTGTCGGGCAGCGGCTGGAGCACGTCGAGCGTCGCCAGGATCCCAAGCAGCAGATAGGCCGTCGCCGAGACGATCGCGCGCAGGCTGCGCGTCGCGCTGCGGCGCCGGATCCGCTCGCCGAGGACGACGAGCATGGCCGACTCGGCCGTCCAGGCGCAGACGAGCCCCGGGCCGCCGGCCAGCAGGCCGGTGGCGATGGCGGCGCTCGTCAGGCCGAAGCCGGCGAGGAGATCGGCCAGGTTGGCGTGCGGGCGGCGCACTGCGGCAGGCACGAAGGCCAGGAGCAGCCACACGCCGGTCATCCCCGCGAGCGCGACGCCGGCGAGCGAGTGGCCGTCGAGCTCGCGCGACCCACCGTACAGGGCCGCGGCGCCGAGCGTCATCGTGAAGGCGCTGGCGGCGGTCAGCGAGCCCAGCGCGCTCAGGCGGGTGCGTTCGCGCGGCAGGAGCTCGAGCAGCAACGTCAGGCACATGACCAGGGCGGTCATGACGGCGGCGGCGACGACCGGGCCGCCGAACCCGATGTGGTCCGCCGACAGCGCGAGCAGCGCCAGCGTCTCGGCGAAGCCGATCGCCCACACCGAGGCCACCAGCCGGCGCCATCCGGTGCGCACGAGGAGCGGCAGGGCGGCGGCGACCATGACGGCGCCGAAGAGCACGCCGCCCGTCGTGACGTCCTTGCTCACGAGGATCGGCGCGAGCATCGCGGCGGACATGCCGAAGACGGCCAGCGGCTCCTGGCGGATGCGCAGCGCCGCGGCGACGGCGAGCGCGGCGATCAGCCCGGCGAGCGGCGCGGCCGCCGCGGACGCGACCAGGTGGTAGAGCGACGTGGCGGCCCACAAGCTGGCGTAGAGCCCGCCGATCCCGACGCCGGCGGCGGACAGGATCGCGTCCGAGCGCCACGAGCGCCGGTCGAGCTCGATCGCGGCGCCGAGGAGGGCGAGCGAGACGGCCGCGCCGATGCCCACACGCATCCCAGGCGTGATCCAGCCACGGCTCGCGGCCATCACGAAGAGCAGCACGATCCCGAGCACCGTGGCGACGCCACCGGCCCACGCCAGCGTGCGGGCCGCGAAGACCTGCTCGCCGAGCTTGCCCCAGTCGAACGGCGGCAGTGGCGGCGGGAGCGACGGCGGCGTCACCCACGCGGGCGCCGGGACGGTCGCGGCCGGCGTCGGCGCCGGAGTCGGCGCCGGGGCCGGAGCGGGAGTCGCAGTCGGCCTGGGAGGCGTTGCACGGGGCGCGTCGACCGAGAGCTCGGTGACAACCTGCTCCAGGCGCCAGACCCGCTGGGTGAGCGCCCGCACGGTCTGCTCGAGGCCGGTGATCCTCTGCTGAGACTGTTCGTCGTTCATCGAATGTGCTCCATAGCTCCCATGCTATGTCGGGAAGAGGTCGATTGCAATGTCCGCTGATCCCAGGCTAGGGGTGCGGGAGCCGGATGGCATCGGGAGAATCCCTCGACCGTCGCGACGCAACCGCGCCTACAGTGCGTTCGGTCGGGCACGCGCTGGTCGTGGACGGCGGGCTGACCGCCGTCCGGTACGCGGAGTGAGCCGCGCCGGGTTCTCCGACGCCGAGGTCTCCACCGGGAACCTTCGGATGCGGCGACTGCGAGCACGAGCACGCCTGTCTGAAGCGCTAGCTTGCTGACGACCTCTCCATGCCCGTCGGCCCCGCGGCAGCAGCGTTGTCGGCATGGTTCTGACCCATGCCTCGCACCCAGATCAGTGCCGATCGTGGGGCGCTTCTCCGGCTCACGGGAACTCGGCACGGGGACCATCAGGAGTCACATCTGCAGCGACGCGACCATCTGGGCCGCCCGACCGTAAGCCGCCCTCCGCGGCGTGAAGATGACCGCCGCGACGGTGATCACCTGGAGGGCGGAGTGCCCGGTCACGGCGTTGGCTCCCACACGGTCATCCCAGCGACTGGTACGCCCCCTTTCGGATCACGCGGCACGGCTGCGAAGCCGGTAGTCTCTGGCCATGGCGGACGGGCTCGTGCTCAAGCTGGGAGTGCCTGTGAACTGCGCGGACGGCCGGTTCGGCCAGCTGGCCGACTTGGTGATCGATCCGACCAGGCGGTCCGTCACGCACCTTGTGGTGCAGCCCGACGACGGCGCCAGGCGCCTCGTCCCTCAGGAGCTTGCGGCGGCGGGCGGGGGTGGAGAGATCTCACTGAGCTGCTCGACGGATGAGGCGCGGAAGTTGCCGTCCGTCCAAGAGTTCGAGTATCTGCGGATGGGCGAGACGCATGCCGATGATCCGGAATGGGACGTCGGCATCGAGGATGTGCTGGCGATGCCCTACTACTCGTCCAGCGACCTGGCGATGGATCCAGCGTTCGTCGACGACTCGATGGCCCGTACCTATGACCGGGTGCCCAAGGGGGAGGTTGAGATCCGCCGAACCAGCGCCGTGTACTCGACGGACGGCCACCACCTTGGCCACGTCGACGGGTTCGTCGTCGACGGTGAAGACATCACGCACTTCGTCTTGGAACGCGGCCACATGTGGGGCAAGCGCGACGTCACCATCCCCATCGGTGCGGTCGGCGAAGTCGCCAACGACACGGTGACGTTGAGCCTCACCAAAGACGAGGTCGGAGAACTCCCGGTGGCCGGGCTGCACCGCTGGCACTAGGGGTTCGTGCCGCCCAATCAGGCGGGCTCTTTCGGTTGCACCCTCGGTCTAGGGCTTGCTCACTCTGGCTGGAGCGCGCCGAGCTTGGACGGCCCGCCATCAGCCTCCCCATTGACGCCGGTCGGCGTCAGGATGTGAGAGACAGCGGGACGATCAAGCTCGGGGCCGCAACGCGCCCGCGCGCCCAGGAAGCAGGTGTAGGTGCCGGGTTTCAGGTTGGCGATGGTGATCATGGAGACGCCGCCGCTGGTCACGCCCACCAGGTACGCGGGTCGCGTGTCGCCAAGACGCGCGGCGCCAGTTCAACAGATGGCGATCTGGCGGTGCTTGCCAGCAGATCGGAGACCTCACCCAGCAGCCTGTCCGTGGGTCGAAGAGCGGGACAAGGCGTTACGCAAGCTCCTGGGATGAGATCACGTAATACACGGCACCTAGGTTCGTTCGCTCGTAGGGGCGCATCGCGCCAGGTTCGTCGGGCGCCGCCGCTACGAACCTGAGCGCGTTGCGCTCGACAAACAATGCTACGCCGGCACTATGCGTGGTCGGGCAGACGTCGAGTCGGTATTCGTCGACCAAGTCGTGCTTGATGAATGTCTGAGCAGTACGAGCGCGGCCATAGTGCAGCAGGTACTCGCCAGGCCTGCTCCTCAGGTCTCCGAGTTGCTGGGCGAGATCCTCGTCGGTTTTTGGCAGGGGTGATGGGATGACCCCCGGCCGGGGAGTACACGTGCGCCGTCTTCGCCGCCATGCTGAGGTTTTGGGCGCGGCCGCCCCTCAGGGGCCGGGTCACACCTCAGGTTGGGAGTTCTCCGGTGCGGAATGCGTCGATTCGGCTTGCTTGCGGACTTGCGGCTGCGCTCGTGGCCGCCCCGGGCGGTAGCGCTCGGGCGGCGGCGGCGACGCCTGTGCTGATGACCGCCACGAGCGGTGGCGCCGCCGCGAACGAGACAACTGCTCAGGATGGCACGTCACTGTCGGCGGACGGAAACCTTGTGGTGTTCGTATCCGGTTCGCCGAACCTCGTCGCGGGAGACACCAACGGCATGCGCGACGTGTTCGTGCGTGACGTCGCCACGGGTGCGACGACGCTGGTCTCGGTCGGCGTAGCCGGTGGCCCGGCGAACGGTGCATCGTCGAACGCTCGTATCAGCGCTGACGGCCGTCTTGTCGTGTTCACATCGCTGGCCGGCAACCTGGTCGCTGGCGATACCAACAGCGTCGCCGACGTGTTCGAGCGCGACCTCGTGACAGGGCAGACCACGCGCGTCAGCCTCTCGGCGAGCGGTGCCCAAGGCAACGCCGCCAGCGGCGAGGCGGCCTCAGGGATCAGCGCCGACGGGGGTGCCATCAGCTACTCCTCAGCGGCGTCCAACCTGGTCCCAGGGGACACGAACAACATCCGCGACGTGTTCGTATGGACGCGTGCGACGGCGGCGGTGGAGCGGGTGAGCGTGGCGGGCGACGGCGGCCAGGCAGCGGCGGGGACTAGCGGTGCGTCAGCGATCTCGGCCGATGGACGCTACGTGGCGTTTGCCAGCACAGCACCGAATCTGGTGGCTGGCGACACCAACGGGGTCGCCGACGTGTTTGTGCACGACCGCGGGACGGGATCGACCGTGCGCGCGAGCGTTACGGCCAGCGGAGGCCAAGCGTCAAGGGCATCCAGCCTCAGTCCCGGCGGGTTGTCGGCCGACGGACAGGTGGTCGCCTTCGATACGGCCGCGCCCCTGGCCGTGGGAGACACCGGCGGAATCGATGTGTACGTGCGCGACCTGGGCGCGGTAACCACCGAGCGTGTCAGCGTGAACAGCGCTGGCCAAGGCGCGAACGCCAACTCCAGCGCGGGCGTGATCTCGGCGGACGGTCGCTACGTGGTGTTCGAGGCGTCCGCCACCAACCTCGACACGGCCGATACCGGAAGCGACGAGGACGTGTTCGTGCGCGACCGAGTCGCCGGCCTCACGCGGCTGGTGTCTGCGTCGGCCTCGTCAATCCAGATCAGCCAGTCTGCCACAATCTCGGCCGATGCCCGGTTCTTGGCACTGACCACCACCGCACCCGACCTGGCGGCGGGCGACACCGCGACGGGCTTCGGGTCGGGTTGGGACGTGATCCGGTTCGCATCGCCGTTCGACCCGCCGACAGACGATGCCGCCCCGGCGGTGACGTGCGCGAGCGCTGACGACACCTGGCACGCCGACAACATCTCGCTGCAATGCACGGCCGCGGACGCCGGCAGCGGACTCGCCGACACCACCAAGGCGACATTCGCACTCTCGACCTCGGTCACACCCGGCAGCGAGACGGCCGACGCCGCAACGAATGCCATGCAGGTCTGCGACCGCGCAGGCAACTGTACGACCGTCGGCCCGGTCCACGGTATTCGTATCGACCGGCGCGCTCCCCAAATCACCGTTGCAACCCCGACCGACGGTGGCCTCGTCGCGATCGGAAGCCACCTGACCGCAGCGTTTACATGCTCCGACGAGGGCTCGGGTATCGCCGACTGCACGGGCTCCCGCCCCGACGGCGGCCCGCTCGACACCACCACCCCCGGCGGTCACACCTTCACTGTCACCGCAGCCGATGCGGCGGGCAACAACTCCACGACGACCGTCACCTACTGGGTGCGGTTTCCCTGGCTGGGCTGGAATCCGCCGATCGCAGCCAGCAGGCTGATCCCGGCCCAAGCCGGGCGCACCATCCCGATCGGCTTCGCCGTAGCCGGCGCTGGCCGCGCGAACGTCATCTCATCCGTGCAGGTCGCCCCCCTCAGCTGTACCGATGCGGCATCCCCAAGGACGCCCGCGACCGCTGACTGGAGCGTGCCCGGCAACCACGGCGGCGGAGACTCGATGCTGCTTTGGCGTACCAGCAAAACCTTCGCCGGAAGCTGCCGGCAGCTGATCGTGCAGCTCACAGACGGATCCGCCCACCGCCTCGCATTCGACTTTCGGAGCTCGAGGGAGCGTCCGCGGCTCGAGGGGCCTTAGAGCTCTGGGGATGTGGGCCGATGCGAGTGACGAGCACCACGCGACCACCGCGGCGACCTAGATCAGCGCCAAGATTCGAGCGTCTAGGAGGGCCGACGTCAGCCCCCGCGCAGGCCGCGCTGTGCCGCCGGAGGTGCACGGCTACAGCCCGATCAGGACCGGGCTGATCTTCACCTCGGCGACGGCCGGCATCCTCATAATGATGTCCGCAATATTCGGAACCCGGAGGGGGAGATTTCCATTGGCGCGGGAGTCCACGTACTAGACGGCTTCTTCGCGCTTTCCGGGTAGGCGCCGGGTGAACCAGAACGAGAGCACTGCCAGGAACGCGACGGTGAGCATCGACGTCTTCAGGGCGTTGAGCTGTGCGTCGGCGTATTCGGCGGTGACCGTCGTGGCGTCGGCGGCCGTCAGCCCGGCGTCGCGCAGGGGCGTCTTCAATTTCTGGCATACCCAGAAGACTCCTGACGGGACGCTCGCCAAGTTTGGCGCTCACTTCGTCGTGGACAAGGACGGCAACGTCGGTCGAGGCGGTGACCCGACCCAGATCCAGTGGCATGTCAGCAACCCGACACCCGACAAGACGCCCACAGCAGTCGCTCCCCGGCGGAGCACCTGCCCGCGTGACGTCCTCCCTGCCGCCGCCCGCTCGAAGAATCACCGCGTACCGATCCGGCACGTCCACTGCTCAACCGCGGCATCACGTACCCCCTTGTGACAAGTGCCGCGATCCTAAACCCGTCGCCGACACCTGGTCAACCGAGCCACGGTATCGGAGAGCGGCGACGGCACCCGCAGGCATGCCGAGCAGCCGACGAAAGGGTCGTCTCGTTGATCGGCGATCGCGTCTCTGGCTGGGACTCCCGGATGGGGACACACGCGGCTAGTTGTCCCGTGGCCGAGCGCGCATCGGCTCACAATCGGCCGTGATGGGTGCGCCGGTCTGTTGGAGTCATTCAGATCCGCCAGCCGCGCTACTGTGGACGCGTTCAACCGGCCATAGCCGAACCGGACAGCAGCGTCCACCAGAGCAAGTTGCCGTCGGGTGAGCCGATCACGGTGCAGCTTGGAGCCGCGAGCTGTAACACCCGCCACCAGGCAGGTACAGTTGTCGCGTGGCAGGCCCAGGTGACAGTGGGCGTGGCCGGAGGCCAGGGGCATCCGACGGAGATGCGCCGACCTTCCACGAACCGACCGGACCCGGCCTGCGCATCTTTCTGATCGCGGATGTGCGCGGCTACACCAGCTACACCCGCGTGCACGGCGATGAGGCAGCCGCGAGGCTCGCTCAGCGCTTCACGGCCGGAGTCAGCGAGGTGGTGGCCGATCACGGCGGGGCCGTGATCGGGCATGCAGGCGACCAGGTGGTGGCGGTGTTCGATTCCGCGCGTCGGGCAATCAGGGCCGCCATCGCCGCCCAGGTGCTTCTGGGTCGCGACAGCGTGGACGAGGAGCTGATCCAGGCAGGGATCGGCCTGGAGGCTGGCGAGGCCGAGGTCGTCGAAGGCGGGCACGTGAGTGGCGCGCTGAATGTGGCGTCCCGGCTGTGTGCGCTTGCGGCCCCGGGGCAGGTCCTTGCGAGCGAGGTCGTGACGACGCTGGCCGGCCGTGTCGACGGCGTCGTCTATAAGCGTCGCCGAACGCTGCGGCTGAAGGGAATCGGGGCCCCCGTCCTGGCGACAGAGCTGTACCCCGAGCCTGTCGCCGAACCGCCCCCTGCGGCGGGCGCCGACGCCCGTGAGGGCGCGCGCTGGGGAGCGCGGCGGTGGCTTGTGGCCGCGATCGGGCTGTTCGCGATCGGCGCGGCGGCAATGCTGGTGGCTGCCACCCGCCTGGCGGGATCAGGGGCGCCGACGACCTCGCTCCCGGTTCCTCCCGGCCAGTGGGCGGTCGAGATCGACCCTCGCTCGCATTCGCGGGTGACGATGGCGCCGGTCGGTGACGCGCCCGATGCCATCGCGGCGCGGGGTCGCGAGGCCTGGGTCGCCGACGCGGTCGACGGCTTCGTGCAGTCGGTCAGTGAGGCCCGGGAGCGAGGGCCGCGTGTGCACGTTCGGGGGCACCCCGGCCGCGATCGCGTTCGACGGTCGTCGCGTGTGGGTAGCGGATTCCGCCGGAGATCACGTCGAATGGGTCGACACGGCGACCCGACATGTCGGGCCAAGGCGGTTGGTCGGAAACGGGCCTGGCACCTTGGCCCTCGACCGGGGAACGCTGTGGGTCGCCAGCGGCATCGACGGGAGCGTGGCGCACCTCGGTGCGACGGCCGCCATGCGGCCGGTCGACGGGCAGCTTCGGATTCCGGTTGGGTCACAGCCGACGTCTCTCGCCGTCGACGGGCGCTATGCCTGGGTGCTGAGCACCGGCTCAGGGACGGTCACACGGGTCGACCGAGCGACCGGCGAACGCGCCACCTGGACGGTCGGAGGCTCTCCGGCGGTCGTGGCGGCCGGTGCCGGGTCCGTGTGGGTCGCCGACCGGTCGAACGGCAGCGCGACCCGGTTCACCCCGGACCCGATCGAACCCAAGGAGATCATCTCCGGCATCGGGACGAACGTCACCGAGATGGCCTATGCCGACGGGTCACTGTGGATCGCCACTGCCGGCGCTGAACCCCGCCTGACCCAGGTTGACACGACACGGGAGCGCGTTGTCCGACGGTACGACCTGGGAGGCGCCGTGACCGGCGTGTCGGCTGCATCCGGGCGGGTCTGGGCAACCGTGGTGTCGCCGCGCTCGGATCACAGCGGCGGGACGCTCGCAGTCGCGACGACCGGGGCGCCGACCGTCGATCCCGCGTTCGCCGACCACATTCTGTCACGGGAGATCCTGTCGATGACGAACGATGGCCTGGTTAGTTTCCGGCACGAACCGGGGGCCGCGGGAGCGAGCCTCGTGCCAGATCTCGCGGTCGCGGTGCCGGATTTCGACAACAACGAGTACGTGTTCCACTTGAGGCGGGGCGTGCGCTACTGGAACGGCGCTCGGCTGGGGCCACGCGACATCAAGAGGGCGATCACGCGCCTGTTCCGACTGAAACGCCCGGCGGCGAGCCTCTACAGCAGCATCGAGGGCGCCGGGCAATGCCTCTCCGGAGCCGAGGTTTCCTGCAGGCTTCGCGACGGGATCCATGTTGATGAGCGAGCCGGGACGATCGCGTTCCATTTGACGAGGTCCGACAGCGATTTTCTCGCCGCGCTGGCGCTCCCGTACGCTGCGGCGGTCCCGGCGGGGACCGCCGCGATCCAGGCGACCACGCCGATCCCCGGTACGGGGCCCTATCGGATCGCCTCCTTCGCCCCCGGGAAGATGATCCTGCGGCGTAACCCGTACTTCAGGCAGTGGTCGCGCGCAGCCCAGCCGGCCGGGTTCCCAGACGAGATCGACCTCTACACCGGGCTCAGTGCCGCCGCGGCGGGGGCGGCGGACGCAGATGTGATTCACATCGACTCCCTGCCCGTGAACGGCCCGAAGGTCGGGGCGCTGGGGCGCCAGGCGGCGCGCACCCTTCACGCCGGCGCCGTCCCGCAGACGTGGTATGTCTATTTCAACGTCGAGGATCGTTCGCGGTTCGCGAGCGGCATGGCCCCGCTGCTCCGCAGGGCTGTCAACTACGCAGTGTCACGGCGCCGGATCGCGGCCACGTTCGGGGATCACGCGGCTATCCCGACGTGCCGCATCCTTCCGCCGCCGCTGCCGGGGACGCGCCGATCATGCCCGATTGCTCACGATCCGGGGCAGCCGTGGCGCCGCCCGGACGCCGCGCAGGCACGACGGATCGCGCGCCGCGTCGAGCGCAGCGACCCGACCGCGCTTACCGCGCCGATCACGCTCATGACCCCGACGGCTGCGGCCCCCGTCGCCCGCGTGCTCCGGAGCGACCTCCGCGCGGTCGGCTTCCAGACCGTCACCATCCAGCGCTACTCGCACGCCTATCCGGGCGCGTTGGCGACCTCGGCGTCGTACGAGATCGGGATCTGGAGGCGCGACGCTGATATTCCATCGCCGTACGCGTTCATCGCGCCGGTACTCGGTTGCCCGGCATCGGCGACAAACCTGGCCCGCTTCTGCGGGCGGCGCATCTGGGGGCGGATGGCCGAACACAGCCCGTATAGGTCAGCACCAGGCGGCGCTGCGAGCGCCGCCTGGGCAGACATCGACTCGCGGCTCGACGGCGAGGCGGTATGGGCGCCGCTCGTGAACACGCGGTGGATTGACTCAACCTCCGCGAGGGTTCGGCATTACGAATACAACGCGCAGATCGGCGCGCTCCTCGACCAGTTGTGGGTACGGTGAGCGTGCGTCAGCAGGCGGCACCACTGCTCGGCGGGACATAGGCCTCGACCCGAGCCAGGAACCCGGCAGACGCGGTGTACCCGCCCATCACGTAGATGCGGCCCGCCGCGGCCGCTGCGGCCGGGAATCGCCGCCGGGTCGGTATGTGCAGTACGCACACCCATCGGTTCGTGGCCGGTTGGTAAACCTCGACGCGGCCGAGGCTGTGGGCATCCCGTCCACCGTCGCTGTTAGCACCACCGGCTACGTAGATCTCGCCCGAGGGCCCGGTGGCGGCCGCTCCCGGCCTCGCGGGCGGTCGGCATCCCACGGCCCCGGCTCCACCGGTTCGCGTTCGGATCGTAGATCTGCACACGCCGGAGATCACCGTGCCGCGGGCTCCAACCCCCGAACAAATAGATCCGGCCGTCATGACCCAGAGCGGCGGTCGCGTCCATTGTCGGGAGCGGAAGCGACCGCACCCGCTGCCACCGGTCGACCGCGGGCGAGTACGCCTCGACCGTGGCGAGGGCGCCGTTCGCGCTGTTGTACCCGCCGATGGCGTAGATCCGGCCGTCCGTTCCCGTCACCGCGGCGAGCTCGCGCCGCGCGGTGGGCATTGCCGCCGCACGCCGCCACCGGCCGGTACCCGGAACGTACGCCTCGACCCGACGGGTATCGCCGACCCCAGGGGCGTACCCGCCGATGGCATAGATTCGGCCGTCCGGCCGCGAGCGCTCCGGCGAGTGCGAACCGGGCCGTCGGAAGCGGGCGGATCACCATCCAGCTGTCGGCTTGCGGGGAGTAGCGCTCGGCGGCGTGGAGCCAGCCGGCCCTCTCCCGGTAGCCGCCGAAGGCGTAGATGCTGCCGTCCGCGCCCGTGACCGCTGCGAGTCCCCACGCCGCGGCCGGCATTCCGGCCATGCGGCGCCATTGGCCGGTGCCGGCGGCCGCCGACTGGGGCGAGGCACCGGTTGCGAGAGCGATCAGCGCCAGCGATGTGAGCGCGGCGCAGGAGATCAGTTTCGAATGACGACGGGTGTGCATTGCCTGCTCCCAATGTTGTTGATGTTGAGTGCCTGGACGCAGTAGAGGTACCGACCGTTCGGCACGGTGCGGGTTCGGAAGCCCCGCGCCGCGACGTGGAACACATAGTTCACGCTGCATTGGTACTTGGGGTTGACGAAGCACGCCTTGATCCGCTTCGAGCCGAAGGCGAGGACGTCGAAGTACCGGCTTGCCGGAATCACGGTGGATCCGTCGAACGCCCGGATCACCGAGCCGATCCGCCGCTTCGGATGCAGGCGCGGCGCCAGGTAGCTCCGCACCGCGGACGGCATCAGCGGCTCTTGGGGTACCCCAACCGTCGTGTGACGCGGCGTGTCCGAGATTGGCGCCCGGAAGTCGATGCGCCCGTGCAGGTTGTTCAGCCGCACCGGCTTCGCCGGATCGTCGGGCGGGCCGCCGGACGACCCGACGGCCGACAGCTTGAAACGCCTGTAGGCGTTGGCGTTCGCCACGAACGCCGACAGCTCACCGATAGACGGACGCTCCGTATTGGCGGGGTCGTGGAGTGCGCCGGTCGGGCGGCGAGGGTCGACGAGGCCGCACGACGCGAGCTCCGAAAGATGGACGTGGCGCCAATCCGGCCAGACATGCCCGATCAGTCGGCCCCGAGACACGTACGTACCGTCCGTGATGCCCGCGGCCGGCGTGACGTGCCAGTACCAGTACGTGCCCGCCAGGAGGAAGCGCTCCTGGGGATTGCCCAGGCCGACGATGCTCGTGATCCTGCCACTCGTCATCGCGTAGACGGGCGCCCGGTCCGGCGCCTCGATGTCCAGCCCGATGTGGGGAAGGTTCCCGCGGGGCTCGTTCAACCCGCCGCGGATCGGGTGGGGCCGATGAAAGGGCCGGATCGGCCACATTGCCGGCACGGACGGCGCGAAGAACAGCGCGCGTCGACACGTGCCAGCGTGAAGGGATGGACACGGACGCCGCGCGCAATGGCCGGGACGGCGGCGCCGCCCGCGATTGCTACCGCCAGGAGCACGCATGCGAGTCCTCGCGTTCCCGTTCGACGGGTGACGGTCACTGTCGACTCCTTTCCGAGGTGGTCGCCAGTGACGGTAAAAGCACTCATTTGCAGGGGTATTCGTCACATGCCGCGTCGCCATAGGGGAGATCCCTCACCGGCATCGGGAGGACAGCGCCGGCGGTTGCCGGGAGGTGCTCCTCCTAGCTGGGCCAGCTCCGTGGAAGGTGACCTCCGGATGCGCCTGACCGCGGTGGTGGCGGAAAGCCACGTGCTTGACCACGTGTCCGAGGCGTGTAACAGTTGCCTCATCGACGGCTCGCGCGAATCGCGCAGAATCGGGGCGCGCCGATGCTGACCGGCCGGTCACGAGAGTGTGCGCAGATTGAAGCCCTGCTGACGGGGCGCGGCACGGGACGAGCGGCGTCCTCGTCGTACGGGGTGAGGCGGGGACCGGGAAGACCGCCCTGCTCGAGCACGCCCAGAAGTGCGCCGGAGGCATGACTGTGCTCGTCGCCGCCGGCGCGCGGCTCGAGTCGGGGCTGGCATTCGCCTCCCTCGCGGACCTCCTGCGGCCGCTGCTCGCAGAGCTCGACGAGATCCCCGCGCCGCAGGCGGCCGCCCTGATGGGTGCACTGGCGCTCGGCCCGCCGGTCGCGGGCGACCGGTTCACGATCTACGCGGCCACGCTGAGCCTACTGGGCGTATGCGCGGATCACCGGCCTCTGGTCGCCCTCGTCGACGACAGCGGGCTCTTGGACGCGTCCTCCGCCGAGGCGCTCGTCTTCGCCGCCCGACGCCTGGACGCCGAGGCGGTGGCCCTCATCATGGCCGTCCGGGAACCGTCCCGTCGTCGCTCCTCGACGCCGGGCTGCCAGAGCTCGTACTGGGAGGGCTGGACGCGGCGGCGGCGCGGGAGCTACTCGTCGGCGCCGCGGGTGTCGACGAGATCGCCGACAACGTCCTTGACGCGCTCCTCGCCGCGACCGGCGGAAGCCGCTCGCACTCATCGAGCTGCGGGGACTGATCCGCGCACGCAGCTTTCGGGGGTCGAGCCGCTGGCACTCCCGCTCCCGGCCGGCAGGTCGTCGAAGGCGTGTACCGCGCGGAGATCAGCCGGCTGCCGAGCGACGTCCGCCGAGCCGTCGTGCTCGCGAGCGCCAGCGAATCGGAGGAGATGGGCACGATCTCGCGAGCGTGCGCAGCACTCGACCTCGGCCCGGATGCCCTCGATCGCGCGATCGCCGCGGGCGTCCTCGTGCCGGAGGCGAATTCCCTCCGGTTTCGCCATCCGTTGTTGCGGGACGCGGTTTACCGGTTGGCGTCGGTCGCGCAGCGGCGGGCGGCCCACCGCGTCCTCGCCGCGCAGCTGGTGGCGCCGGCGGACGCGGCGCGCCGAGCATGGCATTGGCTGCCTCGGCGCCGGCGCCGGACGAGGACGTCGCGGCGGCGCTTGAGGAGGCGGCATTGGGCGCCCGCCTCCGCGGCGCCCATGCCGTTGCGCGCGAGCGCGTTCGAGCGTGCGGCCCGCCTACCCCCGAGGCGGAGGACCGCGCCCGCCCGGCTGCTCCACGCGGCGCGGGTGACCGCCAGGTGGAGGGCGATCTCGACGCGGCGGTGCTGCTGCTCGACGAGGCGCTCGTCATGACTCGCGACGAACTGGTCGCGGCCGACATCCACCGGCTGCGGGGACGAGCCGAGATGTTGCAGGGGGCGCCGATGTCGGCGCATGCGCTTTTGGTGGTCGAGGCCCGGCGCATCGAGTCGGACCGGACCCAGAGCGCGCGGCGGAGATGCGTCGTAGAAGCGGCCGGAGCCTGCCTCATGACCTGGACGCTCGACGAGGCGGAGCGCACTGCCCGCCTGGCCGGCACGGCGGCGGAGCGCGCAGGCGGCGAGGTGGCCTTGGCCGCGGCGGCCATGCTGGGGCATGCGCTCGTCCTTCGCCGCGAGAGCGGGGCGGCGGAGCTCCTGGCCCGCGCGGCGCCACTGGTCGAGGGCGAGTCGGCGATCCGGCTGGCGCACGTCGTTCCGTCTCTGGTGCTGCCTCTCATCTGGCTCGAGCAATACGAGCGCGCCGCCTCGTACCTGACGAGAGCGGTGGATGAAGCCCGCGCTCTCAGCGCCCCGAGTCGCGCGCTGCCGCAGCTCCTGGGGTTCCGCTCCGGGCTCGACTTCCGCATGGGCAGGTGGGCGTCCGCGTACGCGGACGCCGGCGAATCGGCCCGACTCGCAATCGAAACGGGACAGGTGAGCGAGAGCGCGCACGGGCTCGTCTGCCTGATCCGTGTCGAGGCGGCGATGGGCCGCGATGTGGAGTGCGCCGGGCACGCCGAGCAGGCGCTCGACCTGGCCGACCGGTTCGGGATCGACTCGGTGCGGCTCCACACCCAGTCCGCGCTGGCTCGCTTGGATCTCGCCCGCGGCCGCCTCGACGACGCTGTCGCGCGGCTCCGGGACGTTGCGGTCGCCATGGATGACCACGGGGTACGCGAGCCATCGGTGCTCCTGTACGAGCCTGACCTCATCGAGGCTCTGGCCCGGTCAGGACGAGGCGCAGCCGCGGCCGAGGCCTTCGAACGCTTCACGGACCGTGCCACTCTCGCCGGGACGGTGGCGACCGCCGCACGATGCGCCGGGATCATTCGAGGCGATCCCGACGACTTCGAACGCGCCATCGAGGCGCACGAGCGCGTCCCGCAGCCGTTCGAGCGGGCGCGCACCGAGCTTGCATATGGCGAGCACCTGCGCCGGGCTCGTCGCATCGCCGATGCTCGGCCCCGGCTGGCGACCGCCCTCGATGTGTTCACGCGGCTCGGTGCAGAGCCGTGGGCCGAGCGCGCGAGGGCCGAGCTCCAGGCGAGCGGAGGAACTGCGCCGTCTCCGAGAGCGCGTTCGCCGAGCTCACCGCGCAGGAGCTGCAGGTCGCACTCAAGGTCGCCGAGGGAGCGACCAACCGCGAGGCCGGCGCCGCACTCTTCCTCAGCCACAAGACGGTTGAGACCCACCTCAGTCGCGCCTATCGTAAGCTCGGCGTGCCGCGGTCGCGCGCCACGAGCTCGCCCGGGTCTTCGCGTCCCAGGAGGCCCTCACCGGCGCGGCGACCGGTGGGCTCCAAGCGTAACCGCCAGTACCCGATCGATCGAGAACCGGCGATCGACGTTCGTCCCCGGAACGACGAAACTGCACTCGGGCCCAGCCGGCCCGGCAGGGCCTGCCGGTATCGTAGCGCGTGGATGCCTGGCTCTTCCATTTCGGCAGCCCGGTGGGGTGTTTGATTCGGCCGACGCCGATGGTCTCGACGACCTTCTTGCTGCCCTCCATTCCGATGAAGGGTTCGGCCTTTCTTCAAGGTAGAAGGGGTCAGGTGCTCCGTGACCGACGCCCCTCGCGAGCGTGACACGGAATCCCTTGATGGACTCGAACCGTTGAGGCCATCTGCGTATTGCCACTGACGGCACGCCCGAGCCCGATGCCGCCGCCACGCTGCGGGTCGTCGCGCGGGCGCTCGTGCGCGTCGAGCTGCGCCGCTCGTTCGGCGACGTCGTCGTCGAGCTGCGCGCCTGGGCCGACGAGCACGAGGCGGTCACCGGCCGGGTCGAGGGCGATGGCGTCGAGCTGCGCCGCGCGCCGCGCGAGGCGCTCCCGCCCGCGCTCGTGCGCGCCGCGGGCCTCGCCGGCGGCCCCGGACCGGACGATCACGACGGCCGCACGCCGCTGCCCGTCAGCGCCGCCGCGCTGCTGGCGGCGCGCGACCATTTGCGCACGGGCGACCGCGCCGCCGCGGCCGAGCAGCTGCGCGGCGCGCAGGACGTGGACGCGGCGCTGGCGATCGCCGACACTATCCGGCACGCGTTCGTCGCCCAGGGCTCCTGGCGCGAGCCCGACGGGGAGTGGCACATGGGCACGGTCGCCGCGCTCGACGCCGGCCCGGCCGGCTGGTGGTCGTTCGTCCCGGGCGCCGCCGAGGGCGCGCTCGAGCCGACCGACGCGCATGCGCTGTCCGCGCGCCTGGTTCGCCTGCTGCCCTAGCGATTTCACGGTCCCCGGCAACTCGGTCGAGATCAAGAACTACGACGCGACCACCTCCGGCGGCCGCTCGAACCTCGTCCGCAACGTCGTCAACCAGGCGGTCAAGCGCGCCGACAACCTGCCGGAGGGGACCGTCCAGACGGTGCGGATCGACGTGCGCGGCCAGCCGGTCTCGATCGACACGCTCAACGAGATGGCGAGCCGGATCGCCGGCACGCACCGGCGGCCGGATCGACATGAGCCAGATCCGCTTCGTGCGCTAGGTTCCGGCGATGGCGGTCGAGCTCCGGACGGGCAGCGTCGTGTGGCCGGTGGGCACGCCGGGGTTCCTGCATTCGTTCTTCTCGACGATCGCCGCGCGGCTCGAGCCCGACGGCTGGGGCACCCGCTTCCCCGCCGTGATGAAGACGCTCTACGGCGGCGAGATCGGCGGCGAGGACGCGTCCCGTGCCGTCGCCGAGCTCGACCAGATCCGCGCCGAGCTGCGCGAGCACCCGCCGGCGGACGTCGTCTGGGACTACGAGGATCGCGCGAAGCGTCCGCCGTGGGGCGACGAGATCGCCGACACCATCACCGACCTCGGCAACTACTTCGTCACCGAGGACGGCAAGGACCTCTTCGACGTGCTCGCGGAGGCCGTGGGCTACGCCGCCCGCTCGCAGTACCCGCTCGTGATCGAGTAGCGGACGCGCTCGGGTCGGCGGCGGCGAACGTCAACCTCGCCGGGTGCGGGGGTGGGGTGCGCGGCGCAGGTTACGGCACGGACCGGATTTCGTGCGCCGTGTGCCGCGAGGTGAACGCGGCGCACGTTGTGCGGCTCAGGGCCGCACAACGTGCGGCGCGTCGTTCGCGGCGTCGGCGCGGCGCACGCTGTTCGGGCGGCCGGCTCCGCGAACGTCAACCCCCGCTGGGTAGGGACGTGCCGGGGCTGGGGCGGGTGGCGCGTCGCCCGGAGAACGTCGGACGGTGAGCGCGCGGCGCCGACGAACCGACGTTGACCGCGTACGGCGGCGAGGACGCGTCCCGTGCCGTCGCCGAGCTCGACCAGATCCGCGCCGAGCTGCGCGAGCACCCGCCGGCGGATGTCGTCTGGGACTACGAGGATCGCGCGAAGCGCCCGCCGTGGGGCGACGAGATCGCCGACACCATCACCGACCTCGGCAACTACTTCGTCACCGAGGACGGCAAGGACCTCTTCGACGTGCTCGCCGAGGCCGTGGGCTACGCCGCCCGCTCGCAGTACCCGCTCGGGATCGAGTAGCGACGCAGGAGGATGGCGCCGCCAACGTCAACCCCGGCTGGGTGGGGCGGCGGTTTCCGCGGGCGGCGCATCGGAGGGAAAGCAACGTCGATCTCGTCGTGCCCAGCGCGACCGAACTGCACTTTGCGACGCTGAGCGTCGTCAACCGCGGTTCGGCGGATGGGGCGGCGACGGAACTGCACTTATCACCGCTGCCCGGTCGACCCGCCTCCCTACCCAGCCGTCGTTCGCCGAGCCCGCCGCCAACGACCGCCTACGGCCGGCGAGCGATGAGCGTGAAGGCGACCGGGAGCAGCTCGCCGTCCAGCCGCAGCCGGTAGCGCCCGTCGTCCTCGCGCAGGAACACGTCGCCGCGCGGGTCGAAGTCCGATGTCCACGTGCTCCTCGAGCCGCTCGATCCGCAGCCCGGCCTCGACCGCGGCGTTGACCAGCTCGCCGAGCGAGTGCGCCGTACTGCACGGTCGCCGTGGCGCGCGACCGGGCGTCGGGCGCCGCGTACGAGCCGTCCTCGTCGAAGATGCGGCCGCCCTCGTCGCCGTACGGGAAGTCGAGCCGCAGCGGGTCGACGGAGTCGAGCATCTCGTAGAGCGGGTGCAGGTCGACGAGCAGCAGCCGGCCGCCCGGCCGCAGGACCGCGGCCACCGAGCGCATCCACGCCGCGATGTCGTCGATCCAGCAGAGCACGCCCATCGTCGCGTAGGCGAGGTCGAAGCGGTTGTGCAGCTCCGGACCGGAGCGCGGTCGTGTCGGCCTCGACGAACTCGATGTCGTGCCCGCAGCGGCGCGCGATCTCGCGCGCCTGCTCCAGCGACGCGGGCGAGAAGTCGACGCCGATGACGCGCGCGCCGCGGCGCGCGAGCGAGATCGTGTCGAAGCCGATGTGGCACTGCAGGTGCAGCACGTCGAGCCCCGCGACCGCGCCGACCGCCTCGCGCACGCCGGCCGACTCCGGCTCGCGCAGCGAGTCGGCGCCGGCGACGAGCGCGTCGACGTCGTAGTAGCGGTCGGCGCCCTGACCGTGCAGCCCGGCGAGCGAGTCCCAGTGGGCCCGGTTGAGGCGGCGGGCGGTGCGTGCGATCCGGCATGTTCGCGCGGATGCTACGCGTGCAGGAGAACGCCGCGCGGGCGCGAACCGCAATCGGCCGATGGGTTCCCCCGACCGTGATCGGAGCACCGACGTGACCGGCAAGGCCAAGGTCATCGCCTTCGCCAACCAGAAGGGCGGCGTCGCCAAGACGACCACGACGCTCAACCTCGCGGCGGCGTTCGCCGAGGAGGGCCACCGCGTGCTGTGCGTCGACATGGACCCACAGGGCAACCTGACCATGTCGCAGGGGATCGACCCCGACACGCTCGACCTGTCGATGTTCGACGTGCTCGTGCACGACCTCTCGATCCGCGAGGTCATCCGCAAGCGCGAGATCGACGTCGCGTGCGCCTCGATCGACCTCGCCGGCGCCGAGATCGCGATGTCCACGAAGATCGGTCGCGAGCGCTCGCTGGTGAAGGCGCTGCGGGCCGTCGACGACGACTACGACTTCGTGTGCATCGATACGCCGCCGTCCCTGGGACTATTGACGGTGAACGCGCTGACGGCGGCCGACAAGGTGATCGTCCCCGTGCAGTGCGAGTATCTGTCGATGCGCGGGCTGCTCCAGTTGCAGAACACCCTCGAGATGATCCGCGAGAACCTCAATCCAGACGTCGACATCGCGGGCATCCTGCCCACGATGGTCGACACGCGGACGCTGCACGCCAGGGAGGCGATCGAGATCCTCGAGGAGAACTTCGGCGACCGGGTGTTCGGCGCACGCATCCGGAAGACCGTCCGGTTCGCGGAAGCTCCCGTGAAGGGGATGTCGGTGCTCCGGTACGACCCAACGGGCGTCTGCGGCCGATGCCTATCGCCAGCTGGCGAAGGAGGTGCTCTCGAATGGGAAGCGGTAAGCGCGCGAGCATGCGGGAAGGCCCGCTGGCCGCGCTGTTCCGGAAGACGGAGACCGAGGGCCTCGAGGCCGGCGCGACGCCGGACCGCCGGCCCCCGGAGGCCGCCGAGGCAGCGCCGCACGCCGACGCCGCAGGAGCGCCTGCGCCACGCCTTCTCCTCCGACGTGCCGGACGACGTCATGGCCCCGCCGTCGCGCGCCCAGCAGGTGCCGCCGCCGTCGGCGGCCGACTACCAGTGGGGCCGCGACGGCCCCGCACGAGCGTCGCGCCAGCCGCAGCTGCGCGTGGTCGGCGTCGGCGGCGGCGGCGTCAACGCCGTCAACCGCATGATCGAGGCCGAGGTCCGGGGCGTCGAGTTCATCGCGCTGAACACCGACGCGCAGTCGCTGCAGCAGTCCGACGCCGACGTGACGATGCAGATCGGCGCCGACATCACGCGCGGGCTCGGCTCGGGGTCGAACCCGGAGCTCGGCCGCTCCGCGGCGATGGAGGACTACGACCGCGTGAAGTCCCTGCTCAAGGGCGCGGACATGGTCTTCATCACCGCCGGCGAGGGCGGCGGCACCGGCACCGGCGCGGCGCCCGTCGTGGCGCGCATCGCCCGCGAGCTCGGCGCGCTGACCGTCGGCATCGTCACGAAGCCGTTCGGCTTCGAGGGCTCGCGGCGCATGCAGGCCGCCGAGCACGGGATCGCCGCGCTGCAGGAGGAGGTCGACACCCTCATCACGGTGCCGAACAACCGCCTGCTGACGCGTGCTCGACAAGCAGACGTCGATGGTCGAGGCGTTCCGGGTCGCCGACGACGTGCTGCGCCAGGGCGTCCAGGGCATCTCGGACCTGATCACGCTCCCCGGCCTGATCAACCTCGACTTCGCCGACGTGCGCACGATCATGTCCGACGCGGGCAACGCCCTGCTCGGCATCGGCATGGGCACGGGCGAGAAGCGCGCGATCGAGGCGGCCGAGGCGGCCACCTCGTCGCCGCTGCTGGAGACGACGCTCGAGGGCGCGCGCGGGATCCTGCTGTCGATCACCGGCGGGCGCGACCTGTCGCTGTGGGAGGTCAACGAGGCGGCGCAGGCCGTCCAGGAGGCCGCGCATCCCGACGCGAACATCATCTTCGGCGCGATGCTCGACGAGAAGCTCGAGGACGAGGTGTGGATCACCGTCGTCGCGACCGGCTACGGCGAGAAGCCGTCGCTGCGCCGACCGAGGAGCGGCTCGGGTCGCTGCGCGAGCCGATCCGCGATCCGCGGGCGAGCAGCCGGGACGCCGAGCGCGAGCCCGCGCGCGGTGGGCCGCGGCGTCGACGTCGACGTGCCGGAGTTCATCCCACGCTATTCTGAGGACTGCCCGGGGCGATCCGCGGCATCGTCGCGGCCGGCCACCCGCTGACCGCCGAGGCCGGCGCGCGACGCCCTGCGCGCCGGCGGCAACGCGGTCGACGCGGCGCTCGCGGCGATGCTGACGTCGTTCGTCGCCGAGCCGCTGCTGACCGGGCTCGGCGTCGGCGGCTACATGCTGGTCGTCGCCGCCGGACGGCGAGCCGGTGCTGCTCGACTTCTTCGTCGAGGCGCCCGGGCCGCGGCGTCGATCCTGCCGCGCGCGCGCCGCTCGATCGCCGTCGAGGTCTCGTTCGGCGACGCGGTGCAGGTGTTCAACGTCGGCGCCGCGTCGTGCGGCGTCCCGGGCACCCCGGCCGGGCTGTGGGAGGCCGCGCAGCGCTTCGGCACGCTCGCCGCTGGCCGACCTGGCGGCGCCCGCCGCGCAGCTCGCCCGCGACGGCGTCGAGATCACGCCCGAGCAGGCCTACGTCTTCGAGATCCTCGCGCCGATCACGCGAGTCCTCCGACGCAGGCGCGCGAGCGGTTCATGCCCGAGGGCCGGATCCTCGGCGCCGGCGACGTGCTGGCGCGACCCGGAGCTGGCCGACACGCTCGAGCGGCTCGGCCGCCGAGGGGCCGGCGCCGTTCTACGCGGGCGACATCGCCGCGGCGCTCGTCGCCGGGTCGCCGAGCGCGGCGGCGCGCTCACGCGCGCGGACCTGGCCGCCTACGCGCCCGTCGATCGCGCGAGCCGGTGCGCGTGCGCCTACCGCGACCGCGAGGTGCTGACGAACCCGCCGCCGAGCGCCGGCGGGATCCTGCTCGCGTACGCGCTCGCGCGTGCTCGACCGCCGGCCCGCCGCCGCCGGACGCGGGCGCGCTGATCGAGGCGATGCGCGCGCGCGCACGACGAGCGCACGCCGGAGTTCCTCGCCGGCCTCGCCGAGCCCGGGTTCGCCGAGCGCTTCGCCGAGCCGGCTCGGCTCGACCACGCACATCTCGGCGCTCGACGCCGACGGCTGGGCCTGCTCGGTGACGTGCTCCAACGGCGAGGGATCGGGCCTGGTGGTGCCCGGCACCGGCGTGCACCTCAACAACGTGATGGGCGAGGAGGACCTCTCGCCGCTCGGCTTCTTCACCCATCCGCCGGGCCGGCGGCTGCCGTCGATGATGGCGCCGACCGTGGTGAGTGCCGGCGGCGTCCCGCAGCTCGTGCTCGGCTCGGCCGGCTCCAACCGGATCCGCTCGGCGCTGCTGCAGGTGATCGTCAACGCGATCGACCTCGGGATGGACGCCGAGGAGGCGGTCCAGGCGCCGCGCCTGCACGACGAGGAGGGCACGGTCTACGCCGAGCCGGGCATCGACCTGAGCGCGCTCGAGGCCGCGGGCGAGGACGGTGGCGCGCTTCCGCGCGCGCAACCTGTTCTTCGGCGGCTGCCAGGCCGTCGAGCGCGACCCCGCGACCGGCACGCTGTCCGGCGGCGGCGACCCGCGCCGAGGTGGCGCGGTGGCGCTCGTCTGAGCGAGGACTTCGTTCAACCTGCCACGAGGTCCGGCCGATGATCGGGTCGATGGCACCGTCCCCGGCCACGGACCTCGGCGCGCAGCTGCGGCGCGAGCGGCTGCTCGACATGGAGGGCCGGCTGGCGCGCGTGCGCCTGCGCGCGTTCGCGGTGATCGCGCTCGCCCTGATCGCCTCGGGACCGTGGATCGGCTTCGGCTTCCTGATCCCGCTCGCCGTGATCGGCGCCGTCTTCGCGGTCACCGACCGCTTCGTGCGCAACGCGCAGCGGCCGGAGCGCTGGGCCGCGCTGGGCTGGGGCTTCGCACCCGTCGCCATCGCCGTCGCGGTCGCCTTCACCGGCGGCGCGGAATCCGCGATCTTCGCCTCCTTCGCGCTGCCGATCGTCACCCTCGGCGCGCGCTTCGAGTCCCGCGGCGTGCGCCTCGGGGTCGCCTTCACGCTGGCGCTGCTGCTGGGCGTCAGCCTCGCCGTCGACTACCAGGGCGTGCTCGACGATCCGTCGCGGCTGATCTGCGGCTTCGGCCTCGTGCTCGCCGTGGCGATCCTCACCGACGCGGCGACGCAGTCCGAGCGCGAGCACCGCCGCGGCGCGGTCATGGACCCGCTCACCGGTCTGCTCAACCGCTCGGCGCTGGCGCAGCGCTTCGACGAGCTCGAGCAGCAGGCGCACCAGCACGGCGACGCGCCGCTCGGCTTCCTGATCGCCGACATCGACCACTTCAAGGCGATCAACGACGAGCACGGCCACCCCGCCGGTGACGCCGTGCTCAAGGACGCCGCCTACGAGATGCGCAAGGCGTTGCGCGCCTTCGACCTGATCTACCGCGTCGGCGGCGAGGAGTTCGTCGTGCTGCTGCCGGGCGCCGACCTCGCCAAGACCGTCGAGGTCGGCGAGCGCGCTGCGCGCGGCGGTCGCGGAGGCGGCGCCGAGCGGCATCCGCGTGACGCTGAGCGCCGGCGCCGCCGCGGCGACCGGGCGCGACGTCCGCTTCGCCGAGCTCTACGCCGAGGCCGACGCGGCGCTGCTGCGCGCCAAGCGCGGCGGGCGCGACCGCGTCGAGGCGGCCGCCGCGCTCATGCCGGCCTGAGCCCGCGCCGGGGGACCGGCGAGGACTGCATGATCGAGCTCGTCGTCTGGCCGTAGGCGGCGAAGCCGTCGATCAGCTGCTCGAGGTGCTCGACGTCGCGGACGTAGGCGACCATCACGTAGCAGTCGTCGCCGGTCACGCGATGGCACTCGATCGACCTCCGGCGACTCGCGCGCGAGGTCGGCGACGGCCGCGAGCTGGCGCGGCGCGGCCGGATGCGGATGATCGACGCCGAGCGTGTAGCCGAGCGCGCGCGGGTCGATCTCGGCGCGGTAGCCGGCGATCACGCCCGTCCGGCTCGAGCCGCCGCAGCCGCTCGGCCACCGCGGGCGCCGAGAGCCCGACGCGCCGGCCCAGCTCGGCCAGCGACATGCGCGCGTCCTCCTGGAGCTCGCCGAGCAGCCGCAGGTTGGTCGCGTCGAGCGGAGTCGACGTTCGATCCGTAATGCCGTTGATTCGCAGCCATGACGCAATTACCGTGGATCGGCCCTGTAGAACGCCGGATGTGCCGGGATCATCTGAGTCGATGGTCACCGCCGCACGCCGCACGCCCGCCGCAGCTCTACTTCGTCGTCAGCGCCGTCTTCCACTACCTCGGGCCGGCCTTCGCCGTGCTGCTGTTCGCGCGGGTGGACGTGCTCGGGGTGGCGTGGCTGCGGATCGCCGCCGCGGCGCGCGATCTTCGCGCTGTGGCGCCGGCCGTGGCGCGCGTGCGCGCGCGCAGGACGCCGACGGCCGGCGGCTGCTCGCGGCCTGGGGCGCGGTGCTGGCGGTCATGAACGCCTGCTTCTACCTGGCGATCGACCGGCTGCCGCTCGGCACGGTCGCGGCGATCGAGTTCCTGCCGGTGATCGTGCTCGCGGCGCTCGGCGCGCGCACGCCGCGCAACGCGGCCGCGCTCGCGCTCGCGGTCGGCGGCGTCGTACCTGCTCACGCGACGTGCAGCTGCGCGCCGCGCCGCTCGGGCTCGCGCTCGCGTTCGCCAACGCGCTGCTGTTCGCCGCTCTACATCGTGCTCGCCGACCGCGTCGCCAAGCGCGACGCGCTCTCCGGGATCGACGGGCTGGCGGCGGCGATGCTGATCGCGCTCGTCGTCGTGACGCCGATCGGCGGCTGGGCGGCGATCCCGGCGCTCGGCGACCCGGTCGCGCTGCTCGCGGGCATCGGCGTCGGCGTCGCGTCGTCGGTGATCCCGTACGTGACCGACCAGCTCGCGCTCGCGCGCCTGCGCGCGCGCCACCTACGCGCTGCTCGTCTCGCTGCTGCCGGCGACCGCCGACGGTGATCGGCATCGTCGTGCTCGGCCCAGGTGCCGTCGGCGGCCGAGGCGACGGGCGTCGCGCTCGTCGCGGCAGGGGTCGCGCTGCACGGGTAGGGTCGCGGCCCATGCTGCCGCGCGACGCCGTCGGCAACCTCGACCAGCTCGCCGTCGCCGTCCCCTCCGTCGTCGACCGACGGCCCGGCCGCGGGCTGCCGCGCGATCGACCTGCGCGTGTGGGACGGCATCGACCTGCGCCTGCTCCCCGACCGCGGGCTCGACGCCGGCGCGGCCTGGTACGGCGGCGTGCCGCTCGCCTGGATCTCGCCGGTCGGCGAGACCGCGCCGGTCGCCAACCCGCGCGACTCGGACTGGTCGCGCGGCTTCAACGGCGGGCTGATGACGACGTGCGGGCTGCGCAACGTCGGCGTGCCGTCCGAGGGGGTCGGCCAGCACGGCGAGTTCCACGAGCAGCGCGCGACGATCGAGGCGATCGAGCGCACCGACGGCGGCGTGCTGAGCGGTGCGCGGGCGGGTCGACCGAGGTCGACTCGCTGCGGCTACCATCTCGAGGTCGAGCGCGTCTGGCGCACGCGCGTGGGGGAGGGTCGGGTCGAGCTCGTCGACGTGCTTCGCAACCGCGGGCGCGAGGCTCGAGGCGGTGCCGATGCTCTACCACGTCAACCTCGGCGCGCCGCTGTGGGGCGAGGGCGCCGAGCTGCTGCTCGACGCCCGCGCGACGCATCCGCGCGACGCCGACGCCGAGCGCCGTACGCCGACGCCTGGCACCGAGGCCGGGGATCGTGACGGGCCCGGAGCGCGTGTTCGAGCACGAGGTCGACGCCGGCGCCGACGGCTGGGCGGAGGCGCGCGTGCGCAACGAGCGGCTCGGGCTCGAGGTCGCGGTGCGCTGGGACGTCGGCGACGATGCCGCGGCTGTGGCAGTGGGTGCATCCCGGCGCCGGGCTCGGCGGTGCTCGGTATCGAGCCGGCGAACTGCTCGGTGCTCGGCCGCGCGCACGACCGCGCGGAGGGCCGGCTGCCGGAGCTCGCGCCCGGGCGAGACGCGGATCAGCCGGCTGGAGATCCGGGCCCGCCGGATCTGAGCAGCGTGATCCGCCAGCCGGCGCCGTCGGGCGCGGCGTGCGAACTCGAGCGCGGCGTCGGCGGCGAGCGCGGCGAGGTCGATCGGCGCCTCGGGGTCGGTGGCCAGCACCTCGAGCGTCGTCGCCCGGTGCGAGATCGGGCAGCGCGGCGCGGGCGTGGATCAGCGGGAGCGGGCAGCGGAGCCCCCGGACGTCGAGCGTGCGGACCATACGATGGACAGCATGATCGCGGCGATCCTCGAGTCGGGGCGGCCCGAGCGGCTCTACACCGGCCTCTCGTTGCTCGTCTCGGCCGCCTCGGACGGGACGCCGGCGCGCGGGCTGGTCAGCTTCCGCGCGCTCGAGCCGATGCTCGACCCCGAGCTGCAGGCGTGGATCCTGCGCTCCAAGGCGCTGCCCGGCGCCCCCGGCGAGGAGCGGAGGCGTTCGCGCGCACGCTGTCGGAGCTGCGCGACACTGCGCTCGCGCTGCCGGACTGCCGGCTGTGGGCGTGCTCGGCGGCGCTGTCGGCCGCGGGCGTGGAGCGCGCGGACGCCGACGCGCGGCTGCACGGCGTGATGTCGACGCCGCGGTTCCTGCGCGAGGTCGCCGGCGCGCAGCTGGTGGTGGTGTGAGGCGGGCGCTCGTCGTCGCGGCTGGCGCTCGCGCCGCTGCTCGCGGGTTGTGCGTCAGGCCTCGCCGGACCTGTTCGAGGTCGCTGCGCAGCGGGCAGGGACACAACGCGAAGGTCGACATGGTCGTCAACGACGGCGGCTCGGTCACCTGCAACGGCCGCGAGCATCCGCTCGACGGCGACCGCTGCTGCGCGCCCGCGAGGTGGCCCGGCGAGCTCGCCAAGCCCGGCCCGAGCTCGCGCTGCGCCTGCCGCCCGGCCCGAACCGCGTGCTCAGCTACCGCGTCCGGCTCGAGCAGGGATCGGTGGCGTTCTCGGACACCTCGTCGCAGCCAGCCGAAGGCGTTCCTCGCCGTCCAGCAGCTCACGAAGGACATCACCGAGGACGTCTGCCGCCTGCCGCGCTAGTCGTATTGGGATACGCTCCCGAAAATGAGCGCGATGTCCGATTCACTGCGTGCCGTGCCGATGTTCTCCCAGTTGCCGGACAAGGATCTGCGCAGCCTGGCGGAGTCGATGCAGGAACGCACGTACCGCGATGGCCAGGAGGTCATGATCGAGGGCGAGGGAGGCATCGGCTTCTTCGTGATCCTCGACGGCAGCGCGAAGGTCTCGGTCGGCGGCGGCGAGGTGCGCACGCTCGGTGCGGGCGACTCGTTCGGCGAGATGGCGATCATCGACGGGCACGCGCGCTCGGCCTCGGTCACCGCGGGCGAGGGGCTGCGCTGCGCGGGCATGACGCAGTGGCACTTCAGGCCCTTCGTGCGCGATCACCCGGACTTCGCCTGGGCGATCATGCAGGCGCTCGTCCGCCGCGTGCGCGACGCCGAGAGCCGCTAGCTCCGGCGCGGGACGCGGCGCACACGATGACCGAGCGCTGTCCCAGCTGCAGCTCGGAGGTCAGCGCCGGTTCGCGGTTCTGCGATCAGCGCGGCGGACAGCCGCTCGGCGCGGCGACGCCGGGGCGATCCGCGCCGGGCACCTGCTCGCGCCGCCGACGCCGAGCCGGATGCCGCCGACGCGCGTCAGATCCGCGAGCGCGCGCTGTCGCCGTCACCGCGGCGGCCGAGCGCTCGGTCGGCCAGGGCGCGCTCGCCGACGGCATCGCCCTCTACGAGCGCGCGGTGGAGATGGAGTCCGACGCCGCCGGCGCGCCGAGCTGCTCGAGCGGGCGCGCTGGCGACGGATAGACGCGAGTGCGCGGCTTCTCAGGACCGTTACGTGCGCGCGGCCCGCATCCGCCGCGACGAGGCGACGAGCGCGAGGCGCTGCTGATGGAAGCACAGGCGCTGCACGCGATCCGAGGGCTGCCGCTCGACGACTGGCTGGCGCGCGTCGAGGCGTTCTACGAGGCGACCGAGGGCGGCGCGACGCGGCGTTCGCGGTGGCGCGGCGCTACGCGTACCTGCTCTACATCAACGGCGGCGAATGCCGCACGCCATCGCCGCGCTCCGCGCGCGCGCCGCCGTCTGACCCGGGTAGGGAGACCGCGTGAGCGAGATCGAGGTCTTCGTCTTCCTGCTGGGCGTGATCGCCCTGCTGGTCGCGGTCGGGCGGCGCATCGACGTCCCCTACCCGATCGTGCTCGTGCTCGGCGGGCTCGGGCTCGGCTTCGTTCCCGGGCTGCCCGCGCCGCAGATCGACCCGGACATCGTCCTGTTCGTCTTCCTGCCGCCGCTGCTGTACTTCGCGGCCTTCTCCTCCTCGGCCTACGAGCTGCGCGACAACGCGGCGCCGATCGGGCTGCTGGCGATCGGCCTCGTGCTGCTCACCGTCGTCGCGGTCGCCGTGATCGCCCACGTCGTCGTCGGACTCGACTGGGCGCCGGCGTTCGTGCTCGGCGCGGTGCTCGGGCCGACCGACCCGGTCTCGGCGGGGTCGATCATCCGGCGCCTCGGCGCGCCCGGCCGGATCGTGACGATCCTCGAGGGCGAGTCGCTGGTCAACGACGGCACCGCGCTGACCGCCTACACGATCGCCCTCGGCGCGGTCGGGACGATGGGCATCGCGCTCGGCTCGGCGGTGCTGCAGTTCATCGGCGTCGCGCTCGGCGGCATCGCGATCGGCCTCGCCGCGGGCTGGCTGCTCGGGCGGGCGCGCCGGCTCGCCGACGAGCCGTCGATCGACGTCACGCTGTCGCTGATCACGCCCTACGCCGCGTACGTGCCCGCGGAGCGCCTGCACGTCTCCGGCGTGCTCGCCGCCGTCGCCGCCGGGCTGTTGATCGGCAACCAGTCGCTCGGGCTCTCGGGGCCGGAGAGCCGGCTGCGCACGCGCACGTTCTGGGAGGCGCTGAACTTCCTGCTCAACTCGCTGCTGTTCCTGCTCATCGGCCTGCAGCTCACGAGCCTCGTGCAGCGCATCGAGCGACACGCCGGCGCTGTCGCTGATCGGCCAGGCGGCGCTGATCGCGGCGGTCGTCATGGGCGTGCGGCTGATCTGGATGTTCACCTTCCCCGGCGTGGTGGCGCTCGTCGCCCCGTTCCGCGACGACTTCAGCCCGCGCACGAACCCGCGCGAGCGGCTCGTCGTCGGCTGGAGCTCGATGCGCGGCGGCGTCTCGCTCGCGGCCGCGCTGGCCATCCCGGTCACGGTCGACTCCGGGGCGCGCTTCCCCCAGCGCGACCTCGTGATCTTCCTCGCCTACGCGGTGGTGCTCGTCACGCTCGTGCTGCCCGGGCTGACGCTCGCGCCGCTGATCGAGTGGCTCGGGCTCGGCCAGGGCGAGGAGCGCCGGCGCGCGGACGCCGAGGCCCGCGCCCGCATCACGCACGCCGCGCTCGAGCGCCTCGAGGAGATCGCGCGCGAGCAGGATCCCGACGACGCCGTCGTCGAGCGCCTGCGCGACCGCTACCAGGCGCGGCTCGACCGGCTGCACGGGCGCCTCGAGGACGACGCGAGCCGCGGCGAGCAGATGCTCGAGGCGGCGCGGCTGTCGAAGGCGATGCTCGAGACCGAGCGCGAGTGCCTGCAGGAGCTCGAGCGCGACCGCGCGTACCCGGCCGACCTGCTGCAGAACCTCCAGCGCGAGCTCGACCTCGACGAGTCGCGCCTGCGCGCCCGCACGCGCGACGAGACGCGCGCGGCCTACGGCCCGAAGTGGACCTTGCCGTTCGACCGGGCGCGCGCCTGTGCGCGCTCCACGAAGTCCAGCCGGCGGACCGCGGCGCGGAACAGCCGCGTGACCAGGTGCAGCCGCGCCGTCTCGGAGCGCAGGTCGAGCAGCCCCTGCTTGGCGTCGAGCCCGAACTCGACCGTCGCGGCCATCTCGTAGGCGGACATCGCGCCGATCTGCTCGGGGTCCGGGACGCGGTCGGTCGCCTCGCGGACGAGCTCCGAGTAGGCGTCGTGCGCGGACGAGGCGGCCTCGCTGTCGGCGGGCTCGTCGCGGTCGTCCAGGAACTCGACGGTGCCGGTCGGATACTCGAGCGTCTCGTGGTGGTCGTGCGAGCTCGAACGGGCGCGTGCCGCGCGCGATCAGGTTGATGCGACCGTCCTCGAGGCGCTCGAGCACCTCGGCGATCTCGCACGCGCAGCCGACCGGGCGCAGCCCGTCGTCGGCGCTCCAGACGATCCCGAACTCCGACTCCTCACTGAGGCAGTGGGCCACCATCGCCTTGTAGCGTTCCTCGAAGATGTGCAGGGGGATGAGCTCCGAGGGGAGCGCCACGAGGCCGAGCGGGAAGAGCGGGAAGTCCCGGACGGGGGCCATCTCGTGAGTGTACGTCCGCGCGCGCGGACGGGATCGGCCTGCGCGGTGCTCGTCGCGGCGGCGCTCGCCGGCTGCGGCGGCGGCGACGACAAGCCTGCCGCGACCGCGACGGCGACGCCGTCCGCGCAGGCCGACACCGGCGCGCTGGGCCGCGCGCCGAAGGCCAGCCACGCCCGCAAGCTGGTCCGGATGACGCGCGTGCAGGGTGACGATCCGCTGCCGTTCTCGATCGTGCTGCGCGCCGACCGGAGCGCGGCCGTCCAGTTCGGCGGCGGTCACGGCGGCTTCGAGAACAAGGCGATCCGCCTCTCGGGCTCGCAGCAGCGGCGCGTCGTCCGCGCCCTCCGCGGCGCGCCCTGGCGCCGGCTCGACGGCCACTCGGTGGTGCCCGGCGGGTTCGGCGGCTCCGACAACGGCAACCGCTACTCGCTCTTCTACGGCCGCTACACGACGACGCTGGCCCAGGGCCACATCCCGGCGCGGATGGCGCGCCTGGTGCACCTGCTCGACGGGATCATCGACGGCGACATCGGGCACCTGGTCTACGCCAAGCGCCACTCCCCGATCGCGCAGACGCCGACCCCGCCGGGCTAGTACGCGGGGTGGCGTACGGGCGCCGCCGGTATGGTGCGCGCCCCGATGCCCGAGTCCGTGTACCTGCAGCGCGACCAGCCCGAGGGCGTCCCTCCGCTCTCGCTCACCGGCGAGCGCACGCTCCCCGACGTTCCCGAGGAGAACTACTGGTACCGGCGCCACCTCGTCGTCTACGAGTGGATCGCCGCGCGCACGCACGGCCGCCGCATCGTCGACCTCGCGTGCGGGGAGGGCTACGGGTCCGGCGTGCTGGGCCGGACGGCGGCGTCGGTCGTCGGCGTCGACGCCAACCCCGACGCGTTCGAGCACGCGCGCCTGAAGTACAGCTCGGACACGGTGCGCTTCGAGCGCGACCTCGTCGAGACCTGGCAGGGCGACGTCGACTGCGTCGTGTTCCTGCAGACGATCGAGCACGTCCAGGATCCGGACGCCGTGCTCGAGCACGTCAAGGCGCTGATCGGCCCGGGCGGCGTCGCGTACGTGTCGACGCCGAACGTGCTCACGCTCGCGCCGAAGGGCGAGGAGCGCTCGGGCAACCCGTGGCACGTCCGCGAGTACAAGCCGGAGGAGTACCGCGCGCTGTGCGAGCGCCACTTCGCCTCCGTCGACCTGCTCGGCCTCTCGCACGCGCGCATGCTGCGCGCCCACCAGTTTGCGATCGAGCATCTCGGCTGGGATGCCATCCATGCGCGATTGGGCTTCACAAAGCCGTTCTACGACCGCTTCACGCCGGCGATCTCGGTGCGCGACTTCCGGCTGCACAGGGGCGATCTGACGCGTTCGCTGGACCTGCTCGCGGTGCTGCGGCCCTAGCCGCCCTCAAGGTCGTGATCAACCGGCCGACCTTTCGGGGTACGGCGCGTCTATAGTTCCGCGCCGCAGTACATAAGAGCCGAGTTCCCGTCGCTCAGTGCGACGGGGAACGGGGGAACCGTTTGGGGCCGATTGGCGTGGTCCCACGGGGCGAATCGTCGCGACAGCGACGTAGCGCAGGTCTTCAGCGCGAGCCCGTCAGCTAACCCCGTAGGCGCCTGAGACCAGGGGGAAACTGAGCTTGTCCACAACCGATCTTGCGTCGTCTGCTCCATGGCTGGAGTCGCTACGCCGGTCGCGCGCCCGCCGCTTCGCGGCCGTCCGCGCGCTTCGCCGCCGTGCGCGGCTTCCGCGCCGGCGCCGGCGTCGCGCTTGCCTCGCTGACGCTCGCGACCGGTGGCGCACTCGCCGCCGGCACGTCGTCGGGCGGCGCCGCCGCCGTCCGTAGCGCCGGCTCGTCCGTCGCCGCCGTCCAGCGTGCGCTGGGCATCCCGGCCGACGGCATCTTCGGCCCGCAGACCCGCCGCGCCGTCAAGCGCTTCCAGCGCGCCCACGGCCTGACGGTCGACGGCATCGTCGGCCCGCAGACGCTCGCCGCGCTCGGGATCCGCGCGCGCAGCGCGTCGAGCGGCTCGCGCTCGTCCGTGCGCGCCTCGGGCAGCGCCGCCAGCATCCTCGCGCGCATCGCGCAGTGCGAGTCCGGCGGCAACCCGTCGGCGATCTCGCCGGGCGGCCAGTACCGCGGCAAGTACCAGTTCACGCGTGCGACGTGGCACGCGATGGGCGGCTCGGGCGATCCCGCCCGCGCTCCGGAGGCGACCCAGGACCGGCTCGCGATGGCGCTCTACCGCGCCCGCGGCACGTCCCCCTGGCCCGCCTGCTCCGCCCAGCTGTAGCGCTTTCTCAGGGGTACAGCGTGTCGCCTTGGCCGTCGGGAGCGGTCAGGGCGGCACGCAGCGCACGGTGTGCTCCCGTGCGACCGCCGGGTCGCACCGGCGAACTGCGGCTGGGTAGGGAAGCCGGGCGCGAACGCCGGTGGCGAGCGCCCGGCGCTTTTTCGTTCCACACGAACGAAAACGCGCCGAGCGCCACGGATCTCCGGCGCCGCCCGACCCTCGCCGCCCTACCCAGCCGGGGTTGACGTTCGCGGCGCCAACCCCGCCAAGCCCGTCAACCCCAGCGCAGCCCCTCCGGCTCGTCGCGCATCCGCAGCACCCGCGCGGGGACGCCGCCGACGACCGCGTTGGCCGGCACGTCCTTGGTGACGACGGTCGAGGTGCCGACGATGCAGTTGTCGCCGACCGTCGACGCCGCGCAGGATGCACGCGCCGTAGCCGATCCAGCAGTTGTGCCCGACGTGCACGTCGCGCTTGTAGATCCCCTGCAGGCGGATCGGGCGCTCGACCTCGACGACGCCGTGGTCGAAGTCGATCAGCATCACGCGGTCGGCGACGATGCACTCGCGGCCGATCGACACGTGCTGGAAGGCGGAGATCGTGCACTCCTGGCCGAGCACGGTCTTGGCGCCGATCTCGACCTCGCCCTCGTGCACGCGGATCTTCGTGCCGTGCCCGATCCACGACCAGCGGCCGAGCCGCAGCACCGCGTCGCGGCCGATCTCGAGCTTCACGCCCGGGCCGACGAAGCAGATGCCCGTCGGTCTGCAGGCGCCCGCGCCAGCGCAGCTTCAGCCACGCCCAGCGCAGCGATCAGCCGCGCGTACTTCGGCGTTGAGCATCCCGTGCGCCGCGCAGGAAGCGCAGGAGCGCGAGCGGGCCGCCGTGCGAGCGGCTCCGGCGCGCCGCGGACGTGCAGCGGGGTCGGCGGCGGGGCGACGGTCGCCATGCGGGGACCCGATGCTAGTATCGAATCCCGCCCAGCCGATATGTGATCATGCCGCGCCCATGGCCGACGCCAAGCCAGCCTCGCCGAGCGGCTGCTCGCGGGCGACAAGCGCGCGCTGGCGCGCGGCGATCTCGCTCGTCGAGGACGACGATCCCGAGGGCTGGGAGCTCGTCCGCGAGGTCTACCCGCAGCACCGGCACGCGCGGCGGTCGTCGGCTTCACCGGGCCGCCCGGCGCGGGCAAGTCGACGCTGATCGGCGCGCTCGTCGACGCCAGCGCCGCGCGCAGGACCGCGACGGTCGCCGTGCTGTCGATCGACCCGAGCTCGCCGTTCCGCGGCGGCGCGCTGCTCGGCGACCGGATCCGGCTGTCCGAGCACTTCCTCGACCCGGGCGTGTTCATCCGCTCGATGGCCACGCGCGGCGCGCTCGGCGGGCTCGCCGAGGCGGCGCTGCAGACGGCGCTGCTGATGGACGCCGCCGGCAAGGACGACGTGTTCCTGGAGACGGTCGGCGTCGGCCAGGCCGAGGTCGACGTGATCGACCACGCCGACACGGTCGTGCTCGTGCTGATCCCCGGCTCGGGCGACTCGATCCAGGCGCTCAAGGCGGGCGTGATGGAGATCCCGGACGTCATCGTGGTCAACAAGGCCGACCACCCGCTGACCGACACGATGGTGCGCGAGATCCGCGGCGTGCTGTCGCTCGCGCCGCAGGAGGGCTGGCAGCGTGCCGATCGTCAAGACCGAGGCGGCGCGCGGCGAGGGCGTCGAGGAGCTGGCGGAGCAAGCTCGCCGAGCACCGCGCGTACGTCGAGGCCGAGGGGACGCTGCGCGAGCGCCGCCGCCGCAACCTGCTCAACGAGGTGCTCGGGCTCGCGACGGTGCGGCTGCGGCGCGCGCTCGAGGCGTCGCTGCGCGAGGACCCCGAGGTGCCAGAGCTGCTCGACGAGGTCGTCGCGCGCCGGCTCGATCCGGCGAGCGCCGCGAGCGCGATCCTCGCCCGCGGCGCGAGTCGACGCGAGCGACGCCGCGCGCCCGGACCAGCGCGCGCACCGGTGACGCGAGTTCCTCGTGCGCGTGCGCCGTCGCGGCTCGCTGGCCGCATGCCTGCGGCCCTCCGCCGCGCTGCGCCGGCCGAGCCTCGCCATGCCGTCGCCCTGCCGCGACTCCTGCCGCCGCCGACGGCTCCGCGAGCGCCGCCCGAGCTGCGACACGTCGCCCGACGACGGCACGCGCACCGCCGACCCGCCGGGCACCGCTCCGCGCTGCGCGGCCCGCCCGGCGCCACCGGCGCGCCGGCGCCGCGCGGCCCGCGACCTCCAGCGGCCCGCGGGCGATACCGGCCGGCGCGGCGAGCCGCGGCATCGTCGACGTTCGCCGGCACGATCGCGTCGGCACCACCGCCGCGGCTCGACGAGCGACCAGGACACGTGCGCTCGGGCACGAGGCCCGCATCGGCGTCGCGCTGCCGGCGCCGGCGCCGGTCGACCTCGCGCCGACCACGTGAACTTCGGCGCGAGCGGCGGCTACGCGGACGCCGATCGCGACTGCGCCGGCTCGACCTCGATCCGCGACCGCGTCCGCCCGGCAAGGTCTGCATCGACCCTGCGGCCTCTCGGGGTCGACCAGCCCGAGGGCACCAGCGGCCGGATGTCGACCGCTCGGCTTCGCGATCCAGTACGCGAGCAACGGCGTCCAACAACGACTACGTCGGCACCGGCAGGGTCGGGCCACACCGCGCCCTGATCCGCCCGGGCCGCGAGCCCGGCGAGGACGACCGAGCACCGCGACCCCGACGAGGGTCGCGGCGACGGTCCCCGCGAGCGGGAAGGCATCGGCCAGCGGGCCCCACGGCGCGCGCGGCGGCGCGTCCCACGAGGCCGCCGCGCCCGTGCGCAGGGCGATCAGCAGCCAGGCGCTCGCGGCCAGCGTCACGGCGATCGAGCACCGCGCCGACGCGCGGCGCGCGCCGCAGCCCCCAGCCGCACAGCGCGCCCGCGGCCGGCAGCGCGGGCGCCGACGAGGCGCCCGGGGAAGCCCGGGGCGATCGATCCCCGGCGCGGCGATCACCGCGACGAGCCACTGGGCGGCGCAGACGCTCAGCGCGAGCCGCGCCGCCGCCTCGGCCTCGCGGCGCGCCGGCAGCGCGCGCGCGAGCCCCTCGCGCCGCGAGCGCCACAGCAGCCAGGCCGCGACGCCGACGAGCGCGAGCACCGGCGCCCAGCGCAGCAGCCCGGCGTCGCGATCGACCCACAGCCCGACGAGCCGCGGCCGAGACGGTCCGACGAGCGCGGGCCGACGGCGCCGGCGGAGGCCGCGCGCGGGCGTGACGCCGCCGTAGAGCCCGTCGTTGAGCGTCGCGTAGAAGACGAGCGAGCGCGAGCAGATCTCCGCCGGCAGCAGGCCGCGACAGCCGCCGCCGCGCCGCGACGCGCCCACGTGCACGAGCGCCACGGCGACCGGCGCGCCGGGACGAGCAGCCACGGACTCGAGCCACGGCAGCGCGCCGAGCGCCACGGCGCCGGCCACCGCCGGCCGCGCGAGTCCGCTCGCGCAGCGACAGCGCGCACAGCATCGCGCCGCGCGAGCAGCGCCGCCGGCGAGCAGCTCCGGGCGAGATCGCCGTCGCGGCGCCGAGCGCCGGCGGCGAGAGCCCGACCAGCGCCGGCGCCGAGCGGTCGCCCACGGCTCGGGCACGATCCGGCGCGCCAGCAGCGCGGCGAGCACGAACGCGAGCGCCGCCGCCGCTGCCAGCCGATCGCCGCCGCGCGCGGGCCGCCGAGCGCGTAGGCCGGCGCGATCAGCCCGCGCGAAGCCCGATGCCCTGCGGCTCGCGCCAGCGCCCGGCGACCGCCTCGCCGGCCGGCTCGAGCGTCGCGCGGGAGCCAGTCGCGGTACGCGCGCTGCGCGTACTCGTCGCGCAGGTCGAGGTCGCCGTCGGAGACGATCGACTCGCGCCACCAGCAGGTGGTGCGGCTCGTCGCCCGCGTAGCGCAGCGACCCGGCCGCGCGGCAGCGCCGAGCGTCGCCGCGTAGGCCGCGGCCAGGACGACCCAGAGCGCGACGAGACGCAGGCTCAGGCTCAGGCGCCCAGCGCGCGGGCGATCACCATCTGCTGGACCTCGTCGGTGCCCTCGCCGATCGTGAGGATCTTCGCGTCGCGGTAGAAGCGGCACACCGGGTACTCCTCGATGTAGCCGTAGCCGCCGTGGATCTGCACGGCCTCCTCGGCGCAGCGCACGGCCAGCCGCCCGGTCTTGAGCTTGGCCTGCGCGGCGGTGAGCGTGAAGTTGCGCCCGGCGTCCTTCAGCAGCGCCGCCTTGTAGACGAGCAGCCGCGCGGCCTCGATCTCGGTCGCCATGTCGGCGAGCTTGGCCTGGATCGCCTGGAACTTCGAGATCGGCTTGCCGAACGCCCGCCGCTGCTTCGCGTAGGCGAGCGCCTGGTCGAGCGCGCCCTGCGCGAGCCCGACGCCCATCGCCGCGACGCCGATGCGCCCGATGTCGAGCACGTGCAGGAACTGCTTGAAGCCGGCGCCGCGCGGGCCGAGCAGGTTGTCCTCGGGCACGCGGCAGTCCGTCGAAGCGTCAGCGGCCGCGTGTCGGACGCGTTCCAGCCCATCTTGCGGTACGGCTCGCCCTGCTCGTAGCCGGGCGTGCCGTTGGGGACGATCAGGTTGGAGATCTCGTCGTCGCCGGTCCGCGCCGTGATGCCGACCACGCCGGAGATGTCGGTCCCGGCGTTGGTGATGAACTGCTTGGCGCCGTCGATCACCCACTCGCCGTCCTCGAGGCGGGCGCGCGTGCGGATGTTGCCGGCGTCCGAGCCCGCCTCGGGCTCGGTCAGCCCGAACGCGCCGAGCTCTGCGCCCGCGCGTCAGCTCGCGGCATCCACTCGCGCTTCTGCTCCTCGGAGCCGAACAGGTAGATCGGCTGCGTGCCGAGCGAGGTGTGCGCGCACAGCGTGATCGCCACGGAGGAGTCGACGCGCGTGAGCTCCTCGACCGCGATCGCGTAGGCCAGCGAGTCGGCGCCCGCGCCGCCGTACTCCTCGGGGAACGGGATGCCCATCAGCCCCAGCTCGCCGAGCTTGGCGACGATCTCGTACGGGAAGCGCTTCTCGCGGTCGAGCTCCTCGGCGACCGGCGCGACCTCCTGCTCGGCGAAGTCGCGGACGGTGCGGCGGATCAGCTCGTGGTCGGGCGAGAGGTCGAAGTCCATGCCGCGCATTCTGGCGCGCCGCGACTCGACGCATGACCGTGCTGGAGGCGCTCGCGATCACCGCTGCCGGCTTCGCGGCCGGCGGCGTCAACACGGTGGTCGGCTCGGGCTCGCTGATCACCTTCCCGGCGCTCGTCGCGCTGGGCTACCCGTCGGTGACGGCGAACGTCTCCAACACGATCGGGCTGGTGCCGGGCAGCGTGAGCGGCGCGATCGGCTACCGGCGCGAGCTGCGCGGCCAGGCGCGGCGCTGCGCGATCCTCGCCATCGGCACGGTGACCGGGGCGCTGATCGGCGGCGTCCTGCTGCTCTCGCTGCCGTCGGCGGTGTTCGACGCGGTCGTGCCGGTGCTGATCCTGCTCGCCGTCGCGCTGATGGCCGCTGCGGCCGGCGCCGAAGGCAGCACGGGGCGGTCCGTCGCGACCGCCTCGCGCTCGGCGTGGTCGGCGACGTTCTTCACCGGCATCTACGGCGGCTACTTCGGCGCCGCGCAGGGGATCATCCTGCTCGCGCTGCTGCGGCTCTGCTTCGACGACGACCTGCAGCGCGCTGAACGGGATCAAGAACGTGCTCGCGGGCCTGGCGAACGGCGTCGCGGCGGTCTACTTCATCGTCTTCGCCGACGCCGGCGTGGGGCGCGGCGGGGCTGATCGCCGCCGGCTCGATCGCGGGCGCCCAGGTCGGCGCCCGCTACGGCCGGCGGCTGCCGCAGGAGGTGCTGCGGCGCGTGGTGATCGTCGGCGGCACGATCGTCGCCGGGATCCTCTTCGTCCGCGCGGTCTAGCCCGCCGCGGTCGCGCGCGCGAGCTCGACCAGCGTGCGGACGCCGAAGCCCGCGCCGCCCTTGGGCGTGTACGGCTTGCCGTTGTCGTCGGCGGTGCCGGCGATGTCGAGGTGCGCCCACGGCACGTCGCCGGTGAAGCGGCGCAGGAACTCGGCGGCGACGATCGAGCCGGCCTGGCGGTTCTCGACCGCGTTGGCGATGTCCGCGTAGCGGCCCTTGATCGCCTTCGTCGTACTCGGGGTGCAGCGGGAAGCCGCCAGAGCAGCTCGCCGGCGCGCTCGCCCGCCGCGCGCGACCTGCTCGGCCCAGGCGTCGTCGTCGGCGAACAGCCCCGCGTAGGTCTTGCCGAGCGCCGAGACGATCGCGCCGGTGAGCGTCGCGAGGTCGACGAGCCGCTCGGCGCCCTGGTCGATCGCGTGCGCGAGGCAGTCGGCGAGCACGAGCCGGCCCTCGGCGTCGGTGTTGAGGACCTCGATCGTCGTGCCGGTCTTCGCGCGCAGGATGTCGCCGGGCTTGAGCGCGTGGCCGCGACGGCATGTTCTCGGTCGCGCCGATCACGCGAGACGAGCTTCACCGGCAGCTCGAGCCGGGCGATCGCGCGCGGTCGCCTCGAGCACCGCGGCGCCGCCCGACATGTCGAACTTCATCTCCGCCATCTTCGCCCCGGGCTTGATCGAGATGCCGCCGGTGTCGAACGTCACGCCCTTGCCGACGAAGCCGAGCACCGGCCCGGTCGCGCCCTCGCCCTCGTAGCGCAGCGTGATCAGCGCGGGCTCCTCGTCGGAGCCCTGGGCCACGCCGGCGAACGCGCCCATGCCGGCCGCCTCGATCTCCGCGCGGCCCCAGACCTCGACCTGCACGCCCGGCAGCGCCCGGGCGCGCTGGGCGAGCGCCGTCGGCGTCAGGTCGTTGGGCGGCGCGTTCTGCAGGTCGCGGGCGGCGTTGACGGCTTCGGCCGTGACGGCGGCGATGCCCGACCGGGGCCGAGACGTCGTGGTGGGCGGAGACGACGAGCTCCTGCAGCCGCGGCGCGTCGTCGTCGTCGGCCGCGGACTTGTACGCGCGGTACTCGTAGGCCGCGAGCACGGTGCCCTCGACGAGCGCCGGCGGCGTGGGCGTCGTCGACGTGGTGGGGGAGCTCCCAGCACAGCGTCGAGCTGCCGAGCTCGCGCGCGCGGCCGACGGCGGCCGCGGCCGCGACGCGGGCGCGCTCGGGGTCGAAGTCGTCGCGGGCGCCGAGCCCGACCAGCAGGTAGCGGCGGCCCTCGGCGTGGCCGACCGCCACGCGAGCGCAGCGACGGCCGTGCCTCGCCGCGAGTCGACGAGCGCCTGCAGCGCGCCTCCGTCGACGTCGTGGGCGATCGCCTCGCCCTCGAAGAGGCCGATGGCGATCGTGTCGGCGCCGGTCTCGGCGGGGCTGTCGGTCGTGGCTCGAACGTGCATGGGCGGCAACGCTAGTACCTGCGAGGCGCGAAGCCCCGGCCAACTAAGCTCACCCCGCTCCCCCGAACCTGAGACCAGGAGACGCCCGAATGCCTCGAACCGTGATCCTCGGCACCGCTCGCACCCCCGTCGGCAAGCTCGGCGGCGGCCTGTCCACGCTGCGACGCGCCCGATCTCGGCGGCATCGCGATCAAGGCGGCGCTCGAGCGCGCCGAGGTCGCGCCCGAGCAGGTCCAGCACGTCGTCATGGGGCAGGTGCTGCAGGCCGGGACGGGCCAGATCCCCTCGCGCCAGGCGCAGATCGAGGCCGGGATCCCGATCGAGATGACCTCCGAGACGATCAACAAGGTCTGCGCGTCGGGCATCCGCGCGGCCGGGATGATCGACGCGTCGATCCGCGCCGGGGACATGGAGATCGGCGTCGCCGGCGGCATGGAGTCGATGTCGCAGGCGCCCTACCTGCTGCCCAAGGCCCGCTTCGGCTTCCGCATGGGCGACGTCCAGGCGCTCGACGCGATGATCCAGGACGGGCTGCGCAACCCCTTCACCGGCAAGCAGATGTTCGAGGAGGCGACCGAGGTCGGCGACCAGCTCGAGATGACGCGCGCCGACATGGACCGCTGGGCGCTGCGCTCGCACGAGCGCACGATCGCCGCGACCGACGAGGGCCGCCTGGCCGACGAGATCGTCCCGGTGACGATCTCGGGTCGCAAGGGCGACACCGTCGTCGAGATCGACGAGGGCCCGCGCCGCGACACCTCGCTGGAGCAAGCTCGCCAAGCTGCCCGGCCTGTCGCGCAAGGACGGCTCGCACACCGCCGGCAACTCGCCGGGCGTCAACGACGGCGCCGGCGCGCTCGTGCTCTCCTGCGAGGAGTGGGCCGAGGCCAACGGCAAGGAGGTGCTCGGCACGATCATCGCCCAGGCCGCCGTCGCCGACGAGTTCGAGTGGCTCGCCCGCACGCCCGCCAACGCCGCGCTGAAGGCGCTCGACAAGGCCGGGCTGCAGCCGGGCGACATCGACCTGTGGGAGATCAACGAGGCGTTCGCGTCGGTGACGCTGAACTCGATCCGGATGCTCGGCATCGACGAGGACCGCGTCAACGTCAACGGCGGCGCCGTCGCGATCGGCCATCCGATCGGCGCCTCCGGCGCGCGCATCCTCGGCGCGCTCGTGCACGAGCTGCGCCGTCGCGGCGGCGGCTACGGCTGCGCGGCGATCTGCTCTGGCGGCGGCCAGGGCGATGCCGTCATCATCCAGGTGTGAGGTCCGCTTGACGGAACGCCCCCACATCCTCCCGCCCCCGCCCGGGGGCGGGGCGCTCCGGCGCCCGGACGAGCCGGGCGCCGCGTTCTTCGATCTCGACCGGACGCTGATGGCGGGGTCGTCGGCGTTCCAGTTCGGGCGCGCCGCGTACAAGTCGGGGCTGATCTCGCGCCGCGACCTCGCCCGCGACGCCTGGGGGAACCTGCATGTTCCGGCTGCGCGGGTCGACGGACGCCAGCACGGACGCGCTGCGCGCCCGCGTCGGCAAGTCGCTCGAGGGGGTGCGGGTGCGCGACCTGCAGCGGCTCGCGCCCGACGTGCTGGCCGGGGTGCTGCCGCGGCTGTACCCGAAGATGCTCGAGATCGCCTACGCCCACCAGGACGCCGGGCGGCCGATCTTCATCTGCACCGCGGCCTCGCAGGAGATGGCCGAGCTGATGGCGATCGTCCTGACCTTCGACGGCGCGGTCGGCTCGGTGTCCGAGGTCGTCGACGGCCAGTACACGGGCCGCGCCGGCGGGCCGTTCACCTATCGCGAGGGCAAGGCGCAGGCGATCCGCGAGCTCGCCGAGCGCGAGGGCATCGACCTGTCGGCCTCCTGGGCGCTACTCGGACTCGGAGTCCGACCTGCCGATGCTGCGCGCGGTCGGCCATCCCGTCGCGGTCAACCCGGACTCCGAGCTCGCGCGCGTCGCCCGCTCCGAGGGCTGGGAGACCCTGCGCTTCGACCGGCTCGGCCGGCGGCTGCGCGTGGCCGGCGCGGCGGGGATCGCGGCGCTGGCCGGCGGGCTCGGCTCGGTGGCGCGTCTCGAGGGCGCGCGGATGAGCCTCGCCGAGCTGACCGACGAGCAGCGCGAGATCCGCGACCTCGCGCGGCGCTTCGCCGACGAGCGGATCGCGCCGAACGCGTCGGCCTGGGACCGCGACCACCACTTCCCGCGCGAGCTGTTCACCGCGCTCGGCGAGCTCGGCCTGATGGGCGTCTGCGTCCCGGCCGAGCACGGCGGCGCGGGCGCGGACTTCCTCGCCTACGTGCTCGTGCTCGAGGAGCTCTCGCGTGCCGACGCCGGCGTCGGCGTGACCGTCGCCGTGCACACAGCGCGTGCACGCTGCCGCTGCTCGCCCACGGCGGCGAGCAGTGGGTGCCGGCGCTGGCCTCCGGCGAGGAGATCGGGGCGTTCGCGCTGACCGAGTCGGGCTCCGGCTCGGACGCGAGCGCGATGCGCACGACGCGCGCGCGACGGCCGCCTCTCCGGGACCAAGCAGTGGATCACCAACGGCTCGCACGCCTCGACGTTCGTGGTCTTCGCGCGCGAGGACGAGCGAATCAGCGCGTTCGTCGTGCGCGCCGGCGCCGACGGCTTCGCGGTCACCCGCGAGGAGGAGAAGCTCGGCCTGAACTCCTCCTCGACCGCCGACCTGAGCTTCGAGGACACGCCGGCGGAGCGGCTCGGCGCGCCCGGCGCGGGCATGCGCATCGCGCTCGGGACGCTCGACGGCGGGCGCATCGGGATCGCCGCCCAGGCGGTCGGGATCGCGCAGGCCGGCCTCGAGCTGGCGACCGCCTACGCGAAGGAGCGCGCGGCCTTCGGCGGCCCGATCGCCCGCTTCGGCGCGATCCAGGAGAAGCTCGCCGACATGCAGACCGAGATCGAGGCGGCGCGCGCGCTGGTCTGGCGCGCCGCGCGGCTCAAGCAGGCCGGGCTCCCCCACACCGTCGAGGGCGCCCAGGCCAAGCTGTTCGCCTCCGCCGTCGCCCGCCGCCAGACGGGCGAGGCGATCCAGGTGCTCGGCGGCTACGGCTACACGCGCGAGTTCCCGGCCGAGCGCTACTACCGCGACGCGAAGGTCACCGAGATCTACGAGGGCACGAGCGAGATCCAGCGCCTGGTCATCGCCCGCGCACTGCTCGGTGAGGCGATGCGGGGCTAGAACGCGGCGATCGCCAGCAGCACGATCGCCAGCACGGCGGTGACGGCGACGAGCACGAGGTCCGCGATCAGCGCCGCGCGGACGAGCGGGGAGCCGCCGGAGTCGCGGGCGCCGGAGCGCCAGTGGACGGTGCCCGCCAGCGCGCTCGTGATGTAGGCGTTCAGGCTGACGCCCTCCCGCTCGGCGGCGCGGGCCAGCTCCGAGTGCAGCGTGCGCGGCATGCGCAGGAGCAGGCGGCCGCTGTGGCCGTCGTCGGAGGGTGCCTCGGCTCCGACGTCGACGGCGGGCTCGTCGACCGGCGCGCGCGATGCCATGACGGCGACCCTAGTCGCGTGCGACGGCCCTGGCAACCGGGACGGCCGGGCCGTCCGGGGAGGTGTCACCGAGCTGATCGCGCAGCGTGCCCAGCGCCTCCTGGATGAGCCGCGACGCGTGCACGGGGGAGATGCCGACGGCGGCGGCCGCCTGGGCCTGGCTGAGATCGCCGAAGAAGCGCAGGGCCACCAGCCGGCGCGAGCGGGGGTGCAGCGCGCGCACGGCGCCGGCGATGGCGAGCCGGTCGTCGGCCGCGGGCGCGAGGTCGGTGCTCGCCTGGTGGCCGTCCGCGAACGGCGAGACGTGGACGCGCGCGCCCTCCGCGCCCAGCCGCCGCGGCAGCCGGACGACCGAGCAGCGGTCGCGCAGGTGGTGGCGGATCTCGCCGGCGATCGCCGCCGCCGCGTAGGGCTCCAGCGGCGTGCCGCGCGCGGGATCGAAGCGATCGACCGCCTTGATCAGGCCGATGGCGCCGACCTGGACGAGGTCGTCGAGCGGCTCGCCGGCGCCCGCGTAGCGGCGGGCGATCGAGCGCACGAGCGGGAGGTGGCGCTCGATCAGCGCGGCTCGTCCGGGGTCGCGTGCGGGCGGGGCGTCCACGTCCGGACACTACCATCAATGCGCCTGGTCGAAGGTGGTGAATTGATGGAACATCAGCGCCTCGGATGGGCAGTGAAGGGGTGTGATCGGACCGTCCCGCCATCGCCCTGGCTCGCGCGCCTGCCGCTGCGGGCTGGTCGCCTGCGCGATCCTCGCCGCCGGCGCCGCCGCGGTCCCCGTGAGCGCGCACGCGGACGACGCGATGCCCGAGACGCCGCTCTCCAGCGCGATATCGGCGCAGTATCACGCCGCCGTGGAGACCGCGACGGCCGCGGTCGCCGCCGCGGAAGCGAGCGTCCCCGCCGCGCCCGCGCCACCGCCGCACGTGGCCAAGGCCGTGGCCTCGGTCGCGCCGGCCGCGGCGGCGGCGGTCGCGGCTTCACCAAAAATCGCGCAGTATCACCCCGCTGCCGATGTGTCGGTTAACCCGCCCGAGGCGGCGCCACCGGCGCGCGTGGCCGAAGCAGCGCGCGACACCGGCTCCGAGACCGCCGCACGCGCGCCGGCGCCGGTGCAGCGGATCGTCGAGCGGGCGGCCGCGCGCATCCGCGCGCGGGCCATCGTGCGCGAGGCGGCCGCGGTCGCCGCGGCCGGGGCCCCACCGCACCGGGCGGTGCGGCGGACCCACGCGCAGCCGCCGGCCCGTCCCGCGGGCGAGCGCGCCCGCACGCGCCGTCGTGGCGCCGGCGGCTGCGGCGCCGCCCGCCGCTCCCGCTCCGGTGACCCCGGTGGTCGCGCCCGCCGCGTCCGCGGCGCCGCCGCGCGTCGCGCCGCCGCCGCCCGCCCACCCGGAGCACGCGGCACGAGCTCCCGCGCGCGAGCGCGAGCACGCCAGTCCCTCGCCGCCGCGCGAGCGCGATGGCGCGCCCGCCGGCCCCGGCGAGCGCGGCCCCGGCGCGTCGGCGCAGACCGCGCTCGTCGCGGCGGCCTCGCTGCTGCTCGGCGGGCTCTGGGCCGCCGTGCTGCTCCCACCCACCAGCTTCGTCCTCCCGCAGCTGCGCCGGAGGCTCGAGACCGCAGCGCCGCACCGGGCGCCGCGGCCCCTGGCCGCCCGGCTCGAGCGACCGGGCTGAGCGCGTCCGAACGCCCCAGTCCGTAGGCACCGGGCCGTTCCGGCCCGGTGATACCGCTCGATATCAAGCAAAGGAAGCGAATTGTGAGACGACATCTCGCTGCGCTGGCCGGTGCCTTGACGCTCCTGCTCGGTGCAGGCGCGGGCACCGCCCTCGCAGACTCCCCGACCCAGGCCGCGTTGCAGGCCGCCGGCACCAGTCAGTCGGCGACCTCCGACGCCACGTCGACCCAGTACAAGCCGAGCAACAGCGCCATCTCGGTGCGCATCGGCAGCCCTGGCAACGACGGCTCGGTCGACCAGTCCAACTCGTCGACGGCCGCGTCCGCGGCGGCGAACCTCGCCGGCACGACGCAGCAGGCGACGCAGGATCAGTCCGGCGGCGGCACGCAGGCCGCCGAGCAGCAGGCATACACCGACCAGTCCGCGGACTCGTCGGCGACGTCGACGCAGGATCACCCCTCCAACAGCGCGATCTCGGTGCGGATCGGCAGCGGGGGCAACAACGGCGACGTGAGCCAGTCCAACGATTCGCAGGCGCTGTCGTTCGCCGGCAACGCCGCGAAGACCGATCAGTCCGCCACGCAGGACAGCTCCGGCTCTCCCTGCAAGTGCGGCGGCGGCGGTGGGCTGCAGGCGGCCGAGCAGAAGGCCAAGACCGACCAGTCGGCCTCCAGCGACGCCACCTCGACCCAGTACAAGCCCAGCAACAGCGCGATCTCGGTGCGGATCGGCAGCGGGGGCAACGACGGTTCGGTCGACCAGTCCAACTCGTCGGCGGCCGGCTCCTTCGCGGGCAACCTCGCGAAGACCGACCAGTCGGCGACGCAGTCCCAGGGCGGCAGCTCCTGTGGTTGCGGCGGTGACGCCGTGCAGGCCGCGGGCCAGTTCGCCCACACGGGTCAGTCGGCCGACTCCGACGCGACCTCGAAGCAGGTCGATCCGTCGAACTCCGCCACCTCGGTGCGCATCGCGTCGCCGGGCAACGACGGCGACGTCCACCAGTCCAACGACTCGTTCGCCGGGTCGTTCGCGGGCAACGCCGCGCTGACGAACCAGACGGCCGACCAGCAGCAGGGGTCGGGCGGCGGATACGGCTCCGGCGCGGGCGTCCAGGCGCTCGAGCAGAAGGCCGGCACGTGGCAGGACGCGAACTCGTCGGCGACCTCCACGCAGTACCACCCGAGCAACGACGTCACCGGTGTCCGCATCGGCTCGTCGGGCAACGACGGCTCGGTGGACCAGTCCAACTCGTCGACGGCCCTGTCCTTCGCGGGCAACCTCGCGAAGACCGATCAGTCGGCGACGCAGACCCAGGGCGGCAGCTCCTGCGGCTGCCACGGTGATGCCGTGCAGGCCGCGGGCCAGTTCGCCTGGACAGGTCAGTCGGCGGACTCCAACGCCACCTCCGAGCAGAAGGGCGCCTCGAACTCGGTGACGCCCGTCAGCATCGGCGGCGGCTACGACGGTCACGGGTGCGGCTGCGAGCCGTACAAGACCGCGCCGGCGCCCAGCGGCGGCGGCGACATCCACCAGTCCAACGACTCGACGGCGCTCTCGGGCGCGGTGAACCTCGCCAAGACCGAGCAGGGCCTCGAGCAGTCGCAGAGCTCGCATCCCTCGCGGTGCGAGTGCGGCTCCAAGGACTCGCCGTACGCGCCGAAGCAGTACCAGCCCACGCCGTGCGGATGCGGTGGCGGCTACGGCTCCGGCTCCGGCGTGCAGGCGGCCGAGCAGTCCGCGTGGACCGGCCAGGACGCGACGTCCTCGGCCACGTCGACGCAGTGGTACCCGTCGAACTCCGTCACGCCCGTTCGCATCGCGAGCGGTGGCGGCGGTGGCTCGGTGTACCAGTCGAACGACTCGTTCGCCGGGTCGCTCGCACTGAACGCGGCGCTCACGCGCCAGTGGCTGACGCAGCAGCAGTGACCACGACGCGGGGGGCCGGCGCCACCGGCCCCCCGTTCGTCGCGTTGACGGCTCCCGCGGGCAGGTCTAGCGTCGACACGAGGACGAGCTGATGAACACGAGCCGATGGCGTGCGACGCGGACCGCCCTGGCCGGGGCTCTGGCGCTGCTCGTCCTGGCGGCCCCCGCGCTCGGCGCCGGGACGCCGAAGCCCGATCCCGCTCCGTCCGCCCCGGTCAACCCGGATCCCGTCCCGACCGCGGCCGCCCCGCCCGCCGCCTCCGCGCCCGCGCCGTCCGCGCCGGCCGTGACCGCGCCGGCCCCGACCGCCGCTCCGGTCGCGACGCCGACGAGCGCGCCGCCGGTCGCGACCGCGGCGCCCGCGGCACACTCGGCCGCCGCGCCCCGGCACCGCTCCGCGCGCGTCGCGCGGCACCGGCCGGCGCACCGGCGCAAGCCGACGACGCGAGCGCCGCGAGTCGGCGGTGGTCGCGCATCCCGCGATGGTCACGCCGCGACCCTTCCTCGTCCCGCACCGGCCGGCGGCCGCGCCGGCGTCGTCCACCGACGACGGCACGCTGGCGCTCGCCGGCGGCGCGCTGCTGCTCCTCGCGGCGGCCGCGCTCGCCCCGCCGCTCGTGCTCCTGCGCCGGAGGCCGGCGTGAGGCGCGCGCTGCTCACGGCGGCGCTCGCGGCTGGCGGTGCTGCTCGCCGGCGCCGCGACGGCGCGCGCGGTCGGCATCGACGTACACCTGCACGCCCGGGCCGTGCGGCGCCTGGCACGCACACGCCGGTCACGCTGCACGTGGATCGTCACCGGCGGCTCGCTCTCGGCTGCCCCGCGACCGAGCAGATCACGACCGACGGCGTGACGACGCACCCGTGCTCGGCGACGGCCGGCGACGGCGGCACCGCGACCGAGACGGCGACGATCAAGGTCGACCTCACGCCGCCGGTCGTCACCGGCGCATCGCCATCGCGGCTCCCCGACCACGCCGGCTGGTACCGGGCGCCGGTGCAGGTCACGTTCGCGGGGACCGATGCGACGTCCGGCCTGCTGGGCTGCACGAGCGCGACCTACGGCGGTCCCGACGGCGACCCGGCCACGGTCGCCGGGACGTGCACGGACGTCGCCGGGAACGTCAGCGCCGCGAGCGTGTTCCCGTTGCGTTACGACGCGACCGCCCCGGCGCTCGCCCCGCCGGCGGCGCGCGGCGGCGACCGCGTCGTCCGGCTGCGCTGGCATCGGCCCGCGGACGCGGTCTCGCTCGCGATCGTCCGCACCCCCGGGCGCCACGGCGCGGCGAGCACGGTCGTCGGCCGCGGCGGGGGCTCGCGTCTGCTCGACCGCCAGGTGCGCAACGGACGCCGCTACCGCTACACGCTGCGCGCCACCGACGCGGCGGGCAACACGGCGCAGGCGAGCGTCACGGCGCGGCCGGGGCGGCGGCTGCTCGGCCCGGCGAACGGGGCGCGGCTGAGCGCGCCGCCGCGGCTGCGCTGGACCGGCGTGCGCGGCGCCCGCTACTACAACGTCCAGCTGTTCCGTGACGGGCACAAGGTGCTCTCGGCCTGGCCGCGCAGGGCGCACCTGTCGCTGCAGCGGTCCTGGCGCTTCGCGGGACAGCGCCACCGGCTGCGCCCCGGCACGTACGACTGGTACGTCTGGCCGGGTCGCGGGCGCCCGTCCGAGCGCCGCTACGGCGCGCTGATCGGCCGCGCCCGCTTCGTCATCGCCTCCTAGACTGCTCCGCCATGGCGACGGAGGAGAGGGCCAAGCCGGGCGAGCGGCGCGATGCGTTCACGACGCTGTCGGGCGAGCCGATCGACGCGCTCTACACCGAGCCGGCGGACCCCGAGTCGCTCGGGCTGCCGGGCGAGTTCCCGTTCACGCGCGGCGTGTACCCGTCGATGTACCGGGGCCGGTTGTGGACGATGCGCCAGTTCGCGGGGTTCGGGACGGCCGAGGAGACCAACGCGCGCTTCCACTACCTGCTCGAGCACGGGCAGACCGGTCTGAGCACGGCGTTCGACATGCCGTCGCTGATGGGCCATGACTCCGACGCGGCGCGCTCGCTCGGCGAGGTCGGCCGCGAGGGCGTGGCGATCGACACGCTGGACGACATGGCGACGCTGTTCGGCGGGATCGACGTCGGCGAGGTCACGGTGTCGATGACGATCAACGCGCCGGCGGCGATCATGCTCGCCTTCTACGTCGTCGCGGCCGAGCAGGACGGGATTCCGGCCGGAGCGCCTCGGCGGCACGATCCAGGCCGACATCCTCAAGGAGTACATCGCCCAGAAGGAGTGGTGCTTCCCGGTCGATCCGGCGATGCGCCTGCTCGGGGACATGATGCGAGTGGTGCACGCGGACGATGCCGCGCTGGCATCCGGTCTCGATCTCCGGCTACCACATCCGCGAGGCCGGCTCGACCGCCGCGCAGGAGCTCGCCTTCACGCTCAAGGACGGGTTCACCTATGTCGAGCAGCAGATCGCGCGCGGGGTCGACGTCGATGACTTCGCGCCGCGGCTGAGCTTCTTCTTCAACGCGCACATCGACTTCTTCGAGGAGATCGCGAAGTACCGGGCGGCGCGGCGGATCTGGGCGCGCGAGCTGCGCGACACCTACGGCGCGCGCAAGCAGAAGTCGTTGCTGATGCGCTTCCACACGCAGACCGCGGGCGTGTCGCTGACGGCGCAGCAGCCGCTCAACAACATCGCGCGGACGGCGCTGGAGGCGCTCGCCGGGGTGCTCGGCGGGACGCAGTCGCTGCACACGAACTCCTTCGACGAGGCGCTCGCGCTGCCGACCGAGGAGGCCGTCCGGGTCGCGCTCCGCACGCAGCAGATCATCGCCCACGAGACCGGCGTGACGAACACGATCGATCCGCTCGGCGGCTCCTACTTCGTCGAGGCGCTGACCGATCGCATGGAGTCGCTCGCCTACGACTACTTCCGTCGCATCGACGAGCTCGGCGGGATGACCGAGGCGGTCAAGCAGGGCTTCCCGCAGCGCGAGATCGCCGACGCCGCCTACGAGCTCCAGCGCGAGTACGACACGCGCGAGCGGATCCTGGTCGGCGTCAACGACTACACCGAGGGCGGCGACGGCGAGCTGGAGCTCCTGCGGATCGACCCGGCGCTCGAGCGCAAGCAGATCGACCGCGTGCAGGCCGTCCGCGCGCGCCGCGACGGCGCCGCCGTCGAGCGCTCGCTCGCCACCCTGCGCGAGACCGCCGCGGGAGAGGGCAACCTGATGCCGAACCTGCTCGACTGCGCGCGCGTACACGCCACCGAGGGCGAGATCGTCGAGGCCCTGCAGACCGTGTTCGGCACCTACACCGAAGTCCCCGTCTTCTAGCTCCCCTCAGGGAAGGATCCCATGCGCAAGCTGTTCGCCTCCGTGCTCGTCCTCGCCGCGCTCGGCATCGTCGCCTCGCAGGCGTTCGCCGCGACGCGGTCGGTCTCGGTCGGCGACGACTGGTTCGTCGCCAAGGGCCATCCGCGGTCGATCACGGTCAAGAAGGGCACCACGGTCACCTGGCACTTCCGCGGCAAGACGATGCACAACGTCGACGCGCGCAAGGGCCCCGCGCACTTCATCTCGAGCTACAAGAAGAAGGGCACGTTCTCGAAGAAGCTGACGAAGGCGGGCACCTACGTCGTGTACTGCGACATCCACTCGCCCGACATGCGCATGACCATCCACGTCAAGCGCTAGCGCGCGGGATAGGATCCCGGGCCTCATGGAGGCCTCCAACCGCAAGATCCGCGTCGTCGTCGCCAAGCCCGGTCTGGACGGGCACGACCGCGGCGCGAAGATCATCGCGCGGGCGCTGCGCGACGCGGGCATGGAGGTCATCTACACGGGGCTGCACCAGACGCCGGAGCAGATCGTCGAGACCGTGCTGCAGGAGGACGCGGACGCGGTCGGGCTCTCGATCCTCTCCGGCGCGCACATGACGCTGGTGCCGAAGGTGATCGAGCTGCTGCGCGAGCAGGACGCCGGCGACGTCGTCGTCACGGTCGGCGGCACGATCCCCAACTCGGACATCACCGAGCTCAAGGAGCTCGGCGTCGCCGAGATCTTCACCCCGGGCGCGTCGACGACCGAGATCGTCGACTACATCCGCGGCGCCGTCACTCCGTAGCCGCGCGCCGGCGCCGCGTCGAACTGCGCTGAGCGCAGTCGGCCGGCCCTACGTCGCACGCGGGTCGATAGCTAGTACCGTCTGACGGCTACTGACCCGGACGGATACGCATGCCGAGCAGCATCCTTCTTTCCATCGCAATCCTCACCGAGGTCGCGGCGACCGTGTCGCTGCGCTTCGCGCACGGCTTCACCAACCCCGTCCCCAGCGCGGTCGTGGTCGTCGGCTACGGCATCTCGTTCTGGATGCTCGCGCTCGTCCTCAAGCAGCTGCCGATCGGGCTCACCTACGCCGTCTGGTCGGCGGCCGGCACGGCGCTGATCGCCGCGATCGGGATCTTCGCCTTCGGCGAAGGCGCCACGACGCTGAAGCTCGCCTCGCTCGCACTCATCATCATGGGCGTCGTGGGCCTCAACCTCGCCGGCAGCCATTGACCCGCCGCGACACGCGCGCGCACCTGCTCGACGCCGCCGTCGCCGTGATCCGGCGCGACGGCGCGCAGGCGCTCACGCTCGACGCCGTCGCCCACGAGGCCGGGGTCTCCAAGGGCGGGCTGCTCTACCACTTCAAGTCCAAGCGCCAGCTGCTGGACGCCATGGTCGCCCGCTGGATGGACGAGTGGGAGGCCGAGTTCGACGCCGACACCACCGACGACGGCTTCGTCGCCTCGTTCGTGCGCACGTCGCACCTCGGCGGCGCCGGCCAGGAGGAGCGGGCGGCCGAGACCGGGCTGCTCGCGGCCATCGCCGCCGAGCCCGCGGTGCTGGCGGCGGTGCGCGATCGCTACGCGACGTGGCAAGATCGCGTCGAGCGCGAGGGTTCCGACCCCGTGGAGGCGACGGTGGCGCGGCTGGCGGCCGACGGCCTGTGGCTCGCCGACCTGCTCGGGCTGGCTCCGCCCCAGGGGCGGCTGCGCGAGCAGGTCCTGGCCAGGCTGCTCGAGCTCGCACGACGCGATTGACTCGTCAGTCAACCCGGTAGGATCCCCGCCACGTGGCCGCCAGGGGCGGCCGGGCAACCCGGTAACGAGGTGAGGCAGTGAAGATCTGCGTCCTGGTCAAAGAGGTGCCGGACGCCGCCGTCGAGAAGCGGATCAACCCCTCGACGGGGCGGCTGGACCGCAATGGGGAGAAGAACCTGAACCCGTTCGACACCCACGCGATCGAGGCGGCGATGCAGCTCAAGGAGGGCGGCGCCATCGAGGTCGACGAGGTCGTCGCGGTGACGATGGGCCCCGAGTCCGCCGTGCGCGCGCTCCACAAGGCCGTATCGCTGGGCGCCGATCGCTCGGTGCACCTCACCGACGAGGCGCTGGCCGGCTCCGACGTCAACGGCACGGGCTACGCCCTCGCCCAGGCGCTCGCCAAGGAGTCCCCGGACCTGGTCCTGCTCGGCCAGCAGTCCGATGACGGCGAGTGCTACACGATCGGCGCCGTCGTGGCCGACCACCTGCAGATGCCCTCGCTCACGCAGGTCATCAAGATCGACGTCGAGGACGGCAAGCTGCGCTGCGAGCGCCAGGCCGAGTACGGCTACGACACGGTCGCGATCGACTTCCCGGCCGTGATCTCGGTCGGCGACGCGATCAACGAGCCGCGCTACCCGTCGCTGAAGGCGATCATGGGCGCCAAGAAGAAGCCGCTCGAGACGCTCTCGGCCGGCGACGCGGGCATCGAGGCCGATCGCGTCGGCTACGAGCACGCGCGCGCCCACTGCTCGGACTTCGCCGCGCCGCCCGAGAAGGCCGCCGGTCAGATCATCGAGGACGAGGACACCGCGGAGACGGTCGAGAAGATCGTCGCGTGGCTGGACGAGAGGAAGCTGCTGGCATGAGCGGGATCCTGGTCTACGCCCTCCACTACGAGGGCCAGTTCAACAAGAACTCCCTCGGCGCCGTCTCCGAGGGCGCCCGCCTGGCGTCCCAGCTCGGCACCGAGTGCCACGCGATCGTCGTCGGCGACCCCGCCGGCCTGCCCGACGATCTCGTCTCGCACGCTCGGCAACTACGGCGCGACGAAGGTCTTCCGCGCCGAGGGCCCCGAGGGCCTCGCGCAGCCCGTCGTCGACGCGATGTCGCAGGTCGTGAAGTCCGAGGGCCACGGCTACGTGCTCTTCGGCGGCGGCCTGCTCGGCTTCGAGATCGGCGCCGGCATCGCCGCGCGCCTCGACGCGGGCGTCTGCATGGAGGTCACCGAGGTCAAGGTGCAGGACGGCAAGCTCGTCGCGCGCCGCCCGATCCTGCAGGACTCGCAGGTCTCCGACGTGCACTACCGCTCCGACGTCGGCGTGATCATCGGGCGCCTGAACGCGTTCGAGATCGCCGAGTCCGGCTCGGACGCGGCGGCCATCGAGGACGTCCAGGTCGACTACGCCCCGCACTCGCTCAAGGCGACGATGGTCGAGCGCGGCGAGCAGCGCGGCGCCGACGTGAACATCGAGGACGCCGACATCCTCGTCGCCGGCGGCCGCGGCCTCGGCAAGGCCGAGGGCTTCGAGGCGCTCGAGCAGCTCGCGGGCTCGCTCGGCGGCGCCGTCGCGGCGACCCGCGCGGTGGTCGACGCCGGCTGGTACCCCTACGCGGCCCAGATCGGCCAGACGGGCAAGACCGTCGCGCCGAAGCTGTACCTCGCGGCGGGCATCTCCGGCGCGATCCAGCACAAGGTCGGCATGCAGAGCTCCGAGAACATCGTGGCGATCAACAAGGACTCGAACGCCCCGATCTTCGAGTTCGCGGACCTCGGCATCGTCGGCGACCTGAACAAGATCGTCCCCAAGCTCACCGAGGCGGTGAAGGCCCGCAAGGGCGGCTGATGGCGCAGAGCAACGGACGGCCCCCCGGCGGCTGGTCCCCGAGCCAGTTCCCGCCGCCCGTCGATTCGGCCGACGAGTTCGTCGGCCCGATCACGGACGCCGAGGACGAGCGGATCGAGGTCGGCGTCGCGATCGTCGGCGGCGGGCAGGCGGGTCTGGCGTGCGCCATCCGCCTGCTGCAGCTGCTCGAGAACGACCCCGAGCTGACCGAGAAGCTCGGCGAGGTCCCGGTCGCGGTGGTCGAGAAGGGCAAGGTCGCGGGAGCGCATCAGCTCTCCGGCGCGGTCATGAACCCGTCCTCGATCCAGGAGCTGTTCCCGGACGCCTCGCCCGACGATTGGCCCAACTACGGGCCGGTCGAGGGCGAGAACGTCTACTTCATGCTCAACTCCAAGCGCGCGGTGCCGCTCAAGCCGGTGCCGCCGCCGTTCCGCAACCACGGCAACTACGTCATCTCGCTGGCCGAGCTCAACCGCTGGCTGGCCGAGAAGGCGGAGGAGGCCGGCGCCTACATCCTCACCGAGACCGTCGGCGCCAAGCTGCTGGTCGAGGACGGCGTGGTCAAGGGCGTCCGCACGGGCGACAAGGGCCGCGACAAGTCCGGCGGCGAGAAGTCCAACTTCGAGCCGGGGTCCGACGTCGTCGCCCGCGCCACCGTGCTCGCCGAGGGCAACTGGGGCCACCTGACCGGGGCGGCGCTGAAGGCGCTCGACCTCGCGCCGCACGACCCGCAGGTCTGGGCGCTCGGCGTCAAGGAGGTCTGGGAGGTCGAGAAGCCGCTGCACAAGGTCATCCACACGCTCGGCTGGCCGCTGCGCCCGCAGGGCAAGTGGAAGGAGTTCGGCGGCTCCTGGATCTACGGCATGAACCGCGAGGGGGAGACCCCGAAGGTGTCGATCGGCTACGTCGCCGGGCTCGACTCGGCCGACGCGCGGCTCTCGGTCCACGACGTGCTGCAGCAGTTCAAGCTGCACCCGAAGGTCAAGAAGATCCTCGCGGGCGGCAAGCGCGTGGCCTGGGGCGCGAAGGCGATCCCCGAGGGCGGCTACTGGGCGATGCCCCGGCTGCACGCCCCCGGCATGGTCATCGCCGGCGACGCCGCGGGCATGGTCAACGTGCCCAAGCTCAAGGGCGTCCACTACGCGATCAGGGCCGGCATGCTCGCCGCCGAGACGATCTACGAGCAGCTCAAGAGCGGCTCGACGGACTTCTCGGCCTACGAGCAGGCCGTGCACGAGTCGGAGATCGGCAAGGACCTCTGGGAGTCGCGCAACATGAAGCAGCCCTTCGGCAAGGGGCTGGTGATCGGCGGCGCCATCACCAACGCGATGGTCATCAGCAAGGGCCGCTTCCCCGGCGGGCACTGGTCGACGCACCGCGACTCCGAGCAGGCGCTCGAGCTCACGGACCGCCCGAAGCGCTATCCGAAGCCGGACGGCAAGTACACGTTCGACAAGCTGTCGGGCGTCTTCCTCACCGGCAACGCGACGCGCGACGACGCGCCGAGCCACATCCGCATCGAGCGCCACGTGCCGCGCGAGGTCGCCGAGGCGTGGTCATGGATGTGCCCGGCCGGGGTCTACGAGATCCCGGAGGACGCGCCCGAGGAGGGCTACGTCGACCTCCAGGTCAACCCGAGCAACTGCGTGCAGTGCGGCGCCATCACCGCCAAGGGCGGCCGGCTGACACCGCCCGAGGGCGGAGACGGGCCGATGTACCAAGTGACCTAGTCCCGCCCGCCCGCCGCAACTCCGGGCGAGCGCGCGCGTTCTGAAAGATCCCATGCAGCGCGCGCTCGTCCCCGCCCTCCTCACCCTCGCGGTCCTCGCGATCGCCCCCGCGGCGCAGGCCGCCACGCGGCCCCAGGCCGCACTGGTCTCCTGCGACAAGGTCCACCACGCCGCCGTGTTCGAGGGGCGGATGGACACCCGCCCGGGCAGCGCGCGGATGCAGATGCGCTTCCAGCTGCAGGACCACGGCCCCGGCGAGCGCTGGGTGCGCGTGGCCGTCCCGGGCTTCAGCGCCTGGCAGTCCTCGGCGACCGGCCGGTCGCGCTACGTGTACACGAAGACCGTCGACGGGCTCGTCGGCCCGGCGTCCTACCGCGTCGTCGTCCACTTCCGCTGGCTCGCCGCCGACGGGACCGTGCTGCGTCGCGCCACCGTCGTCTCCGCCGCGTGCCGCCAGCCCGACCCGCGCCCCGATCTCTCGGTCACCGCGCTCGAGGTGCGCCCGGCCGCGCGCCTCTCGCGGCGCCGCTACGCGATCACGATCGCCAACACCGGCCGCTCGGCCGCGCCGGCGTCGCGGCTCGCGCTCGACCTGGGCGACGGCGGCACGCCGCTGGGCGCCGCCGTCGGCGCGCTCGATCCGGGCGCGGAGCAGACCGTCGTCGTCACCGGCCGGGCCTGCGTCCCCGGCACGCTGTTGACCGCGGCCGCGGACGCCACCGACGTCGTCGACGAGCACGACGAGGACGACGACACCTTCGCGCTGAGCTGCCCCGCGCCCGCCGCCTGATCGCCCCGGGGCGTGGGAGGCTGTGCCCGTGCGCACAGCGTCCCGCCCACGCGCAGCCGCCGTCGCGCTGGCCGCGATCGTGGCCCTCAACGGCGCCGCGATCGTGGTCCTGTGGATCCGCGCCGGCGGGTTCACGGACGTCCACGGCCTCGGCAGCGGGCTGACCAGCGCGGGCCGGCTCGCCGGCCTGCTCGGCGCGGCCGCCGCGCTGCTCGCGCTGCTGCTGCTGGCGCGGATCCCGATCCTCGACCGCCTGTACGGCTTCGACCGGCTCGCGGGCTGGCACCGGATCGACGCGCGCGCGTGCATCGTGCTGCTGCTCGCGCACGCCGCGCTGATCCTCGCCGGCTACACGATCGGCGACCGGATCTCGCTGTGGGCCGAGGTCAGGCGGCTGATCTCCGGCTACCCGGGCGTGCTCACCGCGGTCGCCGGGCTGGCGATCCTCGTCGTCGTGGTGGTCACGTCGATCGTCGCCGTCCGGCGCCGGCTGCGCTACGAGACGTGGTGGTTCGTGCACCTCTACGCGTACCTGGCGATCGCGCTCGCCTTCAGCCACCAGATCGACACCGGCACGGCGTTCGTCGGCGACGGGCTCGCGCAGGCGTACTGGACGGCGCTCTACGTCGCCGTCCTCGCCGTGCTCGTCATCTGCCGGATCGCGGCGCCGCTCGCGCGCAGCGCCTGGCACGACCTGCGGGTCGAGCGCGTCGTCGAGGAGGCACCGGGCGTCGTCTCGATCGAGATCGGCGGGCGCCGGCTCGAGCACCTGCGCGCGCGCTCCGGGCAGTTCCTGCTGTGGCGCTTCTTGACCCACGACCGCTGGTGGGAGGCGCACCCGTTCTCGCTCTCCGCCCGGCCGGACGGCCGCCGCCTGCGGATCACGGTCAAGTCGCTGGGCGACTTCACCGAGCGGCTCGGCGACGTGCGGCCGGGCACGCGCGTGATCGTCGAGGGCCCGTTCGGCGCGTTCACCACCGCGGCGCGGCGGCGCCCGCGCGTCGCGCTGATCGCCGGCGGGGTCGGCATCACGCCGATCCGCGCGCTGCTCGAGGACATGCCCGGCGACCCCGGCGACATCACGGTGATCTACCGGGCGCTGAGCGACGGCGAGCTGATCCTGCGCGAGGAGCTCGAGGCGCTCGCGCAGCGGCGCGGGACGGAGGTCCACTACGTGATCGGCGACCACCGCGAGCCGACCGCGGGGGCGCTGCTCTCGCCCGAGCACCTGCGCGCGCTCGTGCCCGACATCGCGGCGCGCGACGTCTACGTCTGCGGGCCGCCGGCGATGGCCGACGCGACGCGCGCGAGCCTGATCGCCGCCGCGGTCCCGCGGCGGCAGATCGTCACCGAGCGCTTCGCCCTGTGAGTCGGTTCACGCGACGCGGCGGCATCTACAATGGACTACATCATGAAGACTGAAATCCATCCCGACTACCAGGTGGCGACGGTCCGCTGCACGTGCGGGAACGTGTTCGAGACCCGCTCGACCAAGGGCGACATCCACGTCGAGATCTGCTCGAACTGCCACCCCTTCTACACGGGCAAGCAGAAGCTCGTCGACACCGGCGGCCGCGTGGAGCGCTTCCAGCGCCGCGCCGCCAAGCGCGCCGCCTCGAAGTAACCCGCTCAGGTTCGCGCCTCAGGCTGCCGATCCAGAGGTCGTGAGCACCGACGACCTCTCGGACGGCCGCCTGACCGCGCAGCACGACGCGCCCGTCGGCGGCCAGGCCGTCATGGAGGGCGTGATGATGCGCGGCGTCTCCACCTGGGCCGTCGCCGTGCGCCGCGAGTCCGGTGCCATCGACGTCGAGTCCTTCCCGCTGGTCTCCTGGGGCCGGCACCATCCGGCGCTGCGCTGGCCCGTCGTGCGCGGCATCGTCGCGCTCGGCCAGTCGCTGAACATCGGCTTCAAGGCGCTCGGCATCTCCGCCAACGCGCAGCAGCCCGAGGACGCCGAGCCGATCGGCCGCGCGACCTGGGCCGGCACGCTCGTGCTCTCGCTGCTCTTCGCCGTCGGCCTGTTCTTCGTCGTCCCGGTCACGCTCGCGAGCCTGGTCAAGGACCAGCTCGGCTCGGCCTGGCTGTTCTGGCTCGTCGAGGGCGCGATCCGCACCGCGATCTTCCTCGGCTACCTCGGCCTGATGTCGCGCCTGCGCGACCTGCGCCGCGTGTTCGAGTACCACGGCGCCGAGCACAAGGTCATCTCCTGCTTCGAGGCCGGCGAGCCGCTCGAGCCCGCGAGCGCGCAGCGCTTCTCGCGCCTGCACCCGCGCTGCGGGACCTCGTTCCTGCTCGTGGTGATGATCGTCGCCATCTTCGTCTTCGCCCCGATCGGGCTGCCCGCCTGGTACGTGCTCGTGCCGACGCGCATCCTCGGCGTCCCGCTGATCGCGGGCCTCTCGTTCGAGCTGATCAAGTGGGCCGGCCGCAACCGCTCCCACGGCTCCGTGCGGGCGATCATGTGGCCGGGCATGCAGCTGCAGCGCCTGACCACCCGCGAGCCCGACCACGAGCAGCTCGCCGTCGCGATCGCCTCGCTGGAGGCCGTGCTCGCCGTCGAGGACCCGCGCACCGCGGCCGCCGCCGACCGGGTGGGCATGGAAGTCGTGGCCTAGCCGCCTCTAGACTCGGTCGCCGGATGATCGAGTCGCTGGTGGAGCAGATCGAGGCGCGCTATGCCGAGGTGCAGGCGCAGATGTCGGACCCCGAGGTGATCGGGGACCGTCGCCGCTACGCCGACGCCGGCCGCGCCTTCAACCAGCTCGCGACGGCCGCCAAGCTCGCCGAGGAGTACCGGCTCGCGGTCTCGAACGCCGAGGGCGCCGAGGAGCTGCTCGAGGAGGGCGGCGAGGACGCCGAGATGCGCGACGAGCTCCGCGACGCCCGCGAGCGCATCGAGCGCCTCGAGGAGGAGATCCGCCTCGCGATGGTCGAGCGCGACCCGTCCGACGACAAGAACGTGATCGTCGAGATCCGCGCCGGCATCGGCGGCGACGAGGCCGCGCTGTGGGCCGGCGACGTGTACCGGATGCTCACCCACTACGCCGCGCGCAAGGGCTTCGCGACCGAGACGATGGCCGCCGCCGACGGCGCCTACACGTTCGAGATCCGCGGCGACGGCGCCTACTCGGTCTTCAAGTTCGAGGGCGGCACCCACCGCGTCCAGCGCGTCCCCGAGACCGAGTCCCAGGGCCGCATCCACACCTCGACCGCCACCGTCGCGGTGCTGCCCGAGGCCGAGGAGGTCGACGTCCACGTCGACCCCAACGACCTCCAGATCGACGTCTACCGCTCCTCCGGCCCCGGCGGGCAGTCGGTCAACACGACGGACTCCGCCGTGCGCATCACCCACAAGCCGACCGGCGTCGTCGTCTCGATGCAGGACGAGAAGTCCCAGCTGCAGAACCGCGAGCGCGCGATGAAGGTCCTGCGCGCGCGGCTCTACGAGCGCGAGCTCGCCGCCCGCCAGGCCGAGCAGGCGGCCGCGCGCTCCGCCCAGGTCGGGACCGGCGAGCGCTCGGAGAAGATCCGCACCTACAACTTCCCCGAGCGCCGCGTCACCGACCACCGCGTCAAGGTCACGGTCCACAACCTCGACCAGGTGCTGGCCGGCGAGCTCGACGATCTGACCGGCGCGCTGCAGGACGACGAGAAGCGCAAGCGGCTCGACGCCGCCTCTCAGTCCGCATGAGCTGAACTCTCATCTTCGCGGTCTAGCTTCCCGCGATGACCAAATTCTGGAAGGCGCCACTGCTGGCGCTGGCCATCGTGGGGGTGACCGCCGCGTCCGCGTCGGCGGCCATCCGCGCACCGCGGACCGTCGCCAACCCGGTGAAGGCCGCGACGGGCGGTGCCCCGTGCACCGCGGGCGGGCTGCACTGCTACACGCCGCAGCAGATCACCGACGCGTACGGCGTCAGCGCGCTGCACGCCGCCGGCACCAAGGGGGACGGGCAGACGATCGTGCTCGTCGACTCCTACGGGACCCCGACGGGTGCTCAGGACCTCAAGACGTTCCACGACTCGTTCTATCCGAACGAGCCGAACCCGAACTTCGACGAGGTCTATCCGAACGGCAAGCCGAACTACACGGCCTGCAACGGCAACGGGACCCAGCACTCGGGTCCGTGTGCCGCCGAGGGCTGGGCCGGTGAGGCGACGCTCGACATCGAGTGGGCCTACGCGATGGCGCCGCGCGCGCACATCGTGCTGCTCGCCGTTCCGCCCGCCGAGACCGAGGGCGTGCAGGGCCTGCCGAACCTCTTCAAGGCGATCTCGGGCGCGGTCGACAAGTACGACCGCCGGCACGGTCTTCTCGATGAGCTTCGGGGTCGACGAGCCGACCTTCGGCGGCGCCGCAAAGTCGCAGGTCGCCAAGTTCGACCAGACGTTCCAGAAGGGCCTCGCCAAGGGCGACACCTTCTTCGCGTCCTCGGGCGACGACGGCACGACCGGCACCGAGAAGAACGCGCACAACACGCGCAGCTACGACTACCCGACCGTCGGCTGGCCGGCGTCGAGCCCGTACGTGACCGCCGTCGGCGGCACGCAGCTCATGTACCACTGGCGCTGGAACCCGTCCACCGACGTGCCGTTCACGCAGGACGGGAACTACAACCCGGCGTACTTCGCCGCGACCCCGACCAGCACGATCACCGAGCCGGTCTGGAACGAGTCCTGGCTGCCCGCCGCGACCGGCGGCGGCCCGAGCCAGATCTACCCGCGGCCCTCGTGGCAGAGCGCGGAGGCCACGACGATCGGCGGCGACCACCGCGGCGTCCCGGACCTGTCCTGGAACGCGGCGGTCAACGGCGGCGTGCTCGTCTACCAGTCGTTCTTCCCGGCCGACAACGCGCCCGGCTTCACGTTCTACGGCGGCACGAGCGCGGCGTCGCCGCAGGTCGCCGGCGTCGTGGCGCTGGCCAACGAGCAGCAGCGCGAGAACGGCGGCAAGCCGATCGGCTACCTGAACCCGCTGCTCTACCAGGACGGTCAACAGCTCGGCGTTCAAGGACATCGTGCCGGAGACGTACGGGACGGCCGCGCTGAGCGGCAAGCTCGGTCAACAACACGCTGTTCGACTACAACGGCGACGGCAAGCCGGTGACGGTCGGCCCCGTGCCGGGTCACCCGACCCTGGGCGGCTGGGACGAGACGACGGGCTTCGGCTCGCCGAAGGCCTCGCAGTTCGTGGCGCAGATCCGCGCCGCGCGCGACTCGACGCCGTAGTGACGATGCGCGACGCGGGCGGCGCTACGCCGCCCGCGTCTCGCGCAGCTTGGCGCCGGGGTTGAGCAGGCCCTTGGGGTCGAGGGCATCCTTGACCGCGCGCTGCAGCGCGAGCGTCGCCGGGTCGAGCTGATCGGCGAGCCGGTGGGCCTTCAGCCGGCCGAGCCCGTGCTCGCCCGACAGCGTCCCGCCGAGCACGAGCGCGAGGTCGAAGAGCTCCTCGGCCGCGGCTCTCGCGCGTTCGCGCTCGCCGTCGTCGCCCGGGTCGAGCAGGAACGTCGCATGGACGTTGCCGTCGCCGGCGTGGCCCCACGAGCAGGCCTCGAGGCCGTGGCGCGCGCCGATCTCGACCGTGCCCAGGACCGCCTCGGCGAGGCGCTCGACCGGGACGGCGACGTCCTCGGAGAGCTTGCCCCCGCGCTGGGCGGTGACCGCATGCGAGACGCCGGAGCGCCAGCGCCACAGCGCCTCGGGCTCGGGCGCGTGCACGGCGAGCGCGCCGTCCTCGAGCGCCTCGGCGAGCGTGTCGCGGTCCGCCTGCGCGCCCGCGAGCGGGCCGTCGGCCTCGGCGAGCACGGCGAAGCCGGCGCCGCCCGTGCCGCCGTCGACGGGCAGGCCGGCCGCGGCGGCGAGCGCGCCGGCGTCGAGGAACTCGAGCGCGGCGGGGATCGCGCCGCTGGCCAGGGCGTTCTGCACCGCGGCGGCGCCGGCCTCGGCGTCGGGGTAGAGGCCGACGACCGGCAGCGCGGCCTCCGGCGCGGGGATCAGCCGCAGCCAGGCGGCGGTGACGATCCCGAGCGTGCCCTCGGACCCGATCAGCAGCCCGCGCAGGTCGTAGCCGGCGACGTCCTTGCGCAGCGCGCCGCCGACGCGCACGACCTCGCCGGGCGCGACGACCGCCTCCAGCCCCATCACCCAGTCGCCGGTGACGCCGTACTTGAAGGCGTGCGGGCCGCCGGCGTTGGTGGCGATGTTGCCGCCGAGCTGGGACTGCTCGGCCGCGCCCGGATCGGGCGGGAACCAGAGCCCGTTCTCGCGCGCGAGCCGATGCACGTGCGCGGTCGCGAGCCCCGCCTCGGCGTGCATGCGCCAGCCCTCCGGCTGGAGCGAGCGGACGGCGTGCATGCGCTCGAGCGAGCAGACGATCCCGCCCTCCGGCGCGGCGCCGCCGGCGAAGCCCGAGCCGCCGCCGCGGGCGGTGAGCGGGACGTCGTGCGTCGTAGCACCAGGCGAGCAGCGCGGCGACCTCGTCGGCGCTCCCGGGGCGCACGAGCGCGTCGGCGCGGCCCGCGTAGGCCTGCGCCTCGGTCGCGTCGCGGAGCGCCGCGCGCGGCACCGGTGCCTCGACGTTCTCCGCGCCGGCGATCCCGGCGAGCTCGCGGACCAGGGTCGTCATGCGTGCCACCCTAGAGCCGATGCCCCGCGCCCCGCTCGCCCGTACCTCGGTCCGCGACGCGCTCGACTCGGCCGTGATCGCGCTCGGCGCCGCCGGGTGCGAGACGCCCCGGCTCGACGCGGAGGTGCTGCTCGCCGACGTGCTCGGCGTCGACCGCGCGGCGCTGATCGCCGATCCCGGCCGCGAGCTCGAGCCCGACGCAGGCGCGCGCGTTCCAGGACGCCGCGCGGCGGCGCTCGCGGCGCGAGCCGGTCGCCTACATCCTCGGCCGCCGCGGCTTCCGCCGGCTCGACCTCTGACGTCGACGGCCGCGCGCTGATCCCCAGGCCGGAGACCGAGCACCTGGTCGAGGCGGCCCTGTCGCTGCCGCGGGGCGCGACGGTGGTCGACGTCGGCACCGGATCGGGCGCGGTCGCGCTCGCGCTCAAGGACGAGCGGCCCGACCTGGAGGTCACCGGCACCGACGCGAGCGCCGACGCGCTGGCCGTCGCGCGCGCCAACGGGGCGCGGCTCGGCCTCGAGGTGCGCTGGCGCGAGGGCGACCTGCTGGCCGGCGTCGCGACGGCGGACGCGGTCGTCTCGAACCCGCCCTACGTCGCCGTCGGCGCGCGCGTGCCGGCAGAGCTCGGCTTCGAGCCGGTCGGCGCGCTGCTCGCGGGGCGAGACCGGCTTCGAGGTCTACGAGCGGCTCGCGCCGGCCGCGGCCGCGACCGGCGCGCGCTTCGCCGCGTTCGAGGTCGGCATGGGCCAGGCGGCCGGGGTCGCCGAGCTGCTGCGCGGCGCCGGCTTCGGCGCGATCGAGGTCGTCCCCGACCTCGCCGGGATCGACCGGGTGGTGGTCGGGCGCCGATGAGCGCCGACGCGCGGGCGCTCGAGGCGTGCGTCGCCGGCGGCGGCGTCGCGGTCTTCTCCGCCGACACCGTCTACGGGCTCGCCTGCGACCCGGAGAACGGGGACGCGGTCGCCCGCCTGTACGCGCTCAAGGGGCGCCCGCCGCGCAAGCCGTCGGCGGTCATGTGGTTCTCGGCGGCCGCCGCGCTCGACGCGCTGCCCGAGCTCGGTCCGCGCACGCGCGCGCGCCTTCGCGGCGCTGCTGCCCGGCGGCGTGACGCTGCTCGTGCCCAACCCGCGCGAGCGCTACCCGCTCGCCTGCGGCCGGCGCGGTCACGCTCGGCGTGCGCGTGCCGGACGTCCCGGCGCTCGCGGCGGTCGCGCGGCCCGGTGCTGCAGAGCTCGGCCAACCTGGCCGGCGCGCCCGACGCGCGGCGGCTCGACGACGTCCCGGCGTCGATCCGCGACGGCGCCGACCTCGTGCTCGACGGCGGCGAGCTGGCCGGGCACGCCGTCGACCGTGATCGACCTGACCGCGTACGAGGACGCGCGGGCGCTTCGAGATCGTGCGCCAGGGGCTCGTCGCGGCCGCGGACGTCGCCGCCGCGCTTGGTACGTTGGAGAGCCTGCCGCCGCATCAGGAGACCCGCCCATGACCGATCTGCAGCCCGACTACTTCGACCGCCCGCTCGCCGACGTCGATCCCGAGGTCGCCGACGCGATGGAGCGCGAGCTCGACCGCCAGCGGTCGACGCTCGAGATGATCGCGTCGGAGAACTTCGTGCCGCAGGCGGTCCTCGAGTGCCAGGGCAGCGTGCTCACCAACAAGTACGCCGAGGGCTACCCGGGCAAGCGCTACTACGGCGGCTGCGAGTACGTCGACGTCGATCGAGCAGCTCGCGATCGACCGCGCGAAGGCGCTGTTCGGCGCCGAGCACGCGAACGTCCAGCCGCACGCGGGCGCGCAGGCCAACACGGCCGTCTACCACGCGCTGCTGGACCCGGGCGACACGATCATGGGCCTCGCGCTGCCGCACGGCGGCCACCTCACGCACGGGATGAAGATCAACGTGTCGGGCAAGCTCTACGACATCGCGCCCTACGAGGTGTCGCCCGAGACGCACCGGATCGACATGGACGAGGTCGAGCGGATCGCGAAGGAGCGCCGGCCGAAGCTGCTGCTCGCCGGCTGGTCGGCGTACCCGCGCCTGCTCGACTTCGAGCGCTTCCGCGCGATCGCCGACGAGGTCGGCGCGCTGCTGATGGTCGACATGGCGCACTTCGCCGGCCTCGTCGCCGCCGGCCTGCACCCGATCCCGGTGCCGTACGCCGACGTCGTCACGACGACGATCCACAAGACGCTCGGCGGCGCCGCGCGGCGGCATGATCCTGTGCCGCGAGGAGTACGCCAAGAAGATCAACTCGGCGGTGTTCCCGGGCCAGCAGGGCGGCCCGCTGGAGCACGTGATCGCCGGCAAGGCGGTGGCGCTCAAGATCGCCGCGCTCGGAGCTCGTTCCGCGAGCGCCAGGCAGCGCACGGTCGCGGGCGCGAAGGCCGTCGCCGACGCGCTGCTCGGCACCGGCCACGGCGTGAGCGTGCTCACCGGCGGCACCGACGTGCACCTCGTGCTCGTCGACCTGCGCGACTCCGAGCTCGACGGCCAGCAGGCCGAGGACCGCCTGCACGACATCGGCATCACGGTCAACCGCAACGCGGTCCCGTTCGACCCGCGCCCGCCGATGGTCACCAGCGGCCTGCGCGTCGGCACGCCCGGCGCTCGCCACCCGCGGCCTGCAGGCGGACGACTTCGCCGAGGTCGGGCGCGATCATCTCGACCGCGCTGCAGCCGGACTTCGAGTCGTCCGCGCGGCGAGCTGGCCGAGCGCGTCACGGCGATCGCCGACCGCTACCCGCTCTACGCGCAGCTGGGCGCACGACCGCCGCGGTCTAGCGGCGCGGCCGGCGCTACGGCCGGCGGCCCAGGACCATCCGCGCGCGGCAGCGCGGCCGACCAGCGGCTCGAGCGCGCCCGGCGAGCTCGGCCGCGGTCGGGCGGTCCGCCGGGGTCGCGCGCCAGGCCGGCGCGACAGCGCGCCGGCGAGCTGCCGGCGGCGTGCGGCGCGGCAGCGGCGCCGGCGCCGCGGACGAGCTGCGGGAAGCGCACCGCCGGGTCGCGCGACTCGCGCGCGCCGTCCGGCGCGCGGGAACGGCGGCGCGCCGGTCAGCGCGTGCTGCAGCGTCGCGCCGAGCCCGAACACGTCGGCCGGCGGACCGAGCGCGCCTCGCCGCCGTCCCGGCCGCGCACTGCTCCGGCGCCATGTAGGCGTCGGTGCCGATCGGGTGGCGCAGCCGCGCCGCGTCGGCGACCGTGCGCGCGACGGAGAGGTCGATCAGCCGCGGCGGCGCGCCCATCACGACGTTGTCGGGCTTGACGTCGAGGTGGACCATGCCCTCGCCCGCCAGGTAGTGCAGCGCCGAGGCGACGTGCAGCGCCGAGCGGCAGCAGCTGCTCGAGCGACAGCGCCGTCGCCCGCGTCGAGCAGCGTCGCGCAGCGTCGGGCCCTCGAGGTGCTCGATCAGCAGGTGCGGGAAGCGGCCGCGCAGCACGGCGTCGAAGCCGCGCACGAGCACCGGATGCGCCGAGCGCGGTCGAGCGCCTCGGCCTCGCGCGCGAGCTCGCGCAGCGCGCCTGCGGATGCTCGACCTGGTCGGGCCGCAGCACCTTCGCGACCAGCACCGCGAGCCGGTGGTCGTCCCAGACGAGGAAGACCTCGTAGCGCCGGCCGCCGCCGAGGCGGCGCAGGACGGTGCGGCCCGGCGCGATCTCGTCGCCCTCGCGCAGAGCCCCAGGTCGGCCGCGCGCGCTGCTCGAGCGGCGCGGCGCCCGCGACCGTGCGCGAGGCCGCCGAGCGCTCGCGGGTGGCGTCGCCGGCGGGGACGGCGGGTCCGCCGGCCCGCCGCGCTCACCCGCCGCCGGCGGCGTCGTCGTCGAGCCCGGGCACGGCCGGCGCCTTCGACGCCTGCGTGGCCGCGGGCTGGTCGGACGGCCGCAGGCGCCGGCCGCGACATCCAGGCCAGCGGGGCGGAGAAGGCGAGCAGGACGCGTGGCGAGCAGCGGCGGCGCAGGACGGCCGGCGGCGCGGCGCTGGGCTCGGTCCCGGGCGCCGGGTCGACGTCCGAGAGCGCCAGGAAGGCCGCCGCGCGAGGCGGGGCGACGGCGAGCCGGGATCGAGTCAGCGCGTGCATCGAGCAGCGGTGCGGACGCCATCGACGGGCAGCGTGCCCGAGCGGTCCGACCGATCGCAATCCGGTGTTCGCCGCTCGCTGCACGGAAGCCTGCCGCCCGGCCTGCGATCCTTGCGCCCGATGGAAGGGCGACGCCCTCCTCGCCTGCCTCGTCGCCTTCGCGATCGCCGCGGTGCTCACGCCGGTCGTCGCGCGGCTCGCGCGCCGCGTCGGCGCGGTCGACGCCGTCAAGGAGCGCGGGCTCGCGCGCGACGCGACGCCGCTGCTCGGCGGCCTCGCGATCTTCGCCGCGCGCGCTCGTCGCCGGCGCTGCTGTTCCTGCCCGACAACGCAGCGCACGCGAGGCGATCCTCGCCGGCGCGGCGCTGATCACGATCGTCGGCGCGGTCGACGACGTCGCGCGACCTGCCGCCGCGGCGTCGAAGCTCGCTCGGCCAGGTCGCGGCGGCGCTGATCCTCGTGCTCAACGGCGTCGCGTCCACACCTTCACGCTGCCGTTCGTCGGCCACGTGGACCTCGGCGACGCTCGGCGGCCCGATCACGCTGCTCGGCCTCGTCGCGCTGATGAACGTCGTCAACTTCTCCGACGGCATCGACGGGCTCGCGGCCGGCGTCTGCGCGATCTCCGCCGCCGCGTTCTCGATCATCGCCTTCGACCTCGGCACGCGACGTCGCGCGGCGATCCTCGCGGCGATCACCTGCCGGCGCCGCGCTCGGCTTCCTCTGCACAACTTCCATCCCGCGTCGGTCTTCATGGGCGACTGCGGGTCGAACCTGCTCGGGCCTGCTGCTCGGCGGCGATGATCGTCGAGGGCTCGCTCAAGACCAACGCCCTGATCGCGCTCATCGGCCCGCTCGTCGTGCTCGCCGTGCCGTTCCTCGACACGGGCTTCGTCGTCGCCAAGCGGCTCAAGTACCGGCCGCCCGGTCTACCGCGCCGACTCCAACCACTTCCACCACCGCTTCCACCGGATCGGCTTCTCGCAGCGGCGGACCGTGCTCTACCTCTACGGCTGGACGCTGACGATGGCCGGGCATCGCGGTCGCGCTGCGCTTCGTCCCCTACTCGCGACGCACGGCGGCCACCTCGTCGCCGGCTGGGCGCTGCTGATGGGCGGGCTGCTTCGTCGTTCGGCGCCGCGACCAGCGTCTACCTCGTGCTGGGTGCTCGAGATCCGCCGACCATCGCCATCGGCTTCTGGTTCATCACGCAGCGGATGATGGGCGATGTCGCATCCGCATATCCCGAAATCACCGCGAACAAGCTCTTCCTGGCATCGCTCGTCGGCCTCGCGCTGACGGCGGCGATGGTGGTCATCACCGAGTACTACACGGCGACCGAATACAAGCCGGTCCGCCACGTCGCGCAGGCATCGACGACCGGCCACGCCACCAACATCATCGCCGGCATCGGCGTGTCGATGAAGGCCACCGCGTGGCCCGTGATCGCGGTCTGCCTCGCGATCTGGGTGTCGTTTTCGCTCGCCGGCCTGTACGGCATCGCGATCGCGGCCACTTCAATGCTGTCGATGGCTGGCATCATCGTTGCGCTCGACGCCTACGGCCCCATCACCGACAACGCCGGCGGCATCGCCGAGATGGCGAAGCTGCCGGAGTCGGTGCGCGCGATCACCGATCCGCTGGATGCGGTCGGTAACACGACGAAGGCGGTCACCAAGGGTTATGCCATCGGCTCGGCGGGACTCGCCGTCGCTGGTGCTGTTCGCCGACTACACGCACGCACTGGGCTCGTCCGGAATGAACATTTCGTTCGACCTCTCGAATCACAAGGTGATCGTGGGGCTCTTCATCGGCGGCCTCATCCCCTATCTGTTCGGCGCAATGGCGATGGAGGCGGTCGGGCGGGCCGCCGGCGCCGTCGTCGTCGAAGTCCGGCGCCAGTTCAAGGAGATCAAGGGCATCATGGAGGGGACGGCCAAGCCCGAGTATGGCGTGGCCGTCGACATGCTGACCAAGGCGGCTATCAAGGAGATGATCGTGCCGTCGCTGCTTCCCGTGCTCGTGCCGGTCGTGGTCGGCCTCGCGCTCGGCCCGCAGGCGTTGGGCGGCCTGCTGATGGGCACGATCGTCACGGGCCTCTTCGTCGCGATCTCGATGACGACCGGCGGCGGTGCCTGGGACAACGCGAAGAAGTACATCGAAGACGGCCATCACGGCGGCAAGGGATCCGACGCGCACAAGGCGGCGGTCACCGGCGACACCGTCGGCGACCCATACAAGGACACGGCCGGCCCCGCGGTGAATCCGCTGATCAAGATCATCAACATCGTCGCGCTGATGATCGTGCCGCTGATCGCGAACGTATACGCCGAAAAGCCGGCGGCCGCCGCGCCCGCGTCGCCTGCCGCGGCGATCTCCGCACCTGCGGCGATCTCCGCACCTGCGGCGATCTCCGCACCTGCGGCAACACCGGCTGCACCCCCCGCAGCGCAGGCGCCAGCGGCACCGGCGATGGCGCCAGCGTCACCGGCAGCATCTGCCCCGGCGGCCGCGCCTGCGGCTCCGGCGGCGGAGCCTGCGAAGGACGCCGCGAAGAAGTAATCGCGCGCGCGGACAGCAGGCCGTTGTACGAGTGCGCGAGAACTATTCGGCGCTCTGACGCATCGGCAGGATGCGACCAAGGCGGGATGCAGGTCGATGAGGGTCGCGGCGCCGAAGCGCGCAGGCAAGCCCTGTGTGCCGCCATGCGAGCTATCACGGTTATGATTGCTCGCATGGCCATCCTCAGCGATTGACGCGTGACGCAACCGCACCACATCGTAATCGTCGGCGGCGGTGCCGCAGGACTGCCGCTTGCCACCCGCCTCGGCGACGGCCTGGGGCGGAAAAAGCAGGTGACGGTCACGCTTGTCGATCACAACGCGTCGCACTTGTGGAAACCCTTGCTGCACGAAGTCGCGGCGGGACGCGTGGACGCCGACCTGCACGACGTGGATTACTTCCTGCTCGCCTACTGGCATAACTTCCGGTTCCGCCAGGGCGACGTCATCGGCCTCGATCGCAAGCAGCACGAATTGCGTCTCGGCGTCGTTCGCGATGAGGACGGCGCCGAGATCCTGCCCGAGCGCGTGGTGCGCTACGACACGCTGATCTTCTGCGTCGGCAGCGTCAACAACGACTTCGGCATCCCGGGCGTGAGCGACCGCGCGATCGCGCTCGATGCGCCGGCGGACGCCGAGCGATTCCATCGCCGGCTGCTCGCCGCATGCGTCAGCGCGGACGAGCGCCGTGCGCACGATGAGCCTGCGACCGTCGACGTGGTGATCATCGGCGCCGGCGCGACCGGCGTCGAGCTGGCCGCCGAGGTCAGGCACTGTACTCGCGCGCACGCCAGCTACGGGCTCGAGTTCCTGAAGCCGGAGCGCGACGTCCGTCTGACGCTGATCGAAGCCGCGCCGCGCATCCTGCCGCCGCTTTCAGAGAACATCGCGAAGGCGGCAACCGATCTCCTGCGCGAGCTGGACGTTGCCGTGCGCACGGGCGAGCGCGTCACCTCGATCGACGCGGATGGCGTGCACACGGAGAGCAAGGGGGCGGCGCGCAAGTGCTCGAGGCCGATCTCGTTGCATGGGCGGCCGGCATCAAGGCGCCCGCCTGGCTCGACGATCTCGATGGGCTCGAGGTCAATCGCGGCCATCAGCTCGTGGTCGACACCACGCTTGCGACGACACGCGATCCCGACGTCTTCGCGCTCGGCGACTGCGCCGCCTGTCCGTGGCCCCAGGCGGGACCCACGGCGCTTCTGCCGCCGCGCGCGCAGGTCGCGCGCCAGCAGGCGACGTTCCTCTTGAAGAGCATCAAGGCGCGCCTTGCCGGCAAGCCGTTGCCGAGATTCAAGTTCACGGACTTCGGATCGCTCGTGTCGCTCGGCGAGCTCTCCGCAGTGGGCAACCTGATGGGACGGCTGATCGGCGGCAGCCTGCTGGTGCAGGGATTGTTCGCACGCTGGATGTACGTGTCGCTCTACAAGATGCACCAGGTCGCGATCTTCGGCTATCTGCGGGTCGCGCTCGACACCTTCTCGCGCATCGTTCGGCATCGTCTCGATCCGCGCGTGAAGCTCCACTGAGTGGCGAGCGCGGCTGTCTCGCTGACACTTTTTGGGGAGCATTCACCATGATCAAGATCCACGTCAACGAGCACAAGTGCATAGGCGCCGGCCAGTGTGTCATGGCCGCTCCGCAGGTATTCGATCAGCGTGAGGAGGATGGCGTCGTCGTCCTCCTGCAGGACCACGTCGGCGCCGACCTCGAGCCCTGCGTGCGCAAGGCCGTGCAGCTGTGTCCGGCAGTCGCTATCCGGGTCGAAGACGTCTAGAGCCAGGATGCCGCGGGTGGTCCCGTCCTCCTCGATACCTCTTCAGGGAGCAGTGTTCCTGACACCGAGCTGCCACAGTAGGAAAGCGAGCGTATCGGCGAGCTCTTCATTGCGCTGTTTCTTCGTCGAGCCGTAGCCGTGGCCGCCGTCGTATTCGATGCGCAACAGCACCGGCTTGCCGCTCGCGGTAGCGGCCTGCAACCGCGCCGCCATCTTCGCCGCCTGCCACGCGTCGACCCGTGGGTCGTTGATGCCGGTTGCGACGAGGACCGCCGGATACTTCACGCCGTCGCGGATGTGATGGTACGGGCTCATCGCGAGCAGCGCGCGAAACCCGGACTCGGTCTCCGTCGTTCCCATCTCTGTCTTGTCGAGCTCGCCGTTCGCCTCGAACGACGAGCGCAGCGCGTCCGAGACCGGGACCTGATCGATCGCCGCGCCGAAAAGCTCCGGGCGCTCGGTGATCGCGCGGCCGACGAAAATGCCGCCCTGGCTTCCCCCTTGGATCGCAAGCTTGCCCGCTGACGTGTAGTTGTTCGCGATCAGCCACTCGGCGCAGGCGATCGCATCTTTCCACGTGTTCGGCTTCGTCTGCTGATAACCGCCCTTGTACCACTCCTCGCCGTTCTCGCCGCCTCCGCGCACGTGTGCAACGCCGAACACGCCGCCGCGCTCGAACCAGGCAAGGTACTGCGGGCTGTAGAAAGGCGTTTGCGAGATGCCGTACGCGCCATATCCATACAGGATCGTCGGAGCCGTGCCGTCGAGCTTCAGCCCCTTGCGGTAGACGATCGACAGCGGCACGAGCGTGCCATCGTGCGACTTCACTTTCACTTCGGTCGAGACGAGAGTGCCGGGATTGTCGTAGCGACCCTGCGGCTGGAGCTTCGTGTCGACGACTCCACCGCTGGCAGCGTCGTAAGCGTAGTAGCCGCCGAAGCGTGTCCAGGTTCCGGTGTTGAACAACACGCCGGGCTGCCGCGTGTCCGCGGCGAGCGCATCGATGTCGCCCATGAACGGCAGCTTGACCGCAACGGGGCTCGCGCCGGCGGTGTGTTCGAGGCGCAGGAGGTCGCTTACGCCCGCCGCCATGCGCCGCACATACAGCGCATCCTTCGCGGCGGCGATTCCGGTGATGACGGCGCTGCTCTCGGGCACGACCACAGGCGCGCTCGCGAGGTCGGGCTTGGCGAGATCGATGCGCAGAACTTTGAAATGCGGCGCGTTGTGATGCGTCAGCACGTACAGCGTGCTACCGATCAGCGCGGCGTCGGTCACCTCGTCGTCGAGGCCGGCGATACGGCGCCACGGCGGAACGCCGTTCGCAAGCGCCGTGACCGGTGCGGCGTAGATCGCGAACTCGCGCTGGTTGCCGTTGCCGACGATGCCGAGTGCGTACGTGGACCCCGGCGCGGCGAGGACGATCGGCGTTGCGAGCGGGTCGCTCACGACTTCCGTACCGACACCGGGCCCGAGGATCGCGCGATCGGCGTCGGCATCGGTGCCGATCACGTGCGCGTACACGCGGCTCTTCAGATACTTGTCGGACCGCGGCGCGTCGGCCGCGAGCTTCGCGAGACGGTTGTAGAGGAGAAGGTTGTCGTCGGTCCAGTACGGCGGGCCGAAGTTCGCGCGATCGATGGCGCCGCCCGCTTCCTTGCCCGTCGCGACCTCCAGCACGCGCAACACGCTCTCCTCGGAGCCGCCCGACGACGCCCCATATGCGACGTACTTGTTGTCGGGGGACGGCGCGAAGTAGTCGATGGCGAAGTGCTCCCTCCGCGCGCCGCGGAGGATATCGGGATCGACGAGCAGCCGCTCCTTGCCGGCAATGCCGACCCGCACGTAAAGCCGGGGAATACTTTCGCTGGCAGACCGTTTTAGGTAGTAGTAATGACCATTGTTGACCTGGACGCTCGACACACGCGCCGGCGCCGCATCTCCGAGCTCGGCGATGCGTGCAAGGAGGGCCGCGCGCCCGGGAAGGCGGTCGAGCGTTGCGCGCGCGAAATCCGCCTGGTCCTTCATCCAGGCGACGACCTCGGGATCCTTCATGTTCTCGAGGTAGCGATAGGGATCCTGGACGGTAACGCCGAAGCGAGTGTCCGATACCGCCCGTACCGGTGCCGCGGGAGGCGCTTCAGGAGTGGCGGCGACCGCGCAAGCGGCGATGACGAGCAGCGATGCCGAGACGCCGTGCACTGCGCGACCGATCGGCACAACGATGGGCAGGCGGAATGGAAAGGGACTCATGGACGGCTCTGACAATTCGAAGGGCTTGATTATCCCATTCGGGCGCAGTCCCGCATTGGAAACTCCTGCGGGCGCATCATGCGGCCCGTATCATTCGGCCCATGAACGCAGAGCTCTTCTCCGCGACGATCCTTTTGATCCTGGTGATCGATCCGTTCGGCAACGTGTTCGGCGATTCGCCGGGCGCGGAGCCCTTCCTCGTGCTGGCGGACCGCCGCTCGTTTGCCGGAGATCTCGGCCGATAGCGTCGAGCGACGCGCGATGATGCCCTTCGTCAGCGCACGATACAGCGGCGTGGCCATTGCGCTGCATTGGCTCACGGTCGCCCTCGTCTTCGTGAACCTGACGCTCGGCCTCTCCATGGTGCCGCTGCCGCTGTCGCCCCAGAAGCTGCAGTGGTACATGTGGCACAAATGGCTCGGCATCACGGTGTTCATCGTCATCTGCTTGCGAATCGTATGGCGTGCCAATCGCCGGCCCCCGCCGCATGCGTCGATGCCCGACTGGCAGCGGCGCGCAGCGGATTGCTCGCATGTGCTGATGTACGTCCTGCTGACGCTCATCCCGATTTCGGGTTGGCTCTACAGCTCGTCGACCGGCGTCCAGGTCGTCTACCTCGGGCTCTTTCCGCTGCCGGACCTCGTGTCCAAGGACCGCACACTCGCATCGGTGCTCAAGTGGACCCATTACGGACTCAACTCCGCGCTATTCGCGCTCGTGCTCGTGCACGTCATCGCAGCGCTCAAGCACCACTTCATCGACCGCGACGGCACGCTTGCGCGAATGCTGCCCGCGGCATGGACGAGGAGTCATTCATGAAACTTTCGCTCGCCCTTCGTTCGCTGACCGCGTGGTTCCTGATCGCGACGGTCGCGTTTGCCGCGTCCGTAGCCGGCGCGCAAAACGTGCTCGTTGACAAGAGCGAGATCAGCTTCGTCGCGAAGCAACTGGGCGTCAACGTCGAGGGCCGCTTCCGCAAGTGGAAAGCGAATGTCGTGTTCCTGCCCGCCGATCTCGCGAAGTCCAAGGCCGAATTGGACATCGACCTCGCAAGCATCGATCTCGCGAGCGAGGACTCGGAGCGGGAAATCCGCGGCGGGCTATGGTTCGACACGGCGAAGTTCCCGGTCGCGCACTTCTCGTCGACGGCGATGAAGGAATTGGGCGGCGACAGGTACGAGATCGCCGGCGCGCTTGCGTTGAAAGGCGTGAAGCGCGACATCGTGGTTCCGATCGTGCTCAAGAAAGACGCCGCGGGCAACCGGGTGGCCGAGGGCAGCTTCACGCTGATGCGCCTCGACTACAACATCGGCACGGGGATGTGGTCCGACACCAAGACCGTGACGAACGACGTCATCGTGCGCGTGCGCATCGTGCTGCCGCCGGCGGCTTGACTCATAAGCGCCGCGGAGCCGGTGGCCGATTCGCGCGCGACGAGCCTTCGCCGCGCCTAGCCGGCCTCGCGCGTCACGGGCAGGAGCGTGGCCGCATCGATCCGCGCCGCACCAGCCTTAACTAGCTCACCGACCAGAAGCTCCGCGAGCCGCGCCGGGGGAAGCTTGAAAAAGAGATCGTTGAACTCGCGATAGATGCCGACCCGATCGAGGTAGGAAGGCAACTCGACGAGCAGCATCTTCTGCTTGTCGAGCAGCGAGAACATCAGGTTCACCTTGAGAGCGTGGCGCGCCACGCGCTGACTGTCCGCCTTGAACGCGTCGACGCGCTTTGCTGCTCGATCGAGCGCGGCCGCGATGTCGGTGAACGGCTCGCCATGACCCGGAATGACGATCCGGACGTCGAGCTTCGCGAGCATCTCGAGGGTGGCTTGCGTCGCGGGCAGCGCGGCGGGATCGACTTCCGGCGGCATCACGAAGCCGAAGCCGTGCTCCCACAGCGCGTCGCCGGAAATCAGGATCCGATGCTCGGCGTTGTAGAACACGAGCGCACCCATGTCGTGGCCCGGCGCCGCGAGCGCGAGCCACTCGAGGTCGCCCCACACGTGCGTCGAATTGGCCGGGAGCACGCGCTCCGCGACGAAGCGTTCGATGCGATGGTCGCAGTAGTCGTACAGCAGGGCCTTGCCGTCCCAGCGCTCGACGAGCGGCGCTTCCGCCGCAGGCACGGCGATCGGGCAATCGTATCTGCGCGCCATCGCCGCGTTGCCGCCCACGTGGTCGGAGTGGCAATGCGTGTTGGCCAGGAACGAGAGCGGATCGTCGCCGAGGCCGCGTGCGCTCGCGAGGAGCTGCAGCGTCATTGGCGCGTGACGCCCGTATCCAGAGTCGATCAGCACGTGACCGTCGGGACTCTTGAGCAGGATGTTGTTGGACGACAGCCAGTCGCGGACGAACACGTGCAACTGCGGCGGCAAGGCCACGCGGCCGGCGGCATCTAGCGCCTTGGACATCGGACGAGCGGCACCCCTCTGATCTTCGATATGATGCATCCTACCAGCCGCGGAGGAACGTGCCGTTCGCGTCGCCAGGCACTCCCGGGGAATCCGCGATGGCAATGCCCGAGATTTCGAAAAACATCCGTGTGGGCTTCGACGAGCAAACGGCTGCTCCGCATCACCTGGCCGTTCTTCGTGGTCGTCGTCGCGGTGGTGTTGCTCGCCACCGAGAGCCTGCGGATCGTGTCGGCCGCGCGCGCCTACGTCGGCGGCGAGAGCCTCTGGTCCAAAGCGCAGAAAGAAGCGGTCTACAGCCTCTTTCGCTACGCGCAGACGCGATCCGAGTCCGACTATCGCGACTACCGCAATGCCATCGCGGTGCCGCTTGGCGACCGCCAGGCGCGGCTCGAGCTCGAGAAGCCCGAGCCCGACGTTGCAGTTGCGCGCGAAGGCTTTCTCGTAGGCCAGAACGATCCGGCCGACATCGACGGCATGGTCATGCTGTTCCGCCGCTTTCGCGACGTGAGCTTCATGAGCCGGGCGATCGCCATCTGGGCGAAAGCGGACGAGTACATCGCCGAGCTCGACGCGCTCGCGCAGGAGTTGCACGGGCGCATCGTGGCGCGCGACACCCAGCCGTCGACGCTCGAGCCGATCCTCGCGCGCATCGATGAGCGTCAACCGCCGCCTGACGCCGCTCGAGGTCGGCTTCTCGACGACGCTCGGCGAAGCGGCGCGCCGGACGCAGATGATTCTCGAGGTCGCGCTCGTCGTCGCGGCCGCGCTCCTGGTCGTTGTGGGCGTCGTCGTCTCGGCGGATCGTGCGGCGCAGCGAGCAGGCCGAAGCCGAGCTTTACGCCGAGCACGATCGCGCGCAGGTGACGCTCGAGTCGATCGGCGACGCGGTCATCACGACCGACGAGCGCGGCCGGATCGACTACCTGAATCCGGTCGCGGAATCATTGACGGGCCTGCCGACGCAAGAGGCGCAGGGCAAGCCGTTCGAGCACGCGATCCGGCTCGCGAAAGAGACCGATCGTCAGGCGGTCGTCAATCCGGCTGCGGAGTTGTTTCGCGCGGCGCATGCGGTGAAGAGCGGCGGCGACACGATTCTCTCGTGCGCGCGACGGCCGCGAGCTCGCGGTCGACGTGTCGGCCGCGCCGATTCGCGATCGCACGAGCCGCATCGTCGGCGCCGTGCTCGTGCTGAAGGACGTCACGCGCGAGCGGCAGAGGGCTGTCGAGCTGGCGCATCAGGCGCGACACGACAGCCTGACGGGTCTCGTCAATCGGCGCGAATTCGAGCAGCGGCTCTCCCGCGCGCTCGCGAGCGCCGCGGAGCTCGGGCGCCAGCACGCGGTGCTGTATCTCGATCTCGACCGCTTCAAGGTGGTCAACGACACGTGCGGTCACGCGGCCGGCGACAAGCTGTTGCGCGACATCAGCGGCGTGCTCCAGAGCAATTTGCGCGACCGCGATACGCTCGCCCGCCTCGGCGGCGACGAATTCGCCGTGCTGCTGGAGAACTGCCTCCCGGACGACGCGGCGCGTATCGCCGCGACGCTGTGCCAGGCGGTGGCCGCGATTCGAGTTCCAGTGGGAAGGCTGGCGCTTTCGTCCCGGCATCAGCGTCGGCGTCGTGCCGATCGCCGGCGGGCGGCAAACCGTGTCGGAAGTGCTGAGCGCGGCGGACGCGTGCTGCTACAAGGCTAAGGACGCCGGGCGCAATCGTGTGCACGTGCAGGGCTCGGCGCAGGATGACCGAGCGCCGCCGCGGTTGCATAAAGCCGCGCACGGCCGGAGCGCTGCGCCGCGTTTTAGCGGTGTCGTTGCGCGCCAGGCCGTCGCGCGCCCGTGGCGGCGTTACTTCAGTCGTTCGATGAATTCGCGAACGAGCGCGACGCGTTCCGCGAGCGTCGGCGCCGCGCGCTCGATGCGGATGCGATCCGGCCCGGCGAAGCGGATGCGTCCGTCCTTCTGCACGAGCGCGATCAGTGACGCCGGGATCGAACGGCGGGTTCTTGACGAACGAGATCGTGCTGCGCTCCGGGCCGGCGTCGACTTTGGCGATGCCCTTGGGCTTCGCGACGAGCCGCAGGCGATGGCACGCGAGCAGCGCCTGCGCCGGCTCGGGCGGGCTGCCGAAGCGATCGACGAGCTCCTCCTGCATCGATTGCAGCTCATCCGCGGTCTCGCAGTTCGCGAGGCGCTTGTAGAGCACGAGCCGCTCGTGCACGTCGCTGCAGTAGGTCGCCGGGCAGCAGCGACGGCACGTGCAGGTTGATTTCGGTGGCGACGCCCAGCGGCGCCGAGAGGTCGGGCTCGCGGCCCGCCTTCAGCGCCGAGACCGCGGCGCGCAGCATGTCGGCATAGAGCTGGAATCCGACTTCCTGCATCTCGCCCGATTGCGACTCGCCGAGCACTTCGCCCGCGCCGCGAATCTCGAGATCGTGCATCGCGAGGTAGAAGCCCGGAGCCCGAGGTCCTCCATCATCTGGATCGCTTCGAGGCGCTTGCTCGCCTGCGCGGACAAGCCCTTGCGCGGGCGGCGTCAGCAGGTACGCGTACGCCTGGTGGTGCGAGCGACCGACGCGGCCGCGCAGCTGGTGCAGCTGCGCGAGGCCGAAGCGATCGGCGCGCTCGATGATGATCGTGTTCGCCGTCGGCACGTCGATGCCCGTCTCGATGATCGTCGAGCACACGAGCAGGTTGATGCGCTGCGCATAGAAGTCGCGCATCACGTGCTCGAGGTCGCGCTCCGCCCATCTGGCCGTGCGCGACGGCGATGCGCGCTTCGGGCACGAGGTCGGCCAGCCGCTCGGCGGTCGTGGCGATCGTGTCGATGTCGTTGTGCAGGAAATAGATCTGTCCGCCGCGCTTCAGCTCGCGCAGCACGGCCTCGCGGATGATCCCGCGCGAGTACTCGGCGACGAACGTCTTGATCGCAAGCCGCCGCTGCGGCGCGGTGGCGATCACCGAAAAATCGCGGATGCCTTCGAGCGACATCGCGAGCGTGCGCGGGATCGGCGTCGCGGTGAGCGTCAGCACGTCGACCTCGGCGCGCAGCTTCTTCAGCTGCTCCTTCTGCCGCACGCCGAACCGGTGCTCTTCGTCGATGATGACGAGCCCCAGGTTCTTGAACACGACGTCGGACTGGATCAGCTTGTGCGTGCCGATGACGAGATCGATCGTGCCGGCCTTGATGCCTTCGAGCGCCGTCTTCACCTCCTTGGGCGAGCGGAAGCGCGACAGCTCGGCGAGCTTCACCGGCAGGTCGGCGAAGCGATCGGAGAACACCTGCATGTGCTGCTCGGCGAGCAGCGTCGTCGGCACGAGCACCGCGACCTGCTTGCCGTCGGCGAGCGCGACGATACGCGGCGCGCAGCGCGACTTCCGTCTTGCCGAAGCCGACGTCGCCGCAGACGAGCCGGTCCATCGGCCTGCCCGTCGCGCAGGTCCGTGATCACGGCGTCGATCGCCGCCTGCTGGTCGGGCGTCTCCTCGAACGCGAAGCCTTCGGCGAACGCTTCGTAGTCGTGCGGGCTGAACTTGAACGCGTGGCCCGTGCGCGCCGCGCGCTGCGCGTACAGGTTGAGGAGCTCGGCGGCGGTGTCGTGCGCCTGCTGCGCGGCGCGCTTCTTCGCCTTGTCCCACTGCGTGCTGCCGAGCTCGTGCAGCGGCGCCGCTTCGGGCGATGCGCCGCTGTAGCGTCCGATGAGGTGCAGGTTGGCGACCGGGACGTAGAGCTTCGCGTCGTTCGCGTAGACGAGCTGCAGGAACTCCGCGGGTCCTTCGCCGAGATCCATCGTGACGAGGCCGAGATAGCGGCCGATGCCGTGCTGCTCGTGGACGACCGGGTCGCCGATGCGCACCTCGGACAGGTCGCGCAGCATCGCGTCGACGTTCGTGCGGCGCGCGGCATCGCGCCGGTCGCGGCGCACGACGCCGGCGTAGAGCTCGGCCTCGGTGACGAACGCGAGCTTCGCCTGCGGCCACGCGAACCCCGCATGCAGCGGCGAAACGACCAGCGCGCACGCGGCTTCGACGGCGACCGAGCCGCGCCAGTCGTCGGCAAGCGGCACGCGTGAGCCCGTACTCGGCGAAATACTGCTGCATCGTCTCGCGCCGGCCCGCGCTCTCGGCGCAGATCACGACGCGCGCGTCGGTCGACGCGAGATAGCGCTTGAGCGCGGCGAGCGGGTCGGCGGCGCGGCGATCGACCTGGACCCGCGGCAGCGGCTCGACCTTGCGGCTCGCGCCGTCCTGCGCGTCGGCTTCGATCGCCACGGCAGGGATCTCGATCGCGCGCGTGCGACTTTGAGCGCGGCATGGAACGCGTCGGGCGGCAGGAACACCGTCGTCGGCGGCAGCAGCGGCCGCGACTTGTCGCCGCGCAGCAGCTTGTAGCGCGATTCGGTGTCGTACCAGAAGCGCTGCGACGGCACGCGCTGACGTCGCCGACGAACGCGACGACCGCGTCGCGCGGCAGGTAGTCGGCGAGCGTCGCGGTGTTCTCGAAGAAGAGCGGCAGGTAATACTCGATGCCGCCCGGCACGACGCCGTTGCTCACGTCCTTGTAGAGCGGCGAGCGCGAGCGGATCGCCCTCGAACACCTCGCGGTAGCGCGCTGCGAAAGCGCAGCCGGCCGGCTTCGTCGAGCGGGAAACTCGCGCGCGGGCAGCAGCCGCACGTCGGGGACGGGGTAGAGCGTGCGCTGCGTGTCGACGTCGAAGGTCTTGATGCTCTCGATGTCGTCGCCGAAGAGATCGAGCCGGTACGGCAGCGCGCTGCCCATCGGAAAGAGATCGATCAGCCCGCCGCGCACGCTGAATTCGCCGGGCGACACGACCTGCGTCACGTGCTGGTAGCCCGCGAGCGCGAGCTGCGCGCGCAGCGCGTCGACGTCGAGCCGCGTGCCCTGCTTCAGGAAGAACGTGAACGCCGCGAGATATTCGGGCGGCGCGAGCCGATACAGCGCCGTCGTCGCCGCGACGACGAGCACGTCGCACTCGCCGCGCGAGACGTGGTACAGCGTGGCGAGCCGCTGCGAGACGAGATCCTGGTGCGGCGAGAACTGATCGTAGGGCAGCGTTTCCCAGTCGGGCAGCAGCGCGACGCGAAGCTCCGGCGCGAACCACGGCAACTCGTCGGCGAGGCGCTGCGCGCCGAGCGCATCGGCAGCCACGACGGCCAACAAGGCGCTTCTGCGCCGGTCGCCGCTGCGGCGAGTTGCGCGAGCGCAGCGCGTCGGCGGACCCGCGGGCGCGGCCGTGCGCGCACCTTGTGACCTTCGCGGCAATCGCGGGGCGAGCGGGGGCAGCGCCGCGAGCATCGGGATGGTCGCGGCGGGACGGGAGGTCGCGGGCTCGGCGGCGGCGCTACCGGATGCGGAAGCCGAGGCGTCGGACGCCGCCGCGGTTGCCGCAGCCGCCGGCCCGTCGGCGGGATTGACCGGCGGCACGTGCAACTGCAAATCGAACGCGAATTATAAATGCGGGCGCGTCATCGCCGGCGCGTCGCACGGCACGCGAGGCGATTCCGAACCGACAGTTTCATCCGCGCGGCTTTCGGCCTATGCTGACGGCTGGGCGCCACGGGAGCCGCCAAAATCCCTTCGAGCTGCCGGGTCCCTCGCGGAGGACGCGCACTATGGAGACTTTGCAGCGATGATGACGGGCATCGGCAACGCCGAACGCGTCGCGCTGATGGAGCGACTCGTCGCGCTGGAGGTCGAGCATCGCGATCTCGACGGGGTGATACAGAGGGTCGCCGACCATTCGCACGACCAGCTGCAGCTCACGCGGTTGAAGCGGCGCAAGCTGCTGCTCAAGGATCAGATCGCCTGGATCGAGCGGCAGATCGATCCCGACGTCGTCGCGTTCCGCGCTGAAAGTCGTACGGCGTCGGAGACGTCTGACTTTTCTAGCCCGGGACGCGCCCGTACTTGTCGTCGAAGCGGACGATGTCGTCCTCGCCGAGATAATCGCCGCACTGCACCTCGATCATCACCAGCGGCTCGCCTGCCGGGATTCTCGAGGCGGTGCTTGGTCTCGACGGGGATGTACGTCGACCCGTTGGCGCTGACGACGAACGTGTCGTCGCCGCGCGTCACCTTCGCGACGCCGGCGACGACGACCCAGTGCTCGCTGCGCCGATGATGCAGCTGCAGCGACAGCGCGGCGCCGGGTTTCACCTCGATCCGCTTGATCTTGAATCCCGGGCGCCTCCTCGAGCACCGTGTAGGCGCCCCACGGCCGCGCGACCGTCTTGTGCAGACGATACGACTCGTGGCCGCGCGCCTTCAGCTCGCCGACGACGTCCTTCACGCGCTGCAGGTGATCGCGGTGCGCGACGAGCACGGCGTCGGGCGTGTCGACGATCACCAGGTTCTCGACGCCGACCGTCGCGACGACGCGATCGCCCGCGTGCACGTAGGTGCCGCGCGTTGCGATCGTGACGCGCTCGCCCTGTCCGCGGTTGCCGTCGCGCGTCCGGCTCGGCGCAGATCGGCCATCGCCTGCCACGAGCCGATGTCGCTCCAGTCGAACGTGCCGCGCACGACGGCGACCTCGCCTTCGCGCCGCGGCCTTCTCCATCACCGCGTAGTCGAGCGAGATGTCGGGCGCGTCGGCGAAGAGCTTGGCGTCGATCTCGAGCATCGACGCGTCGCTGTTTGCCGGCGAGCGCGCACGATGGGACGCACCGCGTCGAGCACGGCGGGCGCATGACGCTCGAACGCCGCGAGGATCGCCGTCGGCGTGAAGCAGAACATTCCGGAGTTCCAGACGTAGTTGCCGGCGACGAGGTATTCGCGCGCCTTGGCGAGCGGCGGCTTCTCGACGAAGCGCACGCGCCGTGAACGCGCGCGGCTCCGTCGCCAGCATCAGCGCGCGCCGCACTCGATGTAGCCGAAGCCCGTCTCGGGATGCGCCGGAGCGATGCCGAACGTGACGAGCGAGCCCGCTCTGCGCAAGGCGTCGACGCGCGCGCGACCGCCGCCGACGAACGCTGCGTGATCGCGAATCGAGGTGATCGGCCGGAAGCACGAGCAGCACGGCATCGCCGCCGTGTCGCCGCTGCGCCCAGAGCGCGGCGAGCGCGACAGCAGGTGCCGTGTTGCGGCCGAACGGCTCGAGCAGGAACGACGTGCGTTCGGCGGCAGCCTGTCGCGCAGCGCCGGCGTACGCGTCCTTCGTGTGGAAGTAGTACTCGCGGTTGGTGACGGTGACGAAGTCGCGCGACGCCCGGCAACGCGAGCGCGCGCGCGGCGGTCTTCGCGAGCAGCGTTTCGCCGTCCGGCAGCGGCATCGACGGCTTCGGCGCCGTCTCGCGCGACAGCGGCCACAGCCGCGTGCCGGCGCCGCCGGAAAGGATCACGGGAATGATGCGGACGGGCGATCGGGTGCAGGCATCGGCATGGCATCTGGGAAGGCGTCGTTGGGAACGACTTGAATTCGCGACAAGTTTACCCCATGTGCACAGTACCATGCCGGGCGCGAGCGTCGGTGCCCGGTGGTATCATGAAACGCTTGAGCTGACATTGCGCGTCGCGACGGCCACGACGATTACCGGGGGTGAACTGGTTTCGACGGGGGTTGCAAAGCAGCTCGGGGCATGCCGAGGCGCAGGTCCTCGTAAATCCGCTGCAATCGCAAATTTAACTGCGAACGACGAAACGTACGCTCTGGCGGCTTAATCCCGCCGGACCTCGCACCCGGTAGCGCTCCGACCGGGGTGATCGAAACTGTCACAGCGAGGACATTCAGGAGCGATCGCGCCCGCCCGGGTCACTTGGGCGAAGCGCTAAACCAAGGTGACTGGCTCCTGCCGTCGTCTGTCAGTCAACGGCGTCGGGGCGAGAGCACAATGACTCGACTAAGCATGTAGTCCTGACTGTCGAGTGCTTCCGGACGCGAGTTCGATTCTCGCCACCTCCACCACGTTGCACTATGAAGCCCGCCTGGCGCGGGCTTCTTTTTGCCTTTTGCGCTGTGCGCCCCCGTGCGGACGTGTCCTTGCGTGTTCGCCGCTAGCCGCCTAATATGAGGGTAACAGACGGGGTAAGGAGCAAGATCGACCAAATTGCTTCGCCGGCAAGCCGGAATCCGTTACCCCCAGGGGGGCGCGTTGGCGACGAAGCTACTCACCGATCGGCATGTGCGCAATGCCAAGGCTCGGGGCAAGCCCTATCGTTTGTTCGATGGCGACGGGCTCGCGCTGCTCGTCTCCACGACTGAGGCGAAGTCTTGGCAGCTCCGCTATCGTCTCGGTGGGAAACCGCAGACCGCCACGCTAGGCAAAGCAGGAGAGGGGCGAATGACCCTCGCCGAGGCGCGCACGGCGGCCGAGGAGGCGCGCAAGCGAGTCGCGGCCGGTGAGCACCTAACGGTCGCCAAACGCGTCGCGAAGGCGCAGAAGGCAGCCAACCGTGCCGCGACCTTCAAGACGGTCGCCGACGAATGGGTCGCGCGCGAGGCGCGCCGAATGAAATGGACCGATGACTACAAGCAGGAGGTCGTCGCGTCACTGGGCAATCACCTGGCGCAGCTCGAGGAGCTCCCCGTCGGCGTGATCACGGCGAAGCTAGTCGCCCCGATGATGAACAAGGTCGAGCGGTCCGCACCTGACATGGCCAGCAAGGTGCGACAGCGGCTCCGCGGCATCCTCGATCGTGCGGTGGAGGAGGGGCTAATCCAAGGCAATCCGCTGCCCGCAATCCGACGTCGGAAGGCAGGCGAGCAGGAGGCACTATCCTGCCGTCACCGATCTGCCTGGCCTCGGGAAGATCATGCGCGCGGCCGGCGCGGCCGACCCGTGCAAGGGAATCCACCGCGCGCACCTGCTGCTCGTGTTCACGGCGCAGCGCGTCGGGGAAGTCGTCGGCGCCAAGTGGGAAGAGTTCGAGCTCGACGGCGTTGACGTACCGATCGCCAATACGCAACGCACGAAGCGTGATCGATCGGCTGGCATTTGGTCGATCTCGCGCGAGCGGATGAAGCGGAAGGATGAAACGCGTGGCCCGCATCTAGTGCCGTTGCCGCCGGCGCTGCTCGCGCTGCTTCGCCAGTGGCAGAAGGACGACGCGGGCTTGAGCGAGTACGTGTGCCTAGCCCCGCGCGATCCGGAGCGGTCAATCACGCGCGAGGCCGTGGAGAAATTTTACCGTCTCACGCTGAAGCTCGCCGGTAAGCACGGTCCGCATTCGTGGCGCTCTGCGTTTTCCACGGTGAGCCGCGAGGCAGGCAAGGATTCAGACGCCATCGAGTCGCAACTCGATCACGTCATCGGGACGAAGGTCGCCGGCGCTTACGACCGCGCGCGGCGCCTGGCGCTGCGGCGCGAACTCATGACTTGGTACGAGGCGACGCTCGTCGCCCGCGCGTGATGGGGCCGCCGTCGTGTCAATGAAAAAGCGCACGAGCTGATCGTGTTGGCAAAAGCACGGTCCGTGCAGAAGGGTCCCGCGAAGCAAAAGACAAAACGGGTGGCCCCCTCGTCTCGTGCCAATCGGCCGAGCGCACAACCGCTGCCATTTGTCGTCGCGTGGGCCGATCGTCGGCAAGACCGCGCGGCTTCACGGGCCGCCTATCAGGTAGTCAGCACGCCTCTTGCCAGTCGAAGCCGTACCGGAGGGCCCGTGGAAAGCCTATACCGCGATCCCAGAAAGCGACCGCGACATGGTGCAGTGGAGGGCAACGGAACGCCTTTTCACTCACCCCGATATGATCGAAGCGTACCGGATAATCGGCAGATCGAAGCCAACTGACGAGCAATGGCGAGGCTTCGTAGTTGCAGCGTTCCAAGCCCGCAATGCAGGAGTGAATTTCAGGATCGCAAAGGACAAGATCGCGCGCGCTATTGCCGCAATGGCCGCTATCGGCGAGCACGCGAACCACTTGGACGTTGCCATCAGCGAGTTTTGGGAGGCAGCGACGACTACGATCGATTGGTGGCGCGCCGAGGTGCTTCGGTGTCCTGTGGAGGCATTGAGCTATCCAGGCAATTTGGAAAACCTAAATCCCCGAATCGAAATGAATCAGATGCCGTTCTTGCACCCGCCGATTCAACCGCTAATTCAAAGACTGGCGGCTATCGCGAAAACGTATGAGGCAGTCCCCGTAGATGGCGTGATGCAGAGCGCGCTCAGGGGCGACCAGACCGAGCGGACGGCGTTTGTTTTCGCATTTGATGCATCCCTACAGAGCATGACTCCAGACGCCAGGATAAAGATAGGGCCGAAGCCCTTGGCTATTGTCGCCCTTGTCTTGCTTCGCGATTTGGCGAAATCGCACGGCGCGGAGTGGCATTCGTGGACGGAGTTGATAAAGCAACACCGCAATCGCACGAAGTCCTGAACCTGCGCCAGCAAGGTTACACGGGCTCCATATTTTTGAGCCTCACGATGTAACCCAAAGTCAAGACGCGTCGGCATACGATCGGTCGCTACAGATTCACGGCGAACGAAGGCGTATCAGACGCGCGGTTCGCCTCAACGTGGAGCGAACCGCGATGGACACTCGAAATATCCCCCCTGCAGGGTTCCCGATCGGGCTTTGGTGCGCGTCCGTTGGGTTCGGCAGGACGACTTTCTACGCGCTCCCTCCGCCGCTGAAGCCCCGCACGGTCAAGATCGGCGAGCGAACCATCATCATCGAATCGCCGGCCGACTACTTGGAGAGAATCGCCGCTGAGCAGCAAGGCGCCACGATTCCCAAGGCGAGAGCGTGAACGCCGACGACGAGCCGTCGGAAGCGGTCGCAATCGTCGCGATTCGTGCGGATGGCCGCCGCTCAATGTTCGGCCCTGCCGCTAGCCGAGCCGCGGCTGCGGTCACTATCGCCTGCCTGCGGCGTCTCGATATGGACGCTGAAATCGGCGAGGGGGTTGACCCGCGCACGCCGTCCGGAACTGCGATTCGGAGCAAGGCTCCGATAAAGCGCGCGAGGCGCGCGACGTGAGTTCCGAGCTGAGGTCGGACAATCGGCCGGTGCCATTTCGCTCCGCGGAGAATCTTTTTCTCGACGCCGCGATCTACACGCGCGACGGCGATTTCGAGCAAGCGATCGCCGCGGCTCGTGTCGGGATAGCGATCTTAACCGATGTCGAATCGCTCGATACGTGACGGTCCGAATCTGCAGGGCCTCGACATCGGCAGGCATCGGTTGCCGTGCCCGGAGTGCTACAAAGGGCCGCGCGATACTGCCCTGTCGGTCGAAGTTCGCGCCGATGGTTCCGCAGTTTGGCTTTGCTGGCGCTGTCGTGCGAGTGGCGGAACGCGCGGCAGCCGCGTCCTCACTGTGCAGCACACGCGCGTGGATCCGCGCGCCGCGGATCGCCAGCGTAGCAACAATCTCGCTGCGTGCCGGGCCATCTGGAAGCAAACCCAGCCGCTCCGCGGGACCGCTGGCGAAAATTACCTCCTGCTTCGGCACTGCGCGATTCCGCCGGCCGATGGCGATCTGCGTTTTCACGCCGCCCTGTTCTGCCCGGAAGTCGCCGCCGAGCTGCCCGCACTGGTCGCGCGTGTGACGACCGTAATCGGAAACAAGGCCATCGGCGTGCACCGGATCTGGTTTCGTTCCGGTGAAGCGAAGGCGGTCAAGAAGATGCGCCTAGGCGGGAGCGCCGAGCCTGTATGCACTCGCCTGTGGCCGGACAGCGAGATTGCTCTTGGCCTCGGGATCGCCGAAGGCGTCGAGACCGCGCTCGCGGGAGCGCATTGGTATAAGCCCGTCTGGTCGACGATCGATGCCGGACAATTGGCGAAGTTCCGATCGTCGCAGGCGTCGAAACGCTCACCGTATGGGGTGACCACGACAAGGCGGGAATCGACGCGGCGCGAGCGGTGGGGAATCGCTACCGGCACGGTCGGCGACACGTCGAGCTCCTGCGGCCGAAGCGCGTCGGCGAGGACTTCAATGACGTAGTCGCGCGCCGGGCTCAGGCATGAGATCCCCTGCCCTGGTTGATGCTGAGCTCGAAGCTGAGTCGTTCGACCCGGCAGAGGATGCCCCAAGCAGAATCGCCCCCGGCGGCAAGTCCGAATCGTGGCCGCATCCTCTCAATATCTTCCGGGGAGTCGCCGCGCCACCACTCACGGCGGCGGACGTGCCCCCCTCGCTCGGCGGCTATGCGCAGCAATTCGCTCAGGCGGGGGGATTCGATCCCACGGGAGCGATTGCCTCGAGCGTCGTGACCTGTGCCAGCGCAGTCGACGACGGCATCCGTCTGCTGTTGCCAGGCGCATCCGGCCACTTTCAATCGGCTCGCTTGTGGGGAGCACTGATCGGTCCTCCGGGGGCAGGCAAGTCGCCGCAGCAGCGCGCGTTGCTGTCGCCCATCCAGGCGATCCACCGCGACTTGATCGCCGACAACGAGCGGCTGCGCAAAGGGGCGGAGGGAACGGAAGACACCGTCCCGCATCGAGCACTGTTCACCTCCGACTGCACGATCGACAGGCCGGAGCTCTTGGCCGACAACCCCCGCGGCATGCTGTACTGCGTCGACGAGTTCGACTCCTGGCTCGGCCAGCATGAAGCTTTCGGCGCGCGAGAGCGGTGCGCGCAACCGAGGCGAATGGATGCGGCTGTACGACGGCGGGCCGCACCAGGTCGACCGGGTGAGGCGCGGCTCTTTCTACGTCAAGAACTGGGGCGCATCGGTACTGACGGCAACGACGCCGGCGGCGTTGACGCGGCTCGCGAAGAAGCTTTCGGCCGATGGCCTATTCCAGCGCTTCCTGGTCTTCACCGTTAGGCCAATGCAGGACCGCGATCGCGACGTCCAGTCTTTCAGCGTCGACGGTGCGCGACGCGCGTACGAGGACCGGATTCGGGCGATATACGCTCATGGCGCCGATTTGGTCGAGCATCCGATCGTGCGCCTATCCCCCGGCGCTACTACGCTCTATGAGGCCGAGGAACACCGTTTGCGGGTGCTCGTCGAATCCGCCGAGGCGATAGGCGAGAGCTTTGCCGCCCATATCTCCAAGCACGCGGGAATGCTCGCTCGCGTGACACTGGCCTTTCATGCGGCCAGCGAGGATCTCCTCACCGACGACGGGCTGCCGCGCCATCCGTGCGCCGCCAATGTGAGCGCGGAGACGATGCGCCTGGCCGTCCGGTTCATGCGTCGCGCCTACCAGCACGCGTACGTCATCTATGGCCGCTGCCTTGGCGCTGGCTCGCCGCTCGAGCTGACTACAGCGATGGCGCGGTCGATCCTGGCCGACGCACTCGACAGCTTCAACCGGCGCGAGATCACCTTCAAGTGCCGCGCCTTCCGCTCGGCGCCGGAGTGGCAACGAATCGAGGCGCTTCGCACACTCGAGGACTTCGGCTGGATCGAGGGCGACACGCTCCTCCCCGAGCATGGCGGCCGATGGCGGGTCAATGTGCGGGTGCATTCGATGTTCCAAACGGAACGCGACCGCGCCCGCGAACGACGCGCCACGCTTCGCGCCGCTCTCCAACCCGACGAGGATGCAGCCGCATGACTGCGCGATTGTTACCGATGTTTCCACTCAATGTTGGCATTGTTACCTCGCGTGCACGGAGTACGAAAGTACAAAAGAAATGGTCCCACTTCCTCCGTACGCGCAAGGTAACAACGGTAACAAATCAAGCCCGCCACATCCAACTGGCGCGTTCAGGAAGACGGCGGCGTGGGCACGCCCACCGAGGCCGCCGATGAAAAGCGGGCAATCACAAGCGTGCGTCGAACTCATAGCTGGCGGACGAACACGCTCACGAGGACCGCATCGCTTCGCCCGTCCCGGAAGGACCCGCTCACGGCCGGGCAAAAGGTACTCCGCCGAGTTTCCAAGCTCAGCGGGCCTAGGGACCCCCGAATTCGCACAGCTAACAATGCCGCGCAATGGTTAACGGTTACGGTTGCGATCGACCGGTTCTTTGGCACGAGGATGATGAGAAACCACTCGGCAATCATGCGGATGCAAAAGGGGGTGCGGATTCTGGTCACGAAACGAAAGGCGTCCCGGTGCGGGTTACCGTTAACACGCGTGGTTATGCTTGGCGGGTGGGCCGATGAGCATCGCCGTCCAAACTGAGGATCGTACCGATCGCCGAATATGCGCGCCGCAAGGGTGTTTCTCGGCCCTACATTTCGCGCCTGATCAGCGAGGGCAAGCTCGCGCTCTCCGTTGTCACGACGCCGCGCGGCAACAAGCTCGATGTTCGGATCGCGGACCTCGAGTGGACGCGAAACGCCATTGGTCCCCGGGGCCGGGCGAATGCCGTGGCCATCCGCCATTCGACGGAAGCCAACCATGCTCGCCGGAAGCGCAACGAACAGGCCTGGCGGGCGCGGCTCGCCGAGCTCGAGCGCGGAAGTAAATAGCGCCAAACAGCGAGAAGGAAGTGACATGCGGCGACGGGTCCGGAGCGACTCCCTGCTGCTTGTTTCCTCCGGCGTTACGCCTATTGCGCGAGGGTGTCAGGTTCGCCGCGATGAGTGGGCGCGAACCGCAGCCTACCCGCTAGGTGCGCGGCTTCGGGGCGATGTTCGGCGCCGTCGCCGCCTGCTGAAGCGCCGCATGCATCTCCTCCGCCGACAGCACGCGCAGCAGGCGGTTGGTACGTAAGTGACCGAGGGCAATGTCCGCGATCTCGACCGCCGCAGCGGCCGCGTCACTCGGCGCCTCGAACAGCGCGAAGCCGTCGTACTCTGCGCCAGGGGTGTAGTACAGCCCGATCAGGTGGCCGCCAAAGTGTCGCAGCAAGGCATCGGAAGCTGCCGCGCGGTCCTGCGGCTCGTGGATCAGCGCAGCCCACGCCTGCGGCGTGTAGGCGAACTGCGCCATAAATGTCGGCATGCTGGGATCCTCCCCAAAATGTTGCGCGTGGCCGTTTGAATGCGTGCGCCTATTAAGGCTAGGCTAACTGGCCCGCCACCACAACGTATCAACCGCCGCGTCCGGCCGTCGAAGGCCCGAAAACAGCGCTAGTAGACGACGGCTGTCGCCGCGTAACCGGCCGTTACGCCCAGCCGGTGAATTGGCGCTCTCGGCCGAGGCTGTGTGAAAACACATTTCGATTTCGATTTCGGGGGTCTTCTTACCCCTCCGTGCGCGCAAAGAATCGAATACAGCGCGATCTGAGAGGCCGAATTTTCGCGCCCATAATCCGAATCGAGTTTTCACACAGCCTCGGCCATGAGCGGCCTGTCGAGGATTCTCGAGATAGCGGTCACTCGCGCACATTCTCTCCGGATGGCATCGGTTACTATCATCAGCAATCGCTGACTTACAAGGAGAGACATATGCCTATCACTGCTTTCAACAGTTTCACCGATGGCCTCGACCCGAATCAAAGAAGCCGCGAGCACTTCGTTACCAATATCGACATCGCGGACGACCGTCGCTGGGTGCCTTATGCCGATGGTGTCTGGTTCCAGCCCTGCCATTTCAACTTCACGTCCGGCGGATTCAGCGTTGTTCTGAAAGGTCTCCCCGGCGCCGCGCTGGGCACTCACTACCACGTTGGCACTGTGCGTGGTTATACGATGCGTGGGCACTGGCGGTACCTCGAGCACGACTGGGTCGCAAAGCCTGGAACCTTCATCTATGAACCCGCCGGAGAGGCTCACACGCTGGTTATCACGGAGGACTCACCAGAACCGGCGTTGATCATGTTTGTCGTTGAGGGTGGCCTCATTTATCTGGACAAGCCGGTCAACGGTGGCGTTGCCGCCTACGAGGACGGATTCACCGCTTCTCGAGCTGTGCTCGGAAGTACTATCGCGAGGCCGGTCTCGATGCGCGCGAACTGGACCTGCTAATTCGCTAGTTGAGGCACGCGGTCAGCTAAAGACGTGCAGCCAAGCGTTGAGTCTGCTTTCCAAAGATCGCAAGGACCGCTCAGGGTCGATCTGCGACCGTCGACGATCGAGCCGCTCGCGTTCAGACTCGACAGTCGCTAAACGGCCATCTTCGGACGTAGCGCCTTGCGCTCCATTGCGGTCATTGGTCGATGCCACCGGGTGTCGACAACTCTTTTCCTCCCGCCGCAATAGCCCTTCGCGGCGCGGACGCGGTAATACCGACGAAGATCTTCTGCGACAATCCCTACCGAAACGTCCCGTTCCCACGCGGCGAATTCGAGCCACACATCACGTTAGGCCCATCGACCCAACAGTCGTTTCAGCCCGATGCCAAAGCAAATTCTCGGTCTCGTCGCTTGGCTCGCAATTAGTTTTGCGGCCGCTGCACTTGGGGGTCTGGCGTCCGCCGATGCCGAAGGCTTCTATCGAGAGCTGGCTCGCCCGGGATGGGCGCCCCCGGCATGGCTTTTCGCTCCAGTCTGGAGCTTGCTCTACCTTCTCATGGGCATTGGAGCCTGGCTAGTTTGGCGAGAACAAGGCTTTCGCAAAGCGTCGACCACCCTATCCCTGTTTCTAGTCCAGTTGGGCGCGAACGCTCTTTGGACTTGGCTTTTCTTCGTTTGGCATCTAGGTGCGCTCGCGTTCGGTGAGATCCTCATCCTCTGGCTATTGATTCTCTGTACGGTCATCGCCTTCTGGCGCGTGCGTCCCCTCGCTGGGGCCCTACTCTTTCCCTACCTGGGCTGGGTGACCTTTGCGTCCGCACTCACCTATTCAGTTTGGAAACGCAATCCGAGCCTCCTGGCCTAACCCTGCGGTCAACACGGACGCCCGCCGACGGGGCTTCGCCCACACCGCGGTCGCCGGTTACCTTGATGGTTGGGTGTCTGCTTTCTAAAGACCGCGACGGCCGCTTGGGGTCGGGTCCCGGCGTACGATTGGACGAGGCCGACGGCTGCTCCGGTGTCGTCACCCGAAATTGAAACGTCAATGTCGTCGGACTTGACCCGGCCAGAAGCCGGGGTCACAGGCAGTCAGCGCGGCCGGTCGCGCAGCGGGCAGTACGCGTTGAGCACTAGCGCCGCCCCCCGTCGTACTCGGGTGCGTAGGGCTCGGACGGATCGCGCGTCTGCCGGTTGACGACCTTGCCGTTGAGGTCCATCGAGATGCGGTCGAAGGGCGCGGCCCAGCGCGGCGCGCAGGTGAACACGTAGTAGATGCGCTGCTTGTACGCATAGCAGCCGGCCGGTGGCGAGCAGTCCACGGACAGCCCAGGAGCGTAATCCAGCCACACGCCGGTGGCGCCAGGGTACTGCGTCGAGGGCCCGACCGTGTTGAGGTCGATCGATAGGCTCGGCGAGGGTAGGAGCTGCCACCCCGCGCCGAGGGCGCACGTGCCGGCCAGCGCGAGTGCTGCAGAGGCCGCGGCGCGCGCGATGCGCCGGGCGGGGGCGGCGATTTCAGGCTTCGTCATAGGCCGACATCGATGAGGTTGCTCTCAGGATCGCGGAAGTCGGCGGAGCGGATAGTCTTGCCGCGCCGCGCTGACTCTCGCCAAGTCTTTAGTGACAAGCCCAGTCCGGCCGGTTGCGGGCGCGATCGGGATTCACGCCAATTCTCCCACATCGAAATCGGGTGTTTGAATGTCCGCGCACGCCAGATTGGCAAGGTTTGAACGTCCGCTTCCAAAGAGGTGACGGGCAGCAATGGATCGATCTGCGACCGTCGACGGTCAAGCTGATCGCGTTCGGACTCCATAGGCGCTGAACGGCCAATGCTGTTGAAAAACTCCCTTGAAAGTGCGCGCCTGGTGGCTATGCTGAAAGCAAGGCGTTCGAGAGGGAGCGACGGCGATGATGGGGCAACGAACGGGCGGGCAGAAGCCGTTGTTCTACTCATTCAAGCTCGACGATCACGTTCCGGCGGATCACCTGCTGCGGGGGATTGATCGTTGCCTTGACCTCGGCGAGCTGAGGCATCACCTCGCGCCGTTCTACAGCCATACCGGGCGGCCGTCGATCGATCCTGAGTTGATGGTACGGATGCTGATCGTCGGTTACAGCTTTGGCATTCGTTCCGAGCGCCGACTGTGCGAAGAGGTCCATCTCAATCTGGCCTATCGCTGGTTCTGTCGACTCGGCCTGGAGGACGCGGTGCCGGACCATTCGACCTTCTCGAAGAACCGTCACGGCCGTTTCCGGGAGAGCGACGCGTTTCGGCAGGTGTTCGAGAGTGTGGTCGAGCGATGCATGAAGGAGGGACTGGTCGGCGGCGAAGGCTTTGCCGTCGATGCCAGCGTGATCAAGGCCGACGCCAATCGCAGCCGCAGCACGGCACGCGAGGGTGCTGAGGACCTGCGCGATCCGCAGCACGCGACACGGGCCGTGCGCGAGTATCTGGCCGCACTCGATGAGCAGGGTGAGCCGGTCACCGTTCCGGCGTCGATCTCGCCGACGGATCCCGGAGCGCGTTGGACGGCGGTGGACGGCCCGGCGTTTTACGCCTACTCGACCAACTATCTGATCGATGTGCAGGCCGGCATCATCGTCGATGTCGAAGCGACGCCAACGTTGCGGACGGCCGAAGTCAAGGCGACCCGGACGATGATCGAGCGGGTCGAGGAACGGTTCGACCTGAAGCCGGAGCGGCTGATCGGCGACATGGCCTACGGTAATGCCGAGCTGCTGGGCTGGATGGTCAACGACAAAGGGATCGCGCCGCATGTGCCGGTGTGGGACAAGACACAACGCGACGACGGAACGCTATCCAGCAGCGACTTCGAATGGGATGAACAGGCCAACGAATACCGCTGCCCGCAGGGACAGCCGCTGCGCGAGCGAATGGCGGATCTTCAAGCGCCCGCGAACGCGCATCACCAAGGCCAACACCATCATCTATCACGCCAGCCAAGCCGCATTGCAGCAAGTGCCCGATGAAGTCACATTGCTGTCCGAACACCCCGAATCGGAAGATCGCTCGGAGCGTCCATGAATCCGCACGCGATGTCGCCCGTGACATCGCCAAGACCGATGCTTACAAGCAATCACGCAAGGATCGCAAGAAGGTCGAGATGCTCTTCGCGCACCAGTTCGGCGTGCATCGAGCGCGCCACGCGCCAGCCGATGATGCGCCGCGCGAACACGTCGATCACGAAGGCGACGTAGACGAAGCCAGCCCACGTCGCGACATACGTGAAGTCCGCCACCCACAGCTGATTCGGACGCGTCGCCTGGAACTGCCGATTGACCCGATCGAGCGGTCGCTCGGCGCTGTCGTCGGCGATCGTGGTCCGACACTTGCGCCCGCGCACCACGCCTTGCAGACCCAGCGCGCGCATCAGCCGCTCGACCGTGCAGCGAGCCACCGATGATCCTCGCGGCCGAGTTGCCGCCACACCTTGCGCGCGCCGTAGACGCCGAAGTTCTCCTCGTACACGCGACGGATCTCCGGCACCAGCGCCGCGATCGCGCCGCAGCCGCGGCGGCAGCCGCTCGGATCGACCTCTCGCGCCTTGTGCTCGTAGTACTGCGACGGGGCGATCGGCAATTGCGCGCAGATCGACTCGACCCCGTACTCGGCACGGTGGGCGTCGATGAACGACACCATCACTTCGGTCGGCGGTCGAGCTCCGCCTGGGCGAAAAACGCCGACGCCTTGCGCAGGATCTCGTTCGCCCGCTTCAGCTCACGATTCTCGCGCTCCAGCTCCTTGAGCCGCTCGCGCTCCGTCGCTGGTCACGCCCGCGCGCTCGACCTTGGTCACGCTCGGCCTGCCGCACCCACTTGCGCAGCGTCTCCGCCGTGCAGCCCATCTTCGCCGCAATCGAGCCGATCGCCGCCCACTGCGAGTCGTGCTCCGCCTTCGTGCTCGAATACCAGCCGGACCGCCCGTTCCCGGACCTCCGGGGAATACCTCTTCGATGTGTTCATGACTCCATCCTCTCAAAGAATGGAGTCTCCGGGAATCCCGGGGCGGTTCAAAGACAATGGTGTCCCTGGTCTGCGCCCGCACTACCACGCGAACAAACCCAGTGTGCGCGACGTGCGCACTGACACGTACGTGGGCGAATTTGTCGCCCTATTCGCAAGTACCAAGCCGTGACCCAACGAAGTCGGTCGACGCGCAGCGCGTAATATCGAGCCCGACATGTCCACCGACGTTTCTGCCGACGCCACGACGATTGCCAGCCTGATCGTCGCCGCCGAGCGTGGCGATGCCGCATCGGCGGAGGCGTTGTTCACCGCGCTGTACCAGGAGCTGCACCGTCTCGCCCGGCGGCAGCTTCGAGGGGGCAGCGCCGGCACGTCGCTCGGCGCCACGACGCTTTTGCACGAATGCTACCTCGACATGGCGGGGCGCGCCGCGGCGTTTCCGGATCGCCAGCGTTTCATCGCGTACGCGGCGCGAGCGATGCGCGGGCTGATTGTCGACTACGTCCGCGAACGCCGGGCGAAGAAGCGCGGCGGCGAGTTCCATCTGACCGCACTCGATACCGATATTGCCGAGTCGGTGGCGGAGGTCGATGACACGGTTCGTCTGGGCGATGCACTCGATGAGCTTCTGGAGACCGATGCCGCGCTCGCCGAGCTGGTCGAGCTCAAGTTCTTCTGCGGCTTCTCGTTCGCCGACATTGCGGCCATGCGCGGCGTGTCGGAGCGAACCGTGCAGCGCGATTGGCAGAAGGCTCGGCTGCTGCTGCATCACGCCCTCTCGGACGGGTAGGTGTCGGGTTTCGCGCCAGGATTACGATACGATGATGCAGCGAACCTGGTGAACGTGGCCGCGACGACGACAGACGCGTCGAGATGCATGAGGGCGCCGGAATGGACATAGGCCGACCGTGACGGGCATCCACTGGACCCGCTGGCAGATCCTGAGCCCGCTGCTCGACGACCTGCTCGAGCTCGACCCCTCGCGCCGCACGGATCGCCTGGCGGAAATTCGCCGAGACGACGGGCGTCTGGCCGACGAACTCGAGGCGCTCCTCGCCGAAGAAGGCGCGGTCGATCGGGACGCGTTCCTTGAAGGGTCTGCGCTGTCGGGCGAAGCGACGCTCACCGGTCGTATTGTCGGCAGCTACACGCTCGACACCCCGCTGGGCCAGGGGGGAATGGGCAGCGTATGGCTGGCCCATCGCAGCGATGGCCGCTTCGCAGGCCGGGTGGCGGTCAAGTTTCTCAATCTCGCGCTGGTCGCACGCAGCGGCGCCGAACGATTTCGCCGCGAGGGCAGCATTCTCGCCAAGCTCGCGCATCCCAATATCGCTCGCCTGCTCGACGCGGGTGTCGCCGAGGGTGGTCAGCCCTACCTCGTCCTCGAATTGGTCGAGGGCCAGCCGATCGATCGCTACTGCGACGCGCACGACCTCGGGATCAGGGCACGCATACGGCTCTTTCTCGAGGTTCTGGCGGCGGTCGAGTCTGCGCACCGCAATCTGATTCTGCACCGCGACCTCAAGCCTTCCAATATTCTCGTCACCAACGACGGGCAGGTAAAGCTCCTTGATTTCGGCATCGCCAAGCTGCTCGGCGAACCGACGGAGGCGACCGCGGTGACGCAACTGGCCGGCCGGGCGTTCACGCCGGAGTACGCGGCCCCGGAGCAGGTGCAGGGAAAGGAAGTCACGACTGCGACCGACGTCTACGCGCTCGGCGTGTTGTTGTATCTGCTGCTGGCGGGCGGGCACCCGACCGCGGTGCCTACGCAGACGCCGGTGGAGCAGTTGCGCGCGGTGGTCGAAACCGAACCCGACCGGCTGTCTGCTGCGGCCGCGCGAACGACGAAGGCCGATGCCACCGCGCCCCTCGCGCCGCACGCCGACCGGTCACAGGCCGCGAATGCCCGCGCGCTGCGCGGCGATCTCGACACGATCGCGGCAAAGGCACTGAAGAAATCGCCCCACGAGCGCTACGCGACGGTTGCCGCGTTCGCGGACGACCTGCGCCGTTACCTGAACGACGAACCGGTCATCGGCGCGTCCCGATTCGCGCGCCTACCGCATCAGCAAGTTCGTGCGGCGGCATCGCCTCGGCGTGGGCGCGGCCTCGGCGACGCTGCTGGCGCTGATCGCCGGCGTGATCGGCACCACCTGGCAGGCATTCGAGGCGCGGCGCGAGCGCGATGCCGCGCTATTCCAGGCCGAGCGAGCGATGGCCAAGGGCAACTTCGTCAATCTGCTACTCGGCGCGATAGGCGACGGCGATCGGCCGTTGACGCAGCGCGAGATCCTCGACCGCAGCGTCGATCTCGTGGAAAAGCAGTTCGGCACGCGACCGCGGATCGCGATCGACCTCCTGATGCCCATCGCCGGGAACTACATGACGCTGGGCGATTTCGAGAAAGAGCTCGATGCGATGCAACGCGCCGCCAAGCATGCCGCCGTTCTCGGGGATCCGGATGTCATCGCGGATGTCGCCTGCAATACCGCGGACACGGAGGTTCGCCGGAACCGGCGGGATCTCGCCCGTGCGCATCTCGAGACCGGGCGCTCCAGGCTGGCGGAAGTAGCGAAACCCGATCCGGGCACGGTCATCGCCTGCCTCCGCGGCGAGATCGAGCTCGCGCGCGCCGAGGGCGACCTCGATCGCGCGATCGAGCGCACGCGCGAGGGACTTGCGTTCGCCGAGCGCACGGGCGCCACCAAGGACAGCACCTACCCGATGCTGCTGTCCTACCTCCAGGGCCTGCACCGCGACCGGGGCGATCTGGCGGCGAGCTTCGAGGTTGCACGTCGCCTGCAGCGGCTGGACGAGGAGATGGGCCGCACCGACACCGTCGACTACCTGATCGGTCGCACGGCCCAAGCGAAAATTCTGGCCGACTGGGGCGAGTACCGCGCGGCGTGGCTGATCATGGATTCGCTGCTGCCACGGTGGCGCGAATCCACCGCCGACGGCGAACCGCCGCCGGGATTCGATGTCCTTCGGGGTGACCTGCTCTTGCGGTTCGAAGACTGGCCGGGTGCACGAACGGGTGCTCGCCTCCGCCGCCGAGCGGTCGCGTACGCAAGGCAATGTCGACGCGGCCTTCGCGAATGAATTCGTGCTCGCCCAGGCCCTCCTCGCAGCAGGACGGCGCGACGAGGCCAGCCGCTTGCTCGCCCGGATCGAAGCGGAAAGGCCGCCGGTTCCGGGACGCTACAAGACGATCACGCCGGCAGCCGTGCGTGCGCAGTTGGCGCTGGCGCAGGGGAGCGGCGCCGACGCAGCGCGCATGATCGAGAGCGAACTCGCGCGCATGGGTCATCCGGGCGCGAAGGATTCGATTCCGCTGGCGACCGCATTGCGGGTGGCTGCGCAGGTCCAGCTGGTTTCGGGCGCCGGGTCGCGCGCCGAAGGATACGCACAAGCCGCCACTGAAATCGGCGAACGCCTTGCGCGCGATCCTGCCGCCAGCGCCCACGTTGGCGAAGCGCTGCTGCTGCTTGCACGGGCGCAACTCCTGCAGCACAAGGACGCCGAGTCCGCCGCGACCGCGCGTCGGGCGATGCCGATCCTGGCGGCTGCCTGCGGGGACGATCACCGGCTGACCCGCGACGCGCGGGACCTGACGGCTCATTGACCCCTGGGTGTGACGGCGTTCCGTGCCGTTTCGGCACGGCCGGCGGGCGCAAAGCCAATCGGATCCGCGAGTAGTTTGTCTTGTCTGTCGCGTTGTCCCCGGCGTTTCCGATATAGCCATCAGAAGGCTGTTGCCTGTGATCGGCCATTCACGTCGCTCAATCAACGGGCGACGCCCTATGAATCATGCTCACGAAGGACATGGGAATCTGTACCAGACCACGCTGCAGACGTCCCGGGCCGAACCAGCCCAGCGATTGAAAGGACTGCCTGTGGCAGAACGAAATCCAACTCTATTTTTACCGGGAGATTGAACCATGAATTGCCGATTCCAGCATCGCCATCTATGGACCGTACTTGCCGGATTGCTCGTCGTCAGCGCAGCCGGCGCCGCGGGCGAGCGATCGTTTCTTCCGAACATGCTGCGATTTCCCAATCCTTCTGGGATTGCCGCGACCTTCAGCACGGCCGGCAAGATCGATCTGCAGGGCCCGTTCTTTCAGAGCCTGGGCACCAACGGGCGCGCGTGCGTGAGCTGTCACCAGCCGAGCGTCGGGTGGACGGTCACGCCGGAGGATATCCAGGCGCGTTTCGAAGCCACGCGGGGCACAGACCCTATCTTCCGCACCAACGATGGCGCGAACTCCCCCGATGCGGATGTATCCACTGTCGAGTCTCGCCGCGCCGCTTACAGCATGCTGCTCAGCAAGGGCTTGATCCGCGTCGGCATCGGCATCCCGGCGAACGCCGAATTCGAGCTGGCCGCGGTCGACGATCCCTATGGCTATGCCAGCGCCAACGAGCTATCGCTGTTCCGCCGCCCGTTGCCATCCACTAATCGGAAGTTCCTGAGCACTGTCATGTGGGACGGCCGCGAAACGTTCCTCGACCCAACCTCAAGCGATTGCATTCTTGGCACGACCAAGTGCTTCGCGACGATCCACTTCGATCTCACCCATCAGGCGAACAGCGCGACCATCGGGCACGCCCAGGGGGCCCAGCCGCTCACCACCGCGCAGCGCGAGGCGATCGTCGGCTTTGTGACCTCGCTCTTCACCGCGCAGGTCTTCGACGACGAGGCGGGCGAGTTGACGGCGCGCCATGCGCTGGGTGGCCCGGAGTACCTGAGTCAACAGAACTTCTATTTCGGCATCAATGACGTCGTATCGGGGGATTATCGCACCGGCGCACTCTTCAACCCGAACGTATTCAAGCTTTACGATGCCTGGAACACTCTCGACCGCGGCGGCGCCGAAGGCAGCCGCGTGGAGGCACGCCGCGCGGTGGCCCGCGGCGAGACGTTGTTTAACACCAAGCCCATTCGGATCACCGGCGTAAAGGGCCTCAACGATGATCTGAACGTCCCCGTATTGCAGGGTACGTGCACAACCTGCCACGACACGCCTAACGCTGGCGATCACTCGATTCCGGCGCCGCTCGACATCGGACTTACGGATGCGGCGCAGCGCACCCCCGATCTGCCGTTGTATACGCTTCGCCACAAGCAAGCTCCCTTCGAGACCATCCAGACTACCGACCCCGGACGCGCGCTGATTACCGGCAAGTGGAATGACATCGGTCGCTTCAAGGGACCGATACTGCGCACGCTCGCGACGAGAGCACCGTATTTCCACAACGGATCGGCAAAGGACGTGGGCGCGGTTGTCGATTTCTACAACCAGCGCTTCGGGGTCGGCCTTACGGAAGCTGAAAAAGATGATCTGGTCGCGTTCCTGCGGACCCTTTGACTTGAACGCTCGGTAGATCGCGCAACCGGCGACCTTGGGTTGCAGCGTTCGGCGGTCGATCTTGCGCAACGCTGCCTCGCAGAACCGACAGTCGTTCGCCTTCATGGCGAGGGACGCTGGGGCGTAGCTGCTGCCGCATCGCTGGATCCGTAACGAAGCGTAGACTTGTCCTGTCGACCCGAGGTGCGGTGGCGATAGCAGCAAAAGGAGAAACCCATGGGCTCGCAATACTTCCACCGACTTGAGGATGCCCTTCGCGGGCTCGCTACCGACCCAGCAACCGCGGGAGACCCGATCAAACGCTCCTTCCTGTTTGACGGCCAAGACCTATCGTGTAACGTCAACACTCTCGAAGACGGTGCGGACGTCATTCACGTCCAGCCAGATCACGACGAAGTCGTTTTGGTTTTGGAAGGTCAGTGTGGCTTTTGAGTCGGTGATGAGACAAGGCGAGTCAAAGCCGGTGATCTCATGTTTATCCCTCGAGATACAGTTCACGGGCCTATCGTGGACAGCGGACGTGTTGCCTTGTTGTCCATCTTCGCACCGTTTTTCGACCGAACGAAAACGAATATCCGGTGGTCGCGGGACGCATTCGTATGATGGACACGCGCGAGACCGGGCCCTATCATCAGGAAGATTGGCATGGTACCCAGTTAGCAGGTGCGCAACCCAGCACAACATGTGAAACACGAAGCACATGACGCCCAGCCCATCAATCCAGCGGGCTGCCATCGGCAGCACCTGATTTCGAATGTTTAACGTCGGCTTTCACGGTTTCCTACGGCCGGTTCCGGCGGACCGTTTTGTCAGCAGTGGGTCGATAGCGCCGCGTCGACCATCGGCAATGGCCGCCGCTTACCGTCTTGTTCCTGACGTACAACCAGCTAATCTTTAGAGCGGGGCCTGGACGATCTGAGGCGATCGGGGTCGGGAGTACTGCTTAGCACTTCGCGCACAGGCCAACTGCTATTTGTGTTTCCGCAGATTTCGCATCTTCGCAGCCAGACAGCGAGATCCCCGTAGTTCGTATTGAGTACGAGGTACTTCGGACTGAGTACCGGTTGCGGTCATCGGAAGCTTGCGACCTATGCGCCGTTCAGCGTGGCGGTGCCAACGACGGCAATGCGTCGGGACTCAACCGGCCATTAGACTCTGATCCGTAAAGTGGCCCTGTTCGGCCACAACCCGCCGTAGCGCCTCGTCCTCCGAAGCGGACGCTCAACAGCAACGCCGGACCACCGCATCTCCCCATCTGCCCGGTCGCGTCAACCCGTGATAACGTGATCAGTTGGCGCTTGGTAGGGATTGGAACTCCTATCCGTCGGCGAGAACCCTCAGTCAGGAGGAAACCATGCCCAAGATTCGAGCCGGCAACATCACGATGAATTACGACCAGCAGGGGAGCGGTGAGCCCCTGGTGCTCATCCCATACCTGGCGGCTGACTACGCGTGTTACGCATTCCAGGTCGCGGACTATTCGAAGGACTTCACCTGCATCTCTGTCGATCTGCGCGGGACCGGAGAGTCGGATAAGCCGGCCGGCGTCTACTCGACGGAGATGTTCGCCGACGATGTGGCCGCACTCATGCAGGCGATCGGAATTCACAAGGCGCACATCTCCGGGCTCTCATTGGGAGCAGCCACCGGCATCTGGCTGGCCGCGAAATATCCCGATCGGGTCAAATCACTTTCGCTGCACAGCGGCTGGCCCAAGAGCGATGCCTATCTCAAGACCGTCGTACAGGGCTGGCAGGTGATGGCCAAGGCGATGAACAGCGTGCCGGAGATGGTGATCCAAGGGATCTTCCCGTGGTGCTTCACGCCCGAGTTGTATGCGCAGAAACCGGACTACATCCAGGCCCTGTCCGACTTCGTGCGCGGCCGCCCCAAGCAGCCGGTCGACGCGTTCATCCAGGAGTCCGATGCGGTGATGGCTCACGACGCCGAGGCGCAGCTCGGCAAGATTCGCGCTCCGACGCAGATCACCTTCGGGCGCCACGACATGGTCACGTCCACCCGCTTCGCCGACCGGCTGACGAACGGCATCAAGAGTTCCGAGCTGTACATCTTCGAGGATTGCTCGCACGCGCCGCTGTACGAGAACGTGGCCGCGTTCAACGAGAAGACGCTGGCATTCTTGAAGAAGCACGCAGGTTGAACGCCTTCAAGCGCGGCTCGTCGATAAACTGCGGACGTTCACGCCTCGGTGGCTGCGGTGCCGTATTCAGCGGCCGTTCGAATTGACAACGTGTATGGCTCTGACCGGCCCACAAGCGGCCACTTGTACCTGTGCTCCAAAAGCGGTCAGTCGCGGTAATTTCATCTCGGCCGCTCTCATGCAGAAACGAAAACCCCGCCACGCGGGCGGGGTCGTGTTCGCATTGCGCGAGCAATCAGTTCAGCGAGCGTCGTCGCGAGAAGCCGAGTCCGGCGAGGCCGAGGCCAAGTAGCGCGAGCGTGGCGGGCTCGGGGACGGCGTTGAGGACCGAGATACCCGCGATTTGGCTCGCGAAGCCACCGCCGACCGCGCCATTGTTCACGGCTTGGCCGGTGGTCAGGTTGAGGGTGCCGAACTGGTTCCCGCCGTTCCAGCTCAAGAACGCCTGGTTAGGTACGGGCGGTGATGTCGAAGCCGGAGAGCTGGCTGACGTTGATGGTCAAGATGGCGACGGGGTGAGGGCGCCGTTGTTCGGCGGATTCTGTATGAAGAGTACGTCGGAGCCCGGCGCCGCGATTGTCCTGGAGGACGAATAGCGTGGTCGTAGTCGCACCGGCAAAGGTATTCGTGTAGGCCGCGTCCACGACGTTCGACTGGGGTTGACGCCGCCGATGTTCAGGGTACCGTCAATGTTCACCACACCGGCGCCACCGGCGGTGATTCGGAGGTTCTGGCCCGAGTTGCTGACGATGCGCAGTGCGTCGGGTACGGGGTTGAAATCGACGCCGAACGAGGTGCCGTAGAGGCAAAGCCCGTGTTGATGGGCGTCGCGACACCAGTGATCGTGCTGATCCATAGACCGAGCCGACGCCGCCGTTGTTGCCGACGCCGTAGACGTACCCCGGGAGTCGCCGGCCGGAAATCGATGCCGACCAGGGCGCCGGCGACACCCGTGATCGCGACGTTACTCAGGATGGTCCCGGGGAGCTGCTGTCGAAGCTGATCAGCCGCCCACCGGTAGTGTTCGCGAATACGGGCCGGCCTGGGCGGCACGCCGTGGCCATCCAGAGGGGGATCCCCATTAGGAGGACGGCAAGCCATTTGTTCATCATCCGATCATTCCCTTTGGCGTCGAGGTTGCACCCTGGAGGCGACGAAGGCCGATCCCCGTCGACGCCGCCAACTCCGTTCGAGCTCGTCCTTGCTGATTGATTTTCCGTTAGCCCTGCGTGATCGAGCGACGAATCGGCATACCAGCATTATCCGAGCCAACGCCGTAACTCGCTGATTCCTAATCTTTCGATAGGCACCGCACCATGTGTGGTTCACAAGTTGTAAGAATTCCCGACATCGGATCTCCTTAGGCCTGACCGCGCCGCTTCGTCGATCGTCGCTGCTCTCTCGAGAGAATGGCCCATTGAGCGGGGTGGCAATAGTTCGGTGCATAGGGGACACATGTATTTAGTCGCTCCACCCAACCGCGCGCATCGCCCGCTGCTCTAGTTCGTCCACCGCTTCACCCGCGGCGCGGTCGAAGTGTCGGCCCTATAGGTGGACGCCGTCCACTTCCCGATTGGGGCTAATGATCGTGTGAATGATGCGCATCTGTGGCGGTGGCGCCGGGATGTGTCGCTGTTCCAATGCAACCAATCGGCGGTCGTAGCTTGTCGTCATCGCTACAGCCTCGCGTCCACGTAGCTAAGAAACACGGAACTGCGCCGCACCTCGCGGATGGCGAGTCCGTGCTCAGCAGCATGTGCGGCCATAGCCGCGTCATCGGTCTGCCCAGTCTCGAGGATCACACACCGCACGCACGGTGCGCTCCATCGGCGCCATGATCCTCTCAACCGCCTCGATGCGGCGCAGTCCGCGGCATTATCTGTAGCGGTGCGCTCGCCGTCGTCGACTGGTTCAGTTTCGACGGCCGCGAGCAAGTCGCGAGCGGTGCCCTCGACTGGCGAGCCCCACAGCACCTGAGTTGCGTAAAGACCGCCGCGCCCTGGAACCTCGACCCGCTCAAGCTGATACTCGAAACCGCCACCGTCGGGACCGATATTGGACTTCGCTCTGACCATGCGTCGCGGCTCCCCATCCTCGGTCGGCTTCGCCGTGCCGAACACGAGGCGCGCCAAATGCCCCGAATGCGAGCGAGCCCGTAACGCGGTCCAACGGATCGCGGCCAGCTGTGCCTTTCGAGTAATGGGTAATGCCGATGAGAGCGCAGCCATGCGTCGCAGCCAGATCGACGAGCGGTTGTAGGCTGCGCCGTACTTCGCCGTTCTTGTGTGAGTCGGTCGCAACGGCGGAAACGATCGGGTCCACGATCAGCAACGCTACGTCGCCGCAGTCGGCCAACTTGTTGGCCAGCAGCCTCACATCGGTTGCCGGATCGAACACGCGTCGACCGTGCATATCGTTGACGGTGCCGACGAAATGAACCCTCCGCACGTCCGCTCCCATCGCGAGCAGGCGAGGGATCAGCGTGTCCGCGGGGTCATCCTCACCCGACCAGATCAGCACGTCACCGGCGACCGCTTGGGTGCCGTCTGGCCACTGACCGCCGGTCGTGATCGTCGCCGCAATCTGTAGGGCGAGTGTTGTTTTGCCGGTGCCCGCCGCGCCGGCAAGGATGTGCATCTTGCCCGCGCGCCAGCCAATCGGGCCAAAGCCACCGGATCGGCTCGGGTGTGATCGTGTCGCCGCGCACAAGCGACACGTAAGCGCCGTTAGAACCGCGCGCTGTTGCGTTCCTACTGGCGGGTTGGGGTGTTGACACCAAGCTTACGTTTCCAGATCCGACTGCCGGCGCGTTCTTCGCCGCTTGGTATATATGTCCTGAACGGCGCGAATGCGGGCGCCGCTGGACAACGTTGGTATACAACACAAGGCACCTTTACTCCCGGGTCACGTACGATTGCCGTGAATGGGGCGTGTCGCCGATTATCGCCGCCGGACTGTTCATGGCGAAGTAGATGCCAGGATCGAGCACACATGCAGCGGAAAGCGCCATTATGGCGACGGAAGACTTCATCAACATGCCGCCGTAACCGACAAACGAGCGTCCGACTCCCGCTCGATCATCTTCGGCGTCGTGCCGGACGAGATCAACGCGTGAAAGCCCGACACGGCGCCGCACGCGATGGTGATGAAAAGGAACGGGAATAGCGGGCCGGAAAACACTGGTCCGCTACCGTCGGTGAAACGGGTTACCGCCTCCATCTTCAGGTCGGGCTGGACAAGATAAATGCCGATCGCGAGCGCGACAATGACGCCGATCTTAAGGAACGTGCTGAGGTAATCGCGAGGAGCGAGGAGGAGCCACAGGCAGCATAGAGGCGATGGCGCCATAGACGATGATTGCCAAAGCTAGAGCAGGCGCGCTGTAGGTGAAGGCTGGCCCAAGCGTTGCGTCCTGGGCCACGTACTGGCCATACCAGATGGCGAGCAACAGAACGATCACGCCGAATGCAGAGGCTTCTCCCACTTTGCCTGGCCGGATGATCCGCATGTAGAGACCCATGAGCATGGCGGTCGGGATCGTGACGGCAACCGTGAACGTCCCCCACGGGCTTTCGCCCAATGCCTTCACGACGACCAGGCCGAGCGCGGCGAGGATTACGATCATAATCCCGAGGGTGCCAACGAGGGCGCGCCGCCCGCGATTGGGCCCATTTCCATTTTCACCATTTCGCCGAGCGAGCGGCCATCGCGTCGCATCGAGCAGAACAGAATAACGAAATCCTGCACCGAGCCCGCAAACACCACTCCTACGAGGATCCACAGAGTTCCTGGCAGATAGCCCATCTGTGCAGCGAGCACCGGCCCGACCAGTGGTCCGGCCCCCGCGATGGCCGCGAAGTGATGACCGAAGAGGACGTATCTGTTGGTAGGAACGTAGTCGAGGCCATCATTATGGCGCTGCCGGCGTCATGCGCGTGTTGTCCAGCTGTACGACCTTTTCGGCGATGAACTTGCCGTAAAAGCGATAGGAGATGAGGTAGACGCAGATAGCCGCGGTCACCAGCCAAGCCGCGCTAACCGGCTCATTGCGATTGAGCGCGATGCCAGCAAGTGCGAATGCGCCCAGCGCGATTATAGCCGCCCATATCAGCCAAGGTAGTGCCCGCTTCGCAGGATTTGAGAGAGCGCGTTCCGACATGGCCTTCCTCCCTAGGTTGGCTCCCGTCTATTGCCCATGGAGCCCCATTCGGCTACCTGCGATAAGTAAGTTTACCAGGCCGACATGGTGATGAGTTGCGCGTTGAGCAGATGAGGGTGGCGCGGCGAGGCAACAGCAACCTTGCTGAGGGGTAGTGGCGCCGACCTATGTACCTGAAATCGGTATGGTCGTAATACCGACTTGATAGAGTTTTATTCTCTACCTTCTCGCTCCGCTTTTCAAGTCGAGAGCGAGGGTGTAGATCTTTGTTTTCTTTCCCTGTTCAAGGGCCACCGGCAGACCAATCAAACTCCACTTACAAGCGTCGCATAATTCTGTGATATCGCGTGCTGGCCGAGGTAAAGCCGGCCCCCACCGGGGCCGCTTTTTCAGTCCTTTTGACCGGGCGGGTTTACTTGCTCTGGCATTTCCGTCGGGCCCTTGAACAGCTCTACTCCGACGCAGTCACCAGCCCATAGCTTTGTGCCTCGGACCGTTCCAACGAGTTTGCAGGCCGTCGGCTCTTTCGGCTTCACCCGAACCGGTGGCTTGTTGCCGACTTTGGGCGCGCTCTGGGCGAACGCGGTTGTCGAAAAGCAGATGGCAACGAGAATGAGCAGTGATCTGTTCGTCAATTGTTTGCCTCGCGTCTCGGTGCGCAGGCGCATCATCCTGCTTTGCGCTTCTCGGCGGCTTTCTTCGTTGGGGTTTTTTCAGATTTCGTTTCCCCGGACTTCAAGCTGGCGCGCAGCGCGTCCATCAAGTTGACGACGTTCCTGGGCGCTGCCTTCTTCGCCGCGGCGATGGGCTGCCCTTCTGCTTTTTCGCGAGCAGTTCGGCCAGCGCGGCCTCATAATGATCCTCAGACCTTTCCGGTTCGAAATGCCCGGACTTCTGCTCGACGATGTGCCGTGCCAGGTCGAGCATGTCTTTTGTGATCTTCACGTCCTGAATGTCGTCGAAATATTCGGAGGCATCGTTGCCGCCGGCGCTTTTAAATTGCCGCAGAACTGGGCCGCCTCTTCCGTGGATCCGAGAAGCACGGGGACCGGGCTCCTTGATCTATGAACCGTACGCCCTCGTGCACCAATGGGGAAACCCAGGCAACGAGCCTTTGATATTCCTGGCCTTCAACATCAATCCGGAAGGCGTGGCAGCGGTGCTTCCGGGCGCACCAGCAGAGAATCAATAGCTAACGGCGAGCGGCCACCGCATCCGGAGCACCGTTCGATTCCACATGAATTGGCGAATTGAATCAGGGTGGCAACGACCGATCGGACCGTCACCGTGTTCGGCGGAACCGGCTTTCTCGGCCGCCGCATCGTTGTCCGCGCAGTCGCAAAGTCCGCTTTACCTAGTGAATGGATGTCCTCGGTTCGACTGGTTAGTTCCGAAAGGTGCCAATTCCAGACTTTGCGCGCCGGCACACACGACGATTACTCGATCACCTCATCGGCTGCCACCGGCAGGGTTTGCGTCCCACGCGAGGCCGAGCGCCTTCGCCGTGGTCGCGATGGAGTGACGGGCGTTTACCTTCTTCGAAGCGCGGAGTATCAATTTTGCAATTGTGGTGTATTCTGAATGCATGCGTGTCGGATGTCGACTTGCATTGAACCAACCTGGGGATAACGGAGGGCAACGTGGCCAAGAAAGCGAAGAAGGCAAAGAAGAAGACAGCCAAGAAGAAAAAGAAGTAACCGTTCGACGAAAACCTTATGGCCTCCGGATAGCGTCTGAGGTCCGTTACACCTTCGCAACACGGACGGGCGGCAGCTTTCGCTTACAGAATATCCGCACAACAGTCAGGCCGGACCGTTATGCAAATGGCTGCTGCATAACGGTCCGGGTTTTCATCTGTGGGAATAGGCTTTCGCCAAGAATGAAGCCTGTACATGCAGCCGCAGAGTCCGCTTTACCCCCGATGAACGGACATCGTCCGTTTGATTCGTGATTTGGGTCAAAAACTGACTTCTTAGGAACGACCGCTATTGGCGGATTTTGTTGCAGAAATCGGCATACCGACGGCGCGGGACGGCGGGTGCATTTTTTGAAGCCATCCATTGTCACCCGCGGGATTGTGCGGGCGCCTTACGCTCGACTTTACTGACGCACGCGACGCTTACGCAACGCACAGGGCGAGGTGGTGGCCGGGCAACCAACTTGGCGAGCCGGCGCAGGTTCTGGGCGATGGCTGCCAGCGTGAACTCGAATTGCGCTCCGCGCGGGCCGCGCAATCGAAGGCGGCCGAGCCGGAGGATGCGTTTCAGGTGCGCAAACAGCATCTCGACACGCTTGCGGTCGCGGCAGGATTGCTCGAACGCCTCGGTCTTGGCCAGCGCCCGGGCCACGTCGCGGGCGTCCTCGTTGATGCTGCGCACGATCTTGCGGGCGGCATGTTCGGACAGCATTTTGGCTTGAGCGGGCACGCCCGACAGTCGCCGGTTTTGTCGCGATAGAGTAGTGCTCCCCGTCGTTGACCAGCTTGCCCGTCGTCGTCAGGACCTCGCCCGCCGGGCAGATGTAGATGTCGCGGTCCTTGTCGAACGTGAAGTCCTCCCGCGAGAAGGTGCCGTCCTCGCGTTTGGACTTGTCGATCACCGGAATGTGCGGCGCGATCTCCTTGTCGTTGACCAGCCAGTTGAGATTCGCTGCCGAACCATAGGCCGTATCGGCCGCGAGCCGCTCGGGCTTGATATCGAACCGCTCCTCGGTCCGCTCGATCATGGTCTTGGCCGCGCCGACCTCGGCCTGGCGGATGGCGCGCGACGCTTCCACATCCATGATGATGCCGAACTTGACGTCGATCAGGTAGTTGTCGGCGTAAGCGAAGAACGCCGGTCCCCGCATCGCGCCGGTCCATTGCGCGGCCGGATCGGACGGTGAGACGAACTTCGGCGTCACCTCGCTCGCCGCGCCAAAGGCCGCGTCGTCGAGGGTTGCCAGATACTCCTTCACGGCTCGGCTCGCGGTCTCGGGATCACGCTTCTTGTCCCACTCCTTGCCTGGGATCGACCGCTGCTTGTTGGCGTCCGCCGCGATCAGGCTGGCATCGACCGCGAAGCCTTCGCCACCGACCAGGCCCGCCGCGATGCACGCCTCCACGACACGCTCGAACACGCGCCGGAAGATGTCGCTGTCGCGGAAGCGCTCGTTGCGGGCACGCGAGAACGCCGAGTGGTCCGGAATCTTGTCCTCGATGCTCAAGCCGCAAAACCAGCGGTACGCCAGGTTCACCTGCACCTCGCGGCACAGCAGCCGCTCCGAGCGGATGGCGAACACGTAGCCGAGGATGAGCATCCGGATCATGAGCACCGGATCGATCGAGGGGCGGCCGAGGTTGGATAGTAGGGCGCCAGCTCGCCGTGCACCCACGACAGGTCGAGCACGGCCGCGATCTCGCGCACCCGGTGATCGTCCGGCACCACCTCTTCAAGGCAGAACGAATAGAACAGCTGCCCCTGGTCCTGTCTGACCGACCCATCATCGCCCGCCCCCGCTGCCGCGCGTCAACGCGGTGAATCACGGTTCGCGGAACCCTTCAACCGACTTCTGCAACAAAATCGGCGCGAAGCGGACATTCGAAAAAGCGGTGAGGTCGAAAAGCGCCAATAAGAACCCGATGCTATTCACTCGCCTCGCCAGCTTGCGCGACGGCCGGGACGGGCGAGAGGTGGTCTACGCGACGAACCTGCCGTAACTCGCCGGCAAGATGACTAGGGGGATTTGCGGATGATCTAGGGCGACGGATGAGGCAAAATAAACAATGCCTATCCCTCGCGCCGGTCCTATTGCAGGAGAAGCGGCAGATTGAGCGGGCCGCGGAAACCGAATCCGTGCCAGCGCACGCTCGTGGGATCAAGCAAGGTCATGTTGGGGAAGCGCTCGAACAGCATTGGCAGCAGGATGGCGCCAACGGTTCGCCGCGACAGGTGCGCGCCCGCGCAATGATGCGGGCCGTTGCCAAAGGCCTGGTGAGGATTGGGATCGCGCAGCCCGTTGTAGTTCTCGCTATCTTCGAAGACGTCTTCGTCCCGGTTGGCCGACGCCTGGATCGTCATCACGGTGTCGCCCTTCGGGATCAAGCAGCCGCGAATCTCCGTGTCCTCCATAACGAGCCGTGAACTCGCCTGGATCGGCGCCACCCACCGCACCCCTTCCTCGAAGGCGGAGCGCCATTTGCCCCCTGCGCGCACGGCGTCAAGCTGATCTGGATTGGTCAACAGGCCGTAGAGGATCGTCAGCAGGGCGTCGCGCGGCTCGTTGATGCCGCCGCCGATCGCGATCTTTACATTGGCGATCATCTGGCTTTCTGGAATCGGATTCTTCGCGTTCACCATGAAGGAGAGCGCTGAGGAATCCGGTTCGGCCCGCACGCGTTCGGCGTTGGCGCGGATACATTTGTCCATCTCCGCATTGGCGATGTCGGTCGCATCGAAAGGCCCCGGCGTCCAGCCAAAATTGCCGGCGCCGTCGATCAGCGTCTGCGACCATCGCTGCATGTCCTCATCGCTCGCGTCCGGAACACCCATCGCATGCGCCAGAATCCGCGCGGCAAGCGGTCCTGCGAGAGCGGGAAAGAGATCGACCACCTCACCGCGCGGCAGCCGGTCAAGATACGTTGCGGCCAGTTTCGCATACAGCGGCGCCCAAACGGATTCGATCGTCTTCGGCATCAGGGCCGGCATCATCGCCATGCGTTCGGTCCGGTGCTCGTCGTGGTCCTTGCGCATCAGCGTATGAGCGAGAAAGGCGCGCTTCATGGGCGTGTTCGGGTCGTCGGAGCTGAACAACGCCGCATTGTCCTTCACGTATTTGGTGTCGGCTGCCTTGGTGAGGAAGGTGCGGCCCACGGATTTGACCCGTAATACGGGCGCTTCGCGCCTGAGGCGCCTGTAGATCGGATAGGGATCGCGGGTGAGCTCCGCGATCGTGATGGTCTCGTCCAGGGGGGCCAAGCTCGCGGTCAGCATGGGATGATCCTATTGGATGCGGGCCAGCATGTGCCGGGCCGGAGGATAATGGCAGGCGCGAAACAGCGCAATCCTGGCGGCCGTCGCACTGGCAGGGGCGAAGCCGGCACGCTCCTCCTCCGCGCCGGTACGGAATGCGAGAACGACAGGGACAATCGCGCCGGCGCCGGTTTAACGATCTGAGACCCACTTCTGCTTTCCCGCTAGAACTACTCCTCTAGTGTGAATCCAACTCGCAAAGTGACCTGATAATGTCGGACAGAGTCTTTTTCGATATGGCCTCTCGTTTGCACGACTTCGAACCATTTCATTTCGCGAATGGTCTTTGATGCACGGGTGATGGCATTTTGAATGGCATCCTCGATACTTTTTTCGGAAGATCCTACGAGTTCTAGGATCTTATAAACGTGATCCTTCATTTCGGTGACTGGCATGGCGAACCTCCGCTGGTGAGCCAGGTCTATTCTGAACGAGTTCTGACCTCTCGAGTTCCGCTACTTCTGGGGGGAAGCTGGGGCGGACCGCAGGGATCGAACTCTACATCTTCGGAATTTCCGCAAGGGGTCAAAAGCGCCGATGGCGGACGGTCCGGTTTTGGCAGCAAAGCGGTCACTTGCCAAAGCGTTGACATCAGCTAAACCAGCGTCTCCATCGATCTGGAACATCTCTTCAACAGCTGAAACTGGAGCTGACGATGGCTTTTGCGACCACCGATGACGCTGTACGGCTATACTACGAGGAAACTGGAAGCGGCTCGCCGATCATCTTCGTCCATGAATTCGCCGGCGATCATCGCAGCTGGGAACAGCAGCTTCAGCATTTTGGCCGGCGCTACCGGGCCATCACCTATGCCGCGCGGGGTTATCCGCCATCGGACGTGCCGGAGGATCCGGCGTCCTATAGCCAGAGTTGCGCTGCCGACGACATTCTAGTGGTGCTTGATCATCTTGGTATCCAGAAGGCGCATGTCTGTGGCCTCTCAATGGGTGGTTTCGCTACGCTGCATTTCGGCCTTCGCCATCCTTCTCGGGCCTTGTCGTTGTGCGTGGCCGGCTGCGGCTATGGCGCCGAGCTGAATATGCGCGAGCAGTTTCGCGCCGAAGCCGACGCCGTAGTGGCGTCGCTGCGGGCGGATGGCTTCGCGTTATGCCCACGGCCCGACCCGCGTGCAGTTCGAAGCCAAAGACCCGCGCGGTTTTGCGGTCTTCAAGCAGGCGCTGGCCGAGCATTCAGCCCTGGGTGCCGCCAACACCCAGCTCGGCTGCCAAAAGGAGCGTCCCTCGCTGTATCATCTGCAAAACGAGATGGCCGGCCTCACGGTGCCGACGCTGATCCTCACTGGCGACGAGGACTGGCCCTGCCTGGCGCCCGCGTTGCTGATGAAGCGCATCATCCCATCGGCGGCTCTCTCGGTGATGCCGAATTGCGGGCATACCATCAATCTCGAAGCGCCAGACCTGTTCAACGGTATCGTCGGCGACTTCGTAGCCCAGGTCAACGCCGGTCGCTGGCCTACGCGTGATCCGCGGGCCATGTCGGGCTCCATAACCGGCATTCGCTGATCATGCGGACAAGGACCAACCCGTACACCCGCATCCGATGTTGCGCAAAGTGGCCGTTTGCACAATGAGCAGTTAGAGCAAGCCAAACGCGTTGCCGGATAAAAGCCACGATTATCTGGCACCGCGCATGACGTGGTAGCTTAGCTCGCCTGGATCGCTGAGATCGGGGACCTTCCAGCCACTTAGGTCGTACTCGGCCATGCATTCCTCGGCGAACCCTTTGAATTTGTCTGCGTTGCCTGAGGCTTGCGCGCCGAACAGGCAATAGCGGCGGATTTCTTCGGTCGAGCCGCCGTAATTGATCTCGTAAAGTTCGTGCCGGCCGCCGAACTCGCTCGCCAAACAGTCCCACAGCAGCTTGAGCAGCTTGACGCGTTCTTCCGCCTTGTATCCGTTCGAGCCGCGCAGATATTGATCGAGATAGGGTCGAATTTCTGGGTTCTTGAAATCAAGCGCGTGGCTGTTGAGATAGATGAGACCCGAGGCCACCGTCTGCTCGATCAGATACTTGATCCGCGTGTAAGCCATCGTCGCGATGATCTGATAAGCATTGCCGGGATCCATGTTCGGCAACACATAGTCGCCGATCCACGGCTTCGGATCGCGCACCATGGCGTCCGAAAGTCCCCAAAACAGGTTGCGCCAGGCGATCACCTCGCCGACATTCGCCTGCACGCCGCGATAATCCTTGGTACCCGCGGCCTCGGTGGCCTTGAGGAGCAGGCCCGCAATAAAATCGAGCTTCACCGCCAGTCGCGTGCAACCGTGCACCACGAAACGGGGCAGGAATCCAGTGCGCGGAAAGAAGTTGTTCGCCTTCTCGAGGTCGCCATAAACGAACACGTTCTCCCATGGCACCAGCACCTTATCCATGATGAAGACCGCGTCGTTCTCATCGAGCCGGCTCGATAGCGGATAGTCGAATGGACTACCCATGACCGTCGAATTCATCTCGTATGACGTGCGGCAGATGAACTTCACGCCTGGCGAGTTGGTCGGCAGCATGAACACCGCCGCGAATTTCTTGTCCTGCACCGGGATCAATCCGTGGTGGGCGACGAACGTATAGTTCGTCAGCACCGAGCCGGTGGCGACCACCTTCGCGCCTGAGATGATGAGACCAGCGTCGGTCTCCTTCTCGACATGGCAGCAGACATCGCTGACCTCGTTGGGTGGCCGGTCGCGATCGATCGGTGGATGGATGATGGCGTGATTGATGAAGGGCACGCGCTCCTGGCTAAACTTGTACCAGCGCCGGGCATTGTCCTGGTGCGGATCGTAAAAGTCCGCGTTGGCGCCGAGCGTCGCGAGAAACGCCGCCTTGTAATCCGGCGAACGGCCCATCCAGCCGTAGGTCATGCGCGCCCATTCGGCGATGGCGTCGCGGCCGGCGATGAGATCCTCCACGGTCTTTGGCGCCTTGAAGAAGGCGTGCGTCATTCCGCCATTGCCCGTGTCTGTCGGCACCAGCAGCTTGTGCTTTCGCTTGTCGTCATGCAGAGCGTCGAACAGACGAGCCACCATCCGCGCGGTGTTACGGAAGGCAGGATGGGTGGTGACATTCTTGACGCGTTCGCCATAGATGAAGACCTCGCGGCCGTCGCGCAGCGACTTTATATATTCCGAGCCGGTCTGCGGCTTGGTAACCTTCATTTGGCCGATGTTTTCCGGTCGCTGCGCGAAGGCCGCGCGGTCGTCGCCGCCGTTGGTTTTTGCTGTCTTCGCTTTGGCTGCTGTTGCGCTGGACGCCCTGGTTGTCGTCGCTTTTGCCATCTTGCCCTCCCGTGGAGTTTGACCGCCTTTTATAGTGTCCGCACCAGTCTGTTCGATATCCGAACTACTGTACGGAAAGCGAACCGGAACGATAGGATTTTAGGTGCGCGGTGACAAGTTGAGCCGACGCTGAACGAATGGCCCTCCCTTAAACCGGCGGGAGTGCTTCCGAAATTCGCAGCGCGATGCGCCTGAGCTCGGGGAGGAATTTCTCGCGCATCTCGTTCCGGGTGGTGCGCGTGGTGTGCGCCGAGAGATTGATAGCGCCGACCGCCTGGCCCGTGCGGTCGAGAACCGGAACGGCAATCGAACGAAGGCCCTGCTCGAGTTCCTCGTCAACGATGGAAAATCCCTGCTCGCGGTCAGCGCGGACGCGATCGAACAGCGCCTGCATGTCGGTGATCGTATAAGGCGTGTAGGCCTCGATCGGAACCGACCGAAGGCGGCGCCAGATTTCCGCGCCGTCAAGATAGCCGAGCTGGGCGTGGCCAAGTGATGTGTGAAACGCCGGCAACCGGCTGCCCACCGCCAGGGCGGTTGACATGATGCGCCGTGCGGGCACGCGTGCTACGTAGACGATCTCGATGCCTTGCAGGATTGAGCCGGAGCAGGATTCGCCGAGTTGTTCGCTCACTTCTTTCATCATCGGCAGCGCGCGGTCGATCCAGTCCTGCCCCGAGAGGTAGGCAAAACCCAGATCGAGAACGCGCGAGGTGAGTGAGAACGCGCGGCCGTCCTGAACGACGTAGCCGAGTTGCGCAAGCGTCCGCAGCACACGCCGCGCGGTTGCCCGTGAGAGACCCGCGACCGCGGCCGCGTCGGACAGTGTCATCGCGGGCCGCTGTTTGCCGAACGCGCTGAGGACGGCGAGCCCCTTGGCGAGCGTGTTCATGAACTCTTTGTCGTGACCATCGTCTGGACGAGGTCCGGAAGGCATCATCTGCGCACCGTGGCCTAGCGAGTTGTTGACACCGTCAAGGCGCTCATTGAAACTCGCCGGAAAGCGAACGCGAGTTCGAATATCGAACAATTTCGGGAACGCAGTCAAGGTTCAGCCAAGGACCTGGCTGCTTGGTGGATTAGGGAGGGATGCATCATGACAAGGATCGTGCCCGCAGGGATTGATCGTCGCGCGTTGCTCAAATCGTCGGTGGCGGCTAGTGCGGCGCTTGCCACCGTCGCGATGCCTGCCATCGCGCAAACGCGCCCCATAAAACTCGGCTACATCAGCCCGCAGACCGGCCCGCTTGCCGCGTTCGCCGAAGCCGACAACTTCATTATCGCAAATTTCAAGGAAGCCACCAAGGCCGGCATCAAGCTCGGCAACGCAACGGTTCCGGTGGAAGTCGTCGTCAAGGATAGCCAGTCGAATCCGAACCGCGCCGCTCAGGTCGCAAAGGATTTGATCGTCCAGGACAAGATCGATCTGATGCTCGTCGCCTCAACGCCCGAGACCACAAACCCGGTTTCGACGCAATGCGAGATCGAAGAGGTGCCGTGCATCTCGACGGTAGCGCCTTGGCAGCCTTGGTTCATTGGCCGCCAGGCCGATCCGGCCGGCGGGCCTCCTGCATGGAAGAATTTCAATTACACCTACCACTTCTTCTGGGGGCTCGAAGACGTTATCGCGGTCTTTACGAACATGTGGAGCCAGGTGCCGACCAACAAATCAGTTGGCGGTCTTTTTCCGAATGACGGTGACGGCAATGCCTGGGGCGACAAACAGGTCGGTTTCCCGCCGGTGCTGGAGAAGGCCGGCTACAAACTCGCCGACCCCGGCCGCTACCAGAACCTCACCGACAACTTCTCGGCACAGATCAGCGCGTTCAAGAGCGCCAACGCCGAGATCGTCACCGGGGTCGTGTTGCCGCCCGACTTCACGACGTTCTGGAAGCAGGCGCTGCAGCAAGGCTTCAGGCCGAAGGTCGCCTCGATCGGGAAGGCGATCCTGTTCCCGGTCGCGGTTGAGGCGCTCGGCAAGGACGGCAACAATCTTTCATCGGAAGTGTGGTGGTCGCCGAACCATCCTTTCAAATCGTCACTCACCGGCATCAGTGCGAGAGAACTCGCCGGCAGCTATGAGGCCGCGGCCAAGAAGCAATGGACGCAGCCGATCGGCTTCGTGCATGCGCTGTTCGAGGTCGCCGTCGACGCGCTCAAGCGTGCGCCGCAGCGGGATGCCAAAGCCATGGTCGGTGCGATCGCCGCAACCGATCTCGATACCGTGGTCGGCAAGGTGCAGTGGAACGGAGCGAACCTGCCGCCATTCGCCGCAAAAAACGTCGCAAAGACGCCGCTGGTCGGCGGGCAATGGCGGGTGAAGGACGGCAATAAATACGAGATCGTCATCACCGACAACAGGACAGCGCCTAACATTCCGGCAGGCGGCAAAATGGAGGCGATCGGTTGACGGCAGGGCGAGGCGAGCGGAACGCGCTCGGCGCTGGTTTGCGATTTCGTTCCGATTCGTCCGAGTTGTTGCTAAGTTCAAGCGCATGCTGAAGATCAAAGGCCTGCGCAAGAGCTTCGGTTCGGTCATCGCGGCGGACGATATCGATCTGTCGGTCGCACAGGGCGAGGCGCTTGGGATAATTGGCCCGAATGGCGCGGGCAAGACGACGCTTTTCAACCTGATCGCCGGCGGTCTCGCACCCGATGCCGGCGAAATCCGCCTGAACGGTCGCGATATTACCGCGGCGAGGCCGCATGAGCGCTGCATCGCTGGAATCGGACGCTCAAATCAGATCCCTCGGCCGTTCGAAAATCTCACCGTGTTCGAGAATTTGTTGGTCGCTGCGGTGCATGGCGGAGGTTTGACCGAGCGTGCCGCCGCCTCGCCCTGTGCGGAAATCCTTGAGCGTTTGCATCTGCTCAAACGAGCCAACACTCTCGCTGGTGCACTGACGTTACTCGAGCGTAAGCGGCTGGAGATGGCGCGCGCACTGGCAACCAATCCCCATCTGTTGCTGCTCGACGAAATCGCCGGTGGGCTAACCGAGGGAGAGTGTCTCGAACTGATCGAGACCATCAAGCAAGTCCATGCAGCGGGAATGACCATCATCTGGATTGAGCACGTCGTGCACGCGCTGGTGGCGGTGGTCAGTAGGCTGAGCGTACTGAATTTCGGGAAGAAGGTCGCCGAGGGCGATCCGCAGGAGGTGATGGCTTCCGCGGAGGTTCGGCAATTCTATATCGGTCTGTTGGCGTGAGACCTCCGATGCTCGAGACCCGTGGCCTTACCGCTCACTACGGAGACTTCCAAGCGCTGTACGGGATCGACACGGTGATTGCGCCCGGCGAGACGGTTGCGATCATCGGCGCCAACGGGGCAGGTAAGTCCTCCTACCTCAAGGCCATTACCGGCCTCATCCGTGCTGAACCCAATAGCGTGCGGTTTGAGGACAAGCCCATCGGCGCGCTTGGCCCGGCTAATATTCTCAAGCTGGGGATCGCGATGGTGCCGGAGGGGCGGCGGCTGTTCTCCTCGCTGACGGTTGAGGAAAACCTGCAGATCGGGAGCTACGGTCGGGATGTGGAAGGGATATGGTCGCTCGACAGCATTTATGCGCTGTTCCCCGCGTTGAACGAGCGCCGCGCCGCGCCGAGCCACACGCTATCCGGGGGAGAGCAGCAGATGGCGGCGATCGGGCGCGCGTTGATGTCGAACCCGCGCGTGCTGCTTTGCGACGAGATCAGCCTTGGCCTGGCGCCGATTGTAATCCGCAATATCTACGATGCGATGTCGCGTATCAAACAGAACGGCACCAGCATAGTACTCGTCGAGCAGGACATCGCGCAGGCAATGAAGGTCGCCGATCGTGTTATTGCTTCCAGGAGGGCAGGGTATCGCTGTCGGGTCAGCCGGAGGAACTTACACGTGAACAAGTTCACCTGGCCTTTTCGGACAGTGACGAGCATGCTCGATTGGCTCGGCACGATCATCCAAGGCGTTCTGCTCGGAGGCCTGTATGCGCTGTTCGCCGCGGGCCTGTCGGTGATCTTCGGCATCATGCGGCTGGTCAATCTCGCCCACGGCGATCTTATTGTTTTGGCAGCGTTCGCGATCCTCTCGCTGACGACGTGGCTCGGCTTCGATCCCTTCCTCGCGGCGCTGCTTGCAATGCCGGCGATGTTCGCTGCGGGCTTCGCCTTGCAGCACGTGCTCCTCAACCGTACCTTGGGACGAGATCTTCTGCCGCCGCTGCTCGTGACTTTCGGGTTGTCCATAATCATTCAAAACGGATTGCTCGAGGCGTATACCGCGGACAGCCGGCGGCTACGGCTGGAGCGATCGAGACCGCTTCTATTGAACTTGGCGGCAACCTGGCGATCGGTGTGATGCCGCTGCTCACGCTTGGCTCTGCTATCGCAGTGATCCTGCTGCTCAATCTATTATTTTATCGCACCGCACTTGGGCGGGCGTTTCGCGCGACCTCCGACGATCTCGAAATCGCGCAGTTGATGGGCATCGAGCCATCATCGGATCTACTCGATCACCATGGGGATCGCGATGGTGGTGGCGACGATTGCCCGCGCTCTACCTCGGCATCCGTGCCAATTTCGATCCGACCATCGGTCCGGCGCGGCTGATCTATGCGTTCGAGGCGGTGATCATAGGCGGTCTCGGGAGCCTGTGGGGTACGCTTGCGGGCGGCATCATCATCGGCCTCGCGCAGACTGTCGGCGCCAAGCTGAATCCCAAATGGCGGATACTTGCCGGCCACATCGCCTTTCTGGTTGTGGTGGTGCTGCGGCCACGCGGTCTGTTTCCGCGCGCGGTCGATTGAATGATGGTGACGGGTGACGGGAACCAATTGATGGAGCCGACACCAGGTATCGCATCGAAACGAAAACCCGCGCGTCGGCGATCCTCGCGCTCGCGGGCGTTGCCCTTGTCTTGATCTTTGCTGCGCTCCGGTCTTTGCCGGACGTCGGTTGATTCAGGATCTGATTTTCGTCTTCTACATGCTTGCGCTGGCGCAGTGCTGAATCTGCTTGCGGGCTATGCCGGTCTCGTCTCGGTCGGGCAGCAGGCATTTGTTCGCCTCGGCGGCTATCTGCTGTTTGCGCTTACGATCGGCGCCGGCATCGACCCAATTGCAGCGGTAGTGCTGTCGGGGCTGATAGCCGCGATACTCGCAGTGCCGACGGCGTTTGTGGTATTTCGCCTTCGCGGTCCCTATTTTGCGATTGGAAGTTGGGTCGTCGCCGAGGTGTATCGGCTTGTGTTCGCACAATTCAAACAACTCGGCGGTGGCACCGGCACATCATGCGCTGCCGTCGTGGGCCACCAACGAGATTTTCGGCATAGAATGGGTCAAGGCGATGTTTGAGGTGCGCTCGCCGGCTGCTCGTGACATCATTACCTATTGGATCGCGCCTGCGTGCTACGCGGCCGGTGCGCTGTCGCTA